>CAWFQA010000001.1:0-2466336 GCA_963817855.1 uncultured Acidobacteriota bacterium | reverse complement strand
GGCAGAGGTCGCGGGTTCGAGCCCCGTCGTCCCCGCCATAAACCAATTAGAAACCTGAGTTTATGGCAATGTCCACTTCTTTCACACCCGCTTCTAGGGTGCTGAAAGCGAACTCCCTTCAAGAAGACCCTTGAAAGCCAGGTCCTGAGCCACCCGTTTTTCCGCACCCACAGCCTGCTGATAGATCTCCAGCGTGATCTTACCGTTGGCGTGGCGTAATAGCTCTTAGCCTGTTTTGAGATCGACGCCTTTCTGCCTAAGCATCGTGCCGAGTCCATGGCGGAACCTGTGGAAGCCAATCCGTTTTGTGACTCCAGCCCGTGCGAGCGTCAGCCGAATATGTCGCCCGAACGCCATATCTGGCGACATTGGCTGTTTTCCATTTTTTGCAAAGGACGGAAAAATGTAGTCCTCGTTCGACCGGTGGAGTGTGATCAATCGCCATTGCTTCAGTTCTTCAACCACCAGCGAGGGAAGCGGTACAGGTTTCCGTGACGCCTCCGTTTTGGTGTCGCCTTCGACGTTGTGCCAAACGGCGTGTATATTCCACGCTCATGCGACTTACATACTCCACAGGAAGAGCGTTCGCGCGGAATTCGTGGGCGTTTCCCATACTTACTCAATACTTTAACGCTTCACGAACTTCGTGACCGGCGTTAGAATCCACCGCGTCCAGCGCAGGCGTTGTGAGCGACAAAGTGAAAGGGTGAAAAATCGTGATCGATTGGTCTGGTTGTGCTATAGTTGTTGGCCAGCGTGAACGGCACTCGTTTCACCCGCCATTTGTGCTGGCCCCGAGCCAACCATTATTTGTGTTGAGCTTCGACCAACGACGTTTCACGGGGCGTGGTGTGTACTGGGTACCGCTTCCTGAGAGCCTCGACCTATTTAACGAGGTGGCCTGAGACGATGCGCTCCTGCCTGGGGCCACAATGTTTCGGCGCCATGCACCCCTAGAAACCTATTTCAGGAATAGTTCTCTCCCCCCGAAAGATCATGTGTCCCACGACCCTCGTGTTTGCTGAAGGGGGATGCTCATGAACAAGGGCCAAAGTGTAACGGCTGGCGCGTTTGTTCTCGCCGGTGTTCTGATCCAACCATTCGCAACGCGGACCCCCCCGGCGTCGTCTTCGCCGATGTCGCAAACAGAGACTGAAACACCGAGTGCTGCGAGCAGCGGGGCGATGGGCGAAGGACCGTGGATTGCATCCTGCAATTACTGGTCGGCATCCCGCGCCCATGAGGATGGGAAAGCAACAGCCGCCGAGACTTCGCTCAATCTGAAGACTGAAAGCGAACGATTCCATCTGAACGAGACTGCGTCTACTCCCGCCGAGACTTCGTGCGGTGAGGACCGCTGGGGCCTGCCTGATGCTGTTTCGGGCGCAGTGAAACCGGAGATCACAGCCATTATCGCGGCTGTTCCAGATCCACTGCGCGGGATCACTGCCCTTGAGTTTGATCGGACAATTGACGCACTGCTGCAGGCTGCGGCGGACAACCATTATCTCGAGAGTTACTCCTGGCTTCCGTGGAAGAACAACGTGGTTGCCGAACAGAAAGGCGAGGATGCCACGGGAAACCCACAGGAGCAAGAACGAGAACGCATGCCGGGGCTGATCATCCTAAAATATGTCGGAGCCGACCAAGGCTTTTCGAGCTACAACCGCGTGATTTATCTGTTTCTGGTGGGCGAGACACCCGTGCTGGGAATGGATGGATACCAGCTTGAGAATGCACTCCGGTATGAGAACGAGATAAAGATACAGAGCGCAAAAGACGGCGCAAGCTTCAACCTTTCGATCGCAAAGTCTCCCAAAGCCGAGCCCCCCACAGCCAAGGCTCCTCAAGATGATCCCCAACACCGCTTAGCGATCATAGGCCCAATATATTCAGGATCGGCAGCTTCGCTTCGTGCAGGGCTGGAGCGGGCGTGGGTTGACCAAAAAAACGCCAATGGTTTGCAATTCACTTGGGTGGATATTGCGGGCGCAACATCTATCCCTCAAACGAGCTACATACTCACTCAAGCAAATGGGCGGAACTTCCAGACTCACTACATCTCATTCAGTAATAATTCCCGCTATGTGGAGGACGAGTTTCTTAGGCTGGTGAGGGGCTCAGGCCATGACATAAGCCGTGTCGCATTTTTGGTGGAGGACGATACCGCATACGGTTTCGCTGCAAGAGATTTTGGACAGAACTGGCGCGGAACTTACGGCGCCCCAGTTACGATCCGTTTCCCGAGGGGAATCTCGCTCCTGCGAAATGCCCATCAGGAAGAGCAGGGGCAATCCGGCAGCGGGGCAAATCTGGCGCCAAGTCCATATCTTCGGCTGTCGCTGCGAGGGTCCGGTACTGAAGATACTGTCCCACACTTCTCGTTGCAGCATACGCCGATCTCTCAGGAGGCCGAGTTATCTGAAATCGCGCGGCAGCTCGAGCGATACCGCGCGCAGTTTATTTGCATTTTTTCCTCGGATATTCTCGACCAGATCTTCCTGACGCAGTTCCTGCACCGCGCTGTCCCGGATGCACGGCTTATCCCCATGGGTGGTGGAGATTTAATGCTTGAACATGGAACCGATAATGTTCCGTTCGTGGGCGGCCTTACGCTGACGCCCTATAACCTGCTTGCGCCAGTTCCGTCTTCAAAGGAGCGGGGCGCGCCCCAACGCCCATTCGCCAGCGCGGATGCAGAAAGCACCTACAACGCAGCCAGCTATATCTTTTGGGACGGGCGCAACCAGCCGCGCCTGGCGAATTACCGGAACGTCTTCGAACCAGGCAATCTGATGCACGCTTCGCTTTGGGCCACCATAATCGGCAGGGATGGCTACTATCCGGTGGCGATCGTCAATCAGTATGCCAGTGATTCTGCATCGATCCTTCCATCCTTCCCTCAGACCGCGCAAAAAATCGGGGGCAAAAGTCAGCGATTTCCGGTCAATCCTTCGCTCCTGTGGCTGGCGCTATGCATCCTTATCTCTGGGCTGTGTGTATTTCATGGCGCCTGTCTCGGGTTCGCCAGCTTCTGGTCGCCGTTCACGCGAGATCTGGCCATTGATGAGAACGATGAGCCGAGCCGGCGAGCTCTTTATATCCACATCGGTACGGTGATGCTCTTTTGCATGGCCTTTGTGGTGGCATATCCAATCTTTCCAGCTTTACATATTTTGCGTCCGCGACCATCCAGCGTGGCGATGGCAGCCTTCACCATACTGGTAGCATTAGCCGCACTGATCTATTCCTTTATCCGGACGCGATCGTATGCCATCGGCAAGGAAGCGGGATACCCGAAATACGGCAGATTGGGAGCGCTGGTTGCGCTGGTTTTTTCGCGAATGTTTGCCTCAAAAAGCCTAAGATCCGACAAAACAGAAGCAAGCTTCTATTGGAGAAGCACGGACGTCTATCTTCTTTTTCACCTGATGGCATTCATGGCGATGTTACTCATTCCCCTGGCATGGGCGTGGATTTGTGGTTCGGGCGGCTCAGGATCGTCACCGACGCATATTGGCCTGTTTTTCAGCTATCGCTGCCTCAACCCGGCCAGCGGAGTTTCTCCGCTGCTTCCCATCCTATTGCTGTTGTTCAGCTGGTATTTGTGGTCGGTGTTTCAGACGCGGAGACTGCGATTCTCCCAAACAAGCAGGCCAAGGCTTCCTGGCAGGATCGCTTCCAATCGTCTCTATCAGCTATTCGTCTCCGATGACGAACTTGCCGCGAGCGAAACTCCAACGCGTCCCGCTCTTTACCGAAACATTACCTGCCTGCTCATCACCCAGGAAATTCTTGGTCGTTTTTTTCCAAAGGCTCGGCGTAGAATCCCTTTCCTTCTGGGGGTTGCGTATCTCGGATTGTTCGCCTTTTGCGTGTATGGCGTCCATGTGGAAACACCGGACAGGATTTTCTCGAACCTAAATTATTGGACGCCGACGCCTTACGAGTTTCTCGTCGAGGTTCTCTTCTTTCCGCTGCTGATGATCGGGCTCTCCGGCTGGTTGCGGATGGTCCTAATCTGGGGAGCTCTGCGACGCGGACTGCTGAAGCGCCTCGAAGAGCGTCCGATCCGGTTCGCCTTCAACCGGCTGAATAAAGTGGGTTGGATGTCGATGATGCGCCAGGACGATCTGCATGAGCGCTCGCGGGAAATGGCTCGTTCTACAGAATCCATGCGGCAGATGCTGCACAATCCCTGCTTGGTGGAAGCTTTGAATTCCGTGCCAAAGGAGGAAGAGAAACTCGCGGGACCCTATCAAGTCCTCACTTCTGACATTGAACAATTGATCGAGGCGGGACAGGGACGCGTTGTACCGTCGGATGCAAAGTTGACGGCGGAGCAAAGGTTTTTAGCTCACGAAGATATTCCGGATTCAGACCCCCGCAACGGGCTTCTGCGCACCTACTTGGTCGAGAACGATTATGCGGAGTTCTCGAAGCGCCTGCTCGAGACTGTTCTGATTCCGTATTGGGAGAACGAGAGTTCCGGCCTGGTCGAAGGGGAAGAACCCCAGGAAGTGCCGGTGCATGCGCCGGGTGCTCACCCGAAGATTGGGCAAGCACATGAGCTGACGCTGCAGGCGGGACCTGCGGACGAGGAACCGGCTTACATCCGTATGGCCGAAGAGTTTGTGGCCATCCGCTACGTCTCGATGATCCGTGCTGTGCTTGTGAACGTCCGCCATTTAATGACATTCGTCACGTGTGCGTTCGTTCTCTCGATGGTCGCATGGTATTCCTATCCATTCCAGCCACGAGTGTGGATCGACGCGGCGTTTACCGTGTTGCTGCTATGTATGGGTACGGGAATGGTGTGGGTGCTGGCGCAAATCCATCGGGACCCAATTCTAAGCCGCCTCACCAGGACGAATGCAAATGAGCTTGGTTTTGACTTCTACATGCGCATCGTAACCTTCGGAGCTTTGCCAGTCATAACATGGCTGGCGTACCAGTTTCCTGCAGTGGGCGGCACCATCTTGAAATATCTTCAGCCTGCGTCTCAAGTGGTGAAATAGAGAGCGGATCGGGCGACGAGCTTACCTCGGCTAAGTCCATAGCAACTTGATCAAGCATATGGAAAGAACCGGCAAATGCAGTTTTGAGATCACCGACATTACTAGGTCTTGTTCCCGAGCAGATTTTCCTCGCCGGTGATGCTGGCTATCCGGATCGGCACGCACGCGAAGTGGGCGATAGAGCGTTGGTAGTTTTTGTTCGGCACCAGCCTCTCGCTTCGGACGGGTGTAAATGTGATGCACCCAGGCGATTTTAACGACCGCACGCTGGTCATCTCAAGGAGGTTTCGTTATGCCCGGATTTGCTGGCTTTGATCGCTCTGACTACCCCGGGGATGCCATAATGACATGGTTGAAGCGCAACACCAATCTTATGTGGTGCGGGTACTATCTTGCTCCCGCTCCGAGCCATCCAAGCACGTCATGGATGACGAATCGCGCTAAGCTTGCAGCCAACGGTTGGGGGCTTGCCCCGATATTTGTTGGGCAACAAGTAACCGGACCCGGCGCTTTGAACCCGTCAGCCGCGAGCGGAGCGGCCGACGGCAACTCCGCAGTTTCACTCATCAGTGCGGAAGGCTTTGCGGCGGGACCGGTTGTCTACCTCGATATAGAGAACAGGCCGCCTTTAACAGCGCCACAACAGGTTATGTGGCAAACTGGTGCGACACCATAAATGCCAATGGCTTTGGGGCTGGTGTGTATTGCAGCCACCTTCTCGCGCTGAGCGTCCATACGCTTCGATCCACGTGTAGGGTCTGGGCATTCAATGTGGCAACCCCTCAATCTCATCCGATTCCTGTTCCGTTTCCCGATCCGAATCCATCCGGATGCGGATACATTGGTGCCTATGTTTGGCAATTAGGCCAGAACTGCCTGATAAATGTTCCCCCGGCGAATCTCCAAACATTAGATGTGGACCTTAGCGCGGCCATCGCTGTTGACCCATCAGCTCCTGACCGCACCGTGCCATCGGTCTGATCGCATCAATACTTAGTCATCTGCGATAGAGTCCCGCTCTCGTTTCGCTCCCATATCAAGTCTTGGGTCGCAACATCGCCACGCGATCCCGTACGAGTGACTCACTGAACCCAAACACTTCGCGAGAAGGACCTCCTCTAGATCCGCGCGCAGCGGTGATCCAACTGCACCCCGACCCAGGCGAGAGTTCGCGGATTTGAAACGCTCTCGATGGCATTCGAATCTATTCCGTCCGCAGCGCTTCTATCGGATCGACCCTGGCGGCGCGTAGCGCGGGCAGAAACGCTGCGAGCATGCCTGCAAGAAATAAAAGCGTTGCAGAGCCGGCTAGTGTGAGTGCGTCGTGCGAACTCACTCCGTATAGGTAGCCGCGCATCAGCCGTGAGACAGCAAGAGCCAGAGTGCTGCCGACCACTACTCCTACGGTGAGCATGACGCTTGCCCCGCGCAATACCAGCCACAGCAGATTTCCTCGTGCGGCATCCAGTGCGATGCGCAGGCCAATCTCGTGCGTACGCTGGGCCACGATGTAACTCAGCAGCCCATATAGACCCGCAATGCAAAGCAGCAGCGCCGATCCGCCAAAGATTTTCAGCAGGTGAGCGGCGAACCGCTGATCGCCAAACGAATCCGCCACGATCTGGTCCATTGTCGTAATGGTAGCGGTCGCCAACTCCGGACTTGCCTGCTTTAGGATTGCTCGCAATTCCGGAATCGCCACTGCCCTCGGCCGAGCAGTACGCACGGCCAGATTCATCGCGACTCCCTCGGTCGACTCATAGCGCTGCAACGTCACCGTGCTGTGTTCCGCCCGGCTCTGCGGATTGGTATATTGAGGCGCAATCGACGCCTGGATTGCGTTCATCTCCGATTGCGCAGATTTGAGCGTCTATCCTTTGCGCAGTCGTCCAATGGCTTCGAACTCCATGCGTCAAGCGAACGTGTCTGATCGGGTTTCCCCAGTTCTGCAGGTATCCACACCTGCGCGGCGTTGCCATCGACCGCGGAAAAGAGAATCCGCGTGGCATCACCCCGATCACTGTGTACGTCGTGTTGTTGATGGCCACCACCCGCCCGGAAATACCAAGGTCGCTACCGTAGACTCTTCGCCACAGAGGATAGCTCAGGATGATTGTTCGGGAATTCGCGCCGGAACCGATGTTGGCAGATACAGGCAGAAATCTCTGTCCGAGCATGGGATTAACGCCAAGCGTCGGAAACAGGTTCGGCGAAACCTGAAGCGCGTCGATCGGCAACGCCGATGTTTTCTCCTCAAGATAATTGCGGCCGTCCAGGTGTCCGCAGAAAGCAATCTGCTGAAACGAGTGGCTGCGATTTCTCCACTCCTGGATGTCGAGCCAAGGTGCAAGGGATGAACCGCTTCCTTCCTTCTCCGCTCCTTCGAGGATTGCGACGATGCGATCGGGATGCCGGTAGGGAACTGGCTGTAGCAGAATATGATCGACCACCGGGAACTTCGCAGCACTGGCAGCAATTCCCAGTGCGAGCGTGCCGATCACCGTAAAGGCAAACATCGGGGCGCTATGCATCTGGCGCCATACGTAGCCGAGATCCTGCGCCAGATGCTCCAGCCACTCGAAGCCCCACATCCGGCGCGTTACGTTCTGGATGAGTGGTACATTTCCGAATTCGCGCAGCGCTTCCTGGCGGGCCACCGTTTCCGATTCGCCCATGGCAACGCGATCGGCGATTGCCATACGCAGATGATTGTCGATTTCTTCCTGTAGCTCATCTTTGCGTCGTCCGAACGCGAATGGCAAGAGCCGCTTCATGCTTCTCCTTCTCCCGGCCGAGCGTGCATGATGGAGCTAATCGCAGCTACCATCCGCTCCCATCGAGTGAGATCGGAAGCCAACTGCTTCTTGCCGCTGGCAGTAATGCGATAGTAGCGAGCACGCTGCCTGCTCTCCGTTCGCTTCCACTCGGAGCGTACCCACCCCTGGCGCTCCAGCCGATGCAGCGCCGGGTAGAGCGAGCCGGTCTCGACTTGCAGCACCTCTCCGGACTGGGTACGCAGAGCCTGAACAATCCCGTATCCGTGCTGAGCGCCACATTGCAAAGTCTGGAGGATGAGCATATCGAGTGTGCCCTGGAGCAGTTCAGCGCGATTTTTGTTCGGGCTGGGCGGCGCGGTCACAGGATGTAGACATACTACTGCTGAGAAGGGTAGAGCGTTTAAGGCCGGTGAGAAACGTCGAAGAATCTCGGAAATTCCGGAATGCACGACGTGCAGAATATATCCGTGGGGGTTACACAAATGATCGCTGTCGTCGAGAGTCAGCGAGTACGTCACCGCGCTCCCAGCCCGATCAATTCTGGGTCTGAGTGAATGCTTTGGCCTGATACGCCACCCAAGAATCCCTGCGACATTTTGGTAATGGCAAGCCGAGTCGCGGAAACAAAGGGAAGAGACGCAGCGATCAGTTTCATGATCGTATTGCGGGAGCCCAATACGTGCAGGGACCTATCATCCAGGTGAGTAGAGAATGCCGTCGGGGAGAAGATAGAAGTGTTTCTCTCAGGCTGCCTCGGCTCACAAAATGTAAATCTTGACCTTGAATTGGTTCTAGTGCTTTATCCTCGCAATCAAGATGAGATTTCTTATTCTTGCCATCGCGCCCATGCTCTTTCCCTTGCTTGTCACTGCACAACGGCCGGTACAGCAGCCCGCGCTGACGGCAACCGTTCTGCAGGCGGCTCGCATCCTCGATGTCGCTGCCGGTAAAGTCGACTCCCCAGGCGAGATTCTCGTCGTCGGCAATCGCATCCGCGAAGTCGGCGAGCACGTCGCCCACCCCGACGGCGCAGTGGTCATCGATCTCGGCGACGTCACTCTGATGCCCGGGCTCATCGACGCTCACGTACATCTCTTCCTGCACCCCGGCGCCGAAGATCTCCAAACCATCGAGGAGTCCGTACCGCAACGCACAATTGAAGCTGCGGCGGCAGCCAAAGCCGACGTCATGGCCGGTTTTACTGCCGAGCGCGACATGGGCACCGAAGGCGCCAAGTGCGCCGATGTCGCCGTGCGCAACGCGATCAACGACGGCCTCATCCCCGGCCCGCGCATGAGAGTCTCCTGCAACGCCATCGACATCCTCGGCGGTCACGAAGACGCCATCGGTTACAACCCGGCCCAGCATGTCCTCTCCAACGCCGACATCGCCAACACCGCCGATGAAATCGTCGCCACCATGCGCGAACAACGCAAGGAAGGCGCGGACTTCACTAAAATCTACGAGACCGGCCCCGACCATCTTGTAGATGACGTCTTCACGACGCCATATCAATACAACGAAGCACAACTCGCCGCCGCCGTCACGGAAGCCAACCGCACCGGCTCCTTTGTCGGCGTCCACTGCACCGGCGAGCCCGGCGCAACCTACGCGGCTGAGGCTGGCGTAGCCAGCATCGACCACGCCGACTTTCTACTGCCCTCAACCATGAAGCTGATGCACGAGAAGCATATTTACGCCGTGCCCACGTTTGTCATTATGGAATACTTCGCCCAGCACGCGTCCCATCCCGGCGAAGGCGAGAAGTACCAGCGCGAGCTGGCCTTCCACGCCGAACAGTTCAAGCAGCAGATGGCCGCCGGCGTTCCCTTCGCGGTCGGAAGCGACGTCGGTCCATTCCCCCATGGCACCCAGGCCCGCGAGTACGTGCTGATGGTGAAATATGGCATGACCCCGAAAGAAACCCTGCGCTCCGGCCTCATCAACGGGGCGAAGCTACTACGCTGGTCCGACTCCATCGGCCAGCTCAAGCCCGGCTTCTACGCCGACATCATCGCCGTCCATGGCAACCCACTCACCGACATCAACGTCCTCACCCACCCAGTCTTCGTAATGAAGAATGGCGAGATCCTCCGCAAAGATTGAAGCCGCCGCATCAGTTCTAAGTATTGCTTCACTTTTCCTGCTTTTATTTCGAGCGCAGCAAACCCTCTTTTGCTTTTACCTCAACTGGCATTTGATTGAATCGAAAAGCAGGCAAATCGTATCAGCGCCGGACAGCCGATGCTCCGGCACCCGAGACTGTTGCTTCATTCAATCCTTATTGTAAGTGATCAGCGACTTCCTCTGACTACTAGGGGAGAAGATAATACTCCTTTTCCGCTGGAAGTCTAGGGAGGAAGAGTTTGGCAAGAAACGATCTTCAAGGACAGCTCGATCTGCTGGTCCTGAAGGTGCTGTCGCAGCTCGGTCCATGCATGGACACGGGATACTACTTCATATCCATCGTGCTTCGGACGATTTGCTGCGCGCGGATGAAGGTTCAACCGCCTCCGATCTATGATTTCAACCGGATCAAGCGTTCATCTTCAATCGCTGAGATTGTGGTCTTACTCGCAGTTAGTCTTTGGTGGATAGCAGTCATGTCGTCACCGGTGATCGTGAACAACGCTGGGGCACATATCACGTTCGCACCGAAGTGGCGATATTTTTTGGAGGTGTATCTTCTGTTGCTCACTTATAGCTTAGCTTTTTCTGCCATCCATCTGCTTTGTCCATACTGGGCCAGATTGCGCGCCAGAGTACGGTTGGCGAGTGGCGCCCTTGGAGGGGGGTGAGTCGCCTGGTTAGGCGAAGCGAACATCCTAGAGGAGTTCCGTCTCCCAAATTTTACTTGCAACACGGCGACACAACTTACTGCCGCGATCAATCTGTGGACGAGAAGAAGCCTACCCATTATCATCATCCTCGGTGTGATCGTTGTTGCCATCGATTTCTACCGCATTGCTCGATTCAAGAGAGCAGGCGCATAGTTGCTCCGCCTTCTAGGTAGTGCTCAATCTAGACACTCCCGGGCGCGTTCAGCCCGAAAACGCCTTCGCTTTGCGGGCTGGCTTCATAAAAGAAGCAGAACTCTGAACCAATGCCTGACGAATCTGTGGTGGATGCCACTGGTGCACCGTAGGGTGGCAGTCCATCGAGTGCAGTTGGGTCAGCGTGGACGTCTTTACTGTTCCTCGGAGGGTGATTCTTGCTGCTGATGGGCAAAGGTCACGATGGAGCGGACGAAAGAACAATTAGAGAACATTCGAGTGTTCCACCACTCCCAAACGTTCCTTTTCCCACTTGTCGCCCTGTAAACTCTCTGAATCACTTAACCCGATCACTCTGCCGCGACAGAGGTCGCGAGTTCGAGGCCTGTCCCCCCGCCATAAAACCCTGGAATCTCCGCGATTTATGTTCCGTTTTCAAGATCTTGAAAGATTCAGGGTAACCGGATTCTTCGCAATGCACTGCGAAACTGCGGACCGTTGTGTACAAACTCACGCTCAAAACTTCCGCTTCAAGGGCAATACGGAACCGCAAAAACAAGGCCGCATTGCGGGGTCCATGCTTTCGAGTTATCGTTAATACGTTCCGGATAACATACAATCTGTCGCCTCCTGCGCTGCAACCGAAATGGCTACGCGAGCAATGCCACGGTTGTTGGTCTCCCTGTGTGGATTTAGATCAGCCCTTTCTTGAACTGTGAGGAATCAATCGTGAACAATCTGAATCGAAGAACCTTTCTGAAAACTGTGGGCTTGGCGACCGCCGAAACCCTGGTCGGGTCAAACGTGCATTTGCTGGCGGCAGAGCAGGCCGAAGCCGCCAAGACTGTGTCGCCGAACGACACCATTCAATTTGCCCTGATCGGCGCAGGGATTCGCGGACAGGGGATTACTCAGACTGCCGTCCAGGTTCCCGGAGTGAAGCTAGTCGCGGTCTGCGACACGTATCAGGGCCGGCGCGATCACAGCAAGGAGTTGTGGGGACCCAGTATCTTTACTACCGTGGATTACAAGGAGGTTCTGGCTCGCAAAGACATCGACGCCGTGGTCGTCGCCACGCCGGACCACTGGCACAAGCAGATTGCCGTGGATGCAATGCATGCCGGCAAGGATGTGTATTGCGAAAAGCCGATGATCCACAAGTACTCCGATGGGCCGGAGATGATCGAAGCGGCGCGCACTACAAATCGTGTGATTCAAATTGGCAGTCAGCGCGTCAGCAACGTGGCATACATAAAGGCGAAGGAATTGCTGGCCGCGGGTTCGATTGGAAAGTTGAATATGGTGACCGCATGGTGGGATCGCAATTCTGCGCTTGGCGCCTGGGACTATACCGTGCCTTTGGACGCCTCGACCGAGACGTGCGACTGGCCACAATTTCTAGGGACGGCGCCAAAGATTCCATTCAACGCGGAGCAGTTTTTCCAATGGCGCAAGTGGAAAGCGTATGGCTCCGGTGTGGCTGGCGATCTGTTTGTTCACTTGTTCAGCGGAACCCATTTTGTGACCGGCGCACACGGACCAACGCGCGGCATGGCGACCGGCGGTCTGCGGTACTGGAAAGATGGACGGAATGTGCCCGATGTAATGGTGGCGCTGTTCGATTATCCGGAAGCGTTCAACCTGAGTCTTCGGGTAAATTTCGTCAACGGCGGCGCGGAAAGCGAAGGTCTCATCTTCACCGGCTCCGAAGGGACAATGCAAATCTTTGGTGATAGTGTCAGCGTCAGTCGCACGCCGCGAGAGACCGAGCCTGGATACGACATTGAGACGTTTACGAATGCGATGCAAAAGCAAATTGTCGAAAAATACCGCGAGAAGTATCCGATCACGCATCCGAATGGACCGCCTGCATTGGATCTTGAAAAGTATCAGGCCGCATCCGGCTACGATGATGTCTATAGCCATTTCGTTACCTTCTTCAATGCGGTTCGGAGCCGCAAGCCTGTCGTTGAAGATGCTGTGTTCGGATATCGCGCAGCTGGAGCTGCTCTGTTGAGTAATCGCAGCTACTTTAGCGGCAAAATTGAGCACTGGAATCCAGAGACAATGGAACTGGTCTCGAAGGGCTAGCCACAGAAATCGAGAAAGGTTTGTGATGAGAAATCGAATGAATCGTTTTGGTTGCTGGCCTCGGTTGGGCACCGTCGCGGTGGCGCTTGCCTTCGCCGTGCCGATGTTGGCGCAGAAAGTTGAAACTCCGCGGCTGACCAAGCCCGGAAACGGGCCGTACGGTGTTCCGCAAGCAACATTTTTTGTCCACCAACTTGGCACCGATCATGCGGAGGGAATTACAACGCTCGACATGAACAGCGACGGATATCTGGACATCTTGAGCGGTGCGTACTGGTACCAAAATCCTGGCCCACAAGGTGGGGTCTGGAAGCAGCACCAGTATCGAACTGTCGGCATTCACGATGAATTTGTATCCGATGCCGGCGAGTGGACCGTTGATGTGAACCACGATGGCGCGCCCGATGTGGTGACGTATGGGTGGATTGAGAACGGACTCTTCTGGTGGGAGAACCCGAAGAAGCAGGGCGTGATGTGGAAGCGGCATTTCATCTGCAATAGCTACGATACGGAGGGCGGATGGATGGGTGACATAAACGGGGACGGCAAACCGGACCTGGTGTTGGCCCACTACAACCACTCCGGCGTGTTGTGGGTCGACTTCTCCGGGCGAAAGCCGATCGTGCATCACCTGGGCGAAGATCACAGTCGCGACAAAGACGTCGGCAATCCGGACGGAATCGTCCATCGCGTGTCGGCGAACAGCAAGGCGGAGGATGGCCACGGCACTGGCATTGCCGATGTGAATGGCGACGGCAAGAACGACGTTTTGACGCCCTACGGCTGGTTTGAAAATATCGATGCCAACCACGACAAATGGAAATGGCATGCTGATTGGAACCTGGGTGACGCGGGATTTCCCATCCTGGGTTATGACGTAAACAATGACGGCAAGATGGATATTATTTACGGCCAGGGTCACAGCTATGGCGTGTTCTGGCTGGAGCAGCAGGGAAGTGGCGCGAGTCGGCATTGGATTCGCCATACGATTGACGAATCCTATTCGCAGATTCACGCCGTGAAACTGGTGGACCTGGATGGCGATGGCCAACCGGAATTGCTGACCGGAAAACGCTATCGCGGTCACTCCGGAAATGACCCGGGCTCGTACGATCCGCTGGTTGTCTACTACTACAAGATCGATCGCAAAACGGCCAAATTCACCCGCTATGCCATTTCCGTGAACGGGACGGCGGCGGCTGGAACGCAGTTCGTGACCGCGGACTTCGATAAGGATGGCGACCTGGATATCGCCACTGCCGGCAAGACGGGCGTTCACTTCTATGAAAACCTGAAGGTGAACAACGTGCCGAAAGCCGAACGTGAAAAGGAACTGTTGCTGAACCAGAAATGGCCGTTCCCTGGCGAGGGCAAAGAAGTCCCGCAGGAGGATGGGCCGAAGTAGCTGCGAAGCGGTCACTTCCCCGAAGCCATGTGAGTTGCCGGTTGCGTGAAGCAAAGGAATCGGCAATTTCCCATCGAGGCCATCATGAACAAATCTTTGTACCTCTGCGTCTTTTTGGGCGGACTCCTCTCTGCTGGGTCGCAAGCCGCCACACTTCGCGTAGGCCATGGCAGGCCTTACGCCACACCATGCGCGGCGCTGAAAGTTGCAAAAGATGGCGACACAATTCTGGTCGACCGCGGACTGTACAAGGGCGACGTCTGCGTGTTCTCGCAGAACAACCTGACCGTGCGTGGCGTCGGGAGCCGGCGCCCTCACCTGGATGCCGACGGAAAAATTGCCGACAATAAAGCTATTTGGGTGGTCCACGGGAATAACTTCACCGTGGAGAATATTGAGTTCTCAAATGCGCATATTCCTAAGGACAGAGGAAACAATGCTGCCGGGATTCGCGAAGCCGGACGCGATTGGATTGTGCGAAACTGCTACTTCCACGACAACCAGGACGGCATATTGGAAGGCAATGTTCGCAACAGCCACATCCTGATCGAGTACAGTGAATTCGCACACAATGGAGCCGGCGACGGGTACTCTCACAACCTATACATTGGTCATTCGGCGTCGCTTGTTTTCCGATTCAACTACTCGCATGACGCCGTGGTTGGACACCTGCTGAAAACTCGCGCGGCGGTGAATTACATTTTGTACAACCGATTTGCGGGGCTGAACGGGACAGACAGCTATGAAACCAATGTGCCGAATGGCGGGACAACGTATTTTATAGGGAACCTGATCGAGCAGGGTCCGAAGAGCCAGAATCCCGCGATGCTGGATTATATGTCAGAAGGCATCGAACCGGGGAATGCGGGAAACGATCTCTACGTGGTGAACAATACGTTTGTGAACGATTTGCCGGGCGACGGCCCGTTCATACACCTCGGCCCGCAAGACAAAGTTCCAGCGATGGTACAGAACAACATTTTTTATGGGGGAGGGGAGTTGATCAACCAGGACAACGCGATCTTGAAAAGCAACTTCACTGGCGATCCCCTGTTCATCAATGTGGCTGGCGGCAACTATCACCTTACGCCTGCCTCGCCGGCCATCCACGCCGCCACCGATCCTGGAAATTCATTGGAGGAATATTCTCTGCAGCCTGTCTTTCAATACCTGCCCGCTGCATGTGGCGAGAAGCGCATGAACGCGAAAGATCTTGGCGGGCTGGCGTTCAATGCTGCTGGAAAACCGCTGCGCTGCCGATAGTCAGGGCGAAAACGCGCCGCAACATTTCTTTTCTATAGCAGTTCTACAGTTGCTTTAGAGGGAAGAATCTGGCATTGGCTTTCCTCGGAAATAAAGAGATCCTTCGCTTCGCTCAGAATGACTAATCCTTTTTCATCCTTCTACACCAATAGGAGAACCGCTTTAATTTCTCACCACCGGATGGATGGAATCTCCGCGCAGCTCAAACGTGGGCGCAATGTAGTCAGGTTCCAGTTGAGCCGACTGCTCGATTTGTTTGCGCCCCTCTACGGCATTTCCCTGGTACTGAGCGATCAGTCCCATCAGGTAGCGGGCGCTGGCTACGCGGTTGCGATATGGAGAGTCGAGCCGGAATTGTGCGAACACCTGAAACTGCTTTAAGAGTTCGGCAGCTTGCTGCTGCTGACCGAGTTGCGCGAGTGAAAGCACCATAAAGAAGTTCTCCGGATTCCAACTCTCGCTGCCGCCGCCGGCCAACTGGTCCAAGCCGCGAATGCTTTGCTGATAGGCCTGCTTCGCTTCCTGCTTTCGTCCCATCGCGTCCAGCGTGCGCCCGATGTAGTAATGGATACGTGGAGTCGACTGCAGCTCGAATGTGTCCATACCGAGGTTCGCCGGGGGATTGAGCGCAGCCTGAAATAGCGTCAGCGCCTGCGCATAGTCGCCCTTGTTAAATGCCTGCGATCCCTTGGCATATTGCAGTTGACGATACTCATCGCGAAGTCGATAGGTGCGATGGCGCGGCCCGAATGTGTGGTGATCGATGATGTCCTGCGCTGCCTGAAATTTTCCTTCGAGGAGGTACGCATCCAGCAAGCCCTCATACAGATCGTCGTCGTTCGGAGATTTCTTGATTGCTTTTTCCAGCAACGCGACTTGCTGGTCGAATTTGCCACTGCGCGCATACAGGCTGGAAAGATCATTCATAGCCATCGTGTCAGTGGGGCTGATTTCAGCCGCTTTTTGCAATTGTGGGATGGCCTTATCCAACTCGCCTTCTTCTTGATATGCCAGGCCCAGCGCACGACGGGTCGAGAAGTCGGAGGGATTAACATGGTTGATCGCTTGCCATTGCTCGATTGCTTCGGCGTGATGTCCGCGGTAGTAGAGCAGGCAGGCAAGGTTGAATCGCGCGACAGTATCGTTGGGCTCCTGTTTCACGGCGTCGGCGAGCGACGCTTCCATCTCAGCGCGATAGGGAAAGCGTTCGACGATTCCCGCGGCAGCTTGTGCTTTCTTGCGGTATTCTGCGGCGCTCTGGGAATCGCCAGCCTGCTCCAAGTCATACGCGAGCATGTAGTAATAGACGGGCGGCGTGCCCCACGGATCTTTGCTGTTCGGGGGCTCAACCATCTTGAGGATCGCAGCGGCTTCCTTCCAACGCGCGAGAGAGCTGTAGAAGATGGAAACCTCGATCGCACTCTCGCTTTGAGCGTCCATCAGGTCAACCAATGTTTTTCTGGTTGTGGCGTTACCCGTAAGGAAGTATTTTTCGGCTTGCGCAACGCGATCCGCCGGGTCGATCTTCTCAACGGTGGTCAGCTCTACAAGAGCCGCGTCTTGATTGCCGAGATCCCGGTCCGCCATCGCCAGCAGCAGATGGGCACGGATGTCCTGACCATTGGAGTTGATCGCTCCGGCAAGATGCTGCGCCGCAGCGGCATCTTCGTGGCGCAGAAAATACATTCGTCCCAGCTGATATTCACGCGCGCCGTAATAGCTGCTGTTTGGCCAGATGAAATAGAAATTGCGTTCCGCCTGCTTCTGCTGCCCCAGATTCAGTTCGCAAATGGCCAGGTAGTACCAGCTTTCGTCGGCGTAGGGGTTGCGGTCCACGGCCTTCTGGAATTCCGTTGCGGCCTGTTTGAAATGGCCCTGGTTGAATTCGAGAATCCCCAACAGCTGATGTGCGTCGGAGTATCCCGGGTCGAGTTTGAGCGCCTGCATTGCCAGGCTTGTCGCGCCAGCAACGTTCATTTCCTTCTGCTTGAAGATGGCCGCCAGTACAAGTTGTTCTGCCGTCATTTTTTCCGGTGGAATGGGAGGATTCCGCAGGTCCTTCGCGAACGGAGTCACGTTGCCGCCCGGATTGCTGTCCGGACGGTGATAGTTCAACAGCACGTCGCCATCCGGCCCGGTGATCGAAACCTCCATGTCTTCAAGGCCGCTGGCACCGGCGTGAATGCCAGAGATGGACTTCTTCACTGGTGTTCCCGGGATCAAGTCGATTGAAGTGTCCAGCAGCTTGCCGGTTCTTGCGGTCACCGTGAGTTTTGCATTGTGGATGGGGCGCACCGGCGACAGAGCGATCTCCACGGAGGAATTTGTTCCGGCTGGATCGGGATGCACGTTAAGGTTGAGCGCGACATTCTGTGTTAATGTCGTCAGCCCGTTGATGCCGGCCACCGGAATCCACCACTCATGCCAGCGCTCCACGGTATGCGGATAGACCCATTCATAGTGACCGTCCCACACATAGCGACCGCTTTGCGCTTCAATGTACGGGCCAGCGTTATCGGTATATGCGTGCTCCAGCGCAGTGGCGGTTTTTCCATAGCCGAATGTCCACAGCTTCATGCCCTGGACGACACGGCGATCCGCATAGCGGAACATCCCATAGTCTTCATCGAACTTGTACACTCCGCCGTAGTTGTCGTAGGTGTCGATCCCGAATACACCCAGCATGTTTTTGTTGTTGCGGTCCCAGCTCAGGTCTTCGCCGTTATAAACCGGCCACGGCGATACGACACCGGTAGTATGGCCGACAGTTTCTGTCATGGGATATAAGAAGCGCGTTTTAGGAGTCGATTGCAGCGAGGCACTTGTCCAGAACATCTGCGGCTTTTGGCCGTCGGTTCCGTTGTAGCAAAAGACATCCGTCCGCATTGCCGCCACGCCGGGGTAAAGCGTCGCCGAAAATGTCACGTTCATGTGATAGAAGGGATCGAGTTCGCCCAGCATGATAGTGACGCTGCCATCCTTGTGCTTCAGAATAGTGTGGGACCAATAAGGTTCACTGTGAGTGGTCAGCGAATGCGAGTCGTAAGGGCCCGTCAACTCAATTCCAGACAACGGAAAATTTACGCGATCGTTGTAGTGCGCCGGTTTGATGACGTCATTGCGATAGAAAACCTGGCGGTGATGCAGCTTGTCATATAACGAGAAAAACCGGCCGCCTAATTCTGGAATGTACGTGAGCTTGAGATATTCGTTTTCGACGAAAACAGCGGGATACTTCTCCGGTTCCGGCCCACCTTCTTTGAATGGCATTCGATACGTAGTGAATGGATAGATTCCAGACAAATTGGAATGCGGAAACAGCGGCGGCTGCATGTATCGGCCCGGACTTTGATAGGTCGGAATCGTAAGGACGCTTTCCGACACCGTGACGGCATCTTGCTTTGTGGGGTTCGCAGCGTAGGAAGAGGTGGACGCCGCGGCGGTTCCCAGAAGTAGGGCCAAGGCAAAAAATGACAGCGTCGATTTCATTCAGTCACACTTTCAGCCAGCGAATGGATTCTCTGCGGCCAGCTCACAGGCGAGCCCTGGGGCGGCCAACTCGCACCTTGCGCAACTCGACCGGCGGATATGCGGGCAAGATCGAACTTAGACTTGCAACCCAGTATATCCAAGAAATAGATCTGATTCGTAACTTTCCTTTGTCATCATTTCTCGCCGAATTTTGCAGATTGAAGGGAGAGTGTCAGCCGTCGGTCTAGCTTCGATACACTCAAATGATCGGCGCGTTCATGGCCGAATTTGACTACCCCATGCCTATCCCATCGCTGCAGCAAATCGTTCAGGAATGCGCACGAGGCGCAGGATTTCATTTGGCCGGGGTGGCTCCGGCTGAACTGCGCGATGCGGCCGCAAGCGATGGAGAGACGGCAGCAGATGCGCAGATCAACGAAGGTGGCTCAGAGTTGTCGTATCTGGACACGTGGATTGCGGAAGGTCGCGCCGGCGAAATGGAATATTTGAAACGCCGCGGTCCGGACGGACGGCTGCTGCGATCTTCAGTGCAGGTTCCATTTCCATGGGTGCGGTCGGTCATTGTCTGCGCGGTCAATTACAACAGCGATCAACCATACTCCATCGATGTGGAACCTGCCAGCCCGAAGGAGAATCGCGGTTGGATCGCGCGATACGCTTGGTCGGGCCAACGATCCGCCGGTGGGGAGCAGGGAACTGGCGATGCTGCGACCGGGGAGCTGTCGCCCACCGATTATCACTCGGTGATCCGCGAGCGTCTGGAACATCTGAGCGCGGAGCTGAAGCAGCGCCTAGGCGAATTTGAATCACGATGCTTTGTCGATACTGGGCCCCTGGTGGAGCGTGTGTATGCAAGGTACGCTGGGTTGGGATGGCAGGGCAAGAACACTTGCCTGATCAACGAGTCGCTGGGTTCGTGGTTCTTTCTTGGAGTGATTCTGACTTCGCTTGAACTTCGACGAGAGGACCGAGTGCAGCCGATGCCGGACCGATGCGGCAATTGTACCCGCTGCATCGACGCGTGCCCGACGGCGGCGTTGGAGCCGTATCGAATGGATGCCTCTCGCTGCATCGCCTATGTGACAATCGAAAAACGCGGCCTGGTCGCTGACGAATTGGCGGCAAAAACTGGGAGGAATATCTTCGGCTGCGACATTTGCCAGGAGGTTTGTCCGTGGAACCGACGCGCGCCCATCACTGATTGGCCGGAGCTGCAGCCTCGGCCGGAACTGGTAAATCCCCCGCTGGATTGGCTGGCGAATCTGGGCGATGCAGACTACCGCCGCATGTTTCGCGGCTCGCCGATAGAACGAGCAAAGTACAAGGATTTTCAGCGCAACGTGGCCATGGTGCAGGAAAATGCGGCACACCCAACGAGCAACGTTTCAGCTGCAGCTGCACTCGACAGGCCACCGCGGAACACTGCCGCCTCTGTTGAACGCCAAGGCAAACCCCAGTCCTCAGCCGGCAATCCACCGAAACCGACAATGGCCGATACTGATCGCTCTATGCGCTCTGTTCCTGATTGCGAACAACGTTAAGCGCGTTCAAGCCCTTCGGACCCTGCTGGCACTCAAAATCGACCGCATCTCCCTCGTTCAGGGTCTTGAAACCACTCTGCTGAATGGCAGAGAAATGCACAAATACGTCTTCGCCAGTGGAGCGCTGAATGAAACCGTAGCCCTTGGCACCATTAAACCATTTCACTACACCACGTTCAGTCACAAATCTTCCCCTTCATGGATCAACATTCGCATGCGCCTATGGGAGGGTTGGAGCGATCGCAGCGGAAACTGTGAGACGTACAACAGAGCCTGCTCTTGATCCAAAAATGCACGTAGTTCAACCTGATGTAGCGGTATAACCAAGTGGTACAAAAGGCCTTCCCGAGACGTTGCAGACACTTTCCCGCACCCAGATGGTGAAGAATTTGGGCTGGGAAGAATCTGGGATTGTTATGGCAGGAATTTCAAAGAAACGCAAGAAAAATCTTTTTCGCAATCGATTGATTCTATTGCGGCCATCTTCTCCACTCCCAAAGCATTCGCTAGTTGCGATTGAAGTTCCCCCTGCGTGAAACACCGAATTTCCGGGGATTCGACACGCTATAGTCAAAGTAGCCAGCCCGTTTTCAGAGCTATTTCACCCAATTTGGAATGTCTTCATCCCCATGCTGACACTACTGTCACACCAAATCCCGCCAGACTCGATTGCACTGGACTCCGAGTGGCATGAGCCGCAGGAGTCTCAGGCGACGGCGCTGTTGCGCTATTTGTCGCGGACTGCGGTTCACACCTACGCGTTTAGCGTCGCTGCGAACGCGATTCTCTCTCTGTTTCCATTCATCGTGCTGATGCTGACGATCGCGCGCCTGCTGCACTCAGCCCAAATGGTGAACGTGATTCGCGGAATGCTGCAGGTACTTCTTCCCACCGGCCAGGAATTTGTCACCCGCAATATGGTCTATCTGGTCTATTCGCAAAAGCAGGTAGCGGCGGTGTCGGTGGTGATGCTTTTGATCTCGTCCACTGGCGTTTTTCTGCCGTTGGAGGTCGCTCTAAACCAGGTCTGGGGCGTCAAGGAAAACCGCTCGTACTGGCGAAATCAACTAATCTCCCTCGGCCTCGCATTCATGGTCGGTGTGCTGGCGTTACTTTCCATCGCCGTCTCGGCGTCTCATGAAATGCTGCTCAAGTTGATCTTCTTTGGGCATACCGGTAGCCCCTTCTTTCACTTCATGGAACGAACGATGCTGCGAGCTCTGGGCATTGTCGCCAGCATCGCGCTCTTCTTCCTGATCTATTGGATACTGCCCAATCGCCGCGTTCGTGTCATGGCGGTATTGCCGTGCGCGATCATTACCGGCGTTTTGTGGGAGGCAGCCAAACAGCTCTACGTCACCGTTCTTCCATGGCTCGACCTTAAGTCCGTATATGGACCGTTCTCGATTTCGGTTGGGCTGATGCTCTGGGCTTTTCTCTCCGGATTGATTCTGCTCGCGGGTGCACATTTTTCCGCGAATCGATACCTTCGTACGGAAGCGCGCAAGCAAAATGCGCGATCGCCAAAAGCCGCCGCCCCTCCCAGGGACCTGACAATTGCATAACCCTTACAAAGGGTATAGCGTGCATGAGCCACCGCGGTTGTTACACTCGAAGTAACATCATGGATCTTCGGGTGCGATAGGTGGCTGGGATGCGTTGGATGAGATCGATCGACGACCGTATCCGCGCGATGCTAAATCGCCCATTCGTTCGTAAAAAGAAAAGGGGATTCGCATTCTGGTCGCTGGTCACCGCGCTGATTCTGTTCCTGCTGCGCCTGGTTCCGGGAATCGGTAAGCATATTCAACTTTCGCCATGGGTTGCTTTGCTGGTGGGAATCGTAGCGTCGCTGCCCGGATTGTTTCGATGGGTCCGCTGGCACCTGCTGTGGAAGCTGCGCAACCGCCTCTTTGTCACCTATGCGTTGATCGGCCTCACTCCGGTTATCCTTTTCGGATTGCTATCTGCGTTTGCGGCCTACGTGTTGTTCGGACAATTCGCGAACTTCGCGGCCACTTCTGAAATTCAGTCGGAACTGGTTGGATTGTCAGCCAACACGGACGCCTTGGCGCTGCATTTTCAGCAGGAGCTTGTCCAGCAAAACGCTCTCACGCGCGCCGCGGACGCGCCACAATTGCCGCAGGCCGTACCTCCGGAAGCCAGGAACATTATCAACATTCCTGGATTGCAAGTGGGCGTCTACCTGGACGGAAAATTGCAGAAACTTAATTTGCCTCTGGCGCATGTTATTACGACCGTGGCGACGCCGCCGGCATGGGTTCACGGTAGTTTCAACGGATTGATTCTGAGCGGGCACCAGGTGTATTTCGCCGCAGTCACTAGGGAGCCAGTCGGCGCACATAATTTGTTCGTGATTACCGGATTGCGACTGAATCCCCAGTTTCTGGGACGATTGGTCAGCGGATTGGGCACAATGACGCTATGGCCCAACGTTCATTTCGTGCCAACAGACAATGCTGGCCTGGGACCCATCATCGATAATGGCGGGCGAAACGCTGGAGAGATTACCGGGGGTGTTCTTCCAAAAAGGGATGACATCTTCGATCTGCAAATCAACTTTCCGACCACGCTGGAAACGCGAGAATGGTCGACAGGCGAGCCGACCACGGTGTTTGCGCAAGTGACGTCGCGACCATCGCTGCTGTATCAGCGACTGTTTCAGCAGTCGCTGCTGATTGGGGGAGGCGTTCGGACGGCGCTTATCCTGACGGCAATTGTGTTCGCGTTTCTGGAGTTGCTGGCGATCGTCCTGGCCGGCCGGCTAAGTCGAACTATCACGCGATCGGTAGCGGATCTGTACCACGCCACGCGGGAGGTCGATCAGGGACGGCTCGACTATCGCATTCCGGTCAAGAGGCAAGATCAGCTGGCGGCGCTTAGCCGATCATTCAACACCATGTCTGAGTCGCTGGTGCGATTGCTGGAAGAGCAGAAAGAAAAAGAGCGAATGGAAGGGGAGTTGGAGATTGCGCAGGAAGTGCAGTCCAATTTGTTTCCTTCCTGTGACGTGCGTCTGGATGGACTGGAGTTACATGGTTTATGCCGACCGGCCCGCACGGTGAGCGGCGACTATTATGACTTTCTGGTGTTAGGCAAGCACTCGCTCTCCATGGCGATGGGGGACATCAGCGGGAAGGGAATCTCTGCGGCACTGCTGATGGCCGGCCTGCACTCAGCGGTGCGCGCATTTAGTCTGGGCGGAAATGAGATTCTGTCAGGAACTCAGCCAGAGCTGACACACGCGACTCGATCGAACGGCGCATCGGGAGAATTCTTTATCTCCCCGGCAAATTTGATGCGGCTTCTGAATCTGCATCTCTATCGCAGCACCCAGCCGGAAAAGTATGCCACCCTTTTCCTTGCGAACTACGAAGTCGAAACGCGCACGGTTCGTTACTCGAACGGCGGCCAGTTGCCGCCCCTGGTGTTGCGACCCGACGGCTCCGTTCTGCGGCTGGATCGCGGAGGAACGGTTGTCGGATTGCTCGACGACATGCATTACGAGGAAGGGGCCGTCTTGCTGCAGTCCGGCGACATTCTAATTGCCTACAGCGACGGAGTGACGGAGCCGGAAAATGAGTTTGGCGACTTTGGCGAGGAGCGTATGGTGGAGCTGGTGTACCGCAACCGGCATCTTCCGCTGCCGGACATTACTGGCCACCTGATGCAGGCGCTGAAAGACTGGATCGGCGGCGAAGAACAGCCCGACGACATCACGATTGTTTTGGCCAGACAAAGCTAGCGCTTCTTACCGCTTGGCTGCCCCGACTAAGATATTCCCACATTCCTACAGCGAGTGATGCGCAGGTACCAGGAACGCTTTCACCACGATGTCATTCGGTCTTGCGCCGACCGGAAACAAGTTGAGCAGGCTGTTCGTTGAAGTTCGGATCACCGCGACATCGCCCGAGCGGGTATCCACGACCAGCAGCAAATTTCCTGCTTTCGAAAATGCCATTGTCTCCGGACCATCGCCAGTACGTGGTGCAGCCGGCATCAGCTCTCCATCGTCAATGCTGTAGACACCCAGCGAGTCCGCGTCAAAGTCGCTGACATACAGTGTCGAGTTGTCCGCAGTCGCGATTCCCGCGACAGGATGGGTGCCCACCATATACGCCCCGCCCACTTCATTCGTGCTGGTGTCGATTTCAGACAGAGACGCGCCGTTGTAGTTGACCGCAAAGATTTCACCACCATCCGGTTTTAGGATCAGTCGAAGCGGAGTTTTGCCGACATCGAGCATCGCCAGCAACTCATCCTTGGAAGTGACCTGGCGAGTCGACAGATGCGAGCGAGATGAGGCGGGTGGCGGCGTTGCTAGCGCAATTGCCATCACCTGATGTCCGCCGGAGCAGGCGACGAATGCCTTGCTGGAGTCAGGAAGGATGGCGACGTCCGTCGCGCCCAGACATCCTGGCCAAACGCTGCGGACCTTCTCCGTCTTCGCATCGACAATGCTCACGCTGTTGCCAACACGGTTCGAGACCACGATGGCATTTCCATCTGGAGTGACGGCTGCGACTCCCGGGCCTTCGCCAACCCCGACAACAGCAATTTCGCGACGCGATTTCAAATCAATGACAGAAAGATTGTTGGAGCCGGAGTTGGCGACGTAGGCACGCGTGCCGTCTGCGCTGACCGAGACAAAATAGGGTCGCTGATGGACCGGAATGGTGGCGACGACGGCATTCTTTTCCGCATCGATCACGCTGACGGAATTGCTGCCGGTGTTCACGACGTAAACTTCATTGCGCTTGGTATTCACGGCAACGCCGGTGGGATTGGAGCCGACGCGAATAACTCGATCCTGGCGAAGATTCACAACATCGAGGACCGTGACCGTGTTGCTACCGCCGTTGGTGATGTAGGCGTATTCGCGGTAGTTGGCGGGATAATCCGGAAACTCATGCGAGCGACAGCCGGCCAGAGAAAATAGCGTTGCCGCGACGATCAGCGAACCGAGACAGCGCGCCAATGATAGGCTCGCCCGACTGGCGCTATGTCTGGGTGGGTGCGGCGGCAACGTCATCCGATCGCCGGCTATCTGGCCTTCGCAGCGTGTGAATTCGCCGCCGCAAGCCCAGCCGCTTCCTGCTCGAGTCGGATACCATCGGGAACATCGCGATGCAGAACGCGAGCGATCTGACGAACCTCTCCCATCATATCCGCGAACTGCTGCGGATAGATGGACTGCGCGCCATCGGAAAGGGCTTTGTCCGGCTGATGATGGACCTCAATCACCAGGCCGTCCGCGCCGACCGCGACCGCTGCCCGGGCCATGGGAACCACTTTGTTGCGCTTACCGGTGCCGTGGCTAGGGTCCACAATAATAGGCAGGTGGCTCAGCCGCTGCACTGCCGGAACGATGCTGAGGTCGAGCGTGTTGCGAGTGTGATCGACGAACGTGCGAACGCCGCGCTCGCACAAAATTACTTGATAGTTGCCCTCGCTCATAACGTATTCGGCAGCCATCAATAATTCTTCCAGCGTCGCCGACATACCGCGCTTCAACAGCACGGGCTTGCGGGTGCGACCGACTTCGCGCAGCAGGGAATAGTTCTGCATATTGCGTGCGCCAATCTGGATGATGTCCGCATATTCTTCGATGAGCGCCAGCGACTCGCGATCCATGGCCTCTGAGACGATGCGCATGCCGAATGTGTCGCGAATCTCTGCCATGATCTTCAGCGCTTCTTCGCCCAGCCCCTGGAATGCATACGGAGATGTGCGCGGCTTGTAGGCGCCGCCGCGAAAGAACTGTGCGCCGGCCGCAGCGACTTGCTCGGCAACGGTAAATGCCTGCTCGCGGGTTTCAATCGCACACGGTCCAGCCATAATTGCCAGGTTCTTGCCGCCAATACTGGCGTTCGTTCCCAGGAAGTGAATGACGGTATCTTCTTCCTTGACGTCGCGGCTGACCAGTTTGTACGGCTTGGTGACTCGAATCACCTCGGAGACGCCCGACATTTCCTCCAACGTATCCTGGCCGATCGCCCCTTGATTTCCAGTGACTCCTACGGCAGTGCGCAGCGCGCCGGGCATCGGATGCGCGCGAAATCCCAGACTTTCGATATAGTCGCAGACGGCGCGAATTTCCTCCGCACTGGCCTGCTTTTTCATGACAATCAGCATGGCGAACCTTCCTGTCTTCTTATCTCTAAAACTATAAGGGGGAAGTGGAAATATTTTCGGCTTTGCGCGAGCTTTGGAGGCTCAGCACAGAGACGGCTTTATTCAGTTCGGGCGAAGGTAGCTAACCGCGCAGGCGACGCCAACCAACCAGAACCGTGCCGAGATATCCCAATTGCAGCAGCCAGGTCACCAGATACGCCAGGATGAGATGACGGTGATTCATGTGAAACTCCTGATTCGTGATTGCACGAAAGCGCCGAAACAGTAGTGTACGCCAACGAGCTTTCAATCCAGCCATTGCGGTTACAAAAAATATTGCTTTGGGGATGCCTGTCGTCAGTTTGTCGGCTGCCGGTGCGGCGTGTGGGCAATGGGTGCGGCGGGCCGCGGCGAGTCAGAGCTTCGCCGCCTGGCTCAACTTCGAGGCTGCCTCCTTCTGATTTCCCATCGACGCTAAAACCTTGGCATGAAATTGCAGCAGTCCCTTCATGACCTGAGAATCATGTTGCTTCAGCGCAGGGGTAGTGGGCAGCTGCAATTCTGTGCGATTGGCATTCCTCCGCCTGGCTCAGATATTGGTCGGCTGCCTTGCAAATTGCCGGAAAGAGCAGACGCTTCGCCTGTCACCTCATACGAGGCGCAGAGAGTGAGAAGAGTTTCGCGGCTGCTTCGACAGTGCAATGGCTTTGTTTCCGACCGGCACGGCATCGGCCGCTTTTCCATCGCGAATCAGTGCCGTGGCGTATTGGACATAGGCCGTGATCGGTTCAAACGTTGGCGCATCGTCAGGAAGGCCATCTGCGAGTTGCGGCTGCGTTGCCGCACGTTTCTACTTGATCCGAAGGCGTGCCAGGTTTCTTCACCTGCTCTTTGCACTTCCTGAAGGCCTTCATGAACTTGCCGCACCCCTTGGCTACATGGGGTTGTGAGTTCACATTGAAATCTATTTTGATCGTCCATCTTTACAGCGACCGGGCTTGCCATGCAGCATCGCGGGAGTGAATGCGTTGCGCCGTACGGCATCCACGCGCAGCCTGCTGCAGCATTGGCGGGTCCGCTTACAACGCGCACTGACGAGACGCGACCTGTCTGATCAATCGTCACCGCAATGACCACGGTGCCGATATACGTGAGCGCGCGCCGACGCGATCAGGTAGGATAAATCTCGCCTGAGGGATGGTTCAGCACATGCCGGAGGAGTCATACTCGAATCGAGCGGGACGGGAGTCTGGGCGTGGACCAAGACGCATGCCAGCAGAAAAAGAATTGCAACGGAGAAAATCCGTTTCATATGTACCTCACGGCAAGTGAACGATTGCGAGGATTATAGGGAAACTTTTGTGCGGCATGCCAGAAATTTCGGCGACGCTATTCTGCGTTGAGAATGGTCTCAAACATCAGCAGGCACAGCGTCATGAAGATGATGTCGTAGCCGGCCAGCATCTTGATCCAGAGGCCCGGATCGGATTCGCCGGTCAGAATCGCGGAGGTGGACTGCACCATGGCCAGCAATGCCGGAATCGAGACAGGGAAGAGAATCAGCGGCAGCAGCATTTCTCGATTGCGAGTGCGCAAAGAAAGCGCGGCAAAGAAGGTTCCGTTCACAACCAGCGCCAGCGTGCCCAGCGGCAATACCGCGGCCATCCACCAGCCCTGGCCGAGCGCGTGCAGATTATAGAAGATGATGAACAGTGGGCCGAGCACCACCTGAATCATGGTTACGAAGAGAAAATTTGCCAACACCTTGGCCAGAAACAATGCGCTGGCTGGGCTGGGAGCCATGCGTTGCGCGTCCAGCACCTGGTGCCGCAGTTCGCGCGTCCAAGTCTGATTCAGTGCAGTGGTGGAGGCGAACAGCAGAGCCACCCACAGAATTCCGCCGGCAATCCGACGCGAGGCCGCCATGGTGGGATCGAAGGCAAAGCTGAACAACACCACGACCAGCAGGGAGAAGAAGAGCATCCCATTGATCGCGTCTTTCGAGCGCCATTCCAGACGCAAATCTTTCGCCAGGTGAGCCCAGACGATACGCGCGTAGCTCATAGGTTTCCGCCTTCGTCCGTGGGCGCTGGCGGGCAGGTGAGGTCGACAACCGTAGCCTCCGCTGCGCGTAGATAATCCGCGGGGCTCAAGACGATTTGCATTCCTCTTGTTCCAGCGGAGACAGAGATGACGTCGAACAACTCGATGGATTCATCGGCGAATACGGGGTAGGGCTTTTTGCTGGCAAACACGGTGACGCCGCCGCGAATATAACCGGTGAGCGGCTGGACTTCCTTGATGGGGACCATCTCAGCACGGCGACCGCCGGCGGCAGAGGCGAGCTTTTTAAAGTCCAGTTCGTCGGCAACAGAAAGAACCGCGAACACGATGTCCTGCTGATCGACGCGGCATAGCAGTGTCTTGAACACCTGCTCCAGAGGCATGTTGATTTTTCTTGCAACCGTCTCGCCAGAAAGATCGTCAGGATCGACTGAGTATTCGCGAGTTTCGTAGCGGATTTGGAGAGCGTCGAGCAACCTGCAGGCATTCGTCTTCATGCGCGAGGCCCCCCTAAGGATTGCGTACTGACAGGCGCGATCGGTGGTGGGAAATATTCCATCTTGGCAATCTGTCCCGCTTCCATGGTGCAAAAGCAATCGGCGATGGGGCGCGCCAAATCGGGCTGATGCGTTGTCAGCAGGATGGTGTTGCCGGCGCTACGCAGCTGGTCGAGCACGTGAAGCATCTGAGCGCTGCTGGCGACATCAACATTGGAGAACGGCTCGTCCAGCAGCAGCAAGTCCGGTTTCGCCATCAATACCCGCGCCAACGACGCGCGTTGCCGCATGCCCTGCGAAAACTTGCCGACGGGGCGGTCCAGGCCAGGATCGAGGCCAACCATGGTGAGTGATTCTTCGGGCGTCCAGCGTCCGGCGGGAAGCGTCTCGTCCTGGTACAAACTGGCGCTGTATCGAAGATTTTCCATCGCCGTTAGCTCGTCGTACAGCATGGAATCATGGCCGAGATATCCAATGCGGCTGCGCACCGCGGAGACTTGACGGCTGCCAAGAATCGTCATCTTACCGAACGTCGGCCGAGTCAGGCCGGCCAGGTTCCGCAGCAGTGTTGACTTGCCGGCTCCATTCGGCCCCAAAATCACATAGCTTTTGGCGGCGTGAAAATCGGCCGTGACTTTGCGCAGCGCGGCGAAGGTGCCGTAGAGCTTTGACACATCGCGCAGTTCAATGGCGGTGGCGGCGGACACTCTTGGAGTATACGGAATGTGCGAAAGCGGAAGGCCCGCGACGACCACCCGGCTCGCTATTACATACCTGGGAGAAGCAATCATGACGCTGCGACAACCGTATGGAGCGCGCATAACTTGTGATGTTGCTCACCCGAAGCGTCGAATTTACCAAGGTATAATCAGGGTAGCGAAGCGATCTGTTCGTTGCGTGGGAACATCACTCCGGGAGCACGAGGTACACATGAGCAATAACGGCCATCATCTCGACACAACTTCAGGCAATCCCACAACAAAAGTTCCCACAGGACGCGCAGAGTGGATCGTGAAACGGCGTGAAGAAGCGGCACGCACAGGTGACTGGAACATGTCGCAGATGCACTTCGCGCGGCAGGGAAAAATCACCGAAGAGATGGCTTTTGTCGCCCAGGTTGAAAAGCTGAAACCCGAGTTGATTCGTGAGGAAATCGCCGCAGGGCACATGATCATTCCCGCCAACGTGAATCATCCTGAGCTGGAACCGATGGCGATCGGCGTAGCTTCGAAATGCAAGATCAACGCGAATATCGGCAACTCCGCGATCACTTCAAATATTGATGAAGAGCTGCGCAAGCTGCACACCTCGGTCCACTTTGGCGCCGATACAGTGATGGATCTTTCGACCGGCGGTGACATTCACACCATTCGCGAGGCGATTCTGCGAAACTCTCCTGTACCGATTGGGACAGTACCGATTTATGAGGCGTTGAATCGCGTCAAGAAGCTGGAAGACCTGAACATCGATGTCTATCTGGAAGTGATTGAGGAGCAGGCCGAGCAGGGGGTCGACTACTTCACCGTGCACGCGGGCCTGCTGGTGCAATACGTGCCGCTGGTTGCAAAACGCATCACTGGCATTGTCAGTCGCGGCGGGGCGATCCTGGCGCAGTGGATGACACACCATCACAAGCAGAATTTCTTGTACGAGCATTTCGATCGCATCGTGAAGGTGATGGCCAAGCACGACGTCAGTTTTTCGCTTGGCGACGGGCTACGTCCTGGCTGCCTTGCGGATGCCAGCGATGAAGCGCAATTCGCCGAGCTGAAGACTCTGGGCGAGCTGACCTCCGTTGCATGGAAATCCGATGTGCAGACCATGATTGAAGGTCCGGGTCACGTGCAGCTCGACAAAATCAAGGAGCAGGTGGAGAAGGAAGTGGAGCTCTGCCATGCCGCACCTTTTTACACGCTCGGACCATTGGTCACAGACATCGCACCCGGCTACGACCACATCACCAGCGCGATCGGCGCGGCGATGATCGGCTGGTACGGCGCGGCCATGCTGTGCTACGTCACGCCGAAAGAGCACCTGGGCCTGCCGAACGAGAAAGACGTGAAGGACGGCATTATTGCCTACAAAATTGCTGCGCATGCTGCGGATGTTGCCCGTCATCGCCCCGGAGCGCGTGATCGCGATGACGCCATCAGCCACGCTCGCTACACCTTCGATTGGGATAAGCAGTTTGCGCTCTCGCTCGATCCGGAGACGGCGCGTTCCATGCATGATGAGACGCTGCCGGACGACTACTACAAGGAAGCAGCCTTCTGCTCCATGTGCGGGCCGAAGTTCTGCTCCATGAACTGGTCGAGCAAGGTAGATGAGTTTAACAAGCGCGAACATGGGCTGGAGAAGCGCGACCTGACCCAGTTGGTCACTGAGCAGATGCTGGTAGAGCGGCGATAGCGAATCTCACAGTTCACTGAGAAGGTGCTTGCGACGCAGAGTTTCCATTCGCAGCAGCGCTCGCGAGAGCTTTCCACTGGTCGGAAATCTGTGGCGGCAACTTATCCATGTGGCTCAGAAATGTGGTCACTTGCCAGATTTCCTGTTCATTTAGGTTTTGCTTCCACGCCGGCATGCCACTGAGTCGAATGCCATGCTGGATGATGTAGAAGTTCTGGTTTTCAGGCATATCTGGACCGTCCTCAACAAACTGAGGCGCGCGAGGATAAAGCGCAGCGGCGAACATCCCATGAGGGCTGCGGATATCTCCATGACAACTCGCGCAATTCACCTGATAAATCTTCATCCCGGCAACCAGATTGGCGTCTGTCGGATGGATTGGATTCTGCGTTTCGGGCGCTCGCCGATCGATGGCGGCATCCAGAGACGGCATGGCTATCTTCTTCTCCAGCGAACTGACTGGGATATCGGCGCGCGGATCGATGAACCCAAAGCGAATAGAAAGAAACCCTGCCAGAAAAACCATAACGATGGCGATAGCGAATCCCAGCCAGAAATTGCGCATGTCTCTCCTCGCTTCAGAAACATAGAGATTACTTAAGTTGCAGGGCAGACAATCCTTGTTGATCCAGGATATTTAAAATCTTCCAGTTCTTGCGATGCCTCCAAAATAACTAAAATCTTCCATTCATTTTGTTGTCAAGCGGAATCGCATGCCAGGCGCAATTCGCGTTTGATCCTTCGCAGAACCACGGTTCACGGCGATTTCCAGCAAGCCGGAGCTGCCGACGATCGCGAACAGTTCGACCTTCGGGCACTTCGGCGTAGTAACGGCAAAATCGATTGATGCGCAAAGTACCGAGTTCGATTGAGAGTTTTGCCCGGTCTGCGGGCACATCCTCAGAGGGAAGGTTGGTGAGGAGATTGCCGAAGCGGTCACTCTTCAATATGACGCCTTCGATCGACCCATCGCGGTTATGATTCGGCTCGGGTACATTGAGTTGGATCAGGCTCTCGATCTCGTGGGCCAACGGTTTCCGACTGCACATTATCGCTGCGTTCGACCTGCGCCGCCAAGATGCGCGGCCGCTGGCGCAAAAATATCGCGACCGTGGAAGGTATTGCTTTGCGTCGGGAAGCATGTACTGCTGATTTTCGATAGAGCGATGCGAAACGATCCCGCCATTGCGTCGCTCCTCGCGCTCGATCAGGGTGAGGACACCATTGTCTGGCGCAATGAACCAGGCGTTCCCCATGCGGCAGAGAACCGGGTGGCGGCTCGATCCGACGCCCGGATCCACGACGATTGTATGGACGGTTTCGGCAGGGAAGTACCGCCTCGCCTGCCAGATCGCCAGAGCCCCATCTAGCACGTCGAAGGCCTTGACTCCATGGGTGATATCGATCACCCGGGCTGCGGGACAGATGGACGCAATCACACCCTTCATGACCCCGACGAAGGGGTCGGTGAGGCCAAAATCTGTAGTTAGCGTGATGAGAGCTCGGGTGGTCATTGCACGGAGTTTCAGTTGTCGCCGTAGGATGACAATCCAGCAGGTTTGGATGTCAGGTATCGACAAAGCATGTTATTCTTAAGTAGACACTTATGCAGTGTAATCGACAATGAAGAGGGAGTAGCCACACTGTGCTGGCACCTGCAAAAAAAACCGACGTAATTGAGCGCTTTCGTACCCATGCGAGCGACACCGGAAGTCCCGAAGTGCAGATCGCGATTCTTAGCGAGCGCATCACGGAGCTGACTGAACACTTCAAGGCCCATGATAAAGACCACGCATCGCGTCGTGGCTTATTGATGATGGTGAGCAATCGCCGCCGTCTGCTGGATTACTTGAAGACCCACGATACTGATCGCTACCGGGAAGTCATTGGCAAACTGGGCATCCGCAAGTAAGCGGCAGCGACGTTCCGCAGATTTCAGGTTTGCGAGCGTGGTTGGACCCAAGCATTGCGGCATTGACGCGGAGGAGAACCGGCTCTGTTGGGCAGCTTCCACGTACACATTCCTTCACCATTCACCGCCGCCTGCCAACTTCCCCACGTTGCCGCCCATCTGCACCCACGCCCCTATACAGCAGGATTTGAGGATTCTATGAAACATGAAGTGACCGTCGAATTAGCCGGCGGCAAACGACTGACTTTTGAGACTGGCCGCATGGCCAAGCAGGCTTCAGGAGCCGTATTGACGACCCTGGGCGACACCGTTGTTCTGGCCACCGCGGTGGCCTCACCCGACCCCCGAGAGGGCGTCGATTTCTTCCCGCTCACGGTCGACTACCGTGAATACGCTTATGCCGGCGGACGCATTCCCGGTGGCTTCATCAAGCGTGAAGGCAGGCCCAGCGAGCGCGAGATTCTTACCTGCCGCCAAATTGATCGCCCCATCCGCCCCCTGTTTCCAGAAGGCTTCCGTAACGAGACCCAAGTGATTGCGCTGGTCTTTTCCGCGGACAAAGAGAACGATCCTGACATTATCGGCATCAACGCGGCAGCCTGCGCGCTGGCACTGTCTGACATTCCCTTCGGCGGCCCTGTCGGTGCAGTTCGCGTTGGTCGCGTCGATGGGCAGTTCGTCATCAACCCCACTTATGCGGAGCTTCGCGCGGGCGATATGAGCATCACGGTGGTCGGCACGCCCGACGGCATCGTGATGATCGAGTCCGGCGCCAAGCAGGTCAGCGAAGATTCCATCGTCGACGCCATTGAATTTGGCCACACGGAAATCAAGAAGATCTGCGCAGGTGTCACCGAGCTGGTCCAAAAAGCAGGGAAGCCGAAGCGCGAAGTGAAACCGGTTGAATTTGACCAGGCTTACTACGATTCGATGTATGCCAAGGTCGGTGATCGCCTGAAGGATGCGCTTGACACTCACAAGCATCCAAAGTTTGAAAGCTATGCGCTCGTCAAGCAGATCAAAGACGAGCTGAAAACCGCTCTGCCTGCGGATGATTCCGCCGCGCCTGCCAAACTCTCCAAGTATTACGAGTCGCTTCGCGAAAATATCTTCCGTGATCAGGTCATCAAGGATCGCGTTCGTCCCGACCGCCGCAAGTTTGACGAGATTCGCGATATTTCGATTGAAGTCGGCGTGCTGCCGCGCGTCCATGGTTCGGCACTCTTCACCCGCGGAGAAACTCAGGCGCTGGTGACCGCGACCTTGGGAACATTGGACGATACCCAGCGCCTGGAAAGCTTTGAAGGCGAGCAGCGGAAAAGGTTCATGCTTCACTATAACTTTCCGCCATTTTCCGTTGGGGAGGTTGGACGTATGACCGGCGTCGGTCGTCGTGAAGTGGGTCATGGAGCCTTGGCGGAACGCGCCGTTGCTGCGGTTCTACCCAGCGAGGCCGAATCGCCGTATACGGTCCGAATCGTCTCCGACATTTTGGAATCGAATGGGTCTTCTTCGATGGCCAGCGTGTGCGGAGCCAGCCTGGCGCTGATGCATGCCGGTATCCCGTTGAAGTCCTCGGTCGCCGGAATTGCGATGGGCCTAGTGAAGGAAGGCGAAAACTACGCAATCCTGACCGACATTGCCGGAGCGGAAGATCACTACGGCGATATGGACTTCAAGGTCGCCGGTACGCGCAACGGAATTACCGCGCTGCAGATGGACATCAAGATCGGCGGCGTTACCGGACAGATTATGCGCGAAGCGCTGGGACAGGCTCGTGCAGGCCGCTTCTTCCTGCTGGACAAAATGGATGCGGTGATTGGAGAAGCGAACACGGAGAAGTCCGAGTTTGCGCCGCGCATCCACACCCTGCAGATTCCGGTCGACAAGATTCGCGATCTGATCGGGCCGGGCGGCAAGACCATTCGCGGAATCGTAGAAGCGACGGGCGTCAAGATTGATGTCGACGATACCGGCAAGGTGAACATCGCATCGTCAGATGCCGATGGACTTCGCCGCGCGGTTGAGACAGTCAGCAATCTGACGGCTGTGCCCGAGGTCGGTAAAACATACCTTGGCAAAGTGGTTCGCCTGGCGGAGTTCGGCGCGTTTGTCGAAATCTTCCCGGGAACGGACGGCCTGCTGCACATCAGCGAGATTGCCGAGCATCGCGTTCATGAAGTTACGGATGAGTTGAACGATGGCGACCAGGTGCTGGTGAAGGTTTTGGGCATCGAAGGCAATCGCATCAAGCTGTCGCGCAAGGCTGTGCTGAAAGAACAGCGGATCAAGCTGGGCTTGCCAGATCCAAATGCTGCGGGTGGTCATGTCGGAGACGTCGCAGCGGCAGGGGAGCGCCAACCCTCTTCGAACGGCAGCACGATTGTTCTGGAAAGCGGAGACGACTTCGACGACCAGGGTGGCGAATCTTCCGATGCGCCCAACTTCAATCGAGCCGACAGTCCTCGTCCCCCTAGCTCCGGCGGGCGTGGTCCGGGTGGCGGCAACAACCGTCGTCGTCGACGTCCCGGCGGCGGTGGTGGTCGACCTGGTGGTGGCGGCGGTCGTCGCTAGTGTCTCATGGGTCAGGGAGAAGGGATCAGGGAACCAGAGATTTCTCCACGGAATCTCTTCCGATCTTTGTTCCCTGACCCATGGTCTATGTTCCCTCGCCAATGAAGCCTCGCATCATTGTCGGCCTGGTCGCGCTGTCCGTCATCTGGGGCAGCACATGGATGGCGATTCGCGTTCTTGTGGTCGCTGTCCCGCCGATGCACAGCGCATCGCTGCGCTTCCTGCTCGCCTCTGTTATCCTGCTGCCGATCATTCAATGGAAAAAGTTGCCTTGGCCCACTGGCCGCGGCCTGCATGCCACACTGCTGCTTAGCCTGAGCATGATCGCGGTACCTTCTGCGTTGACGTTCTGGTCGGAGCAGCGGCTTTCGTCGGGGCTGACGGCGCTAATCTTTGGCGCGATGCCACTGATGACGGCATGCCTGACTCCGTGGATGGCGGGCCGCACGGTTCCGCGGCGGGCATGGGAAGCGATGATTGTCGGCCTGGGCGGCTTGGGATTGGTAATGTCCGGAGCGATTTCGACATCGCTCTGGCAAGCCGTAGGTGCGGTTGCCGTGTTGCTTGCGGTCGCGATGTATGCGGCATCCTCGGTCTATGCAAAGGAAGCTCTCGCGGGAGTACACCCATTTGTCAGCACCGCGATTCAATTTTTTCTGGGAGGAATCTGGCTCGCGCTGGCCAGCATGGTCTTCGAAGGCGGCCGAACCTCTACATGGAGCATGCAGGCAATTGTCGCGCTGGTATTCCTGAGCCTGTTTGCGAGCGCGTTGAGCTTCACTCTGTATTATTGGCTGCTGCAGCGGATTGAGGCGTACCAGCTGACGAGTCTGCAACTGTTCGTCCCTGTTCTTGCGGTCGCAGAAGGCGCGCTTTTTATGATGGAACCGGTGCCTTGGACGATGATTGCCGGCGCCGCAGTGGTGTTGGGGAGCATCGTCTTTGTGATGCGGGCGCGTCGTGGCGACGAACAGGAAATAGAACTCCGGCTCGATACGAACCCAACATCCAACGCTACGAAATAATTTCTTTGCGACCCGACTGCCAGCTGGCATACGCGGCATCGAGGACACGCTGATTGTTCAAGCCATCCTCACCGGGTGCGCGATAGCTTCCGCGACCTTCGATGGAGTCACTGAATCCGTCGAGCATTCGATAGTAAGCGTCCGCATTCGTGACTTGTTTGTTGTCGCGAACTTTGCCGCTTTCCACTAATTGCACATCGACCATGCCGGTGACGGTCAGGCCATTTTCGCTGCGGATGACGCCAGTTTCGCCGACGATTTCAACCAGCGAGCGATAGGGCGACCGAAAGCTCACAAGAATCGAGCCGATGGCTCCACTGCCAAAATCCATGGAGAGCACCGCGCTGGCTTCGACACCGCCAGATTTTGCGTCGCGATGGGCCAGTGTCGTTACGGCCGTCACTTCGTCCCGCAGAACGTAACGCAGTACGTCAAGGCAGTGAATGCCAACATCACCGATGGGGCCGCCACGGGCAAGGGAAGGGTCGTAGATCCAGACGCGCTGGCTTTCGGCACTCAGGAAATAAAAATGGGATGTCGCGAAAATGGGCTTGCCGATTCTGCCCGCCTGTACCCACTCGCGAATCAAATCGACGCTGTGGTTGTAGCGAAAATTCTGCGCTACTCCGAACTGAACGTGCGCCTTCCGGCCTGCTGCCAGCATCTGTTCCGCTTCTTCTACGCTCATCGCCAGCGGCTTTTCGCATAACACAGCTTTGTTGTGCGACATTGCCAACAGGCTATCGCGCATGTGGAGGGCGTCCGGCGAAGTGACGAACACGGCGTCTACATGGGGAGAGGCGCATAGCTCTTCCGCCGTGGCGAAGACAGTTTCGATGCCGTAATCGTTAGCGTTGGCCTTGGCCTTGTCGAGATTTCTGCGCCAGATGCCAGTCAGTTTGGAATTCTGCGCGCCGGCAAATGCCGGTATAAGGCGCTTCCAGCCGTGCAAGCCAAAACCTAGAATGCCGTATCGAACCATCCGATCCTCTCAATTGTTTTTGTAGGATTCCAGTCTTGCAGTCCACAACAGAAAGTGGAGCAGATTGCCTTTTTGCGCGAAAAAAAACTGCCAGAAGATGTGGGCGTTGATCGTGCCGGCCGGAATGCCGGAATAGGTTTCAATGCGCCAGCGAAGATACGGACTTCGCCATGGGTGCAGCCAGTGTCCGCGCAAGGCGTTCCAGCCGAATCGGAATGGAGCGAGAATACTTTGCATGCGTGCGTCGGTCTAGAACTTCAAGTGCTGTTGCGGGGCAAGCGTCAACGCCTTCGCTAGGCGGTTACTTGGGTGGCCGGCTCTTCGGTTTCGCGGAACACATTGCCGATGCGGCGAATCTTTGCCCCGACTCCGCGCAGTTTTTCTTCAATCCGCTCATAGCCGCGATCAATGTGATACACACGATCGATAATGGTCTCACCCTCGGCGACCAGGGCGGCCAGAACCAGCGATGCCGAGGCGCGCAGATCGGACGCCATGACGGCGGCTGCGGATAATGGGGACCTGCCGACGACCGCAGCGGTGCGGCCTTCCACACGAATGTTGGCGCCCATGCGAATCAATTCCTGCACGTGCATGAAGCGATTTTCAAAAATATTCTCCGTGACGAGAGATGTGCCTTCGGCCTGCGTTGCCAACGCCATAAACTGCGCCTGCATATCGGTAGGGAAGCCGGGGTACTCTTCCGTAGAAATGTTTGCGCTGCGTAGCGGAGCGGTATTGCGGACGTGGATTGAGTCGGGACCCAGCTCGCATTGCACGCCAACCTCTCTCAGCTTTTCGATGACAGAAGAAAGATGGTCGGGAATACAACCCGTCAAAGTCAGTTCACCGCCGGTAATGGCTGCAGCTATCAAAAACGTGCCGACTTCAATACGATCCGGATGAATGCGATGTTTCGCGCCATGCAAAACTTCAGCGCCTTGGACGCGAATCGTCGCCGACCCGGCGCCTTCAATGCGCGCTCCCATGGAAGCCAACATTTTTGCCAAGTCCGTAACTTCCGGCTCACACGCGCAGTTTTCCATGCAGGTCTCGCCGTCGGCGAGCACGGCGGCCATCAGCAAATCTTCGGTTCCGGTCACGGTGATTTTGTCGAAAACGATATGCGCCCCATGGAGGCGTTTCGCGCGGGCTTCCAGGTATCCGTGTTCCTGAGTGATTTCCGCGCCCATGGCTTGCAGCGCTTTAATGTGGAGATCGATCGGGCGACCGCCAATGGCGCAACCGCCGGGCATCGCCACGCGAGCCGTACCAGTGCGCGCGACTAACGGTCCCAGTACCAGCGAAGATGCACGCATGGTTTTGACGATTTCATATTTCGCAACCGGGTCAAGCGAGGCGCAGCGAATGCGTGTGCGATGGTGGGCACGGCCGTATCCTAGCTCGACCTCGGCACCCATCGAAACCAGCAGCTTGCGCTCAGTTTCAATGTCGCGCACGTCCGGAATATTTTCCAGGATGACTTCGTCTTCTGTCAGGATGGCCGCGGCCATGCAGGGTAGAGCGGAGTTCTTGGCTCCGCTGATGCGGATTGTGCCTCGAAGCGGTGTGCCACCGCGAATGACAAACTTATCCATGGATCCATCTAACCATGCATTTTTATCTTTGCAGCGCAGGGTATCAGCAGCGTCAACGCATCTTTTTGAGCGCTACAGCTCAAGGGTGGTGTCTTCGATCGCGCGGCGGACATTACCGTCCGACTTCGCCAGCCTGCGCACCGCTTCCTGCTTGTCGACTCCGGCTTTCAACATCACCATGGCGATGGGTACGCTTTTACCGGCGGCCTTCATGGTGCGAATGGCCGTTTCCTGGTCTACATTGCAAGCCTGCTTCAGAATGCGGAGTCCGCGCTCAACCAGTTTGGAGTTCTTCATGTGCACGTTCACCATCAGGTTTTCGTACACATAGCCAAGGCGGGTCATCGCGCCAGTGGTGATCATGTTCAGAATCATTTTCTGGGCGGAACCAGCCTTCATGCGAGTGGAACCGAGCACGACCTCCGGTCCGACTTCGGCAACAATCGTCACGTCGGCAACGGTGGTCAACTCAGAATTGTGGTTGCAGGTGACAGCTGCGGTTTTTGAGCCGCGTCCTCGCGCATACTCGAGCGCTGCGACCACGTAAGGAGTGCGGCCGCTGGCTGAAATTCCGATCACGATATCTTTGCGGGTTGGACGACGACGGGCAATATCCCGCTGGCCCAGCTCGCGAGAATCCTCGTTGGCTTCCATGGAGGAGGCGAGCGCTTTCGGTCCTCCAGCCATGATGTACTGCACGGTCTGCGGCAATGTCGAATAGGTCGGCGGAATCTCCGATGCGTCGAGGGCAGCGATGCGTCCGCTGGAGCCCGCGCCCACATAAATCAGGCGACCGCCGTCGCGCAAACATCGGGCAACGTTGTCGATGACGGCAGCAATTTCCGGTAAAGCCCGCTTAATCGCGGCCGCAATCTTGGCATCTTCGTGGTTGATGATGCGTGCGATCTCCAGTGCGGACTTGGTGTCAAAACCCTGCGATGCCTGGTTCGCACTTTCGGTCGTCAATGTCTCCAGGTGAGAGAACGAATCCTTCCCATTACGGTCAGCGCGAGTGGTGGGTGTATCGATCGTGTTTGTTGCATTTCCCATAAGCTTCAAAAAACCACCTCAGTGCGACTCTTCTTCTTTGATTGTATCGCCTCACGCGCCCCCAGCGCAGCAGCTATTCGTCTCCAGCCTCGCGAGAAGAATTCGTGGGTGCACCCCACCCAAGCTCACGCATCAGGGCATCGTGAAATCGGGGGCGGATGTTCTTCATAGATTTAGATTCCGTCGCTCCATCTCCAGGATAGGTGCGGTTGGTCAACAGAACGATTGCCACCTGTTTGTCGAAATCAAGCCAGAGCGAAGTTCCCGTGTAGCCGAGATGGCCGACAGAATGAGCGCTGAACAGTGTTCCGGACGAAGAAGGCGCGGTCGGCGTATCCCAACCCAAAGCCCAGCCGGAAGACGAAGGCATGTGCTGTCGGGTTGTGAATTGTGAAATTGTTTCCGGACGAAAAATGTTGCCACCGCGATGGAGCAGACAATCTGCCAGGCGAAGCATATCAGGCACGTTCGAAAATAATCCGGCGTGTCCGCTGACTCCGCCTAATCTCCAGCAATTGCCGTCGTGAACTTCGCCCTGGAGAATTCGACCGCGAAAGTTTTCCTTGTCGGCTGTCGGAGGAATGGAGCTTTTGAGTTCCGAGGGAGGGCAGTAGAGCGTCGAGCTCATTCCCAGAGGTGCGAATATTTCTTGTAGACAAAAACTGTCCAGTCGATCACCGGCAATTTGCTCCAACAGATGACCGATCAGGATGAACCCGATATCGGAATAGACGGCTCGAGACCCTGGAGCTGACTCGAGCGGCATGTGAAGGCAGGCTTCCAGCAACTCCGACGCCGTGCGGCAGGTTTTATATAGAGGCGCATAAGCGGGCAGACCCGAGCAATGGGCCAGAAGCATTCGCGGGCTGATGGTCGATCGAAGTGCGGCAAGGTTTTCAGGCTCCGTGCCAACCTGTAAGAATCCAGGAAAGCGCCGGCCAATCGGTTCGTCGAGATGCAGCTGACCGCGTTGCCAAAGCAGCATAGCCATGGAGGTGGTCGCCATTGCTTTGCTGACGCTGGCCACGTCAAAGAGGGTGTCCGTCTGTACGCGTGGCGATCCGAGCTGGTACGTAAACTCGCCGACAGATTCAACGGCGAATTGTTCCTCGGAATGCAGCACTCCGAAGGCCGCTCCGGGAAATACGCGCTGCTGTACCGCGTCAGTGAGCACGGAAGTTGCAATAGGGAAACGCAACATAACAGGGAACGATCCAACCCTTCAACTTAGCCTAGCAGTTTTGGTCGCGAAATAACTGGAAATGCGAACTTTAAGGGCGGCTTGACCTACATTACAGAATACATGTTATCGGACGTTGCGACGATAACCGATTTAGATTCTGCAATCCCATTTCGGACATTCCACGCACGGCGCTTCGATACCAAACCATGCCGCTGCAAGCCCTGCCGATCTCGTAGGCTCGCCAGATTCCGATAGATCGAACCGGGAATGGTGACCCCGGGAAGATTCGAACTTCCGACAAACAGTTTAGGAAACTGCTGCTCTATCCACCTGAGCTACGGGGCCAAACCTGAAGTCTACATCCTACAAGGATGATAGATTGAACACGCCGTGTGGGAAAATTGATGGTTTCAGTCGCAATTGCTTAAGAATTGCCCGCGCAAATGGAACCGCGCGCAATCAAATCTTCCACACAATATCAGCATAGTAGCACTCAGCAGAAATGTGAGCCTGGATTACATTTTCTGCCAGGTCATATCCACTTTGACTGGAATCTCATTCTTGATCGGAAGCGTCAGGAATGACGGACGATCAATCTTGAAATCGGAACATGTCGAGGGAATCGTTCCGGTGATCCGCACCTGGTCGCCTTGCGTGACTCGCTGGAAAGGCACATGTTGATAATGGGCAGTCTGGCCGGCAAATTGCACGTCGAGATCGGCATATAGTAGTTGGAGAGGTGGTGTCAGCCTCGGGAAATTCAGTACGCACAATGACCATGGGGAATTGTGCTCCGCGCGTTGCTTCAAGCATGTGAAGGTCGCGATTGCTGTCCCCGGAGTCAAACGATTTCACCGGCACCGCGATCAGAAAATTGCATTGCCCGGCACGGCAAATTCCCTTCCCTTTCGCCGCATGGCTTACAGCGTTCACTTCATGCATGGGATGGGACATGTGATACGTGAGGGTAGACTGCTTCAGCACCCACTGCGTATCAGCCTGAGCGAAGACAGGAAGCGCAAACAGCAACAAGGCAATGGAGAGATTCTTATGCTTCATTTCTTCAACGCTCCCAGAATTTCCAATGAATCGGCCATGACACAGCCACAATAGATGCTCCATACGCGGCAGCTGTAATATATGCGGCCGTTCCGTGTGCGGAAGCGATCCCATGTACCTTCTCTCCAGCGTTCTCCTGCTTGTACGCCATGATTCCCAGAACCGGGGTAATGATCATTCCCGGGCCGTGGATCCAGCCCAAATCGCGATGCAGGCGGATCGCGCCCTTGGGTTTGACCCCGGGAATTTTCGGGGCGAAGATCGCATAATAAGCGGTGGCGAAATACAGGCCTGTCGTCAGGCCGCCCAGAGCTATGTGGAAATCAAGGTTCGCGTCGGTAGGTTCCGTGATCGGCTCGCCGTTTTTTCCTTTCGCCTTCGCCTGCGGGCCCGTTATTAACGTGGCGACCATCGGGATCGCGGTGATCAAACCCAAGGTCTGATGCACTTTCAGCATGTGAGTGCGTTTATTGAGTAGCGCCTGTTCCTTCGCGCTGCCCTGGGTCTGGCTGGCGCCAAAGCCAAGATCCTGTAGCGAAGGAGTGTTCGAAGTTCCGGCAGGTGAAGTCTGCGGATTCGGCTGCGGTGCGGGTGGCAATTTGTTGGGTGGGGTTTCTTGCTGCTGTGGCTCGGTGTCGAGTACAAAGTCGGTATGCACTTCCTCGGCGGCAATCAAGGTTACGTTGTTGGTTTGAGAGTTCAGTCCTACCCCGGACACGGAAACGGTGTACTTTCCAGGGATAAGATTCGACTTCATGTACGCGCCAGCAGAATTGGTCTTTATTTCTGTCGACTGGGCAGTATCGACATCTTTGATCGACACCTGGGCGTCGCTCACCAATTTGCCCGCGGAGTCCCTGACAATTCCCGAAATGCCGGCGAACGTTTGCGAGCGGGCAGCGTGTGGCGTCAGGAAAAAGGCTATTGCAATTCCGCCAAGCAACGCGAACCTCGCCCGATCCGTTTCATTGACTCTCCTTCATTTCAATAGCATGTCAGGCTTTTTGCAGGAGTGAAGCGGCGACCATCGTTCCATGATCAGTCTTAATCCGCTAAGACATACTGTCAAGCCGCCCGGATGAGTTCTACTTTGGAGTGTAATGAATGATGAGGGTCTCAAACATATGAAACGCTTCCCCAGATGCGTCGCCATGACGATCGGACTGCTGATTCCCGCGCTGCCGCTGCACGCAGCCCAATCGCTGTCTGCGCCGCTGCAGGTGGGATCTGTTTTCCCCGCATTTTCCGGGCACACGATCACGAATCGTTCTCTCACGCTACCAGGATCTCCCATGGAGAAGCCGATGGTTCTGGTGTTTTCATTCAGCCGGACAGCAGGTAAGGATGCCCGTATGTGGAATGAGCATCTGGCCAGGGATTTTCCTGACAATGTGTCGGCGTACGGGATGATCCAGCTTGAATCGGCGCCAAAAATCTTTCGCCGTGTAGCGGTTGATGGAATCAAAAGCAGCATGCCTGTAACGGTGCAAAATCGAACCATTGTGCTGTATCGCGATGAGCAACTTTGGAGACAGCGGCTGGCGGTCAAAGATGAGAGCCGAGCGTATGTGGTGCTGGTCGATCGATCGGGCACCATTCGCTGGATGAATTCCGGGGCTTTTTCAGGTAGCACATATGGAATGCTCCAGGCGAAACTCGCACCGCTGCTCCGGTCGCATCCGTAATCGGTTGCCGACTTTCTGCACAATAACACTCCACCGCGCGTTCAGGGATCAAACTGCGATGCTAGCGCCCAACCGGAATTTCCATCGATGCTCCCAGGGTACGCGTTCGCGGATCTGCAATCGGATTAACCGAGCCGATGAGTCTGCTGGCGAGCGTCTTCTTCGCACCGGGCCGATACAGTGAGCGACGATGCAGAACATAACTGCCGGTTAGGAATCCGACAGCCTGCCCGACCAGCACGTCGGACGGAAAATGTTGATTTGCAAAAATGCGCGCCATGCTGACTGTCTCGGCAAAGCCGTACGCGGGTGCCATGACATACCAATGGGGGTACTCGCCGGCAATAACGCGAGCCAATGCCATGCTGGCGGTGGCATGGTCGGATGGAAAGGATGAATCCCATTCCCAATGCTGCGCGCCATAAGGCCAAAAATCGCCTTGCCCATTTCCTTGCCGCGGACGCTGGCGGTTGCTGGCCAGCTTGGTCACCAGGGTTACGGTTCCGGAGCCGATGATCGCCTCATCGGCTAACCGTCCGGTCTCCGCCAGCTTGGGATTCTTTTTGGCCAGACCAATGAAATAAATTCCTACGCCCTCCGCACCGGTGGCCCAGAACGACCCGAAGTCAGCGATCGTATTCGCAGTGTTGGTGCGGCTTGGATCGACACCGACGGCCTGCGACGCATCCGCGTCATACGCGATCGCCAGTCCCGTAGCCGCCCCAAGGGGCGCGAGCCAATACCCATCCTTCGGTTGGAGACGCAGCGGGCTGGTAAATATTGCTATCTCGTCTTCCCCGAGGTCCCGGAGGCAACGACCGAGTTGCGTGATGCCGCAGATCGGCTGGGTTTCCTGGGTGGTTGCGTTCGGGGTAGAAAAGGAGTTGCTCGCAAATACATTCGCATCGGAGGAACTCTCCGCCACGGTCCTGCTTAAAGCCTGGTGGCGCGGAAGTAGACTCGCGACTTGTTGATGCGGCAGATTGGGTTGGGGATTGGCGGGTAACATGGAGGTCTGTGCGTGGGCGTATACGCCGGTGACCCCAAACAAAACCCAGCTGGCCAGGAACAAAGAAGAACGCATGATAGATATTAGTGCCTCTCAGAAGAATTTTGTTTTGGGGTGGGTGCTGAAATCGGACTGCGGCTGGGAATCATCGTTACCTCTATCCTGGTATTTTTTTCGAAAGTCACATTGTGCCCGTGGACCAACCATCGCTCGTACACAGAAAGTGCGGCCGCGTAGTATCCAATCCCCGCCGCCAGGTATCTTGAACCGGAGACTATGCCGACGACGCGCCCGACGATTCCGAAACCGTTGGAAGATACAGCCGTGCTCGCCGTCAAATTCACGTCATCATCCAGAGCGCGGCCGGCGAGTAATGTAAGTACCAGCGGAACGATGACTCGATTCTTCGGCTGTGGCTGCACCCCGCCCTCAGAGTCAATCTTAAGCTTCTCAGATTTGTTCGAGTTCGCGCCAGCCAGCGTACCTTCTACTGGCTGCGAAGCGGCACCGGGCAGCTTTAGTTCACGAAAATCGAAACGCAACTTCCCTGCCCTGGCGAAAGATCGCGCGGGCTTGGATTGTGTAATCGTGCCTATCAATACAGAACCCTCAGGAATTTCCACCGTCTGGTCTGGCTTTAAGACCGGCACGGCGACTATAGCGTCAAACGTGTCCCCTTTCTTCTGCTTCGCGGAGCTGATGGTTTGTTCCAGGTATGCGCTCAGATGCCACTCATCCTTGTTTTTCGCGGCGTCCTTGGTGGTGGGAGGCGATTTCGGGGTTGGTTTCGGCGCGCCAACGGTGGCTACAACGGTATTTTTCTGTGTCTTTTCAGGGGCTTCATTTTCAGTCAAGGTCAGAGGCTTTGCCAGCGTCACGGTCCACATGGTTGCCGATTCAATTCTCTGCGGGTGATACGGAAGCTGACGGTATAACAACTGGACCAGGCGATCCTTGCGCCCGGGAGCAGTCACGAGCGCGGCCGTGTCCTTGGCCTGCTGCTTAAGCTGATCGAATTGCCTGCCGATGAACGATCGAGATTTACTCGCGGCAGGCGTGGAAAGGTGCAGCACCGGCGCCCCATTGGTGGCATTGCTGCTGGCAATTTTCTGGACGGCGCCGTCTGGAAGAACCAATTCACCGAAGCGCACAACTGGAATATTGAAGGGTGTGAAATCTCCCCAGAGCCGCCCATGGATTCGTCGACTGCGATCTGAGGTTAGCGCTACAACCTTGCCACGAACAAAAGTCCCTGCCGGAAGAGCGACCTTGTTGTTCGCATACACCGGGTACATCAGGTGGCAGTCGAGAGCTTCTCCCTTTTTCATGGAAACATGCTTCCCCAGCTGCACCGGAAGTGGAGTGCCGGCGGGGATTTGAACTGTCGTCTTCTGGGCAAATAGCCCCGGAACAGTCACCATCAGCGACAGCAATACAGAACAACGCAACGGTGCGCGAATGTCGATCATACCGGCTTAGAGAATCTGTCGCTCACGTCGAGCATTCCAATCTTTCATGACGACGTCCGGCGATTCATGGTTTCACAGTCGCCCAACTATCGACATCGACAGCAACCGTTTTCCCGACCCGAAGAACAAAGGTGCTAGGGTCTTTCAGCCCCCACTTGACGTAAGGGATGCTGAATCGCGTGGTTGCGCGAAGCGTATTGTCGGTTTCCGGCCTAACATGGACATGCAACTGCATTGGATGATCTGCGCCATGGAGATGGAAAATCCCATCCACCGTCAACCACTGATCCTTACTAAAATCAAAGTTGCCGGATGCATGGGTGGGCCGAAAGGTGATCTCTGGATATTTTGTACTCTGCAGAACATCCTTCTGCATTTTCTCATCTCGCGATCGCTCCCCGCTTTCCCCGCTGTTGGCTTGAATGATTATCAGGCCGTCCGCAGTCTCCGCAGCCGGAATAACATGAACAACACCGCTCTCAAGAGCGAAGGTACCCTGGGCAGTGTGGAGCACGGCTTGCAACGTCCAGTGGATGGACGTTTTTGCGGAGTCGAATGTCACTGTGATGGGAGCTCGCGGGTCGACCTCCGCTCTGGTCGTGAGCGCCAAGATCAGAAAGCCGGCGAGTACGGCACATGTGGCAATAGCTTCGCGAACAATTTTCTTGCAGAAAATGCGTTCCATTCTTTCTCCGTCAATCAAGGCTTGCCTCAAGAACGCTCCATCCAAGCCGAATTCCCTGGCGCATCGCTAACCGTTGTACGGTCTGCGCGCCAACATGCACGGAGAGCAGTTGCTGAAAATAGTCCGGGTGAGCGGACAATGTCTCAATGGCGCGACTCTGCATGTGAGGCCAGCGATCCATCGAAAGCATCAGCCAGCTCATGGCATGGGGAAGCCTGCCAATTCTTTGATGCTCCCGGTTGTACAGTTCCAGATTTCCCCGCTCGATCGCATTTGCCAGCGAGATGGCTTGGCGGAACGATACTGCGAGACCTTCTCCCGTGATGGCATCCGGTGATCCGGAGGCATCCCCAATCAGGGCGACAAACTCGTTTGCAACTCGCCGGAGCTTCCGATTGGCGGAGATGCCGCCGCGGAGGATCGACATAGTCGGAACGCCGTGAAGTTTTTCTGCGACGGCAGGAAATGCTTTCAGAAAATCTCCCTGTGCCAACTTGGGATTTCTAGTGATGAACACGACACAAACGCTGTCTGCGGCGACAGGAGTGACGTAAACCTGCCCGATCGATCCCCAATGCACCTCCACGTATTCGCTCCAGGGAGCAATGTTGTAGTGGCGGCGAAAACCGAATCGGATGTTTTCCCTGTGAAACTGCCCTAGACCGGCCCACTGCCTGACGTCCGAAGCTTGCCCGTCGGCACCGACCAAATATCGAAAAGAAAGCTTCTTCCCATTGATCAGAGCGGATCGGCTGTCCAGCAATCTGGCTCGGCTGCTCCACGACACAGCAACCCCGGCTTCTCGGGCACGATCGGCTATCAGTCGGTGCAATTTTGTGCGACGCACCCCGATACCGGTGCCGTTGGGGAAATCAGCGTGGACCTGGTGGTGAAGATTATTAAAACGGATGCCGCGGAAGCGATGGCCTTGCTGCTCTGTGATATTCAGGCCCAGCTCACGCAGTGAACTCAGTGCGTCAGGCATCAGTCCTTCGGCGCAAGTTTTGTCGATTTCCGGCTCCAAGGCTTCTATCACAAGGCAATCGATGCCTTTCTGGCGTAAAGCAATCGCACCTGCCAAACCCGCAGGTCCGCCACCGAGGATCAGAACGTCTGTTGAGGCTGTTTCAATACTCATTGTTTTCGTCGTTGGAACCCTGGCTGCGATATGTGGGTCGCGTAGAGCCGGACTCATAGATCGATTGGTCGCATCCGGGAAATCTTAGTCGTATAAGACGCGCCGTGACGCTCCACATTAGCGCACCCAAAGGAAAAATCCACCGACGAGGAGAAATCCGATAAGAGCAATAACGCCGATAACATAAAGGATATAGGAAAATGGAATATCTTTATCGTCCACGACGGATAACTCCGATTCAATGCAGTGCGAAAGCTCTGTCTGGAAAGCGTTGCGATCAGTACCCTGGATTGCGCTTTTCCGCTGTTGGAGCCTTGCTTATGTCTTAACCAATTAAGACATATAAGTCAATCCATGGGAATCGCAAAACTGCGGTTCTATCCATTTCCATGGGCGGCAGCGATGAGTGCTATAAAATAGAAGACCGATAGGTGTGGTGGAACAGATGATAAACAAACGATTGAAAGGTTCACGGGGAAAGCACTTGCCGACCGCAAGCGAACTCCGGCTACTGCAAATCCTTTGGGACAACGGCGAAGGAACGGTCGAAGACGTAGTCAATGCACACCCGCCGCGCAATCGACCGAACTACAAAACGACGCAGACGCTGCTACGGATTATGGAAGAAAAAGGCTTCATCGCCCACGAGAACAGAGGACGTGTTTTCGTATTTACGCCGTTGATCTCACGAAAGGCAATTGACAGGATGTCGATCCAAAGCCTGCTTTCACAAAACTTCGGAGGCTCCCCGACTGGGCTATTTGTGAATCTATTGGAAGCGGCCAAGGTGAAAGACAAGGATCTGGATGAGTTGGAAGCCCAAATACGGGAGTATCGTAAAAAGAACGAGCCGAACGGACGTGTCCGGAGTTAAGGCGCCTCGTCGACAGAATCATAAGCCGTTGAACTCCTCTTGTGCATTGGAGATGAAAGGCACGCTGTAACAATTCGAGTAGGTCAGAGGTAGCATGCTACCAGAAATTCAGCTTGCGATCGTGGCGGCATTCGCAGGTTTCATCCTGAAGACTTTTTTAGGCTTCTGCATTTGTTGGGCCGTCAGCAGGATCATCGTGTCGCCGCGCAGAAGGTTTCTAGTCTGGTTTGTCTTCCTTTCTATTGCCGGTGGCTACTGGCTTTTCCTCATCGCGAGCTTCATTCCCCATGCAGCGCCGGAGTTTTCTCTTCCGGTACATGCTGTGACCTCCTCAAGGCCGTTGGCGAAGTGGCAATTGCCATCATCATGGAAATTCTCTCTGATGGCCATCGAACGAGCTCTGGGTGGCCTGTATCTTATCGCGCTGGGCTATTTCCTGGTGGTGCGCATCAAGAGGCAATTGCGCCTGCGATGGGTGCTTCGCTTCGCCTATAAGGCACCCGAGCGAATTGACAGCATGTTTCGCTCGATCGCGATCCATTCCGGTTCCAAAAAAATACAATTGCTGGTGTTGTCCGGAGTCTACTCTCCGGCCACCTTCGGTTGGATTCATCCGGTTGTTCTGCTGCCGCCTCTCTGCCTGGAACAAGATGAAAGCGAGCTGGCCGACATCTTCCGCCATGAACTGCAGCATGTGGCACGACACGATTTCTTCTTCCAAAATCTCGCCGGTCTGTGCCGGGCACTGCTGTTTTTTCACCCCGCGCTATGGTATGCCATGCGCAGAATGGAACTGGAGAGCGAACTGGCATGCGATCTGGCGGTCATTCGCAATGCACCGGAGCGGCGGGCGACCTACGCGGAATGCCTCGTTCGCTTCGCCCGATTGCGCGCGACGCAGGATCCCACCCCCTGGAATCTGGATTTTGCCGGATCGCCGATTCAGCTGAAAGCTCGCGTTCGTTCCGTGTTGACGGAAACCGTAAAGCTCCCGCTATGGCTGTCGGGTTTGCGCGCCAGCGTGGGGATGTTTCTCTTCGCCGCCTTCTTGTGCATTGCGCCATCGTTGTGCGTTATGCTTTCGTACGCCCGTCGAGTCGCCCAGCCGCCGATTCTATCGTCGATGGTCAGCACTCGAGCCCACATTCGGGCGCGAAATCGACCTCTGATCCGCCAGCAGCAGCCGAAAAATCTCCTGCGCTCCATGGAAACTCCTGCAACCGCAGTTACCTCATCCGCGAACCATTCCGAGGCTTCTTTGGAACCGGCGCCAAGAGTGGCGCATCTATCTGACACACTGTCGTCCGGAGAGCCCGTGCCCGTGCTGCAACAGCGGGGCACCGGGTCCGCGCGGACAGCCCACAAGCCGGCCCGGGCAACCGTCTTTCTCATCTCCAATCCTTCCTCGGTTCGCGCTGAAGCCCCAGGCGACTCAATGGGACGCTCGATCGCCTCGGCTTTCATGACGGGAGCGGGCGAGGCCATTCATTTTGCCGGAAGCCACGGCAAAGACATTCACTAAACAACAGGACACGATTGAAATTCGAGTTTGCAGAATGCGTGTAGGTCCTCTGACGCTACCAGCCAGATTCATTCCCCGACAGGCTTCTTAATAGCGGATGTCGGCCATGAGCCGCGTGACGTCCTGCTGCTGATCGGCAGTCAGGGGCAACAGCGGCAGTCGAGCGCGACCGCCATAATAGCCATTCAAATCGCAGGCGAATTTCAATCCAGGAACTCCCATCTTACCGCCGACGATGGCGGAGGAGACGCGAATGCGTTCCTGCTTCTCGGCGGCCAGGCCCTCATCGCCTTCTTTCCACGCCATAAAAATCTCGCAGCAGCATTGCGGCGCGCAGCTTCCAAACGCCACGATTGCGCCCAAAGCGCCTTCGCGAAGCGACGAATGCAATGTGCCGGCACTACCTGTCAATACCGTAAATCCAACCTCTTTCTGGCGCGTCTTCATGCTCGGGGCGGGAGCAGCGACGGCAACAGCCGAGCTTCCCTGCTGCAACGCATCGGCAGTGACGAACCGCGCAGCGGAGCTGGAAGGCTGGGCTGATAGCATCCGTTCTGTGACGGCGGTAAAGGTCGGCGTAACTGTCACCACCCGTCTTACAAATTGCGTGGCTTTCACGATCGCAGCAACGTTGTCTACATTCCCGCTCGATTCTTTGATGCCGATGATGTTTGGGTGGTGTGACAACTCCGCAATTAGCCCCACCGGCATGTCGTACGCCGTGAAGAATGGCACGTTATAGAGCAGGACCGGCAACGGCGAGTTGTCCGCGACTGTGCGGTAGTACGTCAGCATTTCCAGTTGTGCACCGCTCTCGCGGTGGAGCTGTCGGCGGTAGAAATGTGGCGTGCGGACCAGCACCGCATCATAATTGAGGGAGCCAGCAAACTCCGCCAATGCCAGCGTATGGCGGACACTTTCCTGACCTACACCTGCAATCATCACTTTCTCTGGGGATGCAGCAGCGATCGCGATTGCGAGAACCTCGCGCTGCTCTTCATTGCTCAGCATGACGGCTTCGCCAGTCGAGCCAAGGACCACCATGCCGGACAACTGTGTTCGAGAGTAGAGAGCGACGTTGTGTTCCAGCTTGCGCAGATACAGGCTGCCGTCGGGGTAGAACGGCGTCGTGATAGGCGGGAAGATTCCTTCGAGCAGCATCGTGGTTATTATTGTAGGCGAACGGGTTTGTGGGCTGGGAACTTTCGTCGCTCGATGCGCGTATGTTCCTGATAGATAGCCAGGCCTGAAGTCGAGCTTGGCTTCGAGTATTTCCGGCGAATCGAAGACCGAACGCAAAGCTTGGTTCGGCATGGAGGTTGTGCGATGAAATTTCTTCTTTGGTGCGTGCTGCTGATTCTCTGCTGGCCGCTGGCGCTGTTTGCACTGATACTGTATCCGATCGTATGGATCCTTTTATTGCCATTTCGGCTGGTCGGGATCGCCGTGCACGGCGTACTGGAACTCGTCGCCGCGCTGATCATGCTTCCGGCGCGTGTTTTGCGTGCGGTCTAGCCTATCGTTCTCGCCTGCATGAACATCTTCCGAGAGCGGGTGACTAGCGGACTCAAGGACCACCACCAGCGGTAGCTGCTTTTTTGTATCGCTGATTGCGGTCCCTAAATCGCTCCACTTCCTCGACCACTCTACTGTTGGAACAAGGTTGGCAGTTTGTCGAGCATGGAAGTCCATCCCTGCTGGTGGCCAGCCCGAGACTCTTCAGTTTTGAAGCGCTCATGTGTCAGTGTCACTTCCGTCCCCTCAGCAACATCGCGGAAATGCACCGTCACCAGCGTTTCTTCATTCGGCGCCCAAGTCCCGTGCCAGGTAAAGCTGATTAGTTCATTCGGGATAATTTTCTTGTAGATCCCGGTGGCCTTGGCTTGGTATTCCGAATCTGAACCGTCCGGCCGCCCCTGCATTTCCCAGGTATACGCCCCACCTACTCGAAGATCGGCACTGCCATGAACAATTTTCATCATTCCTGGACCAAACCACTTTTGCACGATCTCAGGCCGCGTCCACGCATTGAAAACGCGCGTGCGATCGGCTTTGATGACTCGACTGATCTCAAGTTTCAAATTGTTATCCACCTTGCTTTGTTCCAGGATTGTGCTTGGATTCATGTTCATCTCCTTCCAGGTAGTTCTGGAGAGCATCGAGGTGATGGGTCCAGAATGTTTCGTAGTAAGCCAGCCATTCCTCTGCCGACTTAAGAGTGCGAGCATTAAGACGTACGATTTGGAAATTTCCTCGCCGTTCACGCGCTACCAGATCTGCGGTTTCCAGCACCTTCAGGTGTTTCGAAACTGCAGCTAAAGACATCCGGTACGGCTTGGCTATCTCGCCGACCGTCTTTTCCCGTATTGAGACATCTCGCAAGATCGCTCTTCTCGTCGCGTCCGAAAGCGCGTGAAAGATGGAATCAAGCCGTGCGGCATTGGAGTTAACCATATGGTTGAATATTAGGATGCGGAAGCCTTGTTGTCAACCATATAGTTAAATACATTTGGAAGGGTAATTTATTCAACCAAGGACTTCAAACGGAATTCCTGACTATACTCCGGCAGTGATGCGGGCGGCGTGCAGGTTTTGCAGAGCATTGACAGAAATTTCCTGTTGCTGCAAGGCGACAATGCCGCCGGCTGCAGCACGTGCCGCTCCCAGGGTAGTAATGGTGGGAATGCGTTGCGTGACGGCGGCGCGGCGAATCGCCTTCTCATCGAAGAACGTATCCTGGCCGCGCGGGGTGTTGATGATCAGCTGAATCCGGTCGCCTTTGATCAGGTCAACGACATTCGGCCGGCCTTCCTTCACCTTGAACACTCGCTCGACGACAAAGCCGGCTTTCTCCAGTACGTCCGCCGTCCCATGCGTCGCGACCAGTTTAAATCCAAGCTCGACAAACTGCAGCGCCAAGGCCGCAAGCGCCGGTTTGTCATGGTCATTGACGCTCAAGAACACAGTTCCCTTCACCGGAAGTTTTTGGCCGGCGCTTACCTGCGCCTTGGCAAACGCTTCGCCGAAACTGTCGGCCACTCCCATCACTTCGCCCGTCGATTTCATCTCCGGTCCAAGCACTGTGTCGACGCCAGGAAACTTGTTCCATGGAAACACGGGTGACTTGACGAAGTAGTGAGCACCCGTATCCAGCACCGATTCCCGATCGACGGCATCGCCCAGAAATTCCCGCAGCTTGCGGCCCGTCATCAAGCGCGCGGCAATTTTGGCCAGCGGGACGCCGGTGGCTTTGGAGACATACGGGACCGTGCGTGACGCCCGCGGATTGACCTCGATAACGAAGACGTTTTCGCGCTGCACCGCAAATTGAACGTTCACTAACCCAATGACGTTCAGCGCGCGAGCCAGCTTGAACGTATGTGAGCGTATGGTCGCCAGCACCTGCTCCGACAAATCCACGCTCGGCATGACGCAGGAAGAGTCTCCGGAGTGGATACCAGCCTCTTCAATGTGCTGCATGATGCCGGCGATCACAACGTCCTCGCCGTCCGACAGTGCATCGACGTCCACCTCGATGGCGTCTTCCAGAAAGTGATCGATCAGGACAGGCCGCTGTTGCGAATACTCGACCGCCTCCCGCATGTAACGCGTGACCGCATCGTCGTCGTAGGCGATGACCATGGCGCGGCCACCCAGTACGTAGGAAGGCCGCACCAGCACGGGATATCCAACTCGCCGAGCCCCTGCAACTGCCTCTTCCACGCTGGTCGCCAACGCTCCCGGCGGTTGCGCAATTTTCAAATCGTCGAGCAGTTTTCCGAAACGTTTGCGATCCTCAGCCAGATCGATCGATTCCGGAGATGTACCGATAATCGGCACGCCCGCAGCCTTCAGCGGGAGCGCAAGGTTCAGCGGAGTTTGTCCGCCGAATTGCACGATCATCCCAATCTGCGCACCGGAAGCAGCCTCGTGCTCGTAGACCTCAAGCACATCTTCATAGGTCAGCGGTTCGAAGTAGAGCCGATCGCTGGTGTCGTAATCCGTCGAAACCGTCTCCGGATTGCAATTGACCATGATGGTTTCATAGCCGTCTTCCTTCAGCGCGAATGCCGCGTGGCAACAGCAGTAATCGAACTCAATTCCCTGCCCAATCCGATTCGGCCCGCTCCCCAGGATGATCACTTTTTTCTTCTGCGTGGGCGTGGCTTCGTCTTCTTCGTCGTAGCAGGAGTAGAAATACGGAGTGAAGCTTTCGAACTCCGCCGCGCAGGTGTCAACCAACTTATAAACGGGCTGCAATTTGTGTTTCAGCCGTAGATTGCGCACCTTCACCAGTGCGTCAGAGCTTTCGATGCCCCACACATCCGCCAGCCGCGCATCGGAAATACCCATGCGTTTGGCTTTCCGCAATAGCTCAGGCGCAATGGCATCGTAGGTGGTGGCGGCGAGTTCTCCCACGCAATCTGTAATCTCTTTAATCTGCTGCAGAAACCACGGATCCATTGAAGTCATCCACGCGACTTCGCGCACCGACTGTCCACAGCGAAATGCATAGCGGATATAGGCCAAACGATCGGGATGCGGCGTGACCAGGCGCTGCGTCAAGCGGCGAGGTTCGATGACTTCCGCACTGATCGCCCTGCCTGTCTCCAGCGAGCGGAATGCTTTCATCAGGGCTTCTTTGAAGGTCCGTCCGATGGCCATCACTTCGCCGACTGACTTCATCTGCGGCCCTAGGCCTTCATCCGTGCCCGAAAATTTTTCGAACTGCCATTTGGGAATTTTTACGACGACATAATCGATGGTCGGCTCAAAGCACGATGGCGTCTTTTGCGTAATGTCGTTGGGGATTTCATCCAGCGTGTAACCGACAGCAAGACGCGCCGCAATCTTCGCAATCGGGAAACCTGTGGCCTTTGATGCCAACGCGGACGACCGCGAAACGCGCGGGTTCATTTCAATCACGACCAGGCGCCCGGTTGTCGGATGCACGCCAAACTGAACGTTCGAGCCGCCGGTTTCAACGCCGATTTCGCGGATCACCTTAATGGCAGCGTCGCGCATCGCCTGATATTCGCGGTCTGTCAGCGTTTGCGCCGGCGCCACCGTGATCGAATCCCCGGTATGCACGCCCATGGGATCGACATTTTCAATCGAGCAGATGATGATGACGTTATCCGCCAGATCACGCATCACCTCCAACTCGTACTCTTTCCAGCCCAGTACAGATTCTTCAATCAGGCATTCATGCACTGGGGAAAGATCGAGGCCGCGCGAAAGAATCTCCATCAGCTCTTCGCGGTTGTAGGCAAGACCGCCGCCCGAGCCTCCCAGCGTAAACGATGGGCGAATAATTACCGGAAAGCCGATCTTGCCGGCAAACTCTAACCCGTCACGCAGATTATTGACCAGTGCCGAACGCGGCACGTCCAGGCCGATGCGACGCATGGCGTCCTTGAATAAGAGCCTGTCCTCCGCCTTCTTGATGGCTTCCAGCTTCGCGCCAATCAACTCCACGCCGTACTTTTCCAGCACTCCGGAGTCAGACAATTCGACCGCAAGATTCAATGCTGTTTGACCGCCGACCGTCGGCAGCAACGCGAAGACACCTCTGCGATTGGCGTTGGTTAGCATCTCCGTTTCGATACGGATAATTTCTTCCAGATATTCCAGTGTCAACGGCTCAATGTACGTACGATCCGCCAATTCAGGATCGGTCATGATGGTAGCGGGGTTGGAATTCACCAGCACGACTTCATAGCCGTCAGCCCTGAGCGCTTTGCAAGCTTGCGTTCCAGAGTAATCGAACTCCGCGGATTGCCCGATGACAATGGGGCCCGAGCCGATTACCAGAATCTTCGTGATGTCATTTCTGCGTGGCATCTAACTCCAACCTGCATTTCTTTTAGCGTTTTCGGTTGTCCCCTAAGAGGAGTCGAATCGAGTCTGCCAACGGAGTTTTAAATCGTCTTGCCTTCACTTTTTCCACTCCTCCATCATTTTGCGAAAATCCTGAAAGAGGTAATGCGAATCGTGCGGGCCGGGACTCGCCTCTGGATGATACTGCACGCTGAATAATGGCAAATTACGATGGCGCAGACCTTCCAGAGTGTTGTCGTTCAGGTCGATGTGGGTAAGGTCCACTTCGCTCTGCTTTAGTGAATCCGGGTCAACCGCATAGTTGTGATTGTGTGCTGTGATTTCCACCTTGCCGGAACCCGTGTGCTGCACAGGATGGTTTCCGCCGTGATGGCCAAACTTGAGCTTGTAGGTTTTGCCGCCAAGAGCGAGCCCGATCAACTGATGCCCCAGGCAAATTCCAAAAACGGGAGTTTTGCCCATCAGCCGGCTAATATTTTCCTGGGCATACTTCACCGGCTCCGGATCGCCGGGACCGTTCGACAGAAAAACTCCGTTCGGATTGAGCGCCAGCACGTCTTCCGCAGAGGTTGTCGCCGGCACCACGGTAACACGGCAACCCTGTTGCGCCAACATGCGCAGAATATTTCGCTTGATGCCGTAATCGTACGCGACGACGTGCAGATCCTGTTCCGGCATCGCGGCTGCTGGGCCTATCGTCAGCGGATCAGCGTTCGCCATCTGGGGGTCGGCGGTGTCCCATTCATAGCGGACCTTCGTCGTTACCACACTGGCAAGATCCGTCCCATCCATCTTGCGAATCGAGCGGGCCTTGGCAACCAGCACCTCCGGATTCGATTCCAGCGAGGAGATCACGCCTCGCATCACGCCGTGGGTGCGCAGGTGACGTACCAAAGCGCGAGTATCAATTTCAGAAATGACTGGGATATTGAATCGCTCAAGAAATTCATCGGCTACCAATTGCGAGCGCCAGTTGGAGCTGACGGGAGAGAATTCACGCGTCACCAGACCTTCAATGTATGGTCGGCAGGCTTCGTCATCTGCGTTATTCGTTCCGTAATTGCCTATTTGAGGATTGGTGAGGACAACAATTTGCCCTGCATAGGATGGGTCGGTGAAGATTTCTTGATAGCCGGAAAGCGATGTATTAAAAACAACCTCGCCGTAGCATTCTGCCTTGGCACCGTAGCCGCGGCCCTGAAAGATACGCCCATCTTCGAGCGCAAGTATGGCCTGCATCGCGTCTCCACGCAGTGGATTTTATTAATCTTATCAGAACTTATGCAGCAATCCCTGTGGAAGAAGATGGGGACCTATATTTGGAAATTGGTACGCCTCGCTAGTGGACGACTCCCATGTCGTCTGTTGGCCAATAGACAAACGTGGCCTTGCCATAAATCAGCTTGCGGTTTACGGGACCAAAGTCGCGGCTGTCGCTTGAAATCAGACGGTGATCTCCCATAACGAAATATTCATTCTTTGGCAAAACCGTCTCGGGGTAGGAGCGTTCGTCTCGAAAGCGCCCGGGAACATACGGTTCCTTCAGGGGTTTACCGTTCACGTAGACCTGTCCTTCGTCGATGCGCAAGGTGTCACCGGGGACGGCGATCACCCGCTTGATATAGCTTTTCGCGGGATCAAGCGGAAAGTGAAACACCACCACATCATGGCGATGGACCGGCTCAAAGTGGTATTGAAATTTGTTGATGAAAAGCCGTTCCTGATCTTGCAGCCCGGGCATCATGCTGGTGCCTTCCACACGCACCGGCTGATACAGGAACGTAATGATCAGGAAAGAAATGGCGACGGCAAACAGTAAGTCTCGCGCCCAGGTCGATACCGTTAACGGCGCTGGCGCGGGCTTTCTATCCTTAGGGTCTGCGCTTTCAATGTTTGTTGGATCGACCGAAGGCAAAGGGAAATTCAACCTCGTTTTTATTTTATCCGAAATTCTTGAGCAATTGATTCTGACCAACCCGCTTCCGGCCAATCCAGGATCTCTGAATACCTCGCCCAAGGATATCCCGCAGAATTCGTTGAAATGCACTAAGCTACATCCAACGTTCTATGCGAGTTGCATTTTCTACCGGTCGTCCTGCGCACGCCATGCTCCCAGCCAATTTGCTGGCCCAACGTGGAGAACAGGTGACGATCTTTACCGCCGCGTATCGAGGGCGGTTTCCGCAGTTGGCTTCCGATGTCAGGCTGCGATGGGTTCCGCAATTCGTTCCTTCCATCCATTTTTTGACCGGCGTGCAGCTTGCACGACCCTGGCAACGCGCGGACACGGCGCTCTACGACCATCTTGTTGCCGTGCGGATCGGAATCACGCGCAATCAATTCGACATATTCTGGGCGTGGGCGTCTGGCGCCCTGGCTTCTGGACGCGCTGCACACCGTCGGGGCGCCCGATTTGTTCTCGATCGCGCGTGCCCTCATGTCGACGCACAGCAAGCGTTGATCCAGACAGAGTGCGAACGGCTGCGTGTGCCCTATCAAGCCGAACCGCGGTGGTTCCGGAAGCGTCAACTTGCTGAATACGACGAGGCGGACATTATTCTGGTGCCCTCCATCTACTCTCGCGCAACATTTTCGCCGGCGCTGCAGTCGAAGATCCTGGTCGCTCCACTCTTTGGACGAGTGCCGATGCCACAAGTCACGATTTCTGCGAACGGGACTTCCGTACCATCAAAGGACCCAGACAGCGGATCGAGCGCGTCGTTTACTTTCGGCACCGTCGGCGGCCAGCCTTTGCGCAAGGGTTTTTTGTACTTGCTGGAGGCGTGGAAACAACTCCAGCTTCCCAACGCGCGACTGCTGCTGCGCACCGATGCACCGCTGGATCGATCGCCAGTGCTGCGCGGATTGCTGCGTGAGTTGCCAAATGTTGAGATCGTATCGTACGTCGATGACATGAGCGATTTTTATCGTCGCTGCGATGCCTTTGTGTTCCCCACTATCGACGATGGATTTGGCATGGCGTTGCTGGAGGCGATGGCTCACGGGCTTCCTGCGATTACGACCACGCATTGCGGCGCAGCGGAGTTGTTCACCCCTGACAAAGATGTCATTGTCGTCCCGGCGCAGGATGCCGAACAACTCGCAGCTGCTATGCAACGGCTTTATGCTTCTGCGGAGACGCGTGCCAGATTGCGGTCGAATGCCTTGGATTCGCTGCGGCGGATTGAAGGCAATGGAGCGTACCGGCTGTACTCAAAAACGCTGGATGAGGTTCTCCAACTTGTCGAACACGGAAAATAATTTTCGTTCTTGATTCCGCGGGAGCGTTCTCGAGCCTCTGTTGACTTTTGTCGACAAGCCGCTATGATCACTCGAGAATTGGAACTGTATTTTCTTTATTTGGAGCAGAAATCAAATGAGTTCGCAGCCGCTGAAGCAGTTAAGACAGCATGTTCATTGTTTGCTTCACCCTCGGCGCAAGATGGCTTTCATATTCTCCATCCCTGCATCCGCCAAAGTTCTCGATGTAGGATGCGGCAACAGTTCCCCAGCCATTACGATGACAGCGCGCCCCGATCTTCGCTATACCGGACTGGATGTTTGCGACTACGAACAGGACTTCCCCGCCAGCGATTATTCGGAGGAATATGTCGTGGTTTCTCCGGAAAACTTTGCCGCCGAAATTGCGAAGAGACCAAATAGCTACGACGCCGTGATTTGTTGCCACAATTTGGAGCATTGCGTGGAACAGGAACAGGCTCTCGTCGCTATGTTGAGGGCACTCAGAAAGAACGGGACAATTTTCCTCGCTTTTCCCTGCGCCGACAGCATCCGCTTTCCAAGCCGCGAGGGAACGCTGAATTTCTTTGACGACAAGACCCATACAAAACCCCCGGATTTTTCCGGGATCCTCAACACCTTACGTGAAGAAGGATTCAAGGTTACGTTTGCTCGACGACGCTACCGGCCTTGGAGGCATTTTATGATCGGGCTTTTGCTTGAGCCAATCAGCCGCATGAAAAAGAAAGTCATCCGAGGAACTTGGTCTTTCTACGGCTTTGAGTCGATCATCTGGGCAAAGAAGACTTAGCGCAGGGAACGTTTGTCAGTATGAGCCAAAGATCACCAGTAATATGTACAAAACAATTTTTGCGTGATTTACCTTTTTCGAGCCACCAGCGCGATGGAGTAGTCCGGCCAATGCATCGCGCGTGTCACTGCACTATCAAAAACTGGTGGGATCCATCGAAACGGCAGGACAATCGGCCAGCTGATCATCTCTGAAGTCGCGTTCGCCGCAATTCGTTTCAGGGAAGTTATCTTTTGGCTCAGAACTCCGCTGCAGTACTCGATCTTCATCACTTCAAAGCCGGATTGCTGACACAGCCGCAAAAAATCGTCGGGAGAATATCCACGGCGCACATGACCTCCATCATCCCCTGTCGATAGGTTTTCAGTGTCATACGCCATCGGCTTAAAACTGAGATTTGGCGTGGTTAGTAGTAATACCCCTTCGGGCTTCAGGCATCCGGCGATATCTCGCATCAGCTTGAAATCATCAAGAATGTGTTCGATGCACTCGCAACAAATGGCGACGTCGAATTGTTCAGCAAGATCTGAACGTTCATCCAGGTGGCGAACATCCTGGACCTCGAAGCTGGCGGTATCCGCCTTGCAGATTTTTGCTCGCTGCTGCGCAACTGTTTGGTTTCTTTTGTCCCAGCTGAGACCGAGCGAACGATAACCACGCCGGGCGGCGCCCATGGTAAACGCACCGGTTCCGCAACCGACATCCAATAGACTGCGCGAGCCAGGTTCAACAATAGGTAGATATTTCTTGAGCCAAAGCCAGCGATCTAATACAAGCGTATCGCCATGTATCAGGGTGGCTGGAAATCCCAGGATACGAACGAGTCCAGATTTCAATGTCCACCATCACTCATAGATTATGCGTTGCCAGCAACAAGTCTGTTCCGAAATAAGACGTAGAGCTTTTTTACAATCTCCTGCATATTGAAGAGGAAAAATGATACTAAAGCTATCGTAGCGCTAACCCCGAAACCCGACGCAAACTGCAATCGATATGTCATCAGATGGGTGTGGGTCAGCACCGTGTCTCCTGCCGCCAAACCAACGAGACACAAACCTGCCAATCGATACACGTACTTCAGACTATGTTTCCCGGTATGGGCGAAAAGCTCCTGGTTCAACCCAACGATGCGAATCACCTGAAACAGTTCCACCCCAAGCCAGCAATACAGGAAGCCGAGCATGCCGTACCAATGTGCCATGGGAATCGCGATAACCACCAGGGCGATATAGCTGAAGAACATGAGTCGTGCGAGCCGCTCATGAGTATTGGTTGAAAACTGAAACTGAAATTTGTGCTCCTTCGCGCTCAAGGTCATGGAAATCGCGGAGGTTACCACATAGGGAAGAACTGAGAACAGCTGCGGTTTATGCAGCCAAACCGTCAACAAAACGGGGGAAATAATCAGGATCCCCAAGTTCACAACGGGGATCATGGAAAAGATCAATCGCTCAGAATAGTTGTAGATTGCCGTCAGCTCGCGCCACTCTTGCCGTCCGTAGAGACGAGTTATTTCCGCTCCCATCGCTTGGGTTGGGCCGATTAACATGAGACGCGACATGGAAAAAATAGTACGCATGGCAGTAAACGCGACCACAACGAACGGCCCCGCTTCGCGTTGCAGGATGAGAACGGGGACCTCGAAAGAGAGAAAGGTGCTCATGCTGATCAGGCCGAAGTAGCTGCTCGGCCCCAGGATGGCGCGCACCGCGCTTCGGTCCCATAGGCCAATCCGAGGGAAAATCTCAGGCGCGACCCGGCGCAGATGCGCCAGCACCAGTGAGATTCCCATTACGTAAATTCCAGCCTGCAACGCCGCCAGCACGGGAAAGGACCATCGCATCCATGCGCCCGCGGAGGTCACGACGACCATCGTTAGCCGTAATCCATTCACCCACAAGACACCCGTGTGAGCTCGGCTCAACACCATGAACATTCCGGTAAAGTATCCGAAGAGCACGCCGAGCAGGATCTGCAGAGCCAGGAAATACAGCGTGAGCGAAGTGTCGCGATGCGAAAGGGTGAGTCGCAGCCAATGCTCGACAGGAAGCGCAAATACGATCAGGCATACCACCGCCGCACTGCCGAGAATTCCAAGCAACACGCGCAGCGAAGTGGACTGTTGCAGGTGATACCGGTCTAATTCCTGACGCTGGTAGCGAACCGTCAGGTCCTGGGTGACGTAAGTCTGGATGCCAAAGTTCAGGGTGCTGAGATAGGCCACCGCACCGGACAGCGCAATCCATTCTCCATACAGCGTGGTGCCGTATTTAAAGAGAAAAATGGGCGGCAGTAGCAGCTTGGTGGCCAGATTGACGATGTTGGACGTCATCAGCGCGGCCATCACTTTAAGGATGCGTGTCAGTATGCCCATTGCCGTTCCCTTATTGTCGCAGAGCTACAAGTGAATCCCAGAGAGCCGTGTTAAAAATGGTCATGCCAATCAACTGGGAATTCATCAAAGAGGTCGGCACTTTCACCTGGGTGAGAAGGACAATTGCGCGTCAATTTTCGAAACGGGTCCTCGGTAAAGACAACACCATCGTTCTGCCGACGGGTCTGTGCATGCGATTGCCGAGGGCAAGTAAATTTGCATCCGAAGTCTTCATCACCGGGGCGAACGTTGATTGGGGCAGCGAGGCACTTTTCGCCAATCACCTGGATGCTTCTGGAGTTGTTTTGGATGTGGGCGCCAACATTGGCTATTACTCGCTCTACACGCTGCCCAGAGCTGGGGCCGTTCATGCCTTCGAACCCGATCCGCGCGCTCTGCCGGTTCTGCGCTTGAACCTGGCGGCTCACTCGAACGCTCACGTACACAGCGTCGCGATAGGGAACCGCATCGGGAAGTCATCTTTCATTTTGGAGCCGAACAGTGAGGTTTCGCACCTTGCCGACTCCTCGACCCACCTCGGCGGAAACCGCTGCGGAGTCGACGTAACAACCATTGACCATTTTGTAGCCGAGAAAGATCTGCGGATCACTGGTATCAAAATCGATGTCGAAGGTGCGGACCTCGATGTGATTGAAGGTGCGATCCAAACGCTCGCATCGCAGGCGCCGTTGGTGCTGACAGAGACAACACCAGATGAACGCCTGTTTGGCCTGATTCGGCCACTCAGTTACACGGTGTTTGCTTTCGTCAAGCACCCGAACACTCTCAAGTTTCAATTGCGGGAGATCTCTCGAGAAAGCAATTTACAAACGAAGATGCTTTTCCTGGTGCCAACCCGACTTCAGTCGACTTTTGATCGCCTTGCACAGATCAAGTCGAGTTAACGCCTCGAAGATCTGTCCGTGCGGGATGCCCGTTGCGCTGCATCTACTGGATAGTTTGCCAGTAAACATTGCGCAGCGGCACACACCTGTTCCACGCTGATTTCATCGATGCAGTAATCCACCGGAATGTCTCGGATCGCCGGCCCGCGCAGCACCCGATAGTTCGGAGCATCAATGGGCAGCCACTCTCGGGAATCTTGCCAGGCGGGCGCGATCACCACACCGGGCAGTCCGACCGCTCGAGCCACATGGAATGTTCCTGTATCCAGGCTGACAATCAGGTCACATTCGGCAAGTAGCGCTGCCAGCTCCGCGATAGTCGTTTTTCCGGCCAGAGAAATGCCCTTCTCCGGTAGATCCTTGCGCAGCTCGTCGATGGCTGCAGCATCCTTCTCCGTTCCCACGAAAACGGGGACCGCTCCCGTGACGCTCGTAAGCTTCGAAATCACCTGCTGAAATCGAGCCCGATTCCACTGGTTCTTCTGCCCCCCGCTGTTTTGCGTGACAAAAACAATCCGTGGCACCCTGGGATCGATCTCGACAGATGCCAGCCACTGCGACGTCTTTTCTGTGTCCTGCTGGACAAAAAATACCCGGGGCTCGTAGCAAGAGACGGGATGTCCAAGACTACGCACGATGTCAAGGTTGCCCTCGATTTGTCCGCGCCCAGGATCGAACGTCAAGGGCACGTCGTAGAGTTCAGGAGCCAGTGTGTAGCCGGCTCGCACGGCGCTTCCGGCCAGCAGGCTCAAAACCGCCAGTCGCGTTCGCTGATTTCCGATGGTGGTGATCACGCACCGATCACAGGCGGGCGTTGACTCGAGCAGTGCCCGGACGGCATGTACACTCCCGAAAAAGTTTTGAAATGGGCTCGGCGTGACTACGCATCGATCAATATAAGGGCTGGCGTGAAGAACGCTAGCCGCGATGCTTGAGGCGGCAACAGTAATGTGGCAGTCCGGCAGCGCACATTTCAGCGCCTCAAACAAAGGGGTCGCATGAATAACGCTCCCGAGCGGGGATTCATATTGCAGCAACAGAAAGTTGCGGATTCCAGCTAATTCGGCCTGCGAAAAGCGATCGCAGCCGTGCAACAAGTGCACGACGTGTGCGACGACCCTAAAAGCTGCTCTCTTCCATCGCGAACGTGCCGGTTGCAGCATCGCGGGCCCTTGGCAAAGTCAAAATCAGAGTGGCGCCCGGCCAGGCACTACATCTTGTAGCGGCCGAGATCTTCGTCGTTAAGGTTTTCCAGCCAGCGCCGCAGATCTTCCGTGGAAAAATTCTCCACTCCGGCGTTGGCCATGCGGGTGGTCCGCAGCACTTGAGCAGAGAGGTAGATGGGGCAATCCGTTCGCAAGGCAAGCGCCAGAGCATCCGACGGACGAGCATCCAGGCTGATCAGTTCCCCGCCCCGTTCCATCCAGATCAACGCATAAAATACGTCGTCTTTCAGATCGGTAATCACCACGCGACGCACTTCTCCGTCGAGCGTGCGAATTAGGTTGGCCAGCAGATCGTGCGTCATCGGTCGCGGTGTCGTCGTTTTTTCAATCTCTAGAGCAATCGCATTGGCCTCAAAGATTCCGACCCAGATCGGCACCAACGCATCGCTCCCGATATCCTTTAGCACCACCATGGGCATGTTGGTGACTGGATCCATCATCAAGCCGCGAATCTTGACTTCCATTTCGTCGGCCTGCACTTCACCTGCGCCGGATTGGAGCGGAAGATTCATGCCACACAAACTTCCTCTCCCGCGGAGACTGCGGCTGACTGTCCGCCATCGACAGCCTCGCCAAGCAGGCTGTTCGGGAAACTCTGGGTAATGCGCACGTTCAGGTAGCTCCCCGTCGCTGGCAGAATGGGTGAGTTTACAGTAAAATTGACGACTTTATTTTGCGAACTGCGTCCGGAAACCTGACCGCGCGCGGGATTATTTCCTTCAACCATCACTTCAATTATTTCACCGATATGCTTGCTATAGCGCGATCTTTGAATCTCGCGCTGACCCTCTAACAGTCGCTGCAATCGCTGACCTTTCACTTCTTCCGGGATGCTGTCTTCCATGGCAATGGCGGGAGTATTGGGCCGTGGAGAATATTTGAAGGCAAACACTGCATCGTAGCCGACATGCTCCAGCAAGCTCAGCGTCTGCTCAAAATCCTCATCCGTTTCCCCTGGAAATCCGACAATGATATCGGTCGTCAGACTGATCGGCCGTCGTGCCGCTTGAATCCACGCAATCCGTTCCAGGTACCATTCCCGCGTGTATTCCCGCTGCATCCGCTGCAGCACCCGGCAGGACCCGCTCTGGACAGGAAGATGGACATGATCGCAAAGGGTCGGTACCGCATCGATTGCCTCGACAATGTCACGAGTAAAATCGCGCGGATGCGATGTTGTGAACCGAACGCGCCGAATCCCCGGAACTTGGCCGACTTCCGTCAGCAGTTCCGCAAAGCTCAATTTGCCGGAAGAGTCGCGATAGGAGTTCACATTCTGCCCTAGCAGTTGGATGTCCGTATAGCCGGCATCGGCCATCCGCCGCGCTTCCGCCAGCACAGAATCGGAGGTCCGGCTGCGCTCTTTGCCGCGCGTGTAGGGCACCACACAATAGGCGCAGAATTTGTCGCAGCCTTCGATGATGGTGATGTAGCCGCGATGCTTGTTGCTGCGGGCGGTAAATTCCGTCTCGAAGGTCTGATCGGTCTGTCGGTCATCCAGGCCAGTGATGCGCTGATTGCCTGCTTCCAGTTGCACCAGCATCTCGGGCAGTTTTCGGTAGGAGGCCGATCCAGCGACCAGCGAAACATAGGGCGCTCGCTCGAAGATCTTTTCGCCTTCCTGCTGCGCCACGCAGCCGAGCACGCCAAAGCGCTTCCCTTGCTTGTGGAGGACTTTGTAGTCATTCAGGCGATTGAATACCTTCTGCTCCGCCTTATCGCGAATAGAGCACGTGTTGTACAAAATCAGCGTCGCGTCGAGCTCAGTTTCCACCTGCCGATAGCCTTCCTGCACCAGCGTCCCAATGACTTTTTCTGAGTCATGGGCGTTCATCTGGCAGCCGAAAGTTTCAATGTAAAACGTCTTTTCGAGTAGGGCCATCGCACCTGAAGTATAGCGCAGCCAGGCTGCCTTCCGACCATCCCAATCGTGGTGCGGCTCGATAGAGTGAGTACACTAATTGCATATGCTAGGCAGCGATCTACAGAGTTGGAACCTGCGCTATCTCGCGGGGGAATTTGGGTTTCGCGAGACCGATCCATTCGTAATCGAAGCCAATAAGGACTACTTGCAGCCATTGCTACGCGAAAATCCCACCCCTGCGTCCAATACGGGCCTGGATCTGGCAGGTGGCGCCGGTCATCATGCAGTTTGGCTGGCGCAACAGGGCTGGACGATGACGCTGGCCGACTGGTCGGAGGCCGCCCTGCAGATTGCTCGCGAAAAAGCAGCAGCAAGCCAACTCACGCTCGATCTGAAGCAAGGAGCCGCGCCGGACGTTGTTTCCGAATACTCCGCCAGCGGCCATCGCTTTGGATTTGTGCTGGTTTCTTTCTTTCTCGATCGTGCGCTCTTGCCATGGCTGCCGAAGATTTTGGCTCCCGGAGGTTTGCTGCTGTATCGCACCTACACTGAGGACAATGAACGGCTCGGCAATCCACGTGGACCGCGCGACCCGCAACATCTAGTACGCTCGCAGGAGCTGCTGGAAACTTACTCCGGTATGAAGATTCTGCACTACAACGAAACCGTCGCGCAAAAAGGGGTTGTGGAATTGATCGCGCGACAAATCTAGACGCAACCGATGAAAATGGAAACCAGTTCATGATTTCGACCCGCGAAAAAAAGCACAAAACGGCCGACACCTCCGCCCACACGCTCGATGGGCCAATTCCCGGACTTATCCATCACTGCTTCGGCTGTTCGAAGGAAAATCGCACCGGACTGCATCTGCGCTTTCAGGAAACGCCAGAGAACGGCGGTGTCGCCAGCGAATTTCGCGTCCCACGGCGTTTTGAGGGGCCTCCTGGTCATGTCCACGGCGGCATCATCGCGACCATTCTGGATGAAGCCATGGGGAAAGTGAATCGACGCAAAGGCATTGTCGCGCTGACCCGGCACATGTCGATTGATTATCTTCGTCCGGTCCCGCTTGCCACCAAGCTTCGTGCCGTCGGTTGGTCAGACAAGGTAGAGGGCCGGAAGCACTTCCACACCGGCGAAATCCGCGCAATGGACGGCACCATCCTCGCCCGTGCAAAGGGAGTTTTTATCGCCGTCAATTCCGCCGAATTGTTTGAGAAATACAAACAGCGGCTCACATTCAGCGCCGCGAATCGATAACCGACGAAACTGATAAACTTATATTTCCACGACAGTTTACCGTGGCAAGGAGCAGCACCATGGCAAATCACCAAAATAACGGCAATCCTGAATCCGGTCACGGATTGCGCCTGAAGGTTGGCCTGGCAGAAATGTTGAAGGGTGGCGTCATTATGGATGTCATCAACGCCGAACAGGCGGAGATTGCCGAGAAGGCCGGCGCTGTGGCCGTCATGGCACTCGAGCGCGTGCCGGCGCAAATTCGCGCTGAGGGCGGGGTAGCCCGCATGGCTTCGCCCGCGATCATTAAGGAAATTATGGCCGCGGTTTCCATCCCGGTGATGGCGAAATGCCGCATTGGCCACTTTGCCGAAGCGCAAGTATTGCAGGAGTTGGGCGTCGATTTCATTGACGAATCAGAGGTTCTAACGCCAGCGGACGAACTGCATCATGTGGACAAGCACGCCTTCAAAACTCCATTTGTCTGTGGTGCGCGTGATTTGGGCGAGGCTCTGCGTCGCATTGGCGAAGGCGCTGCGATGATTCGCACTAAGGGCGAAGCCGGAACCGGCGACGTGGTCCACGCGGTGAAGCACCTGCGTCAAATTGTGAAAGATATGCGCCAATTGACCGTGATGAGCGAAGAAGAATTGTTTGCTGCGGCGAAAGATCATCGCGCGCCGTATGAACTAATACGTATGGTGGCGAAAGCCGGTAAGCTGCCCGTCCCGAACTTCTCCGCGGGCGGCATCGCCACCCCAGCGGATGCAGCGCTTGTTCGCCAGTTGGGCGCGGAAGCCGTCTTTGTTGGCTCAGGAATCTTCATGAGCGATTCGACTCACTTGGCCTCGATCGATGAAGCGACCAGCAGAGCTCGTGCGATCGTTCGTGCCACCACATTCTTCGACGATCCCAAAGTGCTGGCCGAAACAAGCGCAGAATGCACGGGAGCTATGAAGGGGTTGGCCGTGGCGGCGATGGACGCTGCTTCCATGATGCAGACACGCGGCTGGTAACTTCTGGCCGCAGACTCGACCTGTTGTAGACAACAAAAATCTCTGGAAGATTGCGCATGCAGCCTATCCCTATCGTCGGCGTGTTAGCCCTGCAGGGCGATTACGAATCGCACGCGCGCGCGCTGGAACAGGTGAACGCGAAGCCGCAAATGGTTCGCACTGCAGCCGAACTGGAAAAGGTCGACGGACTCATCATTCCCGGCGGCGAGTCCACAACGTTTCTGAAATTGCTGGATCGGGAAGGAATGTTCGCCCCGCTGGAGAAGTTCGTTCGCACCCGCCCGACGTTCGGAACCTGTGCAGGATGCATTCTGCTGGCGAAGCACGTTACACATCCGGAGCAAGACAGCCTCGGCGTTCTGGATGCAACCGTCGAACGCAACGCCTACGGTCGTCAGATCGATAGCCAAATTGTCACCGAGGCAACTTCTCTCCCTGGCGGGCCACTGGAGATGGTTTTTATTCGCGCCCCACGTCTGACCGATATTGGCAGCGACGTGGACGTGTTGGCAAGCAGGGATGGATTTCCAGTATTAGTGCGCCAGAAGAATATTCTGGCCGCCACGTTTCATCCTGAGCTTTCCCACGCCAACCCTCAATCTAAAGTTGACAGCCCGGGAGATTTAGAACGCAATCCAGACCGGCGCGTGCATGAATATTTTGCGCAGATGGTCCGCGATGCGTCGCAGGCGGAAGAAACTGCAGAGTCCGCGCAGGAATCTCGCCCAGTCTAGACAACGGTGGCGAACCGCGAATGATTCAGTCCTGGCTTACGGGAACGGCTGCACCTCTACTCACGCAAACGTCTTCCATCTGGATGCCGAGGGCGGGTTCGCTGCACGCTCCGGCCATCGACACCCTGATGCGAGTCAGCCTGCTGGCATTGACCGTTGCCGGCATTCTGGCGCAGGTCATTTTGCTCGTCGGTCTATTCCTGCCGCGCGAACGAAGACCCCGTTTTTCTCCAACGTGGTGCTGGATTGCATCTGCGGTCTTTGCCCTCAGCATGGTTTGGATGACAGTGGTTGCGGAGAATCTGTGGTCGACCATCCGTCTGACGCGCGCTGCTCCCAACGCGGTTCAGGTAGAAGTGACAGGCGTGCAATTCGAGTGGTACTTTCGGTATCCCGGCGCAGACGGGACGTATGGCGCGACCGAGCCAAATCTGGTCGATGCCGCGGGCGCTAACCCACTTGGCCTCGATCCTGCCGATCCACATAGTCACGATGACATTGTGACCAGTGTCCTGGAATTGCCCGTCGACCAGCAGGCGGAGATTCAAGTCCGCGCTCAAGATGTCGTTCATGGGTTCTTCATCCCCGGCATGCGTGTCATGCAAAATGCAACTCCGGGCATGCCGTCCCAGATCCACATCTCGCCCACCCGTATTGGCGATTACGCGATTGTCTGTTCCCAGCTTTGCGGGCTGGGGCATTATCGAATGCATGCTGTTCTGCGCGTCGTTTCGCAACAGGATTTCGCCACCTGGTTGGCGCAACACCAAGCCGCGAGCAAGGAGAACTAGCGCGTGATGAATCCACCGCATCTCGAACCTCACAAGCCGCGCTCCTGGATGCGGCGCTACGTCTTCACTACATCGCATCGCGTGGTGGGCGTGCAGTATTTGCTGGTCGCGCTAGCCGCGGTGGTCACGGGCGCATTGCTGTCGCTGTTGATGCGCTGGCACCTGGCCTGGGCCGACAGCCTGATTCCTGGATGGGGTTTGATCAAACCGGAAGATTATCTGGCGCTGCTGACCTTACACGGCACGCTGATGATTTTCTTTGTCACCTCGGCAGCACCGCAGAATGGGCTGGCCAGTCTGATACTTCCGGAGCAATTACGCGGCGCTCGCCCGTCTTCCGCCGATACAAGCGGCGCCCGCGCTGAAGTTCGCATGGCGCTGCCCTTGTTGAATGCGATTTCTGTGTGGTTCACTCTTTTCGCGCTCGTCGCCTTGCTGTCGACTCCATTTCTCCCCGGCGGCGCCGCCATCTCCGGCTGGACCAGCTATCCGCCGCTCAGCTCGAATGCGCTGGCAGGACCGGGCCAAAGCTATGGCATGGATGGATGGCTGATTGCCATCGCTTTATTTTCCGTCGGTTCCCTTCTGAGTGCGATCAGCGTCATGGCCACTGTCATCACCCGGCGCTTGCGCGGCATGAAGTGGATGCAGATGCCGTTGACCGCGTGGTCCTGGTTTGTCGCCGCGTGCATGATGTTGCCGGCCTTCGGCGTTCTGCTGATAGCCTGCGGAATGTTGTTCAGCGACCGGCACTTCGGCACCAGCTTCTTCTTTCCGCCGGTCGATGTGATGAACGGCATCGTACTCCATCATGCCGCGGGTTCTCCACTGCTGTGGCAGAATCTGTTCTGGTTCTTCGGACACCCCGAGGTTTATATCGCGGTCCTTCCAGCCATGGGACTTACGACAACCTTGCTGGCCACATTCGCCGGGCACGCCCTGGCTCCGGGAACCTACCGAACTATGGTGGCCGCGACTATAGCGATTGGGCTGCTGGGATTTGCCGTCTGGGGCCACCACATGTTCGTTAGCGGAATGAATCCATACGTTGGTCGCGGGTTTGGCTTAGCCACGATTGCCATCGCGATTCCGTCCGCGATCGAGGCGATCCAATGGCTCGCAGCAATCTTCGCCGGTGGACTTCGTCGCGTCACTCCTCTGCTGTTCATCCTCGGCTTTGTCTCCCTGTTCATCACCGGAGGATTAACCGGCCCGATCCTGGCACAACCCATTCTTGATGCCTACCTGCACAACACATTTTTTGTGGTTGCCCACTTTCATCTGATCATGAGCATGGCGATCAGTTTCGCGCTTTTCGCCGCCATCTACTACTGGTTTCCACTGCTTACTGGCAAACGCATGAGCGAACGGTTGGGCCGCTGGCACTTCTGGCTGTCGCTGATCGGAGCCTACGCGGTGTTTTTTCCCATGCACTTTGCGGGACTCGCCGCTGAACCTCGCCAGTATGCGCAACTCACGGGAACAGCCGCATTCCTTCAGAATCTGCTGCCGCTGCAACAATTCATTACTATTGCGGCTTTCCTACTGGTGGCGACGCAACTGCTTTTCTTTTGGAACGTGCTGGATAGCTGGATTCGCGGGGAGAAATCATCACCCAATCCATGGGATGCGGAGACGCTTGAGTGGGAATCCTCCGATAACCGTCAGCCTTTGACGTCCGTTCACTAACGTGTTGCTGAGATAGTATTGTATTGTCGCCCCTTGACCGCAGCGACGGAACGTTTCTTGCAATACGCGCATCGTATCAAGAGTAGACTTCAATTTCGGGAACGCGTCTGCTATGCCCGCTACGATTACTCACGCTCCGATCGATGTTGAACGAAAAAACCCAGGCAGTGGCGGGCGCCCGCCCGTTCATCATCGGCCCACCGGCGGCGGAGGCGGTGATGAAAATTGGGGACGCGATCAATCCCGCCGCGGTCCGCGGGATCTGCTAACTCGCTGTCGCATGGCTCTGGGGGCGGCTCTGGCCGGCGACATGATTTTCTTCTTCTGTCTGATTCTGGCCTTCTATGCTAAACAGCACGCCAGCCATATCCAACTGGAAAGTGAATACATTCTCGATTGGAGCCCACTCACGGTACCTCCGATCCTCTGGCTCAATACAGCCGCGCTGGCATTGAGTGGCTTGACCATAGAAATGGCGCGGCGCAGCGTCTTCCGCGAATTGGATGTGATGGAGGAGTGGCTCGGTCTCGGCCGTCCAACTACCAGGCGAGCATTCCCGTGGCTGGTGGCCACGCTGGTGCTGGGGTGTCTGTTTATTGCCGGTCAGCTTGTCGCCTGGCGTCAACTCTACGGAGAAGGCGTCTTTATGGCCTCGAATCCGAACAGCCACTTTTTCTACCTGGTGACGGGCGCCCACACGCTGCATCTGATGCTTGGCGTCGCCGCGCTTCTGATTGCGCTGATTGGCTTGCGATCTTCGCGGCGGATGGAAGTTCGCCAGGTCATTGTCGATACTGCAGGCTGGTACTGGCACGTCATGGGCGTGCTGTGGCTGTTTCTTTTTGGTCTGCTGTTGCTGGCACAGTAAACAACCCACTCGCCGCCATCCCTACTCTTTCGGATTAAAAATGTCCTCAATGCGGCAGCCGAATTGTTTCGCGATCTGAAACGCAAGCGGTAAGCTGGGATCATACTTGCCGACCTCGATGGCATAGATTGTCTGGCGTGAAACACCAATCTTTTCGCCGAACTCCGCTTGAGAAAATCCTTGTTGTTCCCGCAGTTCCCTGACTCGGTTTTTCACCGGTATTTTCTCTTGGCAACCAATTTTCCAATCAGGAGGAGCGCGCCCATTAGCGGCCAAACCCATACCCAGTTGGCTGTCGGGAAGCCGGCAAGAGCTTGCAAGAACCCCAGGGTCAGGGTCAACAGCACCGTTCCGACAAATGCAAATGCGAGTGATTGCATTTGGATTTTGATCTGGAGTTCGTCGCCGCTGGAAAACAGGCGCACAATCGAGCGCGCAATGAACAACGCTGGCACGATCGGAGTGAGCGCTACTGGGATGCGCCATTCACCTAGTGGAAGCTTCAATACCGCCCACGCGGCAATCGCTGTCATTGCCCCATAGAAGAGAAATCCGATGTACGCCTGGCTTCGATACTTTTTGCAGACCTCGTTCATGACGTAAAGCCTCCTTTACACGCAAAGGTAAAGGAGACTTTACGCCATGTCAAACGGTTTTTTATCTGGCTGCGGACGTATCTCGCCGCATAGGCAAATCGACGGTAATGGGCGCATGGTCGGAGAGACGTTCGGGCATCGCCTGATTCAGCTCTTTCATAGTTGTAGGAAAGTGTGGTTCAAAGGGCTGAGGTCCCGTTCCCGACCCTTCCGGCTTCGCAAAGATCCAGTCGAGTCGATATTGAAACACTCCTCCCATGGAGCGTTGCATCGAAAACGTCGGCACGAAACCCTTTGAGGCCCTTTCATTGCTATCGGAGAGAGTGCCGCCCATTCGTTGATGGTTGCGCTGCGGGGACCCTGCAAAGTCAAAAGAGCCGTCATCGGCAAAGCGAAACTTCTTTACGTCGGCAAACATGGGAGCTTCAGGATTCTTGCCGACCACTGGAATCTGCGCTGCGGTTGGATCGCGAAAGCTCTTCCAATATTGAAAGGGCTTGGTCGCCAACATCGGCGCACCGGCCGGCGAATACTTCCAAACCTGCCCTAGCCAGAACTGATAGTCGTTCACGCGTGTGGCCAGTTCGTGTCGTACAGAAGTTGGTGTTCCGTCTGCGCCGGTCGTGTTCAGGTCGCCAGACACAACGACAGGCCCCGGTATGTCTCGAATCTCCGTAAGAATTTTGTCCATCTGCTTGCGACGGCACGTCGCCTTTCCCTTGTTTTCAAGGTGGACGTTCACCACCGTAAAAAGACCATCCGGCGCACCGGGAACATCGAGCGAAACCAGCAGCGCGCTACGGTTTCCGCGGCGCACCTCGCGACCGATTCGCTCCAGAAACACTTTATCTGCAGCTACCCGCTTAGTTTTTTCAATCTGCGAAATTCCCTTCTGCTCGTCGTTGTACCAGTCGTGGCAGACTGGCAACTCAATCACTTTGGCGCTGCGGATTGGATAACGACTCAGGATGGCGTTGACATGCATGCCGCGGAATCGTTCCGGATCTGGCTTCAGGTCGGCTGTCATTTTTGCAGACAATTCCGGGCTGTCCAGCACGGCCGCCTCGGTCCCAAGGTCGACCAAGGGGTCAACCTCGAGGAATTCCACCGCATACGCAGAATTCATGCCCAGGCTTTCCGCCAAGTCATGGACCACGTTGCGGTAATTGCTGCGCTTCACTCCTATGTCGACCTCGTTTAACACAAAGACGTCGGCGCCCCGCAGAGTCGCGACTTGCTCGCGCAATTTCGTCATCGAGGCTGGAGACAACTTTCCGGCTTGCTGTGCGTTCGCTTCAAAAACATCGGAAGAGGTAAGCGCCTGCTCGATACTTTCAAATTCAATTCCGCGTTCGATGTTCCATTCCGCCACGCGAAACACCGGCGCGGCATCGTCGTTGACCGGCTTTTGAGGCATGTTGGCGGCAGGATTATTCCAAACTACAGGGGTCTGGAGAATTTGATCGAGTTTGTCCTTCAGTGTCGGGATTGAGTGGTTCCTCGCGCGACAGCGTCACCAACTCATCAAACGTGAGAGTGGGGGGTGGGACTGGAGTATTGGCACTGGTTTGAGCCAGAGATCGTGGTATTCCGACACCCAAGACGGCGGCAACGAGAATCGCAAAAACACCGCCAAACATCGGAACTTGAAGGCTTCTGCCGCTCATTCAGGTGACCTCCTTGGGTCACATGTTTCCATTTCGGCTCGGTTCCTGTCCACATAAAAGGCACGGCCCAGAGAGAGTCGTTCTCTGGGCCGCCGACACTAAAGCAAGGCGCCTACATCGTTGCCCGCGCGTCTCAGGAGGGCTACTTCTTCTTCGAGGGCTGCTGAGCCACAATCAGGTTATTTTGCACGTCGAACACGCCGGGTACGGTCTTGGTCTGTATCCCTGCGATGTTCTTATCGCTCTCGTTATCGACAACGCCAAATAGCATGACGTGGCTATTTTTCACAATGATGTGGATGGCGTTGAAGCCTCTGGGGGGATCGTAGAGAATGCCGCCAGCCATCCGGGAAACACTCGGTTGAGGCCTCGTGGCTTGCCGCACGCCGCCCTGGTTGCCGTTATATTTCCGCAACGCGGGTTGGGTATAGAGTCGGTTGTAAACCTGCTCCCGGATGCGGTCGTCCACCATTGAAGTGGGCAGAACTTCGACGTCGTTTTTGACCGACTCGACTCCTTGAATACCTTTGACGACATTGCCGGCGCTCGATTTCACCGTAGGCAGCCCCGCGTATCCCTTCAGGATGACAGCCTTGTCTCGCAGGTCGAAGGTGATCCAGTCGAAGACGCCGTAGTTGGCGAGGCCACCGAGCCTCTTCTGTACTTCCTTGACAATGCGTTGAGTCTCCTGCGGCGACCAACCTGTTCCGTTTTCAGGAACCGGATTTTGGGCTGCAACAATGCCCGTTGAAAAGGTAGAGGCAAGAAGGACGAGGAGAACCGGCAAAGCTCGATAGGTGAAACGAGGCAGAACTTTCATCGTTGACCCCGTGTGCAAAAAATTACTTCGCATCGTAATTAGACGCGCCCCTCAGCAATGGAGTCAACTACTTCCGCAGGCCGTTATCATTTTTTGCCGTCTCAGTTCGAGGCCGCCGCCGACAAACTGCACAACTTCCAGCTTGTCGCCATCTTCCAGGCTTACCTCCGCCCAGCTCGTGCGAGGAACGATGTCGCCATTTCGTTCCACGGCAACCCGGTCTGCTTTCAGTTGCAGCACTTCGACAAGATGATGAAGGGTGGAGTCCGATTGCATCTCCGGAAATTCCCGCTCGCGCCCATTGATGGTGAGCTTCATTGGATCGCGGCGTTCACTGGATAGCGGTTTCCTTCGGGTCGATGTCGTTCAACGCCCAGGCTTGGTCACCTGGATGAAGACAAGGGTAGCACGGAGACCGATTTGGCTTGCGACCCGCAATCCTCCACATGGCGGAAGACGACAGCGGTTCTTTCCGTGTTGTTCCGATGGAACAGCGCATTCCACAGGAGCCGTGTCCGCGGTTCGCGGATTGGCGCGGACTGCAGAACCTGCCAGCGCAAAGACACCAGGATCTGAATCGCCTGGATCGCTGACCCGCCGATATTGATAAGCTCATCGTCTTCGCCTTCAAAGAGGTAGCCATCGTTCAGATAGTCTACAGCGTGGCCGATCATCTCCAGAGCTCGTCCCTGTTCGCGCGTAAGAATTCTTCGCAGGTTGCGTGCTCTCGGATTCGCCGCGAGTGCTGTCGGCATATAGGCAATGGGCGCGACATCGCGCTTGCGGGATAAAGTCCGGAAGAGCTGCACCTCGTCCGGATGGATCTCCGTTGGAATTTCTGCTGAATTCTGCCTATCTGAGGTGTAGTCTGCATCGGCCAGCGAATTCGCTTCGACGCTGTAATGTTTCAACATGGGGAAACCTCTCTCCCCTTCATAGTGAGGTTTTCGAGCCGAGCGATGGGATGAAAAACCGGCGGCAGTGGGCTGCAAATTTCAGTTTGGGAACGCGATCCAAAATGGAAAAGAGTATGGTTACTGAAGTTTGCATTGGTAGGTCCGGCGAACCATCTTCGATCGATCTAATCGCTACACTTGTCGCAACTGCGATTGTTCCTCCGTACGCTTGATTCCCTCGCATCGCACTCCCTGCAATCTCACCTTCATTTCACGAAACCCCGTGATCCTGTTGGCCCAGCGCGGCTTGACAGTGCTGCGATTCAACTTTAAAGTCGAGCTAGAGGCGGCGACGGAACATTGGCGCGCGTCTCAACTGCGTCCCTCATGCAAACTCCCAATTACTTCTGGAATTACGTGCCGTTGCTACTCCAGATTCTGGCTGCCGTGGGGCTATCCAGCATAATTGTTTTGGCGTCTTGGCTGATCGGAAGGCATCGCCCGGGGAAAGTAAAACTATCGACGTACGAGTGCGGCATTGTGCCGCAGGGAGATGCCCGAGGACGTTTTTCGGTTCGCTTCTACATGGTCGCGATGCTTTTTATCCTGTTCGACGTGGAAGCTGTCTTCATGTTTCCGTGGGCCGTGATCTATCGCAAACTGCCGGCCATCACCGGCTCCCACTTCTTCGGCTTCTGGGAAATGCTGGTGTACATCGGCTTCGTCCTGGTGGGCTACTTTTACATCTGGAAAAAAGGCATTCTCGAATGGTCCAAGGATAAGGCAGACCTATAGGTCAAATGAATTGCAGGCCGTCTCGCTGACCGTCTCCGCGCGGATTTTGTGAAAGAAGAACCGCTCATCGTTTCTAACCGGCACACACCCTGAAAAAGATTTGTGCGCCAAGGCATGTGACTTGTGACTGAGAGTGACGAAAATAGAGACGCTGTCCTTGCCGCCCATGCGGACTACATCGCCATTGCTGCCCTTGCCCAGCACTTACCCAGCGTCATCCAGAACGCGAAATACGATCGCGAAGAACTTACCCTGACGATTGCCCGCGAAGCGATCGTCGCCGCCTGCCAGACAGTGCAGGCTGCAGGCTACAACTTTCTGGCCGACGTCTGCGGGGTCGATTGGTATCCGAATCAACCTCGTTTTCAGATTTCCTATCACATCCTGTCGCACTCGCTGAAGCAGCGCATTCGATTCGCAGTGTGGGTGGGAGAAGGCGATTCTTCCGTCGACAGCATTACCGGCGTATGGCCGGCCGCAAATTTTTACGAGCGCGAAATTTTCGACCTGTTCGGCGTGCGCTTTGGCGACCATCCGAACATGCGACGCATTCTTTTGCCTGAAGACTTTCAGGGCAATCCGCTGCGCAAAGACTTCCCGGTGGAGGGCTATCGCTAATGGGAAACCTGATGACCGCTCCCATCGTCGTCGACTCGACCGAAGATCGCACCATGATTCTGAACATGGGGCCGCAACATCCGTCGACCCACGGAGTTCTGCGCCTGGTGCTGGAAATCGACGGCGAAGTCGTCGTTCGCGTCGCCCCGGACATCGGCTTTCTGCACACCGGCATTGAGAAGACCTGCGAGGCGAAATTCTATCAACAGGTGGTGCCGCTCACCGACCGCATCGACTATCTGAGCCCGATGCACAATAATCTTTGCTATTGCCTGGCGGTGGAGAAGCTGCTCGACCTGGAAATACCGGAGCGTGCCCAATGGCTGCGCGTTCTTTTGAGCGAATTGACGCGGCTCAATTCTCATTTGGTCTGGCTGGGCAGCCATGCCATGGACCTTGGCGCGCTCACCGTGTTCCTGTATTGCTTCCGTGAACGCGAAGAGATTTTGCGCCTCTTCGACGACCTTTCCGGCCAGCGGATGATGACCTCCTACTTCCGGATCGGCGGAGTGTCGCTGGAGCCGCCACTCGATTTCTTCCCCCGCGTGCGCGCCTTTTTGAAGACCTTCCCGGAGAAAATCGACGAATACGAGAACCTGCTCACCGGCAATCGAATCTTCATCAATCGCACTAAAGGTGTAGGTCTGCTCAGTCGCGAGGATGCCATCGCGCTGGGCGTGACGGGACCGCCGTTACGTGCCAGCGGCGTCGACTGGGATTTGCGCCGCGACATGCCCTACTCCGGGTACGAAAAATTTCAATTTAAAGTCCCGGTCTCGACCGATTGCGATGTGTGGGCTCGCTACGTTCTGCGCGTGCAGGAAATGCGTGAGTCCGTCAAGATTGCAACCCAGGCGCTGGATGGAATGCCCGAGGGGCGAATCACCGCCGATGCGCCAAAAATTGTGCTGCCGGATCGGGAAGCGATGAAAACCCAGATGGAAGCCCTGATCCATCACTTCAAGATCGTGACCGAGGGCTTTGCGGTTCCACGGGGTGAGGTGTACCAGGCGATCGAATCTTCGCGCGGCGAGATGGGCTACTACGTGGTCAGCGACGGCACGGCCAAGCCCTATCGCGTCCATATGCGCAACCCAACGTTTGCCACGCTGCAGGCCATCGAGAAGATGTGCGTTGGTCGACTTATCGCTGACGTTGTGGCCGCCATTGGCTCGATCGACATTGTGCTTGGGGAGATTGATCGATGAGCGTCCCCGCCGAGGTTTCCGTGGAATCGCCCGCGTCTCCGCAGCTCGCTCAAGAATTGTGGATCTCGTTCGCTTCCCTGCTTCGATCGCATGTCGCCATGCATTCGATTGCCGCGCCGTCTCATTCCTTGCGCACCCATTCCAGCAAAGAATCTCGGTTGGATGTGCTGGGGCCGTTCGGCAAGCTGAGTGTTGTTGGCCCCAATGCAACCGGGATCGGCGCGACGGAGTTTCGTCCGGAGAATGGTGAACTGGTCGACGAGTACGCGACATTCTTCTTCACAGAACATGGCTTGGTTCAACTGGAAGGCTTGGAGTCGCCGCTGGACGTCGAAACGGCCGTTGAGTATTTGCTGCGCAAGGTGCAAGCATGAGTCTGACAAACATCGTCGAAAATCCAAAACCTGGCGAGACCATTTTTTCTCCGGAACTTGCCGCTCGCTTTGACAAGCTGGTCACTCTGTATCCGCGTCGTCGTTCCGCATTGATTCCCATGTTGCTGTATGCGCAGGATGAGATTGGATATGTTTCCGATGGGGCCATCGCGGAGATTGGTCAGCGGCTCGACATTACAGTGCTGGATGTTCGCAACGTGCTGACCTATTACTCCATGCTGCGCACCAAGCCGATTGGCAAATACAACGTGCAGGTCTGCACCAATATCAGTTGTATGCTGCGCGGCGGTCAGGAACTATTTCAGCATTGCAAGAGTCGCCTGGGCATCAGCCATAAGCAGACCACGCCGGACGGCATGTTTTCACTGGAGGAAGTGGAATGCATTGGAGCCTGCAGCTGGGCACCGGCGATCCAGGTAAATTACGACTTTCATGATGAATTGACGCCGGAATCGCTCGACTCGGTTCTAGATCAATATCGCAGTAAATCCGTTAAGCAGGAAAATTGAAAGCTAATAGCCAATAGGAAAATGCCCAGACTCGCCTCCCATTCCGAGGAAGTCAAAGTCGTCGGCCGCCGCTTTGGTCAGGGCGCGACCAATATCGATCGCTATATCGAGCTGGACGGATATAACGCAGTTCGCCACGCCATTGGACAAGGGCCCGATTGGATCATCGCGCAAATGAAGGCGTCCAATCTGCGCGGCCGCGGCGGAGCTGGCTTCCCCACCGGAATGAAATGGTCGTTCGTGCCCAAGCAGTCTGAAAAGCCGAAGTACATTTTGGTCAACGGTGATGAAAGCGAGCCGGGAACCTGCAAAGATCATTTGATCTTTTTGCACGATCCTCATTCCGTCATCGAAGGCACCATCATTGCTGGGCTCGCGATCGGCGCCAAGCTTGGATTCATCTATCTGCGCGGCGAGTATCGCTATCTGCTGAAAATCCTGGAAAAGGCAATCGCGGATGCCTACGCCAAGGGATTTCTGGGCAAGGGAATTTTTGGTTCCAGCATTGACTTTGACATTGTTTCCCAGACCGGAGCGGGGGCGTATGAAGTCGGCGAAGAGTCGGCGCTGATGGAATCGCTGGAAGGCAAGCGCGGCATTCCGCGCATCAAGCCGCCGTTCCCGGCAGTCGTTGGACTATACGGCGGACCCACGGTCATCAATAACGCGGAGACCATTGCCTCGGTTCCGCACATTCTCAACATGGGTCCGGAAGCGTATGCCAATCTCGGATCGCCTCGCAATGGCGGCACGCGCTTGTTCTGCATCAGCGGCCACGCCGAACGCAATGGCGTCTACGAGTTGCCCATGGGTTACAACCTGAAGAAGATGATTTACGAAGTTGCCGGCGGCGTCCGCGGCGGTCGTGAATTGAAGGCAGTCGTCCCGGGTGGTTCTTCAACGCCGGTTCTTCTGCCAAGCGAAATCGACATCGGCATGGATTTCGATCAGGTGGGCAAAGCCGGAAGCATGTTAGGCTCCGGCGGGGTGGTGGTGCTGGACGACACAGTGTGCATGGTGGAGTTTGCGCTCCGCACCATTCAGTTCTACCAGCACGAGAGCTGCGGCTGGTGCATTCCCTGTCGCGAAGGCACAGACTGGTTAAAGAAGACACTGACCCGTTTCCACGCGGGCGGCGGTGAAGCTAAGGACATCGACAACATCCGCTACCTGGCGGAAAACATGCTGGGCCGTACATTCTGCCCGCTAGGCGATGCTGCCGCCATGCCGACCATTGCCTTCGTAAAAAAATTTCGGCAGGAATTTGAAGATCATCTAAACGGCAAACCTTGCCCATACGGACGTAGCCCTGAATCCCAGACCTTGGCGCCCGCATTGGTCGAGGTTTCGTAACTGCAAGACTGCACGCGAAAGAGCACCGAATGGCTGATGTAACACTCACCGTCGACGGCAAAACAATCACAGCTCCTGCGGGAACGCTGTTGATTGAGGCGTGCCGCAAGGTCGGAATCGAAATCCCTGCATTCTGTTATTACCCTGGGCTGTCATTGCAGGCGGCGTGCCGCATGTGCCTGGTGCGCATTGAAAAAATGCCGAAACTGCAAACGGCTTGCACTACCCCCATCGCCGAAGGCATGATCGTTGCGACGGAGACGGAAGAAATCAAGCAGGCGCGCAAAGCCATGCTGGAGCTGGTGCTTGCCAATCATCCGCTGGACTGCCCAGTGTGCGATGCCGGCGGCGAATGTGAACTGCAGGACATGACGTTCAAATACGGCGCCGGCGGCTCGCAGTTTGTCGAGATCAAGAATCATCGCGATGAGCAGCAGTGGTCCCCGGTCGTCTTCTTCGATCGTCCGCGCTGCATTCTCTGTTACCGCTGCGTGCGCGTCTGCAATGAAGGCATGGATGTCGCCGCACTGGGAATTCAATTTCGCAATTCCGGTTCCGTTATCGCTCCGAATGACCAGAACCAATTGGACTGCGAACAGTGTGGAATGTGCATCGACATTTGCCCGGTTGGCGCGCTTACCTCCGACACCTATCGCTACAAGACGCGGCCGTGGGAGATGACCCACGTCGGCACCATCTGCACACATTGTGGCGATGGCTGCAAAACGACCCTGGGCGTCCGTCGCAGCGACGACGGCATGCAGATTGTTCGCGGCGACAATCGCGACAAGAGCGGATTAAACGGTGAGTTCCTCTGCGTGAAAGGCCGCTATGCTTTTGACTTCGCAAATAATGCCGAGCGGCTGACGCAACCGCTTGTTCGCCAATCCAACGGCGAATTTGGGCCTGTCAGCTGGGAAGACGCAATCAAGGTGGTCGCGGAGAAATTTCGCGCCGCTCGCGATGAGCGCGGCGGTGCCAGCATTGGCGTCATCGGTTCGACACGCATCACGAATGAAGAAGCGTACCTGCTGCAGAAGACGGCACGGAGCGCACTTGGTACCAATAATATTGACCATCACCGCACCACCGATTATGTCCGGTTCACGCACGCGCTGGCGGGTCAAAGCGCTCGCATGGCCAGCATCGCCGATACTGGCTCCGCACCAGCCATCTTTGTCCTCGGCAACGATCCGACAGAACAACATCCGTTGCTGGCGTGGAATCTCCGCACCAATGTTCGGCACAACAGAACGCGCATTTACCTGGCAAATCATCGCCAGATCAAACTGCGCCATCAGGCGAAATCATTCGTTCAGATTTCGGCGGACGGATACGGCGATTTCGCAGAGTTCCTTGCTGGCGGTTCTGCATTGTTCGGCGAGCAAGCCGCAGCCCTGAAAGATGCTCTCCGCGACGAACCAAATCTGCTGATTGTTTTTGGATCCGAACTGCGCGGCGAAGCCATCAATGCGCTGGTGAACTTCGGCCTGTCGTTGCCAGACACTAAGTTTGCCTGCCTGGGCGATTATGTGAATTCGCGCGGTGCTGCCGATATGGGTCTCTATCCTCACCTGTTGCCAGGCTACGTTCCCGTCGAACAGGGAGATGGTCTGCGCGCTGAGTATGGTGCTCGGATGCCGCAGCAAGCGGGAATGGATCTGACCCAGATGTTTGAGGCCGCTGCCCGAAATGAGCTGGCGGCACTCTATGTTGTCGGAGATGATCCGGTGGAGCGGCTCGGTGTCTCCGCGCCAGCGTTGCGCAATACGTTCGTCGTGGTGCAGGACATGTTTATGACTGCGACCGCGAGGCTGGCGGACGTGGTGCTGCCGACAGCGAACCTGTATGAGAAATCCGGCACCGTCACCAATACATTCGGCGATTTGCAGCAGGTGAAGAAAGCCGCGGATCGCGCCGGGGTTCGTTCTGACCTGGAGTTGATCGTTCGCATCGCCGACATCATGGGAGAAGATGTGCACACACTGGTTCCCTTCGGCAAAGGCGTGCGCGCCGATATGGGCCAGTCTCGCGGTGCGCAATCGGGTGAAGCGGATCGACATGGAATCTGGCTGGCGGCGCATAACCTTGAACCCAAACTGAGCCCGTTCGATCCGAATGCGATTCTCGATGAGATTCAGCGGCTGGTTCCCGGCTACGACTTTGATCGCATCGATGTGCTGGCCGGAACCAGCCAGCATGTTGCGCCGGATGGCGCGGGTCTCGTGCAAATCTCGCAAATCGCGAATCGCCCGGATGGAGTGATGCCTTCGAATGACACGCTGTTCACCTCCGGAACATTGGGTCAATACAGTGAAAAGCTGAACGAAGTGGAAGAGTTTCAAGCGAAAAAAAGCATGGTCGCTGCAGACTGATGCCAAGGTAGATGTTTCTTGAGGTCGGACACGTCGCTACATTTGTGTGCGCGGTTCATGAGGGTTTTTGAAGTGGAAATGATACGCACGTGAATATTCTGATTTTTGTTTTGCTAAGTCTGCTGAAAGTCGCCGTGGTGACCGTCATCTTCTTGATGGCTGTCGCCTATACGGTTCTTCTGGAGCGGAAGTTGGTGGGTCGCATCCAGAACCGCTGGGGGCCTTCTCGCGTGGGCCCTTTCGGACTGCTGCAGCCGCTGGCTGATGGCCTGAAGCTTTTCTTAAAAGAAGATTTAATGCCGACCGCGGTGTTTCGCCCGCTGTTTATTCTGGCACCCATCATCGCCTTGTCTTGCGCGTTGATCTCGATCGGTGTAATCCCTTTCGGCGAAAATATCCGCTGGCATGGCGTCGACATGTTCCAGATTGCCGACCTAAATATCGGCCTACTGGTTATCCTCGGCGTCACGTCGATCGGCGTCTACGGCATCGCGCTCTCTGGTTGGTCGTCGAACAATAAGTACTCTCTCCTGGGCTCGCTGCGCTCTTCGGCGCAGATGGTCAGCTATGAACTCGCGCTCGGCCTCTCAGTGATTGGAATCGTACTGCGCACGGGATCCCTTCGCCTTCGCGATATCGTCAACGTGCAGAACACGCACGGCATCCTCTCGTGGAATGTGTTTGGCGGATTCCAGTTTGTCGCCTTCTTTATCTATTTGTGCGCCGCGTTTGCGGAAACTAACCGCACCCCATTCGATTTGCCGGAAGCAGAGAGCGAACTGACCGCTGGATACCATACCGAATACAGCTCGATGAAGTTCGCGATGTTTTTCATGGCCGAATACGCGAATATGATCACCGTTGGCTGCGTGGCGACGGTTTTATTCCTGGGCGGCTGGTCGAGCCCCTTCGGCGATCTTCTTCCGGCCATCGGCGGACCGGTCGTGCAGGCGCTGCTGCCTGTATCCTGGTTTGTTCTTAAGGTGTTTTGTTTTCTGTTTCTCTACGTCTGGGTGCGCGGCACTTTGCCGCGTTTCCGATATGACCAACTGATGGGTTTCGGCTGGAAATATCTGTTGCCGGTTGCCGTTGTGAATGTGCTGGCAACCAGCTTGGCGCTGGCATTCCATGGCTAACCATCCACAGGCATCCGCTGGAATTGGATCACGATGAATGTAGCTGTTTTCATTCTTTTCGGACTTTTGTGCCTGGGCGGCGCACTGAACCTGCTGCTCCAGCGGCACCCGATCAACAGCGCTCTGTCGCTGATCGTGGTTATGTCTTCGCTCGCCGTTCTTTACCTGTTGCTGGGCGCGGAGTTTCTTGCGCTGGCGCAAATCATCGTTTATTCCGGCGCCATCATGGTGTTATTCGTGTTCGTCATCATGCTGCTGAATGCCGGCGAAGAAGAGCGCACCCACGGCAGCCGCGCGGCCTATCTTGCCGGAATTCCTGGCGTGCTGGCGTTATTCACGGTGCTCGCCTCCACATTCCTCACATTGCGCATCAGCTTCGGCGGCACTCGACTCGGCTCATTTTTAGTGACGACCGGCGACCTAAGCCGCGTGCTGTTCCGCAACCTTCTGCTGCCTTTTGAGGTCACCTCCATATTGATTCTGGTCGCAATCCTTGGCGCTGTCGTTCTCGCACGGAAGGAGTACTGAGATGACTGTGCCCATTGTCTGGTATTTGATCCTGAGCGCCGCGCTGTTTTCCATCGGAGTCTGCGGTTTCCTCATCAAGCGCAACATCATCACCATTTTCATGTCGATTGAGCTGATGCTGAATGCTGTCAACCTGGCCTTTGTCACCTTCGCTAATCACTGGCACCAGGTCAGCGGTCAGATTTTTGTGTTCTTCGTCATGGTCGTCGCTGCTGCGGAGGCCGCCGTCGGCCTAGCCATCATCATCTCGCTGTTCCGCTCACGCAATACGTTGAATGTCGATCAGATCGACTTGATGAAACTATGACACCTTCTTTGCATCTATGGCTGCTGCCACTGCTGCCGCTGGCAGGTTTCGCGATCAATGGCATTCTGGGCGGGCGTCTGCCCAAAACTGTCGTATCCACGGTCGCGTTGCTCTTCCCTGCCGCGGCATTCGCGCAGGTTTTGTGGGTTGTGATGCGCGTGTATCAAGGCATGGCTCTGCCCTACCTCGAAAGTTTTGCGACTCCATGGATTGCGGTCTCAGGCTTTCATGCCAGCTTCTCTTTTCTGCTGGATCAACTCACGCTGGTGATGCTGCTGGTCGTCACTGGAGTCGGGCTGCTGATTCATCTCTACTCCGTCGGCTATATGGCTGGTGAGGACAGCTACTGGCGCTTTTTCAGCTACATGAATCTGTTTTTGTTTTTCATGCTGACGCTGGTCCTCGCGGCAAACTTCCTGCTAATGTTTGTCGGCTGGGAAGGTGTCGGGCTTGCCTCCTACTTGCTGATCGGCTTTTACTACTCCAAGGATTCTGCAGCGAATGCGGGCAAGAAGGCCTTCATCGTCAATCGGATTGGCGATTTCGGCTTCCTGCTGGCGATGTTCTTGATCATCTCTCACTTCGGCACCCTCAGTTTTCACCAGGTGTTTGCTGATATCTCCGCGCATCCTGAATTGCAAGGCGGCTTTTTGACCGCCATTGCACTGCTGCTGCTGCTGGGAGCGACGGGCAAGTCGGCGCAGATTCCTCTCTATGTCTGGTTGCCGGACGCGATGGAAGGTCCCACGCCAGTGTCGGCGCTCATCCACGCGGCCACCATGGTGACGGCCGGCGTCTACATGCTGGCGCGCGCGCACATCCTATTCGGACGCTCGCCACTCGCTCTCCTGATCGTCGCCTTCGTCGGCGCGGCCACCGCATTCTTTGCGGCGACCATTGGCATTTTGCAGACCGACATCAAGCGCGTGCTCGCATACTCCACCATTTCGCAGCTCGGCTACATGTTTCTGGCCTGTGGGGTCACTGCCTATTCGATGGGAATTTTCCACCTGGTCACGCACGCGTTCTTTAAAGCTCTGCTGTTCCTTGCTGCAGGCAGCGTGATTCATGCGCTTGGCGGCGAGCAGGATATGCGAAACATGGGCGGTCTGCGGAAGAAGTTGCCGGTCACCTTCTGGACCATGACCGCCGCTGTATTAGCGATTAGCGGACTGTTTCCCTTTGCGGGATTCTTTAGCAAGGATGCAATTCTCACTGCTGACTTCGTCACTCCCCACGATGGCAAAACCCTCTGGGCCGTCGGTCTGATCACGGCCGGCCTGACGTCGTTCTATATGTTCCGCCTTTGGTACATGACATTCTTCGGCGCAGCCCGATATGACGAGTCCAGGGCCGGTCACGGGGAGCATGGTTCTCACGGTGTCCATGAAAGCCCGTGGACGATGCTGTTACCGCTGGTCGTTCTCGCATTCCTTTCGCTTGCCGGAGGATGGATCGGCTGGCCAGTTGCCCTGGGTGGACACGATCGGATTGCACATTTTCTTGCTCCCGTGTTTGCTAGTGCGGCCACTCTGGTTCCATCGGTCACGCCGACAGCTGCCGCTGTCCGGTTGGATAGAATTCTTACCGGCGTGTCGCTGCTGGTCGCCCTCTTTGGTTGGTGGCTCGCCGACCTGATGTATCGTCGCAAACCGCATTTGGCCGAGAGTGCGGCGCGGAACGCGAAGACGCTCTACAACTTAATCTGGAATAAATATTGGCTCGATCAAATTTACGGTGCCATCATAGTTGGTCCGATTCTGGCGTTCTCAAGAAATATTCTGGGACGCGGCGTTGAGACCGCCATTGATGGCGCAAATACGGCCATGACGGTGACGGCAAGCGGCGCCAGCTCAGGGATTCGGCGCATGCAATCGGGAAATATCCGCTCCTACGCAGGCTGGCTGGCCGCGGGTGCGGCTGCGGTTTTATTGGTGGTTCTGTACCTGGCGCATTCGTTCTAAGTGAGGAAGGACTTTTAAGTTGAACGCAAGCATTCTTACATGGCTCACCTTTCTACCCGCGGCTGGCGCGGTGGTGGTGCTGTTGATGCCGAGACGCGGGCGCGCTCCTCAGGTGTTTTCTTTGCTGCTGACGCTGTTTCTCTTTGTGATGGCGCTGCATCTGCCGGCACACTTTAACTATCAACAGCAGCAAGGGTTTCAGTATGAGCTGAACATTCCCTGGATCAGCAATCCTGCCATCCAGTATCACGTTGGCGTGGATGGCCTTTCGATGTGGCTGGTGGTGCTGGTGTCCTTCCTGGCGCCGCTTGGCGTACTCATCTCCTGGCGCGTGATTCAAGACCGCACCCGCGAATTTTATGCGCTCCTGTTGTTGCAGCAGACCGCGATGTACGGCGTCTTCGTCGCGCTCGATCTGATCCTCTACTACGCGTTTTGGGAACTTGTCGATTGTCCCGCTCGCGCTCCTGATCGGCATGTATGGCCGCACGAATGGTCGCGGCGCTGCCATCAAGTTTTTCCTCTATGCCTTCATCCCTTCCGCGCTTCTGCTGGTTGGCATGCTGTGGCTCTACGGACAGACCGGAACCTTTGACCTGGTGCAGTTGCAGCAGCAGATGAGCCACTGGAACGGAGCGCACGCGACTGGACTCTGGTGGGCTTCTCTCGCATTTCTGCTCGCCTTTGGGGTCAAGGCGCCGGTGTTTCCCCTGCACGGCTGGCTGCGTGACGGCATCAGCGAAGCTCCTACAGCCGTCGCGATGATTCTCGCCGGCAAACTTGGCCTCTATTCCCTGCTGCGCTGGCATGTCGGGCTTTTCCCGATGCAGGCTCAGCACATCGCACCCGCTGATGGTCGCCCTGGGTGCTATTGGCATTCTGTACGGAGCATTGATGGCGCTGGTGCAGACGGATTTGAAGCGATCTCGCCGCCTATGCGACGTTAAGCGCCGTTAGCTTCATTGTGCTCGGCATCTACGCCTTCACTGCAGCCAGCATGGATGGCGCCGCGTATCAGATCCTGAACGAAAGTGTTTCGGCGAGTGCGTTTTTCATGTTGCTGGGCATCTTGTACGAGCGCTATGGAACCTACGATATGGGTCGGCTTGGCGGTATCGCTACGAAACTGCCGGGCTTGGCGGTCCTGTTCGTCATCACCGCGTTGTCGCTGGTCGGATTGCCGTCACTGAATATCTTTGTCGGGGAGTTTCTTATCCTGAGCGGCAGTTTCCAGACTCATCCCGGCATCGCTGCTGCAGCCACGCTGGGAGTGATTCTTTCCGCCTCCTACATGCTGTGGATGATACAGCGCGTGTTTTATGGTCAGCCGTCTACCGGCGTTGCCGCGGTTTCGGCAAAGGATGTCAATTGGCGCGAACGAGCCGCAGTGTGGCCCACGATTGCATTGATGATCGCCATGGGCGTCGCCTCAGTCTTCTGGATGCGGGCGATTGATCTGACGGTCCCCGGCATGGCACCGGCAAAAACCTCGACGAATTCTACAGCCTACGCGAAGCTGGCATCGCCGTCGGCAACGAACAGTACGAAACAAGGGGTGCGCCGATGAACCCCTCGATGAGCTCCTCCATGGCCGCTGTTTCCCCCGCATTGCGGATTCTGCCGGAAATCCTGATGACGCTGACCGGGGTACTGGTGATGCTGGTGGAAGCGGTTTTGAAGCCGACAACCAGCCGCAAGCCGCTCGGCATTGTCGCGATCATTGGCACCCTCGCCGCCATCGCCGCCAGTGTGTATCAACTTGTTCTTCCAGCAGGCACCGCGTTTTTCGGCACTGTGCAGTCGGATGCCTTCAGCGTCTTCTTTCACCTGGTCATCGGCGGCATCGTCCTGGTCACGCTACTCATCTCGCTCGATTATTTCGAGGGACATACCAGTTATGTTGGCGAATACTATGCGCTGATTCTTTTTGGCGCGACCGGCATGATGTTCATGGCCTGCTCAGTCGAACTGCTGATGGTGTTCATCGGCCTTGAGATTTCCTCCATCTCCACTTACATTCTTGCCGGATATCGCAAGCGCAGTGCGACCAGTTCTGAAGCCTCCATCAAATACTTTTTGCTGGGATCTTTCGCCACGGCATTTTTTCTGTACGGCATTGCGCTCTGCTTCGGCGCCACCGGCTCGACCAACATCTATGAGATCGCCAAAGGGGTCGCCGGCGGAGCATCACCGCTGTTGTTGACCATCGCTTTCGGCATGATGCTGATCGGGCTGGGCTTCAAGGTATCGCTGGCTCCCTTCCACGTGTGGACGCCGGACGTCTACGAGGGCGCGCCCGCTCCAATCGTCGGCCTGATGTCGACCGCACCGAAAGCCGCCGCCTTCGCCGTGCTGCTGCGCATCACGTATGGGGCTTTCGGAACCGCAACCCACATGTGGATGCCGATGGTCTGGATTCTCGCCATCCTGTCGATGACGATTGGCAATCTGGGCGCGCTCACACAGCGCAACGTGAAGCGCATGCTGGCCTATTCTTCCATCGCCCATGCTGGATATCTGCTGGTCGCCTTCACCGCGCTGGCACCGATGGGCATTGCCTCGGCCAGCTTCTATACCGCCGCCTACGCAGCCATGAACGTCGGCGCGTTCGGAATCATCAGCTATCTTTCCGGCTACAACGAAACCCGAACGAACATGAGCGATTTTGCAGGTGTGGCGCGACGCCATCCAGTGGCTGCTGCCGCGTTCGCCGTCTTTCTGATTTCGCTGATCGGAATTCCCTTCACGGCTGGATTCTTCGGCAAGTTTTATGTCTTTACTGCGGCAGTCAACTCCGGTAACGCATGGCTGGCAATCCTGGGCCTGCTGAACAGCGGCGTGGCGGCGTTCTATTACCTGCGTCTGCTGGGCCAGATGTATATGCTGCCAGAGGCGGCGGCGACGGATTCGCGCGAGTCTGACGCGGCCCACGCTCGGCCCGCATTTGTGCTTGCGATGGCAATCCTGGTGCTAGCGGTCTTCGCGTTGGGGATTTTCCCCGGACACTTCCTCGACCTCGCCCGCGCTGGCGCCGCGACGTTTACAACCCCGCCGAATCTGAGCTCGCAGGGCGCTCCGGTAGCGATGCTACGGCGGTAGCGTATCCCGCAATAAACGCTTGAAGCGACTCTCGTCCTCACTCCGGAAAAGTCGAACGAAGCGATATCGCGTCATTTTCGGGGACAAACACAAACGGCCTCCGTGGCCGGAGGCTGTTCGCGTGAAACTTGAGGTCTGTTACTTTACCTTGATAAAGATAATGGCGAAAGTGAACAACGCCAGCGACTCAATAAAGGCCAGGCCGAGCACGAGGAACAGGAAAATTGCCGGCCGCGCGCCTGGATTGCGAGCGATCGCCAGTGAGGAAGACCCCACCGCGTAACCCTCACCCAATCCACAAAGCCCGGAGGCAATCGCCATCGAGATGCCGGCTGCAATCGCCACCATACTGGCGTGGGAGGAATCGCCGCCACTGGCCTGTGCGAAGGCTGGAACGGCCAGGCACAGCACCGATAGCATCATAAAAACCTTTTGCATGGTACGCATGTATGTAACTCCGATAGTTTCTTAAGATCTCCCGCGAGTGGAACGTGGCCGCCTGCGCTGCTGCGTCCGCTGATCCACCTTCGGGGTACTACCGCTGGAGAAGAATGCAAGCCCCAGCAAAACTTCAAATACTAGTGCTCATGCGCAATCGCCTGACCGATATAAATGGAAGCCAGCATCATAAACACATAAGCCTGAATCAGTGAAACCAGCAGGTGCAGCATAATAAACGCGACTGGCAAGAAGACGGGGATCAGCATGAATGAAATCAAAATCAACAAGTCGCTGGCAAACATGTTCGCAAATAGACGAACCGTCAACGAAAGCACGCGCGCCATGTGAGAGACCGGCTCGATCAAAATCATCAGCGGTGAAAGCCACCACACCGGCCCGACAAATTGCTTGGCGTACTTCGCCTTATTCTCTTTCAATCCCTGCCAGTGATAGTAGATAAACGTCACCAGCGCGAAGCCCAGCGGCACCACTGGGGTGGCGGTGGGCGTTTCGACATCCGGCACCAGGCCTAGCAAATTGTCGACCAAAACAAACATTAGCAGCGCCGCCAGATATGGCAAATAGACCTTGTATTTATGGCCAATAATCGGTTCTGTCTGGTTGGTGACGAACTCTTCCACGATTTCCGCCAGCCGTTGCGGCACGCTTGGCTTTTCCACGCTCAACGTCAGCCGAACCAGAATGAAGAAGACCAGCAGGATCAGGAACGCGATCAGCTCCATGGTGAACACGCCATTGATCGGGGCGGCGGGATTGAGCGGTGGATGGCCAATCCAGTTCATCATGGCCGTCACCGGCCCGGCAAACAGTTGGTTCAAAATGTGGGCAAAGAAATGTTGGAGGGGCATCGTTCGTACTTTCTATCCAGGTTCTTCAAACTGTTGTGCATCCAGGCAGCGTCGAGCGGGTCGGCAAAATCATCTGGTGCGAAATACCAGCCGGATCGATTCCACGGTCAGGGCAAGCAGCGATACGGCCAGCCCAGCCAGCAACGCATAAACAGAGCCATGCAAACTGTTTAGACTAGCATATAAGAGCACGCCCGCGACTGCCAAACGCAGGAAGAACATTATCAAAACCCGGCCCATCGGAACCGGTGTGCGTCCCTCTTCCATCCTCGACATCATGGCCGAAAGCAACTGCAGCCATTCCACGATTCCCGTGGCAGAAATGGCTACGCCGATGACAAACGTCAGGCATGTCCGCCAGCCCAGCGATGCCCATAGAATCGGCGACGCCACCAGCACAGCAGCGCCCGCAAGAATGAGCGCGCGGCGAAGCGTGCGGCGGATATCCTCTTCATTGAACTGAATCAAGCCGCCTGAAGGCGTGGGTGGCGCGGTCTCCGGCGGCTTGGATTCGCTTGTCGGCACTGGCATGGTGGTTTCAGGAGTCATTGGTTGTCGTTGCTACGATTGGCGTGGTTGGCCATTCGAATCACCTGGACAAATCCGGCGGCAATTCCAATTGCCAGCCCAGCAATTCCAATCCAGGATTGGTGCAGTTTATGGTCGAGAAAATCCCCGATCGCCCATCCAACAACGCAGGAAAGCGGCAGCACCAGCGCAATCTGGATCATCGATTCCGCTTGCACGATCTCTCGTAGCACGATCTTGCGCTGGTTGTCGGGCTTCTCTGGTGTCGGCATAGGGTTTAAGCAGGGCCAGCCGGTTACGGCAGCCCCTTGCCAAGCCTACAACAACCACCCACGAAGACAAAGTCCGGTTTAGCAGGACTGGATGCAGCCGCACGAATCCTGCGCGAGGTTGGCTCAGACACGCTTCTCCGGAATCTGCGCGCGCAGGGTTTGCATTCGCGCAAACAGCTCTCGCTGCAAGCCGGCATGGTGCGGATTACTGTAGAGATTCTGTGTCTCTCCTGGATCTTCGACCAGATCATACATTTCAAATTCCTGCGGCTCCATGTAGTAGTGCATCAGCTTGTAGCGTTCGGTCCGAATGCCGCGATTCGGTCGCACGTTTTCCCATCCCGGATATTCATAATACTCATACAGCCACTCCTTCCTCCATGGAATCGTCTCCCCCTTCGCCAAGCCAACAAGGCTCTTCCCCGGCATGTGCTCTGGCACCGCAACGCCGGCCAGGTCCAGCATTGTGGGTGCAATATCGACGTTGAGAACCATCTCCCCGCGGACCCCGCCGGCTGGGATCTTCTTTGGATATCGAATCATCATAGGAACGCGGATCGACGGCTCATGCATCAGCCGCTTATCGAACAAACGCCATTCGCCCAGAAAGTATCCGTGGTCTGAAGTAGAAAAGATGGCGGTTTCGTCCATCTGATTCGTCTTCTCAAGTTGCTGGAAAAGTCTGCCAATGTTTTCATCCACGGCAACCAGGCCCGCGTAATAATCCTTCACCAGTTCTTCCAGACTGCGCACATCGTCGTCCAGATCGCTTTGCGTTCCGATTTTGTTGTGCGCTGCAGCAAAGCAGCGAGGCTTCCCCGGATATCCTTTCGCATCGTCGTCAAACGTGGTCGGCTTGGGGATTGGGACTCCGTTATACAAATCAAGGTGGCGTCGCGCCCGATAAAAAGGGGCATGCGGCGTCTGGTACCACACCAGCAGGCATATTGGCTTGTCATGGGGCTCGCTCAGCCATGCCAGTGCTTTGTCGGTGACCAGGTCGTCCGCATATTGGTTCTTGTATGTCACCGGATCGCCGATGACTCCCTTCCGGCCTTCTCGAAAGGTGGGGAAGTAATAATTCGTGACAGCAGCATTGAAGCCGAAATAGTAGTCCCAATAGCGCTCGCGGACGCCGTTCTTTACGTGAACTTTTCCGACAATCGCGACCTCATATCCGGCCTGATGCAGCAGATCGGTGAACAAAGGAATGTCGGCGGGCAATGGCTGGTCCAGTATCTTATCGTTGGGGTTTCCCAGGGCGCCTGTTGTCTTCGAATAAAGCCCTGTCAGTGCCGTGGCACGCGCGGGAGCACACAATGCATTCGTACAAAAAGAATTTGTAAACCGCACGCCTTCCTGGCCGATCCTGTCCTGATTAGGAGTCTTCAGCAATGGGTTCCCGGCGAGCCCAAGCGCGTCGGCTCGCTGTCCTTCGGTGTAGATAAAAAGAAGGTTCGGCCGCTTCGCCTTGGTATCGGCCGCAGCCACGCGAGTCATTGACGATGTCAGCATCGTTCCAGCGACCGCCAGACCTCCCTGCACAAAATCGCGCCTCGTGGTGGTTCCCGTGGCCTCAGTAGCGTCGCCGGATGGCATTCGTATCTCTCCTGAATCGTGAATGGATTTCACCTCAAATCCCTTACGTCTGTGTGAATGGATATCATCCTCCCAGAAGGAACGAAGAACTGGCAAGGTCGACGTTTCTTTCATGTGCATGCGTAGTACGATTACCGCACACGAGAAGTCCCCCGCAAACTATGAGAAATTTCCTGCAACCGGGAGGAACCTTGCGCCACGTAGCTCTATTTCTAACCACCCTCTTAATCTCGTCTGCAATCTTTCTTTCGGAATCTGCACGGGCACAGCAACAAAGCCCGCCCAAGATGCTGGGCTTCTCTTCTGCCAACGCGAAGATTGAAGCCGATCTGGAGAAGCGATTTGCCGCCATCCCTGACCCACAGCGCATGCGCGATAATATGAAACTGCTCAGCGCACGGCCGCATCACGTCGGGTCGCCCTACGACAAGCAGAATGCCGAGTGGATCCTGGCGCAGTACAAAAAATGGGGCTGGGACGCCCACATCGAGACCTTTCAGGTGCTGTTCCCCACGCCGAAAACGCGTCTCCTGCAGATGGGGAATTTCCATGCCACGCTGGAAGAGCCTGCCGTCGCCATCGATCCGACCAGCAATCAAAAAGACGAGCAACTGCCAACATACAACGCCTACTCCCCAGACGGCGATGTGATTGCGCCGCTGATCTACGTGAACTACGGGGTGGTTGAGGATTACGAGCAGTTGGCGCGCTACGGGATCTCGGTAAAAGGCGCGATAGTTATTGCGCGCTACGGCAATTCCTGGCGAGGCATCAAGCCGAAGGTTGCCGCTGAACACGGCGCGATCGGCTGCATTCTGTACTCTGATCCCGCCAACGATGGATACGCCGTGGACCAGGTATTTCCTGATGGACCCATGCGTCCGGCATCCGGCGTCCAGCGTGGCAGCGTGCTCGATGCGCCTTCCTATCCCGGCGACCCGCTCACGCCGGGAATTGGCGCAACAGCCAATGCCAAGCGTCTGAAGCGGGAAGATGCGCCTTCCCTGCCAAAGATTCCCGTCACGCCCATCTCCTATCAAGACGCTCAGCCTTTGCTGGCCGCGTTGCAAGGGCCTCGAGTTCCCGCGAACTGGCGCGGCGGCCTCCCCATCACGTATCGCATCGGCCCGTCGAGCACCAAGGTTCATCTGAAGCTCGCATTCAATTGGGACCTGAAGTCGGTCTACGACGTGGTCGCGACCATGCGCGGCTCAGAGGAACCGGATGTCTGGGTGCTGCGGGGCAATCACCACGACGCGTGGGTCAATGGAGCCGACGATCCCACCTCCGGACAAGTCGCGCTGCTTGAAGAAGCCCGCGCGATCGGCCAGTTGGCTGCAACGGGATGGAGGCCGAAGCGGACGATCATGTATTTCTCCTGGGATGGCGAAGAGCCCATGCTGCTTGGCTCAACCGAGTGGGCGGAACAACATGCTGCCGAGCTTCGCAAGAACGCCGCGGTCTACATCAACAGCGACGGCAACGAGCGCGGCTACCTGGCCGCCCAGGGTTCGCACTCGCTGGAACCGCTGGTCAACCAGGTCGCTCAGTCCGTCACCGATCCAGAGACAAAGGTCTCTTCCTGGCAGCGACTGCGCGCGTGGGAATTGCTGAACGGTTCCCCGGAGGTGCGGAAAGAAATTTCTACGCGCGGCGATCTTCGCATTGGGCCGCTCGGCACCGGCTCCGACTTCACCGCGTTTATCGATCATCTTGGCGTGGCTTCTCTCAACGTCAGCTACGGCGGAGAAGATAACGGCGCAGGTGTCTACCATTCCATTTACGACGATTTTTATTGGTACTCGCATTTTGCTGACTCGAACTATGTCTATGGTCGCGCGTTGGCGCAAACCGACGGCGCACTTGTGCTTCGTATGGCGCAGGCAGATATACTGCCGTACGATTTCGCGGCCCTGGCTGACACGCTGCATCTCTACGATCATGAAGTAAAGGACCTGCTGTCGGCTCGACAAAAAGAGGCGAAGGAACGCGCCGTCGCGCTGCAGATGAATGCGTACGCGTTGACCAGCGACCCGAAACGTCCGATGATCGCTCCTCCACCGCTGGCCATTCCGCCCTATCTCAACTTCGCGCCGCTTGATAATGCGCTGGCTGCGCTCGACAAGTCCGCAGCCCATTTCAATGAAGCTCGTACCCGCGCGCTGGGCGGGCGCATTGCGCCCGAGCGTCTGACCACAATCAATCAGGAGCTAACCCAGGCTGCCCGAAAGCTCACCAATCCACAGGGTCTGCCGCGTCGCACGTGGATGCAGAATCTTATCTACGCGCCCGGCTGGTACACCGGGTACGACGCGAAAACCTTGCCCGGAGTTCGCGAGGCTATCGAGCAGCGCCGCTACGACGAGGCCACTGCGCAGATCGTTCTCGTCGGCAAGGCAATTGAAGATGAAGCCGCCTTTGTTGAACACGTCGCCACCGAGCTCGACAACGCAACGACCGCAAAATAATCCGGTGCTCAAGCAGGAGAAACGATATGAAGATCACGGCTCGTACAGCCGCACTGGTGTTCTTGGCATCCGCCACGCTACTCGGTCAACAGTTTGCTTCGGTGCCCGGGCAAGGTCGCTCCATGGTGGTCACAAAGTTTGGCATTGTTGCTGCGCCACAATTTCTGGCATCGCAAGCTGGCGCCCACATCCTGGAAGAAGGTGGAAATGCGATTGATGCTGCCATTGCCGCCAACGCGGTGATGGGTGTTGTTCAGCCGTACGTGAACGGTATGGGCGGCGATCTATTCGCGCTCTACTTCGACGCGAAGACCGGCAAGCTCTACGGACTCAACTCCAGCGGATGGACGCCGAATGCCCTCACCATCAATTATCTGAAATCCCATCACATCGACAGCATCGATCCCATCGGCGTTCACACCATCGACATTCCAGGATGTGTCGCGGGTTGGGAAGCTCTGAAGGATCGCTTTGGGACACTTCCCTTCAGCAAAACATTAGCGCCCGCGATCTATTATGCTCAGAACGGTTTTCCATTGGCGGAACGCAACGCCCGCTACTGGGTGAGCAAAAGAGATATGCAGCAGCCCGGATATAAAGAGACCTATCTCCCCGGCGGCGTGGCGCCGAAGCTCGGCGACCTGTTCCGAAATCCCGCACTCGCCAATTCTCTGCGGCAAGTCGCGGCGCATGGCAGAGATGCTTACTACAACGGCCCCATGACCGACACGATGGTCAAGTTTCTGCGCGCCCAGGGTGGCACCCACACACGGGAAGACTTCTCAGACTTTCAGCCCGAGTGGGTCGATCCGATTTCGACCACCTATCGCGGCTGGACCGTGTACGAGCTTCCGCCGAACGGCCAGGGCGTTGCCGCACTCTCCATGCTAAACGTCATGGAACAATTCCCGATGGCGATGTATGGACATAATTCCGCCGACGCATTGCAGGTGATGATCGAGGCTAAAAAACTGGCATATGCGGACATGTACCGCTATGTCGGCGATCCGCGTTTTACTCCCATTCCGGTCAAAGCCATGCTGTCGAAAGATCTAGCCAAGCAGCGAGCAAAATTGATCGATATGAATAAGGCGTCCTGTCAGGTTCTGCCTTCTGACCTGACGCAATACCTGAACGCCCACGGTAAAACCACCATCTATCTTTCCACCATCGATAAAGACGGCAATATCGTATCGCTGATCCAGAGCAATTACGAAGGTTACGGCACGGGAATGGTGGCGCCCGGGTTAGGCTTCTCGTTTCAAGACCGCGGCGCAGGGTTCAGCCTCACGCCAGGTCAACCCAATTCACTAGCGGGCCACAAGCGGCCACTCCATACAATCATTCCAGCCTTCATGGAAAAGGGAGACATTCATATCGGGTTCGGCATCATGGGTGGATGGAACCAGGCCCAGGCGCACGCACAGTTTGTTGCCAATGTCGTCGATTACGGGATGAACGTCCAAGCCGCGCTGGAGCAACCTCGGTTCACCAAGCAGACATTCAATGGCTGCGACGTCCAGATGGAGCCTGGCATTCCTGAGGCAGTACGAGCGGACTTGGCCAAACGCGGACAGCAGATTCAGCTACTGCAACCGTTCTCATTCACCGTGGGGCAAGGCGAAGCCGTCGTCCGGGATACCAAACGAAACGTCAATTTTGCAGGCTCGGATCCGCGATCAGACGGAGAAGCCATCCCGCAGGAACCACAAACAAAATAATCCTTCAGGTTTTTCCGATTCGCCAGCGTTCGATGGCACTAGGATTCTGACTCAGATGCGCCTCGCGCGCGCCGCTCTTCTTCCGTTAAGGGCGCATTCACTTCCAGCAGTCCCGGAGGAAGGCGCATCTCAACGCGTCGACCCACAACGTCAATTTTGACGACATACGCCTTCGCGAAAGGAATTTCGTAATGGTCTCCGTCGCGGCTGGAAACGACGAGCAGATCGGCGGTCTGCTCCTGTCGAACGACATCCTGAATTCTACCGACCACGCGACCGTCGGCGGCTACATCCAGGCACTCGCAGCCGATTAGATCGCTGATATAAACCTCGTCGGATTGGAGTGGCATACGCTCCTGGTTGGAAATCACCAGATCCGCACCTCGCAGCGCTTCCGCTGCAGAAATGGAATCAACTTGGGCAAATTTCAACACGACTTTGTCTTTGTGCAGCCAGGAATTTTCGACCAGGATCGGCGTTACAGGACGGGTGTTTCCGCGCCATAGAAATGCGTTGCGCATTTCCGAAAAACGGTCGGGGAAATCCGAAAGGATCTCAGCCAGCACTTCACCATGTCGTCCCTGGGGTCGAACCAACCGGGCTACGTGCACCCAGTTTTCGGTTGTTGCCGGCTTTGAGTCATTCACAGCGTAATTGTTGCACGTGGGGGAGTACGTCGCACACAGCTGGTTCATTTGAAAAATTACAGCGATCCGGAACCCACCTTTGCTTCTTCGACAATTTCCAGGCTGTAGCGATGATGCAGTTTGACGCTGACTGCTCCTAGAATAGTTCGTAACGATCTAGCCGTCCGTCCTTGCTTGCCAATTACCTTTCCGACATCTGTCGGATCGACCCTCAGTCGCAAGACGGTGCCAGTTTCATTCGATGTTGCGTTGACTGAGACCTCGTCCGGCTTATCAACTAACGAACGTGCGATTGCCGTAATCAATTCCACTGCGGACGGCTCCGCAGAACTGTCTAACATGCTCTAACCCCGCAAATTGAAACATTTGAGATCTGAATGCGTTTATACCGAAATAAAATCGATTTGTCTGCTTATTTATAGTTTACTCATTAGTCACTAGCGAGGTTACTTTCTTGATGAAATGGGTCAACTCATTTTTAAAATTCGCGTATTTGGGCAGAAAAGGATATCCCGCGGCCGCGAAAGCCAATTTGAAGGGCTAACTGAAGAGCGCGGCCCCAGGGCCGCGCTCCTAAACAAGTCGGCGCTTCTGTTTGCGCCACGAAAATAATTTCCAGTCGGGTTCGGTTTATGTCGTCTGCGCTACAGACGGGACAGCCGCAACCAGCTTATTCACTCGATCGGAGAGTTGAGCACCTTTGCCCCTCCAATAGTCCACGCGATCTTTCTTCACATCGACGGTTGCGGGATTGGTACGGGGATTGTAGGTTCCAACTACCTCAAGAGAGCGTCCATCGCGGGCACGGTCTTTCTCTATCACTACGATCCTGTAGTACGGTTTCTTGCGAGCGCCTACGCGCGAAAGACGAATCATCAACACAGCTTATATGTTCCTTTCTGATAGCAGGAGAAAAGGCAGAGCGACCTCTGCACAGACGGACTTCGTCCCTGGATCCTGAACTTACAGTATCGTGGAATTTCGAGCTTGATGCAAGCGGTCCAATCGATCCATCGAGCCGAAAGCCGCGAACATACCCGCAGCGCACGTCCCAAGCAGAAAGAATCCGCGATCAACACACCTCCCATAAATGCTGGCCCGGCGCACCGCAAATGGCGAATCGCGTGGCTGCTGGCGCTAGGCGTGATGATTAGCTACCTGGACCGCATGAACATTTCCGTCGCTTAGCTGGCGCTGCAGCAGCAGCTCGGCCTGACAGAAGGACGCTTTATTTCGGCGCTGGATAGGTTTTGCTCTGGCCTGTGCGCGAGTTGTACACCACCAGCTTGCCGTTCGGATACGCCTCCAGTCGAATGTAGTGGCCGTCGGTGCCGGCCTTCACATTGGCTCCTCGTACGTTCGCAATGTAGGGCGTAGCCACATTGTGCTCCGCGCCGCCCTCGTCAGAGTAATGCAGTTGCCACAGATCTTTGATCCGTGGTGAGTTCTCGATCGTTTCCCACGGGCGGGGAGATCCGCCCTTCTTTTCCCCATTGTCCATGATAGCCACACGAGGCGCGATGCCATTGACGAACGCCGGACTGCTGCTGGGAGACCACCCATGATGGGAAACCACGTAGACATCTATTTCGCCCAATTTGTTATTGGGACACATGAGCTGCATTTCCTTGTCCCAGGTCAAGTCGCCCAGGTCGACCAAACGCACCTTGGCGTACTGCATCACAAATCCGACCGAGCGGGCATTCTCGGTCTTGTCCGGCGGCCGAGTCAGGCTGTTCTTGCAGTAAGGGTTCGTCTGGCCCGCACCAGGCAATGCGGTCTCAATGGTGTTGCCATCGGCGCTGACAATCGTCGTTGTCAGGCCTGTCAACGGAATCGTGTCGCCGGGTTTTGCCAGGATGTGCTTTGCATGGGACTGCGCCAGCACAGCCTGATACCGCTCAAAGCCCTGCTCCGTGTCAGCATTCGTCGTTTCGCGATTGACTCCGTGATCGATGAAGGTGTCGACGTGGATCTTTTTGACCAGGTTGGGAACGCCACCCACGTGATCGGCATGAAAGTGCGTGATCAGCAGATAGTCAATGTGGTCGAGGCCTGCCTGCTTCGCCACCTGCATGATGCGATCCGCATCGCGGTCATCGTTGTCGGGCCAGCCCGTATCCACCAACATGGACTGATGCGATGGTGTGACGAACAGCGTCGACTGCCCGCCTTCAACGTCGACGAAATATACCGTCAGCGGCTTGGCGAAGGTGACCGCATGCTTGCGGAAGTTCGGGCTCTCCGTTTGTGCGTGCACGCATATTGTGCCCGTAAGAGTCACGAGGAGCGCCAAGCTCAGTGCGGCGAGAATGAACTTCCTACGATCTTTTAGCAATCGCGCCCGATTCAATTTCTTTGAATAGACCATACTGTCTCCTAGTCCGCTTCCATCCGAATCATGATTGCGTTTTGGCACGTTTCGCGGGCATCGCACGCATCGCTCCTGTGGAAATTCCACCATCCACCAGCAGGGTTTGCCCGGTAATGTAGCGGCTCTCCTCGGAGGCGAGAAAAACAATCGCGCCATCCAGATCACCGGGCGCGCCGGGCCGCTTCAGCGGAATGCGGTCGACCAAATATTCGACCCACTCCGGATCCTCATAGAGAATTTTGTTCTGGTCGGTCTTGAACCATCCGGGCGCGAGGCAGTTCACAGTCACACCATGCCTCCCCCATTCATCGGCCAGGCTCATCGTCAGCTGACGTATGCCGCCCCGACTGGCGGTGTAGGGTGCGAGTCCTGCATAGCCGGCAACGCTCGTAACAGAACCAATATTGATGATGCGGCCATAGCCGCGCGCAATCATCTGCGGGGCAATCGCTTTGGCTACAAAAAAACTGCCACGAAGGTTCGTATCGAGCACCTGGTTCCAATCCTGCCAGGAAACCTCCAGCGCAGGCTTACGCACGTTACAACCTGCATTGTTGACCAGGATGTCGATGGCGTCGAAAGCGGCGAATGCCTGTGCGGCCATCGTCGAGATGCTGGCTTCGTCGCGCACGTCGAGCTCGAGAGCGACCGCTTTCCTTCCCATCGCGCGAATTTCCTCTTGAAATGGCAGCAGGTCTGGTTTTCTGCGGCTGGTCAAGATGAGATCCGCGCCACAACGTGCCAGTGCCCGAGCAAACGATTGCCCCAGCCCGCGGCTGGTTCCCGTGACCAGGGCGACGCGCCCGGTCAGGTCGAACATGGGGTCCTTCCGCGGTGCTCCCGAATTGGGGCTCATGCCGTCGATCCCGGCGTCAGCACCACCTTCATCAAATTTGCTTCGCGCGCGTACAGGCGCTCGAACCAGCGCGCACCTTCCGCCAGCGGCGCGCTCGCCGACAGCATGGGCGCGACATCGATTTTTTTATTCGCCATCAGCTCAATCGCCTGCGGATATTCGCCGGCAGAGGCGCACGAACCCTGAAGTCGAAGCTGGCGGGTGACGACCATCTGCAGCGGCAGCGGCACTTCAGGCGCCAGATTGCCGACCAGCGTCACCGTTCCATTTTTTCTCGCTGACGCAATCGCAGTTCGTACTGTAGCCGCCGTACCCACCGCCTCCAGCACAATATCGACGCCTTCGCTGCGGGTCGATTCGCGTACCTGTTCCGCAATCTCGTCGCTGGACATGGCTGCGCCGGCTTCGATAGCTTTCGTCGCGCCAAGTTTCTTTGCTAGTTGCACTCGCCCAGCGTCGATGTCCGTGATAAGAATGTCCCGGCAGCCTGCGAGCCGCAGCGATTGCAGAATTAGCAGTCCAATCATCCCAGCGCCCACCACCAGCGCGGTGCTGTCCTTTTGCGGCGCCGCTAGCCCGACCGCATGCAGCGCAACAGAAACCGCTTCAATCATCGCGGCATGGTCAAAGCTGAGTGAATCCGGCAGTCGATATACGATGCGCGCCGGGACCGCAACATATTCCGCGAAGGCTCCATTGCGACGATAGTCTCCGCACGAAACACCCAGCACCTCGCGCCGTTCGCAGAGATTGACGGCGCCCTCTTTACAAAACCGGCAGCTTCCGCAAGAGATGGTGGAATCGAAGGTGACGCGCTCGCCGATCGCAAACCCTTGAGCCGCACTGCCCAGAGCAGCGATAACACCGGCGGCCTCGTGACCCATCACCAGCGGCGGAATCCGGCGACCTGTTGATCCGTCAAAACCGTGCACGTCACTGCCGCAAATCCCGCACGCAGCCACCTGGATCAGCACCTCGTCGGGCGCAGGAGACGGCACTGGGAGATTCACAAGTTGCAGCTTCAGGTATTCCGTTAATAGCAGCGCTAGCATCGGTTGACCAACGAAGCCATGGTAAACGATGGCGGTTGGGATTCGAAATAACAACATCCAATCCGTGCGAAGCACCCAAGACCGTTGACTTTTTTGCGTATAAGGAACACCCGAGGCGCGTCTGCGACAATGTACTCTTCATGCCTCGTGACCCTGCCCAAATTGCGATCTGGATTGCTACCTGGCTGCTGTGTGGTCTGGTTTTCGTTCTTATTCTGTGGCGTCCGCGTCGCATTCCAGAGTATGTCTGGGCCATCGCAGGAGCGGTGCTGCTGGTGCTGTTTCGCTTGCTACCGCTGCGCGCAGCATGGTCTGCCGTTCGCAGTGGAACCGATGTTTATCTTTTTCTCGCCGGCATGATGCTGCTGGCAGAGTTGGCGCGCAACCACGGAGTTTTCGATTGGCTGGCGGCAGAAGCCATGGGTCATGCCAGGGGTTCTCAGACGCGGCTGTTTGTGCTGGTCTACGGCATTGGCATTGTGGTCACGGCACTTCTGTCGAATGATGCGACGGCCGTCCTGCTGACTCCGGCAGTACTGGCTGTCGTTCGCCGCACAAAAACTTCGCCGCTGCCGTACTTGTTCGCGTGTGCCTTCATCGCCAATGCCGCCAGCTTCCTGCTGCCAATCTCGAATCCAGCGAATCTGGTGGTCTTCGATGGACATCTCCCCGCACTGGGCGAGTGGCTACGAATCTTCCTACTGCCTTCGGTTGCCGCGATTGGAATGACCTTCCTCGTGCTGTGGTGGCATAGTCGCAACGACTTGCTGCCACCGATTCACCATGGCAAATCTGTGGCGACGCTCGATGCGAGGGGACGTCGCGCAGGCATGGGAGTTTTGCTGGCAGCCACCGCTTTGCTGATCACATCTGCCCTGAGCGGCCCGGTCGGTCCAGCGACTTTCATAGCAGGGATTCTGGCGATGTTGTTCGTTGCCCGCACCGACGGAAGCGTGATGGCGGCAGCGCTTCGCTCAGTTTCCTGGGGCGTAATTGCACTGGTAGCGGGACTGTTTGTAATAGTGGCGGCGCTGCGAGAAGTGGGAGTAATGGCGATTTCCGCGGATGCGTTAAACGCTGCCGCCGCATGGCCGCCTATCGCGGGCTGGAGTGCCGTTGCCTTCGGATTCGGCATTGCGGCAAACGCAATCAACAATCTTCCGATGGGCTTGCTCGGAGCGTCCGCCGTGGTTGTAGCTCACAGTACGCGCGCGCTCCATGCTGCGGTGCTGCTGGGCATCGACCTTGGCCCGAATCTCTCTGTCACGGGGTCACTGGCAACCATATTGTGGTTGATCGAGCTGCGCCGCGAGAACATTCAAGTGAATGGCTGGGGGTTCTTGCGGGTCGGAGTTTTGGTGATGCCCGCGGCGCTATTCCTTGCTGTGCTGGCGCTGGTGTTGACGCAGCGTTGAAGGATAATTTTCCCGCACTTCATTGCGCGAAAAAGAGTCTCGTGAAATCACGCGTCGCTACGGATTCTTCTCCACGTAGATCTCCTTGGGTGCGGTCAGCTTGATCCCACTGGCTTTGGACTTAACCTGCACCCTTTGCCAGCCCGTATTCCCGGTCGCAAAGGTCACCAGGTACTGGCGCTCCAACGATTGTTTGAACTGCTTCAGGAATGGCTTAAATGAAACCGGACTCGACATGGCTAAGCTGTAAAACTGACCGCCGGTTTCGTCGGCAAGGTGCAGCAAGTAGCTCTGACCCATCACAGTGCTGAAGCTGTTCGGTCCCCCGCCGAAGGTGTTGCGAAAGTAGATCGAGTACACCAGAAGTCTGGCTTTCTGAGAGTCTTGAATTGCGGCCGCTAGGTAGGGATCCTGCATACTGCGCGACCTGTAATAGGGATCCTCGCCGTTTGTCACCATAAAGACCACGCGACGGGCCCTAGTTTGCGAAGGCCAATGCTTCGCCAGGTCCGATAAAGCAAAATAGGGGCTTCCTGAAATGCCCGGGACGCCGGTTGTCAGCCGTAAGGAATCGGCAGCCTTTTTGTGATCGGCAGTCAGTTTTTGTGCCATCACCGCCCTGCCATTGTTCATGTACGCAACCGCAACTTCGGTCGACGCCGGCAGGGCCATGATGAACTCCTTCAATTCGGGAATCTGCAGCGCCAGGTAGGACCGCGCGGACTCATCAAACATAAAAACCAATTGCGTCGGCTCGGTCGCGTCGTTGATAGGGGTCACGCTCTCAACAGTAGATGGACGACCTTTCACCTTCACTGCGATTTCTCCCTGCTGCAAGGGCGCGGGCGATTTCGACTGGTTTGCGTTCACCGTAATGATCACCTGCGCCTTCCCGGCGGTGTTTTCCGTCTGCGCCATGACAGAGGGAGCCACTCCCGCACCTGTGGCGATCAGTGCCGCTACCAGAAATGCACTCGCTATGCGATTCGTTTTCATACTACCCTCCACCCCACAGCTTTCCTTGTATTCCTCGAAGACTTTGGCAGGCAAGCGCGATCTGTGTTGCGTCCGGCACAATCGGCAGAAAATTCATCCCTGGGATATTAGACGCATAGCGCACGCAAGACGCACCGCATGCTCAGTTGCCGAGGGTTTTGTATTTGACAGGCGACGCGAACACCCTACCCGGCCGCCTTGTATCGCACCTGATGCCACTGCCAGGCATCCGCGATGATGTCGTCCAGACGGGTGGACTTTGGCTGCCAGCCAAGTTCTCGGCTGATCTTGTCGGAGCTCGCCACCAATATGGCCGGATCCCCGGGCCGTCGCGAACATTCCTCGACCGGAATGGGATGGCCTGTGACGCGGCGAACCGCCTCAATCACCTCGCGCACAGAAAAGCCGCGACCATTGCCAAGGTTATAGATCATGCGGTCTTTTTTCTCGAGTGCGGCGAGCGCCAACAGGTGGGCATCGGCGAGGTCGCGAACGTGAATGTAGTCGCGTATGCAGGTGCCATCCGCCGTCGGATAATCCGTGCCGTAGATGCGAATGCTTTTTCGTCTGCCAAGCGCAACATCCAGGATCAGAGGGATCAGGTGTGATTCCGGTTCATGCGATTCCCCGCGTCCAGCAATGGCGCCAGCAACATTGAAGTAGCGAAGGCTGGCATAGCGGAAGCCATGAATGCGATGTAGCCAGGTCAGCATCTGCTCCACCAGCAGTTTCGATTCGCCGTATGGATTGGTCGGGTGCAACGCTGCGTCTTCCTCGATGGGAGTGCACTCCGGCTGGCCGTAAACGGCGGCGGTAGAAGAGAAAACCAGCTTGCGGACTCCGGCGGCCAGCATGGCTTGAAAAAGAATTAACGTGGATGCGCTATTATTGCTAAAATACAGCTCAGGATGCTGCATGCTTTCGCCCGCTTCAATCAGGGCGGCAAAATGTAGGACAGCATCAATTTTGTAGTTTCGGAGAGCGGCTTCCATCTTCGTTCGGTCGCCGACCTCCCCTTCGATAAAGGCCGAACTTGCTGGCACCGAGAGGCGTTGGGAATGGGACAGATTGTCATAGACCACCACACGATGCCCGGCAGCCGCAAGCAGGTGGGCGACGGTGCCCCCTATATAGCCAGCGCCACCAGTAATAAGTGCGTTCAATTGAATTATCTCCTTATATATCAATGAGCTTTCTATTGTCGGTGCAGTACGCTGGGATTGTTGGTCGCTAGAGATGATTGCAGGTTGAGAATAGGAGAAGAATCGTTCCTGGGCTCACTGGAATTCCCTCAGAAAAAGCAAATCAACGATTTTGCGTTTCTTGATGATAGGCCGAAAGCGCAAGTTTGCATATTTTTGAGGGGTCGGGTTCCCCGGTGGTTAATGTAACGATACCCGGCTCTGATGGAGATGCGAGAATTTCATTTCAAAATTTCTAAGTTGTGGCATACTCATTGGCAAACATAGCCAATTACGCAGAGCTTAGGAGCCTTTTCCCGGGCTCTGAGATTTACAGCATTAAACAGGCTGAAGTGCGGCCGCATTGCACTTTGACCTGGAAAAACTGTACTCGTCAAATACGGGCAGCATCCAATTGGTATGGCTGTTCGCCAAATTTGGCAGAGATGGATTTCACGTTGGATTTGAACTTTTTTCTCTGCCGTGGTTCTTTGAAGCATTCTTTGCCTGTGCCCCAATTCGGAGTCGGCAGTATTTCAAAAGATACCTGCCTGAACAGCCAGCCGGACGTGCCGGAGCCGAAGGAAGACGTTGCTATAAAAATTCTAAATCTGCGAACGTTTGAACGCGTTGAGGTAAAAGCGGTATGACAAGTTTTGCGACAAGAGAGCATTCAGTCCGGCCCGATACCGGATTGCCCCCCCGCCGCTCGAGAGATCGAGAGCGCGTACCTTCCAGTCGACAACTAGCCACGTTCGGACTGTTGCCAGAACCTGAGGGAAGAAATAAATCCTTCATCGTAAGCCTGATTGTCAATGCTTCGGCAATCGCACTGGTGTTGATTCTGTCCATTTTCATGGTTCATCAGGTCGTACAAAAGCCCGTGATCGAGACCGACCTCCTGCTTCCCATCACTCCTGTGAAGCCGGTGCGGCCGACGATTCACGTCAAGCCTCCCATCGTTCCTCCAACTCCGGACTTGCTGAACCGGATTGCTCCCAAGATCACCTACCACCAGACGCCGCAATGAACCTCAGCCGAAGCTCGCTCGGGTCCACCTGAATAACGTCAGTGCGCCGGTGCTGCCGCCGTACCGGCCCGACTCCGTTGCCTTGCCCGCGCAGCCGAAGGTAGGTCTGTTTCACACGAACGTTCCAACTGCTGTGGCGAACAACATGGGCCAGACGTCGACAAAAACCGGCGGCTTTGGCGATCCCATGGGAGTTCACCCGAATCCGGGTGCAAACCGTCCGGCAACGATCGCAGCCTATGGCAGCTTCCAGAGCGCGGTGGGAGACTCTGCCGGTTCCGGCGCTGCACGGCGCGGAAAAGTTGGCGGGGTGAATTTCGGTTCCGGATATGCCAATGGCGTCCCTGGGGGCAGCGGACGTGGCAAGGTGGCGTCTGTTGGCTTCTCTGACGGCATGGCTGGCGGCACTGGGAATGGGCCGCACGGCAAGGTCCAGCAAGGCGCTTTCAAAGATAATACCGCGGTCGAGACACCCAAGGTAATGGTGGCTAGTACAGGCAACCAAACGACTGTTGAAGTGATTTCTCACCCACAACCGCAATACACGCCGGAGGCGAAACAGCTGAAGATCCAGGGCGACGTTGTTCTGGAGGTCCGCTTCTCGGCTGACGGGCGGTGCCACGTCATCCGGGTTGTTCGTGGACTAGGCCACGGGCTCGACGAGCAGGCGATTCGGGTAGCAGAAGCGACCCATTTTAAGCCCGCGACTCGCGATGGCCGTGCCGTCGACATTACCACATATTATCGGATCGATTTCCAGCTGGCGTAATTCTGGGTAGACGTGTTTAAACTTACGTAACATAAGGTATTACCATTTTGAAATTTTTGGTAACGTATCGGTAATGTTCACGTATGATTGGATCGGCTTCCGGTATACGCATTGCGAGCAAACAACCCTAAACCAGGTAACCCAAGGAACACAATGATGCGATTTTCGAAACTTATCCCTCGAGGTTCACGCAACAGAGGACTGGCCCTCCTTCTGCTGGTGTCCATCACTCTCCCTGCCTCGGCCCGGCACAAAAAGCACGAACAGCCCGTAGGCAAGCTGACCCCCCAGATGGTTCGCCTCATTGACTTGGCCTCTGGCCATGAAAGGGGTGTCCTGCAGGCGTTGCAGCAACGCACGCCTGTTGTCGAAACCTATATTCAGGACTTCAAGCCGGACACCCAGTTGAGCGCGGTGCCCACAGATGACAACTATTTTCTAGGCCGCGTGGATTTCGGCAAGGTCATCCAGGACAATCGCTATCAGCAAGCTGGCAGCAAAAAAACCGCTCTCAAGGGTTCCGTCATGTTCGTCAACGGACTGACCAAGGCCTTCAAGATCGAGTATGTCGCCCAGGGATTCGTGCAAATGCTCCTGCTGGACGCCAATCACTTCGATCGGCAGCATTATGACTTTGTGTTCGTTCGTCGCGAGTTTCTCGGCGACACAAGGACAGATCTCTTCGATGTGACGCCGAAGTCCGGATCCGGTTCGGGTCGCTTCATCGGCCGTGTCTGGATTGAAGATACGGGTGGGAACATCGTTCGCTTCAGCGGCACCTATACCAGCAACAATGGCCATCAGGTCTACTACCACTTCGACAGCTGGCGCACCAATGTGCAGCCTGGTCTGTGGTTGCCGACGGCCGTATACGCAGAAGAGCATGGACCGGGAACTGTTCCGGACCAGGCGGGATTTTTCCGCGCGCAAACCTGGATATGGGGCTATTCGCTGCGCCAACCGGCTTCCGCCAGCGATAATGCAACAGTGAAGATCGACGCCGTGTCCGATCAAAGCGAAAGCGCGCAGGATGTAAGCCCGCTTCAAGCTTCCCGCATGTGGTCGCAACAAGCCGAATCCAACATTCTCGATCGACTGTTTCAAGCCGGCCTGCTGGCAGCACCGAGCAGCTTTGACAAGGTGCTGGAGCAGGTCACCAACAACCTCATTCTCACAAACAACATTTCATTGCCTGAACCCGTACACTGCCGTGTTCTCTTGACCTACCCTCTGGAGAGTCTGACCATTGGAAACACGATCGTACTCAGCAAAGGCCTGATCGACACCCTCCCCTACGAATCAGACCTGGCTGCGGTCCTATCATTCCAACTGGCTCACCTCGTGCTGGGGCATAAGGTCGATACTGAATTTGCTTTTCCTGACAATCTGATGTTCGCCGATCAGGCGACTATTCGCCGAGTACCGTTGCATCATAGCGACGCAGAGAACCAGGCCGCCTCAAAGAAAGCGATCCAGCTTCTGGAAAACTCTCCGTACAAAGACAAGCTGGCCGATGCCGGACTCTATTACAGACTCCTGCTCTCTCGTGCCAAGGCGCTACCGCATTTGATGCAGCCCGAACTTGGAGACTCGCTGTTCACCAACCCCGCCGACGATCAGGTCTGGATGAGCTCACTGGTCGCCAAAGCACCCAAACTTGATATGGACAATGTCCACCAGATCGCTGCTTTGCCGCTCGGAAGCCGCGTTCGCGTGGATTCGTGGAATGATTCTGTCGATTTACTCAACTCCAAACCCGTTGCCGTGTTGAGTCCAAGCGATAAAATGCCACTTGAGTTGACGCCTATTTTCTTCAGGCTTCGGCCCTATGGGCAGGCAGCACCAATTCCTGCGTCTACTGGAGCAGCCTCCCCGGGCGACAGTACATCTAATCAGTGACGTAGCCTTATACTAAGAGGCAGATAGAAAAATAATATCTGCCTCTAGACCTACACTTGTTCTTGCATTGGGGGAGGGTTTCACGGTGGGGAAAAAACTTTTTAGTGGGCTTGCGTTTTTATTTTGCCCGGTATTTCTGCTTGCCCAGGCGGTTTCTCCGGTCACGCCGAAGCGAGCTACCATCACCGCGGGAGGTTACTTTTCCTTCGGACAAACAGATTACGGCCAAAGACATGCGTACGGGCCGGGTTTTTATGGGGATTTTGATTACCGCGTTTGGCGCAACGTTGGAGTCGGAGTCGAAGGAGAAGCACGTTTTCTGAATTTTCTTACGGATTCAAGTTCCGGTGCAGGAATCTCCGAACAAAATTTTCTGGGTGGACCACGGGTCACGTATGAGTTTCGCCGCAGGTGGCTACCCTATGTCAAATTCCTGGCCGGTGGAAGCCGCTTCCACTACCCAAATTTCATTTCCAACCAGACTTACAATTACACAACTTTCGCTTTAGGTGGTGGCGTCGACTATAGGCTCACGAACCGCTTCACCATTCGTCCTGCTGATTTTGAATACCAGCGTTGGCAGTTCCCGCCCACTGGCCTGACCCCCTGGGTCTATTCCGCTGGTGTGTCCTATCGCCTGTTCTAGCGGATAATCTAACGTTTCCGTTCGCACGGAAGCCTTGGCTCACGCCAGGGCTTTTGTTCTTCAGGAGCCAAGGAGAACAAACACCTCTGAATTTAGCGGCCTGTGCAAAAATGCTCTAGGATAAGAGTTTGGCCCCAGATCCAATGAAATCCTCCTCTCAAGCAACACGTGTCCGTTTTGCGCCTTCCCCTACAGGCTTTCTGCATGTGGGAGGGGCTCGCACTGCCTTGTTCAGCTGGCTTTTTGCCCGACACACAGGGGGAACTTTCATTCTTCGCATTGAAGATACCGACTTCGAGCGGTCCTCTGCCGACATGGTCACCGGGATCCTTGAGGGCATCGAATGGCTGGGGATGGATTGGGATGAGGGTCCGTTCTACCAATCCCAGCGTCTCGATCTGTACGCTCATACAGTTGCTGACTTGGTTGAGAGCGGCCATGCCTACCACTGCTTCTGTACCCGGGAGGAGTTGGAGTTCCGGCGCGCTTTGGCTACTGAAGCCGGAACGGTGCCGCGCTACGACGGCCGCTGCCGCTCTATTTCGCATGCTGACGCGCGAGCGCGGACCGCCCAGGGCGAGCGCGCTGTGGTTCGCTTTATGGTCCCACGCGAGGGCGTGACAGCCTTCGAAGACGCCGTATTTGGCGCCATGGAATTTGCCAACACCGAACTGGAGGACTTTGTCCTTCTGCGCTCCGACGGCATTCCCACATACCATCTCAGCGTCGTCGCAGACGATATTGACATGCGAATGACACACGTCATTCGAGGCGCCGATCATCTCTCCAATACACCCAAACAGGTCCTGCTCTATCATGCCTTGGGCGCTTCCCTGCCAGTTTTCGCGCACTTGCCGCTGATTCTCGGGCCGGATAAAACTCGCCTGTCCAAACGCCACGGAGCAACCAGCGTCATGGCCTACAAGGATATGGGAATCGTCCCCGAAGCCTTCCGCAATTTTCTCGCGCTATTAGGATGGAGCCCGGGCGAGGCAGCGAAGCAGGTGGATGGCCCCGATCGCGAGATTTTTTCGACGGATGAATTGATTCAGATGTTCTCGCTTGACGGCATTGCTCACTCGAATGCGGTCTTCAACAACGAAAAGCTTGCCTGGTACAACACGGAATATATTCGTGCCTATACTCCCTCGCGACTGCTGCCTTTGATCGAAGAAGAATGGCGTGCGGTGAATTACCATCCCACCCGCAGCCGCGAAGAAATTCTTGCAGCCATCGCGCTGCTGCAGCCCCGAGCGCGCACCCTGAAAGACTTCGCATCCGCGTTTCTGGCTTACTTCGGCGAGCAGTTTTCGATTGACGAAGCAGCTGCGAAGAAATTTCTTTCCGAAACCGCTGTGCGACAGATGCTGGCGGAGCTTGCCGGTCGCTATGCCGGGCTGCATGAATTTACAGAGGGTTCGACGGAAGAAGTGCTGCGCGCTTATGCCGCGGAAAAAGGAATCAAGGCGGGCGCACTCATCAATGGAGCCCGCGTCGCCCTGACCGGCCAGGCGGTCGCACCCAGCTTGTTCGCCGTGATGCTAAGCCTTGGGCAGCAGACGGTCGCTCGCCGACTGGAAGCCGCTGCAGCTTTGACCCTCTAGTAGCGCTGATGACTGCTGTCGCTGCCGCTTCGGCTACATTAATTCTTCAATAAATTTTTGGGCTACATCCGCCGGGATCCGGTTATTCTGGTGCACCAGCGGTCCGGCATTCAGCACCGGTTCCGCTCCATGCAATGTGGGCAGATCCGTCCGCTCGAAAAATTTTCCGATCGGAATTTCTTCGCCCCAGATCACCGACTTCTCCATGGCCGCGTTCCAATCGCTCGAATCATAGTCCGGATTGTCTTCCAGCTTCTTGACCCTCGGGCGAAACCACTGGAACGTGTTGTCATGGTTATAGGTAACGCACGGGCTGAACACATCGATGAATGAAAAACCCTTATGCTCGATGCCGCGCTTTATCAGATCCGTCAGGTGTTTCTGATCACCGCTAAAACCGCGCGCAACGAAGGTCGCCCCGGCTGCCAGTGCCAGCGCCACCGGACTCAGTGGTGACTCGATGTTTCCGTAGGGCATGCTCTTGGTCTTCATCCCAATGCGGCTGGTCGGCGATGTCTGGCCGGTGGTGAGTCCGTAGATCTGGTTGTCCATCACAATGTACGTCAGATCTACGTTGCGGCGGATGGTGTGCACAAAGTGATTGCAACCAATACCAAATCCGTCGCCATCGCCTCCTGTGACCAACACAGTCATGGCATGGTTTGCTAGCTTCATTCCCGTCGCCACCGGCAATGCTCGGCCGTGCAGCGTGTGCATGCCGTAGGTCTCAATGAAGCCTGGAAAATTCGACGAGCAACCGATACCGCTGATAGTGGCCACTTCGTGCTTGGGAATCTGCAATTCCACCAGAGCCTTTTGAACGGCGGCGAGCACGCCGAAATCACCACAGCCAGGACACCAGTCGGGGTCTACTCTCCCCTTATAGTCCGCCATCGAGATCGTCTTTGGAGCTAATCCAGCTACTTCAGTCGCCATCTTTCGATTCTCCTTTGCAAAGGAAACGGTTGTATTTGGCTTACACCATGATTTCGTGGGTCGGCACAGAAAGACTGGTCTTGCCTGCCAGCTGCTCTTTCACGGCTTCAACGATATGGTGCGGCGCGAACGGCTCTCCGTCGTACTTGCGAATATTTCCGTCGGGAACAAAGCTGGTTTCGCTGCGCAGATAGCGTGCAAACTGACCGCTGAAGTTATTTTCTACGATGATAGTGCGGCGCGCGCCATGCAACAGATCCAGGATTGCGTCGCCGTGCAGCGGGACCAGCCAGCGAACGATCAAATAGTTTGCAGGGATCCCCTGCTCGCCCAGCAATTCGCATGCTTCATCAATTACGCCATAAGTGGATCCCCACCCAATCAGCGTGACGTCGGCATTGGGCGGCCCCTGCAACTGCGGTGGCGGCACGGCAGCTGCAATCCCATCCACCTTGCGCATGCGTTTCTCCATCATGGCACGTCGCTTTCCGGAATTGGTATATTCGTCGCTGATCAGCACGCCATCTTCATCGTGCTCATCGCTCGAGACGACGTGGGTGTAGCCGGGCAGGCCGGGGATGGCGCGCGGAGATACGCCGCTCTCGGTAATCTTGTATCGTTTGTACGGCTCGTGGTCGACGTCCCCGTTCGATGTAATCAGTTCCCCGCGATCGATTGCTGGAGCAAAGTCGAGGAGCTTGGGATCGACGCTGAGACGCCCCTCCGAAAGTAACAAATCGCAGAGGACAATTCCGGGACACTGGAACTTCTCTGCGACATTGAAAATCTCTGGAATCAATTTGAAGCAATCGGCAATGTCGAGCGGCGCCGCAATCACTCTCGGGTAATCGCCGAAGCCTGCGCCCAGCATCTGCCATAGATCGCCCTGCTCGGTTTTCGTCGGTACTCCAGTCGACGGACCCGCGCGCTGGCAATCAATCACCACGATTGGGATTTCCGCCTGAGCAGAGAGTCCCATCCCTTCACTCATCAGTGCAAAGCCACCGCCGGAAGTGGCGCACATCGCCCGAACGCCGGCATGGGCCGCTCCGATCGCCATGGTGACAACGCCAATCTCGTCCTCTACCTGGCGCACCATAATCTCTGCCGGTCGGGCGTGACTCGCCATCCAGTGCAGCACGCCGGTCGCCGGACTCATGGGATACGCCGAATAAAATTTGACGCCCGCAGCCGCGCCTCCCATCGCCATGGCGACGTTGCCGCTCAATACCGCATACCGCGCGTCGGTCATGGGCAAAGCCCAGACGAGCGGCTTGAAATTCTGTGTAGCATAATCGTATCCGGCACGAGCCAGATTGACGTTTTCGTCGATAACGGCCTGTTCTTTCTTGCGGAATTGCTCGGCAAGTACACTCTCCAGCGCCGCGAATCCGATGCCCATCATGCTGAGTGCTGCGCCGATGGCAATCGTATTCTGTCCCACCTTATTGCGTGTAATGTCTGCCATTTTCGAAACTGGCATGGGACAAAGCTGGACACCGTCGGCTGGCGTGCCCGGCTGGATCAGATCGGCGTTGTACAGACACGCGCCGCCAGATGTCAGCAGGCGAAGATGCCGATCCATGGTGTCTTGATTCAGCGGGATCAGCAGGTCCAGGTGATCGCCGGTGTTGGAGATTTTCTGGGGACCGGTTCGAATGGTAAGAAAAGTGTGGCCGCCGCGAATGATGGATTGGTAGGCGTTGTAGGCGTTCAGATGCAACCCACGTCGGCTAAAGATTTTCGCGAAAATGTCGCCTGGCGTAGCAACACCCTGGCCGGCGGCGCCTCCGATTCCTACAGCGAAAGACTGACTCATACGCGTCTCCACGGAGCTTTCTCAGGATTTTCCGCGCCCGCGGATACCTCAACTATTTAGACTTTGTGGCGGTCCAAAAGGTTCACAAACGCGAGCAGTATTCATTTGTGTGCATCGTAGCCTCTGCAATGCAAAACGGTCAACAGGTCTTTGCTGTAAGAAGTCTCTGGGTGCCGACGCGTTTTAATCAACCCTTTTGGTTGTAGCCTGATTCGACGCCGTGACATCGCTCGCGGAGTTGCGGCCCCCTGCGAGATAAATACCGATCCAGTATGCCGCGGGAGCATCAAAACGCTGAAGATATGCGCACGATCAATAGAATTTCAAGCGGGAAACGCACACGTTCAGCTGGAGCGGGAGACGGGGATCGAACCCGCAACCAACGGCTTGGGAAGCCGCTACTCTACCATTGAGCTACTCCCGCCCGCCTGCCCAGTCTATCAAACGCTCGTCAATTCGGAGGCTTCCTCGAACTCAATCCCGTGCCGATCAAGGGTTTACTTGGAAGACCGGAGTCTGTGCTTGTTGGCTGAACATCACAAAGTGGGCAGAAAAAAGAAGGGCAAACTAAGGCAGTTTTATTTGGACCCGCTCAATCGCGGCGTTCATCGCGCATCGAGCAGTGTTGCATAGTCCGGCGCTGTTTGTCGGTGATGGCGGGGTTGCTGCAGCAATGCGGTCCGGCTATTGTTTTAGCCCGTGGCGACGCAAATGGCGGCAATGTCGCCTACATTCTCACCCAGCGCTGCGGGCACAACCCTACAGGCCTGAGCCGATGCAGCCAGCGCTTCCCTCTTCATGGCGAAACGCGCGGGCTCCAGAAGGCTCTCACCCAGGCGCATCGCAATTCCGCCAATGACAATCAATTCCGGATTCAGCAGATCCACCAGAATGGCCAACGCTTCTCCCAATCGAGCTCCAGTGCTGCAAACAATCTGGCGGGCCAGTTCATCTCCTTGCCGCGCAGCATCCGCCACATCTTTCGCGGTCAGGATTCTGTTCGTGGCCAACTGAGCTACCAGAGACGTTACCTCGCCCCTCTCCATCGCTGCGACGACTCGTTCGCTGGCGGCCTGCGCCATTCCGCCGCCGCTTGCCCATCCTTCCACCGAGCCGGGTTTGTTGTAACCAACGGGACCCGAAGCGGTCAGCCGGACGTGACCGATTTCGCCCGCCATATCCGACGAGCCGTGATACAAATGGCCCGCGATGATGATGCCAGCGCCCAACCCGGTTCCCATCGTGAGGAAAATCATGTCTTGCACGCCTTGTCCGGCCCCGAATCGATGCTCGGCGACCGCTCCCGCGTTGGCATCATTTTCCAAACGGCATTCAATCTTGAACTCGTCCTGCAGGACATCGACAATCGGAACGTCGTGCCAGCCAGGCAAGTTTGGAGGCGATTGAATCACACCGCGTTTGCGGTCGAGCGGGCCACCGCAACTGATTCCGATCGCTTCGATTTGCTCGGGCCGAAGCTTGTACGTTTGAAGAAACTTGTGAATGGTTTGCCGAATCAGTGTCAGTCCGCGACCTGGGCCGCTCTCCGGCAACGTGGGGAATTCAATTCGTTCCACAATGGCGGGGGGTTCTGAGCAAAGGACGACGGCGGTTTTGGTGCCGCCAATGTCCACGCCGATCCATACTTTACCGGCCGCCGTAAGGAAATTCTTTTCTTTATTCATACGAGAACTTTCACTTCGAATCGATCCGAATGCGTGCGCAAAAAATTCCAAAGAATGGCCGCCATTCCTGACCATTCCGAATCTTTCCATCCGGTTCACCTGTGCTCAACGCGCTAAAGATGACGCTGTGGGAGCCGGAGCGGTTCAACCTCGAGACTGCAAATGCTCTTCCACCATCTCGCAAATTGTATGAAACAAGAATTGATGGCCTTCTTGAATCCTCGCCGTCACTCCGCCGGTGACGAGCAGTTCGATATCGGCGAGCCCGGCGCATGTACCCCCATCCCTTCCCAGGAATGCAATTGTCTGGATTTTCAAATCCCTGGCAACCACAAGGGCACGACGGACATTTGCACTTCGTCCGCTTGTCGTAAATGCAACCAATATGTCGCCGGGCTTTCCGAACGCCTCCACCTGGCGCGAAAAGATTTCGTTGAATTCATAATCATTCCCGATTGCCGTCAGATCGCCGCCCTGCGCCACCAGCGAGATGGCAGGATAGGGGCGCCGATCCTGATTGAAGCGACAAACAAATTCCGTCGTCAGATGCGAAGCATCTGCTGCGCTGCCACCATTACCGCAAGCCAATAGTTTGCTTCCGGAGAGCAGGGCATCCGCGATTGCGCTGGCCGCTCCGACGATCTGTGTCTCCAGAGATGCCGCCTGTTCCAGCGTCGCTTTCGCATCCCGCAGATTCGTAGTGATGATCTGGCTCATTCGTGCTTCCTGACTCTCTCTGTCGCGTTCTCTCCGATGATCGCCGGCTCACGCGACTGCAGGTAGCTCGTGACGTAATCGGCGACAGCCGTCTCCAGGGAGGTGAATGGCGCCGTGTATCCAGCCTGTCGCATTTTCTCCATCGGCGCCTCCGTAAAGTATTGATACTTTCCTTGCAGAATCGCAGGCATCTCGATGAAGTCAATTTGCGGCGGCATCTTCATCGCGGCAAACACCGCCATCGCCAGATCCTTCCAGCTTCTTGCCTGTCCAGTTCCGCAATTAAATAGCCCGCCACTTTTATGTGGCCCCAGAAAATGCAGCGTCATCGCGACCGCATCTTTGACATAAATGAAATCGCGTTTCTGTTCGCCGTCGGCATATTCCGGTCGATAAGATTTGAAGAGCTCGACCCTTCCAGTCTTTTGAATCTGCTCGTAGGATTTCGCAACCATCGAACGCATGTCGCCCTTGTGGTCTTCATACCGACCAAAAACATTAAAATATTTCAGCCCGACGATCCGAGCGAACAACTTGTGCTTGCGCGCCCACAGATCGAACATGTGCTTGGAATATCCGTACATGTTCAGCGGTCGCAACGCGGGTAGCTGATTCACATCATCGCTGTAACCATCGCTGCCATCGCCATAGGTCGCCCCGCTTGAGGCGTAGATGAATCGAGTCCGTTCGCGCAGGCAATGGTCGCACAAAGCCCGCGTGTAACGATAATTATTCTGCAGCAGAAAATCCGCATTGCGTTCGGTCGTCGAACTGCAAGCTCCCAGATGAATCAGAGCCTCTAAATCGGCGATTCTCCCCTTCTCCACACTGGACAAAAATTCGTCTGAATCGACAATGTCTTCGTATTCCAACCCGACTAAATTGCGCCACTTTTCATCGCGACCTAGCTTGTCAACCAGCAGCAGATTGTCATGCCCGCGGGCATTCAATTCCGCGACCACGTTGCGGCCGATAAAGCCTGCTGCGCCGGTCACTACGATAGGTTTCTTCATGGGTTCTTGTCCCTTACGTGGACCTGCAAAATGCGCTGGATCGTATTGGTCGTGGACCGCCCTTCCACCATATCCGCCAGCACGACCTTCCCGCCGTTGGCTTCCACTACCTCGCGGCCACTCACGTAGTGCGCCCAGTCGCTTCCCTTCACCAGCACCTGCGGCAAGATCTTCGCGATGATGTCCTTGGGTTCGTTATCCCCAAACAGCACGACATAGTCCACGGCTCGCAACGATCCCAGGACAAATGCGCGGTCCTGCTCGGAATTGATTGGTCGGTCGTCGCCCTTGTTGGCCCGAACCGATGTGTCTGTATTCAAACCAACCACCAAAGCATCCCCCTGATTGCGGGCAAAGGTTAGATACGTCACGTGCCCTCGATGCAGGATGTCAAAGCATCCATTCGTAAACACCAACTTTTTCCCCTGCGCAACCAGCTTATCCCGCTCGGCCCGCATTCCCTGAACGGTAATTACCTTCGGGTGGTCAATTTGCATTTTGCTCCTTTGCCCGCAGGCTCACCGGATTCGTCACCGCTCTACCCAAGCTGCATCGCTTGCAATAATGCTGAAAGTTGGCTGAAATCTGGAACAATCAGATTGGCTCCAGCCTTGATTAGTCGTGAACGTTTCACGATGTTCCATCCAAATCTGCGCACTTCATCGCTGGCGACGCCGATCGATAATCCTCCGCCCTTTCGCGTCTCCCTCATCTCCACTGGACCATCTCCAAAAGTGGCGAACTTGCGTCCGGAGAGCTCGTTTTCGCGAATAATCTGGTCCACGACCAACTTCTTTGCCTCAACCGTAACATCTCCCACGGCCCCGAAGATTCTGCCTTCGAACATATCCGCGTAGCCCATCGTCTGCGCCTCCGCCACGACGTCGGCCTGATCCGTCCCGCTGACCAGATACAGTTTGATTCCGCGGCGGTGCAGTTCGCGCAACAATGCCAATGCGTTCTTAATGTGGAAATGTTCGGGAGAGAGCTCTCCAGATTTCAATTTCGCCCGGCGTTTCTCGATGATCTTGAACAGTTCCTGGTTAAAGATGTGCTTGTATCCATGCTCATCCAGAATTTCATTTTCAGGCACAAGACCGTATTGCTGGACCAAATCCACAAGACCCTTCATCTGCACCAGCGTTTGAATACCTGTGGTGCGATCGATGAAGGCGCGAACTTCTGCGGAGACCCTGCCGACGCGGGCAGGATCGACATCTCCATATCCCGGTCCCAGAATCGCCTGCACCATCATTGGCTCCATAATTTTCTCCCAGCCTTCCCGCAGCGTGGAGAGCGTGCCGTCGTGGTCAAAGATGCAATGCTGAATCTGCAGATCGGTGGGCAGCTCCCCAATCACCTCGATCTCTGTCCCTTCGAGAAAGCGCGCTCGGTCGGGTGTGTCCGCCAGCTCCGGCTCAAAAATATAATCCGGCTCAGGGCCGGCCCTGAGAATTTCTGTCTGCGTTGCCGTACCGGTGGCGCGGAGTTTTCTCACCGTGATTGAGGCCGCCAGGTTCGCCAGCTTCGCTGCGGTCCACGGATCATGCCTGCTACCGAGCGCCGCTGCAAGGGCCGCCACAACAGTATCTCCGGCTCCAACGGTGTCCGTCTTTTCGAGGATTTGAATTCCGGGTACCTCCTGGACACTATCCCCATCTGCAACCAGAATGCCGCGCTCCCCGCGGGTCAGGAAGGTCGCCTGCCCAGTCCGCTGCGTGATACGCCGGGCGAAGCTCTTTGCCCTCTCGATTGCAACGGGTTCATCGATCGGCTCCTGCAGAAAACGCGCCGCTTCCGCAACATTCAATTTCAGCACGGCACCCCGATACAGGTCGGGGCGATGACGAGCGTCCACCAGGAAAAGCGTCTTCGGGTACGCTGCAATCACCTGATTAATGCGATCAATTACGAGAAGACTGTGGTCCCCGCGTGAGATCTGCTGGTTTAAAACAACCACATCGTTTTCGCCGGCAGCCACATCCAGGGCAGGGATCAATGCATCCATCGTGCTTTTCGACAGCACATTGAACGCGCCAAAATCAATCCGGTTCTCTTCCTCATCGCCGTCCCATGGTTTGGCGTAGACCATCGTCTGCCAATCCGGGTCTTCCACCATGCGATCAGAAATCGCCGGGCCACAGGCACGCAGCAGGCGCAATAACTCAGCCCCAAACAGGTCTGTGCCCACCACGCCAATCGCGCGCACCTGTCCCACTCCAAGCGCTACCAGGTTGGCAACTACATTTCCCGCTCCACCAAGTGAGTAGCTCTGACTGCGCACCCGTCGAATCGGCAATCCAGTCTCGAGAGACAATTCCGGCTCATGCGAATCCAGTTGCCAATACGCATCCAGGCAAAAGTCCCCCAAGACCGCGGCGCGAAGACTCGACAGCGGCGCAAGCGCTCCCTCAAGCCAAAATGACTTCTTTACTGCCTCGATGACCTCACCCATTTCCGCCTGCCCAGTCGACGACGAGCCGACGCGTCCATGGTAGGCTCGATCTGCGAAGTTCAATTCCAGATTCGGTGGTTCACCGTTCCACCCTTGCCGGAACGCCGTCATGTTCGATTGATGCCATGATGGAGAAAGCACACAAACTCTGACTCAGTCACTATTTTGTTGCTCTGCGCATGAACTGGCAATCCGAACACACTCCAGTGCCGTACCGAGCCGATACAAGCAACTTCGTTTTCTGATAGAGTCGAACCGTTCTTATCGAGGAAATTCACAAGAGGTACCTATCTCGAGAGACACAGAAGCTTTTGCATCAAATGTGGAGGCTAATTCCGGGAACAATTCGTAAAAATGATGAGGGTAATGCTGAACTTACTCTATGAACTTTTGCTTGTCAATATCGTTCGAAACGTTATGATAACAATTTAGAGAAGTCTTCCGCCGCTAAGAAACGGTGGCACAATGGGGCCTTCCATTTACTATGGATTGAGAAAGCCCGAAAAATCGCCTCCGTCAAAATGAACATAACAATCGAAGCGTTAAAAGCTGTAAATGGAAGTTGTGCGAGTCAATTCCGGCCTGCAGCACGTCTCACATCCAAGCGGGCGAGCGGAAGGCGACTGTGATGGCCAAGCAAAATTCTTACACGATGCGCGACGTAGCTCGTCTCGCCGGGGTCTCCATCTCGACTGTATCAGCCGTGGTCAATAACAAGGGCATCGTCGGCCCTGAGTTGACGGCTGTGGTGCAAAAAGCGATTGCGGCCATGAACTTTTCCCCTCATGCTGGAGCCCGCGGCCTGCGCACCGGACGCACCCACATGTTCGGGCTGGTTGTTCAGGACATCACCAATCCATTTTTTGTGGAAGCCTTGCGCGGGGTCGAGGATCAAGCCATCGAGCACGGCTACGAAGTGCTGGTCTGTAATTCAAACGACCGATCCGACCTGGAACTGAGACACCTGGACGCGTTGCACACCAAGCGTGTGGACGGAATTCTTTTGGCTCCTACCGATTCCTATGCCGTGCGCGAGACCTTGGGCCGCGACCGCGCTCCTGTCGTCTTTATCGACTGTATTCCCATGAAGGCGAAGGTGAATTGCGTTGTCACCGACAACTTCGACGCCTGCTACAACGGAGTCCGGTACCTCATCGAACTCGGACATCAGAGAATCGCAGTAATTTGCGGGCGCTTGACCCACTCGACCAGCATCGATCGCGTCGAGGGCTGCCGCAAGGCGATGCAGGAATCGAACCTTCTCATCCGCGAAGAACATCTCCGTCAGGGGGATTCGCACATCGAGAGCGGATATCGTATTGGGCACAGCCTGCTGCAATCCTCCGATCCTCCGACTGCAATTTTTACACTTAACAATCGCATGGCTTTGGGAATTCTTCGGGCGCTGACAGAATTGAAAATCCCCTGCCCGTCTGGCGTCAGCGTGATGAGCTTCGACGACGCCGACTGGGCGGAAGTTGTGAACCCAAGTCTTACTACCATTGGGCAACCTACGTACGAGATGGGAAAGGCAGCGGTAGACTTGCTTCTGCGTTCCATTGTGCCGGCAGCGGAACAAACAGAGCTGAAACCGCAGCAGATTCTGCTCAAGTCGACCTTGCGCGTACGCGGCTCCACAGGTCCCGTTCCAACGGCATAGTTGCTTCTGCCAAGTTGCTCCTAAACAGAATAGGCTGAATCAAGTGAACCAAGTGCAGCAGCAGCCGGTGGCGAGGTTCGTCCAGAAGCCAGAGGAACGTCCTGGCCGAATGCGCTGGTTTGTCTGCGCACTGTTGTTTTTCGCGACCACGACCAACTACATGGACCGCCAGGTCCTTGGCATTCTCGCCCCCATCCTGCAGAAAGAATTGCGCTGGACGCAACAGGGCTACGGCAACATGGTCGCATGTTTCACCTTCGCCTACGGACTTGCGTATCTGCTGTCCGGGCGGATCATCGACCGCCTTGGCACCCGGAAAGGGTACGGGCTGTTCGTCGGAGTCTGGAGTGTGTCGTCGGCGGCGCATGCATTCGTCAGCAACGCACTCGGATTTGGCATCGCACGATTTTTTCTGGGCATCGGAGAATCGGGCAACTTCCCGGCCGCGCTGAAGGCGGTAGCCGAATGGTTTCCGAAAGAAGAACGCGCGCTGGCCACAGGCATCTTCAATTCCGGCACAAATTTTGCCGCACTGCTGGGTCCAATCATCATCCCGTTTATCGCACTCCGATTCGGGTGGCGATACGGATTTATTTTTACCGCCAGCATGAGCATGCTGTGGCTGATCCTGTGGATGCTGTTTCCCTACAATCGCCTGCGACCGGCAGAATCGCAGCTTATTGACCGCAGTCTTGCGCCTGTGGAGTCATCTGAAATACGGTCGGTGTGGTCTCTGTTATCCGATCGCGGAACCATCGCTTTTGCAACCTCCAAATTTCTGACAGATCCGGTGTGGTGGTTTTATCTTTTCTGGGGGCCGCTGTTCTTGACCAGTCGCTTCCACATCACCATCGCCCAGATGAGTCTTCCCCTGGTCGTCATTTATTTTGCAGCCAGCGTCGGGAGTGTCTTCGGAGGCTGGCTCTCCGGGTTCTGGATCAAGCACGGACGCTCAGTCAACTTCAGCAGGAAAGCTGCCATGACAATCTTCGCGATTGCAGTTCTGCCGGTGATTTTTGCCGCCTGGGTGCCGACACTGTGGATGTCCGTTTCACTGATTTCTCTTGCGGCCGCCGCCCACCAGGGTTTTTCATGCAACCTGTTCTCCACCCCCTCCGATATGTTCCGCGCCCGATCTGTCGCCACCGTCGTGGGCATCGGCGGGACTGCGGGAGCGCTGGGCGGAACGCTGCTTGCCGAGGTGGCTGGATATGTTCTCAAGCGCACTCACCACTATTCCCTGCTGTTTACGGTTTGCGGATTTATGTATCTCCTCGCGGTCCTCATCTTTCAGATCCTGGTTCCGCAACTCAAGGATCAGGACAATGCCACAGAAACTCCGGCGTGAGATGGCTGAGAATTTCGGACTCTGTAGCAGGCCGTCGGCGTGATACGGAACAGTGAGGCGCCGGCCATTTCCGGTATTGTAGAAGGAAAGAGCTGTGGCAAATATGCAAAAACTATTGAAACTCGACCCCCGCGATAACGTACTCGTAGCGCTGACGGCTCTCGCAGCCAACCAACCGGTGACCTACGCCGGTAAAACCTATATTCCGACTACTGATGTGCCCGCCAAGTTCAAGTTCGTCGAACAGGAGATGCCAGTGGGCTCGGAGGTGATCATGTATGGAGTGATCGTCGGCAAAGTTCGCGAACCCATCCCGGCAGGTGGTGTTGTGACGACCAGAAATTTGCAGCACGACGCCAGTTCCTACTCGACAAAGCGCACACCGCACCCTTGGACTCCACCGGACGTCTCTTCGTGGCGGGACCGGACATTCCTTGGCTATCATCGGCCGGATGGACAGGTGGGCACGCGAAATTATTGGCTGGTTCTTCCGCTTGTATTCTGCGAAAACCGTAATGTCGAACTGCTTCGAGAAGCCTTTGAGGAAGAACTTGGCTATCGCAAGCCCAATGCCTACCGCAGGCATGTGCATGACCTGATCGTTGCCCGTAATCAGCAGGCAGGCGCCAGCGCGAACGGCCCGGCAATCGATATAGCCACCAATCCGATCTTTCCCAACGTTGACGGCGTCCGCTTTCTCTTACATGAAGGCGGCTGCGGCGGCACGCGACAGGATGCGCGCTCTCTCTGTGGCTTGTTGGCTGGATACATTCAGCACCCCAATGTCGCCGGTGCAACCGTGCTGAGTCTCGGCTGCCAGAACGCGGAGATATCCATTCTCTTGGAAGAAATTCGAAAACGAGATCCACAAACCACAAAACCTGTTCTGATCTTCGATCAACAGGCGCTAGGTCTGGAAAGTGACATGCTGGGTCGCGCGATTGATCAAACATTCACCGCACTGGAGCAAGCGAATACCGCGCGGCGATCCCCGGCTCCCCTTACCAAGTTGACTGTTGGATTGAAGTGCGGCGGCTCGGACGGTTTCTCTGGTATCTCCGCCAATCCCGCTCTTGGTCAGGTTTCAGATATGCTGGCAGCGCTTGGCGGTAAGTCGATCCTGTCGGAGTTTCCCGAACTATGCGGTGCAGAACAAGGGCTGATCGATCGCACCGTCAGCCAGCCAATCGCGGATCGTTTCGTGGAATTGATGACCGCCTACGCGGCCCGGGCAAAAGCTGTCCACTCTGGATTTGAGATGAATCCGTCGCCGGGGAATATCCGTGATGGACTGATTACAGATGCCATGAAATCCGCGGGAGCAGCACGCAAAGGCGGTACGTCGACTGTGGTTGATGTGCTTGATTATCCCGAAGTCGCTACGACACCCGGATTGAGTCTTCTCTGTACTCCCGGTAATGATGTGGAGTGCGTGACCGCACAGGTGGGTGCCGGTGCAAATATTGTTCTGTTCACCACTGGCATGGGAACTCCAACTGGCAATGCCATCACGCCTGTGTTGAAAGTGGCGACGAATACGCTGATGGCAACTCGAATGGCCGACATCATCGATATCGATGCGGGCGGCATCATCACCGGCGACTCGAACATCCAGCAAGTTGCGAATGACATATTAGAAACGGTGATTGAGGTTGCCAGCGGTCCTCGGCACACCAAGGCCGAACTGAACGGTCAGTACGACTTCATCCCCTGGAAGCGCGGGGTTTCACTGTAGCGTCCACTCCTGCTCGCAGTTGAACCGCTACTGCTTGCTGTCGATCGGCCCCGGCGCCCCTGCTGCAGCGCCTCGATAGATCGCATCCAGTTCCTCTGTCTTGCGATGGAAATTGACGCGGCGCGGTTCGGTCGAGGGCGCCGTCGCCAGCCATTCATCCACAATTTCCTTGCCGAGCATCTCGCCCGTATATCGCATGCTTAATACGAGCACATTGGCGTTGTTTGCCAGCCGCGCAATGCGCGCCGAGAATGCATCTACGCAAAGTGCCGCCCGCGCTCCGGGGACTTTATTGGCAATGATGGTCACGCCAGTCCCGGTGGTGCAGAACAGCAGCCCTTGATCGCACCGCCCTGCGGCGACATGCTCCGCGACTGCGCGGGCCGCGTCGACATAGTCCGCCTGCTCTCCGCAGCATTGGCCGCAACGAAGCAGCTCCACACCCTTTTCTTCCAGATACACACAAATCGCCGTTGCAAAATATGACGCGCTATCGCTGCCGACTGCCATCTTCATGGTGTTATTCCTTCTGTCACATTATCGCAGCAGAACCGAAACTCATCAGCACAGGCGAAAGCACTATGGAACCATACCAAACCAGAATGAGTCTATAGATCGCCGAAAAACTCTGCGCTGCATGGGATTGGAAATCGGATGCAGGCGTTCATCTGGAATTTCATCCGGCTGCACTGATTGCGTTTCGAGTAGTTTCTGGCGTAAAGCAGAGAATTCGCACCCCCGATGGGCTTGCGAGTATGTCCCATTTCGAGTCAGATGTTTGTGAGTCTGCGCGGCCATGCGGCCCCCGCATGCACCAGCATAACTATCTTTACTCCATAACTTAGATGAAGTTGCTGGATTGCACCCCACCGCGCAAACCCGCTCGAGTTACGTCCATCAAGATGGCTCGAACTAGGAGTTTTCCCAGTTTTCAAGGCGCTGCCCTTGCATAAAACTTAACGTGCAGGAGAATGATCAATGTCAGGCATCTCTTGTCCCGTTCCACTTCAAGGGACCGGTCTCAGGCAGACCTGACATTGTGTGAAGTGTCCTGCAATAAGATCCACGATTGAAGGAGAGCATCCATGAGATTTAAAAAGATCATTTCAAGCGTTGCGCTGATCGTGCTGGCTATAGGTGTGGCACGTGCCGATTCACCCGACGAAAAACGGGATAAAACTCGCAAGATGGCTGCAGAAACTCTGCAGGACTTGTACAAGCTGCAACCCGCAGCCAAAGGGGCGATTCAAAGCTCAGCCGGGTACGCCATTTTCAACAACATGGGGACGAACCTGTTGCTCGTGAGCACCGCGCGTGGCGCGGGACTCGCGGTGACTTCCAAAAGCAACCAGGAAACCTTCATGAAAATGGTCTCGGGTGGCGCCGGTTTTGGTGTCGGAGTGAAGAACTATCGGGTGATCTTCGTGTTCGAAAACGACGGCGCGCTAAATAACTTCCTCGAATCCGGCTGGTCGGGTTCAGCGCAAGCCGACGCTGCGGCGAAGGCGGGTGATAAAGGCGGAGCCTTCTCGGGGGCGGAGGAGGTTGCCCCAGGCGTCTGGGTCTATCAAATTACCAAGAACGGTCTCGCCCTCCAGTTAACGCTTCAGGGTACCAAGTACTACAAGGACGACGATCTCAACAAAAAATCGTAGCTTCCGGTCGCAAAGTGCGGATTTGCTCATGCGTCTGGGAACGAAGTGCGACCGGCCGTTGTTCTTGAAATACTTCGGCCGGGAGCTGCCTTAGGGTCACTGTCAACAGGGGTAGCGTTCAGCAGTCGAGCGCTAAACGCACTCCAAGATCGAGCGGGGGTGCGCCGTTTTCACCGTGCGATACTAGTGGCACACCGCGTAAAGCATGATAAGAGGGCCGAGATACCATTGGTGGTCACCCAAGCCGTCGAACTACTCTCGGATCGATCAGCGAGTAATGTCGAACGAGTGTCAACCGGGTCTTCAGTACCGCAGACCTAGAGTCTGAAAAGGTTCAAGCTGATCTTCATCGAGGTCAGGGACGCTGAGGTGGTCTCTCAGCATTTTTCGATGAAGCGCCTGCATTACGACGTGAGTCACGCCAATCAGCAAGATCGCCGTCGCCATGTGACTCGCGCTCGCTTCAATCCAAGGCTGGACGTTCCCCACCAGCAGGACCCATGGAACGAAAGCGGCCACGTATTTCAGCAAGATGATTGCCAGGTTCGTCTTCTCTGCGGCCCTTTCTCCGGTAAAAGGGATGATTTTCACGTCCAGGAAGAAGGCGTCCGTTAGCAGTACGCACGATCCTATCGCCACCAGGATTTGCCCTGCCATTACTTGCCAGCCTTGGACTTCCGTATGGCTCGCCAAAAGCAGAACACAAACCATGATGACAATGGCCCAGGTCAAAATCCAAGTTTTGGCAGCGGCTAGCTGCTCCCACTCGGGCCTGCCCGTGACGACTCTGAAAACCCAACGTCCTCGAGGATCGGCCGGTGAAACAAATGCCACTCGCAACCCAGCAATAATCAAAAATGCGGCCATAGGAATTGCGACTCGCATTCCGTCCGGAGAAAAGTCGAGGCTGATCCTTCCTTGCTCAACTTGCATGCGGAGCACGGTAGCGACAATCAGCGAGACACATAGTCCGGCATACATCACCAGGTAGATTCGATAGCGCTGCACTCGAAACAGCGTCTGATTGATGAAGTGGAAAATAGCTCGGCGAGCAGGGATGCGCACCATGGTCTCATGCAATATTCGGTTGAATGGCGTTGCCAGGGCGCTTCTGGTGTCCCGAGCACCCGAGCCCTCGATCAGCTCACGCGTTCTGCGCCAATAAGCGAGCGGATAAAAGAAGACAGCCACGGCAGTTATGGCGAGACTTGCTTCGTACCCCTCTTGCGCTAGCCTGGTATACATCGGCAACGCTGAAGATCCCTCGAGAATGCTTTGATACACGCCGAGAAACCAAAATGGAGGAAAGTACAAAATATAGGCGTGGCTGGAGTGCATGAAAACTGGCAAGGCTCCGGACAAAACCGGTATCAAAAACAGAACCATCAGCAATGCTGTAATAAAGGTGGCTTGCAGGGCGAGCGATATCTTTCGAAATGCTCTCGCTCCCAGGACCGTCAGCAGCAACCCCTGAACTGCCAATACCGTCGCCGCGGCGAAAATTCCACCTCCGGCCACTGCCAGTATATGAGCCGCTAGAAACCGACTCGCGCTCGGAGGATCAATGGCGGCGGGCAGCGCGAGTGTCGAGAGAATATTTGCATTCAACAGAAAGCCGACGACAAAAATGCAGACGGTCGCTATCCTGCCAAGAAAAAGCGTTCGGCTTTTGATTGGCAAGCTGGACAAGACAAAAATGTCCAGCAGGTCCGGGAAGAACAGATCCCATTCGAAGACCACGATAATTCCCATGACCACCATGGAGTAGACGACGAAAAAGTAGTGATCGCCTACCTGAGCCCAGTAAGGACGATGCAAGCCGAAGATGTCGTGATACACGGGCCATAGATACATGGCGGCGACGAACCCGGGCAGACCCGTCGCACAAGCAACTTGAATTAAACGTGTCCTTCCTTCGTCATCAGACGATGCCATCTCGTTATTGAAGAATCGATCCAGAAAATGGCGCACGAGAACCGCCCCCTGGCTTTGTTCCGTGCGTTGTGGGGAACTCATGCGGGCGAGCACGTGGAGCGAAAGGATCTGGGGTTCCTTCGGGCGCACCGTTCTCAACTGATTAGACATTCTCAATTTGCATCACCTCGACCAATTCGCGTGCCAATACCCTGGTGTCTTGCTGCTGCACGAGTTGAGCAAACACACTCTCGAGGCTTGCCAGCTGCATCACTTGCGTCAGCTGGGCAGGCGGAGCATCTGCTACGATGTTGCCCTTCGAGATCACTATCACCCGATTACAAATCTGCTCAACCACTTCGAGAACATGCGAAATATAAAGAATGGCTTTGCCTTGAGCCGAAAGCTCCTTTAGCAAGTCTTTAAAGAGGCGGGAGGATACAACGTCGAGGCCAGAGAGCGGTTCGTCAAAGATCAATAGCTTCGGGTCATGCATTAGTGAGGCGGCAATCAGGACCCGCTGTTTCATTCCCTTTGAATACGAGGAAATCGTCGAATACTGCCAGGACTCCAAATTGAGGAGTGCGAGCAGTCTCTTCGCCTTCACGTCGATTACTACTTCCTTCATTCCTCGCAACCTGCCTACGAGCTGCAAGTATTCCAGGCTCGACAAGTGTGTATAGAGGTGCGCTTCCTCCGGAACATACCCTAACACTGCGCGAAATCGCTCCAAATCACTTTGAATATTGGCGCCTTCAAAAAGGACGCGCCCATCATTGGGTCGCAAGAGTCCAGTAATGATCTTGACCGTGGTGGATTTCCCAGCGCCGTTCGGTCCAAGGAACCCTACAATTTCCCCCGGCGCCACGTTGAAACTTACATCCCTGATTGCCGGAATCCCGCGATAGCTTCGCGAAAGATTTTGGAGTTCAAGCATTCTGGAAGCCTCCCTGTGGCCACGCATGATGAAACGTCCGCGTCGAAGGCTACTCGTCTCACTCCGAGCCACATGCCCCTATGTAGCATGCTACTCTTCTACTAGTCAAGTAGCGAACTACATAGGTACAATTCCTGCTATGGAAGTTGAGGCGAAGCTTTCCCACACAGCGGCCATGATTCTTCATGCCATTCATGCTGGCAACGTCTATGGCTTCAGCGTGATGGAAGTGACGGGTCTTCCCAGTGGAACGGTGTATCCGGCGATGCGGCGTCTGGAACGAGATGGCTTGATCCTCTCGCGATGGGAACAGCAGTCGATTGCGGACGATCAACAGAGGCCGGCCCGAAAATATTACAAGCTTACCCGAACGGGCAAAGCTACATTGGAATTCCTGTATAAGCGCTATCCGCTTCTTTCCCGGATGATTCCGATTCCTGAGGTCAACAGGGCATGAACATACTTCGAATCACCCATTCTTGTCGCATACCGATCGCCATTCTGCATGCTGCGGCGTGGTTGGTGCCCGCGGTTCAGCGGATGGAGTGGCTTGCAGAATGGAAAGCGGAACTTTGGCATGTCTACGATGCTTGCTTGCGGAAGGAACAGGGTTGCCCCGATGAAATGCAACAGGCGACGATGTTTTGCCTGGGAGCATTCAAGGATGCTTTTTGGTTACGCCGGGAAAGTCCGAGGCCGACATTTTCAGAAATTCTTCAATTGGGGTCGCCGTCACGATGCATTGCCTGGCTGGCAGGGCTGGGCGCCATTACCCTATTGTTGGCTAGCTATCTACCCGGGGTTCGTAAAGCAATTCTTCCGTTCCCCTATCCCAATCCGCAAAACCTTGTTTTGATTTCACCGGGCGGCCATGTGTCAGACCCCTTTCCTGCCATCCCATTTGAGAACTATCAATCATGGGAAAAAAATACTCACGAACTCTTCTACGGAATGGCCTTTTATCGACCGACTAGAGTTCGGGTTATGGTTGGCACTCATAAAGGCCAAGATATGTCCGTCGCTTTAGCAAGCAACAATCTCTTTCAGGTGCTGGGAGTTCCCGCCGATTTCTACGATCCGAATTCGAAGAGCCAGCCGAACGCAGAGAGATTGATTTTGAGCCATTCAGCATGGGAGAAGTACTTTCATAGTGATCCCAGCATTGCCGGGACGACGCTACAGGTGGCGGGGCACAAGGCAATCGTCGTAGGCGTGATCGAGGATTCATTATGGCGACTGCCAGGGAGAATAGATGCCTGCCTTCTCGAGGACTCGCATGCAATGGCAGCGTTGCCGTCTCGTTCCAATGGATACGTAGTTGCCGACGTGAGGCCCTCCGATTTTCCGCCTCCCTCCAACGGCCATTGGCAGATGTCGGTTCCGGACCCCGATATTGGTTCTGGAAACTACGATTGTGTTTCCCTGACGGAACGAAGCAAACAACCCATCTTCTGCTTTTTCTTTGCGCTCGCTCTCGCTTGTCTCACTTTGCCGGCAATAACCTCGCTGCCGCTCGGGGAGTACTCAGCAGATTTGACTCACCTTCACGAGGGAAATGAAATCCGCAGGTGGATATTTCTAGCGGCGAAACTTGCGGTCATCCTCGTCATTGTTGGCTTCGGATCGCTAGATCTGGCGCATCTCAGCCCTTCAATCAATTCCCTGACTGCCGAATACGTCCAGCTTGGAAGTTCGGTCTGCGGTTTTCTTTTCGCGTTTCGCTGGGCGCTGCACGACCAAAGACGACGTTGCCCGAAGTGCCTGCGCTTACTGACGCATCCGGCCTACGTCGGACAATCTTCGAGGAATTTTCTCGCCTGGAATGGCACCGAACTCATTTGCGTTGAAGGCCACGGCTTGCTGCACATTCCCGACATGCCAACCAGCTGGTTCAGTACGCAGCGCTGGCTCTATTTAGATCCCTCTTGGAGCGGCCTCTTTTCAGACGCCTGTGTGGGTTCGCTCTGAATTCCTAAACTCTGCGCAAACGCGACGAGACTCTTAGGGCTTAGGCCTTCCTCGATACGAATTATTTCTTTTTCAGCACGGCATTGCTGTTCTCGTCGGTTGTGATCGCAGCTTCCAGCTTGAGCAGTGCCGCGTAGTCGGAAGGCGGCAGAGTCAGTTGCTTCAAGGTGAATTCGCGATGGTAATGCAGCACACCGTTTTCTGCTTTCACCTGGCTGTGATAACTTGCGAAGCCCACGTCCATGTTCACCGCGGCCGGCACATCGTCGACCGCATATCCCGCGGGAAGCATAACAGCGAAGTCATCCTTCCAGATTCCCGCTCCATTGAAGCTGATGGGATACACTCGCGGCGTGTCCAACAGATCGTAGGCATCGCTACCAATCACCCTTGGGCGAACTAACAACAACGTGCCCGCAGCTTTGGCATACATGGGGGCAGTCACCTGGTATTGCATCTCCAGCGGCTTGTCGAGCGCCATCACATTATCCGTTTTCTCTGTTCCCAGCGTGAAGTTGGATAATGATCGTTGCAGCGCCTGTTCCAGATCCTTGCGTTGATCTTTCTCGCTCGCCATGGACAAGTTTTCTCGCAGATTCCATGAAGACGCTCCGAAATGCAGCACGGTCACCTCGCCCGTCAGCGTTCCATCCGGTAACAACTTGAACTTTGCCGAGCGATCGGTCGTGTCCGTGTCGGGCGTCAGCATGGGAAGCTGAATCACCTGGCTATTGGTTCCAGCTACCAGCAAGCCGTAACTTCCCTGTTCGTTCTCTGGAATTTCGCCGATGGGAACATATTGGTTCGTCGGATCAAAGATCAAATATCTTCTTCCGGCGCGAGTCGTCACCACCGCCTGTTCAATCAAGGGTTCTTACTCGGCGAGTTCAACCGCTCTTTTATTGCATCGATTCTGCTTTGAATCCGTTGCTTTCCGCCTACAAGCTTCTTGTCAGACAGCGCGGGGGCCTCGATAAATCCCATCAGATAGAAAATCTGCAAAAATCAGGACCAAGAAGGGGACAACATTATGGAGGTAGATGTAAGGGCCCTTCCATTAAATGATGAATCCAAGATAGACCAGCGCCGCGGATACTGAGAGGAAGAGGGCGGCAAAAAGAAGTTGGAACAAATACAGAAACAAATCCTTCTGGTTCTTGCCCAGGTGGTTCAGGCGCGCCAATTGTTCTTCATAGAACCCAAGATTCTTTGTAAGTTCGCCGCGTGTTTGTGGGGTCAACGGGGACGGCTGATGCATCTTTTCCCACAGCCTCTTCAGTAGCGGACTCGCGGCGGCACCTACGATGAGCAGGAAAATCCCGATAATTAAGTTACCAATTATTTCTGCACGTGTCATCTGGGTCGAATGGTATCACCGGACTGCAGCAGCAAGGCCACCAGGTTTGATTCCTCGGTGGCCATTTGCCTGAAGGAAGTAGAGAACTGGATTACACTGCTGCTCCAAACCAGGACATCTAGGGTTTTTACGAGAGGGATTCACAGGGTTGGTAGGTACAAGTTAATAATGGTCCGTGAATTATGCCGGACGATCGCATTGGCACGCCCTATTCAGGTCAGAAGACCGATAGTGGATACACATGAAGCCGGCTCACCGTTGTTCTAGTGTTCACATCCAGCCGTGGCGCGTATATTGAATGCGCTAGTCCCCCTGGACCGAACATCGACACAACCTGAACACGCTCAGGAGACGCATACCATGGGACACGCAGTCAGGTTCCTTAAGCTCATCTTCTGTCTTGCCTTGCTTCCGACAGGACTAGTCTTCGCACAAACCACACCGGATTCAGTCGCTCCAGCCGTAACTGCTGCTCCTGTCGCCTATGTCTACATAGGTACGACCAAGGGGGTCTACCTTTACGACGCCGCATCAACCGGGAAGCTGACTCGTGTATCGAGTTCTGCTTACCACCCTGCGGGGCTGGCCATTGGCAGTAACGGCAAGTATTTCATCAGCCTGGGTACGGATTATGTCCATTCGTATAAGCTCGGGTCGAACGGTGCCATCGGCGCATCGGCTTCGGAGATAAATACGCAGTACTATTACGCCTCCCAATGTGGAACCACCGGGGGTGCTGTCCTCGATCACACTGGGCAGGACGTGTATGTAAGGATGGATGGAGCATTCGTGGACGGCACCGCCATCTGTACCGGCTTCCAAACATTCAAGATTGGAAGCACCGGAGCGCTGACGTTTAACGGCGCTACCATAGCAACTACGGACAAATACTCATGTTGCGATTCAGGTGGAACTCTTCTTACACTCACGGGGAATGATACACATGCGTACAGCACAATGGCTGGCGGGTACTCTCCTTATGAGCAAATCATTGCGTTCTCTCGGAATAGCAGCGGCATTCTGGAATTCACGAACTTCAATCAGACTGATCCATCGGGACTGCAATCCTACCAGAATTACGTGCCTATAAATGTCGCCGCCGACCCAACCAATCATCTGGCTGTCTCGTTAAATATTGCTGATGATCTCTATAGTCAACCTCAGCTTGCGAGCTATACGGTAGATAGCAGTGGAGACATTGTTTCAACCAACACAGCGAAAAACATGCCGACCCCAAACGTGAACGTTACAAGTCTCAATATGTCTCCTTCGGGCAAGCTTCTTGCGGTGGCGTCATCGAGTGCCAATACGCTCCTTAGCATCAGCACCGCGGGCTTGCAAGTCTTCCATTTTAATGGCGCTGCCCCCATCGCGGCATATTCAGGGATCCTTACGGCCACTCCAATTGATGAAATTCACTGGGACAATAGCAACCACCTCTACGCCCTTAGCAATACCAAGGACAAGCTGTACGTCTTCACCGTCACTCCTACCTCTATCAAGGCCGTTTCAGGCTCACCGTTCACGGTAGGAAGCTCCACGATGGGCACCCCGAACAGTCTGATCGTCGTGTCTAAGGTTAAGTAAACTCGCCATCAGGCGCGGTCGACCGCCGTCATGCGCAGTCGCTGAACCAAAGTAGAAGGCCACCTCGGTTGATCCTCGGTGGCCTTTTGTGTGTTTGAAGGGATCGTCCTGTGGTGGGGAGCGTGTTTTCTGACCCCTGAAATGCCCCTGAAATCGCGTTGTAAGGTGGTTCCCATTTTGTAAGGTAAAAGGGTCAAACGGACCTTACAAAGCTATAGGCGTTGACTGTATTGAGTCCGTAGACAGCTTTGAGTCACTTCAGAATCATGCACTTACTAGACAGTCCAACACCTTAGAAAAATGTATGGCGGAGAGGGAGGGATTCGAACCCCCGATAGCCTTGCGACTATGTCTGATTTCGAGTCAGGTGCATTCAACCGGGCTCTGCCACCTCTCCGCGTGGGTAGGTCCATTTCTGACTTGCGTTTGCGGCGTCCAGATCTGCATTGCCGACAATGCTGCGGGGCCAATCCAAGTCTACTGGCTGTTGCGTCTCTGTTGCAATGCCAGATGATTTCTTCCGCAAGATCCATTGCCTTCCGCCACAAACGCTGCCTGTGGCACTCCCGGTAGCGTGAACGCAAACAGACGCGTGATCCCGCATTGTTAATCAACGTTAATCCCCGGGTGGCCTAGGCTTAAACCGTGTGGCCATTCTCGGGCTGCCCTGCGTCACAGAGTTTCTCCGCCGCCGCCCCTCTTGCTACCATGGGATGAGTCGCTTTACGCGATCCTCTTGCTATGCTCAAACGTCTCGTTGTCTCTCTCTTCGTTCCGCTGCTAGCCATTTCAACTTGTATCCCATGCTTTGCCAGCGCCTATGACGCCCATCCCAAATTGGTTGTGATTCTCGTCATCGACCAGTTCCGCGAGGATTATCTGGAGCGATATCGCGCCGACTTTAAGGGTAACGGATTCGACCTGTTCCTGGATCATGGCGCCTATTTTCCGGATTGCTATTATGACTATGCGAACCTGGTCACGGCCGCCGGACACTCAGTCATCTCGACCGGCGCCTACTCCGATGGCAACGGCATCGCCAGCAACGAATGGTGGGACCTTGCCCGCAACACCAAGCGGCCCATTTCGTCTGTCGAAGACCCGCGCTACAGCATTGTCGGGCTGCCCTCCACAATTCCGGAGTCTGCCCGCGAAGGCGCATCGCCTCGCAACTTGCTGGCCTCCACAATCGGCGATGAAGTCCGGCTCGCCACGAAAGGTGAGTCCAAACTATTCGGTATTTCCCTGAAGGACCGTTCCGCCATTCTTACCGCAGGCCATACAGCCAATGGCGCCTTTTGGATTGATCCGCAAAGCGGCGCATTTGTGACGTCCACGTACTACATGCCTTCTCTTCCGGATTGGGCAACGACTTTCAACCAGAGTGACAATGCAGACTTGGCTCGCACGGCGCCCGGGGCTCCCGCGAATGCACCGTTCTTCTCCTCAGTCGGCCCTACCGATGCCGCCATTCAATATGAACTGAATTTTGCCCAGGCATTAATCCAGGGAGAAAATCTTGGCGCTGGAAATGTGACCGATGTGTTGACTATCAGCATCTCGTCAACAGATATTCTTGGGCATCGCGTCGGTCCCGACTCGCCCGATCAGCGCCAACTGGTCGACCAACTTGATGGCAACCTGGACCAATTCTTTACCTGGCTCGATCACAATATTCCGGGCGGGCTTCGCAGCGTATGGTTGGTGCTGACCGCAGATCACGGCGTCGCGCCTGTGCCCGCAGTCGCACAACAGCTTGGAATTCCGGCGGCAACAATTTCAATGAAGCCTCTAATCGCCGACCTGAACAAGAATATGAACGAGCGGTTTTCACCAGGCCAGGACCTTGAGTACTTGCTGCCGCACCAGGACTTGCCATATATTTCGCTGAATATCCCGATATTCGAAAGGGCCGGCATTAACGAGTTTGAAGCCGAGCGCGCGATTCAGGATTCGATTCCCGCCGCGGTGGCCAGTCTCGATCCTTCTGCCAACAAGCCCGACAATGCGGTGCAACCGGGCAACAAACGCGTGCCACCGCAGCCGCGGGTGTTCCGAACCTTCACGCGCCTTCAACTCGCGTCCTTGCAGCCGGGGCTGCCTCCAACCGAGTTGGGACGGCTGATAGCCCACAGCTACTCACCCAATGGCGGCTGGTATGTCATGCTGATTCCCGATGCCTACCAGGTTCCGGGCTCCGGGAACGGCGCGACGCATTTTTCTCCTTATTCCTACGACAGGCACGTTCCGCTTGGATTCTACGGATCTGTATTCACTCCGGGAACGTTTCCAGGACGCGTGCAGCCTGTCGACATTGCGGCGACTCTCGCCGATCTGCTGGGAGTCAACCAGCCCTCGGCCAGCATCGGTCACATTTTGACGCAGGCCATTCATCCTGAGGTGGCAGCGAAACCCAGGCGTGAAGAACTGCGGCACGGGAGACACCACGAGCCAGCGCGACCCCATCACAGTGAAACATCCGCAGGAACTCCCGGTACACCAGCGAAGACCAGCCCAAGCGAACATACTCCGGCTTCGACCAAACCCTCTAAATCGTCAACTCAAAAAGCACCCGCATCGCCCGGGTCGCAACCATGACCGCAAACCTGAAACCTGACTTGCGAGTGCAATTCTGTGGGATTGAACTGCGCAACCCGGTCATTGCGGCGAGCGGAACATTTGGTTACGGGGTGGAGTTTGAAGACATTGTCTCGCTGAAAACAATTGGCGCTTTTGTGACCAAGGGCCTTTCAAGAGAGCCGATGGCCGGCAATCCACCGCCACGAATTATTGAAACAGCTGCCGGCATGCTGAATGCCATCGGACTACAGAATATGGGCGTCACCGCCTTCATTGAGCAGAAGCTTTCGGCGGTGCAGAACCTTCCCTGCCCGGCAATTGCGAACGTGTTCGGGGGCTCCATCGACGATTATTGTGCGGTGATTCAGGCCCTGAATGCTGTCGATGGAATTGCCGCCTACGAACTCAATGCTTCCTGCCCCAACACGCAACACGGCGGTATGATTTTTGGAACCGACGCTTCATCGCTGCATGAATTGGTCATGCGCGCCAAGTCATTGGCACGTCGACCGCTCATTGTTAAGCTGTCCCCTAATGTCACCAGCATTGCGGAAATGGCGCGTTCCGCTTCGGACGCAGGCGCGGATGCGCTTTCCCTGGTCAACACATTTTTTGGGGTGTCCATCGACGCTAAGACGCGGCGCCCGCGCCTCGCCAATATTACCGGCGGTCTTTCAGGGCCGGCCATCAAACCGCTGGCTCTTCGCATGGTGTATCAGGCGTCGCGCGCGGTTTCCATTCCTGTGTTGGGGATGGGCGGAATTACGACACCAGAGGATGTGGTCGAATTTATGCTGGCGGGTGCGACAGCTGTCCAGGTAGGAACCGCCAGCTATGCGGATCCGCGCGCTGTCGAGCGAATTGCAAACGGCCTGCAAGACTGGTGCTACCGCCACCATGTGGACAAGATTTCAAGTCTCAGCGGCGCCCTGGACACCACGCCCGATTCAATCCCTTAGTTCGTGTCTGCTCCCCATCATCTCAGCGCACGACCAACAGCGGTCCTTAGTTGACCACGAGAACCATGAAGTGCAATTTTCGATGTGGACATCTAGACGGTATGGATTGGTTTTGAGGCGGCTTGAAAATCAGGCAGATTTCCCTGCACGCTCGGCCGAAGCAATTCGTTCTTCCGCCTCACGAATGACTCGATTGGCATCGTCATAGCGCCGGGCCTCATCGCCAGCCTCGTTCCACATCTTCTGGCCGTGCTCCAATTCGAGCCGAGCTTCAGCTACATTGATCTCGCTGGGCGGAATGACGCCTTCTGCCAGGATGGTCACGCGGTTCGGCAGCACCTCAACGAATCCCTGGGCGACAAACAGGCGCTGATCCCCTACGTCGCCGCCATGCATCGTCACTTCGCCGGGGCCAAGTTCGGCCAGCAGCGGCGCATGCGCGTACAACACCTCCAGATAGCCGGTGGCGGACGGCAACGACACGGAGTCCGTCGTTCCGTCGATGAATATCTTTTCCGGCGTAACCAGCCGAACGTGAAGTGAATGATTGTCCGCCATCGTTACCCAATGCCCTTATGCAGGCTGCTGCATCTTGCTTGCGGCTTCCAGAACTTCGTCAATATCGCCCTTCATGTAGAAGGCCTGCTCCGGGACGTCATCGTGCTTTCCATCGATGACTTCCTTGAAGCTGCGTACTGTATCCGCGACCTTCACATAGCGCCCCTGCAGTCCGGTGAACTGTTCAGCCACATGGAACGGCTGCGAAAGGAATTTCTGTACCTTGCGCGCGCGCATAACCGTGAGCTTGTCTTCTTCCGATAGTTCGTCAATGCCGAGAATCGCGATAATGTCCTGCAGGTCTTTATAACGTTGCAAGATCCGCTTCACGCCCTGCGCGACGTCATAGTGTTCCTGGCCGACAATGCGGGGCGTCAAAATTCGGGAGGTTGAAGCCAACGGATCGACTGCCGGATAAATTCCGAGTTCCGACAGCGGACGCGACAACACCGTGGTTGCGTCCAAGTGAGCAAACGTTGTCGCCGGGGCCGGATCCGTCAAATCGTCTGCAGGCACATAGACAGCTTGCACAGACGTGATGGAACCATTTTTGGTTGAGGTGATGCGCTCCTGCAACTCGCCCATTTCGGTAGCCAGGTTCGGCTGATAGCCCACTGCGGACGGCATACGTCCTAACAGCGTAGATACTTCAGAACCAGCCTGCGTAAAGCGAAAAATATTGTCAATAAACAGAAGCGTGTCCGCCCCTTCCTCATCGCGGAAATATTCGGCCACGGTCAGTGCCGTCAGAGCCACCCGCAAACGCGCTCCGGGCGGCTCGGTCATCTGTCCGTAGATCAACGCAGCCTTCGACTTGTCGCGCTGCTTCAAATCGATGACGCCGGACTCCTGAAATTCCAGCCACAAATCGTTACCTTCACGGGTGCGCTCGCCCACTCCGCCAAAGACCGAAAAACCGCCATGCTCGGAAGCAACGTTGTTGATCAATTCCTGAATGACGACGGTTTTGCCGACTCCCGCACCACCGAACAGGCCGGTCTTGCCACCCTTTAAAAACGGCTGGATCAGGTCGATGACCTTGATTCCAGTTTCAAACATTTCTTCCCTGGTCGACTGTTCGTCGAAGGCCGGCGCGGAACGGTGAATCGGCCGACGCTCTTTCGCATCCACGGGCCCCAGTTCGTCCACAGGTTGTCCAATCACGTTCAAAACTCGGCCGAGCGTTGCGCGACCTACCGGAACAGTAATGGGGCCGCCCAAATCGAGGGCCTTCATTCCGCGCACCATGCCTTCGGTCGCCTCCATCGCGATGCAGCGAACTCGGCCTTCGCCAAGGTGCTGCTGCACTTCGACAATGACATCGAGCGGCGTGGGGATATCGAAGCCTTCGCTGGTGACTCGTAATGCCTCATAAATCGGCGGCATGTGCGCTTCGTCAAACTGCACGTCGACCGCGGGCCCAGCAACCTTGATGATGTGTCCTATATTCTCTGCCATAATCTCTCTTGTCCTTCGCTCACTACGACAACCTGATCAAATTCCCGCCTAAATCGCCGCCGCCCCGCTTACGATTTCGATGATCTCCTTGGTGATCGCAGCCTGTCGCAGCCGGTTCATCGTCAGCGTATAAGCGTCGATCATGTCCGAAGCATTATTGGTGGCCGCATCCATCGCCGTCATGCGGGCTGCATGTTCCGCAGCCACCGACTCCAGGATGGCGTGATACAACTGCATCGCTACGTAGCGAGGCAGCAACGCCCCCAGCAATTCGCTCGGCGATTGCTCATAGATGTAATCCACTTCCGCAGTGCCAAATTTGCTGGCTTCCTCGTCGGCCTGGCGCGTGTCCTCCGCATGAATGCTGACGCCGGCACTTTCCGCTACACGTGCAATCTCTTCGATCCGTTCTTTTTCCATCTCCGTGGCCCCGGCAATGTCCGGTTTGCCGAACTCAAGGACGGGCAAAATGCGCTCCACCACGATGCGCTGCGAAATCACCGATTGAAATTCGTTGAAGACCAGATAAACTGCGTCGGTATCCTCTGACGCATAGCGTTCCACCAACAAATTCGAGAGGTCTGACGCCTTCTCAAAGGTCAGCTTGTCGAGCAGTCCGCTATGCTCCCCTGTGATCTCCACCCGCGCTTTGCGAGTACGCGGTTGCCGGCTCTGTCTTGACTGCTGCTCGGTTTCTGCATTGGAGGCCACCCGATAGCTGCGCCGCAACACGCCGATTCCCTTGCGTCCGACAATCTCAAGATCAATGTCGAGATCCTGGTGCTCCTCGATAAATCGGTGCGCGGTCTTCAGGACATTCGCATTGAACGGGCCGGCAAATCCCTTGTCACCGGTCACCACCACCAGCGTCACACGTTTTTCATCGCGCGCCACCAACAGCGAGTGTTTGACATCCCCGGTGTCTGGATCGTAGATATCGACACGTCGCACCAAAGAGGTCAGCACGCTGGCAATCATGCGCGCATAGGGCCGTGCAGCAAACGCCCGCTCCTGGGAGCGACGCAGCTTGGCCGCAGCCACCATCTTCATCGCCTTGGTGATCTGTCGCGTGTTTTTTACGCTGCGGATGCGACGCCGAAGATCGAGAACGTTTGCCATCGATTACGCTTGCTTCCCTGCTGCAACTTCGGCGGGCTTAGCTTGTGACGCATTCTCATCCCGCTTAGCGCCGCGATCAGCCGGTGCCGCTTTCTTGGCATCGACATGTGCGTCTGGAGTGTCCGCGAAGAAATTCTGCTTGTACTCCTTGATGGCCGCGCTGAGGCGCTTCTTCAAATCGTCGTCCAGCGCTTTCTTGGTCGCAATGTCTTTCAGGACCCCCGACTGCGCTGCGTCCATATACGGATAGAACCCGCTTTCGAACGCGCCCACATACTCGACCTTCACATCGTCTAGAAAACCGTTGGTTCCGGCGAAGAGAATGGCGACCTGCTTTTCCATGGTCAGAGGCTTGAACTGCGGCTGTTTCAGCAACTCCGTCAAACGTTGCCCACGGTTCAACTGATTGAGGGTTGCCTTGTCCAGATCGCTGCCAAACTGGGCAAATGCGGCCAGTTCGCGATACTGCGCAAGATCAAGTTTCAGGGTCGCGCCGACCTGCTTGGTCGCCTTTGCGGCTGCCGAGAAACCGACACGGCTTACAGATAGGCCGACGTTCACCGCTGGCCGAATACCAGAGTTGAACAGATCAGTTTCCAGGAAAATCTGCCCGTCCGTAATCGAAATCACGTTGGTCGGAATGTACGCCGAGACATCGCCCGCCTGCGTTTCAATAATCGGCAATGCAGTCAGCGAACCACCGCCAAGCTTGTCGCTCAGTTTTGATGAACGCTCCAGCAATCGCGAGTGGAGATAGAACACGTCGCCAGGGTATGCCTCGCGTCCTGGCGGGCGACGCAGCAGCAATGAAATTTCACGATACGAAACTGCGTGCTTGGACAAATCGTCGTAGATCACCAGCGCGTGCCGGCCCGAGTCGCGGAAAAATTCGCCAATCGCTGTGGCCGCATAGGGCGCCAGGTATTGCATTGGCGCGGGCTCGGAGGCCGAGGCCACTACAACAATGGTGTAGCCCATCGCGCCGTGGTCGGTCAGCGTCTGCACCACCTGCGCCACCGACGACCGCTTCTGCCCGATCGCACAATACACGCAGATCAGATTATTTTTTGCGTTGTTGATGATGGTGTCCAACACCACCGCCGTCTTTCCGGTCTGACGATCTCCAATGATCAACTCGCGCTGGCCACGGCCAATCGGAATCATGGCGTCAATCGCCTTGAGGCCGGTCAGCATGGGCTCGCGCACCGGTTGACGATCAATTACGCCCGGAGCAAGCCGCTCCACCGGCAGAAACTGATCGGTCGCAATCGGACCCTTGTCGTCGATCGGCTGGCCGAGCGCATTCACCACGCGGCCAATCATCGCGTCACCGACCGGCACGCTCATGATCTTGCCGGTGCGCTTGACCTGGTTGCCTTCGCTGATCTCGGTATAGTCGCCCATCAAGACCGCGCCCACCTGATCTTCGTCCAGGTTCATCGCCAGTCCGCCAACGCCATGGGGAAACTCCAACATCTCGCCGGCCATTACCTTGTCCAAGCCGTGAATACGGGCAATTCCATCGCCCAGAGAGATGATGGTGCCCACCTCGTCAACGCGAACCCGCGACTCGAAGTTGTCAATTTGCTCCCGAAGTAACTGCGAAATTTCATCTGCTTTGATCTGCGCCATTCTGCTTCCAGTTCAGGTTCTGTGTTGTTGGGTGGTTAATCTGCCATCATCTTTTCGCGCAGCTCTTCCAGCCTGCCGCGAACAGAGCCGTCATATACGGTGTCGCCGATGCGCAAGACCACGCCCCCCAGCAGCGATGCATCCTGCTTGTAGGTGGGGCGAATCTCGAGCCCGGCCAGAGCCGATGCTTTGGCTTCAATCTTTGATTTTTCTTCAGGATTCAATTCGCGAACGCTGGTGATCTCGGCTTCGCTGATACGCAGCCGACGGTTGATTTCGTTGCGATAGTCAGCGGTAATGGACTCGACGGCGTGAATGCGATCGTTCTGCAGCAGTAAGGCGACAAAGTTCCGCACCTGCTTCAACATGCCGATCCGCGGCACCATGGCATCCAGGACTTTTAGCTTTGTCTCAAGTTGGATGGAAGGGTTTTGAAAGACTTCTCGCAGTTGGCGGCTGTCGTTCCAGGTCGACTGAAAATCTTCCAACTGACGATCAATCTCTTTGGTATCCAGCTTGTCGGCCATCACCACGTCGGCCAGGGCATGAGCATATTGCAGCGAAAAGGCGTCCATCAATTCACCCCGCTGCCGCGACGATCTTTATCCAGGTCGACCAGAAAGGACTCCACCAGCGAGCGGTCGGCTTCTGCCGACACCGCAATCCTATGTTTCGCGCGCTCAATCGCCAACTCCGCCGTCATGCGTTTCAGCTGGCTTTGCGCCTTGCTGCCGGCTGCTGCAATTTCCAGAGTGGAGGAATCCAGAATTGACTGCTTTTCCTGCTCCAGCGCGGCCCGCATTTGCTTCTCTTTTTCCACGGCGTCCTGCTGTGCTTGCGTTTTAAGTCCGTCGATCTCGGTATCCAGTCGCGCCAACCGTTCTTCCACACTCACCAAGCGCCGGTTCGCGTCTTCTGTTACCGTGCGCGCCTGCTGTAGTTCCCTCTGAATGCGCTCCGTGCGGGCACGCAACGTCTTAGGCATGATCCGCGCCAAAAACCAGACAATAAAAGCCACCACTACCAGAAAATTCAGCCCCTCCAGCCAGCGGGACATGACTTCCACCGACATGCCGAACACGTTGGCGAGCTTTTGCACGTTGGCTGAATGCCGGTAGATGTTGACCTCATCGTCGACTTCAGGGTTGTCGATTTTTTTCTGCTCGATCTGTTCCCTGCGCTTTGCCTGACGCTTGGCTTGCGCCGCGGTCGTAGAGGATGGTGCAGAAACATTACTTTGTGCGGCGGGAGTTGCCTGCATCGTATGACCACGCGGCACAGCGAGCAACAGCAGCGACAATCCGCAAACCGCCACCATCAAAGGTTGCAGCCGGAACAATTTTCGAGTCCATAAGTGTAGCGTAACCGTCGAAGAAATCATCCGACTTGCCCCTGCGAGGATGCGCCGCCCGCCGGCAGAATTCGCTTCAAGATTTCCACGGAAAGCTCGCCAACCAGCCCGTCCAGTTCCATTCGTGCCACCTGCATGCTGTCTTCAATGGATTCCATGGCAGCAACGGTTTTTTCCTGCGCAGCTGCCCGCGCCTGCGCAACAGCCAGCTCCGACTCCAAACGAACCTTGTCGAGATGCTCGTGAAGATCGCGCAGAATTTCCGCTCGCGCAGCCCACAGCCTCTCTTCATATTCGGTTGTCTTCTGTTCCACTGCGGCAACGGCAGCTGCCGCGTTCTCCATCGCTCCCTGGGTTTTTGAGTAACGTTCCTGCAGGACCTTCGTCAAAGGAGTGTGGACCAGGAAGCGGTAGGCTGCCAGTGTGACCAAAAACAGCAACATGGTCGGCACCGAGCCGAGCACAAGTCCTCCAAGCTGTTGTAACAGGTCACTCATTGTGCAACGTGATTTCAGATTCGCCAGCAGCGCAACGACGCGGGAATCTTATGATTTTATTGCTGGTTGTTTGTTGATGGAACACTCAGTTGTAACAAAGGGTTCGCCGGGGTGTCAAACCGGCAGGGAGCAAATTTCTGCGTCGATTCACATGCTGGAATCATTGTTTCACGAGAATCGTGCAAGCGGAATTTCAATTCTCAACGCGACAAGTTGAACTTTCAAATTCCAGCGCATTTAAGTCCTGGAATACCCGCTTTCAAGTGATTTCGAGTCGGGAACAGGCTTTCAAATATTTCAATACGAACAAAATATTTGCGCAGAAATAAATTCCCCAATATGGCGATTGACTTCGTCCAAAGGAGGCCTACACTGTTGGTAACAGCCTTGGACCTAGTCCTAGGTCCGGCAAGCCGAGTGCCCAGAATAGTAGCCCAACATTCGGGCACTCGGACTGCTCATCCCCTTCTCGTTCACTCTCTCTGAAGCAACCCGTCGCCGAAACTCAGACTTGCCAATATTTGCGGTATTTTCCTAACAGCGAAGCCGGCCCGCGCACGCGCAGGTGCGTCTGCTCCCCCTGAAATGTCCGATCCAGGATTATGGCGCCCGCATCCAGCGCGGCCAGGACTCCGCCTTCATTTTGAGCCACCACCATCTCCCGATCTTCCAGCGGATCCGACTCCAACGCTTTATCCAGTGCCGCCAGCAGAGCCTTTAGGCCGGTCTTGGAATGGGCAGAAACGGCTAAGATATCTTTGCCAATCGCTGCCTCGCCTTCGGTCAGTAGATCGATTTTGTTCATCACCTCAATCCGAGGTTTCTTGTCAACTTCCAGTTCGCGTAGAATTTTTTCCACTTCCTGGCGATGCGCGTCCACTGCGGGACTGGAAGCATCCATTACGTGGATCAAAACCTCGGCCATCTGCACTTCTTCCAGAGTTGCGCGAAACGCATTCACCAGGGTCGGCGGCAGCGCGCGAATAAATCCCACCGTGTCGGACAGCAAAACTCGGCGTCGAGATGGCAGAGTGAGCAGGTGCAGCTTGGGATCGAGAGTCGCAAACAAGCGCGAAGACTCCAGCTGTCCAGCCTGCGTCAGCGCATTGAACAGGGTGCTTTTTCCGGCGTTGGTATAGCCCACCAGAGCTACCGTCGGTACCGGTACGGAAGTGCGTCGCTGGCGCTGTTGCCGTCGGATATCCCGAACCGCCTGCAGCCGATTGCGAATCACCTGAATCTTGCGGCCAATTTTTCGCCGATCGGTCTCAATCTGCGTTTCACCCGGTCCGCGCGTCCCGATACCGCCGCCCAGCTGGGACATTGACCGACCTCGACCCGCAAGCCGCGGCAACATATATTCCAGCTGCGCCAGTTCTACTTGCAACTGCCCTTCCCGTGTGCGCGCGTGGGAGGCAAAAATATCGAGAATCAATTGCGTGCGATCAATGACACGGCACGGCAGCGCGTGCTCTAATTCTCGCAGTTGAGATGGGGATAGATTCTGCTCGAAAACGATCAGGTCAGCCCGGCCGGCTTTGGCTTGTCCGCTGATTTCTTCCAGCTTGCCCTTTCCGACAAGTGTGGCTGGATCGGGATGATCGCGGCGCTGAAGGATCACATCCAGTACGTTCGCTCCGGCGCTTACCGCCAGTTCGCGGCACTCCGCCGCCTCATCGGAAATTTGCGAACTGGAACGTTCTCCGCCGACTTCTTCCAGCGCATCGACGAGTTGATCCGGGGAGTTCTCGTCATTCGGGTCTTCCTGCTCCCGAATCACGCGAACAGCGCCTTTCGCCTGCCGCGCAGACGAAGTGAGGCGCTGTCGATATTTTTTCCCAGTAAACTCGCAGACGACGATCAGGGTTCGCTCCCGCCGGTCCTGTCCGGGTGGCGTTCCCCTGCCTCGTTGCGAATCAAACGGTTCGATCATTCCAACATCTTGCCAGAACCCCCACAGGCGAGCGGCCCAACCCTCATCAGGGCGAGCGCCGTCACGAAGCCGAGAAGCTCGATGGCGTCAGCACGGGAGCGCTTGCCACTCCCGACCCGGACGATGCAGGACCGTGGCCTGCACCGACTGCGGCCGACGTTGTTGCTGTGCCAGTTGCCTGCGTGCCCACAGGTCCGTGGCGATGTTCGGCCATCAAAACTGGCTTGCCGCTGACAACGGTGGAGATTGCGTGCTTGAAGATGAGCTGTTCCTGATTATTGTTTTCCAGCAGAACGGAGTACTTATCGAACGACCGGATGCGTCCCGTCAATTTGACACCGCTTACCAGATAAACCGTGATCTGCGATTTATCTTTGCGGACGGTGTTCAAAAATGTGTCCTGAATGTTTTGTGCTGTCTTGCTTTCCATTTGTCATCTCCTTGCGTTACTACGAGTGGTTCAAAGCACGTTGCTCAAAGCGGGCGGACAAACACCCATCTGCAAGTCCTACAGCCATCCCGGTTCATCCTGCCCAATGGCGGGCGCAACTGCACCGTGCCAGTATTGTCTATGAATTTGAGCAATATCGCCAGAAGACAGTCGAATACCGCACAAAATATGGCTGGCAATTTGGATGCAGAAGCCGGGATTGGCGTTTCACGGACTTACTCCTCGTGTGCGCTTTTCATTCGATTGCAATTCGAGCGACCACTCCGCCATCAACTCGCCTCAACATCCGGCCTGGCTGGCGGTGCAACTCCCGCGGGCTGGGACGGTGCTAGCATGAAATGTGCCGTCTAGCCCCATCCCTGCCCGCACTACTGCCACCAAGGTGCCCATGCTGGACTTTTCTCGGCAATATCAGCAAGTTCGCGCCGAAATCCTGGCGGCGATTGAACAGGTTTGTGACAGCCAGCACTTCATCCTTGGCCAACAGGTGGAGCAATTTGAAGTCGCCGCCGCGCGGTTTTGCGATGTAAAGCACGCTCTCGGATGCGCTTCCGGCACCGACGCGTTATGGCTCGCGCTGGCCGCCGCAGAGATCGGTCCGGGCGATGCCGTCCTGACCAGCCCGTTTACCTTTTTCTCGACCGTCAGTTCTATTATCCGGGCGGAAGCGCGACCAGTTTTAGCCGACATTGATCCCAAAACGTACAATCTCGATCCGGCAAAGGTGGCTGCGACACTAAAAATATTGCCAAAAGCTACTAAGTTGCGCGCCATCATGCCTGTCCATCTGTATGGGCAATGTGCGGACTGGGACGGGTTTGCGCAATTGCACCAGGAGCTCGGCATTCTCCTGATTGAAGACGCCGCGCAAGCCTTCGGGGCCGAATGGAATGGCCGACCCGCCGGCAGCCTGGGAGATCTGGCCGCCTTCAGCTTCTACCCCACAAAGAACCTGGGCGCCTATGGGGATGCGGGCCTTCTAGCCACCGGAAACGACAGCTTTGCCGATCGCGCGCGCATTCTCCGCGTTCACGGCATGCGCGAACGCTATTTCCACGAAGAGGTCGGTTGGAATAGTCGCCTGGATACGATTCAGGCCGCCGTGCTGCTGGTGAAGCTTCGTTACCTTGAGGGTTGGAATCGCGCGCGACAGCAGCGCGCGAAAATCTACGATGAACTATTTACGCAACAAGGCCTGGCGGAAGCCGGCCCCTATCCCGAACGCGGTGTCGTTCTGCCCTACGTCGATCGTCGCGGAACCCACGTCTTCCACCAATATGTAATTCGCGTGCCACGCCGCAAGGCGCTGCATGCGTTTCTTGCGGAACGTGGGATCGGCTCCGGGGTGTACTATCCCGTGCCCCTCCACCTGCAACAGTGCTTTGCCAGCCTCGGCTATGCGGAAGGCTCATTTCCAGAAAGCGAGCGCGCCGCCAATGAAGTTCTCGCGCTGCCGATGTTTCCCGAGTTAACCCTGCATGAGCAACAGCGCGTCGTCGCCGCGATCGCGGGATTTTTGAGCTGACTGATTACTCCAACGACCAATGGCTTGCAGATCCCTAAACAATTGCAAATGAAATTCTGTCTGCACGATAGGGTCGACGACTGCGACCGTCGCTTTACACGTCTCTGTGATTGCTGAATTTCAGATCCAGCGCCAGTTTGTTTCCGGCAGCGATGCGACTAGAAAACTCCTCCATCTGCGACTTCGACATCGGAGTGAAGCTTTTCCCCCACGCGACATTCTGCTGCAGCATTTCAAGCGTTGGCATACCCACCACAGCCGCGTCAATCGGCAAGCTCAGGGTGTAACGCAGCAGGTGGCCCGCACCGCTCTTATCTGGCCCGGGACCGAGGAGACCCTCCTGGCCCATCACCTTCATCGCCAGAATTCCAAGATTCTTCTTGCGCGCTGCCGGCAGCGCGACATCCTGAAAGCTCATGGCCTTCGATACATTCAAACCATCGTGCGGCCCCAGCGGCATCCCCTGCATGCCCGCGTTCAAAGCCATCTGGACGCAATCAATATCGTTGTGTTCAATCGCAGTTTTCAACACCGCCGGATTGTAGTGGCTGGTGATTCCGATAAAGCGCGTCACCTTCTGCTCGCGCAATTTGTACAGCGCATTCATCACGCCGTTCTTCGCTTCGACCTTCGCCAGATCATCCGCGCCGTGCAGGGCGTGCACGTGGATCAAATCGATCTGATCGGTCTGCAGCCGCTTCAGGCTTCCGTCCAGGATACGCATCGCCGCGTCGCCGTCGCGTGGCTCAATTTTCGTGGCCAGAAAAAATTCCTTCCGCCGGTTTTTGGCGACTTGGCCAACCCACCTTTCACTTTGCCCGTCGCCATATCCATAGGCGGTATCGAAATAGCTGATACCGGCATCGAGTGCATGATTCAGCACGTTCACACCAGCGTCTTGACTGCCGTAGGCCAAAAGGCGGCTGCCGCAACCCAGCGCAACAATGGAAACGCGCGCGCCAGTTTTTCCCAGAATGCGGGTCTGCATGGCCCCGGATGCTTCCATTGTTGGGCTACCCAGCACCACCGCGGCTGCGCCCGCAACCGCCGTTTTCTCCAGAAATTCTCGTCTCGAAATTCGATCTGTCATGACAACCTCCGGGAATCCCTTTCGCTGGCGCTATTATCCTCGCAAATTAAGCGTGCAGTAAAGCGAGGAAATTCGCGGGCGTCCCCCTTCGAACCGTTTCGAATCGAAGAAAGTGCAGCTTTATATCTGCGAGAAGGAAGTGGGAGTCAGCACGAGGTTGGTGATAGTGCTCACAATTTCCTCAAAGTTGAATCGCGGCGAGCTGGTTAATCTCTTCCACTCCGGATCGGCTCCAAATGCGGCCCACTTGGCATTCATTTCTCCCAAATCCGGATAGCTCAACATATAGGTGAGCTTCGGCAACCGCGGGCCCACCAGGACATCCCCGTAAAACACCGGCCAGAATCCAGCCCGCTGAAAGACTTCGAACTCGCCGCTGTGAAACATCTCGACCTTGCGGACATGAGCCTGGTTGCTGGGGCTTTCATACGTGCGCAACTGAAAAATCCGCTTGCCGTGTTCCGCCGTCACCGGTGGAACCGTCAATTTGGGCCGCCCCTCAAACGCAATCATCAACGAGCTTTCCACCCGCAGGTACGCCGGTTGGTTGGCGGGCGCATTCCAGAAAGGGTCCGCCGCCTTCATAAAGGTCGCATCCTGTGTTAGCTGCAGTTGCGCAGTCACCAGCGTCTCCAAGCGAATGCTAGGAAGAAGAACATATAAGCTCGGCGTCTCGGGTCCAACCGTCAAAGTAAAAGCCCCGACGGGAGAAATTCCCAGCCGATTCAGCGCCGGAATCAACGCATCTGAAACGTACGCATTGGTCAGTTTCACCTGCGGACCATTCTGCATATGGTACTGGCGGAGTTCGTAATACTCGCGCGGCGTCCCGTTGGAGGCAACTTGCGCATCTGACGCGTTGCCAACCAGCGCGAAGGCCGATGCCGCTATCGATGACGTTATGAACTGGCGTCGTTTCACATGAGTCTCCAATCTCTACAGCTGGGATGAAATAAAAAAATCCTCGCCCCGCAAAAAACAAATCGCGCTAGTGGCGCCGATGACGCCGACCCGGATGCGTTGCTCGGGACCGTACCGCTCCATTCCCTGTCGACTTGACCCCCGCTGGAAGTACCGGCCGCACCAGATTCCCTTCCATACGGTAGGTCGCAGTCTTCAGCACTTCCGCGTGCGGCATTCCTGTTTTCGGATCGAGGCTGACATCGTCACCCGCTGCCATTTGGAAGCTGAATGTCGGCTCCGGTCCGTTGGAATCTTTGAGTTCACCTGGCGTCACCTTCACCGGGAAGAATCCGACAATATCGTGCTCGCGGAATGCGGTGCCATAGCGGTGGCGGCGCGTGTCCCAGGTAAAGACGCGCACTTGGTCAAAGTCAAACGGCAGACCCTGTTTATATGGCGTCAGCACCGTCAGATATTCCGGAACCTCACCATTTGGCTTGCCGGAGGCAGGGTCAGAGACGGTTCGCAGAACATACGCGCCCACCATCCGTTCACTTTCCGCGTATTGCGCGACATCATCCGGCACATCCACCTGGAAGTCGCGCGCCAGCATCCATCCTGTATGTCCGGCGCTATCGCGAGCCAGCCACCAATCTTCCATGGGAACTGCGGGATCAAATCGAGATTCAAAGCTTTGTTTGCGATCTTTCTCGTGACGCGCAGCGGGCGCTTTCACGGGAGTTATGGGCAAGCCCAGCGCGTTGCTCGAGGCATATCGCGGCACCGAGGCGCGCTCCAGCATCGCGACCTTCGTATTCGGAGCCAGTAGTGCAAAGCGCTGCGTGGTTCGGCCCGGCGACAGGTGCATATACAGTTCGCTGTAGAGCAACGCCGTCGCCACCGGGGTTTGGCTGGCGTGTTGCTTCGCCAGATTTTGAAACGCGTCGTACTCGCTCTGATCAATGACCGCGTGCTCTTCAATCCATCCCACGTTGCCGTCCGGTGTTTTCACTTTCAGGAATCGAGGAATGTGCTGCAGCACTGTCAGGCGTTCACCGTTTTTCACTTCAGCCACTCGATTGGCCACCACGGCAACACGATCCCGCAAATACATCTGCTTCACGGAAACGTAGGCATACTCGGTAGAGGAAGCTGGTCGCAAATGGCTGCATCCGGACAGCAGCGCCATCAGGCTAAAGAGCAGCGCAGCTCGAACAGCTGCCTTGCCTGTGGCTGTGTTCCAACCAACGTAGAGCGATCGAAGCGAATTGAGGGAAGGCAAAAATTGCCGAAGCAAATCCGACATAATATATAGAGGAAGAAACTTCAGTGTACGCGCAATCGACGCCAACTCGAGCGGTTGTATTGCACCCGCCGCGCCATTATGGGACAACCGAAAGTGCGACCGCACCCGTAGGATCGGTTCCAGTTGCAACAGAGGTGACTGAGTCCAGCTTGCCTGGGGTCGTCGCGTCGAAACTGAAGACCTGCAGATCCGGCGAACCACCAGAATTGACGACAAATAGATACTGGCCAGTGGAATCGAGTGACATTGCATTTGGCAACGAACCGGTCGGCGAACTACTCAGCGGAGCCAGCGTGCCGTCCGTTCCCAGCGTATATCCCGTGATGACATTTGCCGTACGATTTGCGACGTATACGTAGCTGTTGCTGGGATCCACGACAATGGCTTGCGGCCCCAGTGGTGACGCAAACGGCGAACCGGCCACCTCCTGCAGCGTTCCAACCGTCAGCACACGAATTCCAGAGCCGGCTTCTCCAACGAATAGATAGGTTGAGTTATTGTCCGCCGCGAATGTATTGTCGGAGGCGCCATTCCGTGGCACGATGTGAGTTTTTCCGCTCACGATACCGGAGGTGCTGTCGAACGTGAATCCATCCGTGCCGCCGGGCCCCAGGCCGATATACACGTATTGGTCGTCCGGCGTGACGTAGACCTGAGTCGGATTCCCGGCGCTTAGTCCAACAATTCCCTGGCTGGTCTGCGTGATGGTACCTGTCGAAGTGTTGATTTGGAAGACAAGCAGTTGCGGCGAGCTCTTCGACACGACGAATAACCAGTTTCCGCTGGGATCGATCGTCATCCACGTCGGGTACAGGGCCTGCACGACCGGCGAGCCCCCGTTCCCCAGTGTCAGTGCGCCACGGGTGCCGATGTTGTACACAAAGATGGAGCCGGCTATTGTGGCCACGTAGAGGAAAGCGCCGCTCGGCGTCCCAGCCAAGGCGGTTGGAGTCGTGCCCAGCGTGTAAGTGGTGCCCGTTAACGTGGTGAATGTGCTGGTCGGGACCGGGAAACCCGCCAGGGTTGCCGTGGTTGCGTTTGCAACATAGGCATAAGAACTGTAGGTTCCGCCCCCGCCGCCACCGCAACTGTTGTTCGCCTGGCAAACGGGGATGAAAAATCCTCCACCGCACCCTGTTGTTACGATCAGAACCATTGCAGCCAGGAAAGCGCTACCGATGCAAGCGCCTTGGGAATGCAGCAGGGATCGAGCCCGATGATTCGGCGAAGCCATACCTCATTTTACTCATGAGAGTAGGTTTAGGGAGAACGCTCGCACCATTCCAAACTTCTGTCTGAAGTCACTGGACGGCTCGCCCGAAATTGCCTATTGCGACGGAAGATGCGCCAGATTCGGCACTGCATCCTTGGAAATCGACAGGACATTTCTTCCTTTATTGCCCGGAATCAGCGCAGCCGGCGAACTGTCGGCTGTCGAAGCAGACTGGGAAGCCAGCTTCAGCGCTCCATCCGCGGCAATCGAGTATTCCGTGATAGTGCTTGCAGCGGAGTTGGCGGCCACTAGGTCGCCGCTTGAGTTCTCCATCACCATCGAGGTCGGCACGCTTTGCGGCGAACCAAAGGGAGACCCGGACGTTTCCTGCAGAGCCGCGCCACTCCCGATCGAAAACGCGCGGATTCCCGTGTTCACTTCTCCAACGTATAAATTTCTGGAAGCGCCGTCAGACGTCAGAACATTGTCTGCGGAACTGCTTACATGCAGCGGCGCAATGTGCTGCCGCGTTCCAATGGCACCGGTTCCCGGGTCGAATGGGAATCCATCCACGCCGCCGTTGCCAAGTGGGACAAAAAGCTTCTGATTGTCCGGCGTCAGGTAGACTTCGGTTGGCTTGCCTGGATCGAGTGCCAGCGATTGCGCGACGGGATCAAGTGCACCCGTTGCTGCATCAATCTGGAACTCTTGCACACTACCGGCAGCGGAAGAAGCCACGAACAACCACTTGCCGGCCCGATCCATGGACATCCAGGTGGGCTGCGTCACGTGTGCTACGGGGTTTCCATCGTTTCCTGCCTGCAGGTTCCCATTGCCTGCAATCGTATTCAGGTACACCGCACCGTCGCTGGTAGCGAGAAACAGAAACTTCCCGCTCGGCGTAGCTGCAATCGCGGTCGGTGATGCGGGCGCTTTGACGGTGGATTGGGCGACACTGCTGACTTTGCCAGAAGCTACTGCGAAGGTTGCGACGGTGCCATTGTTCGCGTTCGACACGTAGAGAAATGATGAGTTGGCAGTGCTGGGAGCGATCGGACTCGACGTTGTACTCGTAGTGCTGGTCGTGGTTCCGGTCGTCATCCCAGTGGTGCTCGTGGTTGCAGTTGTCGCAGTTGTACCGGTCGTTCCAGTCGTCGCAGTTGTGCTTGTGGTGCTCGTTGTACCGGTCGTCGCGGTCGTGCCTGTGGTTCCCGTGGTTGCCGTTGTCGAAGTTGTGCTTGTGGTGCCGGTTGTTCCAGTGGTCGTGCCGCTGGTGCAGTCGTTATATTGCTGACAGGTGGGCACAAAAAATCCCCGGCATCCTCCGATGCCAAGGAAAACAGCGACTACACAAATGGAAACGATTCTACTGGGTGCCCTACGGAGTGGCGGCTGAAACTGCTTCGGGGGAAGGTCCACAATTCTCCTTGTGCCTGTAGTGGACGCGCCCGGTGCGTTATGCCTGCAACACGGCTGCTTCCTCCATGGAACTGTGCTCCACGTCCAAGATCGTGCCGCTGGCATGCACAACGGAAGCGATACGGACAGAGGCAATCATGATTTCTTCCGCGATTCCCTTTTGCCGCAGCACCGTTCCTCGTGCGCGTCGATGCACTTGCCACAACCGTTTACTGCGGAGGCGGCCAGACACCACAATTCAAAGTCCACCAGGTCAGCCTTGTGTGCCCCAATTTCCACTCATTCTGGACATGCAGGCATCGTGGGGTACTTTTCATTTTTTGTTAGATGATGGAAGCGATAGAAAATGTTGTTCATTTCCATTGGCATCCCTGCGGTCTTCACTTCATCCACTTTCCAGTGAAGTGTCAGTTGGGCTTTTGCTTTTGGGGGCGACGGAATCGCTCATCTACTGCCTGGCGGCCGGCAAATCCACCGTCCATGGTGTGCCAGTGACGAATTTCGGTTTCGCCCATCTTCCAGCACAGCAACACAATTTCTTCTCCCAACCTGCAGGGAAAATCCAGCAGCCCGGAGTCGAGATCCTTCACTTGGACGCCGATTGAATCAATCTCCGCCAGAGTATCTTTGACTTGCTGCACCGACTTATCCTGCACGGCGCGGCGATGCGCCACGGCAGCAATGTGGACCAGGGTTCCGCCATTTAAAAAAATGCGTTGCGACAGCTGCTGCAATTCCTGGGCGATGGATTCGGCGGTCTTCTTGGCCTCCATCGCATTTTTCATCAGCGATTCCAGTACCGGAACCAGCGTCTGCGCTTCTTCCAGAGAAAAAGTCTTCACTCGCTACCCCCGTATCTCCAGCATACGGCCAAGCGCCACGCCCGCCCAGTGCTTCACATCTCCACTTACCCGAATACGATTGACGACCCGGCCTTCTACTAGATTTTCCAATGCCCAGGCCAGATGCTGCGGCGATATCCGGAACATGGTAGTGCACAGGCAGCCGGACTCGTCGAGCGTGATCACTTTCTTTCCCAGCGAAGCGAACCGCTTGCCCAGCCGATTCACAAGGTGGATTTCGGTGCCAACGGCGAACATCGATCCTTCCGGCGCTTCTTCAATAATCTTAATAAGCCCTTCGGTCGACCCGATCGCGTCTGCCTTCTGGCAAACCTCCAAGCGGCATTCAGGGTGAACAATTACCTGAATCCCCGGATACTCTGCCCGGACCCTGTCGGCATGTTCCGGCAAAAACCGCTGGTGGACAGAGCAATGCCCCTTCCACAAAATCACTTTCGCCGCGCGTAACCGATCCGGCGTGACACCGCCGTTGATCTGGTACGGATCCCACACTACGGTCTCTGACAATGGGATGCCCATGGCGTAGGCGGTGTTGCGGCCAAGATGCTGGTCGGGCAGGAAAAGGATGCGGCTGCCGCGCGCAAACCCCCATTTGAATGCCGCTGCTGCGTTCGAAGAAGTGCAAACCAGTCCACCACGCTCCCCGCAAAACGCCTTAATAGCTGCGGTGGAATTCATGTAGGTTAGCGGAACCAGACCTCCCGCAGCCGTCGAATCGAGTCCGGCAGCATGCAGCTTGTCCCAGCATTCTTCCACCTGGGAAATGTCTGCCATATCGGCCATCGAACAGCCCGCGTTCAGGTCCGGCAAGATAACCTGCTGCCACGACTGCGCCAGAATATCCGCGCTTTCAGCCATGAAATGTACGCCGCAGAAGAGGATGTAGCGGCCGTCGGATTGAGACGCAACCTTCGACAGCTTGTAGGAATCGCCGGTGAAGTCGGCGAAGCGAATCACCTCATCCCGCTGGTAATGGTGCCCAAGGATAAGTGCGTCTTTGCCCAGGCGAGTTCGGGCAGCGGCGATGCGACCATCCATCGTGTGGTCTGGCATCGCAAGATAATTGTCCAGCGAGCACGCCTCCGGCGCGATTTCTGCTGGCATCGATAGTGCAGGTTCGACGAGTGTAGCCACGTTATTTCCGCCTTCAGTTCCTTGCATTCTTCGCAATGGAACGGGGATGTTGAAAGCATTTCTGTACGCTGTTGCAGTGGGTTCACTGTAGCTTTGGCCCTTCTCCGGCCTCACCACCCAATCCACGGGGTTGTTGCAACACCTATTGGACGTTTCAGATGAGCGTGGGATTCAACTCAATTGAAAAGTCCTGTAATCCGATTGTAATACGCCCTGCCCTACAATTCCCCTCCCGGCCCACTTGTCGAACAGGTTTCCAGATCCCCTAAACAAGTTTCCACGGCGCCAGGATTGAGGGCCAATTTCCATCCTCTGAAAAAACCATGTGGCACAAGGCCTATTCCACCACACTCTTTAGGCATATAGTGGCTAGAACGCGATCCTGGGTCGAGCGGCATCCAGTCACCCGGCACGGCATCGACACGCCCGGATTAGACTGGCCTGTTTCAGGAGGGGTTCGATGAAAATTTCTGACACGGTTGGCTTGGTGCTCCGCAACAAGAGTCAAAGAGAGGTTCTCTCGATTGCGCCGGACAAATCTGTCTACGAAGCGGTCGAAAAAATGGCCGAGAACGACGTTGGCGCCTTGCTGGTCCTGGAAGATAATAAACTCGTCGGCATGCTCTCCGAGCGCGATTACGCCCGCAAAGTCGTCCTGCTGGGCCATTCCTCCAAAGAGACTCAAGTTCACGAAATCATGACTACCCCGGTATTCTTTGTCACCCCACAACATACAGTCGACGAATGCATGGCACTGATGACACAGCACCATTTCCGCCACCTGCCCGTCTGTCAGGATGAGCGCGTCCTGGGTGTCATCTCGATCGGCGACCTGGTCAAGTGGGTGATTTCCGGCCAGGCCCACGCCATCGAACAGCTGGAGGGCTACATCACCGGTGCTTATCCCGGATAAGTCCGCAAGATAGGTTTGTAAACCAGGATTTGGCGACCTGCACATCCGAACGCAGCCGTAACGCAGTCACCCTTGCGTAGGATTGTTCCGGCCCGCGCCACTTCAGTATGATGGAACCTGATGAGTCTGCCCGATACAGTCTTTATTTTCGTGTTAGCCCTGATCATTTTCGGGCCCAAAAAACTGCCTGAGATTGGGCGGCAACTGGGGAAATTGGTTGGCGAATTCCGCCGCGCCAGCAACGAATTTAAGTTTCAGATTGAAGAAGAGCTGCGGCAGGCGGAATTTGCAGATCGCAACACGAGCACTTCTGCAAAGAAGGAACTGGAAACCTCAGCTTCCGCGGAAGCCTCAACCGAAGCCTTGGATTCCGCAGCACCGGATTTGCCGTATCCCGAGGAAACATTGCCGGTCGGCCAATATCCGAACATCGACACGGTCAACCCACAGGATTTGAACCCGGCAGAATCGACCGAAGCGGAAGGTGCTCCTGCCTCGACCGATCCGCAGCCGGTTGCCGCGAACATGGCGGATCAGCCCATAATCAACCCTGCAGCCGGCGCGGAGCCACGCACAACGCCCCCTTACAGTGCCGCGCCTACGCCCGAACCAGAATCGGCAGCAGACAATAATTCATCGCCGGCGACCGATGCAGATTTGCTTCCCAATCACGAGCCCGCCGATCCCTATGCTGCACCCGCGGTAGCGGACGTCACTCATGGTTGATCTGCTGGACCGCGCCCGCACGGCTGTGGGCGATCGAGCCGAATTGCCCGGCATGAGCCTGCTGGAGCATCTGCAGGAGCTGCGAAAGCGCCTGGTTTATTCCCTGCTCTCGATCGGCGTTGCCTTTTTTGTCGCTTACGGCTTTCACGACCGAATTGCCGCGCTGATGATCGCGCCGCTGACCAAAGCCCTGAACGCGCATCACCTTCCTGCAAAGCTGGTGTACCTGAATCCGATGGATGGATTCAACTTCTACCTGAAAATCGGATTGTTTGGCGGCATCATTCTCGCGTCCCCGTTCATTCTCTATCAGGTGTGGCTATTCATCGCTCCGGGCCTCTATCAAAACGAGAAGCGCTACCTTGTTCCTTTTATGACGGCAACTGTGGGCCTGTTCCTGACCGGCGCATTCTTCGGTTATCGCTATGTCTATCCCGGGGCGCTCGAGTTTCTGATCGGATACAGTCGGCAATTCACCCCGATGGTTACCATCGGGGAATACACGGAGTTGTTTCTCACAGTGATCCTTGGCCTTGGGATTGTGTTTGAGCTGCCGATTCTTGTTTTCTTTCTCGCACTGTTCGGGATTGTGAATTCCCGCTGGCTGTGGAAGAACATGCGGTATGCCATTCTGGTCATCTTTATCATCGCCGGTATCATTACTCCCACGCCCGATCCTCTGAGCATGTGCCTGTTTGCGACGCCGATGTTGATGCTCTACCTGATCAGCATTGGGGTGGCTCATATGGTGCACCCAGAGGCCCGCAACCGACGAAAGAAAGCGAAGCAGGAGGGTCAATGAAGCGTTGGACGAACTTGAGAAGTCTGACGTTTCTCCCCGCCGTCTGCAGTATTGCAATTTCCTCTCTCGCCGCAGCCCAGCCTCACGGTCACACCCATGGCGCGGCGCGCATCGCGTTCAACGGCCAGCGCGCTTACCAGTATGCCCAGGACATCGTGAACTGTGGTCCACGATGGATTGGCAGCCCGGGTCATCTTTGTGCGGAGAATTTCCTCAAGAAGCAGTTCGCCATAGACAATCTTGAAGAGGATACATTTACAGCCAACACTCCCGTCGGCGTGATGACGATGCATAACTTCATTGTGAAATTTCCCGGCAAAAAGCCGGGCATCATCGTCCTCGCTTCGCATTATGAAACTAATTATCCGCTGCGCAACATTCACTATGTCGGCGCCAACGATGGTGCTTCCACCAGCGCTCTGCTCGTTGAAGTGGGAAACATCCTGCGTGGACACGCTCTGGATGGAAATAGTGTTTGGCTTGTGTTTTTCGATGGTGAAGAGGCGATCCAACAGTGGTCTGCGACTGATTCCCTGTACGGAAGCCGCCACCTGGCTGCAAAATGGGACCGCGATGGCATGCTGAAACGCATCCAGGCATTTCTGCTGGTCGATATGATCGGTGACAAGAACCTCGATGTCGCCCGTGATCAAAATTCGACTCCGTGGCTACTGGATTTGGTCGATCAGGCTGCAACAAAGGAAGGCGATCAGTCTTATTTTTTCGCCACCAGTAACGCGATTGAAGACGACCATCTACCCTTCGTCCAACGTGGTGTTCCTTCTGCCGACATAATTGACTACGACTATGGCCCGCGCAGTTTTATGCTTCCGGACGGCTATCACCACACTGCCCAGGACACAATGGATAAAATCAGCGCCCATAGTTTGACGGTGGTCGGGCAGACTGTTCTTGAAGCCATCCATTTGCTGAATCAGAAATAGATCCTTTCATGGCCTTTGACAGCAACTTCATGCTCGATCATTTGTTCGGCGGCGCGCCTCTATGGTTGTGGCTGCTCTTCCACGCGCTGGTGTTCGGACTGCTCACCGTCGATTGGGCGTTCACCCGGAAACCCCGCCATGAGCATGCGCTGGTTCGCCGCGCGAATTGGCTAACGGCGGGATGGATCGCGGCAGCGTTGTTATTTGCCCTGGTCGTCTACCACGCGCTTTCGCAGCGATATGCCCTGGAATATCTGACCGGATACGGCATCGAAGAATCCCTCAGCATCGACAATTTGTTTGTCTTTCTCGTATTGTTTCAAGCCTTCGGCTTGAAACTCGCGCAGCAGCGGAGGGTACTCTTCTTCGGAGTGCTGGGCGCGATTGTTATGCGTGCCGCCATGATTTTCGCCGGCATTCGCCTCCTGGATGCGTTCTCCTGGATGAATTACATCTTCGGGGCGATCCTGCTCTACACCGCGTTTCATCTGCTGCGGAAATCAATTCAATCCCAACCAGAACATCCGCTGTTTTGGATGGACTGGCTTTCCCGGCATCCGCCCATGGCCCGTGAAAAACATCCGTATCGATTTTTTGTGCGCGAAGAGGGCCATCTGCGCTTTACCCCCCTTTTCATTGCGCTGCTGGCGATTGAGACCACGGACCTGCTGTTTGCCACCGACTCGATTCCTGCAGTGCTGGCGGTCTCGCATCATCCCTTCATCGTCTACTCATCGAACATTTTCGCGGTATTTGGATTGCGATCGCTCTATTTCGCGTTGGCCTCTGCGCTGCAACGGTTGCACAAGCTGCGCTATGGATTAGTGGTGATTTTGATCTTTGTCGGCGGCAAGATGATGTTGGGCAACGTCGTCACTGTTCCGATTTGGATTTCGCTCACCGTGCTGGCGTCGGCCGTAACCATCACGGCGGTGTGGTCACTCGCATCGGACGCGCCAGTGAAAGAAAACTCGCGCCCCGCGAAGTCAGCCTAGTCGAATGCAACAAAATCGACGTGGCCATGAACCATGCGGGAATGCTTTGGCGGCCCCGGATCATGCTTCGGAAAATCCGTGCGCGCATGAGCACCGCGAGATTCTTTACGAGCCAGCGCGGATGCCACGATCAGCTCCGCCACCGTATGCAAGTTGCGCAACTCTGCATTTTCGCGGGTGGTAGCGGGCGGAAGTTCACCTTGCATAGCCTGCAGTTCCGCTTGGATTGTGGATAGTCCGGCCTGGTCGCGCAACAGCCCCGCGTATCTCCACATCAGGTCGCGAAGCCTCTCTCGCAGTGCTGCGACTTGCGCCGCCTCTGCTCCCTTGGCGGAAATCTCCTGAACTTGCGGCGCGGTTTGTTCCGGCGCCGCCATTGGCTCGGCCTGCAGACCTTCCTGCAGCATGGCCTCCGCGGCCCGCTGCCCAAACACCAATCCCTCCAGCAAGGAATTGCTGGCCAGGCGGTTGGCGCCATGAACGCCAGTACACGCAACTTCACCGGCGGCGAATAGGCCGGGGACGTTAGTTCGCCCGTGCAGATCGGTTCGCACACCGCCCATCAGGTAGTGCGCGGCCGGCCGAATCGGAATCAGATCCTTCGACAGGTCCAAACCATACTCGTCTAGTCGCGCGGAGATGCCAGGAAACCTGGCGCGCAGATCCTTACCGGTCACATGCCGCATATCTAGATAGACTGGTCTCATTTCGCCGGATCGTTCATCGATTGCTTCGCGCATGATGGCACGAGCCACAATGTCCCGCGGCGCAAGCTCCGCCAAAGAATGATATTGATCCATGAACCGTTCGCCACGATAATTGCGCAGCAATGCGCCTTCTCCTCGCAGCGCTTCAGACAGGAGAAATCTGGGCGCACCTGGCACGCTCAACGCCGTCGGATGAAATTGATAAAACTCCATGTCGGAGACTTCAGCGCCCGCCCGACACGCCACAGCAATTCCATCACCGGTAGCCACCCCAGGATTAGTGGTGTCGCGATAGACCTGGCCCGCTCCGCCACTCGCCAGCAAAACTCCGCTACCCATAAACGTCAGTGGCCTGTTGTTTTCATGCAGCGCCTCAACCCCGATCACTCTGCCCGCGCAAACCACCAGGTCGCGCATCGTGACTCGCTCGTGCAAATGAATCCGCGGTTCGTGCGCAACCCGCTCCAGCAGAGCGCGGCCAATTTCTCTCCCAGTGGCATCTCCGTTAGCATGCAAAATACGCGGCAAGCTGTGCGCCCCTTCTCGAGCTCGCATCAGTTCTCCGGCACCATTTTTTTCTCGATCGAAGTGGGTGCCCCAGGCCAGCAGCTCTTCAATGCGAGCGGGCCCTTCTTCCACTAGCAGCCGAGCCGCTCTTTCAAATACCAGGCCGTCGCCCGCGTGAATGGTGTCCTGACCGTGCAGTTCGACATCCTCTGGACCACCCATGGCAACTGCGATTCCGCCTTGCGCGTAATGGGTATTCGATTCCGAAGCACTTTCTTTGGTGATCAAGGTAACGTCAGCCGCTTTCGCCAGCGTCAGCGCCGCGCGCAACCCCGTGATTCCTCCACCAACGACGATCCAGCCGCGAAAAATGGGCATCTCCACGATTGTGAGGATAGCATGCAGTGAACGGCTGCATCTCGCCACCGTAGCCGTGCATTTCGATGAGTCGCGAGCGTACGATACGATTAGAAATCAGCGTGTCGACAATTCTGGTCAAAACCGCGACGGCGAATTACTCCGTACAAGTGCAGCCTCGGCTGCTGGAAACGCTTGCGTCTCACCTCCGCCAAGTGGCCGGAGAACAGCGCTCGATTTTCGTGGTCACGTCTCCAGAGATTTGGTCGCGCTGGGGGCAGTTATTCCAAGGGTCGTTCGCCGCGCGAAAAGTTGAAATCGTGCCTCTATTTGTGCCTCCGGGAGAACGTTTCAAGCAACTCAAGACCATCGAACATCTGGCTGAGAAGATGGTGGCGTCCGGAGCCAAGCGGGACGCATTCCTGATCGCATTTGGCGGTGGCGTCATCGGCGACATGACAGGTTTTCTCGCAGCCATGTACATGCGAGGCATCCGCTATGCGCAGGTACCCACCACCTATCTTTCGCAAATTGACTCTTCGATCGGCGGCAAAACTGGAGTCAACCTTCGTGTCGGCAAAAATCTTGTCGGAAGTTTTCATCCCCCCGTTGCCGTCTTCACCGACCCGGTCGTTTTAACAACGCTTCCACCCAACGAACTGCGTTCCGGTGCAGTGGAAAGTGTGAAGGCTGCGGTTCTCGGGGACGCCAACTTCTTCGCGTGGCTGGAGCAGAATATGACCAGCCTGCTGGCCGGCGATCAGGAAGAGATCACTCGCGCGATCGAAACCTCGGTACGCATCAAGGCGGAGATCGTCAGTGCCGACGAACGCGAATCGGGGGAGCGGATGCGTCTGAACCTTGGCCACACGGTAGGCCACGCCATTGAGGCAGCCACTCGCTACCGTACCCTGCTGCATGGCGAAGCGATCGCGTGGGGAATGATCGCAGCACTGCATTTAGCCGTTGCGCGCTCGGCCTTGACGGCCGCCGAAGCCACACGCATCGAAGAGCTGACGTTTCGTCTCGGTCCGTTTCCTCGCTTCCGCGCCACCTCGAAAATTCTGCTCGATCGCACCGCGGGCGACAAAAAACATTTGCAGACGGCGCAGCGTTTCGTCCTGCCGGTGGCTATCGGCAAGGCCGTTGTTGTGGAAGACGTGACGCAACAAGAATTGCTGACAGCCATTCAATCTATGTTGCGGACCATGAAAGAACGCGGCGTATGACTGCCTTCGCAAGCGGCGCAGAACCGACGGGACCGGACGGCGATCCCGCCTCGACGCGGAATGAGCAAGGCGTCAGCCAGGCTGTGCAATCCATGTTTAATGGAATTGCGCCGCGATACGACCTGCTGAACCATCTCTTGTCCGCGAATGTGGACCGTGCCTGGTGGCGACGCACGGCTCGTACCTTCGCACCAGTTTTGCGAAATCCCAATTCTGCTGTTCTGGACATATGCTGCGGCACCGGCGATATGACCTTGGCCCTGCTGCGACTGCGGCCAGCCAACGGCAAGCCAGTCGTCGCGCTCGACTTTTCCCACGAAATGCTGGAGCGCGCCAAAGAAAAGTTTGCCTCGCCGAAGTTCTCCCCCTTCGGTGTGATCACCATGGAAGCCGACGCGCTGCACATGCCTCTATCGGACAATTCCATCGACCTGATTACCACCGCGTTCGGATTTCGCAATCTGGCTAACTACGAAGCCGGCCTTCGCGAGATGGCTCGCGTGCTGCGCCCCGGAGCACAAGTGGGCATCCTCGATTTCAATGAGCCGGGCGGCCTCTTCGGAAAAATCTACGGGGTTTACTTCCATCATGTTCTTCCGCGAATAGGAAAAACTCTCTCCGGCTCGTCCGCACCGTATGAATACCTTCCACATTCCGTCCACCGCTTTCCTGAGCCGGAAGAAATGCTCGCAATGATGCGCGCCTGCGGGTTTGTACAGGCAATTTGGATACCCTACACGTTTGGCATTGCGGGCCTGTACCGGGCTGTGAAAGCATGAATCTTCTCCACGCCAATGCCGGGACTCTTCGCGGCCGTGGAGAATGACAGGAAAAAATGGCGCGTCCCGTTTCCATCTCAAGCCGCAGGACGTTTAACGCATCGATCAAGCTGCGCACTTCCATTGTCTCGGTCACCGCCGCCGCGGTCATGACATTCCTCAAGGTATGGACCGGCGTGCAAAGCGGCAGCATAGGCATGTTGTCGGAAGCAGCGCACTCCGGACTCGATCTGGTTGCCTCCCTTATCATCCTTGCCTCTATCACCATCTCCGACCGTCCCGCGGATGAAGACCACGCCTACGGTCACGGCAAAATGGAAAACCTGGCGGCGTTTACTGAGACGCTGTTCATGATCGCCTCTGTGATTTGGATTCTTGCCGAGGCGCTTGAACGGATCCTGGGCCACGCGCCGCCGCTGAATCTTTCCATCTGGCCATTCGCGGTACTACTGCTGTCGATGGGCGTAGACTTTGTTCGCTCACGCGCTCTGGGCCGCGTCGCACGGCAAACCAGGAGCCAGGCTCTCGAGGCAGATGCGCTCCACTTCAGCATGGATATCTGGTCGAGTCTCGCTGTTATCAGCGGCTTGCTGGCCGGCGCAGCATCGCAACATTGGCATCTGCATTGGCTGCGATTTGGCGATCCGGCTGCCGCCGTGGTGGTGTCGATCATTATTCTGAAAGTCTGCTGGCGTCTGGCCCGCCAAACCGTCGATATCCTGACCGACGCTGCTCCCCTCGCCACTCGCCGACGCGTTACGGAATCCTTGCGACAGCTGCCCGACAGTATCGGCGTTGAACGCCTACGCCTTCGTCTTGCCGGAAATCACTACTTCGCGGATTTGACCGTCGGCATGCCGCGAAACCTTAGTTTCCAGCGGACAGAGCAAATGAAGGAGCAGGTCGCCGATGCGGTTCGTCGCATCCTCGCAGAAGCCGATGTCGTGGTCAACGTGGTTCCCCGTATTGGTCGCTCGGAAAGCATCTTCGACCGGGTACGCGCTGTCGCGGCTCGACATAATCTTTCCGTCCACGATCTGAGCGTGCAACATTACGATGGAAAGTTGCACCTGGAACAGCACGTCGAAGTTCCCGAATCCCTGAGCCTGCGCGACGCTCACACCCTGGTCACCCGCATTGAAGGTGAAACCCGCGCCGATGTTCCCGAGATCGATTCGATCCTGACGCACATTGAGAGCGAACGCGGCACGATTGAGAGGGAGGCCAGGCGCAGCGAGGATGCCGCACTGGAAGTTGAGCTGCGTCGCGTCGCCAGTGAGTTTCCGGATATTCTGGATGTACACGCGGTCGTCGTATCGAAGGCCGGCGAACGCATGCAGATTTCCTGCCACTGCACTTTACCCGACGACCGAAGCATGGCCGATGTTCACGCTCTGATTACTTCGCTGGAGGATCGAGTCAAATCGGAGATGCCGCAAATTGCACGTGTCTTTATCCACCCCGAGCCAGCCACCGACAACCAACGCTGAAGTTCCCCACACGCAAAGGAGTTGGCAACTTGCAAGCCAGTGCAACATGGAAACAGGAAATGATGTTCGAAGCGGTGTCGCACAGCGGTCACACCATCGTGTTCGACGGCGATGATGCGCATACGCACGGCATCAGCCCCGTCGAAGCAGTATTGATGGCACTCTGCGGATGCACCGCTATGGATGTCGTCTCGATTCTGAAAAAAAAGCGAGAGCCGTTTACCGGACTCACTGTTTCCGCGGTTGCGGCTCGCGACGCGGTCTCGCCAAAGGTGTTTACACATGTGAACCTGGTCTATCGTGTCAGTGGAGCGGTTTCGCACAAAGCAATGGAAGACGCGGTCCGGCTTTCCGAAACCAAGTACTGCGGTGTGGCAGCGATGTTATCGAAAACCGCAAAGATAGAATTTGTGATTGAATACGCGGCTTGAACCGATCAGGCGATCCCCATGTTACAGATCTTTCGCGCACTTTCGGCGGTTGTATTACTGGTGACGATTGCGCTGGTGTCCGCGTTGGTCACCATGCGACTGGCAATTCACGGAGCTGAGGTTCAGGTGCCGTTGTTGCAAGGCCGCGTCGTGCCGCAAGCTGTCCTAGAGCTGCGCGCCAAAGGGCTGCAGGCCGGCATTGACGGCCATTACTACAGCGCCACGCAAGCCGTGGGAGTTGTCCTGACACAAAGCCCGGCGCCCGGAACCCTGGTGCGCAAATCTTGGCGGGTGCGAATGACCGTAAGCCTGGGACCACAAAAAGTTGCCATCCCTTCCGTCGCCGGAATGAATGAAACCCTCGCCACCATCACCATTCGCCGCACAGGATTGCAGGTGGGCGCGGTGGGTGGGATGCCGTATGCCTACGCGCCGGAAAATACTGTGATCGCGCAGACGCCCACAGGCCACGCAACCGATGTCGAAGGCCCGCGCATCAGCATCCTGACCGCCCATCCGGCGCCACCGCCAGAGAATGCGAGCGTCATGCCCGACATGATCGGCGAAAACTTCACCCAGGCGGCGCTCGCAATCATCCATGCGGGCTTCAGGCTCGCACCTTTGCAGAACTCGCCGTCCAAACCTGTTGCTGCACCCGTCGCCACACCCGCCCCCATTGCAACTCATCAATCGCCCACGGTTCCGGGAAACACAGCTCCTACTGGAGCGATCATCGCACAGGTTCCTGCAGCGGGAACGCGCATTCCAGCCGGCTCGACCATTCAACTCACCGTGCAACCGTGAACGCCGCAGGCAGAAGAGACTTCCTACGCACGCTCGATCAGCGCGGCAAAAAATCCATCGCAAGGGTGCAGTCCGGGAATCGTCCGCAGGTATCCATCGCGAAACGCGCTCGTGCGTAAGGCTTCGACGGAACCGCCCTTCACAATTCCCTCTCGTCCCAGCCGATCGTATTGTTCAAGTAGATCGATCTTGTTCCAATTATTTCTCGCATCTTTGGGCGAGCTCAAGCACGCCTCGACAACTGCGGCATTCTCTTCCGGCTCCATCGAACAAGTGGAATAGAGTAGCCGTCCACCCGGCGCCAGCAAGCGCAAACCCGCAGACAAAATCTTTCGCTGCCGCTCTGCTTGGCGCACTAATTCTTCTGGTTGCAGGCGATGACGAATCTCCGGATTTCGCGCCAGAGTTCCCGTTCCCGTGCATGGAACGTCACACAAAATCTTGTCGAATGGACCCACGCCGGTCAGCTTCGCGGCATCCACTACGCGCAACTCTACCAGGTCCAGATTCATGGTCGCGCTGAGACGCTTGCGCATGGTCGCTAGACGCGCGGGATGCAAATCGCACGCCAGCAATTCCGCATGAGGATTATTCTGCAGCAACACTGCCGTCTTACCTCCGGGCGCCGCGCACGTATCGAGAATTCGCGATCCTCGCCCCAGGAGCTCCGCGACCAGCTGCGATCCCTCATCCTGCAATTGTGCGTGCGCAGTGGCTCCCAACGACTCCTTTACCGCCGTCGCTTCCGCCGCAACGGTTCTTCGCGCTTTGGCTAAGAAAGCGCCCGGCTGCAGCACCGCACCTTGCAAACGCATGGCCTCATCAGCATCGCCATTCAGCAGCCGGAGTGCAGTCTCGGGCTCCATCTGACCCTGCTCACAAATCCTCCGGCATGCCTCCGCGCCATAGAATTTCCCCCATCGCGCCACCATCCATTGTGGGTAGGCTAGCTCCGCGTCGAAGGCACGTGTCTTCGGCAAAGCGGCCACTTTACGCAAGACCGCATTCACCAGCCCGGACTGCCGCGCACCTTCTGAATGCTTGCACCACTCGACAGACTCGAAGAGCGCAGCATGGGTTGGAATGCGATCAAGAAACAAGAGTTGATAGGCACCCACGCGAAGCGACAAGAGAGCATCGTCCGGCAACGTCAGATCCGGTCGTGCCAGAAATTTCCGACACTCAGCATCAAGAATAAGTTGCCAGCGCAGCGTGCCCAGCACCAGGGTCGTGCAGAGATTGCGATCCTGCGCCGACAGCTGATTTACTTGCAGCGAATGTAGCAGCGTATCGCTGTTGCCGCGGCCTCGTCCTACTTTTCGAAGAATGTCGAACGCTGCGCGCCGCGCCGGCGCGATCAGAGCCGCAGTCATCGCAGATCCAGCTGCTCGCCATCCGCAAGCGAAAGTCCATTCAGGAACGCCTCCACAGGCATGCGCCGTTTCCCTTCCATCTGCAATTCCAGCAGGTCGAGCCAGGTTCTCTCCCCGCAGGCGGCCAGCAATCGATTTCCTACCTTCCGCACCAGCGTTCCAGGAGTGACGCCAGGCACCGGCGCATCAGCGACCACCTTCATCGCATGAAGAATCAATTTCTTTCTCCGAAAACTTGTGAACGCTCCCGGCCAGGGTTGAAACCCACGCCAGCGGTCGAAGGTCTGCCGTGCCGTCCGACTCCAATCGATGCGACCATCTTCCCGCTGAAGAATTGGAGCCAGAGTCGCGCGGCTATGATCCTGTTGCGTCGCCTTCAGTGTCCCTTGCTCCAGTCCGGTCAAAGTGCGCACCATCAGCTCTGCGCCGACTTCGGCCATATCCGGGGAAAGTTCCACCGCAGTTTGCTTCGGCAAAATCAGCACCCGCTCTTGCAACAAAATATCGCCGGTGTCCAGACCTTCATCGATGCGCATCGTGGTCACACCCGTTTCCGTCTCTCCGTTCGCAATGGCCCATTGGATGGGCGCGGCTCCGCGATACTTTGGCAGCAGCGACGCATGAATATTCAAATTGCCGTGCTTTGGCAACGCCAACATCCACGGTGGGATCAGGCGACCATACGCCACAATGACAATCGCATCCGGAGACAAGGCACACAGCCGTTCCTGCAATTCAGGATTGTTGCGAATTTTTTCGGGTTGCGCGAGCGTCAGACCGTGCTGCTCCGCATAGCGCTTCACCGGGGAAATTTGAACTTGCATGCCGCGGCCGCTGGCGCGGTCCGGTTGTGACAACACCAGTTCTACGCGATGGCCTGCCCGCAATACAGCATTCAGGGTAGGAACAGCGAATTGCGGTGTCCCACAAAAGACCAGGCGCATGGATTGGATCACGGCTCCTACGAAGCTTGGGAAAGAGATGACGGCAGACGGCCCTGCTCTACCACTCGCCTGCACGCTGCAGCTTGCGAATTTTACGCAGCTGCAGATCGCGCTTCAGCCGGCTCAGGCGAAAGATAAAAAGGATTCCATCCAGGTGATCAATCTCATGTTGGATGGCGCGCGCCAGCAACTCCGTGCCTTCCACTTCAATCGGCTTGCCTCCCGCATCCTGGGCACGCACTTTCACTTCTGCTGCTCGCACCACGCGATCGCGGATCTCCGGCAGGCTCAGGCAGCCTTCTTCCTCCACCTGCTTGCCTTTAATCTCTATTACCTCGGGATTGATCAGGACAATCTTGTCTTCCGGCTTTTTCTGAAAGCTCAGATCAATCACGGTCAGTCGCTTCGAAATACCAATCTGCGGCGCGGCCAGTCCAATCCCCTGCGCGTCGTACATCGACGTAAACATGTCGTCGACCAGCTTGCGCAATTCTTCGTCGAACACTGTGACCCGTTCCGCAGGTTGCTGCAGAATAGGGTCGGGGAATTTCACAATCGGATAAATCATCTAGAGAGTCTTGTCTTTCTAATTTCTGGCAGATCAATATTTGCGGATCTGATCGCAGTACCCTTGATAGTTTCTCACCATTTCGCGTAGTGAGTCGCCGCCGAACTTCTCGATTGCTAGTTTCGCCAGCGTCAGCGCCACCATCGCCTCTGCGGCAACACCGGCTGCCGGAACCACGCAGACATCCGAACGCTCGTAGGCCGCTCTGGTTTCTTCGCGGGTCTCAAAACTCACGGACCCCAATGGCCGCCGCAGCGTAGATATCGGCTTCAAATATCCCCGCACGATCACATCTTCGCCGTTCGAAATGCCGCCTTCAATTCCACCTGCATTGTTTTGGTCGCGCGTGAATCGCGTGTGCCGGTCTGCTTGGTTTTCTGCCGCGTAATGGATCGCATCATGCACTGCGGAACCGAACGCACCCGCCGCCGTGACTCCGCGTCCAATCTCAACCGCCTTCACTGCCTGGAGTGACATCACCGCCGCCGCCAGCATTCCATCCAGGCGCTCATCCCAATTGGCGTAGGTTCCCAGGCCAGGCGGAACACCATGGGCCACCACTTCAAACACCCCCCCGACGGAGTCGCCGGTACGCAGCGCCTTGTCGACCTCCGCCTTCATGCGCTGCTCGGAAGCTTCGTCTACGCAGCCGAGCAAGACTTCTTCGCGCGACTGCAACGCCAGAATCTCCGGCCAGTTCGCGTGCCGGTCGAGCTCCGCTTCACCGACTCGAATCACATGGCTCGCAACGGCGATTCCGAGGGCTTCCAGCAATTGCTTGGCGATCGCCCCCGCAGCCACGCGCGCCGTGGATTCTCGCGCCGATGCCCGCTCCAGCACGTACCGCGCATCGGGAAAATCGTATTTCAGCGCCCCTGCCAGATCAGCGTGTCCGGGTCGCGGAGAAGCGACGGCCTTGTGTTTCGCAGGATCTCCAGCAGCTACCGGCAAGATCTCTGTCCAGTTTTTCCAGTCGCTGTTCTCAATGCGGATAGAAATCGGCGAGCCAATCGTTTTGGCATGTCGAACGCCGGAAAGAATTTGTCCTTGATCGCGTTCAATCTTCATGCGGCCGCCGCGGCCATACCCTTGCTGCCGCCGCCACAATTCGTGGTTCATTTTGGCTTGATCAATGGGCACGCCTGCGGGCATGCCAGAAACCATGGCAATTAAACATTCCCCGTGAGATTCCCCTGAGGTGGCAAACCGAAACATGCAGTGTACCTTTAACTTTAAGTTTTATCCGACTGATGCGTATGGTCTACGCCCGCACATGATCATGCCCTCGTCAACCATCGAAATTGCTCATCGGTCAACGGCACCACTGACAATCTTCCCTGCCGCATCAAAGGTGAGTCATGAAACAACGGCTCCTCCTTAACGGCATCCAGTGTCTTCGGCAAAACCATTTTGCCAAACTGAATGCGCACTAGTGGAACCTTTGGATCTGTCGCGTTAACGCTGACAACTGTCGCCGTCCCGACCGCTGCTCGCTCGTCACCCGTGTGATAGATAATCAGCCGGTCGTTGGGTTGCATCTCTCGTAGATTTTTTACCGCTGCCGGATTGGTGACTCCATCCCACACCGTCTCGCCCTCTCGCTTTAGATCGCTGATCGAGTAGGTGCCCGGTTCCGTCTTCAGCAGATAGTTCATCGCGGCAATTCCTTTGCCTCTGCCTGCGCGAGAAATGCGCGCGTGTTCACCAGGGGGCGTTCAAGCGCGCGCACGCGATCGATATACACCGGTGCAGCAGCCCCTTCCAAGGCCGGCTGGCAGACTTCCTGGATTGCTAGCATCTTTGCCTCAGCATCATCCAGATAATGCAGCAGCACTGCTTCCGGAATCATGGGCAGCTTCGGCGAACCGAACTCCAGCGATCCGTGATGACTCAAAATCAGATGTTCCACCAGTGTGTGCACCGTCTTGGAAAATCCAGGCAGGCTTTTCACTTTTTCATCCAGCAACCGGGTCGCAATCGAGATGTGCCCGATCAGCTGGCCCTCAAGCGTGTACTCAAAGCCGCGTTCCCAGCTGAGTTCATAAATCTTTCCAATATCGTGCAGCACGGCTCCGGTCAGCAACAGGTCGCGATGAATGAAAGGAAAATGGGTGGCTGCCAGTTCACAAAAGCGAATCAGATCGACGACATGTTCCAGCAGCCCGCCAATCCAGGCGTGGTGCATAAACTTCGCCGCAGGGGCTGCTTTATATCGCCGTGCAATTTCCGGATCATCCAGAAATGCGAAAACCAGCCGTTTCAGATCCGAATCCTTAAAGCTGGCGACAGTGTCGCGCAACTCTGCCCACAGCGCTTCAATATCCCGCGTGGTACTGCGTTGAAAATCACCCAGGTCGATTCTTGTCGGATCGACGCGCGTGATCTCCAGCACCTTCAGTTGAAGTTTCCCGTTGAACTCATCCACGCAGGCGCGTACATCGACAAAGTCGTTCTGCTCGAACTTGGAGGCCCAGGTTTCTGCATTGTCCCACAAACGGCCGTCAATGCGGCCCGAGCGATCGCACAACGTTAGCGAAAGATATTTTGCGTTGCCATCGTTTCGATCACGCAGCTGCTTTTGCGCAACTAAAAAGTGAGAGCGAATATTGCTACCGCGATGCTTGGCGGCGTCGGCTAGGAAGAAATCTTTCATGCTCTCCTCTTCCGGAATCCGGCGCGAGCGGATTTCCTATCTGGGCTCCAGAACAGCCCAACTTCGGGCCGCTGTTCGCTTTGAGAAAACGCCCAGCCCAAATTCCGGATGGGCGCCATCGATCCTTCGCTCACTTACTTCACGAGACACAGTGAAACAATCCGCGGAGCCTATCGTAATCTCTGCCGTCCACATTACGGCTGCTCGCTGGAGGAAGAAACCGCCGCGGGCGTGGAAGGAGTCTGCTCTTTGCTCTTCTTCGATTCGGTCTTTTTCTCGTCGCTGAGCCGCGTTTTATGTCCGTTGTTGACCGGTTCTGCTTTCTTCTTTTTCTGCTTGGCCGCCGTTGCGCCGTTTAAGCCCAGCGGAGCGGACTCCACCTGGCGTGTAGCCGTCTCTGTCGTCGACAACGGAACTGCCTTGGCATTGTCGTGCTTCACCTTCTTTTTCTTTGCAGCCTTCTTATCGTGGTTCCGCGCTCCCGTCTCCGACTTATTGCGCGCCTCATCGCTGAATCTTGTCTTTCCTACCTTCGGCTGCGTGATCAGTGGAGCATGCTCAAGATCCGGACCCAGCGGCTGAACATCGGCGGCGGGCGCAGCGTCGGCCGTGCTCGTCGGCGTCTCCGGGGACGGTGGCGCAGGCGCATTCGCGGATGTCGCTACCTGCAACGACGATATGGGAGCCGCAGGTGCGTGACCAAAACGGAATTTCTCGCGCTTGGGCTTAGCCTGCTTCTCGGAGGGGGTCTTTTTCCCCTCAGAGGAAGCGCTGGCAGCCGTGGTGGGTGCGGTCGCAGATGACTTTGCAGAGGCCACCTCCACTGGCGCCTTGGTGCTCGGGTGGCCATATCGGCCCGTCTGAACGTCATAACGGGCTTTCTGTTTTTTCTTCTTCTTGGGTTGCGGCGGAGTATATGCCGCGAATGTCGGCTTGGTCTCGTTCGGGCTAGCGCTGGAGTCGGTATATCCCGGCCGGATATCAATATAAGCCTCATCGCGCAAACGTGTCAGATAGGCCCGCACGGCAGAACCTATCTTTTGCATGTAAATCGCCTGCTCAATTTGCGGCTCTACCTTTTGCATCGGCTGCGTCCCGCCAGGAATGTGCTCCGTGACCTGCAAAATAATGTACCCCTGGCGAGTCCGAATCGGCGTCGTGTGGCCACCGACCGGCAGATCGAAAGTCTGGTCCTCCAGCACCTTGGCAAGCGCGCCCCGACGAAAATCGCCCAGGTCGCCGCCCTGTGCTGCTGTCGGTCCTTTGGAATTTTTCTTGGCCAGTTCCGTAAAGCTTGCGCCTGCCTTCAACTTGGCTTCCAGGTCCTTGGCTTCGGCATCAGCTTTCGCCAGCTCCGCACTGGTGGCGTTCTCGCCGGTCGGAATCAGAATCTCGTTCAGGTGTACAGATTCTTCATGGGTGAAATCGGCCTTGTGATCGTTGTAGTAGGCGCGTATTTCGGGCTCGGATATCTGCATCTTGCTGCCAACCTCATTACGCACAACCTGCTGCGTAATGATGCTGTTGCGGATGTTGGCCTTAAAATCCTCGTAGGAAATCCCCTGCTGTTCGACGGCCTTCTGCAAGTCTTCAAGAGAATCAAGATGGTTTTCTTTGCGAATTTCGTCCAGCCGCTTGATCAGCTCGGTGTCGCCGGTAATGCCAAGCTGTTTCCCCTTTGAAATCAAGAGCTGCTGATCGACTAGGTCTCGCAGCAGGTTCGCCTGCCCCTCCTTCACCTGCTCCAGGGTCCAGTTATTCTGTCGCGCTTCCTGGTCCAGCTGCGTCTGCGCCCGGGTGACGTCGGAATTGGTGATCACTTGATCATTCACGCGCGCAATAATCTGCTCTACCGGCATGCCGTACAGGCTCGCCAGGGTATTGGAATCTGTATTGAGATTCGTGCTGGCGCTAATCGTCGGAGCGCTCTGCACCGGGGCGGGGGCGTCTGGGGCTGTTTGTGCCATGCCTTGGATACACAGGCTGGTGGCAACGGCCACAGGAAGAACAACGCGCACAACTGCTCGTAACATCATTTGTTGGTTGGTACCATCCATGCCTGCCGGTCGCCATGACGATCTCGAATCCGATGGCTTCCCATTGAAGATCGATGCCGGTGCGGATACAGCAACTCGATGCAGGTCGATTCCGTTGCTTTCATTCTAACCGTATCTGAGGCAGCTTTCCCAACCCATCCAAATTCTCTGTTTCCCATGCTTGAACGCAGTGCCCCGCCGCATCTTATCTGTGGGCGCTCGAATGTTACACTAAGCAGTAGTTTTATGCAGTTTTCCTTGCTATCCAACCGCGTCGTGTTTTCCATCCACGGTGCAAAAGGAATTCACGGTACATGACCTCCCGTACTCGCCGTTCGCTATTGTTCGTCGTTGTGTTTCTGGTCGTCTGCGGAGCCGCAGGCGCTTTTCTCGATCGAAATGTTGGAGCCCAGACGTCGAGCGACCAATCCACCCTGCGGGACAGTCTGAAGCAATTCACCAACATCTATAGCATCGTCGAACAAAACTATGCCGAGCCGATGACCAAGGACCGGGTCAACACCGCGATCTACGATGGCGCAATCCCCGACATGCTGCACGTCCTTGATCCTCACTCGAACTTTTACGACCCCAAGGCCTTTGCCGCAATGCGGGAAGAAGAGAGCGGCAAATACTATGGCATCGGCATGGAAATCATGCAGCAAAACGACAAGATTGTCGTCGTCAACCCGTTTGAAGGCACACCCTCGTACAAGGCTGGAATTCGTCCCGGCGATGTAATCCTGGCTGTCAATGGCAAACCAATCAACGGCACTGGGCCGGACGGCAAAGCAGTCAAGAAAGCGACGACGCTGGACGTGGCCAACATGCTGAAGGGTCCAAAGGGCACGCCCGTCGACGTCACAATCGGGCGCGAAGGCAAACCTGAGCCCATGGTGTTTCATTTAATTCGAGCGGAAATTCCTCGTGCCAGCGTTGACCTGGCCTATGAAATTCAGCCTGGCATCGGCTACATGCACATCAAGGATTTCGCCGAAGAAGAAACCGGCCATGAAGTGCTGGATGCGCTGCAAAAGATGGGTCCCATCCACGGTTTGGTTGTCGATCTGCGAGGCAATCCCGGCGGCCTGCTCAGCGAAGCCGTTTCCGTCTCAGGAGATTTTCTTCAGAAGGGACAGGTCATCGTGTCGCAACGCGGCCGTGCCTTCCCGCCAATCACGTACCGCGCTACACGCGGAGAGCAGACTCGGACGTATCCGATCGTCGTGCTGGTGAATCGCGGCACCGCCTCCGCGGCGGAAATTGTCAGCGGTGCACTGCAGGACCACGACCGCGCGCTGATCGCCGGCGAAACCACCTTCGGCAAAGGCCTGGTGCAGACCGTGTATCCCCTGTCGGACAACACCGCGCTGGCGCTGACCACCTATCACTACTACACGCCCAGCGGTCGCCTGATTCAGCGTAACTACACCGGCGTCTCCATGTACGACTACTTTTACAACCCCGCGGATCGCCCGCAAAGCGATGCCAATCGCGAGGTCAAGCTGACTGACTCTGGCCGCGCCGTTTACGGTGGCGGCGGTATCACCCCCGACGTAAACATCAACACTCCGAAATCCAACAATTTCCAGGATGTTTTGATGGAGCAATTCGTATTTTTCGACTTTGCCAATCACTACCTGGTCAACCATACTGTCGGCAAAGACTTCAAAGTCGACGATAATGTGATCCACGATTTTGAAGCGTATCTCACCAGCAAACACATTCCGTGGACTGCCGAGGACATCAGTGGTGCCCGAGACTGGATCGGCATGAGCATCAAGAGCGAGCTCTTCACCTCCGTCTTTGGCCAGCAGGAGGGCCTGAAGGTTCGCGCTGCCTGGGATCCGATGATCAATAAGGCAATCACATTGATCCCACAGGCTGAAACTCTTAAGACTACAGCGCAGAAGACCGTCGCGATGCGGTCCAGTGCAGCTTCCAATGCGGTCCACTAGCGCCGGATTCACTCACAGAAGCCGTTTTGGGCTCTTCCGCTAGCATCCGTTTTTGTGTGGAGTTTCATGTCACATTTGGAATTCATGCACGTTGTCCACTGGCACGCATCCAACTAGGAAAGTATGGTTTTCAGGTGCAAATGGACACCCTGTGGCAGTTTCCGATAGTCTTGCAAACAAATTATCGATCCACTTGGAGCTTTGGGGAGCGAAGCGTAAACATATTGCGTCCCAACCCACGGGCACGCCTACCGCTTCCCAATCAGTCCATGTGCCGTCTATCCAGTAACTCCTTCAGGAGGCGTATTTGCCACTCCTAGTTGTCGACGCTGAGGCGCCCGCTTCGCCTCTCGTCTCTCGCTCGCATCCAGATTCGGCTTCGCAGCCCAGCCCGTGGAGTTTTCTGCAGCGCCCTGCCGTCTTTATTTCAGGCCTTACACTCCTGGCTCTTTTGGTCCAGGGCTATCATCCCTTTGTCGACGACGCAGCCATCTACCTCGCGGGGATTGAAAAGGTAATTCATCCCTCGCTGTTTCCCTTGCATGCGGAATACGTTCTGCCGCACCTGAAACATTCGCTGTTTTCGCTCGCTCTCGGCTGGCTGGTCCGCGGACTTCACATCCCGCTTCGCTACGCGCTTTTCGTCAGTTATGTGGCGTCACTCTGGATGATGATTTTTGTATGTTGGCGCCTGAGCCGTTTACTCTTCTCTTCGTCTCGCGGCCGCGCGGGAGCCATGTTGCTGATTACGGCAACCTTGACGCTGCCCGTGGCGGGCACGGCGATATTTATCCTCGATCCCTACTTGACTGCCCGCTCCTTTTCTACACCGCTGACCCTATTGGCCATTGCCTATTCTTTGGAACGGCGCATGTTGGCCACGACCATTTGCCTGTTCGCAGCGTTTATCCTCCATCCGCTGATGGCCGCCTACGCGGTCGGCTATGTCATCGCCCTGGCTTTGATCCGCGCTCGGCGCTGGAGAACGGTCGGCGCCTCCGCAGCCGGAGTGATGCTGCTTGGCTTCGTTGCATCCCACGCTGGAGCTCTGTTGGGTGCCTCGCCGGCCTACCGTGTCGCTACCGTCAGCCGGGATTACTTTTTCCTCAACAAGTGGGAATGGTTTGAAATTTTCGGCCTCTTCCCTCCGCTGGTCGCCGCCGTCGTCTATCTCTCGCGCAGCCGTTTTCGCATCCGCTCCAACTATGGTCTGATTGCCGCCGTCTCGCTTTATGTCGGCGCATTGGCCATTCTGTTTGCCGTCTGCTACACGCGCACCGACAACTCCTTCCTGCTGGCGCGGCTGCAGGTGCTGCGCAGTTTTCAGATCATCTATATTTTGTTTTTCCTGCTGCTGGGCAGCCTGCTCGGCCAGTATGTTTTTTGCCGTCGCTGGTGGTCTTGGGCCAGTGGCTTCACCGCTGTCGCCGCCCTTATGTTCGCGGTGCAGCTGTCGATCTACCCGGCGCTGAAGCATGTTGAATGGCCGTGGGTCGACAGTCCGAATCCCTGGGCCCAGGCGTTTCTATGGATTCGCCATAACACGCCGCAAGATTCTTTCTTCGCCCTCGACCCTTACTACCAGCAGATGCCTCAGGAAGATACGCTTGGCTTTCGCGCCATGACAGAACGCAGCGTTTTGCCCGATTGGAGTAAGGACGGAGGCATCGCCGCGATCGACCCTGCACTCGCACAGCAATGGTGGAATCAAGTGACCCAGACGAAGAGTTTTTCGCGCTGGAACGATCTGCAGCGCGTCCAGAACCTGGCCCCTTACGGCGTCAACTGGATCGTGTTGCCGGCCAGCGTGCCGACACAGTTCGCCTGCCCCTATCAAAACTCGGCCGTGCGCGTGTGCCATCTTCCGGCCGACATCGCATTCTTGTTTCCACCATCCTCTGCCCCCGCGCACCCGCGGCCGTAGAGGCGAATTTTCTGTACAAACAGTTTCGACCTGATCGACAAGACTACCCCTTACCCCTAATTTCAGCGTCCCATTTATCATGGAAATATGACCTTGATCGTGTACTCGGCGTCCTGGTGCGCGGACTGCCGCGAAGCCAAACGCTTTCTCCAGCGCTACAACATTCCTCATACCGAAATCGATATCGAGACCACGCCGGGCGCGGCGCAGGAAGTCATCGCGCACACCGGCAAACGCGCTATCCCGCAGTTCGTCATCGACGGCAAATGGGTGCAGCCCTATCAACCCAGCTGCGGATTCCTCTACGAGGAAATGTCGGTGCTGCTTGGTGTTGCACAACCAGACTCTAGCGCTCCCGCGAAGCAAGCTGCCACGCGCCAAGGATCACGCTCGTGATTGAACGCTATACGCGCCCCGCCATGGGCAACATCTGGACGGAAGAAAGCAAGTACCGCATGTGGCTGGAGGTCGAAGCCGCTGCCTCCGAAACCCTTGCCGAATTCGGCATCGTTCCCGCCGAGGCAGCGCGCGCCATTCGCGAGCGCGGCAGCATCGACGTTGCCCGCATTCAGCAGATTGAGGCGGAAGTTCGTCACGACGTGATTGCCTTCACCACCGCGGTCGCGGAAAAGATTGGCCCCGAAGCGCGCTGGCTGCACTACGGCCTCACCTCGAACGATGTCGTCGATACAGCCCAGGCCCTGCAGGTGAAAGCCGCCTCTGCCATTCTTCGAGCGGACCTTCTGCGCTTTCTCGATGTGATGAAACGCCGCGCCATCGAGTTTCAGCACACGCCCACAGTCGGCCGCACCCATGGCGTGCATGCTGAGCCCACGACATTCGGATTGAAGCTGCTGAACTGGTATGCGGAGATGCGGCGAAATCTTCGCCGCTTCGACATGGCCGCGGAAGACATGCGCGTCGGCAAACTTTCTGGCGCCGTCGGCACCTTCGGCCATCTGAAGCCGGAACATGAAGCTCGCATCTGCGACCGCCTTGGGCTTACACCCGCCCCAGTCGCCACTCAGGTATTGCAGCGCGATCGCCACGCGTTTTATATTGGTACGCTGGCGTTGATTACCGCCACGCTCGACAAGATCGCCGTCGAAATTCGCCATCTGCAGCGTACCGAAGTTCGCGAAGCGGAAGAATATTTTTCCGAGAAGCAAAAGGGCTCTTCCGCCATGCCGCACAAGCGCAACCCCATTACCAGCGAGCAGATCAGCGGTCTCGCCCGTGTGGTCCGCGCCAATCAACAGGCGGCGCTGGAAAATGTCGCCCTCTGGCATGAGCGCGATATTTCTCACTCCTCGGTTGAGCGCGTCATCCTCCCAGACTCCACCATTTTGACCGATTACTTGCTGGAGAAAACCACCAACCTGATCGACAAGCTGGTCGTGCATCCGCAGCGCATGCTGCGCAATCTGGAGCTGACCGGCGGCCTCATTTTTTCTGGTCAGTTACTGCTTGAACTCGCCGAAGCCGGCATGTCCCGCGAAGACGCGTATAAGTTGGTCCAGTCCCACGCCATGCGCGCCTGGCAGCAGGACTTAAATTTTCGTGACGAGGTTGGCAACGATCTCGCGGTGGCAAAACTGCTGTCTTCAGAAAAACTGGCCCACGCTTTCGACATGAAGCGTCAGCTGACCAATGTGGATACAATTTTCGATCGCGTATTGAATCAGGAAGCGTAAGAGAGCAGGTCGCTCGATGTCCTCCGGAAAAATCCTGACTGTCGCGATGACCGGCGCCAGCGGTGCCATGCTGACTCGAGAACTGCTCCTGCTGCTGGAAAACGATGCGCGCGTGGAACGCGTTCACTTCATCGCCTCAGAAAGTTCTCTTCGAGTCGTTGCCGAGGAGCTGGAAATGAGCGGCCGAAATGACCTGATCGCAAAATTTCTCAGGACACCCAGCGTGAAGATCATCCAGCACGCGCCCGACGACATCGGGGCACCGATTGCCAGCGGCAGCTACCCCTGCGATGGGATGATCGTTCTTCCGTGCAGCATGGGAACACTCGCGGCCATCGCGAACGGACTTGCGGAGAAACTGATCGCGCGCGCCGCGGATGTCTGCCTGAAGGAACGCCGATCCCTGACCCTTTGCGTCCGCGAAACTCCATTCAATAAAATCCATCTGCGCAATATGCAGCAGGCTGCGGATGCGGGCGCAACCATCTTCCCCGCCATTCCTGTCTTCTACAACCATCCTGTCGACACGTTGGAGATGGCCCGGCAATTTGTTTGCCGCGTGCTGGCGCACATTGGCCTGCCCCAAGACACCGCGTATCAATGGACCGGCAAATCCAAATAGCAGCGTTGCTGTTGGCTAATAGTTAAATTCCCCGCGGGCCATCGGGGGCTGGCTCCGAAGAAAATCAACCACTCGCGGCACCATGCGATCAGCGCAGATGGCCGGTCCCATATGCCCACACCCGGCATACAACTCCAGCACAGATTGCGGAATGGCCCCGTGCATTTGCATCCCGGCACCAGGCGGAATCAGCTCATCCTGTTGCCCCCAGACCAGCAACACCGGCATCTGCAGTTGGCTGAGTCGCGTGGAGAAATCCCCTTCTTCGCGTAACAGCGATTCCAGAGTTCGGTGGACCACGGTGCGGTTGCTTTTCATGGTGCGAAGCAAATCGCGCTGCACAAATCCAGGAATGTAATAATGGTGAGCCATCAGCACCGCTTCCAATTGCTCCAGTTGCGGCACAGTGTTCGGTTCCAGAATCTCCGGCGAAAGGTCGGTCTTGAACTTCAGTCCGGCACTGTCCATCGCCACCAACCGGTTCACACGCTCAGGGTGCCGCAGCGCAAACTCCAGAGCTACCCACCCGCCCAGTGACCAGCCCACCACGTCCGTTTTCTCCAGCTGCACGGAGGTCAAAAATCCCCGGATCAGCTCGACCTGCTCTCCGAGCGTGTACGCAATGTCAGGCCGGTCTGTCCGTCCGCATCCCAGCAGATCAATCGCGTAGACCCGAAAACCATTCTTCGCATACGCGGGCATCTCCGGCGTCCAATCCTCACTGCGAGCCCCCAGGCCATGAATCAGCAAAAGCGGTGTTCCCTCACCGCCGACAAAATAATGCACACGATAGGTTCCGACACGAACATATTCGCTGCGAAATCCCGCAAGCCGCAGGCGTGCATCCAGGGCCTCGTTGATTATCCACACAGGGTGGCGATAGAACACGACACTCAGAATGATATCGGCCACCATCACGATTAGCACAAATACCGTGGCGATGCGTTTCATCGTCGGGTATGCGGCCGACGGCGGCTTGGCTCGTGATGGAGTTGTTGGGCTAGTGGTCGCCATGATGTATCGATGGAAGGAAAGGAATTTCAGTGGCTGCAACGTGGATCGCCTTCGATTTCATTTTTTACATAGTGTTCCGCGCAACCGCCCGTCCACACTTATAGATGCGCAATTGCGCCCACACCGTCTCCAGAGGTAAGTGAAAATGAGATTTTCGGCGGCCGTAGGATGGAAATTGTTACCGCAAAAGGTTTGGCTGCCCCTCAGGGATTCGAACCCCAATATGCTGCTCCAGAGGCAGCTGTCCTACCGTTGAACGAAGGGGCAATCTAGCAATGCGCGCAGAAAAAAGCGTCCTTACTGAATATATTGCCCGAGCGCTTTTCGGTCAATCGCTCGGTCTCTGCGATGCAAGTCTGCGCAGTTTCGGTTGACACTACTCTTCGCGCAGCACCTCGAGTGGTTTCTGTTGCAGAATGCGATACGATGCCAGCCATCCGGTGACGCTGGCCAGAATCGCTGCCGCGATCATTGCGCCGACGGAAACTGCCCAGTTCGGATGAAAGCTGACATCGAGCCGATGTAGCAGCACACTCGACAATGCCAGGGAACACGCGACTCCGGCGAGACCGGCAATTCCGCCCAGCATCAGGAATTCGATACTCAGCATTTGGATTACCTGCGACCGGAGTGCGCCTAACGACTTCAAAATCGCCACCTCGCGCACACGTTGAAATCGCGTCGCAGTTACGCTCGACGCCAGAATGATTCCCCCAGCCAGCAAGACAAATCCCGCTACAAACCTCAGGATCATGGCGATCTGGTCGACCACCTTGCGCACTACCTCAAGGACGTCGGCCATGTTGATCACAGTCACGGTGGGATAGGCCGCAAACAGGCTCTTCTCCACTTCGCCGACCCGCATCGGGTCCGCATGAAATGCGCCATACCAAACCACGGCTTGCCCAGTCAGCACACGGCTCGGCAGGATGAACCGGCTGCGCGCGTAAATGTGGTCGCCATCCGTTCGCACAATTGCAACTACATGGGCGACAAATGTCTTGTCTCCTGTCACAAATCCAATTCTGGAGCCTACCTTCAGGTGCAGTGCTTTTGCTGTCGAATCGCTCACCGCGACCTGGGGTGTGTCACTCGTCTTGCTCCACCATTTTCCATCCACAACTTTTTCGCCCGCGGGCAGCGTGTCCGCCCAGGTTAGAGAGGTCGATCGCAGCATCCGCTTGGGATAATGCTGGATGCGCAACTGATCCGTTGCTACTCCGTTCAGCGACGTAATGCGCGCAGCAACGATCGGGATCGTCTCTAGACTGCCTTTCACGGCCGGTTGCGCCGCGATTAGTTTCTCCACTCCTGCCAACTCATCCGCCCCTACATCCACCAGAAACACATTCGGCACACGTGGCGACCCGCTGTTCATTTGCAGGTCCTGCACAATTGCGTGTTGGACAAAATAAATCGTCATCATCAGCATGACGCCGAGTCCCAGCGCGGTCAGAACTGCCGCCGACTGATTCCCCGGCCGCTGCAGATTCACCAGTCCCTGGCGCACCATGGGACTAAATTGCCTGCGTTGCCATTGCATTATCCATCGCACTGCCGCCAGCAGTCCCGAGGCCGCCAGCAGTAGAACCACCAGCACCCCCAGCAGTCCGCCGGCAAACCACTCGCCCACCATTGTCGATTCCGTCAGCGTGCTTGCAATTGCGGCCAGCCCAATCAGGATGATCGCGATAGAACCCAGCTGCACCGGATCGCGCGGAAAAATATTCGCCAGATGCGTTCCCTGATCCTGCTCAACATTCCTCCGCAGAATCCGCAATGGACGAAAACTGCGAATCTCCAAAAGTGGCGGCAACGTAAACAGCAATGTCGTCAGCACTCCCGTACAAAGTCCGATTACGACCGGCGAGAATGCCAGATTGCCGTCGACCGGTAGCGACACCAATCGCTCCAGAAGAATCGGAAATGCGCGCGCCACGCCAAAGCCGGCCGCCACTCCCAGCAATGCCCCCACCGCCCCCAGGAATAACGTCTGCAGCAGATAAATACGCATCACCTGGGAAGAACGCGCGCCCAGCGCCTTCATAATCGCGATGGTTTCCAGTCGCTGCTGCAAATGCGCATGCATCGCCATCGCCACGCCAATCGCGCTCAATACCATTGTCACCAGGCTGACCAGCGTCAGCATGGCCGTCGAGCGCTCCAGACCGTGCACCAGCGCCGGATTGGCCTCGCGATAATCCGTCACCTGCGCTTCCGGCAGAATGCTTTCCACCTGCCTTCGAAGGCTAGAAATATCCATGCCATGCTGCGCGGCTTGTGACGATAGGCGAAAGAGCATGCGCTCCGATGCACGACTGCCAGGCCGAACCAGCCCTGTCGTAGGCAACACCGACTGAGTGATCATGACACGCGGACCAATGCTGAAGGAGGAGGAAATCCTGTCCGGCTCCGATCGCAGTACATCTGCAATCGTGAAATATTTGTCACCCACATGCAGTGTGTCACCCAGATGAGAGTGATCACGCAGCAAAAACTCTTCGCTGACCACCGCGGTGTTCTCACGGAGCACGTCGGCCAGCGGCTTGCCACACGAAAGCACAACAGCGCCATAGTACGGATACTTTGCCGGATCGACCGCCTTCAACGACACCAGCACGGGATCTGCATTCGATGCGGTCGACGACATCGACACCGTCTCCGTCACCAGCGTGTGGTCGACGCCGCGTGCTTTCAGTCGGTCCAGAGCAACCAATTGCTCCTCGCCGTATGGATGAAAATCTCTGGCCGACAGGTCTGCAGCCATCAGAGTGCGAGCCTGCGCCAACAAAGTCCGCTGAAAGACAAGGCTGAAGCTGCGCACCCCGGTCAAAGATCCCACTCCAAGCGCTACCGCAATCACGACAAACGTGAACTTGATCCAGGAGGCGTGTAGGTCGCGCCATGCAATTTTCCATGCGGTGCCCAAGGCCAATCCTCCAGCGGACGGCTTCATACGTCGGCTCCAACGTCCTGCATAAAGGGTTGGCACAACTCATCCGCCTCAATCCGTCCATCCCGTAGCAGAATTTTTCTTTCTGCATGCGCCGCGAGGCTGGCATCGTGCGTGACCAGAACCAGCGTGGTTCCTTCCCGACGATTCAATTCCAGCAACAACTCCATCACACGCGCACCGGTCGCGGAATCCAAATTGCCAGTCGGTTCATCCGCCAGAATTACAGGTGGCCGCAACATGAACGCCCGCGCCAACGCCACTCGCTGCTGCTCTCCTCCGGAGAGCTGCACGGGATAATGATGCATCCGTTCCGCCAGTCCGACGTTTGCCAGCAGTTCCTGCGCACGAGATTTACCGTCGTCCGCGGCATGCAGTTCATGCGGCAGTAAAACATTTTCCATCGCTGTCAGCGTAGGAATCAATTGATAGGATTGAAAGACAAATCCCAGTTTGGTCGCTCGGATATGGGCCAGCGCATCCTCGCTCAGATGGCTGATTTCTTCTCCATCGATTGTGACGGTGCCAGCCGAGGGCGCATCCAAACCAGCAAGGAGTCCAAGCAGCGTGCTTTTCCCGCTGCCGGAAGCACCCATGATGACGACGAATTGACGCGACGGAATACTGAGATCTATCCCCTTCAAGATTTCCAGAGATGTCGATCCGCTGCGCAATGTTTTTTTCAATCCACAGACTGCGATGATAGCGTGAGTTTCAGAGGGCATGGGTGAGTGTGCTGTCGATGAAACCTGATTTGAAAATAATTGTTTCTTCTGTCTTGATGATCGCATGGCTTCTCGGTTGCAATGGGTCGAACTCGCAGCCGCAACCGGCCGCTTCGACCGAATCAACACACGCTTCGGCGCCAGTCTCGTCACCGCAGCAGCCATCCACGCCTTTCGACTCGTCGCTCCCCACCATCGTGGCCTTTGGCGACAGCCTCACCGCTGGCCATGGCGTGAATCGCGATGAGAGCTATCCTGCCGATCTGCAACGCGACCTGGAGGCCCGCGGATACCGCTATCGCGTCATCAATCTCGGCATCAGCGGCAATACCACAAAAGATGGTGTCCTTCGCATTCCTGAAGTCCTCAAGTACCATCCATCCGTCGTAATCGTTTCCTTCGGCGGCAATGACGGCCTGCGCGGACTGCCCATCCGGGATACGGAGATGAACCTCTTCGCCATCATTTCAGCGATGCAGGATGCGCATGCCAAGGTCATCTTGGGCGGAATCACCCTGCCGCCCAACTATGGCAGCGATTACATCGCAAAATTCAACGCCATCTACGTCAAAGCATCCAAGCAGTATCACGTCCCGATGCTGCCCTTCATGTTAAAAGGCGTCTACGGCGTGCCCAGCTCCATGCAGGGCGACGGCATTCATCCGACGGCGCAGGGTTGCAAGCAGGTGGCAAAGAATTTTCTTCCGCTGCTATTGCCAATGCTGCACAAGCCCACGCACGTTCACATGCAGCCACACGTACACTAGCCTAGCACCGCCATGGGCTGCGTTAATGTTCCGGCAACACGACGTCCAATCGCGAACAGTTCGCGCTGGTCGGTAAATATCTTAATGAACAGTGCGTTGGAATATTCCGGCAAGTTGCAGGGCATTCCATTCTTCAGCCGCGAGGCGGTATTTTCATCCACGGTCACCGCCGGCATCTGCGGCAACACGCAGCGCGGATGCGGCTGTCGCTCCATCAGAGAACCGTCTTTGTGCCAAGCTGCAATTTCCTCCATCGTCGCTGCTTGCTCCAGCGTAAAATCGCCCGCCTGTACACGACACAGGCTTCCCAGATGGGCGCCGCACCCTGCCAACTGACCCATCTCATGCGCAATCGAGCGGATGTAACTTCCCGAGGAAACTTCGACGGCAAATGGAGCATTCGGCGCTTCGTAGCCGGAAATCTCAAATTGAAGAATCTCAATTCGAACCGGACGCAGATCTACCGGCTTTCCCTGGCGCGCCAGCTTATACGCCGGAACGCCCTGCGATTTTTTGGCGGAGAAAGGCGGTGGCATCTGGTCGATCACGCCCCGGAACTTCTCCGCTACACCGACGAATTTCCTCCAGCGTCAATTCCGGCCCCACGCTCTCGCCCACAGCTTGACCGTCGGCATCGTAAGTGTCAGTCGCGAAGCCGAACCGAATGGTGCCCGTATACCGCTTGCTGTCCTGCTTGAAGAACTGTGCCAGTCGAGTGAACCGTCCCAGCAAAAGCGGCAAGACTCCAGTCGCCATGGGGTCGAGCGTGCCCAAGTGTCCGACTGAGGACTCTCCCGTCAATTTGCGCACCGTCGCCACTACGTCGTGCGACGTCATCCCTGCCGGCTTGTTGACGATTAAGAGACCATTCATAGGTTGGATTCAGAACAGGGATGAGAGACCGCCGCCTGCGCGCAGCTGCACCCAGACAGGACAAACTTCCGCTCCAGCGTGCAGCGAGAAAGCTGCCTTAGATTCCGTTCTCACCGCGTCCATGCACCAGCGAGAGGAACTCGTGGCGCGTTTGCTGGTTGCTGCGAAATGCCCCCAGCATGGCAGAGGTCACAGTAGAGGAATGCTGCTTCTCCACTCCACGCATCATCATGCACAAATGACGGGCCTCAATCACGACACCCACTCCTTGTGGTTGAATCGCATCTTCGATCGCATCGGCAATCTCGCGGGTCAGCCGCTCCTGCACCTGCAGCCTTCGCGCAAACACATCAACCAGCCGCGGAATTTTACTCAGCCCGATCACTTTTCCGTTGGGAATATAGGCGACGTGTACGCGTCCAAAAAACGGCAGCATGTGATGCTCACACAACGAGAACATCTCCACATCTTTCACGATCACCATCTCGTCGTAGTCCACGTCGAACATGGCGCCGCCCAGAATCTGCCCGGCGTCCTGTTGGTAGCCTTTGGTGAGAAATTCCATCGCGTGCTGGACGCGCTCCGGCGTACGCAACAAACCGTCCCGCGTCGGATCTTCACCAAATCGGCTAATCAATTCCCGATAAAGATCCGACGTCGAAAATTCTGCTAACGCATTCTCTGTGGATCGCTGTACCAATACTGGCTCTGCCATCGAACAACCTTTCATTTCACCTGCGCGTAAATTCTGTTTATTCGCCGCGCAGTCGCCGGTTCATCCAGCATATTCAAAAGAATTGTTGCTGGTCTCTTCTACGCGAACTTTTTCCAGCTTCGCACTTCGAAATCCCGCGCGTATGATCCCGTAAATCTCTACGCACAAATTTTCCGTCGTGGGAACAACGGATTCAAAACTTCTATCCATATTGAGATTCTGCTCGTCAAACCTTTCGACAATTTCACGCCGCACAAATCCATCCAGATCGCCCAGGCTGCACACCATGCCGGTCACCGGGTCCACTTCCCCACTCAACATTACTTCGACTGTATAGTTATGCCCGTGCCCATGCGGATTGTTGCACTTTCCATACACGGCTTCATTCTTCTCCGCAGAAAACAACTCTGTGTGCAGCCGATGCGACGCGCTCATGCGATACCGCCGAGATAAATAGGCCTTCATCACTCTCCACAGTAATCCGCAAACAATTCCGGCATTTCGTACACCCGCACGCGCTGGAGGCGTGCGCCGCAATCTTCTTCTCCAGCCGCTTCCAGATTGCGATCGCAATATTTTCGGTCGTCGGAATCATCGTGCGAAATTCCGGCACCTCCAGATTCAAATGCCGATGATCGTACACCTGGATCACTTCGCGCTCGATCACGTCCTTCAGCGCTTTCAAATCGACAACAAACCCCGACACCGGATCAATCTCGCCCGCAACCGTCACTTCCAGCGTGTAGTTATGTCCATGCCCATTGCGATTGGCGCATTTGCCGAAGACCTTCTCGTTCTCCTGTTGCGACCAGGCTTCGTTCCAGTAGTAGTGAGCTGCGGAAAACTCCGCCTTGCGCGTCAGAAGCACCATAAACCTAGCATATTGGATTCACGCAGCCGCCGTCTTGACGCATTAATTTCAGCGAGGTAGCCAATTGCTCCGTCCGCCGCGTCAGGCTTTGTAATCGCGGCCTTTCCAGGTGACCCTATGCCGCACGTGTTGCTGCATCCAACTATCCATCAGCAGCCACGCATATAACGGCAACGCCAGTGGAGACAACAGAACATCCGCAACCGGGAAATGCGCTTTCGCGGTGTTGGCGTAATGGACCCGCGCGCGCCACGCCCACCACAAGCCCACGGCCCAGATGACTGCGGTGCGCGCCACAATGAGGTGCAGATAGATCCCCAGAAGCGGCAACCCAAACAGCAATGCCGCCTGAACTAGCTTCCACATCCCACGACCCAGCGCATTGGGAAACAGCAACGCCAGATTTTTTCTCCACCCGGCGCATGTCTCAACCAGCGAACCGTACATCCGGGTGCTGGCTGCATCGGCAGCGAACCGTAGCCGCAGCGATTCCCCCGCGTGCTTCGTATGCCGTGCCAGCTCCATGTCTTCAATCAAGGAGCCGCGCACCGCCTTGTGGCCGCCGACCCGCATATATGTATTCCGCCGTATCAAAATGAACTGTCCGTTTGCACCCGCCATGCGCGAGTCGGAAAGGTTCACCAGGCGCGGCGGATAGGTCTGCGCCAGGTCGGCAAAGATCAGCGCCGTCAACGTCCGCTGCAACACCCCGCGCACCAGTTGCCTCGGAGAATACGAAAGCAGTGCGACCTTATACCGCTCGGCTTCATGGATGGCTCGCCGCAGGTCGCCCGGCTCATGCACCGTATCCGCATCTGTGAACAGCAGCCACTTTCCCCGCGCCTGCTGCGCCGCAAACCACAGCGCATTCGTTTTGCCTGTCCAACCTTCGGTCAGCGGCGGCGCTTCCAGCACGGTTACGCCAGAAAATTCGGCCGCAATCTGGTGGGTCGCATCCGAGGAGGCATCGTCAACAACAATCAGCTCCCAATCGTGGCCCAGAGCAAAATCGTCTTCACTCTGCTTCACCAAGGAGGCGAGGCACTCCCCGATCGTTCCAGCTTCATTCCGCGCCGGAATCATTACCGAAAGCTGCAGCTCGGCCGATCCAGTTTCTGCCGGTTCCGGAGAAATAATCATGTCCGATTTCGTATCCATTCAACAAATTCGTATCATAGATGTGACATGCAGAGATGGCAGAAATCGAGAAGCAGGCAATTCGGGCGTTCGGCCTTGTGCTCCCTCTTGGTCGGCGCCGTCATGCTTGCCACCGGATGCAACCGCGGCCAGCTGCCGCGCGAACTAGGCAAAACGGCGCCGGCATTCACCATCAACGACGGCGCGCAGACCGTTAGCCTCAGCCACTATCGCGGGAAGGTGGTGCTGGTCACGTTCTGGGCCAGTTACTGTGCGCCCTGTATGGAGGAGTTTCCCTCTCTGCTGGCGCTGCACCAGCGATTGCCGCAATTGAATATTCTCGGTGTCAGCATCGATGACAACCCGCAGGCCTATCGTAATTTCCTGGCTGCGTACCACGTCGATTTCCCGACGGTCCGCGACCCTTCCCAGGATGTGATGCATCGCTACGGAACCGAGCAAATTCCAGAAGCCTACGTGATCAACCGCTCTGGACACATCGTTCGCAAATATGTCAGCGCGCAAGATTGGAACGATCCGGAGATCTACGACACCTTGGCTGCCACGCTCAACGCGAAACACTGACGCGCGTCTTCAGGAAGCCCTTCAATCCCTGCAGCGCCTCGCCCGCGCTTCAGCAGGCCGCTGCCATTTATGATGGAGGCATGACCACAAACATCGACATCCAGTTTCGCTATGGCCAGCATCCCAAGGAAGACACCATGCGCGCGGTCGCGGAACTCTACGATGTCTACGGCATTCGTCGCGTGCGCCTCAACCAGACAGACCGAACCGTTCTGGTTGAATACGACGCCACTCGCCTCAGCAGCGCCGTCGTCTTTCAACTGCTTCGCCGCGCCGGTCTCTCCGTCACCGAACAGATTTCCGCGTGCGCCCCGCCGCCATCACCGGCAGCCCCCACGCCCGATGGAAACACCAGCCCCGCCTGAGCTTCTGTCCTCTGAGCGGAACAACGGGGCGCACGCGTATGCTCCATTACACACTGCTCAACAGGGTTTCCAATCCTCACCTCCTGCGTTCCAGGCAAGAATTTGCGCCGAAACACGCCTCCTGATAACTTAGAAACTGCTGCTTTTCACCGAAGCACCCACACCCTTGTGCGCCCCTAGCTCAGTTGGATAGAGCGTCTGGCTACGAACCAGAAGGCCGGGAGTTCGAATCTCTCGGGGCGCACCACTCACCATCATTTATTTGAAAATCGGTTCAGGCTGAACGCCCTAACTTTGCTTCGCCGAAACGCTGTGCTGCGTAGGCTAGTACCAGAACGCAATCTCCCGATCACCCGATTTGCTCTACACTCTCCTGAAGGGGGGTGTCGTATGCCGAAATTTCTGATCGAACGGGAAATCCCAGGCGCAGGTTCCATGTCGCCTGAGCAATTTCAAGGTGTCGCGGAAAAATCGTGCTCGATTCTGCGGGATATGGGCCCGAAGATTCAGTGGGTCCAAAGTTACGTCACCGATAACAAAATTTATTGCATTTACATCGCGCCCAATGAGGAGATGGTGCGGGAACACGCCGCGCGTGGAGGATTTCCTGCGAACCGCGTCTCCGAAATTAAGACTGTAATCGATCCCACCACCGCCGAGACTATGGGCTCCCACTAATTCTGTTCATATCGCGAATTCTACTCCTGCGCGTCCAGGCGATTTTTTGTTCTTATATTGGCAAGACTGTAATTACAGCGTTACACTCCAGCCACTATGCAAGGCTCTCCTAAAGTCATCGAAGAGTTGAACAAGGCACTGCGGGAAGAACTCACCGCCATCAACCAATACTTCCTGCACGCAGAGATGTGTGAAAACTGGGGCTACGATCGTCTCGCCGACTACATTAAGAAACAGTCCATCGGCGAAATGAAACACGCGGAGTCCCTGATGGAGCGCATTCTCTTTCTGGATGCGACACCCAGCATGCAGCCGCTCGATCTCACAGTCGGCAAAACGGTGAAGGATATGCTGCAGAGCGATTTGAAGCTGGAGATCTCCGCCGTAGCCCAATACAACGCCGCCATCCAGGTGGCCGTTGCGGAAAAGGACAACGGCTCCCGCGATTTATTCGTCAAGCTGCTGAAAGATGAAGAAGATCACGTCGATTGGCTGGAGGCCCAGGTTCACCAGATTGGCGAACTCGGCTATGAGCGTTATCTAACCATGCAGATGGGCGAGTTCGAAGAATAGCCAGGAGGGCAGAATAATCTGCGTTAACGGCGACAGCGCCGAATTCCGTTGCCGCCGTTCTCGCCTGTGCGTTAGTGGATGACAGATTGAAACAACTGCGAGTTCAGCAGCGATGCGAACTGATCATCTGAGGTGGTGAAGCGCACCTGCAGCACGTTTCCGCTGGATGTAATATTTGTCGCCGCGATCGCCTGCTTCTCCGTCGGAGTGGCGTTCATTTTCTCCATCATCGCCGCAGCGCCCATTAAAGACGACATCGTCGCGGCCGTAACTGTATCCGGCGTCACTACATCCAAGGAGAACTTAACCCCCTGGTTGAAGTCCATGGTGTAGCGCGACCCGAGTAGGCTGTTCTTGACGGTGCTATAGTCGGCCACCTGCGCAGCCTGCCCCAGCACGGACTTCATCATTTCCTGAGTGCCTTTTTGGTCGAGCACGCTCCACACCGCCTCATCCTGCAGCACGGGCATCAGGTTCAGCATGGCCCTATTGGTCAGAAAGCTGGGCTTGATCCCATCGCGTGCGTCGAGTGAATCCTTAATCGCTTCCAGGGAACCGAAGACCATCGTGGTCTGATCCAAAAACACCACGCTCAATCCCGTATTCCCCATCGGATAAATCATCTCATTCCGCACTCGGATGCCTTTGATGTGGTGCTTCTTGAAATTCTCCGTGAATTGCTGTACCGGGAACTGGCCGGAGGCGATGCCCACAATACGCGTCGTATCATCCTCTGGCACGCGATAGGAGGCGAAGGTGAGCTGGACCACGCTTTGGTTCACGTTCATGCCCGACTGCTGCAACGCATCCTGCAGGCGTTTCAGTTCCGGAGGCAACACCTTGGCGCGCAACTTCATGGCAATATCGGAGTTCTCCATCGCCTGATAATCAACGACGATCAGCTGCTGAACGTCGTTGGGCACGGCAGCCTGGGACTCCGTCGCCAGCTGCGATGCCGAGGCCGACAGGGTCAGCGTCGCTACGGCGATGGCCCCTACACTGCAACTCAGAACTTTTCTCCAACGACTCATGTACATCTCCTCAAGAAATTGGCTGCGGTCCCATCGCCGCCTGCTAATATAGCAGCACTGCCATCTTCGACGCGCACGGCATTCCGAAGTCACCTTCAGACCGGCATCCAATCCATTTATGGCCAAATCATGGGTGTTTCCAGTCTACTCTCCAGCGTCCGTGCGACCGAGAAATTGGTCGCCAGTTCCATCCACTCGCTGCCCGGCTCGACGGCTGCTTCCGGGACCAGGCCGATCAACTCCACTCGTTCCGGTTGCGCTCCCAATTGAGCCGCGGCATCTTTCACGGCCTGATACACCTTGCTCACCGGAGTCGCATGAAAGTCTGTAATGTTCATCGACACCTGTGCCTTTCCGCTGGCCAGCACACCCATGGCCTTCAGTCCGGCCAGACCGCCACTGGCTGCGCGAATGTCACGCGCAATGGAACGCGCGATGCCGACATTTCCGCTGCTCAGGAACACGTTGCAGGCAATCAGGAGTTCTCGTGCCCCAACGGCAACCGCGCCTGCAGTTGGATGTAACGAAGGGCCGCCGACATCCGGCCGGCTGGCCGCGTCCTGCAGCACCTTTTTCCGCAGACCTTCAAACTGGCCATTGCGAATATTCTCCAGCAATCGCCGATCCGGGCGCAGCGCCGCCGCTTCATAGAAGTACACCGGAACATGGTGACGCTTCCAGATTTCCTGCCCTAATTGATGCGCCAGCGCAGCGCACTCCGGCAAAGAGATATTGCGTATCGGCACCAGCGGAACTACATCCGCCGCTCCAATGCGAGGGTGGACACCGTGCTGCGCCGTCATATCGATCAATTCAGTCGATTTGCCTACTCCGCGCAAAACAGATTGCATCACCGGCCCAGGAGCTCCCGCGAGCGTGACGACGGAACGATTGTGGTCCGGGTCGAGCGAGTAGTCCAGCAAGGAGACGCCGTCACCTTGCATGGCATGCACAATTTCGCGCACCGCGGCGACATTGGTTCCTTCAGAAAAGTTTGGAACACACTCGATGATGGATTCTTTCGTATTCATCGAAACGCCCTTGTCACTTCCACCAGGTGTAGCCAATTTGGAATTGGACTGTTGCATTGACGCCAGGATTGGAGTCTCCCAGGCTGGCGTTCGATATGTGAACCGCATTCGCACCAAATGTAATGGCTTGGTTTGGCTTTACAAAATAGTGCAGGCCAACGCCAAATTGCGGCTCAAAGTTCCACACGCTGGTCCCTTTGGATCCATTCGGCGGAAATTTGTGGTTCGTCCAGATCAACCCGCCGCCGCCCTGCAACCACGGCATTACGCGCTTCCACCGAACCAGGTTCCAGCGAAGAATCGCGGGAGTCATGCTGAGTCCGGTGTAGGTTCCTCCGGTGGTTACCTGGCGCGGAGGATCGACAGTGGTCAGGGTGTAAGTCTCTTTCGGGGTGAACGCCTGCCAATATGGCATCAATTCGATCGCATACTCGAATTGTCCGCGCAGTATCCCGGGACCGGCGACATCAGTCAGCACTTTTCCGATCCGCACTCCCGCGCTCAGAAAATGGTCGCTGGTCTCGCCCGATGTCCCAAAGCCGCCGTTGATAAAAATCCCGAGGTCCCGCGGGTCACGTTTCATCACGTGCGAAACAAAATCGCCGCCGGATACAGCCGACGCCGACGCAGTCTGACCTGCGTTCGAAGCGATGGATGAGGAACTTGTCTGAGAAAGAGAGACCGGCATCAAACCAACCAAAAACCCAACCAACACAAACATCTGCTTCTTCAAGAGCGCTCCAAAGTACCGCAGCCATTGGCCAGGCAGAGCGCCGTGGAATCAATCGTATTTGCTGTGACATCTGTCAGGACAGGTCTTCCTCAGCCTGCGACTTCTTCCATCTGCTTGGCGTCGATGTCGAAGTTGGAATACACATTCTGCACATCATCCTGATCTTCCAAAGCCTCCAGCAGGCGAATCATCTGCGCCGCCGCCGTGCCTTCCAGCTTGGTGTATGTGGAGGCCAACATCGTGACTTCCGCCATCTGCGTTTCGATATTCGCGCCTTTTACCGCTGCCAGAACGGCTTCGAAAGCACCCGGCTCGGTGATAATTTCCCATGAATTGCCTTCATCGCGAATATCGTCGCCGCCGGCTTCCAGCACCAGGTCCATCAATTTGTCTTCGCCCGCTGCCGACTTGGCAACGGAGATCAGACCCTTCTTCGAAAACATCCAGGACACAGAATTCGACTCACCCAGGTTGCCACCGTTCTTTGAAAATCCATGTCGAATTTCGCTGACAGTACGGTTGCGATTATCGGTTGTCGCTTCTACGATGACGGCAACGCCGCCGGGACCATAGCCCTCGAACGTGATTTCCTCGTAGGCCGCACCTTCCAGCTCGCCGGTGCCGCGCTGAATGGCACGCTTGATATTGTCCTGTGGCATGTTTTCCGCTTTGGCAGCGGCAATGGCGCCACGCAGCCGCGGATTGCCGTCGGGATCTCCGCCGCCGGCGCGGGCAGCCATGGTAATTTCCTTGATCAGGCGCGTGAAAATCTTGCCGCGTTTGGCGTCGGTCGCGCCCTTCTTATGCTTGATAGTGGCCCATTTGGAATGGCCGGACATGGAAGACCCTCGTGAACTGCTTTCGATGACGATTTAGTTGCTGCCGCGGTCGCAAGTCGTCCGCACAAACCCTGATTTTACCACGCTAGGCACGAACCGTTTCCCCCCTTTCCCTGAAGGGTAGTAGGTCAGTTTGAAGTTCAAGTTTCGACCCTTTGCGGACGTTGTCTCAGTCGCCAATCGAACGAATCACTCTCGCCGGATTTCCACCGACAAGGGTATTCGACGGAACGTCCTTGGTGACTACCGAACCCGCCGCGACGACCGCGTTCTCGCCCACCGTTACACCACCGATGATCGTCGCACCAGCCGCGATCCAGACATTTCGTTCAATCACGATGGGCCTCGCGATTATGAAGTCGCGCCGCTGAGAAGGTTCAATGGGATGGCCAGACGTGATGAGGCACACGTTCGGCCCGATCATCACATCGTCGGCCATAACAAGCCCGCCAAGGTCATAAAAAGTGCAGTTCTGATTGATGAAAACATTTTGCCCGACACTAATGTCTACACCGCCGGTTGTGTAGAACGGCGGGATCAACATAAAGCTGTCGTCCACTTTCTTACCGATCAGTTCGCTGAACAAGGCCCTCACTTCTTCCGCATCGTTGAACGTCAAACGATTGAGATTAGCGGTGATCGCCATAGCCCGCGTGACGCTTGCCAACATGGCCGCTGATTCGGGCGTCCCCCTGGAAATTGTAGTGGTGCGACCATCATTCGCCATTCGTATTTCCCCCGATTCTGGTTGACCGAGTGTTGCGGCGCACAAAGGCGACGCCTGGATTCGCTGAGTGTAACCGCCAAAAGCGACAACCGCTATCCGGCCAGAGCTGCAAGTCACTACCCCTTCGCGCTCGCCGTCTTCAGGAACGCAGCTAAAAATAGAACTCCAAGCAGGAAATCCGCAGCGGCGACCAGCAGTAAGGCGGAGATCGCCTGTCCCTCCAGCCACAGCACAATGACCACAAACACAAACACGAATTTTTCCATCACGGCAAAGAGCATCATCGGACGGAAGCGCACAGGGTCGGTGGCGATCACGCAAAACGCCGCGTGCCAAACCTGCACTACGGCGATAAATCCGTAATAGAAGGCTGGGTGGGCGAACGGCGGTGGAATTCTGACACCAAGAAAGTTCAACAAAAAATACATCGGCGTCAGTGCGACGACACCCGCAACACCTGCACACCAAAAAACGATTTTCGCGAATTTCATGTTCGCCTCCACAACACGAGCAAGTTGGAACGGCGTGGCTAGTCTATGCCTTCTGTGAGCGTGGCTTGCGAAATGCGAAAATGACCGCCAGCAGCGGTGGTGCCAGCAACACTCCCCAAAAAGGAATGATGATCCCCAAAACGATCGGCCCGAAGATCGACGCCCAGATCGGCACCCGGGTAGTCTTCTTCATGATCCAAGGCTGCAGTCCCAATTGGTCAATGACCACGATGACAGCATAAAGCCCCAGCATGAGTCCAAACTTTTCCCAGCCGCCGCCTGTAAACAGCAGCGTCAGGCTCGGCCCAATCAACGCCAGCATTCCTCCGAATTGGGGAATGAATTGTGCCAGTGACGCAATCAAGGCCCACAACGGCGCCAGCGGAATATGCAGCAGCAATAAGCCGGTCAGCCACAGGATGCCAACCAGGATGGCGTCGATCAATGTCGCTTGCAACCAATGCAGCAGCGCTCGCCCGGCCTTCGCCGCCGGAGGACCCAGCGTGGCCGGATGGAGGTTGGATCGCCGAATCTTTGGCTCGTTCATTGCGGCTTCCTCACTCCGACAGACGTTCCACGGCTGTCGCAGGAATTGAAGATGTCACACCATTGGCATCAAAGTAAAAACCGGGCAGCTTCCACCGGAATTCTCTGATCATGGCAACCCGACATCCGCTGATAAACTAGATGTAAATGAAATTCGGCGTGCTTGTTTTTCCCGGATCCAACTGCGATCACGACACCTACCACGTCGTCTCTGAAGTGGTAGGCGAGCCGGTCGTCTTTCTGTGGCACGAAAGCGAACAGCTTGAGAATTGCGATGCAATTCTCGTGCCCGGCGGATTCGCCTATGGGGATTATCTTCGCACGGGTGCCATCGCCCACTTCGCGCCCATCATGCAGTCCGTCAAGAAATTTGCTGCCTCCGGCGGACTGGTACTGGGCATCTGCAACGGATTTCAAATCCTGACAGAGAGCGGTCTGCTGCCCGGCGCGCTGATGCGCAACTCCGGACTGAAATACATCTGCAAGCAGATTTATCTGCGGACAGAAACGATCGATTCTCCTTTCACGAACCTGTTACAGGAAGGTCGGGTCCTGAAGATCCCCATCGGCCATATGGAAGGAAACTATTTCTGCGACGCCGCCACCCTGAAGCAACTTGAAGAGCAGCGTCGAATCGCCTTTCGCTACTCGACGGTCGCGGGAGAAATTACTGCGGAAGCCAATCCCAACGGGTCGCTCCAGAATATTGCCGGCATTCTAAACGAAGGACGAAACGTTCTGGGAATGATGCCGCACCCTGACCGGTCAAGCGAAGCCTTGCTGGGCTCGGCAGATGGACTGCGTATCTTCCAGTCCATGGTGGCAACACTGGCAGGACAGGATTGAAATAGGAACGAGCGTTCGGCACACTATGATCGACATTCATCACCACCTGCTTCCCGGGCTCGACGATGGCGCCCGAGATCTGGACACTTCACTCGAGATGGCGGAGATTGCCATCAGCGATGGCATCACTCATATCGCATGCACGCCCCACGCCAACAGCGACTACGTCTTTTGCCCGGAAGAAAATGCTGTGCTGCTGGCGGAGTTGCAACAGAAGGTTGGCGACCGTCTGACCCTCGGTCTAGGCTGCGATTTCCACTTGAGCTACGACAATATTGAAGACGCACTGACCCACCCAACCAAATACACCGTGAACGGCAAAAAATATTTATTGGTGGAGTTTCCTGATTTCGGGATTCCGCAAAATATCTCGTCCAGCTTTTATGAGATGGCCGTTGCTGGCATGGTTCCCATCCTGACCCATCCGGAGCGCAACCTGACCCTGATGCAGAATCCGGAAAAACTGGCGGAATGGCTGCGCATGGGTTGCCTGGTGCAGGTGACCGGAGGATCGCTTACCGGCGGGTTTGGCCGTGGTCCGCAGCGCATTGCTCGCGAGCTTCTCGATTGGGGATGGGTGCACATCATCGCCACCGATGCTCACAATACAACCTCGCGGCCGCCAGTGATGAGCAAGGCATTCGAATTCCTATCCAAGCATTATGGAGCCGAAACCGCGGAACGCCTGTGTGTGCAAAATCCGCAGGCGGCATTTGACGGAAAGGGATTACCGGAGCAACCCGAACCCGCGCGCGCCTTTGAAGAAGACGAAGAATTCACCGCGCCCAAGAAGCGCGGCCTCTTCTCGATGTTTCGCCGCTCGTAGCGGAGGGAAAATCGAAACCCCTCGACAACACTACGGCACCAGCAGCAGCTTTCCCGTCGTCGCGCGCGATTTCAAGGCTTCCTGGGCTTTCGCCGCTTCCGCCAATGGAAAACTCTGATGAATGCGCAGCTTGAGTGTGCCGCGCTCGATGCGATGAAACACATCGGCCGAACGAGCCTCCAGCTCTTCCCTGCTTTCCACGTAATGCATCAGGCTGGGACGCGTCAGGAACAGCGATCCGCCACGCGATAGCTGAATCAAATCGAACGGGGGCACTGAGCCGCTTGAGGCGCCAAACAAAACCAGCATGCCGCGGTGTCGCAAACACTTCAAGGATCGCTCGAAAGTTTCCTTGCCAACCGAATCATAGACAACGTCGACACCGCGGCCGCCGGTGATTTTTTTCACTGCAGACTCAAAGTCTTCCTGCGAGTACAGAATCACGTCATGCGCGCCGGCCGCTCGCGCCAATTCCGCCTTCTCCCGTGTCGATACCGTGGAGATGACATGCGCCCCTGCTTCGACCGCCATCTGCGTCAGCAGTAATCCCACACCGCCAGCCCCGGCATGCACCAGCGCCGTATCGCCGCACTTCAGCGGAAATGTCGTGGTGCTTAGGTATTGTGAAGTCATGCCCTGTAACAAGCTGGCGGCGGCCTGCTCGAATGTAACCCTGGCGGGAACAGCAACCAGCGCTGCCTCCGGAACCACGGCGAGCTCCGCATATGCGCCCAGCGACGTACACCAGGCGACGCGATCCCCCACACGAAACCGTTCCACATTGGGCCCGACAGCAACCGCAACTCCCGCGGCTTCCTGCCCCAGCGTCAGCGGCAACGGCGCGGGATAGATGCCCTCGCGATAATAAATGTCGATGAAGTTGACGCCGATGGCTTTCACTTCCACCAGCACCTGTCCAGCGGCCGGCGCAGAGAGATCCACTTCGACCGCACGCATCACTTCCGGTCCACCGGTCTTGGTGATTTGAATGGCTTTCATGGGCCGCCTCAGCTGTATATGACGGGAGACGCACCCGCGGAGAACTACTCTCCGCGCAAGATGCTGGCTTCTCCCGATGCATTCAAGCGAATGACTCGGTCAACAGTATAGGGAGCACGCCCCTGCCCCTGATAGAAATGTCGCACCAGCAGTTCGCCAATCAGGCCGACGGCCAGCAACTGGATGCCGGCCACAATCAGAACCCCTGCTACAACGAATAAAGGACCGTGCTGATCCATGATGTGCTGATGTGTCAGCACCTTCATGATCAGCAGCCACATCGATAGCGCCATGCCGCCCAGCATGCTGGTCGCACCCAGGGAGCCGAAGAAGTGCATCGGCCGCGACATGTATCTCAGCAGGAAGCGTATCGTCATCAGGTCAAAAAACACCCGGAACGTACGCGAAATGCCGTAGTGCGATTTTCCCTGCTCGCGATTGATGTTCTTGATGGGGATCTCGCAAATCGAAGCACCATACCAGGAGGCCAGCGCGGGAATGAAGCGGTGCATCTCCCCATACAGCGGAATGTTCTGGATCACTTCCCTGCGATAGGCCTTGTAGGTCGTTCCAAAGTCGTGGATGTCAACGCCGGACAGTTTGGCCATCAGCCAATTGGCGCAACGGGAGGGAATGCGGCGCATGACGAAGTTGTCGATGCGTTCTTTCCGCCATCCGCTGACGACGTCGTAGCCTTCTTCCAGTTTGGCCAGAAAATTCGGAACCTCTGCCGGATCATGCTGGAGATCGCCGTCCATTGCCAGAATAAAATCTCCCTGAGCATGATCGAAGCCCGCGGCCAACGCGCAGGTCTGGCCGAAATTGCGGCGCAACTTCACAACCATCACTCGACTATCGACGGCGGTAATCTCTTCCAACAGGCGGTAGGTGCGATCCGTCGAACCATCGTCAACGAAGATCAACTCAAATGTGTCCCCCACCTGTTCCATAACGGCTTTCAAAGTGTCATAGAGGGCGGTGACACTTTCTTCTTCGTTATGGAATGGAACGACGACAGAGTATTTTGGCATATACCAAAGTATATCGCTGCTGGAACGCAAATTTCTCAGCAAATTCTGTATTTTTAGCCTTGAAAAATAGCGTTGTGGATACGCCATATTCGACTTCAAATTCCCCTCTTTCTGTGACGGATGTCCTTGCTTCCGAACGCAGAATTGAAGTGGGCTCTCGCACTCGAGATTCGACCCTTCCCTTCGGTCGCAACTCACACGGATAGCCCCTGCCCGCGCTGCACGCACTACCGCCGTTGTGGTAGATTCAAGTGTCAACGCCCTTGTCTGGAGAGGTGGCCGAGTGGCTGAAGGCGCACGCTTGGAAAGCGTGTTTACCGCAAGGTAACGTGGGTTCGAATCCCACCCTCTCCGCCATGACAAAAACCGGATAACATTGGCCCCTGCGAAGGGGCCATTTAATTCTCATCTTTGCCTTGGCCCACGGATAGCTTGCACCTGATCCTCAAGCTTGAGGTGTGTCGTATGCAGAATCCCAGTGTCCATTCGTCTTTGACCCGACAAATCGCGCTCGCATCGCTCGCGTTGGCATTATCCTGCGCGCTCGCGGCAAGCATGTTCGCCCAGACGCCAACACCGGTGACGGTGCCGACCTGGCGCTATGACCTGACGCATGCCGGGGAGAACACGCACGAGACTGCGTTGACGCCGGCCAACGTGAACATGAACTCGTTTGGCAAGCTGTTCGGGCTGAAGGTGGACGGCAACGTATACGCCCAGCCCTTGTACGTACCCGGCCTGAAGATGAGCGACGGCAAGGTACACAATGTGCTCTTTGTGGCGACCGAGAATGACTCCATCTACGCCTTCGACGCAGACTCCAACAGCGGCGCCAACGCCAACCCATCTGGCACATCAGCCTGCTCGATCCCGCCCATGGAGCCGGAGTTGGAGCCGCAACCGTGTCGTGGGAAGCCACAGGTTCGGCGACGATTACGAGGGTCGGTATTACCGGCACGCCTACCATCAATCCCGCAACCAACACGCTGTATGCGGTGGCCGCCACCACGGAGAGCGGCGTTTACTTCTCGCGGCTGCACGCAATCAATATCCTTACCGGCGCGGAACAGACGCACAGTCCGGTGGCGATTACCGCGACCGTGCCAGGCACGGGCAACGGCAGTTCCGGCGGGCAACTTTCGTTCAGTCCACTGTGGGAAAACCAGCGCGCAGCGCTGGACTACTACAACGGCTATGTCTATGTCGCCTATGCCGCCCAGGGAGATCTGGGACCTTGGCATGGCTGGCTGTTTGCCTATAACGCGACCAGTCTCGCGCAGACCGCGGCGATCTGTCTTTCGCCTAATGGGTTTGGCGCCGGGGTGTGGAACTCGGGCGCGGGAATGCCGATTGATCAAGGCCCTCCGGGCGGACGGATGTTTGTGTCCGCAGGCAACGGTACCCACACCACCTATCCCCCATTCAAGGCAAGCACCGGAATGGGTGAAAGTGTGGTCGACTTCAACCTCGCCAATGGCGGCCTCAATGCGGTCGATGCGTTCACCGCGTTCAACTTCCATGATCTCAACCAGCAGGACCTGGACCTCGGGTCGGCTGGAGTCCTGATGTTGCCGACCGAACAGGGAACGCACCCGCACATTCTGGTGCAGGCCGCGAAAGACGGACGAATTGTAGTGCTCGATCGCGATCACCTGGGCGGCTATGCCCCGGGAGGCGCTTCCAATACGAACGCGCTGCAGGACATCCCAGGCGAGGTCCAGGGGGTGTATAGCACGCCGGCCTACTGGAATGGCAGGGTCTACATCTGGGCCGGCAACGATGTGCCGAAAATGTTCCGACTAAGCCATGGCGTGATGGCCACGGTCCCGTCCAGCCAATCGACCATAGCGTCGGCATTTCCGGGCGCCACTTTTTCGGTATCGTCCAACGGCACGCAGAACGGCATTGCATGGGCTGTGCGGGTGGACCAGTACACAACCAATGGAGCGGCGGTGCTGTATGCCTGGAATGCAACCAGTCTTACCAGCCCCATCTATGAGAGCGATACCAATCCCACTCGCGATGCCGCCGGTCCAGCCAACAAGTTTTCCGTTCCCGTGGTGACGAATGGCAAGGTGTACGTTGCAGCCAAGGGGGAAGTGGACGTATATGGGCTGCTTTAATCGGTGGCCGACGCGCCCGTTCCCGGGATTCTGCCCCGGGGAAGACACATTGGCCGCGCGCCCGGGCCTCCAGGACGTTTCGCGGAAGACTGCCCGGTATTTTGCGGGTCGTCGCTGTTGAGAAACTCTGATTCGCGGATAGTCGGCGGCCAAACGGTTCCTTTTCGAGGTGAGGTCTAAACGCATGTCTGAATACTGCAACTTTGCACGTTCTGGGGCTCATCCTATGGTTCTCACGATCAAGGTGCTGGCGAAATTCAGTTTGCTCGGTATCGCTTGCGTTGGCATTATTTTGCGCGCTCGCGGCAAGCCTGCTCGCCCAGACGCCCACACCGGTGACGGTGCCGACCTGGCGCTATGACCTGACGCATGCCGGGGAGAACACGCACGAGACTGCGTTGACGCCAGCCAACGTGAACGTGAACTCGTTTGGCAAGCTGTTCGGGCTGAAGGTGGACGGCAACGTATACGCCCAGCCTTTGTACGTACCGGGCCTGAAGATGAGCGACGGCAAGGTACATAATGTCCTGTTCGTGGCGACGGAAAACGATTCGATTTATGCCTTCGACGCCGACTCGAACGGCGGCGCGAACGCAAAGCCCATCTGGCAGATCACTCTGCTCAATGCCGCGCATGGAGCGACAGCAGGGGCAACGCCGCAGGCACCGGCGTCCACAGGTGAAAATGACATCGGTCCGGTAATCGGTATCACCGGCACTCCCGCGATTAATCCCGCAACAAACACGATGTATGTGGTGGGCGCCACGGAGGAGGGAGGCGCATATTTTATCCGGCTGCACGCGATTAACATCCTTACCGGCGCGGAGCGGACGAACAGCCCGGTTGCGGTCAAGGCAACCGTGACTGGTACGGGCAACGGCAGCTCCGGCGGAAAACTTTCGTTCAGTCCATTGTGGGAGAACCAGCGGCCGGCGCTGAATTACTACAACGGCTATGTTTACGTCGGCTTCGCCGCGCATGGCGATCTGGGACCGTGGCACGGATGGCTGCTCGCCTATAACGGCACGACGCTGGCGCAAACTGCGGCAGTCTGTCTTTCGCCGAACGGTGTTGGTGGCGGGATATGGAGTTCGGGTGCAGGCATGCCGATTGACAGGATGCGATCCGGGCGGCCGGATGTTTGTCGTAACCGGCAACGGCACGCACACCACCTACCCGAAATTCCCTTACACCGGTAGCCTCGGAATGGGCGAAAGTGTCGTCGATTTCAACCTGGCGAACGGCGGGCTGACCACGACCGATGAATTTACCTCCTTCAACTACTCGAAGCTGAACAGTGCCGACGAGGATTTAGGATCAGGCGGCGTTCTGATGTTGCCTGACCAGCCGGGGGACCATCCCCATCTTCTGGTGCAGGCCGGCAAGGAGGGCCGGATCGTCGTGCTCAACCGCGACGATCTGGGCGGCTACGCTCCAGGTGGCACATCCAACACGAATGCCCTGCAGGATATTCCCGGCCAGATCGGAGGTTTATGGAGCACCCCGGCCTATTGGAACGAGAACGTGTATATCTGGGCCGCGAAAGATGTAGCTAAGGCGTTCAAATTAGACGAAGGCGTATTGGGGACCGAACCATCCTCCCAGTCAAGCGTGACTTCGGGATTTCCCGGCGCATCCTTTTCCATCTCTTCCAACGGCACGCAGGACGGCATTGCCTGGGCGGTGCGGTCGGACCAAGTCAAGACAAATGGGCCTAACGTGCTGTATGCGTGGGACGCGAACGACCTGACGAACACCATCTATGAGAGCGACACCGATCCCAAGCGCGATGCCGGCGGTGTTGCCAATCGTTTTTCGATTCCGGTGGTGACCAATGGCAAAGTGTACGTCTCCGCCAACAAACAAGTGGCCGTCTACGGGCTTTTGAATGCAGAGCCGACTGCGGCCGCGCCGCTGATTTCCCCGGACGGGGGCAACTTCTCCTCGAGCCAGAGCGTGACTCTTTCCAGCACGACCGCGTCCGCGGAAATCCACTACACGCTGAACGGAACGACCCCAACTTCGTCGTCGACCCTCTATAGCGGTCCAATCACCATCGCCACGAACACCACGGTAAATGCGATTGCAAGTGCCACCGGTTACATACAGAGCGGAGTGTCCAGCGCTACCTTTACCTTCGGAATGAGTGGATCCTGCAGTGCGCCAACATCGGCCGGAGTTCATATTTGCTCTCCCGCCGCCGGTTCCACGGTTAACTCGCCAGTAATGGTGCAGGCCACCGCTAAAGTTACCGGCACCATCGGGAGCACACAGTTGTGGATCGACGGGGTGAAGACCTATAGCGCTCCTGGCAGCAATACTCTGACCACTTCCGTTGGCCTAGCCGCCGGCACTCATCGCTTCGCCGTCATCGCCACCAACACCTCCGGCCAGAAGTGGGAGAGCTTCGTCAACGCAACCGTAAAGTAAGCGCCATACTCCTCAATTGCAGGTTCTCGGCTCAAGTCGGGAACCTGCGCTTTCTTGATGACTAACGAGAATTTCCGCAGCTTCTTCCGACGACTCTCCAAGCGGCGTGCTGTTGAAATGGGGATCGATTCCCTCTTCATTCTGCAACGCAGAGATTTCTTCTGGCTTATCGATTCAGCCAAATTGATCGCGTATTTTCCTGCGCGGCAATGGTACTTTAGATCGAAGCCCAATCATCCCCGGATTGAGCAGGTCCAGGTGGGTGACAGCGATGGATACCATCGAACGATTGGCAAATCACAAAACCCTTGGCTCAGCGCCTCGCGAGGAACTTGCCTGGCTGGTGGCGAATGGAACACTTCGGAAACTCGAAATCGGCGAAGTGCTTACGAAAAAAAGTGTCCCGGTGGCAGGCATGTACGTTGTGTTCTCAGGGTGCGTGGCCCTGTTCGTCGATCGTGGGTCCGGACCGACCAAGATGGTGGAATGGCGAGAGGGTCAGGTCACGGGACTGCTGCCCTATTCGCGGCTGGTCAGCCCACCCGGAGATGCCATTGCTCTGGAACCCCTCGAGATTCTGGCCCTCCCGCGCGATTGCATCCCGGCGATGACGCGCGAATGTTTCCATATCACATCGATCCTCGTGCATTTGATGGTGGATCGCGCGCGACTGTTTACCTCAAGCGATCTGCATAACGAAAAATTGATTTCGCTCGGTAAGCTCTCTGCCGGACTGGCCCACGAGCTGAATAATCCGGCCTCTGCAATGGAACGCAGTGCTGCACTGCTGGAGCAGCAACTGGACAATGCTGAAGTAGCAACCCAGGCGCTAGGGGCCGCTAAACTCAGTGACCATCAACTCGCTGCGGTCAGTTCGATTCGCGCCTCCTGCCTGGCGCAACAACCGCACGGTGTAAGGTCGCCAGTCGAACAAGCCAGCCGCGAAGACGCCATTGCGGATTGGCTGATAGATCATGGGCTGCAGACCAACACGGCTGACGCGCTGGCCGATACAGCGGTGACGTTCGAAGCCCTAGACCAGCTTGCTGAAGCAGTGCAGGGACCAGCGCTCAGCGCAGTGCTGCGGTGGGCAGCAGCGGGATGCGCGGTGCGAACCCTGGCCTCTGAGATTCAGGATGCAGCGATGCGTGTTTCTGGCCTGGTGACGGCTATCAAGGGATTTACAAATATGGATCACGCCATAGTCGCCGAACCCGTGGACCTGGGGCCCAGCCTGGGGAATACGGTAACTGTGCTCAAGTCGAAGGCCCGCACAAAATCCGTGGCGGTAGCCGTCGAATTGGAACCTGGCCTGCCACGCGTGCGCGGCTTCGCCGGCGAGCTGAGCCAGATGTGGGGAAATATGATTGACAACGCGCTCGATGCAGCGCCCCAAGGAGGCCGCGTCGAAGTGGTGGCAAGCCGCGAAAACGCGCGTGTGGTGGTGCGCATCATCGACAATGGCTCGGGCATTCCGCCGTCTGTCCTGGAACGCATCTTCGATCCTTTCTTCTCTACCAAGCCAATGGGACAGGGCATGGGTCTTGGCCTCGATATTGTCCGGCGACTGGCTGTCCACAACGACAGCACCATTGAAGTCGAGTCCCAGCCGAACCGCACGGAGTTTCGCGTATCGCTTCCGATTGCTGAAACCGAAAGCGCCGGAGATGCTAAGTGAACAAGCCGATTCTGCTCGTCGTAGATGACGATCCGCAGGTGCTGGCGGCCGTCCGGCGCGACCTCCGTTCCCGCTATCGTGAGAGCTATACCATCATGAGTGCGACCTCAGGAGAAGAGGCGCTGGATGCCATCCGCCAGCTAAAGAGTCGTGGCGATTCGCTGGCAATCTTGATCAGCGATCAGCGAATGCCGGGCATGATGGGCAGCGAGTTGCTGGCGCAGTCGCGTTCCGTGTATCCGATGGCGCGTAGAGTTCTCCTCACGGCCTATTCCGACATTGAAGCTGCAGTGAAGGCGATCAACGAGGCTCACCTTGATTACTATCTTTCCAAGCCGTGGGATCCGCCGGAAGAACGCCTTTTCCCAGTGATCGACGATCTGCTCGATGCTTGGCAGGCCGAGTCTTTGCCGGAAGCAAAGGGGCTGCGACTGGTGGGCCATCAGTGGTCTCCGCGATCGCATGCTATCAAAGACTTTCTGGCCAGCAACCTGATTCCTTATCGTTGGCTGGAAGTGACTCGGGATCCGGACGCACGTGTGCTAATGGATGCCGGCGGAGTTGCTTCTGAAGATCTGCCGGCATTGTTCTTCGATGACGGCACTCCGGTGCTGCGCAACCCCGATACGCGCCAGGTTGCCGAACGCCTGGGCCGATCGATGACAGCTGCGTTTGATCTCTACGATCTGGTCATTGTCGGCGCTGGACCCGCGGGTCTTGCGGCGGCCGTCTACGGCGCGTCCGAAGGATTGCGAACGCTATTGCTCGACCGGCACGCTCCGGGCGGACAGGCGGGCAGCAGTTCCAGAATCGAAAACTATCTCGGATTTCCCGCCGGGGTCAGCGGAAGCGAGCTAACACGACGCGCGCTGTCGCAGGCGCAGCGATTGGGCGCAGAGTTTCTGGTGCCGCTGGAGGTCACGGGCCTCACGATCGATGGCGGTTATAAGCGCCTGATGTTGGCGGATGGCCGCGAGATCGTGAGCCGTGCCATGCTGGCCACCACGGGAATGTTTTATCGTGAGCATTCCGCGCCGGGTGTGGCGGAACATACAGGCGCGGGAGTGTATTATGGCGCAGCGACCACTGAGGCCGCCGCTTTCCGCGATCAGCGAGTGCTGGTTGTGGGCGGCGGGAATTCCGCGGGACAGGGCGCCATGTACCTTTCGCAATACGCGACCGAGGTGCACATCGTGGTGCGCCGCAGCGGCTTGCACGACACCATGTCACAGTATCTGATCGAACAAATTGAAAAAACACCAAATATCCATATACGCGCTTGCATGGAAGTCGCGCGGGTTGAAGGCGGCGGGCACATGGAGAGAGTCATTCTCTCCTCGCTCGACGACGGATCGACGCTGTCCGAGGCGGCCGACGCGCTCTTCATCTTCATCGGCACTCGCCCGCGAAGCGACTGGCTTCCGCCTGAAGTGCTGCGCGATCCCAAGGGATTTGTGCTGACCGGTCGAGACCTGATGGCCGCGGATGGATTTGCGCGCATCTGGAAAGAGCTGCGCGAACCGCTGTTGCTGGAGACAAGCGTGCCGGGAGTCTTTGCCGCTGGGGATCTGCGCGCCGGCGCGATGAACCGTGTGGCTTCCGCCGTCGGCGAGGGTTCTATGGTCGTCCGCCTGGTGCATGAATACATGGCGCTCACCTAAGGAGAAAGCGCGAAATGCTATACGATCCCATCGCGTTGGGTGCGGCCAATCGCCACCCGAATTAGAATTTGTAAAGGGAATGAGGGATCAACAGACATGAGTGAAACAGCAGTGTTGACGGAGCAGCGAACCCATGAAGAAAAACTAAACCTATTGGCGGAAGTTGCAGTGCGAGTCGGCCTGGGATTGCGTCCAGACCAGGAACTGGTGATGACCGCGTCGCTGGATTCGCTGCCGCTGGCGCGTCGCATCACGAAGCAGGCTTATCGCGCTGGAGCCTCCCTGGTAACGACGCTCTACAGCGACGATGAAGCCGCATTGATGCGCTACCACTTCGCCTCCGACGAAAGCTTTGATCACGCGGCCAAATGGCTCTACGACGGCATGGGCGCGGCGTTCAAAAGCGGCGCGGCACGTCTGGCCATCGCAGGAGGAAATCCGACCTTGCTTTCCAATGAAGACGCCGAGAAAGTGGGTCGAGCGAATCGCGCCGTATCTCAAGCCTATCGGCCCGCGCTTGAATTGATCACAAGGCATGAAATCAACTGGACCATCGTCGCGAGCGCGACTCCGGCATGGGCTGGCGCGGTGTTCCCCGGCGAAGCTTCGGACGTAGCGCTCGAGAAACTGTGGGACGCAATTTTCTACACCACACGCATCAACGCCGGCGATCCCGTGGCTGCGTGGAAAAACCATGATGCCAGCCTGCAAAAACGCGCGGCTCGATTGAACGAGAAGCGTTACTCCGCGCTGCAGTATCGCGGACCCGGCACAGATTTCCGCCTGGGCCTGGCCGATGATCACCTTTGGCTTGGCGGTGGGACCACTGCAGGCAACGGACTCTATTGCATCCCCAACATGCCCACGGAAGAAGTCTTCACCACGCCGCATAAAGATCGCGCGGATGGCACCGTAACTGCGACCAAGCCACTGTCGCATCAGGGGACGATGATTGAAGGCATCCAAGTTCGATTTGAGAAGGGCCGCATCGTTGAAGCACGCGCCAGTCGAGGCCAGGAAGTGCTGCAGCGATTGATCGACACTGACGAGGGTGCGCGGCGTTTGGGAGAGGTGGCGCTTGTACCGCACTCGTCACCCATCGCAGCCAGCGGACTGTTATTCCTGAACACGCTGTTTGACGAAAATGCCGCGTCGCATATTGCGCTCGGCCAGGCCTATACATCCTGCCTGCGCGACGGAGACAAGTTGACCCCCAAACAGCTAGCGGACAAGGGCGCGAATGACAGCCTGATCCATGTGGACTGGATGATCGGATCGGGCAGATTGGATATCGACGGCATCACTGCAACCGGCCTTGCCGAGCCGCTAATGCGCAAAGGTGAGTGGGTATAACCAGATTTCATTTTGGTTGCATCGTAGACGGGGAAATCGTGCCGTTTTTTGCACCATTTCACCGAGATTTGCACCGAAATAATTCCGCTGAATCCCACATTTCCCGTGCAATACTCAATATCAACGAAAGAGCAATCTTTCAGAGAAGAGAACGGAATCGAAGTCAGCCAGAGAATCGGAAACGAGACTCACTTCAGGCAACTGGAGATGGCAGCCAAGAGAAAGTTCTTACAACCAGACTGAACGGCAGTTCCAGAAATTGCGGGTTCGCCTGCAGGTTCACGGCAACTCCGGGATGATAGAGTTGTGATCCGGTCGCCGAAAATCGGATCTTCGAAAATTCGGAGCGCTAGGGGCGAGTTCTCGCAAGAGAATTCGCCCCTTGGCATTTTGTTGTGTCTTCGCCTGCCCGCCGATTACGCACCAATCTTGAGAGGCACGAGGGTCAGCCGATAATCGCTCGGACTATTCCAGTTTCCTGCGGTGAACGCATACACGTGTTCGGACGTTTGAAATTTCTGACATACCTGAGGGGAATAATATCCAGATGGTTGCGAATCGTACGAGCCTATCTTTGTCCACGGACCCCACGGCCGCGGCGATTCGTAGAAATCCCAAACAGTGTGCGTGGCTGCGCCTGGCATCTTGCCTCCACCTGCCGGATAGTACCAGCCGATCATCAAATATCGATCGTATCGACGCAGATAGGACGCGCCCGTCATGCCGAATTTTCCAAGACCACTAAGGACCGGTAAAGCTCGATCCATGTCGCCGGTCCAGGAAGCAGCCTCGCCATTCCCGCCGGTGAAATACTCCCAGTCTGCCGCGCGCAGACGACCGATCCTGGATCGCCCCACCCGGCCTACGATCATATCGTCGCCGCAATCCCAAAATCCATTGTTGGAAATCGCATAGACGTAATCGCCAACATTCCTCGGAGCTGCACCATTGCGGCCGAATTGAGTGAAGTATGGCGTCGCAAAACGTCTTCCCGGAAACATCGGCGCGTGATAGTTCAGATCTGCCGATCGCGTCCATGTCCTCCCGTAGTCCGCGCTCTTGATGATGCTGGCGTTCTGTGCAGTCTGGCGCCGATGAAGATCGCCGCTTTCATCGCCGTATCGATGCCGGGCGATAACCCAATACAATACGCCGTCGATACAGGCACACCCGCTCGATTTCCAGGTGCAGCCATCTGCGCCTCTCTCGCTTTCTTTGCCGTAGGGCAGCATCGGATTGATCGTCCTGCCACCGAGATGGAGCGGATCCGTTCCATCAATACGGTTGAAAGCGATATTCGCCTTGGGAGCTGAGTGAAACCCGGTGGTATCGTCCGATGGGGAGTAGAGATGGCCGTTATCCGCCCAGGTCGGAGTCCACGTGTCGCCCTCGCTTTTGGGAACCGGAATCGGCGCTCCAACGCGGACTGTAAGCGACGGGGAGTAGTCGTTTTCCGAAAGAGATGCGAGGCTTAACCTCGCCGATTGAAGCTTGAGGGAGGTGAATAGTGTCGCCATAAGCGACCCCCATATCATGTCTCTGCGCCGCAAATTCGCACCTCGTATTCTTCATTCCGTTCCGCGAAGAAAGCCGGGGAATTTCGCGGCCGCGCGGCTAATGAGTTCATCCGCCTCACGGCGCAGCAAACCACTTGATTTGCGGCGCAGCGATCATTTTTAGACTTTGAATCCAGCATACTCCGCGAATTGTCTGAATTAGCCCGCAACATGAGGCTACAAGAAAATCGCGTGCAGCCGGCGAGTCAATTCTATACGCCAAATACTCTCGCTTACACAATGGCTCTCGTCTCGCGCCCTATGGAAAATGTCTGCATACATTCGATGCATCGCCTCTTTGACTGACCGAGATTATCGCCGATCGCACTCAACTTTTTGCGACGATTTCGGCGGACGCATCGCCCCGTTTACGATAACGCGCGAGGCACTTTCCACCAAGTTGAGATTATTCCACGGCGATGGGTCTGAAATATTACCTGCTTACTTCAGCAACAACTATGTTGCGCTGCTGCTGGACGAAGAACAATCGATCACCATGGATCTTCCTTCGACTGCCGACAGCCGCAATCTCATCCGGCATCTGCGCGGTTGGAACATCCCCGCCACCTCCGCGAACATCACAGAGAATACTGCGGCGGCGCGATAGAGATAAAAAATTCGATTCACTGCGATCGCGCCGGACTCCTCGATTGTCAGATTAGGACCAGATCGTGCAACTTCCAGTGAATCCTCCAATCCTGCCAATGCTCGCAAAACGCGTGGAGGAAATTCCACCGGGGAATGCTTGGATTTTCGAACCCAAGTGGGACGGATTCAGGGTCCTGGTCTTTCGCGATCACAAGGAAATCCTGATCCAAAGTCGCGAGAAGAAATCTCTCAATCGCTACTTCCCCGAGGTTCTTCCACCCTTGCTGCAACAACTGCCACCCCGCTGCGTCGTCGACGGAGAACTGGTGATCGCAAGAAACGGCGCACTCGATTTTGATGCATTGCAGCTCCGCATTCATCCAGCGGCGTCGAGGGTCAAGCTGCTTGCGGAGCAAACGCCGGCATCCATTGTGTTATTTGACCTGCTGTGTCAAGGTTCCGAAGACTTGCGCCCCGAGCCATTCCATCGACGTCGCGCGAGCCTGGAAGACATGCTTGCCGACGCATCGCCACCAATTCATCTGACTCCCGCAACCAGGAAGCGAAACGTCGCGTCCGACTGGTTTCAGCGGTTCGAAGGTGCTGGTTTCGATGGCGTCATGGTGAAGCCGATTGAAGGGACGTATGAATCCGACAAGCGGGTGATGTTCAAGTTGAAGCATGAGCGCGACTGCGATTGCGTGGTCGCCGGCTTTCGCTGGTACAAGGAGAGCAAGAACGACGCCATCGGTTCCCTGCTGCTGGGATTGTATGACGATGCTGGAACGCTACAGCACGTTGGCGTCTGCTCCAGCTTCACGCGAGAAAAGCGGAGGGAGCTGCTCGCATTACTTCGCCCTTACCGAAAGAATGCGTTGGCGCATCATCCGTGGAGATCATGGCAGCAGAATGGGAATGAAGACAGCGACGAACATCGCATGCCGGGTGGCAAAAGCCGCTGGAGCCGCGGAAAAGATCTTTCTTGGGAGCCGCTGCGTCCCGAGCTTGTAGCCGAGGTAGCCTACGAGCACATGCAAGGGAATCGTTTTCGTCATATGGCGCACTTTCGCCGCTGGCGAACAGAAAAAGACCCCCGCGAATGTACCTACGCGCAGCTGGAGGTTGTACCGCCGCAGGAATTGCAGAAGATCTTCGCTCGCGGTCGCTAACGGGCAACGTGCAATGTTCCCGTTCGTCCGCGAACGGGAAAAGCCGCATCCAATCGAAGCAGTGCCAATTTCAAGCCGAGAGTTATTCCCCCACGATGCATCCTGAAGACAAGGTTCCTGACCCGACACAGTCCGCCAGGGAAGCTGGCCTTCGCTATGTTTCCGACGCGCAACCGGGCATTCTACGGAAACGCCAGGGAACGGGATTTCGCTACATCGGGGTCGACGGAAAGCCTGTGCGGGACCCAGAGACTCTGGCGCGAATTAAGTCACTGGTCATTCCTCCGGCATGGAAGCAAGTGTGGATCTGCACCAGCCCTAAGGGGCATCTGCAGGCCACCGGTCGCGACGCCAAAGGGAGGAAGCAAAGTAAGTACCATCCCCACTGGCGCGAAGTCCGCGACGAAACCAAGTATGAGCGCATGCTGCTTTTTGGCGCCGCATTACCTGCAATCCGCGAGCAGGTGGAACACGACCTGGCGTTGCCTGGCGTGCCCCGGCGCAAGGTGTTGGCGACCATTGTCCGGCTGATGGAGACAACTTATATACGCGTCGGCAATGCGGAATATGCGCGTGAGAATCATTCCTACGGATTGACCACCATGCGCGGCCGTCATGTGCAGGTGGATGGGTCGAAGATCACTTTCAAGTTTCAGGGAAAGAGCGGGGTGCGCCACACGGTCGATCTCCAGGACCGCCGATTGGCCCAAATTATTCGGCGATGCCAGGACCTCCCCGGCTATGAACTGTTCCAATATGTCGGCGACGACGGCGAGACCCACTCCGTCGACTCCACGGATGTGAACGATTATCTGCGCGAGATCAGCGGCCACGACTTTACCGCCAAGGATTTTCGCACCTGGGCCGGGACGGTGCTGGCTTGCGTGGCGCTGCAGGAATGCGACGCATTCGAGTCGGAGTCGCAGGCAAAAAAAAATGTTGTGCGAGCCATTCAATCGGTCGCCGAACAGCTTGGGAATACGCCGTCCGTGTGCCGCAAGTGTTATGTGCATCCGGCAGTGCTGGAAACTTACATGAGCGGCTTGATGGTAAGCTTTCTGAAAAAGAATATCCAACGTAGGCGCGCGGGTGCTGGCCACGCTCTGCGGCACGAGGAGAGAGTTCTGATCCGCCTCCTGAAACGAAAACCTGCCAAGTGAATTTCCCCAAGATTGCGATCCTCAAATGCCGCTGGTGTAGCCTCCCTAATTCCTCTCGCGCCGCGGCTTCCAGCCAATGTCTCTTGAATGCACGAAAGTAAAAAGCGACGGAGCACATCTGCACCGCCGCTTCGCATTCATGTTCTGTTCGATCTTCCGCAATCAGTATTTCCCGCCTCCACTCGGAGGTTTGCCTCCGCCACCGCCCCCTCCGCCGGATGGTTTACCTCCGCCACCGCCGTTTCCGCCGCCCGGTGGCTTACCGCCTCCACCACTACTGGGAGGTCTGCCCCCGTTGGGAGGTTTTCCGCCCCCATGATTGGGCGGTTTTTGGCCGTTATGGGGTGGCTTACCCCCATTGTTCGGTGGGTGTCCGCCGTGATATGGAGGTTTGCTGGAAACCGGTGGCCGGTGATACGGTGGGTATCCCCCTCTCGGTGGATGTCCTGGATAGTAGCCCGAGTGGGGGTAATAGCGCCCACCGCCCGGTCCGCGGAAGCGATAGCTGCCCCACCCGTGGCTATAGCCCCAATAGGCCCACGGTCCCACTCCCAGAAAAACTCCATTGTAAAAATATCCTGGCCCGTAATATCCCGGCGGAGCGCAGGCATAGGGAGCGAAGTTAAAGTAGCCATACGGACACGGCGGTGGCGCGCCGAATGTGATCGTTACCTGCGCTACGGCTTTTGGCAGTTGAACGGCCGGCACCAGCAACGCCGCTGCAATGACGATCGATTTGAATCCACGCATTGGTGATCCCTCTGAAAACTTTGCCATTGCTGAACATGTCGATCGAAGCACCGCTTCAAGTGTGGATTTCTCAAGAAGAATAGCCTTCCGCTCCAAGTTAGGCAATCTCAATTCGTTCGTTCCACGCAAGCCGGTGATATTCCACTTTGACGGAATGCCGTGCAAGGCTCCCAAGCCGTGATAATCCTACGGTATGCATATTCCCGGAGTCTGGATCCTGCTGATCTTTATCTGCGCTGTCGCTGCGGTGATGATGCTCGTGCTTCACCTGACGAAATTAGGGCTGCTCATTCACCAGCGGATTCCGGAGCGTCCGCATCGACGACTTTTCCTGGCCTCGATCAGCTTCTTCATTACCTTTCTCGGCGTCCGCCTGCTGGTCGCTTTCATTACGCATCACATCGGTCCTTTCGGCTATGTGCAAGTCGGCGGTCACCATATCCATCACCTGGTCTGGGGAATTTTTCTGTTACTGATCACCGGATACGCGGACTTGACAGAGGTCGGAATAGGCGACACTTCCATGTCAATCCTGATGAGCCGCTTGCTTTCCATCAGCTATGGAATTGGGGCTGCCCTCACGCTGGATGAATTCGCGCTTTGGCTCAACCTGGACGCGATGGCGTACTGGTCGCGGCAAGGTCGTGAGAGTATCGATGCGATCGTGCTATTTGGGGCCCTTCTCGCCATGGGCACGTGGGGAGCGCCACTATTTCGGCGTCATCGCCTTTAGCACTCCAGCTCTGAGCATTCCGGGCGCCGGATTGGCACCGTGTTGCGTAGCCGCTACCCGGAAGTATTCGCGTCGCGCTGTAAAGCATCAACTCGCAGCAAAATCGTGGACTTCGCATCCCCCTCTTCAAAATCTCTCAGTTTGATGTTGATATTGGCTAGCAAATCCTTTCGGCTGGCATCCAGCAAATGTCGAGCCATCACAAGATCGCTCGACAAGAATTCCGGCGAGTTCAGGGCCATCCGCGTTGTGTACGTTTCCAGTTGGGCAACCGCTTCCACGCTGAACCAGGCCAAGTCAACAGCGGTCTCAAATCCAAGCTGCTCGCGCAGCACGTTCAATACGTAGCAAAGATCGGGATCACTCGTTTGCAAATCCTGAACCATCCGCAACACAATGCCTGGAATCTTTCCATCGGTTCCCCTGGCACCAGTTTCCATTCTGGCATCGTGATGCGGCAGCTCCCGAAAATTCCAGCTGCCTCGGCGCAGCTCATTCTCAACAAACTCAATCAGGGGACGATTCGCCAGAACAGAAACTGATGGGATTCGAATCAACTGCTCGGAGCAATGAAACGGGCGCGAGCTTTTTCATGGCAGTCACACCGTTCGGTCCGCAATCGCTGCGATCGATGGCGAACACGTCTGAACACGCTTGCCTGCGACAAACACCTGCGGCAAATTGGGCACCGCCGCGAAGTAGGCCAATTCGCGGTAATCATGAAACTCGTGAATCAGAAAATCCGCTGCTTTCTCCGATTCGAGCGAGCCGACAATATCGCCGAGACCGAGACTGCATGCAGCATTGATCGTCGCTGCGGTGACCGCCTCAGACGGCAGCATCTTCATCTGCTGGCACGCCAGCGACATGACAAACGGTATCGAAGTTGTCGGCGATGAGCCCGGATTGAAGTCCGTCGCCAGCACGACCGGGAGTCCCGCATCGATCATGGCGCGTGCGTTGGGATAACGATCGCGTCCCAGGCAGAAGACAGAGGCGGGCACTAGCACCGGCTGTACCGAGGCGCTTGCCATCGCAGCGATTCCGGCCGCATTCGTGTATTCAAGATGATCCGCCGTCACTGCGCCCAGCTCCGCCGCGAGCGCCGCTCCACCATCGGCTGCGAATTGTTCCACATGCATCCGCAGCCCGAATCCAGCATCCTTCGCCGCGGATAATATCTCGCGGCTCTCCGCAATCGTGAATCCGTGTTCGTCGCAGAACACATCGCAGAACCGCGCCAGCCTGTCCCGTTGTACCCGAGGAACAATCTCCCGCGCTACCAGGGCGATGTACCCTGCACGATTCTGCTGGAATTCAGGAGGGACGGCATGGGCGGCCAGCAGTGTTGCCACAATTCGCAGCGGAGTTTGTTGCTCCAGCGAGCGAATCACACTCAGAATTTTCAGCTCGGCATCCAGCGATAACCCATACCCCGATTTCGCCTCGACCGTGGTGGTGCCATTGCGCAGAAACCATTCCGCATGGCGACGCGCCAAATTTAACAATTCTTCCGCCGTCGCGCTGCGTGTGGCACACACTGTGGTTGCAATGCCGCCTCCGGCCGCCGCAATCTGCTGGTAGGTCTTGCCTGCGATGCGCTCTTCAAACTCTTCCGCACGCGAGCCGGCAAACACCATGTGCGTATGCGCATCCACAAATCCCGGCGTCACCACCCGACCGCGCGCATCGATCACAGGAAGCCGTTTCTTTGGTGCCAGCGCAGCCCGCAAATCGTCCGTCGTTCCCGTGCGTTCGATTATCCCGTTGGCAACCAACATCGCGCCGTCTGCAATGATGGCCAGTTCCCGCATCTCGGCCGCGCCTCGTCGAGGGCCAGGCTTGCCCGCCAGCGTGACAAGCTGCCCGCAATGGATGACCGCGAACTTCTTCGGCGTTGGATCGTTCATGCGCGACGCATCGGAATTACGATGCCTTTGCTCTCGGCGGTTTCGATGGCTTTCTCATACCCGGCATCGGCATGACGCACTACTCCAATGCCTGGATCGTTATTCAACACACGATGCAGACGCTCCTGGGCCAACTTGGTCCCATCGGCCACGCACACCTGTCCGGCGTGCAGCGAATACCCCATGCCAACCCCGCCACCATGATGAAACGATACCCAACTCGCGCCGCTCGCCGTGTTCAACAAGGCATTCAGAATCGGCCAGTCCGCAATCGCGTCCGAGCCATCCTTCATCTGCTCCGTCTCCCGATAGGGCGAAGCGACGGAGCCAGTGTCCAAATGATCGCGACCAATTGCGATCGGCGCTTTCAACTCTCCCGCCACGCACCAAGTCGTTCATAGCCTCTCCCATGCGCGCTCGCTCACCATACCCCAACCAGCAGATGCGCGCCGGCAGTCCTTGAAACTGCACCCGCGCCCTTGCCAGGCGAATCCATCGAATGAGAATTTCATTCTCCGGAAACAATTTCAGCGCCAGCTCGTCCGTGCGATAGATATCTGCCGGATCGCCCGACAGCGCAACCCAGCGAAATGGCCCCGCGCCTTCGCAGAAGAGCGGACGAATATACTCAGGCGTGAACCCAGGAATCTCGAAGGCATCTTTGCATCCGGCATCGAATGCTCGCTTGCGAATGTTGTTGCCGTAGTCGAACGCGATCGACCCGCGCCGCTGCATGGCCAGCATCGCTTCGACATGCACGGCCATACTCGCCATCGAGAGCTTGACGTATTCGACAGGATCCGCCTGTCGCAACGCTGAAGCAGCCGCCAGCGAATAGCCAGCCGGAATATATCCATTCAGCGGATCGTGCGCGCTGGTTTGGTCGGTGACGACGTCGATCTCCACCTCACGCCGTACTAGCTCTGGCAGTACCTCCGCGCAATTGCCAACAAGGCATACCGAAAGCGCCTGTTTATTTCGTCGCGCGTCTTCACAAAGCTGGAGTGCTTCGTCCAGCGATTCGGTCATCTTATCGCAGTATGCGGTTTCAAGCCGGCGTTCAATGCGCGTCCGGTCAGGATCAATGCCGAGAAATACCGCGCCATTCATGGTCGCGGCTAACGGCTGCGCCCCACCCATCCCGCCAATGCCGCCCGACAAAATCAGCTTTCCCGCGAGGCTTCCGCCAAAATGACGGTCCGCCATCGAGGAAAATGTCTGGTAGGTGCCTTGCAAAATTCCCTGCGTGCCGATGTAGATCCAACTGCCCGCAGTCATCTGCCCAAACATGATCAGCCCGGCGCGATCGAGTTTATGAAATTCATCCCAGTTGGCCCACGCACCCACTAGATTCGAGTTGGCAATCAGCACCCGCGGCGCACCTTCATGGGTAGGAAATACGCCAACTGGCTTTCCCGATTGCACTAACAACGTCTCATCATTGCCCAGCCGCTCCAGCTCCCGCACGATTGCGTGATAGCACGCCCAGTTGCGCGCTGCCTTACCGATACCGCCATAAACGACCAGCTTTTCCGGCGCCTCGCCGACCTCGGGGTCGAGATTGTTCATCAGGCATCGCAGCGCCGCTTCCTGTTGCCAGCCTTTACAGCGCAACGCCATGCCGCGGGGCGCGCGGATCACGGGAGCGGAACTTGCCATCGTCGTCGACATCGTTTATTTCGTCGCAAGCTGCGGCGGAGCCCACACGTTGCGAGCGACCTCCTGATATTCATCCAAAATTTGCTGCTGCTGTGGATGAAGATGATCGCGCACCACAAACCTTCCACCCACGCATACATCGGCGACGGCCGCGGTCCGCATGCCAAACACAATCGCCGGCAGCAAATCCCCGCGGGAATCGCCCGCGATCGAAATGTCATTCAAGTCCACCGTAAAGAAGTCCGCCAGCTTGCCCGGCTCGAATTCCCCAGCATCGCAGCCTAACGCATTCGCGCCGTTCGCCGTCGCACAACGGAATAGGCACTCGGACAACTCCTGGCCATCAATGCCGTCGAGCACGCTTCGCTTCTGCTGCTGCAGGCGCAGATGGTATTCCAACTCGCGAGCATCCTCGAGCGGCTCGATCTGGGTCTGGCTATCGGAGCCCAGGCAAACCGGAATGGTTCGCTCCATCACCTCGCGCACCGCAAGAATGCCGTCACCAAGGTTGCGCTCTGTCGTGGGACACGCACAAATGTTCGCGCGATTTGCTGCCAGCAAATCCAATTCCTGATGATCGATGTGGATGGCATGCACGGCGGTAAAGCGATCTCGCAATAATCCATGTCTCTCCAGCAACCGAATGGGGGTCAATCCATATTCGCGTTGACACGCTTCGATCTCCGCCACTTGTTCCGAGAGATGCATGTGCAGCGGCCGATTGTGTTCGCGTGCCCATGCCGCCATCGATTGAATCGCCTCCAGCGGCACTGCGCGCACGCTGTGCGGCGCCACGCCAACCCACGCATCGGGCGAATCGTATTCGCGATGCAGGTCGGCCACGTTCGCGAGAAATTCCTCCGTTGTCTCCAGAAAACGAACCTGCCCGGGGTCCTCCGGCAGTTCGAAGCCATCGCGTTGATACGCCGCCCGCAGCAGGCAAATACGAATGCCAACCGACTCCGCCGCCGCGAAAATCTGTTGCGCCATCAGGTTGGGATCCGGATACGCTCTCCCATCCGGCGCGCGATGGACATAGTGAAACTCGCCGACCGTCGTCGTCCCCGCCAGCTCCATTTCAAGAAATGCCGCCCGTGCAACGGCATACATTTGCTCCGGCGACAGCGATGCCGCCGCGTGATACATGGCCGCGCGCCACGACCAGAAATCTCTACCTCCCGCGCGCTTTGATTCCGTTCGTCCGCGAATTAATCGCTGGAACGCATGGGAATGTACATTCACAAATCCCGGCAGCAGCGCTTTTCCCCGCAGCATCACCACTTCAGCTTCAGCGGCAATCAATGAATAGCCGGCAGATTCGGCTGCGGTCGTCACCCGCACAATCTTTCCCTGCGCGTTCACGAGCAATCCCGCTCCCGGCTGCATCTGCCTGCCAGCGTATAGATAGTCGGGTTGGAAGAGGGTCATCATAGGCGCGCCGAATAAGGCGAAGAACATCTTGCCGGACTCACCATAATAGTCCGCCAGTGCAAAAAAGTCCGAGTTTTAAGAACGCCGCTCGGCGATTTCAGCAATCAACGGAGTGGTGGCAAAATGAATTGTGGACTCAGTACGGATGGACAAATGGCTATTGGCCGCCCGATTCTTCAAGACGCGCGCGCTGGCGGCGCGGGCCTGTGGCCTCGGCCGAATCACAAGCAATGAGCAGCTGGCGAAGGCGGCCCGTGACGTTCGTGTCGGCGATTTTTTAAAAGTGAAAAACGACAGCGGCGATTTCGAGATCGAAGTCCTGCAGTTAAGCGAGATCCGCGGTCCCGCCTCAGTGGCGCAAACGTTATATCGCGAAACTGAAGCTAGTCGCGAATTACGCCGGAAAATGGCCAAAGAGCGGAAGGCTATGCCTCAGTTCGACGCCTCGCAAGCCGGTCGACCATCGAAACGCGACCGCCGCGAGATTGCCCAATTTCGCGGCCGTCACTAAACAAGCGCATCAGTCCGCGAGCAGCCCCGCCAATCGCCGATATGAGTCCAACCGAGCTTGCGGGTCGTATGTATCCGTCACCGCAATCACCTCATTGGCGCCGGTTCCCTCCGCCAATTTCTCCAGACCGGCGCGCACAGTCGCATCCGATCCTACAATGGCCGCGGCTAATTTTTCCTCAACCGCCGTCCGTTCCCAGTCTTCCCACAGCGGATCCATCGAATCCACGGGAGGCAGCAATTCCACCGACCCATTACGGATCAATTGCAGGAAGCGCTGCTGCGGAGTGGTGAACAACCGCTGCGCGGCGGCATCGGTTTCCGCCACAATCACCTGGACCGCCACCATCAGGTAAGGCTCCAGCAATGTTGCGCTGGGGCGAAAATCGCGTTGATACTGCTCTGTCGCTCGAAAGATGTGTGCCGGCGCAAAGTGTGCCGCAAAAGCAAACGGCAATCCAAGCTGCGCCGCCAAGTGCGCGCTGTACAGGCCAGAGCCCAGGAGCGTGATCGGCACCTGGCTGCCTTGCCCGGGAATCGCTTTCACTCCTTGCTGCGGCTGCTCGGGCCCAAGATAGGTTTGCAATTCCTGCAGCAGCGCAGGAAAATCCTCACCGCTCTGACCCTTGTCTCTCCGCAGTGCCCGCATGGTGGCGAAGTCGCCTCCGGGAGCACGGCCCAGCCCAAGGTCGATCCTTCCCGGATAGAGCGCCTCCAGTGTGCCAAACTCTTCCGCAACCACCAGCGGCGGGTGATTGGGCAGCATCACTCCTCCGCTGCCGACCCGAATGGTCCTGGTGGCGGCGGCAATGTGTCCAACCAAAATCGATGTGGCAGAACATGCCAGTCCGGCAATGGAATGATGTTCGGCCAGCCAGTAACGCTTGTAGCCCAGGTTCTCCACGTGTTTCGCCAGTTCCACAGATCGCGCGATTGCGCTGCCCGCGGACTCGCCTGGGCGCATGCCCACCAGGTCGAGCACCGAAATGGCCAATTTCCTATCCACGATCATTGGATGAATGATTCCGCCAGGCGATGCGTTTCTCAATTGGGAGCCGACGAGTTCGATATCGCCGGGGTATGAGTCTTGAGTTTTCATGATCGTACAAAGAAGTACCTGCAAAGGAGCAAATACTATTTAGGAACCCCGAGAAATCGCGGCTTTGACACGACCGCAGCGAAAAAAACAATATGTTGTTTTCTGTAAAAAGCGATTGCATAATGCACGCAAGCCCCGTCTCAGGGCTCGGCTTTCAACCGATGCTCCCCGCGTCGTTAGGAGGTGCCCTTCATGCACGAATGGATCCCCATTGTCCTCAGCTTTTGCCTCGGCGCCTTTTGGCGCCTTTCGAGCAGGCGACCTGCCAGTGTTGCGCCGGCAGCCATTGGAATTGTGCTCATCGCCTCAACTGCATTTGTCATCAGCGGCGAGTTCAATGTCAGTTGGACATATTTCTTGCTGGACTTCATTCAAGCCTCACTTGGGTTCTTTGCTGGCATTGCCATGCTGCGCGCCATCCGACGCACCCCAGGCCTGCGAAAGGCGAAGTGAACTAACGCAACAGGCGAATGCTTCGTAATGCATGACGAAGGGAGCGCCGATGTCCAAGATCGAACAGATCGTGAAGGAAGTGCTGGCGCTCCTGAACTATATTTGCAAGTTTGCCTGGGGCAAACAGAAACCCAAGGTAGATGGCTGTGTCTGTCCGCCGGCCCTGAAGCAGCCCGATCCTTTCTTATACTCCCAGCAATACCTGATCAGTCTCGGCCTTCCTGTCACGTGGGATAATCCCGATGTCTTTATTTATGACGGCAATAATTTAGTTGATCCCCATGATCTCCACGCCAACACCACCTACACCGTTGTCGCACGCATCTGGAATAACTCGCCCGACGTGCCAGTGATCAATTTGCAAGTCAAATTCTCCTACCTGTCATTCGGCATGGGAACCCAGTCGAATCCAATCGGCGACACTGCAACCGACCTTGCCGCAAAGGGATTGCCGGGCTGCCCGGCCTTCGCGTACATGCCCTGGACAACGCCGGCAACCCTCGGACACTATTGCCTGCAAGTACTCCTCGAGCCGCCCGATGATAGCAACTGGGTCAACAACCTAGGGCAGCGCAACACCGACGTCGCACAGCCGCAGAGCCCCGCGGTCTTCAACTTTGCAGTCGGAAATCATGTCGCGCCGCGTCCTCGCAACGTCAGATTCAAGGTTGACTGCTACGCCATTCCACCGCTCCCATCCTGCGGCGAAATCGTCGCCGCTGGGAAGGGTTCGCGCACTATTAGTAAGACTGCGCCGCCGATTCCCGCCGGATGGAATGTAGTTGTAACGCCAAGTACGTTACAACTGCTTGCGGGCGAAGAAAAACCGGCGCAGGCGCAAATCACGCCTCCGACTGGCTTTCACGGAACTATGCCGTTCAACGTGACCGGTCTCGACGACTACGGTCCTGTGGGTGGCGTCACCCTTCTCGTGGAGGTGCCGTAATGCCGAACTGGTATCCTTCCTGGACCAAGTGTTCCAATCCTGCTGACTATCGTGGCATTCCCGTGGGTGCCATGGTTGCGATCGGTACGCTGGGCGCTGTAATGGGCGCAATTGCTGGCTTGGGCGGAGTCGCTGCTCTGAGCGCCTCTGGCTTTTGGGCTATTCTGTATGCGCTCTCTCCCGGCGTGGCGGTTTTTCTAGCGGGCCTTTGCGTGGCCGCGATCGCTTTCTGCAACTGGTGGCTCGATGTCCGATTGATCTGTCTCGGTGGAGACAGGAGCGTTGTTGGCGCAATCTACCATCTGGAGCCGCCTGTACAAACAGCAAATCCGTTCGATGTCGTGGATGCCGACACTGACTTCAGCTTCAACCTGCTGTTGTGGCAATTCGTCCCCCAGAATTCCCTTCCGCAATCGTTCGTCGGCAATCAGTGGTCGCCCAGCGCGTTTCCTCAACTGGGTGCAGATTGGCCGACCTTGCCGCCTCTTGTTCCCAACGTTTCGTTCCCGCAGGTGTCGGAGGAGGTCAACCTGATCGTTGCGCAGCAAAGTATGGCCAGCCTCGGCCTTGGATTCGGTGGGCAGGGCATCAACCAGATTGACAAGCCCGACCCTCCGCCGCCCGGCAGTACGAACCAATACTTCCTGATGCATTGCGAGATTGAAGGACCGGGAATGCACGACCTGCTGATTCTGCTCAGCGTGATGGCTGCAGTTCTGGTTGCGGCGGCTTTTGTTTTCGCCATCCCTGTCGTCGGACCCATCTTGTCATGGATACTGATCGCACTCGCCCTTCTGGCATTCTTGATTGGGGGTCCCGCTATCACCCACGACGACGCCAGTCCGCCGACCAATGGCGACTGGGGCGGTACGTTCAACCCCTACGAAACAGCAGGCAACCCAAAGGGCCTTGTCGATCTGGCATACGTTTTCGGGCGTTGGGTTTACGATTCCCTCCATGCGGGAGCCGAAAGTAATGAAATTCACCCTGTGTACTACATGATCAAGCTGGGACAAGCCACGCAGTGTGATTTGTCCAAGGGAATCTGGCCCGCGAACCTGGGAGAATTGCAGCAAAAATACGATCAGGAGTTCGGCGTCATCAACTCACCCACCACCATCGAGATTCAGAAGCAACCTGAAAATCAATGGACGGTGCACCCGTTGTTGGATGGGTGCCTGGGCGCTACACCCTATCCAGTGCCACCTCCGCCAGGAATTGTGTAGCCTGTCGCAACCCACACCCCGGGCGCAAAGACTTCCCTCGCGCGCGAAAGCGCGGTCAAAAGTTTTATGAAATTCAGACATGTATTGAAGGCTTGGCTCCTCAGGTAGGACTCGAACCTACAACCCTTCGGTTAACAGCCGAATGCTCTGCCATTGAGCTACTGAGGAGTGGGGACGGCGGGATTCGTCTATGTCGTAAGGTAACAAATCGCGGAACCATCGTCAAAGCAACCGCCCAATATTTTCTTGCCTCCGTAATCACATCCGAACCTCGCCACAACCTCGATTGTTATCATCGAAAGTGGAGAATATTATGGAAACCGCCGCCCCCAGAATTTCACGGTTGGACCGCGATCAGGTAACCGCCGAGACCGGCGCCATCTATGATCGCTACCTGCAGCAGCGCGGAAATGTGCCTAACATGTTTCGCACCGTCGCCCACCGACCAGAGATTTTTCAAACCATGATCGCACATTTTGAAGCTGTCCTGCACACCGGCACCTTGCCGCTCAAGTTGAAGGAGCTGGCCATCGTGCGCACCTCGCAATTGAACCAATGCAGCTACTGTCTAGCATCGCATTCGCGCATCTGCAAAAAACTTGGATGGAACGATGATCAGTTGGTCAACCTGGCCGACTACGCCGACCGAACCGACTTTACGCATCAGGAGAAACTGGCGCTGCAGCTGGCCGAATGGATGACGCGCAACGAAGGCCCGCTCACTGATGAGCAATGGCATCAGGTTCGCGACGTGTTCTCTGAAGGCGAAGTGGTGGAGCTGATGTCGGCCATCGGGCTATTCAACTACTTCAACCGTTTTAATAATCTGCTGGATATGGAGCCGACCGTTCCGGCTTCCTGATGCCCACGCATCAATACAGCAGAATCACGATCTGATATGCGGTGAAACCGTTCTGATTTGCCGGACTACACGCCCCTACCACTGCGCTATGGTACGTGCCGTTGCCAATTCCCTGCGCCACCTTAATCGGAAGCTGGCTCAGGTCCACGGTACTATACCGCACCACCAGTGCCGGTAAGGGCCGCGTTCCCTTCGGGGTCCCACCACAGTAATTTTCGGCCAGCGCATCTCCAGGTCGCACGTGGATGCCATGCCGTGCCAGTTGCGAAGCGACTTGCTGTTCCTGCTGCGGTCGCGACATAGATGCAACCACGCGAGCGAAATCTTCCACCGCATACAGTTCGCCACGACGTTGAACGATCGCTATACCCACCGTGTTCACTCGCGGATCCAGCAGGTTCGCGCGATGCGGCGGCGAATGCATCCACTCCTCATTGATCTGCCCGGCTGTGGGAGCTTCCGCGACATTCTCCGCAACTGTGCTGCAATGCAATCCAACCTGCCGTACACGCACAATAATGTCCGGCTCTCCCCGCAACTGATGCGATAACGTTCCCGATGCCACCATACGCTGCGCGTGTTCCCACGCGGCCTCCGTCAATTCCGGATTCGGATGCAGCGGCTCCAATCCCTGCGACGATCGATCCTGGTTGGTCGCCTGCAGCAGGTCGGCAGCCGCACTACGCTCGTTGTCATTCATTGACGTATTCTGCGCCCGTGCTACAACGCTCATCGCCAAAAAGAATGTCGCCAGAATCACGATCTTGTAACGCATGGCTCTCCCCCATAGTTTCTTTTGGAATTGTGTTCGCTCTCTGGGTGATTCGCCGCCCTACACGACACCTGAACCAGGATTGTTTTTCGCGGCGGCATACGTTCGTCGAATTCCTTCTTCAAGGCTGGTCTTCGCCGTCCAGCCCAGCGAATGAATGCGACTCACATCCAGCAGTTTCTGCGGCGTACCATCAGGCTGCGCAGTATTGAACGTTAGCGCGCCTTTGTATTCAAGTTGTCGGCCGATCAACTCGGCAAGTTCACGAATGCTGATGTCCTCACCAACCCCAACGTTGATCAGCGGCGGCCGATCGGACTGCAGCAGCGTGTCGAGTGTCTCCTCCGAAAGCTCCAAAAGGTAAACGCATGCCTCCGCCAGATCGTCGCTGTAAAGAAATTCTCGGCGGGGTGTTCCCGTTCCCCAAACTTCTACGTGGTCAGCGCCCTCGGCTTTCGCGGTTGCAATCTTGCGCAGCAACGCGGGTAAAACGTGCGAATTCGCCAAGTCAAAATTATCTTCTGGCCCATACAGATTCGTCGGCATCGCCGCAACGAATTGCGTTCCGTACTCTCGGTTGTAAGCCCAGCATTGCTCAATTCCGGCAATCTTCGCGATCGCGTACGGACGATTCGTCGGCTCCAGCTGTCCTGTCAGCAAATACTCTTCGCGAATCGGTTGCGGACACAGCTTGGGATAGATACAGCTCGACCCGAGAAACAGCAGTCGCTTCACGGCAAATTCATAACACGCGTCGATCACGTTGGTCTGGATCAGCAGATTGTCGCGGATAAACTCCACCGGATATTTGCTGTTGGCCTGGATTCCACCGACCTTCGCCGCGGCCAGCACAACATACTCCGGCCGCTGGTTCTTGAAGAACTCCCACACTGAGTCGCGCTCCGTCAAATCCAGTTCCGTGCTGGTTCGCAACAACAACCGCTCATAGCCTGCCGCAGTCAGATGGCGACGAATCGCGGAGCCGACAAGACCGCGGTGCCCTGCGACAAAAACTCGCGATCCTGGCCGCATCCCATTCCCGGCTGTCGGTGCATGCATCATGATTTTTGCGACACCTTCCCCGAAGCTTCCAGCACGGCTGTCTCCGCCCCGACAAAATCCTCCGGCGCATCCTCTTTCCAATCCACCATCGCCTGTTCCAATGTGTAGTTGAATCGATAGCCCGCCTCCCGCAAACGAAGCGGCTCAATAAATGTCGACTGAGAAAGCTTCCGCATCCGCACGGGATTCACCGACGTGTGAATTCCAAACAATTGCGCAATTCCGGCCACCGGATAGGACGCGGCCACCAGCAGACTCCGCGGCACCGACAAGCGTGGGTGACGGTAGTTTGTCGCCGTACAAATCGCAGTCACAAAATTTTCCAGTGTCGGCGGCGGATCCATCGACACATTCCACAGCAACACTGGCTCTCCGGTTTTTTCCTGGTGCTCCAACGCGAACTGCACCACACCGCAGAGCTCTTTCACGTACACGCCGGCTTTGCGCGTCGCTCGATTGCCCATGTAAACAAAATATCCGCGGGCAAGGCTGCGCACCAGGCGCGCAACATTGGCATGTTCTCCCGGCCCGAACACAACACCGGGCCGCAGCACAATCAATCGGCGGTTAGGATTGGCATGCTGCCACGCAGTATGAATCTTTTCTGCCACCAGTTTCGAGCCGCCGTATGCCGTCTCCGGGATCGGGACGGAATCTTCATTTCTCGCCGCATCGCTCGAACCGTAGGGAGAAATACTGCTGGTGAACACCATCCGAAAACATCCGGCATGCGTCGCGTAGGCACAAATATGTTCCGCACCGGGCAAGTTCGTTTCATAATATTCGTTGGGTTCGTGTCCCGGCTCGCGATGCACCGCAGCCAGGTTGATGATCAGGTCCGCCTGCTGCGGCAACGGTACTGCATCGAGCGGCAGACGCACGTCACATGGAACATACACAACACGCGGCAACGTCCCATCCGTCGACTCCATCCACCGCAGCAGAGGCTTAACATAATCTTCCTGGCGAGGCGGACGAATGTCGGCAAGGTAAATGCGCTCTACCTCAGTGTGCTGCAGCAGATGCTTGGCGATATGGGTCCCGATGCATCCCGTGCCACCAAAAATCACGCAGGTGCGAAGGTTCATGCAGGCGCTCCGACCTTCATCTAGCGAGCCTCGCTTTGGGCTGCCGTCGTTTCCCGCACTGGTTCGCGCTTCATCACTCTGGGATCTTTCGGGATAACCATCTCTCCCGTCGCCAGCCGCACCATATTTGTGACGGAGAATCGATCGAGGAGCGGTTCCACCCGGGCACGTCGCGTGGAAGCCGATTCCCGTCGCACAACCCCAAGCGCCTCATTCAACCGCGTCAGGAATAAATCCTCGTCCCAGCGAGTTGCGATGGATCCGGTGCCAGCCAGCTGAATCATTCGTTCCACTTCACTTCCGGAACTGCAGATGGCCAGCAAATGCACGCCTGCGGCTAACAGATTTGGCAGCTTCGAAGGCAGCGCGGCGCTTTCTGTGCCCTCCGCCTGGGGAATAATCTGGATCGCCGAGCGGGCATACAACTCTGCCAGATCCTGCTCCGGAACCAGCGGATGAAACTGCACTCGAGGTTCCCGCCGCTGTTCGTATTCAGTTCGCAGACTTTCATAAAACGGGCCGCCGGAAAGCACGTGAAACTGCACTTCAGGATGACGTTCCGCAGCGGCCTGCAGCAACATAAGCAGTTGGTTTGAGTTCTGCTTGTAGCCAAGCGCACCGGAATACACCACGTGCAACTTGTCAGGCGGAAACAATGCATCGAGATGATGCGCCTTCGAAGCAGCGGCAATCGCGCTATAGCTTGCCGGCAATGTGATCGATGGATATTGCACCGCAATTTTCGCCGGATCCAGTGCGTACGATTGCTGCGCAATGTGCGCCATATCCTCGGAAAAGAAAATACACAAATCCTGCGACCGAAATACGCGGCTTTCGACGGCGTGGATCATGTGAATAATGGTGCGGCGCACGAACCCCTTTTCCTGCGCTGCCAGAAGACCCTGTAGATCGTGCACCACCGCAACCCGCCGCACGCGCCGCGGCAAAATGCGATTCAAAAACAAAATGAACAGGCTCGGCGGAAGAATGCTGACCACCACGTCCGCACTTTTTCTCCGCCGCCAAACATTGCGCGCCGCAAAGAATGCAAACCAGGCTTCCAGCTTCAGTCGCCGCAGCGGCATCGACTTGGGATAGCGAACACCGGCGCCGCCACGCACAACCGTCATCCCCCTAATTCGTGCGCTGCTTCGCACTGGATCCCATGCAGGATACAGCGGATGCGAGCAGACCACGGTGACCCCGTGGCCCTCCGCGACGAACGCCTCCGCAAGATGCTGATTCGCCTTTCCCGTGGAAATCAATTCTGGGTAAAAGAAAGGGGAGACGATAAGAATCTGTTGTTGCCAATCAATCACACGCGCTTCCTGTAGGCTCGAGCACAAATTTCAGCGAAGTTCAGCGCCGCGCAGTGGCCAACATCTCCGTCTTCGCGGGAATCGTAAACACAGCCATGCCTTCATAAGGAGGTCTGGCTGCCTATTGGATTTCATCGGACTCACCAGATAACTACTGCTACCATACCACCCAACTCCATTGTTTTGAGGTTCTTATTGTTTTAAGAGCACGCCTGCTTCCATTCACTCGCATGGAGAGGTTCGTCGTCCAGGGACGCTCAATTACAATCACTTTGATGCAGTCTCTGCGTTTCCAGCCACTCGCGATCTTCGGCATTATTCTGTTAATCATCTTTGTTGCGCTTGCCGTATTCGCCCCCTGGATAGCGCCGTTCGACCCTGCAGCGATCCACCTGCATGCGCGCCTGCAATCCCCTTCTAGCGCTCACTGGTTTGGCACCGATGAATTGGGCCGGGACATCCTTTCCCGCGTTATTTACGGCACTCGCATCTCATTGTTTGTCGCCACCTCAGTCGTCTCGATTGCACTGTTCTTCGGGGTGATCTTCGGCTCCATCGCTGGGTTTTACGGCGGCTGGCTCGATACGTTTCTGAATGTCCTGGTGATGAACACGTTCATGGCGCTCCCCGGAATTCTCATCGCGATCGCGCTGGTCGCCTTCCTCGGCCCCGGCATGACCAATTTGATTCTCGCCCTATCAATCACTGGCTGGGTGGGTTACGCTCGATTGGTTCGTGCCCAGGTCCTGGCCGTCCGCGAACGAGAATTTGTCGAAGCCGCCCGCGCCATGGGAGCGACAAATCTGCGCATCATTACGCGCCACATTTTGCCAAATATCATTCAGCCAGTGATGGTGCAAGCCGCCATCGGCATGGCCGGAACCATCCTGGCGGAAGCCACGCTAAGTTTTCTCGGCCTCGGGGTGCCGCCGCCAATGCCCAGCTGGGGTGTGATGCTGAACGACGCGCGCGCGCATTTATTTGACGCGCCTCACATGGTCATCTTCCCGGCCATTGCCATCATGCTGGCGGTTTTGTCTTTCAATTTTATCGGCGACAGCCTGCGCGACCAGCTCGATCCACGCACCCGCGTAGCCGTCGGAGTTGGCGCAAATTACTAACATGCGCGTTGGCGTCATTTCCGACACTCACGGGTTATTGCGTCCAGAAGCCGTGAACGTGCTCGCCGGTTGCGACCACATCCTGCATGCGGGAGACGTCGGCAACGACAGCATTCTCGACGCTCTTGAAACCATCGCGCCACTCATAGCGATTCGCGGTAACGTGGACCACGTCGGAGTCTGCGGGAAGCTGCCTGCCACTGAAACTATCGAGCTCAACGGAAAGCTGATTCTACATGCTTCATGCCCGAGAGGATCTGGACCTGCATCCGCACGGCGCCGGCATCGCAGCCGTGATCTTCGGCCACTCCCATCGGCCGGAGATTTCCTGGGCCAACGGCGTTCTCTACTTCAATCCGGGAAGCGCTGGGCCACGCCGCTTTACTCTTCCGATTACCCTCGGAATTCTGGAATGTAGCCCGAATACGCTGAGACCCAGCATCCTGCCACTGTTGACATAGCTGAAACGCAATTCAATTCAAGCAAAGATGACCGTCTTGTTGGCGTAGCAAAGGATTCGCCGCGCCAAATGCCACTGCACCGCCCGCGACAAAACCATCCGCTCCAGGTCACGTCCTTTTTGGATTAAGCCAGGCAGTTGATCGTTCTGCGATACCCGCGCCACATCCTGCTCGATGATTGGCCCATCGTCCAGAATCTCCGTCACGTAATGGCTGGTGGCGCCAATCAGCTTGACTCCCCGCGCAAATGCCGCGTGATACGGTTTTGCCCCCGTGAATGCCGGCAAAAACGAGTGATGCACATTGATGATCTTTTGCGGGTATGCGGCGACAAACTTCGGCGACAAGACTTGCATGTAACGCGCCAGCACCAGTAGATCCACATTGTTTTCTGCAAGCAGTTTCATCTGCTGCTCTTCTACCCGCTCTCGTATCCCGGCATGTGTCGGCAGGTAGTGAAATGGAACCTGGTAAAACTCTGCCATCGCTCTCGCCTTCCCATGGTTGCTCACGATCATCGATAGCTGGCTGCGAAATTCCCCGCTCTGATGGCGATACAGCAGATCCGCCAGGCAATGCAAATACTGCGACACAAAGATTGCCACGTTCTCAGGAGTCTCCGCGAAATGGAGACGCCAATTCAGTCGCAACTGCTCCGCCAACGGACTGAACACGCGCTGAAACTGGTCCGCATCGCAGTCTGCTTTTTCGGTGCTGAATTCCACCCTCATAAAAAACAGTCCCAGCTCGACATCCTGGTGTTGATCCGCATTCAGAACGTTGGCGTCATATTCCTGCAGTAGAAAATTGGCAACTGCAGCCACCAGGCCTTTCCGGTCTGGACAGTCGATCAGCAAAATAGCAGTTTTGGGCATGGAATACCTGCGATCCATTATTGCCTATGCCGGCATTGTTCCCGGAGCCCAAAGAGTTCAGCACATCAAGCAAGTGGCCCCGGGGGTTCATTCGTATGTTTCAGAAACATTTAGCCGACTCTAAAAAGTTGCCGAAGCAATTGGTGTGAGTACTTTTGACCACAGCATGATGCAATTCTGACACGGCCAGTGGATGCCGCTCCAGAAAGTTCGATATCCTGAGGCTAGCGAAGGATCCGAGGTTCCGGGCAACCGTAAGTTTTTGCCCGGGCTCCAAGTCAAGCAAGGGAGATTGAACAATATGGCAGGTAGATTCATTCTGGTTGCGGCTTGCATCGTGGGACTCGTTCCCACAGCCTTCGGGCAGCTTTCAAACCGCGACAGAACGTTTGTGATGAGTGCGGCGCAGTCTAACAACTTCCAAATTAAAGCGGCCCTGCTCGCCAATGAATACAGCAGTAATCCGGTGTATCGGCAATATGCGACGGATATCGCCAATGCTCAGACTGAAGACACCGGTCAGCTCGAATCCACGGTCGCGCTTCAGAATTCCACCATGCGGCTACCCAGCAGTCTGTCGCCCGCCGATCAGCGCCAGTTGGATGCACTGAAAAACTCGAAAAATGTTGATGCAACATTTCGGAATGCAATGATTTCGTCCTATTCTTCCGCCATCCGGATGTACCAGCATTACATCGAGCAACCCGACGCAAACGAGGGATTGAAGAAGATGGCGCAGGAACTGCTTCCAAAATTCGAGCAACATCTGGAGGATGCCAGGACCCTGGGGTCAGCTCCTCCACAGGCCAAATCCCGCTGAGCCGGCACTAGCACGCGTGAGCCTCAAGGGAAGAGCCGGAACCTAAGGACAACACTCCTGACTAAAGTCCAGGGTCTACCGCGACTGTGGGAAATGCCCTCTCTATTTCGGGTTTTTAGATATTTGGGCCACGACCGTAAAGTTGCGTTGCATCGGATGGGCTTCTGTGTTGAAAATGACCGACTGAAAATTCAACGTGGATGGCGGCGCAAAAAGTAGATAGAGATACTTCAGTGTCTCTGCCAAAAAATAGCTCTCCATCGCATCCGACTTTTTCTTGCTCCGCACATCGGCCAGAGCGGCGAACCCGTCGTTCGTGCGGCAATACTTCATGACTGCATCCAGGTACGTTTTTCCCATGGCAAGATATTTGGGATCGTGAGTGTACGTGTAGAGGTAATAGGTGGATTCGATGATTTCCGGCCGCAGTGGATATTGCGGATTCGTAATTGTGATAGTTGCGTAATTCAGTTGGTCCGGCTCCACCCCAGCAAGGTTCCACATGGCATAGCCGGAGTCCTGCAATCGGGCCGCACGATCCAAATCGTCGGAGAGTGCCAGGACCGCTGGGAAGAATGCGTCCAGCGCGCCATAATATGTCGTGGTTCTGGCTCCTGTATTCATGTCCGCCTGTCCGTACCACAGGCCGTTCGGTCTCTCATCCGCCAGGTATTTGTTGATCGAAACTAGACTGTGCCGCCACATGCGCTCGCAGTCCGGATCGTGAAAAAGAATGGCGGCCTTCAACAGATATTCGTAATAGGAATCGATCCCGCCCTGGATGCCCGCCGTTTTGTCCGTCCACTGGTCGGTTTCCACATTGATTCCGGAACCGACCAGTCCAATCGCGGACTGGCGTTGATACAGCGCGACCACCGCGCGCTTGGCCTTGTCGTAGTACATCGGCTTCCCGGTCAGCCGCGCCAGCACGCCGTATTCAATCAACATGCTGCCCACCTCTGCCGGATTGCTGTTGACTCCGCGTACTGCGCCCGTGCGCAGATTCACATATTCGTACGGCATGCCGGTGGGCGAGTTGAACATCGGCAGCATGCGTGTACCCAGATCATCCGCCAGCGCCAGCAACCGCTTGTCCCCAGTCAACTCATAACTCGACAGCAAACCTCCCATCAACCGGATCGTGATCTCGAAGTCCTTCACATACATGTCCTGGTTGAAGTTCAGTTGCGTATCGATCAGCTTTCGCGCTTGGTCTGCCTGCGGCGTCAGACCCATCAGAATCATGGTGTCCAGACCATCTACAGGCGTCATGAGCAGCGAATGCGGGTACCAGTCGAACGACCGATGGCTCAGCGGCTTCAGCGCATCGTGCCCCCAGGCATATTTGCGATAGCCGTTCCATGCATGCAGATATTCCCGCCGAACCTGCTGGGTCAACGCAGCCTTTTCCGCCTGCGTCATCGCAGCCGCAGCAGTCGCGGATGTCGCTGCCATCGAGACGGCTTGCGCGCGTCCGGACGCCAATCCAACCCTCAACAGCAGAACAAGAATCCCTAGCATCGATGCGCAAGATCGAAATTTTCGCTGTGAATGTCCGCCAGAACGGCCTTTTTTTGTCCCGTAGATGCTCACTCGGCAGCAGAATTCCATGTAAGCCTCCTGGCAAATTCGTTACAGGCGAATCGATTTCTTTTTTCGATTGTGAATTACAGGCCTAGCCCGCCGTCGACGCCCAGAATCTGCCCGGTAATGAAGTGAGGGCCGGTGGCGAAGAACAGAACCGCTGCCGCCACTTCCTCAGGCTTGCCATTACGTTGCATGGGAGTTTTCGCTGCGAAATGCTCATAGTCCGGATGCACTTCTCCGTTGGTAATCATCCCCGGCGCGACGCAATTAACGCTGATCTCGGGCGCAAACGCTTTCGACATCGTCTGCGTCAGCATATGCAGCGCTGCCTTCGATGTGGAGTAGTGCGCGTGCGTCGGCCACGGATGCATCCCACCCAGCGAACCGATGTTAATGATGCGGCCGTGAGCGGCCTTCAGGTGGGGATGCGCGGCCTGCGCCGTTAGAAATGCGCCGCGCGTGTTGGTCTCAAACATCTCGTCCCACTGCTCGACCGTAATGGACTCGAGCGGCGCCGTCGCAAATACGCCTGCGTTATTGACCAGCAGATCCAGGCGGCCGAACTCATCGACCACCGCTGCCACCGCCGCACGCACTGACACGGGATCCCGTACGTCGCAGCGCAACGCCATCGAACGCTGGCCGGTCAATCCTAATTCCAGCAGTGTTTGCTGGGCCGCCGCGTCGGATTCGCGATAGGTAATGGCAACATCCGCCCCGGCATCGGCCAGGGTATGCGCCAGAACCCGGCCAATGCGTCGAGCCGCGCCGGTCACGAGCGCGACCTTGCCATTTAATACATGCATGGTGATCTCATCCGAACGTCACAGTCGTCTCGCAGCCGCGCCTGCCGCCCGGCTAGTCTTTCTTCTTGGGAGCAGGTTGCAACAGCGGGCTGTCCGTCGGCTCGGCGTGACCCATTTGTGTCTTGGGCGCGTTGTCCTGCACATCCGCATTCGGGTTGTTTTTGGTGTAGAGGGAGTATTGCTGGTCCGGCGGCAGCAGTTTGACGACGATCGACTTCTCGGCATCTGGCACATCGTACTTGTGCCCGAACGTCCGATAGCCGTCCATAATCACCTGCACCAGCACCTGCGAGCCGGTCGGGACGATGCTCAACGTCGCCACGCCCTGATCGTTAGTCTTCAGCTCCATGTTGCCTTCCTGCGTATCGCCCAATGCAGGATGAAACACCACCGCCGCATTTTTCAGCGGCTTGCCGTCCGCGGCGCGCAACACCGTCACCGTCACCTTCGACATCGGCGGTGGCGGCTTGTATTTTCTATGACGGTCCGCGTGGCTGGAAGGAGCTGTCAGAAAGACTGCTGCCACAACAATCACGACTGCAATGCAACGATGCTGAAATCTACGCATAGTCCAATTTTACTCCCATTCACGCCACCCGAAGCATGGCAGACTGATTCACACCAGTCATGGGAGATTGGTTCATAGTGGATCAGCTGAAGCAGATGGCCAGCAGGCTTGTCAATACGCGGCACCGAAAGCCAAGCGGAGAGCGTAAGCGCGGATGTCTTCCGGCCATGCCGCAATGCATTGTTCCAGTTTGCATCGATCGTCTGCAAAGAGAGCGCGCAACCCTTCTTCATAGCCAGGCAAGTCCCCTGCGATTGCCATCATGAATCGATAGGCTGCCTCCTGAGCAGCCCGTCTTTGCTGGCGTGACCCACCCGCCCGCCGGGCTTCTTCGACCAGTCGCCGGAGCACGGCGGATGCCCCTCCAGGTTGCGTCGCCAGCCATTCCCATTGCCTGGGGAGCAAGGTCACTTCGCGAGCGACGACCCCTAATTTCGGCCGCCCCCGTCCTCTCGGATTCGAAGCCTTACCCTCCACAGGTTCCGGCGGCTCGCTCTGGGAAGCCGCGTCGCGCCCCACGAATTGCCCAATTGCGCGGGACAGCTTTTTAACAACGTCGGCTTTGGAGCCTCGCAAATCCAGATCGATGACGCGACCCGTCGCATCGTCGAAAACGAGGAATGTCCGCTGCGAGCCATGATCGAGCGCAGTTTTCACCGCAAGCGCAACCTCGACAAGCGGACCGGACAACAGCAGTTGGTGATCTTCAAAAGCAGTGGAGGATTTCGAGAGAGATTCGGACACGCGATCGGCTCCGTGGTATGTTCTAAGAAAGCTAAATATACCCGGATCAAATTATAAAGTCAATATCACCCGGGTAGTATATTCCGTTCCGGTTAAATCACTAGCGCTTCCGCGGGCACTAGCCTCCAACCTCTGAGACGATCAGATACAGCTTGGCGCGAAAGAAATCTGAGTGATTTACACTAATATTCATCAGAAATGCTTGACAACCGCCGCTCCCACGGCCTAATCTAGCACTCGAAGGCAAGGAGTGCTAATTGCCCGCGCCCGAAGGATCCACTCTGTCCCATCGATTCGGATCCATCCGCAAGTATCGCAACGCAAATCGTTCAGAATAAGGAGAAATGTATTATGGCAAGTGCAAAATCTTCAGTAGCTACGTCTCTGACGCCGCTACATGATCGTGTGGTCGTCCGTCGCATTGAGGAAGGCGAAACTGTTCGTGGAGGCATTATCATCCCCGACTCCGCCAAGGAAAAGCCCCAGGAAGGCGAAGTGATCGCCGTCGGCAAAGGCAAGTCGAACGATGAAGGTAAAGTTTTCCCCTTGGACGTCAAAGCCGGCGATCATGTTCTGTTCGGAAAGTATTCCGGAACGGAAATCAAAATCGATGGTGAAGATTTCCTAATCATGCGGGAAGAAGAAATTCTCGGAATTTTGCAAAAGAAGTAAGCGTGGCCTAGTCGCCTCGCTTTTTTTGTGCCCAGTTGCAGGCTATACAGGCTTCATAGAAATTCTCACCCGCTGCGGATCGCCGCGGCGTCATTGAACAATACATTAGGAGAATCAGGATTATGGCAAAGCAAATTTTGCACGGAGAAGATTCGCGGCAGGCAATTCTGCGCGGCGTCAACACGCTGGCGGATGCTGTCAAGGTGACGCTCGGCCCCAAGGGTCGCAACGTCGTAATTGAAAAGAAATTCGGCTCCCCGACCATCACCAAGGACGGCGTCACGGTCGCCAAGGAAATTGAGCTGAGGGATTCACTGGAAAATATGGGCGCGCAGATGGTGCGCGAGGTCGCCTCCAAGACCTCTGATGTTGCCGGCGACGGCACCACCACCGCGACTGTTCTGGCCCAGGCCATCTATCGCGAAGGCGTCAAGACGGTAGCTGCAGGAGCCAATCCGATGGCTCTGAAGCGCGGCATCGACAAGGCTGTCGAGAAGATTGTCGGCAAGCGCGATAAGGACGGTGCGTTTGAGCACACTGGCGCACTCGGCAAATTCTCCAAGCCCGTCTCCGGCGAAATGATTGCCCAGGTCGGCACCATCTCCGCCAATGGCGATCAGGAAATCGGTTCCATCATCGCGCAGGCGATGGAGAAGGTTGGCAAGGATGGCGTCATCACGGTCGAAGAATCCAAGACCATGCAGACCCACCTTGAAACCGTCGACGGCATGCAATTTGACCGCGGCTATCTCAGCCCCTACTTCGTCACTGATCCGGATCGCATGGAAGCGGCACTCGAAGACGCCTACATCCTGATCCATGAAAAGAAGATCAGCACCATGAAGGATCTGCTTCCCTTGCTGGAGCAGGTGGCCCGCAACGCCAAGCCGCTCGTCATCATCGCAGAAGATGTCGACGGCGAAGCGCTCGCAACCCTGGTCGTCAACAAGCTGCGCGGCACCCTCAGCGTGGCAGCCGTCAAGGCACCTGGCTTCGGCGATCGCCGCAAGGCGATGTTGGAAGATATTGCGAAGCTGACCGGCGGACGCGCCATCACGGAAGACCTCGGCATCAAGCTTGAGAACGTGAAGCTTGAGGATCTGGGCCGCGCCAAGCGCGTCACCATCGACAAGGACAACACCACCATCGTCGACGGCGCAGGCAAGGCAGAGGACATCCAGGGCCGCGTGAAGGAAATCCGCAACCAGATCGACAAAACCACCTCCGACTACGACCGCGAGAAGCTGCAGGAGCGGTTGGCGAAGCTGGTCGGCGGCGTTGCCGTCATCAAGGTCGGTGCGGCTACCGAAACCGAGATGAAGGAAAAGAAGGCTCGCGTGGAAGATGCCATGCATGCAACCCGCGCCGCTGTCGAAGAAGGCATTGTCCCGGGCGGCGGTGTCGCCCTGGTTCGCAGCGCGAAGGAAGTTGAGGACCTGATCAAGACGCTGGAAGGCGACGAGAAGATCGGTGCTCAGATCATCCGCCGCGCCATCGAAGAGCCGCTCCGCCTGATCGTCGGCAACGCCGGCGAAGAGGGTGCTGTGGTCATCGGCAAGGTCCTCGAAAATAAGGAAGCCCACTACGGCTATAACGCAGCGACCAACAAGTTCGAAGACCTGGTGAAAGCCGGCGTCATCGATCCGACGAAGGTCACGCGCACCGCACTGCAGAATGCCGCTTCCATCGCCGGCCTGATGCTGACCACTGAAGCCATGGTGGCCGACATTCCGGAGAAAAAGGAAGCAGCTCCCGCCGGCGGTCACGGCGGCGGCATGGAAGGCATGTACTAGAGCTACGCGCTCGTCGAACTGCGCCTTCGGCGCAAAAACAACAAGGGCCCTGCAGGCATGCGGGGCCTTTGCTTTTACCCAGCGAGATTTTTCGCCAGAAGTGCGTACTACCGCTGCTCACCAACGCAAATTTCAGCCATCATTTCCTTCATATCCGCGCGTTTCCGGAAATTCTCGTCCTGATCCCCAAATCCTTCGCTCGAGGAAGTAGTGCGTTCGTCGTCCAATAAGATATACAAATAGAGAAGCAAAACAATTCTGGAGATCGAATGAATTTCAGTTGGCACAAGTATGCGTTCGCGCTTTTCCTCCTCGTGGGTCTTTGCGGCACGACCGCGCTGAGCGCACAGCAGTCCAGTTCCTCCACCGTCCAGGTAACCGCTACGACTGTGGCTACCCCCCTCACCAAGTGGTTCGTAGAAGGCGCAGGAGGCGTCGCGTTCGGCCCTGGTCTGGAAAACGGAAAAGTGTACGACACCAGTTTCACCGCGCTCGGCGGCGGCGGCTTTCGGCTTACCCGGCGCATCGAGATTCCCGGCGAAATCGGCTATTTCCACAGCGGTCTCCCCTCGTGGGTGGCGCAGACTATTCAGCAATCCGGTGGGCACTACAACATCATGACCTATTCCGTGAATCCAACATTCTATTTTCTCCGCGGCGAGCGCTACGGCTTCTTCGCGCTGGGCGGAGGCGGCTATTCCCACGTCAGCACAAACTTTGACAAGCCCGTCGGGTCGACCATCGATTGCACCAAGTATTCCGGCCTGGGATATTCCAATTTCACCAATTACTGCAATGGAACCATCACCGGCTCGTCCAACTCCAGCAGTCAAGGGATGTATGACTTCGGAATCGGAATGGAAGGCCGCCTGTATCCTAATCATCGATTCATCGTATTCGGACAGGGTCGCTATATCCACATGGCAACCCCGGCAGATCAGCTTCCCGGCCCCGGCTTTGCACTCGTGGCCCTGACCACCGGCGTTCGCTGGTAGCGAGAGCCGCGCGGCAGCGCTCTCATCATGGCCTTCGTTGAAGTCGACCATCTCGTCAAGACCTACCCCGTGCGTGGCAGTCGACAGCCACGCCACGTGGTCGATGACGTCACCTTCCGCATCGAGCGCGGTCAGACGCTCGGCATTGTCGGCGAATCCGGCTCCGGAAAAAGCACCATCGCTCGCCTGCTGCTGCGTTTGATCGAACCGGACTCCGGAACAATATCGCTCGACGGCCACAACCTCCGGACAGTCACACCACGCGAGCTGCGCCAGCTGCGGCGGCGCATGCAGATTGTTTTCCAGGACCCCTATGCCGCGCTCAACCCACGCATGCGCGTCGAAGATATTGTCGGCGAGCCGTTGGTCATCCATAGTCAGGAAACGGAGCGGGTGCCCCAGGTCCCGTCCGCCACGACGGAGAGACCTGGGAGTCTGCCTGCGCGCAATACCTTCGCAACAGACCAGCGCACTCAAGTTCTGGAAGCCCTCTCCATGGCCGGTCTGGACGCATCGGCGCTCCACCGCTATCCACATGAATTTTCCGGCGGTCAGCGGCAACGCATCAATCTTGCCCGCGCCTTGATTCTGCGTCCCAAGCTTCTCGTCCTCGACGAGCCAACATCGGCCCTCGACGTCAGCGTGTCCGCGCAGATCACACACCTGTTGCGAGAATTGCAGCGCGGGTTGCAGCTGACGTACGTCTTCATCACCCACTCCATGCCGCTGGCGCGATACATGGCGGATCAGATTCTCGTCATGCGTCAAGGTCGCATTGTCGAGCAAGGTGGATGGCAGCAGATTTGCGAGCGTCCCCAGTCGGAGTACACCCAGGCCCTGCTGGCGGCCACGCCCGAACTGCCCGCGACCGCAATCTGACAGGCAAACTCCCGATCAGGCTTTTGTAGACTTTTGAGCCCTGTTGCATCCAATTCTTAGGTCTGAAAAATGGAAAACAAATCTCCACAGTTCATCGAATGGCGGGAGTAAACCGTTCTTCAGGTTTGGTGCCGGTTTTATTTCTGTGAACAGATGATGAAGCTCCATCGGCCGATGCCGGTTTCAGCCCTATTCTGTGATATTTTTAAGCGGGTGGCAGTGCGCTACTCAACCAACCGGAGGAACAAAAATTGGGCAAATCGATGGTCCCGAAACGTCTATTTTTTACCAAGGGCGTCGGGAAGCATAAGGAACGTCTTACATCATTCGAGCTGGCACTGCGTGACGCCGGAATCGCCGCGCAGAACCTCGTGCGTGTCTCGTCAATCTTTCCCCCGCAGGCAAAGCTGGTTCCCCGCAAAGAAGGGTTGAAGTTCCTTTACCCAGGTGAAGTTGTCTTCGCCGTTGTCGCAGAAAATTCATCGCGTGAACCGCATCGACTCATTGCATCGAGCATCGGCGTCGCCATCCCTTCGGACAAGAATATGTACGGCTACCTCAGCGAGCATCACAGCTTTGGTGAAACGGAAGATCAGGCCGGCGATTATGCGGAAGAACTCGCGGCGGAGATGCTGGCGACGACTTTGAACATGGACTTCGATCCGGACAAGAGCTGGGACGAGAAGAAAGAGTTCTATCGCATCTCTGACCAAATCGTGCGCACTGCGAATGTCACCCAGTCCGCAGTGGGCGACAAGCGTGGCCTGTGGACCACCACCATAGCCGCGGCGATTTTGATATTCGAATAGCGCACTCCATTGCAGAAATATTGTTTTTGGGATGGACTCTCCATTGAGGCGAGTCCAATCGCGTCACCTGGCCGGAATGTTGCCCCATGCCGAATGCACAAAATAATTTTCGCGTAGCCCTGGTTCAGATGTCCTGCTCCGTGGATCCGGACGCCAATCTCGACAAGGCCGCCGATCGCGTTCGCGAAGCTGCGCGTGCCGGCGCGAATGTCGTCTGCCTGCCGGAGCTGTTTCGCACCCAATATTTTTGCCAGCGGGAAGATCATGCGTTCTTCGATCTTGCCGAGTCAATTCCCGGGCCATCGACGGAAAAACTATCCCGCATCGCGAAAGAAGAGCATGTCGCCGTCGTCGCTTCCCTGTTTGAGCGGCGCGCTCCCGGCATCTATCACAACACCGCCGCCGTGATCGAGAACGATGGCTCGCTCGCCGGAAAATATCGCAAGATGCATATTCCGGACGATCCTCTCTACTACGAGAAGTTTTATTTCACTCCCGGCGATCTGGGTTTCCGCAACTTCCCTCTCCACCCCGGCAATGTCGGCGTGCTGGTCTGTTGGGACCAGTGGTATCCGGAAGGCGCTCGCCTCACGGCGCTGCAAGGGGCGAACGTCATTTTCTATCCCACCGCGATTGGCTGGCATCCGGCAGAGAAAGCCGAGTACGGCGATGCGCAGTACAGCGCCTGGCAGACCATGCAACGCTCGCATGCGATTGCCAATGGAGTCTATGTCGCTGCTGTCAACCGCGTCGGCCATGAGCACGGAGACGTTCGCGGCAACCGCGTCGAAGGTCCTGGCCTGGAATTCTGGGGCGGATCCTTTCTCGCCGATCCCTTCGGACGCGTGATTATGCAGGCGGCGCACGATAAGGAAGATATTCTCATCGGCGAAGTCGATTTGCGTCTAATTGAAGAGACGCGGCGCAACTGGCCGTTTTTGCGAGACCGCCGCATCGACGCCTATCAGCCCATTACCGAACGCTTTCTGGATAAATAAATTTCCATGAGCAAGCCTCCCTCATCCCTCGACACCAGCAAGATGACGCCTCACGCCGCAGGCCTGCATATGCCCGCCGAATGGATGCCGCACGCCGCAACATGGATCGCGTGGCCTTACAATGCCGAAGACTGGCCGGGGAAATTTCAGCCGATTCCCTGGGTGTATGGAGAGATTGTCCGCTATCTTGCTGCCGTCGAGCACGTACACATTCTGCTGAATGAGCCGGCCGCAGAAAAGCGTGCCCGCAAAGTACTGGGCCGCTGCGGTGTGAACCTTGCAAACGTGGCCTTCCATCTACAGCCGACCGACCGAGTGTGGCTGCGAGACTCCGGCCCCATTTTTCTTACGCCTGTTGCCAGCAATCGCACCGCGCCGCCGCTTGCGCTCACCAATTGGAAATTTAATGCCTGGGCGAAATACGACAACTGGCACAATGACGATCAGATTCCCGCCCGCATCGCCAAATTGCTCAAAGTTCCCGTGTGGACGCCGGAGGTTAAGCTCTTAAACGGCCAACGCCATCGCATCGTTCTGGAAGGCGGCAGCATCGACGTGAATGGAGCCGGCGCGCTGCTCACGACCGAAGAATGCCTGCTGAGCGACGTGCAAGGGCGCAACCCCGGCCTCACCCGCGAGCAGTTGGAACGTTGCTTCCACGACTATCTCGGAGTCGATCAGGTGATCTGGCTGAATCGAGGAATCGCTGGAGACGACACCCATGGTCACGTCGACGATATCGCCCGCTTCGTCGATTCCAAAACTATCGTGGCGGCCATCGAGCCGAATAGCGACGATGAAAATCACATGCCTCTACAGGAAAACCTCCAGCGGTTATCCATAGCGCGCACTCGTGATAACAAGCCCTATCGCATTGTGGAACTGCCGCTTCCCGCGCCCGTTGTTTTTGATGGTCAGCGCCTGCCCGCCAGCTATTCCAATTTTTACATCGCGAGCGGCTTGGTATTGGTGCCCACATTCAACGATCCCAACGACCGTGTAGCGCTCAATATTATCGCCGAACTGTTTCCCCTGCACACCATCGTCGGCATGCACAGCGTGGACTTGATCTGGGGCTTGGGCGCCATGCATTGCATGACCCAGCAGCAGCCCGCGATTCCCGTCTCCGGCACCGCGCGCAAGCCTTAACCCCCAGGGCCGGCCTCGTGGAAGACACTCCACCCGGTCGCAATCACTTCCAACGCTCGCCGCGTCAATGGAAATTCATTCGACATTCCCAATCCTTCCACCGGCACCCACCGCGCATCGGAGACATCGCTGCCAGGCTGCAGTGGCGCCGTCTCGAGAACATATTTTCCGTTCTCCGCCTCAATCCGACAAAGAAAATCCACCAGAACGTAATGGAAGCGAATTCGACCCTCCGCATCACGATCGATGTGGTCGAACGCCTTCACCGCCTGCAGCGGTGTGACGTGTAGACCGGCCTCTTCGTTCACTTCGCGGACAATGGCTTCCTCCAGCGTCTCGCCCAATTCCACTGCGCCGCCAGGCAACGACCACTCGCCGGCCAGCGGCGCTTTCACGCGACGCACCAGCAGCACACGGTCCGACTCGAAGATAACCGCGCCCACTCCAACCATTGGCGACACTGGATATTCACGCTGCGCCGTCAGACCCTGTTCCACCTTTCCCGCAATAGAAAAGGCGCAGCTGGTGGCGGCGCCTCACTCACCGATCCGCTATCTCCTTCACAGACGCATCGGCTTGCCATATTCCTCTTCAAACACGGTCCGCGCCATATCAAAGCGGCCGCCATTATGTTTGTCCGGTCCCATCAGGTGTCCAATGCCCAACAGAGCCACCACGTGATAACTAAGCGGCAGCTTCAACACCTCGCGAACCTTCTCTTCTTCAAATCCTTCCATCGGCGCGGTGTCATAGCCCAGCCCCTCGGCCATCAGCATCATGTGCGTAAAAGCAATCATCACGTGCCGGTTCAGCCACATCGGCATGTTCGGATGGGTGGAAAGAAATACCGGGATCTTCTCTTTCGCCTGCTCCGCGTAGCTCTCGGTCATTCCGCCTGCGCGGCCCATGCGCAGCATCTCTTCCAGGTCGCCGTTGCGCCAGCCGTCGGCATCACCGCAGGCCACAACCATCACCGACGCCTCTTCCACCTTGGCCTGATTAAAACTCGCTGCACGCAGACGCTTCTTTTGCTCCGGTGTGCGCACCACAATAAATCGCCATGGCTGCATGTTGTAACCGCTGGGGGCGCTCAACCCCGCATTAAGAATTTGCTTTAAGTCTTTTTCCGGAACAGCTGCTCCATCAAAGCTAGGGGTCGCTCGACGTTCACGGATGATCTTGGAAATGGGCTTTTCGGTCGAACTCATTCCTTGTTTTCCTCAATGTACCGAATACAGCCATTCATCTGTTCTTTAATTTCTTCAAGGTAGCCGGCCGGAGGAGCCATCCTCCGATGCCGACTCGGGCAAACATTGTTAGTCTAGTACAGAAATGCTTTTTGAACCCTACACCCGCACAGGGATGCTACAACGCTTGGATGCCGATTTCACCGCAGCGTGTGGGTCTCCCGCGGACTTCGCTTCACTATGGTTCCGCGACCGCATCGGAGTCTGTCGGGTTCTTGCGCTGGGTGGATGGATGTTGCTGCTTCCCGCTTCGCTTGCGACGGCCCAGGCCACTCCCACTGCTCCGACTGCTGCTAGTAGCTCGTCGAAGACCGCGACAGCGAAACCTCCCGTCCATCACGCGGTCCATCATCACCATCATGCCAAGCCGAGAGTCGCCATAGTGGCTCCTGCGCCGGTTGCTCCACCGGCTCCGCTTCCGCCAGCGCAACAGCCAGCTAACCCGGCGACCGTCGATTTCAAAAATGGACTTTTAACAGTTCACGCGCAGAATTCCAGCCTAGTCACCATCCTGAACCAGATCCAACACCAAACCGGACTGATCGTCGATGGCTTGAGCCACGATCAGCGCATTTACGGACAATATGGTCCGGGAAATATTTCAACCACGCTTTCGGCCCTGCTCGACGGCTCGGGATATGACTTTGTCATTGTCGGCGGAGGCAGCGGTCGCGCTGCCGCTCGGCTCATCTTGTCGACACCCGCCGCGGCCGGCGCGGTCGCAACGCCTCCATCTCCTCCGGCGGTGGTCAACAATGAAGCCGAGCCTCCCGCAAATGACGCCGAGAATCCACCTCCCGTCACCAGCGAAGGGGATGCCCCGCAAGCGGAGGACGATCAGGGGGGGCCAGCGGATCCAACAGCCCCGCCGCAGCCGAAGACATCACAGGAAATTTTTAATGAAATGCGCAGAATGCATCCTCAGTGATGGAGGACTATAGCGCGAGAAATTTTTTCACCAGTTAAAGACGGCGCAGCACAACGCGAGTGCGCGAGAGGAATTCGCAGGAGCCTTGAGAGGTCGAAGAGTCAAACAGCAAACTTACGGATTGGCTGATTTGGTATGAATTTGCAGCGGGGCGGTGGTGTGCGAACGGACATGCATCTTCGCCACGGCAAACACTCCAGAGCAAAAACCGTATGCCAGGGCGACACCCAGGGCAACGGAGGCAAGAATGGTTGACACCATTAAGACAATCATCGGGGGATTTCCTCCAGCTTAACGCATCCACTGCGGGCGATGGCCGCGAACGGAACCAATGTATCCACGAACGCCGGTCTTCATTCAACCGAATTCTCGCCCAGCATACTAGTCTTATCGGCGTGAATTCTATTGCTTCAGAAGATTCCTCCAAAACTTAAGTTATCGTTGCAGTAGGGGCACAGGCATGCGGCAAATGGGGCCCCAGAAAGATTTTTCCTGCTAGAGAATGTCGATTCCACAACTTACCGTGCGCGGCGCGCGCCAGCATAACCTTAAGAACATCACGGTCGAGATACCGCGCAATTCGCTCACCGTAGTAACCGGTCTGTCCGGCTCCGGCAAGTCCTCGCTTGCGTTTGACACGATCTATGCGGAGGGCCAGCGGCGCTATGTTGAGACCCTTTCCGCCTACGCGCGCCAGTTTCTTGATCAAATGGAGCGTCCGGACGTCGATTCCATTGAAGGCCTTAGCCCGGCTATTTCCATCGAGCAAAAAACCACCAGCCGCAGCCCCCGCTCAACCGTCGGCACCATTACAGAAATCTACGACTATCTTCGCCTGTTGTACGCCTCCATTGGAGTACCGCACTGCCCCAACTGCGGTCGGCCGATCTCGCGTCAGTCCGCGGATCAAATTGTCGGCCGCGTCATGGAACTTGCCCCCGGCGAGCGTGTCACCATCTATGCGCCCATCGTTCGCGGTCGCAAAGGTGAATTTCGCGATGAGCTGGAGAAACTCGATCAGCAGGGATTTCGCGCCCGCATTAACGGCGAAGTACGCGACCTGGCTGACGATATCGCCCTGGACAAGCGAAAGAACCACACCATTGATGCCGTGGTCGATCGCATCGTCGTCAAGCCCGGCGTCGAGAAGCGTCTGGAAACCGCCATCACCAAGGCATTGCAGATGGCCAGCGGCCTGGTGCTGGTTGCCATGCCGGCTTCGTCAAGCGCTTCGAATGGCGGCCTTCGGGTCGAAGAACAGCTATATTCCTCCTCCATGGCCTGCCCGGACTGCGGCATCAATGTTCCCAAATTGGAACCGCGCAGTTTCTCGTTTAACAGCACCTATGGAGCCTGTCCGCATTGCAATGGCCTGGGCAGCATCTACGACTTCGATCCGGCAAAAATCATCGTCGACTGGTCGAAGCCGCTTCTGGAAGGCGGTCTCGGGCCTGGAGGCAGTTCGCAATATTTAGGCCGCCTAATTCGCCTTGCCGCCGAGCGTTACAAAATCGATCTGCGCAAGCCGTTCGAGCAACTCACGGAAGCGCAGCAGCGATTGCTGCTCTATGGTCCCGAGCGTGGAGAAGGTCCCCGCACCGGCTTCCACGGCATCTTGAAATGGCTTCGCCAATCGCTCGATGAAATTCGCTCCGACAGCTATCGCGAGTGGCTCATGGGTTACATGTCCGCGACCGTCTGTCCGCAATGCCACGGCAAACGCCTGCGCCCGGAATCGCTGGCCGTTACCGCCAACGGCCTCTCCATTGCCGACTTCGCCGCCATGCCACTTGCGGATGCGCTGGCGACCGCACGTCAATTTCAGTTCAGTCAGCGCGAGCAACTGATCGCCGATCGCCTGCAACGCGAAATTGTCGAGCGGTTGGAATTTCTGGTCGCAGTCGGCCTCGGCTATCTCTCGCTCGATCGCAGCGCGGCCACACTCTCCGGCGGAGAAGGCCAGCGCATCCGCCTCGCAACGCAAATCGGCTCTCGTCTGCGCGGTGTTCTTTATGTTCTCGACGAACCCTCCATTGGACTGCATCAGCGCGATAACGAGCGGCTCATTGAAGCTCTCACGTCGTTGCGCGACTTAGGCAACACCATCCTCGTTGTCGAGCACGATGAAGACACGATTCGCCGCGCAGACTATGTTCTCGACCTTGGCCCCGGCGCCGGCCGGCTTGGCGGCGAACTTGTCGCCCACGGAACACCACAGCAGATCATGGCTACGCCAGGTTCGCTCACCGGCCAGTATCTCAGCGGCGATCTGGAAACAGTGTTGCGCAGCGAGCCGCGACCCACGGGCGAACATTGGCTCACCATCGAAGGCGCGCGCGGCCACAATCTGAAAAATCTCACTGTGCGCTTTCCTCTCGGACTGCTCACCGTCATTACTGGTGTCTCCGGCTCCGGCAAAAGCACGCTCGTCAATGACATTCTCTATCGCGCGCTGGCACGCGATCTCTACGGCTCCCGCGAAGAACCCGCCGAGCACGACCGCGTCCTCGGCGCCAAGATCATCGACAAGGTCATCCAGATTGATCAGTCGCCCATCGGTCGCACACCGCGCTCCAACCCCGCCACCTACACCGGCGTGTTTACCGCAATCCGCGATTTATTCGCCATGCTTCCCGAGGCGCGCGAACGCGGCTACAAAGCCGGCCGCTTCTCCTTCAATGTTCCCGGGGGCCGCTGCGAAACCTGCCAGGGCGACGGCCAACGCCGCATTGAAATGAATTTTCTGCCCGACGTCTACGTCACCTGTGAGGTATGTAACGGTCGCCGTTACAATCAGGAAACTTTAGCCGTCCGCTTCAAGGGCTATTCCATCGCCGACATTCTCGAGCTGCCGATTTCCGACGCCCTCACCGTTCTGGAAGATATTCCCGTGGTGCGGCAAAAGCTAGCTACGCTGAACGATGTCGGCCTCGGCTACGTGCATCTCGGCCAGTCAGCCACAACCCTCTCCGGCGGCGAAGCCCAGCGCATGAAGCTGGCGCGAGAACTCTCCAAGCGCCAGACCGGACGCACTCTCTACCTTCTCGACGAGCCCACCACCGGGCTCCACTTCGACGACGTGCGCAAGTTGATGGAGGTACTGCATCGCCTCACCGATCTCGGCAACACCATCCTGATCATCGAACATAATCTCGATGTCATCCGCAGCGCAGACTGGATCATCGACCTAGGTCCAGAGGGCGGCAAAGACGGCGGAGAAATCGTCGCCGAAGGAACGCCTGCCCAGGTCGCCGCCAATCCCGCGTCATACACCGGCAAATTCCTGCGTCGCTACTTCCCGCAAACCGATCCACCCAAAAAGCCCCAACCAAATGGGTTCGCCCCTGCAAAGAATGGTCGCGCTTCCGCCCGGAAAAAGATAAAACTATAGACGCCTCACAAGAATCGGTCCAGTGCCCGCAGATTCGGAACACCACATCATGAGTTGGAATTCCTATCCCGTGCCGGAAGCCTTGCCACCCGACGCCGAACAATCCCCCCCTGCGCCCGCTCCGCACCAGGGCTACACCCCCACGTTTCTGGAGATGGTCGCGTTTTTCACCATGGCTGCCATCCTCATCACCCTCACCCAAGCTCTCAGCGCCGCGGTGGCGATCCATTGGCATCTCTTCGGCAGAATCAGTCTCCGCAAACTGGTATATGAACCGCGATTCACCATTCCATCCATGGTCGTGTCGTATGGCGTCGTCGCGCTCGCCACGGTTGCTCTCTATCGGCGAGTGTGGCCTGACGGTTTCCTGGCCGGCATTCATTGGAATTTTTCTCAATTGCGTCGTTACGCGCTCTGGCTTCCGGCGCTGGGCATCGGCCTGGGGGTTGCCATGCAGCTCGCCTCCAACTATCTGCCGATCCCCAGAGAATTGCCGGTCGATTCTTTCTTCCAGAACGCGCTCGACGCGTGGATGGTGGCGCTGTTCGGCGTCTTCGTCGCGCCGATCTGCGAAGAAATTGCCTTTCGCGGATTTCTCTACCCTTCGCTGCGACCGTGGACAGGGCGCATCCTCGCCGCAATCCTGACCAGCGTTCCCTTTGCCTTTCTGCACGCCCAGCAGGTTGGTCACGCCTGGGGTCCGCTCACCCTGGTCTTCATTGTCAGCCTGGTGCTGGTGTGGATTCGGGAGCGAACCAATTCCGTCGCCTGCTCCGCGCTCGTCCATGCCTGCTATAACTTTTCCATCTTCGCCGCCATTTTCTACGCCAGCGGCGGCTTCCTCCACCTCGACCGTCTGAAAGATTGAATTTTCTCCAAATCGTGACTTTACCCTTCGCTCGCAGCCTGACCGAGTCTTTCGCGGAAATATCCCTTCCAACTTTCCGGCAGCGCTTCAACCAGCAGCGCTCGCTGCACTGCACCCACATTCGCGCCGCTATATTGCTTCTCGGCATACAAGCGGGTGATCTCCGAAACTGGAACGCCGTTTGGATCGCGATGGACCAACTTCATCTCGTCCCCCGCGCCGACTTCTCCCTCCCCGGTCACCGCGACATAGAAACCCGTCCGACGACTCGCGAAGAACCGCCTCACCATATCGTCGGCCTCAAATCGTATGCCCAGTTTGTAGCAAGGCAACCGCGGCTGCGTCACCGCCACCTCCGCGGAACCAACGGAATAGCGATCGCCAAGATAGATCGACTCCTCCGTAAAATTGTCGAGCGTGAAGTTTTCCCCGAACATGCCCATCGGCAGTTCCCTCCCTGACAATTCTTTTTTCCAGTAGTCATAGTGTGTCAACGGATAACAGTAGACGGCCTTGTAGGCCCCGCCGTGCACACTCAAATCCGCTTGGCGGTCGCCGTCCAGGTTCAGCTTGCGCAATGCAATGCGGCCTTCGACCGGCTCCTTAAAGATCCCTGTGGCCACGCTTGTCCCGTGCCACATCACCTCGCGCGGCAGTCCAACGTTCACCGACAACAATTTCATATAAATTCCTTTTTACGTCTTTCGCGCCCGCAAATTCTCGACGTATTCGGCAGTATAGCGGTGTCGCTCGCAATTGGCCCACAGCTTGCGCCGCCATTATCAATACTGATTCTCAACCCTGCATCCACCCACCACCACAGCGCGAAACCTCTCTCGATTCTCCATCTTCATCCTGTATCCTGAAGTTCTTACTTCCCTGGGAGAATCCCCATTGATTTTGCGTGCCGCGGCGTTGCTTTTGTTTGCGACCTTTCTCTCCGGACAAACAACCACTCCGCCCAATCCACCGCCGCCTCGCACCATTCCTGTGCCTCCCACCACTATGCTCGGTTTTCGCGATGCAGCCGCGCAGGGCAAGCTAGACCAGGAGTTTCTGCCAATTCCCAGCCCCACCCTGGCCGGCCAGGAATTAAAAATTCTCACCGCCGCCCCTCACATCGCGGGCTCTAAAGAAGACTTTGCCACCGCGCAATTCGTCGCACAAAAATTTCGAGATGCGGGCCTCGAAACCAAAATCGTTCCCTATCGCGTCATGATGAACACGCCGAACAAAGTGCAAGTCACCGCCTTCGGTCGAGACGGCAGGCAACTCATGTCCGGCCCCACGCCAGAACATGTCAGCGATGACCTGTATCAGGACGACAAGCGCATCGCCACTGCCTACAACGCGTATTCTCCTTCCGGCGACGTCACCGCCGAGGTTGTATACGCCAACTACGGCACGCCTAAAGATTTCGCGGAGCTCGCGGCCAAGCACATCAGCGTCAAAGGTAAGATCGTCATTATCCGCTACGGAAAAAATTTCCGCGGCGTCAAAGCCTATGTCGCGCAGCAGCACGGAGCGGCCGGCGTCATCATCTATTCCGATCCCGCGGATGACGGTTACTACCAGGGAGATATCTATCCCGACGGCCCCTATCGCCCTGAAAGCGCCGTCCAACGCGGTTCGATTCAGTACCTCTTCAAATATCCCGGCGATCCCACCACACCAGGCTTCGCTTCCACGTCAAACCTTCCCGCCGACAAACGTATCCCGCTGGATGGCGCCGCCAATCAACCGAAAATTCCATCGACGCCATTGTCGTATCGTGATGCTGCGCCCATTCTGCAAGCACTCGGCGGTCCGGAGTCGCCGCATTCCTGGCAAGGCGCGCTGCCCTTCACCTATCACATGGGTCCCGGCCCGGTGAAGGTTCACCTGCTGCTGCAAGAGGACTACGCTCTCCACACGATTTGGGATGTCATCGGAAAAATTCCTGGCACCCAGTATCCCAATCAGCCTGTCATCGTCGGCAATCATCGCGACGCCTGGGTCTTTGGCGCCGTCGATCCCAACAGCGGCACCGCCGCCATGCTGGAAGCCGTTCACGGCATAAGCGCGCTGCTGCAAAGCGGCTGGAAACCGAAACGCACCCTCATCTTCGCCAGTTGGGATGGCGAGGAAGAAGGTCTGCTCGGCTCAACTGAGTGGACCGAAGACCACGCAGAAATGCTGGCTCACGCAGTCGCGTATTTCAATGTTGATGTCGGCGTCTCCGGTCCTACCTTCGACGCTCAGGCGGTCCCTTCGCTCAAGCCATTCGTCGTCAACATCGCCAAGGAAGTTCCCAGCCCCCTCGGCGGCAGCGTCTACGATGCGTGGCTGCAGAGCCAACAGCCATCCGACGCAGAAAAACAACAACATCGATCAGCACATGGATCAGGGTCAGCACAGCTCTCCTTTGGTCGACGGCATCCGCATGGGCGATCTCGGCAGTGGCTCCGACTACACTCCATTTCTGCAGCATGTCGGCGTTCCCTCTACCGACATCGGCTCCAGCGGTCCCTACGGTGTCTACCATTCCGCGTTTGACGATTACGCCTGGTTCACCAAGTTTGCCGATCCCAATTTTGTCTACCTGCAGCAGCAGGCTCGCATGCTCGGTTTGGAAGCATTGCACATGGCGGATGCTGACCTGCCTCCGTACGATTACGCGGAGTATGGCGCCGAAGTTCTTGGGTATCTCGAAACAGCGCAGGAAAAAGCCACAAAGGCCGGCATGACCAGCCTCAACTTCGCTCCAGCGATTGCCGCTGCCCACCATTTTCAAGATGCAGGACAGCATGCCCTCGCCGCCGAGCGCAATCCTGCAGGCCCTCTGGCGGATGAAAACCGCACCCTGCGCAATGTGGAAGAAAACCTGCTCAATCCGCGCGGCCTGCCGGATCGCCCTTGGTTCAAGCACACCGTCTACGCTCCTGGAGAGTACACGGGCTACGCCGCCGTCGTCATCCCCGGCGTCAATGAAGCTATCGATGAGAAAGACACCGCTCTCGCCGGCGAGCAGTTGGAGGTCCTAACCCACGCGCTCGACCAGGCCGTCGCAACCCTGAACCAAATGCCGTAGACGTCCGCGTCGCACTAAGATGTCGCGCCCATCGCTTTCATTCTCATAACATTTTTCATCCTCTTCGCCAATCGCGCCGCAGATGCCATAATGCCAATATGGAGATTGGCGAGTTTCTCCGCGAAAGGGTCCTGGCTGTACAGGAATATTCCATCCTGTCATGGACCGCGATGATTAATGTTTTCCGTCGACCGTTTTATTGGGTCGACCTTTACACGCAGGCGGATCTCATCGGCGTCGGCTCCGTGCCCATCGTCATTCTCACCGGCTTTTTTACCGGCGGCGTGCTGGCTTTGAATTCCGCCTCAACGCTGGCCCAATTTGGAGCCAAGGCCGTCACAGGCACCCTGGTCAGCCTGTCCATGGTCAAAGAGCTGGGCCCCGTCCTAACCGGTCTCATGGTCTCGGGTCGCAACGCTTCCGGTATGGCCAGCGAGCTCGGCTCCATGCAGGTGACCGAGCAGATTGACGCCATGCGCGCCCTGGGCACCGACCCGCTGAAAAAACTGGTCACCCCGCGCATTCTTTCCACTGTCATCATGCTGGTCTTTCTCACCATTATTTCCGACGCTCTGGGAACTCTCGGCGGCGGCTGGATCTCCAGCACCATGGGAATCGATCTGTCGCAATACTTTCACTCCGCCTACCAGGCGCTCCGTTATCCAGACGTCCTGGAAGGACTGGTAAAACCCCTGCTCTTCGGCTTTATCATCGCCACCGTCGGTTGTTACTTCGGCATGTCCACGCGCGGTGGCACTCAGGGCGTCGGCCGTTCCACTACCCAGGCCGTCGTTGTCAGTTCTGTGTTGATTATCTTCAGCGATTTTCTGATCAGTCAGTTAACCATCGGACTCTTTGGCCGCTAAGTCACAGGCGTTGGAATAAACCTATGTCGACCACTGAAACCATCCCAGCTCCTGATAAGCCAATCGGAGATCCCAAAGCGCCGGTGGTCGCGTTTGAGCATGTCTCCATCGGATTCGATGGCCAGTCCGTGCTGCTCAACATCAGCTTCCAGGCCCGCTCCGGAGAAATGGTCATCATCCTCGGGCCTGCCGGCGGAGGCAAAAGTATTCTGCTCAAGCTGGCAAATGGGCTCATCCCGCCCGACGGAGGTCGCGTCCGCATCTTCGGCCTCAACATCAATACGCTCTCTCAGGAACAGCTCTTCGATTTGCGCAGCCACGTCGGCATGGTTTTTCAGGAAAGTGCCCTCTTCGACTCTCTTTCCGTCCGCGACAACGTCTCCTATCGCCTGCTTGAGGACCATGACGACCCCGAAGACATCAATCGCCGCGTCATCGAGTGTCTGAAATTTGTCGAGCTCGAACACGCCATCGACAAATTTCCTGCGGAACTTTCGGGTGGCATGCGGCGCCGCGTCGCTATTGCTCGCGCCATCATCACCCAGCCAAAGCTGCTGCTCTACGACTCACCCACCGGCGGCCTCGACCCGATCACCTCGACCACCATCATTGAGCTGGTCATGAAGCAGCGCGATGTTTACGAAAGCACCGCCCTGCTGGTCACGCATCGCCTGCAGGATGCCTTCACTCTCGCCACCCACCGTTTCAACCTGCAGGAAAATCGCATGGAGCGCATCGAAAACGATGGCGTCGATCCCAACACCACCCTGATGGTGCTCAAGGAAGGCCACATTGCCTTCACCGGCTCGCTCGTCGATCTCCTTCGCTCGAAAGACCCCTACATCCAGGAATACCTGGCGTAGTCCTGTCGCCATCGCAAACACAGCGCCCGACATAATTTACGCATGTATCCCCTCGTGCAGGACGTGTTCGGCCACATCTTCCGTCGCAATATGCCCCGGAAATGTCGAAGGCCACGGCACTGCATTCGTTGGCTTCAGATCGGACCAGAAGCGGCTATCCAGAATGCTCGACAGCATGGCCGGCCTCGTCAACGGCCAACGCGACGCCCTCACCCGCTGTACGGAGCCCCTGACCGTCTCCTACTAATTCGTCCCTCGTACAAAACCTCCGCCGGCTCCAGTAAGTCCCCACGCAAACCTAACCCCCCGACCCTCCGAGAATCGAACCGGGGTGCCCCCATCTCGTTTCTGAGACGTGGGATCGAGTTCTCTCGCAATCCATTTTCGGCATTAGCGGATCACCTATTCAAGCTCGGCTCCGAAGAGGGATAGGTTCAGCTTCAAAGTGGCGAACAACGAAATGACGAATGCTGCCTAACCCACGACACAGCAGCCCGATCCAGGCCAGGCTCGGCAAAAAAAACGCAGGGCCGGATGAGAGGCCCTGCGCTATAGTTCCTAACGATCCACGTCCGCCGCCGAGGAAATCGGAATCGTCACATTACTTGGCAGGACACGTTACCCTGCCATCATTGCCATATTCATACGCGCCGATGTCGATGGTACCGTTGACGGTCGTGCGCGCCTGCTCGCATTCAAAATTACCCGCAGCATCGGCGTGCTGAATATATTGATACTGTGGTGTCAGGGAGTATCCCTCGGTACTCAATCCCGGCGTCGTGCCGGAGTCGATGGGAGGCGAGCCGGCGCTCGCCGTGAGGTCGTAGTTGTATTTGTTAATGTTTACGAACATTGAAGGATCGTTCGACACAGCATAGTTGGTGGTCTCCGTCGGAGGCGGGGCCGTCTGGTCTGTGATGGTGCCGCCACCGTAGAAGATGTTGTTTTCCAGGAACGCCCCCACGGTTGTCGACTCATCCGCAACGTACGTCGCGTTGCTGCCAAGCTGATTTACAAAGGTGTTGTTCACCACGTAGAGATCCTGCCCCGGATTGTTGGGATTCGGTCCTTCCTCGCGGTAAGACACGAAGTGTTCGTTCCCCTCATTGGGGCCTTTTTGAAGCTCATTCCCGATCACATATGAAGTGCCGCCGTTGGGCAGGTCGATTTCGATGCTGGACTGGTCCCCATTTTCCTGGGTGAGTTTGCTATAGAGGATATAGTTGACAGCCGCGCGCGATTTCAATACGTGGCCGATGTTGGGGGCGTGGCTATAGCTATCCACGAACATTAGCGAGGCGCAGTGGCCGATATACAGGTTGTGCGTTTGCCCATAACCTTCGTCGAGGTTTGGGTCGCTAACGCCATTCTGGTAGAACTCCGAGTTCTCAATCACAATGTTGCTTGCGGCAACGTTGCTCTCCAGAAGCCCGTCCTGATTGTTGTGGAAGTAGCTGTTGATGACGGTAAGATTGACGCCATCGGAGCGAATGCCGGCGCCGTTCGCGCCGTCGTCATTGTTAATGGCGGCATTCTCGAATTCCATATTCTCGACCGTGATGTTGTTGCCGATCGTGTCCCAGATCCCCTTGAAATGGGCAATATGCCCGGTGGTCGCTGTGTCCGTCAGCCCCGCCGCATTGAGAACCGGACGTTTGCCGTTCGAGTTGAGCACGCCGATCAAGCTCAGGTTGCTTGCGGTCCATCCGCAACTGTCGTCGTAATAGCCGACGCCTGGCGCATTCGAGGGAGAATAATCGATATAAACCGTGTCGCCATTCGCCACCAGCGTGCTGACGGCGCAAGGCGTTTTGTATGTCCGGGTGGGGCCCACATACCAGGTTTTGGCGCTGGCTGTTGCAGTCAAACTTAGAAGAACTGTTAGAGCGCAACCGTACAGCAGCGCCTTCTGTCTTCCTGCATTCAAATTCATGTTCATCTCTGTCTCCATACTGGTTTGGCTCTACGCCGTGGAATTTTTCAGTGTCGATTTTGACATCGACCCGAGAGGGACTCATTTTATATGCAGACTGTCGTTTTGTATCAATTCCAAACCAACAATGCCGTATCTCATTGCATCTGTGTTGCTGAAACTTCGCTTTCGTTACGTTCGCGCCGCCCTCGATAGTATTGGAGGCAGCCCCTCAGTTGGTTAGCCGACTTAAACCTTCATTTGGCTTTAGTAGGTTGGAATGCTGTTTTTTTATCCCGATGGTGGTCGGTCGCCTCGGCAATGCAGCCGGATCCAAGCCACGCTCGGCAAAAAATAACGCAGGGCCGGATTAGAGGCCCTGCGCGCAACACTTTTCCAACGATTCACCTTTTCCGGGAAATTGGAATTCTCAGCTTACTCGCCGGCAGGGCATGTCACCGTGCCGCCGCCTCCAAATTCATACGCGCCGATGTCGATGGTGCTGACCGTTGTGCGCGGTTGCGAGCATTCAGCATTACCCCCGGCAGAGTTGGTGCTCTGCACGTATTGATAATTCGGATTGAGGGAGTATCCCTCGGTACTGCTTCCAGGCGCTGTGCCGGAGTTGACGGGAGGCGAGCCGGCAGTCGAGCTGAGGTTGTAGTTATAGTGGGTAAAGTCCACAAACATCGAAGGATTATTGGACACGGAATCATTCGTGGTCTGAGTTGCGCCACTTTGGTTGGTGACGGTACCTGTACCGTACCAGATATTGTTTTCCAATAATGCCGCCACGCTCGTCGAATCGTCGACCGCGAACGTCCCACTGCCCAACTGATTCACGAAGGTGTTGTTCTGCACATACAGATCTTGCCCTGGATTGCCGGCATTCGCCCCTTCCTCGAAGTAACTCAACAGGGCAGAATTCCCGGCATTGGGACCTTTTTCGACCTCATTCCCGATCACGTAGGACGTGCCGCCGTTCGGTATATCAATGTCATAGCTGCTGGTCCCGTTTTCCTGGGTGATTTTGTTGTAGAGAATGTAGTTCACCGCCGCTCGCGTCTTCAACAAATGGCCAACATTCGAGGCGTGGGTGTAGTTGTACTCGAACGTCAAGGAAGCGCAATGGCCGATATACAGGTTGTGCGTAAACCCGTAACCGTTCGTGAGCTTACTATTGCTAACCCCATTCTGGTAGAACTCCGAATTCTCAATCACAATATTGCTCCCCGCAATGTTGCTCTCCAGCAGTCCGTCCTGATTATTGTGAAAGTAGCTGTTGAGGACAGTAAGATTGACTCCACTCGAGCGAATGCCGGCTCCGTTCGCGCCATCGTTATTGCTGACGGCGGCATTTTCGAATTCCATATTCTCAACCGTCTCGTTGCTGCCGGTAAACACCCAGATTCCCTGCCTATCGGCGATATGCCCGGTCCTCGATGTGTCCGTTAGCCCTGCCGCGTTAAGAACCGGCCGGGCGCCGTTCGAGTTGAGTACACCGATCAAGCTCAGGTTGCTTGCACTCCACGCGCAACTATCGTCGTAATAGCCCACACCTGGCCCAGTGGATGGAGAATAGTCGATAGAAACCGTATCGCCATTCGCCACCAGTGTGCTGACGGCGCAGGGAGTTTTGTAAGTCCGGGTTGGCCCCACATTCCAGGTTGTCGCGTTGGCTCTCGCGGTCAAACTTAGAAGCACTATCAGACCACATACGTACAGCAGCGTCTTCTGTCGTCCTGCATTCAGATTTATGTTCATCTCAGTCTCCATATTCATCTGGCGTTACGCCGGGGGATTTCGGTTTTGATTTTTTAGATCTCACCGAGAGGCATCCATTTATAAGATCGGATTACCCCTTGCGTCAAATATGAGATTTGAAATGCGGTATCTCTGTGAATCTGTTATTAAAAAAGTTCTTTTTCGTTTCGTGGCCGACTTCGGCGGTGTTGAAAGCAATTCCATTCGACAGGCGGCACATATAAGGCTTTGTTTTGGCTTGAGTGGGTTCGAATGTTTTTTCAACCCGTCGGAGGCCGCTGCGGCAACCGCAGTCCAGGGACTCGCCTTTCGTCTGCCCCCAAAAGCAAGAATTCCCGGCCACCCCGCAAAGCTACTTGCAGACCAGCCGGGAACGCTTTGTCTGTCTTAGGAAACCTAGGCGCTCTTCAGCGAAGCCATATCGATCGAGAAGCGATATTTCACGTCGGCCTTCAACAGCCGCTCATACGCTTCATTCACCTTCTGAATCGGAATCACTTCAACATCGGAGGTAATGTTGTTCGCACTGCAGAAGTCGAGCATCTGCTGCGTCTCCGCAATCCCGCCAATCGGCGAACCGGACAAGCTGCGGCGTCCCATGATCAGGTTGAACGCCGGAATTTCAAACGGCTTGTTCGGCGCGCCCACCAGCGTCAGGTTTCCGTCGCGGCGCAACAGGTTGATATACGTGTTGATGTCGTGATTCGCCGACACGGCATCCAGAATAAAGTCGAAACTGCCTGCGTGCTTCGCCACTTCATCCGCGTTACGCGAAACCACAACTTCGTCCGCTCCCAGCCGCAGCGCGTCTTCCTTCTTATTTGGCGAGGTGGTGAACAGCACGACATGCGCGCCCAGCGCATGTGCGAACTTCACAGCCATGTGCCCCAGCCCGCCCAGCCCGACGATGCCAACCTTCTTTCCCTTGGTCACTCCCCAGTGATGCAGTGGAGAAAACGTGGTAATTCCCGCACACAGCAGCGGCGCGGTCCCCGCCAGGTCCAGGTTTGGCGGCACCTTCAGCACAAAGCGTTGGTCGACCACCACGCTGTCGGAGTAGCCCCCATACGTAACGCCGCCGGTATGTTTATCTGGGAAGTTATAGGTCAGCGTCATGTTGGGGCAAAACTGCTCCTCGCCCCGCTGACACTCCGGACACGTCCCATCCGAGTCGACCATACACCCTACGGCCGCCAGGTCGCCCGCTTTAAACTTCTTGACGCTCGCACCCACCTTGGTCACCCGGCCAACAATCTCATGTCCGGGCACGCAGGGATAGACAGTCGGCATCACTTCCTTCCACTCATTGCGCACTTGGTGCAGATCAGAGTGGCAAATGCCGCAGAAAAGTATCTCAATCTGAACGTCTGTCTCGGTTGGATCGCGCCGCGCGATCGTGGTGGAAGCTAGCGGCGATGTCGCGCTGGCAGCGGAGAAAGCTTTTGCGTTGTACATGATTCTCTCTTCGATGCAAGGCACCGTATAGAGTATGCAAAAACTTGCCCCGCTGCCTCCGGCTGCCGCAAGGCGTCCCGTCTCACCGAAAAAATTCACTCATCACCGGTGCGGTGGACGCAGCGCCCGGGGGATTCGAAAGCCCCAGCAACCGCATTTCCGTCCGCAACATGCTCTGGTGCTTGTACACCGTGCTCGAAGTCTGCTTGTATCCCGCCTTCACGATCGGTCCCCACATCACTGCGGCAACATGTCCCCCGCCATGCGACGTATCGCTGTCCACGCTCTCGTCGAAATCCACGATCAATACTCCACTTCCTCCCGGTTCCCATGAGGAATCAGTCGACAACGGTGCGATCACTTTGGAATGCAGCCATCTATCCGCCTGTTGTGGGGAGCCGGTGTGGGCATCATGATCGATGTTCGGAACGATAAAGGAGTACTTCGGCAGCGTTCCATTCGCCACATCGGTCGCAAATTGCGTAAACGGATACAGGTGTGCATCCGCCACTGTTTTGCTGTCGGCAATGTCAGAAAGCAATGCAAACGGATTGTGCCGAATCAAATAGAGTCCCGTATTGCCGCCAACATATCCGCGGGATACTCCTTCCGCGTAGATGCGGAAAGAAGTTCCCGAGGACAACATCCTTCGCGCGATATTGGCTACATTCCGTACCGTCCTTGTGCTGTCGTTTGTCGTAATGATCTGGCCAGTCGTCAGCATGAAGTAATTCCCGATGGATGGATGATCGTTGGCATAATAGTGGGTCGCCAGGGCTCCTTCGTGAATGAGATTGTTTAGGTTGGGCCAAACGCTGGTATGGCCCACCACGCTGGAGTAGCTGTGATTCTCCTCCATCACGATCACCACATGATTGCTATGCGGCATGGCAGAAGAAGTCTGACTCTGCGATTGGATTGGGTTGTTCATCGAAGCGCCGCCGCAACCTGCCATCGCGAGCGCCAGAATTGAAATTGCAGATAGAGATAGAAATCCATTCTTCACGGGTTTCTCTCCTTAGGGAATGAGATAAACGCCGCCTGGGGCAGTAGCCAGGGCTTATTCACCGAGGTATTTCAATACTTTTACGTGCGACGCATATTCTGCGCGCCTGGTTGCCAGTATATCTTAAATATTTAAGAGTCAGAATGGGAATGCGTCCGGATATAGATTGCCGCGAGAAGGTTTTGCTGAGGAAATCGTCTGTCGGGCCCGCTCGTGCGAGAACAACTGCCGGGAATGTCGGAAAGCCGACGCAGGCTTTTCAGAACCGCTGAATGTAAGGCGGATAAACCTCGCCCAAAGTTAAACAGTCATGACTAAGGAGCTCTCGACGTTAGTTATTGCGCAGCGCGATCATCGGGTTAATCCTGGAGGCTCGCCACGCCGGCAGATAACCCGCCAGCAGCGCAACCCCAAGCAGCAGCACTGTCACTGCCGCAAATGTTTTCGGGTCGGATGCCGCCGTGCCGAATAATAGTGCCGCAATCAATCTCGACGCAGCAAGCGACACCGCCAGCCCTACCACCATTCCTAGCAGCACCAGCCGCAATGTTTTCCAGATCACGTCGAATTGAACATTCCATCGCGATGCACCCAGCGCCATGCGAATGCCAATCTCCTGCGTTCGCTGCGTCACCGAGTAGGAGATGACGCCATAAATTCCCAGCGATGCCAGAAGCAATCCTAGTCCTGCGAAAATATCGACCAGAATGACGAAGAAACGTCGCGGCGACACCGCATGATCCACCAGGCTCTGGATGGGTTGAAACTCGGCCGCTGGCTGTCCGTGATTGATCTGCCGCAGCGTAGCCAACACGCTCGAAGCCAGCACATTGGGCGGCACTTTCGTCCGCACCACAAGTTCGGCACCTTCAGGCCCATATTGCGGTGCGGCGCCGTTCAGATACATCTGCCAGCCCGGATCGCCCTCGACACTGCTCTCGCGAACATCGGCAACCACCCCGATCACCCGCGCCTCCACGCCGCCAGCGAATGCGATCCGCCCAATCGGATCTTGTCCCGGCCACAACTTGCGCGCCACCGTTTCATTGATGATGACCGCCGCCTGGCTCTTGGAGTTGTCATCCCAATGAAAATCTCGGCCTTTGACCAATCGCATCCCGATCGCCCTCAGATAGCCCGGCGACACGATAAACACGAATGTATCCTGCAGCTCTCCCGGCCGATAGGTCTGCCCTTTCGCCGAAATGCCCCAGCTTCGGTTGCGGCTCAGCGGCAGGCTATCCGAGATGCCCGCGGTTTCGATGCCGGGAATCGCCTCCACGCGACGGATGATCTCCTGCCAGATCGCGCTTCTCTTCGCAGCGTTGCCCCCATCGTTATAGTCCACGCTCATAGCCGCCGCATGACTCGGCTCGAACCCAAGGTCGACATCCAGAATCCGCAGAAAGCTGCGCAGCAGCAGCCCCGCGCCCACCAGCAACACACACGCCAGCGCAACTTCAGACACCACCAGCGCGGATCGCAATCCCTCGTGCTTACGGCCTGCGCCTGCGCCACTGCCGGAATCCTTCAGCGTCTCCTGCAGATTTCCTGATGACATCTTCAGCCCCGGGGCCAGACCAAATGCGGCCCCGCTCACAATCGCAATCGCTACCGTCCATGCCAGCGTTGCGCCATCAATCTTTAGATCGCTCAACAGCGGTAGTGCAATCGATCCCTGATGCGCCAAAACTTCGATTACCGCAAATGCAATTCCCAGGCCCAGCAAAGCCCCTGCTCCAGAGAGAATCAGGCTCTCCGTCAGTAGTTGTCGGATCAATCGCCCTCGCCCCGCGCCCAACGCAGTCCGCATCGCAAATTCCTTGCTTCGGGCCGCCGTTCGCGCCAGCAGCAGGTTCGAAAGATTCACGCAAACAATCAGCAAGATCATGCCTACCGCGCACCACAGCACAATCAACGACCGATGCAGCTTTCCCGTCACATACTGCTTCAACAGCACCTGCCTTCCCGTGTAATTGGCGTGCCAACCAGGGTTTCGGAGACTTGCATCCAGTTTGGGGAAGAGAAGATCGGCTTCCGCCTGCGCCGACGCTAGCGTCACCCCCGGTTTCAATCGGCCCATCAGCGCCAGGACGTTTCCATCATCCTGAAAATCGTGCATCACGAACGGCGTAAAAATATCGACCTTCAAGCCCGGAGAAAACACAGATCCGAAATCAAAAGTCTTCGGCATCACACCCACCACCGTGACGGGCGTACCATTCAGATCGATCGCTTGCCCAACAATGCCGCGATCGCCGTGAAACTGCTGTTTCCAAAACGGATAACTCAGCAACACCGTTGCACGGCCCTTCGGCAGACATTCATCTGCGGTAAACAAGCGCCCCAACATCGGTTCCACTTCCAGTGTCTGAAAGAAGTTCCCCATCACAAGCATTCCCGTTACAGGCAGCGGTACGCCATGTCCCCCCAGCTTGTAATTAATGTAGGAAGAAAACGCGAAATACCCAGTCACCTGCTGGAACGATTTGTTCCGTTGTTGATATTCCTGAGTGGCATCCGTCGTATAAGTCATGCTGGAGTCGCCGCCCTTGGGATCTTTGGTCGTGATTCGCGCCAGCCGCTGAGAATCCGGAAACGGCAGCGGACGCAGCAGAATCGTATTCACCACGCTGAACACTGCAATATTCGCGCCAATTCCCAGCGCCAGGATCAGTACCGCCACCACCGTAAACGAGCGGTCCCGCCGCAAGGTCCTCAATGTGTAGCGAACATCCTGCATCAAGACGTCGAGCCACGGCAATCCGCGCGCCTCACGCTGGCGTTCCTTCGTCTGCTGCACGCCGCCGAATCGCACCAACGCCTTCCGCCGCGCTTCCGCTTCCGGCATCCCCTGCCGCATGTTCTCTTCCACTGCCAACTCCACATGACTGGCGAGTTCCGCCTCCATCTCCGAATCACGCTCCCGCTTGTGGAAGAACGACAGAACGCGATTCCACGCTTCACGCATTGCGTCCATCACAGCTCTCCCTCCGCCGGCATCGAGAGCACCCGGCCGATCACGTTGGAGAGTCGCTGCCAGTAGCGCCGCATCCTTTGCCAGCTGCTTGCGGCCGCTCTTGGTGATGGCGTAATACTTCGCCTTACGATTGTTTTCCGAGATTCCCCACTCGGCGGAGATCCATCCCCGCTGTTGCAGCCGCACCAGCGAGGCGTAGATCGTTCCCTGGTTCAGCAGAATCTCGTCGCCGCTCACCTGCTCAATCCGGCGTGCAATCCCGTAGCCATGCAGCGTGCCCAGCGTAGCCAGCGTCTGCAACACCATCAAGTCCAGAGTTCCTTGCAGCAAATCCAGTTTCACTTCGCCCATTGCACCTCTCCTGTGTGGATGCCACATAAGTATGACACATTATTCTGTGGGATGGCCACAGGACAACGTAAATGCCTTCCCGGCACCAGGCATCGCCTCGACCCATCGATCACTTTTCAATATTTGTGGCTATTTTTGGACGAAGAATTCGTTCATCAAAGGCGCGCCGGCCGCGGCCCCCGGAGGATTCGAAAGCCCCAACAATTCCATCTCCGTGTGCAGCACGCTCTGGTGTTGATACACCGTGCTGGAGCTCTGCCGATATCCCGCCATCACTCCCGGCCCCCATAACACGCACGCCACATGGCCGCCGCCGTGCGTGGTATCGCTATCGGCCGCTTCATCGAAGTCCACAATCAGAACCCCGTCGCCACCCGGTTCAAACACGGAGTTAGTCGACAGCAGACCGATCACCTTCGACTGCAGCCACGTATCCGCCTGCTGCGCCGTGCCGTTGTGCGCATCGTCATTCACGTCCGGAACAATGTAGGAGTATTCCGGCAGCGTCCCGTTCGCCAGGTCGGTGGCAAACTGCGTAAACGGCCAGATGTGCGCCTTCGCCACTGTTGCATCGTCCGCGATATCCGACAGCATTGCGAATGGATTGTGCCGGATCGCATACGCTCCCGTATTTCCGCCTACATATCCCTGCGTAATCCCCTCGGCATATATCCGGAACGACACCCCCGCCGACAGCATCCGACGCGCAATGTTATCCACGTTCCACACCCTGGTTGAGCTGTCGTTGTTGGTCAGTGTTTGGCCCGTCGTCAGCATGAAATAGTTGCCGATCGAGGGATGCGTGTTTGCATAGTAATGGGTCGCCAGCGCTCCACTTCCGATCAGATTGTTTAGGTTCGGCCAAACGCTCGTCTGCCCCACAACGCTGGAGTAGCCGCGGTTTTCTTCCATCACCAGGATCACGTGCTTACTGTGCGGAGTCTGCGCCTGCACGGTAATCGTCGCCATCCCCGTCTTCGTTGTGTCTTCCGTGCTGGTGGCCGTCACGGTGATCGATCCAGTCGAGCCCGGCGCAGTGAACAGCCCGCTGGAATCTATCGTGCCGCCGCTCGCCGTCCATGTCGCCGCCGAGCTGAAACTTCCCGTCCCGTGCACCGTCGCCGTGCATTGCGAAGTCGCATTGGTCGCAATTGTCGATGGGCTGCACGCCACTCCCACCGAGGAGATCGTTGGTGGCGTCGCCTGCACGGTAATCATCGCTGTTCCTGATTTGGTCGTGTCCTGCGTACTGGTCGCGGTCACGGTCACCGATCCCGCCGAACCCGGCGCGGTAAACAATCCGCTGCCATTGATCGTCCCGCCGCTGGCGGTCCAAGTCACCGCCGAACTAAAACTTCCTGTTCCCTGCACCGTGGCGCTGCACTGCGAGGACGCGCTGGGAGCAATCGTCGAAGGGCTGCACGCCACCGACACAGAAGAGATTGTCGGCGGACTGGGCGCCATCGCCACCACTACCGTCGCCGATCCTGACTTGCTGGTGTCTTCCGTGCTGGTTGCGGTCACTGTCACAGTACCAGCCGAGCTTGGCGAGGTCAGAAGCCCGTTGGCGTTGATCGACCCGCTACTCGCCGTCCACGTCATCGTCGAGCTATAACTTCCCGTCCCCGCCACCGTCGCATTGCATTGTGAAGTGGCGCCCGTATCGATGGAAGACGGCGAGCATACCACCGAAATCGATGAGATTGTGGGCGACGCGGCCGCGGGCGTACCCCCGACCGACCCTCCGCCGCAGCCAGCGACCAACAGCAGCAACCACGCCGCAAACAACAATGTCAGGCGATCCTTCAAGTATTGTCTCCAGAATGTGCTTCCCGCGCAGCGGCAGTCCGCGGTGGGACTCGGTGAATACACGACTCCCATGCAAGCGTGTTTTCCATCCGACGCAGTTTCAGCGATTGGGTCTACATCCTCAATAAAAAAATCGTTGAAAAGCGATGATCGTAGTGAGCAGGATCGGGGGACGAATACCGAAACTGGGAAAGTCCAGCTCTTTAAGTTACTAAGAAATAAACAAACAGCTCTACAGAAATCGCTGAAACACCGTGATGCAGCTTTTGATCCCCTATGCTTCGCGTATCGCATTACTACCGTCGAAGCATCTAGGTTAACGGTATCAAAACTAACGACGAAGTGGATGTGTGCTTTACCAGAACATGGGACGGAGTGGCCTACCCAACCCGTCCCACTCTTCCGCGGGGCATTTCATCCTTGAAAACTGGGCTGCCATTAGCATTTATTTTTGGCCGCCCGAATGGCAGCAAACGTCCGATCGACTCTCCTTCTTAGCTATAGAGAGAACGAAACGGCGCCATTCAGGATTATTTTCTGCGCCTGTTCAAATTAATTAGAGTGTACATTCGGCATTCCACCTAATCATCAACGCCCTGGCAAAATCCTAGGCATTCTTCTCTGGGATCAATACGGTCAGCGCATCTGGCACCACTTCCATCCGCACCGGCAGCGTACCCAACCATTCGCCGTCTGCCTCAACAAATAGCTGTTCCGTCGCGCCTTTCAGCCCGAAGCACTCTACCGATTCGCACTCGACCAATTGAATCGGCGCTACGTATCGATGCCGTCCCAGCAAGACCGCGATCATAAATCGCAAGTATCGTACGCGGCTTCGCGTCGTCAACGAAATCACGTGCAGCTGGGGATTTGTAATCGCCGCACCGGGAGCAAGATCATGCAACGCGCCGCCAAAATTACGGATGCGCACCGCCAAAATCTGCGACACCTCTTCCACTCGCGGAGTAGCATTCCCGTACTCTTTAAAGCACGCCGCAAAGGTCGGATATTTGTGCGTCACCCACAGGTGAAACGCCTCCACCACATACAGCGCATATCCGAATCGCTGCTTCAATTTCGGATCTAGCCGCCCCATAAACAGCGCGTCCGCACCAACACCCGCGGCCACAATAAAGTAGCGCGAGCGCGTTTCGTTTTCGCTGTCCTGGTAGAACACCTTGCCCACGGAGACACGCACCGGTTTCGCGTTCAGCAGTTTCTTCACCGCTTTCACCGGTGACCCCGGCAGTCCAAGATCCGCCGCCAGCGCGTTCGCTGTTCCCATGGGAATCACACCCAGCGCCGCCGGTCCGCCCACTAATTTCTGCAGCGACTCATGCACGGTGCCGTCGCCCCCGCATGCCAGGATGGTGTCATACCCTTCTTCCATCGCCGCGTGCGCCTGCATTCCCGCGCTTGCCGGCGACTCGGTGGCAAGCAGCTTCACTTCCAGACCCGCTCCGCGAAGTACTGACACCACCTCCGCGATGACCGTGGCTCGCCGCTTCGGAAGCTGTCCGGAAGCCGGGTTATAAATCAGCGCAACACGACGCATCCAATCCGCCACCTAAATCCAGCCCGCAACCTGCGAGCAATCGAATTATCTTACACGCGCATACTGTCCGCGAATGCGAATAGCCTGTGGACGCCCGGCAGCACCCTCGCACGCAACTGCCTTGTCCCGCTCGTCGCTGCGCCAATCGCGGCTCTCTGCTAGCCTAAAGTGTTTGCAGGTATATCCATGGAGAACACTGTATGGCTTTCAAATTTAAAGCTGTCGACTTCATCGCCTTCGACACGTTGTTGAGTGAAGATGAGCGCCTGGTACGCGATACTGCCCGCCAATTTATTGAGGATAACCTCATCCCCATCATTGAGGAGTGCAACCGCGAAGGCCGCTTTCCCAAGGAGCTCATCCGTCCCATGGGCGAACTCGGGTTTTACGGGGCCACCATTGAAGGCTATGGTTGCGCCGGCATGAACAATGTTGAGTATGGCCTGGTCATGCAGGAAACCGAACGCGGCGACTCCGGGGTTCGCAGCTTTGTTAGCGTGCAGTCCGCGTTGTGCATGTACCCCATCCACGCCTTCGGTTCCGACGAGCAGAAGAATGAGTGGCTCCCGCAAATGGCCACTGGAGAAAAACTCGGCTGCTTCGGCCTCACCGAGCCGGACTTCGGTTCCAATCCCGGCAGCATGCGCACCCACGCCAAAAAAGATGGCGGCGACTACATCCTGAACGGCGAAAAGATGTGGATCACCAGCGGAACCCTCGCCGACGTGGCTGTCATCTGGGCCAAGATCGATGATGAAGACGATCGCATCCGCGGATTTCTCGTAGACACCAAACTGCCCGGCTTCACCGCCTACGACGTCCACGGCAAATGGTCCCTGCGCGCCTCCGTCACCTCCGGCCTATCCATGCAGGATGTGCGTGTGCCAGCCTCCGCATTGTTGCCCGGCTCCGGCGGCTTGAAATCGCCGCTCATGTGCCTCAATCAGGCGCGCTATGGCATCGGCTGGGGCGCGCTCGGCGCTGCGATGTCCTGCTATGACACCGCGCTACAATATTCGCTGCTGCGCAAACAGTTCCGCGACCAGCCCATTGCCAGCCATCAATTGGTTCAGGAAGAACTTGCCTGGATGATCAGCGAAATCACCAAGGGGCAGCTGCTTTCATTGCAGGTGGGGCGCCTGAAAGATGCGAAAATGGTCGACCACCAACACATCTCCCTGGCCAAGCGCAACAATGTCTGGATGGCGCTCGAATGCGCGCGCAAATCCCGCGACATTCTCGGAGCCAACGGCATCACCGACGACTATCCCGTCATGCGCCACATGATGAATCTGGAGTCAGTGAAGACCTACGAGGGCACGCACAACATGCACACCCTGATCATCGGCCAAAGTGTGACCGGGATCCCCGCCTACTAACCCAATGCGGTGACGGAACCGAAGTCGAGGTACCTGCTTTTCTCTGCTCTGCAAGAGAATTGGGTGATCCATCCTTCGGTTTTTTTGGCGAAGGGTGGGATAGTAGAGCGCCTGCGTTCCAGTAACACCAAAGCGCCCTAGCTGCGCCTTTTCTGAATATGTAACTCTTTCAGTTGCATTTCCGTCGCCGGGGAAGGCGCATCCACCATCAGGTCCACCGCCTTCGCTGTTTTCGGGAACGCAATCACCTCGCGCAGGCTCTGCGCTCCAGCAAGAATCATCACAATCCGATCCAGCCCCAACGCGATGCCGCCATGCGGAGGCGTCCCATACTCCAGCGCCTCCAGGAAAAATCCGAATCGTTCTTTCGCCTCCGCCTCGCTCATCCCCAGCGACCGGAAAATCTGCTGCTGCACTTCCTGGCGATGGATACGAATCGAACCTGAACCCAGCTCAATCGCCATTCAGCACAATATCGTAGGCCAACGCCCGCACCGCTCCCGGATCAGACTCCATGCGCCCCGCCTGCAAATCATCCTCATGCGGCGATGTGAATGGATGATGCGCAAACGTCCACGTTTGCGTATTCCTCATCCCACTCGAAGAACGGAAAATCAGTCACCCAAAGAAATTTGAAATCCTTCGGCGTGCCCTTCTTGTTGAACGCTCCATGTTCTTCCCGGAATCGCTTCGCAAGCTCCAGCCGTAGCTGTCCCGCCTTCTTATAAATCCATGCGTGATCGCGCGACTTGTTTGCCCCGACCCGCGGACTCACCACGATCAGCCGATGTTCCGGCTCGATCCGTTCAAACTTGCAATTAGCCGCCACGACGCAATCGATTCTCTGCGCCAGCCCCGCGTACTGCGCACTGCTCGCCAGTCGCTCCACGTCGAGGTACGCAAGATCCGGCCCCAGCCCCGACTCTACTTCCTTGATGAACGCTTTCTTTTGCGTATTGCTCATCGCCTGCTTGTTCGGAATCACGAGGGCAACAATCGGCAGGCCCGGCTCAATCTTCAGACGAGTCCAGCTCACCTGCCTCAAACTGACCGCGAACATCCGTCAACTCCGGCAAGCGCATATCCGGCTTGTCAATGCCAAAGCGGCGAATCGCATCGTCATAGGTGATCTGCGGAAACGGAGTCGACAACGTGATCCCGGCCTCTCGAAACGCCGCCGTCAAAAATCCCTCCACCACGCGGAACACCGTCTCCTGCTGCGGAAACGTCATCTCCAGATCGATCTGGGTAAACTCCGGCTGTCGATCGGCGCGCAAATCCTCATCGCGAAAACAACGCGCAATCTGGAAATAGCGATCCAGTCCACCGATCATCAAAATCTGCTTGAACATCTGCGGCGACTGCGGCAGCGCGTAAAATTCCCCCGGATGCACCCGGCTCGGCACCAGGTAATCGCGCGCGCCCTCCGGAGTCGACCGCGTCATAAATGGCGTTTCAATCTCCAGAAATCCTTCGCCGGAAAGATATTGCCGAATCGCCAGCGCAACCTTGTGTCGCAGAATCATGTTCTCCTGCATGGCCGGCCGTCGCAGATCGATATAGCGATATTTCAAGCGCAGCTCTTCGTTACCAATCGCCTCTTCCGCCGGAGAAAATGGCGGCGTCTTCGCATCGTTCAAAATGCTCAATTCATCCACATCGATTTCAATTTCGCCGGTCGGCATATTCGGATTAATGGAAGCCGCATCGCGTCGACGTACCCTTCCCCTGCACTGCAACCACATATTCCGGCCGCACCGCCTCCGCTTTCGCATGCGCCTCGGGGCACCGTTCCTTGTCCAGCACAATCTGCACAATCCCGGCACGATCCCGCACATCGAGAAAAATTAGATTTCCATGATCGCGGCGACGGTTCACCCAGCCCATCAACACCACTTGCTGACCATCCGCAGAAAGCCGCAGCTCTCCGCACATATGTGTTCGCTGCAACTTTCCTAGAAGATCCAGTGCCATCGTTTCCTAATTACTTTCTAGATTTGTTGTTTACTGACGTCTCAACAGGTACGTCTTTTTACTTCTTACGAAGAAATTCCGCCAACTCGCTACGTGCTACTTTCGTCTGTTCACCCGTCGCGAAATCCTTCACCGTGATCGCGCCGGACTTGGCTTCGTCTTCTCCAAACAACACAATCGACCGCGCAACCTTATTTCCCATCTCAAACGACTTCTTCAGCCGGAACGATCCATCGCCCAGCTCCACGCGTAATCCAGCGCGACGCAATTCCCGCGCCAGCACCAGCGCTTCCGCCTGCTGCGCCTCGCCCAGCGGAGCAACATACACATCCGCCAACGTAATCGCCATCTCTCCCGAAGCCGCCGCCTGCAACGTCAACACCAACCGGTCTGCCCCAATGGCAAATCCAATTCCCGGCGCCTTCGGCCCTCCAATGGCTTCGCTCAAACCGTCATAGCGTCCGCCGCCCAGCAAAGCATTCTGCGCGCCTAATCCACCATGCGTAAATTCAAACGTCGTCCGTGTGTAGTAGTCGAGACCGCGCACCAGCCGCGGATTCACCGTATACCGTACGCCGCAAGCATCGAGCGCCACCAGCACCGCAGCAAAATGCGCCCGCGAATTCTCATCCAGGAAATCCGCAATCTTCGGCAACGCCTTGATTTTGTCCTGGTCCTCCGGCACCTTACAGTCCAGCACTCGCAGCGGATTGGTCGCCGCCCGCCGCTGGCAATCCACGCACAATGTCGGCGCAACATCCGTTAGCGCCGCCCGCAGCGCCTCTACATAACGCGGTCGATCCTGCGCCGAACCCACCGAATTCAACTCCAGCGTCCAGCCCGTCACGCCCAGCTCATCCAGAAACGTCGCCAGCATCTCCAGCACTTCCGCATCGCGCAGCGGAGATTCACTGCCCGCGCTCACCGGCCCAATCACCTCGGCGCCAATCTGAAAAAACTGCCGATATCGCCCCTTCTGTGGACGTTCCCGGCGAAATTGCGGTCCTATATAGTAGAGCTTCTGCAGCAGTCCGCTATCGCCCAGCTTGTGTTGAATGTAGGCGCGCACAACCCCCGCTGTATTCTCCGGCCGCAGTGTCAACATTTGCGCTTTTTCCGACTGCGCCCGCGGACGATCCTCCCACGTGTACATTTCCTTGGAAACAATATCGGTCTCTTCGCCCACGCCACGCGCAAATAGCTGCGTATCTTCAAATATGGGCGTGCGAATTTCTCCGAACGCATAACGCTCGAACACGCACCGCGCCGTTGCCTCCACTCGATTCCATAGTTCTGTTTCCGGCGGCAGCAAATCCCGCGTGCCCCGTACAGCCTTGATCTGGCTCATAGTCACTTCATTAACGATAAATGACGGGCTGCTCAAAGGCGAAGCAAGGGCAGGAATTGTCCCTGGCAAGCTCCGGATAGGCTCGCGCCTATTCCAAATTGAATCTCATCTCTCCGCCGCCGCGCCCACGCAAAAAGGCCAGCGGCGAACCGCTGGCCTTTGCCTTAAAAATTGCTTTGCGCGAACGGGAGAGCGACCTCAACTCGCTCGCTCTTCGTCGTTCAGCTCTCTACTCGTTGAGCGTGTAGACCACGCTTATCGTCGTGTCGACCTCGACAGGACTCCCGTTCAGGAGATACGGTTTGTACTTCCACTGTCGCACCGCGACCAGTGCCGACTGCCGAAGCTCTTTCGGCCCCGAAGCGACTTTCACGCCCTCGACAGTTCCATCCGTTCCAATTTCTACATTCAGTACGACGGTTCCTTGAATCCTCTTCTTCTTTGCCTGCTCCGGATATTTCGGCTGAACCTGAGACACAATGCGCGCCGCCATCACCTTGGCCGGAACCCGCTGCACACTATTTGTTCCAACCTCATCCGCCCGCACCGTCAGATGCGTACCCACCATGCTGACCACCGCTGCCCCACTCAGCAAGACCACCGCCAACATCGTGGTCACGCGAGCTGCACCTCTCAGTCGTTTCATTCGATCCGTCATCATTGCCACCCTCCTTTCAAGAGTGTTCCCTTCAAAAATTCCTATCGCCGCCGTCGCCCCACCGCGCAGCCCTGCAGGAATAAGCATCGCGAGCCGCAGCAGTGAACGCGCATACATGCGCCTGCTTTCCAACACCTCGGCCGCCATTGCATCGCACACTGCCTCCCGGCTCTCCGCGACCCTATTCTTAATCAGCCACGCGCACGGATGGTACGCGACCGGCAACATCAGCAACGCATGGCCGACATTCTTCACATAATCCCTGCGTCGAACGTGTGCCAGCTCATGCGCCAAAGCCGCCTCCAGGTCCTGCTCCTGCACCTTCCCGATGAACTGCGTCGGCAGCAGTACCGTCTGCCTCCCAACCATTGCCGGACCCACGACCTGCCCAGATTCGCACAGCACCACCCGCGCTACGCCCAGTCGCCGACACAGCGCTTCCCAGCGCGTTTGCAATGGCTCCAACAATTGCACCGCACGTGCGTGTTGACGCAGCGATCGGGTCTTCCACACGCCCCACACGATGCGTCCGCCGAAATACAACGTGACCGCGCAATAAATCGCCAGCAAAACCGCCATGGTCGTGAACGACAACCGCAGATGTCCGCTCGCAGCGGCCGTTCCTGGCATCATCGCTACTTGCACATGACCTTCAGCAACGACGCGTCCCCACGGAAACTTCGGCCACATCTCCAGCCGGAGCGCCGGCAACACCGTCGCCAGCACCAGCGCGCTCACCCACGTCCAATGCACTGCTGCGGCCGAGTACAGTCGAGCCACCAGCCGCACCGCTACCACGGTTACCAGCAACACCAGCGGCACCTGCCACGCAGAATTTATCAGGTAATTCACCATCCAAATCATCAACGAGTCCAAGGAAGAGTGTTCCATTACGCTTCCTCCTCTTCGTCCAGTTCCCGGCTCAGTCGCGCAATCCGCTCGGGATCGATCTCGCGGCTCTTAATGAGACTTAACACTAGTTCTTCGCTCGATCCGCCGAACATACGATCCACCAGGTCGCGTACGGCGTGGCGCAGCGCTTTCGCCTCTGTCACCGTTGCGCTGTAGACATACGCGCGCCCTTCCAGCTTGCGCCGCAGCTTGCCTTTGCGGTACAGCGTATTCAGCACTGTCTGCACCGTCGTGTACGCCAGTTCCCTTCCCAGCCCCTGCTGCACGTCGCCGACATTGCTGGCTCCGCGCTTCCAGATCACCTGCATGATCTCCAGTTCCAGCCGGGTCAAGCCCTCGCCCTTTTTCGCCATGTCGCTCTCCTATGTATGTAGTACTACTCTCATAGGAGATAAGTTGTCAACTATAAATATAGGAGATGGATTCTTTTTCCGGGGAATGCACGACGCCAGCCGCTCAGCCACAGAATTGCCTCGCGCGTTGGCTCTGAATTCCCCGGGCGGTCTACTCGTAGCGCAGGGCAGTCTGCGGATCAGTCTTGGTTGCCCGCCGCGCTGGCACCCAGCAAGCCAGCAACGCGATCGCTGCAAGGAACAGCGGCACCGCGACAAAGGTAATCGGGTCGTGCGGACGCACACCATAGAGAAAGCTGCGGGAGAATTTCGCAGCAAACCAGGCGGCAGGCATCCCAAGCGCAATCGCAATCACGATCAGCGACATTCCCTGCCGCAAAACCAGCCCGCGGATCGCACGCAGCGGCGCGCCGAGCGCCAGGCGTATACCGATTTCATGGGTTCGATAAGCAACGGAGTAGCTGATCACCCCGTACAGCCCCACCGCTGCCAGAGTCAGACCGATAAATCCGAACACCCCGAACAGCGTGCCCGCCAGCCGCGGCAGAAACAGCGCTTTGCTTAGATGTTGCTGCATGGTCTCGACGCCATACACCGCCATATTAGGATCGAACGCGCGAATCTGTCCGCGCGTGGCCTGGATCACAGCGCCTGGATCTCCAGAATAATGAACGATCAGCTGGTAACCCAGAAAAGATGGATCGCTGCCGGTATTCTGCGCCAGTGAACGAAATAGCACGTAGCGCGTTTGCTCGCCATAGGTGCGCGATTTTATGTTCTTGACCACTCCGATAATTTGATATGTCGCGCCGCCGCCCGAAAGGCTATGCCCAATCGGGTTCGTTCGACCGTAAAGATGCTCTGCCAGCGCTTCATTGATGATCGCGACCTTGGTCCCGGTCGGCGATTCGTTGCCGAAATCGCGGCCCGCCAAGCGAGGAATACCCAGCGTCTCAAAATAGCCTGGGGTCGCCATGTACAGCTCCACAGTGGGGTCGGGGCCATTCTGCGGCTGGCCGTCTGCATGCAACGCATCGCTGCGATTGCCGCCGGCAAGTGGAACGGAATCCGTCGCTGCCACCGAAACCACACCCGGCATCGCGCCCACGCGTTCTCGCAGCATCGCCAGAAACTGCGTGGTCCGCTCCGGACTGTAGCCATGAATCCTCGGATCTACCGACACCATCAGAACATTGCGCGAACGAAAGCCGATGTCTATCGAGGAAGCTCCGGCGAGACTGCGCAGGAACAGTCCCGCAGCCGACAGCAGCACCAGCGAAATGGCGATCTGGGCCACCGCCAGTGCATTGCGCAAAGTAATTCGACGGCCGGGGCGAGCCAGCGCATCTTCGCCTTTCAGCGCTCTTGTCAGCACTGGGCGCGAAGCGATCCACGCTGGCACCAGTCCACAGAGAAATCCCGTCACGACGCTCAGCGCAAACGTATACAGCACCACCCGCCAGTCGACACTCAAGCTGATGTCGAGCGGAACCGGCGCAGGCACCTGAAAGGCCGAAAGCGCCGACGTCGCCCATAGAGAAAACAGCGTGCCGAGGACACCTCCACCCAGCGCGAGCAATATGCTTTCCATCAGCATCTGGCGCAGCAGCGCGCCGCGCGTCGCTCCCACCGAAATGCGAACCGCCATCTCACGCTGTCGGCTGGCAGTCTGAATCAACATCAGGTTGGCAACATTCGCACAAGCAGTCGCCAGTACAAGCAGCACCACCACCGAAAGTACCGTCAGAAATAACAAAACGGTCGATCGATCCCGCGGTGGCAGCGAACCTGCCTGGTCAATCAGAAATCCGCCGCCTTTGTCCGTATCTGGATACGTCTTCGCCAGCCTTCGCGCAATCGTGGCCAGCTCAGCCGATGCTTGGGCGCGGCTCACACCGGGCGTCAAACGGCCAGTCACATCCAGCCAGTGAAAATCCCGCGAAGTGCGGCTCGGCACGCTTGGCGCAAGTTGCTCAACGTTTCCAAGCGGCACCCAGAATTCCGGATCAAGGATCAGGTCGAGTCCATGAAATCCGCGAGGTGCGACGCCAACTACTGTGAAGGGATGACCGGACACGGTGACCATCTTCCCCAGAATTGCTGGATCGGCGCCAAATCGATGCCGCCACAGCCGCTCGCTCAGAACAATCACCGGCGCGCGCTCTTCCCCTGGAAGAAAACCGCGTCCCAACCTCATGTGAATCTGCGCGACGTCGAAAAAGTTCGCTGTGGCCGCCTGCCCCCAGATGCGCTCCGGCTCTCCCCTGCCGCCAATTGATGCCGGCAGCAATTCGTAATAAGCTGCAACTCCAGAAAATGAATGCGCCTGTTCCCGAACATCGTTATAGAGGGGCCAGGAAAAATTGTTGCAGCAGCGATTGCCGTCATGCGTGGTATGCAGCGACATCAGTGTGTCAGGATTCCCGACCGGCGCGGGACGCAATACGAATCGGCTCACCATGGAGAAGATCGTTGAATTGGCGGCGATGCCAAGCGCGATCGCCAACACAACGGCCAGGGCAAAGCTTGGCGTTTTGGACAGCCGCCGAATACTGTAGCTCAGATCTTGATGCAACGTCGCCATGACTTCCCTCCGAAGATGCTGTTGCCGTTGGTACGGCCCAGGCGGCCGAATTGTTCCCCGAAATGTTCGCTCTCTCCCCCGGCTATCTCCGGGCCCTCGAGTTCACCGATTCGCACAGCACAACCCGCGTCACGCCCAGGCTTTGGCACAGCGTTCTCCATGGGATTTCTACTGGCGAGCCGATTCCAGCGCGGATGGGTGCCGGCCAACACGTCCATACCCTCAGCCAAAAAAGGATTGACAGGAGTCAAACAACTGAGCTATCGTCTCCCATAAGATGCTTAGGGATGACATAACAGAAACGGGCGATCTAATTCAGGGCACGCTGGAGATGCTGATCCTGCGGGCGCTGCAGCGCGGATCCATGCATGGTTACGGGGTTGCGGAATGGATCCATCAAACTTCACAACAGGTGCTCAAAATAGAGGAAGGCGCGCTCTACCCAGCGCTGCACCGACTTGAGCTGCGGGGAATGCTGTCCGCGCGCTGGGGCATGTCCGACAACAATCGCCGCGCCAAGTTTTATCAGCTGACGGTTCAGGGAAAGAAGTACCTGAATATGGAATCGCAGCGATGGGCAAGGCTTTCGGCCGCAGTTGCGTTTGTGATGCAAGCGTCATAACAGTCACCGAAAAGTGGTGAGGGCTTTCGATATGGGTTCCAGTCTCCACACGTTCTTGCTTCGCGTCAAGATGCTTTTCCGCAAGCGTCGCATGGATCGCGAAATGGCCGAGGAACTGGAGTTTCACCAAGCAATGCTGCGCGACAAACTAGCAGGACAGGGCGTCTCCAAATCCGAGTTAAACAAAGCCACTCGCCAGACCTTTGGCGATGCCGGACGCTGGCATGAACGGCTCAGGGAACTGTGGCAGTTTCGCGGGCTGGAAAATCTTCTTCGCGACATTAGCTTTCTCCGCAAGGCTGTTGAAAAAGTCGCCCGGATTCACTACCGTCGCCCTGCTCACGCTGACCATCGGAGTCGGCGCCAATACAGCTATCTTTTCGCTCATCAATGGATTGCTGCTACGCCCATTGCCGGTTCCCCATGCCGACCAATTGGTCGTGCTAAGCATGCATGAGGGCGGCCCAAGGCCCAACTACTGCTTCTCCCACCCCATTTGTTCGCGCATTGGAACATCAGCCGGCCATCTTCTGCGGATGTCTTTGCCTATAACAACGGAGAGCTATTGCAGGTGCAGGGTCGGTCTGGCAATGAAGACGTGTCCGGAATACTGGTCAGCGGCCAATTCTTCCAGGCGCTGCAGACTCCTCCGTCGCTGGGGACGATACTTGGCCGTCGCCGACGACAAAACCGGCGGCAATCCAGCTGGGATTAGCCGCCGTGATCAGCGAGAATTTCTGGCGGCGCTGGTTCCATCGAGATCCCAACGTGGTGGGTCGCAAGCTCGTCATCGCCAACGTGCCCTTCACCGTCGTAGGAGTGATGCCCAAGCGGTTTATTGGCGCCGACCTCATGCAGCGGCCAGACATCTTTGTTCCGCTATCGGCCGAGCCGATCATCGATGCACCGCGGCACAATCTTGACGAAGGCCTCAATGCCTGGTGGCTGACCGTGATTGCCCGGTTGCAACCGGGCGTCACTCTGCAGCAGGCCAATGCGGCCTTGCGTACAGTTTCCGGTCCAATTCTGCACGCGGCGGCAGATGATCCCGCTTACGTCGCACAGGAAGATAAGGCGCATTTCCGTTTCGAGGCTGAACCAGGCTCCGGTGGATATACCATGGCGCGTTTTCTATTTCGCAGTCCGCTGCTCGCCATACTCGCGATGTGCGGAGGAATCCTGTTGCTCGCCTGTCTCAACCTCGCCAGCCTCCTGATTGCGCGTGGTGCGATGCGGGAGCGCGAACTCGCAACGCGGTTGGCCATGGGGGCCACGCGCTGGCGCCTGATTCAGCAATTGTTCATCGAAAGCCTGTTGCTCGCTGTGATGGGAACCATCGCCGGGATTGCGGTGAGTCCGCTCGTCAGCAGTTCACTGGCTGCATTTCTCACCAGCAGCAGTGGCGATCCAACCGTTGTTCTCGACACTTCGCTCGATCTCCCCGTGCTTGTTTTTGCCGCGATCATCGCCATCGTCTCCGCCGTAGTGATTGGACTGATGCCGGCACTGCAGGCTACCGCAGGCAACCTCAACGACCACATGAAAGACGGTCAACATGCCCGGCAGTTGCATGAGCGGCGATGGCGCCTGCCCCGAGTTCTGATGGCTTCGGAAGTGGCTCTGGCACTCGTGTTAGTTGTGGGCGCGGGATTGCTGGCGACGAGTCTGGTACGACTCTATCGCTCCGGCGTCGGCTTCGATCCGAAGGGGCTGGCAAATATCTCCTTCAGCATGGACAAACAGCAGCTAGAGGGCGATGCCTTGATGCGGGTGTATCAGGAAATCGGCCAGGGATTAAGCTCATCAACCGGGCGTAAAAAGTGTGAGCTTCCAGTTCATTACCCCACTGTCGCACCGCGGCTGGAATGGCAATTACTCTGCGCCAGGCGGCAACACTCATACGATTTGGTTGAACAGCGTGGGACCGAACTACTTCAAAACCATGCGAATCCCTATGTTCATGGGAAGAGAATTCCGCTGGAACGATACCAACGCTTCCGGCCTGAAGATCATCTTGAATCAGTCCGCTGCCAATCTCTTCTTTCCCGATCACAATGCGCTCGGGCAACAGATCGTTGATCCTTCAGAAAAGACTTCGTATCAGGTTGTGGCGATCGTGGCAGATGCGAAGTACATGAGCATGATGTCTCCTGCGCCACCGGCCGGCTACGTACCAATCCAGCAGGACGAGCAGAAAAAGCCCTCGCTCACTGCGGTTGTGCGTGTGGACGGCCCGATGGCTCCACTGGCCGCGGCTGCACGTTCCCTGGCCACACGGTTGGCGCCGACCATCCCACCTCCGATTCTGACAACAATGAACGAGGTCGTAAAGAACTCCGTCAGCGCACAGCGGATGATGGCGATTTTGTCGCTGTTCTTTGCCGGTTGCGCGCTGCTCATTACTGCCATTGGACTGTACGGAACACTCGCGTATGCGACCGCGCGGCGCACCAGTGAGATCGGTATCCGCATGGCGCTCGGTGCCAAGCGGGGACAAGTGATCGCCATGGTCTTCCGCCAGAATGCGTGGGTTGCCATCGCCGGTTGCCTCTCTGGAATGGTTGCCGCCGTCCTCGCATCGCGCGCGATGGCGAGTTTTCTGTTCGAGACATCTCCCCGCGATCCCCGGGTCTTGCTGGCCTCGATTGCAGCTTTGTTGATGATAGCCAGTTGCGCGTCGTTGCTGCCTGCATTGCAGGCGGCCAGAATCGACCCCATCCTGGCCATCCGCTGCGAATAACAATTTCGCTCCGCCTCGCATGTCGTCGTTACCGTCGAAATCTCCACTTGACAATCTAGAGGAAACAATGTTCTCATCTTGACTGTCTAGAGGTGACACGCCTATGCCCGCAAAGCCCGACTCAATCACTGAGAATGATTCCGACTCCCGCGATCTGGTCCAGGGAACCCTGGAGATGCTGATCCTAAAAACTCTGGCCCTTGAACCCATGCACGGCTACGGCGTTGCCCTTCGCATTGAGCAGATCAGCCACGGCGTCTTCCGCGTCAATCCCGGTTCCCTGCTCCCCGCGCTCAGCCGCATGGAACGTGCCGGCTCGGTCAAATCCGAATGGCACGCGACAGAAAATAATCGTCGCGCCAAGTATTACAAGCTCACCGCCAAAGGTCATAAATCTCTCGCTCGCGAAACAGAACAGTGGCAGCGCCAGACCGCCGCCATCGCCCGCATTCTCGAAGCGCAACTATAAAAAATAGGCGAAGCCATCATCAGGAGCACGCCATGCGATGGATGACAAATATTCTGACAGGGCTCAAGTCCCTCTTTCGCAAGCAGCAGGTTGAAGACGAGCTCGACGAGGAGTTGGAGAGCTATCTCCAGGCCTCCGCCGCAGAGAAAGTAAAGTCCGGCATGAGTCCAGAAAAAGCTCGCCATGCCGCGCTGGTTGAATTAGGCAGCCGCAGCGTCGTCAAACACCAGGTCTGGTCCTCGCGATGGGAATCGACCCTCGACAGTGTTTTTCTGGACCTGAAGATTAGCCTCCGCACGCTCGCGAAAAGCCCCGGCTTTACCGCCATTGCCCTGCTCTCCATCGCACTCGGCATCGGCGCCAATACCGCCATCTTCACCCTTATTCACCAGGTGATTCTCCGCAACTTGCCGGTGCGCGATCCGCAACAACTTGTCACCTTCGACGCGGCGAACAGCGCCGGTGTTATCGGCGGCGTCGGTCTCGGCTACTTCGGAATGTTCCCGTGGTATTTCGCGCATCAACTCCAGGACAATCCCGGTCCCTTTCAGGGCATCGCTTCCTACAGCAGTTTCGCCGCACGAGTCAGCGTGCGCCCACCATCTTCCTCGGGCGCGCATGGCTCCGCAGCCCCGGCAATTCTCGCGCCCGCGGTTCTCGTTTCAGGAAATTACTTCAGCCTCCTCGGCGCTCAGCCTTTGTTCGGTCGCACTATCAATGCGGCTGACAACGCCACCCCCGGCAGCGGTGCGGTGGTCGTCCTCAGCGATCATTTCTGGCGACAGTCGCTCTCCGCCGACCCTGACATTCTAGGCAAAATCGTCACCATCAACGGCACTCCGTTCACTGTCATTGGAGTGATGCCGAGCGAGTTTCACGGCCTCAAGCTTGAAACCGATCCGGTCGCCTTATGGACTCCGATCACCATGCAGCCGGAGATCATGCAGCAGCCCTCGTTCCTGGGATCGCAAGGACCATATTTTCTGCACGCCTTTGCGCGCCTCAGCCCCGCCGCCTCCACCAGTAGAGTAGCGCTGGCGCAAAGCCAGCTTTGGCTCAATCAGCAGATTCGCGCCGGTATTTACGCCACGGAACCCAGTCCCGTCTCCGCCGCTCGCCAGCGGGAAATCAACCGCGTCACCGTTCCCCTGGTCTCGGCTCAACGCGGCGTCTCCAACATGCGCGGCGAGTATGGCAGCTCCCTCGTCATCCTCATGGCGGTCGTCGTCCTGGTGTTGCTGATTGCCTGCGCCAACCTTGCAAACTTTTTGCTGGCCCGCGCCGCCACCCGTCAGCGTGAAATTGCAACTCGTCTCGCTCTCGGCTCCAGCCGCCATCGCATCGTCCGCCAAAGTCTGATGGAGGCTCTCGCCCTGGCTTTGCTGGGCGGCGTCATCGGCCTCGCCATCGCTTTCGCTGCCACCCGCGCCCTCATCGCCTTTGTCAGCCAGGGTAGCGCCTACACCACGCTCAGCTCCACTCCAGACGCCACCGTTTTGCTCTTTACTCTGGCAGCTTCTCTTTTCACCGGATTACTCTTCGGCATGGCGCCTGCCATCGTCTCCGCCCGCACAGGCGCAGCCGGTTCTCTCAGCTCCAATGCGCGCACAACTCAATCCAGCCAGGGACGCGCCTCCCGCCTCTGGCCCAAAATGCTGGTCACCGCCCAGATCAACCTGTCGCTGCTGCTGCTCGTCGGCGCCGGCCTTTTCCTTCACTCGCTGCGTAATCTGCAACAACAAGATTTCGGCTTCGAACGCTCCCACCTGCTGCTGGCTGAATTTGATCCCAAGCTCGCCGGATATAAATCCACCCAGATGGCCGCGCTCGATCAGCAACTGATCGAACGACTCTTCGCCCTTCCGGGTGTCCGTTCCGTCGCTCTTTCCAACGCACTTCCCATTGGATTGAGTAGCTGGAATTCCACCCTCACAGTTCCCGGTTATACTCCGGCCCCCAAAGAAAACATGAGCACAAATCTCACCCGTGTCTCCGGGCGATATTTCGAAACCACGGCCACGCCCATCCTTGCCGGCCGCCCCATCGCGCCTTCAGATACGGCAACCAGCTTCAAAGTCGCGGTCATTAGCCAGAGCCTGGAAAAACAGTTCTTTCCCAAAGGGGATGCCCTGGGTCACACCCTCTCCATTGACCTCGATAGCGTCAAAGGACCATGGCAAATTGTCGGCATTGCCAAAGACACTCGCTCCGGTGATCCTCGTGCGCAAGATGACGTGCGGATGATGTACATTCCCCTCGCGCAGATCGATCCTTGGGACCCGATTGCGGCCGCACCGACATCATCTACCGGCAGCGCCGCATCGTCGCTCAACCCGACTCCGGCCCCGCGAGAACAAAATGAAAACTCCTTCCCCGGCGTCATTCTGCTTCGCACCACCGGCGATCCCGCCCAGCGCGCCGCCGATCTTCGCTCTGTCGTAAGGTCAATCGACCCTAGCCTGCCCTTGCACCACATCGTCACAATTCACGACCAGATCGGAAGCCTCATGACGCACGACGAACTCATCGCCACCCTCACCGGATTGTTTTCCTTGCTTGCCCTGCTGCTCACCGCCATCGGCCTCTTTGGCGTGATGAGCTACAACGTGGTCCGCCGCACTAACGAAATCGGCATCCGCTTCGCTCTCGGTGCGCGACGCCAAACCGTCCTCTGGATGATCCTCCGCGAATCGCTCCTGCTGCTCGCCTTCGGCGTCGGCGTAGGGATTCCCCTCGCCCTGGCTGGGACCCGGTTCATCCGCCAGCAGCTTTACGGTCTGGGCGCGATTGATCCCGCCACCTGCGTCACGGCGATCGCCGTGGTCATTGTGATGACATTGTTTGCTGCCTGGCTTCCTGCGCAGCGGGCGACAAAAGTCGACCCCATGATCGCTCTCCGCTGCGACTAGCTTTCGAGCTGCCTCGTCACACTGACAAAGAGCCTTTGCAATGGCAGTCTTCGTTTGTATACTAGGCGTCGCTCGCCCGCACTCCATACAATCGGTCGAAGAGGTCCCACGCGCATGGCTTTCCATCCGATGTTCACCGCATCTGCACCTTGTCCCGCTCGCAAAGATCAGCTGGTATCGCGAGTGGCTTCCCTTCGCGTAGCTTTTAGCTTCCCTGCGCTCGCCCTTCTGCTTGTCGCTTTCCTGAGCGCGCACCCGCTACACGCGCAGACCTCCGGGATTGCCCCCGCTCCGCCTCCCGCAACCAAACCCGCAAAGATCCAAAGTGCGTGGCTTGTGCAGGAGTTTATGGTCCCGATGCGAGACGGCGTTCACCTCCAGACCGTCGTCATCTCTCGCAGAGATCAAACCAAGCCGCTGCCCATTTTGCTGACGCGCACGCCTTACGGCGTTCCCACACAGGCGGACTTCGACAAGGCTGCCGCCAAAAATGGGGCAGACTGGGTACCGACAAACTGGAAAGAGCTGGCCGCCGACGGATATATCTTCGTGATGCAGAATCTGCGCGGGCGCTTCAAGTCCGAAGGCGTGTTTCTCCTTACCTCGCGCTACGACGCAAACGACCCGAAGGAAACCAACGAAACCAACGACGCCTACGACACCATCACCTGGCTGGTAAAAAATGTGCCCAACAACAACGGCCGGGTCGGCATCTACGGCGTCTCCTATAACGGACTAACCGCCGGCCTCACCCTGCTGCATCCCAATCCCGCGCTCAAGGCCGTCAGCGAGCAGGCCGCGCCCGTCGACCAATGGATGAACGACGACATGCACCGCTACGGCGCCCTGCGCGAAAGCTACGCCTTCGAGTATTCCGTCATGGAGCAGTCCGACAAAAACACCAACAAGCATTTCGACTTCGACACCTACGACACCTATCAGTGGTATCTAAACCTCGGTCCTCTCACGAATGCGAACGCGAAGTACCTCCACGATTCGATTCCCTACTGGAACGACATTATGGCTCACCCGAACTACGATGAGTTTTGGAAGAAAGAAGCCTGGGTCAACCAGCTGCACAGCTCCACTGTTCCCAATCTGAACGTCGCCGGCTTTTGGGATCAGGAAGACCCTTGGGGTCCATGGCAGATCTTTCGCCACGCAGAACAGCACGATCCTGACCACACCAACTTCATGGTCGCCGGCCCTTGGTATCACGGCGAATGGCAGACGCCCGTAGGCGATCGCATCGGCATCGTTCCCTTCGGCGGCCACAAGACCGCGCTGGAATTTCGCCAGAACATCCAGGCCGCCTTCTTCCGCTACTATCTCCACAACCAAGGCACCAAGCCCGACTGGCAAGTCACCACCTTCCAGACCGGATCGAACACTTGGCACAGCTACGCCGCGTGGCCTCCAGCCAACGCGAAGCCGACCAATCTCTATCTACATTCCGACGGAACTTTATCCTTCGATCCCGATTCCGCAGCCGGCAGCCCGCAGTATCGCCAGTACGTTTCGGACCCCGCGAATCCCGTTCCCTATCGCGTGCGCCCCATCTCGCCCACCTATCCTGAACCCGAGTGGCGCACCTGGGAGGTAGCCGATCAGCGCTTTGTCGAGCAACGCCCCGACGTCCTCACCTTTGAGAGCGCGCCCCTTGATCATGATGTCGTCGTCACCGGCCCCATTTCCGCAGCGCTCTATGCCTCCACCTCCGGCACGGATTCTGATTTCGTCGTGAAGCTGATTGACGTCTATTCAGAGAGCGGCCAAATCGGCGCCGACAATGTTCCGCCGAACAAACCCACCGGCTACACCGATTCACTCAATGGATATGAACTACCCATCGCCATGGAAGTCCGCCGCGGCCGCTTTCCTGCATAGCTACGAGCATCCGCAGCCCCTCAAAGCCAACCATCCCGAGGAGTGGGACATTCCCCTGCGCGACCACGATCACGTATTTCTCAAGGGGCACCGCATCATGGTGCAGGTGCAGTCCACCTGGTTCCCCGTCATCGACCGCAACCCGCAGAAATATGTCCCCAGCATCTACCAGGCAACCGCCGCCGACTTTGTTCCGGCCACTCAGCGCATCTACTGCACCCCCAAAATGCCGTCCCACATAGTGCTCCCCGTTGTCACGCGATAACCCATCTATCACTGAGGTTCCTCGCAGTCACGCAGTGGTAATGTGGGAATCCCGCAGGGATTTCCAAGGGGTGTCGAAGGGTGGAAAGCCGTCTTTTGGCTATCCACCCTTCACCCCGTCATTTCCACGGCTTCGTTTTGAGCGCGTTTGGGATTCGCATCGCCTCGCCTGTGGACTCGTATACTCGGTAAAAATATACGGAGGGATTGGAAAATGCCCTGTTGGCCAGATGTCTGGGATCAGATAAAGCACCTCACGCCAGTAATAGGAGCGTTTGTTGTACTCGTCGCCTATACCGCGTTGGTTGCTCTACTTCTCTGCGCACCGAAGCTCAGAAAACGTTGGCAGCGGATCTCATCTCGTCTCCTTGGTGCTGCGGGCCTCGTGCCGCTCGTTTTTGTGATCCTCGTTATACTCCTCGGCCTAGGGTCGAACGGGGGTAACCCACCGACGAAGACACGTGTGATCCAGCGCCACGGCCAGCAGGCCAAGCTGAGTTACAGCGCTGGCTTTCTTGGCCGCGACTATACCGACGTCACACTGAAGCAGACCGGCTGCTGTCGGCACATCACAGTCTTTTCACATAGCGGCCCAAGTTGGTTCGACGACCCGAAACTCGAATGGCACGACAGTCATCATTTGCAAATCACCTACCATGCTCGTCCTGGCGATCCGCAACATTGCGAAAACAAAGTGGGAGAAATCACGATCACGTGTACCTCTTTGCCATGGCCAAGTACATCGGCTGGTGCCCCGACCTCTCCGGAGGCTCCCCACAACTGAGGCGAATGGCGATTACCGCTGAATCCCCTATCTCCCGCGACGCTGCAACTGCGGCGAACACGTCTCCGAAAATGGATTCGCAATATACGTCCCCGCAAATCCCGACAAAATCACCGTCCCATCCTCATTAAAATGCGCCGTATGAAATTCTCCCTCAGGCAGATCGTTCAGCCGCCGCCAGTCCTGCCCGTCATCCTTGCTGACGTACACGCCGGTAATTGCGCTCAGCACTTCCCGGTTCGGCCGCAGCGGATCCACCTCAATGCCATACGCCCGAATATTCGGCCCCACTTCATCCTTCATCCGATGCAACAGAAATCTGGCATGCGTCACCCGCGCCACTTCATCCGGCGTCACCGGGTTATACACGCCCCAGCACGCCGCAATATGCAGCCCACCCACGGTACTCATCCCATGAATCGCGGAGTCCGGCCCCACCCCCGTCACCCGAGTCCAACGCATCGTGGCTAGGTTCAATCGGTACGCCTGGTCTCCCGTACCTAAATAGAGGGAGCGCGGATGCGCCTTGGTCGGGTCATCGAAGGCCATCGAAAATATATCCAGATCATTCGGCAGCCGAGGAAACCTGCCCTCTTCCACCCATTCGCCCTGCTTCTCTCGCCGATAAATATAGACCTGAGGAGTCAAATCAAAATATCCATACCCGATCAGCATGCGCTTTCCATCGGCGCTAATCAGCACCACACCCGCCCGAACCGGTTGCCCCGCTTTTTTCGGAATTGGCACCTTCGGCCGCGTATCCGGAACCCGCGGTCCCGCGATCGGCTTCACTACCGCGCTCGCCATCGTTGAGTGTGGAATCACCTGGAACGCTCCCAGCTGCGTCGTCACCACAAAATCCCTGCCGCCCGGAGTGACCGCCAGCCCATTGCGCAATCCTTCCCCAATCTTCGCGTTGAAATACTTCGAGCTGAGCCGCGCAATCGGCGTCCAGGTCACCCCTCCATTGGTCGACTTCGACAAATAAATTGCCCGCTCCTGCGTTGGAACTTTGCCATCCAGGTCTGCGGTTAGCCCCCACACTTCATTCGAGCTTCTCGCCCGCGGATCGATCGCCATCGTCTCCAGAAACTCGCCGGCGTACTCGTGACTGCCCGGAAGCGTCCTCACCTTATAGACATGACATCCATCTAAGCCATTTAGTGTCAGATTGTTGTGATCAGCATTGAAAGTTGAGGATGAATGGGTCGAAGTGGTCTTCGATTTCGAATTCTTCGATTGGATTGCTGCGGAATTTGCCGGTCTTATCAGCGGTGGCGCAGCCAGATTGAACATTGTCATCGACGCCGCGAACGCAAGCGCCTTTGCTCTGCGTCGCAATCTCCACGCGCTGGTCGCGAACAGGTGCCCGCCCCAGCCCGCAACTTGCAGCGGCTGACCCCGGGCCGGCCCTCTGGCGTTGTCAGTCACCTCATGCTCCGCTTGGTTGTCCTGCGAAATCCAACGGCATAGCTTCGCTATTTCGAGCTTAAGCGCGCGCGTGAGATTCCTTCAATACCGTTCTTGCCCTCATTCCATCCGCGCGATGCATTTGGTATCGTCAGCGACACCTCGCTGGAGATGCTCCATGATCGCGAATCCTCGCCCAATCTCGATCACAATTCTTGCCTGCCTTTATCTTGCGTTCGGAATTATGGGCTTCGCCTACCGTTTTCGCGAAGTCCTCGCACTGCGGCTCGCCGACACGGATCTTTTCAGGAAGGGTTATCTGCAATCGGAAACCCGATGAACAGCCCGGGAAAGCTGGCTCCCGGTGGATTGTTCGCGCTCAGAAAATATGGTACCGATGTATAGCAGAGCACCTTGAAATAAGGGCTAGATGGCAATGTCTTTCATTTTTTCCTGCTGTAAAATCTCCACCGATGCGCCGTGGATGCGAATCCATCCATGCTGGCGAAAACTGGCGAGTGTGCGCGTGACAGTTTCCCGCGTGGTCCCCACCATTTCTGCAATTTCCTGGTGTGTCAGCACCATGGTGAAGTGCTTTTTCTCGCGGTCTTCGGTGATCGTCGTGCCCCAGTCCAGCAGCAACTTTGCGACATTGCCAGCTACAGTACCGGACAAGGCCACGCGACGAGCATTCACCAGCAGCCCGTGATTTTCATCCGCCAGCATCTGCGTCGCTTGCCAGCTTGCATTGCGATGACGAAAGAGAAAATCCAGAAAATCGTGAGCGCCGACTTCATTCACGATGCATGGTCCGTAGGCCTCTGCAGCAGTTTCATACTTGATCTGCCGGACGACGGCGACCAGTCCCAGGATCGTGCCTGCGCTTGCGATGTTCAGCAACAACACCTTGCCGTCCTGCGAGGCTGTGGTGATTTTCGCCCGTCCATCGCACAGAATTTTGACGGAGTTCGGCGGGTCACCTTGCCGCATCAGAGTTGCGCCATTGCCATATTCGATCGGTATGCTGATGGCATCCAAATCGGAAAGAGTCTCTGGCGAGAGATTGTGAAACGCTCTGTGTCCCGCGCGACAACCTCGGGAAAGAAGAGAAGGCGGGGATAGCGACATGATGCACCTCCGATTACAGGTCGAAACTGCGCAGGCGAAGCGTCGATCGCACAGCCTGACCTATGTGACGGCAGAAAGTGTTCCTTGGAACCGGGGAGTTATGTTGGCTTGCCGACATTGTAACTCTGAGGCATACGACATTTGTGTGAATATTTTGCGAGCATTCCGAATCGATTCGAACCCGCCTCGATAGGCCCACGAAGCTTATGGTAAGAATCAGAAGGGATGGCTAATGAAAGCCGCCGTCTTCCATTCCGAGGATTCATCTTCGCTTCACAGCTTGCGCGTGGAGGAGTTCCCCAATCCAAAAGCGGATGCCGGGCAGGTGCTGCTGCGGGTGCGGGCTTGCGGTGTTTGTCGGACGGATTTGCATATTCTCGATCGGGAACTTCCGCCGCGCCGCGACAAGCTGATTCCGGGGCATCAGATTGTCGGCGAAATTGTTGAAGGTGCTACGCCGGAATTGCCTGCGGGAACGCGCGTCGGTGTGTCCTGGATGGGCGGAGTGGATGGAAATTGCTGGTATTGCCGGAATAAAAAAGAGAACTTGTGCGACCAGCCGACATTCACGGGATACAGCGTGAATGGCGGCTATGCGGAATATGCGGTAGCGCGCGCGGATTTTGTGTATCGGCTGCCGGAGGCGCTGGATGATATGCACGCCGCACCCTTGCTGTGCGCGGGTATTATCGGTTTTCGAAGTTTGAGAGTGGCGGGCGTTGAGCGTGGAGAACGCGTCGGACTTTTCGGATTTGGAGCGTCCGCGCATCTTGCGATTGCAGTTCTGCACGCGTGGAATTGCGATGTGTATGTGTCGACGCGAGGCGAATCGCACCGCCAACTTGCTGGCTCTTTAGGGGCTAAGTGGGTGGGCTCGGAAAATGAAATGCCGCCAGTACAACTGGATCGCGCGGTGACGTTTGCGCCTAGTGGGAAAGTAGTTGTCGCTGCGCTTTCGAGTTTGCGCAAGGGTGGCGTGGTGGCGATCAATGCAATTCATCTGGATCGGATGCCTGAATTCGACTATGACAAATTGCTTTGGGGAGAGCGGCAGATTCGCAGCGTGGCGAATATGACGCGGGACGATGCGCGCGATTTTTTGCAGATTTCCGGCCAAATTGGCATAAAAACGAAGGCGACGGCGTTTTCTCTGGACGACATCAACGAGGCGATGGACGCATTGCGGCATGATGCGATCGATGGCGCGGCGGTGATTGTTCCGTAGATTTTTAAAATCGCGGAGCGGCGATGGGGCAATTTTGCTTCGATTAGGATAAGAGACACGAACCGAAGAGATATTTTTTAGTTGCGAAAGACCACGGCTCCGGTCCGCACTATTGGACATCGGAGCAAGATGCGACAAAACCACCCCCCTCGCCATGGGCGAGACAGAAAAGGAAAAGGAAGATGGGCAAACTTGTACTGCTGCGGCATGGAGAGAGCGTTTGGAACAAAGAGAACCTGTTTACGGGATGGACGGACGTGGACCTGTCGGATCGGGGAAAACTGGAGGCGCGGGACGCGGGACGCCTGCTGATGGATGCAGGATTCGCGTTCGACGTGACCTATACGTCGGTGTTGCGGCGGGCGATTCGCACGCTTTGGATGGTGCTGGATGAGATGGACCGCATGTGGGTTCCGGTGGTGCGGGACTGGCGGCTGAACGAGCGACATTATGGAGCACTGCAGGGACTGGACAAGGCGGAGACAGCGGAGAAATACGGCGAGGCGCAGATGAAGCTGTGGCGGCGGAGCTACGATGTTCCTCCTCCACCGCTCGATGAGAAGGACCGGCGCTATCCGGGCTTCGATCCGCGATACAAAAATTTGAGCAAGAGCCAACTGCCGCTGACGGAGTGCCTGAAGGACACGGTGGCGCGGGTGCTTCCGTGCTGGCATGAGGTGATTGCGCCGCGCGTGAAGGCAGGCAACCAGGTGCTGATCACGGCGCACGGCAACAGTCTGCGGGCGCTGGTGAAGTACCTGGATGAAATCTCCGACAAGGAAATTGCGGGGCTGAATATTCCCACGGGAATTCCGCTGGTGTATGAGCTGGATGAGAAGCTGAAGCCGGTGAAGCATTACTATCTCGGCGATCCGGCGCGGGTGGAGCAGGCGATTTCCGCTGTGGCCAGCCAGGGAGCGGTCGCGAAATAACCGGGAGAGTGGTGCGGAAGGGCGTGCACAATTGAAGGATTATGCAGGATAGTTGAAGGATTATGCAGGATAGTTGAAGGATTATGCAGCGTAGTTGAAGGATTATGCAACGCGTCTTTTGCGGCAAGTGCCTTGGCTGCAGTGGAATGAGGTCGAAACCTCATGTAAATCGGCTTCCGCTGCGGATTTCAGGAAAAAACGAAAAGCGGACGGTGGCAACTCCGTGCGATCCGGAACATACACTGCCTTGCGGGACGGCGGTCGGAGGATGCTGATCTCTATTTTACCAAGTTCGGAGTAGTCGAAGCGCCAATCGTGCTGGCCGGTGCTGGCCGCACGGGCATACTCTGCGCTGGCGTTGCTGGGCGTGGGCGGGGGCTGCTCCGCTGACGAGGAGGAGGGCCAGGAGGGGAATCAGGAACCGTGCTTGCGTGTGTGGATGCATGGCAAGAGCCTGGCGCACGCTGCGGTGATGGGCTATCAGGGAATGCGCCATTTTGTTGCGCGCGGAGAAATGATTGGCGTGGCCGTGCTGGTGGTGATCGGCGTGGCGCTGCTTGCACTGGCACCTGCGAAGCAGGCTCCCCCGCGCCAAGTTGCGGGGTAGAAGAAGAATTCTTTGGCAGCCTGATATGGATTGGCTAACGTTTTCGGACAAGTTCAGGCGAGCATCTTCAATCCGTATTTCTGCACGACGGCCAGCAGCTTGAGCGCCATGCCGCTGGGCCTCTTTGCCCCCGTCTCCCACTTCTCCACCGTCGATTCACTGGTATTCAGGTAGCGGGCGAAGACCGGTTGGCTGACGCGGAGACTCTCCCGGAGCGCCTTGATCTGATGCGGCTTGATCGGGGCGGGAGCGGCGAGACAGGATGCGTCAAAGCTGCGCATGGTGGTTTTGTCGATGGTGCCGGCCCGATACCATACCGGCGACGGCGCTGTGAATTGCCTCGAACGCGTCCGATTTGTATTTACGCTTCTTCGTCATGGCATCTCCACCAGTTCTTTGAGTTGCATTTCCTTGGCGATGTCAGCCGCTGTTTCCGCGCATACAGAACCGCCAGCTTGCGGAAAGCTACCAACTCGTCCTCAATATTGGCCCGATCCTGCTTGGCAAAAAGGTAGGCATAAATCCAATATTGACCGCCCTTGGCGACGATGATGGAGCGGTATAAATTTTTGCCCAGGCGCTTTTTGAAGACTCCACCGCCCAAGTCGTCGGCCTGGCCAAGCATCACTTGCCGTATGGAGGCACAAAGTTCGCTTTCCGGGATGTGTGCCTTTCTGGCAGCTTTGGCAAACCATGCGGTTTTGAAAACCCGCTCTGATTTCCCATGCTGATTCGCCATGCAATTACTGTAGCACCTGGTGCAACTGTGTCAAGATGGAAATTGTTTTCAGACGCTTTATGATGATGCGGACATCGTTCTTATCCACCCTCAGCTTCGCTAGGATGGGGCACCCGGCCGACACCATTGTTGAGACTGTGGCGGTCGCGAAAATCCGTGAATCAAGGTTGATGACCCGCATACAAGTGCCGTTTCGGCAACAGCGGGTTTGCCACGCGAAGTCCGTTGAGCAAATCAATGTCATTCATTCCATCCCAGCTTTTGAGATGTTTTGCGCCTGAGAATCGGCTGTCAGGAGGAAGTGTAGCAAGAATTCGTATAAATAGCTCAACGAGCGGTCTTGTGCTCTATTTTCAGACTCCACAAGCGACCGAATGCATACGCATTCGCGTCGACACTGGTGGCTTTGGAGTGCAGCAAAAGCGGCGGTTGGAACTCTCAACGGCGCTATTGACATCGAGATAGTCGTAGAATCCCTCAGGTTCGGGAAGTTTCAAGCGCCGAATATCTGCCACCTGCGCAAGATCTGGGCTGCTTGTCAAAAACGAACTATTACCAAAGTATCATCGGTGTTCTTTCGACCTATATTTATGATCACACGCTGTCCAAGAAGATGGTCGGTTCATGGAGTGCCCGGCCTTTTTTGAACCAGTGCAAAAGAGACAAACTGGAACAAAAGGAGCTGGAAATGGCAGGGGAAGAGCATACGGGCGAACAGATCGTGAATCTGCTGCGACAGATCGAGGTTGCGGTGAACGGGAAGACGTTACCGAACGCCTGCCGGGAAGGCGGCATCATGGAGCAGACCTACTACCGGTGGCGCAAGGAATTTGGCGGGTTGCAGGTAGACCAGGCTCGTCGGCTGAAAGAGCTGGAACAGGAAAACGCCAAGCTGAAGCGGCTGGTCTCGGAATTGAGCCTGGAGAAACTGGTGTTGAAGGACATCGCCTCGGGAAACTTCTAAGCCCTGAACGACGGCGTTGTGCGGTGGATCATGCTCAGGAACAAGGCATGAGTGAACGCCGGGCGTGCCGATTGGTGAACCAGCCACGCGGTACGCAACGCTATCAACTGACACAGCGCGAAGACGAGGATGGACTCACCAAGGCCATCGTGGAGTTCGCCAGCGAGTATGGACGTTACGGCTACCGCCGGATCACGGCGCTGCTGAAGCGCGATGGCTGGCAGGTTGGCAAAGACCGGGTAGAGCGGATCTGGCGTCGTGAAGGGCTGAAGGTTCCGCAAAAGCAAAAGCCGCGCGGACGGTTGTGGCTCAAACGACGGATCGTGCGTACGGCTGCGTCCACAGCACGTCAACCATGTATGGTCGTATGACTTCGTCAGCGCGAAGACCTATGACGGAAGGACGGTGCGGATGCTGAACCTTATCGACGAACACACCCGAGAGTGCCTGATGATCCGGTCGGAACGAAGATGGAGTTCAGCGAAGGTGATCGAAGCGCTGGCCGACGTGATGGTGGTGAAGGGCGTGCCGGAACATCTTCGCTCCGACAATGGCCCTGAGTCCGTCGCCCGGGATCTGCGGAAATGGCTTGCGGGCATGGGCGCGAGAACGGCTTACATCGAACCGGGGAGCCCATGGGAAAACGGCTACTGCGAAAGCTTCAACTCGAAACTCCGAGACGAGTTTCTGAACGGTGAAATCTTCTACTCGATGAAAGAGATCAGGGTGCTGGCAGAGCGCTGGCGCGTTCACTACAACACCTTCCGGCCACACTCTTCGCTGGGCTACAGACCACCGGCACCAGAGGCATGGATGGCAAACAGCTTGGGGTATGGAGAAGTGGAAACCGCTACGCGCTTCCCACTTCTCCACGCCCCCGACTGCGACGGACTTACTAATGATGGGCCCCGGTATTTTTGAGCCAGTTGAAATGTTAGTCTTCGGCAAAATCTGAAGGGAGATTTTGCGTGAAAGAAGAAGCGGTTTTCTGTGGAGCAGATTGTGGCGGTGGTGAAGCAGGCAGAGCTGGGCGTGCCGGTGGCGGAGGTGATCCGGAAGGTGGATCAGCGAGCAGACCTTCTACCGATGGAAGAAGCAGTACATTGGCATGGAAACGGATCAGGCCCGTCAGATGAAGCAACTTCAGGAAGAGAACAGCCGGTTGAAGCAACTGGTTGCAGATCTCAGTCTGGACAAGACGATGCTGCAGGATGTGCTGCGAAAAAAGTTCTGAAGCCTTCGGGTCGCCGTCCGCTGGTCGATCATTTACGCGACCAGTATCGGGCGAGCGAGCGGCACGCCTGCCGGGTTCTCCTGATGGTGCGAGGCACGTATCGTTGCCCAGAGTCATCGGGAACCATGGACAGAGTTGCGGATGAGGATACGCGAGATCGCACAGAGCAGAGTGCGTTACGGGTATCGCAAGATCCGCGCGCTGCTGAACCGCGAGGGCTGGAACGTGGGGAAATACCTGGTGTATAGGCTGTACAAGGAAGAAGGGCCTGGCCTTGAAGAAACGGCCGCAGCGCAAGAGGAAAGCAGTGCGGCACCGGGAAGAGCGCTTGATCGCCACGGCGCCGAATCAGGCCTGGAGTATCGACTTCGTAGCTGATCGTTGCAGGATGGGACGCGCTTCCGGGCATTGACGGTCGTCGATGTGTACACGCGGGAGAGTGTCGCGATCGAAGTAGGTCAGAGACTGAAAGGAGACGATGTGGTGCGAGTGTTGAGCCAAGCAAAACAGCGCCGTGAAGTGCCGAAGTTCCTGTTCTGTGACAACGGAAGCGAGTTCACCAGCCGATGGACCTATGGGCCTATCAGAACGGAATCAAAATCGACTTCTCGCGTCCAGGCAAACCGACGGATAATGCCTTCGTGGAATCGTTCAACGGAACCTTCCGAGCGGAAGTGTCTGAATGCCCACTGGTTCGGAACGCTGACAGAGGCAAAACGGCTGATCGAGGCATGGAGGCAGGAATACAATGAGAGTCGTCCTCACCGATCTCTCGGGGAACGGACGCCGGAAGAGTTCGCCAGTGAGTACGCGGCTAGCCGCGTACTCACTGCAACCTAAACCAGCCGAAGACTAACTCTAGGCTTGGTACAGAAATACTGGTCCGATCACTAACTCATCCGTTGCGCGCTACACTAACAATCTCACTGGTACAAAACATCGGGCAGACCATTCAGGTGACTGCGGAGGATGTAGGTAAAGTTGAACGACACAATCATAGTGTCTAGAGAGGTGCATGAAGCGACTCAAGCTGTTGCTCAAAACCCTATTTTTGTGCGTTCGATGGATCGAATGCTAGGTAGTGTCGTTAGGGACGATAGTGTTACCGGATTCGGCCTTGTATCTGATATCTCGGGACCGCCGCCAGCGTTCATTCTTGCCACGCCGAACTTCTTACTATCCGTGACGAACCCCAGGATCCTGACGCAAAGACGAGAGTAGTAGAAGAGGACTGCGATCTGTACATCGTGAAGGCGATCATGGAACGGAGCAACCGAAAGTGGGGATTTCGGTGGCACGGAATTAATATTTCTGCTCCGATCAAGGACCCCAATTTTTATGATGAATTCGCTAAGCATAATTTCACGATTGCGCCTGGCGACGAGTTTCAAGTGCGGCTTGCTATCCACCAGGAGCGGGACGATGTTTCCGGGGTCTATGCAAATAAAAGCTACGAAGTTCTCGAAGTTTATAGGCATGTGCCTCACCACCCCAAGCAGGATCATCTGCCACTCGGTTCGAGCAATTGAATACTTTCCATGGATCATCGCAGGTTTTGGAAGTAACAGTTTTGCAAACGTCCTTCCCATGAATGTTCCGCTAATAGATTGCCTATCATTTGATGTGAGAGGACGTAAAGAATATGGTGGTCATCGGAAAGACCGATCTGTTTGAACACACCTATACGGAGAAGTTCCGAGCCTTCGCAGCGCAGTTCGGACAATTTGTCTCCTATGAACGTGATATCGCTACGCGCGACTTGGGTCTACATTTGACGCGGACCTTTGAAGAATGGAGGTGCGGCGGTCACGAGCTGCCTCTGTTGGTTTCAGCTGAAAGGTATCATGCCCAATACTCTGCCAATGGAGGAGGCTGAAAAGGCTACGTCGTTCCATTTCAGGTTCCAGGGTCGATCATCTGAAGTTTTGGTTCCTTCAACCGATGCCGACTTATCTGGCACTCTACGTTGGCTCTCTCGATTCGTTTTACATCCTCAATTTGCAAAAAGTGCGTCGAAGACACCTGGGGTAAAGACATTCTCCCCCTTGAACAAGAAACAGTTGATATCGAAGTTCCGGGGAACAGCAGACTTGACGAGGAGGCGCTTCGTCTCATCCTACGCGAAAGCACTATCGGAGAATGGGGCAAAGCCATGTCGGTTGAGAAGAGTCAAGCGCGTCTCTGTCAGCGCGATTACAGTCTTATTTGGCGTATTGGAACGGCGGGCAAGAGAAAAGTTGAACAGCGCGCCGAGATTTTCGACTGGCAGAGCAAGACAAGAGGCGAGATTCATTTTGAAGAGCGTGCAATATCGGGAGGAGGTGAAGGTCTCCGAAATCATTGGCAATTGATGCTCGGCGTAGAGCACGTCGAGGATGCATATCCCTATCTCGACTTCTCAGCTGAGGAAGAAGCTGAAGAGAGCTCTTCTTGTTATGTGGATGGGGATGGCGATTACCGCCCCTCAAGCGTTTGGGGCGACGACTACGATGGCGAACCGGGTTTTCTGCTGAAGAATGGCCAATTAGCTGCGGGGCGCGACTGTTCGGGCGAATACCACCTTTATTACTTCCTGTTCGAGTTGAATGATCTTGGTCGAGATCTTTTCCGACTGATAAATCTTCTTTTGAAGATCAAGTTCATAGAGATCAAAGAAAACGAACCCGGGGAGTTTTAGGCGTGAGCTCGTGGCATTCTCGCCACGTTTAACCCTGCATTGGCTGATGATGGCGCCGCTGCTACCAGGGATGGTCGGGGTGGGTGGCGGTGTAGAGATTGTAGTGGCGGACGTGGGGCTCCATTTCGATGAGGAAGTCGGGGTCGAAGTCGTAGTAGCGGGCGCGAGTGTAGTCGTCGCCGGCGAAGCGCTGGATGGCGGCGGGGCCCTGCTACACAGTGAGCATCTCGACATGGCGATGTCGGCATCTATGCGGGAGAGGCGCCCGGCGCCGCGATTGCCGCGCGTGGAAACACGAGAAACAGAGGGCTATCATAAATGTGGTCGGTTCCTCTCCCGGCTCGGATCGAAGGCTCATGCCGCTAACAAAAAAGTCCAAGGCAAATTTGGCCGCGACTGTTCCCTCAAAGTCGGTGGAGTCGTCCTGCAGTTCGGCGCGGGAAGGGCGGGCTACATTGCAGCCGGTGATACCACGGTCACTCGTGATTAAGGGCGAACTGACAGGCACTGAGCCCCTCTACATCGAAGGAAGAATCGAAGGGACGATCCATCTCGCGGGCAGTCGGCTGACTGTGGGCAAGACGGGTGAAATCCTGGCTGACATCGATGCACGAGAGATCATTGTTCTGGGGAAGGTTCATGGCAACTGCCGGGCGAGCGATCGGGTCGATATCCGCGACGGGGGTTCGCTGACGGGGAACGTGATCACGCCGCGAATTTCAATCGACGACGGTGCGTATTTCAAGGGTGGAGTCGACATCCGGAACCCTCGTGAGCTAAACCAACGTGTTGTCGCCGTTGGGGGATCGGGCCTTGCTGGTTCGTATGACCGGGAAGCGGCGGAGAGCACCTCGCAAGGGCGACACCTCAAGCGAGAAGATGGGTCCGACGAAGACGATGCATTGCCGAAATGGAAGCTGGAAGAACGGAAGTCGGCAGGTCGGAAGACTGTAGCCTAAGCCGACTCAAGGCATGTCCACCGACGTTCCCGCAGCTCGCCTAAGAGCCGCGATGAAATTGATGGAAGACGCAACAGAATCCAAGTGGACTTCGACCATGCGGGGAGAATATCGCCACATCATCCTCGTTGGAAGGCTAACCCGCTACCAGGGGTGGTCGGGGTGGGTGGCGGTGTAGAGATTGTAGTGGCGGACGTGGGGCTCCATTTCGATGAGGAAGTCGGGGTCGAAGTCGTAGTAGCGGGCGCGAGTGTAGTCGTCGCCGGCGAAGCGCTGGATGGCGGCGGTGTTATCCCAAAATGACAGCATCTCGAAATGGGTGAGGTCGGCTTCTGTGCGGGACAGGCACCAGGCGCCGCGATTTCCGACGATCGACTTATATTCGGGAAGGGCGATGGTGCGCATGAGGTGCAGATACTCCTGCGCTTTTGAAACGGGAACCGCGCCGTGCCAGATACGAGCGATCATGGTGTGCTCTCCTGAATTACAAGTGTGAATTGATAGTAAGGGATTGGCGGCGGATGACGCGCTGTGGAGCTTTGCTCCCACATCTCAAGTGCGAGATGTGGGGCACCCAGGTTTATTTGGTTCGGGGGTGAACAGCAGGTCCCTATTCGACTCGCCCGGTGCGGCGGGCTCGCTCAGGGCAGGCTCTCCACTCGGGCGGACAAGACATTGGGCACCGTTAATGAATGAACGGCGTCGCTCCGGGCGTAATCGATACGGAAATGCGGAATTTTACGAAAACGGAAGCGGGACGCCGCTGCGATTCAGCCACTTACATAAGTGTGATGGCTGTTGCCCACACCCATGCCAAGTTTTGGTAGACTCCTGACACTGCGCACGAGTTCTGCACCGGGTTCAGGTGCAGTTCGACTGCCCTTTGCGGGACAACAATCAGCGGCTTCAAGGAAGCGTTTGTTGTACCGTGAGGGCGCGTGGACATAACGCTTATTGAGAGGTGGCATATGCGGAAAAGAAATATATTGATGTTGCTGACGCTAACGACGGCCATGACTGCACTGGGTGCGAAGATAACGGGAACGACGACGTTGAAAGATCTGCAGCCTACCGGGCAAACCGACAAAAAGAACAACAAACATCAGCAGTATGATCTGTCGTTTGACGCCAAAAATATGAAGTATACGTGCCGCACGAGTTCCAAGAAGTCCACCAACGCGTCGAATTTTGTTGTGGGCGGCGACTTGAGTTATGAGGTGAATGGCCAAAAAGCAAAACTAAAGACCGCCAATGGCAAACAGGTCGAATGTACGGTGGTTCGAGTTGAAGCCGAGAGCTCGCCCCAACCCTGACCGAAGAACCTGCAGGCAAGGGTTGCGAAACGTGCGCTGATTCGTACTACTTCCCTGATTTGATTGCGGTGCCCTTGAACAAAGCCGCGATGTGAGATCGCTCTCGCATTTGATGGCCGCCTTGGTTGAATGCGGAGACGACATGAGGGCACAGGCTATGATTTGGATGTGGCCACGAAGACATCTACTCCTCTGAAGGCGCGGCGTGGGAAGAGCCGGCTGCGAACCTGGCTGCGATGGATCGGGCTGGGGATCGCGGCGTTGTGGTTGCTGGCGGCGCTGATGCTGGTGGGGCTGCGGTGGATTGATCCTCCAACGACTGCGGTTCGTGTGGAGCGGCGGGTGCAGGCTTGGGGCGAGCCTGGGGGCCACGGCAAGCCGTATCGCGCGCGTTATGAGTTTGTGCCGCTGAGGATGATCTCCCCGAATTTGCAGCATGCGGTAGTGTCGGCGGAGGACGCGCGGTTCTATCTTCATCATGGATTTGACTGGCACCAGGTGCAGATCGATGCAGCCGGAGATTTGCAAGGCGGGCGGGTGCGCGGGGCTTCGACGATTACGCAGCAGCTGGTGAAGAATTTATTTTTCGGAACGGGGCGGTCGATTTTGCGCAAGGGTGCGGAGGCGTCGCTGGTGCCTGTGGCGGAGCTGGTGCTGGGGAAGCGGCGAATTCTGGAGCTGTACCTGAATGAGGTGGAGTGGGGGCCGGGCGTGTATGGGGCGGAGGCGGCGTGCCGATATCACTATGGAGTGAGCGCGCGGAATATTGGGCGGGATCAGGCGGCGCGGCTGGCGGCGATTTTGCCAGCTCCGCGAAAGCGACGGCCGGCGCGGATGAGTCGCTATAGCGAGATTATTTTGCAGCGCATGGGGCAGGTGGGTTGGTAGGGGCGGCGTGACGGTGATGCGGGCTTTTTTCTATCCCACCCTGGCTACGCCAGGATGGGGAACCCATGGCATTGACGCCCCGGAACGCGGCTATTGGTTGTAGTTGGCAAAGACGCGGATCACTTTGCCGGTTGGATTGAATTGCATGACCTCCGCGGTTTTGCCGTCACGAACATTATTGCCGTAGTAGACGACTATGGTTTCGATGCCCGACAGGACATCCGCCAAGACGAAGCGAAGGTCGGGATAGGCTTTGAGGCCGAGCTGGAAATAGTCGCGCAGTGCGGATTTTCCCTGGACGATGCCGGTGCCGTTGTTGAGCAGATTGAGGGCGACGGGGGAGATGAGGACTACTTCGTCGGCGTAGTGGGCGAGGATGCGATCGAGGTCGCGAGTGTTCCATGAATCGACCCACTCCTGTGCAAAGGCGCGGGCGAAGGCGGGTTGGATGGGCAGAGAGAAATTTTCCATCTACATATTATGGAACGAGTCGTTGATGATGGCTGCAAGTCTGCAGATCACGTCCGCGCCGTCGTGCTATGGCCAGGACACGAGTTCCACTGGATTTACATATTCCCGAATTGACGAGGCAAGGAACCCTGGCAATCACTGCACGGTTGCGTTGAACGCCTGTTCCCACCTGGTTCCCGCAGTGTTGTAGGCGAGAGCGGCGAAGCGGTGGGTGCCTGCGGGGAAAGTAAGGGTTGTGTTCAGTTCAGTGCTGCTGGTTTCGCTGTACTTTTTCGCGCCGTCGATCCAGACCTCCATACGGTTGAACGTGCCGGTCACTTTGGAGGCGGCCTGAATGGCGACCGGCGATGAAACCGTCGCGCCACTGGCGGGCTGGCAGATATGGACGCCGGGCGATGTTGGCGCCGAGCACGCGCCGTCACTCCCTACTGTCCCCGTTGAGGAGGACACGGTCACGTTTTCCGTGCTCTCAAACTTTCCAGTGCTATCGACCGCCAGCACGGCAATGCGGTGAGTGCCGGCAGCGAGAGGCAGAGAGGTATTCACGCTGCTGCCGGCGATCTGATATTTCTTCACTCCGTCGATATAAATTTCCGTCATCGTGACCGTGCTGGAGTCGGTGTCCTGCGCCACGATGTTGACCGGCGAGGTCACGGTTGCATTGTTTGCCGGCGAGCAGATCGTAACCGTGCGGTTCACTCCGCTGCCCGTGCAGCTCTCCTCCCGTCCCGTCGAGGAGGATACGGTCACGTTTTCCGCGCTCTCAAATTTTCCAGTGCTATCGACCGCCAGCACGGCAATGCGATGCGCGCCGGCCTTGAGAGACAGAGAGGTATTCACGCTGCTGCCGGCGATCTGATATTGCTCCACCCCATCGATATAAATTTCCGTCATCGTGACTGTGCTTGAGTCGGTATCTTGCGCCACGATCTGACCGGCGAGGTGACGGTCGCATTGTTTGCCGGCGAGCAGATCGTAACCGTGCGGTTCACGCCGTTGCCCGCGCAGCCGCTTCCTCCCGTGCCCGTTGAGGAGGATACGGTCACGTTCTCCGTGCTCTCAAACTTTCCAGTGCTGTCGACCACTTGCACGGTAATGCGGTGCGTGCCGACCGTGAGCGGCATAGAGGTATTTACGCTGCTGCTGGCGATCTGATATTGCTTCACCCGATCGATATAAATTTCCGTCTCTGTGATTTTGCTTGAGTCGGTGACTTGCGCCACGATGTTGACCGGCGAGGTAACGGTTGCATTGTTTGCCGGCGAGCAGATCGTAACCGTGCGGTTCACGCCGCTGCCCGCGCAGGTCCCTCCCGTGGAGCTACTTAGCTGGAAGTTCAGGGTGGCCGTTGTCCCCTGGTTGACATTGGTTGTTGCAGTGCTGGTCTTCTCTCCGGTCGCCGAGGCTGTCACGGTATAGCTCCCCTCTGAGATCGAGGACGCGGTGTAACTGCCCGTCGTGTCCGTCGTCACGCTGATCTGGGTGGGAATGGTCCCTCCCGAAAACGCCAGGTTGGCGCCGCTGACGGGATTTCCTGAGCTATCGGTCACCTTGCCGGCCACATTGCCGACCAGCGGCTCAAGAAACACTTTTGCGTTGCTGGTGTAGCCCGGAAAGGCGGCCTCTTCATCATCGCCATTCTCTATCCATCCCGGTGCAGTCCCGGACAAGATGTAATTGGCCGCCGGAAGGTTAAGAGAGAACGAACCGGTACTGGCGCTGGTTGTGCTTTGACCGCTGACGGATAAGGTGGCGCTGGCGATCGGGACGCACGTGTAGGGTGAGCCCGTTAGACGCTGCCCGCGCACGATTCCCGTGATGGTGCCGGTCCCATTGGCTACTCCGGTGCTGTGCCAGGTGATGCTGAACTGGTCGTTGCTGTCGGTCATGTACTGGTTCAGGTAGGGAGAATAGGTAACGACATCGATGCGGTTCAAGGATGGACGAAAGGTCATGATCCGCATCCAGCCGTCTCCGCCGTTGCTTAGGTTCTGGTAATTGGCGAAGATCTGGTTGACCAGGTTCTTGTGTAGGCCCAAATCGGCGCGCTGGGAGGCGTTGTTGCCGATGTAGAAGTGGCCGTTCAGGACCAGTGACAGGTTGGGATAATTGATCAGTAGCTTTTGCCAGACATCTTCGCCTTGATTGTTGCCGGATGGAAAGACATCGTTATTGTTGCATTGATCGCCGCGCGTCGCATCGGTGAAAGTGAAGCTGTGGGTGACTACGATGATTTCCTTATCTGGATTGGCGTCAAGCACTGTCTTTGCCCAGGCCAGGGCGGCATCGCGAGGTATGAACTCGAGCGCGAGAATCAGGTACTGCTGTCCATTGACAGTAAATTCTGCATAAAAATTGTCGTTGGTTCCGCTGGGATATCCGCCCATGTACCAGCTGTACTGCGCGTAGCGAGAGGGGCCGAAATATGTATTGAACGCAGTGGTCCCGCGAGACGCCGGATCGAAGTGATCATAGTCGTGATTGCCGAGCGGTAGCACGTAAGGGATGTTTGCGCGATCAAGCAGGCTGACCGCGGCGTCTGCGTTCTGCCATTGAACCGGCTGGTCCGCGACATTGACGATATCACCTACGCCAAGAACAAACTGGATGTTGTAATTCGCCTGGTTATCTACGATCCACTGAGTCTGCTGGTCGAATATATTTGGATACGACTCGGCATAGAACTGCGTGTCCGGCAGGACAACGACTGAGAAGTCCGGGGCGGTAACTTGTGCCAGGGCGGAATAGCAGAACGTGAGAAATACTGCCAGAGGTAAAGTTCGCTTGATCAGACGATACATGAGCTGTCACCAAGGATTAGCTGCATGCCGCCGGGATTGGCGCCTAGATAGTAGCGCGGTCATGATTCAGATGAAGGCTGTCAACTTCTCATCTAGAAGTGGAAATCATGGGGGGAAACCTTTGGCAGCAGCGAAACATTTGATTCTCGGGTCTGCGCCCGGTGAAGAGAAACAGGATAAACAAGGATTCACTAGCTGGACCCTTAGATTCCGGCAAGCCGATATTGGATGTATGCTGACGTGCGATTTCCTAACAGGGTTCGATAAGTGTTATTCCTTGTCTGGATAACCGATAAATTTGTTGGCCCAGTGGATGAAATATATCATGTTGGGTGCATCGGTGTGGCCGCCGTCATCCTGCCGCCAGGCCAGCTTGCCGCCGAGCAGGCCGTCGTTGACCGGCGGCATCGGGGCGGTATGGTAGTCGAGATTGTCGGTGCTAAGACCGGGCGCACCCAATAGCGTCCAGACGGGACTTGCGGCAACGGTTGCCATCCAACTGCCGCGCTGGTCGAGCCACTGGGCATCGCCCTTTGCGGGAATGCCGTAGCTGACGAAGGTGAGGCGCGGCGCGCAGAGGGCGAGCAGCTCGTTGGAGTCGACCGGAATATCGCCGGGATCCATGCTGCCGAAGGTGGCTTTCGATGCGCCGTACTTCAGGAAGTTGCCGGCCATCCAGTGATACTCGCCACTGCCGGTCAGGTTCTCTACGGCTTCACCAAAATTGCGGCGCAGCGGAGTTGCTCCTCCCTTCCCGGAGGAGCCGATGAGGACCATGGCGAAGCGCGGATCGTAGGCCATGGTGACGAGGGCCGCTTTGCCGTAGCGGGAGACACCTTCAATGCCGACATGTTTGGGGTCGACTGTGGGATTGGTTTGCAGATAATCTAGACCGCGGCTGGCTGCCCAGGCCCAGGCGCGCAGCGCGCCCCATTGACGGGGAGTGCGAGGCTTCCCTTTATTGACGAGTCCGATGATGCCGCGGGTGAGGTCAGCGCCATTGTCGGGCTTGGGCAGCTTGCGGATCGATGTTGGCGAAGCCCCAGCCGGCGGCGATCAGCTCCCATGTATTGGGCGGATCACCGTCGGCATTCATCTGGGGAAAATGAAATGGGACGGAGAGCACGGGGTCCCAGCCGGGATGCTGCGCGATAACCGTTGCGAGCGATGGATCCTGCTTGATCAGGAGCGCTTTGAGCGCAGTGTTGATGCGCGACAGTTCTTCCGGCGAGGGCTGGACGGGAGCGGGAAAGCCGCTGAGGCCGAACATCATCAGGACGGGTACCGGACCTTTGACATCGGCTGGCGTGACCAGCGTCATGCGGAGGTTCACGTTGATGAGCGGATATGATGGCGTTGTCGAGGTGGCCGTTCAGCTCTGTTGCGATGACGGGGTGGAAGCCGACGTATTCATGTTCAGTGGCGACGACCGACCAGGTGACCTTGGGGACATTATTTGGGACAACGCCGTAGACGTACTCGTCGAAATCATGAACGATTTGCGGGCGGCGCTGCTGCCACCACATTTTTGCGGTGGTGACTTTTTGTCCATCCTTGAGTGTTAGCGCGTCAGGAAGCTTCGGCCAGGGGTTGGCCTTGGACTCGTCATAGTTCGCATGGTCGGGAGCTTTCGGATTTCCGCTGGGGCCGGGTCGCAGGGCCTGGATGCCGAGCTGGTTCATCATGTTTTCGTGATCTTGATCGGCGGTGAAGGTGACGGGCGCGGGGGTTGCAGGATTTTGGGCGAGCGCCGATGCGACGGGAAGTACGAGCGCGGTGAAAAGTGAGATGGCAGCCAGCGTACATGGCGGGCGCATGGGAATTCGCATCGGTGTCCTCTGGATGTGCTCGTCCAAATCGATTTAGTTCGCGACCATACTATAGCAAATCCAGAATCACTGTCGCGGCGATCTTGGCCGTGGACGGCGTACCCCAACGCCTAAGGGAAAGAGTCATGCAAAACACATGACCTTTCCGCCCTAACTTTCTCTGCCTAGACATTTCTCTGGTTCGCAGGCGCGGATGTCGCCTCTGGCTGCAATTCGAACAGCAACAGCGATCGAGCGGTCACGTCGTAGGACTCGCCTGTCTTGACCATTTCCTGCTCGATGGATTCCGTCTCGGCGTCCTCGCGATTGGTGTCAATCACAAGCGTCCAAGTATCGCCGCCCGGACACTCCGGCAGGGTGAACTTGACCAGGTCGAAATGGCCGTTAATCACCATCAGCAGGGTGGCTTCATGTCCGCGCTGATGAATGCCGCTCGTCTGGGCCCGGCCATCCATCAACATGCCAAAACAGCGCATGTCCGAATCGCCCCAATTGGCATCTTCCATTTCTCGGCCATTGGCGTTGATCCAGGTTACGTCTTTGACGCCCAGCTCTTCGTTGAACTTGCCCGTCAGGAACAAGTTTCGTCGAAGGATTGGATAACAATGGCGCAAGGACGTCAGCTTGCGGACAAATTCAACCTGCTGCTTGTTTTTTTCCAGCAGCGTCCAGTCCACCCAACTGATGTCGTTGTCCTGGCAATAGGCATTGTTGTTGCCCTGCTGCGTGCGCGCGAACTCGTCGCCGGCAACCATCATGGGGGTTCCCTGCGAGAGCAGCAGCGTCGCCAACATATTTCGCATTTGGCGGCGTCTCAGCCGGTTGATCTCCGGGTCGTCGGTTGGACCTTCGGCGCCGCAATTCCAAGAGATAGTATTGGGATTTCCATCGTGATTTGCCTCGCCATTAGCTTCATTGTGTCTTTGGTTGTACGAGACTAGGTCGTTCAGCGTAAAACCATCATGGGCGGTAATGAAATTGACGCTCGCCCACGGCCTGCGACCCTGTTGATTAAAGATGGCACCGGAAGCGCACAAACGCTGCGTCAGTGCCGCGGCGGTTCGATCTCCTTTCCAAAAGCCGCGCACGTCGTTGCGAAATTTATCGTTCCACTCCGCCCAGCCGGGCGGAAATTCTCCCACCTGGTAGCCGCCGGGACCGCAATCCCATGGCTCCGCAATCAGCTTGACCGTGTTCAACACCGGATCCTGACTACACGCCTTGAGAAAGCCGCTTTGATTATCGAAGCCGTTCGGTTCCCGTGCCAGGATCGTTCCCAGGTCGAAACGGAATCCGTCCACCTGCATCTGTTCCACCCAATAGCGCAAGCTGTCGGTGACCATCTGAATCACCCGCGGATGACTCAGGTTGACGGTGTTTCCCGCGCCCGTATCGTTGATGTAATAGCGTGGATTGTCCGGCATCAGCCGGTAATAGCTGGCGTTGTCGATACCCTTGAAGGACAATGTCGGACCGCGTTCGTTTCCTTCCGCCGTGTGGTTGTAGACCACGTCCAGAATGACCTCCATCCCGGCCTGATGGACCTGAGCCACCATTTCCTTCAGTTCCCGCAGCGTCTGCGCGGGGTCATAAGCATAGCGCGGATCGGGAGCAAAATAACCGATGCTGTTGTAGCCCCAGTAATTCGTCAGCCCTTGATCCAACAAGTGGCTGTCATTGATGAAGGCATGGATGGGCAGCAATTCAATGGATGTCACGCCGAGAGACTTGATGTAATCCAGCACCGCCGGGTGTGCCAGCCCGCAATAAGTCCCGCGGAGATATTCCGGCACCGCAGGATGATTCTTGGTGTAGCCGCGAACATGCAACTCATACAGGATCGTGTCGTTGAAGGAGACAGCCAATTGCCTTTGACTTCCTCGTCTCGCTCGTCCGGGAGTTTCGCCCCAATCGAAATTCGGATCGACCACAACGCACTTCGGCATGAATGGCGCACTATCGCGCTCATCAAATGTCAGGTCGTCCATCGACTCCATCTTGTAGCCGAAGACCGCTGGATTCCATTTCAGTGCGCCAATGTACGCTACCGCGTAAGGGTCGAGCAATAATTTGTTCGGATTGAATCGATGCCCTTTTTCCGGCTCATATGGACCGTAGACACGATATCCATAGACCGTGCCCGGACCGACCTCCGGCAGACAGCCATGCCAAATCTGGTTGGTGCATTCGGGCAGGTCAATGCGGTCGAGTTCCTTTTCGCCCTTGTCGTCGAAAATGCACACTTGCACTTTGGTTGCGTTCGCGGAAAATATGGCGAAGTTCGTTCCCTTGTCATCCCAGGAAGCCCCGCGGGGATATGGCAACCCCTCACAAATTGTGATCGTCGGTGTTTCTATCATGCCGTCGTAGGTTCCTTTCTAACCATGGCTCCCCCTGAATCAAGGAAGCCCATACATGGTCCCGACGGACCCAGTCCCTTAGATGCACTCTCAACCAAATAGCGGACAGACCGCTCTTCCGCATAGCCAAAAAACGGCTCGCAGCTTGCCAGAAGTTTGTTGTTTTGCGGATCATCGCAAGGCTATGACACAAAAAGGAAAGACCTGGAAATCCGAACAGACATCGTTGGAACTCCCAGGCCTGATTACTGAATAACAGCGTTATTTGAGAGACGCAGCTAAATCTGTCTCACTCGGCCGCGCGTGACTAGCCGCAGCAAAAGGGTAAGCAGCACGGCTCCGAAGACCGCAACAACAATGGTGTAGACGAAGCCACCGCTGCCGGCATGTCCCAGCGATCGCATGATATAACCGCCGATGATCGCGCCAATAATGCCAATCACCATATCCATGAATACGCCATATCCTCCGCCGCTCATGATCTTGCCTGTGATCCAACCCGCGATGATCCCGACGATGATCCACCAGAGTATGAACATATCAATTCCTCGTTCGAACGAACTTTTGCAGGCGGCTGCGACCTCGCGCTGCAATGTAGGCTAAATCTAGCAGAACCAGCGGTTTCTGGCTGAATTAATGAATGAAATCGGCTTGGATGCCCGGCAAATGCACTTTAATCCTTCGGCAACATTGGGCGTCCTTCATGCGCGACCAGCAGGTCGTGCATGTCGTTGGCATGCTCTTCTTCATTGCCGAGGATGCGTTCCAACATGACGCGCGTCGTGGTGTCCTTGTCGCCGAAAAAGCGGACCAGTTCGCGATAATGCTCCACCGCAATGCGCTCGGCGATCAGATTTTCCTTGATCATGCCAATCAGGTCGCCGCCTTCAGCATATTGCGAAGCGGAGCGACTGGTCAGCCCTTCCGGATCGAAATTCGGCTTGCCGCCGAGCTGGTTAATGCGCTCCGCAACCACCATCATGTGTCCTTGCTCCTCCTTGGCGTGCTGCGCGAACTCTTCCTTGACGCTGTCGCTGGAGATTCCAGTCGCCGAAACAGCATGCATGGTGTAGCGCAGAACACAGACGATTTCCGTTGCCAGCACAGCCTGTAGAATGTCGATGGTCTGCTTCACATCGCCGCCATAATTCTGCGTCACCGCTCCTTTTGCAATACTCTTGCGGGCCCGTTCACGCAGGGTTTTCACATCGGTCAGGAAGGGTTCGCTCACCGCAGTTTTGGCCATATTCAAGATCCTTTCATTTAGAATAACGTTCACGAGAGGTACTGCTAAGCGGCAACAAACGCAGAAGGTTTTCAACATGTAGGATGCCGATACTGAAGGGGCGGACGCGAAATTCGTTCTATTCTCAACGATCATCCTCGCGAGAACGGCGTGGCGAAGCCCTGGTAACTCCAAGTTTTCGACCGGCCTGCCGTTGCTTTTATTGGCAATCCGTTAGGCAACCTTTCTCGTACGTATCATGTGACAATCTCACCATTTGCGCTGGATAAATGAACCGTGTACGGTGGAGTGTCGACCGTGTGCGCAGGCACGCGAGTTAATCTTTTCCAATCGAGCTATTCCTTTGCCCGACACGCCACCGCAAGACGGCAGTCTGACGGACCAGCAACAGATGGACCGGCAGCTGATGGACCAACTGCGGAGACGGCAGCCCGAAGCTTTGTCGCATATGTATGACCAGTACTCGACCATGGTGTACTCCGTCGCCATGCGTGTGTTGCGCGATACTGCGGCGGCAGAAGACGTAATGCAAGAGGTCTTTTTGAAATTGTGGCAGCAACCCGAGAGCTTCAGCGACCATCGCGGAAGCCTTTGCGGATGGCTTGCGGTGGTAACCAGAAATCGGGCCATCGATCGCATCCGGGGCAGTCGCAGGTTCGAAAACGTTGACGATTTACAGTTGGCCAATTCGGCCGACATGGGGACCGAGGCCGCTCGCAATATGATGATCGCCAAAGTCCGGATGGTGCTGGATAGCCTGTCGCCGGATCAGCGCACGACATTGGAGATGGCATTTTTTGAGGGACAGACGCACGTGGAAATTGCAGCAAAGACCGGACAGCCGTTGGGAACAGTGAAAACGCGGATACGGTCGGCATTGATCTCGATACGAAAGGCATTGGAAGTCTCCGGATGACGCCCGATCTCCATCCCGATATGGATGACCTGATCCTCTTTTGCCTGGGTACGCCTGCTGGCGCGCCTGAATCGAAGGCAGATGCGGCTGTCACGGAACAGGTGCGGGTGCACATGCAGCGATGCCCGGAGTGCAGCGCTGAGGCGGCGCAGATGCGTGCCGATTTTGCGCGGATGGCAATGTCGGTTCCCCAAATTCCGCCTCCAGCATCGGCAAAGGAACGCCTAATGCAGGCCGCCGGGGTTTCTTCGGCCTCCAACGCAATCAAGTCGGCACCCCTTCAGAGTTTCACCGAGCCAGATCGAGATGGATCCGCTGAAATCAAGGCAGTCCGCGTTCGGCGCACAAATCCGGCGCTAGTCTGGGGTGGATGGGTGGCAGCTTTGGCTTTCCTGTTCTACGCGGTTCACCTTCGCGATGTGCGGCAGAACGTGGAACATCGCCTGGCCGTTGAGACTGCGCAGTTGAATCAAACCAATGCGGCCGCGGAAAGGGCTCGAGAAATAGTTGAAGTCTTAACTTCGCCGAAATCACAGCGAGTGACTCTCGTCTCTGCCCATGCGCAGCCCGAGCCTTCCGGCGACGCCGTATATCTGAAGAGTCGTGGCGCGTTGGTATTTACCGCAAGACATCTGACCCCCTTGCCGCCGAATAAGACCTACGAGTTATGGGTCATTCCTGCAAACGGAAGCGCTCCCATCCCCGCTGGAACATTCCAACCAGATGCGCAAGGAATGGCGAGTGTCCTGCTGCCTCATCTGCCCAAGGGAATCCAGGCGAAAGCATTCGGCGTGACCATGGAGAAATCTGGCGGATCGACGACGCCGACGCTTCCGATTCTACTGGCGGGAGGATAGAGTTGTTCTTCGGCTGAACGATCGGCACTCCATACACCGGATCCTTGTGGCACATCAAACTTAAGCTTCGTTCTGCGCCGCTCGATTTTTCCAGTGGGTCCAAATAAACCAGACCACACCCGTCGCAAGCAGCAGCAGAATCGCCGCGTCTGCTCGATGAAGGATATGTTTCAATCGGGGATCGGTATTCCAGGCATTGCCCAGCTTCATTCCGGCATAGGCCAAGGCAAAACACCAGGGCCATGAGCCTACAAATGTGTAGATATGAAACCTGAGTTGAGGCATGCGGCTGATGCCGGCGGGGAGCGCAATAAATGTGCGCACGACCGGCAGTATGCGCGCGACCAGAACCGTGATCATTCCATGGCGGTTGAACAAGTATGTCGTGCGATCCAGATCACGGCGATTCAACAGGACATAGCGGCCGTATTTTTCGACCAGGGGTCGGCCGCCGTATGCGCCGATCCAGTACGCGATTGCTGAGCCGATATTGCAGCCGATCGCTCCGGCGGTAGCAACCCAAATCAGGCTGAACCTATGCAGATAAACCAGGTATCCAGCGAACGGCATAATGATTTCCGACGGCAGGGGAATGCAGGCCGACTCAATGGCCATCAGCATAGCAACGCCCGCATAGCCGATGTGGGAGATGATTCCGGTGATCCAGGGAACAAGGAAGGTGAGAATTTTTTCTGTCATCGAGCGATTGAATGCGGTCTGTCAGCAGTATAGCGGTCGTTGCGAAGATATTCGGTGAATGTGACGGCGAGCACAATTGCGAGTGGTTTTTGCTAGCATGATGGATAGCAACAGGAGAAATCGATGACTCACGCTGTCACCACTGAAATCGCAACCGAGACGGCACACGCCGCTGCCTCCCAGACCGCTCCCGCGAAAGAAGCTCCCAAAGAAAAAGAGATGAAGCGGCAGATTGTCTCCTTCCAATTCTTGAAAGTGATGCCGGAGTGGCGTCGCCTGCCCGCCGAGGAGCGCGCCGCGCACAAGAGCGCCGTGGCTGCCGTGCTGGAGCGCTGGAATCAAGCGGATCGGATGTTGACCCTGACGTATTCCACCGTGGGAACACGCAGCGAGTGCGACATGATGCTGTGGCGCATTTGTACGACTGTGGACGACTTGAACCAGATGACTGCGGAGCTGATGGGGACACCCATGGGCGGCTATCTTGAAACCGCGTTCAGTTATCTGGCGATGACCAAGCGTTCGCAATATCTGATCGGCCACGAACATGAAGGGCAAGCGGATTCACGCGGGTTTTTGCGACCCGGTAAGCAAAAATATATCTTCGTGTATCCATTCTGGAAAACGCGTGCCTGGTATCTGCTTCCGAAAGATGAGCGGCAGCGCTTGATGACGGAACATATTCGCGTTGGACATTTGTACCCGCGTGTGAAGCTGAATACGACATATTCCTTCGGCCTGGATGATCAGGAATTTGTGGTGGCGTTCGAGACTAATTATCCGGAAGATTTTCTCGACTTGGTCGAGCAACTGCGCGGCACGGAAATCAGCGCCTACACGCTGAAGGATTATCCCATCTTTACCTGCGTGCGCATGACCGCGCAGGAGATGCTGGATCGGGTTGGATAAACCAGTGCCGACCGCACGTCCGCAGAAAAAAACCGCGGCACAGAAGAACGTACCGAGCACGAAGGCGGTGCTGGCGCGCGTTGCAAAGAAGAAGTCTGCCGGCGATCCGACGAATCCGCAACGGGTGGGAACGATCCTGCAACGACTCGCGGAACATTATCCCAAAGCAGTCTGTGCGCTGCACCATCGCAACGCCTGGGAGCTGATGGTCGCGACCATTCTTTCCGCGCAGTGCACGGATGTGCGTGTCAATATAGTGACGCCGGCGCTGTTCAAGCGCTTCCCTACTCCACAGGCAATGGCGAAAGCTTCTCAGGCGGAAGTGGAAGAGATGATCCGGACCACGGGATTTTTCCGCAACAAGGCGAAGAACATTATCGGCGCAGCGCAGATGGTTGTTGCAGAATTTGGCGGCAAAATTCCGCAGACGATGGATGAATTGCTGACAATCCCCGGCGTGGCGCGCAAGACGGCGAATGTCGTTTCGGGATCATGGTACAAAATTCCGCTGGGCGTGGTGGTGGATACACACGTGATGCGCATCACGCAGCGACTGGAACTGACGAAGTCGACGACGCCTGAAAAGATCGAGCAGGATATGATGCAGTTGATTCCGCAGCCAGCCTGGATCGACTTCTCCCATCGCTTAATTCATTTTGGACGGGAAATTTGCATCGCGCGGAAACCTCGCTGCGCCGATTGCTTTCTGGAAGACCTTTGCAACTCCAAAGATAAGACGTGGAGCACGCACTAACGATTCGCGGGTGATGCATGCGCTGTCGACCAGCGGCATAGCGCTTCGACTACGCCAGCGATGGTATATTCCGTCGCCTCAACGGCGGGTTCGATGCCGTGGCGACGAAGCGTTCCGCTGGTAATGGGACCGATGGAGGCCGCGGCCATTCCAGTCGGCCACGCGGGTACATTCGCTTCGTGCAGCAGCCGGAAAAAATTTGTCACCGTGGAAGAACTGGTAAACGTGACCACATCCGGGATCCGGCTCGGTTCCGAGAACAGAAGGCGCACGTCGGCGGCGGAGGTCGCAGGAACGACGGTCTGATACGCGTCGGCTACATCCACAGTTGCGCCGGCGTTTCGGAGTCCCTCCGGAAGCACATCGCGCGCCACCTTGGCGCGAACTAACAAAACATTCTTGCCCTTCACCTGGTCCCGCAACGATTCCAGTAGCGATTCTGCGATGGCCTGTTTAGGAATTTCATCGACGTGCAGGCCCATTTCCCTGAGAGCGCGTGCGGTCGCCGGACCGATGGCTGCAATCTTTAGAGCATCGAGCGTGACGATCGGCAGTTTCAAGACGGAAAGTCGCTCGGCCAACACTTCGGCGCCGTTCGCGCTGGTGACGACCAGCCATTGATATTTTTTGGCGTTCCACAGCACCGCATTCAACTCATCGTAGGAATCTGGCGGGATAATCTCGATAGCCGGAATTGCGACGACGGTCGCGCCCTTTTCTTCCAGCGCGCTCGCCAGCGATTGAGCCTGGTGCCTGGCGCGTGTGATGAGAATCTTCCGTCCGGCGAGCGGTTTCATCTGGCTGGAGTTCCTGCCGGCGGAGCACTTTCAGCAGCCGCAAGAAACTCTGCCGCGCCGCGCGCTAACAATCGATTTGCCATTGCGCGACCCGCATCTTCAACTGACGGGCGCTCTTGATGCAATTCCATCTGTTCTCGCAAAATTTGCGATCCGTCCGGGCGAGCGACAACTCCCACCACAGTCCAGCCATTGTTCGCGCGCTCGCAATACACGCCCACGGGAAGATGACAGCCTCCGCCTAACGTAGCCAGCGCCGCACGCTCCACCAGCACGGCGAAATGGGCCGCGGCATCATCGAGGGAGGAAACGACAGCGCGCGTCGCATTGTCATTTGTCCGGCACTCGATCGCAAGTGCCCCCTGGCCCGCCGCCGGACACATTTGTTGCGGCGAAAATAGTTCCTTCACATCAGCAGCGAGACCCAGCCGATCCAAGCCTGCGGCAGCGAGAATGATGGCATCGTATTGTCCCTCGTGCAGTTTGCGGAGCCGGGTATCCACATTGCCGCGCAGTTCGCGAATATTAATATCGGCGCGCAATGCGCGCAATTGCGCCTGGCGTCGCAAACTGCTGGTTCCGACAACCGCGCCGGACGGTAGCGCGGCAAGATTCTCATGGCGAACAGAGACGAACGCGTCGCGCGGATCGGCACGCCTTGGAATCGCCGCGATTATGAACTCTTCTGACAACTCCGTCGGCAAATCTTTCAGGCTATGAACCGCGAGATCGATTCGCTCGTCGGCCAGCGCCTCTTCAATCTCTTTGGTGAACATTCCCTTGGTGCCGACCTGCATGAATGGCGCATGCTGCACGCGATCGCCTGTTGTGACCAGAATCTCAATCGAGACCTGGTAACCGCGGTCACGCAACTGCGCAGCGATGTGATCTGCCTGCCAGCGGGCGAGGGCGGAACCGCGACTCCCAATACGGATCAAGGTAAGCTTTCCTCCTTGACGGGGGCCGATTTCAGAGGAGCGGAATCAGTGCCTTCAACTCTGGAAGCTTCCGAAGTGGGAATGAATGCAGTCTCGTCTTGATCACTTTGTCCCGCACTCGTTTCCGCTGACCCGGTCGGTTCGGTGGGCTTTTCGTGATGCTCCAGGTCAAATACATTTTGAATCACAGCTAAGGTCTCGCGGTCGCCTTCCTGCGCGGCGCGCTTGATGGCCTGTATCGGCGCATGCTGCAGCTTGTGGACCAGTGCGCGAGTCATTTGCTCTACCGCTTGCAGCTGCTCGCTCGACAGTTGCGCTAGACGAGGAGCCATGCGGCGCATCTCATTCTGCCGAACATCTTCCAGGGTCTGCTGCAGGGCCACGATAGAAGGAACTCCGTTGAGCGACTGCATGCGCAGGGTGTACCGCTCCACTTCGTCACGAATAATCGCTTCGGCGTCCATCGCTTCCTTGGCACGGCTGGACATGTTCGACACGGCTACAGCTTGTAGATCGTCGATATTGTAAACGAACACACCTTCCACATTGTTGATCTCCGGATCTACGTCGCGGGGCACGGCGATGTCGATAAAAAACATTGGGCGCTGCTTGCGGCGCTGCATGTATTGCTCCGCGTGCGTGCGCCTGAACATGGGATCCTCGGCTCCGGTGGAACTGACGATAATGTCCGCCATTGCAGCATGTTGGTGAAGAAGATCATACGAGATGGGCTGCACGATTGCGGTTTGGCCTGTCGCAGAGCCGCTTTCCGAGCGAACGCCAGGAAATTTTCCGGCAAGCTCGACAGCGCGTTCATAGGTGCGGTTGCAGATGTAGATCGTATTGGCTCCCTGCTGCATCATGCTGCGGGCGGCCAACTCTCCCATCTTGCCAGCGCCCATCAACAGAACTGTTTTTCCTTGTAGCGAGCCGAAGATTTTGCGAGCCAGATCGACGGCCACAGATGCGATCGATACCGAAGAGATGCCGATGCTGGTTTGGTTGCGTACTTTGCGGGCGACGGTAAAGGCGCGCTGCATCAGAGGATCCAGGTTGGTGTTGATGCCGCCGATAGATCTGGCTAAGGAATAGGACTCTTTTACCTGGCCCAAAATTTGCGGTTCGCCAACGACGAGTGAATCCAGACTGGAAGCGACTCGGAACACGTGGCGGACAACTTCCGACGCGCGGTATTCGTACATATACGGATGCAGTGCTTCTTTACCGATGGCGAAATAGTTCTGGATAAACTGCAGCAGATCGGCCTGCGCCGGTTCCTGAAAGGTAAGGAATTCGACACGATTGCAGGTGGAAAGAATCATGCCTTCGCGCACGCACGGAACGCTCAGCAAAGAAAGCGTCGCTTCCTGAAGGCGGGCGGCCGGAATGGCAAGCCTTTCCCGCACCTGCAATGGCGCAGATTTGTGATTAACGCCGATGAGGACGAAGTTCATGGCGCTGGGAACCTATGGACGGTGCTGAACTGGTTGGCCACCCAAACAGTCAGCGCCATTAGAAATACCAGCGAAGATAAATAGACGGCTCGCTTGCCGCGCAGGCCGGTGTGGCGACGGACATACAACATCCAGACGTAGAGCACCCACATGCCGATCGAAAGCAGCACTTTAGGGTCGAGAAAATAGGCGGCTCCCACGCTTTCCTGCGCAATCAACGCGCCGGCCAGCAGGCCGAGCGTCATGCAGGGCAAGCCGATCACGAGGGTTACGAACGCGATGTGATCGATGGTATCGAGCGGCGGCAGATGGCTGAAAATGCCGCCGATTTGCTTGTTTTTCAAAAGCCGTTCCTGAATCAGGTACAGCAGACTGGAGAGCAGACTGAACAACAATAAGGTGTAGGCCACCAGCAGCAGCGCGATATGCAGCAGGATCCATCCGTTATGCATCCACTCGCTGGACAGCGGAGCGTGGTCCGGCTGCGCTGCCGGCAGAAGTAGCAGCAGAAAAATGATCGGCAACACAAATAATCCGAAGGAAATCGCCCGATACCGCCAGTAAATCGCCAGGAAGGTCAGGGTTAGCAGAAGCGCGAAGGAGGTTTCCACCTCGTGCAAGCTGGCCGGCACCCAATGATGAGCAAGGCGCATCATTTCCACCAGCGCAACCAGATGAAAATAAAAAGCGGAGACGCAGACGGGGTGCACAAATTTGCGCCAGCGATCATGGCCGGTCAGCACATCTGGGATCACCGTAAGGCTGCAGACGCCGTACAGAACCAGCGCAACCCGCAGCCAGATGAGATACATTGCCATCGCCTAAAAAACCGCTCCCGGAGAGAACGTACAAGTAAGTATATAGCTCGGACAAAAGGCACCTTCCTGTGATGCAGGACACGTGTGCCCCAGCACACATTGTCCTTTCGCGCGATTTAGGCGGACCCCGCCGTGGCGATCGCCTTGTTTCCCTGACACGGTACGGGATTTCCGATGCTGTAAATTGGTACACATCGTTCCTGATGGCCTATCTTTGAAGGAAAGGCCGCCCGCTATTTTTGTTGCGCCCAAGCTTCAGGAGAAGCCATCTGTCCGTGTCCAGCGCCAGCTCGAATCCAACCCTGGAAATGGCCTCTACGCCATTGATGCGGCAGTATGCCGCCGCGAAACAGAAATACCCGGATACGCTGCTCTTCTTTCGCCTGGGCGATTTCTACGAACTGTTTTATGAGGACGCGAAGACCGCGGCGCGCGAACTGCAGATCACCCTTACCTCGCGCGACAAGGAACGGGCCATTCCGATGTGCGGTGTGCCACATCACGCCGCTGACCAGTACATCGCACGGCTGCTACGGCTGGGGTATCGCATCGCCATTTGCGAGCAACTGGAAGACCCCAAGCTGACAAAAACCATCGTGCGCCGCGAAGTGACGCGCGTGCTGACGCCGGGCACTGCGATTGATCCAGCGCTGCACTCGGAACAAAACAATTTTTTGGCGGCGCTGTGCTTTGACGGCGACCCTCATGGAACACGGATTGGACTGGCGCTGCTGGATAACTCGACTGGCGATTTTCGCGCTACGGAATTTCGCGGCCGCAACGCGCAGGAAGCCGCAACCCAGGCTAGTGATGAGCTGGCGCGGTTCAATCCGGCTGAAATTTTGCTGGCCGAGAATAGCGGTGGTCTTTTCGCATCGCTGGAAGATACTTTGCGCTCTCGCACCGTAACTCAACTGGAACCCTGGGTGCTGACTCGGGACTACGCGGTGCCTCTGCTGGAGAATCATCTGGGAACGCGCGAATTGGCCGGGTTCGGGCTGGAGGGTCACGCCACAGCCGCGATTGCGGCGGGCAGTATTGTGCACTACTTGCGCGCGACGCAACTGGGTCAGTTAGAACACATCGATCGGGTGCGTTATTACGAACACAGCGGCTGCCTGCAACTCGACGCCGTGACCGTGCGCAACTTGGAACTGGTCGAGCCGTTGATGCCGGACGCGAGGCGACATACGACGCTGTTCCATACCCTGGACATGTGTCAGACGCCGATGGGCAAGCGCAAGTTGCGCGCCACAATTCTGAGGCCGCTGATCGACCTCGCGGCTATTCACGAGCGCCTCGATGGCGTGGCCGAGTTGCATGGAAATCTGCAGGTTCGCGAGCATGTACGAGACAGCATTGCAGGCATTCTCGATCTGGAACGATTGTTGAGCCGGATTTCGCTCGACAGTGCCGGACCCCGCGATTTGCTGGCGCTGGCTTCATCCGCAGCGAAATTGCCGATGGTTAACGCAGCGATCTTGCCGCTCCAGTCCGCCCGCGTGGAAACGAATGCAATCGTCTCTGGATTGCCTTGAAGACTTGCAGCTTGCGATTTCGAAGACACTCGCAGAACAGCCTCCGGTGCGTTTAGAAGATGGCGGCGCGATCGCTGCTGGAGTGGATGCAGAACTGGACGAACTGCGATCGCTCAGCCTGAGTGGAAAGCAATCGATCGCGGCGATTGAGGAGCGCGAACGCCAGCGCACAGGAATTGGATCGCTCAAGGTGCGGTACAACTCTGTGTTTGGCTATTACATTGAGATCACAAAATCGAATCTCGACAATGTACCCGCGGAGTATGAACGCAAGCAAACGCTGGTGAATGCGGAGCGCTTTACCACGCAGGAATTGAAGGATTACGAACGCAGTGTGCTGGGAGCGCAGGATCGCTGCCTTGAAATTGAGCGACGAATTTTTATGGAACTGCGCCAGACTATTCTGACAGCGAGCGCACGCATTCGCGCCACCGCCGAAACGATTGCGGAAATCGACCTGCTTGCATGTTTTGCGCAGCTTGCAGCGGCTCGGCGCTACGTCCGTCCGGAGGTCGACGAATCAGGCGTTTTCGAGGCACTAGCGGCGCGTCATCCGGTGATTGAGTGGCACATGGAGCAGTCGTCGGAAGGCCGGTTCGTTCCCAACAGCATCTATCTCGACACCGAAGGCCCGAGTCTTCTGCTGCTGACCGGGCCCAATATGGGCGGCAAATCGACTTACCTTCGCCAGGCGGCGCTGCTGGTCATCCTGGCGCAGATGGGATGTTTTGTTCCGGCGCAGCGGATGCGGCTGGGCTTGGTAGACCGCATTTATACGCGGATCGGCGCCAGCGACAACGTTGCTGAGGGTCGCTCTACATTCATGGTCGAAATGACCGAGACAGCTACGATCTTGCACACGGCCACACCACGATCGCTGCTGCTGCTGGACGAGATGGGGCGCGGTACGGCAACTTTTGACGGCATGTCATTGGCTTGGGCGACCGTTGAACATATCCATGAAGTATTAGCTGCAAGAACCTTATTTGCAACCCATTATCACGAGCTCACGATGCTCGCCGGGATTCTTCCTCGGCTGAAAAATCTGCGCGTGACTGTTCAAGAGAATCCTAAGGGAATTGTTTTTCTCCACGCGATTGAGGAAGGCGCAGCGAACAAAAGCTACGGGATTGAAGTGGCGCGGCTGGCAGGAATTCCGCAGGAAGTGGTGGTGCGGGCGAGAGAAATTTTGCGTCAGCATGAACGATCGGAGAAACGTGAAATCGAGTCCAGCCGCGAGGCAGATGTACAGATGACGTTATTCACTCCGTTATCGCAGCGAATTGTCGATCAGATTCAGTCGCTCGATCTGAATTCGCTGACGCCGATGCAGGCGCTCAACCTGTTGCAGGAACTGCAGCAGGAAGTTCGCGAGGGATCGCCGGCGATGGGAACACGCGCATGAAGACGACGGCACTGCGGCATCGCGTCGGATCGCTGCTGATCGTCGGTGTCGAATCGACGTCGCTATCCGCGTTGGAATTGGCGTGGCTTCGCAGCCTGCAGCCAAGCGGAATAATTTTATTTCGCCGCAACATAGAGACAGCGGCTCAGATCCATACGATGTGGCAGCAAGCCGCGGCGGTGCTGGCTGCGCCATTTTTTCGCTGCGTGGATCTTGAAGGCGGCACGGTCGATCGACTGCGCGATCTGGTAGGTCCGACTCCCTCCGCTGCTGAAGTTGCGGCGACGCAACGGTCGACAATCGTTCGGGAGAGTGGCGCGCTGGTTGGACGAATGCTGCATGGGCTCGGATTCAATTTGGACCTGGCTCCGGTGTTAGATCTGGCGTTACCGGATTCGCGCGAGGTAATGAGAACCCGCGTGGTTTCTGCCGATCCGGCGAACGTGATTGCCTATGCTCGAGAATTCATTGCGGGCCTCCAGCAACATGGAATCATCGCATGCGGCAAGCATTTCCCCGGTCTAGGCGGCGGCACAATGGACTCACACCAGGCGACTCCGAGCATTCGCCGAACGTGGGAGCAAATGTGGGCCGAGGATCTGGAGCCCTATCGTGCGCTGCGTACCTCACTACCGCTGGTGATGGTGAATCATGCCGCCTATCCGGAAATACAGGAGCCGTTGCGTCCGGCGTCGCTCTCACGATTCTGGATCCAGGAAGTGCTGCGGGAGAAACTACGCTATCGGGGATTGGTCATTTCCGACGATATGGAGATGGGTGGCGTCCTCAACCATGCATCTGCCGAATCCGCTGCGATCGAGGCGATTGCCGCTGGAACAGACCTGCTGGAAATCTGCCATCGCGCCGACCGGGTCTTAGCGACGCATGAAGCTCTGCTGCGCGAAGCGGAACGCTCGCCCGCATTCGCGCGCGCGGTTGACAACGCTTCCAAGCGAGTCGCAAGTGCGAAGCTGCGTTTGCTGAAGAAATCGGTTCCACCTCGACCACTTTCTGCCTCCGGTCTGAAGCAGCTACAAAACGCACAGGAACGGCTGCGCGCAAGAATTGCACACGCGACGCGCGGGGCGAAGGAATGAAAACTTCTTCCGAAAACCATAATCCCGCGATGAACGTGGCTGGCATCATGAGCGGCACATCTGCGGACGGAATTGACGTGGCGCTGGTGAGAATTATGCGATCGCGAAACTCATCCAAGCATTTTCCGCGCATGCGACTCCTCGCGCACGTGTCGGTTCCCTATCCGGCCGCGGTTCGCAAATGCATTTTGCAAATGATGAATGCTGACGCCGCTTCGGTGGCTGACATGTCTCGGCTTCATTGGCGACTGGGTCAGTTGTATGCCGATGCGGTGAAGTTGACGCTGAAAAATCATCCGGTGCAGCTCGACCTTGTCGGCTGCCACGGCCAAACCATCTACCATCAAGGCGTCGCCCGGAAGTTTCTCGGTGCGCAGGTAGCCTGCACGTGGCAAATGGGAGAAGCTTCTGTGATCGCTGCCGAGCTTGGCGTTCCTGTGGTGTCGGACTTTCGACCTGCGGATCTGGCGCTGGGTGGCCAAGGAGCGCCGCTGGTGCCTCTATTGGATTATGTGGCATTTCACCATCCGACACGCAATCGCGTGCTGCAAAATCTGGGTGGCATCGCCAATCTGACAGTGATACCGGCAGGCGCTCCACCTGAGACGATCTTCGCCTTCGATACCGGCCCGGCAAATATGGTGATCGACGCTTTAATGGCGGAATGCTTCGGCAGGAAATACGACGCGCAAGGAGCTACAGCGGAGCGCGGTCGCGTGCTGGAGTCGGTGATCGGGAGTTGTTTGCGAGATCGATTTTTTCAAGCGCCGCCGCCGAAGTCCGCCGGCAGAGAGCAGTTTGGGCGCGAATTTGTCGCGCGCTTTTTGACGGATTGCCGCAAACAGAGCAAGCGGCCGGAGGATGCAGTTGCGACCGCGACGGCGCTGACGGCGCGCAGCATCGGGCGGGCATGGAGAGATTTCGTTGCGTCCGAGCTCTGCGAAACGCTCTCGACGGACTATATTGTCGCCGGTGGAGGCGCGCGCAACCGCACCTTGATGGAAATGATCCGGCGCGAATTGGAAGCACTCGGAAAAATAAACACGAAAACCAGCGACGAGTTTGGAATGCCTGCGGCGGCGAAAGAAGCTATGGCGTTCGCGTTGCTTGCGTATCAAACCTGGCATCGTCAACCCGGAAATTTACCGCGAGTCACCGGGGCGACACGAGCGGCCATCCTGGGAAAAATCACGCATGCATAACCGGCGCGCGGGATTCGCCCGCACCGCAGCATCGATTCTGTTGGCAGTCGTTTCTCTCGGCAGCGCTGCCATTCTGCTTGGATGCGGCCAAAAACCGGCTGATCCGAATACTGTGACGGTGGCGATTGAAAGCAGCCCGACCAACCTCGATCCGCGCATTGGAGTTGACGCCCAATCGGAGCGCATTGACGAATTGATCTTCGATTCGCTGGTCAAAAAAGATGCGCATTTCAACCTGCAGCCAGACCTTGCGACGTCCTGGGACACGCCCAATCCGCTGACGTATATTTTTCATTTGCGAACAGGGGTGAAATTTCAGAACGGCCAGCCGTTCACGGCGCGTGATGTGAAGTGGACACTCGATTCGATGCGGGACCACAGCATTTTGACCTCGAAATATCAGGCCTACCGCAATGTTGCCACGATTGACGCGCCCGATTCACATACCATCGTCATTCACATGAAGCAGCCGGATGCCGCGCTTTTGTGGAGCCTTTCCGATGGCGCGCTCGGGATTGTTCCCTATGGAAGCGGGCGCGATTTTCAGCAGAGCCCGATCGGCACCGGACCGTTCCGTTTTGTCAGCCAGGAACTCGACAAAGAAGTTGTCCTCGAGCGCAATCCGCTGAGTTGGCAATCCGTGCCGAAGATTGCCCGGTTGCGATTTGAGGTGATTCCCGATCAAATGACGCGGGCGCTGGCGCTGCGCAAGGGATCCGCAGACATCGCATCCAATGCCTTGTCGCCCGACATGATCTGGTCCATGCGCAACGACAAAAACCTGAGCGTGGCAGACTCGCCGGGGACAATGGTTCAATATCTCACCTTCAATTTACGCGACCCATATTTGCGCGACGCACGCGTACGGCAGGCCATTGCGTATGCGGTAAATCGGCCGTTGATCATCGCCACACTATTACGCGGCATGGCTCGACCGGCGGACAGTCTGCTGCCTCCGAGTCATTGGGCTTACACGGAAGACGGGGCGTATTACGACTACAATCCGCAGCGTGCGAAACAGCTTCTCGACGATGCCGGATTTAAGGCGGGGCCCGATGGCATTCGCTTTCACCTAACGATGAAAACCTCCAACGATGGCGGCGCACGAGAACTGGCAATGACGTTACAACAGCAGTTGCGCGCGGTCGGAATTGCGCTCGACGTGCGCAGCTTCGAATTTGCCACGTTTTATTCCGACATTTCCCACGGATCGTTTGGCATGTACAGCCTGCGGTGGATTGGGGGCAACGAAGACCCCGATATTTTTCATTACGCGTTTGCGTCCGCGAGCATTCCGCCGCATGGAGCCAATCGTGGCGATTATTCCAACGCGCAAGTCGACCAGTTGTTGCTGGCAGCAGCGTCTGAATCCGACCAGGCGAAGCGTCGCGTTCTGTATGTGCAGGTACAGCAGATTCTGGCGAAAGAAATGCCGACCCTCCCGCTCTGGTTTGTCGATTCTGTCGTGATCTACAACCGCAGAATCAGCGGCGTCGAAGCTCCTCAGTCGGGAAATTTCTATTTTCTCGAGACGGCGATTCCGCAGGCGGCGAAATAGTCGCGGCTCAGACCGGAAGAGTGCCGGGTGTGCTGCGGGAGGGCTTGCTGGGCAGACTCGAAAAGCCCGCGAGCCGGACAGTCAATAACATCGCGGGCACAAGAAACACAGTGGAATTGAGCACCCACATAATGACGCCGCCGGCAATCTGATCGGAGAGCGGAGAAATGTGGAACGGATTGGGCTGCGAAAAGTAGAACTGATAAATCGGCCGATTGCAGAATGCAAGGAAGGCGGAGAGAACTGAGTTCACGATATCCGCAGACAAAAGGTACACCAGAACCATCCAGCCATTGTGACGCGCACGGCTCGGCCACGGATGCAGAATGACCCACCAGAAAAGCAACGCCGTGGCGAGGAAACAGATGTGCTCAAAGTCATGCACATTTTCATTGCGAAGAGCGTAGTCGTAGGCCTTGGGAAGATGCCAGAGGAGAAAGACAGAATTAAATGTGAGCCACGCGACGACTGGTTCGGTTAGGAAATCGCCAACACGGCGCGGCCAGCGCAGCGCGATCAGCGGACCAAGAACAGACTTAACAAATCCGCGCGGCAGGCCACGCAGCAGCGGCACGATTGGCGCACCGAGCAGCACCAGAGGCGGCACAGCAGACATCAGCAGAAAGTGCTGCACCATGTGCGCACTCAGCAACGTGTCGGCAAAGCCATCGATCGGCGAAGCGATGGCGAGCCACAGAACCACCATGCCGCCGACAAAGCACAGAAGGCGCTCAATAGTGAAATAAGCCGGTCGAGTGCGGCGAATTGCACGCCATCCGCGTATATAGACCAGGCACACAAGGATGACGCTGACGGTCAGCCAGAACGGTGGCGACCACGCATCGAGAATGGCCTGAGTTGCTGTGGGCATGACATCTCCGCTTGGAAGCGTGCTTCAAGAGCGAAAGCTGCGCGGACAACTTCGCGTCCGCTGGAAATAAGAAGCAACTAACCTCGCGCTACTCCTCTTTATGTCCATGTCGCGGCGCCGCAAGCGGAGCACCTTCCGCTAACGGACGCGCCAGATCCCGCGCCGGCATTTGATTGCCATTGAGCGTTTCAAGGAAGCGAACTAACGCTGTGGTCTCCTGGGGATTCAACGCACTGCCATAAGCGGGCATATTTCCGCTGCCCTGCAGCACCTGCCGAATCAACTGGCTCTCGGTCATCTGGGTCGCAACTCGATTCAGATCCGGCCCGCGCTTTCCTCCAATGCCATCCAGCGAATGGCAATTGCGACATTGCTTCTCTTGAAACACCACTGCGCCGCGTCGCTCCAAAGGAGTCCGATCTTTCAGATATTTCGGCTGCACCGGATCGGCGCTCCACGCATCCATAACCGGACTCCACGGTGGATGTTCGCCGAGACTGGTGAGAATGGACAGTGAAACAGCAATCACGCACACCATCAACACAGCCACAGGCCGCCGCGACCAGTGCTTCTCGCCTTCGCCGGCATACAGCGGCAGGCCCAGCATCACGCAGATGACGGCGATGGGCGTGATGAGAAGAAGCGGCGTTTCCAGGTGCGGCGGAGCCAGAGCGAAGATTGCGTAGATCCATAAGAACGGCAGATCCGGCTTGGGCACGGTTTGAATAATCGTAGGATCGGGCGGACCGGTGGGACCGATGGGGCCAAAGAAAAAGGCGCACGCCATGATCGCCAGAATAATGGCCGCGGAAAAAGTGACATCTTTCCACGCTGCGTCGGGAACGAAGGGCACGCCGTCTTTGTGGACCTCCGCTTCATACTCCTTCAAGTAGGTGCTTCGACGCACCAGCCGGCCGGGCATCGGCCACTCATTGACGCCGAGGCGAAGAACCATCCATACATGCACGCCGACCAGCGCTATCAGAATTCCTGGGATGACGAAAACGTGCAGTGCAAAAAAGTGCGAGAAGGTCGAGGCCCCGATAATCGGGCCGCCGAGCATGGCATGAACCAACCAGCCGCCAATCAATGGAACCCTTCCCATGATGGACGCGCCAATTCCCAGACCCCAATAGGCATCTTGATCGAAGCGCAGCACCTGGCCGGTGAAGGCCATGCCCAACGTCAGAAGCAGCAGAAACACGCCGACGATCCAGGTCAGTTCCCGGGGAAATTTATACGCGCCGAACATGAACACCTGGGTCATGTGAATCAGAACGATGGCGATCATGAAGTCCGATCCCCATCCGTGCAACGCGCGCAGAAACCACCCCAACGTCAGGCCGTGATTTAAGAAATTAAGACTGTTCCACGCATCGCGTGCTGTGGGTGTATACACCAGCGCCAGCAAAATACCTGTGACCACCTGCAGCAGAAGAATCACGGTGGCCGCGCTGCCAAATACATACCACCAGCTTGCGCTGCTGGTGGGGATGGGATGCTCCGCAGCTTCGGTGATCGGCTTGACGAAACCCAATCGGCGGTCGAACCAGTGATAGAGCGCGATGCCCTTCTGTTTTAACCCTGGCATGAGCTGCACCCCGGCCTGGCAAGGCTGGCTTCCGTCGACAGGGTGGGTAATTCACCCGCCCAGATCATAAGCTGATTGCCAACAATTTTGTACTTGTATTGAAACAGGCCGCGCGGCGGGGGCCCAGCAGCGACCGCGCCATCCTGGTAATACACGCCGCCATGGCAAGGGCACATGAACAGTTTGGATTGCGGGAACCAGTGCACCGGGCAATCCATGTGTGCGCAATTGATCGCGAAAACCTGAAATTGATTCTTAGTAATATGTCGTACCCAGCACGGCAGTGTGCGGGTCTGTCCGTCGGCGGGAGTTCCCGTCGGGATTGCGATATTTGCCCTAGCCGCGTTTCTCCGGGCGGAAACTGCTCAAGATTTCCGACAGGCACCCAGTCGTTATAGCTGGAATTTTTTCTGGTAAATGGTCCGAAGAGATACCCGAAGACCGGCACGGCCAGGACGGCGCCGACTGCGCCATTCAACAACAAAGCGACCTTGAAAAGGAACTTTCTGCGCGAGTGCTCGCTCGGCTCATTCGTGGGATTTTCGATGATCGGGTTCTTGATCAAGTCCTTCAATGGGTTCTTCACAATCGCTCCTGTTGCGGCACTTCCCGGGTTTTACTTCCCTTTCGTTGAATTTTTAGCACCGGTCGGCGGTGCGCTCGGAAATGGCTGGCCGGGAAACTGCACGCGGTGCGATCCCAGCCATGCAACCACGTCGGTGACTTCCTTGTCCGTCATCGGCTTACCAGATCCATCGCCGCGCCAATCCGGCATTCCCTCGTCCGGCAGACCGGCAACAACAATGTCGCGTAAGCCCCGATCGCTGATCAGCGAAAGATAGGTTGGGTCGACAATGGAACCAGTCGCACGTGGCTTCGCAGCGGCTCCGGTCGCAGCCGCACCGGTCCCGTCTGCTCCATGACAGCTCGCGCAGTGGGCCTGGAATACAGTTTTGCCGCCGGAAGCATCGGGCTTCGTTGTCGGACTATAGCCTGGCGGGTTGGTTTCATTCAAACTGCCGGGCTTCCCCCAATCTGCGACCATTCCGTCGACAATGATGTTGACTTGCTGATCGGTCAGCATGCCGCCGCCTGACTGTGCGAAGGCGTGCAACGATAGAAGCGATTTCCCACTGGAAACGATGGGGAGCATGTGTTCCTTCCCTGCCCACGCGAGGTATACGGGATTGTTCAGCGGCAGCGCCGGGCCATTTAATCCGCGGTCTCCGTGACAGGCAGAGCAATTGCTGTTGTACAAAACGTTAAAGTCGACTGTCTGATCCGGACGCATGGTTTCGGGGCGAAAGCCAGGCTTGCCGGGCAGATGATCGCAGCCAACGGATGACAACAAAAATACTGCAGCGACGATCGTTGCTCCCAGCGCTGGAATCTTTGCCTTCATTGGGGGCGATCCTCGTCGTGCGCTTCCTCTTCCAATGTCTGGGAGATCAGTCCGGCACGCTCTGCAAACGGTCGCGCCTGGAACTGCGGTGTACGCACGCGAACATGCAGGTTCACGACGAAGCCGGCGACCAGGCCGAAGGCGATTTGAGACGCAATGAACCAGAGCCAGTCGATCCGTCGATTCAAGATGGGATTCACAGCCGCCAATCCGGCGTACAAGAGCCCACTCCAGAAGATGGGCGCCAGAAATCCAGCAGTGGCAATCGGCTCCCACGGAAACATGGGAAGAATTGCGCCATAGAGCAGGCCAACCAGGACGGATGCCAGCACATGCACCACCACGGCAACCAGCAATCCTTCCAGATGGAATGAAGTCAGAAAAGCTGTGCTCTTGCCTGCCCAACCGGGAATGGCCATGGCCGCCAGCAGGTTGGGCGCATACCAAAGGCTGTGAAAGCGAATCAGCCCAAAGATGGTCGCCGGCGCGATCATAGCAACGCCGCCAGCCAGACCACCCTGCACGCCGGCACCCAACGTATATCGCTCCACAGGCAGGAACTTGCGATGCGACGCGACGGCAGGCAGACGCGCCACTTGTTCGCGCGAACTCTTAATTTCCACCACTGCGGTAGTGACTGATACCGACTCATGCTGCTCGTGCGGGAAAACATTGCGGAACCATCCGACCGCGGAAAACAGCATCAACACGAGTCCCAGGAGGCTGATGGCCCATTCCGTCACCAGGCCGGCAAACAGAAATGTCACCCCAAGCGCCAGCACAAATGGCCACGCGGTCGGCGCGGGCATGTGAATCGCATGCACGGATGAATGACTGTTTTCCGATTCGGTATTCATAGTTTTTTTCTTGTCATCATCTTCCAACGATATATACGACCGTGAGTACGACAACCCACACGGCATCCACAAAATGCCAGTACATCGAGAGTGAATGAAAGTGATCCAATTGATCTTCACCGACGACGCCAAACAACCCCAGGACGAGCACCACGCTCAGCATCAATAGCCCGATCAGGACGTGGGTCGCGTGCAACCCCACTAAGGAATAAAAAGTGGTCCCGAACAGACTTGTGTGGATGGTGAAGTGATGTTTGTAAATCAGGTCGAGCCATTCTTTGGCTGTGCCGAGCAAAAAAATCATTCCCAGTAATATCGTGCCCGCGAGCCAGCCGATAAATGACAACTGGCTTTTCTTTTTCAGTCCGTCTACCGATAGATGAATCGTGATGCTGCTGGAAAGCAGACAGATGGTCCCAAAAATCGGAATCTCGAGGATTTCCTTTGGAGTGGGTCCGCTGAGACTTTTGCCCATGTAGTAAATGTAGGCAACGACAAAGATGAGAAACATGGAGGATTCGGCCGCGATCAGGCACCACATTCCGACGGTGCCACGATACGGCAACTCCCAGGGATCGTCTTTTACGTCGAAGGTGAACGGGATCGTCGTCATTTTTGCGCCGCCAATTGATTCTCCGTCTCGAACTCATACTTCCAGTCGGGATCTTCCGGATGTTTTAAGTCCCATAACGGACGACGGCTGCGCACCATGGGATCTTCTGCGAAATTGTAGCTGGGAGGAGGAGAGGTCGTAGCCCACTCGAGCGTCCATGCATCCCAGGGATCGTTGCCCGCCAGCTCACCATAAAAATGCGACCGCACCAGGTTGAAGACGAAGATGAGGACAGCCGTCGCCTGAATAAACGCACCTAGGGTCACGATCAAGTTCCATGTGGCCCAATGATGACCGGGCTCATAGGTATAGATTTCGCGCGGCATGCCCAGCAGACCGACAATGTGCATAAAGTCGAAGGTCATGTGAAAACCGAGAACGAAGAGCCAGAAGTGCCACTTCCCTAACTCTTCGCTCATCATGCGACCTGTGATTTTTGGGAACCAGTAATAGAAGCCGGCAAACAACGCGAAAAGAATTCCGCCGACAATGACGTAGTGAAAATGCGCGACGACAAAATAGGAATTGTGCAATTGCCAGTCGAAGGGCGCAACCGACAGCATAATTCCGGTGAGTCCCGCCAAGGTGAATTGAAACAGAAACGCTGTGCAGAACAGCATGGGGACGGTGAAATGAATCTTTCCTCCCCACATGGTCGCAAGCCAATTGAAAATTTTAATTCCTGTTGGGACGGCGATGATCATGGTCGACAGGACGAAGGCGGTGTTGGCCGCGGCGTTCATGCCGACCGTGAACATGTGATGCGCCCAGACGGTAAAGCTGATAAATCCGATACCAACCGACGCCGCCACCATCGCCGGATATCCGAAGATGGCTTTGCGAGAGAACACTGGAATAATCTCGTTTACAAATCCGAAGGCCGGCATCACCAGGATGTAAACCTCGGGATGGCCGAATATCCAGAAGAAATGTGCCCACAGGACGGCGGAGCCGCCCGCTTGCGTATCAAAAAAATGTGCGCCGAGAAAGCGGTCGATCAACAGCATGATCTGGGCGGCCGACAGAGGGGGAATCGCGCCCAGCGCCATCACGGAAGTGACCATCATCAGCCAAACGAACAGCGGCATGCGATTCAGCTTCATCCCCTTGCATCGCATGCAAAGCGTGGTCGCGACGATATTCAGCGCGGTGCCGATGGTGCCAATGCCGCTGATAAAGATTCCCAGCGCCCAGTAGTCGGCGGCATGGCTTTTCGAAAATGCAACCGAGGTCAGCGGCGCATACGCGAACCATCCTTGATCGGGAATCCCAGAGCCGCCGTACAGTCCTTTGCCTCCGATCAGGCTGTAGTACAGCAGCAGCGCGCCGAAAAGAAATATCCAGAAGCTGAAGGCGTTCAGTCGCGGAAACGCCATGTCGCGAGCGCCAATCATCAGCGGCACCAGGTAGTTTCCAAACCCGAACAAGATGGGCATGGCCACAAAAAAGATCATCGTCGTGCCGTGCAGGGTGAATAGCTGATTGAACCGTTCCGGCGAAAGGAAGGTCGACTCCGGCCTGGCAAGTTGAATCCGAATCAGCAGCACTTCGACGCCGCCGACCAGGAGAAACATCAGGGCGGAAGCGATGTACATCAGCCCGATCTTTTTGTGATCGGTGGTCACGATCCACTCGTGCATCACCTCTAACCACAGTCGCGGATGCTTCTCCTTCGGAGTTAAATCGAGCACTCCTGACAGTGGTATGGATTCAGCCATGACGTGCGCCTCTCACTTTCTCAGCTTACTTCAGTGTCATCAGATAGGACGTGATCCATGCAATGTCCGTATCGCTCAGCTTCATAGCCGGCATTAGACAGCCGGGCTTGTAATGGTCAGGATCCTTGATCCAGCCCTCCAGGTTGGTGCGCGTGTTGGGCAGCGTGCCGGAAGCAATCGTGTCGCGGCTCATCAGGTGCGTCAGATCGGGTCCGAAGCGGCCGTTCGCTACCGTGCCGCGAATGGTGTGGCAGTTGATGCAGGCATTGTGCTCAAACACGGCTCGCCCATTGGCAACGCTAGGATCGTTGACGGCATTTTTTTCTTGATTTGCAACCCACTTCTCAAACTCTTCAGGCGTCTGCGCGTAGACGCGGATTAACATCCTGGCGTGTTCTGCGCCGCAGAACTGGGCGCATTGACCGAGAAATAATCCGGTGGCTTCCGGCTGAATCCACATCTGATTTACCTGCCCCGCCATAAGGTCTGTTTTGCCGGCCAGCCTCGGCACCCAGAAGCTGTGATCCACATCGGCCGTCACCAGCTTCATAAAAGTCGGCATGGGATCTTTCGGATCGCTACTGACAGGGACATGCAATTCATTCGCCGTAACGAAGTTGTATTTTGGGTAGCTAAACTCCCACCACCACTGATGTCCGGTCACGGTGACGTCCAGCGCCTGTTTCGGATGCGGCGCGTTTTGAATACTAAAGACGATTCGCACGGTGGAAAGGAACAGCACCACCACAATCAGGATGGGGAATACGGTCCACGCCAGCTCAATCTGATTGCTGCCGTAAATCTGGGGCGGCTCGGTGTCGTCATCGCCGGGACGGCGGCGATATTTGACGATCACGAACAGCAGCAAACCGCACACCGTAACAAAAATTGCGCCGGTAATGATCAGCACAAAGATGGAGAGACGAAAGATGTCGTGGGCCGGCGCCGACTGCGGCGAAAAGATATTCGTGGAGGAAGTGAATAGCTTTTCAAACCAGCCTCCTCCTCCGCCGGAGCCTGTACTCATCGCTAAAGCTCGGGCATGGAAGGATGAACCGCCGTGCCGTGCGGCCAGAACAAAGCCTGGTCGCACGGCATTCAAACTAGGCAGCCTCAAGACATTACTCCTGCAAAGCAGAACTACGGTGTTGGTTACATAGAAAGGTTTTCCGAGTGTGCTGATTGCTAGATCCCAACGAAAGCGTTAACACTCCAGTATGACATCCTCCGCGCGCCTGGCGGTTGCATCGATAGAATTGTGCGGAAAATAATTTGACTGCATTCACAATTCCGTTGCGAGGAGCGTCTCACTGACGAATGCGCGGATTCGCGAAGATATACAGAGCATCCGTAAGCAGGTTCACCAGAACATAAGTAAGCCCTATGGCAAGAATACAACCTTGCACTAGCGGATAATCGCGATTGGAGATTGCAGAGATGGTGAGCCTACCAATTCCCGGCCAGGAGAAGATGGTCTCGGTCACAATGGCGCCGGCCAGCAACACTCCAAACTGCAGGCCGACCACAGTCAACAGCGGAATCATCGCATTTGGCAGCGCGTGACGATAGACGACGGCGTGCTCCGAAAGACCTTTGGCGCGCGCGGTACGAATGTAGTCCTGGCCAAGCTCTTCCAGCATCGACGTCCGAACCATGCGAGTCAGAATCGCAGCCAGCGCCGTTCCCATAGTGATTGTGGGCAAGACAAAATTGCGCCAAGATCCTGTCCCGGAAACCGGCAGCCATCCCAGCACAATACCAAACACCAAAATTAGAATTGGTCCGAGGGTGAAGCTTGGAAACGAGACACCAAACAGACTGACGATGCCCAGACTTTGGTCCTGCCATTTCGATCGATGCCGCGCCGACGCGATACCGGCCGGAAACGACAACAAGATCGCCAGCAAAATTGCGGGTATGGCGAGGTCCAGTGTGTAGGGATATCGCGACAAGATCAGCTCAGTCACCGGCCGATTGAAGCGAAGCGATTGACCCAGGTTGCCGTGCAACACTCCGGTGCAATAGCGAACATATTGAGTGCCCAACGGAACATCCAGACCGTACGCGTGACGCAACGCGCCGATATCGGACGCTGTCGCTCCCTCCCCCAGCATTTGCTCCACCGGATCGCCGGGGACAAGGTGGATCAGAAAGAAAATGAGCGACACCACAATCCACAACACGGGCAGCACCAGCAGCAGGCGCTTTACAACGGTTCTCCATGCTGCCTTCATGCGGGGTCCTTCCCGTCGTTCTTCCTGGTCTGGTTCGGATTGTCGCGAATTTCTGCTTCGACGTACGGTTCCCTGACTACCGCCGGGTCCCGGGAAATTTCACGCTCCTCAAAAAGGGACGGTTGCGTCTCTCCGCCAGGCCATTGTTCGTGATCCTTTCGAGTCGCAGCGACCGGCTCCACGCGAACGCGAGTGATCCGGCGGTCCTCCATGGAAGCTACGGTAAATCTTCGTCCATCCTGTACGAACGAATCGCCTACTTTGGGAATCTTCTGCATATGAACCAGTAGAAATCCCGCCAGCGTTTCCACTCCGCCGTCGTGGGGCAAATCCCAACCCATTTGCGTTTCCAGGTCCAGCAAAGTCACATTGCCGTGCAGCACCAAGGTGCCGGAGGCCAACTTTTGCATGGAGCTGTCATGTACGTCGAACTCATCTTCCATTTCACCGACGATCTGCTCCAGCGCGTCTTCGACCGTAACCAATCCCGTGATCGAACCGAACTCATCCACCACAATGGCGAGATGTCTTCTGCGCGTTTGAAACTCTGTCAGCAGATCGGAAACCACCTTGGTTTCCGGAACGATGATGACATCGTGCATCAACTGGCCAATCTGCATCTCGCTTTCGCCGCCGCGAACAACATCTTCAGGAGGTGTCGCCTGCATGATGGCGCGGAAATGCATCAATCGCGCCATATCCTTCGCATACACCACTCCAACAATGTGCTCGGGACCGCGCACAGAATCGTAGACCGGAATGCGCGAGCGCTGAACCTGCGTGATGCGAGCGTTGGCTTCGGCAACGGGAAGGTTGGCAGGCAGAGAGAAGATTTTCTGGCGCGGCGTCATGATCTCCCGCACCGTGATGGTATCCAGATCAAGCACACGATGGATGATCACCTCCTGCTTTTCCGGCAGCAGGCCCATGCGGCGCGTCGCTGTCGTGATTAGCTTCAACTCCTCGGGCGAATGAACACTACCTTCGGGCGCGCGTGATAGCCCAAACAAGCGCAACACAACCTCTGCAGAAGCATTCATCAGCCGGACCAGCGGCCGCGTCACGCGCATGAAGACGTGAATCGGGCCGGCAATGGCTAACGCCATTTTTTCGCCCTGCCGTAGGGCCAGAGACTTGGGCACAAGTTCGCCAAAAATGACTTCCAGATAGGTAATCAGACCGAAAGCCAGGATGGCGGAAACCAGGCCGGCGTAAAACCTGGCATGCGGCAGCAAAGAGAGCCACGGCAACAGAAAACGCGCAACGAAAGGCTCACCCAGCCAGCCAAGGGTCAGGCTCGCCAGCGTTACCCCCAGTTGTACGGCCGGCAATAGCTCGTCCAGGTTTGCCTGTAAGTCGGCGACGATTCGAGCACCGGTGCGCCGTTGTTCGATCAACTGCTGCACGCGAGTTCGTCGCAACGACACCATGGCAAACTCGGCCGCGACGAAGAATCCGTTGGCCAGGATGAGCGCCACGATTGCGGCGGCCCGAAATAGCGGCAAACTAGGCATTCGCCTCCGAGTCTAAAGCAAATCAGGAGCGTCGGGTGCCCAAGCGGCGGCTTAAAGGCGTGAAAATGCGGTCGAAATCGCATTTAAGCTGCCGCAAATTGAGAGAATTTCTGCGCCAACGAGCTAGTAACCATGTCGCGGTGGGGAGTTAGTTTCCGGGGAACCTTCCATGAGGAATTTCTCGTAACTTTGCCGTTGCGGTAGTACATTCTCATTAACTTTACGTTCCGCCGGAGGACTCCCCCATGAATGCTCCACGCCTTTCTACGGCTATTTTTGCCCTGCTTTTCGCCTCTACCGTCTGCTATGCGGCGGAGCCTGAATTTAGCCGCTCCCTGTCCGTCAACGGAAATCTCACATTCAGCGTCTGCAGCACCTCCGGTTCCATCCACGTTGTGGGTGTCGAGGGCAGCAAAGTTCAAATTGCGGCCCAGCTGCATAAGAGCAGTTGGCACAACACTGGCACGTCTGGTGACATGAAAGACATTGCCGCGAATCCCCCGATCAAACAGACGGGCAACGAGATCAAGGTCGGCGACCCCGATACTTGCGGCGGCGCAAAAGCGCACAACATCGATATCGACTATGAAATTACGGTACCGAAAAACTCCACCGTCGAAGCTGTGACTGGGCCGGGTAGCGTAAAGGTGGAAAATATTGCCGGCTTCGTACATGCGGCTGCCGGCAGCGGTAACATCGTAGTTGCAAACATAGGACCAGATTCAAAATTAGCCACTCGCGCGGGGACCATCGATATCACGGGGGCCCACGGCGACCTAATGGCTATTACTGGATCTGGAAATTTGACGATTGGCGACTCGACCGTGACCGAAGCCAAACTACACACTGGCTCAGGAAATATCACCACCACCAATCTGCACGGCGGCATGAGAGTCAACTCCGGGACCGGCAACCTGACGATCGGCGGCCTACCTAACGCAGCCTGGAAGCTCGAGACCGGATCGGGAAATATTCAGATTCACATTGATCCGAGCGCGAAGTTCCTGCTGGACGTGGAAACCGGTTCGGGCACAATCGATTCGAATCTCCCAAGCCCGCTTTCAGGCCACGTCGCCAACGGCGTTTTGAAGGGTCCCGTCAATGGCGGCGGCCCAACCGTCCAGGTGTATACGGGCTCCGGAAATATTCTTTTCAGTTAGACGTGTCAATGCTACGGAAACCCCGGACAAAAATCCGGGGTCTACCCGCGTGATTGACTCTGTCGCAGCAGCCCCGCTGCATTTCAGCGGCATGATTTCGCATACAGTAAAAGACATGGTGCCTGAGTTTGGTGAACTTCCTTCTGAGCCCTTTCGATTGATTGTCTTTGACCTGGATGGAACGCTGATCGATTCCCGCGCCGACCTGACCCACTCCGTAAACGCGATGCTGCGGTACCTACATCGCCCGGAATTGCCAGGGGACGTGATCGCCAGCTACATCGGCAACGGAGCCGCCATGCTGGTTCGGCGAGCGTTGGGAGACCCGAGCGACCCCGCGCTGCTGGACGAGGCCGTCGCATATTTTCTCGCCTACTATCGCGAGCACAAGCTGGACAACACCTACGTTTATCCGGGAATATTGCCCTTGCTGGATGCGTTGCGCCATCACCGGCAACAGCCACTAATGGCGGTGTTGACCAACAAGCCGGTGGGGCCATCCAAGGCGATTTGCGAAGCGCTGGGATTAGCGGAAGGCATGTTTCGCATCTATGGCGGCGACAGCTTTGCCACTAAGAAACCGGACGCGCTAGGCCTGCAGACACTTCTCCGCGAGGCCAACGTTGCGCCCCATGAGGCGGTAATGGTCGGAGATTCCGATGTGGATGTTCTGGTGGCAAAGAATGCCGGGACGTTTTCGATCGGCTGCAGTTTTGGACTTTCGCCGCACACGTTGGAGATTGTGCCACCGAACGCCCTGGTAGGTGCTCCGCTGGAATTGATTCCGCTGCTGGCGCGATGAAGTAAGCTTCGGCGATATCCGTTTATGAACCTTGTCGGCTACCGAGCACGCGCTCCGGCGGAACAGCGTACACCACGGTCTGGATGCCGTCGCCGCGATAGGCCTTTAAATACATTCTATGTTCCGGGCAAAGAGTGCGAATCAACAATGGCAGGCGCCAGATATCTTCCTGGGAGTGATACACGCAAATCGCAAGAATCGGTCGATCCCGCTGAATCACCTGCTGCGCGCCGATCAAAGCATCGTATTCGCCGCCCTCGATGTCCATTTTGATCATGCTGACGCGCTTGTTGGCGAACATTACATCAATCGACACCATGTCGATGAGAATTCTTCCCTCATCGGAAACTTTGGCATCTACCCCGCCGGTATCGTCAAACCGGACCGTGCCACGATGGGAGCCCACAGCACACCGGTGCAGGCGAATTCGATTAGCCAACTCAGGCTCGAGCGTGGAGACAAAATCTGCCAGCCGGGCAAAGGAGTGGGCGTCAGCTTCAACGGAGTCAATCCTTCCGAATTGAATGCGGTTGTCAATCAGATTGCGGATGGTGTCGCCGTCATAAGCGCCGCAGTCCAGGAAGACATCTTCCGGGCCCAGTTGGAACACGCCTGGCAGAATATACGATTCGCACAAGGCCGGCGCCGACAATCCCGAGGGATCTCCAAAAGCGCGAAGCTGAATCTGGGCGGCGTATTCCGCAGCGGAATCCTCGTCCGCCCACAGCCTGGCGGCGCGTGCCACGTCCTCCGCGTGCGCGTACAGGTTGTGCGGAAGGTTGTAGAGAAGGAACGGTGGAAACTTTTCGGGAAATCGCCATGCTATCGGTTCGCTGCTGGAAATGTGCGCACAACCCAGACGTAGTAACTGGTCGAAGGTTTCCCGGTACCAGTGATTTTCATTGCGAATTGCAATGAAGAATACGGCATCGTGACCAAACAATTCTGCCGCGTCTTCGGGGGAAAGGATGGGAATGCCGTCCACGGAATTTCCCCACAGCATTGGATTGTTATCTGCAAACGAGAGAGGATGTACGCCCATGCTCTGCAGGGCTGACAGCGCTCGTTGCCCCATGGAGCCGGCGCCGAAGATCACGCATCGTCGTTTGCACCCCGCCAACAGACGGTCGAGGACAGTGTTCTCCCGCAGCCTGACATGCGCGGCGGACTCGGACGAGATCTGATGCAAAAGATCTTCCAGATTAACGGCAGAAAAACGTGCAAATGTTGCAACAGCAGAGTGAGGGGACTCCATGTGCTGCATCTCCTCGACAGCTTTGTTTTCAATTTTTAATCTTGCAATGGTGTCACAATCATATTCGATAAAAACTCATTTCTGTCAAGAAAAGGCCACAAATCTTCCAGGGGCCTGGAAACGAACGACCCATCCGGTTTTTGCGTGGAGGAGAGCCGCGGAGCCCTGGTTTCATCGGGAATTACATGGACGTCGCACAAAACGGGTCCCGGCGTGTCCAGAACGGCGCGCACATCGCGGCGCAGATTCTTTTGGTCTGCAATCACGGCAGCCTTGATTCCGTACGCGCTAGCGATTTTGGACAGGTTGGGCACCGTAAGGCCCGTGCTCTCGTCGCAACCTATGCTTTCCTGTCCAAAGTAATTTTTCTGCGATGCCCGAATGGAGGCATAGCCGTCATTATTCAGGACAAAAAACTTGATCGGCAAATTTAGCCGCGCCACCGTTTCCAGCTCTTGGATATTGAACTGGAACCCGCCGTCTCCATCGACACAGATCGTCTGCCGACCGCCTGCGGCCAGACAGACTGCAATCGACATTGGCAGACCAAAGCCCATGCTGCCAAGTCCGGCGGTGTGATAGATGCGTTGGCCGCTGCGCGTAGGACAGGCGAGCAAGAAAATTTCGATACCGGAACCGGCACTCCCGGAAACCAGCTGATCTTCTGGGTCAGTTTCGGTGCCGATAATTTCCGCAAGGTGATAAATGCTGACCAAGGTGTCTGGGTCGCGATGCTCCTCCGTCACGACGGGATAGCGAGTCTTCCAGTCGGCGCATCGAGCATCCCAGGCAGAACGGTTGCGGGGGCGAATCGCCTCTCGCTGGCGCAACAATTCTGTCAAAAACGCGCGAGCGTCGGCCTGCACTGGCTGTTCAATGTGCGGACGTAATTTTGCCAGCTCGGCGGCATCGATATCGACTACGACTTTGTGGGCTTCGCGAGCCAGCTTATCCGGCGCGTAGCCGGTGATGGCGAAGTCCAGGCGAACTCCCATGGCCAACAGGAAATCGCAATTCTGCAGCGCGAAGTTCGCTCCTCGAGCGGCGACCGAACCCGGACGGCCAACGTAGAGAGGCTCATCGCTCGGAACCAGGTCGGCGGCACACCACGTTGCGGCGATTGGAATATTCAACAGCTTCCGCAGCTCGTGAAATTCGTTTTCAGCACGTGCCAGTCGAATCCCATTCCCGGCAAACAGCAGCGGACGTTCGGATTTGTTGAGGGCGGCAATCGTCTGTCGCACTTGATCACTGATTGCCGCCGTGGCGCCTGCGTCGCCGGATTCATCCTGCGCTGGATCGAAGCCCTTGAGCGCGCTGAGATCGTCCAGCGGAAATGCCTGCACATCGAGCGGCACATCAATCCACACGGGACCTGGGCGGCCGGTGCGCGCCAGATACACCGCCTTCTCCAGGTGATAGCGAATGCTGGACGGATCGAGAACGGTAACGGCGTACTTCGTAATCGGCCGCACGATTGAAACAATGTCGACTTCCTGGACGCCCAGCTGGCGCATGCCCAGTGGCTTCCCTTCCGCATCGAACATGCGATCTGGCCGCTTCACCTGTCCCGAGATAAATAGGACGGGGGTAGAGTCGAGCCACGCTCCAGCCACGCCGGTCACCGCATTGGTGCCTCCCGGACCTGTCGTCACCATGGCAACGCCGAGCGAGTTGGTGGCTTTGGCATACGCCTCGGCACAAATGGCGCTGGCCTGCTCATGCGAATTGCACACGGGCTCAATGGCTTTGCAGCGAGAGAGCGATTCGTTCAGGTGCATCGCGCCTCCCCCAGTCACCAGGAAAACGTGCTTGACGCCTTGGTCCGCGACAAACTGAATCAAATAATCGGATAGTTTTGGCATATTTTTTTATCAGATAGCTTTGGTATGAATTGTCTTGATCTTCAGGAATTGGATCAGCTTGCGCGAGCAGCGAGGATGGCATCGATTAGCTCACGAACAGCGCCGTTGCCGCCGTTATTTTTAGCGATAAATGTGGCAGTGGCCAGGACGGCCGGATGAGCATTTGCAGGAGCTGCCGACAGACCAGCAATCTTTTGTGCGGCAACGTCGTTAATGTCATCTCCCATGAAACAAATCACGGCCAGCGGCAGCTGCTGCCGTTCTGAAAACGCGCGCAGGGCTGCTGCTTTATCCCGACAGCCTTTGGTGATGTCTGTAATTTGAAACTTCTCGGCAAATCGATCGACCAGCGGGCTGTCCTCGCCGGAAATTAAGGTGACGATGAGGCCCGCTTTACACGCGTTCGAAACGCCCATAATGTCGGCGAAGCAAAACCGTTTCCATTCCTCGCCGTTCGGACCCCACCAGACGCCGCCGTCTGTCAAAACGCCATCGACATCGAGAGCAATGGCACGAATCTCCTTCATTAAACTCCCGCCCCGACACGACGCAGCTTCTTGATGATCGGCAGCTCACGCTCATACACGCGCTTGACGCCGTCGCCCATCGACTGCTCTACCAGGCGAATGTCGCGAATCAGGCGAGTAATTCCGTTCGGCTCCAATGAGGCTGCCTGATCGCTGCCCCACATGGAGCGATCCAAGGTCACGTGACGCTCCACGGAACACGCACCCAGAACCGCCGCCGCTACACTGGAAGCAATTCCGGTTTCATGCCCGGAGTAGCCGATGGGCACGCCGTAGCGTTCTTTCATCGTCGGAATCGCTCGCAGGTTCAACTCTTCGTAATACGCCGGGTAGGTGCTGCAGCTGTGCATCACGACCAGATCTTTTTTGCCGAGCACATCAATGGCGTGGTCGATCTCCTGATAGGTGCTCATGCCGGTCGACAGGATAATCGGCTTGCCTTTGGAACGCGTGTGGCGCAGCAAGTGATCGTCGGTCAAGGAGGCGGAGGCGATCTTGAAGCAGGGCACGTCAAATTTTTCGATGACGTCCACCGACCCCTCATCCCAGCAGGAGACGAACCATGGAATCTTGACCGCTTTGCAATAGGCGTCGATTTCCTCAAAATCATCGGAATCGAATTCGAGCGCTTCTTTCAAGTCTCCGTTGGTCGTGCCAAATGGACTTTCGCGGGGGCGGGCCAGTTCTTCCGCGGAATACACCACGTCGACGGTGCGCTTTTGGAATTTCACAGCGTCGCATCCCGCCGCCACCGCGACGCTGATCAATCGCTTGGCGATATCAAGATTGCCATTGTGGTTGATGCCGATTTCTGCGATGACGTAGCAGGGCTGCCCGTCGCCAACAAGCTTCTTACCGATTTTTACCGCGCTGGATTCTTGCGTCATGCTTGCAACCCTCTTTTCCTGGTCGATGCCACGTCATCACAAATCGATAACGTGACACTGTGCGTAGATGCCAATTCACCCTGTCCCCGATGCAGCGGAGTATACACTTTTAACGATGATGAACCCTTTACTCGCCGCGCCACCGGTATCAGCTGCAGACCTGAATTACATTCTAGAAAACAATGCGACATTGTGGGAAGAATTGCGCGGGCGGCGAATTTTTATCACGGGGGGAACAGGGTTCTTTGGCTGCTGGCTGCTGGAAAGTTTTATTGCGGCCAACAACGCTTTTGATCTGAACGCGAAGGCCGTCGTGCTGACGCGTTCTGCGCACAGATTCCGTGAGCGAGCCCCACATCTTGCGGGCAATCCCGCGGTCGAATTGCTGGAAGGCGATGTGCGAACATTTGAATTCCCCGGTGGCGAATTCCCTTTTGTGATTCACGCGGCCACGGAATCCGTCCGAACCAGCTCCGCGAATCCGCTGGCGACCGACCCTTCCACTGAGCTGCTGTCGACGATCCTGGAGGGAACGAAGCGATGCCTGGAGTTCGCAGAGTCCCATGGAACCTCCAAATTTCTGCTTACCAGTTCAGGAGCCGTGTACGGCTGTCAGCCGTCGGACATGACGCACATACCCGAAAACTATCGCGGCGCTCCCGACCTTCTGAACTCAAGCTCGGTGTACGGCGAAGGCAAGCGGATCGCCGAAATGCTATGCAGCCTCGCAGCATCCCGTACGCAGATGGAATGTAAGATTGCACGGTGTTTCGCATTCGTCGGACCTCATCTTCCCTTGAACGCTCATTTTGCCATTGGAAATTTTATTCGCGATGCCATGCGCGGCGGGCCCATTGTGATTCAAGGGGATGGAACACCCATGCGCTCCTACATGTATGCCGCCGACTTGGCGCTCTGGTTATGGACCATGCTATTCCGCGCAGACTCCTCGCGCGCGTTCAACGTAGGCTCCGAAAGAGATTTGAGTATTCGCGAGGTTGCTGAAGCGGTGTCGGAGGCTCTGGGTCCCGGGATTGAGATACGGATCGAGCGCACTCCCGGTCCTGGTGCGCCGGTCCGGCGCTACGTTCCGTCTGTGAGGGCGGCCAAGCAAAGTCTCAATTTGACGGATGGAATCTCGCTTGTCGACGCCATCCGCCGGACTGCCGAGTGGTACAGATAAACATTGCCGAGGTTTACCGATGCGAAGCAAGCAGTTTCTCCTGACGATTTTCGCCTGCCTATTGGCGGCGCCCAGTCTGTCCGCGCAGTCGTTTTCTGTCCAGGATATTGCACAGCTGAGAACATTCTACGAGTCCGGGCTTCATCGCAATGGGATCGTCGGCAGCAGCCTGGTTCTCCTCCACAACAACCAGATCGTATTTCAGGATCTCTACGGTAAGCAGAATCTCTCGCCCGCGCAGCCGGTCGATAAAAATACCACCTACCACTGGGCTTCCATCACCAAAACGTTCACCGGCGTCGCCATTATGCAACTCCGCGATCGTGGCCTGCTTTCGCTCGATGATCCGCTGATCAAGTACATCCCAGAATTGTCCGTGGTGCACGACCCGTATGGGCCCATTTCTGCCATCACGATTCGGGAGGCAATGTCGCATTCCAGCGGATTCCGCGATCCCACCTGGCCTTGGCGGGACCAACCCTGGCAACCCTTCGAACCCACAAAGTGGTCGCAGATCGTGGCCATGCTGCCGTATACCAGCATCCACTTCGCGCCCGGCTCTCGCTTTGGCTATTCCAACCTTGCGGTCGTGTTTCTTGGCGAAATCATTGAGCGACTCTCCGGTGAACCGTATGAGGTCTACATGGACAAGAATGTCCTCGGGCCGCTGGGAATGTATCACTCTTATTTCGATCGTAGCCCGTACACGTTGTTGCAATATCGATCGCACAGCTATGACCTGCTCAACGGCAAGCTGGCGGAAGATCCGTTCGATTTTGATACGGGAATTACGCGCTCGAATGGCGGCCTGAATGCTCCTATTCCAGATATGTTGAAGTACCTGAATTTTCTTCTCGGCGATCCGTTCCATCAAGCCGAATATGATGCCATCCTGAAGCGATCGTCGCTGGAAGAGATGTGGAAGCCGATCGTCCCGATAGTTCCCGATGCTGACTTTCCTTCACGCGCCGGAGCCCATGACTCGATGGCGGGAAGTTTTGATGTCCATACCGATGGCAAGCTGCGCCTGATAGGAAAGGCGGGGTGGCAGAACGGATTTCGCAGCCATTTTTATCTCGACCCCGCATCGAAGAGCGCGTACATCGTGGTCTACAACACGGATGCGGAGGATGCCGCGCAGAATACGCGGGATTTCGATTTCCAGCTGCGCGATTACCTGATCGACCATTTCTTCAGTGAAGAAAAATGATCCTGGCTTTTTTGGAATTTCGCGCGTCGCTGATACACTAGCAGCGATAGGCCGCGTGGGGCTATAGCTCAGCTGGGAGAGCGCGCCGTTCGCAATGGCGAGGTCGTCGGTTCGATCCCGACTAGCTCCACCATACAAAATCCCATGTAAATAGAGGCTCCGGAAACGGGGCCTTATATTTTGTGCTAATCCTGTGCTACCGTTATTCGTGAATGGGCGCGCCAGTCATTACAATCTTTGTCCGCCACACGGCAGACTGTAGGTATCAAGCGGATGAATTCTCTCGCCGCTGCAAGTGCCGGAAGCATTTCCGTTGGAGTCACCACGGAACGCAACACCGCCGCCAAGCCGGGACCCGCTCATGGGAAGAGGCGGAGGAAATTAAGCGGCAGCTCCAAGACCAATTAGCCGGACGCACGGCAGAGACTAGGGCAGCGGATAACGTACGTGCCGTCTCTGATGCTGTAAAGATTTTCATCACGGACAAGAAGGTCCAAGGCCTCACTCTCGGCGTCATCAAGAAGTACACTTTGGAACTGGGAAGGTTCAGTCAGTTTTGTGAGCGGAAGAGCGTGTACACGGTCCAAGGCATCACACGCGAGCTGTTGACAGACTTCTGTGCCACCTGGGAAACGTGGTATCCAAGCGGCAACACACGGAGTAAGGTGCGTGAGCGCTGCCGGTCCTTCCTACGCTACTGCTATGAAGCCAAGTGGCTGGAGCGCATCCCACCGTTACCTAAGATCAAAGTGGATGAGCCACCCACGATGCCACTGACGGTAGAGGAATACAAGCGACTGTTAGATGCGCTGTATATCGTCTGTCCACTTGACCGCAAAGGCGGGACGCAACGCTCGGATGGACTCACGGAGAAAGCACGAACAAAACTACACGCGCTCTTACAGCTTATGCGATACAGCGGCTTGGCGATTGGTGACGCGCTCACATTGCAACGCTCTAGCCTCATCTTCACTGATGACATTCACCGGATTGTCACAAGCCGTCAAAAGACAGGGACGGATGTATCAGTCCCCATCCCTCACGCAGTCGCAGAAGAGCTGCTTGCCTTAACGAACGGGAATCCTAAATACATCTTTTGGAGTGGTGAAGGGCAGGCAAATACCGTCGGGAAGATGTGGGCCAATCGTTACATCCGTCCGCTCTTTGAGGCAGCGGGATTGGCAACCGGAAGAATGTTGTCGCATCGGCTCCGGGACACTTTTGCTGTGGACCTTTTAAAGCGTGGTGTTCCTATGGAGGAAGTATCCAAGCTATTGGGTCACACCTCCATCCGCACCACTGAAAAGCACTATGCCAAGTGGGTGAAAGGCCGTCAAGACCGTCTTGACAAGTTGGTCATAGGAACGTGGGCCACACCCAAGACCCCCCGCCGCGCATAGCGGACAGTGCAAAAATGATGCACCCACCTCCGGAACAAATGGCGGCCACAATGGCTATTCCGGCTTCCAATTCATGCTGGAGTGCCCGTTGCCGTTAAATTCGTGCTGATAATTTTGTGGACGTCGAAAAGGTCTCAAAGGATCGGCATGCGGGACGCACACCGACGAAAGCACCTCCGCAATCCGATATCAAATATCTCGATCAAAAAGCGTGCCACATAGCCAACTCGAGGACTATCGGCGTGGCTGCTCACGCGGGAACGTGGTGAGAAACGCCAAAACACTGGCCACATACGCCTGATCTGGGTTTCATTAGTTCAACCTGCATATCCCTCCCTGCATATCCCTCTGTGTCCCCATAGAACCGTTGGTTTCCACACAACTACCTGCAGTCGCGATGCCTTCGTAGATGGTTACCACCGTGCGAAGTGACTCAATAGCTAAAGAGTAACCTCTATTGGTTACTCTACAATATGGTACTTTCTGCACTTACGTAATCATTTGTTTGTTACCAAAACTCGCCACCTAGTTTACAGTCGTCACACAAACAATCGCTAGACAAGCTTCCACTTTTCTCTCTGGAGTTTTTACCGGGGAGCCGGCCTCTCTGCGAAACGTGAAGGAGAATCTTTGAACCATTTCAAGGTATTTCTTAATCCGTCCGGTAAAAGAAGCTTCCGTTCTGGATCTGTTCAACTGCACGCTGATAGCAGCGTGGCTCTCCTTGGGCACCGTCAGCGCCATAAGCAACCCGTCAGGGTTGCAAACGACAAGGAATGCGCTCCTAACCGACTTACCGTTCAACCCCTCCAGCATGCGGCTCGAAGGAACATGAAGCTACTGATATGGGCGGTAGTGGTGCTGGCCGTTCCGGTTACTCTCGCTGGATGCGGGGGCACCGTTCAGGCTGCCCCTTCGATTGCCGGAAGCACAGCGGGCTCTGGGACTCCAACGCCAACACCAACGCCAGACCCCACTCCGACACCAACGCCGACTCCGACACCAACGCCGACTCCGACACCAACGCCGACACCAACTCCAACGCCAACTCCGACACCAACTCCCACTCCGACGCCGACACCGACTCCAACGCCAACTCCGACACCAACTCCAACTCCGACACCAACGCCCACTCCGACGCCAACGCCGACTAATGGGCGAAGCAGCCATGTAGTGCTTCTGATCGAGGAGAATCACACCTACGCAAAAGTTCTTCAACAGATGCCTTACCTGATTGGCTTGGGCAATAAATACGCTCATACGAGCGATTACCACGCCGATACGTCGGGATCGATGATGGACTATCTATGGCTATCATCTGGTAGCGGGGAAAAGTCTTTTGGATGCTCCGGCGCTGGTTGCACAAAGCCGATCACCGACGACAATATTTTCCGTGAACTGGACAAGGCTGGATTGAGTTGGAAGTCTTACATGGAGTCAATTCCGAGCGCGGGCTATATGGGCTCGCATTCAGGCCTCTACGTGAAAAGACACGACCCGGCCCCTTGGTATACCGACGTGATAAACAGTTCCTCCGATCAGCAAAAGATTGTGCCCTACACTCAGTTCACCAGTGATGTATCGAGCGGGCAGCTTCCAAATTACTCTATTGTTGTTCCCAACCTAGACAATGATGCGCACAACAAAACCTTGGGGCAGGCCGATTCGTGGCTCTCTAGCAATCTGCCCGCTCTTTTGAACAGCAAATATTTCCAACCCGGCGGCGACGGGGTATTGATCATCACATTCGATGAATGCGATGCTGCTTCGACCGGATATTGTGGAGGTCAGCAAGAATTGGTATACACAGCAGTTATTGGTCCTCAGGTTAAATCGGGGTATGTTTCCAACATTTCATACAAACACGAAAACACGCTGCGGACGATATTGGATCTGCTTGGAGTAACCGCGTATCCCGGAGCTTCGGCGAATGCTGCGCCGATGAGCGATTTCTTTAGAGATACGCCCACGCCGCAGACGCCGACTCCAGTTCCAATGCCAACTCAAACTGCAACTGCAACTGCAACACAAATATCAACACCAACTCAGACGCCCACGCCCACGCCGACTCCCCAAGGAACCGTTATTACAAATATCCAGACAGCTTCTGGAAACTGGCAGATGCAGGGGCAGATCCCGCCGTACTACTCCGGGTGCACTACGAATTGCCAGGGTGTCACCTTTGCGATTGATTACGGTATAACGAACCCGTCGCTAAGCAACAATGCGACGAAGTTCAGCCTTGGTGGGACGGTGCCCGATGGGGACGCGCTTTTCTCCGCCCAACTGATGGGGCAAAATGCACCCCAATTACAGGATGTCGATCACAAACTTCTTCCATCTATCCACCACTTTATCTATGACTCGCAGTTCTATGTGTCAGATGCCAATGCTACGCCAGTGCTGGAGTTCGACATCACCATGTCCATGAATGGGATGGGATGGGTATGGGACACCCAATGCAGCCATCGGGACGGAAACTGGGACACATGGAGCATTGTGAGTAACCGTTGGGTTCCCTCGGGCGTTCCATGTAAGTCCGTACAGGGATGGAACCATGTGGTGATTCAAATGGAGAGAATGCCTGACAACTCACTCCACTTCCAGTCTATAGCTCTGAATGGAACCACCTACCCGGTGGATATTACTTATCCCGTTGGCAAGGCCAATGCCAACGGGTGGGGCGTCACTGCCAACTACCAGATGGACGGAAACTCTCCGCAAGTGGAGAGTTCGACGTATCTGGACAACTTCAGCGTTACGTATTGGTAAGTAACTCACACAAAGATCTCTACAAGTATCTGTGTCGGTCGACAGGCATGGCTTGAACCTGCACTCCTTCTGCTGTTAGCTCGGTTCTCTCTTGTGTACAGATATTGACGAAACATGGTTTGGCGATGTCGCTCAAGGGTTATGTGACTGATTAGGAAAGAGACGATTCTTGCTAGACGATGACATTGATGGCCGTTTTAAAAAATAAAATCGACGCGCGGCGGCTCCTCCAAAGCCCCCCGCAAGAGAAGTGAACAGGCTTGAAACTGACACTGCGTGCAATGCAGGAAAGGCGTTGCCTGATTGCTCCCGTTCCCGCCTCGCCCACCATCTTGCAAATTCCACCTGCAAAACCGGCGAAATCTGATGGACTCGGTCCCGCACCATCCAGCAAGCACCAGCCCAATCTGGTCGCCGGTCAAATCGTAATACTCTAGACCGTAGCAATCTTCATCAAAATCCTGAAGCATTACTCTCGAGCGGTTGCGCGGATTACGCAACGCGAACCCTCCTAAAACGACTGTCATGATACTGTAAGCAGGCCTAGATCAACTTGCATCCAATACAACTCAGAGGGAAACCGCACTCGCTTACGCATCTGACTGAACAAGTGATATGACCAAGGTCTCATTCGCCAATTGGCTTCTCTCTGACACTCGTCTGCCGAAAGGAATGCAGGGCCATCCGGAGCCCGAGCATCCGTGGTGGCGTGTGATGTGCCTGACAGGGGTCGATTATTTTTCGACGCTTGGCTATCAGCCGGGGATCGCCTTTCTGGCCGCAGGGTTGCTCTCGCCAGTCGCAACCTTTGTTTTGCTCCTGGTGACCCTGTTTGCCGCGTTGCCGCTCTACAGCAGGGTCGCTGGGGTCAGTCCTAACGGACAGGGTTCCATCGCCATGTTGGAGCGGCTATTCCCCAGGTGTGGTTTTTCGCGGTGCTCGCAGATCCCCAATTCGGCATGTACGCCAAGGATAAGAACTTTGCCGAGGAGAAGGCCAATTTTGAATTCGCAATTGCAAATCTCAATCGACTACATCCGCTTTTTGTGGTGATTTGCGGCGATCTGATGAACCGAACCGGAGATCCCGCTGAAATTGCCGAATATAAAAGTGTGCTCCAAAAGCTGGACCCATCGATTCCGGTTTATAACGTCGTCGGCAACCACGATATCGGAAATATTCCCACACCTGATACGCTCGACAGGTACCACGCCGCCTTCGGTCGCGATTATTACAGGTTTTCGCAGGGCGATATCTTCGGCATCGTGCTTGACTCAAGTCTCGTCCAGGCACTACAGAAGGATCGGGCGGCAGCTCGGCAGCAGGAGGTGTGGCTTGAGAAGACGCTGGCGAGCGCCAAGTCGAATCCGAATCGTCGGATGGTCGTGTTTCAACACATTCCTTACTTTATTTACTCTCCAGATGAAGCGGATGGTTACTTTAATATTCCTAAGCCTACTCGGCGGAAATACCTCGACTTACTCGAACAAGCAGGCGTGAAGTACGTCTTCGCCGGCCATTATCATAGGAACGCGATTGGGATCGACGGACCGCTGACAGAAGTTGTAACAGGCGCAGTCGGTATGCCATTAAGTGGATCGCTCTCTGGATTCCGAGTCGTGACTGTGGAAGGACCGAAGCTCAACTCCACATGGCTCTGCTTTGGAGGAATACCGAATCAAGTGGATCCGCGGAAGCCAGTATCAACTTCTTGCACACAGTAATTACGAGCAGCTCTGTACCAGGATCGGCCTCATGGAATTTGGTCCACCGGATAAGACTTTTTGAGTGGACCGAGTGCATCTACGATCGTTTTATTGAAAGACCGGTACGGAATGTGCCGGACGACGATCAAGACGACGACACGCTCACTTCATGTTCCCAAGAAGCGGGCAATCGTCCATCCTTGGTTTCGATACAGGTCCAACCCCGTCACGCACTGCTGCGAAAATCCGTTTCAACACGTGCCGACCGGCGATTACGGCATTGCCACGCGCGGCCGACCTATCGCACCCATCTTCGCAGCCGGCTCTTCCCTTCCCTCGCCTTCGGGAAGCGGATGCTGTCCTCCCTAAGAGCCCCGCTTAGTGTGCGCTGTCGTTCACTTGGGAATTGCCCTCGCGCCCGCTTAATCAGTCAAGGCAAGTGCGTTTATGAGGACCGAACAGAATTGAGTGTTTCGAGCGCCGCGATGAGCCTGTCGCTGCTAGCTGAACTATCGTTGCGCATCAAAGACAACACCATCCCAACAAGCCCATAGCCGCCGACGATTCACCGACTATTATCATGGTTCATCGAGCTTGCATAATACCTATTGCACGACGAGAGTCAACGTGCCCGTTGCAGAGGTTGCGCCTGAAGTACCTGATATGTTCACTGTGTAAGTTCCAGGTGTAGTACCGGGATTGGTAATGCCACCCCCACCCCCGCCCCCAACTCCGCCGCCACATGCGAGTACTCCCCCGGTAAGAGTCACTATAAGCATTAGCATCCCAAGCAAGATTCGCCAGTTGCGCCGCCTCGGTCGAACGCCGAACAGTAGAATGCAAGCCAAGGCAGAGCCGCCGGTTGCGTACCAAGGAACGCCGGGACGCGCTGGAAGCTTCAAAGCGGCGCTGGTGGGCGCCGTTGTAACAACAGTCAGAATCGCCGTTCCTGCACTGTTTCCAGAAATGCTAACCGGGCTTGTCGAGCCAAAACTCAACGCGGGCGGATCCTGGGCTCCGTTGGGACCGGAAGTGATAGACGCCGATAGCGCTACGCCGCCGGTGAATCCTCCACTCGGCGAAATGGTCACAGTTAAGGTATTCCCAGTGATTGCGCCAGGGGCGATAGTGACAGCTGTGCCGGAAATGGTAAATGTTGGAGGCGGAACTATAACCGAAATATAGTCGCCTATGGTTGAAGAGTTGAGATAGATTGACTGGAGTGCCCGGCATTTTTTGAACCAGTGAAGAAGAGGCAAACCGGTTCTTAGGCCAAATGCGCGGTTAGAACACTTGATAATGCATTCGCGATGATCTCGTCTTCTCCCGGCTGTAATTCGATAGCAGTCATTTCAATCGTGCTCGTCCCTTCTGTGACAATGATCGGAGGTTTCATATTAGCGAGTTGCTCCGCAATGTCATGAGGTTTAGCGGAGAAGCGATTCGGGTCCAGATGTATCTGAAGTGCGGGAAAGTGATTGGCAATCTCCGGCACGTCTCGTGTCACGGTCACTCCGGATATCGTGGATACTCTATTCGCCACGGTGTTTAGTTGCCGCCACTGGTCTTTGTTCCGAGCTTCCTGATCCTCCGCTAAATAAAGTTCCAGCGCTTTCATCATCCCGACAATCTCTTCCTTGCCCACTTTCGTCGGGCGCCCCAAAGTATCCTCATTCGGACTCATGTTCAGCAACGCATTGTGCACCATTTCCTGACGTCCAATCAGAAGGCCCGTGCATTGGGGGCCTCTTATTGCTTTTCCACCACTGAAGGCAATCAAATCAAATCCCATGTTCGCGTAGTCGGACAATCGGGATTTCGGCGGCGTATCTGCCGCCGCGTCGAGAAATGCCGGAAGATTGGCAGCATGCGCCAATCTCACCCAATCTTCTCGCTTAATCTGCCCGTCAGGATCATTCAAATTCAAAAAGTGCATTGCTGCGGTACGTTCATTGGTTGCCTTATGAAGGTCCTCCACCGTCTCAATTTCGACGATCTTTGCTCCAGTCGCCCGGATCTGATGATCCCATCCGCTGCGATGTGATTTCTGGATAATCACCTCAGATTTCATCCCCGTTAGATCTGGAATCTGCTGGATATATGTCTTATTACTGCCGGTAAAAATCCCCGAGTACCCATTCTGGATTGCCGATGCCGCCCCTGAAGTTACAATCGCTCCGTATCCCTGCGGCAACTTCAGCATCTCTGAAATTCGTTTCCCTGCTGCCGCCTCTAAGTCCATGATGACGACGAAACGCTGAGATGCCAGATCCATCAGGGCCTTTACTTCCGGACGTATCAACGAGCCACCGAGAACTGTCTCTGTGCCCTGGGCATTGATTACCGGTGTCAGGCCAAGCTCTCCGTACACATCTCCGCTCTCCCCCAGCCCTGTTATCTTCCCCTTCCAGGCGTCCTGCCCGCCCGGTAGTGTGCCAGTTGCTGCAAATAATCTTTGCCCTCCAAATACTGATCCGACTAGAAAGGTCAGACCGGCTAAAAAGCCTCGGCGGCTCGTTTCAGCTGAACCTAATATTCGCATTGTGGACCTCCTAGTTAGAACGACTTTACATTTTTTGCGATGTAATCGTTGAGCGATGAATCGGGTCCGATATAGTGGTACTCCTCCGCATATTCAAGCTTATATTTCGCACCGACGCGATGATCACGTGCAATAAAGGATTCGCGAATGTAGGTGTCAGTTGCCGCTTCAGGTTTTCCTGTCATCGCAGGAAGACGCAGACGGCGTTCTGCCAGCTCTTTATTGAGGCTCATGACCATGTTGTCAAGCATCGTCTTGCAGCATTTGAGATTAGCAATCTTCTGCGGTATAAACGCAGTAGTATCGACGACGCGATTCACGAGTTGCGGTCCCCGCGCGAAGTAGTATTTTTCAGAGACCCCGTGAGGCCGGAGCCCCACCTCCATCTGCTCTGGATAATCGAGGTGATCAGCGGCCATCCAACATGCTGCTTCCACTTCTTGCGCAGTTACATAATGATCGGGGTTCTCTTCGTAGTGCCCCCACGGATCGTAGCTTAGTACCGTATCGACCTTAAGTAGCCGGAAGAGAAAGATAAGCCGACCACGAAAATCCGTCTTGGATACAGCGTCCATCCGGTGGTTCCGATAGCTTAGATCGTAGAATTTCTTGAGTCCGGCTGTTTCGACAAACTTCGCCGTGTCCCGCTCATTTGCCAAGACCGTTTGCCCAATCGTCATGTCGTAGGAATCTTTTTCGTCATTGCTTGTCCGGATGAAGTACCCGGTGTAACCTTCGCTTAACAGCTTGACGAGTAGTCCACCGGCGAAGATCGGCCCGTCGTCCAGGTGCGGCGTGATCAGCGCGAGAACCTTACCGCGATACGGCTGACCGCTGATTGGGCGATCTATCTGCACAATCTGCTCGGACTCAGGTGTGATCTCAGTGGGGCCTATATTTTGGGCCCGCGCCGCCCTCGAAAGGACAGCCGCCGCTGCCATACCAACAAATTCTCGTCGTCTCATGGTTCTCCCACCGATTACGTTGAACTCGGAAGCGGCCCGGAACTGAAGGGCACCGCACTCCTCGCCGGTATACAGCACATTTCTGATTGCGCAATGCAGAAGTTCAAAAGCTTACTACAAGCGATACAAGTTTAGAGACTCTGCAGCACAAGTGCGTGGTATAACGACACCGATGAGGAAGCGGCTCTTTACAAATCGCGCCGGGAAACCACAATACAAGAGGTCGCTATGGCTAAGTATGGACAGCACCCATCAGCACTTTATGCAGGTGCTTTGCTACGATCATGTCTTCGCCCGGCTGCAACATCCATACTCCTACCACGATTGTATTTGGACCCGAAGGTGATAAGTCGGCTTCTCGACGACCTGTGGCAGGATGCAACTCGATACTCGGCGAAACGCTTCTTAAAGCGTGCGCAACGTCACGGGGCGAGATATTCACCTTCTGCTGGTCATAGCTCAAAAATAACGTAGGCACGTGGTTTGCAACCGCGGGGACGAAGATTTCCGACTTCAGGGAAGGAACACCCTTGAGATAGTTCGCTATTCTGTCCGCCCGTGCACGAAATCCAGCTTCCATGCTTTCATCTGTCTGGCTGAGAAGCCAATCCACCGCGGCTACCATGCCGACAATTTGTTCCTTAGCCACCTTCTGACCACGGCCGACCACGTCGTCGATCGAATTGTTATTGTTGGCTGCCGCCACGATCAGGTCCTTCCTCCCCAATAGCAAGCCGGCATTCTGCGGACCGCGTATTCCTTTCCCGCCGGAAAAAGTCACCAGATCGAATCCCATCTTTGTGTAGTTCCAAAGATTGGAAATAGGAGGCATGTCCGCGGCGGCATCGTTCATGGCTGGCACGTTGTGCTCGTGCGCCACGCGGATCCAGTCCTCGCGGCCAATCTGTCCGCCCACAGCCGCGTTGAAAAAATGTGCCAGCACAGTTTTCTGATTAAAGGCCTCGCGGTATTGGTCAAGCGTTTCCACCTCAACGATGCGGACACCGCAGTTCGACAGCGCATGGTCGTATCCGTAACGATGGGCCTTCTGCATGATGACTTCGTTCTTAAGGCCGTCCACCCCTTGCGGAATTATCTGGGGAATATGGCCGCCGGCCTTCTGGTTCGCCACCGTAACGCACGCCGCAGTCCCCAGCGTCAGCGCAGACGACGCACCCGCCGACACCAGCGCCGCATCGCAATGCAGCTTGTCGGCAATGTACGCCCCGGAACGGAGCTGCAGGTCCTTCAACCGCACCGGGTGCAATGCGGCCGTGGCAACCGCCTTCTGAACCGGCACCGGCATCACCGCAGCGGTAAACATGGTGTAGGTGCCTGCCGCATTGATGATCTTTTCCACACCCAGCTTGTCGTAATAATCCACTCCGTTATCGGCAAAGGCGGGCGTCTTTTCTGCCACGGCGGCCAACGGCGGCAGGCAGCTTACTAACCCGGCAGAGATCAGAGCCGATCTGCCAAAGGCAAAGAAAGAGCGGCGCGAATAATCAGTTTTCATTGGGTTCTCCTATGGTGAATTGATCGTCGTCAAACCTGACCGAATGACATGCATGTATCTTCCCTTTCTGTTACAGCAAAGCAAGTCGGATAGATTAGAAAATGTATTTCAGCGCTACCTGCAGGTCGCGATTGTCGATACTCGTCGAGGTCAGCTGGCCGAAAGTGCTGGAACTCTGGTCCGTTCCAGGAGGGGAGAACTGTGGGTGATTGAGGACGTTGAAGGCCTCCACGCGGAAATTCAGGCTCTGTCCCTTGAAAGGAATGGGGAAGGTCTTGATGACCGCGAGGGTGAGTGGATTGTTCGACGGCCCGGACAGCGGGTTTCGTGGCGTGCTGCCGTAGTGGCCGTCAGCTTCGGTAAAGGCGGCCGTATTGAACCACTCGCCGACTGATCTGTCGTGAAGGGTCAGAGACTGACCGGGGACAAGATCGGGGCGCTGCCAGAGGCTGCCGTTGTGCTCTCCATCCCGCCCCTGAGTAATCCAGAGCGGAGAGCCGCTGATGTACTGAAAGATGCCGTTCACGCCCCAATCGCTCAGAACGGCGCGCTGCAGACTGTTTCCGCCTTTGTACCCGGGCAACTGCCACACAAAGGCAACGGTCAGGTTGTTGCGGATATCATTACTACCGGAGGCCCACTCCCATTCGTTTGGACGTTGTGTCTGTTTGCCTCCGGCGTTGACGTCAGCGCCATAGTTTTGAAGCAGATGGCCCCAACTGTAAGCCGCTGTCAAGTTCAGTCCATTTGTGAGTCGGTGCTCAAAATGGACATTTAGGCCGTTGTAGTTGGACAGTCCACCCAAATTGAGAAGCCGGATGCGGCCGTAGATAGGAAAAGGGCGGTTGGCCTGGACACTGCCGCTAGCGGGCTGCGGTGGGCCAACGTTGAAGTTTGTATCGGAGGTGGGCTCGTGGGTCCCCTTGACGCCGACATAGGAGATGTCGAGGACGTTGGACTGGAACTGCTTGGAGAGTGTGAGATTCCAGGTTTGGAGATACATATCGGGATGATCGCCGTCTTGGGGGAGTGAGACGACGTTGGCATTCGCGGGCGTGATCGATGGCGAAACCGGGTTTTGGAGAGTGGACGTTGGCGGATTGCTAGGGACGGTACCGTTGGAAAGAGAGAAGCTTGGATCCGCCGGTGGATTGAGCTGGAGAATGTTGATGTGATCGAACTGGCCGCCGAACCAGGTGATGGCGTAGCCGCCGCGCAGCACCGCCTGCTCCGGCAGACTGTAGGCAAAACCGAGCCGAGGTGCAAAGTCTTTGTGAGTAATATGCCAGAGAGGATCAGGCAGCGGCACAATACTCGGAGGCGACGTGCTCCAGTCGAGGGTCCGCGAGGTATCGAGTTCGTTGTGCGGAGGTAACCACAGAGCGTAACGCAAGCCCATATTCAACGTTAGATGGGGAGTCGCCTTCCAGTTGTCCTGAAGATAAAAGAAATCGCGCCACTGTCGGGCCTTGGTGAGAGGCACGCCCTCCGGCGTGATGACCTCCGAAGGAACGCCAAGTATGAAGTCTGCGCCGTCGTAGCCCGTCTCGGAGCCGCTAAAGTTGATCTGCCCGTAAGGTGTGTTGTCGGTGGTGGCGTTATCAAAATGGAATCGAATGTCGGTGCCAAAGATCAGCGTATGTCTGCCCCGGATCCAGGTGACATTGTCGACGGCCTGGTAAGTGCGGCTGTCGTCGAGATTCGATGCGGCCGTGCCGCTACCCATACTAATTAAGTCAGAGCTTGAAAGCACCGGAAAGCCTTCATCTGGTGACGGTATAGGTGCGCCGTTGAGGGTAAAGCCGTTGATGCCGATAGAGGCGGCGGTGAAGCCGGTGTTGGCCAGAGTGCTCAACTGCTTGACATGCTCGAGGTCAATTCCCAGACGAAGTTCATTGATCAGGTTTGGAGAGAAAGTGTGCAGGTACTGTAGTCCCGCGTTGTATATGGGATAGGTACCGGTATAACTGAAGTTGGGATTTGGGTCGGTACTGGGGAAGTTGCGGAATGCATAGAGAAAGTGAACACCGAGCTGATTGGTTCCGTTGATTCTGTGGTCGATGTGCGCGATATATTGGTTCACACTCTCGTCGCCGCCAGTGACATAGGCGTAGTTTGAGCCGTGCTGGTTTGTGTTCGGCAGCGGCATGTATGTCTCAGCGATGTTCTGCGCGACCGGATCGACAGGAATCTTATTTCCCGGATAGGGGAGTCCTGTATAAGGACTCACTAGCTGAATTCCCGGCAAGAGCGATGAGAAGTCGCCGTTTTTTTCGGCGGGAGTAAGGACGCTGGTGAGCCCAGCGCTTTGCTCGACAGAACGCAGGCCCTCGTAACTGAAAAAGAAGAATGTACGATCCTTGATGATCGGGCCGCCCAGGGTGACGCCGAACTGGTTCTGCTTCAACACCTGCTGGGGCGCAGGAGAGTTGATGAAATAGTTCCTGGCATCCATTGCCGTATTGCGCAAGAACTCAAAAGCGTCGCCGTGAAAGGCGTTGGTGCCGCTTTTGAGCTGAATGTTCGTGATCGTGCCGGCGTTACCGCCATATTCCGCTTCATAGTTGCTTGTAAATACGTTGAACTCCTGAATAGCATCGACCGACGGATAGGCGTTCACGTAGGCGTGGCGGTTGTTGACCATGGTGACACCATCGATGTTGACCTGGGACCAGACAACCTGGCTGCCGTAGGCATTGATACTCCCGCCATCTGTCGTCGAGGAGTGATTGTCCGGGTTGGTGACCGTAACGCCCGGCGTGAGGATTGCAAGATCGTTAAATTTACGCCCGTTGAGGGGAAGTTTTTCTGCGCTCACCGTCCCGACCACCACGCCAAGGGAGGACGACTCGTTCTGGAGTAGGGGTTGAGCAGCAGTTACCTCAACGGTTTGGGAGGTGCGGCCGACTTGCATAATGGCGTCGATCCGTGTCTGGCTGTTGAGCTGCACCGTGACGCCAGTCCTCTGGTTGGAGGTGAATCCGCTGGCTACGATCGTGACATTGTAGGTGCCGGGTATGAGGTACGTGATGCTGTATTCGCCAGAGGCGGTGGTGACGGCCTTCTTCTGTATGCCCGTGGCGAGAGACGTCACCGTGAGGGTGGCGCCAGAGATAGACGCTCCGGCGCTGTCCCTGACGGTTCCAACAATAGCTGTGTCCACGGTCTGCCCTAAGCAGGGCACGCAGATCACGACGAAAGCGAGGAAAAGTAGGGTGGGACTCTTTCTGGCCACGGGGCCTCCTTGAGCATTCGGTGCGCTACTTCCCAAGGCGAGCAACCCGAAACTTAGAAGAGCTTTCTGAGTGACCTCAACCGATGCTGACGGGCAGGTTTTATTGACTAAAACATGGATCTATTTTTTTGACCTTCAAAATACGTCGCCACTTTAGAAGCTTCACTGGAACTTGTCAAGTTATTCTGATGAGGCGTTTGGTTCAGTTGAGAACCCAACCTGTTAGCCTAATCTGGTCTGTGTTTTGGTCAATAAAAACTTGTGGCTCAATCCTCATTCAGGACAGCGTAAAGCTGGCCAAATCGTTGACCGATGCGATTGCTACAAATTGCTTGTCCGAGATTGAGTTACGAGTGCCAGGAAGAGGGTCGTATAATCCGGCATGCCGTTCCTCCGCCAGCCGGCACGCAGCTCGTGATCAGTATGAAGAACCGAATTCTCCTGAACCTGGAATTGTCCCGGGCCGCCACACCAGTTCTCCTGTAGCTGCCTTAAAAGCAGCTATAGGACAGACTGCCAAATGTGCCGGAATGTTCTCGCCCCGCACGGCGAGGCCTCTTTGCATACGCTGTGCCCGCGTAGCTTCCGCAATGACATGTCAGCCGAGATCTTGGTCTGCCCGATGTTTTGTACCAGTGAGATTGTTAGTGTAGCGCAACGTGATGAGTCAGCTATGTCCGTACGCAGTCCAGGGTGTGGAGAAGTCGGAAGCGCGTAGCGGTTTCCACTTCTCGCTACCCGCAAGCTGTCTGCGCATCCGGCCTCTGGTGCCGGTGGTTTGTCGCCCAGCGAACGAGTGTGGACGACGGTCGTTGTAGTGAACGCGCCAGCGCTCTGCCAGCACCCTGATCTGCTTTGCATCGAGCGTTTAGAACCATTTCACCGTTCAGAAATTCGTCCCGCAGCTTCCCGTTGAAGCGTTCACAGTAGCCGTTTTCCCATGGGCTCGCCTGGTCCGAGTAAGCCGTTCTTCGCGCCGTATGCCGGTAAGCCCATTATCCGCAGATCCCGGGCGGCGAACTCAGCGGCCATTGTCGCGAGCGAAGACTGCTCGGCACTCCCTTCGACACCATCACGTCGGCTCAAGGCGCTTCGATCACCTTCGCCGAACTCCAGCTTCGTTCCGACTTGGATCATCAGGCACTCCCCGCGTGTGCTCATCGATAAGATCGTCAACATCCGCACCGTCCTTCCGTCCTGCGTCTGATCGCGCTGACGAAGTCATACGCTCCAGACATGGTTGGCGCTGCTGGTGACGCAGCCGCTCGCAGGATTCGTCGATGAGCCACACCGCCTTCTCGGCTTTTGTTTTTGTGGCCGCTTCTTCAGCCCTTCACGACGCCACTTCCTGATACCGCTCCACCCGATCTTTGCCTACGTGCCAGCCCTCGCGCTTTAGCAGCGCCGGATCTCGCCGGTAGCCGTAGCGTCCACCCTGCTCTGGCCATCTCTCGTATCCGCATCCGGGTGATTCCGTCCTGCGTCTCCGCGCTGTGTCAGCTGATAGCGTTGCGTACCGCGTGGCTGCTTCACCAGCCGGCACGCCTGCCGCTCGCTCGCCCGATATTGTTCCGCAGCATGATCCACCGTCACAACGCCGTCGTTCAGGGCTTAGAAGTTTCCCGCAGCGATGTCCTTCAACATCGTTTCTCCAGGCTCAGCTCCGAGCCACCAGCCGCTTCAGCTCGGGTATTTCCTGTCCGGAGTCTTTCAGCCGCCGCACCTGATCCACCTTCAACCCGCCATACTGCTTGCGTCCAGCGATAGTAGCGTCTGCTCCTCGATCCCCACTTCCTTGCATGCTTGCGGCAACGTCTTCACCGTCGCACTCCCACCTCAACCTGCCGCAGCAGCTCAACTATCTGCTCCGCCGTATGCTTCTTCCTCCTGCCATTTCCAGCTCCTCTTGTTCCAGTTTGACTCTTCTTCACTGGTTCAAAAAATGCCGGGCACTCCACCGTAAATGGAAGAAATTCTGGCAAGTATCACGGCGAAATTCTTGGTAGCGAATTGAGACGATGGTGCTCCATAGGAGCCGCCGCAACCTTAGGATTTCTTAGCAAGCGAGTGCCCGGTTTTATAGTGACTCGATGCACAGAGATGGGTCATTATTTCTGACGTTGCCGACTGCACTGCTCACCTTCCATGACTTCATGGCGTCCGGATTGTAGGGGCGCAGCAAGTCAATCGGCCCCTGTTCCTCGTCTGCACGGGTCAGCCATCGCGTATAGTACGCTGGCTCCAAGCGGTATGTTCAATTCGGAGGCGGGGATAGGTGCGTTCGGCTGGGTTGATGAAATTGTGACTTCTGAAACAGCTTGTCCTTGCTCGAAGCCCTGGATGCTGGTGGGATAAAGAACGCCCTGCTGAGCTGCGAAATTGCTGTAGGCACACGATGCTCGGATTGAGTGGAGAGCATTGTTCGCACTCGGAAGATTGTATTCAACCCGAACTGGCAATGAGGTTGTGGGGTCGAAGTACCAGTCTTGCTGGACGATTGCCCGCATGAAGATATTACTGGCGTTGGTAATTTGAACGTGTATCACCTGACCCGTACCGGAAGAAGCAATCGATGTGAATGCGTAGGTCGGGTCTTGAAACTCTGCGTAGAGAAGCGTTCCGGGCATCTCGAGAGGGACAGCCGCGATCACCATGTGTTGGCTCAATCTTGTCGCAGGACTTCCAGAAACTCCGAAGCTAGGATTTCCATGGCCGCTAGCAAAAACTCTCGTAACTCCTGCTTCGGTTGTTTCCCTGCGAAACAGCGCCGTGGGTCAGGCGGAACTAGACTGCCAGGGACTGCCCTTCGCCACCTTCGTGAATGTCACAGCCGTTATTGATAAGCCACTCTGCTATATCCAGCCGAGGTTTGGAAGGCTCCCTTGTTCCGCGACATTCAGCGGCCCAGGTCAGCGGTCCATCTCCGCCATAACCGATTGGTGCATGTTTTAATTCGGGGTGTTTCGAAAGGAGTTGGCGAACCTCAGCAAAGTCATCTGAATCGATCGCTTCCTTTAGGTTTTCCGCGAATGGTAATGCGAGCACATGGTCTCTTAGCTTCGGCCAACTTGGGAACCATAATCTCGGGCGACTTGAAAGAGCGCCATCGCTAGAGACGGTGCATCACCGTTTGCCAAGCGATCTTTTGCTTGGTCCTTAAGGTGGCGAAGGTTTGGCTTCGATGGAAGATGAGACGCGGAGGGACGTTGTTCGGAAATGCGAACTCCTTTCGGTAAGCGCCCGGTGTCCGCTTCGCAGGCAGAAGGAAGTTTCGCTAAATTGTGAACAGCAAAGGTGGGCTTCTACCCTGTCCGCGAACCGGATGCGTCCTTCACGCTGTCCAAATGCTATTACAGTTTCTGGCTGAAGTTCAAGCGCTATGCCACCTCGGTGAGTCCCGGCGAGTCGGCTTATCGGAAATCACTGTCTGATGACGAGAAGCGTGTTTCACAGGACTAAGGCGGCAATGTTAAGTATCCGAATGCGAAACCGCAGAGCGGACTGATACGCTTCAGAGAGGCCGTGCCGGCACCTGCGCGGCGACTGGAGGAGAGATGGGTGTTGCAAGCTGTAGCCTCTCGAAGGCGTGCGTTCGAGTTGCGTCGGGCATCATGGCGACGGCGTTCGTCGCGACCGTGGCAATGGGACAACAGAACGCGCATCCACCGGACCCACAAACTGCCCGCAGCTACTTCGTCTATGTGGGAGGCGGGGGAATCAATCAGTACCGCTTTGACGAGAAGACGGGTACTCTGACGTCGCTGGGACTGGCAGCTCCGGTGAAAGGCGAATCGTGGCTCGCCACCGACCCCGAGCACCGCTATCTTTATACGATCGGGGCGCCGGCCAGCGCACCGAACCATGCCGATCTGCAGGGCGGATCGATCAGCGGCTTCTCCATCGAGTCCAAGACCGGCGCGCTGACATATCTGAACAGCGTGCCCGCGCGGGGCACCGCACACATCAGCCTGGATCAGACCGGCAAAATCCTATTTTCAGCGAATTATGGAAGCGGCTCCGTTTCGTCGTTTGCCATTAAGGACGACGGCAGCATTGGCGCCATGACGTCGATGGACCAGCACACGGGGTCGAGCGTCAATCCGGCGCGACAGACGAGGCCGCACCCCCATTCCGTCGTCGTCTCACCCGACAACCGCTACGTGTTCGCACCCGACCTGGGGCTCGACAAGATCTTCATCTACAAGATCGATGCAGCGAAGCAGACCATCACGCCCAACGACCAGGCCTACGTCAAGGTGAAGCCGGGACTGGGGCCGCGGCACTTTACCTTTGGTACGCGTGGCAAGTTTGCTTATGCAGTGTGCGAGATGGGAGCGGCTGTGGTGACGTTCTCCTACGATGGGGCCAAGGGCATCCTCACTCCCATTCAGACCAGCTCGATTCTGCCGCCTCATCCGACTCCAGGAGATCAGGGGTCTGAGATACGGATGGCTCCTTCGGGGCGGTATCTGTACACGTCCAATCAGGGCCCCGAGGGTAATTCGGGCCTGGCTGACGGCTATATTACCGTTTTTAAGGTCAACAGGAAGAGCGGAATCACGAAGCAGATCCAGGTGCAGCCGACGGGCGGCAAGGAAGTGCGGAGTTTCGCGATCGACCCCAACGGGAAGTACCTGCTGGCGGGGAATGGAGTTTCAAATACGGTCGTGGAGTTTGCGATCGGCAAAGACGGCAAGCTCACTCCCACCAAGCAGAAGATCGATGTTGGGTCGCCGGCCTCGTTCCTCTTCATTCCCGCACCATGAACATGACGTTTGACGAGCCAGGAGCAGACCGGTGATATGGCGGCATCACGTGCCAAGTTCTTGGGTATCAACTCAGCGTTCGGATACTAGATTGGTGCTGAACTGATAATGATAAATGGGATGAGCAGGTCCTCCGAAGGAGGAGCAGACTGTTCCCATGAAGAAGCCATCGCAGCACCTCATCGCCGAAGTCCCACGCAGACAGGCCAAGGTCGAGATCACGATCGGGATCGATCTAGGCGATGTCTGGAGCCATTACTGCACCCTCAACCAGGATGGAGAAGTGGTAGACCGTGGCCGCTTCAGAACCACCCCGAAGGCGATCGAGAAGTGGTTCACCGACGTGGCTCCAGCGCGGGTCGCGATGGAGGCCGGGACACACTCGATCTGGATCAGCGCACAGCTGCAGGAACTAGGACACGAAGTCATCGTGGCGAACGTCCGCGAGTTATGGGCGATTTCGCACAGCGACCGGAAGAGCGATCAGGTCGATGCTGAGAAGCTGGCGCGTTATGCTCGGCTTGATCCGAACATCCTCCGGCCGATCGCCCACCGCACCGTCCAGCAGCAAGAGGCTCTCACTCTAGTTCGTGCGCGAGCTCTGCTGGTGCGACTGCGCACTGCTGCGGTGAACGCCATTCGTGGTCTGACGAAGTCCTGCGGCTACCGAATGCCCGCCTCCGCCACAACCTGCTTCGCTCAGCGCAGCCTCGCCGTTATGCCGCCTGGACTGGCACAGGCGCTCGGTCCCGTGCTCCAGCAGATCGCGGACATGACGCTGAAGATCAAGCAGTATGATCGGCAGATCCAGCAACTCGGCCAGACCGAGTATCCGGAGACGCAAGCTCTGCTGAAGGTCCACGGCGTCGGCCACCTCACCGCACTGACCTTCGTGCTGACGCTCGGCAGCAAGGAACGGTTTGGGCGAAGCCGTGATGTCGGTTGCTATCTTGGCCTGCGACCTCGTCGAAGTCAGTCCGGAGACCATGATCCTCAGCTTGGCATCACCCATGCCGGCAACGCATACCTCCGAAGTCTGCTGATCGAGTGCTCCAACCATATCCTCCGAGCGCACGGACGAGATTCTGCGCTTCGACAGTGGGTCTGCACTTGGCCGCCCGAGGTGGTAAGCAAGCGAAGAGTAAGGCCGTCGTTGCCGTAGCGCGCAAGTTGGCCGTGTTGCTTCATCACCTCTGGAGCACCCAAGAGCTATACATGCCGTTCTACGAACAAGCAGCCTGAGAGATCAACATGTTTACCCGTTGCGACGACACCGTGTTCCGATGACTGCGAGCCGACTTCGGCCTTCGAGGCCGACCGATAAATGGCAGCGTCGACTCTCCTCTCGAACCCCAACCGGCACCGAGCTTGCTTCAAGACAGCTCATCCAGAGTGCGAATAGAAACACGGTGGAGAGCAACGAAACCAAGAGCAATAACAAGAGCAAAAGCCCTATGAATGAAAAAGCAAAAAACAAACCTTGAGACCAGTGACCTGCTCATAGAAAGTCGGCTAGTGTTTACTAAACGAAATGAGTCCGACCGGAGGACGCGACGCGGTTCACGTGAGCCTGCTTCGTCGGCGACGACTTCGCGCCCGCTACGACTTCGACTCCGACTACCTGATCGAAATGGAGCCCCACGTCCGCTGTTACGATCTCGACACCTGTACCCACTTGAGCGATAAAGCCACCAGTCAACCACTCATAGCCCACCGGTGATTAGAGCATTAGCACCCGATGGCATTCCCTACTGATCTATCGCGGATAGACTATGGAGCCGTTATTCCGACGAAGTCTTCGACCCGGCTGTCAAGAACGTCTTCGTAGCATCTGACGGCGTGAGTATCTCACCATCGACCAGCATGCGACCTGTATAGCGGCGGTTAGCACCGAACTCCCATGCAACGTCATGTCCTTTTCTGGCGAGATTCGCCCACTTGGAACTCTTGGTCGGATTCTGCTCAAGCCAAAAGTTGCCGTCTTCATCGGTGAATGAACGCAAACCATCCTTTCCGGTTTGTCCAGTCCAGGTCGACATGTCGGTGAGCTTAGGTTCCATAAACAGATTTGATGCGAGAGGGTGGGCTCCAAAATATATCGGGTGGCGCTCTATGCACTGGCGGATCGCCACGACCAAAGGGTAGCGCCTACTTTGACGTCACGAACGTCTCAGAAAGTTCTTCAGTGTTTACTAAGCGAAGGATAACCGACCTTCGACGAGCTTCGCGTGGGCCTAATTCGCCGGCGATGACGTCGCGGCCGCCACGACTTCGACACCGACTATCTGAACGACATGCCCCCGCGTCCGCCACTACACCCTCTAAGTCGTCGCCTCACGCGACCACTCCAGGTAGCAGCCGTGATCCAGAACCGCGCGTTTTTGATCTTTATTCCAACAGCACCGATCGCGGTCGGGGAAGCTTGATTCGATGAGTGACTCGGCCTGAAGTCACTATTCGACGATCGAATCGACTTTGCGCTCTTGACAACCGATAGTCGAATGTCTACCATCGATCATTATTGAGGGTCGAACGTCTTCCATGGCAAAAAAGCAGATAAAACAACGAGCGAATTTGCTGCAGGGAACGCTGGACATGCTTGTCTTGCGAACGCTTCTTTATCGGCCGGCACACGGCCATCAGATTGGCAAACATATTCAGCGGACCACGAACGATTTCCTGCAGATGCAGCATGGCTCTCTCTATCCTGCCTTACATCGCCTTGAGGCGAGAGGCTGGGTCACGTCGAAATGGGAGATGGCTCCGGATCGCAACAGGGAGTTCAAGTATTACCGGCTTACGGAAATCGGAAGAAAACAGCTTATGGTCGAAGAATCGCAATGGAAGCAGATGGCGGAAGCTGTGGCACGCGTGATGTGGCCTGCCGCTGAGGAGAGCTGAGATGCGATGGTGGCAGATCTGGAAAGGAACTGCGAAACGGGATGCCGACCTTGAGCGGGAGCTTCTTTCCGATCTGGAATTGGAAGAGGAAGAGCAGCGGGAGCGTGGGCTGTCCGCAGAAGAAGCTCGTTCTGCAGCACGGCGCGCCTTCGGCAACACGGCGCTGATTCGCGAGCAGACGCGCGCCGCCTGGAGCCGGATCTGGCTGGAGCGGCTGGTCCGCGACATGAAGTACGGCACGCACACGCTACTGCGTTCGCCCGAGTTTGCTATCGTCTCCGTGCTGGTGATGGCGTTGGGCATCGGCGCGACTACATCGCTCTTCACCATGGTGCGTGCCGTGCTGTTGCGGCCGCTGCCGTTTCGCGATTCCGGCAAACTGGTAATGCTCTATGAGCATTATCGCCACAATAAAAGCGGCGATGGATTCAATGCGGTTGCGCCAGGCGACTATCGCGAGTGGCGCAGCCAGACCCACGGCTTTGAAGACATGGCGGCGATGCGCAGCTACGGAGGCATCCTCTCCGGTGTGCATTCCGAACTGTCAGAAGTCGTTCAGAGCGAAGGCGCCTCGGCAAATCTCTTTCCACTCCTCGGCGTAACGCCCGCCTTCGGCCGCCTCTTCACTGAAGCGGAAGATGAGCCGAAAGGCGAGCCAGTAGTCCTGCTTACCTGGAGTCTCTTTCAGCGCCGCTTTGCCGGAGATTCTTCGATCATCGGCAAACAGATTCATCTGGACACGATCCCGACTACTGTCGTTGGCGTACTACCCAACTGGTTTACCTATCCGGATGCGCGGGTCCAATACTGGGTGCCCTACGCGCAGACTTTTTCGGAGGGTGACTACTCCATGCACGCGGGCCACCAGAGCGAGGTGGTTGCGCGGCTGAAGCCGGATATAAGCGTAGAAGCGGCGACGCACGAGATAAGCGCGGTGCAGTACCGGATACATCTCGCTTATGCCACCAGGCCCGTCGCTGAAGATGTCTGGTCGCGGCCGATGATCGACGACCTGGTGAAGGGTGTGCGAACTCAGCTGCTGGTACTGCTGTGCGCGGTTGGCTGCATGCTGTTGATCGCCTGCCTCAATCTTTCGAACCTGCTGGTAGCGCGGGCTGCATCGCGTCGCAAGGAGATTGCCATCCGTGGATCACTGGGCGGCAGCCGGCTTGCTTTAATTCGCGAGCAGATGACGGAAAGCCTGCTGATCTGCGTGGCCGGCGGCGGACTCGGCCTGCTGCTGTCGCTCGCTTCAACACAATGGCTCGCGGCGCACTGGAGCAATCTGCCTCGTGCTGACTCCGTCCACGTCGATGGATGGGTTCTCACTTTTGCTGCCGGTCTGGTAGTGGCGACTGGACTACTGGCAGGTCTTGTGCCGGCGATATCTTCTACAGGCAAAGGGTTGCTCTCAGCGTTACAGGAATCTTCACGATCAGCCAGCGGCAGCGCCTCGCGAGCACGGTTGCGCAAGACGATGCTCACAGTCGAGATAGCGCTCACGGTCATGCTGCTGGTCTCGGCCGGGCTGCTTTTCAAGAGCTTTCTGCACCTGCGCATGGCAGATCTGGGCTGCCGCATCGATCACGTAATCACCATGAAGTTTGGCCTGCCGGAAATCCAATACGACACACGCGAAAAGGTGATGCTCTTCCATCAGTCGCTGCTTGAGCGCGTGCGCCGCCTGCCCGGCGTGCGCGGCGCGGCGCTCGTGTCCGCTGCGCCTGGATCAGGGCCTCAAGGCGGCAGAGTTTTCACGATCCTCGAAAAACCCGCACCCAGTTACGCCATTCAGTACGACGCCACGACCCTTACCGCCGACCCGCAATACTTCAGCGTTATGCAGATTCCACTCCTGCGCGGCCGGGTCTTCACGGAACACGAGCGCCTCGCCAACGACCATTACATCGTTGTCAGCAAGCAATTCGTAGATCAGTTTTTCTCGGGCGACAACCCCATTGGCAAACATGTCCGCGTCGACTGGGATGACATTGGAGAAATCTACGAGATCATCGGCGAAGTTGGCGACACGATCTACGACGTTACCAAGCCAGTCGAGGCCACCATGTACTTTCCGATCCTCTCCGGCATTCCAGACTACACCAGCGAGGCGACCATCGTGGCCTGGACCTCCGTCGATCCACTGGCCATGTCGACACCGATCCAGCAGCAGATTTCGGCGCTCGAACCGGAGCTGCCTGTCTACAATGTGTTGACCATGGATCAGATTCTCGGCAAGTCCACGGCCACTCAGGGTTTCGCGGCAAATCTGGTACTGGCCTTCGCCGGCCTGTCACTTCTCCTAGCCGCAGTAGGCCTGTATGGAGTGCTTTCCTACTTGGTCACGCAGCGAGTGTCGGAAATCGGCATCCGCATCGCCCTCGGCGCGCAACGGGAGCAAATATTGAGTCTTATCCTATTCGACGGGCTTCGGCCGGCGCTCCTCGGGCTGATTCTCGGCCTCATAGGTAGCGCAGGCGCAACGCAGCTTATCCGGTCGATGCTTTACGGAACCAAGCCGACTGATCCGGCTGTGATTGGAACCGTGATTCTCACTCTCCTTTTAATCGCTTTGTTTGCCTGCATCTTTCCCGCCTGGCGCGCTTCGCGTCTTGATCCGATGCAGGCCTTGCGGACGGAATAGGGCCGAAGTTCCCGGAATTTCGCTTCATTTGACGCATTATCGCCAGTGCACTCATCGAGAACCGATTGGTAACGATAAGTAGGCTTGCGTTCACTAAGCGAAATAAACCAGACCGCACGAGCCGACGCGGTCTAAGGGGGAGCTTGCTTCGCCGAAGACTTGTCGTTCCCGCTACGATCTTGACTCCGACTACCTGATCGCAATGGAGACCATACTTTCCTGAGCCGAATTCACAGCGGCACTCCCAGGCAAGAATCCGATGACATTAGCCATCGCCGTAGCGTAGCTCGAACCGCCCTTTTCGGAAAGCTCAATACACAGATCGACCGCGCCCTGCGTAACTGTGCCGGGGGCCCCCTGAGATGCTGACGCCTCGAAATAGATGCGGAACTGTTTGAGCGATTGTTTTGTTGTTGTCTGCGCCTCCTGGCCTATGTCGCGAAAGACGCGAATGGTTCCGTCTTTCCCGAGCTCGGTGTAGCCGTTAGAAAAGTAGTCAGTCACGCTTTGGAAAGAGAAGAACTTGAAGAGTTGGAACTGTATAGTAGAAGCGCGCTTTGGAGTGCCCGGCATTTTTTGAACCAGTGAAGAAGAGACAAACTGGAACAAGAGGAGCTGGAAATGGCACGAGGGAAGAAGCATACGGCGGAGCAGATAGTGAACCTGCTGCGGCAGGTTGAGGTTGGAGTAGCGAACGGGAAGACGTTGCCGCAAGCATGCAAGGAAGCGGAGATCGTGGAGCAGACCTACTACCGGTGGCGCAAGGAGTATGGCGGGTTGAAGGTGGATCAGGCTCGTCGGCTGAAGGATCTGGAGCAGGAGAACGCCAAGCTGAAGCGACTGGTCTCGGAGTTGAGCCTGGAGAAGCTGGTGTTGAAGGACATCGCCTCGGGAAACTTCTAAGCCCTGAACGACGGCGTTGTGCGGTGGATCATGCTCAGGAACAGGGCTTGAGTGAGCGCAGAGCGTGCCGGCTGGTGAAGCAGCCACGCGGTACGCAACGCTATCAGCTGACACAGCGCGAAGACGAGGATCGACTCACCCGGGCCATCGTGGAGTTGGCCAGCCGCTGCCGAATATGATGGCTCACATCACGCTGTTGCGTCCCCAATAGGTTATGCCCCCTCAAGCGGGGAATGCCGAATTTACCCCCCGCTCGCAAGTGCTCTCTGCCGGGCGATCGGTGACGCTCTTTACTCGACAACTGTCAGTACATGATCGCCGGATTCCCAGACCTGCTCCCGTGTAGGCCGAGACATAATGATGCATCCCTCCGATGCGCATCCCGGATGCTCAAGTGAATCCCCGTGCATCAGGAATCCGCTTCGGCCACACATCTCATTTGCTGGATCTGGAATCAAGGGCATCGCATACGGCCCGTGGGTCGACGAACTGAAGGGCTCGCCCAGCGTGTACAAACCACGTGGAATAGGACCGATGCACGACTCGTCTTGTTTCGCGGGATCATCAACTGCACCCGGAGCACCGCTATATCCAGTCGCGACATTCTGTCCGGCTGCATCATTGAGCGCACCCGTACTCTGATAGTAGGTCCACATAACGACTCCTATACGGTTAGGATATGGTAACGGCCTCTATCTGTGCAAAGCGAGGTGTGTTGATCCATTGCTGCGTGATTCATTCTTCCAGCAACGGGATGGCAATTGCCGATTGATGGCTCCATTTGCATCGAAGCTTTCGCAGACTGCTCCGACCTGGGCGCATTTAATTGCACCGATAGCTGAGTGGTCCGCATGAGAGATATTCAATTCCACGCGCACTCGCCAACCTTATCCCCCAGCCAGCCTAACGCAAAGCAAAAAGCGAGAGGCGAGGGGCGAAGTTCCATTTGCTGAGAGAAGACCAAAATTCAAGTTCGAGAAGGTTTGTCGAGGGTGTGGAAAGCAACTCGAAGAACCGCACACCAATTGCAGTCAATGTTCGAGGGCGATCAACCGTGAACGTATAACCAAAGCTGCGATTCTGGGGCGCGTGGCAGCCCAGCGGCCCGAGGCCAACGCCAAACGAAAAGCGACTCAAACACTCAATACACAAGCAGCGTGGGATTGGAAACCTTCAGATCAGCCCGCGTGGCTTACGAAGCGCAACTATACGGAAAAGATTCTGCCGGTTCTCGCCTCGACATCTAGCGCCGTTATAGCAAAACTCATGGATGTTTCGTTCTGCTACGCGAGCCACATTCGCAAGGGAAGAATTCCGCATCCGAGGCATTGGCTTGCGCTTGCCGAGCTTGCTGGGATGAATCGAAAGTGAGAGCTTGCATGGGTGGTCGATCTTGGTAATCACCACATTCTAAGAATTCTGCTGATGGGGGTTGTTAGTGTGGGATAACCTTTTCTTTTTGTCGCATGGCAGCGGTCTCCTCACCGCCGCTCCATCATCCGCCCCAGCGACATGAAGTTTGTTCAAAACCCCGTTTATAGGGAACTACGAAGCGTCAACGTGGGATTGCTTCCGAGTTGCCTAGCACTCCCTTCGGAACATGATCAGCTCAGTATCCAAGTCAGCCCGCGCACTGAATCCCCGACTAAATCGTGCGACGAGTGAAGAAACGCCGCTCAGAGCCAAGTCCATTGGCATGAAGGATGACGAGCCGTTCGTTTTCGCCGGAGCGTCCGCCGATCACTGGGTTGAAGCCGGCTTCAAATGGCGACACCACGCGATGAATGGCAGCCGACACAAAGTCAGTTGATCGTAATGGTCAGCGCGTTTGATCCAGGAGAACCGGGGTTTGTTGCGACCAACGATCCTGAACCCGCGCTTGTTACATCGCTCGCCGGAATCGCGACGGTCACATGCGTTGCGTCCATGATGGTCGTCGTCCGGTAACTTCCTTTCCATGTCACGGCCACGCCAGGAAGAAAATTTGTGCCTGCCAGGGTGAACATGGTGTTACCACTGCCATGGGCAATCGTTGTGATTGAGCTTCCCGTGAGGCTCGGCGCCGTAGCTATCGCGAGTTCCTGCGGAACCACAAAGGGTCCGCGCAGCAGGACGAGCGAGCTTGTGGTTTGATTCGTCACTGCATCAAGTGTTGACGTCAACAGCGCAATTCCGTCCTGTCCCCAGCGCAATACATTCCAGCCGGAAGTAATTGACGAGAAGCCAGACGGTAATTGCACAACGGCTTCCGGCAGATAGGTCGTTAAATCGTAACGCGTCAGCCCAAAGGCAGAGGTTCCAGCCAAGTTGTTCAACATGAGGAACTCCTTGCCGAGCGATGGGTCGGTAGCGAGGCCCGCACCCTCGGGCGTCGAGCCAGAATTGTAGAAGTCGATCAGCCGTAGGGTTGCCACTTGCGATGGCGGAGTGGTCGACGGATTGACGATGCCGCCACCAACTCCGTAGACCAGCCCATTCGCCAGTTGGATTTTCCCCTGGAAACCCCCCAATCCCTCGAGTGTCGTCCCGTCAATTTCGGTTAGCCCGTTGGAGTTCACACTGTATCGGTAGAACTCCGCGCCCGACGTCTGACTGTCATAGGCATACAAATGCGAGGCGTCGGCGAAGATCGGATTTATGCCGTTGTATATTCCGGACAAGTTGCCCCGGAAGGTGCCGGTACTGCCGCTGACGTCGAAAATCCCGAAATTTCCCCAGATATTCGTGGTGCCGATGGCCAGCGTATTATCACTGCCCGGCATGGTAGCCAGATACGTGGCGGAGACGCTGGAGGATGTGCCGCCTTGAGTGATGGCTAGCGGTATGGTCGCAGTTTCGCTCTGGTTCAGTAGGTTGAATTGCGCTACGCTGTTGGCACCGCTCAAACCGATATACAGATCATCGCCGTCTGTGGTCTCCGCCATTACGGTTGGCTGGCTGCCGACGGCGACTGGAGTACCGACTGCGCCAGTCACGGGATTGATCCTAACGACTGAATCGCCGGTGAGTGTCGTGGACGTGCTCGGCACAGTCGCATACAGCGATTGCCCATACGGATCGAAGAGCAGTCCGCTTGCCGGCACGTTCACCAGATCGTAGATCGTTAGAGGCGCGACCCGCGAAGTGCCGCCTCCGGGGGACGGATTCGAAACCGTGATACCCGCCCACCCGTAGTTTGCAATTTCAGCAGCCGGGACGGTTGCGGTGAGTTGGGCTGTGCTTACGAAGGTGGTCGCCAGTGGGGTGCTGCCCAGGTTCACAATGGATTCGGCATTAAACCCGGTTCCAGAGACGGTCATGGTGAAGTCGCTCGAACCAGCCTGCACAAGATTTGGCGAAATAACAGAAATAACCGGCACAGCGCCATACACGCCGCCGATCACAGAGGTGTTGCTAGTGGATTGATTGTTCCCCTGTGCAGGATCGTAGCTGACTGATGTAACCGAAGCCTTGGTCGCGAAGGTTCCAGCCTGGCCAGGGGTAGCGGTCACGGTAACGGTTGCGCTGGCACCACTGGCGAGAGTGCCAAAATCGCAGGTGAATGTCGTGCCGGTGCCACATGACCCCGCACTGGTATGGATAGTGCCGATGATCAGGGAGGGATCCACAGTGATCGACATGGTTGCGTTTTCCGAGGCATTCGGACCGAGGTTCTTGACCGTGGCCAACGGGGAGAATGACGTCCCTGTACTCGCCGTGGCCGGTGTGTTCAAGGTGACGGAAAGGTCGGCTGGAGCAGACGATAAATCCTTCACCAAGGGCGTTTGGAAGATGAACAACTGGGACTGCGAGGTGAACGGACCGGGGCTGGCATTCAGCACGATTCCATTCTGTCCCCAGCGGACGATCTTCTCGAAAGTTACCCCATACCCGCCCTCACCTGCGCCATTGACTACGATACTTCCCGCCAGATTGAAGGAAGATTCGTCGAACGCCAACACGCTGCTGCTGTTGTTACCGAACGAAGACACTCCGACAAATGCGCGGCCCAGGCCGGAATCCGAAACAATAGGTCCCGAGGCTGCCGTGCTGCCGTTATAGACGGTGCCCAGAAGTGTCCCGTTGGTTGCATTCACGATTTGTCCCGAGGAGAGGTATAGGCGACCGTTGTCGTACTGCATCCAGTTGACCACTTGGTTGATAGTCGCCAGCGCGGTGGTTCCCGTGATGCCGGCGGAGCCGACCGCCAACTGTTCAAGCGTCGAGCCCGCGAGCACGTAGAGGATCGAAGCCGAGGAGCCGAAGCTCATCGGCCCCTCCCCCGTAGACCACGCGTTTGCGCGAGCAACTCCAGAGTCGTAAATGGCGATCCCGGTTCCGCTTCCAATGGGACCCGCCGCAGTGGCCACCGCCACGGAATTCGGCGATCCCGGCACCGCAGCCAGATAGAGAGCTGTCATCGGTGGGTTGTAGACTCCTTGTCCACCGCCGAGGGAGAACTGATTCACAACCTTGCCCTGCGTCAGATTCACTTGGGCGACACTGGCTGCACCATCGAGGCCAACGAACAGCTGCGTGCCGTCCGACGAGAGTGCCAGTTTGTTCGGATTGCTTCCCACCCAGATCTGGCGAATCACATTGCCGGTGGTGGGATCGATACTCTCCACCGAATTGCCCGATGCTCCGGCAGATGTCACGGGCACCGAGGCGTATATCAGTCCATCCGTGGGATTGAACACAATATCATTCGCCGTAATTGGAAGGTATACCGTAAACGTTTGCGCTGAGCTGGTTCCTCCGCCGGGTGCCGGTGTTGTAACCGTGAGGCTGAGATTGCCAGGAAAGGCGGTGCTGGAGGCAGGTAGAGTTGCCGTGATCGAGGTCGAACTACTGTAGGTTGACGGCACGACAGCCCCATTAACGGCGACGGTGGTGCTGGGCGCAAAGCCAGTTCCCTGCAGGATTACCTGCGTCGCTGTGCCGATCGCTGAGGCGTTCGGCGAAATGCTCGTTAGCACAGGAACCGGCGGATTAACTATGGTCGCACTTACCGCATTCGAAATGAGCGGAGGCGTACCCGGCGTTTCAACGGTGACTGAATCGGTCCCCGCAAAGGTCAGGTCGGCAGCCGGGATTGTCGCAATCAGTTCGACGTAATATCCAGCGGCAACGGTGGTCTGAAGGGGGGCGCCGTTCCACTCGACCACAGAGTTTCCGGAGAAATTAGCTCCGCTGACCGCGAGGGTCGTGTCCGGAGAATCGGTATAGATGGTGCTGGGCGAAATCGAAGAAATCTGCGGTGACCCGGTGGTCGGGGGGACCACACCCAGGGTAACGGCTGTGGAGGTGCCTCCGCCCGGAGTCGGGTTCACGGCTGTAAGAGAAAGGGTGCCAACCCCTGCTAGATCGGCCGCTTGCAGCGTAACGCCCACTTGAGTTGCGCTGGTGAACGTAGTCGTCCGCGCCGCGTTACCTATATTAATCACGGTCGAAGCAGTAAATCCAGTCCCCGTTACAACGACTTGAGCCGACAACGTTCCCACGGTTTCCCCGGCGGGAGAGATCGATGTAATTGTTGGAGCGGGATTGTCAACCTCCAGGTTGAGAGGCGTGCCGGAACTGCTGATGGCTCCGTTCACCACTGTGACGGCGAGCTCGGCACCATTGGCGATCTGGCTGTTCGGGACGGTTGCGGTCAGCGTGGATGCGCTGCTGTAGGTGGTGGGTTCCGCGACTCCGTTTACCTCTACCACGCTTGTCGAAGTAAACCCTGAGCCATTAACTGTCAGGGTGACCGCGTTGGAACCGGCGGTGATGCTCGTTGGGCTAATCGATGTGACAGCCGGTGTTGGCGTGGTTCCCCCGCCTCCAGAGCCGCCCGAGCCGCCTGAACCACCCGAACCGGAGCCGCCGCCTCCGCAACCGCTGACCAGAACAGGTATGTTGACCACCAAGCAGAAAATAACAAGATGAAACAGGGATTTGCGCCACCAGCCTACATTCACCGACCGACCCGCCTTCAAAGCATTTTGTAATTTCTTAGACTAGGATTCTGGTAATCCAAGATACAGACAGGGTCGAATGTTTGCCACAATAATTTAATAAAATTTAGTAACCGATCTCGAAGTCACCAATGTAAGGACTCGTCGTCCTTTCTCAAGCCAGCATTCAAACAGTCAGGAATACGGTTTGAAATTTTGGGTTTCGGTGCGAATGGTTTGGCACAAGATCCTGCGATAGCTAGCCGATTAGAACAGCTTGGAGGTTCACTCTCCCGATTGGATTACATGCCGCTGGCGAACTGTCATCGACTCGCCCGCGGTATTCTCAAGTAACGAGAAGTCGGCCTGTAGTAAGTGCCCCCTTCAACATTGGGTTGAGAGGGCACAATTATTCCTAGTTGCCGAAAACGCCGTTTTCCCGGGAAGCTCACGGTGTTGGAAAAGGGACGCATCAAAGATGTCGTTGTCGTTGTGACCGCCAAAAAGCTGGCGTTGTTTACTCCTGCTGTCCGACAACGGTAAATTGTTGCGTTGTGCCATCAGGCAACAACAGTTCGTAAACATCCAATCCCTTTGGGTGCTTGCTCTGGATCGGTCTTGCTCTGTAATCACCCAGCGGCAACAAGTCATTTTTTTGGGGCAGTCTCTTGCAATTCGTACTTCTTTCCGTCGATTGTCGTTTCCAATACTTCGAGAGTGTAAAAACAATTGCTGCCCCCACAATCGCTCAAGATGTGATCAGCGCTGACATGGACATCGACTGGATTAGTCGGCTGCGCTGGTCTTTGCCCACACGAAGGTCGAAGGAAGTATTAGGGCAACAAGGATGATCGTTTTCATCGTGTCTCCAATGAAATATGACTTGTAATGGCTCTTCCTGTCGGTATGTTAACCGGTTGAGTGGAATTAATCCGTGCGAACAAGAGGTGATGTCATGGAAGGCGAAACATCGCCCAAAGTCGACCATCTGGCTTACTCCCGCGAAGTCGCGTTTTCGGCAACTTCGATTGTCGATTCCACGCCAACGCACTCATCGACATCCACCATTTTCCCAACTGCCATCAGGAATCAGTCACCGCAAATTGAACACCCAATCTGAATGAATTATTTTTTGGATTATTTTTTTTGTATGAATTGGGGGTGCACTTTTCCCGGCCCCTATCTCCTAACCCCGGTTTTGCTTGAGGGGGTAGTATCTTTCGGGACAAATTCGGCTACACCCCAGCTCGTGAATATTTTATGTGCATGAATAAAACAAAATATTGTGATTGGATTTGACGCTGCTCGGATTTATGGTCGGAAAGATGTGCTGGGCTGAGCGGGACTGATTTTCGTGGCAGTCGGTGACGGTGGAGCTCGATGAGTGCGTTCCCTGGAACCGACAGTCGAAGTTGCCGAAAAGCTGACTTGTCAGGAAGTACGCTTCTCGCATGTTTGGTTCCTGCAAAACGGTATTGTTGGACAATCTGCCTCAGTCCTAAGCTGGGGTCGAGGGCGGACGTGGCGGATTGCAGTCCCTACTTCACGGTTGCGTTCACGACACTTTCCCACTTTTGGCCAGAGGTGTTGACGGCGAGGACGGCGAAGCGGTGAGTGCCGGCAGGCAAGCTGAGGGAAGTGGTCAGCGTGGTGCTGAAAGGCGCGCTGTACTTCTTCACTCCGTCCACCCACAATTGCGTGCTCACGATCGTCCCAGTGATTTTCGAGGCAGCCGCAACCTGCACTGGAGACGTGACTGAAGAACCCGGGGCGGGGAGACAAAGGTTCACCCCGGGCGAACTGGGCGCGCTGCAAGCCCCACCATTGGAGATGGTCGCGTTCACTGCGCTCTCCCACTTTTGACCCGCCTTATTGAGGGCGATTACGGCGAATCGATGGCTGCCGGCAGCCACGCTGATGGCAGTGTTGAGTCCAGCGCCGGCGGTGCTGTACTTCTTTACCCCATCCACCCATAGTTGCGTGGTGGCGATAGTCCCGGCAACGGTCGAGTTCGCAGTCACCTGAACAGGCGAGCTGACCGTAGAACCGTTGGCGGGGGAACAGAGGTTAACCCCGGGTGAGCTGGGCGCGCTGCAGGATCGACTCGTCCCGAAGGTGAAGGTAGCGCTGGTGACCCCGCTCTGGATGTATCCGGTCGCGCTGGCAATCGCTTTCACCGTAGTGTTCGTGCTAATCGTGATGGGGCCCGTATAGAGCGTCGAAGTCGACGTTGGCGTCGATCCGTTCAGCGTGTAGTAGAAGTTTCCGCGGACGCGGTGGTGCTGGAAAGCGTGACATTCTGTGCGCTCGAAAATGTTCCGCCATTCGGGCTGATCAGCGGCGCGGCTGCATTCTGCTCTGGGGCGAGCAACCCATACACGTCCACTTCTCCATCGGCAGCCACGTACACTTTGCCATTCGTCACCATCGGAATGGAATACCTGGCGGCAGGGCCGCCGGCATCGCGACTCGCGTTGGCGTCGCTCTCGTAAATCGTGTTGGTAAGGTCGTTCGCATCCCACGCATAGAGAACGAGCGCTCCATGCGTGCTGAACTGGTCCGAACGCACCGCCCAAGCGATGCCTTGCTGGTCGCCGTTCGACGAGATGGAAAAGGACGGGCTGGGGTTGGCTGAAGTGATGGTCGACTCGCTCGAGGGCCCGCCGGTTAACACGCCATTGTTCAGATCGAAGACCTTGGCCGTATCCTTCATTGGCCAGATGTAGATTTTCGAGTTCCAGTACGCGGGCGTACACCAACACCCGCCAATCTCGCCCATAATATCCTGCAGCGCGTTGGTGTTGGATGTGGCTTCCGAAGCATAGCCGCCCAGGTTATCGCGGTCCAGCACCACGATGCGGCCCTCCTTGCCGGCCTGCACCAGAATGTGCGGGTGATCTCCTTGCTGGTCCGGCACCATCAGGATGCCACCCGAGCCCATGTCCTCGTCACCTGCGGTCAGGGTAACTGCGTTGAACGTGGTGAACGAATCCGTCGGCGTAAGTCCGCCGTTTGCCAGACTCAGATCGACGATGCTTTCGCCCAATTCGGTGCTTTGGCTCAAAGGAAGATTCGCGTCGTTGTCGCCATTTCCAGTGTCAAAAAACATTCGCCCGCCGGGCACGTCGTCGTCGATCGGCATGCCTGCGCCCGACGCCCACACCCCAGCGCCAAAGCCATTGGGCGAAGTACACATCGCGGCGGTCTGTTGCAGCGTGGTGGCGTTATAGGCGAACAGCCATCCATGCCAGGGGCCGTAATCGCCGTGCGCCGCATAGTCGATATAGACATACCCGTTATAGAAATCGAGGGCAGATCGCTGGTTCTCCCACACTTGGCTGAACGACAGCAGTCCCCCGGAGCTCCCGTTGCCCGTGCCGACCACCGTTGCGGTAATCGCCACCGGACTGTTCGCCGCCTCGGCGCCCGTAAGAATGTTGATGGCGTGCAGCCGGGAGAAATATGCGCCATTCTCCTTGGTCGCGGCGACCACGTACATCGTGTTGGTGGCAGGATTGATTGCCGGTGTCCCGGTGATTCCGATGGTGGGCGCGATATCGGATGAACCTGTGTCCCGCCAGGGTACCGGTGTCGCTCCTGCGCCCGCTCCATGCGCAGCGTCGAGCATACTGATTTTCCAGATCGGATTCGCATTTGCGCCGCCATTGGTATCCGCGTCAAAGGCATAGATAGAGTCATTCTCTGTGGCAACAAATAGGACATTGTGGACCTGACCGTCGCTCATTGTCAGCCCGGGCACATACAGAGGCTGAGCGTACACGGTGCCATCCACTGTCATCGCGAACAGTTTGCCGAACGAATTCACGTTCACGTTGGCCGGCGTCAGCGCGGTCTCGTGCGTGTTTTCTCCGGAGTGCGTCAGATCGTAGCGCCAGGTTGGCACTGTGACCGGAGTTGGCGTCTGCGCCAGCAGATTTGGAACGGGTATGCAGAATGAAAGTACGAGCGCCGACCAGAACAATAGAAGGTTCGCTCTCAGAGGAACCGGGGCGGAAACCAAGGGTGACGAAGCAAGGGAATCTCTAAAACGTACAGACATACATAAGACCTCACCAGAAAAGCAAATGCCAAAACTTTCCGGGGGAGGAAGGGGGCGAATTCGATGCTATGCGATACGTAGATTCATGCGAATACAGATTACCTATTACAGCACGGGAACACGAACTTGGCAACGAATTGGTATGTCGCCGTAATTCACGCCTGATGGCCAAGTTCCCATGAAACGGTGTTTTCGGCAACTAGGAATAATTCTGCCCCTTGCTCCCCGTTTCAATTGATGATTGCTCGCCTATCCGCCGAACCGGCCCATGGAATGTGAAAACGTCCAGCAACCACCGCGCGCAGCTGCGAGATCTCAGATCTATCTCGCGCATTTGGCGCGCTCCAATTTCTGCACTGCTTTCAAGACGCGCGCGCGTGTCCTCGGAAAAACCCGTTCGCCACGCAGAAAGCGCTCGACTGCATGCTGCGATAGAGCTGACTCACGCATGATTTCGCGAAGCGGGAAACGCCTTGCACGAAGAATAAGTCCAGCGTCGCCAGCGTGTGTGTTCCGCTTTCGATGGGCTTGATACATTATCGGCCCACCGTTCTCCACAATGCTGATGTCCTCACCTTCCTGGGCTTTTCGCTCGATTTCCTTGCCCATAAATTGAAAAGGAATTATCGCTTCAATCGCTCGGGGAATCAGCAGCCCTCGCGTATATGAATTGCACCTTTGCCCGTCCGCAGAAAGTGACTTGTCCTCTGGATGTAGATAATGCCGCCAAAGAACGGCGCGAAGAGTTTGGGGAATGAGCTTTTGACCCCGATGATTTCGAGATAGTCTAGCCGAATTTGTCCCGAAAGATACTACCCCCGGTTTTGCTTGAGGGGGATAGCTATAGGCAGGGGAAATTTCACCCCCCCTTCATGAAAAGTGGAAATAAAAAGAAAACAACCAAATCATTTAATTGCGAGTTTGATTAAACAAATCTCACTTGAGGGAAACTGATGGTGTGGACCTGTTAACAATGATTTACTTCGATGTCGCTCGCCCGAGTCGGATGGATTTCCAGGAATCCATCGGCATCCCACATAAGTCTGCCAGCAATGCAAGCTGGTTGATGAGGGGAGACAGGGAGTGGTGCACCGGACCGCACCTGCGGCAGCACCTCCACGCGAATGAAGGAAGTTCCTGGTGCCACCTCAACCGGCTTATGCGCAACGTCCAATGATTGAATCTTGATGTCGATTGTGTAAAACAAGTCGGTCGATCCCGCCGCTCGCACCACTTCTCCTTTCACTCGTGCGGGGAGATGATAATCGCGCCAGCCCTGTATGCCCAGCATTTTTCCAAGGTAGGTTGTTAGAATGCCCGCACTTCGAGCAGGCAGCTTCAACGGCGGATTGGACGTGCGCCTTAGTACGCACGGCAGATCTTCAGCGGACGCAATTCTCGGTGGGTGATGACACCTGATCCAACCGTGGATGCCCTCAGCATGCAGGGGATAAGAACGCAGCGACACCGCGCTCGCAAATATTAGCGCAAGCATTAGCCGTTGCCGATTTCGCTTCCTTATCGATTTCAAGCCCATCCTCATCCTGCGAGAGAACATGGCTCCGATTGTCGAATTTGCTCTATATACCACGCGCAGGCTCCGGGCCCAGCACCAACAAAGTGGCTAAGAATCATTTTGTCGTCGGTGTTGTCGCTGTTGTCGGTGTTGTCGCTGTGGGTGAGTTCGATGGCTTTGACGGGCAGGTGGTACTGAACATCTTGCAGAAGATCTGGTTAACATTTAATCCAACGCCCAAGCGATGGAAGTCGCGATCCGGCTGGAGAAGAGGTAGAACTATGACTGTTGACGAAGGCACCGTAACGCCAGTCGCAGGCTGAAGGATCAAAGGTGAATAGTCCTGGTTTTTGGCAATCCGCATGTATGCAGAACCAAACAGATACACAAATGATGCATTTCCCGTTGGTATCGGCACCATACCATCTAATTTGAAAACGACGTGGCGCAGCAGACCTCGAGTAACCGCCTCGTCTTGGCCGAAAGTCAAATCTAGAACCCCCTTTGACGGGGTGCATGACGCCTTCTCCGAACAGTTCGCATTGAGAGTATTTACGGTCCGGAATCCGCCCGCATACTTAATCAAAAAGTTCGACCTGTCCTGATTCGAGAACGCTATATCCGTGTATCCACCCGTCAAGCAAGTACTGGAACCTGCAGGCGCTTGTGTCAACCCGGGATAGTAACCATTTTTCACTGTGAACCGGCTCGTGAGAGTCGAGCACTCCACTGTACCCGGAGGCGGCGCTGCGTACGTGAGTGCTACCGTCTGAGAGTTAAGCGGGGTTGTGACTCCGAACTCACCAATTAAAGACCATTTTGTGGTGCCTTTGATATTGAACTGCGGTCCGCCCACAAAATCCAGTGCCTCGCCAACTTTGGTGTAATCCTGCGTCGTGAGTTGACCGGTTGGGTCAGTGAATACACTGACAATGCCTTGCGTGGATGGCTGCGGGGCGGATAGCAGCCGTATTCTGCCCCAACCTGAGACCGGACGCATGTTAACGGTAACCTGCGGCACACACTGTGCTAAGAACTGCGATAGTTCTGGTCCGAGCCGGAGCCTCGTCGATTCCGAGTTTACAAATAGGTGTAATTTGACGAGGGTGCAAAGTGAACCCCGCAAATTCTGTGCTAAATTGAGCTAGCGGGTTGGCACTCTTGGCATTCTGGGCACTCTGGGACATTGAAGAATTAGCAAGTTACTGATTCCATTGAAGCTAAATAGGTTCGATCCCGACTAGCTCCACCAGAAGATCCTCCACGAATTTTCGGCAATCGCAAAAGCCCGCCTGATCGCGGGCTTTTTCTATTTGCACGAAAAGTTCGAGCGCGGCTTAACTGGATTAAATGTTCCTGAAGCCGAAATGTTATATCCGAGTCATTTTGAGGGAGCTCGCCGTGGCGAAGAATCCAGAGAATATTGGTTTGGATCATGGGCCATCACCCTCTGGATTCTTCGCGGCGCTCAGAATGACTCCTATGCCCGTCGCGACTGGAGAACTACGCTTAGCCTGCGGTGACTTCAGCGGGTAGGGATGCTTTGGTGGCGGCCAGCGGCTTACAGGATTCGCGTTTGATTAGTTGGGTCGGAATCGTCATAATTCGCGGCGCCAGGTTCGGCTGAGCGATGCGGCTCAGCACCAGCTTGACCATCTGCTGGCCCAGTTGCTCCGGGAATTCGCGCGTGGTTGTCAGTCCGGGATACAGCCAGGTACTCGCGGTATCATCGCATCCGGCGACACTCACGTCGTCAGGAACGTTCAGGCCGCTGTCGCGTAGCCCTTTGTAAACGCCATGCGCAGTCTGGTCGTTGCCCGCCAGAATCGCCGTACATGGCTCACCCCGCGCCAGCAGCGACTTGGTGTTGATGTAACCCATCTCGGTTTCATCGTCGAACTCCAGCCCGCTAAGCCGCGGCTGCAATCCCGCCGCCGCCATGGCGCGGCTGTAGCCTTCATAGTGCCGCGCAAACCATGGCAGCCGCACGTTGCCCACAAACCAGATGTCGCGATGACCCAGGCTGAGCAGGTATTTCGTCATCTCCTGACCGCCCTGGACGTCGTCCGAGTACACCAAGTCGCCTTTCAAATTCTGCGACTCCCCGATCACGTTGTTTCCCAGTACGGAATAAGCGATTCCTTTGTGATCGAGCAGTTCCAGCAGGTTCGCCGAGTTGGTTCCGGCCAGCACCGCCGCCCGCACCACGTCATGGCGCTGCACTACCTTCGGCAGATGCAGTTCTTTCCAGGGAACATTCGCGGAGTAGTTGAAGGAGAGAAACACCATGTCCCAGCCGTTGGCGGCGCAGTAGGCTTCCGCGCCCAGCAGGATTCTGGAATGGAAGGCGTGCAGCATGGCGCGATTGCTCAACAGAAAGGCCAGCGCCTTGGTCTTGTTGCGCTGCGACAGATCGACGTTCAGCTTGGCCGCCGCATCCAACACCACTTCGCGGATGGCAGGATCGACGCGATTGTTCCCGTTCAACACGCGCGATACCGTGGCCACGCTGACGTTGGCTTCCGTGGCGATCTCTCGCAGCCCAATCTTATTTTTCCTGGGGGCCGTACTTTCTTTCATAACCACACACGCTTCCGCCTACTTTTGAATTGTTCTGCTGCTGTCATCTCAGACTACGTTATTTCTCATTTACCCGGTTCCACAGGCGGTGGTTCCGAGGGTGCGTTCGGGCCCCAGACCTTTTGCAGAAACAAATACCTGCCGCGGTGCTGGTCGGGTCGCGCCTCGGAATTCGCCGACAAGTGCATCACCTGCCATTTTCCCGACGAGTCGTAGGCAGGCCATGCCGGAAGGCCTGCACCATTGGGATCGCCGGTCTTGGCAAAATTCGTCCAGTAAGTTTGCATCTGTTCGGACAGTTTATAGTCCTCCGGTCTCCACTTCGCTCCTCGCCGCGAATCCAGAGTGCCGAAGACATATTCAATATCGTCGGAGTGAAACGCGCCAATTGCAGCCGGGTGAAATGGATCGCCGGGCGAACCGAGATCGAAACGATAGCGATACACCGGTGCGTCGGCTGTTTTCACCTGCGCTTCCAACCATTCCCAGGTGGAATAGGCAATGAAAGCATCGCCCGCAAAGTCCTCCGAGACCCGCAGCGCTTCCGCATCGTTGGAGGCGGAGTACACCTGGAGAAAATCCGGTGCATTTGCGCCAAATCTGGAGATAGCCATCGCGCGCAGGCTTTCGGGAGTCGGCTTTTCAGGTTGATCGAGCACGTCACCGCTGCCTTCATCCTTATTCCATCCGGCCAGTAAAGGAACACGCGCCTGATTTCCCGCGGCATAGATGGCAGGAACGCTTTCAGGCAGAAACTCTCCATCCACGTTGGGCCAGAATATTCCCTCACTATGAGTGACAGTACTCGCCGCCTTCAACAAGTCGGCCGCGCTCACGGATCGCAAATATTCGAGGCTGCTGTTTTTGAACGCGGCTTCGGCAAATTGCTGCCCACGCTGTTCGCTGGCAGCGAGCGACAGGAATGTCAATCCTGGCCCGGTCAGCGCGCCACCACTTTCGCCGATGGCACCCACAAATAGTCCTTTCGAAAGCGGAGAAGCCATCTGAGCGCTCACTGAGATCGAGCCTGCGGATTCGCCAAAGATCGTGACCTTGGCCGGGTCGCCACCGAACGCCGCGATATTGCGTCGCACCCACTCGAGGGCAGCCGCCTGGTCCATCAGCCCGTAATTGCCGGCGGCCTGCTTCGGCGATTCCGCGGCGAGACTGGGGAGCGCAAAGAATCCGAAGATTCCCAGCCGATAATTCATGGAGACGATGATGACGCCTTTACGCGCCAGGTGCTCGCCATCCTGCCGAGGTTCCGACGAACCTCCCGTCACAAATCCGCCGCCATAAATCCACACCATCACCGGTAATGGAGCGGAATTTTTCCCTGCCGGCGTCCAGACGTTGAGCGTCAGGCAATCTTCGCTCGGTCCGGAATCGCGAAACACCATGTCGGGGTAAACGTGGGTCTGCATGCAGCGCGGGCCAAAGGTGGCGGCCGAACGAACTCCCGACCATTTTGCCGCAGGTTGCGGCGGCTTCCACCGCAGCGGTCCCACTGGAGGCGCAGCGTACGGAATCCCAAGAAATGCCCTCACCTGTCCGTCGCTGCTTAAGGTTCCCTGAACCTGTCCGCGCTCGGTGACAACCATAAGTCCATCGTTGGCGTGCGCCGCAGGTGCCATTAGCAAAACCGCGCAGACACCCGCAACAAGGAACCTATTTCTGATGAGTAGCCGCATTGTCTCCGACGTTCCCTTCGCCCTATTTGAACCATAGCGTACACCGCCCAGCAATGTCGTGAAGCATTTAAGAAATATTTCCACCATTTAAGAAATTTAGATTAGTATCACCTTGAAACCCAGCTGTCTCTTGTGAAGCGAGTGTCCTCGCCGGGAGAAACCTGAGCCTGCGGCAGGTCCGTCGAACGCTAGATTCGCGGCTTTGAATTCAACTGCTGTATGCCTGCACTCGTGATGATAAAGCCCGCACCAGGCCGTCCCGCCAACCCACCACCCAGATTTTTCTACGGCTGGTGGATCGTCGGCGCCGCGTTTCTGAACCTGTTTTTCACTACCGGAGTAATTTACTACGGCTTCCCTGTTTTTTATCCAGCATTTGTCGCGTCCCTGGGATTTACACGCGCGCAGGTGACACAAGGATTTTTGCTCGGCGCACTTGTCGTCGGACTTCCTTTCGGCCTTTTCGCGGGCACGTTGATCGATCGAGTCGGCGCTCGCGGCGTCATTCTTTCGGGAATAGGATTGATCGGGCTGCCTCTTATCCTGATGGGATGGATGACGCACTTCTGGCAATATGAGTTACTGTGCATTGCGGAAGTCGTCGGCTATACGTTGGCCGGTCCAATCGCCAACCAAGTCCTGATCGCGCAGTGGTTTCGCTTGCGGCGTGGTCAGGCGATGGGGTATGCCTACCTGGGGCTCGGTTTGGGCGGGGTTGTTTCTCCACTGGCGGCGAACTTTCTCATTCGCAGTTTTGGTTGGCGAATGGCATTGGAGATTGCCGGGAGTGTGATGCTTGCAGTTCTGTTTCCGGTCGGCTTCTGGGTAACGCGGTCGACCCCTTCCGAGATGGGCTTGCTGCCGGATGGGTTGGACGCGGAAGACGCAAAATTGCCCGATGAGAGCCCGGCTGAGCCCAGCAGCGTGGCGGCGGCGGTTCGCACAGCGGATTTCTGGCTGATTCTGGCTGGGGCGACGCTAATTTTAAGCTCCGTCAATGCAGTGATTCAACACTTCATCCTTTTCTTGAGAGATCAGGGCTATTCCATTCGGACAGCATCTGATTTCCTCTCCGCCCTGTTAGTCTCCAGCCTTGTTGGACGAGTGCTGGTGGGGTACATTGCCGACCGCTTCCGCAAGAAGAATACGATGGCGCTGTTTTACCTGGTGCTGGGCGCTTCCATTCCGCTGCTCTACCTGGCGCACCAGCCGATTGCGGCGTGCGCCTTCGCTGTTACGTTTGGTTTTTCCATGGGTGCCGACTATATGCTGATTCCGCTGGTGACGGCAGACCGTTTTGGACTGGCATCCCTGGGAAAGCTGCTGGCACTGATCATCATGGGATACACAATCGGCCAATGGATGGCTCCATGGATGGCAGGCAAAATCTTCGATACCTACCACAGTTATCGACTGGCCTGGGCCATCTTTACCGGAGCGGGCCTGCTGGGTGCGGCCGCCATTTACGCGGTGTCATCTTCTCCGACAAGGTTTTCAGGGAGAACAGCCGAATGAGCCCCGACCTTTTTGAAGCGGTGCGATCCCGGTTCTGCCATGGCTTCGATTCGCACCGGCACAGCCGTTTTGCTTGCGGAGCCGATTTCTGATGGAAACAACTCTCAATCCGGTCACGCAACTCTACTGCACGACCCATCCGGCCATGGGAACCGAGTACTCCTTGTATCTCTATGCGCCGTCGCGCGAAGAGGCTGCGACGATGGCGAAACCCGTCTTTGACGAAGTGGATCGCGTGGATGCTTTGCTGAGCAATTACCGGCCAGACAGCGAGCTTTCCCGGATCAATCGCCATGCTTTCGATGATGAAGTGACCACCGATCCGGAGACGTTCCGCTTTCTTGCAACCTGTCTGGCATGGAGCGAACGATCGCACGGCGCCTTCGATATTTCGGTGGGCAGACTGATGAAGGTCTGGAAGTTTTTCGGCGCTTCCGGAGCGCTTCCGTCTCTGGACGAGTTGGCCGCCGCGCGAGCGGATGTCGGCTGGGAAAAGATTCGACTGAATCCGGAGCGACGTACGATTCGCCTCCTCGCTGCCGGCATTGAATTGGATCCAGGCGGCATTGGCAAAGGGTACGCGGTCGATCGCGCCGTAAGAATTCTGCGGGCGATGGGTGTATCCGCGGCGTTGGTCTCGGCCGGCAGCAGCACTATTTTCGCTCTGGGTGCGCCACCGGGAGAAGCGGGCTGGAAGGTGCGCGTACCCTCTCCGCATCCAGGAGGAGGCACCCTATCCACCGTGATCCTTCGAGACACATCTCTCTCGACGGCCAGTCTTTCCGAAAAGAACTTTGTTCATGAGGGCCAGTTCTATGGCGCCATCATGAATCCGCAAACGCTACAGCCGGTGCGAGGAATGCTGCAGGTTACCGTGATTTCGCAGTCGGCCACCGACAGCGATGCGTTATCGAACGCCCTGTTTGTGTCGGGCCCAGAAGACAGAGCGGCGTTGCTGGGCGAACACGATTGTGCATTTGTGATTCGAGAACAACGAGCTAAAGTTGAACAGCAAGCTACCCCGCAATATGAAGCGATTCGTTGGCCATCTGAGATTGCGGAGCCGCACCTTACTGAACCTTTAATTGCAAAGGAGAAAGAAAAACTATGAACCGCAGACGTTTGCTCCAGGGTCTTTCATTCAGTATGCTGGCGGCCAAATTGTCGGGCGCTTCGTCTCTCTATGGCCAGGCAGAAGTGTCGCAGCCGCAACCGGCGCGGACCCTCTCGGCGAACGATCGCATTCAGGTGGGATTCATTGGCCCCGGCAGCCGCGGGCAGGAACTGATTCGGCAATTGCTGCGCACGCCGGGCGTCGAGATTGCGGCACAATGTGATGTCTATGAGCCGCGCTTTGCAGAGGTGAATGAAATGGTCGGCAAGAACGTGCCGGCTCATAAGGATTATCGCGAGCTAATCGACCGCAAAGACCTGGACGCAATCTATATCGCAACGCCGCCGGTGTTTCATGCTTCATACTCCATCGCGGCGATGAAAAGCGGGCGGCCTGTCTATTGCGAAAAGACGATTGGCTTTACGCCGGAGGATTGTAGGAATGTCGTCGACACGGCGCGAAGGACCGGCCAGATTTTTCAAGTCGGCCACCAGATGCGATATGCCTCCTGGATTGTGGAATCGGTGAATCGCGTGCGCAAGGGAGATATTGGCGAGCCGACGCATGTCTACGGATACTGGCATCGCAGCGACAACTGGCGTCGGGAGGTGCCGAATCCCAGCCTGGAACACTTGATGAACTGGCGACTCTACCGCGAATCGAGCGGCGGCCTGCTGGAAGAATTGGGCTCGCATCACATCGACATTGCGAACTGGGTGTTCGGCGAGCAGCCGCAGACCCTCTTCGGCACCAGCAGCATCGCGGTCTACCATGACGGCCGCACCGTCGGCGACAATGTGCAAGCGGTGCTTGGCTACTCGAAGGGCCGCCGCATGTTTTTCAGTTCCCTCACTGACAATGAACTGATGGCGGACCAGTTGTGGGTGTACGGCACGGAAGGCAGTTTGCAGATCACACTGGCCGACGCCACATTATATAAACGTACCTCGAAGATGATCACCGAGGCCTCTCATTCCGATGTGGTGCAAAAAGGAGTGAAGACAGGAGCCTCATACAACACAGATTCATCGATACCGTATCGCGGACCGGGCCTTCGTGTAAACATGAAGCGCGATGAGGATCCAACGCTCACCGCGTGCAAGTCGTTCATGGAATGCGTTCGCAACAAGAAACAGCCGTTTGCCAATGTGGATGTGGGATTCAGATCGGCCATTCCCTGCGCAATTGGAAGGGATGCTATGTATGAAGGCCGCGAGGCGAAGATCCCGCAACTAACGGTCTAAGCGATAAACCAGCGCATGGCGCGCGGTACAAAATCAATCAGGAGACTTAACGATGGCGCTAACAAGAAGAGACATCTGCATACTGCTTCCGGCATTGATGGCAGCTACTACGAGCTTCGCAGCGGAAGGCGATGCCGGCAAGAATGAAGTACTCAAGTCCGCGATATTCAACCTGAAAGATTTAAAACCAGAGATCAGCGAGGGCCATGAATACATCCCGGTGTTTGAGGGAACAACATCGAATGGCCAGCATATGACGCTGCACGAATCTTTCCTGGGACCGGGAGCGATCGTGCATGGACCCTACAGCCATCCCGGGGACGAAATGTTTCTGGTGCGTGATGGAACGCTGGAGGTAGAGATGGAAGGCAAGCGCTCCCAGGTGGGGCCGGGCGGCATCGCCTACGTTGCATCGAACACCGTCTATTCCATCCGCAACTCAAGTAAGGAGTGGACGCACTATTTTGTATTTCTATTCGGACCTTCTCATCCGCATATTCAGTGGAAATAGAAGAGAGCCGGTCCGTCGCCGCTTGGTGAGCTACTCTAACGCGGCTTGCACCTGCGCGGGAGGGCGAATCAACAGAAATATAAAGATGGTCGCCAGCACGGGCAAGAGACCAGCGGCAAGAAACGCGGGCTTATAAGAAAATCGATCCACTAGCACGCCCACCAGCAACGTGAAGCCGGTGCTGACCACGCCCGCAGCCAATCCGCTCAGGCCGGTGACTGATCCGACAACATCCTGCGGGAAAAGATCGGAAGGCAGCGTGAGTCCCATAGTGGACCAACTGGCGTAGCCCCACAGCGCCACACAAATCAGCGCCAGCGCAAAATATACATTGTGTACGCTGGCAGCGGGAATACCGGCAAGAATTGGCACACAACTGACGAGGCAGATCCAGGTGCGAGCCCGTACAACCGATATTCCACGGCGGATGCAATAGCCGGAAATCCAGCCGCCGGTGAAGTTGCCGATGTCGGCCGCGATAAACGGTATCCAGGCAAACAAGGCAATCCGCTTCAAGGTGAACCCGCGGGCATCGCTGAGATACTGCGGCAACCAGAAAACATAAAACCACCAAATTGGATCGGTCAGCGCGCGACCTAGAACAATGCCCCAAACATTGCGATTCCTGGCGAGCCGCCGCCAGCGCACCCATCCGCGATCCGTGGTGACGGGCTCCGCGTCGCGACCCGCTTCAATCAGCGCCACCTCTTCCGGGCTGACACGAGGGTGCGACTTCAGCGGATGATAGACACGCAGCCAGACAGCCAGCCAGACGAATCCGAGCAGACCCGAGGCTGCAAATCCCCAGCGCCAGCCGAAAGCCAGCGCGATCAGTGGAATGGTCAACGCCGCCAAGGCTCCGCCTACGCTGGAGCCGCTATCGAAAATGGCGACTGCAAGGCTGCGTTCCTCGCGCGGAAACCACTCGGCGACGACCTTGGTAGCTCCAGGCCAGTTGAATCCCTCGCCAATCCCCAGCATGAATCGAAAAACTGCGAATCCGAAAACAGAGCTGGCAAGGCCGGTGAGAATATTCATCACCGACCACCAGAGAGCAGCCGCAGCCAATCCCACGCGACTGCCGACCGCATCGAGAATGATGCCGCCGACCAACCACGTAATGGCGTACGAGATCTGAAACGATCCCAGGATTTTCGCCAGGTCGGTATGGGACAAGTGGTACTGCGCCGTGATCATCGGCGACAGCACGGAAAAGCTTTGCCGACTGATGTAATTGGTGACGGTGGAGAAGAAAAGCGTCCAAACGATCCACCAGCGAGTTCTGCCGACATGTTTGGATGTTTTCGACGCGGGTGCGCCAGACCCTGCAGACTTCAAACAGTCACCTCGTCGGGCGGCAGATCAATGCGCGTTCCCCAGGATCCCTGGGAACCACGTGACCGCATTGTCGTGATATAGCTTGCGCAGAATCGGCTGTGGAAGCGCGAGCCCCTGGATCTTATGGCCGTGGTACTCGACCACATCGTTGGTGGCGAAGAAGCGCCAGTCGTTTGCGTACCGATCTTCCCACCCCTTCATCGCATCTTGGGGATTGGCACCCGGTGGAAATTCGTTATCGGTCGCATAGATCAACCGGTCCTGATATTTGGTGATGAATGCGATCAGATCCGCCCGCGGTTGCATTTCGACGTACGGCATACGCGCGGCAAGATCGACCGCAAAATTCGGATATTTGTCGAGATGTTGCGCAAGCTGATGGAAATCGGCTTCCATGCTGCCCAGGTGCGCACCTACCATTCGCAGTTTCGGATTCGCCTCCAGTACGTGATCACGTGCCACCAGAATTGAGGCCTTCGATGGCGCGCCCGGCTTGGTATACATGTAAAGCTCAGGATGGTGCGTGTAGTAGTCGTAGTCGGCAGCCTTGGGATTAGGAGCTTCCCAGATCGTATTGGGATCGGCCAGGTGTGCAATCAACGTCTTATTGTGCGCCTGAATGTTTTTGAAGATTGGCTCAAAAACGGGATTGTCCGGCATGATGTAATTGCCTTTCGCGTCTTTGATCTCCATGCCGACATTCTTCCAAATCTTGACCGCGACCGCGCCGCGCGAAAAATCTTCGTTAATTATGCGATTCGCATTTTCGGCGAACTTTGGCTGGTTGTACGTGAATGGGTCAAAGGTGCTGCACATCGCGATATATCCGTCGCTGTGATGCACAACCGTCCACGCGTCCTTGCGTTCCTTGGCCAGATTTTTCAGTTCGGGATCGTAGTCATCCACCAGGGTGATGTTGAGGGTGTGCAGGTTCAGCCGCTTGAGCATCGCATACAGCGCAGGCGCGTCCTGAAAGGCGTGCGTGTGAGTATCGATGGGATCAAGCGCGGCGAACTGGGGCAGTTCCTGGGCCGTGAACGGTCCGCTGACCGGAGTAGCCACCGGCGTCGCGCTGGTAGGAGTGGAAACTTTCGGCGCCTGAGTTTTGTTGCATCCGGTCACAGCCACAAGCAACACGAGCGACATCGCAAGTCTTTTCACGCTGGCGATCCTCCAATTCGATTGTGCGTTCATGCACGTGCTATACCCTCGACACTGCGAACCGATCACACCTCGACCGGATGATCGAGAATTTCCTCACTCTTGGGATCCCAGTACAGTTTCTTGCCGCTCCAATAAGAATGCGCCGCCATGATCACAACAATGGCATGCGAGAAACCATGATCGACGTTCGCGTCCGGCTGTTTGCGGGTCTGCATGGCCGTCAGCCAGTTCATCAGGTGATGCGCATCATCGTCGTCCGGACCACGTGAATCCGGCGGCGGCGCTCCGGGAACATGCACAATCTCTTCCTCTTCGCGCGCTGGCGGCACAATGGGGAGCTTCGAATAATTCACGGAGCCATCCATCTCATGTCTGCCGCCTTCTTTACTCACGACAAAAAATGACGCGCCCTCTCCACCATAGTTTGCAATGGTGCCGTCGCGTCCCTGGATTCGAGAGAAGCTGCGATAGCTATTGCCGAAGTTAGTTTTGTAGGTATACAGAAATCCCTTGGGATAAGTGATCGCGGCAACCACGGTGTCTGGATTTTGCCGGCCGTCGGGCCACGCGTAGATGCCGCCGTTGGCCACCACGCTGACCGGATAGTTCTCATCCGTCCACAGATGCACCAGATCGCTGCCGTGGCTCAACCACTGATCGAAAATTCCGGAGGAATAATCCTTGTACAGGCGAAACTCCAGGTATACATGCGGATCGAAGGGCTGGTACGGCTTGCCCAGCAGCCATCGCTTCCAATCCGTGTCTTCTTCACGCAGTTTGGATTGGCGATCCTGCATCCACTTCTTCCACTCCATGTTGCGATCCTGCTCCATCTGGACCGTCTCGCCAATATCATTGGGCACAAAACGCCAGCGCTCTTCGTTGACGTTCCATTCCTGCTCAATGTGGACGATCTTGCCGATTCGACCGGAGCGAACAATATCCCGGACTGCGAGCTGATACGGTTGAGTGCGATGCTGCGATCCCATCTGAACAACCTGCTTGGACGCCTTGACGGCGTCGCGAGCTTCTTTAGCTTCCGAAAGTACATTCGCAAACGGCTTCTCGACGTAGCAATCCTTGCCCGCGCGAACAACTTCTGTACACAGCTTGGCATGCTGAAAATCACCGGTCGCAATCATCACACCGTCGATGTCCGGTCGCGCCAGCATTTCCTCTGAATACTTGAACATCTGTGGATCGAGATTGAAAGCCTTCTTGACCTGCGCAGCACGCTGCTCACGCGCCAGTGTCCAAATATCGCAGACCGCAACCGTTTCCACCGGCATGTGTTTCGAAGCGAGCTGAGCCATGTGGACGTGGCCGTGACTGCGTTGGCCGCAGCCAATCTGTCCCAGGCGAATTCGATCATTCGCACCCAGAACACGAGCGTACGAGCGCGCATCCATTCCGACCGCCAATGCGGCGACTCCAGCCTGCTTCACAAACGTGCGCCGATCAATTCCTTCCGGTGTCTTCTCGGCCATCGAGTCCCCCAAGGCAAAGATTTTCGTTCGAAGTTGAACCTAGCTTTTTCCAGCCGCCGCCGACTGCAAAAGATCCAGGACCTCGGCCGACGATTCTCTATCAAGGTATACCGTGGCGTTGGGATGGGTGCGCAGCAGTGTCGCCGGGCAGGCCGTGGAAATGGAATCCTCCAGCACGCGACGAACAATGGCCGCTTTCCGTGGCCCAGGGACAGAAGCGATCAGCTTGGGCACGCGGAACAGCGCTGGAATCGTGATGGTCATGGCACGTTCCGGCACTTCCTCTAGGCCGCCGAACCAGCCTTCCGCTGCCTGTTGCTGACGGCAAATGGTATCCAACTGCACCACTTTGACGTCGAGCGGATCGTTGAAATCCGCCACATCGGGGTCGTTGAATGCCAAATGTCCATTTTCGCCGATGCCTAGCAAACATAGCTGCGGATTCGCGGCACGTAACAGCGCTGCATAGTCTTTACAGGCCTGGTCCGGATCGGACGCAGTCCCGTCGATCTCGAAAAACTGCTTCATCTGTACTTTTTGGGTCAGATTGTCTCGCAGGTAACGGCGAAACGAGGCCGGATGATCCGGGCTTAAACCAATATATTCATCCATGTGGAAACCGCGAATTTGTGCCCAGGGTAGCCCTGGAATTTGCGTGAGTGCCTGCAAAGTGTCCAGCTGCGAGGCTCCGGTTGCGAAAATCACCGCAAACTCGGCGTCGGTCTTTGCCAGCTGCGTCAGTGAACTTGCTGCGGATTGCGCAGCGGCGGACGCAGCCGCTTCTCGCGTGGGGTGAATTTCAATCTTCAGCTTATCCACCTGGTACTGGTGAACTTCACCGTTCTGGGTCATTATTATCACTATCCTCGATCAGCGTTCGCGTCCTGGAATGTCGGTTGCCCCTCGCGTCGTCTAGCCCTTCAGACCAGAAGCCGTCGATCCGCAGCGCAATCGTGTGAGCCGCGAATGCGCGTGGTGGCTTCAAAATCTTAGGCAAGCAAGGTTCGGGGCAGTGAATCTGTCGATTTCTCGAGAGCCAAGGCTGCACTTTCTTTGAATCAACGGTACTTTGATCAATTTCCGAAGTCAAGATAGTTTTCCCGACATTCAGCAATTTTTTCATAATTCATCCGATTTTTAACGACTCCTCAAACCCCAGACGGTGAGCGACCGTCGAAGTTACACTGTTTCTACAGCAGCGATCTTTCCGGTCGCCGCATCCTTACAACCATGAAGATTGCGTTTCTCGGTCTCGGAAAAATGGGTGGTGCCGTGGTCGGCCGGTTGTTGCTTGGGGGGCATACCGTCACAGCATGGAACCGGTCGCCAAAGTCACTGAAAGAACTGGGAATTCGCGCCGCTACCTTCGCGCCCTCTGTTCAAGCGGCGGTGGAGAAATGCGACGTGGTTTGCACCATGCTTGCCAACGATGAAGCAACGGAAGCTGTCGCGTTTGGCCCGGAGGGCTTTCTCGCAGCACTGCCGCCCAATGCCGTCCACATTGCTCTCGGCACCCTGAGTGTGGCCTTGTCGCGTCGATTAATGGAAAGCCATGCCGCTGCAGGACAGCGCTATGTCGCTGCTCCGGTATTTGGTCGTCCGAATGTTGCCGCGCAGGGTCGCTTGTGGGTCGTAGCTGCCGGCGATGAGTCCACTCTCGCAGATGTACGCACGGTGCTGGATGCAATCGGCCGCGGAGTGACCATTGTGGGGAATGAACCGCCGCAGGGACACGCGTTCAAGCTGGGCGGCAATTTCATGATCAGCGCGATGGCGCAGACGCTCAGCGAGGCATTCGTTTTCGCAAATGCGGCAGGCATCGATCCGGAGCTGTTCCTCGAAACAGTGAACGAAGCTTTGTTCCAATCGCCGTTCTATCTGAACTACGGTCGCGTGATGCTGCATCCTCCCGAGCATCCGGGAGCTACAGTTTTGCTGGGCGAGAAAGATATACGATTGTTTCGCGAAGCCACGCAGTCTGCTGGAGTGCGACTCGGCCTCGCGGAATATTTGCAGGAACAATTCAATCTTGCCATTCGCAATGGCCTGGGCAAAACGGATTGGGCTGTTGGACAATATCGCATGGCGGAACAGGCCTCAAAAAAATAAACCTTCTTAGGAGATGCATGTCCAGGACATCCCGCCCAAAAACGACTGACCGTCCACTTCATGGCAAAGTTGCGTTTATTACTGGCGCCAGCTCTGGCATTGGCGCCGCCTGCGCCGCAAGCTTTGCTCAGGCTGGAGCGCGATTGCTACTGGCCGCGCGCCGCAATGATCGATTGCAAGACATGGTGTCTGACCTGCGATCTGCCGGCGCGCAAGATGTCCATACGGTCGCGCTCGACGTGCGCGATAAGAAACGGGTTCAAGCGGTCATCGATGGATTGCCTCCGTCCTGGCAGGCAATCGATATCCTGATCAACAATGCCGGGCTCAGCCGCGGCCTGGAAAAAGTGTACGAAGGAAAGATTGACGATTGGGAAGAGATGATCGACACCAACGTGAAGGGGCTGCTGTATGTCACGCGAGCAGTGGTTCCGGGAATGGTGCAGCGCGGCGCGGGCCATGTCGTCAACCTCGGTTCCACAGCGGGCCACATGGCCTATCCCAACGGAGCGGTCTATTGCGCGACGAAAGCTGCTGAGAGCCGCGTTTCAGAGGGATTGCGGGTTGACCTGCTGGGGACCCCGGTCCGTGTGACGACGGTCGATCCCGGCATGGTCGAAACAGAATTCAGCAAAGTGCGCTTTCACGGAGATGAAAGCCGCGCCGCGAAGGTCTATCAGGGCCTGACGCCACTGCAAGCAGATGATGTTGCGGATGCGATCCTGTGGGCTGTCACGCGGCCTGCCCACGTCAACATTGCGCAGGTGCTGTTGACCAGCGTGGATCAGGCAAATTCGCTGCTCTTCAATCGGCGGACATAGCTAGAAAAACCTATTCCAGCTTTTGCAACTCCGCCTCAATGTCTTTCAAGGCGGCTTGCAATGCGGAACGCCGGGCCGGATGACTTGTCTTCTCTGACAAGATTCTCTCGCGTTTGAGTAGCAGCATCTGGCGGGCTCTGGCCTGTTCTGCGCTGGCCGCCCGCACCCCATCCTTTGAAGCTACTTTCGCTGCCTGTTCCTTCTGTTCCGCCCGCTGCTCTAACTGCTCTTCGACTGATTTACTTTCCCATCCTCGCGCCATATATACAGAGTAGCGGATTAGCGAGGGAATCACACTCACCAAATGCAACATCTGTTTGAATAGAAGCTGCAGCCAAAGTCATCAACTGCTCAGGAGTGTTGCATGCGCGCATTTCAAATTACGCAATTCGGACTCGACAATTTACACCTGGTCGATCTGCCCACGCCGGCGTGCGGCGCTGGAATGGTGCTGATTCGCGTGCACGCAACCTCTCTGAATTATCGCGATCTGTTGATGGTGCGCGGCCATTACGATCCCAAACTGAAGATGCCGCGCATTCCCCTCTCCGATGGAGCTGGCGAAGTGGTCGCCGTGGGAGCGGGTGTGACGCGCTTCAAACCAGGCGATCGCGTGATTGGATTGTTTCTGCAAAATTGGCAGGACGGTGGTCCAAGCCAGGCAAAATCGCGCGGCGGACTCGGGGGCGATATCGATGGCATGCTTGCGGACTATGTCGCGTTGCCGGAACGAGGCGTGGCACACTTCCCTGCCCATCTTAGTTACGAAGAAGCCGCAACACTTCCCTGTGCCGCACTGACTGCGTGGAATGCTTTATTCCACGTCGCCGATACGAAGCCAGGTGACACAGTTGTCGTTCAAGGAACCGGCGGAGTTTCGATCTTTGCGCTGCAGTTTGCCAAGTTAGTCGGAGCGCGTGTACTCGGCACCTCCAGTAGCGACGAGAAACTTGGGCGTGCGAAAAATCTGGGGCTGGATGAAGGTCTCAACTACAAGAACACGCCCGACTGGTCTAGCTGGGTCAAGAAACAAACTTCTGGCGAAGGTGCGGACCTCATCGTTGAAGTAGGAGGAGCCGGAACCTTGACTGAATCCATGAAAGCGGTCCGCGTTGGCGGCACTATAGCGCAAATTGGAGTACTAAGTGGTGTAGAAGAAAGGCTGGCAGTTACTTCGGTACTTATGCGACAAATTCGTCTAATTGGCGTGTATGTCGGCTCTCACACCATGATGCAGGCCATGCATCGCGCCATTGAATTATCCGGAATGAAACCGGTAGGTGGGAAAAGTATTTCCCATGTTGGAAACGATTGGGGCATACCGTTACCTAGAACAAGGGCGGCATTTTGGCAAAGTTATTATTTCCTTAACATCTGAGAAGTAACACATCTGCCACCCCTATCCCGACCTACTATCTCTAATCAACGACTTAGAAGAGACGACCATTGGATCATCATTTTTTGTTGATGTCCGACGCTGCCGGTTGGCATGTGTCTTGCATCTATTGCTGTGTAGCGAGCCCACGTGGATTGGGTACGCAACAACCGGAGGCGCGAGCAACCTACGAAAAACAGTAGAGGAGCTTGCGAAGAGAGATATGACGTCTTGGCTACGCGCGATCTTTGGTTTCTTCTATGAAATGTTTTTTGGCTGCAGTCATGGCCATCTAACTCGACCTTTCACGCTGCAGGCATCGACCTATAAGGTCTGCCTCGACTGCGGGCGGCAAGTCCCTTACTCGTTAGAGAAAATGCGACAGCTGCGTCCCTGGGAAATCGCAAAACAGCCTTTGGGAGAGCCTGTATCGATATCGGTCGAGACAGGTCTCTCCGAGCGCACAGACTACAACCGCACAAAGGCGGTCGCGTAACTGTGCGCATTTGAATTCCTCCGCGTGTGGTCGGCGCATAGGAATCTGCTTCGCTGAAATTCTGCCGGACTTGCTACACTATGGCAACCCCTGACTAAGGTGTTGCCATAGCGGATTTCTTACCAACCCGTATTGTTTCTATCGAAGCCTTGACCAAGATTTACGAAGGCAGGCAACGTGTTGTCGCCGTCGATGGCATCGACCTATCTGTGCCCGCTGGCGGAATTTTTGGGCTGCTTGGACCGAACGGCGCCGGCAAAACCACTACCATCAGCATCTGTACAACGCGATCTCTTCCTACTTCCGGGCGAGTGGTCATCGCAGGCTGCGATGTCATCGCGAAACCTGCCGTCGCCCGCCGAAAAATTGGGGTTGTGCCGCAATTCAATACACTGGATCGCTCGTTGACCGCGTTTGAGAATCTCTTCTTCCACTGCCGCTATTTCGGAATGAGCGATTCTCGATCCAAAGAGCGGGCGCAGCAGTTGCTGGCGCAATTTCGCCTGGCAGATCGCGCCAAGGCTTTCCCCAGCGAATTGTCTGGTGGATTGGCGCAGCGACTGCTGGTCGCACGCGCCATTGCACATCATCCCGCGGTTCTATTTCTGGATGAACCCAGTGCCGGTCTTGATCCACAAAGCCGGCTCGCCATGTGGGAATCGATCCGAAGCCTGAAAGACCAGGGCATCACGGTCTTGATGACGACGCACTACATGGAGGAGGCGGAGGCGCTTTGTGACCGCGTCGCCATTATCGATCATGGAAAGATTCTGGTCGAAGATACTCCAGAGAAGCTAAAAAATGGCCTGGGAATCCAAACGGTGTATGGCCTGGATGTGCAGAATGTCGATCAGCGCGAAGAACTGGCCAGGAAGCTGCGATCGGTTTCGGAAGTCAGCTCTGTCGAGATAACGTCGACAGGCGTGCGTGTCTATGCGCAAGGTGCGGAGGGTCTGCTCTCCACCATCGTCACCGAAGCGCAGGCCTATGGACTGCGCGACATTTCCATTTCCGAGCCTTCGCTCGAAACTGTGTTCATCCACCTGACGGGAAGGGAGCTCCGTGAGTAATATCGCCAGCCCTGTGCTCGCATCCGGCCAACATGGCTCCGCTTCGACCTTCAATCTCTACGTTCACGCGTTCTGGGGCCTGCTGCTCCGCGACTTCCGCGTCCTGCGGCGCGAGCTGGGTCCATTTGCGGTGCGGGTCATTATGAACCCGCTGCTGTTCCTGTTCGTCTTTACCTACCTTTTTCCTCGCATCGGACAAAGCTTCGGAAGCTCGTCCGGCGCCGACAGCATGAATTTTGGCACTGTCCTGCTGCCTGGACTGATGGCTGTGGCCATCATGTTTACCGGCATTGCTGCGGTTGCGTTGCCGCTGTCGACAGAGTTTGGTATCACGCGTGAAATTGACGATCGCGTGATGTGTCCGCTTCCTGTTGCCGCGGTGGCGATTGAGAAAATCTGCTTCAGCGCGCTGCAATGCATGCTTTCGGCAGCGATCGTATTTCCTCTGGCATATTTCATTCCATCGGAGCCGGTGCATGTCCACGTCAGCGGCTATTGGCTGCTGATTGCAGTTGTGATCCTGTCCAGCCTGGCTTCCGGCGCACTTGGCCTGACCATCGGCACCACGGTTGAACCGCGGCAAATTGGCCTGATCTTTTCCGTGGTGGTCGTGCCGATTACGTTCCTTGGCTGCGTGTATTATCCCTGGGCACTGCTCCGCCATATTCCTTGGCTGCAATACGCGGTGCTGCTGAATCCAATTGTGTATATGAGTGAGGGACTGCGCGCCGCCTTAACGCCTGTGCTGCCGCACATGCCGGCATGGATGATTCTGGGCGCGCTGGTGCTGTCCGTATTCATTCTCGGATGGGCAGGAATTCGCGGATTCCTGCGCCGAGTGATTGGCTAGATTTTTCGAACTACGCAGAGTACGAATCCAGAACCGGCAGCAGTTCGGAAGGCCCGTAGATCGTCTCCGGCATTTTCAATTCCGGCATGGGTTTCGCTTCAAACAGCTTGCGGCATGGAATGGCCAGCCAACGCGCCATGCGAGTTGCCTTTTGGCGACGCGCGCTGTCGGTTGAGATTCCTGTCTTGGCGTACATTTGCCGGTACAGCTTGGAAATGAAAAGAAATGCCAGGCGACCGCGCAATGTCGGCACGCACTTCGAGCGCTTCCAGATCGCAGGCATGCTGTAGAAACTATCCCAAACCCCTTGCGTACGCTCGCGAATCTCTTCTGACGACATGAGAGGATGAGGGCTAAACATCTTAGGCCGGACCGCAGCCGGAATCAACCAGTGGCGTGTGATTGGAATGCCACCGACTTCCATGACGTCCTCGCCGAGATTCTTTTCCCAACGATCGAAATCTATCGTACCGGGGAACGGAGTCAGCATCACAAATTGCGCAAACGTAATGTCGGCGCGCTTGGCCAGCTCCGCAGTGGCGGCAAACGTATCGCGACGATCAGAAGACAGCCCAAAGATAAACGATCCCAGAACGTGAACTCCGTGTTCCTTGAACGTCTGCAGCCGCTTCACCAGGTTGTCGCCGGAGAGATTGAAATCCTTGAAGACGGCCTTGAGCCCCTCCGCAGTTGCCGATTCGACCCCGACCAGAGCGCCCTTGATATTTGCTTTCTTCATAGCGTCCAAAAAGTCCGTGTCCTCGCCGGCTTCCATCGTGATCTGGGTAAAGAAGACCATGTCCTTCGGCAGCTGCGACAGCTTGTTCATCAGTTCAAATCGTTCGGCGCGAATGCCCTGCAATTCTGCCACGCGTGCCGCATTTCCCTGCTGCTCCGCAAGGCGAAGATCAGTCAGGCTCACGGGATAGAAATTGTCATCGGCGAGCGCGATGAATCGAAATCCCCGGCGGCGCAGATCCACGATCTCTCGCACCACCACGTCAGAGGTGCGCGGCCGCGGCTTCTGGCCGTCGGTGCGCCATACGGAGCAGAACGAACAGTGCTTCGGACAGCCGCGGACGGTCTGCACCGAAGCCCACATGTATTTGTCCCGCGGAGCCAGGTCCCAGCGCGCCGGCAAGAACTGGTCGCCGGAGATTCGGCCACCGTCGTAGACAGTTTGCGCGGTTCCGGCGAGCAGATCCGCGATCACTTTCCCCCAGATCACATCCCCGTCGCCCTTCACGATGGCGTGAGCGCCGCCAAGTTCCATAGCCTCATTTGGATACAGAGTGGCGTGAATGCCGCCATACACCACGTAAGCGCCGCGTGCGCGAGCGATTTTCCCCAACTCCATGCCCCGCAAAGCATTACCCGTGTGGATGCCGATTCCGACGACATCTCCGGGTTCGATTGTCTCCGGCCGGAGTGGCGCCAGAGTTTCGTCTGTGATGATTGGGTCGCCGTATCGGGAAGGGGTGGCTGCTGCTAGAACGTATAACCAACGAGGGGTGATGACGCCGATTCCAAACGAGGAATCACTGGGGTTCACTAAATGTACCTGCACTGGGCGAAGATCTCCTTCTTGTGGCAGCACCGCGCAGAAGCGAAGGAAATCTTCTGATCAATCAACCGACCGTTCCGTCTCAGCGAGGACGGAATCGGAAAGGTTCGAAATCTGAAGGGAACCTAATCCCACGAACGCTACAACCTAGTTTGAGTATGGGCTGACTTTACAGTCATTGTCAAAATTCGACAAAACAGCTTGGCGCTCCTAGCCCCCGATTGCCGCCGCAGATTTCTACAGGACTGTAAGTCTTGTTGATGGGACATGTTGGCCGCGGAATTGCATCTGCATCTGATCACGCAATGCCGCGACGCGGTCACAGCGATCCGTTCGTCAGCGCGTGGAATCGCCTCCCCAGGAAAACTGCATGCCGGTTCGAAAATTGAACGGCAGTCCCGGGTAGCCCAGCACTTGCTGGTAATGCTGGCTAAGCAGGTTGTCGAACACCGTATAGCTGGAGATGTGCCGGTTGATCCGAAGATGTGTTGTCATCCCAAGTATCTGGTACGCAGGATCAAGATTTTGGTTCGGCAACAGCAGCGTAGCCCCTCCGTTGGCGTCCGTGAGGAACGTGCTGTCATCTCGCCGCCCGACAAACGTGCCCGTCATCTCCGTATACCAGCGATCGCGGGCATAGATCACCGCGTAGCTGCCACTGTGCTTCGCACGACGAAATGGGCGACTGCCGACCAACGGTGAGTAGGCGCCAATCGGCGTGTTGGGATACTTGGGGTTGTAGGACGGATAGGAATTGTCGCTGGAGAATGACTTGTCCACGGTCGAGTTCAAGATGGTATATCCGCCGCGGACGAACAATCGATCTGAAATCCGATATTCTGCGCTGGTCTCGAGCCCCTGGGCGTCAAAGCTGAGTGAATTGATGTACGCGCCATAGGACGTGTTGGCAATCACCTGCTCGACTGCCGGCGGTACGCCCAGTTGCAGCAGCGCGGGCGCCGCGACAAACTCAATCTGATTGGTGAAGTTGTTGTGAAAGTACCCGGCACGCACCAGCGCCCGTGTGCCCGACAGATGCTGATCGACGCCCGCTTCATAGGTCTTTGTCTGCTGCGCACCCACCTGTGTGATCCCATGTTGCGCGATCAACTGCTGACCGTTCGGCAGCGAATTCAACACGTCATAGATGGAACCATTCTGCTCGGCGATGGTCGGCTCCAGAATTCCCTGCGAATAGTTGAATCGAAGCTTGGTACCACTAAGAAGGCCGGAAGCGGTTGGCTTCGAAAAGTAGTACGCTGCGGTGGCGTGAGGCGTAGGTTGAAATCCAAACACGGAGTAATTCGGCAGGTCGGCCCCGGCGCTGTAGTACAAGCGATTCGAGAGGTTTCCCGACGTCTGCACGATCGTATCGTAGTTGCCGCGATGAGCCTTCTGCTGCAAATAGTCGTACGCAGTGTAACCGCGTTCTGACTGGTAGCGAAACGCCGCAAATGCGGTCAGTTTGTCGCTCGTCTTGTAGCTAGTCTGGCCGTAGAAATAGTCCTGGTTCGTCAGCGTGCCATTCGTTCCTGGGTAGGTCATGTTTGCGCAGGAATAGAACGCCTGGCCGCTGGCGCTGGTTCCATTGCCGCCGACAATTGTCAGCTGCTTGCCGAGATACTCCGGCTGTCCCGGATTTCCCAGATCGTCATAGCAGTTAAAGTTGTTCGGATTATCCGTCAGAATACCGACGGGTCCCGGATCCGTGTTAAGAAAGCGCAAGCGGACTAATCCATACTGCGCCGTCATATCCAGCTTGTCGCTGGGACGATCTTCAATGGTGGCGCTACCGTATAGATCGTGCTCCTTCAAGTACTGCACGTCCGGAATGCCGTAAAAGAGAATCGCGTTCGGCTCCCCGGTTGAGGCTGAAATGCGATGCGCCGTGGCGCGCACTTGAACGTGCGGGGTGAGCGCATATCCCAGGTTACCTACCGAAGAGACGTTGTGGAACGTGCTGTTCGGATAGCTGTTCGAAGTGTCGATGCGCGCGAAATCTCCGAAGTAGTCGAAGGCATTGTGCACGCCGCCCAGCGAGGCTTCCTGATGATAGGTCCCGAAGTTCCCGGCATCAATGGCGTATTGCAGCAACGGCTTCGCCGTCGTTCCGCGCGTAGTGGTCAGCGCGATCACGCCGGCCGACGCGTTGGCGCCGTACAACGCGCTGTCCGAGCCGCGAAAGACTTCTGCCTGGCTGATGCCGTTGGATGCCAGGTAGGCGAAGTTCACTCCGCCGCCAATATCGTTGATCGGGATACCATCCAGCAAGACGTCCGTTTGGTTGGAATCACCGCCCATCGTAAACAACGAAGTCGCGGCGCCTCGCTGGCCGCTGGTGGTGAACTGCAGGCCACTCACCAGCCGCAGCGTGTCCTGCATGTCAAACTTGTACGGATATAAAGACTGATCAATAACCGTCGTTGAAGCGCCGGATTGCATCTCGGGAGTTGGAGTGCCGTTCGCGGTGACCGTGACCTGCTGTTCCAGCTTGCCAAACTGCATGGCTACATCCGCATAGGAAGTCTTGTTCATCGCAACCTGAATATCATTACTCTGGGTGGCGTTGTAGCCGTTGGCGATGACACGCACGTGGTAGCGTCCAGGCTTGTAGACATAAACGATGTAGCGTCCGCGACCGTCAGTACGTCCGTGGGACTGAAGCATCACGCCGTTGGGCGTCATAATGTCGACGCGCGCGTTATAGACCGGAACTCCCAGCGGGTCAGTCACCACTCCGGTCACCGTTCCGGCGATGGTTCTTTGCTGTACCGGCGCGGCCCGCGCAAGAAGCGATGACGCGAAATTAGAGAAGAAGCAAATTGTCAACGCAATAGCAAGCGACGCGTGCGGAACCATACGCCCGCGTCGAAAGAGACTCCAGAAAAGAAATAAACCGCTCATTCGATATCCCCTCGGATTGTTGCATGAAGCCGGTCTCCTGACTCGCGCTTCTTCAAGCTGGGGCACCTTCCCAGACGTTGCCGTCCAGTGGTTGCCCGCCATGGCGGGCCTTGCCCTGCTCTCGCGCTTACAGTTACGGGGTAGTGGCGGAATTGCACCGCGCTTCCCGACACTTCATGGATGGTGAACACAATACGCCAGCCGCGAACACGCAGCCCAGCGCCGGACATCGCGCATCTCCTCGCGAACGAAGAAAAACGCGCAGCGAAAACGTACAACCACACATAAAAACCGGGAATGCGTCGACCAGCCGAGGTTTGGCTGGAGCGCGCTCCCTTCGGTCCTCCCATCGAGACCGAAAGACAGCTATAAAAAACCAGAGAAAACAGGTTCCCTGATTTGCCCTGAGGGCGACCCTGGCCGGTCTCCTGACTTACGCATCGATTGAGCTTGGCGCACCTTCCCAGACGATCGCCGTCCAGTGGCTGCCCGCCGCGGCGGGCCCTGCCTTGCTCTCCGCGCTTACAGTTACGGGGTAGTGGCGGAGTTGCACCGCGCTTCCCGAACACCAAGGGCCTGAGCGTTTCCCAACTCGCGTGGGGGAACGGCTCTATTGAGATATATATCGGGATCGAATCTGCCCGTCAAACATCGAGGGAAGAAAGCGGAAGGAGTGTTGGTGTCAGTACAACGCAAACCGGCCGCGCAGGACTGCGCAGCCGGTTACGGACAACGTCCGAGTTAGACCCTCGCCGTGAGCTTATTTCTTCACGTGATTCGCGACTAACATGTGCTGCACTTTGTCATAGACGTTCCGGGGCAAAATCCCCTTGGTGACAAGCTCATGTTTTGAACTATAAGGACGGCCGGAAACAATCCTCCTGGCATAGGTGTCGCCGATGCCGGGCACTGTTCTTAATTGGTCGACCGAGGCAGTGTTGATGTCCGTCGGACCCATTCTCGTCGACGGTGACATCGATGGACTGTTCCTGGTCGCGGTCTGAGCGACGGCCGCGGTTGCCGGCAAAACCGTCATAATGAGCCCCAAACCCGTTCCAACCAGTGCCCGATTCAACCGCCTGCATAGATTCATTGTTCTTCCTCGCTGCAAATCTCAAATGGCTGCTTCGTGCCAACACAGTAGCCAATCCTTCCAGCCCGAGTCAATCAAAACCTTCGTATCCACAGAAAAATCGTCGATTACGAGCCGAATAATCCTGAACGTATTGCGGCCACCCATCGGGTTATTTCGGCCCCGCTCGTGCAGTTTTCATTTTGTTTTCGAGGAATGGACGGATTTCTTGCGACCATAGACCGAGGCAGCGAATGCCTCTATTGACTCTCGGCTCTGGCATAAGATTTCGCCGAACGGAATGGGCGGCCTCCGTGCACCAGAGAAGCGAACTCTCCGGTGCCTTGAGAGGTTGACATCTTGCAATTACAACAGCTTGATTGAAGTCACTTTTAGCGTATCGCCCTGAACGTCTCCCTTTACATTCACGCGAAGGTGATCCTTCTGACTCGACGCTTTGAGAGCTTCTACGATTTTTTCGTTTCCTGCAGCATCGAACTTCAGGAATTGCTGATCCTTGGTCACGATGCCAAAACCGCTCGCGGCGCATTTCAACGCGCAGTCGCGTGTATGCGAGTCAGGTGCGGCCGCTACCTTCTTGGAGCAGTTGACGTCCACTACGGGTACATTGTGGAAGCTTGCGGCGGATGCGATTGCAGGCATTGCAAACACGCCCAGCAGCATAAACAACGAAGTAAGTTTTCTCATGGATTTCCTCCGGTTACGGTTCATTTGTGTTGTTAGCGGGTTGCTGCAAACTGTGACCCGGGCCCAGCATCACGCACCACGCTTGCTGCTGCTGTTTGCTGTTCCCGTACTGCTGTCAGCTGCGCCAGAACAAACGCACCGATAGCAATCTCTACGTCGCGCATGGCCAGATCGTAAAACATCCCTGTGGTGATCAAATTCAAGGCAATGCCGAGCAGCCAGAACATGACGATATAACTTCCGACCTTGGTCCAACGGCTCAATACAATCAGTCCGGCAATAATTTCCACCGCTCCAACAATGTGCATAAAGGTTCCCGCGCTGACCGGCACGACCTTTGTTGCCAGGGGGCTCAGGTACATTCCCCAATCGGTCAGCTTATTGAAATACTTATCGATGCCCGTGATGATTGGCCCAACTCCCAAACCAATTCTCAACGCCCACCAGCCGACATTCAGGCGATCATCAGAACTTGTCATGTTCTCTGCCCTCTACTCACAAGAGCAGTCAGCAAGCAATTGGTTACAAACATTTCGATATTGGATGGAATCAGCCGCTGGGCAGCGGTTCGACTCCGGTCCTCGTCTGCGTCATCCCCTGGTTCACACTCCGGCGCCTTTCGGTCGGGATGGTTGCAGCAAGAAATTCAGGCTTGTAACCTTTTGCGGCGGCGTGACTCTATAGTTATAGAGCCATGTCGTCCATTGAAATTCTGGAGATATCCAGTTCTGAAAATCCGACCGACTGCGAAGTCATCGAACGGGTAAAAGCAGGCGATACTGCGCTGTACGAGATAATCATGCGCCGCTATAACCAGCGGCTTTATCGTATTGCGCGCGCAATCCTGCGTGATGATGCCGAAACGGAGGATGTGATCCAGGATGCCTACGTGCGCGCTTATCAACATCTCGACCAGTTCGCAGGCGATGCTCCCTTCGCAAACTGGCTGACGAGCATCGCAGTTCACGAAGCCCTGCGACGCCTACGACTGCGCAGCCGCAATCAACAGCTGGATGGTCTCGAGCATGACGAAGAAGGTGCTATGAATATTGTCGAAACGTCCCTCGATCCGGAACAAAGAGCGTCACTCGGTGAACTCGCCCAGCTTCTCGAAGAGGCGGTGCTGGATCTTCCAGACCAGTATCGAACTGTAATCATGCTGCGAGACATCGAAGAATTGAGTACCTTGGAGACCGCCGCCGCGCTTGACCTCACCGAACAGAACGTAAAGGTTCGTCTGCATCGCGGACGCGCGATGATGCGAGATAAGCTGTTTGCGCGCGTCGGCGTCGGTGGAAAAAATGCATTCCCATTTATGGGGTATCGCTGCGATCGTGTCGTCCTCGGAGTGTTTGCACGGCTCAGACAATCAGGCCTCGCCGATGGAAAGCTCACGGATAGTTTTTCTGATACGTAGGCTCCAGACCCACACGACCCAGGGAATAACCCTCTTCCTGCATCGCGCCTCACTTGACATGCCCCGGCATTCTTTCTTATCCTCAACCTATGCAGATGAGTCCGCTCCATCGCCATCATCATCACCATCACCACGTGGCGAACGTGTCAGCGGAGCATTCTGAGCAGGATTCTTAAGATCCTGAAAAAGTTCAGAAGGTTTACCGGCCCGCTGATGCAAACTGCATCCGCGGGTTTTTTGTTTTCACCTGCAAGATTCTCCACCCGGATAAGGACGATTCACGATGAACGAAGCGATAACATCGAACCCCGCAATTGACTTTACGAAGCTAGACGGACTGGTACCCGGCATCGTGCAGGATGCCGCGACCGGGCAAGTGCTGATGGTCGGATTTTTGAATGAAGAAAGCTATCGCAAATCCCTCGAGAGCGGCTTTGTCACCTTCTGGAGCCGCACTCGTCGCAAGCTGTGGATGAAGGGTGAAACCAGCGGCAATCGCCTTCGCATTACGGATGCAGCCACGGATTGCGACAATGACACGCTGCTGTTTCGCGTGGTTGTTGAAGGCGATGGGCTGGTCTGCCACGAAGGAACTGTCAGTTGCTTCACCAAGCCGGTTGCGATGGCCACTTCGATCAGCACTGCCAAAGAAAGCGAGACCACCGCGTGAGCCAGAAACTACGACTTGGAATTCCGAAGGGCAGTCTGCAGGACGCCACCATCGCTCTGTTTGAGCGCGCCGGCTGGCGCATCTTCGCCAACGGACGCTCGTATTTCCCTGGCATCGATGATCCTGAAATTGAATGCATGCTGATTCGTGCCCAGGAAATGGCTCGCTACGTGAATCATGGCGCGCTTGACGCAGGGCTCACGGGCAGCGACTGGGTTGCGGAAAGTGGCTTGACGGTAGAATCCATCGCCAGCCTCACCTATTCCAAACAAAGCCGGCAGAAGGTTCGCTGGGTGCTCGCTGTGCCGGAGGATTCGCCATATCAACGTGCCGAGGATCTGGCCAACAAGATCATCGCTACGGAGCTTGTCGAAGCGACTAAAAAATACTTCGCCCTCAAGAATGTTCCCGTGCAGGTGGACTTCAGCTGGGGCGCCACTGAAGTGAAACCTCCCGTGCTGGCCGACGCCATCGTTGAAGTGACAGAAACAGGAAGTTCATTGCGGGCGAATCGACTCCGCATTCTGGAGACCGTACTTGAAAGTGAAACCCAGCTGATTGCGAACACGACGGCCTATCGCGACCCTTGGAAAAAGGACAAAATTGAGAAGATTGCACTGATGCTGCAAGGCGCAATTGCTGCGCAAGGTCAGGTGGGATTGATGATGAATGTTCGTGCGAGCGGTCTGCCTGCGGTGTTGGGTGTTCTTCCGGCGCTGAATTCGCCGACAGTATCGACCCTCAGCGATGCAGAGTGGGTCGCAGTCAACACCATTCTCGATGAGCGCACGGTGCGCGACGTGATCCCGCGGCTGAAAGCGGCTGGAGCAACTGGAATCGTCGAATATCCGCTGAACAAAATTGTTTTCTAGGGAGCGTTCTAAAGACCGATGAAACTGATACGCACCTACGGGAAAACTGCCGCCCAGGCGGAAACAATTTTGCGCCATATTGAGGAGCGATCTGGCGCGGCGACCGGCCGAATGGAGCCTGCGGTGAAACGCATCCTCGCGGACGTTCGGCGCAAGGGAGACGATGCGTTGCGCCGTTATGCGGAACAGCTGGATGGTCTTGCGCCTTCGGCAGACATGCGAGTGACGCAGGAGGAGATGGCAGCCGCGTGGGATCAAACTCCCAAAGAACTGCGCAAATCATTGCAGGCAGCGGCGGGAAATATCCGGCGCTTTGCGCGCTGGCAAATGCCGAAAGAATGGACGCGAAAGTTGCCGGGCGTGCAACTGGGACAGCGCGCTCTACCGCTCGAATCGGTTGGCTGCTATGTTCCCGGTGGCCGTTATCCGCTGCCCTCAACCTTGTTGATGACCGTCCTTCCCGCGCAAGTGGCCGGAGTGAAACGAATCGTCGTCGTCTCTCCGCGTCCGGCGCGGGAAACCCTGGCAGCGGCGCACCTGGCCGGGGTCAAGGAGTTTTATCGCATTGGCGGCGCGCAGGCGATTGCTGCGCTCGCTTACGGCACGGCCAGTGTGCCGCGCGTCGACAAAATTGTCGGACCCGGAAACCTCTATGTAACGACGGCGAAGAAACTGGTCGCATTTGAATGCGGCATCGATATGCTGGCCGGTCCCACGGAAATTGTTGTCGCCAGCGAGAGTGGAAATCCGCAGTGGATTGCCGCCGACATGGTAGCCCAGGCAGAGCATGATCCGGAGACGCTCGCCATACTTGTCACCAGCAATCCGGAATTAGCGCGAGAAACCGCGAAAGAAATCCAGATCCAGGCTTGCTCGAACAAGATTGCCGGCCAGGCGATTGCGCAAAATGGCTTCATTTTCCTGACAAAAACGGCAAATGAAACTGAAACTGTGACAAATCGGTTAGCATCCGAACATTTGACCATTGACGAGCAAAACGATTTGACCTGGGTACGTCATGCCGGATCGATTTTTGTCGGGGCGAACACGCCACAGAGCCTCGGCGACTATATCTCCGGCCCGAACCATGTGCTTCCTACCGGGCGGTTGGCGCGTGTGCGCGGTGGATTGAGCGTCTATGACTTTCTTCGTCTTGTCACGACGCAGAAATACACGGCGGCAGGGCTCGCCAAACATGGCCCTCACGCCCAGCGACTGGCCATCGCCGAAGGGCTCATCGGACATGCGGCTTCTGTGACCGTTCGAGAGTCCAATCGCCCGAACGGGAGAAGAGTTCGATGAGCGTCGACCCGGCCACGTCCGTCCTGCAAAAACTTCGCCCCCGTGAGGCGGTGAAGCGCATGCACGAATATCACCCGCCACTGGCTGGGCGAGATGGTTTGCGACTCGACTTCAACGAGAACACATTCGCGCCTTCGCCGCGCGTTCAGGCAGTCTTGCTGCGGATTGCGGCAGACACGCTGACCAAATACCCGGAGCGGCATCACGTTGAGCAGATTGTCGCGAAACACTTTGGCTTGGCCGACGAGGCAGTGCTGCTAACCAACGGGGTTGACGAAGCGATCCATCTGGTGTGCGAAACCTATCTCGAACCGCAGGATGAAGCCGTAATTGTGACCCCGACATTCTCCATGTACGCCTTGTACGCGGAAGCTACCGGCGCGCGTATCCGTGAGGTTCAGGCCGACGGCACGCTGCAATTTCCCTACAAGCAGATAGAGCAAGCCATCAAGCCATCCACGCGAGTGATCATGCTGGCCTCGCCCAATAATCCAACCGGCGCAATTGTAGACACGCCATTTTTGCTGGAGCTTGCCGCGTCGGCTCCTCAGGCTGCGCTACTCGTGGACGAAGCCTACTATCATTTCCATGGTGAATCGGTTCTTTCTGCAACTGCTACTGTGCCAAATCTATTTGTGGCTCGCACCTTCTCCAAGGCCTACGGTCTCGCCGGACTTCGGATTGGGTTGCTTGTCGGTCATCCCGAGGCCATGCAATACGTGCGCAAGGTGAGTTCGCCATACAACGTCAATTCCGTTGCGCTCGAATGCCTGCCGGAAGCCCTCGCGGACGAATCCTACATTGACTGGTATGCCGATCAGGTGCTGCAAAGCCGCGCCGCCACCGAACGCCTATTGACGCAGCTGAGAGTTCCCCATTGGCCAAGTCACGCCAACTTTATCCTGATGAACATCGGCAGCAAACATAAGGCCTTTGTCGATGCGATGCGGCGGCAGGGCGTGCTGGTGCGAGACCGCAGCAGTGATCCCGGCTGCGATGGCTGCGTCCGCATCACATTGGGAACAGTCGAGCACACCGAACGTGGCTTGATTGCATTGCAGAACGCTTTGAAGGAGATTCAATGGCATCCAGAAAATTAGCCCGACGCAATGCGACACTGCGGCGGCACACAACAGAAACGCAAATCGACTTGAAGCTGACGATCGATGGCCAGGGTCATTACAACATCGAGACTGGCATTCGGTTTCTCGATCACATGCTGGAGTTGTTTGCGCGCCACGGAGGATTCGATTTGGATCTGATCTGTAAGGGCGATCTGGATGTGGATCAGCACCACACGGTAGAGGACATCGGTATCGCCCTTGGAGAGGCATTTTCTCAGGCGCTTGGCGATAAAAAAGGGATTCTGCGTGCCGGCTATTTTCTGATGCCGATGGATGAGACCCTGGCAGCCGCGGCGATTGACCTGAGCGGGCGGGCTTCCTACGTGATCGACACAAAGGTCCGCACGCGAATTGTGGGCGATCTACAGACCGAACTGCTGCCGGATTTCTTCGAAGGATTTGCCCGCGGCATTCGCGGCAACGTTCATCTGAAGGTCCTGTATGGACGCTCCAATCATCACAAGATTGAAGCGCTTTTCAAGGCCTTCGCGCGTGCCCTGCGGTTTGCCTGCTCGCGCGACCAGCGGATGAAGTCAATGCTGCCCAGCACGAAAGGACTGCTCTAGTGGAGAGTTTCGCATGAGCGCCGCCAAGACAGTTGTAATCGATTACCAGACCGGAAATTTGAATTCAGCCTGCAAATCGCTTCGCGCGGTCGGCGCGGACTTGCTGATCACCCAGCGGCCTGAGGATTTGAAGGACGCAGCCCGAATCGTGTTGCCGGGCGTGGGACATTTCGCTTCGACAGAGCGCTTGATGACCAGCGGAATCGGCGATGCGTTGCGCGAGCGCGTGGATCAGGGCGTCCCATTTCTCGGCATCTGCGTCGGCTTGCAATGGCTGTTTGCCGGCAGCACCGAGGCTCCGGACACGCGTGGACTTGGCGTATTTCCCGAAGTTTGCGATCGCTTCCCTGTCGGCATCAAATCACCGCACGTCGGCTGGAATTCTCTTCAACTGGTACACGAATCACGTTTACTCCTCGATCTGCCCGCCTCTCCCTATGTCTACTTCACCCATTCCTATCGCGCCCCACTCATGGATGCAACTGCCGCTGTTACAAATTACGGAGGTGCGTTCTCGGCAGTCATCGAGAAAGATTATTGGATGGCGGTGCAGTTCCACCCCGAAAAATCCGGGGCTGTAGGATTGAAGATTCTGGAAAATTTCATGAAGGTAGCCGAATGCTGACCCGCCGAATCATTGCCTGTCTTGACGTTTCTGCCGGCCGTGTGGTGAAGGGCGTTCAGTTCGTCGATCTGGTCGACGCGGGCGATCCCGCAGAATTGGCAATGCGTCATGCCGCCGGAGGCGCAGACGAAATTGTCTTTCTTGACATCACTGCAACCCACGAAAAACGCGCGCTTCTTCTGGACGCCGTACGAAGAGCCGCCGATCAGATATTTATTCCGCTCACGGTGGGTGGAGGCATCCGATCGCTCGAAGATGCCATGCTGGTGTTTGATGCTGGGGCCGACAAGGTCAGCGTCAACTCCGCGGCCTTAAGCCGGCCGGAGTTGATCACGGAAATCGGCTCTCGTTTTGGCGAGCAGGCTGTCGTGGTAGCGATCGATGGCCGCCGAAATTCCGGCAACCCGGAAAGCGCAGAAGTCTACGTCAGTGGGGGAAGGAAAGCCACCGGACTGGGCGTGTTGGAATGGGCGCGACAAGCGGAAGCTCGCGGCGCAGGGGAAATATTGCTGACCTCCATGGACTCAGATGGAACGCGCAACGGATTTGATTGCGAATTAACGGCAGCAGTCAGCGCGACGGTTCAGATCCCCGTGATTGCCTCCGGAGGCGCCGGTAACGTCGGACATTTTGCCGAAGTATTTACGCGGGGTTCCGCCGATGCGGCACTTGCAGCCAGCATCTTTCACTTTGGAATTTCCGACGCACGCTCCATGAAAAAAGAATTAGCTAGCTTTGGCCTGCCAATGCGGCTACCTTGTTAAACATTCCCATACACTAGAAGGATGCAAATGGACTTGAGGTTCTCATGCTGATCCCATCCATCGATCTGATGGGAGGCCGCGTTGTGCAGTTGGTTCAGGGAGAAGATCTCGCGCTCGGGTTCGATGATCTGGGATATTGGATCGACCGCTTTTCAGATTACCCGCTGGTGCAGTTGATCGACCTGGATGCGGCCAAGCGACAGGGCGATAATCGTCGCCTGATTGAAACCATTGTTCGCCGCCTGCCGTGTCAAGTTGGTGGAGGTATTCGCAGCAGTGCGGAAGCTCAAATCCTGTTGGACATGGGGGCGCAGCGCGTGATCTTCGGATCTTCCCTGTTCAATGGCCGCGCAGCGCCCGAGGCCATCGATCAGGAAAATTCTGCTGCGGTCACTAACCTTGTGCGCACGCAATTCGCCGAAGAGCTCGCCTTTTCTCTGGGCGTGGAGCAGCTGGTCTTCAGTGTCGACACCAAAGATAGCAAAGTTGCCGTGCGGGGATGGAGGGAGAAGATTGAACTTCGGCCGCAGGATGCGATGCAGCAGTTGGAACCATTTTGCGGAGCTTTCCTCTACACACATGTGGATACAGAAGGCACGCTCTCTGGGTTTCCCATGAACATTGCCCGCATCCTACGCCGGCAGACACGCCGCCAGTTGATTGTTGCAGGCGGCATTCGCGCGCAAAGCGAAATTGACGAGTTGGACGCCGAGAACATCGACGCGGTTGCGGGAATGGCCATCTACACAGGCCTGATGAAAGCCTAAATTGTTCCGCGTTGCTCGGTTCACCGAATAGACAAATCAGGAAATCGGAACATCTCCGGTGGGCTCGTTCGGGGGTAACGCCCATGGCTCGGCCGCAACGATGGGCACAGCTGGTGGAGGCGGCGGCACGACGCCAAATCCTTCCTTCCGCACTCGCAGGTCGTAATAGCACAGCGCGGTCGCGATGCCGATGAACACCATCACCAGTGCGGACATGACGATACTGACGATGCCGATCACCGCGGACAACAAAAGCATCCCCGGCCCCATTGCTACGCCAATCCCCACAGGATGCGGGTGAAAGGGATTGAATGCCATCAATTCGACCGGAACGAGCACAGCGTCCATAACCAGGTACGCTCCGACGATTGAGAGCAACATCGCGAAGAGCCTGCCCTTGCTGCCTCGGCTCAAATCAACTGAACGCCGAACGGATGCTGTGACCGACAAATTTTCCGCGAGAGCCACAGGTACAGATAGCGCATATCGCGCATAGAGCCAAAGCGCAAATACCGCGTAGAGTACAAGCCATGACAACCCGAACAACAGAGCCGTCGCAATGAATCCAAGTGATGCACCATGGCCCAAGGCGAACGGGAGTGCTCCACTCGCGTGGCGAAGCCCACCAAACATCAGCGCAATCATCAAGAACACGATGAGCGACGCGATATAAAATAACAACAAATAGCCGATGGTCCGCACAATGATCAGCAGTGCAATTCCGGTGAGCCTGCCGGCTTTCTCCGCCGCGAGCTTACAGGCTTCTCCCACTGTCATAGCGGTGCCGGAAATCCTTGCGCGAGTCGCGACAAAAAACGCGCCCTGAATAATCAGCATAAAAATGAAAAAAAGAACTCCGCCGACGACAAATATCGGCAACATAAGCAAAACGCCGCCAACCGATGGTGGACCGCCGTTCGATCGAATCATCCAGAATTCGCTGCCGCCAAAGATGCCCATCGCAACGATGTGGACGCCGATCAGGATCAAGACAATTCCGAAGAAGAGTTTGAAATTTTCGCGCAAAAGCGTGAAGGTCCGCTCGAACATCTGGCCAGCCGTAATTGGGCCGTAGATGTTTGGCTGAGAAGGATTGGGAAGAATCGCTGGCTCGCTCATGGATTTTGTCTTTGGGCGCAGCGTAGCACAGCTTTGGGGTTCGGTCGAAGAAAAAAACAGTTTTCAGCGTATGGCTGGACAGCGCAATGCTAGTGCGGAGTCGCTTGCGGAACCTTGACCAGGTTGTTCAGCGAATAAATCTCGATGGCGCCATCATGCAATACCGCCATTCGCGTGCCATCCGCAGAAAAATCGACATTTCGGCCACCGGTGTAAGCCGGACTGGTTTGAAAAGTGGCTATACGCACCCCATTCAGTGAGTCGTAGATGTCGATGTCCTCCCCATCCACATCTTCTTTCGTCAATGGATCCAGCGCAGCGTGAGGGCGCTTGAGGCGAAGGGACTCGATCGCAAAGTGGGAACCGTTTGCAATCGTGATAAGTCGCGGATCGTATTGGTCGGCCGCGAATGCAATCTTCCACAGGAGGGTACCTTGAAGGTCGTATCCCTGAGAAGATTTCTGGTCGCCTTTGGAACAGGTCGTCGCCATCCATATTGTGTTGGATATGGCCTGAACCACCGGCGGGCACAGGGAGTGAATGGTGGCGATCTCGTGCTCGGCTCCGTGAAATGCTCGCATGTTCACGACCCACTGATCGCGGGGCGCGGTCAATACTTCGAAGAGTCCATTGGCTGTGACCGGGATCAAGCTTGGCAATTGAATCTCAGCGCGACCGATCATGTGCAAAGGATGCAGCTGGATGAAGCTGACATTCGTGCGCTCGGCTCCGGTCTCTTGATCCAGCACCGAAGGGAGAGCCCCATTGAGTTTGTCCTCCGCGCTGGGTTGCACTTTTTCCTGTATGACCACCACGGAGTGATCGGGAGAAAAGCTGACATCCTCCACGATGCCAATACCTTTGATAAGTACCTGCGGGTCCAAATCCGCGCCGATGCTTTCCAGTTGGTTGCAACGACGCAGCATCAGCTTGCCATTGCCTAGTCCCCACATAAAGTCCCTGAAATCGTAGAGTTCCCAATCCGCCTGCTTTAGCACTCGCCCGGACGGCAGCTGGAAAACGACTGCATGCACGATGCGCTGAGCCTCGGAACCAGGGCAATTGTCGTCGCGCTTCATCAGCTGCGGCACATTGAAGGCGAGAATCAAATGGTCTGCATCGATAAAATGCAGTTCGACCATCGCATGGTAGTAGAACGCCGGCAGGTCTCCGGGCGGGAGATAGCCCAACGGGACCACAGGAATTCTCACTTCGGGATGTAGTCGATCCTGGTTCGACGTTGCCGCGGCAGCCGTCGGCGCCGTCTGGGCGTGCATCGCGGGCAACAAAACCACTAGCAAAAGCACCATCGCGCACGCCTGAAATGCAGGAGAATGATCCGCGTCAGCCGAGCGCCCTATTGACTTCGCGTGAACGTCAGTTTCTGATGGTAAGGCGCTTGTCATCTACAGAAACACGTTACGCCCTCCAGGCGAAAGGAACCAAGAAGCATGCTCACAAAAATAATTCTAAGGTCAACGCTGGCGCTCGCGCTGGCCGCGACATTCCCCGCGTTTAGTCTTTCGGCCAACGGTCAAAGTTCAAAAGCTCCCGCTGCGACGTCCGCGAGCGCGAAAATCTCGCCCATCCCTGGCTTTGACCGCTCGGTCATGGATACCACGGCCGACCCGTGCGCGAACTTCTATCAGTTTGCCTGCGGCAAGTTCGCGGAGAAGTATCCCATTCCGGGCGACCTGCCACTGTACGATCAATTCGAAAATCTGAATGAATACAATCGCCAGCTGCTGCATGGCATTCTAGAGCAAGCTTCAACGCAAACTTCCGGCCGTTCCTCGAACGAACAGAAGATCGGTGACTACTATGCGAGTTGCATGAACACCAGCGCCATCGATGCCAACGGCCTAAAGCCATTGCAGCCCGAGCTGGACAGAATCGATGCTCTGAAGGACAAGAAGCAGTTGCCGGCGCTGTTGGCGCACTACCAGAAGATCAGCGTCAACGCTTTCTTCGGCCTTGACTCCATGCAGGACTTTAAGGATGCAACCAGGGAGATTGCCGTCGTCGACCAAGCCGGCCTCGGACTTCCAGAGAAGGATTATTACCTTCGCAGTGATCCGAAGAGCGTGCAGTTGCGGAAGGAGTATCTGCAGCACATCGCCAATATGCTGCACCTGTATGGCGAGCCCACCGACAACGCGATGGCGGATGCAAAAGCTGTTTTAGCGCTCGAAACCTCCATGGCCAAAGCGTCCATGGGAATGACCGAACGGCGCGACCCCTACAAGACTTACCACATTGAAACCGTGGCCACGCTCGCGGGCACAGACCCGGGCCTGGACTGGCAAGCACTGCTGCGCGATGCGGGCACACCGCCCATTCAGAGCTTAAACGTTGCGAATCCCGCATATTTCCAGGCGCTCAACGGCATTCTGGAACACACCGATATGGCGACCATCCGCAACTATCTGCGGGTCCACCTGCTTGACTCCTTTGCATCGCGCTTACCCACTGCGTTCGATGACGAAAATTTCGACTTTTTCGGTCGAAAACTGGTTGGCGTCCCAAAAATGCCGGTCCGCTGGAAACGCTGTGTTTCTGCCACCGATGCAGCCATGGGCGAGGCGCTGGGCAAGGTGTACGTGGAGAAATATTTTGCGGGCAACAGCAAGCAGCAAACACTCGAGATGGTAAAAAACATCGAAGCCGCGATGCACCAGGACCTGACCACACTGACATGGATGAGCCCGGAAACAAGAACCAAGGCGATCCAGAAGCTCAATCTGATCACCAATAAGATCGGTTATCCGGATAAATGGCGTGACTACTCTAAACTGACGATTCGAGCCGACGATGCGCTTGGAAATTCCATTCGGGCCCGGGAATTTGAGGCTGCGCGGCAACTGAACAAGATCAACAAGCCGGTCGACAAGGGTGAGTGGGAAATGTCGCCGCCGACGGTAAATGCCTACTACGACGACAGTATGAACAACATCAACTTTCCTGCGGGAATTTTGCAGCCTGCATTTTACGATCGATCGTCTCCGGAAGAAGTGAATTACGGCCATATTGGGTCGATTGAGGGGCATGAGCTGACGCATGGATTTGATGACGAAGGGGCAAAGTTTGACGGAAACGGCAACCTGAAAAACTGGTGGACGCCGGAAGACAAGAAGCAGTTCGAGGCCCGCACCGCCTGCATTGAAAACGAGTACAGCAGCTTTGTCGCTGTCGATAACCTGCACGTGAATGGCAAGCTGACGCTGGGTGAAAATAGCGCCGACAACGGAGGCATACGCCTGGCCTACATGGCGATGGAAGCCTACGCGAACCAGCATCACATTGACCTAGCGAAAAAGATGGGTGGATTTACGCCGGAGCAGCAGTTCTTTATCGGGTATGCGCAGAATTATTGCACCAATGACCGGCCAGCGTTCATCCGCCTGATCGTTCAGAGCGATCCGCATTCGCCCGACCAACTCCGCGCCAACGGCGTAGTGCGAAACATGCCGGAATTTGCGCATGCCTTCAGTTGCAAGAAGGGAGCGCCCATGGCTCCAGTCGACCGTTGCCGCGTCTGGTAGTCGATCTCAAGCTTTTCCCCAGGGTGCGGCCGCAAGGCCGTGCCCGCTTTGTTTCTGTGTGACACGAAATTCAACGATGCAGACACTTTATCCATCGCGTTCACACGCGGCGTTCGGCTATGCTGCCTGTGCACTGGCCGGCGGCTTGTGGGGAACCGGATTTTTCTTCGGCAAAATCGCCATGCGCGAGATGAGCTCGGCACACATGGTGCTGTACCGTTTTCTTTTCGCCTGCCTCGGGCTCAGTCCCATCTTGTTGAGACGACGCCCGGGACTGGACGCGCGCGGGTGGCGCATCCTGCTGATTGCGGCGTTTCTCGGCGTGCCGGTGCAGTTTTTGCTGCAGTTTGCCGGGCTGGCCCGCACTACTGTCTCCCACGCCGCGTTAATGGTGGGGACGTTGCCAGTGGTTCTAGCGGTCGGCGCCAGCATTTTTGCGCACGAGCGAATGGACAAAGTGGGATGGATCGCGCTGGCATTTTCCTCCAGTCGGCGCCGCCTTCATTGCCTTCGGCCATTCGTCGGCATCGGCCGGTGGTGACGCACCTAGCGTGGTTGGCGATCTGATGATCGTGGTGTCGCTGATGATTTCACTGGTGTGGATTTTGATGAATCAGCGACTGCTGCGCGATCACTCTCCGCTGATTGTAACTGCCTATGGGCTTTTGACAGGAACGATCATGCTGGCCCTCTGGGTGTTTGCTGTGGATGGGCCGCCGCCGGTCCATGTCTCGCTGCAGGCATGGCTGGCCCTGGCCGCGAGTGGACTCCTATGCACCGCCAGTACAACGTTGCTGTGGAACTGGGGGCTTGACGCGAGTGCCCGCCTCCAGAGCCGGCGTGTTTCTGAACCTGGAGCCGATGATCGGATCGCTGCTGGGTGTGACCGTGTTGGGAGAGCACCTGGGACCCGCTGCATGGCTGGGTGGAGCGATGATTCTTGGTGCGGCCATCACCCTCACGTCGCGGCACGGCAGTCATGCCGAAGAGGAGCACCTGCTGGCGTGAGTTTGTTGACCATTAGGATTGTGTTCGTCATTCTGAACAAAGCGAACAATCCAGAAGGTAATGGCGTGAGTTAGGATGCGCGAATTCTCTGGATTCTTCGCTTTGCTCAGAATGACTCAACTCCACCGCGGGAATGAAATTTGGAAACAACTCACCGCAAACCGTGAACCGGCGCTTTTCCAGTTTTAGCTAAATCGATCACCAATCGCTCCAGCACCATTCCTTTGTCCGGCGGCGACGAACGAATTTCCACGTCCGCGCGTGCAATGCGCTCCAGCATTTGCATCAGATCTCGACGTGACTTGTAGCGGCGCGCCTGCCGAATCAGTTCATCCACGGCGAAAGGCGCTACACGAAAGCCCGGCCACAGTGCCTGCCAGATTCCGCGGGAATCGCGCACATTTTTCTCCAGAATCACCAGCATCTGGCGGAAGGTTCGCGCCAGCATGTGCAGATGCCCGATGGCCCCGTCCTCGCCGCTCTCGCTGGCGTTGAGGAGCCCGCGCAACAACAGCAGCGCCCGCGCCGGATCATGCGCGGAGATTGCATCCGTGAGTTCGTACAAAGACCGCTGTTTTGCGGAGACCACCATCAGTTCCACATCAGCCAGCGTAATTTTCTTTTTGCGATCCACAAACAGTGTCAGTTTTTCCAACTCCGACGACAACCGCATCAAATCGCCATGCAACGCATCGACCAGCTCGCGCGCGGCATCGGGCTCCATCTCCACACCGCGCGATTCGGCGGACAGAATCAGCCAGCGCATTGCATCTTCGTCTCCGGGCTGGCTCAGTTCCACAATACCGCAGTGGTCGCCCAGGGTTTCGCGGATGCGCTCATAGCGGTCCTTGTCCTGCATATCCATGCGGCGCACGTCACTGGGAATGTGCAAATGGTCGGCGACAAACACCAGCAGCGCCTGCGGATTCGGCAGCCTCAGATATTTCTGAATAGCGGCGAATTCTTCTTTCTTCGCACCCCGCTGGTACAACAGACGCACGTTGCGCACAAAGATAATTTGAAACGGAGCCATCAACGAAGGCGTGCTCACCTGATCGAGCGCGTCGAAAACATTCGCCTCGGCAAGGTCCACTTCTGACACGCAGTAGTTGCGGAATTGCGGATCAACCAACGCATGGATGATTCCGCGACGCGATTGTTGCTGCAAATACGCTTCATCGCCGAGCAAGACATACCCAGGCCGGCGAGCATCGGTTGCGACCTCACGCAGCAGGCGGTCCATGGCAAGGAATCCGCCGCCCAGTTTCGAATTGGCCTCAGTGCGTGTCGCCATTAAAACGACTCCATCAGGTCGCTAACCAAGGACTGCGCAAAATCTTGCGCGATTCGCTGCACCGCGGGCGAATCTTCCTGAATAAAACTCGAAAGGTCCGCCGTCTCCTGGTACTGCGAGTGGAACCGGAAGTGGTCGTTGCTGTAGAGAACTTTCCCAGACGCATCTTTCAGCACCGCACTCGCCGTAATCGTGATCAGGAAGCTGGACGACTGTCCGGTCTGGGAATTATAGGTGAGCGGCGTAATCGTTTCCGTCAAAATTGTCCCGTGGAGGGTGGCATCCGCGACATGCGGGCGATTGCTCTCGGTCACGCGATCTTTGGTGCGACTGGTCAGTTCGCGAACCACAGCGTCTGTAAACGCGACCTCCGTGTGATAGTTCACAACGTTAGTCTGGAACATTGGTACATCGATAGTCCCGATGTCCGGCGGCAGGTGGGTCGCCGAACCCGCAGTGTGGTAGCCGCACCCCGTCAGAAGCAACAGAAATGAGACGGAAAAAATGATAACTGGACGCATAGATAGAGCTGAGAAGAACTTTTCTGATTGTACGTTTTCATTGGACCAATTACCGACCGGGCATGGAACCCCAGCAGTCCAAGAGCTCACACAAGAGGAAAGGAGCAGCTAATCGCTGCTCCTTCTTTTCTACGAAACATCCACGATTGCAACAAGTGCCTATGCCGGGGAGGGTTGCTCGCCTGCAAAGCCAGGTGCGCGTCCAGCATCTGGCTTCAAGACATGCTGCACATCTCCACCCGGACCACTGGGCGGCAGTTCGAGCGGCGGTAAATCTTTGCCCTCGATCAGCAGCTTCAGCTCCGCCGCATCCAGCGATTCCCGATCCAGCAAAGCCTTGGACATACGATGCATCAGCGGCTGGTTATTTTCCAGCAGCGAGTGCGCCGACTGATAGCCATTGTCCACCAGCATGCGAACTTCCGAATCGATCTGGCGTGCTGTTTCTTCACTGAAATCGCGGTGCTGCGAAATTTCGCGACCCAGGAAGATCTGTTCTTCCTTCTTGCCGAAGGTCAGTGGTCCCAGTCGGCTCATGCCATACTCGCAAACCATCTTGCGGGCCAGTTCCGTCGCCCGCTCAATGTCGTTGCCGGCGCCGGTGGTCATCTGGTTGAGAAAGATCTCTTCCGCACAACGACCGCCCATCAGGATCGCCAACTGCGTCTCCAGATACTCCTTGCTGACTGTGTGCTGCTCATCTTCGGGCAACTGCATGGTCAAGCCGAGAGCCATGCCACGCGGAATAATCGTCACCTTGTGCAGCGGATCGGCATGCTCGCGAAGCGCAGCCACGACCGCGTGACCGGATTCGTGATACGCCGTAGTGCGTTTCTCCTCGTCAGTCAGCAGCATCGATCTGCGTTCGGCGCCCATCAACACCTTGTCCTTGGCCGATTCGAAGTCGTACATCGTGGCCACTTTGCGGTTCGCCCGCGCAGCGCTGATGGCAGCCTCGTTCACCATGTTGGCCAAATCGGCGCCGGTAAAGCCCGGTGTGCCACGAGCCAGCACGCGAAGATCGACATCATCGGACAATGGGACTTTCTTGACGTGAACCCGCAGGACCTCTTCCCGCCCGCGCACATCCGGTCGACCTACGATTACCCGGCGGTCGAAGCGGCCCGGCCGCAGCAACGCCGGATCGAGCACATCCGGCCGGTTGGTTGAGGAGATGAGGATGACGCCGTCGTTCGACTCGAAACCGTCCATTTCCACCAGCAGCTGGTTCAGCGTCTGTTCACGCTCATCGTGACCGCCACCCAGGCCGGCTCCGCGATGACGACCAACAGCATCGATTTCGTCAATGAAGATGATGCAGGGAGCATTCTTCTTGCCCTGCTCAAACAGGTCTCGAACGCGGCTGGCGCCCACGCCGACAAACATCTCGACAAAGTCCGAACCTGAAATCGAGAAGAAAGGAACGTTGGCTTCCCCGGCTACGGCGCGCGCCAACAGGGTTTTACCGGTTCCCGGAGGCCCGACCAGCAGCACTCCCTTGGGAATGCGGCCGCCGAGTTTCTGGAACTTGGGAGCATCACGCAAAAATTCGATGATCTCCTTGAGTTCCTCCTTCGCTTCCTCTACGCCGGCGACGTCCTTAAACGTCACTTTCTTCTGCTGCATCGACAATAATCGGGCCTTACTCTTGCCGAAGGACATGGCCTTGTTGCCGCCCGTCTGCATTTGCCGCAGCATAAAGAACCACAGGGCGCCTAGCAGGAGAATCGGCGACAGCTGCAGCAGGATATTGAACCACGCGCTGCCCTGCGAATCCTTGATGGTCACGCTGACCTGGTGGTCTTCCAACACCTTGTACATGTCGGGGTAATTCGAGGGCACGATCGTATGGAAACTCTCTTTGCCGGCACGGTAATGCCCGTGGACTTCATTGCTCACCACGGTGACATCGGCAATCTGACCTCCCTGGGCATCCGACATAAACTTGGAGAACGGGATTTCCGCGTCTTTGCCCATCCCCACGCCGCTTTCGACGACATGCCACAGCACAATGAGGCACGTGGCGATCAGCACCCAGAAGACTATTGTTTTTACCGTTGAATTCACGAACTACCCTCGTTTCGTACGCCTGCATAATGGCCAGTAACCGGCGACGGAAAGCAACCGGAAAAATCGACCGTCCGATGGCGTTACCTCGCCTAACCGTTTAGACGCTGCAATCGGCCTGTAGGTCGCAGAATTCAAGCCGTTTTGTGGCAACGTACAACGATACTACCCGACTTCGGAGAAGGTCGCCTAGCCAAAAGACCCTCCCCCAAATCTTACTCCAAACTGAAGGCACGGCGAAGAATAGAAGAAACCGCAGGAGTTAGCGCTCGAGCGGGACTTCAGAGATGATGGGAGCCGGCGATAAGCCTGCCGGAGCGGTGCCCTTCAGTTGCTCCAGATTCTGGACATTTGCCAGGATGACCCCTCGCATCCAAATGATGTTCCCGTGCCAGGTGACGACCGGCCATGCGGCCCGATCCTCCGCCGTTATGCGCATCCGGCTCAGAATCTCCTTCACTTTTTTCGGCCCACGCGAATGTTGCAGTTCCACCCGGTCGCCCGGTTTCCACGTACGAACCTGCGCACACGGCAACTGGATGGCGGCGTTTGACGCAGATAGTTCCGCAGGCCAGCTTGCGATAAATCTGGCCTGAAACGCCGGTGCGTCTACGGAACCAGGAACCGGCAGCTTATAAGTGCACGGCTCGGAGATTTGCTTTGCGGAGCTGCGGCCGAATCGCAATTCACGTGCCGACCGCTCGACGCACGCACCGCCGGCCAATTCCAACCGCATGCCCTTCCCGCCGGCATGCCCTATAAGGGTCGCCAGGGCGAGCAAGCGCTCCGTCCCATCAAAGTCCAACGTAGCGCCCGCCTTTTCGGCCGCTGCCCGCAGCACCCGCCGTTGCAGCGCCGGATCCAGCTCAAGGAGACGCGCAGTTTCAATGGCGAGTTCGGCAGAACCGTTTGAAGTTGAAACGCTACGACCCCCGCCTCGCGTCGGTTTACCGGGGAGCAGCAGCAGCGGCAGCAACCGGGCGAGTTCAGCCTGCCAGTACTGTTCTTCGGCGCGTGCGTTGGCGGCCATGTGGGCAAGAATGGAGTCGATCCGGGGATTGAATTCTCGCAGGTGTGGCAGCAATTCATGACGAACACGATTTCGCGTGTGCGCCAATGAATCGTTCGATGCATCCTGGCGCCAAGGCTGCCCGATTGCCCGCAAATACGTTTCAATCTGCGTTCGTTGAACCGCAAGGAGGGGTCGCACGCAGATCTTACCGCTCGCGTAGCCATTTTGACCCAACCTGCCCTCAATGTTTTCCATGTGCAATTCACGGTGGATGCCGCTCAGGCCCTCGGTCCAGGCGCCCCGCAGCAATTTCATCAGCACCGTCTCCGCCTGGTCGTCGAGGGTGTGCGCCGTCGCCACTTTGTCCGCTTTGCCCGCTGCCAAAACGTCACGAAACACCTGGTAGCGAAGGTTGCGGGCAGCCGTTTCCACCGACTCCTTGTGGTCGGTCATGCGCTGAGGCGTGTCGACGCGCACCACCTCGCAAGGTAGATTCAGTTGTTCGGCCAAGGCGCGAACAAACGCAGCATCGTCGACAGAAGCCTGTCCCCGCAGTCCGTGCTCAACATGCAGAACACTCAGAACAATCCCAAGCTCTCCCCGCCGCGCCAAGAGTGTCCGCAGCAGGGCGGTCGAGTCGGCGCCACCGGATACAGCCACGCAGACCCGTTCGCCGGGAGCAAACACGGCCGTGTCCAAGGGTAGACTCGACACTTCTTCTCGCTGGGTATTGGCCCGTGATGTTGGATTCTTGGGCATGGAGTTGTCCAGTGGATCAATTCTGGGTCACTGTTTCTGTATGGTATCGCTGTCAGCATGACATGCGACGTTTGCGGCGAAGAACCGTCATCCTCTCAACTGTACGCACCCTCGGCCGCTCCGGTATACTTCTGGTTTCATGCAGGTCTTCGTCATACTTCCCGCAGCAGGCCTTGGAACGCGCATGGTAACAAGCAGCGCGACTCGCCAGGTCCCAAAGCAATTTCTAGAGCTGCGTGGACAGCCTATTTTGATGCTCACGGTCCGTGCTTTTCTGCAGGTCCCGGCTATCCAACGCATTTTCGTCGCGGTTCGCAAGAGCGAGATGCAGCGCACGGAATCGCAATTGGCAGAGCATGGTTTGTCCGGCAAGGTTTCCCTGGTCGAGGGCGGCGATACCCGCCAGGATTCCGTCCGCAACGCCATGAAGGCTCTGGCGGCGACCGACGAGGATATTGTGCTGGTCCATGACGCCGTGCGTCCGCTGATCGATGCTGCCACGATCGAACGCACCATCGAATCGGTGGAGAACCATCATGCAGCCATTGTGGCGGTGCCAGCCCTCGACACCATCAAGCAAGTGGAACGAACCGCCGATGGCGCCATCATTACCTCCACCATTCCGCGCGAACGCATTGTTCTGGCGCAAACGCCGCAGGGCTTTCGCTTCCGGCTGCTGCGGCAGGCGATTGAGGCGGCGGAGTTGGATGGCTTTGTCGGCACCGACGAGGCTTCGCTGGTCGAGCGGCTGGGAATCGATGTGGCCGTGGTTCCGGGGTCGCCGCGCAACTTCAAGATCACGCAGCCTGGAGATCTGGCGCTGGCCGAGTTCTATCTGAGCCAAAGCTGAATCCTGGCCAGCGCCGTGAAAAAGCCGTGTATCCTGCCTAGTGAAGGCCTGCATTTGTATCGCAGGCTATCAACTCCCCGGTACGCCGAGAAAGATCGCGATACGACATGATGAGGATTGGATATGGCTGGGACTCCCACGCGTTTAAGCCCGGCGTTCCCCTAAAGATAGGCGGCATCGCCTTTGACCATCCCTCCGGGCTGGCCGGCCACTCCGACGGAGATGTTTTGCTGCACGCCATTACCGATGCGCTATTGGGCGCAGTTGCCGCCGGCGATATCGGCAGCTTTTTTCCGCCAGGCGACGAACGATGGAAGGATGCGGACTCTTCCCTGTTCTTGCGGACGGCTCTGGAAGAAATCCAGCACGCGGGCTATCGCATTTCAAACGTCGATACCACTTTGGTGCTGGCCGCGCCCAAGATTGGTCCGGTCGCAGAGAGGCTGCGGGAACGCATCGCGGATCTGCTCTCGATCGAACCGGGCGCCGTCGGGATCAAAGCGAAAACTCCCGAAGGCTTGAACCAGGATGATGTGGCGGTCGCGCATGCCATCGTGCTGCTGGAAAAATTCGACGAAGACTCTATGTTGGAAAAAATGGCTGCGGTCTCTGAGCCCCAAGTGGAGGAGGGCCAGATGGACGACGTCGTCCGCAAGCTGGTGGGACGGACGCCAAGTACATTACGGCGCAAGCCTGGGTTCAACACCGACGATATTTCCTGAGCAAAACGCAATTTCTCGCAAAACAGAAAGAGCTCGCTTAAGATCAGCGAGCTCTTTCTGTTTGAAGCTCAATTCGGAAATAGCTAGAAATGGTACGCAAACCCAATCGCAGGCTGCGACATGATGTAGCGCCGACCAGTGCTGTATCGGCTGATTCCATAATCCGGCGTGTTGAAGACTTGGCCGCGGTATTGCACCCGCAGATCCCAACTGGGGCTTAGCTGATAGGCGATGCCGCCGCCGAACAGGACGGTTGGCTCTTCTGTTTCCTCGGTGTCGTAAGTAGTCGTCTTATGGCCGATTGGAGTAAAGAACAACAAACCTCCGCCGCCTTCAAGAAATGGATTGAATTTCTTGAAGGGAAACGTGCGCACGTAAGCCGCCGTCGCTTCCTGCATGCCGGTGTAGATTCTGGCGTTGTAGATGCCGCCGGAATTGGCGGTGAACTTACTGGTGAAATGGCTGTACGAGTAGTTCGCTTCCACCGCTCCATTCGGTGTGAGCTGGTAACGATAGCCAAGATACAGGCCCAGTCCAAGGGTCGACTTCAGCTTGATCGGCGGATTGGCCGGGGCTGCAGTATTGCCTTCAACATACGGCTGAATGACGCCCATGGCGCTAAGATTCACGTCCTGCCGGGCGCCCTGATCCTGTGCATAGCCGATTCCGGCCAGCATTGAAACCAGACACATGATCAAAAACAACTTCTTCATTCGCGAGTGAACCTCTGATCGATCAATGATCGACCCACATCCCCATTCAAATTTTCAAATCCGCGTTCGTCTTTCGTCGCAACCGGAAGAATTTTGGTCCGGGCGAAGGGAACGCTCAACTGCATCTTGCAATTCGGCTAGAAGTGGTAGGCGAAGCCGATCGCCGGCTGTTGCATCACGTACCAGCGGTTCGTCTTGTATTGCGGGATCCCAAAGTCGATGGACTTAAGTACTTCTCCCCGATACTGCACCCGCAAATCCCAACTTGGGCTCAACTCATACGCAATTCCACCGCCAAACAACAACGCCGGTGCTCTGGTTCGCGTGCCAGCGTTGGTGTTGGTTCCGGTATCGTTGATCGGATTGAACAGCAGTATCGCCGCGCCTGCTTCTCCGAATGGATTGAATTTCTTGTACACAAAGCTGCGCACGTACGCGACAGAACCTTCCTGCAGTGAAGTATGAAACATTGAATTTGTGAAAGGAGCGGTAAATTTCGTATTGAATTGGGAATACTGATAATTCCCTTCAAGAGCGCTGCTCGGCGTCAACATAAAACGGTAACTTAACAGGACGCCCTTAGCCCAGTCTGAGGTCTGGGCCACTGCATTGCCCGTGATGGTGGGCTGATAGGTACCCAGATAGCTGATGCTGGCATCCTGCCGGCTTTCCTGTGCAAATCCAGTCGCTGCCAGCATTGGCAGCAGACAAAACAAAAGAAGCAACTTCTTCATGCGGTAATGAACCCCTCGTCCGCCACCTCCACACACAGATTTTCGAACTGTTCCGCGCGTAAAGTTTGGTTTGGCTCTGACTCGTTGACCTGCTCCCAATTGTACCTGTCAGAATGTGCCTACGGCAGGCGCGGACTCATTTTTCCATAGGGTTCGGCAATCGTGCGTGGCCTGGAAAAATAAGCAAAGGCAGAGAACGACGAGTTCCCTGCCCTGCCATGTACGTTGCACCCACCATCTTTATTGCGGCGCTATTGTGGCGCCGTTGCAGGAGCACTTTGTCCGCCGGGTGGAGGAGGAGGTGTGCCTGCACCTTGACCGGGACCCACGCCACCGTTTTGCATGCGTTCGCGACGCTGCTGTATGGCCTGTTCAAATTGCTGCCTCTGAGTATCAGTCATTAGCGCTTCCAGCTTTTGATGGGTATCCATCATTGCCGTGCGCATCTGCTGATGGCGTTCTTGCGGGCTCAATGCAGCGTTGTTGTGGATGGCATCCATCTGCTTGTGCTGGTCCTGCAAGATCGGCAGCATTTGCTGCTGCTGATCGGCAGTCAGGTTCAGCATTTTTGTCAGATGCCGCAATTGATGCTGCGGGCTTGGATGATGATGATGCCGCATGGGCTGTTCGCCAGGGCTGGCTTGCTGGCCTGTTGTCGCTTGCGAGGGTGGGGCCGGTGCCTGGCCTGTGTCCTGCGCATACATGGCTGCAGGAACACAGAGTGCCATTCCCAGAACAGCGACTCCCGTGCTCATTCGAGTGAAAAGTTTACGAGGATTCATCCTGAGTCCTTTCTCCAAGACATGCGCCGCACAGCAACGGACCCAGAGGAATCAGTTGCAGACGCACGGCCTGAAGCTGTAGACGTTGATCGCCAGAAGGAAGTTGTGCCGAGCGCCTGAAGAATTCCGCGGCAGCGAAAAGCGGCGGGAAAGCTCAGCTGGGAACCGAGCTCTGGAAACAATCGAAATCTACAATGGCAATGATCCGTTCGGGGACTTAATTATTGCTGGATGGGCTCAAGCCTTCCTATTCATCATCCTATGTAAATGCTGCTGAACGAGTCGAAAGGAAGTTCGACATAATGAGCATGGCAATTCACGTGCGGTGGAAAGATCTCGCAAGGGGTTTGTGGCGTGAATTTCAGGACGACGACATACTCAACGGTGCGGCTGTTCTTGCGTTCTTCTTTTTGCTGGCAGTTTTCCCGGCGGCGATCTTTGTCCTGTCACTGCTTCCTTCCCTCTCCATACCCCACCTGCAGCAGGCAATTCTGGATCTACTCCGCCAGGTTCTGCCGCAGCAGTCCGCGGACCTTTTCGAGTCGACCATCCGGTACGCCGAATCTGGCGGAAAGCAAGGGCTGTTGACGTTCGGACTGATCTTTACGCTCTGGTCGGGCTCGAGCGGCGTCTATTCGATTACCGAACAACTCAACGCGATCTGCGACGTCACGGACACGAGACCCTTCTGGAAAGCACGGGGAATCGCGATGCTGATGACGGTGTTCTTTGCTCTGCTGACGATCGGCACCCTCTCCCTGGTGATATTCGGAGGGGCGGTCCAGTCGTGGACAGCGTCCATCGTCGGCTGGAGCGATCCATTACGAATCTTCTTTGCGACTCTGCGCTGGATCCTTCTTGCCGCCGCGTTGCTACTGGCGCTTGCGGTGGCGTACCGATTTGGACCCGCTGCAAGCGCGAGGTTCCGGTTTATTTCACCTGGCAACGTGGTTGCCGCGACCCTGATTGCGCTCGCCTCGATTGGATTTCAATTCTATGTCTCGAGGTTTGGCAATTACAGCGCCACCTATGGCAACCTGGCCGCCATTATTGTTCTGATGATGTGGATGTACATGGCTGGAATCGCCCTGCTTGTGGGCTATGAGATCAACAAACTCTTGCACCTGCACAAGTCCGAGTAATTCGAATGAAACGATAACGAGGATTTCCGCACACGTATTTACGATCGACCTATGCAAGACGTCGTGGTCTATTCGCGCAAGGGGTGTCATCTCTGCGACCTCGTCAAGGAGACGCTTACGAAACTTCGGAGCGAGGCGAATTTCCAATGGCGGGAGGTGAACATCGACCGCAACGCCCAATTGCGAGAAAAGTATAACGATGAGGCGTCCGTTATTTTTGTCGACGGACGTAAGGCCTACAAGTACCGCATGGACGGGCGTCAGTTTCTTAGGTCATTGCGGGGACGAAAGTGTAACGAAAACTCTCCGAGTTAATCGGGCTGAGAAAGCTAAGAGCCTTTTTCCACTTGGAAGTGAAATGGATCGCCGCGCTCCTTGGCCATGGATTCGACCACTTTCAAAAATGCAAGCGAAGCATGCGACAGATTTGCATGCCTGCGATGGACAACCCGCAGACGGCGCTCAAACGCCAGTTCCGGCACGCGCAGCTGCACCAGTTCTCCGCGTTCAATTTCCTGCCGCGCCGTCAAGCCCGGCAACAGAGCCACCCCGTTCCCCATCGCAACAAAGCGCTTGATGGCCTCCAGGCTCGGCAGCTCCACTGCCATGTTCAGCGGCGTCTTGTGGCGCTGAAACGCCTGCATCACTTTTTGCCGCAGCGGCGACGGGACATTATGCGCGACAAAATTTTCCGCTCCCAGATCGCGGATAGAAACCTGTTTGGCGCGGGCCAGTGGATGTCCCGGGATGCATCACGAAAACAAGATCGTCGCGATACACCACGATGGAGCGAATCTGCGGATCGTCGGGCCGATAGGAAACGATGCCCAACTCCACCGAATGCTGCAGCAATTCTTCTGCCATGCGGCTGGCCAGCGACCGATGCACGGTCACATGAATCTGCGGAGAGATGCGACGAAACACGTCAATCACCGGCAACAGATAGAGACACGTATATTCATTGGCCGCAACATTCAGTCGGCCGCGATGTAGCGAGCGCAGCTCCGACAATGCGGTTGTCGCCTCGCCGCGTAGGTTCAACAACCGCTCCGCATACTCCCGCAATAGCTGGCCTGCAGCGGTCAGTGTGGCGTCGCGCGCGGCGCGATCGAACAGCACCTCATCCATTTCCACTTCAAGCTTGCGAATCATCTGACTGACGGCCGGCTGGGTGCGATGCAGCTTGACCGCAGCGCGAGAGAAGCTCTTCTCGTCCGCAACCGCCATAAAGGTTTCCAGCTGAAACAGGTCCATGGGGTGAATCCTTATGTAGAGCGAGGCCGCAGTTCCATCGATAACATATTCTAATACTAATAGAAGTTTACATTAGATAACTTTATGCTATTGTTAAGAGAACAAAGGCTGTTTCCACATTGCCGCCCATAAGGGGACGCTATGAGTCAGGACCAAATCTTTTTCTTCGATACCACGCTCCGCGACGGAGAACAATCGCCCGGTTGCAGCATGTATATGGCAGAGAAAGTTCGACTGGCCAAGCAGTTGGAATGCCTTGGTGTCGATGTCATTGAAGCCGGGTTCGCCATCGCGTCTGAGGGCGATTTTGCCGCTGTTCGCCAAGTGGCGCATGAAGTGAAGGGACCGCGCATCTGCTCCCTGTCGCGCGCCAAAGAAGAAGACATTGTCGCTGCCGCGCGCGCGCTGGAGCCCGCAGCCAAGTCGCGCATCCACATTTTTCTCGCCAGCTCCGACATTCATCTGGAATACAAGCTGCAAATCTCTCGTGAGCAGGCGCTGGAGCTGACGGATAAATCCGTGCGCATGGCCCGCAACTATGTGGATGACGTTGAGTTCTCTCCGGAGGACGCTTCTCGGTCCGACAGAAATTTCTTATGTGAAATGGTTCAGGTTGCGGTCGATGCCGGAGCCACTGTCATCAACATGCCCGACACCGTGGGATATACCGTTCCTCACGAATATGCTTCCATGTTCCGTCTGATGAAGGAGCGCATTCGTAGCGCTGAAAACGTTGTGTTTTCCAGCCATTGCCATAACGATCTTGGCCTGGCTGTGGCGAATAGCCTGGCGGCGCTGGAAGCAGGCGCGCGGCAGGTGGAATGCACCATTAATGGCATTGGAGAGCGAGCCGGCAACGCTGCGCTGGAAGAATTGGCGGCGGCGATGCACGTGCGTCACGACCAATTGCCGTTCAAGCACAATCTCGACCTGAAGCAGCTGTATCCGACCAGCCAGATGTTAAGCGAGGTCATCACATTTGCGCCCGCACCGAATAAAGCTGTTGTCGGAAGCAATGCTTTTTCACACGAGGCCGGAATCCATCAGCACGGCGTCATGTCCAATCCACTATGCTATGAAATTATGACCCCATCGCAGGTGGGAGTACCTGCGAACAAGATGGTTCTGGGAAAGCATTCCGGACGCCACGCCCTGAACCACCGCCTGAAAGAACTGGGCTTCAGTCTGAGCCGCACAGATCTGGATTTGGCGTACGAGCGGTTCGTCGAAGTCGCAGACCGAAAGAAATCTGTCTTCGATCAGGATCTGGTCAGCATTATGCTGACGCATCTGCGCCAATCGCCAAACCTGAGCCAGCATGGTTCGGCCACTGTCGCTGTTCCATAGCTGTGACTGGATCGCTGCATCAGGCTGCAACCTACCGATAAAAGACAACCGGCCGCAAACTGAACCCAGGCCCCTACATAGGAGTTTCGATGTCAGCAGAAATCAAAGTCACTCTGGTTCCTGGAGACGGGATTGGTCCCGAAGTGACGCATGAAGCAGTCTTGATCCTGGAAGCGATCAGCCAGTGGAGCGGTGCTGTATTTCAATTCACAGAGAAGCCGATCGGCGGCATTGCCATTCGTCAGCAGGGAACGCCATTACCTCCTGCAACACTGGAAGCGGCCCTCGACAGCGATGCGGTTCTGTTGGGCGCGGTGGGTGGAAACGAATTTAATTCGCTGTCGCCGGATAAGCGTCCGGAAGCCGGCTTGCTGCAGCTGCGGCAAGCTCTCGGCGGCTTTGCAAATCTGCGCCCTTCCGTTGCGTATGCCCCTCTGAGCAACAATTCTCCGCTGCGTCCGGAGGTCACGGACGGCGCCGACATTCTGTTTGTGCGCGAATTGCTGGGCGGTTTGTACTTCGGCACGCCACGCTCCTGGGATCGCGAAACCGGCGTTGCGCTCAACACCATGCAATACAGCCGCGAGGAAGTGATTCGCGTGGCCCGCATCGCGTTTGAACTGGCGCAAAAGCGTCGCCATAAAGTCACATCAGTAGACAAGGCGAACGTGCTGGAAGTTTCGCAACTGTGGCGCGCCACGGTGACGGAGATTGCTGCGGAATATCCGGACGTCACGTTGGAGCATCAGTATGTCGACGCCTGCGCGATGCACCTGATGAATACGCCGCGCAACTTCGATGTGGTGCTGACGGAGAACCTGTTCGGCGACATTCTTTCCGATGAGGCGGCGGTCATCACTGGTTCACTCGGCATGCTGCCCTCTGCAACGATTGGCGGCAAGGTCAATTTATATGAACCCGTCCATGGTTCGGCGCCAGATATCGCCGGCACGGGAAAAGCGAACCCTCTGGGCGCCATTCTGACTGGTGCGATGTTGCTGCGTCATTCCGCCGGCATGGAGCAAGAAGCCCATGCGATTGAAACCGCCGTGCAACGCGTGTTGGCCGCGGGCTATCGTACTGCAGATCTGGCTCGCACCAATCAACCCGATCAGCAAATTGTCAGCACTAAGGAGATGGGGAAACACGTCTTCGAAGTGCTGAACGAAATCATCGATTGCAACCAGGCGATGCACGCGGTTTAGATTTTCGCGGCATTGTCGATCGCGAATCAGGAACTCTACCCTGGGATTGCATCCACGCAACTCTCAAGCACAGTGAAAGAATATGGCAAATAAAAACACACTTTTTCAAAACATCTGGGACGCCCACATAGTCACCGAACCGAAGGGCGAGCCGGCCCTGCTCTACATCGACCTGCATTTGATCCACGAAGTCACTTCGCCGCAGGCTTTCGAGGGACTTCGTCTCGCCGATCGCACAGTTCGCCGTCCGGATCGCTCTGTGGCAACTGTCGATCACAATGTGCCCACGATCGCTGCGGATCGCCTGATCATTCAGGATGCCATCGCCTCCAAACAGATTGAGACGCTTCGCCGAAATTGTAAAGAATTCGGCATTGAACTGTTCGACGTAGATTCCAAGCAGCAAGGAATCGTGCACATCATCGGTCCGGAATTAGGATTCACCAAACCCGGCATGACCATTGTGTGCGGCGACAGCCACACCAGCACTCACGGTGCCTTCGGCGCTCTGGCCTTCGGCATCGGCACCAGCGAAGTAGAGCACGTCCTGGCAACGCAATGCCTGCCCCAATCGAAGCCGAAAACCTTCCGCATTTCCGTCGAAGGCGCACTGCCGCCTGCCGTCACAGCGAAAGACATTGCGCTGGGCATCATCGGGCGCATCGGCACTGACGGCGCCACCGGCTATGTTGTCGAGTACGCCGGTTCCACGATTCGCTCGCTCTCGATGGAAGGCCGCATGACCGTTTGCAACATGAGCATCGAGTCAGGCGCGCGCGCCGGCATGATCGCTCCCGATGAAACGACCTTTGCTTATCTCAAGGGTCGTCCGCAGTCACCCAAAGGAAAACAGTGGGATGAGGCTGTCGAACATTGGAAGTCGTTGCCTTCCGCTCCCGATGCAAAGTTTGATCGCGAGCTAGTCATCGATGGGAAGGAGTTAACGCCATTCGTCACCTGGGGAACGCACCCCGGCATGGTGGTATCTGTCACCGGAACTGTCCCGGCACCCACGTCGGCGCCAAGCGACTCCGAACGCCGCGCCTACGAGCGCGCCTTGGAATACATGGCGCTCGAACCTGGCACAAAGATTGAGAATGTTCCTATCGACCGCGTCTTTATTGGGTCCTGCACAAATGCCAGGATTGAAGACTTGCGCGCCGCCGCGAAAATCGTCAGCGGCTACAAGGTGAATACCAAAGTTCGCGCCATGGTGGTACCTGGTTCGCAACAAGTGAAGGCCGCAGCGGAAAAAGAAGGACTCGACCGCGTCTTTCGCGAGGCTGGCTTTGAGTGGCGAGAGCCCGGTTGCTCCATGTGCCTCGGCATGAATCCGGACATTCTGGAGCCAGGCGAGCGCTGCGCCTCCACCAGCAACCGCAACTTTGAAGGCCGTCAGGGTCGCGGCGGAAGAACTCATCTTGTCAGTCCCGCGATGGCCGCAGCCGCCGCAATCGCCGGCCACTTTACCGATGTTCGCAATTGGGAGTTTCGAGCATAACCATGAAACCATTTCGCACACTTACGTCGAAGGTCGCACCGCTCGATCGGGTCAATGTCGATACCGATCAGATTATTCCCAAGCAGTTTCTAAAGCGCATTGAACGCACCGGCTACGGAGAGTTTTTATTCTTCGATTGGCGTCGAGGCGCCGACGGCGCTCCGAATCCGGAATTTTCCTTGAACAAGCCTCATCATCAAGGCGCGGAAATTCTTGTGGCCGGTCGCAACTTCGGCTGCGGCTCTTCCCGCGAACATGCAGCATGGGCGCTCAGCGACTTTGGTTTCCGCTGCGTCATTGCTCCCAGCTTCGCCGACATCTTTTATTCCAATGCCGCCAAGAATGGCATCCTGCTGGTCACGCTTCCTGATGAAGAAGTGGCTCTGCTGTTGGAGCGAGCCAAGGTGCCAGGCTACCTATTGCATGTGTCGCTGGAGTCGCAAACCGTGAAGGACGATCTGGGCTTTGAGGAATCTTTTGCGATCGACCCCTTCCGCCGTTCCTGCCTGCTGGAAGGTCTGGACGATATCGGCCTGGCGATGCGGCATACTTCCGCGCTCGATGCGTATGAGAGAAAGCATGACGCCGCATTCTGGACTGCACCAAGACAACCTCAGGGAGTGAATGCGTGAGCGCCAACGGCAAACAAGATGTGACCCACAATCCAAAACACAATAGCGTTCCTCTCACTGAAGGACCGAGTCGTGCCGCAGCGCGTGCCATGCTGCATGCCATCGGCTTCAATCGCGAAGACCTCGCCAAGCCCATTATCGGCATCGCCAACACCTGGACGGAGATTGGTCCCTGCAACTTCCACCTACGCACGCTTGCAGAGGCCGTCAAGCAAGGGATTCGCGATGCCGGCGGCACCCCCATGGAATTCAACACGGTCACCATTTCCGACGGCATCACCATGGGCACGCAAGGCATGAAGGCCTCGTTGATCAGCCGCGAAATCATTGCCGACTCGGTCGAACTGGTCGCGCGCGGAAATCTTTTCGATGGATTAGTGGCGATTGCGGGCTGCGACAAAAATATGCCGGGTACCGTAATGGCGCTGGCTCGCCTCGATATTCCATCGTTGATGCTCTACGGCGGTTCCATCGCACCGGGTCATCTGAACGGAAAAGATTTAACCGTGCAGGATGTGTTTGAGGCACAGGGCTCCTTTGCCGCGGGCAAGATCGATGCCGACCAATTAAAAGCTGTCGAGATGAACGCCTGTCCCGGAGCCGGGGCCTGCGGCGGACAATTTACGGCGAACACCATGGCGATGGCGTGCGAATTTCTCGGTATCTCCCCGATGCATCTATCGGGTGTGCCGGCGCTCTCTCCGGAGAAGAATGCTGCATGCCGAGCCGCCGGAGCAATGGTGCTGGAGATGGCGAAGAAAGATTTGCGACCATCTAAAATTATCACGCGCGCATCGCTCGAAAATGCAATTGCCAGTGTGGCTGCTTCCGGCGGATCGACGAACGCTGTGCTGCACCTGATCGCGATTGCACACGAAGCAGGGATCGACCTCACCGTCGACGACTTCGATCGCATCAGCCGCAAGACTCCGCTGCTCGCCGATATGAAACCGGGTGGCCGCTACGTCGCCACGGATTACCAAGCGGCCGGCGGGAGTCGTCTGCTAGCGAAGCACATGCTCGCGGGGAATCTGTTGGACGGCAGTCAGCTGAATGTCTCTGGACGCACGCTGGCGGAAGAAGCGGCACTCGCCGAAGAAGTGATCGGCCAGAAAGTGATTCACTCACTCGACAATCCGCTGAAGCCCACGGGCGGACTCGTGATTCTCAAAGGCAATATAGCTCCGGAAGGCTGCGTGATTAAAGTTGCCGGACACGAACGCCTGACGCACACCGGCCCCGCCCGCGTTTTTGAGAACGAAGAGGCGGCATTCCATGCCGTTGAAGCGCGTACTCTGAAGCCGAATGACGTCGTCGTCATCCGCAATGAAGGCCCGCGCGGTGGACCAGGTATGCGCGAAATGCTTCAGGTCACGGCAGCCATCGCCGGCATTCCAGAGTTGAGCGATACTGTGGCGCTGCTGACGGACGGACGCTTCTCTGGCGCCACTCGCGGTTTAATGGCGGGCCATGTCTCGCCAGAGGCTGCTCTTGGCGGAGCGATTGCTGCGCTGCGCGATGGAGACACGATTGTGTTTGACATTCCGAAACGTGAATTGCGCGTGGAGCTGACTGACCAGGAACTTGCCGCGCGCATGAAAGATTGGAAGACTCCGGCGCCGAATTCTCCTCGTGGAGTGTTTCGGAAATATGCGGAGAGCGTTTCTTCCGCTTCCCGTGGAGCGGTTACGAACTATTGATGAAGAGGATGATCATGGACAAGCGAAAAAAAATCGCGGATACAAATCGCAACTCACCCGACAACGCCATCTACACCCAGCCGACGCCATTAACAGGCGCAGAAACAGTATGGGCAACGCTCGTCGGTGAGGGAGTGCGCGATATCTTCGGTTACCCCGGCGGCGCGATCCTTCCGGTGTATGATGCGCTGCGAAAATTTCCGATCCGGCACATTCTGGTTCGTCACGAACAAGGTGCCGCGCACATGGCGGACGGCTATGCGCGCGCTTCCGGTCGCGTGGGCGTCGCCATGGCTACGTCAGGACCAGGTGCGACCAATCTTGTCACGGGGATTGCGACCGCTATGCTCGACTCAATCCCAATGGTCTGCGTGACCGGTCAGGTTTCCAGCAAGGTGCTGGGTACGGACGCTTTTCAGGAAGTCGACATCACAGGCATCACGCTTCCTATTACCAAGCACAATTTCCTGGTGCGTCGGACAGAGGAAATTGCCCCTGCCTTGCGAGAAGCTTTTCGGATTGCGCAGTCTGGGCGTCCGGGACCCGTGCTGGTCGACATCACCAAAGACGCGCAGCAAAATACCGCCATCTTCGACTTTGCCGCCGCTGCGGCGCAACCCTATCGCCCCCATCCCATGCTCTCGGCGGATTCCGCCTCGATCCGCGAAGCGCTGGAATTATTGCGCACCGCAAAACGTCCTGTCATTTTGGCTGGTCAGGGCATTCTGCATTCGGGAGCCATGGAACAGGTTCGCGCGCTGGCCGAGCAAACACAAATCCCTGTCGCATGCACGCTGCTGGGACTCACGGCCTTCCCCGCGTCACATCCGTTAAATCTCGGCATGATGGGCATGCACGGGGAAAGCTGGGTGAACCATGCGATCCAGCAGGCCGACCTGCTGATTGCGTGCGGCATGCGCTTTGACGATCGAGTCACCGGGTCGCTTTCCACCTACGCGCCCAACGCGAAGAAAATTCACATTGAGATCGATCCGGCGGAGATCAACAAAAATGTTCGCGTGGATGTTGGCCTAATCGGCGACTTGAAAGAAATTCTGGAAACCTTATTGCCGCACCTGCCGGGTCGCGATGGCACAGCATGGCTGCATGCAATTTCCTCCATGAAGGGAGACGCTTCGGTACACGACATCCAACAGCTACCCGATACCGGACATTTGTATGCCGCGCACGTCATCAACGACATCTGGCGCGTCACCAACGGAAATGCGATTGTCGTCACCGACGTGGGTCAGCACCAGATGTGGGAGGCGCAGTATTACAAGCATGACAGCCCGCGTTCGCTGATCACTTCCGGCGGCCTGGGAACGATGGGATTTGCACTGCCCGCGGCCATTGGCGCCAAGATCGCCTGCCCGGAGAAAGAAGTCTGGGTCATCGCCGGCGACGGCGGTTTTCAAATGACCAGCCCCGAGCTCGCGACCATTGTGCAGGAACAGTTGAACATCAACATCGCCGTGGTCAACAACGGCTATCTGGGGATGGTGCGCCAATGGCAGGAGACCTTCTACGAGAAGAATTACGAATGCACACCGCTAATCAGCCCTGATTTTGTGAAGCTGGCCGATGCGCATGGAATTCGCGGCGCGCACGTGAACAGCCGCGCCGACGTCATCCCCACGGTCGAAACTGCGCGCCAGCATTCGGGCGCATTCCTGATCGACTTTCATGTGGAGCAGGAAGATTCTGTTTATCCAATGATTGCTCCCGGAGCCGCGCTGCATGAAATGATTCGGCGTCCCAAACATAACCCGCTGGTCGAAACAGCGACGGAAGACTAGGAGCCTACACCCATGTTGCATACCTTTGTAGCGCTGGTCGAGGATAAGACGGGATTGCTGGCTCGCATCGCGTCGCTATTCCGGCGGCTGAATGTGAATATCATCTCCCTCACCGTCGGCGGCACTGAAACCGTCGGCGTATCGCGAACCACTATTGTTGCGGAAGCGGCTGAAGATCGTGCTCCTCGCATTATGGCTTCCCTGTACAAACTAGAAGGCGTGCTGGACGTCGACGATGTGGGCCGCCACTCCGCTGTGATTCGCGAACTGGCGATGTTGAAAATCTCCGCCGATCAAAATACTCGCTCCGATTTGTTCCAGTTAGCGGAGGTTTTTCGTGCCCGCATCGTCGATTTGGCTCCGGAATCGCTAATGATGGAAATCACCGGCAGCGCCAGTAAAATTGAGGGACTGGTGCAGATCCTCGTTGAGGGAAACTACCGTATTCTGGAGATGGCACGCACCGGACGCATGGCAATGCGGCGCGGACATCACGCCAGTCGAGTGCTGGAAGCGCTCGGCGACACTACCCCGCGCATCGATCCAAAAAGCTTTTCCGGCGTTTCGAGACATGAAGCGGCCGACCTGCTTGAAGACGAACACCACGCATAATTTACCCACACGGAGAGAAACGATATGGCGAAAACCTACCACGATGAAGATGCAGACCTTACATTGATCCGGCAGAAGAAGGTGGCCATTATCGGCTACGGCTCCCAGGGCCATGCGCATGCGCTCAACCTGAAAGATTCAGGAGTTGAAGTTCGCATCGGGCTGCCCGAGGGCAGCAAATCCAAAGCCCGCGCGGAGAAAGTTGGCCTGCAGGTGATGACCACTGCCGATGCGGCAAAATGGGCGGACGTCATTATGGTGTTGACGCCGGACCAGACGCAGGGAAAGATTTACGCCGACTCCATCGCGCCCTACATGGCCGCCGGTAAAACCTTGATGTTCGCGCACGGATTTAACATCCGCTACGACACCATTCATCCACCTGCTACGGTCGACGTGAGCATGGTGGCTCCCAAAGCCCCCGGCCATCGTGTTCGCGAGGTATTTGTCGAGGGCGGTGGTACCCCTGGCCTGGTTGCCATCCAGCAGGATGCCAGTGGGCAGGCGCTCGCGTTGGCTCTCTCCTATGCAAAAGGCATTGGCTGCACTCGCGCCGGCGTGATTGAGACCACGTTCAAGGAAGAGACAGAAACCGATTTGTTCGGCGAGCAGGCCGTACTCTGCGGCGGCGTCAGCGCACTGATTAAAGCGAGCTTCGAAACCTTGACCGCGGCCGGCTACCAGCCCGAAGTTGCCTACTTCGAGTGCATGCATGAGCTGAAGCTGATCGTCGACCTGATCTATCGCGGCGGCTTGGCGTATATGCGCCACTCCATCTCCGACACAGCAGAATATGGCGACTACACTGCCGGCCCGCGCATTGTGACGGATCAAACCCGCGCCGCAATGAAGCAGCTGTTAGCGGAAATCCAGGACGGAACCTTCGCGAAGAATTGGCTGAACGAAAACGCGACCGGTCGCAAGTGGTTCGAGGAGCAGCGCCGTAAAGAAGCGCAGCACTCCATTGAAAAAACTGGCGCTCCGCTGCGCGCAGCGATGCCATTCCTCGATCCGGTCACGGTGAAAGACGGCGCAGTCGAATCGGCAGAGAAGCCGGTGCCTGCCGCCGTGGGCGCGTAGCTCGACAGTTCTCTTTTCTATGAACCGATGAGGCGTTCTACTCCACAGCTCGCTTCATCGGGTTCCTCTTCTTGGCGCCACAAGCGCGAATTTTTCATTTCATTGCAACATGGCGCTTGTAACCTAGAGTGATCTATTCTGTGAGCTACCGCTATGGCCTCTCCGACGCAATCGATCGCTTTACAAACGGACTTACCTCCCGGCGTCTCCGTTCTCCACACCCCAGAGCCTGAGGTTCTGGAGGCGCTTCGCCGCGTCCGCCAACTGGACGGCTTAACCGACGCGGAATACCTGTGGCTGGTCCAACATAGCTGGGAATTCACCGCTCCAGCGGGTACGCGCATCTTCAACGATGGCGATCCCGCGACCCATATGACCATCCTGCTCGCCGGCGAAATTCAGGTGCGTCGGCAGCATGCGGCGCGCGGCAGCCTGTTCATTGGGCGGTCGGGCCAGATCACCGGAGTGCTTCCCTTCTCCCGTATGAAAACCACGGGCGGCAGCGGATATGTTTCTGAAGCGGTGTGGGCGCTACAGGTTCCCCGGGACCTGTTCGCTGAAATGCTGGCCGCGATTCCGTCCATGGGACAGCGCTGCGTGTCGATCCTGTTGGACCGCGTTCGCGAAGTCACGCGGTTGGAGCAGCAATCAGAAAAACTAAGCGCTCTGGGAAAGCTCGCCGCAAATCTTGCGCATGAGCTGAACAATCCGGCTAGTGCGGCGCAGCGTGCCAGCAGCAATCTGATGGAAGAGTTACGCGCGTATGGAAAAGTCAGCTTTGAGGCGGGCCGGCTTTGCCTGACGAACGAGCAGGAAGAACGCTACATGGAGTGGAACCGCAATATCCGCTTCGCCGTCGAAGGCAGAACCAAACCGCAGAATCCCATCGAAGCCGGTGCACTGGAAGAACGCCTGAATCATTGGCTGGAGCCGCGCAAGTTGTCCAACCCCTGGACGATCGCTCCCGTTTTTGCGGAGGCGGGCGTTGAGCCGGAAGAATTGGCGGTGCTGGATACGTTTCTCAGTCTAGAGGCAGCCAACGTCGCGTTAACGCATTTTGCCTCCACACTGCGTGCGGAAAGCATGACCGGAGCGGTGCTCGAATCGACGGCCAGAATCTTCGACCTGATTCGCGCAATCCAACAATACTCCCACATGGACCAGGCGCCGCTTCAGGATATCGACCTGGCGCAATCGCTGGAAAATACGCTGACCATGTTGCATTACAGGATGAACAACGTAACGGTCGTGCGTGAGTACGATCCTGATCTTCCCCGTATCGCTGCCAATGGCAGCGAGTTAAATCAGATATGGATGGCGCTGCTGGAAAACGCTTTGGACGCGATGCACGATCGTGGAACCATCCGCGTCACAACGCAAAATGCGGGCGACATGGTTCGCGTCGAAATCTGGGACGACGGTCCAGGGATACCGCCGGAGTTGCACAGTCGGATTTTTGAGCCGTTTTTTACGACCAAGCCGCCGGGGAAAGGCGCTGGATTGAGCCTCGATACCGTCAATCGAATACTGAGTCGCTATCGTGGATTTATCAATTTGGAGTCAGAACCGGGATCTACTTGTTTCCAGATCAGAATTCCATGGCAGCAGGCCGGAGCCTATTGAACCTGCGGACGCAATTACTTCTCGATCTCCACGCCTCGCCAGAACGCGACATGATTCTTGATGGCGCGAGCGGCCGGCTTGGGATCTGGATAATACCAGGCAGCGTCTGAATTTTCCTGCCCATCCACCAGAATCGTGTAATACCGCGCCTGCCCCTTCCATGGGCACGTTGAAATCGTTGAACTGGAGCGAAAGAACTCACGATCGATCGCATCATGTGGAAAATACACATTCCCTTCTACCAGTTGTGTTTTGTCACTTTCCGCTAATACTTTGCCGTTCCAAACAGCTTTCGCCATATATTCGCCAATAACTCCTTCCTCTACAACGATATCAGATACCTCAGATTGGGGTTGCTAACGGGGCCAACATCCTTGCCGAACGTAAAAAGAGGACGCACCGGAGCGCGCCCTCTTCTCAGACCTGCAAACCATTCTCGCGGGAGCCAGCAATCCGCCGATTACATGCTGCTTGCGCTGCCTGACTTCTTCAGGGAATCGATGTGTATGCTGTTGTTCGTGGAGTCCACGGTCGCGACCACTTTGACCTTCTCTCCGTAGTAATTCTGCACTGCGTCGGTATTGTCGATAGCCCAGACCTTATTCTTGGAGTCGACGAAAACCGCCTTTTGCCCGGACTCGACACACTTCTTCACACAATCCGGCGTGTGCATGGATGCGCCACACTTCGAATCGCCAATCCAGCCAGTCAGTTTGTGGGTCTTGGCTGTCTGTGCGCCGGCCAGCGCGCTCATACTTACGATGGCTAGTACAAATGCGATGCGTTTCATTGTTGACTCCTATCAACGTTCTTCCCCGTGGGGAGGTCCATTTGCGACCAGATTACTTGTACGGCCTTTTTGAGACGAATGGCAAATGCTTGTGCTGCCCTGCCAAAAAGGATGGACTGAATTTTATACCGTACGATAGCCGAATTCGTCGAGCGAATTATTTCGCGCGATCCTGAATCATCTTAAGCCTGGCATTGAAGCGGTCCCGAGCCATGGGATATCTCTCGATCATTTGCGCTGTTTGGCGCATAAACGGAAATCCGGTTATGGACGTATAGGTTTCTCGAAATGCGTAAAGCTTAGCGAAAATAAGAATTCCTTCACCATTCGAATCAAGGTAGAGATCGGACTTGACTGCGCCGTGAATTACTAGGGAAGCGGCCATCTCCCAATAGCTGATCACCTGGCGAAAATAGGCGTTCTCCTGGCTTCCGGCGCCTTGCAGCACCGCGAGAAATTCCTCGGGCGTTTTCGGATTGAACTCGAAGACAAACCAGTGGCGCGCCTTGCGCAACACTTCCTCCCGTCGAAGGTCGTACAGCTTCAGAATAATTTCGGCATCGTGGTGCGTGGCAATCTGACTTTCCATCCCACTTCACTTTCTGCCCGAGTGACCGAGCGGGTCTGGTGGACGCCTGCGTCCTGTGGCGTCCTCGATCTAGAGCTACGCGACGGTCGCAGCAGCGGCTTCGACCGGCTTTTCCTCCGGCTCACGCGCGTCGCCGATGCGTTCTTCGTAATGGCACACCACCTTTTCGGCGGAGGCCGGGGGCTTTTCTTCCTGGCCCTTCTTGCCGCGTCCTTTGCCGCGCTTTTCTTCCGCCGCAGTCTGCTTCTCGTTATTCGGACACACAAGGTACACACCCGACTTCAGCGACTTCTCCAACAAATATGGGCTGCCGCATTCCGGGCACGTTTGCGGTACCGGTTTCAGATTCGAAGTGAAATCGCACTTAGGATAATTCGTGCAGCCATAGAAGAAGTTGCCGCGCCGCGCCTTGCGCTCTGCAATATCTCCAGTACCGCAGGTCGGACACTTCACACCAGTCAGATTCTGCTTAATGTACTTGCATTTCGGATAGCCGCTGCAACTGACGAACTCGCCATACTGGCCGTTCCGCAGCACCAATTGCATTCCGCATTTTGGACACGTCTCATCGAGCGGCACCGCAGGCTTCTGCTGCTGCTTGTGCGTCAGCTTGCGAATCGTCTTGCATGGCGGGTCTTCGTTATATCCTGGACACGCCATGAACTGACCGAACGGTCCATTTCGCAGCACCATGACTCGTCCGCAATTTTCGCAGAACTCTTCCTCGGCCTCTGCCCCCTGTGCCTCCGCAGCCTGCAGGTTCGGCTTTCCCTCATAATTCTCACGGGTAAATTTGCAGCTCACCTGCTCCACCATCAGCTTGCGATCCGGCGCCGCAACTTCAGTCAACCCAGCTTCCAACTCTTTTCTGTCCTTCGCGGCCAAAGCTGCGGGCGCAATCCCCGCGCCGCCGCTCGTTTTCACCGTCATCGGATAATCGAGCTTGCTTTCAATTTTCTTAATCGCCTTCTTTGCATCCTTCTCCCACGCGGAGCTGGCAATCGTGACCGGCTTCTTTTTGTCATAGGCCGAGCACGCATAGAACGAACCGAACTTGCCCCACTTCAACACCAGCGGAGCGCCGCATTCCGGACATTTCTCCGTCGTCGGCTGTTCCATCCGCTTGATGTCTTCCATGTTCTTATCGGCGACTTTCAATTCCTCCTGGAAATATCCATAGAAGCCGCTCAACAGGTCTGTCCACTTTTCTGTGCCATCTTCGACTGCATCTAATTCCACTTCCAGCTTCGCCGTGTAGGCCGGATCGAAGATGTAAGGAAAATTCTTCACCAGCAGATCGTTCACCACCTGGCCAAGTTCGGTCGGATAAAACTTGCCCGATCCCTTCGGCGGAACCTTCACTGCGTATTCGCGATCCTGAATCGTGCTGATGATCGAAGCATAGGTCGAAGGTCGGCCAATGCCGCGCTCCTCCAACTCTTTCACCAGCGAAGCTTCATTAAACCGAGGCGGCGGCTCAGTGAAATGTTGCTCCGGCTTCAGCTGTTTCAGATTCAGCACCTGCCCATCATTCAGTTCCGGCAAGCGGTTGCTCAACGCCTCGTCATCGGCATCTTTCGTGTCTTTAGCTTCTTCATAAATTCTTAGAAAGCCGTCAAACTTCAACACTGAACCGGTGACACGATAATCGTAATTGCGATCGGAATGGGCAACGATATCCACCGTCGTCTGATCGAAAACCGCCTGCACCATCTGTGACGCAACAAACCGCTGCCAGATCAGTTTGTACAGCTTGTACTGCTCATCGCTCAAGTAGCGCTTGATCTCATCCGGCGCCAGTTCCACATTTGTCGGACGAATCGCTTCGTGCGCATCCTGCGCATCTTTTTTGCCTTTGAATACATTAGGATTCGCAGGAAGATATTTCTCGCCCAGTTTTTTCTGGATATAGGTCCGCGCGTCTTGAATCGCATCCGGCGACACTCGGATGGAATCCGTTCGCATGTAAGTGATCAAGCCTACGGTTCCCTGGCTGCCGACTTCCACGCCTTCATACAACCGCTGCGCCACCCCCATCGTTCGCCGCACATTAAAGCCGAGTTTCCGCGATGCATCCTGCTGCAGCTTGCTGGTGATGAACGGAGCCGTCGGATTCTGTCGACGCTCCTTCTTCTCCACCGAGCGAACTTTCCAATCCGCAGTCTTCAGAGCTGCAACAATCGCATCCGTCTCCGCCTGATTCGGCAGCGAGGGCGCGTTCACCGTCTCCACGGTGGAGCGCTTGCCGTCAATGCCCATAAAGCGCGCAGTAAATTCCTGGCCCTCTTTGCCGCCAGCCAAAGCCGGCGTCAGTTGCGCATCCAGCGTCCAATACTCGACTGGCTGAAACGCTTTGATCAATCGCTCGCGTTCAACAATCAATCGGACCGCCACCGTTTGTACTCGACCTGCGGACAATCCGCGCCGCACCTTGTCCCACAATAGTGGAGAGATCTGATACCCGACGATGCGATCCAGCACGCGCCGAGTCTGTTGCGCATCCACCAGGCGCGCATCCACCTCGCCAGCATGTTGAAACGCCGCTTTCACTGCTTTCTGCGTGATCTCGTTAAATGTGACTCGCTGAATTGTCGCCTTGTTGCGAAGCTGCGGCTTCAGCTGCAATTCCAGATGCCACGCAATGGCCTCACCCTCGCGATCCGGGTCAGGCGCCAGGTACACAGCTTCCGCAGAGGACGCCAGCTTCTTCAGCCGGTCGACAACCTTCTCTTTCCCGGGCATCACAATCAGCTCGGGCTCAAACGTGCCGTTTTCCAGGTCGACGCCAATCTTACTTTTCGGCAGATCCATAATGTGGCCAAGCGAGGCCTCCACCACGAAATCCTTGCCGAGATACTTGTTGATCGTCTTCGCTTTCGCAGGCGACTCGACGATGACCAATGACTTTGCCATGCAGTTACACTTTCCTCTTCAGGTACAGACTTCCTTGCGGTTTGTTCAAAAGACGCGTTCAAGCAAATTAGGTAACAAGTGCGAAACTACCACGGTTTCGCCGCGTGACACTAGTGACCCCTGTCACCGCCTCGAATTCTTCCGCTCTCCACGGCCGCCAAGATCGATCAGCGTGGAGGTGAAAATCGAGACTGCCGTCGGTTACGAAATTAGCTCCTCTAGAATGTCCTCACGTAATTTTTGCCCGGCATGGCGCGTATGCGTCCTGCCAGTTCCAATTCAAAAAGCGCAGTGAAAATTTCCGATGAACTCAATTTTTCCTCCAGCTTCTCCACCAGTTCATCCAATTGCAATGCCTGGTCGGGGCGGAGTGCATCGAACACTTGCGCCTGGTCTTCCGGCAGGTTGGGCAAATTCGGCTTGCTGAATAACGATGCGTCAGGCCCGTCGGAGGATGCAAAACCCTGTCGCTCCTCCACCTCCAGACGGACTTGCGTCGGCAACTCTTCCCATACATCTTCCCAGGTCGCCACCAGCTTCGCGCCCTGTTTAATCAACGTGTTCGGCCCCCAGGAATTTTTCGACGTTACGTTCCCGGGCACCGCAAACACTTCGCGATTCTGCTCCAACGCGCAACGGGCGGTGATTCGCGTCCCACTGTTTTCGCTGGCCTCAATCACCAGCACACCAACGCTCATGCCGCTTAAAATCCGATTGCGAATCGGAAAATTCTGCGGTGCCGGAAACGTTCCCATGGGATATTCGCTGATGATAGCCCCGCCGCCCTCGAGAATCTGTTCCGCCAGCCGCTTGTTCTCCTTGGGATAGATCACGTCAATTCCCGTTCCCCAAACCGCTACGGTTTTGCCTCGCGCGTCGAGCGCTCCGCGATGGGCGGCGGTGTCTACGCCTCGCGCCATGCCACTCAAAATGACCAGCCCATGTGCTGCCAGATCGCGGGACAGCATCTCCGCCATGCCCGTGCCATACGGCGTCGGATGGCGGGTTCCCACAACCGCGATTCCGGGCTGCGCCAGCAGCGTCTTATCGCCGCGCAACCATAACAGCGTTGGCGGATCAAAAATCTCTCGCAGCCGCTCCGGATATTCTTCGTCCGGCGGGGTGACCAACATGCCCCCGCCCTGCTGGACCAGGCTCCATTCTTTCTCAGCCTCCGCGAGCGATTTGCCCGAAGCTATCGACTGTGCCGAAACGGCGGGCAGTCGCAAACCTTCCAATTGCGTCAACGGCAGGCCCAGCACGCCTTGCGCGGTGCCGGTGGAATTCACCGCGCGCCAGATGCGCGTCGGCCCGAGTCCAATGGTCATAGTCAACGCCAGCCATGCCAGTCGCTCACCTTCCAGCGGCTGCGGAGGAGTGACCGTTGCGGCGACGGTTTGTGCGTTGTCAGCAGGTTGTGCCGGAGTTTTCATCATCAACTTTATATATATAGGAGACAGCATTTCCGCGGAGCGAACCGCTCGGTCGAAAAAATTGGCTCGATGTTGCGAGAGCGTATCCGTGCCCGACTCGAATGTCAAGCTGCTCTCCGTCGCCTCGCATCTAGAAGCGGTCCCGTGACAGCGCCATTTCAACGCGTTGCACCGCGATGGTTCCTGCCTTCATGATTCACGGATTATTCATCGCCGAGTCATCATGCTGTCTCCAGAAATGCTGCATAACTAAGGCATGAGTGGGACGACGTACGACACCATCGTTCTGTCGGACATTCATCTCGGGTCCGAAATGAGTCGGGCACAGGAGGCGCTCGACGTGCTGCAGACATACAGCTATCGCCGGCTGGTTCTGCTGGGCGATATCTTTTCCGATCTCAACTTTCGCCGCCTCACTAGCGAACACTGGAAGTTCCTCTCCTATATCCGCAAACTTTCCAATCCAAAGCGCCAGGTTGAAGTGGTCTGGGTCGAGGGAAACCACGACACTGGCCTGGCCAACCTGATGTCGCATCTGGTCGGCGTGCCCGTCTACCAACGCTACGTTTGGGAATACCAGGGCAAGCGGCATCTGGCGATGCACGGCCATCAATTCGACGGCTTCATCAAAAGGAACCCTTGGATCAGCCAATTGTGCGAGTTGATCTTTTTGCAAATCCAGAAAGTTGATTCGCGAACCAAATGTGTCTCCCGCTTTCTCGACCAAATGAATACACGCTGGCTGCTGCTATCGGACAAAGTTGCGCGAGGAGCGATTCATTATGCGCGCCTTGGAAAATGCGAGCGCGTATTTTGCGGGCACACACATGTTGCGCTGTCGCTGCTCTGCGATGGCGTCGAGTATTACAACTCCGGCTCGTGGGTCGACGAGCGGGCCACCTTCCTCACCATCAACCAGCAAGGCGTGGAGATACAGACCTATGCCGGCGGAGCTCACCATCGTTATCCCTGCACGGAACGAGAGCCAGTCGCTGCCGAAGCTGTTGACCTCTTTGAATCAGCAGGACTACCTGCACTTGCCGGATACCAGAGTGTTCGTTGCTGATGCCAACTCCACTGACGGCACCGCGGAGGTGGCGCGTTCGTTTGCGGCGAAGTTCACCATCGAAATACTCCCCGGAGGTCTGCCTTCTGTGGGCCGCAACGCAGGCGCGCGCCGCGCTACCACACCTTATGTGCTTTTTCTTGACGCGGATGTAGAGCTGGAAGACCCAACCTTGTTGCGCCGCGCGGTCCGTGCCATGCAGCGAAACCAGCTTCACTGCTTGACTACGAACATTCGTTGTATCGACGGGAACGCTATTGATCGACTGCTGTTTGGCGGCAGCAATGTCGTGCAGAAACTCTCCCGCTGGGCAGCACCGTTTGCGATCGGCATGTTCATGATGTTCGATCGCGAAGAATTTCAACGGCTCGGCGGCTTCAATGAGCAGGCTCTTTATGCGGAGGACTATTTGTTAAGCAAGCAGGTGGCGCGAAAGAAATTTGCCGTGATCCGGGGTGCCGTGATGACATCGAATCGCCGCTTTCGAAAGGTGGGTCACTTGCGCATTGCCGGAATGTTTTTCCTGACCGCGCTCAACTCCGGCAACCAGTGCTATTTCCTGCGCGATCAGGGCTACTGGGAAGAATTCTAGCGCCACAAATGAGCGCTTCCGCGTTCGACTCGAGCTTACGCAGTCAACTTTACCGGCTTGCGCTTCGGCGCAGGACTTATAAATCGCCGTAATGATACGCTCATCCCGTATGCCTTCGTTCGCCATTGGTTTTTGGCTCTTTATTCTGCAGGATGCAATTGGAAAAATGATCCGCCTCGGTGGCAAACTGGTGCGGCGACGGATTATTGAAGGCGACATCGATCGGTTGTTTTCTTTGTGACTTCCCCGTCAATTTCAATCCTTGATAGGCGAAGGCAGGATTCAGTTCCAGCATGCCTCCTGAACCAACGGCGCGCGCCCAACCGCCGGTGAAATTGGTGCCGTAACTGGTCGCGCAGTGCGCCAGAATGCCGCTCGGAAAGCGAAAAGTCCACACCAGGTTCTCTTCCACTTCCGTAAACCGGCCATCGTGATCGATGACAGACGAATACGCCTCGACAGAGATCGGTTCTTCGCCGGTCAGGTACCGCATCGCCTGGATGGAATAAATTCCGACATCCACCAACGGACCGCCGCCCGCCATCTTCTTATTCAGCCGCCATTCGCCGGGATGGATGTTGAATCCGTTCGAGCTACTTATGATCTGGAGCTTGCCCGCGTAACCCTGGCGCAGCAACTCAATTGCCTTTAAGTTGGTCGGCTCGTATTGGCAGCGATACGCGATCATCAACTTGCGACCGGCTTGCTTGCAGGCGGAAATCATGTGTTCGCATTCCTTGACGGAGTTGGCCATTGGCTTTTCGCACAGCACGTGCTTGCCTGCGTTGGCGGCGCGAATCGTGTACTCCGCGTGCATGCCATTGGGCAACGCGATATAGACGGCATCAATGGCGGGATTATCGTGGATCGAATCGTAGTTCTGGTAGTTGTAAATCGCGTTGTGCGGAACCTCGTATTCGTCGGCAATGCGTTCGGCCTTGTCGCGATGACCGCTGACCAGCGCAACAATCTTCGAGTCGTTCGAAATTTTCACGCCGGGCATAAATTGGTTCATGGAAATCCGACCCAGCCCAACAATGCAATAGCCAATTTTCTTTCCGCCCGTCGCTGACGAACTCGACGAATTCGATTCCGCTTGAGGTATAGCGGCTTCAGCATTCATTGCGCCCGTGAGCGCTTCTCCCGCGAAGGCGCCAAGCGCCACTGCGGAACCTGCCTGTTTCAGAAAACTACGTCGGCTGGGACTCATGGATTCACCTCACAGAAAATTTAAGAGCGCGCGCGAGCTCCCTTGCCACCGAAGGGAGTATCACTATAGCTCTTTCTTCCGAATCCTGAAAAGGCAGCGAAGATCGCTTGCAAAGCCGCGCAAAAAAAAGAATGACCGTCCGCACCAGTCGGACGGCCAAACCAGATTATCTGCGAGACTTTGGCGACCGCGCTCGCATGTGCAATGAATTTCAGGATGCTCCTCATTGCTCGGCAAGCGAATCACGAAGGCGCCTCCCCGTCCCTATTCGGGTGTGGGTTCGGACTTCTCCTGGTTGGTCGCAGCCTTGGCACGATCCACATCGGATTTGTCTCTCTGGCTGTCCGCCTTGGCGCGGCTTTTCGCGGCCTTCTCCTGCTCCTTCGAGGCATTTAATCGGTTCTTTTCAGCCTTCTTCTGATACTTGGTCTGCCGCTTGAGTTCCTTGGCCTGCGCCTTGTCCGCTTTGGCAACATCCGCATCCGACTGCGTGGTACTTTGCGTAGTTGGAGCGCTAGTGGGCGGCGGCGCGGAAGTTTGAGCTTGGGCCCCAGCCATGCACGCTGCCAATAGCCAAGCGTGGGACAAAATTACATGAGGTGCTTTCATTAAATTTTCCTTTGGGTGTGTGCTCATCGAGAGGCTGACGATTCATGGAATACAACGGAGAAGGAGAATACCGGATTACCTCTATTATAACTGCGTGACAGGTCGTTTGCGGCCGATAGCGCGCTTGCTGCACATACCAGACGAGTGAATTTCACTGGAATTCTTTAACGTGTCACGACACAAACTCGCCGAATAGCAGTCATAGCCAGCGCAGCGGCGGCGCCGGCGGCAATACCCCAGTTTCCGCGGCATAGCGGAAGAAAAGATCTATTCCGGCCAGGCACGCCTCATCAAGCACGTAGTGGATGTTGCTTGAGAGATAGCTGCGAATCGTGGCGGCAGGGACCGCAATGCGGGGAGCCCATTCCTGAACCAGATCCTCCACGTGTGCCATACCGTGATCGCGGGAGCGAAGAAAATCCTCCGTCACCTGTTCCCCGGTCAGCTTCGCCGCATCGATCGCCTCTGGCCGCACGGCCCAAACCGCCGAAACCCAGGGCGCCCCGGTGTGCTGTTTCCATACTTGTCCGAGATCCAGATATTCCAGCCGCTCGCCGGTACGTGCCAATCGGGCTTCCCGATCCTCCAGCGCAAGCAGCGCAGGATCTCCAATCAAAATGGCCGCGTCGCACGCCTCCAGCATGGCGTCAAGGTTGGGCGCCAGAGGAAGAAATTCCGGATCTGTGTGATGGAATTTGCGGAAAATGATTTGCGCATACGCGTTGGAAGTTCGCGAATCCGTATCTGCCGCCACACGACGGACCGCCTCCATTTCGCCGGGATGCTTGATCACCAGGATGATAGAGCGTACCCGATCCAGCGAAGCAATTGTGCAGCCGCGAAGAACGGCCAGTCCAGGTGTGGTTGCGCAAGCGGCAATCGGAATGAGGCCGATATCGGCGCCGCCATCCTCCAGCTCGATCGCGCATTGCGACGGCATAGCACTGTGAATCTGGTAGCGCTCCGCCAACCTTTCCATCTCAGGCGGGTGTTCAAAATCCCACATCAGCGGGGCAGGATTCAGGAACCGAATCGCGGATATGTGAAGACGCTGCGTCACTTATCAGTGTAGCAACCAACCAAGCGACCGGGAGGGCCACAGCCATCCACCAAACCTGGATTAAGGACTTGGAGACGCGCGGAAAGTTTTACATGCCTGGACAATTGCAATAGGTTCACGAATACTGAAGTTGTCACTTGACTATTCTGCCAACCTGCGCAATACTGAAGCTGCCACTTAACCATTGGCAGGAGGGAATACCCGTGAAAGACCAAAAAGATCCATCCGTCATCCACAGCACCTTTGTCATTGAGCGCAGCTATCCCAAGCCGCCGGAGCGTGTCTTCTCCGCCTTTGCCAGCGCACCGCAAAAACGCCGCTGGTTTTTCGAAGGAGGAAAAACTGAAGTCGAAAAGTATGAACTGGACTTTCGCGAGGGAGGAACCGAGCACGCACAAATGCGCTTCAAGGAAGGCTCCCCCTTTCCCGGTGTCGCCATGATCACAGACACGAGTTACCTGGACATTCTTCCCAACCGACGAATCGTCACTTCGTCATCCATGACCATTGGCGATAAACGGATTTCGGCTGCATTGGTCACATTCGAACTTCTTCCTACGGACAAGGGGACGGACCTGATCTGCACCCATCAGGGAGCATTCTTTGAGGGTTCCGGCGGCCCGGAAATGCGGGAAGAAGGCTGGCGCAAGATTTTTGAGAAGTTGGACAAGGAACTGGCGAGCTGAGGTGAATTCCTCGCGCATCAGTTCCGTGTGTTCTATCAGGCTGCGACCGCAAACTGAAACGAGTCGCATCGCTCTGACGGATGCCGCAAACGAATCGCGCTTGCCGGCGATATCGGAAAGGGTCCTGACGATGAAGCGTCCGAAGATCGACATTGACGGCCTGTTCCACGCGCTCGGAGACCCGACGCGTCGAGCCATCCTGGACAAGCTTTGTGGAGGACCTTCTTCCGTGTCGCGGCTGGCAGCGCCGCTTGGCGTCACTGTTACCGCAGTAATGCAGCATCTGCAAATCCTGGAAGGCTGCGGCTTGGTTCACACAGAAAAGATAGGGAGAACCCGCACCTGTCGCATCGACACAGCGGGCTTCACCGCTCTACAGCAGTGGATCAACGATCATCGCACGCTGTGGGAACGGCGGCTCGATCGCCTGGGCGATTTTCTTGAACTTGACGAGGAGGAATGACAAACGCGATCCGAGACGCGCCTGACTAGATTTCCCAGCGAAGCAAACAAGTGCCAACGGTATACCCGGCTCCCACAGAAGCCAGCAGAACCAGGTCGCCCTTACGCAACTTGTTCTCTTCTCGCGCGGTCTGCATGGCCAGCGGAATCGTACCCGCAGTGGTGTTGCCGAAGCGATCAATATTGATGATGACTCGCTCTGACGCGATACCTAAGCGTTCTGCGGTGGACTCGATGATGCGTTTATTCGCCTGATGCGGAATAAAGCAGTCGAGGTCGCTGCCTTGAATTCCATTGCGCACCAGCAATGCCTCCGTCGCTTCCGACATTTTGCGGACGGCAAATTTGTACACGGCCTGCCCATCCTGGTGCACGACATGCATATTCTTTGCGACCGTTTCCGCGGTCGGCGGATGCAGGCTGCCACCGCCCGGCATATACAACGACGCTGCTCCCGATCCATCGATTTCGTGCAGGTAGTCGATCATGCCGACTTCGCCTTCTTCGGCCGGTTCCAGCAAAACCGCACCCGCGCCATCGCCAAAAATAATGCAGGTGGCACGATCCTTGTAGTCGATGATTGACGACATGACGTCGGCGCCGATAACCATCACTTTTTTATGCGCACCAGACTCAATCAGCTTGGTGCCCACCTGAAGCGCGTACACAAACGCGCAGCACGCGGCAGAAACATCGAAGCCCCAGAGATTTTGGGCACCCAGCTTGTGCTGCACCAGACAGGCGGTCGAGGGAAACAACATGTCCGGGGTTACAGTCGCGACGATGATCGCTTCCAGTTCGCTTGCCTCGATGCCGCGTTCAGCAAGGCACTTCCGCGCCGCTTCCACTGCGATATCGCTGGTCGCCACGCCCGGCTCGACAAGATGACGCGTTCGGATACCGGTGCGCTCCACGATCCACTGATCGTTGGTATCGACCATCTTTTCCAGGTCTGCATTGGTCAGTAAACGGGGTGGAACGTAGGTGCCAAGCGCGCTAATTTTTGCCCGGTGCAGCGACCGCGGTCGAAGATCGAAATTCAATGGGTTGGCCTCGAAAAATATACTGTTTTCTTGTCTGCCCGGGACTGCCTGCATTCAGCGGAAAGGATGGCTGAATCTAAAGCGCCGGGTTCCCTACTGCACACGCATGAGCCCGTTGCCGTTGCTTCCTTCCGGACCTGGCGGGGTTGGCGGGATTGCGTCGCGTAGGACCCGGCACAGGTTCGATGATATCACTGCGCAATGGCGGATCGAGAGGCCGCAAGCATTTGCTGCGATTGATAGAATAGAAGGTGTGAACAGTCTCGAAATCAATGCAGCCCCAACCATCCCCGGGCAACAGGATTCGCGTCCCAGGATCGGATTTGTCAGCCTGGGCTGCCCCAAAAATCTGGTCGACAGCGAAGTGATGATGGGCATCCTGGCCGAGGCCGGAGCCACCATCACCTCCGACGCCGAAACCGCCGATGTGCTGGTGGTGAATACCTGCTCCTTTATCGATAAAGCGAAGCAGGAGTCCGTCGACACCATCCTGGAAATGGCACAGCACAAGACTGCCGGCAAAGCGCACCGCCTTGTCGTGGCGGGTTGCATGGTGGAGCGCTACCGCGACGAAATTCGGAAAAATATTCCTGAGGTCGATGCAGTTGTCGGGACCGGTGAGCTGGAACAGATTCTCACCGCCGCAGGTCTGACTTCGTCGCAGGCGGCAACGAATTCTCCATTTCGCATTTTGACTGTGGCCGAAGCCGCCGTTGCCCATCGTGCCGAAGGCGATCACCGCGAACAGCAAGGTCGATTCTCGCGCGAAAGCTGGGACGGCGCTATCGCCAGCCTGCCGAATTATCTCTACAACGAGCACACGCCACGGCTTCGCACCACGGCGCGCAGTTCGGCCTACGTCAAAATTGCCGAGGGCTGCGATCATCCCTGCGGCTTCTGCATCATTCCGCAGATTCGCGGCAAATTTCGTTCGCGCCGATTTGAGTCTGTCGTTGCCGAAGTGGAGCGACTGGTCACCGAAGGTGTGCAGGAAGTCACGCTGATCGGCCAGGACACTACCTGCTACGGCGAGGAGTTCGGCATGAAAGACGGTCTGGCGCAGCTGCTCGATCGGCTGGCGCGGATTGACGGTGTCCGCTGGCTGCGTTTTCTATACGCTTACCCGAACAAGGTGACTCCGGCGCTGCTGGAAACCATGGCCCGGCATGACAACATCTGCAAATACCTGGATGTGCCGCTGCAGCACGCCGCGCCCAATGTGCTGAAGCGAATGAAGCGCGGCGGCGGCGCCGATATTTTTTTGAAAATGATTGAGCGCGTGCGCGCCACAATGCCAGAGATCACACTGCGTACCTCCTTCATCACCGGATTCCCCGGAGAAACAGAGGCCGACTTCGACCTGCTGATGGACTTTGTCCGCGAGGCGCGCTTCGACTGGCTGGGCGTGTTTGAGTATTCCGATGAGGAAGGTTCCGCTGCCTACGCGCTCGACGGAAAGGTTCCGCGCAGGACGATAGTTGCTCGACAGCGCAAGCTGATGCGGAACCAGTTGCAGATCAGCCGCAAGACCCGCGCTGCACAGGTGGACCGTGCGATGGACGTGCTGATTGAAGGCGAAAGCGAAGAGACGCCGCTTCTGTGGCAGGGTCGTAGCGCGATGCACGCCCCGGAAATTGACGGGAAAATCCTGATTAACGACTTTGGCCCGCACTCGTCCGTGCAGGCAGGAAAATTCTATCGTTGTGAAATTACCGATGCCCACGATTACGACCTGATCGCCCGTGTCGTGGCGTAAGACGAAATGAAGTTGCATCCAATATGTAACCCGACGGTTACATGATGAGAATCTGTATGGCGAAAGCGAAAAGTAAGAAGTCATCGGCTCTTCGGTGCCCCACCTGTGGCACGCTGGTATTGCAAACGGACGCAGATTTTCCCTTCTGCAGCGATCGATGCCGGCTTGTCGATCTTGGCAAGTGGGCCAGCGGCGCCTATCGCATCTCGTCTCCGATCGTGGACCCGGAAGTGCTGGAGGGCCTCGATGAGATCCACCGCAGCGGCCGAGGCTCGAGCGATGACGAATAAATGACGCCAAAAAGGACCGGCTGGGCCTGGGCATTGGCGACATTTTTTGGAGTGGGTTTTTTGCGTCCAGCGCCCGGCACCTGGGGCTCTGTGGCAGGATTGCTGTTGTGGCTGGCAGCGGCGCACTGGCTTCATCCCTCGCCGATGCACCTGGCCCTGGGCACCGCCGTCGCAGCGATTCTCTTGCTTCTGGCCGGCATTCCTGCATCCAGTATTGTTGCCCGTGAGGCAGCGACAGACGATCCTAGTTTTGTAGTTACGGATGAGGTTGTAGGTCAATGGATCGCGCTGATTGCAGCCGGCACGAGTCCGTGGGAGTGGCTGCTGGCGGTCATTCTGTTTAGGATTTTCGATATCCTAAAACCGTCTCCGGCCCGCCAGTTTGACAGGATGCACAGCGGATTCGGCATCATGATGGATGACGTGGCCGCTGGGATTTACGCTATGGCAATCGTCTGGATCGCCAGACTTTTTTCCACTGGTTGGCGATTCTAGGCGCCCGGTTCGGAATAGTCTGTCTTCTTGGGTTTCGTGCACAGTACCTGGTGAAGGTATCAACGTCCACGCATTGGATCGCTGTTTGAATCTGCCGTACCGCGCTGGAGCGCGACGCACATGAAATTTGGAATCCACACGACTGATACTGCCCCGCACATTACGTCAATCACTCCGCTGGCAGCTTTGCCAGGCGGCGAAGTGGAAGTCCATGGCCGCAGGCTGGCGGCCGAAGCCTATCGCCAGCCTACCGCCACCATCGGAGAGCAACCATCTCCGGTCAGAATGAGCCACGGGTCCAAAGTGCTGTTGCATGTTCCCGACGGCGCAATTTCAGGCAATATTCAACTGCGCGTCGACGGACACACCAGCAATGCCGTGCCTCTGTCCGTCGGGGTGGCGATTGCCGACGATATGGATCCGGTTGCCAGCCCTGTGGTCGATCCTGAGAGCAACATTTACGTCACGTTTTCCGGGGAGCGCGGTCAGCAGACACCGGTCTCCGTCTTTCAGATCGATTCCGAATACCAGGTGCAACCCTTCGCCACCGGCATTCTGAACGCCACCGGACTGGCGCTCGATTTGGATGGAAATCTCTACGTCTCTTCACGGCATGAAGGCACCGTCTACCGAGTCACTCCCAGCGGCGCAAAATCCCTGTTTGCGGAAGGCATGGGGGTCGCCACCGGATTGGCCTTCGATCGCGATGGATTTCTCTATGTCGGCGATCGCAGCGGAACGATTTTCAAGATTTCACAAGCCAGCCAGGTCTTCGTCTTCGCCACACTGGAGCCTAGCGTCTCCGCTTACCATCTGGCCTTCAACGACGCCGGTACACTACTTGTCAGCGGCCCCACGACGTCCGCGAACGAGTCCATTCACGCGATTGAACCGAACGGAGAAATTTCCAGCTTCTACACCGGATTGGGGCGCCCCCAGGGCATGGCATTAGATGTCGACGGAAACGTATATGTGGCGGCGTCCCTGCATGGCCGCCGAGGAGTGGTAAAAATCGCGCCAAATCGGGAAGCCTCCTTGGTCATTTCCGGCTCAGGAATCGTCGGCCTGGCGTTTCTGCCGGAAGGCGACGCTGCCGTGGCCACACGCGATACCGTATATCATGTTGGATTAGATATCGTCGGAAGATTGTTGCATTGACAGCCTTTGGGCACGGATAAAGATCGCCTCAATCTGTCGGGTAGGCCTTGGTTCGCAATCGTCGTGTGGCCCGACTGATGAAAGATGCGATTGTTCGCGATCGAGCCGGTGCAAACCTTGCTGTCGTTCTGGATTTCATGTTGTGGCTTGCTGTCTACAGGTTTCGCAGTATTCTTACTTCTCAATCACATGCTTGCAGAAATCATTGCCGTCGGGTCGGAGCTGCTGACCCCCTTCCGTCAGGACACGAATTCACTCTTCGTCACCGATCAGCTGAACTCTCTGGGCGTCAACGTGGTCTTCAAAACCATTGTCGGCGATCGCAAGGTGAACCTGGTGCAAGCCATCCATCTCGCTCTCGGTCGCGCCGATATCGTCTGCATCACGGGTGGCCTTGGCCCAACTGAAGACGACCTGACGCGTGAAGCGGTTGCAGAAGCGCTGGGCGTGCGCGTTCGCCGCAACGGCGACCTGCTGGCGGCGCTCTACAAGCGCTTTGCAGAGCGGCGCATTACGATGCCCGCAAACAACTCCAAGCAGGCGGACTTGATCGACGGCGCAGACATTCTGACCAATGCCAGCGGCACCGCGCCCGGCCAGTGGATAGACACAGTCATCGGCGAACACCGCAAGCTGATGTTGCTGCTCCCTGGCCCACCCGCGGAATTGAAGGTGATGTTCACTGCGGAATGCATGCCGCGACTGAAAGAGGCGCTGCCGCCGCGCCACATCGCTCGTCGCGTGTTGAAGGTCGCCATGCTGCCTGAATCCGAAGTCGACGCGCGGCTGGCTCCCATCTATACGCGCTTCACCGATGTCGAGACCACGATCCTGGCCAATGCCGGCGAGATCCAGTTGCAGCTGCAATGTACCAAGGCAATTCTTGAACTGGCGCAAAGCCGGGTCGACGAACTTGCCAGTCGTCTCGAGGAGGAAATGGAAGACTCAATCTTCTCCTCCCATGGCGAAACTCTCGAACAGATCGTTCTCTACTACCTTGAAATCCGGGGCGCTACCGTCGCTGTCGCAGAAAGCTGTACCGGCGGGTTGCTGGCGCAGCGGCTGACCAGCATCAGCGGCAGCTCCCGCTCATTTGTCGGTGGAGCAGTGGTCTATACCGATGCGCTGAAAGTGGAGTTCGCCGACGTGCCCGAAGACATGCTGGAGGAAAAAGGCGCCGTCAGTCGCGAAGTGGCCGCGGCCCTGGCGCACGGAATTCGACGCCGTGCGCAGTCCACCATTGGCGTCGGCATTACCGGCATCGCGGGTCCTACCGGAGGCACAGAGGAAAAACCAGTCGGCCTGGTTTACATTGCGCTCGATGATGGCAAAGAAATCAACGTGTGCGAACGGAAATTCCGCGGAGACCGCGACCGCGTGCGGTGGTTCGCCAGCCAGCAGGCACTCGACATGATCCGTCGCAAGTTCATGTAGGTTGCGTTGAGCTTCGCAAGTGACGAAAATCGACATCGAGTCGCCGCATTCGGATGTTCATCTCATTTCCCCTGCCCCACTGCTACACTCGAACAGTACTCCCATGACAGTGGACTTAATTGCAGCGGCGATTGCGTATTTGTTGGGATCAATTCCCTTCGGCTATTTGCTGGTAAGGCTGTTTCGAAAAGAAGACATCCGCGACACCGGCAGCGGCAACATTGGAGCGACAAATGTGCTGCGCTCCGGCTCGCGATGGCTGGGAATTTTGACGCTCCTCCTCGACATCGGAAAGGGATTTCTGGCAGTTGAGATTGCACGCCACCTGACGTCTGGCCAACACGCTGTAGTCGCCGGCTCCATTGCCGCGGTATTTGCGGTGATTGGACACGTTTTTACCATTTGGCTTCAGGGCAAGGGCGGCAAAGGAGTAGCCACGGCGTTGGGCGTATTTCTGGCGCTTGCGACTCTGCCTGCGCTGTCCTCGTTGCTCGTGTTTATTCTCCTCACCTTTGCAACACGCTATGTATCCCTGGCCTCCATGCTGGCTGCGGCATCTTTTCCTTTTTGGGTGTGGCTCGCGGAACATTTTTTTGGCATCGATTACGGCTCCGGGGCCATCTTTATTGCCAGCACCATCCTCGTTCCGGCGATCATCCTGATCAAACATCGTAAGAACGTCGAACGATTGCTGCACGGAACTGAATATCGCTTCGGCAGCAAAGAAAGCTCGGCCGCATCATGAGCCGCATTGGCGTCGTCGGCACCGGATCGTGGGGAACCGCGCTTGCACTGGTCTTAGCGAAGCGAGGCGGTCACAGCATCACGATGTGGTCGCACACCGAGGTGGTTGCGGATGCGATACGCCACCGCCACGAAAACAGCGTCTACCTTCCCGGTCTTATCATTCCCGACTGTATTGCCGTAACCACAGAGCTGAAAGGAGCTGTCGATCACGCTGAAATCCTGATCCTCGCAGTACCGTCAGAACATCTGCGCAGTATCTGCTGCGCTATGGCGCCGCTACTCACCAGTGAGCAACTCATCGTCAACGCCACTAAAGGCATTGAGGACGGCACCTACCTGCGCATGACCCAGGTGATGGGAGAAGTACTCGGCAAATTCGAATTGGCACTTCCCTGTGGCGTGCTCAGCGGACCTTCCTTCGCGCAGGAAGTGGGTGCCGGCAGCCCAACAGCTATTACGATTGCCTCCTCTGATCCAGCCATTGCGACTCGCGTACAGGAAGAATTTTGCAGCCCCACCTTGCGCTTGTATACCAATGAGGATGTCGTGGGCGTCGAGCTTGGCGGCGCGCTGAAGAACGTCATCGCCATCGCCGCCGGAGCCACGTACGGTCTGGGGCTGGGCCATAACAGCGTGGCCGCGCTCATCACTCGCGGCATCGCCGAAATTACCCGGCTCGCGGTCGCCTGCGGCGGACGTCGCGAAACCCTCGCGGGGCTTTCCGGCCTGGGAGATCTGGTACTCACCTGTACCGGGGCATTGTCGCGCAATCGGCATGTTGGCATGGAGTTGGGCAGTGGCCGCTGTTTGAAGGAAATCCTAGTCGATATGCATGGTCGCGTTGCGGAAGGCGTCCGCACTACTGACGCGGCGCTTGGCGTCGCCCGCAGGGTTGGAGTTGAAATGCCCATCACCGAGAAGGTGGCTGCCGTGCTGCACGAGCAAATCTCGGCCAAAGAAGCCATGCGGGAATTAATGTCCAGACCCGGCCGCGACGAATCCTCTCGCTAACCCAACAGAGCCGCGCGCCAGCTTCACAGCCGATCGGTACCTTGTTGCATAACCAATTTGGCACACGAACTACATGTCCCTAAAGTTTCGCTATCTTTTTCCCATATTTAGTGCATCCCAAGGTAATATCTTCAAAAAGGCACGATGGGTCCCTAAAGTGACGAGTCCAACCCTGCATTCCGGCAATCGCAGTCAGGTCAAGCGCAACCCGTGGCTCGGGGTGATTTACCTGAGCCTGCTGCTTCCCGCAGCCGCCGGAACCATGTCCGTCGTGCTGGCCGCAAATGCCTTGCAATCCCAAACTCTGACCGACAAGATTATCAAGTTGCTGTTGGCCTTACTCGCCGCAGGCATGTCGGCCAAGTGCTGGGCGGTGACTTGGGGTTTTTCTCGGGACATGCGCCAGTTTCTGGAGACCCTGGAGGCCATCAAGCGGGGTGAATTTGTTTTGCGATCCGGCCGCGCCGGACTCCCTGAAATCGAAGAACTGGCTCGCGAATTGAGCGGGATGAATGAAAGCCCCGACACCTCGCTGGCGAAATGGATACTGCTGTCGCGCGACCATCATGCCATTTTTGTTCGCCTGGTAGAGGCCATGTCGGCTTCCATGAGCACCAAGAGCTTTTATGCCCGCGGACACTCCGGACGCGTCGCTGAATATTCAACGCTGATCTGCAATGAGCTGGGACTGTCGCAGGAAGAAGGCATGCGGATTCGCCTCTCTGCCCTGCTGCATGATATCGGCAAAATCGGAATGGATCAGCAAATATTAACCAAGCCCGGGGTTCTTACCCCGGACGAATTTGCCATCCTGAAGACCCACACCACCCGCGGCGCTGAAATGCTTCGCCCGGTGCCCGAGTTTGCCGACTTGCTGGCGGGAGTGGAACTGCATCACGAATCGATGGACGGTTCAGGCTATCCTTACGGCCTGAAAGGCGACCAGATTCCTTTGATGGCACGTGTCATCGCTGTGGCCGACACCTTTGACGCCATGACGCACAACCGCACCTACCAGGATGCGATGGATGGGACTTATGTGATCCGGATCATCCGCACCATGTCCGGTAAAAAATTCGACGAGCTTGCCGTTGAAGCCTTCTGCCGCGCCTATTCCGCTGGACTCGTCGTGCTTCCAAAAAAGCACGTGGAGGAGCCGGAATCGAAATCGCCGCTTTTCCCCGATCCTTCCCGCATTCCGGTCCGCCCTTTGTCCGATGAAACGATGCAGCCTCCTTCGCTGGTCACGGCCGGAGGGGTTGATACACTGAAGGTGTAGCCCTTTCGCTCACCTCATGCTGCAATCACTTTTCAACAGCCCAGAACCAACACCCGGTTTGATGGACCGCATGAAGCAGGCGGTCACCCGCACCCGCACCGGTCTGCAGGAGCGCATGGACGACCTGCTGTCACTGGCGCGTCCAGTCGACGAGTCGGCGCTGGAGGATTTGGAAGGCACTCTGATCGCTTCCGACATCGGCGTAGTAACTTCGCAGGAAATCATCGACGCGCTTCGCCAACAAGCCTCCCGCCAGCAGATTCGCAATGGTGCGGAACTACGCCGTCTTCTAAAGGCGGAAATGCTGCGCATCCTGGATTCCGTTCCCGCGCGGCAACATACCATCAGCGGCAAGCCGGAAGTCATTTTAATGGTGGGAGTCAACGGCACAGGAAAAACCACCACCACCGGCAAACTAGCGGCCTATTTCAGCAACCAGGGAAAGTCCGTCCTTCTGTGCGCCGCCGACACCTTCCGTGCCGCTGCCATTGAACAACTGGAGGTCTGGAGCCAGCGCGCCGACGTTGAGATGATCCGCACCCGCCAGGGCGGCGATCCCTCGGCTGCGCTCTACGACGCACTGCAGGCCGGGCAGGCGCGCCAAACGGACGTGCTGATCGTCGACACCGCCGGACGTCTGCACACGAAAAACAACTTAATGGCGGAGCTCGACAAAATTCGCCGCACGGCACAGCGGTTTTCGCCCGATGCGCCGCACGAAACACTGCTGGTAATGGACGCGACTACGGGTCAAAACGGCCTGCAGCAGGCTCGCCTGTTTACCGAGGCGGCCAGGGTTTCCGGCATTGTGCTCACCAAGCTGGACGGCACAGCGAAGGGCGGAATCGTAATCGCGATCGCGCGGGAATTGCAGCTCCCCGTGCGCTTCGTCGGCGTTGGCGAGCAGATGGGCGACTTGCTTCCGTTCGACAGCAATGCATTCGTGGATTCAATGTTGGAAGGATGAGGGCGTGCCTCTCCGGAAAACACAGTAAGCTCCAGCAACCCAACCTGTAAAGGTCACGAGGAACATGGCACCCACGGAATCGACTGCGGATGAACTTTGGATGGAACGTGCTCTGGCGCTGGCCGAGGCTTCGATCGGGCTCGCTTCCCCGAATCCTGTCACCGGATGTGTGCTGGTCAAGGACGGGAACGTCATTGGCGAAGGTTTTCACTCTTACGCCGATAAGGACCACGCTGAGATCGTCGCGCTGAAGCAGGCAGGCGCGGAGGCGCGCGGCTCCACTGCGTATGTCACCCTGGAACCCTGCAGCCATCATGGCCGCACTCCACCCTGCGCCGACGCACTCATCAAGGCTGGCGTGGCGCGTGTAGTCACGGCGGCACGCGATCCAAATCCGCAGGTGAGCGGGCGCGGTCTCGATCGCCTCCAGGCGGCTGGAGTTTCGCTTACCATCGGCGTGAAAGAAGCCGCCGCACGTCGATTGAACGAGGCCTTTGCGAAGTTCATCCGCACCCATCGCCCCTTTGTTACGCTCAAAGCCGGAATGACGCTGGATGGTCGCATTGCGCCTCCGCCTACGAAGGATCACATCCCTTCCGGCTCGACCCACTGGATCACCGGAGACCGTTCGCGCGAAGTTGTGCAGGAGCTGCGTCATGCGGCCGATGCAATCCTCACCGGCATCGGGACCATTCTGAATGACGATCCGCTGTTGACCGACCGCAGCGGCAGACAGCGCCGCCGCCCGTTTCTGCGCGTGGTGCTCGATTCCTCGTTGCGGCTATCGGTCGATTCGCAACTGGTCCGCACTGCCAGCCAGGACGTGCTGGTGTTTCACACGCAACCCTCCACACGTCGCGTCAAGGCGCTCGAAGAACGCGGGGTGCGCGTGGAACGGCTCGATCCTGATCCAGCCACCGGTCGTGTTCCTATGCGGGCAGTCATGGAGCGGCTGGCGGATATGGAAATGCTGAGCGTGATGCTGGAAGGCGGCTCGCAGATTAACGCCTCGGCCCTAGCAGCGCAAATCGTCGACAAGCTTTATCTGTTCTACGCTCCGGCGATTTATGGAGACGCGGCGGTTCCAGTGGTGCGCTCGCTTGAGGCCAACACCTACTTCGCCACACGGCTGGGCAGCTACCAACTGCATGAGCTGGGAGAAGATTTCGCTGTCGAAGGCTATCTCCACAACCCCTGGGAGAGCACCTAGAGAGCGCCTGGTGCCCCATCCTTCGCAGCCTCATCGCGAAGGGTGGGAAGAGAAATCCTGGGTGCCCCATTCAAGCCCTCCTTTGGCTTGAGTGGGATTGAAAGGACATGCAATGTTTACCGGCTTGATTGAAACCACTGGCACCATACGGTCCCTGGAAGAACGACACGGAGTTACGCGCATCACGGTTGCGGGTCCGGCATCTCTTGTCCAGCGCCTGCATCCGGGCGACAGTGTGGCAGTCAGCGGTGTATGCCTGACTGCGGTCGATATTAATCCGGACAGCAGCCTCTTCGTCGCAGATCTGGCGGCCGAAACCAAGGCGCGCACTTCCCTGTCGCGCCTGCACTCCGGTTCGATCGTGAATCTGGAATTGCCAACCGAGGCCGGGACGCCGCTGGGGGGACACATCGTGCAGGGTCATGTCGATGGCGTGGGCACCGTCCAGTCGTTGCAACCGCTGGTAGCGAGCGTGCAAAACTCAGCGACGGATTGGTGGCTGCGGCTGACCATCCCCGATGAATGCGCGCGTTACGTAGTGGAGAAAGGTTCGATTGCGATTGAGGGCATCAGCCTCACTGTAGCCCGCATCGCAGGGAATGCCGTCACCATCGCCATCATTCCGCATACTTACGCGGTCACAAATCTGCACACGCTGACGCCGGGCAGTCCCATCAATATTGAAGTCGACGTTATGGCGAAGTACGCCGAACGGCGCGCTGCCTCTTCCGCAGAAAGCAAACAGCCCTTCGAGCTGACTGTGGAATATTTGATCGCCAACGGCTATTAGAACGGGATGCTAACTGGACGAAGGAATGCGTATCCAGCGCGAGGCGGGTGCCACAGGCCTCGATTCTGAAACCTGTGTTTACACTCCTGGTACAAGAATATCCGGGTACCCACCCCCCGCCGTTTCGGTGCGGTACCTACATGCCGCCGTTAGAAATCTGCTGCTTCGCCAGCCACTCCGTCAGCTTCGACTGCTGCGTTGTCCGCAGAACGCTGCAGTCGTGAATGGAATTTGTGGCGCGCTTCAACGCTTCCTGCGCCGCCGCTACAGGATGCGCCGTGAAGAAGGTCTGCACCTGCTGAGCTATGTCCGCGCTGCAGAAGCTGCCGGTCGATTGCACCAGGTACCCCCCCATCGTCGTTGTCATCTGGGCATGGACCTGGTCCCAATTTTTCTGGATGTAGTCCCACGCAATTTGGCGGGTGTCGCGGCTGCGCAGGGCCACGATGAACAGGAACATGGCGTCTTGATTGCGCACCTGGCCGGAGGTCGCATAGTCCAGCGCACGGCGCACCAGCGCAGGATTATGAAAATTGGCCAGCGAGATTAACGCCGTCTCCTTTACGTCGGGGTTGTTCGACGTCTTGCTCAGTTGCTGCAACTGGTCAAACAAACGGCTGTCGCCATTTTCCGTCGCAATCATCACCGCAGGCCGCACCAGCGAGGATTCCACGCTTGTCTGATCCGCAATGTACTTGTTCGTCAAATCTTTCGCCTGCGCAATAATGTGCGGATCGCGACCAATTTCCCCTAACACGCCGAATAACGTCGCGCGCAGCTGCTTCTTTTCCACCGAATCGGCAGGAGAAATCTCTTTCACCCGATCGTAGGACGGCCGGAATTCCTGCCGCACCCAGGCCGCCAGCTTGACCCGATCTTCCGGCGTTGCGATGCGCTCGTCCGTCGCCCTGATGGCCCCCGCAAGGTTTTCGATCACGTCCGCGTTCGGGTCATTGCGCAACACCGCGGCAAGATCCAGGTAGTTGCCGATGCCGCTGCGTCCGGAGCGCATCAATGCCCACTCATTGCCCGCGAAACCGATTCGTACGGCAGGGGACAATTTGGTTTCCGCCACGCTCAGGATCTTGTTGTAATCTGCGGCATCGTAGAGCGTACGATAATAGCCGCGGTCGTTCGCATTGGCAAAAAAGAAATCAGCGTTCGGCACGGAGACCTTCTGGTGAGCTGAGGTAAGCAGCTCGCACTTGGGTGCTCCATCCGTCCGGAAACATACCGGCACCGTCCACGTTTGCGGATGATCGGCATGCGTCTCCGGATCAAGGAAGAAGCGCTGCTGAGAAACCTGGGTGAATCCGGCTTTGGGCGCGCTGAATGTCAACAGAGGAACGCCCGGTTCGGTAATAAAGCTGTCCATCACTTTATTAATTGGCTTTCCACTGGCTTCTGTCTGTGCATTCCAGAAATCTTCGGCGGTCGCATTGCCGTACATGTGCGCTTCAAGATATTTGTGCACACCCTTTCGGAAAACTTCCGGAGTTTCGTAATTCTCTGTCATCGCCAGCACCGCACCGCCTTTTTGGTAGGTGATGCCGTCGAACATCTCGTTAATCTCGCCTGGCGTATCCGCGTTGGCTCGAATCGCCCGGGTCACCTTGCCGGCGTCATAGTTCAGCACTCCGTCAAGGTCGAGTGCATCGTCCTGAGGAAGATTCCATTGCGGCTTCCAGGCTGCAACCGCCTTCGATTCCATCCAGGTGGCAAAGCCCTCATTCAACCAGAGATTGTTCCACCATTTCATAGTGACCATATCGCCAAACCACTGGTGCGCCATCTCGTGAGCCACGTCAGTAGCCACGGTTTTCTTCGCATTGGGCGAGGCGGTCTTATCATCGATCAGGAAAACGGTTTCACGGTAGGTGATGGCGCCAAAATTCTCCATCGCGCCAGCTTCAAAATCCGGAATGCCGATCATATCGAGCTTCGGCATCGGATACTTGATGCCAAAATAATTGTCGTAGTAATGCAGGAAAAACTCCGCCCCTTTCAAGGCGTACGCACCCATCTGCACCTTGTCCGGTGTGGCGCAGGCACGGATGGGCACGCCATCGCTTTCGCCGGACAGGCACTTGAAATCTCCAACCAGAAACGCAACCAAGTAGGTGGACATCTTCGGCGTGGTGGCGAAATGGATGGAGTGCTTGTCGGCGGTCGGTCCCGCCTCATCGGAAACGATGTTCGTGTTCGAAATGGCGGTGTCACCCTTATCAACAATCAGCGTTGTTGAAAACGTCGCCTTCATCGCCGGCTCATCGAACGACGGGAACGCACGGCGCGCATCGGTCGGTTCAAATTGCGTCACCGCGTAGTTGCGATGGGCCGCCTTCGACAGATAAAAGCCGCGCAGCTGACCGTTCAAAATGCCCGTGTACTGGATCTTGATTGTGCCTACGCCTGCCGGAATTTCCTTGTCGACGTGGAAGGTCGCCTGTTGATCCGGCTTATTCTCGGTGACGTTTGCCGTTTGCGTGTTCCCGTCGGCCGTGATGGTCACACTTTGAAACGTGATCTGCGCCGCATTCAGCGTGATGCTGTTCGCTGGTTTGCCCAGCGTGACGTCGATCTCTTCCTTTCCGGTGAACGTGGCCGCCTTCAAATCCGGCTCCAGCGTCAAGGAGTAATGCTGCGGGGTCACATCCGTGGGTAGGCGTTGCGCATATAGGGCAGGAGACGATGCGAAAGAAATGAGCGCGGCAAACGACGTAAGGAGACCTGCGAGTGAAGAGCGCGAACAATGGTGCAAGTGAGATTCCTCCTGGGGAATGGACGCAAACAATAGGCCGAACCTACGAGACCCAACGTAAACACGATACTCGCCGGACGATGATTTCGTCATCCCAATAGATGACGCACACACCCTGCCGTTAGCACCTCACGCCTCGCGATAGTTCAATAAAACCAGCCCGATACATACCAGGCACATCGGCCAAACCCATGCGGCAATACGTCTTCCGCGCCCGGTCGCCGTTCTGGCGCCCGAGCTGCGCAACTCCAGCCAGCGAGTCCAGCCGGCAAACACCGCGAATAATGCGATTGCCGTGTGGCTTAACTCCGTCAGCAGCTCCTCTTTCACGTTTCCCAAGGTGTGGTTGTGGGTCAGCAACAGAGCACCTCCCAAAGCGCACACCGCAGGAAAAACAAGCGCCGCTTTCAACGATCGCAATCGCTGCGTTTGCACGGCCCATTCGAAGGCGACGAAGCTGACAATCAGCAAGATATAGAGACGATGCTGCAAGTCCTCCGGATTGTAAAAGCTGGCCCAAAAACCGCGAGGGCCCAATGGCCATGCCTCCGGATCGGCGCGCAGAAATAGAAAGAACGCCAGCCCCAGAAATGCCAGAGGCCAGTGACGAGCCCACCGAGCGCGATCCCATCGGCCCAGCATCGCCAGCAATCCGGCCATCAAGACGACGATCCCAGCCCAATGATGGTTATAGTTCGACCACTCCCGCTCCATCTTGTTGTTGGCAGCCTTGGCGTCGTCCGGTGACAGAGCGTACGTCTGGATGGCTGCCTTCATCGACTGCACAGGCGGTAAGGCTCGAACCGCCGGGGTCGAAAAGCTCGGCCATTGCGGCGCCATTCGCACTGAAATCTCCGGCAGCGTCAAACGATTCTGCACCAGGTCGACTGCGGGCGGCTGAGCAGTGAGCGAGGCAGCCGCCAGGATGATGGTGAATCCAATTCCAATCTCCGCTTCAGAAAACTGGCCAATACGTAACAGCCACGGTGACGAATTAAAACGCTGCCCTCGAATCAGCAGGAAATTGCCAGCGCCCAGCACCAGCACCACTGCCAACATGATCGACTTCGCCGCCATAACTACCCCATAGGCAGTTCCATAAACCGCGCTCCAGGATTGCGTATACACCCACGCCATCGTCACGCCAGCCGCCACCAGAACGATGACACTCGCGACAGACATCGCGGAATATCGCCGCACAGTGCGAACCGCGCCGTTGTCCTCAACCATGCTGTCGACCGCACTTGAGGAGATCAGTAGCCAAAGATACGGCATCCCGCCAATCCACAGCGCGGCCGCCAGTTGATGCAGACCCGTTAGCAGCATCAATGGAATTTGATGTTCCAGGCGCGACGCTCCGTGGCTGGTCCACACTGTCGCGAACATCAGCGGCACGACAAACAAGAGCCATACCGGACTCCGCGGTAGCCCCGCTCGGCTGGTCAACAGAAAAAACACGGCGGCAAAGAAAAGCAGCAACCCCGCCAGAAAATAGTTCGCTGTGTAAAGGTCGGCCACGCCCAAACCGCTGGTGCTGATCAACATTGCCGTGTCCAGCACGACAAACATGGCCTGTGCTGCCGCGAGTCCAAACGCGCCGATGCGTAAAAGGTGCAATGCGCGCAGCGAAAATTTCTCGTAGGTACTTGACGCGGAAATGGGCTTCGGCAGAACGATCGTGCAGAACACGATGCCGCCAATCAGCAGAGAGCTAAAGGCCAGAGTTGCTGCACGCAACAGCACGGCAGCCAGCGGATAATCACGCAGAAACCAAAGCAATGGAATCTTCCTCGGACCTTAGCAGTGTGCGCAGCAGCATTCTTACGGCGCGGCAACGGCGAACGTGACATCGCCGCGCGTGATGTGCCCATCGCTCGCCAGCACCTGCCAGCGAATCTGATATTTTCCGTTTGCCATGCCACGAGCAACCGCGTTCAACTCCGACGGCTTGGAGCTGCGCTCCATTTGCAATGCCACCGGCTTGCCAGCTGCATCCGTCAGCTTCACCGTGCAACGGCGCGCCTCAATTCTGGAATCGTAGTCCAGCGCAATGTCGATCTGATGGCTGTGCACGACGCCCTGATCGGCGGGAGAAGAGTGCACTAGGATGGCGTGGGCGAAAGCCAAGGGCGATCCCGCGAGAAGTATCAGGGCCAAAGATACGGTCCATCCTAAAAAGAGTGTCATCCGTGATGCCTTCCTCGCTTGTTACCAGTTTCAAACTGGTTCGCAAATATGGGCGCGTCGCTTCCAATCAAACGGTCACGTGGATCGATGCTGCGCGAATCGAGCGTCCGGAAATTTCTGCCGCCCTCATTTCAGCGTAGGACGCAGCACCCATCAACGCCGCGCGACTCTCCAGAATGATTCGCACCGGCATGGTGGAAACCAGATCGTGCATACGGCCTTTGTCGCAAAATCCGCGCATGAACGTTCCATCCTGCATCTTTTTCAGGATCTTCGGCGCGATTCCCCCACCGATATACATGCCGCCGTGCGCCAGAATTTTTAACGCCAAATTCCCCGCCTCTGAACCGTAGATGGATACAAAAACGTCCAGGGCTTTTGCGCACAATTCGTCGCTGCCGGACTCACCCAGTTCGCCAATCACAGCATTCGGGTCTTCCTCCTGCATCCGCTGGCGCAGAGCCGCAGATTCGTTCATCTTTTTGCAATCGCGCAAAAATGTATAAATATTCTTAAGCCCGATTCCGGAGCAGACCCGCTCCCAACTGACATGGCCGTTCAAGCTCGGATCTGACCGCAGATGTCGCAACAGCTCAATTTCAAGGTCGTTGTGTGGCCCAAAATCGCAATGACCGCCTTCCGATGCGATCGGAATATGAGTTTTTCCATCCCAGATCAATAGCCCTTCGCCCAGGCCAGTGCCCGCGGCGATCAACCCGCGATTGCCGACCTGGCTGTTATCGCCCTCACTCAGCGTAAAGATCTGGTCGAGATGAAGTTCCGCGATCCCATAGCCATTGGCTTCCAAGTCATTGATAAGAAAAATATGCGCGATATGAAGATCGCGCGACAGCTCGTGCGTATCGAGTGTCCAGGGCAAGTTGGTCAGCTGAATCACGTTCTTGCGCACCGGCCCCGGCGCGCCAAAGCAGGCTGCCTCAATCCCCTCGGAGTCCTGCGGCTCTTTGGGTCCTAAGAACTCGCGAACGATGGCTTGCAGATTTGGATACTGTTGCGCCGCAAACTTTTCGTCGCGGACGTGCTGCAGGGTGCCCTGCTCAAATCGATAAAGCGCCAGATGCGCCTTGGTACCACCCACGTCGCCAGCAAGAATCATCGGCTCACTTCCAGCAATCCTCGACCATCCGCGTCAGGCTGCGGCAACTTGGCGGCCGCGGCTCGATCCAGCAAGAAGCTCAACTCACCGCTCTCTGGCCGAATCAGCTGCGACGGCAATCTTTCGGGCTCGTACGGCCCCATTAACACGTCTCGTAACACCTCGGCCTTTGACCCGTCCTGAATCAGAAAGAAGATTTTATCAGCATGATTGATCACCGGCCACGTAAGAGTGATGCGCCATGGAATTTTGTCTTCCACCTGGTTGGCGACCGCCAATCGCATCATCTCATGCAGTGCTTCCGAGCCCGGGAATAAAGAGGCGGTGTGTCCATTGGTTCCCATTCCCAGCACAATCAGATCAAAGCGCGGCAACTGTGCCCCCTCCAGCCGAAATCGGTTGCGTATGGCCGACTCGTAGCGTGCCGCGGCTTCCTCGGGTTCAAGCTCACCTTCGATCCGAATCACATTCTCTTCCGGCAGCCGCACCTTCGATAAAAATGTCTCCTTCGCCAGCCGATAGTTGGAGTCCGGGCTGTCCGGTGGCACGCATCGCTCGTCCACAAAGAAAATCAGCAAACGCTTCCAGTCGATCCGGCCACGAAAAGGATGATTTGGATCAGCCAACAGCTCGAACATACGTTTTGGCGCTCCACCCCCGGAAATCGCGATCCTTGCGACTCCCCGGGCGCGAACGGCCGACTCCACGGAAGATGCAACCCAGTCGGCAGCCGTCAGGCTCATCGCTTCGCTGTTGGCTTTCACTTGATAGTGAACCTGAATCTTTTTCGGCATTGTCATCCCCATTCTGCCATTCGCGCCTCAACTAATGGCGGCGCCATTTGCGCCCGTCGCGCGCCATCAGCGCGTCGGCAGCGGCCGGGCCCCAGCTTCCAGCGGCATAGTTTGGGAAATCCTTGGGCGGATTTGCTGCCCATTCTTCCAGAATTGGAGTCATCAACGCCCAGGTCGCCTCCACGCCATCACGATGAGCAAATAGTGTGGCGTCCCCCATCATGGCATCGAGAAGCAGGCGCTCATATCCATTTGCGGAGGAAACCCCGAACGCTGCCGCATAGTCGAAATCCATCATCACTGGGCAGCTCTGCATGGTTGGGCCGGGAACTTTAGCGGCAAATCGCAACGAGATTCCTTCATCCGGCTGGATTCGCATTGAAATAATGTTGGGCTGAATTTCTCCGCATTTGCTGGGTCCGACATTGTCTTTGAACAGCATCGTCGGCGGTTGTTTGAACTGGATTGTAATCTCGGTATACCGTTTCGCCAGCCGCTTGCCGGCACGAACGTAGAAAGGAACTCCGGCCCAGCGCCAGTTCTCGATCTGAAATCGCATGGCTGCAAACGTCTCGGTATTGGATTTAGGATCGACCCGCTCCTCCTGGCGATATCCGCTGACGGGCTTGCCGTCCACGGTTCCGGGACCGTACTGCCCTCGAACCGTGTCTTCCAGGTTGATGGGCTGAATCGCCTTCCAGACCTTTACCTTCTCCGTGCGTATGGGGGCCGCGAAAAACGTGACGGGTGGTTCCATCGCAACGAAAGAGAGCAATTCCATCACGTGGTTCTGCACTACGTCGCGCAGTGCTCCTGCCTTCTCATAGAACGGGCCGCGTCCTTCAATGCCGATGCTTTCCGCTGCTGTGATCTGCACATGATCAATGAAATTGCGGTTCCAGATTGGTTCGAAGATTCCATTGGCAAAGCGGAATACCAGGATATTCTGTACCGTCTCCTTGCCAAGATAGTGGTCGATGCGAAAAATCTGGTCTTCCGATAACACCTCGTTAACGTCATCGTTCAATTCCCTGGCAGATTGCAGATCATGACCGAAAGGTTTTTCAATGATGCAGCGGACAGTGCCTTTCTGTGACTTGGCCATGCCGTGCGCACCCAGTTGATGCACGATTTCGGAAAAATACTCTGGCGACGTGGCCAGATAAAATAACCGATTGCCATTCGTTCCATATTTGTCATCCAGACCTGCCAGCAGGGCCTTCAGACGCACATATCCCTCCGGATCGTCGAAGTTCATGGCGTGATAATTCACCCTTTGAAGAAAATCGCGCAGATTGGGATCATTCGCTTCGACCCCGCCGCCCTTGATGATTCCTTCCTGCATATCATTGACGAACTCGCCCTGCAGCGGACGTCGGGCAACGCCAACGACGGCAAACTCTGCCGGTAGCAATCCGGCCTGCTCCAGGTGATACAGGGCCGGTAACAATTTCCGTTTGGTCAGATCGCCAGAGGCGCCGAAAATCACAACGACACAAGGCTCCGGCACTCGCTCCGGTACGCGCGACGCCTGCAGTTCTTCCGGAGAAACCGTTACTTCCGTCGTGACCATGGCTACTCTCCTTACCCGGCGAAATGATTGTTTTGTTGTTGCGGATGAATTGCATGTTGAGGAAAAGCGACTCTCGCCGGCCCGCTATGTCGCTTTCTTCACTGCGTGACCGCCGAACTCGTTTCGCATGATCGACAGCATTCGATCGGAGAAGTTGTTTTCTTCCCTAGATCGAATTCTGCGGATCAACGATTCCGTAATCACAGGCGCAGACACGTTTAGATCGATCGCCTCGACGACTGTCCAGCGGCCTTCACCGGAGTCGGCGACATATGCTTCCAGGCCCTCGAGTTGAGGATTCTTCTCCAGCGCGTCCGCAGTCAAATCCAGCAGCCACGAACGAACCACACTGCCGTATTGCCAGATCTTGGCGATCTGCGTCAGGTCCAGGCTGAGCTGCTCCTTGTGTTTCATGATCGAGAAGCCCTCGGCGTAGGCTTCCATCAATCCGTATTCAATGCCGTTATGCACCATCTTCACGAAATGTCCGGCGCCTGCCGGACCCACGTGGCCCCAGCCTTTATCGGCCGCAGGCGCGAGCGTCTCGAAAATGGGTCGCAGATGCTCGACCGGCCCTTTATCGCCGCCGATCATCATGCTGTAACCCTCTTTCAACCCCCACACACCTCCGGAGGTGCCAACGTCGACAAAGTTGAATCCCTTGGCGGTCAGTTGCGCGTAGCGCCGCTGAGAATCCTTGTAATTCGAATTGCCGCCATCGATGAAAATGTCGCCCTTTTGCATGGAGCTTTCCAGCTTGGCGATCGTCTGGTCGACCGGATCGCCTGATGGAACCATGATCCAGACCGCACGCGGCGCTTTCAGGTGCTTCACCAGGTCGTCCAGCGATGAGACACCCACCGAACCCGAGGCGGTCAGATTCTTGACAGCATCGGCATTGAAATCGAACCCGACTACTTTGTGCCCGCCCAGGCGCAGCCGCTCCGCCATGTTGAAGCCCATTTTTCCCAGACCGATCAGACCAATTTCCATATGCTCTCCCTTAGTCGAAATTCGTTGTCATTATGCGGCTCGGTCGGCGGTGATTCCAAGCCGGCGCAGCTCCGCGATTACCTGCTCCGGGGATGTCATGCGAATGCCCTGAATTCCCAATTGCCGCGCACCTTCCAGGTTCTCTTCGCGGTCATCGATAAAGACACATTCATCGGACTGCCGTTGAGAAATATCCAGGGCGCACTGAAAAAATGCAGCCTCCGGCTTCCGCAATGCGATGTAGGCCGAAACCAGGTAGGCGTCAAACAATCCGGACAATCCAAACGTCGGAATGCGGTATTTCATCAACTCCCGCGATTCATTGCTCAGCATGTAGGTGCTGTTGTCCCGCGAACCCCGCGCCCGCAGCGCACGAAGAAATTCAATCATTCCCGGATACAAAACCTGACTCACATCGCGCATTTTCGCGAAAAATTCATGTTCAGAAAATGCCCGCGGGACATAAAACACCGTTTCGCGCAGATATTCGTGGACATCAATCTTGCCCCGCTCCCATAGATCGTTCGAGTGGGGATGACGCTGCTCAAACTCATCGAAATTCAGGCCGAAATGTTTGACCACACGCTCGCGCGCATGCTCATCCCAACCATTGGTCAGCAGAACCCCGCCGCAATCCCAAAACGTTGCGCGAATTTTCGCCATCCAAGCTTCCCCGCACTCCTTTGGGTATCTTTCCAGCTAAGCGTTCCACTTGTTCGTCATAAAGTGAGCTTCGATGGCGTTCACCTTATTCAAGCGCCGCACAAATCGCGGTTCATTGGATTGAAAATGCGCATTCAGAAACGCCGCCACCAGTTCATACGCCAACGCAGACCCGATAATGCGCGCCCCAAGAACCAGCACATTCATGTTGTCGTGTTCAACGCCCTGATGCGCGGAATAGGTGTCATGGCACATGGCCGCGCGAATCCCCGGCATCTTGTTCGCGGCGACAGACACGCCAACTCCCGACCCGCAGATCAGCACCCCGCGATCCGCATTCTTCGCGTGTAGAGCGCGCGCCCGACATACTCAGCGAAATCCGGATAGTCGGATGGCTCTTTATTGAAGGCACCCAGGTCCAGCACGTCGTGGCCCAGGTCGGCGATGTATTTGCGAATCTCTTCCTTCAGATCAAACCCGGCATGGTCGGATGCAATCGCGATTTTCATTTGTCTCACTTTCCTGCTATCGCGGAGGTTTTCCCCGCCCGCGCAAGAATCGCGGTTGCTTTGCGGACCACATTATCCACGTTGAATCCAAGCTTCTCCATCGCGATCTCTCCTGGCGCCGAAGAACCAAATCGATCAAGCCCCAGAACATCTCCGGTATCGCCGGCAATCTTCCACCAGCAAATCGGACTTCCCGCCTCGACAACTAACCTGGGGACGCCCGTCAGCAGGATCTTCTTCTGATATTCCTCCGGCTGCGCATCAAACAACCGCCAGCTCGGCATCGAAACAACGCGAGCATGCAGTCCTTGCGACTCCAGCGCGGTTGCGGCCTTCAAAACCAGACTCACTTCGCTGCCAGTCGCGATCAGCACCACGTCCGCTGAACTTCCACCATCGCGCAGCACGTAGGCCCCATGGCGCACACCGTTCAGGATGTCGTATTTTTCCGGATCAATGATGGGCAGGTCCTGCCGCGAGAGAGCCAGGAAAGAAGGCTTGCGACGCTCAAGAATCACTTGCCAGGCGGCTGCGGTTTCATTCGCATCCGCGGGTCGAAAATCTGTAAACTCCGGAATTGCCCGAAGTGACGCGATCTGCTCCACGGGTTGATGCGTCGGGCCATCCTGCCCTAGCCCAATCGAATCATGCGTGAACACGAAAGTCGACGGCACCTGCATCAGCGCCGCCAGACGTAACGCCGGTCGCGCGTAATCGCTGAACACGAAGAAGGTCGATCCGTAAGGGATCAGGCCGCCGTGCGCCGCCATCCCGTTCACAAAGGCGCACATGCCGAACTCGCGCACGCCGAAGAAAATGTTGCGACCATTCGGATCCACGTGGAAACTGGGGCTGTCTTTGATCGTCGTCTTCGTGGAAGTGGAAAGATCCGCCGCTCCGCCGATCAACTCCGGCACCTTGGCGGCGATGCCGTTCATCACGGTATTGCCGGCAACGCGAGTCGCAACCGGTTTCGAGTCTGCTGGAAATTTCGGAACGCCGGCTTCCCATCCCGCTGGAAGTTTTCCGGCAAACACGCGCTCGTATTCCGCACCCAGCTCCGGAAATTGCTCCTTGTACCTGGCGAACAAAGCATTCCAATCGGACTCAAACTTTGCGCCGCGATTTTTTGCCTGTGCCCAGTTTTTCGCGGCTTCCTCTGGAACATAAAAGCTCTTGTCCGCCGGCCAGCCCAGCTTCTCTTTCGTCTTCTTGGTGTCTTCCGCTCCCAGCGGCTCTCCGTGCGCCTTCGACGTACCAGCCTTGGGGCTGCCGTAGCCAATAACCGTGCGCACCGCAATGATGGAAGGCTTGTCGGTCACAGCTTTCGCCGCCTCAATTGCCCTCGAAATCGCCTCCAGGTCATTGCCATCGGCCACGCGCTGCACATGCCAGTGATAGGCTCCAAATCGCTCTTCGACATTCTCGCTAAACGACAAATCCGTGGGGCCGTCGAGCGAAATCAAATTGTCGTCGTACAGCAGAATCAGCTTGCCCAGTCCGAGTGTGCCGGCGAAGGAACAAGCCTCGTGCGAGACGCCTTCCATCAAGTCGCCGTCGCCGCACATCACGTAGGTATAGTGATCGACAATCTCCAACCCCGGCTTGTTGTAGCGCGCCGCCAAGTGTCGTTCCGCCGCGGCCATACCAATCGACATGGCAAGACCCTGTCCCAGCGGACCGGTCGTCACTTCCACTCCGTCGGTCGCGCCCAGTTCCGGATGGCCGGGGGTGTGGGAATCAAACTCGCGAAATTGCTTCAGGTCTTCCAGCGTCACCCTGTAGCCCGCCAGATACAGCACGGAATAGAGCATCGCCGACGCATGTCCATTCGAAAGCACAAAGCGATCGCGGTTCGACCATTTGGAGTTGGCCGGATTGTGACGCATGAACTTGCGGAACAGCAGGTACGCCATCGGCGAATCGCCCAGCGGCGCGCCTGGATGGCCACTATTCGCCTTCTCTACGGCATCGACAGCCAGGAAACGCAATGCATTGATCGACAGCTGATCCAGTTCCGTCATTCGTGCTCTCCAACTTCAGGCCCTGTGGGCAGGTTTAGTCTCTCGTCAATAATTGTATAGATGCGCGGGGCGAAGAATGGCCGCAGACGGATTGAGCAGCTTTTCAACATCAGCAGATCGGCACCTCATAATTGCGGCCCTCCCAACGATCTTCGTCCGGCCAGTACAACGTAAACACCAGGTCCGCCGGCCTCTGCTGGCCAACGGGGATATCCGCATAACAGACACACCCGCCCACATATTTTGAGCCGGTGGTCTGCTGCGTTTTCCATTCGTCCTGGGTCCAGGTCACCCGGAAAGGACTGCACTCGACAATTCGCATCGTTTTTCCAGCACCGATCTGGGTGAGCAGGTGGCTGCGTTTGCATATTTCGATGGAAAGATCGCGCTGCGCTCCACTATAACGGCTGTGTACCGGCCCCACCCGGTCGAATACCTCTCCATCTTCCCGGGAACGCAGCAGTTTGATGTACTCCGCATGAGCCCATGCCAGCGGCATGGCACCGCCGGATGGACGCCCGAGGAACATGCCGTTCTCCGGCAGGTCAGGCGCATCCCAGATCTGTTCCGGCAGCATTCCGCCTTCGGAGCTGAACCGCTCGATGGCCCGGACCAAGCCTTGAATATCCCTTCCGGCGGCAAGCTCATAGTGTGCCCGTTCGCCAGTCAGCAGCGGCCACGCTCGACCCTGCCCCCAGCCTTCGTAGGGTCCGCCATCGTGTTTTTGGCCATAGCCGTCGTGGTTGTAACGGCGCCAGCATGGTCCAAATGGGGTGTTCACTTTCAATACGGCATCGACTACTTTCAGCGAATCCACAATCAGCGGATCGTGGGGAGAACGAATACCGTAGCGCACAAGCTCCAGAAAGCCCGCATCAATCACTTCCCGGGCATCGTAATTGGATTTTTCGCCCGGTCCGCGATTGGATAGTTGCAACCTGCCTTCGCCCACGGAGGGATTGTAATAACGATCGCCCGGAGCGGGTGGCCGAATGCGCATGTAATGGCGGCGTACCTCCGGCAACAGTACGCCATCGTCTGTGACAGTCCATTTCTCCAGGTTCGACTCAATCCAGTCCGCGAACACGGCATAAAAATCCCCTAGCTCGGGAGCGCCATTTGCGCAAACCAGTTCACTGGCGCAAATCAGCCCGGTAATCACCACGGCCAGCGTCGACGGCGAATACCCGGAATTTTCTTCCCAGCGTTCCTGCTGCGTGACAGGTGCAAACTTCATCAGACAACCAGCGGCGCGCTCCACAAATGGAAATATATTGACGATGTTCAATGCATTCTGCTTCCACAGTCGCCACGCCAGGATAATGGGGAATGCAACCTCGTCCAGCTGCATTCCTGACCAATATGGAGTTCCGTTCACCCAGAAATTTTGCGCGAAACCGCCATCCGGCCGCTGCGCGCAGATCAGGTATACCAAGGCGCGAAGCGCGGTTTCATTGCGGCCGAGCGCCATCAGCGCGGTTGCAGTCTGCACCATGTCCCGAGTCCAGACCAGGTGGTAGCCGCCCAGGTCGTCATCGCCTTTCGTTTGCCCCCAGGGAATGGATGCCGAAGCGATAAATGCACCCTGAAATGTCTTATCTTCATGCGCCAGCAGAATGCTCTGGCTGATGTGCAGCAAATGTCCATGGTCTCCGGCAGCTGACACCAATTGCCGCGGGCAACGGACACGATGCCACTGCTCATGGAAGCGTTCGCGATGTGCCGCAAAACCGGTCGCCAGCGACTGTATAGTGCATGCCAGGGCCGCATGGCGTCCTTCTCCAAAACCAACCGCCACGGTAAATTCCGGGAAACGGACGATATCAATCTCTCCCATGAGGCCAATGTTGCCATCCAGCGCCTCGTCGAATTCCCAGTCCATCTTGAAGTTGTCGTTCAGGTCAGTCCAGCCATCGCTCGAGCCCACGTAGCCGCAGGAGATTCGGCTGAATCCGCAATCCGTAGCCATTGCCAGTGAGGTTGTATCTTTCCACGCCAGTAAGACGCGCTTGCCGCCGACATCAACCGCACGCGCGGAGTTTCCAGCGCCGCCTACTTCCAGATGTGGCGCCAGCAGCGCGTAGACCTTCAAACGGGTCAGAAAATCGGGGTCGCCCTCCATCCGAACATGAATCAACACGGTCGGCTGATGCGGGTCGGAAATCACTTCTTTGATAAGCGCGTACCGCCCCTGCGGATCACGGCTTGTCATGCGAACACCGAGAGCTTCGTGGTCGATGTATTCGAATGTTCGGTCCAGATCGCGCTTCTCTTCGTGGAAAAACGTTTCTCCATCGCTGATCAGAAAACCCTGATCCCGAACCTGAGGACGATCGATGGTTGGATAATAAATTTCGTTCAATATGCCGTGCGAAATGGTGTACCAGACCCGGCTCGAGGCCGAATAGGCTGTTCCTACCGCCTGCTTCTCGCTCGAAGTCCAACGCGGCGGCATGCCAGGAGCGCCGAAGGCCGGCCCTCCCGCCGTGATCCAGGAATATTCCGGAGCAGCAAAAACCATTAACCCTCCAAAAATGCAGTTCTAATTTGCCGGCTGTGGCAAGAGCGACCCGAATCGACAATGATTCCACTCTCATGAATCCCATTTGCCTCATCTGAATGCATAGACGCTTCGCACAAGGGTTCGATTCCTGAACTGGACGAAAGAAACACATTTTAGTTGCGACTGGATCGGCCATGCCTGCATCCAACTGAGTGAAATGACTGCGGGTATTGATCCTCGAGCGTAAAATGACCGTGCGCTCGAATTGTATCGACTGATCCCGCAAGGTTGTTCGTTCGGCTGTCGTTTCCGTTTGCCGGACACATCCGTGGAGTGCTGCGGGAACCCAACCTTCACCGGCACTATCCTACGAACAGCGAACCTACAAAGCAGGCAAACCTGCGATAAACACAGGAGGATTCCATTGGCACACGAAGTTCCACCACTTCCATACGACTACGCCGCCCTTGAACCCCACATCGACGAAACCACCATGCATTTGCACCACGACAAGCATCACCAGGCCTACGTCAACAACCTGAATGCGGCCATCGAAAAGCATCCCGAGCTGGCGAACCGTCCGGCAGAAGATTTGTTGCGCAAACTGGACAGCGTTCCGGAAGATGTTCGCACCACCGTCCGCAACAACGCCGGCGGCCATGTGAACCACACCATGTTCTGGCAGATCATGAAACCCAAGGGCGGCGGAGAGCCTACTGGCAAGATCGCCGACCAGATCAAGAAAGATTTTGGCAGCTTCGAGGATTTCAAGAAGCAGTTCAACGAAACCACCGCCAAGCAATTCGGCTCCGGCTGGGGCTGGTTGATTTATGACGGCGGCAAGCTGAAGATCGTCACCACCGCCAATCAGGACAGTCCGTTCATACAGGGCCATTTCCCTATCCTGGGAAATGACGTTTGGGAACATGCGTATTACCTGAAGTATCAAAACAAGCGTCCCGAATACTTGGCTGCCTGGTGGAACACGGTGAATTGGGAAGAAATTAACAAGCGCTTCGAATTAGCCGGCAAGTAGTCGGACTTGCACTGACTTCGATGCAAAAGCAAACTGGTGGAATTGGTTGTTAAGGCAAGCAATTCCACCATAATGGTTGCCTTAGCAACTACTTTTTACGCCCGCCTCGTGGGCCTGGAAATCGCTCCGCGATCATCGCCAAGGCTTCTTCCCGGGTATGGATTGCCCCCTCCAACTGGGCGTCCTCAACAAGATTCAACATGGTTCGAAAATCCGGGCCTGGTCGATATCCAAGCGCGATCAAATCGTCGCCGGTAATCAGCGGGGTGGGACGAATCTGCTCCGGCTCCGCTGTTTCATACCTTTCCAGCGCAAATTTGTAGAGCGAAAGATCTCTGTGGCTGGCCATGCAATCCATGCGATGCAGCGCGAGATGCTCGTCGAAACGGTTGAGACGAAAAAAACGCTTCAGCGTTGAATCGCGCATTTTTTCCACGTCGGCAAAGCGCATGTGATTTGCCACCAGCGCCAGAATCTGCTCCGTATCGCTGTTCGACATACGTAGACTGTGGCAGATTTCTTCTGCCATGCGCACTCCTACTTCTACATGGCCGTCGAAGCGGATGCGATCGGGCGCGACCCGAAATGTGGCGGGCTTGCCGACATCGTGCAGCAGCGCTCCCCACGCCAGCGTCGCCGGGACTCCCGCTGGCAGCTGCTCCAGCAGCATAAGCGTATGGATCCATACATCACCTTCCGGGTGATATTGTGGCGGTTGCTCGACACCGCGCATGCGCGCCACTTCCGGCAGAACTTCCACCAGCAATCCAGCTTGTTCGAGCAATTCAAACGCACGCCGAGCTGCACCTTCCGTCAACATGCGCGTCAGTTCTTCGCGCACACGCTCGCGGCTGACCTGATCAACCTCGGGAGCTGCCGCACGAATTGCGCGCAGGGTTTTGTCTTCAATCTCAAATCCAAACCGAGCCGCAAATCGAACCGCTCGCAACATGCGCAGCTTGTCTTCGTCAAAACGCCGGCGTGGGTCGCCAATGGCGCGAATGATCCCCCGTTGCAGGTCTTCCCTGCCGCCAACAAAATCCAGAACCGCATCGCCGAGGTTTCCCGAAGCATCGAGCCGTTGCGGATCGAGCAGCATGCCGTTGATGGTGAAGTCGCGCCGCAAAACATCTTGTTCCGCAGACTCCGTGTACGAGACAGACTCCGGGCGGCGGCCATCCTTGTAAGCGCCATCGTTGCGAAAGGTCGCCACCTCGGTCAAAATTTCCGCTTGCTCGTAGGCGTCGACTACCAGCACCACACCAAACTGCGCGCCGACGGCAAATGTGCGCGGAAACATGGCCAGCACTTGCTCCGGCGTCGCGCTGGTGGCCACGTCAAAGTCCAACGGCTCCCGGCCCAGCAACAAATCGCGCACGCAGCCGCCAGCAAAATAGGCCACGTGACCTGCCGCGCGCAGTCGCTCGACAATCTGCGTGGCTGCCTGCTGACGCGCGAATGCGGGTACGGAAGGGTGGCTGAGGGTCATTGCACGGACCTGGATAGCGCAGCAACTGGAGCGCTGCCTTTACCATGGTGACATGTCTCCTACGCTTCCCTCCAGTTCTGACGCGCCGCAGACGTCCGAACCAACGCCCCGGACCGGATTAATTCTCGGGATTGAGAGCTCCTGCGACGAAACTGGAGCGGCCGTTGTGCGCGGCGGGGCGGAGGTCCTATCGAACGTGATCGCATCGCAAATCCGCACTCACGCGCCGTATGGCGGGGTCGTTCCCGAGCTGGCCTCGCGTGAACATCTGCAGAATATTGTTCCGGTGGTTCGGACGGCTTTGCGAGAAGCGGGGTGCAGCCTGCAAGATTTGGACGCAACTGCCGTCACGGAAGGACCGGGCCTGGCAGGAGCGTTGCTGGTTGGAGTGATGTATGCCAAAGGCCTTGCGTTCGCGTTAAATAAGCCGCTTGATCGCCGTCAATCATCTGGAGGGACATATCCACGCCGTGTTGCTCGAAGCAAAAAAGCTGCAACAAACGCTGGCGCAGCCGACGCTGGCGCTGGTGGTTTCCGGCGGACACACGCATCTGTATCTGGCGGAAGAAACTCACGGCACCTGGCAATATAAAAACATCGGTAGAACCGTGGATGATGCGGCCGGCGAAGCCTTCGACAAAGTGTCCAAACTCCTCGGGCTGGGATATCCCGGTGGTCCGTGGATCGACTGGCTGGCGCAACATGGAAATCCGCATGCCATTCCGTTCGGCCCCATCACTGTGAAGCAAAAACCGTATCGAGCGGCGCAGGCTCAAAGCCCTCGATTTTTATTTTCATTTAGTGGATTAAAAACGGCTGTCCTGCGCTACGTGCAGTTGCACGACTTGAAATCCTCGATTGAAGCTCGCCGAGCAGCGCTGGCAAAGGTCGTCGATGCAAAGCCTGCCGCCGCGCTGGAGCTTTGCGACACAGAAACGCTCAACCTAATCGCGTCGTTTCAGCGGGCTGTGGTCGAAGATCTGGTTCGAAAAACGTTGAAGGCGGCAGAGAGCTTTCATGTGGCGAGCATTGTGGTCTCCGGAGGGGTGGCCGCAAATCGCGAATTGCGCCAGCATTTTCTGGCAGAGGCGCGAAAACATCGCCTGCCGGTCACATTTCCAGCGCTGGAGCTTTCGACTGACAACGCCGCAATGATCGCCGCTGCGGCATGGCCAAAATATCGTTTCGGGCGATGTCGCAACGGAGAGCCTGACCGCCGAGCCGTCGCTGTCGTTGGGCTAGGTCGCTTTCATTTTGGCGGTTTGCCCGTACAATCAGAAATTGCATGTCACTTCGCCTCTATAACACGCTCAGCGGACAAGTCGAGGAGCTGAAGCCGCAGCCCGCGCAGCCGCTCGGCATGTACGCCTGCGGACCCACTGTGTACGACTACGGCCATATCGGCAACTTCCGCACGTTTATTCATGTGGACATTCTGCGGCGCTTTCTAAAGCTGCAGGGAGTGCCGCTGCGCCATGTCATGAACATCACCGATGTCGACGACAAGATCATGGCCAAGGCGGCGGCCGCAGGCCTTTCCATCGGCGATTACACGGCTAAGTATGAAGCCGCATTTCTAGAAGACCTGAAGGCGCTGGGCATCGAACAGCCGGAATATTTGGCGCGAGCTACAGAGAATATTCCATTGATGGTCAACCTGATTGAAAAGCTGGTGGAACGCGACTGCGCTTATCGCGGTGAAAACGGTTCATATTATTTCCGCATCCACAGCTTTCCTGGATACGGCAAACTGTCAAAAAAAGATTTGGCGGGAATGGAAGATGGCGCGCGCGTCGATGTCGACGAATATGACAAAGACAGCGCCCGCGATTTTGCCTTGTGGAAGGCAGCCAAGCCCGGCGAGTTTCATTGGGATACTCAATTGGGGCCGGGTCGGCCCGGCTGGCACATTGAATGCTCTGCCATGGCAACGGCCTACCTGGGCGAAACGTTCGATCTGCATACCGGCGGCGAAGATCTGATGTTCCCGCATCATGAAAATGAGATTGCGCAGTCGGAGTCGGCGAGCGGAACAACATTTGCCCGCCATTGGATGCATATTCGTTTTCTGTTGGTGGAAGGCAAAAAGATGTCGAAGTCGCTGGGCAACTTCTATACCCTGCGCGACCTGTTGCTACGCGGATACAAGGCTTCGGCGATTCGATTTCTACTGACTGCAGTTCCCTATCGCAACCAGTTGAATTTCACCTTTGAAGGACTGACGGAATCAACCAATGCCGTGGAGCGGCTGCGCACCTTCGCCCAGCGAATGCGCACCGGAGAGTTTCCTGCCGGCAGCGATGCATCCGTCCAGGAAGCGACGGAACGTGCGGGTAAAAACTTCATCGCGTCGCTGGAAGATGACTTGAACACCGCCGAAGCGCGGGCAGCAATTTTCGAGCTGGTTCGCCTGGCCAACTCCAGCGCGGATCGCGGCGAATTGAAGCAGGACAACGTTGAACCAATTCTCGATCTGCTTGCAAAGTTTGACCAGGTATTCGCGGTGCTTGAGGATCACGATGCTGCCGTCACCAGGTTTGCGCTCGACTGGGCGGCGAAAGAAAATCGGCTGAACGAGGCCACTTCGGAACTCGTCGCTGGATATTCCTTGAGCGACGAGGCGATCGACAAATTAGTCGAGGAGAGGACCACGGCCCGCAAATCGCGCGATTTCGATCGCGCCGACGCCATTCGCAAGGAGCTTGCTGAAAAGGGAATCCTGCTGGAAGACAGTGCGGACGGCGTACGCTGGCACAGAAAATAATCCTGTCTGTCTTGCTCGCGCCAATCGGAATCGACATTAGCTCTCGACCGCCATCGACTCAATTTCCGGGATTTCATGATCCGGCTGCATTTTGGATGAAGTCACCAGAAAGACCGCTACCAGAATCATGACCATGCCGATCCACTCATTGCCATGCAGGCGTTCACCCAACACGATCGCTCCTAAAAGCACAGCCACCATGGGATTGACATACGCGTAGGTCGCCACTTTGGATACCGGAACATTCTGCAAGAGCCAAGTGTAAGCAGAGAATCCAATGCGAGCGATCCAAAGAGCACGAGAAACGCGATTGCAGAAACACTTTCGTCGTTCCAGGCTGCGCGGCCCCATTGATGGCGCACGGTTGCCAACACCAAATCGCAAACGCAGGCGGCGAGCATTTCCCACCCCGCGCAGACGAATGGGTCGAGCGAAAAGCGTGTTCCGCGCGACCAGACGGATCCAACGGAAAACGACAGCGCTCCCAGAAGCAGAATCACAATCGCAACCAGCTGATGCCAGTCACCGCTGAATCCGGTGCGAGCGATCGGAAACGCGAGAACGACGAGACCAATAAATCCTAATGCCAGACCGATTTCACCGCTTGTACGCAGCCGCTCACCATGTGGCATTAACCACTCAATCACTGCGACGTACACGGGAATGATGGCGACCAACAGTGCCGCAAAGCCGCTGGGAAGATAGAACTCCGCCCAAACCAGACCGACGTTACCGAAGAAGAGCATCAGCACACCGAGAATAAACAGGCGGCGCATTTCTCGCATGCCGCCCAGCAAGCGCTTTCCGCGGAGGGCCATGAAGCCCAGCATTGCGGAGCCGCTTGTCAAACAGCCGCACGCCCGCCAACGCCGGAGCTGGAACGAAATGGACGCCCAGCCGCGCAGCCGTATAGGTGGCGCCCCAGCAAATGTACACGCAGCCAAATGCAAACATCACAGCAGGTGAAGAAGCGTGGCCGGTGCGGGGAGTCTCCATGGTCTCCAAGTATTCTAGGTGACTTGCGTGTGTTCTCGATGCAAACGAACTCGTGATTCGCGATTCGCAGAATTTTTATGTCAACCAATTTTGCCAATCACGCTATACTGTTTCCGTCAGGTTTCTTATGCGCAGACCCTCTGCCACAATTGTCGAGTCCGGCTGCCACATTCCCACGATGCGTGTGGAACAAGAGCACCCGCGACCGCACCTGCACAGCCTGCCCACCTGGCTGCGACCTAGTCTGTTCGGCAGCGACTAAGCTGTCCGCACCTCGTCTGGCGAACATGCGAGCGTGAGCCCTGCTCCAAGCGGCTTCGAAAAAATCCTTGAGTTTCTCACTCTGAAATTTGCTCGGCTGGCGCGATTTATCAGCCTGCACCCACACTTCCAATTGCGAGGACAGCTACGATGCAGAACAACGGAACCGTTTCCTACAGGAACTCTGACAACTACGCGAAGTTTGGCCCAAAGCTTGTAGGCCCGCTGCCGGGCCCCAAGGCCAAAGCGGTGGTTGATGCTGACACGAAATGGCTCTCCCCCAGCTACACGCGATCCTATCCGCTGGTTGCCAAGCGTGGCCGCGGCATGCGTATCGAAGATGTCGACGGCAATCAGTTTCTCGATTTCGCGGCCGGAATTGGCGTCTGCTCCACCGGGCATTGTCATCCGGAAGTTGTGAAAGCGATTCAGGAGCAGGCTGCGGAATTGATCCACATGTCCGGAACGGATTTTTACTATGAGGCGATGATTCAGCTCGCCGAGCGTGTGTCGAAGATTGCTCCCATGCCCGGACCGCATAAGTTTTACTACGGCAACTCCGGCGCCGAGGCAGTTGAGTGTGCGCTGAAGCTGGCCCGCTACCACACGGGACGGCAGAACATCATCGCTTTCTATGGAGCATTTCATGGCCGCACGATGGGAGCGCTTTCGCTGACGGCCTCAAAAGCCCAGCAACGACGCCGGTTCGGCCCGCTTGTTCCCGGCGTCACGCATGTCCGCTATCCGTATGCCTATCGCGGATGCAGCGGCGGTCCGCAGGAGGAAGAAGCGTTCGCGCTGGGTTGTGCTCGCTTCATTGAAGAAAAACTGTTCAAGACCACGATGCCTCCTGAAGAAGTGGCTGCAATTTTTGTTGAGCCGATTCAGGGCGAGGGCGGTTACGTTGTTGCGCCAACAATTTTCATGCAGGAACTGCGAGAGATCTGCGATCGTCACGGCATTCTGCTGGTCGCCGACGAAGTGCAGTCGGGCGTGGGCCGCAGCGGCAAGTGGTGGGCCATCGAGCATTCCGGCGTCGAGCCGGATATCGTTTGCATCGCCAAAGGCATCGCGAGCGGCATGCCACTTAGTATCTGCATGACACGCGCACACATTATGGATTGGAAGCCCGGCTCGCACGCCTCCACGTTCGGCGGCAATCCGGTGTCAATTGCGGCGGCGATGGCGACGCTGGATGTTCTGGAGCGCGAAGGCGTTGCCAATACTGTCAAGGTAGGCAACGCGATGATGCAGCGCTTGAAGGAGTGGCCGAAAAGGCATCCGATCGTCGGCGAGGTTCGCGGACGCGGCCTGATGATCGGCATCGAGATTGTCAAAGATCAGGACACGCGCGAGGTTGCCACCGAGTGGCGCAACCAGATCGAGACCCTCGCGTTTGACCGCGGATTGCTGATCCTGGGCTGCGGGGAGACCTCGATCCGGCTGGCTCCGCCCTTGATCGTTTCGCAGGAGGAAGCCGACATTGCCCTCGACATTCTGGAGGAAAGTATTGCCCAAATTGAGCACCAGCACCTCCCCGCCCTGGCCACCGCCAAGGCGTAGGTGGCTGATTTGACAACAGGGGCAGCACGAATTCTCTGCCCCTGGAGCAAGTCGCTTGCTAGAGTGGTTTCACACTCCTTATGCAAACGATTTCCCAACTAGGGCGCGCCCGTCTGTCTTTCTTTGAAAGAACGCTGGGTTGGCTGGACCAGGCGGCTGCCCGGTCGACGCGATCGCCCAAGCATCCGGCCCACTTGATGACGGGTTTGCGAGGGGAAGACGCCACCTATTTTTATCTCCGCGAATTGGGTTACACGATTGTGGCGCGTCGCTGGAGCAGCCCAAAACTGCGTGGGGATATCGACCTGATTGGATGGGATGGCGAGTGGCTGTGCTTTGTTGAAGTGAAAACACGCAGCTCGCGTACTTTTCAACCAGCGGAAGTAGCCGTCGACCACGACAAGCGAAGCAACCTGGCGCGGATGGCGAGAGAATACATCCGTCAGTTAGAGCACTCGGAATTGATTCCGGTACGGTTCGACGTTGTTTCAGTGTATTTTCCGGGCGGACGGCCGGAATTTGAATTGTTCCGTGGCGCCTTCGATTGGAATGATGCGTCGCCGTCAGGATTTCGCACCCACGAATGATGCGTGGCTGAGTGGCATAAACTCTCCCGCCTCAGCATTGTAGGTCATCACCGCCGCTGTGGCGATATCGAACACCCAGCCATGCAACCGCACTTGCTTTGACGCAACAGCGTTGGCCACCACGGGATGCGTCAGCAAATTCACGATCTGCGCCAGTACATTTTCGCGCACCAGAATATCCAACTTCTCTGCGCGTTCCCGGTGTGCGTGCTGCTGTTCAACTACCTGGGTCGCGGCGTCGGCAAAACTCAGCCAGCGTGAAACGTCCGGAAGCGCTTTCAGGTGTTCGCTGCCGCTGAGAATCGCGCTCATCGCTCCGCAACCGGAGTGACCGCAGATCACGATGTCCGGAACGCCCAAGACCGCAACGGCGTATTCAATGCTGGCAGAAACGCCACCGGGCGCGACGCCATGGGGTGGAACAATGTTGCCGGCGTTGCGAACGACAAATAAATCGCCCGGTCCCTGCTGCATGAACAATTCGGGAATGACGCGCGCATCAGAGCAGCCGACAAACATGGCCTGTGGGCGCTGCCCGTTCGATAACTGCTGAAACAGCGCCTTCTGATTTGGAAATACTTCCGTCTGAAACTTCAATATGCCATCAATAATTTGCTTCACTGTTGATCGGTCTCTTTCCTACAGCGTTTCTCCCACTAGTGTAGAGGGATAACCCTACCCTAGTGAAATCTTGAGGGCAGCGGCAAAGTCGCTCACTGGCTGATATCGATGCGGCAATTCTACGCGCAGACCGTCGGCTGCCTGCTTCCATTTCAACTTCTCATCGGTGCCCAACAGCTGCACATGTTCAATTTTTCCCGGCTGCGTGGCATTCGATGTTCCCAGCGACTGGATCACAAACTCACCCACCGGCCAGCCGAGCGCAATGGCATAAATGACCGTGTTGGCCTTATTCCGCGTAAACCGAATATCTTTCGCGTCCAGTTTGCTGATGCTGGTGCCTTCAAACGAGCCGCTCTTCACCACGTTCGGTCCTTCACCGTAAATCTTCCATGGCCGCGTGGAATAGAGCGCTTCGCCATTCACCTGCACCCAGTCGGTGATTTTATCGAGCACCGCAATTTCTTTGCTGTCGATGGTGCCGTCCGGCTTGCCGGGAATGTTCAGGACAAAAGTACCGTTCTTGCTAACGGTATCGATGAGCCAATGAATGACGTCGCGAGGCTTCAAGTAGCCGCCGTATTCTCCCGGCTTGTCAAACAGTGCGCGATTGTAATGCCATTCGCCGATGCAGGTTTCCGATTGCCACGCGTGCGGCATAATTTCGCTGGTCAGCCCGCGTTCGTAGTCGGCGACCACAGCTTTGGCCAGGTGATCGGGCACGTTCTTAACGTTGATGACACCTTCCAGTTTTCCGCCATGGGTTTTCATGTTTTGGTTGTAGAAGTAGGCGCCGATGTTCATGCCGCCCCACCCCAGCGGAAGCAGAGCATTGTCGAAGTAGAGCAGGTCAGGATTGTGCTGATCGATCAGATCGCGGGTGCGATCGTAGAAATTCTTTACATAGGAAACATCCGGTAACGCGTTGTGAGGATGCTTCGCGCCGTAGAGGCCCTGCGGGTCCAACCCTTGCCACCACTGATCCTTCCCTTGCGCCTGCACCAGGTCCCCATCATAGGGAACGCCCGCGAATGTGGCTGTCTTATCGGCTCCGTGCGACGGCTGAAACCACCACCAGTTGCGTGCCTGATGTACGGTGACGCCGAGACGCAGTCCCTGCTTGCGCGCCGCCGCTGCCCAGGTGGCAATCACATCGCGATGCGGACCGATCCTGGCGGCGTTCCATGGCTGGTGCTTCGAGTCCCAGGTATCGAAACTGTCGTGGTGATTGGCCAGCGCGACAAAGAACTTTGCCCCCGCTTTTTTGTAGCGCTCGATCAGCGCGTCCGGCTCCCAGTTGAGCAGCGTCCATTGCGGGCACAAATCTTTGTATCCGAACTTGGATGGAGGCCCATAATGCTGCAGGTGGTATTTGTTCTGATGGGAACCCTGGATGTACATGTTGCGGGCATACCAGTCGCCGGCCTCCGGAACGCACTGCGGACTCCAATGGGCCCAGATGCCGAACTTGGCGTCGCGATACCATTCCGGCGCGTCGTACTGCTGCAAAGAATCCCAGGTTGGCTTGTACGGTCCGTCGCCGGAGAGACCGGCAATCGGAGAATTCATGGGTACGCCATCCCATGAACCGCCGGGGACGGGCAGAGCCGGCGCCGAACCCCAGGCGGTTGGAGTCCACGTTTTTTCATCCAGCTTTTCCTGAATGATCTTGCCGCCCTCATAGGCATAGAACACTCGCTGATCCGCGGGCGTGGCACAAAACGCGGCATAATCTTCGGTGAACTTGTCGAAGCCAGCGGGCATTGAAGGCTGAGAATCATCCGCGGTTTGCGCCATCGAAGGCACAGCCGCGGACGCGGCTGTTGCGGCTATCAGCTTGCAGAAATCTCGTCGCTGCATGCGTTCTCCTGTCTGAAGCCAAGCTTGTTACTGTCCTGAATCGCACAACCACAAAGATAGCTACTGCGTCCTCGTCGCCTGGACAAGTAGTTGCACTGAGGGCGCCACCATGTCGACCAAGACCGCCTGCGGCTGCGCAGCCGTCTTGAGTGCGGATAAATTTTGCGATCGAACGTTCGCGTCCACCGCGCGATTGTTTTCGAGATCGTCGAGTGCCTGCAATCCAATCAAGGCAACCTGGTTCAAGCCATGCGAGAGCGGAACCAGTTCCTCAGTCACCGAAGATTGCTTCAACAGCGGCTGCAGTTGCGCATCGTTATCCCGCCAAAGCGTCAGCCATTGCCGGGCTTGCCCCCATTGTGCCGGAGTCGCCTTTCCTGCAGCGATCAGCTTTGCCAGATCGTTGAACTGACGCGCGGTCTGGCTCTCCGGATGGACGGCATCGACCAGCCGGTTCAGAGGCGTAAACGTTGCATAGTTCGGGCCGCCTTCGAGATCATATCGCTTATATCCGACGGGCGGTTGCGTGACCGCCGCCAAAACTTGCAAGGGAACTGGATTCGGATCGCCGCTCATCCGCTGCAGCATGACATTCACGTCTGCCTGGGAATTCAGTCCGTAATACTTCAGTTTTCCTGAGACGATCGCGAGTCTTTGATACATGGAATCGACATCCCGCACGTTTTGTGGAGACCAGAATCGCTCCGCGATCGCCGCCAGATACGGCCAGATCTGGCTGTTGATGGTCTCCGGGTCGACATATTCGCTCCACATGCAGGCCTCTCCGCCCAGAATGCGCGCCTTCTGTTCGGCATTCAAGGAAGCCGCCTGGTCTCCCAGTGGATCTGCGAGATAGTAGTCAGACGTTGGATGATCGAGATTCAGGTAATACGGAGTCGAAAGCATGCCGCGGTTCCCTTGCCGCGCTGCTTGTGCCAGCGAGGCTAATCCGCGCCACGATTGTATGACGACATCCTTTGGCGTTTCAGGCTGCAGGACTTCGTCCCAGCCTTCCATAATCTTGTGGTGAGAGGCGACGATCTTCTGCACCTTGGCGGTGAAATAGGCCTGCAGGGCTGCGTTATTTGCGATGCCGTGCTGGTGCATGAATGCCTGAATCTCCGGGTTGGCATTCCATTCTTTGCCGTTGCACTCATCGCCGCCGATATGAAAATAGGGATCGGGGAAAAGGTCTGCCATCTCGCCGATAAACGTATTGAGGAATTTGTAGGTGGAATCCTTCGTCGGATCCATTGCGGCATCCAGCACACCATACCGGCGCGCAATTTGATACGGCCCCTTTCCGCTTCCCAATTCCGGATAGCCGACGAACCACGACGTGGTGTGACAGGGCATATCGAACTCAGGAACGACGCGGATTCCGCGGTCGCGCGCGTATTCGATCACGTCGCGAATCTGATCCTGCGTATAGTACAGGCCGTCCGATCCCTTTTCCTGTAGCTGCGGCAGCTTTTTGCTTTCGGCGCGGAAACCCTGGTCATCGGACAGATGCCAGTGGAAGACATTCAGCTTGACTGCCTCCATTCCATCGAGATCCCGCTCAATCACCGGAACCGGAATAAAGTGGCGGCTGACATCGATCATCAATCCGCGCCATGGAAATCGCGGCTGGTCGTCGATGGTAACGACGGGAACGCTGAAGCCTTGAGGCGTGGTCCGAACTAACTGCAGAAACGTCTGCAGTCCGTGCAGAATGCCGAGCGGATTGGGCGCCGTCAATTGAACATGGTTCGCGGAGATTTCCAGGTGATAGGATTCGTCCTCGCCCAGCTGTTGGACTGGGTCGCTGGCTGCTCCAGTTTTGATGATGAAGCTGGGCTGATTGAATTGCGCTTGACGCCAGAGGGGAATGCCTGTTTCCCGCGACAGCGTCAGCAGAAATCGCTGCGTTGCCCGCCGTAATCGGGGTTCCGTGTAGCCCTGCAATGCAACGCCGAAATTCCCGTCAATCAAGAATTGACCTTGCCCCTGGGCCAAATGCGACGGCAACGGCATAATTGGGAGCGCCGTCTGAGCTTGAGCTGTAAGGTGCATCGGAAAACAAAATCCGCAGGCGAGAATCATGACAAGGAAACAGGGCAGGCTAACTCGTTTCAAGGTGCATCCTCCAGTGACAAGGTTGAACGTGCGTTCGCGTGGATGAACATGCGGTCATTGAAATTCTAACGGCGCGCCCACATTTGACACGCAAAAACTGCGCCGCAGATGGCGAGCGCGACAAATCGGCAGCAATTTCATCGCTCGTATTTCTCAACTACAACCGAAGGATACTTATACCGCAAGCGACCTGATGCGCGCACCCTGCTAACGAAAAGGAGTTCGGCATTTCGACCGAACTCCGTTTCTTACTGCGAAGTTGGTAACTGAAGTATCAGTGGTGGTCTCCGCAATAACCACCGCTCACATTGGTCAGGACATGGTCTGCCGCGGTGAGCGTGCGATCGTAGCAATGACCAAAGGAGTCATGGAAGCGGTAGGTCTGGGTGGTATTGCTTCCGGTTGATCCTGTGACGTTGAAGTTGGCGTCAAAGGTGAGTGTGTCGGCAGCCTTCACTACATTACTCAGATTGCTTTCATAGGCCCGGTAGCGATTCACCTGCTGCGATGTATTGACCAGATCCTGTTGATCGACCGATGCCGTCTGCGTGTAGGTGCCATCCGGATTCGCGACAAACGCATAGTTGATGTTGATCGGATACGAGAAGTGTTTTTCGAGGGTCCCGGATGAATATCCGCCGCGGGTATTGGTTTCTGAATCGACCGTGGTGAGTTGTTGTGCGTTTTGATCGTCCGTGGTGGCGTTCACATCAAATTCCTGCCTGTTGCGGAAATCCACCTTCTGCTGCACCGTCGTCTCAACGCGGCCGTGCGACGTATTCACATATCCGCTGATTTTAAAGTTGCGCTTCGATGTGACCAGGATGCTGCCGGTATAGCTTGGCCCGGCGCCTGTTGTAATGTTTTCTGTAACTACAGGGCTTGGCGCCGCAGCAAGAGTGTTGCTCAGGATGCCGCCCGTGATTTTCTGTTTGCGGTGGTCGGTATACACCAGCAGATTCGCCGTCGCCAAAAAATAACTATTCGCGTTGTAGACGCCGACGCCAATGGTATGCGGATTGCCATCGTCCAGAACACCGGCAAATGGAGTGAGGTCGACGCGGTATGGTTTGAAGTCGAGCGTCTGCACTCCAGGGATCGGCTCCCACAGATACGGATCAATGCCCCCGGTATAAATCCAGGGATAGACAGGCGCGACACCGGCAGGTTTCCCGTCGATGGTCACCTCTGTCTCGCGGAAGGCGGTGTTGCCGCAGCTTTCAAGATGGCTGGTTTGATCGTTGGGGACGCAGAACATCCAGAACTCGTCGTTCGACTGGCTTTGCGCGATCACGTCGAGATAGACCCGCTCGACGTTCATCGGCAGATTCAGCACCTGCGTGATCTGATCAGAGGTTGTATTCAGCGTGCCGGCATCGCCGCCAGGACCATTCACCGGAACGACGATATCCGGCGTCACGGCCGGGCCGTCTTGCCAGGAGGCCGGATAAAACTCCAGAGCGGCATTCGCATAAATAATGCCGTTGTAGGTGACACCCCCGGATACACCGACAAAATTCCCGATGTTAGCTTCGCCAGTCTGGTCGGCTTTAAAGATCGGCGTCAGATCGGTCACGTCGCGCTCCACATGCCATGATGGGCTCAGCGTTGCGCGAGGTTCAGCAGTCGTGCCGTAATAAATGTTCGCGTGGCCTAAATAGAATGCCGCAGTGCGGTCGAACTGGCGGCCCTCGGTCACTGTGAAATCTGCTGTGAAAACGACTTTCGCCCACGGCCCCGGACAGGCAGCGGGAGGAGTATAGCTGAAGGGCTTGGTGTTGAAATCCGCGAATTCCAGATTCTGAAACAATTGCACGACACAGGGCTTGGTGTGGGGCCGCGGGACATGCGGTTCAGCGGTCACCGGGTTCGACGATCCAATCTGTGGAGTGGGGGGAGCAAGTACCACCTGCGCACCCACCGCACTCACCGACGCCAACAAAAACGCAGCGGTAATCCACGTCAACCGCCGCATACTTGGAGAAGTTGCTGTCATTTGCATAACGGACTTCCTTTCGTGTTGCCAAGATGCGCGCCCAATATATCACGGTGAACTCGCGAGGGTCTGCGGCAAAACATAACTGTCTGTGTCAGCATCCGTTCAAGGACAAATGTCATCTAAGGTTGGAATTCAGCGACGTTCTCCGGCTATGGAGTAGAAATGTGCGCCGCGCGCCACAACGCGCCCAGCGGCGGATCGGCCGGTTGCGCGAGAAATTCCACCGCAGGGTCTGATTGAAGAATGGTGGAGATCATGCTTTCCCGCAGCAACGAAATTTTTTCGATGGCGCTGCCGGTGAATGCGATCCTCCACGGCGCAATCCCAACGGAAGCTGACGACGGGGTTGATTCAACGACCTTTCCCTTGCGCATTGCCAGCAGGACTAAGTCGGCAAGTTCTTCGCCAGACTGTTGCAGCACACCTCGAGCAACAGTGTCCCCCGCGGCAGCCGCTTCCGCGACTAGCGGAGCTAGCTTCGAAAACTCCACGACGGGAGTGCTGTTTCCGCGCTCGATTAAATCCCCGATCGTCTGCGTGCCCCACGCCGCGTGGATCGCCGGGAGTAACAATGTTTCTTCCGAGGCATCCTGCGCATGAAACATTGCACGCAGGGCGAGCAACCCAATCCGGCTGCCGGCGCCCTGGTCGCTCATCACCGGACCCCACCCCCCGGTGCGCACCAATTCTCCATTGCGAGTTCGACCCACTACATGCGATCCCGTTCCGGCGATCGCCAGAATGCCGCGCCCTCCACGAAACGCGGCATCGAGCGCAATCAGTTCGTCGCCGCAAAGTTCGATGTGTCCGCTCACACGGGAAGTCAAGGCATTCCGCACCCAGTCGGCCAGGCTGGGAATCGCGAAGCCAGACAAGCCGACGCATGTGCCTGAGATTGAATTGAGCGCAATGCCGGATTGCTCGACGAGTGACGCGAGAATTGCCTGCACATGCGTTTCAGCATTCGCTTCACTGACACGCGTGACCTTGATAGAGCCGCCCTGGGCCCGCGCCAGTACATCAGACTCCGTGCCCAGGACGCCGTTGGTTTTTGTTGCGCCTGCATCGATACCAAGAAAGTATGCCATGCAGCTATTTCTTCCTCGGCTGCGCAGTGGATTGCGCCGCAGCATGATCGTGTGACGGCAACATCTGCCAAATGGCCGGATCTTCTTCACCCAGCACCCAGGAACAGAAACCCTCCAGCCCGTCCTGCTTCACCAGGTCGTATCGCGCGGCAAAGGTGCGCGCGTCAGTGTAGAAGATGTACTCGCGATCCTGTGCCCGATAGAAGTAAAACCACGCGGTTTTATCCTCGGGGTCCCACTGCAGCCTGGCGTTGTAGGCATGCGCTAATTGCATCGCCGCAGGCGTGCCGATGTATTCCGCGGAATTGTTCGGTACATTCTTACCGCCAACCGGCATTCCCGCGAACCAGTGATAGCCGTACACCGGGATGCCGAGCGAGAGCTTGTCTTTTGGCACCACAGCGAGCGCGTATTTCAGATTTTCAAGCACCCACGGATAACCCGCGACGGGCCCGGGCGGCGTGTAGGCAGTGTGCTGATCGTAGGTCATCAGGCAGATCAGATCGGCGGATTGCGCCAGCGCCTTCAGGTCGTACGCGCCGCGCCAATCGCGATACATCCACGCACTATATGCCGTTTCTCCTGGGTAGCCGGGTGCATTGGGAACGGTAGCGATCGAGAGCTGAAAACCCGCCGCATGCAACGCCGCCGCAGTTTCCGCCACGGTTTTCGACAGCGCGTCTCCGTCTTGCCAGTTGATGTCTTCAAAGTCGAACTGGATCCCGACATAGCCGTTCTGCTTGCAGATGCGGATCAGGGCTTCATCCATCGCATGACGCGCAGCTTCATCGTTGAAGAACTGGTGGTACTCCGCAGTCCCCATGGCGCTGCCGCTCAGGATCGGCATGACCGCGACATGATGTTCGCGCGCCACCTGCATCACCTGCGGATTCGGACCACCCCATACCATCCCATGAACATCGGTCGAATACCAGGTCGGCACCAGGATGTCGATTTTGTCGGCATGGTCGAGGAACGATTGCACCGAGGTCTGGCCGCTGGTCATATAAAACAGCGCCTTCGGTTGCGCCTGCACGATCGGCGCGCTGATCGCAAGTCCGAGCAGAATACAAAGCGTACGCATGCAAATGCCTCCTTAAAATAGGACTGAGTAGAAATCGTCGTCGTGACTTGAAACCGTTGCGGATTCAAGCTTCTTCTTGATGCCAACAATTGTGCGTGCGATTGACAGGCCGTCGTTCCGCACGTCGACTGAACAGCGACCTGATTCTACCGTTTTCCTGTTCCGTGGGCGATCCGACACAGGGATGTCGTGCTAAGACGACTGAATTTTTCCGGCGCGTCGATGTTCCGAGTGATGGGATAGGACACCGCGTGGGGATGGAGTTCTCATGCTCTGATACATTGATCTGGAAAACTGGGGGTGAAAACGTATGTCCACAACTCGCCGGGATTTTTTGTCGCGCACAGCAGTGATGGCTGCGGGAGTGGCTGGGAGCGGAGTGGGCGAAGCCGCCGATGGGAAGGTCCGAGAAGACCTGCCGGTACACTATCAACCGCCCAAAAAACCAGTCATCGTGACCCGCGAAACCGGGGATAATACAGTGGCCGAGGCGTACGCCATGCTGGAACGCGGTGCAGACACGCTCGACGCCGCACTGCACATCTGCCAGGCGCGAGAGGATGATCCAAACGATCACAGCGTGGGACTGGGCGGGCTGCCGAATGAAGATGGAGTAGTGGAATTGGATGCCTGCGTCATGCACGGGCCAACGCGGCGCGCCGGCGCAGTCGGCGCCGTCCAGAATATTCGCCACGCCGGGCTTCTGGCGGAAACGGTGATGCGGCGCACCGGTCACGTGATGATTGTGGGAAACGGAGCTGAAAAATTTGCGGTGGATGAAGGTTTCCATCGAGAAGATTTGTTGACGGATGATGCGCGGAAAATCTGGCTGTTGTGGAAGGAGCGCGGCGTGGGATGGTGGGGGCCGGGAATTGACAGTCCCGACTGGAAACCGCCCGTCGTCCAAAAACCCGCGCGTGGCCCCATGGCCATGATGCTGCCGCGCCATCCCGCTCCAGAGGATGTGCCCATGGTGAGGACCGCAATGCAGCGCTTATTGGACATGGCGGACCGCATGGGAATCCGGCCGGCCCCTGCGACGCGAGGCAATACTGCAAGTGCTGTGGCCGACCACGGGGACCATCCATGTTTCCGCCTTGAATGCGAAGGGAGAAATTTCTGGAGCAACCACGACATCCGGTTTGGCCTGGAAGATTGCGGGGCGGCTGGGCGATTCGCCGATTATCGGTGCGGGTTGCTACACCGATCAGGACGTAGGTTCGGCAGGCGCGACCGGAAACGGAGAGGAAAACATCAAAGTGGCGGGAGCGCATACGATCGTGGACCAGATGCGCCAAGGCGCTACTCCAAAGGAAGCTGGAATGGAAGCGCTGCAACGGATCGTGCGCAATTACAACCACGACATGACTAAATTGCGCTATCTGGACATGATCTACTACATTGTCCGGCGCGATGGCGCCTATGCGGGTGTGTCATTATGGAGCACGCGTAGCACAGGCGAGCGAAAGAAATACGTTGTGCATGACGGCACCCTGCGCACTGAGCCCTGCGACTATCTCTTCGAAGGCACAACCTTGAGCATGCACCCCTTCTGAAACGCAACTTAGAAAATGGTGTTTTGCGCGGGCGCATGGAGCGGCCCACCATAGTAAGACATCTCAGAGTTTCCGCAGCAGAATGGTTCCGTTCGCAGAGCATTTCAAACGACCCTCCAGGATGACCTTTTGCCCGATGCCGGGGATAGTGAGGATCTGCACATCCCTCGATCCAGCGAGCCGCCGCAATAGCTTCGGTTCCGCCACGCCGCCAATCTGCACGGTTATGTGCTCGATTGGGTCCGGGCAATCCCCCCATCCTGCTTGAGGAACAAAGTGCAACCGATATTGCGTGGCCGCGGGAATCTTGTCCGAGACATCGATGTGGAAACTGTAATCCCTCCACGTCCCCACCTCGTCGTAGGCCCAAGCCGTTGCCGGCGCATTCCAATTCTTCGGCGGAGGAGTCTGTGTATCGAGGACCGCGAGTCGGCGAATCCTGGGGCGAGCGGCACTCTCGACGGCGACCAATCGCACCTCGTCGGCGCTGGTCGGCGAAACGGGCTGAATTCTTTTGTGACCAATCGCAGTCCCGGTGCCCAGCGTCACCCACTTCCCTGCCTGACGTGCTTCGATTTTGTATTGGCGGACGCGCTCGCCGAAGGAACAATCTTCCTGCATCAGGAAGGTATCGACGCGAGAACCCGCAGGCAGCGACAGCGTGACGCTCTCGCCAGAACCCGAGGTCTCGGCGATGCTCTTGCCGAATCGGCGCTGGATTTCCTTTCCAAATTGCTGCGCGCGTGCGACATCGTCTGCTGGCATCAACCCGCTCGTATCGGGCGGGATATTCAGAAGCAGCTGTGCGCCTCGACCGACGGAGCGGTAATAAATTTCCACCATTGCATCGAGAGAGAGCAGATTCCGCTGCTTTGCTTCGCTCCAGAACCAATACGGTCGCAGGATGGAAACGTCCACTTCATTCGGCATCCAGACCGATCCATTGGGATCGCTATTCAGCGCAGTCGCGACGCCGGTCTTCGCATCCGTCGCGGAGATGGAGTTCCACGCTGGATACGGCACGAAGCCATCTTCATTGCCGGCCCATCGGATCGTCGCATGCGGGCCTTGAAAGATCATCGCGTGCGGAGCATACCGATCGAGAATATCGCCAACGGGAATGACATTCGAACCATCGAACCATATCTCCACCATCGAACCGTATCGCGAAAGCACCTCCGTGAGTTGGCGGCGATAGATGGCGTTATAGATTTTCTGCTGCACGGGCGTATTGCAGAGGCCACCGATTCCCGCGCCGTGCCTGGCGTCGCGCGGAGAAACATAGACGCCCAGCTTCAATCCAAATTTTCGGCACGAGGCGGAGACATCCGCCAGCACATCACCATGCCCTCCTCGCCACGGAGTGTTGCCGATGCTGTACTTGGTTGTCTCGGTCTGCCACATGCAGAATCCGCCGGAATGCTTGGCGACGAAGACAATATATTTTGCGCCCAGGTCGACCGCAGTCGCGGCCCATTGATCGGTGTTCAGCAGCTTTGGATTGATCTCTGAAAACGGAGTGGACAAGTTGTCCTGCTCGACGCCCTGCCAGGTGTTCGGAGCGAAATGGATGAACATTCCCATTTCGAGGTCCTGCCACTTCAGTTGGTCCGCAGTGGGTAGAGCCAGCGTGGAATGGGCGGCCTTGTGTTTTCCGACGGCTTGGGCAGACGCCAATCCTCCCAGGGGAATGCCTGCGGGGATCGAAGCGCTGGCGGCAACTCCAGTGAGTGAAGCGATAAATCTGCGTCGGTCCATTCTCTATCTTCTCTCCGAACTACGTGCTGCTACAGATCCAAGGAACTCAAAACAAGGACAATAGCACGGTTTTCTCGGCTACCAGAAAATCGACACTGAAGATCACGTCCCGCAAAGAATAGTCACAAACTGCGTATATTCGTCAAAAAAACAGTTTACACAGCCATTAGTGAGCTATATGATCATCCCGACGAAAGATTCGATCAAATTTTGAGCGGTATGCTCAAGTTCCACACTTGTACTTCAGGCCGGAGGATGCAACCCAATGAAAGTATCTCGATTGATTCAGTCCATCGCGCTATTGTTGACCCTCATGTTTGTCAGCGCGGCAGTGGCCCAGACCGTCACCGGAACCATTACAGGAGAGGTCACCGATCCGAGCGGAGCAGTGGTGACGGGCGCGCAGGTGATTGCCCACAATATAAGCACTGGTGTGGATTCACCCACCACGACGAACAAGGACGGCTTTTACCGCATTCAATCTCTGCCGATCGGCCGCTATGAAGTGACGGTGCAGGCGCCGGGCTTCAACAAAGTGACCATTCCGGCGTTTAGCCTTGAAGTTTTGCAGACGGCGAATTTCAACGTCAAGCTGAAGGTCGGAACGGCATCGACCACGATGAGCGTCTCAGCGGCAGCGCCAATTCTGAATACGACAAACGCTACCCTCGGCTCCACCATTACGGCGAATACGATCCGAAACTTTCCGCTGAATGGCCTCGATTTTTCCGCCCTCACCTTGTATGTGCCGGGATCGATCGACACCGCCGGCACATCGGGAACGACGCAAATCGAGCGCAGCACATTCAACACTGACACCCCTAACATGAACGGAAACCGCGCCCAGGCCAATAACTACACCCTGGACGGCATCGACATGAACGAGACATTCAACAATCTCATCTCCTATAGCCCCGCGCCAGAATCGTTGCAGGAAGTGCACGTGATGACCGCGAACGCACCTGCCGACTATGGCAACGTGAATGGCGGCGACGTGATCAGCGTGTTGAAGAGCGGCACCAACCAGTTCCATGGCGTGGCCTACGGGTACGTGCAGGACTACAAGTTGAATGCCAACACCTGGACCAACAATCAACAAAATCCAGCGATTCCGATCAACCCATATTCCCAGTCACAATTCGGCGGCGCATTGGGCGGTCCCATCAAGCGTGACAGGCTCTTCTTCTTTGTCGACTACCTAGGGTCGCGCTATCACAAAGGTGGAACGGGGTCGGAGAGCGTGTTCACCCCAGATATGCGCAATGGAAATTTTTCGACCTTGCTGGCCGGGTCGAATCCCATCCAGCTTTACGATCCGGAAAATGGCTTCGCGCCCTATGCCGGCGACAAGGGAATTCCGATTGTCAACCCGGTTGCCAAGTTTCTGTTCGCGAACCCGAACTTCTATCCGCTGCCGAACGCGACCCCGACCGACGGCATCGTAGCTAACGATTATCAGGGCCCGACACGCAGCTATAAGGCCAATAATCAGGGCGACATCAAGATCGAGTACGATCCTCGCTCCTCCGACAAAATCACCGGATTTTATTCCATGTCAACGGCCTACGACGGATCGACTCCCGTGCTGGCCATTTCTTTCCCTGGAGTGAATCTTTATCCGACCAAACTCGGCGGTGGAACCTGGGTTCATATCTTCTCGCCGTCTCTTATCAACTCCGGACGCATCGGGTTCACACGCACCGTTTGGGCCCAGAATTTCCCAATCGACTCGACCGGCCAATTCGGTAACAACGGAAACGCCAAAGTTGGCATCACGTTCCCGAACCAATCCTACGCTGGCTACACCTACCAATCGATCAATGGCGGCATCTTTGCCGGTGGCAACCCGGTTTTCGGCGGAGGCCTGATCGACAATACCTACAGCTACATTGACGATGTGACTTGGCAGCGCGGACTACATTCGATCCGCATGGGCATCCAGGCTTTGCGCTATCAAAACAACTACCCGACAGCTAACAACAACGGTTATCTCGGCTCACTTACATACAGCGGCGCTTTCAGCAGCAATCCGAACGTAGCCAACGCAGGAGGCTACGGAGGCGCAGACTTCCTGCTGGATCGGGTGAGTCAGGCCGCCGCCACGCTGCACAGTGTCAACGTCGGCCAACGCCAATGGCGCATCGCGGGATATGTACAGGATGACTATCGAATTCGTCCAAACCTGACCCTTAACATTGGGCTTCGTTTCGAGTATGACGAGCCCTGGATCGAACAAAACAACAAGACCGGCAACATCGATCTCACCACCGGTCAGGTGATCTACGCCGGCCAAGTACCAACGGGGGCGCCGGCTGGATCGGGTGTCTGCAATAATCGCGGATGCTACCAACCAAATTACCGGCAGTGGATGCCGCGCCTGGGCTTTGCGTGGCAGCCAACCGATCGCATGGTATTTCGCGGCGGATACGGAGCGACCAGTTTCTATGAAGGTAACTCGTCCAACCAGCGCCTCACTTCCATCACTCCCTTCATCCAGGCGGTGAATGTTACAGCCATCACGCCTACACCCGGCAATCCGGGAACTCCGCGCACCGCGGAGCAAGGGTTCACCGGCGGTTTGGTGCAGTTCGGCGGCACCTTCAATGTGTATCCACAGAATATCCAGCCAGCTTACATTCAGGAATGGAGTCTGACGGGTGAATATGCCCTGACCCGATCCACCTCGTTACAGATTGGATATATCGGGGAGCAAGGTCAGCACATTGAAGATTACGGTAACGTAAACCAATACAGGGTGAACGGCGACCCAACTTCCGCTCCCTTCTACAACAATAAATATCTGGGAATCAATGCCGTCGATCCCAGCGTCGCGATCGGTTCCAACTCGCTGCTGATCACCGAATCGCGCGCCATGATGAACTACAACGCGCTGCAGGCAACCTTGCGCCAGCGACTTTTGGATGGCTTGGAATACACCGTCAACTACACCTATAGCAAAGCGATGACCAACAGCCTTGGCAATTACTCCCTGCAGGTCAACGGGTATAGCGGAGCCTTCCAGAATTATTACGACAGCGCCGCCGACTACGGCCCGGCAGGATACGACGCAACGCATAACTTGTCGTTCACTTCGGTATACGCGCTTCCGGCAGGTCGGGGGCAGAAATACTTTACAAACGCGAATCGCGCCCTGGACGCAGTGATTGGCGGCTGGAAGGTCTCTGGTGTCGGTGTCCTGTGGTCCGGGTTTCCAGAGACGATTTACGGTCCCGGCAACAATTCCAACAGCTTTGGCACATCGCGGGCCAACCAATATCGCAAACTGAAAATCGTCCATCGCTCCGTGGGCGCGGGATTTGAGAACCCGGCAAGCCCGGGCAGTTGGTTTGGTACCGACCCGTCAGCAGTTCCTTGCACCACACCGGGTGTAGACAACGGAGTTTGCGCCTTCGGCGTACCGGCTCCCAACACCTTTGGCACCTCCCGGAATGGTGCCGTCCGCGCTCCGAGATATGTGAACATCGATTTGTCCGCGTTCAAGGATTTCCATACCTACAAGCAGCAAACCATCGGATTCCGTTTCGATGCATTCAATGCCTTCAACATCGTGAGCTATGGCAATCCGGACACGAACATCACCAGTCCCACGTTCGGTCAAATTGGAGAAACCGGCAGTATTCGCTCGGTCGAGCGGCATCTGCAGTTTTCATTGCGATACACGTTTTAACCTGCAGGCTGCCGCGACAAGCCGCAACAGTGCACCTGCCCGAATCTCCCTTGCGCCCGGATTCCTTGCGAGCAACAAGGAATCCGGGCGATCCGGGAAAATGGGACTCAACCATCATGATTCTCGAGATTTGTGTGGACTCCGTAGAATCGGCGATCGCTTCCCAGGCGGGAGGAGCACAGCGAATCGAATTGTGCAGCGATCTGAATGAGGGAGGCATTACGCCCAGCGACGGCCTCATCCAGGCGGTTCGCAAGCACGTTGGAATTGACGTGTTCGTGATGGTGCGGCCGCGAGGCGGAGATTCTTTCTACACACGCTATGAATTCGACGTGATGAGATCGGACGTCGTCCGCATGAAAGATCTGAAGGTGGACGGCATCGTCGTCGGCATGCTCGACCGAGACGGTCACGTCGATGTGCAAAGGACTCGCGAGCTGGTCCAACTTGCCCACCCGATGCAGGTGACGTTTCCATCGCGCCTTTGATATGTCGGCGGATCTGGATGAGTCGCTGCAAAGAGTCATCGAGACAGGCGCACATCGCATTTTGACTTCGGGTGGCGTGCAAACCGTCAGCCAGGCCGCCGAGCGCGTGACCCAGCTGATCGATGCCGCCAGAGGACGGATTCGCATCATCGTGGGCGGCGGTATCCGCCAGGAAAATATCCGCAAGATTGCCCTGCGCACCAGAGCGACGGAATTTCATTGCTCTTTAAGGATCAGAACACAGAGTCCGGTCACGTTTCGGAATCATTCACTGAAATTGGGCTCCGTTGCCAATGATGAATTTGCGCGCTATGTAGTTCTCGAAGAGAATGTACATGGGTTGCGCGAAACGTTAGACAAGATTTCAAGTGGAGTTGTTCAGGGTGTTCACGAATAATACGCACTTCGCCGCCTCCGGCGAAATCGAGGATAGCAGTGCCGTCGTATCTTCCAAGATCGACAAACGCGCTAAGGAAATTCTTCGTTTGCTGTTGCACCATGGCAAAACTTCCGTCGATGAACTGACGGTGATTCTTAAAATGTCACCGGCCAGCGTGCGCCGCGACCTGGTGCGGCTGGAAGAACGCGGCCTGGTTCATCGCACCCATGGCGGCGCCATGCTTGCAGGTCAAGCAGTGTATGAGCCTTTTCGCTTTGACGCGTCCTTCGGCGTTCGCGAGGAGCGGTTCGCCAAAGAAAAGCAGCGCATCGCACAGGCCGCGGCCGGGTTGGTGCAGGAGAATGAGACGGTCGGCGTGACCGCAGGCACGACGACGACGAAAGTGGCCCAGTTTCTTCGTCACCGCAGCAATCTCCACATCATTACCAATGCCGTGAACATCGCCATGGAGCTAAGCAGCAGCGCGGGTTTGGACACTACACTGACTGGCGGCCGCATGCGCTGGCAAGGTGCGTTTTCGTTGATTGGGCCTGCCGCGATCGAGTCCTTGAACATTGTCGTGATGGATCGCGTGTTTGTGGGCGTCTGCGGCGTGGACCCGGAACGCGGCGCCACCACCATTGAAGCGGATGAGGCTGCGGTGTTTCGTGCCATGACGCGCCAGACCAAGCAGGTCGTTGTAGTCGCCGACTCCAGCAAGGTTGGAATGATCAGCCCGGTCATCATTTGCCCCGCGGCGGCTATCGATGTCCTGATTACCGATGACGGCATCCCCGACGACGCAGTGGCTGCTTTTGAAAAAGCTGGCGTTCGCGTCTTGAGTGTCTAAGCCGTCTCCGCATTCCTCACGCTGATATCCTGATGTCCAGCTATCGGAGGATCCATTCGCATGAAAATTCCCCGCTTATCTTTGCTCCGTTCTCACTTTTCCATCTCGGTGCAAAATCAACAAAGATCTTTTCGGCGGTATTTGAAGATTCTCGCGAGTCTGCTGAGCCTTGGCTGTGATGCGTGGTCGCAGGCACGGTTTTGATCGCGCAGGAAAAAGCGAAGCTTCCCGGTGAAGATTGGATTTCTCTTTTCAACGGAACCGATCTGAGCGGATGGACTAAGATTGGTCACGAAAGCTGGACCGTCGAGAACCGAGTGATTCATGGCAAGGGACTAACCCCGGCCTACGGATATCTCGAAACCAACAAAGACTATAAGGATTTTCAGCTGTCTCTCCGCTTCAAATGTGTCGGCGATGGCAACAGCGGAGTATTTTTTCACACCGGGTTCAAGCCGGGTTCCGTCGACACCACGCAAGGCATGCAATTTGAAATTGATTGCACGATGATGCACCACACTGGCGGCGTCTACGGGGAAGACGGACGCGGCTGGGTGGTGTGGCCCGCTCCGGAAAACGAGAGCGTGGTTCGCATGGGCGAGTGGAATGACTACCTGGTGGAGGTGGTGGGCAATCGTTACAAATCGCGGCTGAATGGCGTACCGATGGTGGACTTCACCGATCCCCATCCCAGCTCGTTCGATGGCAGAATTGCGCTGCAGTTGCATGCCGGGGGCAAGGGCAACATGGAATTCAAAGATGTATGGATACGAGATCTGTCCCATCGCTAGAAGTTCTAGCGACGCGCGAAACTCGTAACACCTTCGCTAGCTTCGATTCACTACCGCGCGGTCCAACCTCCATCAATCAATAGCGTTTCACCGGTAATGAGTGAAGCGGCGGGGCTCGCCAGAAACACCACTGCTCCGGCCACTTCGATGGGCTCGCCAATACGATGCAGCGCGGCGATGTTCTGGATCACTTCAGCGCGAAATGCGGGATCGGACAGCGCCGGCTCCGTGCCTGGCGTATGGATAAATGTGGGCGCAACCGCATTCACGCGGATGTTGTATTTGCCCCACTCAACCGCGAGACATTTCGTCAGGTGACTGATGCCGGCCTTCGTCATGCAGTACACAGACTCAGTCGGCAGCGCTGCAAAGCCGGCCTGTGAACCCATGTTGATGATGCAGCCGCGCTTCTGCCGAATCATGATGCGACCGGCTGCCTGACTGGCAAAGAAGGTCCCCTTCAGGTTGATCGACAGAGTTTGATCGAAATCTTCTTCAGTCACATTTTCTGCCAGATTGTCCGGAGCAATTCCCGCGTTATTCACCAGAATGTCTAATTTGCCAAAGTGCCGCTCGGCGGCATCAATTGCGCTGCGGATTTGCGGCAGCTGCGTCATGTCCATTTGCAGCGGCAAGACCCGACGACCGCGCGAGACGATCTCCTGCGCGAGGCCCTTGTCATCGTCCAGTTGCCTTAGCCCCAGCGCGATATCAGCTCCTGCTTCCGCCAAAGCCAGTGCAATCGCTCGACCCAGCCCACGCGCTGCTGCTGTCACCAGCGCAACATGACCCTCGACATCAAATCTTGGCAATGCCTTCATGCTTCCAGTGTACGAGGGGTTGAGTTGCGGCACGCTTATAGCTTGTTAGGGGCTGAACAATAGCAAGGAGAGGGCCATCGAAGGATCGATGTGCCCTCTCCTTGCATTGTTTTCGAGTGCATGCGTGAGAGCGTTGCCGTGCCCGCCCGAATTGGGCTACTGCCCCGGATGCGCCGCAAGTTCGGCTGCCACGTACTCGCTGTTGCGAACGTTCTTATCTAAGACGGAGGTTGTCATCGGCCCGACTTGAACGGACCGAAGCAGATGCGTTTTTCCGGCCACGTCGAACTTCAGCACCACATCGCCGTTCTTGAAGTCGGGTGAGCTGGGCAAGAGAATCCAGGTAAATACACGGCTGGAATCCTGATTGGTCAAGGTCACGAAAGTGCCAATCGGATTTTCCTTCACCGTATAGTGACCGGCGGGACACGCCTTGCCGGCAACCATAAAGCTAAAGGGGACATTGAGGGTTGTTTCCGCCATTGCGGAGTTCGTCGCCAAGCCTGCTGCCGCCATCAATGCTGCTGACGCCAGAACGGTGTAGATTTTGGATCGCATGTGTGGTACCTCCTGCCTATGTTCACCACAGTAGCGACTCGCAAAAATAAAGTTGTCAAGTTCCCATCCAGAATCCGTCAATTTCTGCAGAATTGTTTTGTGGCTGTTTTGTGCCCTGAATCGCGACGCGCGCCATCTCCAGCTCTGACAGAATCTCTCGTTCGATGATGCCTCGCTCTGCATCGTTCATATTTTCCGCAATTACCAGGCTATGCTGCAGCAACTGTGCGACTTCTGAATATGCCTGCCGCTGATGCGCATTACGCGCCGCTGTGCGCAACGCGATTGTCGCGCGCTTCCAGTTGCCTGCTGCTTCATAGTGCATCGCCATTTCTCGCGCTACGCTGTCCTCGCGCCCTACGAACAACTCGCCCAACCGCTCCGCAATTCGGGTATGTCCCTTCGCTCGACGTGACGCGGTCTGCTTCTGGTATAAAACTTCGCGGTAGAGACCGTGGGCAAACGCATAAAAATCCGATCGCGTGCCGTCCGGAAGTTCGTCGTGTCCCGCACGCTGCACAAAACACAAGCGACGCGCCAGTTGGTCGCAAGCCTCTTCCGTTTCCGCCGGATCCTGTTGCAGCGCGGCTGCCACCGCCCATGCGGGAAACACAACAGGCATCAGGCTCGCTGCTTCCAGGATGCGCTGTTCGCCTGGAGGCAGCCGTTCAATTTCCGGATCGATCAACTGCACCAGTTCTTGGGGCACGCCGGTTTCTATCTCCGGAAAAGGCGCATGCTGTTTCCAGTCTCCAGCTTGGTTCGAACCGTCGCGCGTCAAAACATGTTCGGCGATTAGGTGCCGCAGAAGTGCAAGAGCAAACAGCGGATTGCCTTCCGAGTGCTGATAGACAAAAGTGTCTAAACCTGTCGGTAGCGCCTCTTGCTCCAATTCCCGACTCAATAATTGCCGGATCGCCATCTTCGCCAGCGGCGCCAAAGCAAGCTCCGCAGACTGCCGGTGCATTACCAGGTCTTGCTTTAACGTCTTCAGGGGATGTTCAACCGACGCGTAGTGGGAACTATAAGTGGCCAGCAGCATCAACTTGGCCGGCGTCCGTCGTCGCGCCAGAGCAGATATCAACTCCAGCGTAGACTCATTCGCCCATTGCAGATCCTCGAAGACGAGGACAAGCGCTTTTTCTTTTGCTAGCTCTTCCAGCGCTCGACAAAGGTCTCCCGTTGCCTTCGGTTGCGAGGTTCGCCCATCCGCTGTGGTTGCGTCAGGCTCGCGGCGCAGCACAGCTAGCCATGCCGGCGCGGCGCTCGCGAGAATCCGGGTCGCCGATTCGCCGACCGCGGAAACGCAGAGCTGCCGCAGGATTTCCATGACGGAATAATAGTCTTCCTTCTGGCTGAGCCCATCCACACACTGACTGCAGGCCACGCTGGCCGACAACATGGCGATCATCTGTTGGCACGCCGCATCGACCATTGCAGTTTTTCCGATGCCCGTAGGGCCGGTGATAAAAACCGTTTGCCGCTGCCCGCAAGCCAACGCCTGGCCGAGCGTCTTCATGCGACTCAGTTCCTGCTCGCGGCCTACAACTGCGTCGGAAATCGCAGGCTGCATCTCGCGTGCGGAAGCTGCGCCGGAATTAGGCGCGCCCGCATCCGTAACCTGGGCCACGAAACAATAGCCGCGTTTGGGCAAGGTCTGGATGAAGCGCGGACAAGCTGGATCGTCTCCAAGCATCTTTCGCAGGTCCAACATGTACGTCCGCAACACCTGGGGCTGTACATAGGTTTCCGGCCAGAGCGCATCGAGTAGTTCATCGTGGGAGATCAGCCTTCCTGGATTCTCGACAAGATATCGCAGGACCGCGAAAGGCTTGGGAGGAAGGTTGACCTGCACCCCCCCTTGCCAGAGGCATTCGTTCAAGGTGTCCAGTCGAAAAGATTCAAACTGCTTCATCCAGATCTTGCCCTCAAACGTTGAGTTCAGAGTAGCTGATGCAATTAGACTACCAATCAGGAATTTACATTTTCAACTTGCATCTATAACAATTCTTTACAAAACATTCCCTAAGGACGATCACCGCATCGACGAACTGCCGTCCATTTTCGAACATGCCTGTCCATATGCGAACAGTCACGAGCGAAGAGCGTCCGATAGAACCGCATACGGTGGGATACGTCGTGCGAGTGCAGATCGTTCCATCGCCGGGAGGCTAGGGTTTGCGTGCAGCTGAGGTTGGCTTTTATCCCGGTTCATACGGCGCGCTTCCCGGAGCTGCCACACTCCTATTCGAAGCGATCCGATGCCCCACTTTGCTTGTTCGATCACCCGTCACTGGGATATCAGTGCCCTGAGGGAATCAATATCGAAGTCTTTATACAAGTCTAGGCAAAACAGTTCCGGAGCTGAACGGAATGGAACTGGCTTGTCGATCAAATACGCGAGGCTTTTCATCCCGTTACGGCTTACCACGTCGAAAAACGCATTGGGGTCAATAGCCGCCGCCACTAGAGCGATAACCTGGGTGCGAATTCCATTTGTCTCCAGCCTAATCCTACTTTGCCCGGTGGTGGTCCGGAGCCAGTTTGCGGTTGCGACCAACTGCGCGGCCTCCATACCGAGGCAACGGTCCCCGGTGCTATCCACCATCACCATCCATGCGCTGACAGCGGTGGCATTTGATCCGGGCGCGGTGTTTCCAATAAAGAACGGATCGAGGGCAAACACCTGTTCTCCGCGCGCAACACGTGCGAACACAGGATCCGCCGCGGCATTATAGCCATCGTCATTCAGCACAATCGTGATTGGCTGATTGTTTGGGGCTGTGTCTTCCTTGAACCAGATGCCTGTAGCACTCAGTCCATTCGAATAATCGAAGCGATAGGACAAGCTGTGGAAGTTATAGCCTACGCTGTTACTCATTCGCAAGGCGCGAACCATGGAGACCGGGGTGTAGCGGACCACGGATTTCAGAATCTTTCGCTGCGAGGCAGCCCATACGCCGCGCTGCGGCTCTCCGGTTGGGATGGGTTCCCTGTGGATGGCACTCGCCAATTGTTTTGCCAGACCGAGGATGGTCAGATTGTCGGCGGGCACACCGATGGCAAGCTCCGTGTCGGTGCGAATCTCATTGTCGCTGAAGATCTCCTTTTCAGTGACAGGCAGGTGGAATTGCTCCGTAAAGAATCGGTACGCCTGTTGGCGGTTGTCCAACTGATAGTTATGGACTCCGGGATTGAAATTTTCATGCCATGCAAGATCGTCCGGCTTGCCGTATAGCTGAAAAAACGGCTTGATCCTGTTGTAGATGCCGGGCTTGACTAATGGGGCGCGAAAACAGCAGCTATCCACAGCGTTATGGATCAACAAAGTCGGCAGTGGCGCGCGCATCGCGACGAATTCCGGATACGTCTCGCCCTTCATCAGGTCGGGCGCATCCTCTTCGACCTCATAAGAATCCTCGGGCTGGGTCAGGTTCGACTCGCGCGATCCCAGACCTGCAACCTCGACAGAAACCGCCACACGCTTGTCCAGAGCACCCAGCATCACCGTCTGCCAACCCCCGCCGGAAAGGCCTGTTACACCGAGCCGAGCAGAATCGACCTCAGGCAACATTGCCAGATAATCGAGCCCGCGCCGCATTGAAAGATAGAAAAGTCCGAATGCGTTCGAGCCGACGAGGTCGAGGTCCGCGGCGTAGTCGTGCGCGTTGTCCGGCTGGGAAAGCTCTCCGAACTCCATCCATCCCAGATTCAAGGCCACAATGCCGCGCTTGGCAAAGTTGATGCAGCGCTTCTGCTCGTATTCGACGTCGATCCCTTCCGGCTCATGGCCGATCAGATTCAAGATGGCGGGTGCACGGCCGGTAATTTTGTTCGGTTCATAGAGCAGCGCCGTAGAAATGAAACCCGGCACAATTTCATAACGCAATTTGCGGATTCGATATCCGTCGTTTGTCTCGATGACGCCGATCTGCTGGAATTTCGGAGCGGAATCGACCCACTGGCGCGGCCAGCCGTGAAAAGCAATGTCATCGAGAATATGCCGGCGCAACTTGTGCTCATCCGTTGTCCATTGAGCGGCGCTGGTTGGAGACGGCAACAGCGGTGCCCGCGCGAACAAGTACTGCTGCAATTGAAAAGCGGTCACGGCGTGCGCCTGGATGGGATGCGCGAGGGTCTCCTGTATCGAGGAAAGAGCGGTCGTTTGTGCTTGTGCGTGGTTCCCAATCAGCGCGGCAAGGACCCAAATCGCGAGCATAGTGCCTGGGCCGATCAATTTCATGCGAAACATAATCCTCCTTAGCTGTTCAGGGGTGGAAACTTCCGCATGGCCAAAGGCACATTGGCCGAGGCAGTTCAAAGGACTCCAATGTCTTTTTGCTGGACCGACTCGAGGTCCATGTCCTTGACGTTGCGGCATGCCAGAGTGCGAAAGTCGCGCACGTCACGGAGCGCGAATACCGGACCAGGCTGCTGCCGCGGGGTTTTGACGTGAAAAAATTCGGCTCCGTCCACGTGGTCCAGCCGGAAGGCCGGCCGCGCGTCCGGCTGCTTAAATGCAATTTCGACGTTAGTGAACTCAATGTTATTGATGTGCCGAAGGAAAAATCCTCCGGCCGGAATATTGCCGAACATATCGGGGTCGGGCCAGGGATTGTCATGGATCGATTCTGGCGGCTGGAGCTCCGCCATTTCTTTCGTGCCGCCGCCTATACTTTCCAAATACACGTCGTGGATTTTGATGTCTTCGATCGCATGACCGGGGATTCCGCTGATGATTCCCCCTCCACCGAGGCGCGAAGCGGAGTTGTAGCTGACGACATCGGCGATGTTGACTCCTCGCAGCCGCCCTACCGGTATCCCGGCCGGGCCCCTCATGCGACCGCCGAGCCGGAGAAATAATGGCGTATTCGTGCAGTCGTGCATGGTGATGCCGGAGAATGTGATCCCTTCGATCGATGCGCCATCGGAGCTTTCCACAGCGAAGCCCTTGCTGCCATCGAAGACGCAGTTGGAGATCGCAATGTTCTTGAAGCCGCCATTCGATTCCGTGCCCAGTTTGATGCTGCCGTTAAACTCCTTCGGAAAATAAGGCTTTACCCTGGCCTGCGCCGCCTGATCTGTTGGCCACCGCTTCCACGTGCCGTCCAGCATGGAACCCATTTCATACGCACCGGTGACATAGCAGTCGCTGATCGTGACGTTCTCAGTTATGCGCGCATACCCAAGGGCAAAAGAGCTTTTCGGACAAATAGCGTCGTCCCACGGCGAGTTGACGCTGCAACTGGAAATCCGCACATTGCGGCAACAGTCGATATCGATGCCGTCGCGGTTGGTATCGATGAGGAGATTGTCGATGGTGAAGTTGTCGACACCGGTAGCCAGGATGCCAAAATGTCCGCCTTCAAGGATGGAAAAATCGCGCAGCAAAACATTGTGGCAATTTTTTAGGCCGATGGCTTTGTCGGCCATTCCGGGCAATGACGCGCTGGGGACGGAGCCGGTGCCGCGGCTCAGGCCCTTTCCCCATATAAGGCCGCTCCCGAGGATGGCGAAGTCATGGATGTTTTCGCCCCAGATGAGACTGTTATGCCAGTGATTATGGCCGAAGTCCTGATACTTCTCCCACGGCTTGTTCGATTCAGGCGCATCATAATAGGAACCACTCGTACTCCCGCCCTCTGGAACGCTGGCGGCAAGGATAGTCGCTCCCAGTTCGAGATAAAGGGCGACGTTGCTTTTCAGGTGGATCGAGTAGCAGGCATACGTCCCGGCGGGAAACCGCACAGTGCCGCCGCCTGCAGTGTAAGCGGCTTCTATCGCCTTGTTGATGGCGGCCGTGTCGATGGTCGCGCCGTCGCCCGTAGCCCCGTAAACTTTCACATCAAATAGCGCATTTATAACGCCGGTTGGCTTCAGGGCAAGTTCCGCGTGGGCACCTGGAATCGCCAAGGATGCAGCAGTGGTCCCAGCCACACTCGCGCCCATCAACTTTAAAAACTCTCTGCGAAACGAATTCATCCGTGAAATTCTCCTCAATCGAAAATTGCTTCACGCAAAGTTATCTATGTCTGTTGGACATCCCGAGGAGCGTCGCGAAAATCAATGGCGGATGCACAGATAATGTGATCCAAAAATAAGGACTCGTCTTTCTCGACGAATTCAGAGGGTGCTTGTATCACTCACGTGGCGAATGTTTTCCGGAGCCTTCACTTGGCTATGCTCGTTCAGAACGATTCCGCTTGATCCGAGTCGGACTAGCTGTCAATCCGCTCCATGCTTTGCGCGTCATCCTCAGAACGTCGCCTTGACGCCAAACTGCATGATTCTGGGCTGGGACGTTCCATAAGACGTTGGGCCGCCATAGGCGTTCGATCCCAGCGTCCCGCCGATTTGCCCAAACCCAGGGCTGCTCTGATTGTTATCGGGCGCTCCAAAGTTGGGATGGTTGGTGACATTGAAAATGTCACCACGAAGCTGGAGAGAAACGCGCTTCAAACTCGTGTTTTTGATTGCGGAGATGTCGGTATCGAAAAATCCCGGGCTGCGCAGGCTGCTTTTGCCAATGTTTCCGTAGGTGCCTACAGCATTTGGTGCGAAGTCGGTGGGATTGATCCACTGGCCGATAACGCCTGGATGCGGACGGTGGCCGAGCTTGGTCTTGTTGATATCGGACACATTGATCAAATCGGCTCTGTCCGCCCCGATCGCGCTGAAGGAGTTGTCGACACCGCTGATGATCGTGAATGGATTTCCGGTGGGATACCAGTTGACGATTCCCGTGACCTGCCAACCATTCAGAAACTTGTCCGCGATTCTCTGGATGTGGATGCTAGGCGTCGCGTAGTTGGCATTGAATTTGATGACCTTGTTCAAATCATCGTCCGACGGCCCGTAATCGAAGGAGCGGCCGCACGCGCAGCTATTGGTGAATTGGGGTGAATCCTTGCTCGGCGCAAAGTCGTCCATCGCCTTTGACCAGGTGAAGCTGCTTAGAAAGGAGTATCCATGTGTGAAGCGTTTTTCCACGGTGATCTGGAGGGCGTTGTAATTGCTGTTCACGCCGGTGTTGATGAAGGGAACCGATGCGTAGTTGTCGATTCCGTATTTCTGATTCAAGAGCCGGCGCGACTGGACGTTTGCCGGGTCCTCCGTCGAGTTGCCGGGAATGTAGACGGTTGGATTCAACTGCAGCATGCCGCTCTCCTGGTCACCGGTGCCGTAGAGTCGATGGCCGTTATTCCCCACATACGCGAAACGAAACAGCCAGTCCGTCCCGACGCCGCGCTCCAGCGTCAGGTTGTAGGAGAGAATCATCGGCAGGCGCATATGCGGGTCCTGGAGCTGCGAAAAAGAGATTGCACCGGCTCCTGTTGGAAATGTGGCTTCCGGCCCCGGATTGCGGGGGCCAAACTGTTCGGGAAATGGATTCGCGACTCCAGCGCTGCCATAAGGATCGGCGACATTGAGAATTCCCTGCAAATTGACGACGGGAGCGAAGGGAGGAACCCCGACGATCTGCTGATAGATCAGGGAATTCGGCGGTTCATAGTAATATCCTGCACCTCCCCGCAGGCTTGTTTTTCCGTCCTGCGTCATCTGGTATGCGAATCCGAACCGAGGGCCGTAGTTGTTGTAATTGGCGAAGATGGCGGCGTTGGGGCATCCGGGATCGTGGTTCGATCCGCCGAAGATCAAGTCTGGAGGAGCGTTGGGATAGCGTACGGATTGCGCCGCGCCCAGCTCAAAACAGGCCACCCGGCCCAGGCTGTCTTTGGACGGAATCCACGGGTCCCAGCGCAGGCCAGCGCTGATTGTGAGCCGCGGAGTTGCTTTCCAGTCGTCCTGCACGAACGCGCTCCAATTGATGCCGGTAAAGTTGAGATATAGTCCACCACCCTGGGTGAAATTGCTCATGGTGCCAGTGACGAAGTCTGCCAGGTTGTAGCCCGTGAAGCTATTGAAAAACTGGAAATTGCCGCCCTCCTGGAACGTGTTGGACATCGGCTGAGTCGTGCGCACTGCTTCCCCTCCGAACTGAAGCAGGTGGTTTCCCCTCGTAAGGGTCGCAATCTCCCGCAACGACTGTTCGCCGCGATTCCAGATGCCATAGTTTCCGCTCCCGACACCGAAGCTGTTCGTCGAGAATGACAATGTGGGGAGGTATCCGTCTCCCGGACTCGTCGGTAAAGCGATGTTGGCTCCCGCGTCCACCATGGAGAATGGGGCACCTGAGTAAGTTGTGCCGTCGATCTTCGTGTAGCCGTAATAGCTCCCCAGGGTCAAGTTTGGTGTGATGGTGTACAGATCGACGACGCTGACATTTTTATCGATCAGCGTTTCGGCATTGCCTTCGGTCTGAAGAATGTTGGTGGACGGCGGAAGAACCAACGGTTGCGTGTATTTCTGCTGGAAATAATGGCCGCTTAGATGATTTTTGGCGAAGTTGTAGTCCACCTTCACCAGGTATTCATCGGTGTTTTGAACAATCGGCAAGCCGTTATAATAGAGGTTATCGTTCGGAAGGCCGGGGGGCCCCGGAATTCCCAGCTGAGCGCCGTTGGGCAGCGGAATTTTATTCAGGAGGTAGGTCGCGACCGGACTGACGGGGATATGGTTGTTGGGATAATTCACCCCTGTGACCGGATCGACAAGTTGAACGCAGGTCCCGAACGATTGACAGACTGGAGAGCCCGGTGCGATATCGGAAAAATCGCCCGTGCGCTCAGCGGCGTTCGGCACATACGCACCCAGCCCATTGTTCGTCGAACTGAATCTGGTTCCCTGGTAGCTTCCGAAATAAAACAGTTTGTCCTTCAGGATGGGGCCGCCAATGTATCCGCCGAACTGGTTCTGGTTCAGCGCGCTGACCGATTGCGCGAACCAGTTTTTCGAGTTGAACATGTCGTTCTGGTAAAACTCAAACAATCCGCCATGAATGGAATCCGTCCCTGACTTCAAGGAGATATTGACAATGCCGCCGATCGCGTCTCCATAGACGGCGCTCATATTGCTGGTCAATAAGTTGAACTCCTGGATGGCGTCCGGGTTGGGGAAGGGCAAGTTAGTGTTGATGTAGGTATCGTTATAGTCGGCACCGTCCAGCTGATAACTGACCCCATTGGCCCCGGCGCCGTTGATCTTTGCATATTGCTCGCTAGGGAAGACGCCACCTTCGCAATTCGCGGCGCAATAGCTTTGCGTAACGTTTTCCGCTCCTGGAACAAGAAAAACCAGCTGCTGGGCGTAGCGGTTGTTCAACGGCAATCCAACGATATCTTTCTGTCCGATAACCTGACCAAGAGTCGCTGAATCGGTCGTCACCATGGTAGCGTTGGCCGTTACTGTCACTTTCTGCGCGACCGATCCCACCTTCAACTCGACCGGCAGGGTGACAGCCTCGTTTGTGGACAGCGTGACTCCCTGCTGCGTGTAGGTGTTGAACCCGTTGAGGGTGACGGTGATCTGATACTGGCCCACGGGCAGCGCCGGGAAAACGTATTCGCCGGAGCTGCCGGTGCTGGCGGTACGCGTAAAGCCGGTGCCTACCTGCTCCACCGCGACAGTGGCTCCCGCCAGCGCGGCCCCGGAAGAATCGACGACAGTGCCATTCAGACGGGCCGTGGTGAACTGCGCCAGTGCTGGAATGGTAAGTCCACAGACCAGAATCAATGACAAATGCAAGCAGATTAGCCTGCTCGCTTCAGCTACGCCCTTGAAGGTCTTTTGCATATCTTCGCCCCTGAATGTCGCCCAAATATGGTGGATTTTTATCGACCGTGGCGTTTCAATTGGATTTAATCCGCTCTAATAAAGGAACGCAATGAAAAAACCGACGCCCTATCATTCGCCATTCAGCCTATTGAACAATTTTTCCCTCACACCATGGCGTAGCGCGCGTGATAGACGGTTCAAAATTTCAAGGGACTTTTACTGAACGATGAGTCGGATTTGCGTTCTGATTAAAAGGCGATGAAAAAACTGCAAAAGCTGTACAGCATATTGGACGCAATGATCGAGGTCTGATGCAATCAACTTGACTGTAATCATCGGCGGAGCCATGATCGCTATGCTTGTCTGCAAGGTCGCAGGCTAGTCGACCCAGTATCTGTAAAACCCGTTCAATTAGGATGTTCCTGAAGCAATCGATTTCCGGAATGCATGATTTCCGCTACCGCTTTTTTCGCCAATAACAATGGCGGGTTGGAGAATAGCGGGTTGTCTTGGTGGACAACCAATGTAGCAACGGCTTAGGCCGTACTTCGATTGAAAGCAGGAGGGGGCGTATGAAACGCTCGTGGAAGATCTTGTTCCTGGCTGTACTGGCATCGCTCGTCGCAATGCCGATGGCCACGCACGCACAATCACAAACCTCGCAGATGGACGCTAAGGCGAATAAATTTCCATCAAAGATTCAGTACGTCTGGATCATTTTGATGGAGAACCACAACTGGACGGGAAACAATGCTGGGGCCGCGTTCGGGGACCCGGACATCAAAGGCAGCTCCCTGGCCCCATACATCAACGGATGGCTGCTGCATCACGCGGCCCATGCCGAGCGGTACTACAATCCACCGGGGAATCATCCCAGCGCACCGAATTACCTGTGGCTTGCAGCGGGGACGAATTTCGGGAAACTTTTCGATGACACGCCCGCTACGTACGATATAACCTCGCACAAACATATAGAGCGTCTCTTGACCAACGCTGGAATTTCCTGGAAAGATTATGCGGAGCAAGACTTCGGCAATCCGGAATATGACGACTGTCCGCTAGATTTCAGTGAAGTCGACGTCAATCACGTGCCGGCAGTCAATTTCGCGGACGACACCGACAACTTCAATCCGCAATCGGCGTTTTGTATCAAGCACGTGGTCCCATATTCGGAGATGGCAACGGACATCGCCAACCATAAAGTGGCGCACTACAATTTCATCGCACCGAACGTGTGTCACGACGGCCATGAGGGTGTTTCTCCGTGTGCCAGCGACGAGCCCGTGGATAACACGCGTCGCAGCGATCAATGGCTACAAGAGAATGTTCGCTTGATTACCAATTCACCGGAGTACAAGAAGGCCGGCGTACTGTTCATCCTATGGGATGAAGGCGAAGATAGCGGTGCCTATAGCGATGGACCGATCGGTATGTTCATCCTATCGCCCTTCGCCAAAGGCGGTGGTCATAGCGAATACACCAACTACATTCATTACACCCATAGCTCGATGCTGAAGACGGAAGAGGAAATCTTCGGTCTGCATCCATTGCTGGGAGCCGCGGCAGATGCCGGAGTAAAGGACCTGCGCGACTTCTTCGATATTTCCAAGCTAAAGAACTGAGACGGAGATAACGGATAACGACGGTAAATGGCATCGCTATGCACGGCGGCGGCGTGATGGGCCTGGGGCATCTCGTCTCATCCGCCGCCCGCTCATGCCCCGACATCTTTTATCAGCCGGCAGCCGAAGTTGAAATTCTGCTGTCGCCCACGTCCTCGGGATACTTCTCCGCCAAAGCGCGAATCTCATAGCTGAATTGCATGAATCGCTGCTCCCATCGCTTCGCTTGCTTGGGCGTGTACCGATAGAAGCCCTTCGCGTTAGAGACTCCGCGCGCACCAGAGTCCACAACTTTTTGCATGAGACGTGGTACATCGGTTGCGCAACTTAGATCCGGCAAAAGCTCTTTCATCACAGTGGCATAAGCCTGGATGCCGGTGAGGTCCATAAACCGGAACGGGCCTGCTAAAGTGATCCAATACCCCAAGTCATTGCGCAGCGATCGATCAACGTCCGCCACCGACGCAAAACCAGCATCAACCAGATAAAAGGCTTCGCGAAGCATCGCATACATGATTCGGTTTGCGATGAATCCACGGATGTCTTTGCGGACAAGTGACGGTTCCTTGCCCCACTTGCGCGCCAGCCGCAAGGCGCGCTGGGCGTTGGAGGTCGTAGTGTGTCGGCCACATATGATCTCCATGAACCTCGTGAGGTGTGCTGGTTCGGCCCAATGCAGCCCCACGATGCGTTCAGGATGCCGGGCGTTACTTTGCAGGTTTGTGACAGGAATTGCGGAGGTGTTGCTGCCTATCAATGTTTTTTCGGAAACGACTTGTTCGATGTCGCTGATGACTTGCCGCTTTACCGCCGAGGTCTTCAACCGTTGACTCAATAACTATTTCCGCATCCTTCAGATTGGATTTCTCATTGGAAATTGTGAACCGCTGAAGTAGAGTAGCTGGTGTTGCGGTGATCACGCCCTCGGCTTGAGCTTCTTTCAACAACTTTGAGAGCCTTGCACGAGCGGTTCGAAGCTTTGCCGGATTGGACTCGATACTATGCACAGAATGGCCGGCCGCGAGAAGACAGGCACTGATGCTTGTACCCATCAGGCCCATTCCCACAACACCGGCCGCACACGCGATCGTGGTTTCTCCTGAAAGTATTCCTGCAGGGCGATGCTCCGATTTATCGCGCTCCATTGCTGTTTTTCTAAGAGTCACAGCTTTAATCCTCCAAGGAAAGGTTCCTTGCATTACGTGCGCTGCTTCTGGATTAAAGCGGAAGAGAGACCGTATTGCCTTGTTTCGCCGCAACGGCCTGAAGCAGTGAGCTTTCCACGCATCGTAAGGTCTCTTCAACGTCAGCTTTGCTATGAGCTGCAGAAATTGAACACTGCTTGGTCGCCAGCGGGAATACGTAGATTCCTCTGTCAACCAGATTCAGACGAAATGCTGTGTCTAAATCAAAATCGTGGTGCATGGCGATGTCGTGCCAGTCGGTAGGGAGATGATCCATGAAGTATAGACAGAAGGCTGAGCCTTGGCGGGCAACAACACCATTTAGACCAATCTTTCCCACAATTGACTCAATACCACCTTCCATCACCTCGCCCAGGCTATTTACGTGACGGTAAACCTCACCATTGTTCATCCGCAGCCGCTCGATCGTTGCTATCGCTGCAGCTGTGGGGACTGGATGTCCGTTGTATGTTCCCGCCAGTAAAACCCGTTTGGATGGATCTGGTGCGACGAACAGATCCATTATGTCTTTTCTGCCACCTAGAACCGCGATGGGATAGCCATTCGCAAGGGCCTTGCCAAACACCAGGAGATCAGGTTTGACATTGGCAATGCTTGCGAAACCGCCGATGGCATGGCGGAAGCCTGTCTTGACTTCATCGAAGATGAGGACAAAGCCAAACTCATCCGCCAACTCTCGTAAGCCGCTCAGATATCCGGGGTTTGGTTTTACAATGCCGACGTTCTGGAGAATAGGCTCAGTAATCAAAGCAGCGATCGGATAGTTTTCACAGACATACCGGACCGAATCGAGGTCGTTGAAATTGATGCTGTGCACCAGGCGCTGATGCTCTATAGGGATTCCCGAGCTGATGGCCTGGAATGGATACTCCCCAGGCGACTTTCTCGGGCCGACATCACTCAAGGCCGTCATGAGGTTGCATGCAACGTCGTTGTGCCACCCGTTGTAGCCACCCTGCATCTTGATGATATGGTCTCTACCGGTGATCGCACGACCCAGGCGGATTGCCTCATACGTGGCTTCGCTCCCCGAATTCAATAGCTGCACAGATTCAACGGCTGGGACGTGCTCGCATATCATCTCCGCAAGCTGGCCCTCCAGCGCCGTTGTGCCTGATCCAAAAAGGCTAGCCCCTCGCCGCAAAGTCCTTATCACGGCTTCTGTCACATAGGGGTCATTGTGGCCGAGAAAATGCGGACTGAAAGCAGCGTGGTAATCGATGTACTCGTTGCTATCGACGTCCCAAATCCTCGATCCTTCCCCCTTAGCGAAAGCAATCTCTGGCTGTGTCGCACGATTTACGGAGACAACACCGCCGGGGATATAGTTCTTATTGTGAGCCAGAAGCTTCTGGGATTCTCGATCGTTCTGCATGTTGTCTCCGATCCTGTTCTACAGTGAAAGCTAGCTTCGCACCGTAGCGAATCTTTTCGGCGAAATCGATTTCGATATTACAAACCTGCTGCGGGATGGTTCAGGAACGTGGTACATGTGTTGTTGTAGTTGAAGTCAGTGCCGATACATTCCATCTATTGGTTTCGTGAACGTTCGTGGATCTCGCAATGCGCGCCGTCCTGAAACAGTTGCCGAAAGAGGACCAATTCCTCCTGACAGCTCAGCATAGTGTCGCCTGCGGGCTTTTCTGAGATCAAGAGTAATGTGGTAATCTCTCTGATTATCGTCCAGCATATTGGATAGGACGCAGGGACCCACAATCTATGCAGAAGACATATACAGTTCCCTCAGTTAGCCGAGCGCTTGCAATCTTGGAACTTCTCGCACAATCCAGACGTGGGCTCACACTCTCCGATATCAGCAGAAAGCTCGCATTACCCAAGAGCTCCGTTCATCTGCTGGTCCGGACCCTCGAATTGATGGGGTATCTGAAGAACAATCGGGTAAACGGGAAATATCACTTTGGGCTCAAACTCGTTAGCTTGAGCCACACGGCCCTCGAGAATCTTGACTTGCGTGAACAGGCGAGACCTTTCTTACAGGATTTGATGCTTGAAACCGGGCTCACAGTACACATGGCGATTCTCGAGGACGCCGAAGCCGTGATCATTGAAAAGGTCGAGGCCCCTGGAATGCTGCGTCTGGCCACCTGGGTGGGTAGGCGACTTGATGCAAACAGCTCCGGCGTAGGCAAAGCCCTGCTGGCATTTGCGCCCGAGACAAACATGAATCGACGGTTGACCGGGCGCGCGATGGCTCGACACAACAGAAACACGATAGCTTCCCCAGATAGATTGGCGCGCGAATTAAAGAAAGTACGTGAACTCGGCTATGCTTTCGAAGATGAAGAGGGCGAAATAGGGTTTCGCTGCATCGGGGTACCGGTTTACGACTCCGCCAACAATGTGATTTCCGCTGTCAGTGTGGCCGGGACAACCGCGCAGATTCCCAAAGAGAAAGTTGCGAAGTTATCCTCATCCGTAAAAGCTACGGCGCTTGAGATCTCGACCCATCTCGGATATAGGCCGGAGTCCGAAACTGAGTCTCTAACTCTATGAGTTTGCTAATAGGTTGCCCGGCCACCGCTCAAGTCGAAGGCAGCACCGGTCGTGTAAGAATTTTCTTCAGAAGCCAACCACGCCACCATCGAGGCGATTTCTTCCACTCTGACAAACCGGCCGCGTGGGATTTTCGACAGCATGTAATCAATATGCTCTTGGGTCATCTGCTCGAACAACCTCGTCCGTGCAGCCGCCGGGGTGATGCAATTGACCGCTATATTGTGATGTGCAAGTTCTTTCCCTAACGATTTCGTCAGCGCAATTACACCAGCTTTCGACGCGCTGTAGGCGGACGCGTTCGGGTTTCCTTCTTTGCCGGCAATCGATGCTAGATTGACGATCCGCCCGTAGTTTTGTTGAATCATCAAGGGCACAATCGCCTTGCAGCAATGGAAGACACCGTGCAGGTTCACATCCATTACTTGTCGCCACGCAGCGACTGGGTACTCCCACAATTTTACGTTGGGTCCGGTGATCCCAGCGTTGGCGACCAGAATCTCAATCTTCCCGAGCGCCTGCAGGGTTTGTTCGGTAGCCGTTTCTACCGCCTTCGCATCGGCCACGTCGACCGCGCAGAAATGGACCTCTTTTGTGGCGCTCAATTCATGGGATGTCGCTCTGACAAGGTTCTCGTCTGCGTCCCAAAGCGATAGTTCCGCCCCTGAATCCAGAAACCTTTCCGCTATCGCGCGCCCAATTCCTTGAGCACCGCCGGTAATAACAGCGCGGCGGCCGCATAGATCAATATTATTCATGGCGCAGTGTCTCTATTCCGGTCTTCCCAATGTAATTGCCGCACCGTCAAAATTCAACCTTCACAGCCAGCTGAATGTCTCTTGGACCGGAACTGGATGAAATAATGCCTATATCGCTCGTGCCGACCGTCGAAGCCGGGATCCCAAAATTGGTATGGTTGAATGCGTTAAAAAATTCACCCCGGAATTCGGTTGTTACCCTTTTCCCGACATTTGTCCGCTTTATGAATGCCAGATCCCAATTCTGTGTACCAGGCCCGATCAGTATATTTCTGCGGGAGGTTCCAAAGCGAGGTGTCCCGTTTGCAAAAGCCTGCGCCAACGCGGCCGTGGTAAAGCAATTGACGTCAAACCATTCGGAAAGTGTCTTCGGACCCGTACCTTCGCATATGCGATCGGGCCGAGGCGATTGACTTCCCGTGTTGGAATAATCGAGTGTCGAGGTTACCGTGAATGGCAAACCGGTGTGAGCGGTAATAATCGCGCTAGCCTCCCAGCCTCCGACCAGCACATTGACTAACCCTCCCTCGCTTCCCAGGAATCTCCGCCCTCGTCCAAAAGGAAGCTGGTATATAAGGCTGGCTACGAATGTTTGACTGATATTGTAGTCGGCCAGACCGTAATCAGCATTCTGATCGTTATCATCTTGAACCGCAGACTGGTTGTCCACGTTGCCATTTCCAGCGTTTAAGCTTTTTGAAAAGGTATACGAAATTAGCCCCGCCAATCCATTTGACGCTGTCTTCTCAATCTTTCCATACACAGAGTTATAGTTCGAATATCCGGTGAAATCGTCGTATTGCAGGGCATTAAAGTCAGGCCATGGCCTGCGCGGTTGCAGATCTCCAACACCGGGCTTCGCCTGATTGCCAAGGTTATGCTCGCGATCCAAATGCAAACCGCGGTTTCCCACGTATGCGACTTCCAGCCCCCAATCTTTTGCCAACTGGGACTGCACGCTCAAGCTCCATGCATAGCTTTGAGATGTCTTATAGAAGGGGCTTGGCATGAGCTGTGCCGTTATCTCTGAAAGAGATACTGAAGGAGCATTGACGAAAACCTGTTGCGTTTTCGTCGGAACCCCATTGGTCAGCGGTGGCGGAGCGCCGAAGGCCGTGACATAGGTGGGACTCTGGGTGGACACAGGGTTGTTATTGGCGAATGACCCCTGGCGGTTTGTATCGGGCAGGTTAGAAAATAACCCGCCGCCTGCGTGCAACACGAGCTTGTTGGAATTCGTAGGCTGCCATGACACACCGAGACGCGGCGCAAAATATCCGGGACCCGGGCCATAGCTAACTTGCCTCACCTTATTGCCAGTCAGCCCTTTTTCCTTTCTCATGCCGGAAGTCATTACCAGGCATTGTCCGGTAGCTGAGATGAAATATGGATTTGAACAAAGCGCGTCGTTTTGCGCGTCCGGATATGCGGTAAGCAGAAGCGCATCTCCCGGGGTAAAGCTATTGGATAGCGGGAAAATGGTCGCTAGCTCATTGTGGGTGTCCATAGGCTGACGGTTGTACTCCCATCGCAGTCCAGCCTGCAGGGTAAACCGGGGACTGATATGGAAATTGTCCTGGGCGAACAATGCGATCCAGCGTCCGCCGACGAGATTGGTGATGATGGCGTTTTTGGTGTAGTCGCCACCGGAAGGATAACCGAGTTCGAGGTCCGCTAAATCCGAGACGCTGCTGACGTTCGGTATTTCACCGGCGAGAGATGAATATTGACCATTGAAATCAAAGTTCCCGTTCGATTGCAACGGATCACTTACACCTTTGGTTTGCCAGAAATCAAACTCTGCACCAAATGCAAGCGTATGCCGTCCGATGACTTTAGTGAAGGTATCTTGAAATTTTTCAATAGAGTCCGGGGCCGCGACGGGAAAATAGCCGGGAAAACCATCTCCCCATGTCGGAAAGTTTTGGAAAGAAAAGTTTGGATACAACTCAAACTGGGGCAAAGGAGTCGTTAATCCGGCGATGCCGAAGCTGGCCAGCGTTCCTGGCGGCCTCGGGCATCCCTCGCAGGTGTAGGTCAGGTCATCCCGCTGATACCCGATTCGCACATCGTTGATCGTAGAAGAGCCCACAACCCGAGTCCAACCGCCAACCAGATTGTGTCCCCTGAAATGCTGATAAGCATTGAAGGATGGAAGGGCTCCAGGAAAGACAATGTTCGAATTACCCAGCATGTAACGGACAAAAATAGTATTGACCTTGGATAGGGTGCCATCGACACGCGCATCGAATTGGTTATTTTGCTGTGTCTGCGGCGTCTGATTCGTGTAATTGACAATCCCCGGCGTGTTTGGAGCGGGAAAAAGGGCCAATACCTTTTGAGCCACGGGGTCGAGCGTGGTTATCATGTTTCCGGGTATCGGCGTACCCGCCAAAATTGTTGTCTGTCCAGCACCAGGATTTGCCGGATCGGCCGGGCAGGTGTAGTTGTACTCCGACGCGGGATCGAACAACTGGCCGGTGTCAAAGTTAAGGTTGGGAGGTGCAGCCGTTCCACTTGCGGCGCACAGGTTCGCAGTAGTCCCTGTGAGGAAAGAACTAAAGTCCCCACTCTTCTCGGCGGCGGTAGGAACTATACTCGGCGAAACCTGTCCCTGTGTAAATCGTAGTCCTTCGTAGGCCCCGAAGTAGAAAATCTTGTCCTTGGCGATCGGACCGCCGATTGCGCCGCCGAACTGGTTCCGGGTCAGTGCTGGTTTTCCCTGGGAAAAGTAGCCGCTTCCGTCCATCGCACTGTTTCGTACATATTCCCATGCAGAGCCATGTAACGCATCAGTTCCTGATTCTGTAATCAAATTCATCGTTGTGCCTGATGCCAAGCCGAACGCGGCGTCGTAAACGTTGTTTTGAATCTTGAATTCCTGAACCATTTCGGGAGGCGGAGCTAAAGCGAAACTGCTGTTGTTCAGTGCCCGGGAAATCATTCCGTCAATCAAAAGAATATTGCCGCCCGAACCACCTCCCGACCCGCTATATCCGAAGTCATTGAAACCGGAGCCATTCGCCGGACCCGTTGCCAGCGATCTCCCGGTTGTGTCAACTGTCCCTGGAACCAGCAGGGCGAGGGCGGTGACTTCCCTTAAATTGAGCGGCATATCCAGAATGTCAGCCTGTCCGACAACCGTACCAATGCTGGCGCTCGTAGTGTCCACCAATGTCGGAGTGGCCTCCACCGTCACGGTTTGCTTTGCCGCGCCTACCGTTAATACTAAATTCTGGGTGATCTGCTGATCGACTCTGAGGGAAATGCCAGTCAGGTTCGTGGTACCAAAGCCCGATTGCGTGGCCGAGATCGTGTAAGTCCCGGAAGGCAGCGATAAAAAGGCATAGTGCCCGGAGGAATCCGCGGTGGTGCGGCTAGCGACACCTGTACTTGCGTTGGTTGCACTCACTGCGGCGTTTGGAACTACCGCTCCTGTCGCATCTGTTACAGTCCCAGCGATGCTTCCCGTGGTCGTCTGGCCCCAGCATGGAAGCGCGGTCGAAATCCAGGCTACGCTCGCCAACACTAGCAGCATTTGGAGAAGGGCACGCGCGAATCCGGTCAGATGGATCTTTGATCGTAATTTGTGTGACCGCAGGTGGTGGTAAAACATGTTATTCCCTCCAGAAAGCGAATCAGTAAACCGATGAGTCAAGGTAGACCAGATCGAGGACTGCGTCGACAAAAACAACCGAGTCGTACAACAAACCGTTCAATATGCTGGACGTCCGAGTGATCTGAAACTGCCGTTTACAACCCTCAACTCAATCTCGAGAGATTCTGATAGAGAGGTCCACTAGCGAGTCACGTCAGAAACGTGATGCAAAGTGGAGTACCTACGGGCGTGTATTGACCGATGAAAGTCAACATGCCGGTCTTTCTGTCGACCCGAAACGAAGTGATGTTGTCGCTGCGCTGATTACACGCATACAGGAAATTGCCGCCAGGGTCCAGAGTGAAAAAGCTCGGATAATCACCCTCCGTCAAGGTGTCGCCCACGTGATCCAGTTTTCCGTCAGTTGCGATTGAAAACACGGCGATGGAATTATGCAGGCGATTGGCGGCATACAGGAACCGTCCATCCGGCGACACCGTAATTTCTGAAGAGAAATTGGTGCCGGTGTAGCCGGGAGGAAGAGTCGAAATCCTCTGCTGTAGCGTGAGAATACCGGTTCTGGAAGCGTATAGGAAAAAGTCGACCGTGGATGCTTCCTCTTGGATGGAATACATCCAGCGGCCGTTGGGATGGAACACAAAGTGGCGCGGACCATCACCGGAAGGAAGCGAGACAAACGGATTTTCGGCGGCCGCCAGTTTACCGGTATTGACATCAAATTCATAAACATATATCCGGTCCTGCCCTAAATCAGTTTGCAGGACGAAGCGGTTCTTCGGATCGGGGTGAATCATATGTGCGTGCGGGGCATCGTGTCCGCTGATCGCGAAGCTCCCCGGAGGCGCATTCCTCGCGTGGATACTCCCAAGGGATCCGTTGTCTTGATGGAAGTCAACCGCCGGTCCAAGCGAACCGTTCGGCAGGATTGGAAAAACCGCGATGTTGCCGCCAAAATAGTTGGCTACGAACGCATACCTGCCAGTGATGTCCAAGCTTACGTAGGCCGGTCCAGCACCTAAGGAACTTACTGTGTTAAGAAATCGTAAATCACCGTTCGCGCGGTCAATCGCGAAGGCGCTTACGGAGCCATTCTTGCCATCGAAATCTGAAACCTCGTTGATCGCATACAAATACCTTCCGGAAGGATGGAGCGTCAGCCACGACGGGCTGGTCGTTTCGGCTGCGAGTTTCAATAGCAACAACCGTCCGGTATGCGAGTTCATTTCGAACAGATAGATACCCTTCCCATTGGCTGCACCATCTACGGGTTTGGTGTCCGTACCGACATATGCCAGGATTCTTTGGCTACCAGAACCCAGCGCAAGGCCTTGAAATGGCTGAGTAATCGAAGATGTGACGCAGAGGGCAAAGCTCCTCTTCAGAAATGAACGGCGAGAATCCAGGGCTTTCGCCCCACGCGCACACAGCGAATCTTCGAACGTCAAACGAATTCCCTCCCCTTATCGATACAGGCGAATGTCACCATTCCTTGAGCAAGAAATAGTCTTCACTTGCCCGCGGAATTCCCGGAGCCGTCGCCCTCGATGATCTTTTCGAGGGGCGGCAGAGTTTCCCCAGCCTTTGAGCTATCGTCGAATTCCTGCAGCTTCTGTTGCACTCCTCGCCAGTATTGGTATTCCGCATCCCATCGGCCTAAGGCTGATCCCAGGCGGTACGGCGTATATTCCTGCAGCCACGCCGCCCGATAGGCCGGCTTCAGGTTGGTGATGCGATCCATGAGATCAACAACGCGGGAGTGATCTTGATATGTAATTTGAGAGCCCCAGTTGTTCCACCAATCTTCTGAATCTGGTCGGCGAGGGCCAAGTTTGTCCCACAACTCCGACATCTCGACAGGGGTTTGAAATTTCTCGCCGGCATAGTCGAGAAGTTCGCTTCCGATCATCAGACTATTTATGGTCGCGGGGTCAGCACCCAGGCTTTCTGCATGTAACAGTGATGTTTCGGCTTCTTCCGCATGAAGCCGCGACTGATGCAGATCCATTTGGTGGGCGGGCAGGTTTTTGTAGTACGCCGGGAGGAAGGGATCCTGCCATAATGCGAACATAGTATGTTCGTTTCCAAGCACTTTTTGCAGATCGATTTCCGCCTGTGACAGGTTGCTGATCGCCGAGGCAATATTTGGAGCTACGGTGGATGGGTACATAGCGGACGCATAATCGAAGAAAAAGCTTGCTCGGTCCATCGGCTGGGATTGCCAAGGAGCCGCAGCGCCGTAGGCCATTCCTGGCAGAGACATGCGAAAAAGTAGTTGGGCGTCGTCAGCCCACACAGAATTGATCAGGCCCAACGCACCGGACCGGCGTCCCGCGGCAAGAAAAGTATCAATATTTTCAAAAGTCGTGTTGTAATCGGGAGCGATATTGTCATAACTCATCACTCCCGGGCTGAACCACATGTGGTATGTGATTGGAGATCAATGGGCCTAGCCACCGTTTATAGGTTGGGTCTTCTGACGTGTAATACCACGCGACAGCAATCAGCCCTGGCGGAAGCTGGGGGATAATCTGTGGGAATTTGACCATGATGTCGTCGTACGCCATTACATGTTTGCCGCGATTTTGAAATAGCCGCGTCACATCCGTGAGTTGCTTCACAAACAGACCCGCCGGTGCCGCCGCGGCGCCAGAGGCTTTGGTAGCCCGCTCGATCTGGAAGGTCTCATCGAACCCAATGCTGACGAAGGGGCTGGGAAATAGATCGGCAAGCTGCTTCACCCAGTCTGTCAGCAGAGGCATCACCTTAGGATTGCGAGGATCAAATTCCGTTCCGTGAGGCTCATCGGACAATTCACTGTATTTCTCGATCCTAAATAAATCGTGCTGGTGACCATACAAATCCAGGTTGGGGATGACATCTATATGCCGTTCCCGTCCGTACGCCACAATCCGCCGTACCTCATCTTGCGTGAGCCGGCCATCCGGGACCAAAAGTGGGTATCCTTTCAGTTCGATGCTATCTTCCGTGTACAGATAATATTGGTTCTCTTTCCAGCGAGAGAGAAAGTTGATCTGGCGTTCAATTTCCTTTTCCGTTGGCAATGGCCCATGGCTGATGTCCACCATTGTTCCGCGAAGTTCGACCGATGGCCAATCGTGGATTTCAACCTGCGGCAGAACCGACTCCGGACCGCTTCCTTCGATGAGCTGTCGCAGCGTTTGAATTCCATGGAAGATTCCCGCTGACGTATCAGCGTGGATCTTAACTCCATGGTCTGACACGACCAGATCGTAGGCCTCCTTGGAATGCGGTCCAGGCAAGTCCCCCGGAAGAGCGAGAGGTTGATCTGTGGCTCCGGTCCGATCGAGCATGATCGTCCCTTCCGCCGCACTATCGCCGGAACTGCCGATTGGTAAATGAACTCCCGTGCGCTGTTCAACGTATTTGGATAACTCGCTGGCCGCAAACTTATCTTCCGCACTCGGACTCGACGAAAAGACAATCTTCAGGCCCGTGAGCCGCACGGTGCCGGTACCGTATTGCATCTGCTGTGGACGCGGAAGCAGCGGATTGTGGGCAGCGTAAGCAGAAATGCCTGCGAACATACATAGCAGTAATGCGACCGACTGTATCCGAGCCATTGGTTTCCTTTCGCCCTGTTACGGGAGGGCGTGCACTTGGAGAGATTGGCAATTTTTCCGGCCAAGTACCGGCCGATTGCAGCATTGCGAAGTCAACCCAGTTTCACCTGCACCTTTTCCTTAGATCAAGTGCAATCCGCGATCTTACACCGTTCACGTCCAGCGTATTGGATGGCAATTTGCGCGTTCGCAGCATACCGCTGGCTACGTGACCTTTCCCCTGGCAGCTACCTTCCACTCATCAATCACCGTCTCGCCTTGAACGACAAACGCTCGATCATGCAGATTGATGCACGGGCACACGTGGTTGGGAATAATCCTGAGTCGGTCGCCTATCTTTGTCGCTGAGTCATGGGGAATGGTTACGTGGCCGTGTTCTTCGGAAAGATCTTCCAATATGAATTCTGGATGGTCCTGAACATATCCGAAGTATTTGCCGCCCCCAGAGAGCAGAGTGTCCGCCGAAAGCGTTTTGCTGCCGGCATCAACGATTGCACGGTGCGGAACACTGGTGCTTACCACAGTTGTCAGCACTGTCACAGCACAGTCGGCGTAGCTTGCGGATTCCGCATCCACGGTGTTTCGATCGTTAAAGACGTAGGTTCCAGGCCGGATCTCTGTGACGCCATGAAACCGGTGACTCTCGAAAGCAGCGGGCGTGTTGCCCCCGCTGACCACGGGGTACGAAATCCCAGCGGAATCGAGCAGAGCAAAAAGCCGGTCAAGCTTACCGTTTTCGATTGGGATGTCTTGCTCTCGAATCTTCCGGTTGCCCATAATATGCCCGGGATAGAGAGAGATGCCTTCCCACCGAAGATTCGGCAAAGCGAATACCTTTTGCGCGATTTCCACCGACTTGGCGTCCAATGTGAGACCGCAGCGGCGAAGTCCAGTGTCGAATTCCAATCGAATTCCGACTTCAACACCCGCTGCTTTTGCTGCTTGTGAAATGCCATCCGCCACCGGAAAGGAATCGATCGCAACGGAGAGTTTGGCTCGCTTGGCCAGCTCCGCCACCCGCTTCCATTTCGTTTCTCCCCAAATCGGATAGACGATCACGATGTCGTTCAGGCCTGCATCCGCCATCACCTCTGCCTCGCCAACCTTTGCGACGGTTATTCCGCCTGCTCCGTACTGCAGCTGAAGGCGCGCAATTTCAGGAATCTTGTGGGTTTTTGTGTGTGGCCGCAGCGTAAGATTGTGCGCGGCGCAATAGTTCGCCATGCCACGGAGATTGCGCTCCATCGTGTCTGCATCGATGAGAACTGCCGGGGTGTCTAAATCTTGGAGATTCATGGAAAATAATTCGCTGCGATAAGCCTATACAACCATCCCCGAATCGACGACAACTCTGCCGCTCCGGAGCACAGCCTTGAGTCCAGTTGGCGCGACGTTAGGCTTCTCGTACGTGGCATCGGTACGGATGGTCTTTGGATCAAAAACCGCTAGATCTGCGACATGGCCCGGTGCCACGGTGCCTCTGTTCCGCAAGTTGAATACCGAAGCCGGCTTGCCTGTAACTTTATGGACCGCTTCTTCGAGGCTTAGCCATCCGCGCTCCCGCACCATCTCGCCCAGCAACATGGGGAATGTTCCGTACAGCCGCGGATGGGAACGCCCACTTGTATAAACTCCGTCGGTGATGACCATCGCCAGAGGATGGGTCAGCAGCGCATGAAGATTGTCGATCGACTGAGCATGTTCTACGATGTTCACGTTTCCATGTTGTTCCAGCAAAATGTCCATCACTGCATCTTCCGGCTGTCTGCCCCGCTCGTCTGCGATTTCCTGGATTGACCGACCTACCAGTGAGGCTGGGTTGTTTGCGGCCGATGTTATCACCACTCCATTCCAGGGTGCCTCGCCTTTGATATGGGGCCGAATTGTTTCGCGCTGTATAGGATCAGCGAGTCTTCCAAGGAGCTGGGAAATCCCGCCATCCAGCGCAGCCTGCGGCAGCACCTGCGTGAGCACGGTACATCCGGCCAGCCATGGATACGCATCGAATGCCACATCCACGCCCCGCTCGGAAGCTTGCTCTATCACCGCAAGCGCACGCTGCTGCAAATGCCAGTTGTCGGGACCGGCAGCCTGCAGATGAGAAATCTGGAGGCGACATTCGGAAGCTTGAGCAATGGAAATCTGTTCTTCGACCGCTTCGACCAGCTTGTCGGAATAGCTGCGCATGTGGGTTGCATATACGCCGCTTCTGCGGGCAACCACACGGCAGAGTGCTATCAGTTCCTTTGGCGAAGCCCCCGATCCTGGCGCGTACATCAGCCCGGAAGAAAATCCCGCAGCCCCTGCCTGAAGCGCATCGTCCAGTAGCCCCGCCATTGTGTCGAGTTCGTGGCTCGTGAGCTCCCTGCTGGTATTCCCTGCAACTTTGATTCTCAACGAACCATGCCCAACCAACGACGCAACCGTGACAAACTTGGATTTGCTCGCGCTGGCAAGATAATCGGAAGCAGAGTTCCAGCCCCAACTGTTATTTCCATAGAGAATTCCATTTGCGAAATCCCGCAATATTTGTGGATTTTCTGGCAATGGATAGGCTGAGAAACCACAGTTCCCAACAACTTCTGTCGTCACTCCCTGCAGTAGCTTCTCGGTTCGATTTTCCAGCACCTGAAGGTCCGAGTGACTGTGCGCATCAATAAACCCAGGTGCAATAACACAGCCCGCGCAATCTAGAATCTCGAATTCCACATTCTCTGAAAAGGCGGAAGCGCTCCGAGGTCTGCCGACTGACACGATCCGATCTCCCTGGATAACAATGTCACCTGAAATCGGAGGAGCGCCGGTGCCATCGACAATGGCCCCGCCGGTCAGAATGGTATTTGTTGATTCCTTCATGGCAGTACCTCTGACGATGCACGCGAGGTATGGACGCCCGTCTTCGATCGGCGCACCAGATCCAGAATCTTCCGATTGAGAAAATTGATATGTGCTCGGTCTATCGGATCCACAGTAAGCGTGGCATCTCGAACCTCAGGCTCCGTGAGAACGCCACGTGCCACGAGCAGTGCTTTTTCTGCGTGGTGAAAGAACTCAATACTCTGCAGACTGTAGGCAATCTGCGGCAAGATACCCTGAAACAATTCATAGGCCGCATCTTGATTCCCAGCGCGTGCGTTTTCCCAAACCAGCTGAAGCAGATCTGAGACCGCCAATCCTGGCATGACTCCACAAATACCCGCGTCGATGAGTTCCAGCATGTACATGCCACCCCACCCATCGATCACACCGACGGCCCCATTTGTTTCTTCGATAATGGACCTCACCCGCCCAGACATCAGCGGCTCTTCGAGCTTCAAATATCGAAAGTGTTCGTGCTGACTATGAAGAGCCTTGACGAACTCCAGACTTACGGTCGCGCCTCCAGGATTGAAGTCTTGGATGATCAGCGGAACAGTAATCGACTGTAATATTCGATCGAAATATCGGAGCAGATCGCGTTCCGGCAAACCGAAAAGCCGTGGAACGGCGACAGAAATTGCGGCAGCGCCAGCACCCTCGAGATCGCGTGCTGCCTCCGCCACAAATGAAGTCGATACGTGGTTTATCTGCGCCACTACCGGCAAACGACCATTTAGACCCTGAATGGCCTGGCATACCAGCTCCCGGCGTTCAGCATCCCGAAGTTTGTAGAATTCGCTGGCATATGCAGGCAGGCAGACTCCACAGACACGAGCCTTGATTGCAAACTCCAGCAAGCCACTCAGTGCCCGCCAGTCCACCCGGCCTTCGCGATCAAAGGGAGTCGGAATGACCGGAAGAATGCCATTCACTTTAAATGCGTTCATCGCTGCCCATTCTGCGGAGGCGCTGTTTTTCCTCGTACACCGTCACCAGAAAACAGCTCACGAAAATCAGCGCCCCGCCGGCCACAAGGTTGAGAGTCAACTTTTCTCCCAAAAGAATCGCTGAGAACAACACGCCGAACACTGGCAGCAGGTATACGGAAAGAGCGGCCCGCATTACCTCCACCGCCTGGATTACGGAGAAATACAACACCATCGACAGACCGAGGCTGAAAATCGCGACTAGAATCAGGCTCCACCATACGGAAGGCCCCAGATGCGCAAGTCGCCGCCAATCCCCGGAATTCGTCACTGCATAAAGCAGTAGCAGCTCCAAATCGGTCACTATAAAACTCCACACCAGCACTTGCGCCGGAGACAATCGCGAGAGAGCTCGACGGCTAAACGAATTGTTGAACGCGCTACCGGCGCAGCTTGCAAGCACGAACAGGTTACCCGCTACGTACTCGAGACTGAACAACTCTGCGTGTTGTATGTCTTTCACCGAGACGAGGCAGACACCCAGGATCGCGACGGTAAAGGATATCCAGCGTAACCTGCTCATGCGCTCGTGCAGAAAAAGAGAAGCGCAGATAGCTGTCAGCACGGGCACGGTCAAGGCAAGTACGCTGGCGTTGGAGGCGAGCGTCCGCTCAACTCCAAGAACCAGGCAAAGTTGCGCAGGCAGGACCCCCACTGTACCGAGCAAAAACACATCGAGCAGAATCGTGCGATTTCCGGCCCGGAATAGATCTAAGTTGAGCTTGGCAAACGGCATCACCAGAAGGGTTGCAATCGCGAGTGGCAGCAGTGTCACTAGAACGGCGCCAAGCTCGCTTGTGGCAATCCGCGCGCCTGAAAATTGAAATGCCCACATGGCATTGACAGCAATCAGAGCCCCAAATGCAAGCATTGGCTTCCGCGAAAAGAGGCCGGAAGGATGACTTGAAACATCATTGCTGTCAGCGGACGGCGATGCTGCGACTTCCATATAGGTGTCGATGCTACGGATGCCCGTAGAGAACGTCAACACGCAAAGGCCATGAATGCGATGCCGTGTCCATTCTGCTGGACACACAACATACGCTGCGATTACTTTTTCAGTAATCGAGCATCAGTGCGATTGTGCGTAGCCGTTCTAGGGGGAGCAGCCGGATGCCGCTATTCTTTTGCCCAGCTCGATGCGAATCGCTTCGAGAAGCTTCGGGCTCCGAGTCCAATTCGTCCAGTCGCGGCCAACTTTTCTGGACTGTTGAAGCGCCCATTCCGCGTGGCCGCAGTTTTTCAGAATTTGAATATAGCCGTAGTCCTGTACCCCGTCTCGCAAGTATTTCAGCCTCATGGAGGGCGCGACACCCTGCAGCCCAGCCGGTGCACCCGGGTAGATCAATATGCCTTCTCCGGGATAATCGGGGTTCTGGTTTCCCTGGGGATTCTCCCACGGATCAGTGGGCCAGTCGTCCACGCTCCAATACAGGAGTCCCGTCAGCCCCAGACTCTGGCTGATAAACCCTGGCTGGATTCGATAATCGATCGGCGGAAAGTCCAGTTCCCATTTAGGCGAATAAGAATCCTGAACCAGGTCGTTGTAGGACCACGCTGCATCTCCCTTTTGCAGGATGTAAGTCACTCTTGGAGGTGTATAGGACTGCGCATCATCGTAGGCGAGAGGAAGCAGGGTCCAAATGTCCACCGCCGAACGGCCGGTTTCCAGGCCGTCATTGTAAAGTTGCGGCACCGGCTCCTGTGTCACCAAATTTTTGATGCCGGCCCGATGCAGAACTTGGGCCCACGCGATCACGGACTTGTAAAAGGCACGATCCGTACACGAGCTTTCTGGATCGGCAGTATCGTCGTATAAATAAAGTCGTGGCGCTTGCGCCGCTTTCGCTTGTTCGACGGCAGCCAGGGTCGGCGGTGCTGTGGGAGTGCAGTAACCATAGTAGACCCCATCGTAAAATTGCAGGTCCGTTGCGAAATCCCCGTACTTGCGGATGAGTCTAGGTTCGTCTGACGGGTTCACGTAGTCGGGCATCAGCTTGTTTCGCAGAAGCTCCCCTTGTAATCCCGGTACATAAGTCCCGCCGCCGTTGAAGCTTGATTTAAGGTACGGCTCCCGTCTTAGTGTAAAGTTCCACACATTCACAACGATTTGCCCACGAACGGATCCTTGATCGGTTGTTACGGTGTAAATTCCGAGGTATTGGCCTGCTTTCTGGTCGCGCGGTATAAGGACATCGACCCAGAATACGGTATTGTGGCCAGCCGCAAGGCTCAGTGGCGCTGCAATATAGCTGCCGCCCGTGGGTGATTTCCCTGTGGCAGGATCGATAAATGGAATCAGGGCATCGGGAAACCTGTCGATGTTTGTGATTGGGAGATTCGGAGGCCCATTCCAGGTCGCGCTGTGCTCGAGGACAGTCATATACTTTTCGCGGTAGAGTGTGAGGTTCTTGCTGGGAATTATCTCGCGGTCCGCGTCGCGATCCTCTCCCGACAAACCATCTTTTCTGATTCGGTACAGGCTGGAAACCGAGAAGTTCACGTCGGTAAGGTCACTACCCGACGCGTGGACCGCGACTTGAAAAGACTGGGTTTCTCCGCGTGCAGCGTAGATCACGGCTGTCCGCATCCTGCCTGGCTTTTCCGTTGGGGCTATTCTTACCAATGAGCTAGGCGCGACCCATACAATCGGCCGTTCGGCCAGCATAGTCTGAGACCCTGCAAAGACCCCACCGACAACTGCTAAGGACATCCATATTTTCTTCATGCCGTTACGCCTCCAGCCCGAACTGCGATCCCCTAAGGACCAGCGTAGGCACTCGCCATTCGCTGTCAATCACAAAGTTCCTGGATAAGGTGCAGTGTCCAATAGGCTGCACGGATTGTCACCAGACGTTGTGATCCCTCCTTGCTTCACTGCTTCGAGGGCTGTAATAGACACCTATGCTTTTTAGTGCTGCTTGCGAAGGCCGCACGAAAGATGGCAGAAATCGCAGCGCAGTCCCACTGTAGCGGGAGAGATTCAAAACGTGGCCTCTCATAAATATCTGGTCAGTGATTCCGCCAGCAGGTGGATGGACATCGTTTTGTGTTTTTTGGTGTTGGGGGCTGCCGCGACCGGGCAGGTTTCGCGCGTTGTTGCTTCCCCAGCTTCGCCTGCCATGAATATCAAGCCTTACCAGGTATTGCTTGTCGTCGAACATGGGAGCGATGCTTACGATCTGGTAGTCAGTGGCGAAGGCGACAGCTTTCAACCTGTCGCGGCGCTCCTGAAGGCGTGGTCAGTCCCCTTCGACATTCTGCGATTGGATCAGCAGCATCTCGATGCCTCCTATCTGTTTCGCCGTTCAGGAAAGATTCGTTATGGAACTGTCATCTGGCTTGCCGACCCTGCCTCGTATGGCACGCAGGATTTGAGGGCCCTGGAGCAGGCGACGCAAGCCGGGACCAGCCTCATTGCAATCGATTCGCGGGTTCTTGATCCGACACTGGACAAATTATTAGGACTAAAGTTCACGCAGTTCTACACGTCAACAAATGCCTTCCGTGTAAACAAGGAGCACTACATCACTCGCGAGATTGCGCCCGGGAAGAATGCTTTGCCAACGCACGGTCATGATTATGCAAATCGCCTGTGGATCCAACCGACGAACGCAGAAGTTTTGCTCGATCAAGACCGACACCCGATCGTAACCGTAAATCAACTAGCGCCTGAGGTTTCCGCTGTATGGCTGGGAACTCCGAACTTGCCAACTTTATGTAATTCCGCTTTTTGGAGGAATGTTTTCTTCCGTTCACTGGTTTGGAGCCTTGGCTATGCAGTTGTGCCCAATGTGGATTATTCTCATCGGATCATTCTTGAGCTTGATGATTGGGGCACATCCGACAAGGGTTTCCTTTCGTACTGGCGTTATCTTGAACCCAATGAGGAGACGATTCGACAGTACCTCATTTTGCCATTGGAGCATCATCACGCCGTCGCAGCTCTAGAAGTGGACACGGGATATGTCGACCGAAAATCCAAACGTATACTTTCCCCTTGGGTTCAGAACTTTACCGATCTCGATGGACTGCATCAGGATTATGGCTCCACAAGAAAAGGCATACTGGACGCGGCCGACGCAGGCGTAGTGGAAATCGAAAGCCACGGATGGACACACATGAGTCCAGATTTGGACTCGCCTCCGGGGCCATGGTGGACGGGAGACATAGCGGGAGAAGCATCCGTCGTCGGCTGGTACGCGGAGTTTGAAGACCAGCGAAGGAGCACCGAGGTTCCGGCGGCCACTCAGATTTATCACATGGAGCGCTCGCTGGAATATTTGCATAAGGATTTTGGCAAGCAAGCATTGGAGTTGAAGCCCGGGAACAATGGCTGGTCGAAATCTCAGTTCAATCACACGGCGGCACTCGCCACCCGGGTCGGCTTTGGCATGTTTCACGGTGACAGCGCTACGTACTATCTTGACCACGAATTAGCCTTGGATATGGCAGATGTCATTCCCGACTTTAATACTGGCTATGACCTGCTGGATTCGCTTCACCCAGAACGATGGCCGGACCATCCGGACGGACCGGTAATCCTCGGGTTCCATGACAGGGATATCGCTCTGGACCATAACTTCATGGAGCAGCTCTTCGCGACTTTGCCGCCCAACTACCATACTTTGGACACAAATCAGTACATTGCAATTCTCCATACGCAGATCAGGTCGTCAACCGGCAGCGATGGCATGCAACTCATTTTTACTCAAGACAATCCTTACTGCGCCTATTTCGCAAAGCACCCTTCTTCCTGGCGGATTTGGATTGCCGACCCTTTGCGGAAACAGTTGGCAGCTTCTCATCTAAGGGTGTTGATAGACGACAATCCTGCCAAGATACCCGCGGAAGATTTCCGGCACGAAACACTGACGATCGACCTTCCTCCGGGAGTGGGAAGTCACACCTGGAAGTTGGAAACAGTGACCAGCAACAAACAGCCCTGAAAGGGAGGCGTGTAAGATGCCCACCAACAGTTCACCTGTGGCCGAAAAAAGTATGGGCGACGCAATACAAGAAGACATACGCCCGAAAGCGCCTGCTCACACGGGTACAGAACGGCTAGTTTCCCTCGACGTCTTTCGTGGATTCACTATGTTCTGGATCGTCGGCGGCGGTATGTTGATGGTTGGCCTGGCGGCCTGCGGTCACAATTTCGTCATCGATGGCATCGTCCGTCAACTTGAACACAGTCGGTGGTTTGGGTTGCATTTTTACGATTGCATTTGGCCATCCTTTATGTTGATGGTGGGAGTGTCGGTACCGCTTTCTCTCGCAAAGCGGTCGCTTACTGAGAGGTACTCCGTGCAGTTGACCCACGCCATCCAGCGCGCCGTGGTCCTGTTCCTATTAGGTTCGGTAAGAGAATCGATCACCCTCGGCTCGCCCTATTGGGTTGAGTTGAGCAGCGCCCTTCAGCCAATTGCAGTTGCGTATCTGGTCGCGTTTCTGGTGGCGAGGAGATCGTGGTGGTTTCAAGCGTCCCTTGCAGGAATCATATTGACTGTGTACGCCTTGATACTGGCGTTCGTGCCCGCGCGCGGGATTCCGGCGGGTTCTTATGCCTTCAATCACAATCTGGTGCATTCCGTCGACATCGCAGTGCTGGGTCAGAAGCACTGGGACATCTGGCCGTATCGGGATGAGGGGTGGGGAACAGTTCTCGTTGTTATTCCTGCCATTGCGACCACACTGTTCGGGCTGCTCATTGGGGAGTTGCTGATGACATCCCGATCGATGGCAAGCAAGGCAAAAATTATCGGATGCATGGGTGTAGGATTTCTGATTTTGGGATTCGCGCTCAGCCCAATCATTCCAATCGAAATGAAGATGTGGACCACATCGTACGGTCTTGCCAGTGCCGGAGTCGCCTGCCTTGAGTTTCTATTCTTTTTTTGGCTGGTCGACATCGTCCGCTATCGAAGGTGGGGCATCGTTTTTCTGCCGTTCGGAATGAACGCCATTTTTATTTACATGCTAACCAGCTTGGTTTCGATCAGCGCAGGTACGGATGTTTTCACGGGTCCGATTGCAATGCATCTAGGCAGGGGTGGTCTCCTCTTCCAGGCAATCGGAACATTAGCTGTGGAATGGCTCATCCTATTTTGGATGATGAAGCGGAAGATTTTCGTCAAGGCCTAAGACCTACACCGCTCGCGGGGAGCGCTGAACTGTGCCAACAAAATATAGGCCTATTTCCCTGATTTTTCTGATGCTCGTCATTGGCATGGCCAGTCTTCCGGCACTGGGAGAGCAGGCGCCGAAGTGTAATGCAGATGAAATTCACTGGACAATCACGGGTCCAACATTCAGCCACCTTCGATTGGCGAGGTAAGGCGGCCGAAATCCGATATGGGGTGTCAATCCAATACGGATTGGCTGCAGCCGGAAAAACTCCGACACCGCTGCCCTTCTCGTCTCCCGGCCCATTTCGCCAAGCTGCCCTGACAGGCCTGAAGTCCAATACGCTCTACCACTATTCGATCGATTCTTGCCCGGACCATACTTTCAGGACTCCACCTCCTCCAGGAAGCTCGAACTTTACCGTCGACGCCGAAGGCGACATTGGAGCCTCGAATAAATACAAGGATGTAGTGCCCGATCAGCAGTTAATTGCTGCAAGTCCTCCTGCGTTGGTGCTGGTTTTGGGAGATCTGACCTATGCAAATCCGAATGGTCAGCTGTCCGCCGATCAACATTTCAACGACATGATGGTCTGGTCACAGGACACCCCTTATATGCCGGCATGGGGAAATCACGAATGGGACCAACCAAAATATGACGATCTGAGAAATTACAAGGGACGCTTTGGATTGCCTCATCCAGAGACTTCGCCGGGCGCTCCTGCTCTCGGGTGCTGTGGCCAGGATTGGTCGTGGTTCGACTATGGGAACGTGCGGTTCATTGCATACCCGGAGCCCTACTCTCCAGAAACATGGTCCGACTGGTACGTGAAGGCGAATCAATTGATGGAAGAGGGGCAACATGACCCCGCGATCACCTTCATTGTGACGTTTGGCCACAGGGCACCCTATACCTCCGGCTACCACCGCAGCGATATGGATCTGCGGCACTATATCGCCAGACTCGCAGAAACTCACAGCAAGTATGTGCTGAATGTGAATGGCCATAGTCACGACTACGAACGCAGCTATCCGCAAGACGGCGTTATCAGCGTGACAGCAGGAATTGGCGGGTCCGAGCTCGAAGAACGCAATACGGCCTGCCTGTTCCGCCTCTGTCCGAAGCCGTCGTGGTCCGCGTTCCGTGCCATGCACTTCGGCATGCTTCAACTACACTTCTTGCCAACAGAGATTCAGGGGTCGTATATCTGCGGCCCGGCGGGTGGCGGCAAGAACGATATCACTTGCACTCCCGGCAGTGTGGTCGACCACTTCACTATCCAAGCGCGTAAATGAGCGGCAATAGAGCGCCCTCTGTGGGTGACCGTCTATTGCCAAAGCCGCAGCATGACCACGCCACCCGGCGGCGGGACCACTGTATACGAGCCGCGAAGAATGCCGAGGTCCTTATGGGCCCACAGATCCCGGGCATGAACCGGACCTGTAAATCCTGCATCCTTTAGCTGGAGCGTTATCGGAATCGCCTGGTCGTCAAGAACAGTATTGAAAATCGCCACCGCCTTGGCGCCTCCACTCAAAGGCTTCATCCAGATTTGAAGTGGCGCGATTCGCCTTCCCTGAACTCCCAGCTTGTCCTGATCGACTGCGATTACTTCCTTGTTCATCAGAATGCTCTTGGTCGTGGCGTCCATTTTGCTCAAGTCGTTGCCAGCCAGCAATGGCGCAGCCAATATCGACCACAGGCTCATCTGCGTACGATATTGGTCGGGCGGCATGCCGCCATTGCCAATCTCCAGCATGTCCGGATCGTTCCAATGACCCGGCCCTGCGTATTTTTCCAATCCCGCTTGAGAGAAGCCGATCAGCGACATACTGCGATAGTTGTCCCGGATGTCATCGGTCGTCCGCCATAGATTTCCTCCCACCTCAGGCGCCCACTTCCAGACGGCACCAATACCGTATTGACAGAGACTGTAGACAATCGGCCGATGAGTGCTTAGAAGCGCCTGATGCATTTTCTCGTAAGCCTGCTGCATCATGGCCAAGGCCTTCTCCTGCCGCATGACTGTCACGGGTTTGTTGGGGTGATTGAGGTCCCACATATCCATAATGGATTCGTAACTGCATAGATCGTATTTCAGGTAATCGACTCCCCACTTAGCATAGGTGTTTGCATCTTGCTGCTCATGGCCGTAGCTGCCGACATAATTTCCACAAGTTTTCGGTCCCGGAGACGAATAAATCCCCAATTTCAAGCCTTTTGAGTGCACATAATCGGACAGCGCCTTCATATCTGGAAATTTATTATTGGCATGGATGTTCCCCTGGGCGTCGCGCTGGCCTGCCCAGCCGTCGTCGATATTGACATAAATGTAGCCGGCGTCCCGCATTCCGCTCGATACCATTGCATCCGCCGCCGCGCGGACGTCCGCATCGTTTACCTTGTCGCCAAAATGGTTCCAACTGTTCCAGCCCATTGGCGGTGTGGCCGCCACGCGCCCAGATTGGGCCTTTGCTGTTGAAAATGGGGAGATCAGAAACGTTGCAATTAACGCAGACACCCCCTGGAATAGCAACCGACGGAAATGCATAGCATTGGCCCTTTCTTGCGAGGTGCAAACTACTGGTTTAGCTACGAGCCCCGACGGATCGCGGCTGCGAATGAGCAATCCCGTTCATTTCCGCTGGGCAGAAATGCGTGCAACCGCATCGATCTCGACCTTTATCCCCTCACCCAAACCAGCTTGCACGGTTGAACGGGCCGGAAGAACACCACTAAAAAATTTGCGGTACTCCTGGTCAAACTCGTCGAAATCCTCGATCCGGGCAAGATAGCAGGTACACTTCACGACATCATCGAACGTGCAGCCAGCTTCCCTTAATACTTTTCCGATCGAGGTAAGTGTGACGTTGGTCTCCTCGCCTATGGTGCCTCGGATCACTTCACCAGTCTTTAGATTCAATGAAGCGTGTCCGCTCACGTAGAGCCATCCATCGCACACAACTGCGGCGGAATACGCCCCGGTATTCACTGACTTATCAGGATGTTGCACTGCTTTCTTGCTCATCTTGAGCGTCACCCTCAATGTTGACTGCATGGCCGCCGGCGAAAAGCCGGTGTAGCGACTGAAAGCCGCAAGCTGCGGCGGAAGCCTGGAAGGTGGAAACTGCAACCGCGAAGCTTTCCAGACTTCGAATGCCCAACCGTACGCTCTCACCCCAACGGGCCCGTAGTCAATGCGGATCACGTCTTGTACAGGGAAATCGTCCAATAAGCTGAATCATTGTTCTAGCTCCGCAGCTCAGTTGCGGGAGACTCCGAACATACGGCCATCTGCCGCCCACCGTAGACAGCAACTGTCTTTCCTATGCTGACCTGTCGCCCATACTCCTTACAAACAATAAGCCTGTCAGATCTCGACGCATGGGGCTGGCGCGATGGATGTCTGCATATGAACTGATTCGTAATGCTGGTCGCCGCGAAAGAAATCATTTACGCCAGGAAGGAAGAATACAATGAGAGTCGTCCTTACCGATCTCTCGGGCAAGCGAAGGCCTGGCGAAAGCGTCAGTAAGTGCGGGGTAGCACGCGAACTCACTGAAATCTGAACCAGCCGAACAATAGCATTAGGCTTGCTGCAGCATACGGTCCAATTACGTTGTGTTATCACTAACTATCGAACTGGTGCAAAAGATGGGGCAGTCCACTCCAGCAGAGGAAACGTCATTGATGACAAATCGGGCATCATCTAAGTTATTGCTCGCCATCGGTGTTTTTTTGCTCTCGGCGATCTTCATGACACAGGCATTTGCAGCTGCAAACAAACCGCCTGTCACAGCCATACCGCCTATCAAGCACGTGTTTGTAATTACCCTGGAGAATAAAAATTTCTCCGAGACTTTTGGTCCCCATTCCACTGCGCCGTATCTCGCAAAGACGCTGAAGTCGAAGGGCGCATTGCTGACGCAATACTACGGAACAGGACACAGCAGCTTGGATAACTACATCGCCATAATTAGCGGACAGGCGTCCACCCCTGAAACGTCGGATGATTGCAATACTTATGCAGACTTTCACCAGACCGGAACCCAGCCCGACGGGCAGGTGGTCGGGCGCGGATGCGTCTATCCCCCATCGCTAATGACGCTGGCCAACCAGCTCATGGACGCAGGCCTGACCTGGAGAGGCTACATGGAAGATATGGGCAACGATCCTGCGCGTGAGTCTTCCACATGCGGCCACCCCCCGCTGAATGCCGCGGACCTGACCCAGGAAGCCGAAGCGCCGAGCACAGCCGTTCCGCTGGGAGACATGTACGCGACGCGGCACGATCCTTTCATGTACTTTCACTCGGTCATCGACCTGCCCGCCTGCAATCAGGATGTCGTAAACCTGCGCCACTTGAAAACCGATCTCCGCTCAATCGCCACCACGCCGAACTTCAGCTTCATCACACCGAACCTGTGCAATGACGGCCACGATTCGCCCTGCGCCAACGGCAGACCGGGTGGACTGAAGTCCATCAATAACTTTATGGAGAAGTTGATTCCATTGATCCTGGACTCGCCGGCATATAAGAAAGACGGCCTCATCATCATCAACTTCGATGAAGGAGGGGACGGGACAATACAACGGACGAAGACAGGTACTCTGGTCACAGTCGAGGGAGCTGCTTGCTGCCACCAGCAGGAGGGGCCGAACCTTGGCAGAAAATATCCTTATGTCGTAAGACGTATATCGTACGGCCGCCCCGTCACTATCAGAACGCTCAGCTTTGGCGGCGACAGAACCGGTGCGCTGCTTTTATCGAAATATATTCGTCCCGGTACAGTTTCAGATGTGCCTTACAACCACTACTCGCTACTAAAATCGCTTGAAGAGATTTTTGGCATACATCAGTATCTGGGATATGCCGGCCAAACGGGACTGGTCGCATTTGGCCCCGATGTCTTCACCAACCACCGATAGCTCGCGTTTTCTGCCGAAGCTTTCCTGTTGCCCTCGGCATTCGTAGCATGAAGATGGGACGGCTTCGGAGCCGCGATCCATGGAACCCGCCGCAAAGTTTTTAGTTCAACTGGTAGCCGATAATGATCACGCGTAAATCCTTCTTGACCGCGGTTCTCCTCTCCGCGGGAATCCTGTGCGTGGTCGGCAGCCTGGGCATGTCTGGATCCCTCGCGAGGAGTTCCGCACTCAGTCCAACGGCCGCCCTGGGAAAAAAGATTTTCTTTGACCGCAGCCTTTCGGCATCAGGAAAAATGGCTTGTTCCACCTGTCACGATCCCCGCTATGCCTACGGCCCGCCCAACGGTTTGTCAGTGGAGTTTGGTGGCTACCACATGAAGAGCCCGGACTATCGGACCGTGCCATCGCTGCGCTATATCCTCAATCGCGTTCCTGTGTGGACGAACGTACGCGCAACCAACCCGATCGAACGGCTGACGGAGACAACTGAGGTTCCAGCAGGCGGATATACGTGGGATGGCCGATTCAATTCTCTACACGCTCAGGCGATGTTTCCCCTCTTCTCGCCGGTGGAGATGGCTAATCGCAACGTAGACGAACTGGCCAGGAAGCTCAGCCATGCTACCTATTCCGGAGATTTCCGTATGGTATTCGGGAAAGATATTTTTGAGCATCCAGGGCTAGCCGTCGCGAAGGCAACGCTGGCACTTCAGGAGTTCGAGCTGCAGGATAAGAGCTTTCATCCCTACAACAGCAAATTCGATGAATGGCTCGCAGGCAAGGCCAACTTGACGTCGCAGGAGCTCCGCGGCAAGGAGCTGTTTGACGATCCAAATAGGGGCAATTGCGCCTCCTGCCATCTCGACGAACTTGGCGCCAACGGCGCGCATCCCCTATTTACCGACTTTCAATTTGAGGCGCTCGGCGTGCCGCGCAACCACGAGATTCCCTGGAACGGTAACCCTCACTACTACGACCTGGGACTTTGCGGACCATTCCGGAAGGACGCGGCCAGCAACAATCCAGCAAACTGCGGCCTCTTCCGCACCCCCTCGCTGCGCAACGTCGCGATCCGTCACGTCTTCTTTCACAACGGACGCTTTCATTCCTTGAGAGAGGCCCTACTCTTTTATGTGGAGCGCGACACGAATCCCGCGAGGTGGTATCCGGTTGGGCCCAATGGAATTGTTGAAAAATTCAACGACCTGCCTCCGCAAGACAGAAAAAATGTAGACACGACCGACGCACCTCTAAACCTCAAGCTCGGAGACAAACCGGTCTGGAACGAGCAGCAGATCGATGATGTCGTGTCCTTCTTGAAAACACTCGACGATCAGGATGTCGCCGATAAAGAAGGCGCAACGGATGTCCCACCGCTCTCAGAATGACACCAATCTCCGGCAACGGATAACCCATCTGGATATGTCGGTCGTGCGGCCGGCCGAATCGGTCGCTGATTAAGTTGTCGCCAGACGCAGAAACGGCCTCTGAGTTGGATTCGAAAGCCGTTTAGAATCTGGATTTTTACGGTTTATTTCTGACTATCTTTCCATTCTTCATACCATGCCATCTGGATGGCTTCGAGCTTTGATTCGTTCGATTTTTGTGGGTCGTCGGCGAAGCCTGGCAGCTCCGTCACGAACCGATGCAGTTCAGTGAAGCGAACGGTTAATGGGTCGGTCTCAGGAAACTTCTCCTGCAGTTGGATCCCAATCTCTTCCGAATCATTCCAGGTAATCTGTGGCACGGGGCGCTCCCTTGTGGATTGCCAATATTATGTCAGGGATTCGAGACCGCTTGCTTTTCTTCCGCCAAAGCAAGTGGTTTACCTTCGGAGGTGTAATTGCGGTTCCACTTGGGAATTTCGACCACATAACTGCCCGGCCCGGTAATGACTGCCTGGCAGCCAAGGCGAGAATTCAATTGCACATCCGCAGCCGTTTCCATACGGTCCAGTTCGTCGTCATCCGGTTCGCTGATCAATGAGGAGCCCTCTTTGATCCAGAGGTGGCAGGTGGTGCAGGCGCAGGAACCGCCGCAGGCGTGATCAAGAAAAATATTAAAGTTTTCCGCTACGTCTAGAAACGACATCGGCTTGCCATGATGATCGTAGGGCATGGTTCCGTACTCAAACTCCACAGTGCGGCCCTCAGGAAGAAAAGTAACGCGAACCATTCCCGCAGCGGGCGGTTGGCTCAGATCGATCGGTTTCTCAGTTTCAGGACTGGTCGTGTGTGCCATAGCAGACTCTCACTTGTTTTGAACTTCGGATTCTTTCGGCGTCACTTCAAATTCCGCAGCGGCCATGGGGTGATGCGCGGCAGGACCTTTGCCAATACGCTCGCCGGCTGCATCCATGGTTTTTCCCTTCATCACGGAGCCAACCGCCGCATCCATCTGCAACTCTGCAAAGTTTCTGGTCGCCTTGTCCAGTGCGTCAACCGCATTGCGAATTAGATGATAATCGTTACCGGATCGCGCTTCTTCCAGCGCCGTTCGCGCGGCTTGGATACGAGCCACTTCGTCCGGCTGCAACAGCTTCCATGCGGGACTTGAAGGCGCTTTTTCTACGGCAACCAAAATCGTCTCGGCGTCGCTCTTGGCTTCAATCAATTGCCGCTCGCGAAAATCCTCTTCGGCGTGATCGAAGGAATCGAGAATCATGGTCTCCACTTGTTCATCGGTCAGGCCGTAGGTGGGCTTCACTTCAATTTCCGCCTGCTTGCCGCTGCGCTGCTCCAGTGCGGTTACGCGCAGAATTCCGTTGGCGTCGATCAGGAACTTCACTTCAATCCGCGGCATCCCTGCCGTCATGGGAGGAATCCCTTTCAGATCAAAACGCGCCAACGATCGGCAATCCTTCGCAAGCTCGCGCTCGCCTTGCAGCACGTGGATGGCGACATTGGTCTGGCCATCGATGCCGGTCGTGAAGTGTTCTGTGGCCGACGCCGGAATGGTGGAGTTGCGCTGAATGATGCGTGCCACGACGCCGCCCAGCGCTTCAATGCCGAGAGACAACGGCGTCACGTCGAGCAGAAGCATGTCGTCAGTCGCTGAAGAATCTCCGGCGAGAATGTTGGCCTGCACCGCAGCTCCCAGGGCCACCACCTCATCGGGATTCATTTCAGCATGTGGCTTTTTCCCGCGCGCCGCCAACTCAAATACGTCGTCGACCAGTTTGCGCACCAGCGGAATCCGAGTCGATCCACCGACTAAGACAACTTCGCCGATCTCGTCGATTTTGATGCCGGCATCCTGAATCGCCTGACGGCACGGATCGACCGTGCGCGCAACGACAGGCTGAATCAGTTGCTCGAATTGTTCGCGTGTGATCTCGCGAGCATAGCGCTGCCCGGTGGGCAATATGATATCCAGCTTGGCAGACTTCTCAGAGCTAAGCGCAATTTTGGCATCAATCACCGACTTGCGAATTGCCTGAATCGCCTCACCATTGTGTCGCACATCCAGACCCAAGTCGCCGGAGATATCATCGAGCGCGATTGCGATCAATAGATTATCGATGTCGTCGCCGCCGAGGTGAGTGTCGCCATTCGTGGCCACCACTTCAAAAATGCCGTCGTGCAATTTCAAAATCGAAATATCAAATGTGCCGCCGCCCAGGTCATACACGGCGACGAGGCCATCTTTTTGCCGATCCAGGCCATAGGCCAGCGCGGCTGCAGTGGGCTCGTTCACCAGGCGCAACACATCCAGGCCGGCAATTCTTCCCGCATCCTTGGTCGCCTGTCGCTGCGTATCGTTGAAATACGCGGGAACAGTAATGACCGCCTTTTTGACGGTGACGCCGGGACCAAAAAAGCGCTCGGCGTTCTGCCTGAGCTGGCGAAGAATGTACGCTGACACTTCCGGCGGGGTCAGTTCGCGGGCGCCTAGTTTGATGCGAAGCACCTCGCCGCTGGCAAGATCATCCGCCAGTCGGAACGGGAAGAACTTCAACTCCTCCTGGACATCTTCAACTCCGCGTCCCATCAGGCGCTTCACGGAATACACGGCGCGATCCGGAGTCTCCAGCAGATTTTTTCGCGCGCCATTGCCAACAACAAACCGGTCTTCCGTAGATAACGCCACCACCGAAGGCACCAGATTTGATCCGTCTTCGCCGGGAATCACCACCGGCTGGTCGCCCTGCATAAAGGCGATCAACGAGTTCGTCGTACCCAGATCGATGCCTACTACTCTTTCGTCTCCCATGCTTTACACTTTCCATTTCCAGAGACACTGTCGATTTAGTTCTTCAGTGCCTCTTCCACATCGCGCAGCAAGTTGCGAATGTAGCTGCGCCGATTGAGCAAGTCGACCATTTTCTGTTGCGCAGCTTGCTGCGTGTTTCCGTCATTTGTTTCCGCAGACGCATCCCATTCGCTCCACAAGCGCTGCAAGTCCTGCTCGGATGCTTTCATCTGCGCATCGAAATTCTGTTGTGCGGCTTCCAGACTTGCCCGCGTTTCCGGATCATCCGCGCCGCTGGCCTTGGCCATGCGCATTTCTTCTAACTGCATGTTTAACTCAAATACTTCTTCCAACAGATCCGGTGGAACCACTTGCTGCTTGGCTGTCCCGTTTTCTGCTGCTTTATCTGAAGCGTCACGGGACTGTTCTTCTAATCGAATTCCCGCCAGCCCCAGCATGTATTCCGTGCGCTTCAGCGGATCACGAAGAGTGCGCCATGCGTCGTTCAGCGCCGAACTTTTCTCCAGGCTCCAGCGTTGCTCGTCCGCGCTGGCGCGCGCATACAGGTCTGGATGAAACTTCCGACTGAGCCGATAGAAATGCTTTTCCAGCGCAGCGGTGTCCAACTGAAACCTTCGCGGCAACCCGAAGAACGCAAAATAGTCACTCGGCGTGTATGGCTGCAACTTGCCGCAGTTGGCGCAAAACTGCGTGGCCTCGTCGTTCTCGCTACCGCACGACCAGCAAACGTATTTCTTGGAGGGTTCGGCTACAACTGTCATGCACTCTCTCTTGGCTGATTGAAGATCCGACCCTCGCCCGCCATTCCCGCGCCGCGACGTCGGCTGTCAACAGGGGCTCCTGCTTTAGCCAGAGAAAGAAGATCCGCATCCGCACGATTTGGTAGAGTTCGGATTAATGAAGTTGAAGCCTTGGCGCATCAACGTTTCTTCGTAATCCAGGGTCATGCCGTTCAGGTAAATAAATGATTTCGGGTCCACGAAAACGCGCACCCCACCATAGTCATACACGCGATCGCGTTCGCGCGGTTGGGTATCGAAGCGAATGTTATAGCTGAGTCCAGAACATCCGCCACCCTGCACGCCAAGTCGCAAGCCGCCTTGATCGGGAGCAATATTTTCCTTCGCCATCGCCACCCGAATCCGCTTGATCGCACGATCGGTGACGTGAATCCCCTTCTGCGGTGAGTTAGTCGCGCTAGACAGTTTTTCCGCGCCCTGGCTGGGAGAGCCCTCCAGTTGGCCAGGTGTCTGGCCTATGTTGCTGATCGTAACTGGTTCCAACGCGCTCATCTCCCTATTCCCTAAACTGCGCCGCATCGACGCAGGAATTCATTCCCCAGCCTGCCGCCCCGAACCTTAGTTCGCTGCGACCGCGACCGCAGATGACGCCACGAGACCGCCGACGACGTTCTTCTTTTTCCAGTCGCCAATGGCAGCGCGAATCGCATCTTCCGCCAACACGGAACAGTGGATCTTCACCGGCGGAAGCGACAGTTCCTTGACGATGTCCGTGTTCTTGATCTCGAGCGCTTCGTCTACCGTCTTGCCCTTCACCCACTCCGTTGCCAGTGAGGAAGAAGCAATCGCCGAACCGCAACCGAAGGTCTTGAACTTGGCGTCTTCGATCACGCGCGTTTCCGGATTCACCTGAATCTGGAGCCGCATCACGTCGCCGCATTCCGGCGCGCCGACCAGACCCGTGCCGACTGCGCTGCTGTTCTTATCCATCTGACCCACGTTGCGCGGATTGTTGTAATGCTCAATTACCTTATCGCTGTATGCCATACTTCCTCCGAATACTGTGAACTGTAAAATCGTGCGCCGCTGTTAGTGCGCCTGCCATTGAACTTTCGTTAGATCGATGCCCTCTTTCGCCATCTCGTACAGCGGCGAAAGCTCGCGCAATTTCTGCACCACGTCGATCACCTTATCCGCAACATAGTCCACTTCCCCCTGGGTATTGAATCGACCCAGCCCAAAGCGAATGGAACTGTGCGCCACGTCATCGCCGAGTCCGAGGGCCTTCAATACATAAGATGGTTCCAGCGTCGCCGAGGTGCACGCGGAGCCGCTCGAAACCGCGATATCGTTGATTCCCATGAGCAGCGATTCGCCTTCCACGTGGATAAAGCTCATGTTCAGATTTCCCGGCAGATGATGTGCCATCGAGCCGTTCAAATGAATAAAGTCCAGGTTGGACTCGAGCTTCTCCTTCAGCCGATCTCGCATCGCACTCAACTTCGCCGCTTCCTCGTCCATTTCCAGGCGGGCAATCTCACAGGCCGCGCCCAATCCAACAATTCCCGGAACATTCAACGTGCCTGAACGCATGCCGCGCTCGTGACCACCACCATCCATCTGTGCGGCAATCTGCACACGCGGGTTCCGACGACGCACATACAATGCGCCTACTCCCTTAGGCCCGTAGATTTTGTGGCCCGACAGCGAAAGAACATCAATGTTCATCGCGTTCACGTCGACAGGAATTTTTCCTACGGCCTGCACCGCATCGGTATGGAATAAGATGCCGCGCTCGTGACAGAGCTTGCCAATTTCCGCGATCGGCTGGATGACGCCGATTTCATTATTGGCGAACATGATGGTGACAAGGATCGTCTTGTCATCGATGGCGCGCTTCAAATCGTCCATCTCAATCAAACCATCGGCGTTCACCGGCAGATACGTGACACGGTAACCCTGCTTCTCCATCCGCTTGCAAGTATCCAGCACCGCCTTATGTTCGGTCACCTGGGTGATGATGTGATTGCCGCGCTCGCGGTACATCTCACCAATTCCCTTGATCGCCAGATTGTCACTCTCCGAAGCGCCGGAGGTAAAAATAATTTCCTTCGCCGTGGCTCCAATCAGCTTGGCAATCTGTTCGCGGGCCAGGTCAACCGCCTTCTCCGCTTCCCAACCGAAGGAGTGGTTGCGGCTCGCCGCGTTTCCGAATTTATTGGTGAAGTAAGGAAGCATTGCCTCCAACACGCGCGGATCGAGCGGGGTGGTGGCATGGTTATCCATATAGATCGGCAACTTCACTCCGGCGGGCAATTTCGGTTCGCTTAGAACGGTACTCATTGAGGCTCCCTGTTCAACAAAACTCTGTGATACTTCTCCCTTAAGCGCGAGACATCGTGCGGCCCAGCGTCACTAACGGTCCTGTTTGCATGCTGCGCGCAAATCCCGAGGTTCCCAATTTAGATTCGTCGCAGAGATCGGAGATGCGCAGATCGTTCAACAAATCGCGGATCGTGTCGTTCAGCTTCCGCAGCGGCTCTTTCACGATGCAGGAGCTCAACAAATCGCAGTCGCCATGGCTGGTCGTGCAGGAGGCAATGAACAGCGGCCCCTCGATGGAGCGAATCACCTCAAACGCGGTAATTTCGCTCGCCGGACGGGCCAGAGAATACCCGCCGTGGAGTCCGGCATGGGAAACGACCAGACCGGAGCGAGCTAATGTCTGCAGGATCTTAGCCAGTAGCGGAGGAGGAATGTGATACGCATCCGCCATATCTTTGGCGCTCTGCGTCGGATTGCCGGGATGCTCGGCAAGATGCTTCAGCGCTATCAGCGCATAGTCCGATTTTTTGGTGAGACGCAGCATGGAATCTTCACTCGTGACCTGCGAAAAGCGCTTATAGCAATGACGTTTCGCGGGCATTTCACCAACAAGTCCATTATAGGACTCTTTCAGTCCGAGTTGCAAGCGCCGGCTCTGAGAGATATCGCCCAGCGCCAGCCGTTCTTTCCGGTCAGTCGGACCAGATGCCTAACAATCGCCGCAGCAGCAAGGCTTGCCCCAGGTGGTAGGCATTGTGATCCAGGCAGCCTAAGGCCTGGCGCAGAACTGTACGGCCGTCGCTCCCTGGGATGGGCGAAAACAGGTCGGTTAACGGATCGAGAAGCAGCGCTTCAAATTCTCGCATGGTGGCGTGGTATCCCGCCAGATCTCGTTCCCAGTGCAGCGTCATCCGCAGTTGCATGTTCGTCCGGCCAAAATCCTTCCGGCACCGGCGGTTCGACGTAACCGGGAATTCTGCAGGCATCCAAAAAATCGACGACACCCAAACGGATATGCACGAGCAGCCGCCAGAGTGTGAACGATTGGCCATCTGGCTTCGCGTTGCGCAGATTAGCCGGAATACCGCTGAATATCTTCTCGAACGTGGCATGCACGCGGACATCGTGGAAAGATGCGACTAACTGCTGGCGGAGCACAACTTCAGCGTCAGACCGTACCGAGCGCGAGGATTCATATGCATCAGTCATGATGTCTGATATTCCATCAGACAGAGTGAAAAGAGCCAATCGAAGATTTGGGAGAGGGGCTACTCCGAACAACAATTCACGCAGTTGCGAGCTCAGCGGATGAGACGTTTTGGCTCCATGATCTTAAACTGCTTGTGAATTCGCGCAAATTGGTAAATTTTCTTTTGACAAACTGCATCGACATACGGGACACTGGCGCAATCGGGAAGACTCCCGCATCTAAATATAGCCATGGAAGCCTGCAAACACCCCCGCGTTCGCGTACTCACCCGCGAAGAAGATGCCGAATTTGTGGAATGTCTGGAATGCGGCGAAGTCTTCGACTCGCACGAATTCACCGACATGGACATTGAAGAGAAAAGCCTGGAGAGCACCGAAGAATCGGACGAATAGTCGGGTTGTCCGCGCTAGTTGGCGGGCCACCAAACCACTGCGTGCTCCTACGCTCGACTCGAGTTGCGACCAATTCCAACAAATATTGATGTAGAGAAAGCTTCCGTTAGCCACGCAAGCCGGCTTCGGTTTCTATCGGCGAACCCAGTCGTCGGCCGCTGCGCCACAGATAATGGAATCCGGAAAATACGGTCAGCCACAGCGTCGCTTCCAGGGATGCATGACGAGTCCACAGCACCCAATACTGCGGACGCGTCTGCGCCAGAACGACGGAGCACACCGCCAATATCTGGGCAACGGTATTTGCCTTTCCCAGCCAGCTGGGATGAAAATCGCGAGTCCCTGTTGTGGCATACAGCAGCGCGGAAATCACAATGATGCCCAGGTCGCGGCTGAATACCATGACCGTGACCCGCATGGCAACCAGCCCGACATGCGTCAACACCAGGAACAGCGTACTCAACAACATCTTGTCGGCGATGGGATCCAGATAGGAACCGAGTTCTGTCCTCTGACGGAAGAGGCGTGCCAGAGTGCCATCTAATCCGTCGCTGACGCCGGCGACCACCATCAAAATAAACGCGCGATGGAAGTGGCCATCCAGAATGGAGAGAACAAGGAACGGCACAATGGAGAGCCGAAGCAACGTCAACTGATTCGGCAAAGCACGTAACTGGCGCAGCGCAAGAATGGCTAAGGACCCTGATTCATCCTAACGCAACTGCTGAATTTACAGGCCCAGGTTGCCCGCACCCCGTGCTGGCATTAGAATCGATGGAGCGCTTGTAGGCGCGTAGCTCAGTTGGTTAGAGCGCTACCTTGACACGGTAGAGGTCAGGAGTTCGAGTCTCCTCGTGCCTACCATATTCTTCAAAGGCTTACGCGGAAGCCCGATAATTTCACGCCTGTAAAACGTCACCTGCATCCTGAAAATAAAAATGCAATCCGCGTGAGGACTGAACCGTGAATGTCCGGGGCATTGTGGTCTGCCCGATGTTTTGTACCAGTGAGATTGTTAGTGTAGCGCAACGGATGAGTTAGTAAGTCCGTCGCAGTCGGGGGTGTGGAGAAGTGGGAAGCGCGTAGCGGTTTCCACTTCTCCATACCCCAAGCTGTTTGCCATCCAGGCCTCTGGTGCCGGTGGTTTGTAGCCCAGCGAAGAGTGTGGCCGGACGGTGTTGTAGTGAACGCGCCAGCGCTCTGCCGGCACCCTGATCTCTTTCATTGAGTAGAAGATTTCACCGTTCAGAAACTCGTCCCGCAGCTTCGAGTTGAAGCTTTCACAGTAGCCGTTTTCCCATGGGCTCCCTGGTTCGATGTAAGCCGTTCTCGCGCCTATGCCGGCAAGCCATTTCCGCAGATCCCGGGCGACGAACTCAGGGCCATTGTCGGAGCGAAGATGCTCTGGCACTCCCTTCAACACCATCACGTCGGCCAGCGCTTCGATCACCTTGGCCGAACTCCACCTTCGTTCCGGCTCGGATCATCAGGCACTCCCGGCTGTGCTCATCGATAAGATTCAACATCCGCACCGTCCTTCCGTCATACGTCTTCGCGCTGACAAAGTCATACGACCAGACATGGTTGGCGTGCTGGGGACGCAGCCGCACGCAGGATCCGTCGTTGAGCCACAACCGCCTTCTCGGCTTTTGTTTTTGTGGAACCTTCAGCCCTTCACGACGCCAGATCCGCTCTACCCGATCTTTGCCAACCTGCCATCCATCGCGCTTCAGCAGCGCCGGATCCGCGGTAGCCGTAGCGTCCATACTGCTGGCCAACTCCACGATGGCCCGTGAGTCGATCCTCGTTTCGCGCTGTGTCAGCTGATAGCGTTGCGTACCGCGTGGCTGCTTCACCAGCCGGCACGCTCTGCGCTCACTCAAGCCCTGTTCCTGAGCATGATCCACCGCACAACGCCGTCGTTCAGGGCTTAGAAGTTTCCCGAGGCGATGTCCTTCAACACCAGCTTCTCCAGGCTCAACTCCGAGACCAGTCGCTTCAGCTTGGCGTTCTCCTGTTCCAGATTCCTTCAGCCGACGAGCCTGATCCACCTTCAACCCGCCATACTCCTTGCGCCACCGGTAGTAGGTCTGCTCCACGATCTCCGCTTCCTTGCATGCTTGCGGCAACGTCTTCCCGTTCGCTACTCCAACCTCAACCTGCCGCAGCAGGTTCACTATCTGCTCCGCCGTATGCTTCTTCCCTCCTGCCATTTCCAGCTCCTCTTGTTCCAGTTTGTCTCTTCTTCACTGGTTCAAAAAATGCCGGGCACTCCACTGTAATCTCACCTGCAAAATTATCGGCTTCCGCGTATTTCCGCGTTCTTGGGCAGTCTCCAGCAACCTGTAAGTTGTTGTAGGTAAATAAGATACGGCCTTTGACACGGTGAGAGTATTAAGCGGCTATGTATTGTTGTTTCAGTGAGTTACGAGATACTTCGAGCGCTTTACGCCTGGCATCTATCGCCGGTGAAGCATTCGAAGACAGAAAACGGTCAAAGGTAAGTAAAAAATTGCTATCGACAGGACTGCACGATTCGTAAGAATCGACTTCTTGTGATCCATGAACGTTCGCTTTCCACTAACCCACCTCAAGAAGAATCCATCACTTCCCAAAGCCGAGCTTCCATTAAACCCACCACTCTATGAGTGACTCGGCGATTTTGCATCAACTCAGATTGCGCCGGATCACTTCCTGATTGTCGACAATATGGGAAAGAGAGTCGGATCGTCTGGGAGGAGCGACCCAGTCTAAGGGTGGGAACCTGGTGCGTGTCTGGGGAGTGATCTCTTCTGTACATCGCATGGCGCACCTTTGTATGTCATTCTTACTACGGGTCGCTCCGACGATGAAGGTTTTACTCAAGAGGGCGTATGAAGAGCCCGACAACGCTGATGGTTTTCGCGTGCTGGTCGACCGGCTTTGGCCACGCGGAAAGAAGAAAGCCGATCTGCGCTTGGATATGTGGGCAAAGGACATCTCGCCGAGCACGGAACTGAGGAAGTGGTTCGGTCACGCACTGGGGCGATGGCTCGAATTCTGTAGGCGATACAAAGCCGAGCTAGAGACTCCAGAGGGGGAAGATGCGATTGCTCGGGTCGTGAACGCAGCCCATAAACATTCCACTATGACGCTGATCTATGGAGCCAAGGATACTGAGCACAATGAAGCGGTGGTCTTGCTACCTTTCTTCAAGCGAGCAGCCGCACGCCTGGCGAAAGAATAATCGCACCAACGAGGAATTTCTCCATGCCTATTCCTGGTTCAAACGACGATGGAACGATGATCGCCGACCTTGCGCAGTTCGATCTACTCAACGAGATCGCTGAGGCCGAGCAGCAGAAGCCCTGGGCTTCGGGTATCTACTCTCGGACGCTATTCAAGAAGCCGGATTTTCGAGTCGTTCTAATCTCGATGGAAGCCGCAGCGCAGATCAAAGAACATCACGCCGATGGCACAAGCTCTCTCTACATGCTCAAGGGACGTATCCGTTACAGCACGCAGGGACATGTATATGACCTCCAGGTCGGAAACCTCTTTACCCTTGGCGCTTCGATCAAGCATAGCGTTGAAGCCATGGAAGAATCAGGATTTCTTCTTACTATCTCCTGGCCAAGTGATCGGCAGTTGCACGATATGCCGCATCGCGGCTACGGCACCTAGTCTTTCGCACGGGGCGATCCAAAGACCTCATGAACGTGTCTCAGGAGTGACGAAACTGCGTGTGTTTCGGTGGTCTGCCGAAGCGCGAGGTCTCCGGGGAAGACTGGGCTGATTCTTGTAAAGATGAATCATGAATCTTCTTATCCGAAACCTCAATCTCCATGGGGGACCATATTCCGGGACGGTGCGTTTGCCAATCCTCTTAAGTGATTACGGGAATCGATTCTTATTTTTTTCTATCGATTTAAGGCTTACGATGCCTGGGATTCCGGGAAGAGATCCGCGGACAGCTGCCGGATTATCAGACAGAAAAGGACCAGGACGGCAGCGAGCAATAAGCGCGGATAGACGCCGTTGGTGCGAAAGATTTCGACAATCAGAACCAGATTCGCCAAAGCAAGCAACGTAAGCGACATAGCGCGATGGAATCGTTGCATTCCAAATTGCAGTCCGCTCGCATTCTTGCGCTCGATCTCGCGTCCTTTGTCGGAATCGGTGCACCCAGGCTTGCTTCTGCAAGTGTTGCAGGCAGAAGCGGGCGCCCGATAGACCACTGTTCCCTTCGCGGTATCGGCAAAAACAGGAAAGAGGTGTTGCTCCTCCGGACATCGCCAGATATCCCGGTCGGGATGATAGGTGAATCCAACTGTGCTGATACTCAATGAGCGGCGATGCGCGTGACGGGCCACCAACTCCAGTAGAAGAGCGATGGAAGCCAGAGAGATAGCGTATCCCAGCATGAGAATAAACTCGAGCGATACGCGGGGCACAGCTAGCGCTCCTTCGGCTGCGCAACGACGTCAGTAAAAAGAATTTCTATCGGCTCCTCTGTCGAGCTTCCTTTCTTCATGTAGCGAATTCCCAACAGCGAAAGATAGAGAATAGGAAGCGTGCCTCCGACGATGAAGACGATATCACCAGGCATCCGCAGCCATTCCAGTACGGAGTTGGCATGGTTGCCGATGTAGTTGAGCGTGCGGGCATCATAGTAACTAACGCTGATGGAGTGATAGAGCTGTAGAATTCCCAACGGAAAAAGAGTGGCGAAGACCATCCATGCCAGACCGAGGTTCAGCGACCAGAAGCTGATGCGCGCCGCTTTATCCGACCAATGCTTTTGCGGAATGATGTAGCGCAGGCAAAAGAGGGCTAACCGGACCGCCAGCATTCCATACACTCCCATCATCGCCGCATGGGCGTGATTCGCAGTCAGAGCAGTACCGATTTCGTAGTAGGAGACAATAGGCAGGTTGATAAGGAAACCGAAGACTCCTGCCCCAAGAAAGTTCCAGAAGCCCACCGCTGCCAGGAACATCACCGCCCAATAGTGTGGAAACGGAGTCGCGGACTTTGCCTCCTGGACGGTTCCCAGCTGCAGGAAACTCCACGCTTCCACAGTCAGAAACGTCAGCGGGATCACTTCGGCTGCGGAAAAGAAGGCCCCCAAGGCCATGTGAAGCGCCGGTTCGCCCGAGAAGTACACATGATGCATGGTGCCTACAATGCCGCCCGCAGAGTACAAAATGACGTCGAGATAAATCATTCTCAGCGCGGTGCGCTCGTGAACAACTCCCAGCAACACGAAGATGTATGCGACCAGAATGGTAGTGAACAGCTCAAGAAAGTCTTCCACCCAGAGGTGGACAACCCAGAACCGCCAGAAATCCGTCGTCGTGAAGTTTTCCGCGCCGTTGGCCAGCAGTCCGACGCCATAAAAGGCCGGAATGGACAGCGCCGAAAAGAAGAACAGCCATGGCATGTTTCCCACGTGTTCGGAGTTGAGTCGGCCGCGCAGCCCCCGGTACAGAATCACGACCCAGAAAAATAATCCGATGGTCAAAAGAATCTGCCCACCCGGCCCAGGTCGAGATATTCAAAGCCCTGGTCGCCAAACCAGGCGTTATGGATCAGCCCCTGAATGCCGGCAAACTCTCCCAGCAGACTTCCGACCACGACAATAACCAGCGCACCCAGCAAGCCATATGCAAGCGCCTTTTGCCCTCGCGGTTCCCGTCCAGCAATCATCGGTGCCAGGAAGATGCCTGCCGCAAGGAAGGAAGTGGAAACCCAGAAGATCGATAACTGCACGTGCCATGTTCGTACGATATTGAATGGCAGGAGTCGACCAAGGTCGATTCCGAAGAAGCTTTGCAAGTCCGCACGGTAGTGTTCTGAAGCGCCACCGAGCAGAGTCTGAACCAGGAACAGCGCAGCCATCACAAAGAAGAACCATGCGCATGCGTTTTGAGCCGGAGTCAGCGACACCTCGTCCGGAGCGCGGAACGACATGCTCTGCTGTTCTCGTCCATGCCATCCAAGAAGGTTCCAGCGTCCGAAGGTGGCCAGCAGCAAACCGGTACCGCCCAGCAACGCGGCGAGCGAGAGCATACTCCACACGATGGCATCCGCCGTGACGTGATTGCTAACCAGCGGCTCCGGAGGCCAGTTGTTCGTATAGGAATATGTGTGACCGGGCCGCGCCGTCGAAGCTGCCCAGGCAGTCCAGCTGAAGAAGGCCGTCAGCTTGCGAATCTGTTCCGGATCGCGGATCGCATTCGGACGAAGACCAAACCTCGTCGTGGGCGCGCCGAAGAACGACGCATAGTAGGCCTGGCATTCCTTGAAGGCACGAGATTGCGCATCCGTGTAGATCAGTGTGCCGGTCGCCTTCTCATACCGGTTCGTCTTGAAATCCTGTATGACGCGGGTTCTCGCTGTATCTGGATTTGCTTTGTCATAGAAGTCCATACTGGAGAGGGCCGCGCGGTGGAGATACTCGGCGGTGAAATCAGGCCCGAGATAAGCGCCATGGCCAAAGATCGAGCCGTATTCCATCAGACCATTTCCGAGAAAGATGCCCTGACCTGCCAGGATGTCGGCGCGAGTGAAGAGGACCGCGCCATTCGCATCCTTGACGACCTGAGGAATGGGCGGCTCGTCACTATAGGTGTAGTACGTGAGGACTCCCATGATGAAGAAGCCGATAATCAGAACGATGCCTGCCGCCTGGATCCAGCCGTTCGCGATCATTCGTGGCCGTTTATCGGTGATTTGCATAAGAACTCCAGAATCGGAATTGAGCAACCGGCGTAGTACTCAGAATTAGGCGCCAAGTATACAGAGAAAGGCTGACATCGCGCCATCGATCAACAGCGTCCGAAAAAGGAAGGAGAATTTAGCGATGCATGGCAGTCCATCCGAGATACTTTTGGAAAATTCATGCCACAGTACCTTGTGCAATAGTAGATGGCACTCTCATGGTAGGACGAAGAAGGGCAACAGGCTTACAAGTATGGAGGTATGGGTCGACGTTCAGTCGCGCAGAGATTATCGACAATAACATTCATGATCGTGCCGCACCCATTCCAGATGTCGCGCCTTCTCCCGATCGCAACGCCTTCTTGCACGAAGTGATTGCAGCAGTTGATGAGGCCGCTGGTGTTCTCGAAGTTCAGCTTACCTAAAGCAATAGCGGGCGGCAGCATGCCGCCCGCTGATCCCTTGTGTGCGGTTACCGGAAGCTGCGACAGGGATCCGTGGCTCTCTCCGCAACGACAAATTTCTCACCTGTAATCTCACCTGTAAAATTATCGGCTTCCGCGTATTTCCGCGTTATTAGGCAGTCTCCAGCAACCTTTAAGTTGTTGTAAGTAAATAAGATACGGCCTGTGTCAAGTCTGGCTAAACCTTTGAATATAAAGATTTAGTAGGGAACGATAGGGACGAACAAGGCACATTGGGAGCGCACTCAGAAAGTAAGTGTGCCCTGATTGTGCTTTTATTTTTTGACCGAATAAGGGTGTGACCTCAACGCAGCTTAACGACACTCGGCTGGCTGGCACCAATCGAGAGAAAAACACCAGCTTGATGCAGGTGGCAATCTTATATGGTCTCCCCCATTTAGGGCAGTGTCCTCATCACCCGGCCCATAAATCGGCTCTCGTTTTTGAGGGAAAAGTCCAGGATGTTTTCGCAGCGTTGCCTGGAGCACACGATTCGCGACGCGCACCACGAAGTCGACTTCTTCATCCAAAGTTCGATCAACATCGGAAAACTTACCATCCGTCGAGTCAAGGTGAAGCAGGAGAACACCATGACAATCGGATAATCTCAATAAGGGGATTGAGCACATGATGAAGTGTAAATGAGAGTGACATTTCAGTTAGCGATAACAGGCCAATGCACTCATTGAACAGGGGTCGCGTCTCTATTGGGCTCACTCCTCATAAACGCGCATCTCCTTAGCAATCATCGGAACCCACCGCGCCCTCGAGAGCGCTGGAAATCAAGGGTCGGAACGACTGGTCGATGAAGGTCTGTTTCGCCGGGTTGATTAGACCTTTTCCCCAGATTACGCACGAATCTTGGCACGCGAATACCGACACTCCACATAATTCATCGAATCTTGAGCCAGTTGCTGCCACAGACGTACGAAAATTCAGATCGCCGCGGATGAGGTCAATGCTCTGAAGCGGGGGTCACTGTCATCGCTATCTTTGCGGCAGATACATCGCAGCAAGGATTGCGGCCTGGTACGAACACACTGCCGTTCGGTTACGAAGCAACAATGCCACGACCTTCTTCAATGGTGATGTAGCGATTGACCGGCAACTTTGTAAGCACGTCGACCCGCTTGCTCGGTAGGGGCCAGTGAATTTCCAGCCGGTCAAGCACAGGATTTGCGCCAAGACCCAGCACCATGCGCGGATCGGAGCTGGAAAGAAAACTGCCGCCGCCGGTCTTCATCCGGTGCCGCTCCACTCTGTCGGCCACCCAACTCACACGCGCGCCGATTGCGTCCCGATTGCACGTCTTGCCTACCAGATGGATGCCAAGCCAGTTACGGCCGCGCGCAGCCTGATTACGCAAAAGCAGTGGCGCCCCATCATTGATAGCGATCAGCACGTCTACTGCGCCATCATTGTCAAAGTCGCCCAGCGCAAGACCGCGTGCGGCAAAATTTTTCTGAAACACCGGACCGGCGGAATCGCTTCTATTTTCGAGCGTCTTGCCATCGTAATGGAATAGGAGCAGCGGCTCGCGGTAGGTCACAGTAGGCGAGATGAGCGCAATCTGATCGTCGGGGTGCCCATTAGCGATGATGAAGTCCAGATTACCGTCGTTGTCATAATCGAAAAAATGCACGCCCCAGCCGCTCATCTCGCGAGTCAATTGCCCGAGCACCGTCCGCGTCGCCATTTCGTCAAATGTACCGTCGTGATTATTGCGATAAAGCGAGTACATTTGATGGTCGATGTTCGTTACAAACAAATCCATCCACCCATCCTGGTCGAAGTCCGCCGAAGCCACACCCATGCCAGAGCGCACCTGACCGTCCTGGCCGTAAGCCACTCCTGCCTGCAGCCCTTGCTCGATAAACTTGCCGTGGTTATTCACGAACAGAAAATTCTCGACTGTGTCGTTAGCGACGAACAGGTCCATCCAGCCGTCATTATTGATGTCCGTGGCTACAACGCCCCAGCCCTTGCCGAGCGATCCTGCAATGCCGCTCGCCTCCGAAACATCGGTAAACGTTCCGTCGCCGTTGTTGTGAAACAGCCAACTGCGTGAAGATGGATAGATGCTGGGGATGCAGTAGTGGCGCTCGCTGGTCACCGCATCGCCGCAAAACTTGTTCATCTCGCGGTTATATTTGACGAACTGGCAGACGTAGAGATCGAGACGACCATCATTGTCGTAGTCAAACCAAGCCGCGCTTGTTGACCAGCCGCCGAGATGAAGGCCAGCCTTCTTCGTCACGTCAGTGAAGGTGCCGTCTCCATTATTGTGATACAAAAAATAGCGGTTGTAGCCGGTCACAAACATATCCGGCAAGCCATCGCCATCGTAGTCGCCGACCGCAACACCCATCCCGTAGCCGCCGCCCGCGACTCCAGCCTTTTCCGTAACATCAGTGAAGGTGCCGTCCCGATTGTTCCGGTAGAGCGCGTTGCGCAGTGGGGTCTTCGGCGTGTAGAAATCGCACGCGCCGCTGTTGACCAAGTAGATGTCCATCCACCCGTCGTTGTCATAATCGAGAAACGCGCACCCGGCGCCAGTGGTCTCCGGAAGATAGTAATTCGGTGACCGGCCGCTGGTGTGCTGCCACGTAATACCGGAGCGGGAGGCAGGGACCGGCACGAAGAATGGCTTTGGCGACTTGGGTGCTACAGCCCCCAACCCACGCGGCAGCAGCATACCGGGCGCATAGGATGCCATCATGGCGAGCAAACTTCTTCTCGATACGGTGCTCACAACTTCATTCCCTCTCATCCGGCAACTCGACAGATTCCTGGAACACGGTACGGAGCAAAGCGCGGCCTTGAATCAAGGTCTCAGAGAAAATTGACCTCGTACCATCCAAAACATCCATTTCTGCAGTCGTCTACTTGTCCTTCAGTTCCACCTGGGGACGGGCTTCAATCACCCGCATCTTCTCGCGGTACTGCTCCTGATTATTTTTCTTGATCTCGCCGAACCGCTTTTGCTGCGCACCGAGCCTCGGGTCGCGTGTCTGCGTATAGAGTTGCATGAGCGCGAAGTTGGCAACATAGTTGCTCGTGTCCAGCGTGAGCGCATGCTGAAGTTGATTTTGCGCCTCAGGATACTTGCGCATCCGCACATACGTTTGCCCCAGTTCAGCAAAGACAGCGGCATTGTCCGGTTGCAACGTCGCGGCCTGTTCTAACTGCGCCAGCGCTTTGTCGTACTGCCCTTGTTGGCGAAGGATGCAGCCCAAATAATAATGCGACGAGGCGGCGGTGCTCGCGGTCTTCGCAGCTTGCTTCAGCCACAGCGTCGCGTTGACGTAATCATCGTCGCGGAAATACGCTGTCCCCAGGGCCAGGATGCCCTCCGGATCGCCGGGATGCATCTGATGATATTTTTTCAGATACGGCAAACCCGCCGAGGCGTCCTGCGCGTATGAGGACACGACTCCCAGCGCAAAGTTGTACTCGGGCGAGTCCGGATCCAGCTTGACGGCCTCGCCCATCGCCCGGTGCGCCTCGCCCAAGAGGTTTAACTTCAGGCAAATCCGGCCGTACTCATAAGCGAGCGCCGCGTCATTGGGCTGGAGCGCGCGAGCATGTGCCAGGTAGCCCAATGCCTGCTTGTACTGCTTGCCTGCGAGCGCAATGCGCGTCAGGTCCACCAGCGGCGCAACCTTCGTATCATCCAGCGCAAATGCTCGTTCAAGCACTGCCGTTGCCTCCGCCGGCTTCCCCTCCGCTTCTTTCGCCAGACCAAGCACGCGCAGCCCGTAAGCTGACAGCGGCGCCCTTGCGTTCGCCGCAGTAAATATGGTGTCGATCAGGTCTCCACGCCGGGCCGCGCGCAATTCGGGCAGAACAAACACCGCATCCCGCTCGCTAAGCTTCGGGTTGGCCACCATCGCATCTGCGGCGCGATTCGTTGCCGCCGTATGTCCGAGGCCCGCCTCATCCGCACATCTCAGCGCTTCGACGTGTACCTGGCCGTGCATCGCAGCACCGGTTTTGGCAAGATGCGCTAGTGATGACGCATATTTCCCGTCCCACATCAGCAGCGTTGCCGCCTGAAAGTTGGCTTCCGCATTCGCCGGATCCATGCGCAACACCTTCTGGTAGAGTTGCAGCGCCTCGGTCCGCGGCCCGGCATGGCTGCCTGCCTCCTGCATCTCAATGCGTCCTAAGTTCAAATAGGCGCCGACGAGCTTCGGATTGTGTTCAATGGCCGCGGAAAATGCTTGCCGGGCAAGCTCCCTCTCGCCCTGCTCGGCCTCGACAACCCCCAACAGGTTCTCAAGGCCCGCATCAGAGGGGAAACGTTTCAGCGCCGCGCTGATCAGCGTTCGCGCGTCGTTCAGGCGGCCTTGTTCAATTTGCTGCTGGATCTGCGCCATCGTCTGGCGATAGGAAACCGCCGCTGGCTGCGCGCGAAGTTGGAGTTGTGGAGCAAGCAGCATGCATCCGAAGATCGCTGCGGGCAGAATCTGCATCGGAACACCCAAACGAAGGGACCGGCATGGCCTGCACGCTCGCTCCAGCCTCGACCCTCGTCGACAGTCCTCCGCCATGCTGGGCTCAATTATACTTGCCTCTATACCAGCGTTACCGATGATCCTCTCTCCACAAAGCCGCTTGATTTTTGCCCAATGTGTGCTCGCGCTATGCATCCTGGAGCCTTTTGCGCTGAGAGCTAACGCTTCCACCCATACCGCCCAAACAACAAAGACTTTTTCCAAGGTCGATGCGCTGGGACTCCCGCCCGCCACTGCGTCGCAGTTGCAACAGGCTCTCAAGTCCCACGACTACATCGCGGCGGAACGGTCGCTCCTGGCAGAGATTCACCGCGATCCGCATTCGCCGAAGGCCGCCCGCCTGCTCCAATTCCTCGGCGGAGTCTACTTTCTCGATCACGACGCCTGGCAAGCGGCCATCGCCTGGAACAAAGCAAAAACGATCGCCCCACTGCCGCCTACGCTCGACTTCTCGCTGGCCATGGCCTACATCCGCATGGGACACCCGGATTGGGCGCGAAGACAGATTCAAGCGCTTGCCGGGAAGAACGGCAAAGACGCGCTCTACCCCTACTGGCTCGGTCGGCTGGATTACGATGCTGATCACTACGATGATGCGATGCTGCAATTCCAGAGAGCGATCCAACTCGCCCCGGACATGGCTCAGGCCTATAACAATCTTGGTCTTTGTTATTACCGGCAGCGCCTGAATCACCTCGCCATTGTGAACTATCAGAAGGCGATTGATTTGAATCTAAAATCCGGTCATCCCGATGCGTGGCCTTACCTGAACCTTGCTGTCACTGAGCGCTCCCTCAATCAGCGGAGCAAGGCCGAGGCTCATCTGCTCGAAGCCATTCGCCTGGACCCGAATCTTGCCATCGCCCACTTCCAGTTGGGCAACATCCTCCTGGAGGACGGACGGACGGATGACGCCCTCAGCCAGTTTCAGGCTGCAGCCCGCCTCGACCCCGGCTATGCCGAGCCACATTACGCGCTGGCCCGCATCTACCGAAGGCTTGGCGATGCGGCCGCCTCAAAGCGGGAAGTAGATACCTATCTTCGGATTCACTCCCACCCCCCGACGGACGGTGCTACACCTCCCGCGCCCTCGCACCCCTGACCTGCTGACGATTCGAGTCGACGCAATTCCCTGCGTCAAAAAAGTCTGGAACCGTCGCGGTCGGATTTGCACCCGGGCGCGAACGGTTCCACGGAGGGACATAACAAGACACGGTCAGAACGAGATGCGTCCTGCCACCTGAATGTTGCGCGGGTTGCTGACGGTACCGTTCCACTGCCCGAACGAATTACCGGGAGCGGCCACGTCAGTGTTGAATGCGGAGCCCGGTCCATTCCCTTGCGTAACAAAGTAGTGGTTGTTAAGTAGGTTGAAGAAGTTGGCTGTGAATTTAAAGTCCACACGCCCAGAAATCTTCACGTTCTTGGCAAAGGCAAGGTCCACATCCTGGTACGCCGGCCCATATACCGTCGAAACCGACTTTCCATATCCGGTGTAGCCGAAGGTGGAAAAGTTACTCTCAAACGCCCGCGGATTCAGGTATTGCCCGTTTGTTTTCGCCGGATTGAAACCATTGCGCCCGTGCAGGAGAGGCAATTGACCGGGGAGGATACCGGGCGCACATGATTCGCGGAAATATGGAGCCAGGCTGGCGGTTGGACATGAGGACGATTGGAACGACAGGGGTGTCCCGTACTCGTAACGGTAGAGTGGGCTGACCTGCCATCCGCCGACCACTGCATTCAGCAGCCTTCCAGAAGAATTGAGGAATCTCTGATTGCGTCCAAACGGAAGGTTGTAAACCGATGAGAGTTGAAACGCTATCGGCACGTTTGTTGGAGACAGCGCCCATTCACGTTCTGGGTGGAAGGGCGAGAAGCTGCCATTATTACTGCCGCTGCGGTCTTGCACCGATTGAGTTGAATACGTGGCATTCGTGTACATCTTCGACACCGTCAAGGAGGCGAGCAGGTACAGCCCCTGGCGGAAGCGCCGCTCCACCTGAGTCTGAAACGAGTTATAAATCGAGTTGCCATGCCCCTCGTTCAATCCCTGAAGCGTACCGCAGTATTGCGGATAGGGCACAAGCGCCTGTCCAATCGTCGGAGCGCATCCCGTCATCTGATTGACCCATCCGACATAGGGCACAGATACACCATATTTAGCAAATGTAGCCGGTCCGCCGGGCGAGCTATAGTTGACGCTCAAATCCGGACCGATCGCAGAGATCGCCTGGTCATCCGGATTGAGCACGTTGAGCGGACTCAGCGCCGACGGAAGGTGGGTGCCCTTCGTGCCCACATACGACATGGTGACCGCGACCTCATGGAATTGCTTGCCGACGGTGAGGTTCCACTGGGCAGAATACGGTCTCCGGTTGCCATCCAGGGGCCGGTAGACCGACGGAGTTTGTCCGTTGTCGAAGCTCGCGGAGATATCCTTCGTGGGTCCCACGTTCGCCGGGTTAATGCCGGTGTTCAGATACAGCGCGGGAACCTGGAGACCATTACTCGGCGTCTCGCTCACGGTGTAGTTTTTGTTGAAACCATCCTGGCCCAAGCCGGCATTCCAGCCTGGATAGAACGCCTGGCCGAAAAAGATGCCGTACCCGGCACGAACGACGGTCGTCGGATTGATCGCGTAGGCAAAGCCCACACGCGGAGAGAGAGCGTCCCTGAACGGAATTTCGGGATATCGTGCGCCATAGCTCGCCGCGCCAAATCCCGACCCGGCAAAAGCCAGCCGTCCGGGCAACTCCTGCCCCCCGCTGGTCACCGCGCCCGGGTTCAACCCGTTCGGATCGAAGAAGGAAAAATTGTTGTACTTCTCGCGAAATGGGGTGATGTAGTCCCACCGCAGGCTGTAGTTCAGCGTCAGCTTCGGGTTCAAGCGCCAAGTGTCGCCGGCGAAGGCAGCCCAGCCGTCCTGCCGCGGATACGCGGCGAGAACGTTGTAATAGTTGACATTGCCGCTACTGACCGCGCCCAGATAAAAGGTGGCTGCGCCACTGCCGGGACACGGCGCAGCAGGAGGGCAGTTTTGATTGCCGGTCGTGTCCTGGCCGAATTCGAAACTTCCCCCCTGATTGAAGCCGTTTCTAATGGTGGTGCCGGCGAGATGCCACTGAAACCCGGCCGTGATCGTGTGAGTCCCGGCCACCTTGGTGAAAACGTCGTTGAACGCCCAGGTTCCGCGAGTGGTGAGCGTCGCGGCCGCGTTGGGACCGGCGGGGTTGCCCAACTGGGTATAGCCGTCTATGGTAAACGTCGGCAGAAAGCTGGCGTCGGCCGTGCCTGACACTGTCGGCAAATCCGCTTTACCGTTGAGTGCAAAGTAGCCTTCATTGCGGTTCAGGTACCCAACTGTCGCGTGATTGTTCATCGTGTCTGAAAAGCTGTGCTCCCAGTTCAGGCGCTCGATGTTCGCGTTCTCCGGATCCGCTGGCTGGGCCGTCGAGATGGCAACCGGCAGGTCACTCTCTGAATTCACCCCGGTGTACTGCCACCAGGTGCTGTAATACAAATGGTCCTTGCGGCCAACATTAAAATCAACACGGCCGAAGTATACGTTCTCGCTGTTCGTCAGCGATCCCTGCCCGGACTTGGGGATGAAGTAGTTATTTGTCTCGCCGCCGCTCGTCGGTGTCGGCAACTCGGCCATCCATGCTTTGGCAACCGGATCCTCATAGAGAGGATTGATCTGGTTCATCTGGCCGTTATAGTCGATCGGCTGGCCCGCGTCCGCGCCGTATTTCACGAGGTCGGCCGGATAGTAGAGTTGAGTGCCCGCACCGCCGAAGTTTCCCGCGCGGTCATTCAGCGAAGGTATCGTCAGAGTGGCTGAGTTTGCACCGCCTGCCTCCTTAAATCCCTCCCAACTGAAATAAAAGTAACCCTTCATAAACGGGCCCTTAACGATCGGACCACCGATATTCGCGCCATAGTCGTTCTGCGTGTCTTCCGGCTTCGACACCCCGACGGGCGCGCCATACTGAAACGCATTCAACGCCCGATTGCTCAGGTAGTCGTACGCCGATCCGTGGAATTGACTGCCACCGGACCGCGTCTGAATGATGATCTGTCCAGAGGTGGTGTTGCCATACTGCGCCGGATAATCGGCCGTCAGAACCGTAACCTCGCTGGTGATGTCAGGCGACATGCCAAAGTCGGTCTCCAGACTCACCATGCCGCTCTGGTTCATGAAGCCTTCCATCGCGGTGGCGCCATCCACCAGCGCCTCATCCCCGCTGACCAGGCCGCCGTTGATTTGCGCGTTATAAGCGTTACCGCTGGCGCCGGTGGTCACGCCAGGCAGCATAAGTGCCACGGTCGCCGACGAACGCGGTGCCCCCGATACCATCAAAGGAAAATTCTGCAGCGTCTCCGGCGCAATTCCGCCGCCCAATGTCGCGTCGGTGAAGTTAATGGCTGAAGCTCCGGCCGTAACCGTCACCGTTTGGTGCGTTTGGCCAAGCGAAAGCTCAGCGTTCACGCGCCCAATTTGACTGATAGTGAGCTCAATCCCTCTATTGATTGTGGTTTTGAATCCCGGTGCGCTCACTGTCAGGTCGTACTTGCCCGGGTTGATGGTCGTGATGTTATATCCGCCGGTAGCGTCGGTCGTCGCCGTTCGGCTGATTCCGGTCGCCTCGTTGGTCAACGTTAAAGTTGCACCCGGAATCGCGGCTTTGGTCGTATCCGTCACGGTTCCGTTCAGTGAGGCGTCTGTGTTCTGTCCGTAGCACAGCCCCACGACAGCGAAAAGCGCCAACGTCACGCACAGAGCTAAAGCCCTTGTGGCGACGAATACTTTCTTGATCATCAATTTAGCCTCTGCAACTGGTTCAAACTATTGCCGCTGCTTTTGGATGACGACGGGCACGCTCGTCACCTCCGACGGAATTCTTGTTCGGATTCCTTAAATACAGCATCTCGTGACATCGCGTGTAACAACACAAACATTTCGATAACTAGCGTGTCGTTACGGTCGCGATGGGACGACATCCTTCATACGTTACGTTTTAGACGATGTCAATAAGAATCTTGAGGCATGCGTAAGTAGGGAATCCGAGCAAGATTGAGAGTCGAACGCCGAAGTCGCTTATTTAGCGGAATGGATATATGCTCTTCCGCGAGGGCTCGCGCTCGGAACAAAAGAGAAAGATCCGCGCAGCCAAATCCGAATTTTTACTCGGGCAACCCTGTCCGAAGTATCTTATTGTTATGTTTTAGGAGCATGTAGGCATATTGGCTGGGAAAAGGAAGGGTTCATGAAGAAATCGATACATACCATAACGGCTGCGTTGGTGGCCGTGTTGTTGGTAGGCGGGATCCTTACATTCGGCCTGCAGAATGCCAGGGCCGAAGATAACGGCATCGGTCGCACACCCGTGCTCGGCTGGAGTACCTGGAGCTTCCTCCGCAAGGGCCCCACAGCCTCGAAAGTAAAAGCCCAGGCGGCCGCGCTCAAGGATTCTGGCTTGCAGGACCTCGGTTACAAATACATTAACCTCGACGACTTCTGGTACCAATGCCCGGGCAGTCAGGGTCCAAATGTCGATCAGTATGGCCGTTGGATCACAGACCCATCGAGATTCCCGCCCCAGGGTAATACGGATGGCATAAAGGTGCTTGCCGACCACCTCCACGGCGCCGGGATGAAGTTCGGAATCTACGTTACGCCGGGTATTTCCATGCAGGCAGTCAGCAAGAAGACGTCGATTAAGGGCACGTCATACACCGCCGCCCAGATCGCGGTACCGTCCGTCAGGCAGAGCAACTACAACTGCAAAGGCATGGTCAAGATTGACTTCGACAAGCCCGGCGCTCAGGAGTACATCAATTCATGGGCGGACATGTTCGCAGCATGGGGGGTCGATTACATCAAAATAGACGGCATGCACAACGCCAACGTCCCTGACATCAAGGCATGGTCGAAAGCAATACGGCAGAGCGGGCGGCCGATGATCCTTGACGTCACACAGGGGGGCTACACCACAGCCATCGCGCCGGTCCTGATGAAGTACGCGAATCAATGGGAGTTCGCGCCCGACCTCGAATGCTATCGCTGCGAGAAGGGTGAAAGCAGCTATCCGCTAACCAGCTGGGCGGATATTGTGAAGCGCTTCGACTATGTTGCCAAGTGGCAGCCGTATGCCGGTCCCGGAGGCTTCAACGACTATGACTCCGTCGAGATAGGTAATGGCCGGAATGACGGACTCACTCCAGTCGAGCGTCAGACTCAGTTGAGCCTTTGGTCGCTTGGAGCGGCGCCGATTATTCTCGGCGTCGATCTTACGCACCTCGACCCGCAGGATCTCAAATACCTCAAAAACACCGCGGTCCTTGCTGTTGACCAGGATGCAATCGCCGCGAAAAGAGTCCTCAACAACGGCAACCAACAGGTGTTCGCCAAGACGCAACCGAATGGGGACGCGATCGTCGGCTTGTTCAACACAGGGGAGAAGGCGGCGAAGGTCTCAATTGGGGCATCCGCCGTCGGCCTAACCAAGAATGAGCACGGCTATTCGCTGGAGGATCTGTGGACAGGCAAGAAGGCTAAATCAGGCGGCGACATCAGTGCTACTGTCCCATCGCACGGAGTCGTCCTATACCGCATCAAGGCACTCTGATTGTGACGGCGGGAACACCCTCGGTCACTGGGGAGTGAACCCGCCGTTCGAAATGGGGAGGCTTTTCCCGGCAAAACGAAGTCCAGCGCATGGAGAGAAGTCGAACGTCTACATCTGCGTCAACTCGTCAACGACCCGGAGCACAAAACGGCGCCGACCTCCGCGAAATTGCCGTGAGCTACATTGCTCATGAACTTCCCCGGTTCGCATTCACTACGCAGTACCTCTTCCGCCACAATTTGGACGACTATTTGATCCCCAAATGGGGAAAGCGTATATGACTGGGAGATACATCCGGCATATCGCTGGGCACTACAACCAGGAAAAGTTACGCAGCTTTTCAAGGAGCTTGAGCCGTCAGCGGACTAGGTATTAAGTCCCCGCCAAGAATGACTTGTGGTGAGGAAGTAAAGCTAGAGACATTTTGCTCGTCCCGGCAAGGAGCCTTTAACGATGAAACTCGCAATTCACCCTTAGGCAACTATAGAATCAAGGTGACATGCCCTTTGGAGCGTGATGTATGCGGCGTCGAGTCCTGTTTGTTCTACCTCTCTGCCTTCCAATTTCTTGCATTTCATCTCCTTGTCAAGACACCAATTCAGCTATCGTAAGGGCGAATAGGGAAGTCGGAATTTCCTTTGCACCGTCTCTTATCGCCTATCGCGAATATACGAACAGCGGAAGCGGTACGCAGGACAGCGAACACGGCTGGATCTCAGGCGTTGGAGTTAATGCGTCTGTTCCTTTTCACTTAGGATTGAATTGGCTCACCGAAGGAAGCTATGAGTACAACGATGGCTCTTCGAAACATTGGAGTCTCAATGGCAACGGACCACAATCGATTCAGTATCGCGCACCCTTTCGAAGCAATGATGCATTTATCGGAATTGGGCCGACCTTCATTCCTACTTCACGATTCTCTTTGACGCCTGAGGGAGAAGTAGAATACCCGTAGCAGCGACCAAGATCGCGAGGGCCAGTTCCATTCCGGACAAGGCTTCAAAGATCTTGGCAGCTGTACTCGAAAGCATCATCCATGATGCGCAGATTCGATCCTAAGAGTCGCACACCTTCGAGGGGTCCAGCGCATACCTGGAGGTGCCGCTTTGCTAACTCGATATCCTCGCCCGGCTTGAAAATACCGGGCCATTCTTCGCAGGCCTTGTGAAAAAGATTGTTGAGCCGTATTTTCAAGAGAGCCTTAGCCCCTCACAAATGACAAATTTCTCACCTGTAATCTCACCTGTAAAATTATCGGCTTCCGCGTATTTCCGCGTTCATTGGCGGTCTCCAGCAACCTTTAAGTTGTTGTAAGTAAATAAGATACGGCCTTTGACACGGTAGAGGTCAGGAGTTCGAGTCTCCTCGTGCCTACCATTTGCTTCAATCACATACGAAGGTCCTGCCGCTTCCCTGCCCTTTCCCATTCCGCTTTTCGTTCCGCTATTGCACTGATTCACTGAACAGCAAGGTATCCAAGAACTCCCCCTGAGCCGCCAATTGGAATCGACAGCATGGCTGTAGATTCCAGGTGGTTCGAATGTTGCTGTGCCGAGGCATAAACGAGACCGTCTTGACATCGGCGCCACTCGACACAAGCCAGCTTGCCAAGCTGTGCCGCAGGTTATGCCAACCCAACGTTTGATCGGGTTGCTGGACAGATCGAAGTAGCGGATACGGACCGGTTTCCTATCCCGGTTCCGCTCTTCAGCGGAACGAGGATGTCGGTGACCACAGACGCAAGATTGATGTTCGCGTCTTTCAGCACACCTTCTGAATTCGGTTGACGATAGCGCCGCTCCCGCAAGAGCGTGATCCGCGAATGCGTGAGATCGCGCAACTCACGGATCGCCTGCGGAGACTAACTCTGGGCTTGGTACAAAAAATCTGGTCCGATCACAGACTGCGAACGGGCGAGCTCCAAAATCAAATATTTTTCGAGAGCTATCTATTCTTCTCAGCAGCTTTTGGCGGGTGATTGAGGGAATATCCCGGTCCATACAGCACCATTCCCGGTTTCGCGCCCGTGTGTTTCCCTTGATCGATGACCACTCTACCGTTAACGAGCACGTAATCAATTCCTGTAGGGTACAGGTCAGGCTGGATATACGTGGAGCGGTCCTGGATTTTGTCGTAATTGAAGATCGTGACGTCTGCCCAGCCGCCCTGGCGAATCACGCCGCGTCCGTTCAAGCGCATACGCTCCGCCGGCCATGAAGTCATTTTACGAATCGCATCTTCCAATGTGAGGACGTGTTCTTCCCGTACATAGCGGGCAATCACGCGAGGAAAATTGCCATAAGCGCGCGGATGAGGAAGCCCGATTGCATCGTCCCCGCCGGCAACGGCCGAACTGCCGGCATCGCTGCCGATGCTGGTCCATGGAAAACGCAATGCAGTGTCGATGTCCTGTTCGCTCATCATGTGATAGATTGCCAGCACACGGGACTGGCTCTGTTCCACTAAATTGAAGGCGGCATCGGCAGGGTCTGTGCCCATTTCTTTCGCCACTTCCGTCATGGTCTTTCCGTTGTATTTTGCGTTTGCCGGGTTGGCGGCGTTCACCAGCACGATTCCATCCCAGCCGCCGGATGCATCGATAATGTTCCACCAACCTGGCGAACCGGTTTTCTGCTCCTGCTTGAGCCGGGAGCGGATAGCCGGGTCGCGAAGGCGCTTCTTCATCGCATCGTCTCCACCCTCCTGCGCCCAGGATGGAACAGTAGCTTCAAGACCGGTGCCGCCGGCCGTATAGACATAGAGATCGCCGGCGACCTCCACTCCGCGCGCACGCGCTGCGGCAACATGCTGACCTATCTCCTGCATGGTTTTCCCCCAGTCGGGCTGATAGGCGACTTTCAAATGAAAAATCTCCGCAGGCAAGTGCCCTTGGTCCGCAATCTCGATCAGTTCATCGACTGCCTGCAGAACCCCCTTGCCTTCATCGCGCATATGGCTGGCGTAGATGCCGCCATACTGTCCGGCAACCTTCGCCATTGCGATCAATTCATCTGTCGCGGCAAAGCTGGATGGCGGATAGATGAGTGCCGTGGTCATGCCCATCGCGCCGTTTTGCATTGCCGTCGCCATGATGGTCTTCATCCGGTCCAGCTCGGCGGGCGTAGGCTTGCGATCTGCATACCCAAGTACGGCAACGCGCGCCTGCGTTTCACTGAAATAACTGCCGAAATTCAGGCTGATCCCCTGACGTTGAAGCTGCGCAAAGTATTCCGGGATCTTTTCTGCCGGCACCGGCGTACCGCCTTCTCCAGCGATCGCAGTTGTCACGCCTTCATGCAGCTTATTGTCGGCCAGTCCGTTCTTGAGCAACACCTCTCCAGACTGGTCCATCACGTCGATCCAGCCGGGCGTGACATAATCGCCGGTGGCGTCGATCTCACGTTTGCCCTTACCTACAATGCGACCGATTTTGACGAAATGACCATCGGAGATCGCAACGTCGGCGTGGATCCAGGGATTGCCCGCTCCATCCAGCACGCGCCCGTTGCGGATCACTATGTCGTATATTGGCCGGTTCGCGGCTTTAGAGGAAATCGGCTGCGAATTGACAGCGGCGGATGACGTTGCGCACAGATGCGGCGCAAGGACCATGGCAATGACGACGGCCTGGAGGACACAGCTTCGATACGTGAGTCGAATGTGCATCTACATACTCCAAAGCATCATTTTGCGTCCAGAAGTCCGCAGTCAATGCCGCCTGCGAGGAAGTATTCTTCTGAAGTCATCGCAATTAGAAACAATTGTTGCATCGATCGATAGCCGCGTATAACATTATTTTTGCTTCCTTAGATACTATTGTTTGCGGAACAAGAATGTCACCAACAAACATTTGATTCAACGCACTCCCTGGCAGATTTGCGAATGGATGACGCCTGGATTAAGACTTGACCGTCCCACCGATTTCGTTCATTCTCCTTCCATATGCCGAAGAAACGCAGCACGAGCCAGAACCATGCGGTCCCGGTCGGTACGCTGACCCGTCAGATCGCCAAATTGAGCCCGCGCCGGCAGGAGATCGTCCGGCCTGTACTTGAGAATCCACGTGAATTTGTCCTGCTCAGCGTCCGCGCCGCCGCCCAACGGCTTGGGACGGACCCCGCGACGACCGTGAGAATCGTACAGCAGTTGGGTTTCGACGGCTACCGTTCTTTCCAAAACTATCTGCACAACCTGTCGATCGCCAATGCCACTTCCTTAGAAGGACTGCAGGCAAGCGCCGCGGGGGACGGCAGTATCCCCTCTCACATACGCGATTGCCTGGACCAGGACATTAAAAACCTGGTAGCGCTCCGCAACAGCCTCGATCCTTCCCGGGTCACTCTCCTCGCAAAGCGCGTCCATTCGGCCCGGCGCATTCTCATCCTGGGGGGTGATTTTGCCGCGAATCTGGTCCACTACCTTGAATATCAGATGACCTTGCTTGGCCTTCCCGTGCTCATCGCCACAACCACCGGGCAAACCATGCACGTGACTCGAACCCTGGGGCGCAAAGACCTCGTGATCGCCATCAGCTTTCGCCGGGGACTGCGCCAGACCGTAGAGGGCCTGCAGATAGCCCGGCAGAAGGGCGCATATAGCGTGGGCATCACGGATACCTATATCTCTCCGATCGCTCAGTTCACCGACGAATTTTTTCTCGCCTCAGTTGAAAGCGGATCGTTCACAGCTTCCTACGTTGCACCGATCGCGCTCGCCAACGTGATATTGGTCGCGTGCGGCAATTTCGATCGCAAACGGACGCTGAACTTTCTCCGTCCAGTGGCCGAGGAACAAAAGCACGGATTCCGTTGGTACGAAGTTTGACCCGCGCACTGGACAGCAAAACAGGTTTAGTTCGCGAACTGAGCTGCGCGGACGGAATCGCCCTGGTCGTGGGAACGGTAATCGGTTCGGGAATTTTTCTCGTCCCCGGCCCGATTGCGGCGCAACTGCACTCGCTGAGCGCGGTATTGCTGGTGTGGATTGTTGGCGGCCTGCTCAGCTTATTCGGTGCATTGTCGCTGGGCGAACTAGGATCGATGTATCCTGGCGCGGGCGGATTGTATGTCTACTTGCGGCATGCGTTCGGCAAACCGCTGGCTTTTCTCTATGGATGGGGCCTTCTATCCATGATCCAGTCCGGCAGCATTGCCACCCTTGCGGTCGGTTTCAGTCTCTATCTTTCGCGCCTGATTCCGCTCAGCCTCACCGGACAGAAATCTACAGCAATTGTTTGCATCCTGCTGCTGACTGGAGTGAATTGTTTAGGGCTCCGCCTGGGCAAACTGGTCCAGAACGTGAGCACGATCAGCAAATTAGCTGGACTGGCATTGCTGTTCATACTCTTGCTCTGGCGCGGGCACATTCATCTGCTGCAAACCAGCTTCTCGCCCACGATGCCTACTTGGCGCTCTCTGCTTCCCTTTGGAGCGGCTTTGGTCGCCGTGCTGTGGGCGTATGAAGGGTGGCATGTCGTCTCTTTTACTGCCGGGGAATTTCGGTCGCCCAAACAGGATTTGCCGAAGAGTCTGTTCCTGGGAACGGCGATTGTCGCCGCGATCTATGTCCTGATGAACATCGCCTATTACTCGGTCTTGACGCCCCTCGCAGTCCGAGATACGGACCATGCAGCCGCCACGGCAATCCAGACCGCCTACGGTATGGGAACCACGGTGCTGATCTCTGTCCTGATCCTCACTTCTATTCTGGGCGCGATGAATGGCATGATCCTTACCGGGCCTCGCGTCTACTACGCCATGGCACGCGACGGCATTTTCTTTCGGCGCCTGGGTCGAACCAGCCAGCGTTTCCATACGCCAATTCTCGCGACTTTGGTCCAGGGCGTTTGGGCATCGCTGCTGACTTTAACCGGCAACTTCCAGCAACTCTTCACCTATGTGATCTTCACCGCATGGATCTTCTACGGGCTTACGGTTGCTGCGGTGATCGTGCTTCGCATCCGGAGGCCCGATCTGGAGCGCAGCTTTTGCGTGCCGGCCTATCCATGGTTACCGCTCTTATTTATTGCGGCCGCAGTTGGAATTTCCCTCGGCACGATTCTGAACGATCCTGTTCACGCATGCTTTGGAATCGCGATGATTCTGACCGGGGTCCCCGTGTATCTGCTTTTTCGCATCATTCCGAAACCGGTCCAATAGATCAGACGTTCGAACTTGAATTTATATTGAGAGACATGCGGCATCAAAAGACCAGGCGCTTCCTAACCGTTCTCCTGATGCTATCGATTGCTAACATTTCCGCTGTGCAGCCTTTCTTGAGGAAAGGCTGCGTGTAGTTCATCTCCCCGATGTACTCCTTCAGGAGAACCGGTCTATGCAATTTTCGATCTCGGTTTGCAGCACTCTCGGTGAGATTCGCCAGTGCCAGGAATTGCAACGTACGATATGGCACGATACCGATGAAGATCTGACTCCCACGGCCATTTTTGTCGTTGCCGGCAAGACCGGGGGCCATGTTCTGCTTGCACATCACGGATCGAAGCCTGTGGGATTTGCCCTCGCATTTCCCGCATTTCGCGGCAACTTGCGATGCCTTCATTCTCACATTGTCGGCGTAGTCCCGGAATATCAGAATCGCGGTCTGGGCCGCATGATCAAACTGAAGCAACGAGACCTTATGCTGGAGATGCAGATCGCACTGATGGAATGGACGTTCGACCCGTTGGCTCTTCGCAATGCCTATTTCAATATCGTGCGCCTCGGCGCGACCGTACGGCGGTTCTATTCGAACCTCTACGGGATTACGTCCAGCCCATTGCATAGCGGCCTTCCCACGGACCGCCTGGTTGCAGAGTGGCAGGTCTCTTCCAACCGCGTTCAGAACGCTCTTGCTGGAGGGGCTCCAGCCGTTGCTTCCGATGCCATCCAGATTGTTGTGCCTGCGGAGATGGAAGAGTGGAAGCACTCCGGATCGCGGCATGCAGAGGAAGTCCAGACTCGGCTCAAAGCGGACTTCCAGGAGCGATTTGCACAAGGTTTCGCTGTGACTGGATTCAGAATGGAAAACGGAAATGGAATCTACTTATTGGAACCCTATGAAGGTTCAAGCGATAGCGCCTCGCGGTTACCGTAGCCCGGAAGACGCATCGCTGACTTCTCGACGCCGCGTCCAAAGATAGATTGCGCACGCCCCTACAGTAAGAGCCAATCCAGCGCCGAATTCGGTCGTAATGTACAAGGGCTTGCCGGATTGGCGGGTCATGCGATCGAAGATAGCCTGTATAAATAAATTGTGACTGGCATGCAATATTGCCGCAGGCCACAAGCTGCCTGACTTAAGCCGGAACCAGCCAAACACATAAGCGTCCCCGATCACCATGATCGTGAAGCAGCTCAGTGCGTATATTGGCGTCGTACCGGAGTTGTAATCGGCCAATAGCAGCGCGGGATAATGCCACACCGCCCAGATGCAGCCGCTAACAAAACAGCCCAAAGTAAAGCCCAGACGCCCCACCAGACGCGGCAACAGAAACCCTCTCCAGCCAATCTCTTCTCCAAGCGTATGAGCCATAGAGCCAATCACGCCTACCGAAGCATACGTTGGCAACGCTACCAGCAGCGCAATCGTGCGCGGCCAATGGGGAAATCCGAAGGCTGCGCCAAGCGGCGCCGCGAACGCGGCAAATTGAAAAGAGCCCCCGATAAACAGCCATGTGACTGCATACACGGGAAAGGCATAGAAAATCGGAACTAGATATGCCCACACTTCGTAACGGAAAGGCCGCCATTTCCATCCGAGACTCGCGATATCGATTCGGAAAAATCCGCAAGTCGCAAAGGCGGCAAATGCCGGACACCACATCAAACCCACCACCATCAGCCCGTTGCCTGCGGCGAGATGACCGGAGTGGATGATAAAGAAATACGGCACGCTGCTGAACGCAGCCACACACGCGATGAATACTAGGATCTGCCTCGAAAGCGCCGATTTCCGCTGCAAATCGCTGTGTTGCGGAAGCGTCCCCATCGTCTATTTCTCCCCAGAGAGGTGTTGTTGAAAAAATTGCGCCGTCGCCTTATAGGAACGAATGCGGTCTTTCCAAAGAAGAAAATCGTGGATTTCGTTGGGATAAACGATTTGCTCGAACGGCACATGGTTCTCGCGCAGCCGCTGCACCAGATCCACCATCTGGTTGAAGGGAACATTGCGATCGTCGTCGCCTTGAATCAGGAGGACCGGAGACTTCCATTGACCCACTGAGGAATCCGGAGAGGACTTCCACGCCAGCTCGTGTGCTTCTTTCAAGTCTGGAGCAGAGGCTGCGCCTTCTTCCCACTCCGGCAGGAAGACGGACCAATCATGGACTCCCAGCCAATCGACGCCGGCGGCAAAGATATCCGAGTTGCGCGCTAATCCCATGGCAGTAAGAAGGCCCCCGTAAGAACCGCCCCACAAGCCGAGGCGATGCGGATCCACCGTCGGCAGGCTTTGCAAATACCGCGCTCCGGCCAGAACGTCTTTATACTCAGCGGCCCCGCGCCACACAGTATTGGGTGCTGTGCGGAAATCGTGGCCATACATAATGCCAAGCCGGTAATTGACGGATAAAACTGTAAATCCGAGGCTCGCGAGGTACTGATTCTCTGCATAGGAATCGCTGTAGAAGTCGATTGGGTGGAATCCTAGGAGCATCTGCCGGGGAGGTCCGCCGTGGGTAAAAATGATCCCTGGCCCTGGCTTGATCTGATTCTTCGGCGTAAATAGCTGGCCGTGGATCGTATATCCATCCTCGCTCTTGAAGATGACTTGCTTAGGGACCACCAGTTCAGCGCTTGGCCAGTCGCTGGGCAGTGCATTTTTTGTGACCAGTTCACGCTTTCCATTTGCGATCCGATACACCAGCGGGGGCGTGATTGCCGTCGAGCCCAGGCAAAAGATCGATCTGCCGTCTCCGGTTTCCACCGGAGTCCATTCGATAGTCGCGCCTTGAGTCAGTGCGGACTGCAGCTTACCGCCTGAAACGCTCACGCTCCAGATATGACGGCGATCGATATCGTCCTGGTTGGAGGAAAACACCACAGTTTTCCGGTCCGCGCTTAGCGTCGAATCCATGATAGAAAAATCGCCGGGAGTAAGAAGGACTGCTTCCCCGCCGGTATCCGCGATGGAATAAAGATGACTCCATCCGTCCTGTTCGGAATCGAACACGATCCGATTTTCAGCGGCGTAGTGAAGCGATGTCTGCGCGAATATAGGAAGCGAATCCCGCGATCGAGAGCCGCTCTTCCAGATCGATTGGGCGGCATAGGTTTCGGCGTCTCCCACCCAGAGGGCCCAGGGTGTCGGATACTCTGGGATGATCGGCCGCTTATTCTCGACGCCGGGAGTGCGAATAAAGACGACATGCTTGCCATCCGGCGACCAATGGGGAAAGATATCCCGATCAACGGAAGGGGCGATGAAGTGGTACGACTGCACGCTGTCGCCGGAAAGGTCGGCAATGACGACCAGACTGTGGTCCTTGCGGTTCACGTCCATTGCCAGCCGCCTGCCGTCCGGGGACCACTGCGGCGTGGAAACATCTCCTTGTAGGTCGGTAAGTTGCTTCGCTTTGGCTGCGCCGGAAATGGGCGCAATCCATAACTCTTGCTTGGCGGCCCACACCGCCCATTTTCCGTCTGGCGAAATCCTGATGTCTTCGCATCCTTCGAACGCGCAGCCCATATCTCCCAGAAGCTGGGGAGTGCCTTTGTCGATGTCCGCGGCCCATACCTGCTGTCGCGGCTCCTTAGGATCGGCAAGCGGGTTGGCCGAGCGTCCTGCCGCATTCACCTCTGTCCCGCGCGCATAGACCACCGTCTTTCCATCCGGCGTAAGCTGCAGGGAGGCGATGGGTTGGCCATTGTCTCCTTGATACTGCGTGACCTGGCGGGGTGCAAAAGACGGACCGGCAGTGACCCATACGTTTTCCGCCCCTTTCAGATTGAACACCCACGCCACTGTCGATCCCTGTTTTGCGGCCGTAAGCTCCGAAGGAAATGGAGCGCTCATGACCTGTTCGACGGTGAAGGACTGAGCGGCAAGCTGCGGACACGACGCAACGGACAAAGCAATGCACAGGAGGGCGCAGGCTGCCATTGGAAGTCGAAAAAGCAATTTTTTCATCGTTGAATCACACCTTTGTTGCTAGAACTTGACGCTGAAGTGAAGCAGATGCCAGTGGCAAAGGAACCAGGAAAAGCCGATACAGGCCACGCCGATGAGCACGTAACCAATCCGCGCCAGCCACCAGCGGTTTTCCGCGCCCCATAGATCGTAGATGGCGAGAAGGGCAACGATCGTCCCCAGGCTTCCCAGCCAGCCGACCGCCTGAATCAGCCGTAGAAGGGGATCGAAATGGGAACTGGCAAGCGATAGATTTTTTGTGACTCCTATCAGGAACGAAGCCCAAGCCAGGAAGAAAACGACATCCAGCAGGCAGACAATACGGAGGATGACGTAGGATCGCCTCTGTTCGAGTGAAAGCACCAGCGGGCGATGATAATGTTTCCGTATCCACGCCCCGATCGGCCACGAGATCAAAGCAAGGAATGTAATGGCGGGAACGAAAAAGAGCAGAAACATGTTGAGCGATTTGCCATTCGGAAATGAAACCCGGTCGAAGACCATAAACGGGTAATCGATCGAGGCCCGCAAACGTCCGTTGTAGTTTCGACTGAATGCCAAAAGGCTCTGCCCATCTTCCGAGCGATACACCAGCGGGGCAATCTCTTTCCACTGTCTGGGTTGGCCGGCAAGGGTCTTCATGTCGGCGGTCACAAGAGTTCCATCGGGCTTGGCGTTTACGGTTAATTCGCCTAGAAATCCGGTGAAGCTGAAGATTGTCGTGAACGAGCCCCGGCTTACCATATATTGTCCGGCCACCAGTTTCGCATCCTGAATCGCGTTGGCGACTGGAGGCGCTGCAGGAATGGAGTAAGGAAAATAACGATCAAGGAACTGATGCCATAGCGCAGTACGCGGGCTTTCCATAGCTGAGCCGGCGCTGTTGTAAGAGACGAAGAAGCCCAGGTTTTCATCCTGCATCAGGTGCAGATCGCTATGGAAGAAATTGGTGTCCCCGGCGTGGCCGATGATTCTATGTCCATTGCGGATTTCCTCATAAAATCCCAGGCACATGCCGTTGGTGGCCGCGTTTTCCCCATACTGCTGGCGCGTGTGCATCTGCGTCACCGTCGCCGGTTGCAGGATGCTCGCTCCGTTATATTCCCCTCCCTGCAGGTGTGCGAGCATGAAGTGCGATATGTCCTCGGCGGTTGTGCTTAAAGCGCCCGCCGGAGCAGGCACAACAATTTCAAACGGCTTGGCCTTTTCCGAGGCCAACTGATAGCCATCCGACATTAACGGTTTCAGGTCGGCAGGCAGCGGCTGTTGGAAAGTGGAGTGCTGCATGTTGAGCGGTTGGAAGATATTCTTCTCGATGTATTCATCGAACGGAACCCCGGACACCCGCTGCACGATGTAGCCCGCCAGCGACGCGCCGTAGTTGGAGTAAGCCCCGGTGGTGCCGGGCGGAAAGACGCGCTTCGGCAGATGTGTCTTCAGGTATTCGCCAAGCGGCTGGATGTTCTTCGGATTATCGCTGATCAGGTCCTGGACAGTTTCCTCGAACCCCGGCGTATGCGTCATCAGATCGCGCACGGTGATCGGTTTGGGATAGGTGTCGGGAATCTTGAAGTCGAGATAGTCGTTCACGTTGCGGTCCAGATCGATCTTCCCTTGTTGGACCAGTTGCATCACCGCCGTCCAGGTAAATAATTTGGAGACCGATCCTGGGCGAAAGAGAGTCGCATCGACGGTGACCGGCTTCTTGCTTTTGACATCGGCGTAACCATAGCCCTTCGCATAAAGGACCTTGCCGTCCTTGACGACAATTACGACGGCTCCGGCAATGTTGTTCTGTTTGAGCTGGAGCGGCACCACGCCATCGAGAAAAGCATCGACATCCTCCGCGGTCATCTGTGCCGGCGCGGTAGTCGCTGGAGAAGGCGCCGAGGTGGAACGCGGGACCTGAACGGATGGAGGAGGCGCAGAGATTCTGGGACGCTGGCCATTGGCCTGGAGCGCGAATGGGGCAAGCAACGCAAGCGTCGCCAGCAAGCGAGTGCATCCAACAGTTTTTTTCACGGTCATCTCACAATTCCTTTCAAACAAAATCGGCTATCGTTACTCGCTCCGAAGCAGCTTCAGCGCGCCGTACCGTAAACCGGGAACGGCGGCACGGACGGTTCCGGCAACGGATGCGCCTTTAGGCCGTCCAGCACCACTTGTACAGCTTTTTCCAGTTGCGGATCGCGGCCTTGCCGCCAAGCGCTTGGATCCATGGTCACCTTAATGTCAGGAGGAACGCCTTCGTTTTCAATGCCCCACTTTCCCTGGGTCGTGAAGAAGGCGAGACTGGGCGCGGTCACCATTCCGCCATCAATCAGCGGCGGATACCCCGTGATTCCAACCTCGCCGCCCCATGTCCTCTCGCCGATCAGCGTTCCCACGTTGTTATGGTGAAAGAACCATGGGATGAGATCGCCGCCCGAACCCGCATAGGGATTGATCAGCATGACCTTGGGGCCGAAGATGGCTTCTCCGGGTTCCGTCTGAACGGCGCCATTGGGCGTATACCAGTAGTTCCAGAGCGTCCGCTGCAAATACTGGATGATGTAATCCGCGGCCTGACCGCCGCTGTTGAAACGGTCGTCGACAATCACGCCCTGTTTTCCAACCTGCGCAAAGAAGTAGCGGTTGAACGAGGTGAAGCCGCCCGTCGCCGTATCGGGCAAATATACGTAAGCGACACGTCCGCCGCTTAACTCGTCAACCTTGCGAAGATTGTCATAGATCCAATTACGGCCGCGTAGCGCGATTTCATTGCCAATGGGCACGACGGTCACTTCGCGACCGCGCGTTCCATCTGGATTCGGCCCAACCTTCAGCGTTACCTGTTGGTCGGCGGTGTTGAGAAAAAAGCTATAGATGTTGTCGCTGTCGTGGAGTTCGCGGCCGTTGACAGCAAGCAGATAATCGCCGTCGTGTACGTCGACGCCCGGTTCAGTCAGCGGCGCGCGAAGTCCCGGGTTCCAGTTCTCCCCGCCATAAATTCTCTTGAAACGATAGCGACCATTTTCGACGGTGTAGTCTGCGCCCAGCAAACCGACGCTCACCGGTGTCGGGTTGGAAACATCTCCACCGCCGGCGAATGTGTGCCCGGTGGAAAGTTTTCCCAGCATCTCCCGAAAGAGATAGTTGAGATCTTCACGGCTCATGATGCCAGGGACGTAACGGGCGTATTCTTTCTCCGCGTCCGCGAGATTCAAGCCGGTGTAGTTGGAAGCGTAGAAGTAATCGCGTTCGATGCGCCATGTTTCGCGATACATCTGCTCCCATTCTTCCCGGGGAGCCACCCGAACCTGCATGGCATCCATGTCCAGAAGCCCCTCTCCGGCCTTGACCGGGGCGGCAGTTGAGGCAATGCCCCATTTATCGCCCTGATGATAAAGAAATTTCTCGCCGTCGAACGAAAGGCTGGATTCTTCAATACCCGCTAGCAACGGGGTTGCCTTCCGGTCCGCCAGGCTGAATTTAAGCAGCGTGGACTGATGGGTCGCTGGGGATGTCTGAAGCAGAAAAATCTCTCCCGCTTTGCCTGCCTGCAACGTCGTATAGTCGGCGGCGGGAATCGGCAGCGCCAGAATGCGTTGACTGATGTGGTCGATGTCAATCTGGACCGAGGCGCCGTTACCGTTCTTTGGCTGGCTGCTTGGTGTCTCCCGCGTTGTATTTGGCTTACTAACTGATGCGACTTTCTCCTCGTCGCTTTTGGGCGCCAGGGGAGAAGGAATATCTTTGCGCAATACCGCGACGTACACGCTGCGTGTAACACGGTGAGGATCGCTCGACATATCCAGATAGAAACTGGCCGGTCCCGCATTCGTGCTCGCTGTAAAGAATAGATATTTACCACTTTTGTCGAAGACAGCATGTTCCGCGTCGCTCAACCCATCCGTTACTTGCATTGCCTTGCCAGTTTCCAGCGAATAGACAAACACGGCCCGCAGACGATTTTTGAGCAGCTTGGTGTAGACGATCCAACGGCTGTCCGACGACCAGGAAGGATTGAATCCTGGGAAAAAATCGAAATATGTGTCCGTATCCACCTTGACGGGGGTTGGATGGTCCAGATCGAGATACCAGACATTCAGCCGCTTATCGGTGTACACCAGCTTTCGGCTGTCCGGAGACCACGCAAGGTCAGAAAAATACGAGGACGGCTTTCCCAAACCAATCGAGCGTGCGGGGCTAATGCCATCCTGGTTCTTAATATGAAGTTCATATGCCCCGGACTCATCCGAGAAATATGCAATCGATTTTCCATCCGGGGACCACACAGGCGAACGGTCGGCAACCCCGGGCGAATTTGTGATATTCCGAATGCTGCCCTTCTCCGCCGGCACCGTAAGAATTTCACCGTGCGTCTCAAACACTGCGCGCGCTCCGGTTGGAGAAATTCCAGAATTCAAAATGTGGTCCGCAACCTTTTCAAAATGAGGACGGGCCTGCGGGAAATCGCCGGTAATTGTTATGTGGACTTCGTGCTGATGGCCGCTGGCAAGGTCGTAAAGATGCAGGGAACCGAACTGCTCATACACGATCGCGCCCGGTCCGGCGGAGGCAGACATAATATCCATGCCGGAGTTCTCAACCGCCCGGGAAACTTTTTTCGTGGCGGTGTCGTAAACGTAGAGCGAGATCGGCTCCGCGCGCGCCGAAAGAAAGTAAATTCTGTTCCCAACCCACATCGGATTGAAATCGCTCGCATTTTCATGGGGAACCTTGATCACGCTTGAATCCGCCAGGTTCGCGATCCAGACCTGAGGCGCGAGCCCTCCGTGGTAATGCGCCCAGTATGCATGCACCAAGACATCCTGACCGCCAAAAAAAACCTCGCGCGGCAGCGGTGTATAGGCGAGGTGGCTTCCGTCCCCGGAGTAGGACCCCTGATAGCCCATCGGGAGAGGCAATGCCTTTGCGAAACCGCCATGGATGGCGATGGTGTAAAGCTGCTTATACCGTATGGAAAAGCTGTCTCGAAGAGACTGGAACAGTACATTCTGCCCGTCCGGCGTCCAACCCTCCACAATGTCTCCTCCGGGACTGTAGCTCAATTGGCGCGGTTGGCCGCCTTCCGCCGGCATCACATACACGTTGGCGTTCCCGTTATATCTTCCGGTATAGGCGATTTGCTTCCCGTCCGGTGAAAATTTCGGGTTGGATTTATCGCCAGGCCCGCTGGTCAGTCGTATCGCGGCGCCCCCATCTCTACCCACGCTCCAGAGATCCCCTCCATATGCGAACACGATGTGGGTGGCGTTCAACGTCGGTTGTTGCATCAGCAATGGCTGCTCATTTTGGGCTTGTACCCCGCCGCAGAGGCAGAGACAAACAGCGATAGAAAGGAAAACTCTTTTCATTACTGCCCTCAATGGAGATTCATACTCTTGTGTTTCCCAATCAGAACGTGGTCGGGATGTTGCCCATCTCTGTCGTTCGTAGGAATTCAATGCCGTGGATTCCTAACCCGTCGAGATTGAGACCAGCGACCTTGTGGTTTGCGTCCGTTGAAAATCGGATGGCGATCCCCTCGTCGCTGATTTCGAATTGATCCGCGATTGTCGGTTGCAATGTTTTTGGCAGAGGCATTCCCGTCCGGGGAATTCCCGAGGGCCCTGAAATTTCTACCAGCGTCAGCTTTCCGTCAAGCGCTCGCAGCCTGTACACCACGCCCAATTCATAGCTTTTGAAATCGCCGGCATATGCCGCCAGTGCGCTGGACGACGGCGCAGACTGTACGACCTTTTGATACGTCGCCGCAGGAAGATCCTGACCGCCCATCGTCATCGACCCATGAGCGGTACCATTCTCCAATGCAAAGTCTATTTTGGCGTCCGTGCCGGCCACCAGGAATTGCGTGGCGCTCACAGCGCGCAGCTCAAAAGTGCTGCCGAAAATCTCCAGTTGTATCTTGCCGTCGGCTGTCGAAATTCGTGCAGCATATCCTGAGGCCGGGTCCAAATACAGTCCTGTAAGCGGCGCCATTTGCGCCGGCGTCAAGGAGATGGCTGCTTGCGTCTTCACATTCTCGTCAGGCTTCATCAGGCCGCCAAGATAGACCTCGGCCACCTTCTTTGCCCACGTTTCGGGATCTGCATTTCCCACATTGCAAAGACAGGCCACAGAAAAATGTTGATTGGGGAAGCGCATCAACTCGGCCCGGTACCCGCCCCACGCGCCTTCGTGACTTACCGTGGGCAGTCCACGGTATTGTCGGATGAATAGGCCCTTCGCGTAATCTAGTGCCTTTCCGTTGTTCAGCTTGCCCGGTTCCTGCATTTCGGTAACGAAACTTTTGCCGCCGACCCGCGCGGAATAAAAATTCTCATCCCATTTGGCAAGGTCTTCCACCGATGTGTGCACGGCGCCGTCGCCGGTTTGCTCGAAGTAGGACACGTTGAGCTTGTAGCCGCCCTTTTCGCCTGGGCTGTATGCCAGCGCGCGATGGGGAATCAGCAGGGTGTGATCGTTGCGGACGGCCGTGTTTGTCATCCCCAGAGGCTGGAAGATGTTTCGCGACTCAAATTCTCTCAGGGTCATCCCGCTGCTCCGTTTCACAATTACAGAGAGAAGAAAGTACCCTGTGTTGCTATAGGCCCACTGGGTCCCGGGAGCGAAATTCAAGTGTTTTTGCCGGATGATGAGGGCGAGGGCATCGTCATCGGTCGTTACGCTGTCCTCATTCACGCCCGAGAGCGGCAGTAGCGCCAGATAGTCGCGTAGCCCGCTGGTATGGTTCAGTAAATTCAAAATGGTGATTGTGGGGCCGTAATTGGGCAATTCCGGGATGTACTTGCGCACATCGTCGTTCACCGACAACTTGCCTTGCTGCTCCAGCAGCACAATGCTGGCAGCGGTAAATTGCTTTGAGGTCGATCCGAGGTCGAAAACCGTCTGCGGCGTAATCGGGGCGTCCAGCTCCACGCTCGCCAATCCGTAGCCTTTGGCGTACTGGATCCGTCCATCGCGAAAAACCCCGACGGCGCAGCCTGGAGACCCTTGCTTTTGCAAATCGGCGAACACCCTATCGACTCCAGGGTTGGTCTGGTCATTCCCTAGATTTGTGGCGACGGCTGTGGATGCGACCAAAAACACCGCCGACGCCGCGAACAGAGCTCTATGCGCAATCCGTTGCTGCCAAGGGTGAGTCACGTTGGTCAATCAGTCTCCTTGCAACTGAATCCGCACAGCGGTTTACTGGCTTTAATTTCAGTCTCACTGGCGAATAAATAGTCGAACTGAATTTCAAAGCCAGCAGTGCCAGTTAAAAGCTAAGTTTCAAGGCCAACTGCATAATTCTTGGCGCAACAACCGTGGTATTGACGACACCAAACGCAGGCGAATCAAGTTGTAGGGTTGGATCGTCGAATTGCGGTGTGTTAAAGGCGTTAAACAGCTCTGTGCGAAATTCAGCGTTGGCCTGTCTCGCGCGGACGTTGAAGGAAAACGTCTTCGTCAATGCGAAGTCCACATTGTTTTGCGCCGGACCGCGCAGCAGTCCTGGTTTGGAATTGCCGAATCCGGTAGCCACCCCATCCGCGCCGATGACCGGATACGTGGGGCTGAAGCAGCTTTGATTGAAATAATTGTTCAATTTGCTGGTCACCGATCCGCGTGTGCCCACCTGAGTGCACCCTGGAGTAAGTTCAGCAAAATCCTGCTCCGTGCTATTAATGCCGAAGGCGTTCAAGGCATTTGTATTGGTTACGTAAAGAAAGTGTCCCGACTGTATTGTGATTACGCCAGTCGCCGTCCAGCCTCCTAGGGTTTCGCCTGCCAGCGACGTGGGCCGAAAATGTGTGGGAATTTGGTAGACAAAATTCGCAATCAGGCGGTTCGGTCGAGCGAATTGATCCGGTCCGTAATCCGCCCTTGGGTCGTTTTGATTCCCTACCCGGGTCCCTCCATTCGGGCCAGTCGAGGCGGCCACCGTGTCGGAGAGACTGCGGGACCAGGTATAGGCAACCTGCACTTCCGAACCGCTCTGGAAACGCTTGGTAAAATTCGCCAACAGCGCGTTGTACCAGGAGGAGCCGGTTGATTCAATCTGGAACAAGGAATTAGTGGAAAACCCTTCGACTAAAGCCCGCAAGGGAATGTTCGCGACCGTGTTGTCCGTCTGCCCACGGATAGGATTGGCGGTGCTCGCTGAAAGCGCTTGGTTCGGATAACGAGTAATCAGGATGTGTTGTCCTCGCGTGCCCAGAAATCCAACCTCCAACACTGTGTTCCTTGCCAGTTCGGCCTGCGCGTTCAGGCTATAGTGTTGAATCACAGCGGGACGGAAGTTGTTTGCATAAATGTATCCGCCAAGAGACGTGGTGGGCGAGTAAGGCGTGAAATAGGGAAATGTAGTGGTGAATGGCGCGATCGGCACGGCCCAGTTTGCCGTCCCATTGCTTACGCCCACTATTTCGCGTAGCGCGCCGTACGGGGGGTTCAGAAGCAGTTGTAGATTTGGTTGGCCGGTTGGCGTTTCATGATAGAGTCCATAGCCGCCGCGCAACACCACGCGATCGGTTTCCGGCAACTGCCATGCGAAGCCCACGCGTGGGTTTAGGGTATTTTGACCGTCTCCGGCAATGGCCAGCTTGCTCGATGAGCGGGTCACGCCGGGCGGAAGGGTCCCGTTGAAGTTCGAGCCGACAATGAATCCCTGCAACGTTCCATCGACCGGCGGATTCGGATTCGCGCGAGTGATGTCGAAGTTCGAGGTGCGGCCTAGCGCATCCGAAATAGCTCCAATGCGTTCATATCGGAAACCGAGGTTCAGGGCCAAATGCGGGGTGACCTTGTAGTCGTCCTGCGCATACGCGTTATAGTCAAGAGTGCGCCATTTCCGTTGCGCCTCCAATGGCGCATCGATCGAGGCATAGATATTGCTGAAGGGTGTGCCATTCTGCGCGGCGCTTTGGCCGAGCAGGGCGTCGGAATATGTGCCGAAAATTAAACCGCCAAGAAACTGAAAGCTATCCAGGTTGTTATGTACGCGCGTTGCCCCTCCGCCGAAACGGAACGCGTGGTGTCCACGCGTCCACGATACGGTGTCTTGGTACACGAATGTATTTTGCGAGACAACCGCATTCTGTCCGTTCCCGCCCAGCGTGATACCTCCAAGAAAATTGATTTCCGGAAGTGCGTCGTCGAACGAGGGGACCGCCGCGCCGATATCGGAATACTTGAATACTTCCTGCTGGGCGGTATCGACCCAGGTGCGATGATAACCAAACTCCGCCTGGTTAAGCAGATTGGGACTGAAGATGTGGTTGTTGATGACCGACAGGTTGCGGAAGTGATTGGGAGCGTCCTGCGGAAAACCAGGTGCGGTGGCGCCGCCGAGATTGGCTACGGGAAACGTGTACGCCTGTTGGCTATTGGCGAAGAAGAAGCGCACCTGCCATTGGGTAGCCGCCGATTGTTCCCAATCTCCGTTGGTCATGAACTGATCTTCATTGAAGTGGCAAGGACTGCTGATGGTGCTGACTCCCTGCGCGGCAAACGGCAGCGAGGGATCGATCCGCTGTGGCGTCGGAATCACATATTGCCCGTTGGGCAGTTTGAGGTTAAACAGCGCCAAGGCCTGGGGAGCGATATTCGAGCCGTCCGGAAGCACGCTCGGACCTCCCAAGCCAAACTCCTGGGCCAGGGTCGGTTGTGCGGCGAACAGCGCGCCCAATCCCGCGGGCGTACGATCGTCGTCGGTCAGCGGGGGCTCATTCAGTGACGTCGAACACTGCGGATCCACGCCATTGAGCTGGCGCGTGGACTGGTACGAAATAAAGAAAAATACTTTGTTATGTTTGACCGGACCGCCAAACGTCATTCCGGGCTGGTTCTGACGCAGGACAGGGCGGGCTTGTCCTTGCTGCTTCAAAAAGTAATTGTTTGCATTGAGAGCTTCGTTACGGAAGAACTCCCATATGGATCCATGGAACTGATTCGTGCCCGTTTTCGTGACGACGTTAACGTTGGCCCCCGCATTCCGGCCAAACGAGGCATCGTACTGGCTGGTCTGGACCTTAAACTCGGCAATCGTATCGGGGCTGGGAATGGCGACTCCGCCGCTGAATGATCCACTGGCTTGGAGATCGTTGATCTCCACACCATTCATTTGAAAGTTGTTTTCTGTGTAGTTGGTGCCCGCCGCAACTACAGTCGGGGTTCCTCTGCCGAATGCGCCTGCGTCCGTTACGTCGGAGGCGACACCGGGCGACAGGGTGATGATCTGGGTGTAGTTCCGTGAGGCCAGGGGAAGATTACGCACCATCTCTCCCGTAACGACGGATCCAAGGGTACTGGATTGCGTTTGCAGCATCTGCCCGGTCGCCTGCACATTAACCGTTTGGCTCGTCGATCCGACGGTGAGTTTGGCGTTGACGGTTGTGATCTGCGTGACATTGACGACGATGCTGGGGAAGTCCGAGGTGGCGAACCCCGCTTTCGTGATTTCCAGACGGTAATTGCCCGGTGGTAAAAGTTGAATCGAATAATCGCCGCTCGAACTGGATGTGACCTGGCGTGTGAGTGCTGTGGCCAGGTTGGTCACGGCCACGGAAGCGCCGGGAACCATCGCGCCCGCGGGATCGCGCACCACTCCTGTAATTGCGCCCGTGCCGGAGATCTGGGCCGGCGATGGACACGTCAGGAGCAATAGACCGAACAAAGCAAACGCGAAGTAAGGCGCGCGGGACACGGAATACCTGATCATGCAAATGCCTCCTGGAAGTCGAGCGACACCACCGCGGTTTTCTTGGGAGGGGGCGACAGAAACACATGTTACATTGCAAGCTCCACGGAATGTAACACAGTCTCATGCTTGAATCGTTGGTTGTCAACACAATTATTTCTCCCCGGACGTTTGAACAAAAGCTTGACACATCCCCATCCCCAACTGGATTCTTCCAATTAGTCATGGATCAAACTGCCTCACGGAAAACGCGGAATCCTCGACCTGGACGCAGTGAATCTTTCGTCCAGCGCGCGGCAACAATTGCGGAGCAATTGCCGTCCTGAATTCGATCTGTTACTGTGCTCATTGCGCACAATGTGAAACATATGTTGCTGCGCAGGGAGTTATTGCGGAGAGACCATGGAAATCGCAGCGATACACGCGCGGGAATTGAATATGCAATTGGTGTCGCCCTTTGAGACAAGCTTCGGCGTGACTCACAAGCGCCGCATCCTGCTTTTGGAGCTTCATCTGGAAGACGGCAGTTGCGGCTGGGGCGAAGTCACGGCCGCCGAAGGCCCGTTCTACAACTCGGAAACTACGGATACGGCATGGATCATGCTCCGCGGTTTCCTTATTCCGCTGCTTCTTGGAAAAACCTTCGACACGCCGGAAGCGGTCTTGCGTGCCATGGAACCTGTTCGCGGCCATGAAATGGCAAAAGCCGCGCTGGAAAATGCCGTATGGGATGCTTTTGCCAACCGACAATCGACCAGCCTGAGCAGACTGCTCGGCGGCGCTCGGACTGAGATTTCCAGCGGCGTCTCCCTCGGAATCCACCAGGACATCGGCAGGCTGCTCGACAAGATCGCCCAGGAGCTTGCCGCCGGATACCGGCGAGTGAAGCTGAAAATCAAGCCCGGAAAGGATATCGAAGTTGTCGACGCCGTCCGAAACAAATTCCCGCACATCGCTCTCACTGTCGACGCAAACTCAGCGTACCGGCTTAGCGATATTTCGCTGCTAAAACAGCTAGACGCATTCAATCTCACCTACATCGAGCAGCCGCTTGAATGGAATGAAATTTATCAGCATTCCGTGCTCCAGCGAAAGCTCAACACGCCGATATGCCTGGATGAATGCATCCATAATCTGCGCGACGCTCAGGCGGCAATCGCACTGGGTGCATGCAAGGTAATCAATATCAAGTTGGGCCGCGTTTCCGGTCACACGGAAGCACGTAAAATTCAGGCCTATTGCATGGAACATAATGTGCCGGTCTGGTGCGGCGGAATGCTGGAGTCTGGAATCGGCCGCGCTCACAACATCGCAATGTCTTCCCAGCCAGGATTCGTGCTGCCCGGAGATGTCTCCGCCAGTAAACGCTATTGGGAAGAGGACATTATCGTGCCGGCGGTCCAGGTAAGCGCGCAAGGCACGATTCCTGTGCCCGATTCTCCTGGCATCGGTTTCACCATAAACAGAAAACGTATAGAGAAATTGACGGTGCGACAAGAAGAATGGAAGGCCGCATAATCGGTCGGCGGAGTTCACACGAGCACAATTTAAGGAACACCGTTTCTAAAGAGCGCCGTTTATCGAAAGGAAAACAAGATGGAGTTGAAGATTTCTAAACTCGTCTCTCTCTCAATTTTTGCTCTGCTGCTTGCGCTTGGATCGAGCTGCATTGCCCAGCAGCAGGATTTTTCTCCTCTCGATCGTTACATCCAGACCACGATGCAGGAATGGAAGGTTCCCGGCGTCGCCGTCGGCATCGTGCATGGAACAGCTCCGGTGTATGTGAAGGGATTCGGCGTTCGCAATATTCAAACCAACCAGCCCGTGACCGCCGACACCTTGTTTGATATCGGCTCCTGCACCAAGGCGTTTACTTCCGCATCGATTGCCATGCTGGTCGATGAAGGCAAAATGAACTGGGACGACAAAGTGGACAAATCCATTCCGTTCTTCCATCTTTACGATCCTCTGGCAGATGAAAACGTGACGTTGCGCGATCTTTTGACACATCGCACCGGTTTGCCTGGTGCGGACCTGCTTTGGTACGGCGCGCCGATTTCCAGAGAACAGATTGTGCGGCAGGTAGCGTACATCCATCCCGACGCTGGATTTCGCAGTGTCTTCCAATATCAGAACGCGATGTACGTGACGCTGGGCGTTGCCGTGGGCAAGGTGTCCGGCGGTACCTGGGACGATTTCGTCAAGCAACGCATCTTCCAGCCCCTTGGAATGACCGAGTCGGATACCAGTGCCGTCGACGTGCAGAAATCGCCCGACTATGCCAGTCCGCACGTAATCAAGGATGGAAAAGTAGAAGTCATTCCATGGAAAAACATCGACAATGCCGGGCCAGCGGGCTCCATCAATTCCAGTGTCCGCGATATGGCCAAATGGATCTCCCTGCAACTGAACGACGGGGTCTTTGACGGGAAACGCCTGATTTCGTCGAAAAATATGCAGGAAATGCACCAGCCTCAGATTGTGGTCCCTCCTGGAGAAATTCCCACCGTGTTCTTTCCGGATTCTATGCAACTGAGCTACGGTTTCGGCTGGTTCATTCAGGATTATCACGGGCATCAATTGATTCTGCATCCCGGAGACATCGACGGATTCGAAGCGCTCACCGTGCTGATACCGGAAATCAACACGGGATATGAAGTGCTGGTCAACCTTGGTGGCGTCTCCTACCGTCAGGCGCTGGGATACCACATTGCCGACGTGCTGTTGCATTTGCCGGAGCAGGATTGGAGCGCGCATTTCAAAGCAAACGACGCAAAAATGGAAGCAGAAGAAAAAGCCGATACCACTTCCTGGGAATCCAAGCGAAACTCAAATACGCAGCCATCTCACGATCTAAACGCTTATGTGGGAACCTTCGACAATCCTGCATACGGAAACGCCGATATTTCGATGGACAATGGGCATCTTTCGTTACGCTTCCACGATGTAACTTCTCCGCTCGACTATTTTCAATACGACACATTTCTGGCGCATTTGGATTCGAAGGATAGCGAGCCGATCCGTTTGACGTTTTCCCAGGATGCCGATGGAAACATTTCCGGATTCGATTTTGCCGGCATTGAATTCCAACGCCACCAAAAATAATCGGACCATGCATCGCTGACTTACCGGCATGTTTCTTCGTTACTGTGAAATGCGATCAGCCAACCTCGGCCGCCGCTGACGTAATCTGCTCGATGGATTCACATTTTATTGTTGGGTTGTATTGAATTGGTTCAGGATCAGGACGCTCATGAAAGGCGGCTCGCTGGTGTGAACGGAGCTGTTACGAAATCCATCACTCCTCAGGGTCGGGCCGTATTCCGAAAATATCAAGGAACCTTAGCAGTTTCCACCAATGACAAATTTCTCACCTGTAATCTCACCTGTAAAATTATCGGCTTCCGCGTATTTCCGCGTTCTTGGGCAGTCTCCAGCAACCTGTAAGTTGTTGTAAGTAAATAGGATACGGCCTTTGACACGGTAGAGGTCAGGAGCTCCAGTCTCCTCGTGCCTACCATATGCTCCAATCACATACGAAGATCCTGCCCAATTCCGTGCCGAGTGCCGGAATGGCGATCGCCGGCGGATCGCTGTTCGTCCGAACCGGTCGGATGGACGGGCATTTCCTTCGGCCATGGCTTCCTGGCGATTCGAACGTCGTGCGGTTTCTCTGATGGGGCAAAATGCATCGAATAACAGGTCGGCTTCTGCGAAGTCTCCCCCTTCCGCAAGGCGAGCCGCCGGTATGGGTACCAAAGCAGTCGAATGCGCGTTTGCAGGCTGCAACGGAATGTATCGCCGGATGCTACATCAGGGGTGAGTCATGGAATCGCGGCCACGGCTTCTGTTTGTCGACGATGAGCAGAATATCCGTGTACTGATTCCCGCAATCTTGAAACAGCACGGTTTCGATGTGACCGCGGCTGCGACGGTCGCCGAAGCGCTGAACCTGATTTCGACCCGGAAATTCGACGTGCTTGTCTCCGACCTGAACATCGGTGAACCCGGCGACGGCTTTACCGTTGTCAGTGCAATGCGGAGGACTCAGCCTGATGCGGCAACCTTCATCCTTACCGGCTATCCCGCATTTGACTCAGCTCTCGAGGCCATCCGGCAACAGGTAGACGACTATTTTGTGAAACCCGCCGATGCTGAAGCTTTGGTAAGCAGGATTCTTGCCAGGCTCAATAGACCGCCAGCCCAGCGGACAGGCATTCAGGCCAAAAGGCTGCCGGCCATCCTGGAAGAACACCGGCGCGAAATCTTCACTCGGTGGCTGGACAAGGCAAAAGCAGATGAGCGGATCCGCTCAGCCGGGCTATCGAATGAGGAAATGGCCGACCATCTGCCCGCCCTTATCGACGAGATCATTGCTGCCTCCAGTGATCTGGGGCTATCTCCAGATGCTCTGGCAGGCGCCCGACGCCATGGAAGCATCCGTTTCCAGCAGGGTTGTAGCGTCATTACCATGATCCGCGAGACCCACATCCTTCATGGAGTTCTCTGCCGGATCGTAGAGGAGAACCTGCTGCGTGCCAATATCAGCTTCCTGGTCACAGACATTATGCGCATCGGCGAAGCCGTCCAGTCATTTCTTGAGGAATCGCTGCACGCGTTCTGCGAAGTCCAGCGCGCTGCTAACCACACCGAAGGAGCACAGGAGCCAGCTTCGGTTCTGCTGCTCAGCGAAGACACGGAATTATCGCTGCTTCGCGCCTATGTTTTGCGCAAGGCAGGTTATTCGGTCAGCCGTGCCAGCTCACGGCAGGACGCTCTGAATCTGCTCAAATCACGCTGCGATGCTCTCGTCATCTCCCACTCGCTGCCGCAAGAGAGCATCCGGGAGTTCGCGGAACATTTTCGAGCGGAGAATCCCAACGCCCCAGTCATTGGGATAATCAAAGGCTCTTGGCAGGATTTGAAGATTGAGATGGATGGAACTGCCAACGGTGAGAACGGGCCGGAAGTTCTGCTGGAGGCAGTTGCGGCCGCCCTCAGTCGAAAGCGGCTGCATCTCATTCGGTGATTTCAGAAGGCAATTATTTGATCATGTCACGCTGCGAACGCATGCAGGCTCCCTGAAGTGCCGGGACGCTGATCCAGTCAGTGATCTCTGGTATCACTTTTCAAGGACAATGTGTGCCGTTGCTATCTTGGCGCGGCTATCTCAATCGTTCCCAAGTTGTACCACCCGTCTGCCTGTCGCCCCTGAATGCCGAAGCGAATCGCAGGCAGTTGCGTTCTGGGATCGAGCATCGCAACACGAAACGTATAGGTTCCTGGAGCCAGGTTGTCGGGGATGTACAACGAATCGTCGACCACCGCATCTCCTGGAAGCCACTTTCGTATATCAGCGGGAACGCGAATCACCGCGCTGCCATTGGCGGAGCGCAGTTCTATGGCCAGCCAATAATTTCGGTAGATGGGCGCAACGCCGGCGTTGAGCCACCACATATGCATGGGCATCATTTGACCCGGCTGCGCCGTTTTTGGATATTCCAGGCGACGCAGGATAAAGCGATAGCCCATCTTCTTTTCAAACGCCTCAAACTGGGGCTCCCAGTCCGGCGGGATCGGAGAAGACTTTACGTTTACTGAACTGACGTGCCAGCGCAGCGCCTGGTCGAGGATGTAGGACACATCAAATCCATTCTTCTTCCAGCTCCACGGAGTGCCGCAGGTTTCCAGCGAAACCGGGCTGCGCTGCCACACATTTTGGATTCCCGCGCGCACCACTTGCTGCGGATAGACATCGAGCATTTCCGGTTCAAAAAATTTGTCCTTCGATGACATGCGCATATCGCCCAGGCAATCCAGTCGCCAGCCCGCTCCCTGCTGCGTGCCGTAGGCCAGCGCCTCGGGCTGGTCGAAGTTCATCAGCAACGCGCGTATGCGGAAATGCCTTGAGCCAGATATCGATGAGCTGTTTTTGAACCGAGAACGCCGGCATGTACGGACTCCAGCCTTCGCCCCAATATCCGATCGACGATATGTCGACGCTATCGAGGTAAGGATTGCCGTCGTACCTTTCTCCCGCGGCCGCGACCAATTCTCCCCAATATTTCAGATAGAGAGGATCACCGAAATCCGGCTGCCAGACCTCGCCATCTTTGTCCGTCGGCTTGTTCGCGCGCCGCGCGCCGGAGTTGCGATACCACGCCGGCAACGGTTCGATGGAACCCTCTTGTCCGGCATACGGCATCAGGCGAATCGCCAACCTCTGCCCATTCTCTTTCGCTTCCTGAAGCGCGAGATCGATGATGTCCCAGCGAAATTTTCCCTGCTCTGGCTCGATGGTGTTCCAGTACCAGCGAACATAGGCAATCGAGGTATCTGGAAAGTCCGGCTTCGTCGACGCCTGCTGCAATCGCGTCACCGGACCGCGCTCGGACCATTTGAATTGAGGATTGATCGCGTTGCCGTTGAACCGCTGGAACGTCGTGATTCCCATCCCCGGATTTACCAGCACATCCTGAATCTCCACGGGTCGAATCACCACGGTGTCGGTTTGCGCGTGTACCTGCACAGCAAAAAAGAGGGCGAGGAGAAGCGAGAAGCAGCATTGGGTCATTGTTCTTTGTCTGAACAACCCCAAGCGGAGACGTCTTTTACGCATAAGAAGATTCCACCTATATGTCAATTTCAATATCCTACATAAATCTGGGGATACGATAGGATTCTGTGCAAGGAAAAACTAATCGAAAGCGAGTCGCGAATGTCCGATCCTGATCCCAAGTCTGCTGCGCCCGGCGATACCAGCCTCGGCATGGATGAGCCTATCACGCGCCGTGATTTTCTCGGCTCCACGTTAATGGTTTCCGGAGCCACCCTTCTCAGCGGCATCAAGCCTGCGGATTTGCTGGCTTCAACGACCACCGATGAGTTTACCGGTTATGGCGGCGTCGGCGAATACAGCACCTCCAATGGCAACACGCTGGCGGTCATGCAGGCTGGCCACACGATCCGCGACGGTATTTACAATACGCTGCCCAACAACATTACGGACACGGGAGAGACCTTCGATTGCGTCGTGATTGGCGGCGGAATCAGTGGACTGGCTGCGGCGTTGTTTTTTCAGCGTCAGACGCGTGCCGGAATGAATTGCCTGGTGTTGGAAAATCATCCTATTTTTGGAGGCGAGGCAAAGCAGAACGAGTTTATGGTCGATGGCAAACGGTTGATCTCGCACCAGGGTTCGGCGATCTACCAGTTGATGTATCCCAACAGCTTTTTCACGCGCTTCTATGATTCGATCGGATTGAAAACTCCGAAGCTGCAATATCAAACGTGGGGCGGACCCGGAGCCGCGATGCCGCTCGCGAATAATCCCTACGACACAGTGGGGATGGAGAACGGCCAGTATGGATTCTGGTTTGGCGCGAAATTCGGGCACAAACCTGGAATGTGGGTGATCGATCCTTTGGGAAGTGGACTCAAAGGCGCTCCGATTTCGGACACAGCACGAACGGAACTGCTCCGCTTTCTGAAGGGAACGCCGCTGCCCGGAGATAATTTTGTTCCGCCGAAGGCGGAGGGCGACGCAGCGTCGCGCTATCTAGATTCCATCACGATGGAGCAGCACTTGATGAAGCGATTTGGCCTGAGTCAGGAGACCATCCGAACCTTCCTCTCCCCCGTGGAAGGCGGCGGGGCTGGGCTGGGACCTGATGCGCTATCCGCCTACAGCGACTACGCATTTGAAATGCTCCATCCGCTGCATGACACCGGTGGCGACATGACTCAGATGTTTCCTGGCGGCAATACCACCATTGCTCGATTGATGTTGAAGAGCCTGAATCCGGCAGCGATCGACGGTGCCGATTCGGTCGAAGACGTCAGCAAAAATACGGTCAACTTCGGAGCGCTCGATACTGCGCAAACTCGATCCAAGGTTCGGCTCTCCTCCACTGTGGTTGCCGTGGAGCATGAAGGCGATCCTGCCAAGTCGAATTTCCTGAACATCACGTACGTGAAGGCCGGAAAGTTGTATCGCGTGAAGGCTCGCTCGGCAGTGTTGGCGGGTGGAAGCTGGACCACGAAGCACATTGTTCGAGATCTTCCCGAGGCCCAGCGCAATGCGTACAGCCAGTTCTATCGCTCGCCTTGCATGATGGCGAACGTTGCCGTCAGAAATTGGCAGTTCCTCTACAAAATGGGAATCAGTGGATGCCAGTGGTTTGACGGAGTCGGCAATTACCTCCAGGTTTGCAAATCGTCGTTGACCGGTCTGCAAGATCCCACCATTGGACCCGATTCGCCGATCGTTCTTTCGCTGAAGGTTCTGTATTCTTACCCCGGCCTTAGCACGCAGGACCAGGGCAACCGGGGCCGCTGGGAGTTGTTTGGAACATCGTTCAGGGATTATGAGCGATCGATTCGGGAGCAGTTCAATACGATGTTCGGGAAGTATGGGTTCGATGCGCAGAAGGATATTGCCGGGATCATTCTCAATCGCTGGGGACATGCGTACTTGAGCCCTCAGCCGGGATTCTTCTTCGGCAAAGATGGGCAGCCTGCGCCGCGAGAAGTTCTGCGCGGTGCGCCATTCGGCCGGGTTGCATTTGCCAACACCGATCTCGCCGGCGCGATGGATCACCGGTTTTCAATCCTGGAGGCGCAGAGAGCCGTGAATCAGCTGCTGGACCAGGTGCTGGTGGTGTAGGAGGATTGGCAAGAGGATTGTGCGAGAAAGTTGAAGGATTATACGGAATAGTTGAAGGATTATGCAGGATAGTTGAAGGATTATGCAACGGCCGCGATGCCCATAAATCACTCTTCCACACTGGTTTAGAGCATTTTTCCTGCTCTGGAGGACCATTTTCATCTCACTCCGGCAAAAAAACGACTGGAGCACCGCTGCCTACTCCCGTGTCACAAAGGCGGGATATGGGGCACCCGCAAACTCTGGGTCGCCCGGCGGGTTCAGGGTGTCTACATCAATTTTACCGAGTTGAGCCTATATTCACGCCACACGAGCAGGCCGCGCGGCGAGCGGCATGAGTGGGGCCGGCGGCGAAAAAAAGCGGCATGGTGGCGAATGGCCACCATGCCGCGGTTGCGTCGTTGCGGATGGAACTATGCGAGAGCCGAGCCTGCACCTTCGGTTGATAATCCAAGTTCCGCAAAGGCTTTTTCGGCGACTTCGGCCTTGATAGCACCTTCGCGCGCCAGTTTGGAAAGTGTCGACCCGACAATCGACTCTGCATCGATCTCGAAGTGACGGCGCAGATGCTCGCGATTGTCGGAGCGGCCAAAGCCATCCGTGCCGAGCGACACCAGCCGCGAACCAAGCCACGGGGCAAGATTATCCGGCATCGACTTCATGTAATCGCTGGCCGCGATAATCGGACCGGCAGCTTTGCCCAGAGCGGTCACGACGTACGGAGCCTTCTGCTTCTCGCCAGGATGCAGCCGATTCCAGCGCTCCACCTCGCAGCGCGTCGCGGCGAAGCTCGTTGTAGCTGGTCACGCTCCATACATCGGCGGCGATCTTATATTTCTCCGCCAGAATCTGCTGGGCGCGAACCGCCTCATTCAAGATTGGGCCGGAGCCGAAGAGTTGCGCCTGCACCTTGCCGCTTTCAGCAGCTTTGTATTTGTAGATGCCGCGGAGAATTCCTTCCTGAATTCCCTCCCCGTGAGGCATCGCCGGCATTGGGTATGCCTCGTTGTACATGGTGAGGTAGTAGAAGCAATCTTCGCCAGCCTCAAACATGCGACGAATGCCGTCCTGAATGATGACAGCCATTTCATAGGCGTATGCGGGATCGTAGGTGAGGCAGGTGGGAATGGTGCTGGACAACACCGGCGAGTGGCCGTCCTGATGCTGCAAGCCTTCGCCGAGCATGGTGGTGCGCCCGGCGGTGCCGCCCATCATGAACCCCTTCCCGCGTGAATCGGCAAAGGCCCACGCCATGTCTCCAATACGTTGGAAGCCAAACATCGAGTAATACATGTAGAACGGGATGGTCGGAATGCGGTAGTTGGTGTAGGCCGTTCCCGCCGCCGTAAACGACGCCATCGATCCGGCTTCGGTGATGCCTTCTTCCAGAATTTGCCCGTCTACATTCTCCCGATACGACAGCAGCATGTCAGCATCATGCGGCGTGTACTTCTGGCCTTCGTGCGCGTAGATGCCAACCTGCTTGATTGCCGACTCCATACCGAAAGTGCGGGCTTCGTCGGGCACGATGGGGACGATAAGTTTGCCAACCGTCGGATCTTTCATCAGTCCGCGCAAAATTCCAACAAAGCCACCAGTGGTGGAGACGGCGCGACCCTTCGACCCGGCGAGCCATTCGTGGAAGAAATCCAGCTTCGGCGCTTGCAAGGTCGGCTTGGGAACTTCGCGCTTGGGAAGCGGACCACCGAGCGCGGCACGCCGCGCCTGCAGATACTGCATCGCCGGATCGCTTGGATCGGGACGATAGAAATCCGCATGCTTGGCTGCGTCTCCCGGTAGCGGAATGTCGAAATGCTTCACGAAGTCCGCCAGGCTCTCGTCGGTCAACTTCTTTTCCGAGTGAGTCGCGTTGCGAGCCTGGGCCGAACCCAACCCATAGCCCTTGACGGTTTTTGCCAGAATCACGGTCGGGCTGCCCTTGTGTTCGACGGCTCGCTTGTAGGCGTTATAAATCTTCGCGGGATCGTGACCGCCGCGATGCAGCTTGAAAAGCTGTTTGTCGGTCTTATCTTCAACCAGCTTCAGCAGCTCAGGATATTTGCCGAAGAAGTTCTCGCGCAAATAACGGCCATTCTTCGCCTTGAAGGTCTGATAATCCCCGTCGACGCACTCTTCCATGCGCTTCAGCAGCAGCCCCTGGTGATCGCGTTCGAACAACTCATCCCAGTCTGAGCCCCAGATCACCTTAATGACATTCCAACCGGCTCCGCGGAAGGTGGCCTCCAGCTCATCGATGATGCGCTTGTTGCCGCGCACCGGACCATCAAGACGCTGCAGGTTACAGTTGACGACGAAGATCAGATTGTCCAGCTTTTCCCGCGAACCCAGGGAAATTGCCCCCAGCGTGTCGACCTCGTCCGTCTCTCCGTCGCCGACAAACGCCCAGATCTTGCGGTCGGTCTTCTCGATGAGGTTGCGGTTTTCCAGGTACTTCATGAAGCGAGCTTGATAAATGGCGTTCAACGGGCCGATTCCCATGGAAACCGTAGGAAACTGCCAGAAATCCGGCATCAACCAAGGATGCGGATAGCTGGAAAGACCGGGAGTATCGCGCAACTCGTGGCGAAAGTTGGCCAGACGGGTGTCGTCGAAGCGACCTTCCAGATAGGCGCGGGCATAGACCCCGGGAGAGGCATGACCCTGAAAATAGATCAGGTCGCCCGGCTGGTTGCCGTAGCTCGCTTTAAAGAAGTGGTTGAATCCCACTTCCAGCAGCGTTGCCAGGGAGGAATAGGTGGAGATATGACCGCCTATGCCGGCGTCTTCCTTATTCTGGTGATGGACCATCGCCATGGCATTCCAGCGCAACAATGCTTCAATGCGCCGTTCCAGCGGGCGGTCCCCGGGATACGGAACTTCATCATGTTTGGGGATGGTGTTCATGTAAGGCGTGACCACTTCGCCTACGGCAGGCACGCCGGCTTCGCGGGCGCGGGCGCGGAGTGCGGCCAGCAGAGCGGCGCCCTGCTCCCAATCCTGCGCAACCACCTCGTCGAATGCTTCGATCCATTCTGCGACCTCAGCGGTTAAATCTCTTTGAACGGCCTGGTCTACTTTCGTCGCCATGTCGTTCCCCTTTGCATCAGTGTCATCGGATATCATCGCTGCTCTTAGGATAAATGGCGGCATGCCCTAGACGCCAGTCTGCGGCGAATACACTATCTTTCCCGGTAGAACACCAGCGTGGAACTCGGCGCCTCTGCTAGCTGAACCGAGAGATGCATCAAGTCGCTACCCTTCATTTCCTTGACCGCAGCCTTATCTAGAGTGGGCCGTACCTCCACTTCATACGTGGCATCTGGCTGGAGATGTCGAAGATTCAAATCCATCGCCGTAAAGGGACTTCCGGGTCGACGTAGGGCGATGACCAGACCGTCTTTCTGTTCGGGCCGATTCCATTGCCACGCCGTCCACGTGTCATTTCCAAGACTGTACGACAGCAAGGGATAGAAATCGCCGTAGAGATACGGCTGAACCTCGCGATATTCGGCGAGAGCCTGCTTGATCCACGCAACCCACGGATCGTTATTTACGCGGGCGGCTCCCGGTGTGATTCCATAGCCGACGTCGTAGCCAAGACGCATCAAGTACAAATTCTTCGGAGTACTGTAGGGGCCCGGCGTTGTCCATGGGCCCTGGTGCGCTTGCAAATCCGCTGTGTAGGTCTCGAATCCCATGTTCTGCGGAACCCAATATGCCAGCGCCTGCGTCTGCGCCTGCTCGGCTAACGTGTCATGGAATCCGTGATCGGTTCGCCAGACGGAGAAGCTGCGCGACATCATCTCAATGTCCAGACGACGACCGCCGCTGGCGCAATTGTCGATTCGCAGGCCGGGATGTTGCGCCAGCAGATCGTCCCACATTTTGTACAGTCCCTCAATGTCGCCGATTTCCGTCATTCCAACACGGTCGGGAGTATCCGCCGCTTTCCAGTACGGTGCCGGCATGATGTTGAAATCCTGCCGATACCATGTCATCTCAAATTGATGGATGAAGCCGGAGACCATATCGGTAATTCCCTTGCGTGCGGCCGGATTTCCCAGATTTGCCATTAATTCTGTCTGGTCGGACGATGGATTTTTATGAAGAAACCAATCTGGATGCTCACGCGCAATTTTCTTGCCGGGCATGGTGGTTTCCGGCTCGATCCAGAGTGAGAAACCGAAGCCATCCGCGCGCAATGCTTTCCCAAGCGGCCGGATGCCGTTGGGATAGTAGAGTGGGCTGGGGAACCAGTCACCGCGATTCTTCCACCACGGATTCGTTGGATCTGTTTCGGCGCCGACCGAAGCGCCGTACCACCCGGCATCGACCGCATACATCTCGACTGGAATTTTGTTGCTGGTGCACCCAATCGATGTAGGCCAGCTTGTCGGCGATCGGTTCCGAACCCCAGCTGCCGAACAGGATCGGTCCGCGCATCGGCTTTCCGTGATCTTGCGGCGTATAGTGTGCGAACAGCAGGCGTCGCCACAGATTTTGCGCGTCTTGCCAATTTCCTCCGCTCCATCGCATCAGCACAATGCGCGGGGTGCGAATCTCCTCTCCGGGATGGAGTCGCAGATGGGTCTGCACCATGCCGCTTTTCAGAACGATGGACTTTCCGTCGCCGGTATACCGGAAGTCCGCCTTCCAGTTGCCAGTCCAGCCGATGGCTCCCACCAGGCCATGATCTCCGGTTTGCAGATTGAAAAAAGGCAGCGTGTTCGTATTGGAGGAATCCCCGCCGAGCGATTCCATATGGGCGCTTCTTCCCGGACCAAATATCTCTTCGAGCGGTTCAAAATCCGTCGCAGCGTTATTGCTGCCGCGAGCGTGGCGGAGCACACACGTCCCCGGAGAAGCTGGGATTGACCCGTCCAACGGCAAGATGTTTTCCAGGATGGGCGTGTCAGTGGGACCGTCATTACGAAACCGAATGACCCAGTCCACAGCATCGGGGAAATCAGGATAGAGGCGGACATCCGCCATCACCGTAAGGTGCGTTGCCGGATCTGTATAGATGGTTCGATGAATCTCGCCTCCTGGGTCGGCGACAATTGTGCGGGAGATTTGCCATCCAGCGAGCAATTGCGCCGATGGCTTGCCGTCATACTGAAACGAAAAAGGAACATTGTCCTGCTGCCAAAGCTCAGTGGCTGCGCGGTCCGGGGTGACTGCGCTTGCCTGAGCGAACACCGCAGCCGAACTACCGGCCACGAGCACGACCATCGAAACAAATGGCACAGGGAAACGAAATTGCAGCTTCGGAACGTTGGCCCGAAGGGCGGGACGATAGATTCGTTTGTTTTGCATTGCATTCAGGATGGATTTCGCAGTTGCGGAAAGCAAAAGATTCAACTGAACTCCTCCAATTCGAGACGGGATCGATGTTGCAGAGGCTTTTGGTCGGGATAGTAACGCAAAATAGGTGCCGCCGGGTGGCACGATTCCGCTCGGATCCGAGTCTCCCGACTGGCATTCGGCGAAAAGTCCAAAGGGAACGTTTACGTTACCTTCCACTTTACATAAAGAAAGGTAGCAGGCAGAGCCGCGACTGGCATCGCCACTGCTCTCCGCCAGGGAATACAAGTTTGTTCGGCCCGTTTATTCGCCTCCCACGCTGAGTCACACAAACGATTTTTCGCACCACAACGGCGCGTCGACTTTGGTACGCTCAATGCCATGACCGGTGAGTCGATCCAGCCTGCGCACGCTTTAGGAAATGTGGCCGGCTGATGCACGAGTTCCTGCAACTTCTCCGCGAAAATCGAAATTATCGCTACACCTGGATGGGGCAAATCGTTAGCGAAATTGGCGATAATTTCAACAACATCGCCGTTTTCGCGTTGGCCATGGAGCTTACCCACTCCGGCCTGGTGGTCACGGGCGTTCTGTTGGCCCGCGCCATCCCGGCCATTGCCATGGGCCCGGTCGCAGGCGTGCTGCTCGATCGGCTGGACCGCAAAAAGATCATGATCGCCAGTGATCTGATGCGTGCGATGGTGGCGCTTGGCTTTATTTTCGCTTTGACCGCGCACCGCGTCTGGGTTCTATATCTCTTCAGCACCTTGCTGATGGTCGCATCTCCTTTCTTCACGGCGGGACGCTCTTCCATTCTGCCGACCATCGCCAATGCAAAAGAAATCCATACCGCCAATTCCCTCACCCAGACCACGCAGTGGATGACCCTCACTGTCGGCACCTTTCTCGGCGCCACGGTCATCGCGATTGGCTACAAGTGGGCCTTCATCTTCAATGCGCTGTCATTCGTATTTTCCGCCTGGTCGATTTCGCACCTGAAGGCGCCGGATGCCCACGGTTTTCGCGCCAAGCGCAACATTCTGGCGGAAGAAGAAGTGGTTCGCCCCTGGCATGAATATCGAGAAGGCCTGCGCTACATGCGTTCGATCCCACTTGTACTCGCGATCGCACTGCTTTCCGTCGGTTGGGCGATGGGCGGCGGGGCGGCGCAAATCCTGTTCACACTGTTCGGCGAAGTCGTCTTTAATCGCGGAGCGTCGGGGATTGGCATGATCTGGGGCTGTGCCGGCCTCGGCCTGCTGCTCGGCGGGGTCTTTGCAAATTGGCTCGGCAGGCACCTCTCCTTTAACGCCTACAAGCTGACCGTCTTCATCGACTACATCATCCACGGAGCGGCATACGTTGCGTTCAGTCGCGCCGCAGGGTTCAAGATGGCGCTGCTCTTCATTTTTATTTCGCGCGGTGGCATGGCTGTGAACTCCGTGTTGAATTATTCCTACCTGCTGCGCACCGTGGCCAACAACTATCGCGGCCGCGTATTCGCCACCATAGAAACGCTAACGTGGACCATGATGATGATCTCCATGATGGGCGCAGGCATCGCTTCCACCCACTACACACCGCGCCAGATTGGCACCGTTGCCGGATTGCTCAGCTCTACCACGGCGATTTTCTGGGGCTGGGCCAACTGGTCGGGTCGCCTTCCCCGCCCGCACATTGCCGCAACTGCGGAACCGCGAGCCAAGGTGTATCGAGATCGCGCCGTCTAAGCTTGATCCTTCGGCGCGAGCCGGTATCTTGAATAATTCTCCAGAGTGTGAAGTACTTGCCTGAGGAACAAGATCACTATGGATCGCAGAGATTTCTTAAAGGCGAGCGCCATCGCCTCGGCCAGCAGTTTGATTCCTAATCCATCCGCGAATGCCCAACAACTGCGACCCCAACGCATCACGCTTCGCAATCATGCACCGGACTCCATCAAGACTCGCCTGGCGGCGCGCGAATTGCTGAGCGGCCTGCGGATGTTGAACAGCGCTCCGCATATTGATATTGCGAGTGACACTCCCAGTGCCGATACCGTGCAGTTAACGCTACAAATCGATCGCTCGCGATTCAGGCAATCTGAAGAATACGACATCGCTTCCTCCGGCAAGAACGCCACACTTTGCGCGGTCAACGAACAGGCGCTCCTGTATGCCGTGTTCGATTTTCTGGAGCACCAGGGACTCGTCTTCGGCATTGATGGCACAACGGTACCCATCGACCTGCCCGCACCGTTGCAACTCCCGCTGGATGGCCAACGATGGAGCGGTTCGCCACGATTCGCGGTGCGTGGCCTGCTACCCTGGCCGGATTTTTTGAACTGCATCAGCGTCTACAACGAAGAAGATTTCCACGCTTACTTTGCTGCCATGCTGCGGATGCGCTTCAACATGTTTGGCATGCACGTGTACACGCAAAACGATCCAAACCCGATGGCAGAATCCTATCTGTCGTTTGAGTTTGCCGGCAGTGGTCATCGCGCAGCTCTCGAAGACACCACGATGCGCAGCTGGGGATATCTGCCGCAGCGTACCTCGACCTATTCCATGGGCGCGGCGGAGTTCTTCGACACGGATACATTTGGTGCCGACGCAACTCGTCTCGCCGCCGACAACTGGGACATTGCCGCACGAACGACCGCAATGATGCGCTCGGCATTCAGCTTTGCCGACGAACTCGGCATCCGCACCGGCATTGGCTTTGAGCCGTATCAGAACCCGGCGGAAATCGTCCGCGCCCTTCCGCCGGAAGCGTTGTCGCACCCGAATGGATTTGTCGAATCCACCACCGCACGCGATGTACTGGAGCGGCGTCTCGCCGACCTGCTCGAGCGTTATCCCATGGTGGATTACGTCTGGCTGTGGCAGGATGAAAATGCGAATTGGGAAAGTCGGCAGAAAAACATTCCGCTTTCCGTCACGCCTTTCCTTCAGGCGCACAGTTTTCTCAAGCGGCATGCGCCAGAGAAGCAGCTTGTCGTCGCAGGATGGGGAGGTGTGACGCGGCATTTTGAATCGCTGCACGAGCGGCTCCCTGGAGACATTGTCTTTTCCGCGCTGAGCGATTCGCTCGGCTGGGACCCCATCAATGAAGCCTTTGGCAAACTCGGAAGCCGGCAGCGCTGGCCAATTCCCTGGCTGGAAGATGACCCTTCCATGTGGTTCCCGCAGTTTCGTGCCAGTCGCTTTCAAATGGATATGAATCGCGCGCAGAATTTCGGATGTCAGGGCGTACTGGGTATCCATTGGCGGCATCGCATTGTCGACCCCACCGCGACTTATCTCGCGCGCGCCAGCTGGGACAGTACCCTGACGGCAACGAAGCATTATCAGGATTTCTGCGCTGCGCAGGCATCGGGCGGACGCGCTGCTGAGATGGCGTCTCTGTTTGAAGAGTGCGATCGCGGCCATGACATTTCCTCCACGTTTCTAGGAACGCGCGACAAACAGGGATTTGCCAACACCCGAGAGCTCACCGGCGACTACGACGAAGCCTTCAAGTATGCAACGGTCGAGCCGGATGCAACGGTTCTGCCGCATCAGCGCGTTATTGCCGAAAAATTCCAGCAGCTGCTATCGCAAGCGAGTTCGCCCACGGAGCAGGACCGCATCGGTTATTTCGCCAGCTTTGTCGGCTTTATGGTTCCATATTGCGACGCGTTTGAAAAAGCGCATCAGCTGAATGGTGTGCTGCAACGCGCGGTCACACTGCGAGCGGCCGGCAACGACGATGCTGCGCGGGCGGAAGTATTGCGGCACGCGGTTCCGCTGTGGCTCGCGATGGCACCCCTGGTGCGCCAGACCATGGTTGAATATCAGGCGGCCATCGCAACCCGCAACGACCAGGGGCAGCTTGCCTCCATGCAGAACAAGTTTGTCCGTCTGTCACTGGAGCGGCTGCGGCTTTCCATCAAAGAGTTCCTGAATGAACTGCCGGACGACATGAACACCGCCTACATCGCCGCCACATCGGCCACCGACGCGAATCGAGCACGCATCTTTATCCCGACGCGACCCTCTTTGATGAAACCCGGAGAATCGTTGCGAATTTTTATTGTCGCTCCTGGCCACGCCGACGTTCTTCCAATCCAGTTGCACGCGCGACGCCAGGGTACGCAGGGGTGGCAGTCGTCTCCCGTGACGCACGTTGGGCGGTCTGTGTATGCGGCGATGCTTGGCCCATTCGCAGCGGGCGATGACATCATCGAATATTACGCCACCACCGCTGCCGAACAAGGACACCTTACTTCACCGCCGCAGGCTCCGCAGCGAGCCTATACTCTCAGCGTGCTTGCTTCAAGTTCATGATGGGCGCGTCACAATCGCTCCCCGCGTGTGAGCCGGTGACGTATCGATTGGCGTATTCTGTGTGCGTATTCTGGCCTCTGCCAGATTGCATTAGGAGCCGAAATGAGTGATTTCATCCTGAAGATTAACGGGACGGAACGACGTGTCACTGCATCTCCTGACGAGAGCCTGCTCTCTGTCCTCCGCGATCGCCTCGACCTGACCGGCCCCAAGTATGGATGCGGCGAAGGCGAATGTGCCGCCTGCACGGTGTTGCTCGATGGCAAACCGGTTCATTCTTGTATCACTCCGGTGTCGGCGGCGGCGAAATCGAACATCACCACCGTCGAAGGCCTGGAAAAGAACGGCACGTTCAGTCCAGTGCAACAAGCCTTTGTGGAGGAAGGTGCTTTCCAGTGCGGCTACTGCACCTCCGGCATGGTCGTGCGCGCCACCGCGTTATTGCGCGAAACACCGCACCCATCGGAAGATCAAATCGTCACCTATATGAATGGGAATATCTGCCGATGTGGCGTCTATCCGCGCATCATTGCCGCCGTGCAGCGAGCTTCGCAACCGTCGGCAAAGGCAGGTGGCGAATGAGCGACTTCGATCTGCTGCCGGATGAACTTGCGCAACATACCATTGACGACAAACCGTACTGGTTTCGTCTTGACCGTCGCGACTTTCTAAAACTGTTTGGTGGCGGTTTGCTCGTCTGCCTCACCGACGTCTCCACGCTGGCGCAAGAATCTGGCCGCACCTTTGGCGGCCACGAACTGCCCACCGACATCGCGGCATGGCTCGCCATTGCACCCGACAGCCATATCACGGTCTTCACCGGCAAGGTGGAAGTGGGGCAGAACATTCGCACGTCACTCGCGCAGCAAGTTGCGGAGGAGTTGCGAGTTCCCTTCGACTCCATCACCATGCTGATGGGAGATACGGATCTTGTCCCCTGGGATGCGGGCACGTTTGGCAGCCGCACCACGCCCACCATGGGCCCGCAGCTTCGCAAGATGGCCGCAGCGGCGCGTCAATTGCTTGTCGAAATGTCTGCCAAGCGATGGAATGCCGACCCATCGACCTTGACCGTGTCCGACGCGAAAGTGTCAGGTCCGCATCCAGGGCAGTCACTCACGTATGGTGAGTTGACCCGGGGCGAGAAGTTGATGCAGACTGTCTCCCCCGAAGTTTCGCTGACTCCTGCCACCGATTGGAAAGTCGCGGGGACAGCCGTTCCCAAGGTGAATGGCCGCGATTTCGTCACCGGCAAACACAAGTACCCGTCGGATATAGCTCGCCCCGGAATGATGTTCGGGAAGGTGCTGCGGCCGGAGGGGTTCAATGCCACACTGGTTTCGCTGGACACAAGCAAGGCGGAAAAAATCCCAGGCGTCACAGTCGTGCACGATGGCGACTTTATCGCCGTCGCTGCCCCAGATCCGCCGGCCGCGGAACGTGCGTTATCGGCATTGCACGCCAGCTGGAACGTACCCGCCCAGCCCTCGAATCAAGGACTGTTCGCTTCTTTGAAACAGTCTTCCAAAGGCACGGAGGATGACGACGGCCCGAAGCAATCGAGCGGCTTTGTCTCGCAGGCTATCGCTGCGGCTCCGATCCACTTGCACCAGCAATACACGGTGCAATACATTGCGCATGCGCCGCTGGAACCGCGTGCCGCCGTGGCTGAGTGGACAAACGGCAAGCTGACTGTCTGGACCGGAACCCAGCGGCCCTTTGGTGTTCGCGATGCACTGATGGCCGCGTTTCATCTTCCAGCGGAGAAAGTTCGCGTCATCCAACCCGACATGGGCAGTGGCTACGGCGGCAAACACACGGGCGAAGCCGCCATTGAAGCTGCGCGGTTGGCCAAAGCGACCGGCAAGCCGGTCAAGATTGTCTGGACACGAGAAGAGGAATTTACCTGGGCCTATTTCCGTCCGGCGGGGCTAATTGAGATCAGCAGCGGCGCCGACCACGATGGCACACTCGTCGCCTGGGAACATCACAACTACAACTCCGGCCCTGCCGCCATCACCACTCCGTACAATGTGACCCATCAACTCAGTCAATTTCATCCGGCGGATTCGCCGTTGCGGCAGGGATCCTACCGCTCACTCGCGGCCACCGCCAACAACTTCGCGCGCGAGTCTCATATGGATGAAGTGGCGCATGAAGTCGGCATGGACCCGATGGAATTTCGCATGAAGAATCTGACCGATCCCCGACTACGCGCGGTGCTGCAGGCTGCGGCCGACAAGTTCAAGTGGAGCGAATCGAAGTCGACTGCCCAGCGCGGTTTTGGTGTTGCGTGCGGCACAGATAAAGGCGGCTACGTCGCCACCTGCGCCGAAGTGGAGATCGCTCCTCCTGACAACAAGGTCAAGATTCGGCGCGTGGTTCAAGCCTGGGAGTCAGGAGCTGTCATCAACCCTGACGGCCTGCGGAATCAGGTCTCCGGCGCAATTGTTCAGGGGATTGGAGGTGCGCTGTTTGAGCAAATTCAATTTGCGAATGGACGCATCCTCAATCCGCACTTCGCGCAATATCGAGTGCCCCGCTTCAGTGACGCGCCGCAGATCGACATCGTTCTGATCGACCGCAAAGACCTGCCATCTGCCGGCGCGGGAGAAAGTGGCATCATCGGCCTGGCCCCCGCCGTGGGCAACGCCATCTTCGCGGCGACGGGTACGCGCCTGCGCAACATGCCAATGGCGCCGCTTGGGACCGCGCCTGGAAAATCCACCGCCGAGAACCAAACCAATCACGGGGTGTCCTACAATTCTGGTGCGAATGGATAGCCGGGACGAGTACAATCCAACCTTGAATCTGAAGAACTCTTGTGAGGCCCCGTGATTGGCGAACCCGTTGAAGTAGTCAAACAGCAGACCACCATTCTCCTCCTATGTTCCGACTCGAATCTCCGCCTGGTTCTGCAAGAGGTACTGGAAGACAAAGGCTATGTGGTTTTGCCAGCCAGCGATCTGTCGCGTGCCGTGGACTGGTTGAGCCGATGCAAACCCGATCTGCTGCTTGTCCGCCCTTACCTGAGCGGCATCTCCGGCTATGAAGCTGCTCTATACCTGCGAACCAAATGTCATGGAATTCGCATCCTGATGGTGAGCGGTTTTCTTCAGGATGATCGTCTGCAATACCAGTGGAGCCTGCAGGGGATCGAAGTCTTCCCGAAGCCGTTCAGCGGCGAAGAGTTCCTGAGGAAAGTCGCGAATGTATTGACCGCGCCGAACCCAGTTCCGATCGACGCGCCCGCGCCAAACCCAGTTCCCACCGACGCGCCTGCTTAGAATCGCGCAACCGCGGATCGCAAACTTCGCATGGCGAACAGTGTGGTTGCGTATCGGCCAGACATGGCATGATCGGATTGCAGTCTTCCTTTTGATGTTACTAAGGGCAGGTCTCAAATAGCCCCTGCCCCTGTGCAACAGCACGGAACTCGACGAGCGGCTAATTCATATAGCAACGCTCCAGTTGAGAAACGATGTCTCCGGCATTTGTATCCCACCAATACAACAGCGCTTCGGTAACAACACAATCGAGTGGAAGACCGGTCGCATCGGCGAATGACTGAACACAGACCATCGCTTCATCCGATATGAGCGGATTGGTATTGATGAGTTGTACAGGCTTCAAGTTTCTCGTGCGACTGCTGTCGGGCTCATTCATGGAAGGCGGTACTGGAGAACCAAGGTTTTTTGATGCCATATTTTCCTCTCGTGGTGGAGCTAATTGCATCAGACAAAGGGTTTCATATCGTTCGATTATGGAATCGTGACCATGAATGATGGACTCAACGAGCAAGCCTTACTCCTGGACAAACATTGAACGATAAGGAACCGTACCACGCCCACACCGCCATTGAGTCACCGAACCTCGCGGCGAAAAATAGCTGTATTCACCTGCGTATTTGCCAGGTAGTCATCGAAGCGCCCGTTGTCGGTTACTAGTAACTTTGGGTTACTAGTAACCGGTCAGGGCGAAGGCACACTCCATCTCCAGCAACGTTGCATCCGTACGAGAGTGTGCGTATGGGATCAGCTTTGGCGATCCGTGAATGGGTCGGGCAATCCATCTACTGCTAGCTGCCGATCGTGTCTATGAGAAGAGAGGAATGACGGTGGGAGAAGAGAGGAATGACGCTGGGCGAAAACTTCATTGGGTGGGGGCGGAGGGATTCGAACCCCCGACCCTCTGCTCGCAAATCGCATCAGCAGCGGTACTCATCGCCGCCAGTCCGAAATTTGCTGGCAAGAAACCGCTTTCGAGCGGGCGAGGTCGAGTCCGAAAGTGTTGGTACCCGCTATTAGGCACACCCGAGATGAACAGAGTTGCCGCCTTTGTGATGGCCGAATTACGCTTTCCTCTCTTCTCAATTCACCTTCTGACCAGTTTGGTCTAGGTTCCGAAGGTATTCCTAATTCCAAGACTAAAGTTTCAAAAAAAAGTTTGCGCTACGCTAACAATGCAGTATCATCCATTCACCAACAATCTACTGCTTGTCTGCAAATCCTTTCCTGCGCCCTGATTCAAGGCGGAGCGGTGACTTTGCGCGTATGACCAAGTGCTGCGGGAGACCTGCGCACTCGTACGCTGTCATCTGCTCCCCTGCATCAGATCTTGGTTAATTCCAGTCAAAAAGTGTGCTTCTTCTGGGGCTGTAAGAAAAACTGTGTCCGTTCCACGCCAGGCGCATAGCGTCTTGTCGAACTGGAGGGACCCAGTGCATCCGAGCAAATCTTTGGCTCTTTTCACTCACGGGGGTGGGCAGTGAAATGGGTTCAACGTCAACCTAACACGCACGACTTGAACACGTGCCGAGGACAATTTAATGAAATCCGTTTGTGCCACCCTGTTAGCTTTCATCCTTATTGCGCCCGCTTTTGCGAGCCCTACAGTCAATAACCCGACCAATGGTGAGACCGTTAACTCGCCGTTCGAACTCTCCGCCAGCGCTGCTACCTGTTCCTCCAGAACTGTAAAGGCGCTTGGCTGGTCGCTCGATCACAGCATTGATACAACGCTGATACACGAACAAACAATGGACATTCAAATAAACGCTTCCGCCGGCAAGCACACCGTGCATGTCAAAGCATGGGCTGGAAGTCACGTATGCGTCACCGACGTCGTTGTCAACGTCACATCGGACGGCAGCGGCAGTGGTGGCGGCGGAACCAGCGGTGGTGGTGGAACCAGCGGTGGTGGTGGTACCGGCGGTGGTGGAGTTACCAACCCGCTTCTTCCCCCCGACCCGGTTACCGTTAGCAGTGTTGAGAAATTGGACAACTGGAAGGGACAGCATGACAGCGGGACCAGCGGTAACGCCACCGGGCAAACCAGCCTGGTAGTCTCGCCGTCGATAAGTGGAAACTCGCGCGAGTTTGTGACCAGCTATACCAATAGAGGCGGCGAACGTTTTAGCTCGTCGTTTGCAGAGGATAGAACTTCCAAGAACTTCCTTTACGACGCATGGGTCTACCCCACGGATTCCGCGAAAAATGTCGCCAATCTGGAACTGGACTTGAATCAGACCATGCCCAATGGCCAGACGGTGATCTTTGGGTTCCAGTGTTCGGCTTACTCCGGCACTTGGGAATACTCGGAGAATCTGGGAACTCCCCAGCATCCCAAAGGGCACTGGGCGGCGACCAAGGCACCTTGCAACGTAGCCAACTGGACCCCGAACACATGGCACCACGTCCAGGTCAGCTACTCCCGCAACGACTCTGGCATGGCTACCTACCAGGCCGTGTATTTCGACGGCGTTAAGTCGGATATCAACGTCACAGTACTGGCAGCTCGCGCGATGGGCTGGGGATCGTCAATAGTGACCAACTTCCAGATTGACGGGCGTGGCGCCAGCGGTTCAGCCACGTTGTACCTGGACAATCTGGTGGTCTATCGCTGGTGAAGCCAGGGGCGTAGTGAATGAACGGGGCCACATTGAGATGCGGCCCCGTTTTCGTGTCGAGGTGAAATTACCGGCTCTCGAACTGCCCGACGATTAAGCTGTAGCTTACCGAACGGCAAGCGGTGGCGTATGGCGCGAAGCGGTCAAGATGCTCGAGGCCCGCAAGTGAAAATGCCTACTCACAAAATCCACCATAATCGGAGGAGAGAAAAATCCGACAGTATCATGTAAGTCTTTTCATTATCGATGGTCGGGGCGGAGGGATTCGAACCCCCGACCCTCTGCTCCCAAAGCAGATGCGCTACCAGACTGCGCTACGCCCCGACTTCTGTTGATTGTATCGCACGCATGTCCCGCATCAGCGCGCTGCGGGCGGTGCCACATCATCTCCCGGCGTGGGATTCCAGGAGCCTGACCACGATCCATGTCAGCACGATCAGCGGTAACGCAAACACAGCGACAAGTGCAGCCCCCAGCGTCATTAGAAACGCCCAATCCTTCCAGGTATGAACCCTCGGCTGCTCCATATGCCGCGTCAGCAATTTGAAATTGCGCCGATTTGCTTTCCACGCCACGTCAAACGCATCGCCCAGAAATGGAACCGAACCGACGAGCACCTCAATGCCAACGTTGACTGACATTCGAGTCAACGTGACATAGGGCACGCCGCGAAACCACGCCGCCACAATCAAGATGCAGGATGCCAGACCGCCCAGCACATCGCCAATGCCCGGAACGAGGCCGACGATGGCATCCAGTCCGAAGCGAATGGAAGTTCCCGGTATGCGCAGCCAGTCATCCAGCACATGCGATAGCATATCCAGATTTTCATCGTTGAAGACACGGCTGCTGCGACCGCCGCGCGGTGGCAAAATTTGCGGAGGATGTTGCGGATCAATGCGTGATGGCAAGGGCAGGCTCCGATCCGCCCCGGAAAAATCAGGTGCGGTGAATGCTACAATTCTATTTGGTCATGGCGGCTATAGTTCAGTGGCAGAACGCCGGTCTGTGGCACCGGATGTCGTGGGTTCGACCCCCACTAGCCGCCCCAAAACGACGCCATCGAATCTCAAATTCTTCCTCAAACCTATTCCTCGCCGCAACCGCCGTTTCATTATGATGCGTTCCATGAACGACGCGCAAATTCTCCAGTTCATCTCTGATCAGCTCGCCACTGGCGAACATGCAGGCCCTTGGCTGACAGAGTTTCGACCGCGCCGCAGAGTGCGCCACGGCGATCTGCAAACCTTGATGGCAAATTTTTTGCCCCGCCGCATCAACCTGCCCGCACCCGAAAGCACCATTGTTGAAGTCGATCCAGAGACCCAGAGTCGGGTCCTGTGCCATTGCAACTGGCAGCCTGAGTCGGTTCGCAGCGAGCGTATGACGCTGCTTGTACTACATGGCCTGGAAGGTTCTTCGCAGTCGCAATACATGTTGGGAAACGCGGAGAAAGCCTGGCATGCCGGATGGAATGTAATCCGAATGAACATGCGCAACTGCGGCGGCACAGAAATGTTGTCGCCCACGCTCTACCATTCCGGTCTTTCCGGCGATGTTCGCGCAGTGGCGGAGTTTTTCGCGAACCGTTTCAACCTGAACGAAATGGCGTGGGCTGGCTATTCGATGGGCGGCAACATGGTGCTGAAGGCTGCCGGCGAGTATGGCAATTCCGCTCCCAATTGGCTGCGCGCCGCGGTCGGCGTCTCCCCTGTGCTCGATCTGCAACCCTCTGCCGACGCGTTGCACAATGCGCGCAATCGCGTATACGAATGGAATTTTCTTCGCAATATGCTGGCGCGTTATCGCCGCAAAGCGGAGCTGCTTCCGGATCGTTTTTCGCTCGCGAACTGCAAACGCGTTCACAGCATTCGCACCTATGATGAGTACATCGTCGCCCCCAACTGCGGTTTTCTAGGAGCAGACGACTATTACACTCGTGCTGCCTCGGCTCGTGTCCTCGATCGCATCGCTGTACCGACCCTGATCCTGCATGCGCTCGATGATCCATTCATTCGCATCCTCCCGGAGACACTTGAAAAGATGGACGCCAATCCTCACATCGCCTTCATTGAGACGAAGCACGGCGGCCACTGCGGATTCCTTGCCTCCGCCACCCAGGGCGACGCAGGTTATTGGGCCGAATCCACTTTGCACGGCTTCATCCAGTCTGTCGCCGCTCCGCTTTCTCACCCGGGCAGTTAGGGGCGCGAGCGTGGATAGCGACTGGTCTGTCGAATGCGCAGCCGATGACCCATGGGTTGTGGTTCCTTGGTCTGGAAAAGATCGCACCATCCGCTACATTGATCTTCGCGCCGCGCCTGAGCGCCTGATGGAGATTCCGGAAGCCGCAAAGTTTTCCTCCGTTGCTGAGGCGCTTCGCCAGTGGAACAAGCCCGAGTCGGCGCTCTACACTGCCAAGTGCGACGTGTGGAGCTATACCGCCGACCTATTCGACGCGAACGACCTGCCTGGATTCGCCTGTGCTCACGCCAGCTACATTGATCTTTTGACATCGCAGCGGCAAATATTCTCCGAATTTGCCGCCGCCGAAAATCTCTTGCGCCGTTGGTCCGCCAGCGCCCAGCACATTCACCCGACCAGCAGCCGCGCTGAATGGATTCTTCGTCGCGCACGCGTCCTGCCTGCCGAAACACAGGCATCCGCGCATCCACATCCAGTTCCTCTCGACGGTTTTGCCGCCACAGTCTATATCTGGGGATATGGAAACACTTCACAAGAGGCGGAAGAAAACTGGGCGGGTTCGCTCATGGCATTGATCCAGCCGGTTCTTGCTGAGCCGCACCCTAAAGAATGAAGATAAGTCGAGGCTGCCTGGTCGGACGGGTTCCACGCGCAGTGGCTAGCCGATGTCGCATGAAATTTTTCATTCGGAGCATGGAGATGGATTTCAGTCTGAAGGGACTTTTAGATTCGACAGATGTTTTGACTTCAGCGAAGAAGAAAGCGGTCGAAGAGGCAACGGCAAAGTTCGGCCCCCCACGCCGCACCAATTGCGAAATGGATTGCCGACAAAATTGAACACGAAAATCGCCTCGAAATTGGGCATATCCCTCCCGCGGCAGGGGGATGCGGCGGCAGATCCGAACACCCAACAGCAAAAATCGTGAATCAAACCGTCGCCGAACGCTACAATCTAAGAGCGAAGCCCTGCTGCGGGCGAGTAGCTCAATCGGATAGAGCACCGGCCTTCTAAGCCGGGGGTTGTGGGTTCGACTCCCGCCTCGCCCACCATCCTTTAGATTCAATGTTTACGTGGCTTCCTGTCATGGACTGGTTGAGGCCGCGGTCAGTCCGCAAGAAATTTTTGAGCTCGGGCAGTTCTTGTGATTCGGCGTTCGGCGAAGAGTGATAAGTTATCCGCGGTGGGAAGACTAGATGCCCTCAAAGAAGGGTGGATCATCTTCTTCGCGCGGGAAAAGTGCACTCCTCAAAACTTCGATCATGCGCTCGTTCACAGCAAGCGTTGAATACCCGTACTTGTGGTCCGGTGTTCGCGTCAGCAGATTCTTTTGCTCCAATGGACCACACAGACCATTCATCTCCAACACGTTTTTGGTAGTGCGGGCTTTAGCTACAACGTCCACTCGGGCAACGCCGCCTTTTTGAAGCAGAAACCTCAGCAGATCGCGTTGCACACAACCGACGGATCGAAGCAAGCCATCGACATGATTTTTCTGGAACTCGTCGACAGCAGGAGTTTTGATTTGTTGAGCTACTGCAGCAGGCGTTTTGAGTTCTTGAGCTACTACATCAGGCGTTTTGAGTTGCGGAGCTACGGCAGCCGGGGTTTTGAGTTGTTGGGCTGCTGCTGTTTTATCGGGAGCTTCGAGCCAGCGATATCTTGGGTGGTTCAGTTCTAGCGCAAGATGATGCTCGAAGCTGTCTCTGAACTGCTGCATACTGTCATAAACTGCATATAGGCCGCTGCTATTCAACTCTTCCCGAAACTTCTGAACTAAGGAGTACTGGTTTTGATCGACGCGCTTTTGCGGAATAGGCATTTCTGAAAAATAGATTTTAGCCGCTTTCCCGGCGGCGACATGCTTTTTGATTTCTTCGACAGTACCACTGACGTATTCCTCAGTTGGTGTTCCTGTGAGTGTGCCGAATATGCCTATCACGATGTCTGCGTCATCAAGACGTTGGCGATTGATGACAGTGTGGGCAGGAACTCCCAGTTGCGGAGTGCTGTGGGTCTCCCACTTCACAGGCAACAGAACCAACTGACGCGCCGAAGCGTTAGTGTCGTTCCATCGATAAATTGCCCCAGTCACGATCCTTCGTTCCTCTTCAACTTCCTCTGGTGACGCGATCATGATCTTTAACACGTTGGCTTTGAAACTCATGTTTTCGACCTTTCCTAATCTTGCCGAATACCTTAATGAATAACTGATGTGCGGTAGCGCTGGAACGATGTATGACCCTATGCAGAGTTCTGCGGGGGTTGCCATTCAGCACACAAACCCGGCTCGTTGTTCCTGACGTTGCCGACTCGCGGGTCAACCTTCCACGCCTTCATTCCTGCAGCATCATAAGGGCGTAGCAAGTCGATTGGTGGCCGCTCTTCTTCCACAGACAGCCATCGAGTGTAATCTTTTGGCTCTACAATCACCGGCATACGAGTGTGCACCTTGGCGGCCACTTCATTTGGATCGGTTGTGATGATGGCAAAGCTGTCGAGCGGTTTTCCGTCCGGAGCCATCCATCGCTCCCACAGCCCCGCAAATGCAAACGGATCTCCGTTCTTCATGCTGAATGCATACGGCTGCCTATTTTTGGCATCGAGTTTCTGCCATTCATAAAAGGCGTCCGCGGGCACCAGGCAGCGGCGTTGCTGCAACGCTCGCCGCCACATCGACTTCTCCATCAGCGACTCTGCCTGCGCGTTGATCGCGGACGCACCAAGATGTTTTGGATCTTTGTGCCAGCTGGGAACCAGGCCCCATCGCATCATCGCAAGTTTGCGCTCGCCTGTGGACCGACTCAGTCGAATGACCGGTTGGAAGGTTGTCGGCGCCACGTTGTAATCCGGCGGCAGATCGAACACGGTTTCGCCGGTGCGGAAATATTCGGCGATTCGCTGTTTGTCTGACCGTCGAACGTAGCGACCACACATGCAATCAATCTACCGCATCAGAATGCGACACAGGCAACCGGTGGCCGAAGCGACCATGCATAGCCTTTCGCAAGGGCTTCATTTCTGCTTCTTGGCTAATTTCGATGAGCCCAGGGTGCGCAGGTACGCAATGATCTGCCAGCGCTCCTGCTCCGGTAGACCGCTCCAGCGCGGCATGCCGCGGTAGACATCGCCGTTTTTCAGCAACCACGCAAGGTCTCCGTCGGTCGCATTTCGTACCTCTTCACTCCGGAGACTGGGACGCGAGAATTTTCCGTCCGCATCGTCGCCATGGCATTGCGCGCAGTTGTTGCGGAACAGGATCGCTCCCGCAGCCACGGCCTTCGCGTTCCCGGCATACGGGTTGACGCGACTGCGATCAGCCTGCGGTACACTCTTCAACCAATCCTTCGTCGCCTTCGCAAAACACAATGCAGAAGTCGCCAGCAAGATCGCCAGAATCCAATTTCTACCCTTCATTTCTTCCTCCGAAACCAGTCGCGAAATTGCTGGACCTCATACGACGCGCCAAAGCGCCACAGAACGCCGACAGAATTGTCATTCAGCCCAAACTCAGGAGAAAACTTGAACGTCCATCCCTGCGGCGTATTCAGCGCCAACGTGGGTCCAGCATATTGTTGGGTCTGCTTCAGCCCGAAGGTGTAGCGTGTTCCCAGCCCACCAAATAGCTCCGCGCCTGCCGCTATGTTCTGCCGGCAAATGACGCAGGGCTTCGCGCTGCCCACCAGGCCGAGCGGACGCGATGCCGCCAGGGCATAACCAAACTCCCACGGCTTGTTTCCGTTCACTGCTTTTTCCGCGATCATGTTCTCGGAAAAATTCCAGCCCTTGGCATAGCTGGAGAGAATCAGCTTGCCCTCGACCGATCGCTCGACTTCCTTACGCGACACAGCGTTCGGCACTTGCAGCCCGGCACTGGTGTCGTTGCCAGTCACTTCAAGAAAGCTCTTGTCGGCTTCATTCACGTCCTCGTACTCGACGTAGAGCACAGGGTTGATCCAGTATTCGCGCGGCAGCGGGCGAAAACGATTTTCAAAACGAAATCCCGTAAAGACTGCGGAGTCGTTTTGCGTTGTTTGCCCTTGCAGGTAGGCTTCGGTCGTCCACCATGCGGTCACGCCATATTCGAGCTCCACCGTCGGCGCGAAAAAGCTGTTCGCGTTTTTCGGTGCGGCCGCAATATTCTGATTTTCAATTTCGAGATTGCCCGGCTCTTCCAGTACGGAGGAATAGGTGACAAAATACGGGGTCTCCTGTTGCGCGTTCGCTCTTTGCAGCCAGCCAAACATCAGGCATCCGAAAATCACCGACAGCAGGGAGATTCGAATGGAGAAACGCGTTCGCCACCCGGCATCGTCTTTAGACATCACGTGAAACCTCCAGAAATACAGCACCACTCAAACCGCAGCTGTTGCGGCAACGTCAATCTCCGCCAGTGCTTCCAACGATTTTTCTGGCTGGAGAGAGAAAATGGGGTCGATTGCGCATGATGCGCCTGCCGTTTCTGACAGGGACACATCTGCCTATTGAGTGGGAATGGTTGAAACCAGTGGGGCGGGAGTCCTATAGTGAAGGAAGCCCGCAGTCATTCTGGCTGTGGTCAGCCAGATCCGCGCGTACTCCGCCAAGAGTTAGCCGCGTGGATCTGGTTCTTTCATGTCAAATCATCCTGCCAATGCCTCTCTCCGGGCGGTGCATCGGCCGCACAGTCCTCCGACTTCCAAACGCATCACCTGAATGGAAAAATCATTCTTTTCCGCGATTTCGCGTTTCAGTTTTTCAAACGCGGGGGTCGTGAATTCCTCGATTTTTCCGCAGCCGAAGCAGGCCAGATGTAAGTGGTCCTTCTGCGTCTTCACTTCGTAATAATGTTTCTCCCCGTTCAGGTGCATCAGGTCCAGCTCGTCAATCATGCCGCGGCGCTTCAGCAGTTCGAGAGTTCTGTACACGGTGGCGCGATCGATATTTGGATCGCGTTTGCGCGCCAGTTGCAACAGGCTTTCCGCGTCCAGATGGCTTTTTGCCTCCTGGATGGTCTCGATCAGGGCGCGGCGTTGCGCGGTCAATCGTATTCCCTGTTGCGCGGCCTCGTGTAATAAATCATGTCTCTTCAGCATGGCGTTCTAGTTGCGACAGAGTCGCATGTACATAATATACGATACATTTGGTCTTAATTCAATAGCCACGACACTCATTGCCCCTTTTTGAATGCTCTGCCGGCGCAATCAAATTGAATCGCTGCGATTGAATCGCGGCACATACATCGTTAATGGAGCGCTCCTGAGCCTCACGGTAGAATGAGAAGAAAATCGCGGGTAAGCCGTATTCGTATATTGCGAAATCTCCTCTTAGTTGTTTCCACAGCCTGCCTGGCTCTGCTTGGCTCCAATATGCATGCGCAGACGGCTGCGATTTCGCTAGCCTCCGCGACCCCATCTTCTTCCCGGTCGAGACTCCAATCAAGCGCGGTCGCGGCAGAGCAGTCCGCAAATTTGTCGCCTTCCGCCCCTCAATCTGGCGCGGGGATTGCTGGAACGGTCACCGCTCCCGATGGAAATGTTATTGTTGGCGCCCAGGTGACGCTCGTGTCGAAGCCCTCAAAATCGCAGCAAACCGCGCTTACCAACGGGGAGGGATCGTTCCACTTTACCGGCCTGCCGGCAGGAACATTTCAAATTACCGTCACTGCAAGCGGATTTGCGCCCTGGGTCGGACACGACATCGCCCTCTCCGCGAACCAGCAGTACCAGGTGCCCGAAATTTCGCTCGAAATTGCTTCCGCCAGCACAACCGTCCATGCGGTTTTTTCCGGATACGACCTTGCAGAACAGCAAATGCATCTTGAGGAGAAGCAACGCGTCCTCGGCGTATTTCCGAATTTCTATACCAGCTATGTGTGGAAGGCGGAGCCGCTGACTGCCGGCCAGAAGTTCCGGCTCGCGTGGCGGACATCGATCGATCCTGTGACGTTTTTGTCTGCAGGTGCGATCGCCGGAATTCAGCAGTGGAACAACAGTTTCAGCGAATACGGTCCAGGCCTGGAGGGTTACGCAAAACGCTATGGCGCCAATTATGCTGACGGCTTCATCGGCTTGATGCTTGGCGGTGCAGTCTTCCCATCCATTCTGCATCAGGACCCGCGGTATTTTTACAAGGGCACCGGCAGCATTCGCTCTCGCGCCCTCTATGCGCTCTCCACCGTGGTGATCGCACGTGGAGACAATGGGCGCTGGCAGCCGAATTATTCCAACGTACTGGGGACGTTTGCCGCTGGAGGAATTTCCAATGCCTATTACCCCGCGAACGATCGCGGTTTCACACTGACAATGGAGAACTCGCTGATCGGCCTTGCCGCCGGAGGAGGAGCGGCGCTACTGCAGGAATTCCTGATTAAGCAACTTTCGCGCGGAGTTCCGCAGTCTTCGTCGACCCAGCCGTAGACGCATGTCTCCAGTTGCAATAGAGGCATCGGATGTCATTCCGAACCCGTTCGGCTTCGCTCAGGGTAAACTCCGTGAAGAATCCAGAGAATACCCGTCTGGTGATTGCCGCCTTCACCGTCTGGATCCTTCGCTTCGCTCGGAATGACAAAAGTTATTCGATGACAAACTCTATTTCTCTAAGATGAAATCCGTTGATCCGCGCTGAGTCGCGGTTGGCGTATCGAGCGCCTCCAGCTGATCTCCGCGTTGGACATTTGCACGCTGAATCGATCCCGTTGGCAACTCAATCACCGAATGAATGCGCCAGCTCACTCCGCTGATTCTCCATGGGCGAAGCTTTGGCCAAACTGCGCACACGCGCAGCGCGCGATCAAGCCCGATTACATCAATCGGAAACCGCATGCCGAATGTGTGCACACCCGACGATGGCTGGATCCAGAGGCCCGTATCTGGCTCGAGCCCCCTTCGTCCCAGCAATCCGATCAGCCGAGTGATACACGTCTCCGCGACTGCGATCCTGGTTCCGATCACAGTCGCCTGAGTCACGTTCCGGATTGTTACCTGCGCCATCTGGATGGTTCGCCACCTTGTGGCTTGGCGGCTTCGCGCCGCTGGTTTGTGCTATCGCTATGCTGACTCAATTACGCAGACTTTTTCTTCCTGCGAACTATCAGGACGCCGAGAACCATCACAAAAGCGATGGCTGCAACAACACGCACGATCAAGGACATATCCATCGAAATTTCCTCCTTTCTGCAGGTGCTCCTGCGAACTCCTGAGTACCGCCCAATCCCCAGTTCGCCGGGAAGGGGCGGCTTTCAATGTGCCAAACCGGCCAGACCGCGACCGATACTCAATACCGCCGGCGCCAGCAGCACAATAAACATGCTGGGGAAAATAAACAGCACCAGCGGAAAAATCATTTTGACCGTCGTCTTGGCTGCGAGTTCTTCCGCGCGTTGGCGACGCTCCTGTCGCATCCCATCGGCAAATACGCTCAACGCGCGAGCGATTGGGGTCCCAAATTTCTCCGTCTGCGACAACATGCTGGTAAAGGAGGCAATTTCTCGCAGGTTGGTGCGGTCCGCCATACTTTGCCAGGCATCCATCCGCGGTTTGCCTGCGCGCTGCTCGCGGTTGATCTGTAAAAACTCCTCGTTGATTTCTGGATGGCTGATGCTCAACTCCACCCCAACCCGCAGCATTGCCTGATCGAGCCCGAGTCCGGCATCTACGCAGATCACCAGCAGATCCACCGCGTCCGGCACGCTGCGGCGAATCCGTTCCCGCCTGGCCTTCACGGCGTGGTCGAGCCAGAAGTCCGGCGCAAGATAGGCCAGCGTGGCCAGGCCCGCGACCCAGATGAACGTGTTCGATCGAATGAAGCTGGCGAGCGCAATCGCAGCCACCGGCGCCAGCATCTGCGCAGCAAAATATTTTTCCACGGGTCCCGGTCCGCGCAGACCGGCATTCAGAAAGCGCTGTCGCAGACGCTCCCCTTCCGCCAACCCGATTTTTGCCCGCAGCCGCCGAACGAACCGCAGCGTCCACTGCTGCAGTCGCTGGCTTCTGCGTGGACGAATCTCCGCCATCTGCGCGCTGACCGTCACTTCCAGCACACGACGCGTCGTACTCGAATCTGGAATTAGCAGAGAGGCGACAAAGAAGATGCAGCAAAATAGCGTACCCGCCAGCGCGAAATAGAAAAGTTGAGTCATGCCTTCTACACCCGAATATCGACAATTCTGCGAATAAAAAAAGTTCCCACCAGAATCAGCCCAGCCCCGACGTACAACAGTTTGTGTCCGACAGGATCGTGGAGAAGAATGCGGGCATATTCCGGATTGATCAGGCTGGTCAACACCAGCATCAATACCGGCAACAGGCTGAGGATTGTGCCGGTCAGCCGTCCTTGCGCGGTCTTCACGCGAACCTCGCCGCCAATGCGGATGCGCTCCCGAATCACGTGCGCGGTGCGATCCAGAATTTCGGTCAGGTTGCCGCCCGTCTCCTTCTGCACCAGCATTGCGGTCACCAGAAAACGCAGGTCATTTGAAGGCACGCGATCCGCCATCTGCAGCAACGCATCCCGCAACGGAAGACCAAAATTCTGCTGTCGAAACACGACGTTGAACTCCGTCGCCACGCCGGCACCGGATTGCTCCGACAAAACCTCGATTGCAGAACTGAGGGAATGGCCCGCGCGCAGCGCTCGCGCCATCAGATCAATCGCATCCGGAAGACCGCTGTTGAATGCCGCCAGACGCCGGGAGCGGCGATGCTTCAAATACATCGTCGGGCCCATCAGCCCCACCGCCGCCTACGATGCCATCCAGCAGCACTGCCGGAAAGGAAACATAGGCGACAAAAAACGCCAAGAGGCCAGCGGCGGCGCTGTAGATGACAAACGTGCCGATCGTCCAGCCGCTGCCGGCCTGGATGGCCAGCGTTTTCAGGTTGGCTGAAAACTTGAAACCATCCAGCAGCTTATCCAGCCATTGAAATTTCCCCAGCTCATCCAGCTTTAGAATCCGCTCCGCGTCCATTTGCCGGGTCTTATCAGCCTGCCGCGCCAGATGGATGTCTCCGACACGTTGCCGCACAGCCTTCTCCCTACGCGTCTGGCGCGTTAGCCCCATGGCCAGCACGAAACTGGCGAGAAGTGTCCCGACAAACACAAATATCAGCAGCACCATGCAACAACTCCAAGCACCAGAATTCCTTGCCTGCGAACAACCTGCTTCATTTCACAACGGCCTCTTCAGTTGCCCCTGCCTCGCTCCGCGACAACGCAAATTCCGTCCAGTTCGTTCGTCTCTATGCGTCCATCGAGTGATCCATCATGTTCAGCGGCAGCGCAATTCCGGAAGCCCTTAGCTTCTCGGCGAATTTGGGAATGATGCCGGTCCCGAAGAACCTTCCCTTCACTTTTCCCTGGCTGGTGATGCCTTGCTTCTCGAACAGGAAAATGTCCTGCATGCTGATCACCTCTCCGCTGGTTCCGGTGATTTCGGAAACATGGGTCACGCGGCGAGTACCATCGCTCATGCGCGAGATCTGCACGATCAAATGCACGGCGGCGGCGATCTGTTGTCGAATCGCCTTCTCCGGCAACGCAATGTTCCCCATCATGGCCATGGTTTCAATGCGGGAAATCGCTTCGCGCGGATTGTTGGCGTGGATGGTGGTCAGCGAGCCATCGTGCCCGGTGTTCATGGCCTGCAGCATGTCCAGTGCTTCTTCGCCGCGCACCTCGCCCAGCACAATGCGATCCGGCCGCATACGCAGCGCGTTGATCACCAGTTCCCGCTGCCGCACTGCACCACGACCCTCGACGTTCGGCGGACGGCATTCCAGACGAACGACGTGTTTCTGCTTCAGCTGCACCTCGGCGGAATCTTCGATGGTCACGATCCGCTCCCGCTCGGAGATGAAGCTGGACAGCACGTTCAGCAGCGTCGTCTTGCCGGCGCCGGTTCCTCCGGACACCACAATGTTCATGCGCGCCCTTACCGCGCCTTTCAGCGTTTCCAGCATCTGCGGCGTCAGGCTGCGATTGCGTAGCAGGTCGTCGGCTTCCAGCGGAGTGCTGCCGAATCGGCGGATCGATAGAATCGGACCGTCCACCGCGAGTGGCGGAATGATGATGTTGACGCGGGAGCCGTCTTTCAATCGTGCGTCCACCATCGGGGAGGACTCGTCGATCCGACGGCCGACGGCCGAAACAATCTTGTCGATGATGTGCATCAGGTGGGTGTCGTCTTTGAAAACAACGTTGGTTTCTTCCAGAATGCCGCGTCGTTCCACGTACACCGTGTTGCAGGTATTCACCAGGATGTCGCTCACCGTCGGGTCCTGCAGCAGCGGCTCCAGCGGCCCCAGTCCGAAGACTTCATCCATCAATTCTTTCGCCAGGCGGTCCCGCTCCGCCGCGCTCAGCGGAATTCCCTGTTCCCCGATCAACTGGTAAATCAGGATCATCAATTGACCTTGGGCGGCCTTGTTCTCCTGTATGAACGGAAGCTTCTCCAGGTCCATGCGCTTGATCAATTCCTGATGAACCGCGGACTTAATCTCCTGCTGCGTCTTCAGCGACACAGAGGGCGGCAACGGAGTGGGCAAAGAGCTTCGGTCCGGCGTCGTCATCGGCAGTATGACTTCAACCATTGGGGCACCTCTCAACTTGCTTGCGACCTTCGGCCGCGGTGGGCTTCATCATTTCCAAAGCGCGAAGCGCCGTTTCTTCGGCGTGTCTGTTGCAGGGTTGGATTGGGCATGCACCAACCGATTTGCCCACTTGCTTATCTTGGTGGTGAATTCGGACCGCCGCTGCGGCGAAAGCGGTTCACCCGCGTTGATGGCGCGAAGCAGCTCGGCATAGCTGTTTGGAAACGTCACCGAAACCGGGAAACGAACCGCGGCTTCCACCTGTTCCGCACTGACAGCATCGTTCGAAGACGAACGGTTGATGGCAATTCGCAATTTCGGCGCCGTCCTCGCATCCAACCCGAAATTTTCGACATGCCGCGACAGGTCACGTAAGGCCGCCACATCCGGAGTCGCCACAAGATAGACTTCATCCGCGGACTCGATAATGGCCGAATTCACATTCTGTGTTTCCAGCGAGGAATCGAGAATCACGTAGTCGTATTCGCTGCGCAGAAATGCGACCACATGCTCCATGTCGTGCGGGCTGCTGCTGTAGCGCACCGCACAGGTGTCTGGAGAAGGAAGAACATCGAGGCCGCTGGGATGGCGCGTCAGAAATCCAGTCAGCAGCTCCACGTCCAGCCGGTCGACGTTGCGCAGCAGTTCGTCGAAGTAGTACGGATTCTCCCTCAGGCCCAGGTAGAGACACACATGCCCGAGTTGATGATGGTGGTCGATCAACAGCACCTTTTTGCGGTGCTGCCGCACCAGAAAAGTGGCCAGGTAGATGGCCAGCGTGGTGGTCCCCACGCCGCCCTTGACGCCAAACAGCGCGATCACGTTGCCGGCATTTTTCGCGCCCTCCGGCGCCAGCGTGGAAAAGCGCGCCTGCAGCCGCGCCATCATATCCGTAAACTGCGGCAGCACAAATGGGCAGGGCAGAAACTCGCTGCATCCGGCTCGCATTGCCTGCAGGATCAGCTCCTCATGGCTGCGCTTTGAAACGGCGATGATCGCGATCTTCCCGGGGAACATCTGGTGCAGAATCTCCGCCGACTGCGCTGCTTCGTCCGGTCTGAGATCGAAATCGATCAAGGCAATCTGGGCCACTGAATCCTTGACGCGCTGCGAGAACTGCGGTCGCCTCTGCCGCCCCATATAGTCGTGGAACTCACCGGCAAATTCTGTGTCCGCCGCGTAGGCGCAGCCATCCATCACGTTGGCGACCGTTTCCGCATCGACGCAAACGGTAAAGACCGTAAACCTTGCCGGGCTCGAATTGTGCGACTTAGCGGTCATCGGTTCACGGTTTCGACGCCGGTTTGGGCACATGGTTCACGGATTTGTCGAACTGATCGACGCTTAAATTCGGAAGCACATCCTTCGGTAGTTTGGCCGGCGTATTCTGGTGCAGCGGATCGACGATGGAGGCGGTCACGATCACCACCAGCTCATCGACAGAATGGTTGTTGTTCTTCGACTTGAACAGTTCCCCAAGTATCGGAACGTTCGCGATGCCGGGAGTTTTGTTCAGCAGCACGGTGGTTCGATGATCCAGCAGGCCGGAAATACTGAAGCTCTGGCCGCTGCGCAACTCCACTTCGGTTTCGGCGCGGCGCGTCGAAATTGCGGGAATGGTATAGCCGGAGATGGTGACCGTGTTGGTATAGTCGAGCGCGCTCACTTCCGGCGCCACCTTCAGAAGAATCGTTCCATCGGGATTGACCGTGGGGGTGAACTGCAATTTGACGCCGTAGGGGCGAAACATAATCGTCACCGACGCGAAATTGCCGGCTCCTCCCTGAATCACCGGATACGGAAATTCTCCGCCGGAAAGAAAGTCTCCTTCATGCCCGCTGACGGTCGTGATGCTGGGCTCAGCCAGAATTTGCAAAACATTGTGAGCCTCCAGATCGGCCATCGTCGCACCGATATTGAGCTTTGAGTTATAAAGAAAGAAATTCAGCGGATTGCTGACTGTCAATGCCGTCTCGATTGCCTTTCCAGCTGCCGAGGTAGAGCTGCTGGTCTGGGTAGTGCTGAGACTGCTGAATTGCCCCGTGGTTGTGCTCGAGGTATTGGTACCGCCGCTGAAAAAGTTGAATCCGAATTGATCCAGTTTGGCGCGATCGACTTCCGCGATCCGCACCTGCAGCCGTACCTGCTGCGGATGGACATAGGTCACGGCCAGCGAGCTCACCACATCCTTGGAATAAAGGGATGCGAGTTGGAGAGCGTGCTTATAGGAGTCCTCGCCGAGCACCGTCCCGGACAAATACACGCGACCTTCGTGAGAATCGACATGAATGTCCTGGCCCTGGAGCGCGTCTTGAATCGATCGGCGCAGCTTGGTCACATCCAGATCCGCCGAAACTTCATACAGCACGGATTGTCCGGCGGTGTTCCACAACGCGACACTGCTGGTCCCCGGCGCTATTGCCGTGATCACCACTTCCTTTGGGCTGGGAATAAAGGATTGCAGCACCTTGGGACTGCCGACATACACGCGATGCAACTTGTCCGTTGTCTTCAGAAACATCGAATGGCCAATGAGCAAATGCAGCGGAATGTCGCTTTCGTGATTGCGAAAATTCATCCCCAGCGGCAGGTCGATCCGCATCGATGCTTCCACCTTCGGCAGGTTTCGCTGGGGCGACACGGGAGGCTGTAACGCGGATACGGCTGCTATCGCGGGCGCGGATGGTTTCTTCTGCTGCCCACAGGCAAAGGTGCCTCCCGCGACAAGCGCTGTCAGCAGCGCGATCGCCGGAACCAGTTGTCGAATTGGGTTGCTTCGTTTCAAATCTCTCCCACGCAACAGAACTGCCTAGAAACGCACTCCCGACTGCTTGTCTCCAATCACGGTCTCGACCACATCAGGGGCACGGCGAATGGCCGCAGCGCGTATTGCGCGTTTTACGCTGACCGGCGCAGGGCCAGTGCCGGGAATCAACTCCGCCAGTCCAACCGGCGGATCCTCGACCTCGCTGTGGTCCTCGCTGTTGCGCAGCACAAAGTGAATGGTGCCCTGGGTACTCGCCAGCACGACTCGCTCGGCGTCATTCGGCGTCACCAACACGGTCACCACGTTCACACTGGTGGGCTTGCCGTCGAGGTTAGGTTCCACCTGGCTCCCTGCGGCTAAAACTTCCGCGTCCTGCAATACCGTCGCTGTGGCGGGCTCCGGCGCAGTTGTCGAGCGGTAGGTCACCAGCACGTCTACATGCGATCCGGGAAAAAGAAATCCCGCGACCCCGACCACTTCATCCGATCGCAGCGCCAAAGCTCGCATTCCATCTGGAATTTTTGTCGTCAGCCCGGTGCCCGGAATCGCCAAGTCGCGGTCCAGTATCGGCGCACCCGTGGACAGCGGATAGAGCAGCGATCGCCCGATCACATCGTGCGGCTTGAGATACGCTCCCTCCAGCGGCACCGACACCGGCCACTGGACCAGCCTGAGTTTGCCCGCTTGCAACACTTCTCCCGCATCCAGCGGAGCAGCAGCGGCCACATATTCCTGGGTGGCCACCGGAGCAGCGCGAAGTTTCAGCTTCCGGCTCAGCAAAAACGTGCAGCCGCCGGAGACTAGCAGCGCAATCAGAAATGCCCAGCTCAATCGTCGCTTGATCATGGGGTCATCTCGGCACCAGCTGCATCAGCACCACAATCCAACATCCGGCCGCGATCGGCACGGCATAGGGAAGGCGCTGCGACTGTGGGTTCCCCAGGTTCAGGTCCGGATGGGGTAGAAAGCCTGACCTGGCATGATGCTGGATCAGGGATGCGACATTGACCAGCGTCGCTTTCAGTCGTCCGCGTGCGATGGCAAGCACCAGGGCGAATACGCCTCCGGTGAATGCAATCGCCAGGAACAACTCCCCAAGATGGCCGAAGCCCGCGATCACGGAAATCGCAGCCATCAACTTTACGTCGCCAGCGCCCATGGCTCCCACAACAAAGAAAATAAAAAAAACAGCACCGCCCGCCAGGCCTGCAAGAGCAGCCATTCCCATCTGTCTCCAGCCTGCGCGTTTCCAGGTGCAACAGCAGTCCGAACGCAATCGACGTACCCGTCAGCAGGTTGGGGATGCGTCGGCTTCGCGCGTCGGAGATTGCGCCCGCGGATGCACACAGCGAAGCGAGCAGCAGATAGATGCACTCAAGGGATAGCTTCATTGCGGTCCACGGGAAAATTGAATCGGCAACTGGTGCAGTTTCGGCTTTGCACGCGTAATCGAGTTCGCAACCCACAACGTCTGCGCGTTGTCAGGGACGGCTCGGCATGGCACACTTGTCGAGCCACTCGGCCTGAGTATCGTTTCGCGCTCCCCAATTCAGGAAGGGCGAACGGCTTTCGAGGCCCTACTGTCCGGCGAATCGGTTAGCCTGCTGCAGGTGTCTGTGCGCTCGTCAGGGTGCTGCCCACGCTGTTGAAGGCGTCGCCAATGTCGTTGGCCAACGTCTTCATCCCGGCCAACGCGCCGAGGGCGATCAGAGCTGCAACCAGCGCGTATTCGATCAGGTCCTGACCGGAATCTTCTTGCACAAGGCGGAGTAGAAGTTCTTTCAAGTTTGCCATCTCTGTTTCTCCTTAGACATTCTGTAAGTTGGCTCATCGTGGCACACGCCAATGCCCCGGAAACTGCTGGAGCAAATTCTGGATGCAGTGGCTTTGTGTCGTTGCAATGAATCCTACCCAGTAACATCTAAAGATCGGTAGGAATTGCGGTACTAAGACGGTACTCAGGTAATAGAAGCGTGGGTTAACTCAACTTCTTTCCCGAAATGGTCCGCAATTAGCCCGCTATTGCAGCATTCCTACCTTCAACAATTGGGTACTCGACGCTGGATTCAACGCCATGTTGATCGCGCCGCTTCCTGTCAGGCTCACTTTATCCGCGACAATCTGGCCCAGCACAAACGTTCCTGTGCTGGTGCCGCCGTTCAAGCTCAACATGTCGGAGTAACTGGAAGAATGAAAGTACAACGCTCCCGAAAACGTCAGCGCGCCGGAGCCTGTGAACTGCGGTTGGGTGGTATCGCTGTGGTCCTGATAGAAGAGGAGGCCGCGATTCCCAGGGGTGCCGCGTGCGTCGGTCGTATCCCCGCCTGCATCCCAGTAGGTCCCATTCGCGGTACACTGCCCCACCAGGACATTTCCGCTCAGCGCGCTCGGCATGTTAGCGCTGCCAGCGGGGCGCTGCCATCGCAGGTCAATGAGGTCGCCGGCACAGGTAAGTCGGAGTTGGAACAGCCGGAGCAACCGGAAATGTTGATTGACCCTGCGAGAAAGTAGAACATCAACCCGTCGGTTTGTTGCGCATTGGTGCTGGAAATTGCGCTGCAGGTTGGAGTGCACGGGGTCAGCCATTCGCAGCGTTGCGCTGTGCCCCGCCGTCAGCGATCCGCCCATGTAATAGATTCCCGGCAGAAAGATGTATGTCTGGTAATTGCCGGTGGTGATCCCGCTCGGATAGTAACCCGGGGCGAACTCCACGCAGTTATTGCTCGGGTCCGGACAACCGTCCGCGCCTGCCTTTCCGTTGGCCGCTTTCGCAACCGAGATTCCGCTGGTCGTGCTCAACGGAGAAATCAATTTCACCGAGGCGGGCACGGCCACGGCCGCATACGGGTCGCCCACAGGCAGCACGCCGCCGGTCCATCCTCCCGTGGTGCCTCCTTTAAAGCCGCCTCCCCAGCAGGTGGTCGGCGCTTGCGACGGTCCGCCTGAGATGCCGACACTGGAGCCGGTTCCGTTCGGACCGCCGAGACTGGTATCAATCCAGCCGGAAGGCTCACAATCGATCGCGGTGGGGCTGGTGGAGTTCACCTGCAAGGCCCGCTGCGGACCGCCGACGATCGTCAGGCGACCGCCGCCGCTATAGGTGAATGCGCCGGACGCAGTGGGACTCAGCACCACCAAGGGCGCGGGCTCTGGAATCTGTGTTGTGCCACAGGTGCAGGACGCCGTCACCTTCTGATACGAAGTTCCATGGATCGTATAGAGGAAATGAGTCTTCACATTTTCCGTCACCACAACTTTCAAAAACGGATGGGACGTAATTGTTCCGGGAGGCGTGGTGACATTCGGAACGGAAGCCGGAAAGCTCCACGTGACCGAATTGGAAGGGCTGTTGGCCACTATGCCGGCCCCGTTATAGCCGTTGGCATTGGCATAAAAACAGATGGTCCCCGTGCCCGAGGTGCAGTCCGCAGACGTTCCTGGAGTAAAGCCCATGTTGGGCAATGCCATGCCCGCTGCCAGCGCGGCCATGTCCATGGCGCCCGCCTGGCACGCCGAGTCTGCTGCCGTTTGCGCCGCCTGGCGATGGAACCACAGGTTCGTGAGATCGACCGCGAAGCCCACAATCGCCAGCAGAAAAATGGCCAGCATCAACAGCAGCGACACCATAATCTGGCCGGATTCCAAGCTGTCTTTCATTCCTGGCGACGCTGCGGATATTCCGCTTGAGGCGATCGAGCTTTTCTTTGTATCGCACATGAATATCTGCCTCCAAGTCCGTCGCCGGCTAATAAATAATTCGTCCCTGGGCGCTCAGCTGTATTGAGTCGGCAATCCCTGGCAGCTTGATGTAGGGCACATAGGTGTAATTGATCGTTATATTCACTCGCGACGGCGGGGTCGACACGAGGTCGGGGTATGTCACCTGCACCGTCATCTGCGACAGGTCGTGGAAGGAAGAGGCAGCGGCGGTCGTGACCACGGATTTCACATTCGCCGCCGAGCTGTCGGCGCAGCCGATGCTCGGTCCGCTGCAGTTGCCGCTGTCTGTGCCGTGCACGATGGCGTATCGCACGCCCTGGCGCGCCGCGTCACCCAGAACGCTGTAGGTGTAGGTCAACATGCACATCTCAAACATCCAGAACACCATTGGAATCACGACCAGCAGAGAAAGCGCCGTCTCCACCACCAGCGAGCCTTCCTCAGAACCGAGGCGACCGATTCCGAGTCGCCGACGCGACCGATGCACAACAGTGCGCACGAATTTTCTGGCTGCCTGGCAGCCATTTGTTTGCTGGCGTCCAACACTCTCGGACCGTGTCGGAGATGGATCGGATCGCTCCATCTAGTCCATCGCCCGCATCGACACATGCCGATGAAACTTCATCGACGGCAGCAGTGAATATGAAAAAAAGCTGAGCGGAATCGGCGGTTGAACCGTGTAGGTGACATCGACCAAATTGAGGGAAAACGTGGGCGCCTCCGGATCCGCTGCTGGGGTGAAGACGGTGCCCGCGGGGCCATAGCTAGCGCAGTTCGTGACATTGTTGGTCGTGCCCAGAATTTTCGAGCACACCTCGACGGTAGTCGTAGTTGCGCTGGCCGCCAGGCTGGAAAGATCGTCAACCGCCAAGGCTGCAACAGATGTGTCGGTCGTGATTGGACCCGCGCTCGGCAACGCAATTTGCGCCGGAGAGGCAAACCCCTGAATCGAATATTCCGCAGCGTTGCGCGAAGCGGACGCAAGGTTCGCCGAAACGATAAAGAAGTATCCAAAGTCCACCGCGTAGGCCACCAGCAAAATTAAAATCGGCAGAAAAATCGCGGTCTCGACCAGGCTCTGTCCCCCGTCGTGTCGCAATGCCGGCCTGTGTCCGCTGCTTCGCATGTCCAGAATCCTTCCGCGTCCGTCCGAAGCGTGCATTCCACGCCGGACGGCGCGCGACTCCCGCGCACCGCCGATCGCGCGCTGTGAGAAATCGGCGTCGCAACACTTTGTCCGTCGCTGGTACCTAAGTAACGCAAAGACGCGTCAACACAGGGTTGGATGGCTCGCTTCTTTGGGTAATATCTTGCTACACGGGTCGCTCTCACAGACAGGAATTCTCAACGTCAATGGTTACGTGCGTAATTGCTACCGAAGTAGAAACGGCCCTTCGGCAGCGCCCGCCGTTGATCCGAAGACTGTTTGGTTTTCCCATTCTGCTGACTGTTCTGTTCGCGCTGGTCGTGTTCCTCGCCGTTCCAAAAAAGATCGCCGATCCGGATATTGGCTGGCACCTGCGCAACGCGCAAATTCAACTCCAGACCCACGCATTCCTGCATCAGGATCTCTATTCCTTCACCACTTCGGGCAAGCCATGGATGGATCATGAATGGCTCGCGGAAATTCCCTTTTACCTCGCCTGTCGCGCGTTCGGTTCGCGTGGAATTTTCCTGGTCACTCTCGTCGCCATTGAAATGATCCTGCTGGGCATTCTGGGCCTGGCATATCTGGAGTCCGGCAGCCTCAAGGCGGCCTTCGTCGTCGGCTTCGCCGCGCTGTTTCTGGCCAGCGTCTCATTCGGCCCGCGAACGCTTCTATTTGGCTGGATTTTTCTTGTTCTCGAGCTAGGCCTCCTTGCCGAGTTTCGCCGCGGCTGCGATTTCCTGTGGGCGCTTCCGGTCGTGTTCTTGGTGTGGATCAACACCCACGGCTCCTGGATCATCGGGCTGGTGATTCTCGCGGTGGTTGCTCTCTCCGGCTGCGTCGAGGGTACGTGGGGTTCGATTGAGGCAACGCACTGGAGCCGCCCACAGGCGCGCAAACTCGTGTGGGTCTCGCTGCTGTCGACGCTGGCGCTCTTCGTCAATCCCTATGGATGGCGGCTGGTGCTCTATCCCTTCGACCTCGCGTTCCACCAGAAATTGAACATCGCCAGTGTCGATGAATGGAGAAGTCTCGACTTCCACTCTCCGCGCGGCAAAATTGTTCTCGCAATTATGGCGGGCGCAGTGCTGCTGCAACTAGTTCGACGGCGGCAGTGGCGGCTGCACGAAGTTCTGTTCCTGCTGATCGGAGCCTATGCCGCGCTCACCTATTCGCGCTTTTTATTCCTTGCCGCAATTTTGATTGTGCCGCTGATGGCCAAGGACCTGGCGCCTGCGATGCCGTACCGAGCGGATCGTGACAAGCCCTGGCTGAACGCCCCAATTATGCTCGGCGTCGTGATTGCCGTGGTGCTGCTGTTTCCCAGCAATCGACAGCTGAACGAACACAGTTCTCACATCTATCCAAGCGAGGCAGCGCGAACCTACCTGCAGAATTTTCATCCGCGCGGCCAAGTCTTCAACGATTATCTGTGGGGCGGATACCTGATCTGGAATGTGCGCCAGGTCCCGGTCTTCATCGATTCACGCGTGGATGTATTTGAGCGCAACGGAGTGCTGGCGGATTACCTGCGCGCGATTCGAATTGAGGACAGCCTGCAGATCCTCGACAAATATTCCATCCAATATGTGTTGTATGAAAACCATCGGCCGCTCGCCTATCTGCTGCGGCACACGCCCGGCTGGAAGGTGGATTACGAGGACAAGACCGCCGTCCTGTTCGAGCGAATCCGGCCTATCGCTCAGACACATCAGTAAAACGCGCGGCGCAGTCAGAGCACATCGCACCGAGTCGCAAATACCCCGCTGTCGCGTGGGTCCTTTAGACCCTCGCCACCATTCCCAAAACAATCGTGCCGCCCTCTCCTCGAGAGACGGCGGCACGGTAAACATTTTGTAGCTGCGGAAACAGTGAAGATCTCTAGCTGTGTTCTGCCATGATCTGCGCCAGCACATCGTGGCTGGGCCGAACGCGTTCCGGCGCCAGCGTAGCCAGTGGTTCATCCACCATATTCAGCATCGCAGTGAAATCCGGGCTCTGCGTGTCTACGTAAAACACGCCAGTCAGCACTTCATCCTTCGCATGCGCTTCCATTAGCAGGTTCATGGCGCGAACTTTGTCGGTGGGATCGTAATCCTCATGCAGCTTGCGCAAATGCAGATGCGATCCATCATGCAGTTCCACATCCACGGTTGTGTTCGCGTCGTAATCCACTGCGATATCTTCGAAGTGGGAGACAAATCCAACCTCGGCGACCGGTTCCTCGTGACCCTGCATGAATTTGTAGCTCTTGGTGGAACCTTCGTGATCGTTGAACGTCACGCAGGGTGAAATCACATCCAGCATCACTGTTCCCCTGTGCGCGATGGCGGCCTTCAACATGGCGGAAAGCTGCTTCTTGTCGCCGGAGAAGGAACGTCCAACAAAGGTGGCACCCATCTGAATTGCCAGCGCACAGGTATCGATCGCGGGCAGATCGTTGATGATCCCGGACTTCAGCTTCGAGCCGATATCGGCGGTCGCGGAGAACTGTCCCTTGGTCAGCCCATACACACCGTTATCTTCAATGATGTAGATCATCGGAACATTGCGCCGCAGCAGATGGACAAACTGTCCCATGCCGATTGATGCCGTATCACCGTCGCCGCTGATGCCGATGGAGCGCATAGTTTTGTTGGCCAGCAGCGCGCCGGTCGCGACCGAGGGCATGCGTCCGTGCACGGAGTTGAAGCTGAACGAGCGAGACATGAAATATGCAGGTGACTTGGACGAGCAGCCGATGCCGCTCATCTTCATCACGTGCTCGGGCTGGATTCCCATTTCATAAAAGGCTTCGGTAATTCGCTCGGAAATTGCGTTGTGTCCGCACCCGGCGCAGAGCGTGGTCTTGCCTCCGCGATAATCCAGAATCTGGAGTCCGATGCGATTTGTTTTAGGCTGGGGAGTGACAGGGGTCGTCGACATGATTACTTGGCTGCTCCTTCTTGTTCGGCGATCACATTGGTGATCGAGCGTGCGTCGATGGGAAGTCCGTTGAAGTGCCGAACGCTATTGCAGCTTTACGACCTGCGTCGGATCCAGATCGACCTTCAGCAAATTGCAACATCTGCGCGTCGCGGTTCTGTTCCACCACGTAGATGCGCTCATGCTGCGCAACAAAATCGTGAATCTCCTGCGTAAACGGATACGCGCGAACGCGAAGATAATCTGTTGTCAGTTTCGATTCGCGCTGCAGCTGATCACGGCTCTCGATCACAGCCCAGTGGCTGCTGCCGAAGGCGATGATGCCGACTTTCTCGCGGCCCTTGCCTTCAACGATCGGCTTCGGCACCAGCGTCTTCGCGGTCTCAAACTTGCGCGCCAGCCGCAGCATGTTGTTTTCGTAATCATCCGGTCGCTCCGTGTACTGCGCCTTTTCGTTGTGCCCGGAGCCGCGCGTAAAGTAGCAGCGGCGCTCGGATGCTCGGTGCCCGGCAGCGTGCGATAGGGAATTGCATCGCCGTCCACATCTTTGTAGCGCGCAAATCCGCCCAGTTCTTCCAGCTGCTTCGCGTCGAGCACCTTGCCGCGGTTGATCGGCTTTTCCGGATAGTCAAACGGCTCTGACATCCAGTTATTCATTCCCAGATCGAGATCCGACAGAACGAAGATCGGGAGTCTGCATCTGCTCCGCGATATCGAACGCTTCGATCGCCGAACTCGAAGCACTCCTTCACCGTTCCAGGAATCAGCATCACGTGTTTTGTGTCGCCGTGCGAGAGTCCCGCGATAAAGGTCAGATCGGCCTGACGAAGTGCGCGTCGGCAATCCAGTCGAGGGTCCGGTGCGCTGGATATCGAAGATTACGCCAGGAATTTCCGCGTAATACCCCAGTCCCGCAAACTCCGCCATCAGCGAAATTCCCGGGCCCGGAAGTTGCAGTCATCGAGCGTGCGCCTGCCCATCCAGCGCCCAGCACCATGCCGACGGCGGCCAGTTCATCTTCCGCCTGCACAACCGCGAAGCTCGCCTTGCCGTCTGGCTCAATGCGATACTTCCTTCAGGTATTCGATCAGGTCCTCCACCACGGACGACGATGGCGTAATGGGATACCAGGTCACCACGGTGACCCCGGCAAACATCGCGCCCATGGCCGTGGCTTCATTGCCTTCGATGATGATCTTGCCCTGCGTCGCGCTCATCGGCGCTACGACAAACGGGTCCTGCTTGGTCAGGGAGCTGGCAGCATAATCGAATCCGGCGCGAACCGCGTTCAGGTTCAGTTCCGCCGCCTTCGCCTTCTTCGCAAACTGTTTGCGGACCGTCTTCTCCACCCAGTCCATGTCGATCGACAGCAGCTGTGCGGCAACGCCGACGTACACCATGTTCTTGACCAGCTTGCGAATCTTCGCATCCGCGCCGGTTGACGCCGCCAGTTGATCGAAGGGAACCGAGTAGTAAGTCAGGTCATTGCGCACCTGATCCAGCTTCAGCGACTGGTCGTAGATCACGGCCGCGCCCGCCCGCAGGGATTGCACATCCTGCTGCGCCGTTTCCGCGTTCATCGCGATCAGGACATCGATATCCGTCTTGCGCGCAACCCAGCCGTCTTTGCTGACACGAATCGTGTACCAGGTAGGAAGTCCGGCAATGTTAGAAGGAAACAAGTTCTTGCCCGAGACAGGAACGCCCATGCGAAAGATGCTGCGCAGCAGCACGTTATTGGCAGATTGCGAACCTGATCCGTTTACCGTGGCAATCTGAATTGAAAAGTCATTGACGATTTGCTGGATGCCACTGGCAGGTTCCAGCCCCGGCTGGTCCTGCACCAGAAGATGAGGAGTGGTCATTGGTCGAATGCATTCCTTCCATGTTTGGGGATACGTATCATCGGTAAATCCATGGAGGTTCTGACCACGGGCTTTTATTCAAGCCTCTTGGGCGGGTGATCCTGCGGGACTGCAGGCCTGGATCATCTCCACGGAAACTCTTCACCGTTTGCCTCATAATTATTGTATTCCAGCGCCGCCCAGATCACATTTGCGATGTCGTTTTCGCGAGCGGTCGTATCTCTGCGATACACAGCGATTTTGCCATCTCCTCCATCCTCAACTTGCAATAACGAAAGGGCCTCCAGATGTGCGCACCGTCACGAGCAATCTTTATAATCAAGGCGTAGCCTTTACGTAATGGTTCGCATCGCGGCGTGAATCTGTTACGGTAAAGAGTTCAGACAGTATGACAAACAGCCCCTATTTTCCTGTCTTCGTGCTGCTGCTCGCAGGTGTCGGTTTCGCCGTTGCACCGCTTGCGCTGGCGTGGCTCTGGGCATGGAAATTTTCTCCGCGGAAACCGGGCCCCAGCAAGAATTCAATTTACGAGTGCGGTCTGGAATCTCCGAGCGACGCCTGGATTCAATTCAATCCCGGCTACTACCTGTACGCAATTATTTTTCTGGTTTTTGATGTTGAGGCGGTCTTCCTTCTGCCCTTTGCCGTGGCCTTTACCGGCCTGACATTTGCAGCGGGAATCGCCATGCTGGTTTTTTTGCTCTTGCTGGTCGAAGGTCTGGTCTGGGCGTATCAGAAAAAGGTGCTGGTCTGGAGCTAAACTCCTTGTCGGACACGAAGGCTGCACCCGGGATGTTCAGGTTCGAACCAACCGCAACACACAAGGTTTTCTTGAAATGGATGAACAGCTGAAAACTGAATTGAGAAAGCAAGGGATTGTTGCGACCACCCTGCAGGAGCTGTACAACTGGGGCCGCAAAAACTCCCTCTGGCCGTTGAACTTCGGCCTGGCCTGCTGCGCCATCGAAATGATCGCCACCACCATGGCCCGCTATGACATGGCACGTTTCGGCGCGGAGGTGTTTCGTCCCTCGCCGCGACAGGCGGACCTGATGATTGTCGCCGGCACCGTCACCAAAAAAATGGCTCCCCAGGTGGTTCGCCTTTATAACCAGATGGCGGAGCCGAAGTACGTCATCTCCATGGGCGCCTGCGCGATCTCCGGTGGCCCGTTCAAGCAGGGCTACAACGTGCTGAAAGGGATTGATCGCTACATCCCTGTCGACGTCTACATTCCCGGCTGCCCGCCGCGTCCGGAAGCCTTGATCGACGCGCTGATGACGCTGCAAAAGATGATCGACGAGCAAGCACTTACCGGAGCCGACAGGCCTCGCCATTTGCGGGCCGAAGCACCCAGCGAATTTATCGTGCCGCAGTTTGGCGCGCACGATCTGGAACCGCCGCAAAATCCAGAGGTCTGGCAACCGCCTCTGGTCAATATCTCTTTAGCAGGGACGGATGACGCTGGAAACAATTAAATCCGAGATTGAAGCGAAGATTCCCGGCTGCGTGCTGGAAATCATTCCCAACCCCAGCCCGTCGGCTCAGCATTCCCTGCGGATCGATTCCGCACATGCGATCGCGATTGCCACATTCCTGCGCGATGCCGAGCATCTCCGCTTCGACTACTGCTCCAACGTCACCGGCATCGATTGGCCGGGCAAAGAAATTTCAGAAAAAGTAAAAGTGAAAAAGATTGTCGACGGCGTTGAACAGGAGGTTGAAGAGGTCCGCAAATCCCACACCGTCGGCTATCTTGAAGTCGTCTACCACCTCTTCTCGATGGAGAAAAAGCACGGTCCCGTCATTCTCCGCATGCGCACCGAAGATCGCGGCGAAAGGGTCCATCTGCCCTCGCTCACTCCCGTCTGGCGCAGCGCCGAATTTCAGGAGCGGGAAATCTTCGACCTCTACGGCGTCATCTTCGACGGCCATCCCGATCTGCGCCGCATCCTGATGTGGGATGGTTTCAAGGACCACCCCATGCGCCGGGACTACGTCGAGCCGGACGATTACGAATACGAGCCGACGGCGCACGACGAAGTCCTGCGAACGCGTCCGGCAACACCGCACCGTCATGGGGGCGCAATGAGCACAGCGACAGAGGCCGTCAGCATCCCTCCCGCGTCGCCTGCCGGCGGCGGTGAAAGTCAGTTGCTCGAAGTCTCGATGGGCCCGCAGCATCCCTCCACCCACGGCGTCTTTCGCATGGACGTGGTGCTGGACGGCGAGCGCGTCGTGAAGCTGAAGCCGGTCTTCGGCTACCTGCATCGCAACCACGAAAAAATTGCCGAGCACGAAACCTATCTCGGCTCGATGCCCTACACCGACCGGCTCGACTATTTCTGCTCCCTCACCAATAACTGGGCCTACGCGCTGGCCGTCGAAAAGCTGGCCGGCATTCAGGTTCCGGAGCGCGCCGAATACATCCGCATCATCACCGCCGAGCTGACGCGCCTTCAGAACCACGCCTGCCCTCATCGGATTTCTGATGCAGGACATGGGCGCCAGCGGAACGCCGCTGATGTACGCCTTCCGCGAGCGCGAAAAAATTCTCGATCTCTTCGAGTCGCTCACCGGTGCGCGCATGATGTGCAACTACATGCGCTTCGGCGGCTGCCGCGTCGACCTTCCCGCCGGCTGGCTCGACCAGGCGCAGAAAGTTGTCGACACCTTCCCGCGTTTCCTGGACGAATTTGAGCGCCTGCTGGCCAGCAATGAAATCCTGATGGCTCGCACCCAGGGCGTCGGCGTCATGTCGAAGGAGCTGGCCATCAATGCCGGCATCACCGGGCCGATGCTGCGCGCTTCCGGCGTCAACTACGACCTTCGCAAAGTGGACAAGTACGGCATCTACGATCGCTTCTCATTCCGCATCCCGCTGGGCGAACACGGCGACGTCTACGACCGCTACATGATCCGCCTGCTGGAAATGCGCGAGTCCGTCAAGATCCTGCACCAGGCGCTCAAGGACATTCCCGAAGGCCCGATCATCGATCCAAAGACAAAGATTCGTGGATTCCGCCCGAAACCCGGCGAAGCCTACGGCCGCATCGAATCGCCCAAAGGCGAGCTCGGCTTCTATCTCATCAGCGACGGCTCGCCGAATCCGTATCGCTATCGCGTGCGTCCGCCTAGCCTCATCAACCTGACCGTCCTCGAAGACACTGTGCCTCGGCCACAATGTCGCGGATGTCGTGGTCATCTTAGGAAGTGTCGACATTGTGATGGGCGAAGTCGATCGATAGTTCTCGTTCGATTAGATGGGTTGAAGAGTTGGTGTAACAGATGTAGATGCCTCATCCTGAGCGAAGCGAAGCATCTCGGTGTTTCAGAGATAGTCGATGCATAGATTCTTCGCTTCGCTCAGAATGACCAGAATTTTTTGTCCGGTATTTGTATTGAACCTGGCGGCATTGGATTTTGCCTGGTTGCAATGTTTGGAACTTTGAAGTCGAGGTTGACTCGGTGTTTGGTGAAGGCATTCTGAAGGGTCTGGCGGAAACAGCTCGAAATTTCCTCGGCAGCTACGTCAGCAAAGATCGACTGACCACCGTTCAATTTCCTGAAGAGCGCGTTGCCGCAATCGAGGCATCACGCAACTTTCCCTTCCTCGTCTACGACGGCAACGACTGGCAACAAGGGTTGCGCTGCGTCTCCTGCTTCATTTGCGAAAAAGAATGTCCGCCCAAGTGCATCTTCATCGAAAAGAGCACAGACAAGAAGCCGGATGCCGTCGGCAAGCCGCAGTTCTATCCCAAGGTTTTCAACATCGACGTCTCCGTCTGCATGAGCTGCCAGATCTGTGTCGAGGTCTGCCCCTTCGACGCCATCAAGATGGACACGGACTTCGAGTTGAGCACCACTAACCGCTTCAGCGCGTCTGCTCTGGGACAAGCAACGCTTGGCCAAATCGAACGAGTACTACCACAAGATTCATCCCACAGAGGCCGCCGCCGTCGACGCGCAGCTGGCCGCCGAGCGAGCCAAATTAGCCGCCAAGGCCAAGGCAGCGGCCGAAGCCAAGCCCGCCACGCCGACGACCGCCGCCAACGCAAACGGGCCAGCGCAAATACGGCCAGCAAACCGTGTCCCGACGGCGAGCGAGAAATGATTTGCCCCCATCCAGCAAGCCGATCAGATTTTTGTCATTGTGCAGCATCGCCTCGTCAGCTATCTGCCTGCAGGGTTCCAGACCATTGCGAATGTCATTCTGTCTGTCATTGCCATTGTGATCGTATTCGCCCTCTTGTTCGCCATCACGACCGTTCTGGAACGCAAAGGCCTGGGCCGAATGCAGAATCGTTACGGCCCCAATCGTGTCGGCCCTGCAGGCTTTTTCCAGCCGATTGCCGACGGCATCAAGTCGCTGACCAAAGAAGACATCGTTCCCCGCACCGCCGACCAGATGGTGCACTTTCTGGCGCCGCTGCTGCTGGTCGTCGCGGCATTCCTTGCCTACGCGGTGCTGCCCGTCGGCCGCAACATGGTGCTGACGAATTTGAATGCCGGCGTGCTTTTCTTCTTCGCCGTCGGCTCGCTGGTGGAACTCGCCGTCTTCATGGCCGGCTGGTCCAGCCGCAATAAATATTCGCTGCTCGGCGCGATGCGCGCCATCGCGCAGATGATCAGCTACGAAGTGCCGCTGGTGCTCGCCTCGATCGTCGTCATCATGGCGGCCGGCTCGCTCTCGACCGTCTCCATCGTCGACATGCAGGCCGGCTACTCCGGCGATCTGGCCGCACTGGTTCGTCTTCACGCCCTGGGGATTTGCCGGCTTCATCCTGTTCATGATCGCCGCCACCGCCGAGTCCAACCGCTCGCCCTTCGATCTGCCGGAAGGCGAATCCGAAATCATCGCCGGCTATTACATCGAATACTCCGGCTTCAAATTCGCCCTCTTCTTCCTCGGCGAATACCTTGGCATGTTTGCCACCAGCGGCCTCGCCATCACGCTGTTTCTCGGCGGATGGGCTGCGCCGTTTTCATTCCTGACATGGATTCCGTCGTACCTCTGGTTTTTTGCGAAGCTGCTGCTGCTGATTGTGATCTTCATCTGGATTCGCGGCACGCTGCCGCGTCTGCGCATGGATCAGCTGATGAGTTTTGCGTGGCAATTCATGCTGCCCATGACGCTGATCAACGTGTTCGTCGCCGGCCTCTGGCACTTTCATGCCCGCAGGGGTGGTACGCTGGCTGGTCTGCGCGGTGGTGCTGATCGTTCCAGCCTTCCTGCTCAGTCGCGGCCTGAAGCAGGGCAAGAAATTTGCCGCAAGAACATATCGTTTTGCAGACTAATTCGTGATGAGTGTCACTGCCGATCTTATGCGGACGATGATCGTCGGTCACTGAAAGAGTTGGAAGCACATTGGAGAACTCGTCGAACCTGACATGACTGAGACCTTCCTCATCCTCGCCGCCATCACGATCGCCGGAACCTTGGCTGCGATGAGGCTGCGCAATCTGGTCCATTGCGTGCTGGCGCTGACCCTCGGTTTTGCCGGGCTTGCGGCCCTCTATCTGCAACTCGGCGCGCAATTCGTCGGCCTCACGCAGATTCTGGTCTACGTCGGCGCGGTCGCCATCCTCGCTGTCTTCGTCATCATGATGACGCAGCATCCGACGCAAACCGCCGAGTCGATCTTTTCTTCCTCCTGGTTTGCTGGCAGCCTGATCGCCGCGCTAGTGTTTGCTGTTCTGGGCTGGGCGATCTATTCCAGCGCCCTCCCATCTAGCATCGTGTCGCCGCACGCCGAGGCTGCCGTCCATCCCATCGGCGACGCCCTGATGCACAGATATGTTTTGCCGTTGGAAATCATGGGGCTGCTGCTGACCGCCGCCCTGATCGGTGCCGTGGTCCTGGCCATCGCAGGAAAAGCGGAGGTCCGCGTGAGTTCGCTGACCAGCTACCTGCTCCTCTCCGCCCTTATCTTTTCCATCGGCCTGGCCGGTGCGCTCACTCGCCGCAACGCCATCCTCGTTCTCATCGGAATTGAGCTGATGCTCAACGCCGCCAACCTCAACTTCATCGCCTTCTGGCGCTACGGTCCGCACCCGGAAGCGCTGACCGGCATCATGTTCGCTATCTTTTCCATCGGCATTGCCGCAGCCGAAGCTGCTGTCGGCCTCGGAATTATCCTGGCCGTCTATCGCCATTCGAAAACTACAGAATTAGACCAGATGAATTCGATGAAAGGTTGAGATAGGAACAAACAACGTTTGCTGTGCACTGAATTCTTTTTGACCGTTACACTTTGACTGCGAAAACCAATCGCAGATTTTCAACTGCTTTTCAACCTTTGAGACCTGATGACCTGGATCGTTCAAAACCTGTGGCTGGTGCCTGCGTTGCCGACTGTGGCGGCCGGGATCAGCGCCCTGGCGAGCCGGCGCAATCGCGTCCTGGCCGCTTCGCTCGCCATCGGCTCCATGTCGATCTCCTTCGTGCTGTCCGTCGTCGCTTTCCTGCATGTTCTTTCTCTCAGCAATCACGGTTTGGCAACGCGACAGGTCGTCAATTTCCGCTGGTTTCAGTTTGGTAATGAGTGGTTGAAGCTTGGCTGGATGCTCGATCCGCTGACCGCCGTCATGCTAGTGATGGTCACGCTTCGTCGGCCTGCTCATCTTTATCTTCAGCGTCGGCTACATGGAGCACGACGAAAACTTCACCCGCTTTTTCTGCTTTCTGGCGCTGTTTGCCGGAGCCATGCTGGGCGTCGTCATCTCCAACAGCCTGCTGCTGCTCTTCATGTGTTGGGAGATTGGTCGGTCTCACCTCCTACCTGCTGATCGGCTTCTGGTACCACAAGCCGGAGGCAGCGGCAGCGGCGAAAAAAGCCTTCATCGTCACCCGCATCGGCGACCTTGGGTTTTTCATCGGCATGGCCTGGCTCTACGCTCAAACCGGCACCTTGCTGTTCTACGATAGCGGCGCCGGATGCCTCGAGCATTCTGCGCTCGCCGTCCTGGTGACCCACATCACATCGGTGGGCATGGCCGCCTCCACCGCCATTGCGCTGCTCATCTTCTGCGGCGCTGCCGGAAAATCCGGTCAGGTTCCGCTGCACGTCTGGCTGCCCGATGCGATGGAAGGCCCCACCCCGGTCAGCGCCCTGATCCACGCGGCCACCATGGTTGCCGCCGGCGTCTTTCTCATCGCGCGCGTCTATCCGCTGATGAGCGCTCACGCGGGTCCTGGCCTGGCGCTGACCCCGACCACGGCGCTGATCGTCGTCACCTGGGTCGGTGCCATCACCGCCGTCTTCGCCGCGCTGATCGCCATCGCGCAGTACGACATCAAACGCATCCTCGCCTACTCCACCATCTCGCAGCTCGGCTATATGATGATGGGCCTCGGCATCGGCGGCGTGGCCATTGGAATGTTCCACCTGATCACCCACGCCTTCTTCAAGTCGCTGCTGTTCCTGGGCGCGGGCTCGGTGATTCACGGCTGCAATGGAGAACAGGACATTCGCCAGATGGGTGGCCTGCGAAAGTTAATGCCGATCACCTTCCTGACCTACGCGGTCGGCATGCTTGCGCTATGCGGATTTCCCCTTCTTCTCCGGCTTCTGGAGCAAGGATGAAATTCTGCACGTCGCAAATACGTGGGGCATCTCCCAGGTGCCCTTCTATCTGGGCGCGTTCGGCGCGCTGCTGACGGCCTTCTACATGACGCGGCAGGTCTATTACGTGTTCGCCGGAAAATTACGTCTGGACGGATCGACAGCGTCCGCGCACCACTCGAGCCCACGCCGCCTCGACGCCGCACGAAAGTCCCGCGGTCATGACCATTCCGCTCATCATCCTTGCCGCCTTCGCACTGTTGCTTGGCCTGGTCGATACCCCGGTGTGGTCCTGGTTCCAGTCGTTCCTCAGCGGCACGCCTGCGGTTGTGCGGATCACCGGTTTCTCTGAGCCCGGCTTGCTCCCGGTCATGATTTCCTCGTCCGTCGTGGTCTTTCTCGGCCTCGGCCTCGGCTGGTGGTTCTATGGCCGCAAGCCGATTGCGAGCGCTGACGCTCCGGATGCCGTCGGACGCCTGCAGCCCCACATCTTCACTGTCCTCGCGCACGCCTTTTACGTCGACGCGTTCTACGCCGCGACCCTGCTTCGCCTGAACACCGCGTGGTCCCGCATCTGCGACTGGCTCGATCGATGGGTTTGGAATGGCGCGGTGCAAACTATCTCGCATCTCGTGCTCGCCTTCGCGTGGCTCGACAATCTTATCGACACACAAAGTCGTGAACGCCGGGTTTGACGAGGGCTGCGAAACCGTATCGCTGCGGCGGCCAGATTCTCTCGCTGCTGCAGGGCGGGCGTGTACAAAGCTTATCTCCGCATGATCGGCATCGCGCTCATCGCTCTGGCAGGTTTCCTGCTGTGGGGAGCGACGCGATGAACGCTTTCCCGTGGCTCACGCTCCTGACTCTGTCTGCCCGTCGCTGGTGCGATCATCGTGCTCGCGTTCGGCCGCACCGCGACCAGGTCGCGCGGTCGCTCGCTCTGATCTTCAGCTTCGTTGCTCTCGCGATTACGCTGCTGTTGTGGGCCATTTCGACTCCGCGTCCGGCGCGCTCCAATTTCAACAGCAAGTTCCGTGGATCACCGCCCTCGGTGTCGAGTATCACGTCGGCATCGACGGCCTCGGCCTGCTGATGTTGCTGTTGACTTCGATCGTGGTTCCCATCGGCATAGCTGGCGTCGTCGACAAATTCAGGAACGCGCGGGCCTCTATTTCTCGCTGGTGTTGCTGCTGCAGGCTTGCCTGTTCGGCACCTTCACCGCGCTGAATTTCTTCCACTGGTTTATCTTTTGGGAGCTCAGCCTGATCCCCGCCTTCTTCCTCATCAAGCTCTGGGGAGGACCGCGCAGCACCGCCGCCGCCACGCAATTCCTGGTTTACACCATGGTCGGCAGCATCGCGATGCTGCTGTCCTTCCTCGCCATCTTTCTTGCGACAGGAAAATTCGATTTCATCGAACTCGCGCCTCTCGCGCAGCAGGGTCAGCTGATGCCGGCCGTCATCGCGAAGCTTGGCTGGCACCGCTTCACTCCTCACCATGTCGCGCTCATCCTGTTTGCCGGAGCGTTTCTCGGCTTCGCGGTCAAAGTGCCGCTGATTCCGTTCCACACCTGGCTGCCCTCCGCCTACTACGGAAGCGCCCACCGGCACCACGATCCTGCTTGACCGGCGCCATGTCGAAGATGGGCCTCTACGGCTTTCTGCGCATTCTGCTGCCCATCTTCGGCGCGGAAATGCAGATGGTACTGACGCCGCTGTTATGGCTGGCGGTCGCCACCATTGTTCTTTCTGCCTACGCCGCGCTGGCGCAAAAAGACCTGAAGCGCATCTTCGCCTACTCCTCGATCAACCATCTCGGCTACTGCCTGCTGGCAATCTTTGCCGTGGTCAAGTTCACAGGTGGAGACGCCGCGCTCACCACGGAAAAATACGCGGCCATGAACGGCGTCATGCTGCAGATGTTCAACCATGGCCTCACCGCCGCCACGCTCTTCTGGTTCGTCGCCATGCTGGAAAAGCGCAGCGGCGGCCTGCGCGGCTTGAACGACTTCGGCGGTCTGCGCAAAGTCGTCCCCGTCTTTACCGGCCTGATGGGCATCGCACTCTTCTCCTCGCTCGGCCTGCCCGGCCTGAATGGCTTTGTCGGAGAGTTCCTCATCTTCAAAGGATCGTTCCCGCTGGTATCGTGGGCCACGTCGATCTCCGTGCTCGGCCTGCTGGTGACCGCCATCTTCATTCTTGGAATTTTGCAGCGCGTCTTCTCCGGGCCGCTCAACGAGAAGTGGGCCGCCTTGCCCGACCTGACGACCGGCGAGCGCTTGTCGCTCGCGCCCGCCATCGCATTCATGTTTGTGCTGGGCTTGTATCCACAGCTGATCCTCGGATTCGTCAACAGTACGGTTATGCAGATAGTGCAGCACCTCAAGTTTTAATCGCCCGATGAACGTGGAATTTTGATGATGCTCGCGTGGACGATCTACATTTCGTTTCTCGGAGCGCTTCTGCTCCTGCTGCTGCCGAAAGGCAGCGCCGCGCCGGCGCGCATTCTGGCGCTGCTCACGGCGCTGGTCACGCTTTGCCATTACGCTCGTGCCTTCCTGCAGCATCGCACCGGAGAAATGTTCACCGTCACCGACGTGCTCCTGGATTCCGTCGCTCGGCATTCGACTATCACCTCGCCGCCGACGGCATCAGCCTGATCCTGTTCCTGCTCACCGGGATCGTCGCCATCACCGGCATTCTGTTTTCCTGGAACATCGAGCATCGCACGAAAGAATTTTTCGCCTTCTACCTGCTGCTCATCGGCTCCGTCTACGGCGTCTTCCTCAGCTTCGACCTGCTTCCTGCTCTTCGTCTTCTACGAAATCGTCATCATCCCCAAGTATTTCCTGATCGCCATCTGGGGCTCGACGCGCCGCGAATATGGCGCGATGAAGCTGGTCGCTCTACTCCTTCGTCGGCAGCGCGATGGTGCTGATCGGGCTGATCGCCGCCTACGTCGTTGCCGGCGCAAAAACCATGGCGCTCGGCGACCTCGCCGGCTATCCCTTCTCCGCGCACTTTCAGATGTGGGCCTTCCCGCTGGTCTTCGTCGGCTTCGCGATTCTTGCCGGTCTGTGGCCCTTCCACACCTGGGCGCCGACCGGCCACGTCGCCGCGCCGACCGCCGCTTCCATGCTGCTCGCCGGAGTGGTCATGAAGCTGGGCGCCTACGGCTGCCTGCGCGTGGCGATGACGCTGTTCCCGCTCGGCCTCGGTCCATGGGGCTTCCACGTTCTCGGCCTCGGTTCCTGGCGCGATGTCTTCGCCCTGCTCGCCGTCATCGGCATCGTCTACGGCGCGCTGGTCGCGCTGGTGCAGAAGGATTTCAAATTCGTCATCGGCTATTCCAGCGTCAGCCACATGGGCTTCATCCTGCTCGGCCTGATGACGCTCAACCAGATCGGCCTCTCCGGCGCAGTGATCCAGATGTTCTCGCACGGCATCCTCGCCGGGCTGCTGTTCGCCGTCGTCGGCCGCATGGTCTACGACCGCACCCACACCCGCGAACTTGCACTTCTCGGCCCGATGAACCTCAACAAGGTGATCCCCTTCGCCGCCGTCACCTTTGTCGTCGCTGGCATGGCCAGCATGGGCCTGCCTGGATTCAGCGGCTTTGTCGCGGAACTGATGATTCTCATCGGCGTCTGGCACGCTTTCCCGATCCTCACCGTCTGCGTCGGACTCGGCATCGTTGTTGGCGTCGCCTATATCTGGCGCGCCATGCAGAAAGCATTCTTTGCGGAAGCCGCTCATGCCCCCCAGAACCTCATGCGCCGCTGCCGGCCATCTCGCTGCCCGAACGACTTGGCGCAATCATCCTGATTGCCGCCAGTGTCATCGTCGGCCTCTATCCGCAGATGCTCCTGAACATCATCGTCCCCGCGCTAAATTCGCCGCTGTTCGACGGCCTACGCCAAGGGGGCTGGCGATGAGCACCGTCAACTATGCGCAACTCTGGCAACTGGCGTTACCACAAGTCATCGTGGTCGTGGCCGCGTTGATCGCGCTTGCGGTCGATCTCCTGCTGCTACGCGACGCGACCGGCGCAGATGCGCTTCACTGTCGCCGCCCTACTCGGCTCGCTTGGCTGCGTCCTCGCCATCGTGCGCCTCGTTCTTTCTCCGCGCAGGCGAATGTTCTCGACGGCACGCTGCTCGCCAACCCGCTCACTCATCTTGTCCAGATCGCGTTGCTCGTGCTCACCATCGTCACGCTGCTGATGGCCACGAATTCGCGCTTCACAGAGCACGTCGGTGAATTTGTTCTGCTCATCCTGGTCGCGACTGTCGGCATGATGTTTCTCGTCAGTTCCCAGGACCTGCTAGTGATTTTCATTTCGCTCGAGCTGCTGAGCCTGTCGCTCTACATCCTCACCGCGTTCGACAAGCATCGCCCGCATTCCTCGGAAGCCGCGCTCAAATACTTCCTCTTCGGCGGAATGTCGGCCGCGTTTCTGCTGTTTGGGTTCAGCCTGCTCTATGGCTTGTCGAATTCGACCGACCTGCCGCGCATCGCCGACGCGATCCATACCTCATCCGCCGCCGGCTCGGCGCTGAATCCGCTCTTGCTGGTCGCCATCGTGACCACCGTGATTGGCTTTGGCTTCAAGGTCGCGGCTTTCCCGTTCCATTTCTGGGCGCCCGACGTCTACCAGGGCGCGCCCGCGCCCAGTGCCGCGTTCATCGCCTCCAGCTCCAAGGTCGCCAGCTTTTTCATCTTCTTCCAGGTGATGGCGGTCGGCTTCGCGGGTGCGGAGGGCAGCGCCGCGTGGATGCACTTCATGCCGGGCTGGGTTCCTGTACTCGCCGTCGTCGCCGCGCTCTCCATGGTGCTGGGGAATTTCGTCGCCATCGTGCAGAGCAGCGTTCGACGCCTGCTGGCTTACTCGGCTATCGCCCACGCCGGATACATGCTGCTCGCCATCGTGGCCCACACGCAGCAGAGTCTCAGCGCACTTCTCTATTATGTCATCACTTACGCACTGGCCACATTGGGAGCATTCGGTGTTGTCGGCATTGTCGAACAGCAAACCGGCGGCGATCGCCTTGCGCACTTCGACGGACTTAGCCGTCGCGCGCCCGTTCTCTCCGCCTGCATGTTTATCTTTTTGCTTTCGCTCGCCGGCATTCCGCCGCTGGCCGGCTTCTTCGGCAAGTTCTATCTCTTCGTCTCCGTGCTCGATTCCGGCCCCGGCCTGACTCTGGCTTGTCGTCCTCGCCATCGCGATGAGCGCGGTCTCACTCTACTACTATCTGCAGGTGCTCAAGCGCATTTACGTCGCCGATGCTTCTGATGGAGTTGCCAACGCATCCGCCGAAGCGACTACAATCAGGACGCCGATTCTGAGCCAGGCTGTTGTCGTTCTGCTGGCGGCCGGTGTGGTTCTGTTTGGATGCGCTCCTCACCTGCTGCTTCACTGGATAGACGCCGCCATCCGCGCAGCCGGCTTCTAGAACAAACACAGGATTGCTGTAATTGAAAAAGAGTTGTTACCCCTGGTCGCCGAGGTGACCCGACCGAAACGTCGCCGCGGCCGCGGGACGAGCGACCTGCTATTACTCCGTCATTGCTGGGCAAGCGCATGCAACCACAAGTGAAACATTGGAGTGAATTATGAAATTGAAACCAGCATGGCTTTTGCGATCTGTCCTTTGCATTCTGCCGCTTCTCTTCCCCGTTCAATCCAAAGCGCAGGCCGCGTCGCCCACAACCGTCTTTACCATTGGAAAATTTAATCGCTCCTCGATCGATCTCGCCGCGGGCACTCCGCAACAGCCGGTAAAGTTCATCGTTGGAACCAGCACCGCCTCAAAAGACTGGTACGCCACCCAGCGAGTCGAGCAAGCGTCACCTCCGACCGAACCCACCGCGTCTCCGAGCGTCACGCCAACCGTATCGCCGCAGGCAGCGCCGTGGACCATCCAATTTTCTCTGGCGAAAACGCCGGCGCTATCCTATCGATTCCATGTCGCACTTCTGATCGAAAGCTCCAGCGTACCCGCGCTGCGCGTCGTCATCAATGGCAAGACCGGCACCTTCTATCTGCAGCCCAAACTAGACACATCGAACGGCGACCAGGGTAGCGCGTTCTATGCCGCCTATTCGCGTGCTGATGTCGAATTCGATTTTCCCGGCGACTATCTGCATCGTGGCGAAAACGCCATTACATTGCAAGCGGTCGAGACAGTTCCTCCGTCACTGCCCAATGCAGCCCTGCCTGCCGATGCAAGCTTTACATACGACGCTATTGAGCTCGCCCGCAATCCGCAGTCCTCAGCCGCCACTCACGCGTCCGCCCAGATTCTTCCCACCATCTTCTATCAGCAGCGGCAAGGTCAACTCGAAGAATCCGTCGACGTAATTCTGCGCGATCCGCGCCCGGTACACCCCGGCGCTTCTGTCGACTTTACCCTTGCCGACAAACATTACCATCAAGCTCTCCCAGCAGGTCAGGACTTCGGCGAAGAAAAATTTATCTTCTCTGTTCCCGAATTTCCCGCGCACACTGCGGCTGAGGTTTCCTGGAACAACGGCGGTCACGCACAACACGACAGAGTCTTCATCGATCCGCAAAAGAAATGGACGCTCTTCCTGGTTCCCCACATTCATCTCGACGTCGGCTATTCCGACTACCAGGGAAAAGTGGCGGCCATTCACAGCCGGGTCATCGATGAAGCGATGCAGCTCATCGCGCAGCATCCCGATTTTCGCTTCAGCCTGGACGGATACTGGCCGCTGCAACAGTACTTCGATACGCGCACGCCTGCGGAGCAGCAGCGCGCCATCACCGCCATTGAGAAGCAGCAACTTTACCTGCCCGCGCAATATGCCAATCTGCTCACCGGCTTTCCCACCGCAGAAACCCTGATCCGTTCGCTGTATCCAAGCGCCGACTTCAGTCGCAGGCACGGCACGCCCTTCAATTACGCCAACATCACCGATGTTCCCTCGTTCAGCTGGTCGTACGCTTCAATCCTGGCTTCGGCAGGCATTCACGAGCTTTTCTCAGGCAGCAACAACTATCGTGCGCCGGTGCTGTTGCAGGGTCACCTGAATGAAAATTCCCCCTTCTGGTGGCAGGGGCCCGATGGCCAGAAGGTGCTCCTCTGGTACTCCCGCCACTACATGCAAATGCAGTTTATGTTCGGGCTGCCTCCGCTCCTCTCCACCGGGCATGACACGCTGCCTCTGTTCCTGCAGATGTATCAGCACCCCGGCTATCTCGCCGACGCCACCATTCTCTTCGGCACCCAGGTGGAAAACACCGACCTGTTCCCGCAGCAGGCGGAACTGGCGCAACAGTGGGACAGCGTCTACGCTTATCCGCACATCCAGTACTCCGGATTTCATGCCGCTCTCCAGAACATCGCGAAACAATTCAGCAACAACATTCCTACGATCAGCGGAGATGGTGGCCCGTATTGGGAAGACGGCATCGCCGCCGACGCTTATTCGGCTGCGCTGGAGCGTCAAAATGAAGCGCGCGGCCCATCCGCGGAAGAACTCGCCACCCTCACATCACTGGTCAACCCGAAGTACGCCCCCGACTCATCTGGCCTGCGCCGCATGTGGACGAACATGGTTCTGGCCGACGAGCACACCTGGGATTCCTACAACAGCGTCTCCGATCCGACCAGTAAAGAAGCGGTCGACCAACTCGCGTTGAAAGAGCTATACCCGGTCAAGGCCGCAGCCCTCGCCGACTTCATCACCCGCAACAGTATGGCCAGCATCGTCAATTCCATCTCCGCCGGATCCGGTAGCGTCATCGTATTCAATACGCTTAACTGGATTCGCAATGGAGTTGTTTCGCTCGATCTGAACAACAATCAGGAACTTGTCGACACCACCACCGACCAGGTCGTTCCTGTCGAAGTTCTCAGCGGCGACAAAAATTTCCATCATGTGCGCTTCGTCGCGCAGAATGTTCCCGCCGTCGGGTATAAGGTCTACCGGCTGCGCGACGCAAAGAAGACGCTCGAAACCGCTGCGACCACGAACACCACTACGCTCGATAGCCAGTATTACCGCGTAACTCTCGACCCCGCGACCGGCGCGGTGAAGAGCATCTACGACAAGCAATTGCAGCGCGAACTGGTCAACCAGCAAAGCCCTTATCGCTTCGGCCAATATCTCTATGTCACCGGCGGTGACACAACGCCGAACACGCTGCTGCAGTACAGCCGTGTTTATCCGAAACCGAACCTGGACGTTCATCCCGCACAGAACGGCTATCTCGTTTCGGTCACTCGTACGCCATACGGATCAGTCGCGCGTCTTGAAAGCAGCGACAACAATACTCCGGAAATCTCGACGGAGATTCGACTCTTCGACCATCAGAAAAAAATTGAATTCGTCGAAGACCTCACAAAAAAAGAAGTGGACAGCAAGGAAGGTGTGTACTTTGCCTTCCCGTTCGCTATGGACCACCCGCAATTCCAGTACGAAATCCAGAACGGAGTGGTCGATCCGTCTAAGGACATGTATCCCGGCGCCGGACATGAATGGTTTTCTGTGCAGCACTGGGTTTCGGCGCAACAAGACGGCCTCTCCGCCACTGTCATGCCGCTCGATGCTGCATTGGTCACGCTCGGCGATATCAATCGCGGCCAGTGGCCAACCCAATTCGGCACGCGCACCGGAACCATCTTCTCCTACGTGATGAACAACTACTGGGACACGAACTATCGTGCCGGGCAGGGCGGACATTTTCGCTTCCGTTACATCATCACCAGCGCGCCGGCCACAGATGATGCCCAGCTGAGCCGCCTCGGCTGGGAAGAGATGACCCCGCTCGAAAAGGACGAAATCACCACCCAGGACAAAGCCCTCAACACACCAGGTCCGCTCGATGGCAAGCAGACTAGTTTCCTTCGCGCGAATGATCCCGACCTTGTGTTGACCACCTGGAAGCCCGCGGAAGATGGCCACGGCACCATCCTGCGCTTCCTCGATCTTGGCGGCGCGAGTCGCACAGTCACTGTCGACACGCCGTTATGGCAACTGCAACAGGCCTGGCAAACCGACGCGGTCGAGAGAGATCAATCGCAGCTATCGCTGTCTGGCGCGCACCAATTCCAATTCACCGTTCACCCGCATGAGATTGTCACGGTGCGGCTGATCACCGCTACCGCGACGGCAAACTCTGGCGATCGCTAACAGGTCTGTTCGCAGGTGCAGAATAGAATATCCATATGGATCTGACTTGGACGTCCCCTGTCCTGAAGCGCGTCGCATTTGCCTGCCTCGCAGCTGTATTCACCTTTTCGCCATACCTGACCGCCCACGCGCAGAACGAGAAAGCAACCGCAGACGCAGCGCAGACCGACAAAAATAAGACCCCTCCGCCTGCGGACAAGTCCGCCGCGGACAAGCAGGCTCTGCCTCCGCTGCCGGCGGACGCCGACGTCACCCAAAGCATGCAACTCGACGGCAAAACTCTCCACTACACCGTCACCGTTGGAAAATTTCCGGTGCGCGATGCGGACGGAAAAGTCACTGGTGACGTAGTGTACACTGCCTACACTGCCGAGCAACCGAATCGCCCAGTCACCTTTGCGCTCAACGGCGGTCCCGGCGCTTCATCGGTCTATCTCAACTTTGGTGCGATCGGCCCCAAGCATCTCAGTTTCGCCAATGAGGGTGAAAGCCCTTCCGAACCGCCCACACTCACCGACAATCCTGGAACATGGCTTGGCTTCACCGACCTCGTGTTCATCGATCCCATCGGCACCGGCTACAGCCGCTCACTCGTGCCCGAGGCGCAGGCCAAGAAGGATTTCTATTCCACCGAGCCCGATATCCGCTATCTATCTCGCGTCATCTACGACTGGCTCGTGAAAAATAACCGCATGACCTCGCGGAAATATCTGGTCGGCGAAAGTTATGGCGGCTTCCGCGGTCCCCGCATCACGTATTATTTGCAGTCCCAACTTGGCGTCGCAATGAATGGTGTGGTGCTGGTTTCGCCCTATCTGAACCCCACCCTCGAGACGCACGAGAATCTTTCTCCTATTCCGTGGATGGTCACGCTGCCGCCTGTAATCGCGGCCCACCTGGAACGCGAGCACAAGCTCACTCCAGAAGCCATGGCCGACGTGATCGCCTACACAGAGGGTCCGTACGCCACGGCCTTGATTGAAGGTCGTTCCAATCCCGCGGCCACGCAGGCCATGATTCAGCACGTGACAGAAATGACCGGGCTTGATCCGCAGTTCGTCAAAAATTCCGGTGGACGCCTGGATACCGGTGCGTACTTGCGCGAGGCTCATCGCGAACAAGGCAAGCTCGGCTCCATCTACGATTCCAACGTCACTTCGTTCGATCCCTTTCCCTATGCGCCAAGGCAAAACGCGAACGATCCCATCCTGGCCGCAATCATCGCGCCTACTACGGAAGCCATGGTCAACTTTGTCACCAACACCGTAGGCTGGAAAACGGACGCGCAGTACAACGCGCTTTCGTCTCAGGTGAACGAATGGTGGAACGGTGGAGATGCGCTACGCGCCGGCTCCGTGACCCAATTGCGACAATCCGTTGCCGCCGATCCGAAGCTCCGCGTGCTCATCGCGCATGGTTGGGACGATCTGGCCTGTCCCTTCATGGGGTCCGTCCTGGCCGTCGATCAAATGCCGATCATGGGCGATCCCACCCGTGTCGCTGTCAAGGAATATCCCGGCGGCCACATGTTTTATACCCGCCTCTCCAGCCGCTTGGCGCTGCAGAAAGATGTCATGGCCATGTACGCCAGCCATTGAAATGTGAGGGTACCCCATCCTTCGCATTCTGAGCGAAAGATGGGACACGGGAAGGCCGCATTACAGTAACAATGAAAAACTCTAAAATAAGACAATATGGACTTTCAGCTTGTCAGTGACTACCAGCCGCGTGGCGACCAGGCACGCGCGATTGATGAGCTGGTTCGCGGCATTATCGGCGGCGAAAAACATCAGGTGCTGCTCGGCGTCACCGGCTCCGGCAAAACATTTACCGTGGCCAAGGTCATTGAGCAACTGAACCGGCCTGCGCTCATCCTGGCGCACAATAAAACCCTGGCCGCGCAGCTCTATCATGAGTTCAAACAGTTCTTCCCGCACAACGCTGTCGAATATTTCGTCTCCTATTACGACTACTACCAGCCGGAAGCCTACATCCCATCAAGCGATCTCTACATTGAGAAGGAAGCCACCATCAATGAGCAGCTCGATCAGCTGCGCCTCTCCGCCACGCGCAGCCTGTTTGAACGTCGCGATGTCATCATCGTTTCCTCGGTCAGCTGCATCTACGGCCTTGGCTCGCCGGAGGCCTACTACGGCATGTTGATGCTGCTGGAACGCGGCCAGAAAATTCGCCGCGAAGACATCACCCGCCGCCTGGTTGAAATTCTCTACGAGCGCAACGATGTTGACTTCCGCCGCGGCACCTTTCGCGTGCGTGGCGACGTCATCGAAGTTTTCCCCACCTACGATGAAAGCGCCTATCGCATCGAGTTGTTCGGCGACGAGATTGAAGCTCTCTCGCAGATCGATCCTCTCTTCGGCACCGTCAAGCAGAAATATTCCCGCCTTCCCATCTATCCCAAAAGCCACTACGTGGTGCAGCCGGAGCGCAAGAAGACCGCGATCGACGGCATCCTGTCCGAGCTGGCCGTGTGGGAAAAAGAAATTGAGAATCAGGGCCGCATGGTAGAGGCCCAGCGCATTCACCAACGCACTCGGTTCGATCTGGAAATGATCAAGTCCATGGGCTACTGCCATGGCATCGAGAATTATTCGCGCCATTTTTCCGGCCGCCTTCCCGGTGAGCCGCCACCGACCCTGCTCGATTATTTTCCGCAGGATCATCTGCTCTTTATCGACGAATCGCACGTCACCGTTCCGCAGCTGCACGGCATGTGGCACGGCGATCGCTCCCGCAAACAAAGCCTGGTCGAATATGGCTACCGGCTGCCCTCCGCCATGGACAATCGCCCGCTGCGATTTGAAGAGTTTGAAAGCCGCACCAATCAGGTGACCTACGTCTCCGCCACGCCCGGTCCGTATGAGCTGACGCAATCCGGCGGCGTTGTCGTCGAACAAATTATTCGTCCCACCGGTCTTGTCGATCCGCAGGTGGAAGTTCGCCCCGTGCGCGGTCAGATCGATGATCTGCTCGCAGAAATCCGCGACCGCACCAAGAAAGGCGAGCGCGTCCTGGTCACCACGCTGACCAAACGCATGGCGGAAGATCTGGCCAGCTACTACACAGAAGTCGGCGTGCGCTGCCGCTACATGCACTCGGAAATTGAGACCCTTGAGCGCGTGCGCCTGCTCCGCGATCTGCGCAAAGGCGAATACGATGTGCTGATCGGCATCAACCTGCTGCGCGAAGGCCTCGACCTGCCTGAGGTTTCGCTGGTCGCCATTCTCGACGCCGACAAAGAAGGTTTTCTCCGTTCGTCCGGCTCGCTCATTCAGACCATCGGCCGCGCCGCCCGCCACATCCACGGCCGCGCCATTCTCTACGCTGACAAAATGACGGACTCCATGCAGCAGGCCATTGGAGAAACAGATCGTCGCCGCACGATACAAACCGACTACAACCAGGAGCATGGCATCACCCCGACATCCATCATCCGTCCCGTGGACATGACGTTGGCGGGCATTCTGAAGGCGGAATATTCCGACGTCACAGAAGAGGCCGAGGCCATGCCGGAAAGCTTCCACGGCGAAGAAGACCTGGATGCTTACATCTCCAAGCTGGAAACTTCCATGCGGGAAGCGGCGCAGCGATTTGAATTTGAAAAAGCCGCCAAGCTCCGCGACACCATTCGTGAACTCCGCAGCAAAGATTTTCTGTTCGACGCCCCAAAAGAGGTCGCGCAGCCACCAAATCCAGCAGTCACCTAAACGCGCCGTCATCCCAGCGCGCCGCGTGACTCTCGTCGCGTCATCGTGTATGGTTTCGGAAGCGAACTGAATCCACTTTATCGGCAGCACTCTCTCGAACCGCGCCCACCGATGACTCTGAACTCTTATCTTGTCCGCGGAACATTAGTCGGCGCCCTGGGCGGCCTGCTCTTCGGCTTTGACACCGCCGTCATCGCCGGCACTACCCACATGCTGACGCAGTTCTACGCACTCAGCAGTGGTCAGCTTGGCTTCACGGTCTCCAGCGCGCTCATCGGCACCGTCATCGGCGCCATGTTGGCCGGCATTCCTGGCCAGCGGATAGGGCGCCGCGATACCCTGCGAATTCTGGCTGTGGCCTACGTGGTGTCCGCCATTGGCTGCGCGCTTGCCTGGAACTGGTATGCGCTGCTTTTCTTTCGCGTCATCGGCGGCCTCGGAATCGGCGGCAGTTCCGTGCTCGGCCCCATGTACATCGCGGAGATTGCTCCCGCAAAATGGCGCGGCCGCCTGGTCGGAACCTTTCAGATCAACATCGTTCTGGGCGTCCTTCTCGCCTACATGTCGAATTTTTACATCGAGACATTCCATCTCGGCCTAGAGGAGTGGCGCTGGCAGCTTGGAGTGGCAGCCGTTCCCGCGGCGCTATTTCTCGTCATGCTGCTCACCATTGGCCGCAGCCCCCGCTGGCTAGTCATGCAGGCACGCATTGAAGAAGCGCGCGAAGCACTGTTGCGGGCCAACACTCCCGATCTCGAAACCGAGTTGCAAGACATCGTCGCCTCTGTTCACCTGGAACGCCAGGCAAAAAGTGAGCCCTTGCTCGGCGGCAAATACCGGCTGCCGATTTTTCTCGCCGTCAGCATTGCCATCTTCAACCAGCTCACCGGCATCAACGCCATCATCTATTACATGAACGACATTTTCGCGGCCGCCGGATTCAACAGCCTTTCCGCCGGTAAGCAAGCGGTCTACGTCGGGTTGGCGAACCTAATTGCCACCGTCGCCGCCATTTCTGTGATCGACAAGCTGGGCCGCAAAACTCTACTGCTCATCGGCTCGGTCGGCATGGCCATCTGCCTGCTTCTGGTCGCCATTATTTTTCAAGTCCCCGGCCATCAGCACTATCTGCTGCCGCTGCTGGTTCTGTACATCGTCGCCTTCGCCATCTCGCAGGGTGCGGTCATCTGGGTCTATCTTGCGGAAGTCTTTCCCACCCGCGTGCGCGCCAAAGGACAAAGCCTCGGCACCTCCGCCAACTGGATCAGCAACGCCATTTTGTCCGGCGTCTTCCCCGTGATCGCTCTCCACCATGCCGCCGTTCCCTTTTATTTTTTCGCCGCCATGATGGTGCTGCAGTTCTTCGTCGTCCTCTTCATCTATCCAGAAACCAAGGGCCTCAGCCTGGAGCAGATGCAGCGTAAGATGGGCATCGACTAGACTCGCGTAAAATTGTGGGTGCCCCATCCTGGCTGTAGCCAGGGTGGGATAGCATCTAGTCCGTATCACCGTGAACCGCATAAACACGATGCACAATACTTCCGATCCGCGCACCCCGCTGCTCCACCTGATTGCGACGCTTTCCTTTCGCCTGGGAGATTTCACGCTCTCTTCCGGCGCGCACAGCGACTACTACATCGACTGCCGCACCACCACGTTGCATGCGGAAGGCGGCCGTCTCGCCGGACTTGCACTCTACAACTTAATCCAGCAACACAAACTGCAGCCGCAAGCGGTTGGCGGTCTCACCATGGGCGCAGATCCTCTGGTGTCGAACATCGCCTCCGCCAGCGCCTGGGATCATCTCCAGCATCCCGACGCTCCGCTCGTTCACGGCTTTCTCGTCCGCAAATCGGAAAAGACCCATGGCACGGGCCGCCGCATTGAAGGCTTCAACGAGCCCGGCGCACGCGTCGTCATTGTCGACGACGTCTGCACCACCGGCGCCTCTACCATCCAGGCCATTGAGGCCGCCCGCGATGCCAAATTTCAGGTGGTCGGCGTACTGTGCCTTGTCGATCGCCAGGAAATGAATGGCCGCGCTGCCGTCGAAGCCGCCGCCCAGGGAGCACCGTTTCTCTCCCTGTTCACCGCCGAAGACGTCCGCGCCGCGCACATTGCAGCAAAATAATTCCGCGTCGTTGCTCGCCGTTGCGGCATCCATCTAGACGTTGGAGGATTCTTCATGGCCCACATGACGGAACAATGCACTCACCTCGATCAAATTCGCGATGTCGCTCCACGGACGCCGCAAGGCTGTGAGGAATGCCTGAAAATGGGCGACGATTGGGTTCACCTTCGTCTTTGTCTGGAGTGTGGCCACGTCGGCTGCTGCGACTCCTCCAAAAACAAGCACGCAACCAAACACTTTCATCAAACTAAACATCCCATCATGCGCTCCTTCGAGCCGGGAGAAAACTGGGGCTGGTGCTTCATCGACCAAGTGGAACTGGATTTTTCCTGATCGAAATTTCCGCAGCCAATCGACTGTAAAATAGAAGCTCTATGATTCCGACCCTTGAATGGACTGATGCCGGCGTTCGCTTTCTCGACCAGACCAAGTTGCCGCTGGAAGAAACCTACGTGCTCGCCCAGGATTATCGCGAGGTTGCCGAAGTCATCCGAACCATGATTGTTCGCGGCGCACCCGCCATCGGTGTCAGCGCCGCCATGGGAGTAGCTCTCGGCCTGCAGCGCAGCCAGGCAGCCGACGTCGTACAGCTCGACGAAGATCTAAGGATTATCTGCGACACCCTCGCCGCCACCCGCCCCACTGCCGTCAATTTGTTCTGGGGAATTGAACGGGTCCGCCAACTGGTGCGGGCCATGTCGCAGGAACCCTGCGCCACTGTGCCTCAAATTCAACAGGCAGCCATTGCCGAGGCACGCCGCATGTACGACGAAGACATCGCGGCCTGCCGCTCGATGGGTGCATTCGGCGCTGTGCTGATGCCCCGCACTGGTGGCGTGCTGACCCACTGCAATGCGGGAGCGCTCGCGACCTGTGGCTACGGAACTGCCCTCGGCGTCATTCGCGCCGCAGTCGAACGCGGACATAAACTTCACGTCTACGCGGACGAAACTCGCCCGTTTCTGCAGGGCGCGAGGCTCACTGCGTGGGAACTGCTGCACGACAACATCCCCACCACGGTGCTCTGCGATAACATGGCTGCTAGCCAGATGCGCGCCGGGAAAATTAAAGCCGTCATCGTCGGTGCGGATCGCATCGCCGCTAACGGCGATGTCGCCAACAAAATTGGCACCTACGGTGTTGCCGTCCTTGCCAAGGAACATGGCATTCCGTTCTACGTGGCTGCGCCCTGGTCCACCATCGATATGGCGACACCCACGGGCGAGCAGATTCCCATCGAAGAACGCGCCGCGAAGGAAGTCACCCACTTCAACGGCAAGCAGATCACGCCCTCGAACGCGGAGATTTCCAATCCCGCTTTCGACGTAACGCCGGCGAAGTATGTCACTGCCATCATCACCGAACTAGGCGTTCTGCAGCCGCCATATGAGCAGGCATTGCGTCTCGGCGTGGAACAGATCGCACACGCCAACGCGGCTTCATAAATCGCGTCGCGCTTGAATCAATTTGTCGACATGATTTTCAATTCGTCGCGGATTATCAAATTCGGCTCGGTCGCCGCCTGCACTTCGCCTACCGTAATTCCTTGCGCAATCTCTTCCAGCACCAGTCCTTGCTGCGTCACGCGAATATACGCCAGCTCGGTCACAATGGTGTCGACGACGCCCACGCCGGTCAGCGGCAGCGTGCAGCGCGTTAGAATCTTCGGCCGCCCATCGCGCGTCGTATGTTCCATGGCAACAATCACGCGGCGTGCGCTGGCCACCAGGTCCATGGCTCCGCCCATGCCTTTCACCATCTTTCCCGGAATCATCCAGTTGGCCAGGTTGCCATTCTCGTCCACTTCCATCGCACCCAGCACGCTCAGGTCCACATGGCCGCCGCGAATCATCGCAAACGATTCCGCACTGGAAAAATACGCCGTGCCTGGCAACTCGCTCACTGTCTCTTTGCCCGCGTTAATCAGGTCCGGATCTTCCTTCCCGGCCAGCGGATACGGCCCCACGCCCAGCATTCCATTTTCCGACTGCAACACCACTTCCATGCCCGCAGGAACATGATTGGCCACCAGCGTGGGCATGCCGATGCCAAGATTCACATAAAATCCATCGCGCAATTCCTGCGCTACTCGCATCGCGATTCCCGCAATCAACTGCGCGCGCTTCTCTGCCGACGGGCTCTTGTCCCTCGCCTGTTCCCTGTCCGCGTTGGAATTCGATACAGTGTTCATGATGGGTCTGTTCCTTCTTTCGGCTGCGACTTTCCCCGGCGTCCCATGACTTCGTTTTTCAATCTGCGGGCTCCATCGTTGTTGCGCGGCAACGTGCTGGCGCTCCTCAGCCTGGCCATCTCGTTTCCGCTGGCGAAGTTTCCCTTCGATCAGGCCAATCCCGCCATGCTGCTGCCCATCCTCGGCGCTGCCGCAGGCATGGTGGAAACCTTCCGCTGCATACGCGGCCCCTGGAGCTGGTATCACGGCGCCGTCCTCATCAGTCTCTACATGGACGCGCTGGTGTTGACCATGATTCTGTTCCTCGCGCTCTATCCCTTCGTCACCAAATAACGCCCAGCCGCTATGCCGATCGCACTGTCCGCCGCTCGATCCGCTTTTCGTGCTTGCCCAGAACCAATCGCTGCACGTAAATACCAGGAGTCATCACCTGGTCCGGCTCCAGATCACCCGGCTCGACCAGCTCTTCAACCTCAGCAATCGTGATGCGTCCTGCGGTCGCCATCATCGGATTGAAATTCCGCGCCGTCTTGCGATAAACCAGGTTTCCCATGCGATCGCCTTTCCAGGCTTTGATCAGCGCAAAATCAGCTCGCAGCCCCCGTTCCAGCAAATACATTTTTCCGTCGAACTCGCGGGATTCCTTACCTTCAGCCACCACGGTGCCCACGCCTGCCGGTGTATAAAATGCCGGGATGCCTGCGCCTCCCGCTCGAATTCGCTCCGCCAGCGTGCCCTGCGGAATTAACCTCAGGTCCAGCTTACCGGCCAGCACACGCTCCTCCAGCAACTTGTTTTCGCCCACGTAGCTGCCGGTATGGGAGTCGATCATGTCGGCTTCCAGCATTCGTCCCATGCCAAAGCCATCGACGCCCATATTGTTGCTGATGGTATGAAGATGTCGCACGCCCTTGCGGACCAGCGCATCAATCAGATTTTCTGGAATGCCGCACAGCCCGAATCCGCCGAACATGATAGTCGAGCCGTCGGGAATATCCTTAACGGCGGCATCCGCCGTGGGCCACACCTTATTCATGCTTCCTCATCTTTACAGCCGTTAGCCATTCGCCATTAGCTTTAGAGCTAGAAGCTAAAGGCTAGCAGCTAGCACCAGGAGTTTCCATTCACATCGAACCGTCAACACCTTCGCCTGATTCTTTTCGCTTATTTTGCCCTGCGCGATGGTAGGATGCTGGCAACTCCGTTCGACGGCGCACATCCGTCAGAACCTGCCGCAGGCGGTTTGGATCAATTTTGAATAAGGGAGCTTCGAAATGTTGAAAGGCTTTCGTGATTTTGTTCTGCGCGGTAATGTTGTCGACCTGGCTGTCGCGGTGGTCATCGGCGCAGCCTTCACCGCCATTGTGAATTCCATGGTGAAGGACATCATCAATCCTTTGATCGCGGCGACGGTCGGGCACCCGAATTTCTCCACCATGGTGGTCCACATCCATGGCGGCGTCATCACGTACGGCAACTTCCTCAACGCGCTTATCTCGTTTCTGATTATTGCCACGGTCATTTATTTTGGCGTGGTCGTTCCAGTCAGTAAATTGCTTGACCGGTTCAAGCCCATACCGGCCGCGCCTCCGGCGATGAAGACATGTCCGGAATGTCTCAGCGATATTCCAGCAGCCGCCCATCGCTGCTCGCACTGCACGCAAGTTGTCGCGTGACGCAACATTGAAGATTGCGAATTTGCTTTCATCGCATCAAGATTGAAGCAATGTGTTTGCAACAAAACTCATCGCCTGTCCGCTGCATCGCGTCGACAGCGAATGTGCGGCTCATAACGGCGATACACATCGCATAATACCCGCGCGGCAGAACTTTCGCTCGAGCTTCTCCGTACTGAATGACGCAACTGGTATCTGTAAACGGCGACAGAATGACGGTGAAACTGCTTTAGAATAGGTAGAGAGACTCAACCCCAGAGGTGCCTGTGAAAGAATCCCGCGAAAATCTCGAGCTTCGCAAGCTTCCTATGATGCCGATCCGCGATATGGTCATCTTTCCGTACATGATGACTCCCTTCGTCGTCGGCCGTGAGTCCAGCGTGCGCGCCCTGGAGGAAGCCCTCACCGGCGATCGCAAAATTTTTCTGGCGACTCAGCACGATGCCGGGCAGGACGAGCCCACGCAGAAAGACATCTTCACCACTGGCACCATCGGCAACATAGTGCAGAGCGTAAAGATGCCGGACGGCAACATCAAGGTGCTGGTCGAAGGCATTGAACGCGCCAAGGCTACCGAAATTGTCGACACCGATGGCTTCTTTGTCGCCACACTCCGCGTCAACAACGTCGAAACCGAAATGACCAAGGTCGTCGAACAGGTCATGCAACGGGTCTCCGGCTTATTCGAGCAGTACGTCAAGCTGCAGCAGGCACTGAACCTGGAAACCGTCGCCGCTGCCGTTCGCATGGAAGAGCCTGGAAAGCTCGCTGACACCATCTCGGCCAATCTGCAGTTGCCGATTGAAGAAAAGCAGATGCTGCTCGACATCTTCGATCCCGTCGAGCGTCTGCATCACTTGGTCGGCATTCTCGAAATCGAAATTGAAAAGTTGAGCATGGACCGCAACGTCCAGTCCCGCGTCAAGCGACAGATGGAGCGCGCCCAGAAAGAGTATTACCTCAATGAGAAAATCAAGGCCATCCAGAAAGAGCTCGGCCGCGGCGAGAAAAGTGAATTCGACGAGCTGAAGAAGAAAATTGAAATGGCAGGCATGCCAAAAGAAGTCTTTGAAAAAGCAACGCTGGAGCTGAAAAAACTCGAGGCCATGCCACCTATGTCCGCCGAATCCACGGTCTCCAGAAATTACCTGGACTGGATGCTGGCGGTTCCGTGGAAGAAGAAATCGAAAGAGATCCGCTCCATCGATCACGCCGAGAAAATTCTCAACACTGACCACTACGGTCTGGAAAAAATCAAGGAACGCATTCTCGAGTTCCTCGCCGTCCGTCAGCTAGTCAAGAATCCCAAAGGCTCCATCCTCTGCTTCGTCGGCCCTCCAGGCGTTGGTAAAACCTCGTTGGGTATGTCAATTGCCAAGGCCACCGGTCGCAAGTTCGTTCGCATGTCGCTTGGCGGTGTGCGCGATGAGGCCGAAATTCGCGGTCATCGCCGCACCTACATCGGCGCCATGCCGGGACAGATCCTGCAATCCATGAAGAAGGCCGGCACCAAAAATCCGGTCTTCATGCTGGATGAAATCGACAAGATGGCGTCCGACTTCCGCGGCGATCCAGCCTCCGCTTTGCTGGAAGTTCTCGACCCAGAGCAGAACTCAACCTTTCAGGATCATTATCTCGACGTGGAATACGATCTGTCGCAGGTTCTGTTCGTCGCCACTGCCAACGTCCTGCACACCATTCCTGCGCCGCTGCAGGACCGCATGGAAATTCTGCGGCTGCATGGCTACACAGAAGACGAAAAGGTCGAAATTGCGAAGCAATATCTGCTCCGCAAACAGCGGGAGCAGACTGGCATCGACGAGAAAAATCTTGTCTTCACCCAGGAGGCGCTACAGGAAATCATTCGCTCCTACACGCGGGAAGCTGGCGTCCGCAATCTCGAACGCGAAATCGGCAACGTCTGCCGTAAGGTCGCTCGCCGCATCGTAAAGAATGGCCCCAAGCACAAGGAAGATATCACCGCAGAAAATCTGCAGGAATTCCTCGGACTGCCCAAGGTTCGCCACTCGCAGGTGCACGAACAAAATGAGATCGGCCTGGTCACTGGCCTGGCATGGACTGAGGTCGGCGGCTCCATCCTCTCCACGGAAGTCCAGGTGCTCGACGGCAAAGGCAAACTCACCCTCACCGGTCAGCTCGGCGAAGTGATGCAGGAATCCGCCCAGGCGGCTCTCTCCTACATCCGCAGCCGCGCTCATCACCTGGGCTTGGGACGCGACTTCTACCGCAGCCTCGACATCCACGTTCACGTCCCGGAAGGCGCCATCCCCAAGGATGGTCCCTCCGCCGGCATCACCCTCGCCACCGCCCTCGCCAGTGCGTTGACTCGAATCCCTGTGCGCCGCGATGTCGCCATGACCGGCGAAATTACGCTGCGAGGCAAAGTGCTCCCCATCGGCGGCCTGAAAGAAAAACTGCTGGCCGCTCATCGCGCTGGCGTCTTTGAAGTGATTCTTCCGGCGGAGAACAAAAACGATCTAGCCGAGGTCCCAGACAATTTAAAATCAAGCATGAAGATGCACTTTGTGGATCAAATGGATGAGGTTTTGAAGGTTGCTCTCGAAGGCCCGTTGCCGGAGATTGCCCCGGATGCGCCTGGGATCGCCGACCATGGCTTAATGGCCGGCGTACCCGGCTCGACCTCGCTGGAAAACATCGCCCAGCAATAGGCCGAAGTCATCGAAACGCCAAATGCACGAAGAAAAGCCCGGCACTTAGCCGGGCTTCTTCATTTTCCCTTGCAGAAATACTTTTTTACACGACCAGCTTCTGGATAGCCTTGTCGATGGTTTCTTTCGGCACGAAACCCACGATCTGCTCTACCACCTTGCCGCCCTTGAACAGCAGCAACGCGGGAATTCCGCGAATTCCATAGCGCATCGGTGTGGCAGAATTGCTGTCCACATCCATCTTCATTACCTTCAACTTGCCCTGATATTGGGCAGCCACCTCGTCGACCACCGGGCCCAAGGCTCTGCAGGGTCCACACCACGCCGCCCAAAAATCCACCAGGACTGGCTCAACAGATTGCAATACGTCTTTCTCGAACGTTACATCTTTTACTTCAAGTACTGCCTGACCTGCCATTCACTTCCTCCTTGGGATTGCCGGAAGAGTATCGCTGCTTTGCACAGCACTCCTCAGTTCACGATTCACAGCTGCAGTGCGACGCTACTCCAACAGAATACTAGATGCACCACGGACCAATTTGGTCGCAGATTCACTTTCAAGTCTTAATACATTAAGAAAGCCTTCACGTCGAACCGCGCAGACCCGTGAGAATTATCAATTTTTGGGCAAAAGAAAAGCGCCCGGATCTTGTGAAAGATCAACGGGCGCGAGAGCAGCCCTCCCCCAGAACTGCCCCTTGAAAAAGAGGTTAGCGGTGGCGGAGTGTATTGTAAACAAAACTTGAGTAACATTATTTGAGTTACCGTCCCACTGCTTCCTCATCTGGGTCATACCTCAGCGTTCAAGGGAGTATCCCGGCGCACCGCCGACCCCGCGCCCTGGCTCTCAAAGCCGCATGGGATGACCTCGCAGCTCGATCCGTCCCCCAAAGCCTCGCCAACGCGGCGTTCCAGCCCGGCACGGTCCAGATTTCGCTCCACTACCAGCAGAATTCCCGGTCCCGCCCCGCTCAGCGCCGCTCCCAGGATGCCCGGAGAGCCTGCCAGCGGCAGCATCGTTGCCAGCAACGGGCAAATCGCCACCCGGTAGGGTTGGTGCATGCAATCCAACATCGCCGCCCGCAGCAAGTCGTCCCTTCCAGAGGCAAACGCCGCCACCAGCAGCGAGCTATGCTGCAAATTCTGTACGACATCCGCGCGGCTGTAATAGTCCGGCAGCAGCTTTCGCGACTCTTCCGTCCGCACCGGGTCTCGCGGCAACACCATCACCGCGCTCCAGTGATCTGGGATCTCAATCCGCCCCACGGCAACGCTTGGATAGCCTTTCGGCCTCTCGCGGTGTTCCGTCGCTGCTCGGGGTGCGATCGCCGAAACCGTCATCCCGCCCAGCCAGCAGGCCGTGGCATTGTCCGGGTGGCCTTCCAGGAAGGCGGAGGCGTCCAGAATTTCCTGCTCCTGCCAGCCCAGCTCGCCAAACTCGACTGCCAGCGCAATTCCCGCCAGCCGGGCCGCCGCGGACGATCCACAACCCATGCCTAGCGGAATTCCATTCTTAACCCGCAATTGCAGCGGCTGGATCGGCCGGCCATTCTCCTCCATCAGCCTCTTGTACGTCTCCAGCACAAGGTTGCCTTCCAGCTTGCTGCAAGCCTCCGTATCGCGACCCTCGGCAACGATGCTGAACCGGTCCGCCGCCTCGGCATCAATTTCCAAATGCATCTTCAGCGCCAGCGCGCCCGTATCAAACGCAGGCCCCAGGTTGGCGGAGGTCGCGGGCAATCGCAAGTGCAAGCTGGAAGCGGTCTTTTTCATCCGCGCACCGCCGCATCCAAAACGCGCATGACGGCCTCCGCCGTCGGTTCTAGCGCCTGCGGCGCCGAGGCCAGCTGCTCCATCTGCTTCCGCTGATTCGCATCCATCGCAGCCGTCTCCTGCGCCGTCAACAACTTGCCCCGATGGAAGTCAATCGTGTATTCCGGGTCTTTCAATGTGTGCCCGGTCAGCAGCAGCACCACGCTCTCCTGCTTGCCGACATGCCCCTGCGCCACCAGCTTCTTCAGCCCTGCCAGCGTCACCGCCGAGGCCGGCTCGCACCCAATGCCCTCCGCGCCAATTTCCGCCTTCGCCAGCGCAATCTCCTGCTCGCTCACCTGCTCGCACCATCCGCCCGTGCTCTCCAGGATGCCAACCGCCTTCTTCCACGATGCAGGATTGCCAATCCGTATGGCGCTGGCGCGCGTATGTGCCTCCACTGGAGAAAATTGCTTGCCCCGGTGCTGCGTCCAGCTCAAAAATAGCGGGTTCGCACCGTCGGCCTGAATCACGCTGATCCGCGGCAGCCGATCGATCAGCCCCAGCGCATGCATTTCCAGAAATCCCTTGCCCAGCGCCGAGCTGTTCGCCAGGTTTCCGCCCGGCACAATCAAGTGATCCGGCACCTGCCAGTCGAGCATTTCCGCCAGCTCAATCGCCGCCGTTTTCTGCCCCTCCAGCCGATACGGGTTCACCGAGTTCAGCAGGTACACCGGCGCGCGCCGCACCAGCTCCGCCAAGACTGACACGCATCCGTCAAAATCCGTTTTCAGCTGGCACGTGACCGCCCCATAATCTAGCGACTGCGACAGCTTGCCCCACGCCACTTTTCCCTCGGGAATCAGCACCAGCGACCGCATCCCCGCACGTGCCGCATACGCCGCCATCGAGGCGGAAGTATTTCCCGTCGAAGCGCACGCCACCCATTGAAATCCGCGCTCATGCGCCACTGAGAGCGCCGCCGTCATCCCTGTATCTTTAAACGAGCCGGTCGGATTCATACCCTGGTGCTTGGCAAATAGCTGCTCCACGCCCAGGCTCGTGCCGCAGCGCGGCAGGTGATACAGCGGCGTGTTCCCTTCCTCCAGCGTCACCACGTTGCGCTTGTCCGCCATAAACGGCAGCAGCTCGCGGAACCGCCATACCCCACTGCGATCCAGCGGCTCGCGCGACAGCCGGCGCCCCCGCCAAACTTCCTTCCATCCACTCCGCCAGATTTTTCGTCGCCAATCCAGAATCCGCACCGCGTGGCAGCAGTTCCGGATACTCCACTTCAAACAAGTTGCCGCACTCGCGGCAGCGAAAATCCTCCGCCGCCTCCGCTCCGGCAATCTCCGCCCCACACCCGATGCAGTGCAATCGGTGCGCGGTTGTCGGCTCAGAAAGTGTTTGCTTTTCCATCATGGGATACGTCTAGCGTATCAGGTCATCCCCGCCCATTTCCCGGCCCAGAAACCAACAAAATCTGCGTGCCCCAGCTCGCCGCGTTCTTTGCGGCTAACATGGGATGAAGAAAAAATTGTGATCCCGGTCGTAATTGGAACTTAGGAAAAATATATGAAGACACTTAGTTTCAATGATCTAGTCCAGTGGTGCAGTGAGTCCCCATCTGGAGTGAAGCTTGAATCACCCAATCACTTGCACTACGAGACCTCAGAAATATTTGGCTTCCGAGTTGACATACCGTCCGAAGCACCGAGGGTTGTGGCGCTCGTATACAGTTTACTGGCGGTTGAGGAGGACACCGGATATTACGGTGGAATGATTTGGTACACAAATTATGACATGGGAACTCCGGAGATCGAGCGATGTGGGCTGCGAATACTTGAGCAAATGCGGCGCGGATACGGAGGAGTTGAGTCCGTCGAGAATGCTCCAGCGCAATTGTTTAGAAGCGATGAAATCGTGGACAATCATGCGTTCCTGACTCTTCCGCTGCTCTGGGGGTGGGACGCATATTTTATGCCCCACGGAACTCGATATTTCGCATATTCGCGACAGAACGGCTCCCTGTACCTAGTCACCGATAATGAGCAGGTTTTTCGGAAGTTGGGAGCTGCCTGTGCTGCTTATAATCCTGTGATCGAACTTCCCACTTACCTACGTCCGGATAATCTGGCGGGTGGCTCATCCTCCGCATCACGTGAATGAGGGTGGGCTGGAGAACTCCTCCATCCTAAATTTTGGTGGAACCAGCGGCTGGCCTATCCGTCGGGAGACTTCAGAGGCCTGTTGTCCGCTCCTGGATTCTTAATTGACACGGTTTTCGTCATTGGCGAAGCTGTTGCTCATGCCGCGTTGAGCGGATTTGTCGGGATTCAGGGAAGACCCAGAACAGGCCACCTGCGCTGCCCCGATACTGATTCGTTACCCCTATGTTTTCTCACAATTCGCGGCGAAACCGCTATGATGTAGGCTCATCCTCGTGGAGATACAAGAAAAGATCGTTTTAGCCCCGTACACCACCTTTCGCATTGGTGGCCCGGCGCGTTGGTTTATGGAAGCGACCAACGAAGCCGAGCTGGCGGAAGCAGTGTCGTTTGCACGCACAAAGAATGTGCCGCTGTTTGTTTTAGGCGGCGGCAGCAATCTGCTGGTGTCGGACAAAGGATTTCCGGGTGCAGTGGTCCGGGTGGCGAACCGCGGAATCCGGCAGGGCCTCGAACAACGACTACAACGTATTTACCGCGGCCGCCGGCGAAGACTGGGATAGTTTTGTTTCGCATGTCGTGGATCAGGATTTTGCCGGTGTCGAGTGCATGGCCGGCATTCCGGGCACGGTGGGTGGAACGCCGGTGCAGAACGTGGGCGCGTATGGCCAAGAAGTGGCATCGACCATTGTGGCGGTGCGGGCTCTGGACCGCACGACGCTCAAGCTGGTGGATTTTACCGCCGCGCAATGCCAGTTTGGTTATCGCAGAAGCATCTTCAACAGCACCGGACGCGACCGCTACATTGTTACGGAAGTGGGATATCGGCTGAAGCTGCACGGCGCGCCTCATCTGAAATATCAGGACCTGGCGCATGCATTTTCCGGCTGGACCGAGGGGCCAACGCTTAAGCAGGTGAGCGACAAGGTGCGCAGCATCCGGCAGCAAAAAGGAATGTTGCTGGTGGATGGCGACCCCGATTGCCTCAGCGCCGGATCGTTCTTTAAGAATCCGGTGGTGTCGGAGTCGCACCTGGCGGACATTTCCGCGCGGGTGGTGAAAGAAGCGCATCGCGCGGGCTTGATGCTGACCGAGCCGATTCCACATTTCGCCGCCGATCCAGGATCGGTGAAACTGCTGGCCGGATGGTTGATTGAGCAGGCCGGATTTCCCAAGGGATTTGCGATGGGGTCGGCTGCCGTATCGAGCCGGCACACGCTGGCGATTGTGAATCGCGGGAATGCGACGGCGAAGGAGATTCTGGTGCTGCGGGATGAGATTCGCAAACGCGTGCTGGCGCAGTTCGGGATCTGCCTGGAGCAAGAGCCAGTCTACGTTGCGGGCTCCTGAGAAGTTTTGCGGCAAGAGTCCTGAGCCGCCACCCGGAATCTTAGACGTCGCGGTCGTTTTCTGGACGAAGAGATGTATTTCCGAGAACCGGGGCCGGGATGGCGTGCAACACATGCAACAGCCGTTCTCGGTGAATTGCCAAACTCGTTCCGGCGTGCCCTGCGCCATCGACGCGGCCTTCTTCCATGGTGAGCACTTCATCGCCGGCCGCGAACACTTCTTCCAGATTGTGGGTGACCGTCAAGACGGGAATGCCGCGTTCGCGCGCCCACTGATGCAGATTGTTGGAGATTCGCTCACGGCTGGGCGCATCGAGCGCGGCGAAGGGTTCATCCAGCAGCAGTATGGTTGGCTCCGCGGCGAGCGTGCGGGCGATGGCGATGCGCTGCAATTGACCGCCGGAGAGTTCGCGCGGCCAGCGCGAGGCGAGCGATTCCGCCTCGACAATTTCAAGCAGTCGCGCGATCTTTTCTTTTTGCGCGGCGCTGATCTTTTCCACGCATCGCAAAGGCGACATTGCCGGACGCGGTGAGATGTGGGAAGACGGCAGGACTCTGCATCACCAGGCCGACGCGGCGTTTGTCCGCGGGAACGAAAATTGTGGGCTTGCTGTCGCGCGCGGTTTGGCAGACAACCGTGCCGTGAAATTCAATGGTGGCCACGTCAGGCTTGAGCAGGCCGGCGATGGCACGCAGCAGAGAAGACTTGCCCGATCCTGACGGACCGAAGACGACGGTGCGCTGCGCGTACGCGGAAAAGGCAAGGTGAAGATGAAATCCGGCGCCATTGTGGTGAAAGCGATGCTCGAGGTGGACGGTGAGCCAGGGCGTGTTGCTGGTGCCGGGACGCACGGGGTTAGCCAACTCGAGGTTGGGAATTGATGCGTCAGACAAGGTCGCCGCTCCTGGGCCGTGATTCGGGGCGAAGGCTGTAGAGCAGCATCAACGCGACCAGACAGATTGCCAGCAGAAACAGCGCGGTGCGATTGGCCTGGGCATATTGAAAATCCTGCACCTGATCGTAGAGCGCGATGGAGAGCGTGCGCGTGGCGCCCGGGAAGATTGCCGCCGATCATGAGGACGACACCGAACTCGCCAACGGTGTGGGCGAAGCTCAACACAACGGCGGTGAGGAGCGATCCACGAGAGAGCGGGAGAACCACGCGCCGCATTCTGTCCCAGCGACCGCTGCCGAGCGTAGTGGCGGCGTCGAGCATGGAGCGGTCGACGGCGGCAAAGCCAGTCGCCAGCGGTTGAACAGCAAAAGGCAGGCTGTAGATCACCGAGCCGACAACTAATCCAGCGAAGGAGAAAGCGAGCGGATGCCCGAGCAGATGCGTGAGAGCACGACCGAATGCAGTGCGTGGACCGAGAGCCACCAGCAGATAAAAGCCGAGCACGGTGGGCGGCAACACGATGGGCAGCGCGCAGATGGCCTGGACAAGAATTTTCGCGCGACTACCGGTAAACGCGAGCCAGTCGGCCAGCGGCACGGCAATGAACAGCAGGATCACCGTCGTGACCAGCGCCAGGCGAATCGTCAATAGCAGTGCGATTGTGTCCATGGGTGTCATTTCGTGTTGCTACGTTTTACTGCGCGGGTGGTACTCCTGTATTGCGCTGGTGGTACCAGGCCGCCGGTCGCCAGCAGATTGCGTCCAGCCGGAGATTGCAGGTAGTGAAGAAAGTCGAGTGCCATCTGTTTATGCGATGCATTGCGGAGAACGACCGCGCCTTGCAGAATGGGCGGATAGCCGCTGACCGGGACGGCGACAAATCTGCCTGCCTGCTGCATGGTTTTGGTGATGGCGAGCGTTTTCGAAATCAAAGCACAGTCGGCGTTGCCGGACTGACCGAATTGCGCGGCCTGTGCGATATTTTCCGCGAAGACAAGCTTCGGCTGCAGGGCGGCTTTCAGGCCCAGCGATTGCATGGCGGCCATCGCGGCAGCTCCGTAGGGTGCGTGAATCGGATCGGCGACGGCGATGCGATGGACGCTCGGGCTGGTGAGCGATTGCATGGTGAGGCCGTGATGGAAAAGGCCGTGGCGCGCCCACAGCACGAGCGATCCCTGCGCATAGGTGACGGGTGCGGACTCGACGGCCAGGTTGGCGGCAACAACCTTTTGGGGGAAGGCCAAGTTGGCAGCCAGGAAAATGTCGTATGGCGCGCCGTTCAGAATTTGCGTGGTCAACGTAGCGGAGGATGCATAAGAGACTTCGACCTTTGCGCCCGAAGATTTTTCGAAACTGTAAATGAGAGAAGGAAGCACGGGTTGCAAGTCCGCGGCGGCGGCAATGCGCATGGTTTTCGTCTGCGCGGACAGCAGCATCGCGGGAAGCAGCACAGCACACACGAGCAGCATTCTCGGTAGCGGGCTAGACACGGACCACCATCACTTCCGTGGCCTTGATGAGGGCGGCGGCTTTGATGCCGGGGCGCAGTTGCAGTTCGCGCGCCGCGTCCGCGGTGATCACGGCCGTGACCATCTGGTCTCCAATCGCGAGCTTGACCTGGGCGAGCAGACCGTCGAAGCGTACCTGGACCACTTTGCCGACAAGTTGATTGCGGCCGCTGACGGAGGAGGTGAGTTTTTTCTGCTTGATGGCGGAAGGCGCGCCGGGATGCAGCATGGCCTCAATGTCGCGCTCATGAATGCGGTAATGGCCGCCCGGCGTTTTGACGGCGCGCAGCTTGCCGCGATAGAGCCACTGCTTGATGGTCGGGTAGGAGATGCCAAGGCGCTCGGCGGCATCGCGAGGTGTATAGAGGTCTGCCATAGGAAACCAGTCTATACGAAATTATACGATCCTGGAGTGAACGAAGTATACGAGTTATGGACGGACAGCTTTGGGAGGATGGATGCCGGGCGATCGTTCCTGAAAAACTTGTGTGAGAGGACCCACTCTGTTTATACGTTCAGCCCGATCGAGCGCATCAGCTCCAGCCCATTGCTCTTCGTAATCACGCCCTCGCGCAATCGAAAGTCGAATCGCATGGTGCCGTTCTCCAGGTCATCCTGAAAATGCATGTTTTTCACCGCGCCCTCCGGCAGCCCCTCCAACTCTGTCAGCGCCAAGTCATGCGTCGTCACAATTCCGATCGCCCCCCGCTCCAGCAGCCCACGCAGCACGCCCTCCGCGCCGACGCGGCGGTCTTTGGAGTTGGTTCCCTGCAATAGCTCATCCAGCAGAAACAGCAGCGGCGGTCGCTCTGCCGCCATGTCGTAAATCCGACGCAGCCGAGTGATTTCCGCATAAAATCGTGAACTGCCCGCCTGCAGTGAATCGTTCAGCTGGATGCTCGCGCCAACCGTCAGCGGCGTTAGTCGAAGATGCCGCGCCCGCACCGGCGCTCCTGCCATCGCCAGCACCGCATTCACACCCACAGTTCGCAGATACGTGCTCTTCCCGGACATATTCGAACCGCTCACCAGGATGGCTCGCGTCGCCGCGTCCAGCTTCACGTCGTTGCGAACGCACTTCACGGCCGGAATCAGCGGATGCCCCAGCGCTTCGCCCTCAAGTCGCGGCGTGCCATCGACGAACTCCGGGAAGGGATCGTCCGGATGTTCGTAGTGGTACGCGGAGAGCGACAGCAGCGCCTCCATCTCTCCGGTCGCATCCAGCCAGCCCCGCACCGCAGTGCCATGCTGCGCGCGCCATGCCTCCGCCTTCACCGCCAACTGCACCGAGTACATCAGTGGCACATCCAGAATCCTCACAAAAAGGTTGTCCCGGGAATCGATCAGGTCCACCAGCGTGTGCAGCCGCGCGATCGCCTCCGAACCCTTCATGGCATGACTGGTCAGCGCAGTTTGTAATGCACGCAATCGCCTCGAGCGGAACTCCTCCCGTTCCAGTCGCGCCAGCATTCCCGACAGCAAACCCAGATTCTCAAACGCGCTTTCCGTCGATGAAAATATCGCCAATATCCGTTTCTTCAGCCACCGCGCCAGGCTGGCTTCCACGATGATCACCGCCAACAACGGCAGAAATGTGTCCCGCACTCGCCCAGACCACCGTCGCACCCACCGCCAACACCATCAGCAGCGGAGCCAGCCAGCGCAACCAAAGTTCGCGCAGCTCCGCCGGCGCCTCCGCCCATTGCAGCAGCGCTGCCGGAACCACTCCAGCTCCGTCCTCTTCGCCTAATACTTCCAGGTCTTCCCGCAGGTCCAGCCGATTTCGCAACTCAGCCACCGCTGCCTGTCGCTCGTGGATTGCTTCCACCGGCGATGGCGATAGCAGCCACGACGCAAGCGTATCTTCTCCCATGCGGGTGCGCGCTGTCGACAACAACGCAAACAAGCTCGCAGGTCCAAACAAATCCAGATCGGCGGCGTACAAATGTTGCGGGCTGCGGAATCGCTCTCCCTCGCTCCCGCCGCTCATCCATCGGTCTTCAATCCGTGCCAATCCGCGCTGATACACCGCGACAGCACGCAAGACGAGTCGTCGGGCACGCAGCACACGCGAGTGATAGACGGCAACCACTGCAAACGCTGCCAGCGGCGCCCCTAGCCACCACGGCGAAATCCAATGCGATCGAAACGCCCACCATGCCAACATCACTGCGACCGTTGCCAGCAGTAAGCGCACATTGCCAAGCCGGATGTGCAACCTCTCCAACCGATGCGTTTGTGCCTGTCGCGCGGCAGATCGCTGTCGATATTCTTCCGCCGGCACGTCGCCTGCAACCGGCACTTGTTCTTCCTTGGACACGGAGATTGGCATCGAAACCTTTCCCGTCTACTCTATCGCGTGCCATCGAAGCCATTCGCGCGCAACAGGTTCTGGCAATCTAAGATCTGCCCTTCGCATCGGGTCCGATATACTGGAGATGGGCCGCCACAGCGGCATGGGAGAGCAAACATTATGTATCCAGAGATTATGGTGATTCCGATGCGCGAGGAGTTGACCCGCGCTGGAATCCAGGAAACACGTACGGCGGAGGAAGTCGATCAGGCGCTGGCCAAGCCGGGCACCACCATGGTGATCGTCAACTCCATCTGCGGTTGCGCAGCGGGCAAGATGCGCCCCGGCGTTCGCATGTCGTTGCAACACCCCACCCTACCCGATCAGAAAATCACGGTGTTTGCGGGCCAGGACCGCGAAGCGACAGATAAAGTTCGCAGCCATCTGGCTGGTCATCCGCCTAGCTCACCCGCCGTTGCTATCTTTCGCGATGGAAAGCTGGTGTTCCTGATGCAGCGCTCAGTGATTGAAAGCTCCAGCGCTCCGCAAATCGCGCAATATTTGACCCAGGCGTACGACGAAATCTGCGCCAAACCCAGCGCCGTCACCCAGTAACGAACGTCACGTTCTGTGATCCAATTCCAACCGCCATGCAGGAGTGGCCTGCTCGCGACGGTCGTCACAATGGAGTCAGGCGCGGCTTAGCGCCAGGTCGATCAGCGTTTTTTGCTCCATAGCGTGCGCCTTGGCCGATCCAGTGGCCGGACTGGCCGCCGCCGACCGCTTGACGCTGCGCACCTGACGATCGAAGGCCAGCTCGCGCAGACGCGGCAGCACAAAAGAGTAGGCGCCCATGTTCTCCGGCTCTTCCTGCACCCAGACCAGATCGTTCGCCTCTGGATGTGCTTCGATGGCCGCTCGCAGGTCCTCTTCTGGCCATGGATATAGCTGCTCGAGAAAGATGATCCCGGTGGAAGTATCCTTGCGTTTCTGCCGTTCCACTCGCAGCTCGTGTCCAATTTTTCCGGTGCAGATCAGCAGCCGCGTTACACCCTGCAGCTCTGTTTCCGGCAGCACATTCAAGAACCGAGGCCGTGTCAGATCGGCGAGTGGAGAAACCGCATCAGGGTGCCGCAGCATGCTCTTCGGGCGTGAAGACCACCAGCGGTTTGCGCCAGGGCCGCATCGCCTGACGTCGCAGCAAATGAAAATATTGCGCTGCGGTCGATGGCTGCGCCACCTGAATGTTGTCGCGCGCGACAATTTGCAAATAGCGCTCGATGCGCGCGCTGGAATGCTCCGGGCCTTGCCCTTCATATCCATGCGGCAACAGCAGCACCAGCCCGCTCAGCAATCCCCATTTGTCTTCCGCGGATGAAAGAAATTGATCGATGATGATCTGTGCGCCGTTGGCGAAGTCGCCAAACTGCGCTTCCCAAAGTACCAGCGCTTCCGGGTAGTCGCGGCTGAAGCCATAGTCAAACCCCATCACCCCCGCCTCAGAGAGAATGGAGTTGTAGACCTCAAACTTTGCTTGATTGGTACCGAGGTGATTCAACGGCACAAATTTTGTTTCATCTTCCACATCGATCAGCACGCTGTGGCGCTGATTGAATGTGCCTCGCTGACTGTCCTGCCCGCTGAGACGCACATGCGTTCGCTGCGTCAGCAGTGAACCGAATGCAACTGCTTCCGCCATGCCGTAATCGAACGGGCGCTCTCCGCGTCCCATTTCCGCGCGCTGTTGCAGCAGCTTTTGAATCTTGGGGTGAATGTGAAACTCCGTCGGAAAAGTCGTCAGGCCTTCCGCAATGGTGCGGATGGTCTCTGCGGAGATTCCGGTGTCTACTTCATATTTCGCACGGTGCGGGCCACCCTTGTAGGGCGACCAATATTCGGGCAGATCCGCCAGCACGGCTTTCTTCTTCATCTGCCGCGCTCGCTTCAACTCCTCTTCAAATCTCGATTCCGCCTCATGTACGCGGGCGGCCGCATCCACGCCAATTTTCTTCGCGAAGATTTCGTACAGCGGCGGATGGTTCTGAATTTTCGCGTACCGCAGCGGCTGCGTGATCGTTGGGTCATCGACTTCGCTGTGACCGTGGCGACGATAGCCAATCAGGTCGATGACGACATCGGTGTGGAATTGGTAGCGGTATTCCACGGCGAGTGTTGCGATGCGGATCACCGCATCCACATCCTCCGCATTCACATGAAAAATAGGAACGGGCAAGCGCCGCGCCAGGTCGGAAGAGAAGCGGGACGAGTTGTACTCGTCCGGCTCAGCCGTAAAGCCAATCAGATTATTCGCAATAATCTGGATGCTGCCGCCGACCGAATATCCTTCGAGCGAGCCGAGATTCATGGTCTCCGCCCAGATTCCCTGCCCGGCAAAGGCTGCATCTCCATGGATGACAACCGGCAGAACACGTTCACGTCCATCTGCTCCGTAGCGCATCTGCTTGGCGTACGTACGTCCCATGGCTACCGGATCGACTGCTTCCAGATGGCTGGGGTTGGATACAAGGTGAAGCCCCAATTCCACGCCCGAGTGAGTGGTGAACGTGCCAGTCGCGCCCACATGATATTTCACATCGCCGCTGCCCAGACTGCTGCGCGGATCGGCATCTTCAAATTTTGAAAAAATGGCGGACGGGGATTTGCCGAGCGTGTTCACCATGACGTTCAGGCGGCCGCGATGGCTCATTGCCATCACCGATTTCTCCGCGCCTCGTTCGGCGGCAGACTGCAACACTGCATCCAGCAGCGGGATCAGCGCCGTGACTCCTTCGAGAGAAAATCGCTTTGTGCCCAGATAGCGCTTCTGAATGACCTGCTCAAAAATGTCGGCCTCAACCAGCAAGTCGAGTGCGTGCTGCGAGTTCGGAGCCGCCGCAGTTCCCTCCATACGCTCCTGAATCCATCGCCGGCGTTCCGGATCGGCCATATGCATAAACTCGACACCAACGGACCCGCAATAGATGGCGCGGGCCTGGTCGGCGAACTCTCCGGTCTGGTCCAGATCTTGCAGCGGCTGGGGCGGAAGGTATTGTTGCAGCGGATCGAGTTGCGCTTGCAGATATCCCCAGCGGCGAAACGCGTCAAACACCTGCTCACGGGTCGCCGCGGCGATAGGATTGGATTGGGTCAGGGTCGTTTCCAGGGTGGATATGCTCATACACAAGCGGGCTGCTCTACTTCAATTGTCGCAGAGCTTGCAGGCGACGGCAACGACGCGAGGGGGGCGGCACATAGAGCACCAATACTGTGTTGGTTGAATGAAAATCGACGGCTCGAACACCGCAGTGGGCTACAACTTGGTGGGAACGCTTCCGCTCAATCTTGTCGCCAAGGCTACCAGGTCGGATGGAAAAATGGGCTTGGCGCGGAAGGTGACATCCAAACCTTCGTATTCGGCCTCCGCCTCGGCAAGTCCGCTTAGTACCATCACCGACAACCCAGCCCTGCGCTCCCAAAGCCGCTCCACAAAGTGGTGGCCAGATTCGCCGGGCATGATGTGATCTGTGATAACGAGGTTGATCTCGCGATTCTGATCGGTCTCAAGAGCATCAAAGGCGGCGTCAGCGGAGTAGGCTGTCCGAGCCTCTAACCCAGCGTGGTTGAGGATGGCTTTGCGCGTGAGCGCTTGCACCGGGTTATCGTCTACGACAAGAATCACAGAGGGGGCTTTCTAAGGCTAAAAGAACTGATGTTGTTTTCTACGAAAAAGTTGTCCAGGTCAAGCAAGAACTGCAAGTTATAGATATCGAAGTAGATTACCTTAGATTAGCTGCGGGCTAATCCTTTCAATACTTCGGCCAAAGTTCCTGTTACGGCTACTTCTCAGCCCTTGCCGGGAACGCCGATGTTGGCGCGTCGCATCGCCTTTCCCACCGTAGACGTGATCCACCGACGAGGCAGCAGCGTCAGAATCACAGTCAGCGCGCGGTTCGATGCCCCAGTAACGACAGACGATTTCTTTCGTTCGAAACCGCGCAACGCCTCCCGCACAACTTCCGCCGAGGTCTGCATGCGGGCACGATGACTGAATGGGCTTTCACCTGCGACGCGAAAGAAATTTGTCTCGGTTGTTCCCGGGTTGACTGCCATCACATGCACTCCGTGATGGCGCGCTTCCTCAAACAGTGCGTCGGAGAAGCTTTTCACGAATGCCTTCGTCGCCGCGTAGACAGTTGAATACGGAAGCGGAGCAAATCCTGCGACGGAAGCAACATTGATGATGCCGCCGCGACGGCGCTGCATCATCGGCTGCATGTAGAGATGGGTCAGCTCTACCAGGGCGACAATATTTAGATCAAGCATGCGGCGAACGCGATCGAGATCGAGCGACGCGAATTCCGCAAATGCGCCAAATCCCGCGTTATTGATGAGCAGTTCCACGTCCAAATGAGCCGCCTGCGTTCGCTGGAACAGATCGGCGGGCGCGCCGGGGACGGTGAGGTCCAACGGGATTGCCACGACATCGATACCCATGTGCGCCGACATCAGTTCGCTTCGAACTTTTTCCAGCTGATCCTGCGAGCGCGCAACCAGAATCAGAGACCATCCCCTGGCGGCGAATTGGCGGGCAAACTCTTCGCCAATGCCGGAGCTTGCGCCGGTGATCAGTGCATATCCTTGCGGCTGCATCCTCTGTGCTCCTTTCCCCTGTGGTGCGTGTTTCAAGTCAGCCGGTTGGATGGTGAGTCTCTACGCGAAACGGTGCGCCGCGGCTTCTACGTGCCCCACCGTGCCAACAGGAATGCTACGACGCCCACGAAAAAGAGTACGCGATAACGAATTCCGTGGGCGCGATTGACCTCCGGCAACAGGTCGGTCGCGGCCACATACAGCGCGACACCGGCGGATAACGGCAGGCCGACGCCTGCCAACTTCGGCACAAAATGAATGGCAGCCACACCGGCAACAGTGGCTGCGCCTAAGACACAGGCAGCGGAAACTGCGATTCGCGCACTGCGACCACTGGCCAGCATCACACTGCCTACGGTAAAGCCTTCGGGCAATTTATGCAGCAGCATCCCGGTAAAGATGAGCCAGCCGAGCGCACTGGAAAAAGCAAAACCGCTGGCAATGGCGATGCCGTCAAAAAAGGTATGCGCGGCCAGGCCAAACGTTACGGAGTAAGCCGTCGAACGATGCAGAAATTCTTCGGAGTGAGTTTCCTCTCCAAAGTGAAAATGCGCGACCAGGGTGTGTTCCAGCAGATGCACGCCGCAGAAGCCGGCAAGAATCCACAGCGGCGCAGAGAGCGGAGTGGCGCGAAAACTTTCCGGGATCATTTCGACTAGCGCAACGGCAATCAAGAAACCTGCGCCGAAGGCCACGAAGCCGTGCAGGAAGCGTTCTGCCCGCATGCGGAGCAACAGCAGGCCGCCCACAACGTCCGCCATGCCCGCGATCAGGCCAAGCAGCAGGACCATCCAGAACGGTGTGGTAACGTGCGCCATGATTTTGCTATCCGCTGTGACGAATGTGCATCACGTCACCATCCTGCACAATGTAGTCCTTGCCTTCAAGTCGCAGCGTGCCATGCGACCTTGCCACGGCTTCCGACCCGGCTGCGAGCAGCGTATCCCAGTGGATGGTTTCGGCGCGGATGAAATGTTTTTCCAAGTCGGAATGGATGGCTCCAGCAGCGGCCTGGGCGCGCGAGTTGACCGGAATGGTCCAGGCGCGGCATTCGTCTTCGCCGACGGTGAAGAACGAGACTAATCCGAGCAGCTCATAGCTCTTGCGAATCAGGCGGCGCAGTCCGCTCTCACCTAATCCGTAGCTCGACAAAAATTCCTCGGCTTCTTCATCCGGCATCTCCGCCAACTCTGCTTCCACCTTGCCGCAAATGGCCGTCGCGCCAGTCCCTGGTCTTGTCGCAATGGTCGCCAAGCCATATTTTTCGACAGCTGCCTCCAGATCGATACCGAGCGTGGTGCTCTCAGAGATATTCAGGACATATAAGACCGGCTTCTGGCTCAGGAACATATAGCCACGAATCAACTTCTTTTCATCGGCCGTCATTTCCATGGCGCGCAAGGGCCGCTCCGCTTCCAGATGCGGTTTGGCGCGCAGCAGCAACGCCCGCTCGGCTTCCAGCTCCGGAGTGCGACCTTTCTTTAGGTCTTTTTCCAGGCGCTCCATGCGCTTTTCAATCTGCGTCAGATCGCTCAGCATCAGGTCGAACTCAACATCCTGAATTTCCTTCACAGGATCGATCGGACCGGCGAGCGGCACAGAGGGGTCGTCGAAGACGCGCAGCACGTGGATCAACGCATCCACGTTGCGCAGGCTGGCGAGCAAGCTTGGCTCCTTCAGCGCTTCCTGGCCGATGGCGCCTACGTCGGCGTACTCCACCGTAGCAAAGACAGTTTTCTTTGGCTGATACAGCGCGGCCATTTTCTCCAGCCGGTCGTCGGGCACTCGGGCCATGCCCAGGTGAACTTCCTTGGGATTCGAATAGCCGCGGTCTTCCAGTTTTGCTTTGGTCAGAATCTTGAATAGCGAGGTCTTGCCTACCTGTGGCAGGCCGATAATTCCGGTCTTCATGCTTGTCCTGTAAGGGAGATTGTTTGATGGTTCCTACGAAAGTTTACGCTGTTTCCGGGGTCCGGTGGCTCGAGTTGGCGATCTCAACCGACTGGTTCCGGTCGCGCGTACAAGACGATCAGCCCAATGCCGCACAGCAGCACGATGCCTTCGAGCGAGGTGGAAAGATTGTGCAGACGATTGAAGTCCAGACGTGCCGGATTGTTCGAACCTAGATCGGCCATCGCCGCACCGGCCTTGAGGCGAAGCGCATCCATGCGCGGAATCACGGAAAATTGCGAATACGCGGTCAAGCCCATCATCACCGCAGTCAGCAATATCGGTGGCCCGACGGAGCGCCGGGTCGCGCTCGTGATACGCTCCACGACATACAGCAACAACAAGATCGCTCCGCAGAACAGGCCGATGTCATGAAAACGCGTCAGAGAATCGCGAACCATGGTGCCGGCCACTTGAAGTCCAACCGCCGGGTCGGGGAAGATTGGCATCAGTGACTCAAACGCGACTGGCGCGACCACCGCGCCAAAGAACAATAAGCCGCCAACCCATACCACCAGGGCAAGCAAAATCAGACTGCGCAGGAAAGTTCTCATCGGCTGAACATGGCCTCAGGCGGCCTCCCTTTCTTCCAAGTTGAGTCTTACAACGGGTTCAAAAGCTGTTATAGTCCGCTGACGGAACTGCGACCAATCAGGCGTTCGATGCGCTTCTGCATTGGCGGATGGGTAGAAAACAGGTTTGTGAACATGCCGCCACCCACCAGCGGTTGCGCAATGAATAGGTGCGCGCTAGAAGGCGATGCCACCATCGGCAGGCGCTTCGAGGAGGCATCGATCTTTTCCAGAGCACTGGCCAACGCATACGGATTGCCGGTAGTTTTCGCCCCGGTCGCATCGGCCTGATATTCCCGCGAACGGGAAACGGCCAGTTGGATCAGCATGGCGGCGATCGGCGCGAGGATCAGCATGAATAGCCCGCTGATTCCGCCGCCGCGCTCGCGTCTGCCACCTCCGCCGCCAAGGCCGCCGAAAATCTCTCCCCAATAGGCCATACGCGCGATCAACGTAATCGCGCCGGCCAGCGTGGCTGCAATGGAGCTGGTGAGGATATCGCGATTCTGCACGTGTCCCAGTTCGTGCGCCAAGACGCCTTCCAGCTCCTCATCATTCAGCAGGGACAGAATTCCATGCGTCATGGCCACAGAAGCGTGCTGGGGATTTCGTCCGGTCGCAAACGCGTTTGGAGATTCGGTTGGAATCACATACATCTTTGGCATGGGAATGCCCATGCGTTGCGTCATCCGCTCCACCACTTCATACGCGCGCGGCAACTCTTCCCGTGTGACCGGCTGCGCCTTGTACATTTTCAGGGCCAGCTTGTCGGAGTAGAAGTAGGTGAAAAAATTCATTCCCGCAGCAAAAAGAAATCCAAGGATCAGACCGTTTCGCCCGCCAAAATGCTCGCCGATCAGGACCAGCAGCACTGTCAGCAAGGTCAAAAGAAATGCAGTCTTCGCAGTGTTTCCCATAACACCCTCATTCTATTCCTTTGAGTTGCGCGGCATGTGAATGCAAAGCCAACCGGAAACTTGTAGCATCTATAAACAGGCGGAGCCTTTCGGTCCCCGTTCGTCGTCAACATAGGCATGGTGGAACGCAGCGCAATCGTCGAGCAGTGGCGCAACCGGCAGGATGACACCGCCGCGCTAGCCACGCTGGTCCGAGTGGAAGGATCTTCGTATCGTCGGCCCGGCGCGCGCATGTATATTCACTCGACCGGCTCCGTCGGCGCAATCAGCGGTGGATGCCTGGAGGGCGAAGTCTCTCGCAAAGCAGCATGGATCGCTCGGAATGGCCCAGCGGTTGAACGATATTCCACCCTCTTCGACGAAATTCTGGACGAGAACAACTCGATCGACACCCGTGAGATTCCCTATGGACTGGGCTGCGGAGGCGTGATGGACGTGTTGCTGGAGCCGGTCGCCTCACCGGAAACTGACGGAATGCTGCGGGCTCTGGAGGCAGCCGAGCGCGGAGAAACTTTGTGTGCCGCCACGGTTCTGCCCTCCGAGGTCGGTCAAGCTTTTGGGTGCATGCGTGTGATTTTGCGCGAGGACGAAACCATCTTCTTTGCGAGCTCCGAGCTCAATGCAGAGACGGTGTCGAGGCTGACCTCATTGGCAAGAGCTGCGGGCGAAGCAAATACAGTTTCCATCGCTCTTGGAAATGAGACGCGAGACGTTTTCGTTGAGCCGGTGCTGCCGCCGCAACGGCTGGTACTTTTCGGTGCTGGCGATGACGCCCGACCGCTGGTTCGCATGGCGAATCTGTTGGGGTGGCGTGTGACCGTAGCGGACGGGCGGGCATGGCTGGCGCAGCCTGCGCGATTTCCAGAAGCCGAACTCGTGCTGTCCCTAGGCGAAAACCCGGCGAATTTTGAGCAGCTCGCTCTGTCGCGCCGGGATGCAGTTGCTCTGCTGACCCACAGTTTTGAGCAGGACAGAAATCTGCTGGGCAAGTTGCTGCCGCTCGATCTGCGCTATCTCGGGCTGCTGGGTGCGCGGCATCGCAGTCGGCTATTGTTGATGGAAGCTGCGTCGCAGCTTGGCTGGTCGCCGGAACAAGCGCTGCAACGCGTACATGCGCCTATCGGTCTGGAACTGGGCGGCGACAGCCCGGAGGCCGTGGCGCTGGCAATCCTTGCGGAGATTCAGGCGGCGCTCTACCAGAAAACCGCAGTTTCGCGCGGCATGTCGGTTGAAGATTTTCTTGCCGTTCCGGATCGCCCCTATATTCCGGTGCAATGCAGCCTGGACTCGCCGCGGCAGACCCAGGAATCGAGCGATCCTGTACATGCCATCGAAACCGGACGCTGATTCGATCGCGGTACCAGCGATCCTGCTCGCCGCGGGTGCCTCCACTCGCCTCGGCCAACCGAAACAATTATTGCGCCTGCCGGCGTTCGGCGGGGAAACACTTCTTGATCATGCGGTCGGGCTGGCGCGGGCTTCAGGTGCGGCGCCCATTTTCGTGATCCTGGGCGCGCATGCGGAAGAGATTCATCTCGAGTGTGAACTCCTCGACTGCATCCTGGTGCGCAATGAGACATGGGCCGAAGGCATGGCAAGTTCCTTGCGAGTGGGGATTGCCGCCGTGCTCGAAAATGCTTCGGCCGCTTCGAGTGCGATGGTGATGGTCTGCGATCAACCGGGATTGTCCGCGGAACATCTGGTGCGTTTAATCGACGCGCACAGAGAAGATGGGAGTGGCATTGCGGCTTCTCGCTATGCGGGGCGCACGGGTGTGCCGGCGATTTTTCCTCGGGCGTTGTTTTCGGGTTTGCTGGAACTGCATGGCGACCAGGGCGCCCGCGCATTGTTGCAACAACCTGGCGCGGCCGTTCATGCGATTGATTTTCCCGGCGGCGAATGGGATCTGGATTCTCCGGAAGATTTGCAGCGGCTGCAGACGGGTGGTTCGGCGCGTCCACCTGCGAAGACGAATTAGAGCATTTTAACTAATTACTTTAATGCGGGCTTCGTTCTATCCCACCCTAGCTTCGCTAGGATGGACACCCGTGACATTCCACTATCTGTGGAATTGGTCTAATTTGTGGCGATGTTTTCTTCTTGCTCTTCTTCCAGTGCTGCGGTTGGAGCAATGGGGAGCGTGAAGAAAAATGTGCTGCCGCGGTTCAATTCGCTCTCCGCCCGGATAGTGCCGCCATGGGCGAGAATGATGTGCTTCGCGATGGAAAGCCCCAGGCCGGTGCCTCCTGACTCGCGCGAGCGGGCTTTATCGACGCGGTAAAAGCGTTCGAAAATGCGAGTCAGATGCTCGGATGCAATGCCCGCGCCAAAATCCTGAACGTAAAACTCGACGGCACCGGCAATTTGTCGCGCTCCGATAACAACGCGTTCGCCGCCGCCATATTTCACGGCGTTCTCCAGCAGATTTGAGAGCACTTGCAGAATCGAGTCCGTATCCGCCATGACTTTCTCGCGGGTACTCTCACCTTTTTCCAGCGCCACATTTCTGTCCATCAGCAGTCCGGCCAGAATGGCTGCGGCCTCGTCGATCAGCAGCTCTGCTTCGACCGGCCGGCGATTCAACTTGTACTCCCCAGACTCAATCCGCGCCAGCGCCAGCAAATCCTCGGTAAGCCGTGTCATCCGTGCAGCGTTGCGACAGATGATCGAGAGAAAATCGCGCGCCTGCGTCGGCAGTCCGTCATCTTCTTCCAACATGGTTTCGGCATAGCCGGAAATTGAAGTGAGCGGCGTGCGCAGCTCATGGGATACGTTCGCAATAAAATCGCGCCGGGTTTTCTCCACGCGATCAATCTCCGTCACATCATGCAGCACCACCACAGCGCTGCCGCCCAGCATGGGCGCCGCACTCACGTCAAAGATGCGCCCCGGCAGCACAGTGCGAGCTCGCACATGGGCGGTGACTCGACGGCTCAACGCCTTCTCTACGCACGCCAGCAGATCCGGATCGCGAATTGTTTGCACCAGTGCGTTTCCGGGCTTCACGCTTCCGCCCATCATTCGTTCCATCACGCGGTTAGACCAATGGACACGGCTCTGCGCGTCGACGGCAATCACAGCCTCTTCCATACTGTCGAGAACGGTTTCCATCTCCTTGCGACTGTCCTGCAGCGTGCGAAAGACTGCTTCCACGCGGGCGGCCGTCGCGTCCAATGCATTCGCGACCGCCGCAATTTCGTCTCCACCGGTATCGACAATGCGCGCGCCAAAATCGCCTCGTGCCAGCCGATGAGCAAAATCGACAATGCGCGCCAGGCGGCTTGATACAGCCTGCGCCAGCAATGCTGCCAATACAATTGCCAGCAACAATGCCAGCAACGTGGCCCATAACAAACTGCGCCGCACCATGTGCAGCGTGTCATACACATCATGCATCGGGTGGCCGAGGCGCACGATATAGTTACCCGCCGGGGCCGTCACATAGAGCGTGCCCTGATGGACGGATTTTCCGAAAGCGCGATGGTGCACGGTAATGGCCCGCATCTCAGAGCTGTCCATGGGGGATGTCGAGGGGGTATTCGCGCCCATCTCGATGCCGGCGGTAGTGTAGTCGGCGATCACTCTGCCATCCTTATTCAGGATGGTGACACGCGCATCCACGGCCCGCGCTTCCTCTTGTGCCAGCGATCCAAGGTTGGCAGCGGGACTGACCGCGATGCGCTGCGCGAGTGCCTGAGCGCTGTCGGTCAGGCTCCGCACCAATTGATTTTGTAAGGAAGATTCCAGGATATTTTGCTGCGAAATGTCGAGCATCGCGGCGGCTGCCAATACCACCAGCACCATCGCCGCGAGAAGCTTAAAGAAAACTCTCTGCCTCATGTAGCTTTTAGCCTTTGGCGCGTCGCTTTTAGCTTTTGGCCCCTAGCTTCTGGCCGAAAGCCTTTCGCTAAAAGCTAAAAGCATCCTTTTAGAGGCTGTCTTTCGGCATCTCAAAGCGGTAGCCGGCACCGCGCACGGTTTTAAGATACTGCGGATTCTCCGGGTCCGACTCAATTTTTTCGCGAATGCGACGAACATACACGTCGACCGAGCGAGGAGTGACAAAGCGCGCATCGCCCCAAACCGCATCCAGCAAGTGATCGCGGCTGAAGACGCGTCCGGGATGACGGGCAAGATATTCCAACAGGCGAAATTCCGTCGCCGTGGTCGCCATCAGTTCGCCGCCAACCTTTAACTGCATGGCGCTGGCATCAATTTCAACCTGTCCAAAATGCAGCGCCGTTGGGGTGGTCGGCCGCTCGAAACGGCGCAACACGGCCTTGATCCGCGCGATCAATTCTCTCGGGGAAAAGGGCTTGGTGATGTAATCGTCGGCTCCCAACTCCAAACCGAGGACGCGGTCGCTTTCGCTGGTTCGCGCCGTCAGAAAAATCACGGGCGTGACGGCCAGCGCAGGGCTCTTGCGAATGCGCCGGCACAGATCCAGCCCATCGCCGCCGGGAACCATAACGTCCAGAACAAAGAGGTCGGGAGTTTTGCGTTCGGCATCCGCCAACACGGCGGCCGGGCTTATAAAAGTTCGTACGGCGAACCCGGCGATTTCCAGGCTATGCTGCACCAACCGGGAAATGTCCTGGTCATCTTCCAGAACGAAAATCGTCTGACTCAAATCTGGCATCCTCTCGACCGTTGCTGCTGTCTGTTCCGCAGTTTCCATGGTGCGCCTACTCCTCCGTCGAGGCAAGAGTATCGCAGTCAGGCGAATTTTTTGCAAAAGAGCCGTGAATGCCGTGTGACGATTGCGTGAATGCGTTCGGCTATCGTCCAACGGGGTGGTTCTATTGTGACAGCTCCTCGGCAATCTGCGCAGCGGCCTGTTCACATTGGACCCGATCGACATCATGGTGGGTCACTAGACGAATGGCATCCGGCCCTGTACTGCCAACAAGGATGTCTCGCCGCTTCAGCCGCGCCACCAGGTCGGACGCGCGATTGCCGCCGTTGAGCTGAAAACGAACGATGTTCGTCTGGACACTTTCGAGGTCAACCGTGAGGCCGGGAATGCCGGCGAGCGACTCGGCCAAGATGCGCGCGTTACGATGGTCTTCCTTCAGCCGCTTCGTCATGATCTCGAGGGAAATTAGTCCTGCCGCAGCCAGCACGCCGACCTGACGCATACCGCCGCCCAGTGACTTGCGAATGATTCTTGCCCGATGCATCAATTCTCTGCGAACCGACCAGCATGGAGCCCACTGGCGCGCATAGTCCTTTCGACAGGCAGAACATCACCGTGTCAAACCCTCGCGTCAGCTCCACCACTCCAACATTGAGGTACGTGGCCGCGTTAAAAATTCGCGCACCATCCAGATGTGTCGGTAGGCCGGCACCTTTCGCGCCCGCCCAAATTTCTTCCAGCACCGGCAGCGGTGTCACTGTTCCGCCGGCCATGTTGTGCGTATTTTCCAGAGTGATCAACCCAGTCTGCGCGCGGTAATAGAGGCTGGGAGCAATCGCGGCCTGAATCTGTTTCCATGTCAGGACACCTCGATCTCCAACGAGGGTTCGCGTCAGGCAGCCGGAAAAAGCCGAGACCATCGCCATCTCCCACTCGACTACGTGCGAGCGCGCTTCGCAGATGACTTCCTGCCCGTGATGCGTATGCAGGCGGATCGCAATCTGATTGCCCATGGTCCCGGTGGGGACAAATACCGCAGCTTCACGCTCAAAAGTTTCCGCGGCTCGCTGCTCCAGCCGGTTGACCGTGGGGTCTTCCCCATAGACATCGTCACCGACTTCCGCGGCGGCCATGGCGGCACGCATTGCCGGAGTGGGTCGGGTGACGGTATCACTGCGCAGATCAATGGTGCCAGTAGCCTTCGATGAAGTGGTTGCTGTTGTTTCGGCAGTTTCAACGCTCATGCGAACACTCCTTGCTGCTGGATTAGGCTTGCCTCGGTGTCGTCAGAGGGCACCACGCCGAGAAATCTCTGAAATACATCGTTGGCGAACAGTCGCCCCTGCTGAGTTAACATGGCTCGACGCCCATCATATTCGATTAACCCCTGCTGTTGCGCCTCGATGAGAATTGGCTGATAGTCTGCAATCGCGGACTCTCCAAACTCGCGCGTGATTTCGTGAATAGAAACGCCGTCGTTTAATCTCAGCCCCAGGAACCAGGCTTCTTCCAGCGCTTCCGCCGGAGACACAGGCGTGATCGTCTCCCGGTCACAGTCGGCGATGTTCGCGTCCAGGTAGGCGGTGAGATTGTCGGTGGTGGCTACGCGGATCGACTCTCCGGTGGCAGTTGCCAGAAAGGAATGCGCATCCAAGCCGAACCCGAGATACGGCTGGCGGGTCCAATACTTCAAATTATGGCGCGACCGTTGTCCCGCTCGCGCAAAGTTCGAAATCTCATATTGCGCGATCCCAACCGAGTCGAACCGCTCCACCGCTTCGGTATACATATCCGCGATGGTCTGCTCATTCGGCACCATGCCGACCCCGTAGCGTGTGCCTCCGGCAATGATTTCTCGACCGAGCCGGGAATCTTCGTCCACGTCCAGCATGTAGACGCTCAGGTGAGAAACTTCTGTCGCGATGGCTTGCGCAAGCGATTCTCTCCAGCTCTGCCGGGTCTGGTGAGGCAGACCGGCGATCAGGTCAATGTTGATATCGTCGATGCCGGTGGTGCGAAGACGATCGATGTCATTGAGCGTGATGGCTCGTGTGTGCGTGCGTCCCACAACCGAGGCTTCATGATCCACAAATGATTGCACGCCGAGGCTGACCCGATTCAAGCCAAGGGCCGGCATGGCGTGTAGCATTTCCTCACCCAACTGTCCGGGAGCACATTCGAGGGTCATCTCCGCGGAAGCGTCGACAGAAAATTGTTCCTGTATTACTTTAAGTATATTTTCTAACTGATTGATAGCTAGAAGGCTTGGTGTGCCTCCTCCAAAGTAAATTGAGTCGACATTGTTTGGCAGACAGGCTCCCCACGCTGCCACACGTGCGGGAGCGTGACGAATTTGCGCCGTCAACTTTTCGACATACGCGCCCATGCGATCCGGACCGTAAACTCCGGAGGCGAAGTTACAGTAGCTGCATTTCGCGCGGCAAAACGGAATCGACACGTAGATCCCTAGCGCGGGCGCAAGATTTTGCATCGACTGCGGTTGCATTCTCATCGAGAGCTTCACAGGCATCGTTCTTTGCGTATGCGGAGAATGGACGGAAACTTCGTACAATAGCAGTGTCGCATGGCAGACCCCAAACAGAGCACCCCGCAGCAAGACGACGACGTTATCGGCAAGGCTTACGACAGTCGCCTGATGCGGCGCTTGCTGGTTTACCTAAAGCCTTATCGCCTGCAGGTCGGCATTTCGCTGGTCGCCATCCTTTTCACGGCGTTCGCGGATGTGCTTGGGCCGTACCTGACCAAGGTGGCCGTCGATCTATACATGACGCCGTCGCAGGCTAACCACTCCATCTGGACGCGCCATCTGAGCCACAATCCCATGACCGGCATTACGCAGATTGCCGGGATTTATTTTGGCTCGCTGATCTTTATTTATGTCCTGGCATTCGTCCAGACCTACCTGATGCAGTGGACCGGGCAGAAGGTGATGTATGACCTGCGCAGCCAGATCTTTCGCCACATCCAGCGCATGCACGTCGCGTTCTTCGATCGCAACCCGACCGGCCGTCTGGTCACGCGCGTGACCTACGACGTGGACGCGCTGAACGAAATGTTCACCTCCGGCGTGGTATCGATTTTTGAGGACGTGCTCGTGCTGGCCGGCATTGTGTTCGTGATGCTGCGGATGAATTGGTGGCTGGCGCTGCTGGCATTCTCCGTGATCCCGCTGATCATGATTGCGACGCAAATCTTTCGCAAATTCGTTCGCGAATCGTACCGCCGGATTCGCACCGCAATCGCGCGGATCAATTCTTACCTGCAGGAACATGTCAGCGGCATGAGCGTGGTGCAGTTGTTCAACCGTGAAGAGCGCGCCTTTCAGGACTTCGAGAAAGTGAATCGCCAGCACATGAAGGCGTTCAAAGACGCGATTATGGCGTACGCGCTGTATTATCCGGTGGTTGAAATTCTCAGCTCGATTGCTGTGGCGATCATCATCTGGGTGGGCGGCGGCGGTGTGCTGCGCGGCGTGGTCACGCTGGGTGTGCTGGTCGCCTTCATCCAGTATTCGCAGCGCTTCTTTCGGCCGATTCAGGACCTGAGCGACAAGTACAACATTCTGCAGGCAGCGATGGCGGCCAGCGAACGCATCTTCAAGCTGCTCGACACGCCGCCCGAAATTGTCTCGCCTCCGAACCCGGCAGTCGGGGATGGTTCCGGCCGGATTGAATTTCGCCACGTGTGGTTCACCTATCAGCGGCTGGATGACGCGGCACGCGAGCGTCTGCGCACAAGTTCGACGCCGGAAAAAGAAGGCGTCGAGTGGGTGCTGCGCGATGTCAGCTTTGCGATCGAGCCGGGAGAGACGGCTGCAATCGTCGGCCACACTGGCGCGGGCAAAACTACCTTGAGCAGCCTGATGATGCGGTTTTACGATGTGCAGCGCGGCGCGATTCTGATTGAAGGCGTCGACGTCCGCGACTGGGATGTGCAGGAACTTCGCCGGCGATTTGCCGTGGTGCTGCAGGATCCGGTGCTGTTCACCGGCACCGTTACCAGCAATATTCGTCTGGGCACCGAGCGCATTACGGAACAAGAAATTGAAAGCGCCGCCGATCAGGTGAATGTTGGCGACTATATTCGCTCGCTGCCCGGTGGATTCCAGGAACCGGTGCGGGAGGGTGGCAGCACGCTTTCTACTGGGCAAAAACAGCTCATCAATTTTGCGCGTGCGCTGGCGCACAACCCGCGGATTCTGATTCTTGACGAAGCCACATCGAGCGTTGACACAGAAACAGAACTGCGGGTGCGATCGGCGCTGACCCGGCTCGTGACAGGGCGCACGTCTGTGATTGTTGCTCATCGCCTGTCGACGATCCAGACGGCGAATCGGATCCTGGTGATGCACAGGGGTCAGTTGCGCGAGATTGGCACCCACCAGGAGCTGCTAACGCAGCGAGGACTATATTGGAAGCTTTACCGCTTGCAATATAAGGACCAGGAGATTCCAGACGCGGCCATTCGCTCCAGCGATCCACTGGCTGTACCCGGCGACTGACCCGACCCGCCATGCCTTCGACTTCACAAATCTTTGTCTCCGCGGGTGAGGCCAGCGGAGAGCGATACGGAGCCATGCTGATCGAAGCCGTGCGTTCGCTGCGGCCGGACACTAAATTCTTCGGGCTGGGTGGAACGGCCATGGAGGCAGCGGGTTGCGAGCGCATTGTTCGCGCAGAAGACATAGCGGTCATGGGAATTACAGAAGTGCTGCGACACATGCCGCGCATTTACCAGGAATATCGCCGCCTGGTGCGCAGCATTCGTGCGCGCAAGCCCGACTTAGCGGTGTTGATCGATTTCCCTGACGTGAATTTTCGCCTGGCAAAAGAATTGAAACGATCGGGCATTCCCGTGCTGTATTTTGTCAGCCCACAACTTTGGGCGTGGAAACAACATCGGGTGCGCTGGGTGCGGGACCGGGTGAGCAAAATGCTCGTGATCTTTCCGTTTGAGGAAAAATATTACCGTGACCGCGGCGTGGATGCGGAATTTGTAGGCCACCCGCTGGCCGATCTGCCGCTGCCAAAGATCTCGCGCAAGGATTACGCCACCCTGTATAAGCTGGACCCGGCAAAAGAGTGGATCGCGTTGCTGCCGGGAAGCCGTGGCAAGGAGTTGCGGCACAATCTTCCGGTGATGGCCGGCGCGGCGAACCTGCTCGGGACCTCGTATGAATTTCTGCTGCCCGCTGCCGCCACACTTGATCCGGAATGGGTGGGGCGCATGGTCGCGCAATGTCAAAGCGAAGCCAGTGGCATTGATATTTCCATCCATGTGGTCGAAGATGCGCGGGCCGCTTTGTTTCATGCGCGAGCCAGCGTGGTGGCCAGCGGCACGGCGACGGTGGAGGCGGCGCTGATCGGCAATCCGTTCATCGCAGTCTATCGGCTGTCGGATTTCAGCTACGCTGTTGCCAGCCGTCTGGTCGATTTACCGCACGTTGCCATGGTGAATCTGATTGCCGGTGATCGCATTGTTCCGGAGCTGATTCAGGATGATTTCACGCCGCAAAACATCGTCCGCACACTTCAACCACTACTCGAAGAAACTGGTTACAGATCGCAGATGATGAAAGATTTGATGAGCGTCCGTTCGGCGCTGCATTGGGAGTCGACCGCTGCCCAACTTTCGGCAACCAACATGATCCAAACTCCTGAAGAGATTGCGTCCCGATCGGTACCAGAACGCACAGCTATCGATCGCGCGGCCGCATGGGTCCTGGATTTTTTGGATCGGTCGGATGCTGACCGTTCGACGATCCTAACGGAATCGCAGACTGCGGATATGCCTGGATGAGAACCGTGCCGAGTGGGAGGAAATCTCGACTGCAATTCTGCCGAAGAATGGGCGTCGTCTTCTGCGGGTTTCTCGTGCAGGTCGGCATCGCGCAAACTACCACCGCGAAGTATCCAATTCAGATTCGGGGCTACCAGATCGACGTGAGCCTCGATCCTGCCCATCATTCCCTCTCGTCGAAAACGCGCGTGCAGTTCACGGTTTCGCAAAACCTCGCGACAGTCGCATTCCAATTGAACCCGTCGTTGCACCTCGAAAGCGTGACAGATGGTTCAGGGAAAAGTCTGAGTGTGACGCAGAAGAGCTCAGAGATTACCGTGACCCCTGCTGGCCCGCTCACGCCAGGCAGCGATGTTGAGTGGACGTTTACCTATAGCGGCGTTTTCGATGCGACACACAGTGGCGCGCCTCGCCTGGTTTCTGTTGGCGCACCAGTCAGCTACCTGCTGTATCGCGGAGATTGGTTTCCGGTAATCGGCGACGGCAACCAGCGTTTTACGGCAGAGATCCACGTGCATGTGCCGAATGTTAACCAGGTGCTGAGCAGCGGCCCTGTGGGATCGCCGCACCCGGACTCGAAGGGGCAGACTGTATTCGATTTCAACTGGCCTCACCCCGGTTTTCCGGGAACCGTGATCGCTGGAAAATTTCAATCTCCAGTGGAAGTCCCCAGCTCTCAGATTCGCGTGTATCGAATCGAGCACGGGTCAAGCATGCAGAGCAGTGCGGCGGTGCCTTCCACACAAGAGATTGCCGCGACCGCCGCAAAGCAATATGGGGAGCTCGTTGCGCAGTTTGGCCCAACTGGTTCGAGCGAATTGAGCATCGTGGAGTTGCCGAACGATACGCTTCCCGCGCTGTCTGCGCCGGAGATTGCAGCGATTGCCGGCAATCAGCTTGAAACTGCGGATTACGCCCGGCTACTAATGAATACGATCGCCCATCAATGGTGGGGACAGGAAGTCAGCCCGGCATCAACAAACGATGCGTGGATCACCAACGGGATGTGTCGCGATGCCGAGCTCGAATTCCTGAGTCGCACGGGCACGCCCGCCATCACAGCCGACGCAATCGTGAACGTCTCCGCCAGTGCGCTTGCGTTCAACAGTGTTCCCCTTTCTGACGTGGCGCGCTACCCCGAATTTTCGCGTGAGTTTGAGGCGATGACATACGACAAAGGCGCGATGGTCCTGCGCATGCTGCGATGGCAGATTGGCGATGCGGCGTTCCAGCAGACGCTGCGCCAGATTCTTTCGCAGCCAGACAAATCTATCTCCTCGGGAAAGTTTGAACAGATTGCCGAAGCAGTGTCGCACGAAAATCTGCGACCGTTTTTTACGCAATGGCTCGATAACACGGGCGCGCCGACACTCCAGGATATGTGGACACTCTATCGGCTGGGAAACAACCAGGGATTCCGGACCATGGGTGAGGTTGACGAGGATCTGGATCTGTTCCAGATGCCGGTCGAGGTGCAGGTGGAGACGGAGGGCAAAACGGTCACACAAGCGGGTGGACGTGATGGGCCCGCAAACCCAGTTCACCATCGACACGTTTGGGATTCCGCGTAAGGTTTCGCTCGATCCGCAGCGCTGGTTGCTGAGAAGCGACGATCCGCTGCAGGTGCGAGTGCACATTCTGCGCGGGATGGCGAAGGCTGCTGCGAACGACGACGCGGGAGCGATCGCGGAGTATCGCGCGGCGCTGGCCCTCGACGCCACCAGTTCCTTGGCCAGCTATCGACTGGGGGAAATATATTTTCGACAGCGAAACTACCAAGCTGCGGAGGACGGGTTTCGAGCGGCCTTGAGCGGCGATGGCGTCCCCAAATGGATTGAGGTGTGGAGTGACCTGCAGTTGGGAAGAATCTTCGACACCTCAGGACAGCGCGACCGCGCGATCAATGAGTATCGCGAAGCGATCGAAACCCGCGATGATACTTCCGGCGCTGTCACGCTGGCTAGCGATTATTTGCAACACCCGTATACGCCGCCTGCGGGAGCCACACATTAGATCGCTCGCGCGGCGGCGCTATTTCTTCTCTTCCAGGGCGGCGAGCACGTCTGCGAAAGTAGGCTGAACCTTCAACATGTACTCGCGAACACGGGTGCGTTCGTCGGGCGGCAACGAGGGCAGCACCACCAGCAGTCGACGCAGCGTGGTGCCGATATCGTCGGCGTAATTCATCATGCGGATGGCTTCTCCAGTCAGGGGCATCGGTTCTCCTTGGAAATGTATCGATGGCTTTATTGTAAGCTGTGCGCGCGGCGCAGTGCGGACTGAAACCTGAGTGTCAAGGAATCAATATCACAACCCCGCTGCGCGACTTGAACCGTGGCCGCAACGAACAAGTCACAACCTATTTTGATTCGCCAGACACGTTGGCGAGGGGTTCGGCAAGCGGTTCCGACATGGAAACACTTTCAAGATCGACCCAGCCGTCGCGATCCGTCACCTCCGTTAGAGCTGCCAACTTTTCGCTGATCCAAGGCTGCAAGGCATCCTGCCGGTAGCGCCAGCCCCAATTTCCCTGTGACTGGGCCGGCGTGTTCATGCGCGCTTCCTGGTCCAGTTGCAGCACATCCTGCATGGGAAACAGGCAAAGCCTCGCGACCGACGCGGCGGCGCTGCGCATCATGGCCCACACAATTCCGTCATCGCCGGGGTGGATGTAGGCGGCAATCGCGGCCCGCTCCGTTTCGTTGGTCTGGTGCCACCAAGCGAGGGTGGTGTTGTTGTCATGCGTGCCGGTGTAGATGACCATGTTCTCTTCGCAACAATGGGGCAGATGCAAATGCGCACCGCGGTCGCTGAAACCGAATTGCATGACTCGCATGCCCGGCATGCCGAAGCTTTTTCGCATGCGCTCCACCTCTGGAGTGATGACCCCCAGGTCTTCCGCGATCAAAGGCAGATCGCCGAGCTCCTTATATAGATGCGAAAATAGTTCGGTGCCCAGTGCCTTCATCCAGCGGCCGCGAATGGCTGTCTGGTCTTCCGCGGGGATCGCCCAGTAGGACTCAAAGCCGCGGAAATGGTCGAGCCGCAGCAGATCGCAAAGTGCGAGCGCACGGCGGAAACGCGCCACCCACCACGCAAAATTTGTGCTGGCCAGCACGTCCCAGCGATACAGCGGATTGCCCCATCGCTGTCCGGTAGGGCTGAAGTAGTCCGGTGGAACGCCGGCCACATGGAGAGAGTTCTTATTCTCATCCAGCTCAAAAATCTCCGGCATCATCCATACGGCTGCGCTGTCGTAATTGACGAAGATCGCCATGTCGCCGACAAAGCGAATCTTCCGCTCGGTACAGTAAGCCCGCAACTGCACCCATTGTTCCTGGAAGAAAAACTGAATGACCTTCTGCACGGCTTGCTCCCGCTCACGCTCGGCGCGAAACCGCTCCATCGCCTCGGGAACGCGATGGACATATTCGGCTGGCCACGCAGACCAGATGGAACCGTTGAACATGGAGCGCAGGATGGTAAACGTGGCGTAGCCCTCAAGCCAGTGCCGATTCTCGGCACAGAAAACATCAAATCGTTCCCGCGCTTGGAGCGAAGCGCTGTCCAGAAATTTCTCGGCTGCCTGCTCAAGCAGCGGACGCTTGCAGGCGGCCGCCTGCTCGAAGTCTGCGTGACCTTCGGCACCGGGAAGGCTGCCCAGGCATTCTCCTGCGAGCCAACCGTCTTCGACCAATTTTTCGATGCTGATGAATAAGGGATTGCCCGCGAAGGCGGACAGGGCGGAGTAAGGAGAATTGCCGAAACCGGTGGGGCTAAGCGGCAACACCTGCCAATATTGCTGCTTTGCGGCCGCGAGAAAGTCCGCGAACGCGTAGGCCGCGGGTCCCAGATCGCCGATGCCGCCGCGGGAAGGCAGAGAAGACACATGTAGAAGGACGCCGGAAGCGCGCTCGGTAAGCATTGCTTCTCCGTAGTACGACCCCTTAGGGCTCAGAATGGCTTGTCGGAAGCTTGCCTACCTATAAGACGCTTGCGGACGGGAATCTACACCCTTCCGCTTTGCAAAAAATATTTTCGACAATCACTCGCTACATGCCCGACTGGGTTCCGGCGAGCGCCTTCTTGTTGAAATGGATCAAGCCGCGCTGAATAAAGTGCTGCTCCAGTGACGTAGCGAAGACGGCGAACGCGGTTTCGCGGCGCTGCTGCACCAGTTTGTCGCGGGTCGAATCGATGTTCTGCTGAATCTGGGCTTCGGTCGGCATCTGCTTGTCCAGAAGCTTCAGTACGACGCCGCTGCGCTGTGTATAGATCGGTCCGCTGATCTGGCCAGGCTGCAGGTTGAAGGCGGCGGCTCCCTGCGTGGCCATATCCCCAAGCTGAGGAACCTGACCGCTTCCGTCGACCAGATCGCTGGTCAACACAGTCGCGCCCACTTCCTTGGCTGCCTTATCCAGGCCTTCTTCATGCGCCTTGATGGCAAGCTGCTGTGTGCGGTTGTGCAGCAACGATGCGATCTGCTGGTCGCGGAAATCTTCCAGAACATGCGCCTTGTAAGCATCGAATGTGGGCGCATGTGCCGGCACGACGTTCAGCACCTTATAGATTGCGTAACCTTCGCCGGTGGAGGCACTTTCTGGGGCCGCGCCCGGCTTGGTCGCAAACGCGCCTTTCAGCAGCTGCGTGCCATCCGCCAAACCGGGAATCACGCCGCTTTGCTGTAGCGGGTCAGTCGTGACCACCTGCAGATGATTCTGCTCTGCGATATTTTGCAAACCCGCCTGCGCCGCTTGCGCTTGTAACTTGCCCGCGTATTCCTGGGCTGCCTTGGCCTGTGCCTGCTGGGTCAGGTTCGCAAGAATCAAATCGTGGACTTCGTCAATCGGCTTCAGATGCGCCGGCTGTTTTTCTTCCACCTGCAAAATGTGAAAGCCAAATTGCGTGCGGATCACAGACGACAGCTGCCCTGGCTGCAGCGAGAACGCGGCCTGATCGAATGCCGGCACAGTAGCGCCGTGCTGGATGAATCCCAGTTCCCCGCCCTGCGCTTTGCTGCCGGGATCGTCCGAATACTTTTTCGCGAGGTCGGCGAAATTGGCGCCCGCCTTCAACTGCTTCAAAATTCCTTCCGCCTTCCCCTTGGCTGCCGCAACGGTCTGCGCATTGGCCTTGGCCGGAACTTTAATCAGGATGTGCCGCACCTTTACTTCTTCCGGCACCTGGAACTGCTGATGATGGTCGTTGTAATACTGCTGCACATCGGCGCCGCTGACTTGGGGCACCCCGCCGGGAACCTGATTCAACGAGAACGCAACGTATTGAATTTTGCGCGTCTCAGGAATCGCAGTGTGGTAACGAGCGGCATTCTGCCGAAAGAAAGTCTTTAGCTCGGCATCCGTCGGCGTGATCTGCTTGCGCAACTCGGCATCCGACAGCACGGCATATTGAAATTTCACTTTGGTCGCCTGCTTCAGATACTCGGCACGTACGGTCGAGTTCGGCACAGTCAGGCCGCCGGTGATATAGGCTTCCAGGCGATTGATGAGGATTTCTTCCTTCAACTGCCGCTCAAAGTCCGCGCGAGACATGTTGAAGTTGTTCTGGACGAAATCGTCATAGCGTTCTTCGCCAATGAACTTGCCGCCAGGAAAAAGCGCGGGAGCAAACGGACCGTGCATCAACTCGTTCTGCACGTCGGTGTCGGTCACGGTCAAGCCCATTCGTCCAGCTTCCTGCACCAGCACGGCACGCTCCACCAGGGCCTGGCCGGCGCGCTGCATCAGAAACGGCAAAACAAAATCCGGATAGTGATTCTGCTGTTGCATGCGCTGCGCGACTTGCTGAACCTGCGTCAGGTGCACGTCGGTGGAGTCGCCGAGCATGCGTCCAAAGATGCTGTCGCTGTGGACGATGGCATAGGTGTCGCCGCTGGCCGCGGCATCCTGAAAAATGCCGGGGACAAGGGTGATCACCATCAAAATGGCTGTGATGGAAATGAGCGCAATAAAAATGCCCTTGACCAAGCGGCTGTCTTGCTGAAGAAAACGAATCATGAGCGGGCTACGACCTTACACCCGGAGCAAGGCCCCGGACGGGATTGACTCAGCCCCTGAATTTCACGCGGGGACCTGGTTCTTTCAGTATAAATGCACCGCCGCTCCGCTGGAGGATGCGGCACCCTAACGAGATGGCACGAAGCCGACTCAATACGGGTATCCTCCCGGTGGCGCGCCCGGTGGGGGCGGATAATACGCCGGGTGCGGAGGATAATATCCCGGTGGTGGATACCCTCTTCCGTATCCGCGTCGACCATACGCCGATGGCGGAACCCGTGAAGCGAGCTGGCGGATTTCGCCAACTGTCGGCACATGAACCGTAACCGGCGCACTCAGGTAGAAGGTCAGCACCGACTCCGCAGGAATATAAAGCTGCGGGCCGGAAGACAACGAGGAAAGTCCCGCGCCGCCCAGCCCTCCCAGCAAACCACCCAGCAGCGCCGTTGGTCCGCCGCCGACTGCTCCGCCGATAATGGCTCCAGCAGCCGCGCTACCGCCGATGTTTGCCGCGGATTGTCCGCCTTTTCCCGGGCCAGCGCGAGTCCAGGCCTGGCTGGTCAGCGGGTAGGATGTGCTCGAGACTTCAACGCCGGTCAATTGCAGCGCCAGTTGAGGGTGCCCCTTCAGCTTTCCCGGGCCGCGCGCATCCACAACGGTTCCGCTGATATCGGCCCCGCGCGGAATGGCAATCACCCCGTTCTGTTCGACAATGTCCCGCACCAGAATGCCGTGGAATGGAGTTCCGATCTTGGTGTGCTTGCTATCGACGGGCTGCATCACCATCACATACGCGGGCGTTCCCGACTCGATCGTCACCGTTCCGGCGGGTTGATGCAGGCTGTAATTCTCCGCCGAAGGCGACTGTGGCGACGGCGGCGATTGCGGCGACTCTGGAGACGGCGGCGAAGGCGCACCTTCATTCTCTTCGTACCCGGCAGGCGGAGGAGGCGGCGGCGGTCCCTGGGCGTCGCCCGGATGGACGGCGTTTGCACCCTCACCATTCTGGCCGGAGAATCCAGGCGCGGCTGCAGGCGCAGCGCCGATGGTGATCTTGTCCTCGACATTCTTTACGCCAGCAACCGACTTCACCATGTTTTCGGCTTCGGTGCGCAACTCCTGCGTGGGGACGGCGCCGGTCAAAGTGGCCGTTCCATCGTGTACCCAGATTCCTAAATCCAGCGGGCGCAGCGTATTGGACGCCATCAGTTTTGTGTTGATGTCCTCGGCAATGGCGCTGTCGGGTCGCTGGTCTGGATTCGTGGGGGTTGAGGCAGTCGCGGCAGCCGAGGGCGGCGGAGTGGCCTCTTGCGCCAGCAGTTGCACGCTGAAAAAGCCCACGCCAGCCGCAACCAGCGCGATCCCAAGATTGCGGCCCAGACGCGCCTGGCTGCGCTGGAAAGACAACGGAGAACCGAAACAGGGGGTGGAACCCGTGATCTTCACAAAACGATCCTTCATTGGAGATATTTTCTCACCCTATGCAGACGCCAAAACCGCCAAAAAGTTGCTTGGAAATCATGCCAACCTGAACAATCGCAGGCAAAAAGCTCTCACTTCCCGGTAGTAATAACCAATGGCAAACCGAACCATAAATTCGTTTCTAGGCATGCCGTTTAGCAAATGATCGATGATAAACATCTGTCCCATTGAGGCCTTCGAATCGGAAATGCCCCTCGTGTCATATTTCGCGATCGGCTCTTCCGCCTTGAGGAAATCCTTTCTGTCGACGAGGCAAAAGAAAAGATAGTCGGATATGGTCATGCCCTTCGCCACCACATATAAGCCATGCTCTGAGTGCAGGCTTTTGTGATATATGGAAGCCTGGTGATTGATCAGGTTCTTGGTGTGGTCTGAAATCCGAATTTTCAAGTTGCCGTTTTTTTGTTCGCAAGGAGTTAGCAAAACGTCGGAATAAATAAACCTTGCACCGCTTTTCAAGTATCGATCTGCCACAATCTGCACCGTGTCGTCGCTGGCAAACGCGTCCTTCACGTTCATGCAATTCAGCCACCATCCTGTGGATGCCCGTACCCCTTTATTGATCGCATCGTAGATACCGCGATCTGGCTCGCTGATCCAGTAGTCGATGGCGTGGTCGTATTTGCGTATGACATCCTGCGTTCCGTCTGTGGAGCCGCCGTCGATCACGATGTACTCGATGTTGGAGTACGTCTGGCTGAGTACACTGCGCATCGTCTCTTCGATAAATGGTGCGCAGTTGTACGCAATCGTAATGACCGTGACGATCGGCTCCGGCCCTTCCGCCTTATAGAGGCCTCGGGTTCTCAGGCCACCGACAAGCTTGGGAGCGCGAAGAGTGCTTAGTTGGAAACAGGGATCGGGCTCGGCCGGAGTTCTCGTCAATCTCCGGGTAGTGCTGAACCTGTCATCTATACACTCGGTGCCCATCTCGTCTTCCTTATTCAGGCTCTCCATCTACAGAAAAACAATTACGATGTCCCGTATTAGGCCCTTTAGGCCGTGTTCGTAGGCCTGATAATTTCTAGCATTTCTCAAAATGCGAATTGTTCGCTGAAGTTTGTTGGTCGAGATGTTCGCGCGAAATTTATAAAAATCGATCCTCCGCCGAAGGCGGCGGAGCAGAGTGGGGTCTTTGATACCACCTACAGCGGTCAGGTGCCGCTCCAATTCTTCGAACTGCTGCGCTTGCGACAAGGTTTGCCTTGGTTCCTCACGTTTGTCGTGTTCAAGTCTTTTCCTTAGAGGCAGGGTTCGAGTTGACAGCAAGCTCTCGACTCCGATCTGCTGACTTGCGTGAAGCCGATATTGAACGGTGGGCTCCTGCATCAATTCAAGCTTCGAATAAATCACGAGGATCCAGGCGATCCAGCTATCGTGAACCCAGATCGCCGGAATCGGCGTGAAAAGAGACCGGAGATCGGCCCTGATCATCATTGTTGCACCCGTTACCGCCATTTTCCTCAGAAAGACTTCTGTCTCATGTCCCTCCCGAAACTGCTGCTGTCGCGCAGGCGTAAATTCGATATTTTGCCACAGACGCTTGCCAATTAATGCCGATGTAGCATCGATCAGTTCCGCATCAGAAAAGAGCCCACCAAGCGCTGGGTCGCGTTCCATCATCTCGGCTTGGCGAGCCAGTTTTTCCGGCAGCCAGATGTCGTCCTGGTCGCTCAAGGCAATTAAATCGCCGACGCAAAGGCCGATGGCTTTCTCAAAGTTCTTGGTGGAACCCAGGTTTTCTGGATTGCGAATGAATCGGACAGGAAATGGCGCTGTACGCGCGAACTCTTCGATGATCTCCGCAGTGGCGTCGGTCGATCCGTCGTCGCAGATCACCATCTCGTCGGCCAGGCGGGTCTGCGCAGCAATGCTTTGCAGTTGCTCGCGCAGATATTTCTCGCCGTTATAGGTACACATGGCAACAGCGATTTGGAGTCTTTTGTGAGTCATCGGGATCATACAGGCGAACACTGTTGCTGCCTCTTAGGATACTTGATGGCGCTTGTAAACAGCCCCAAGATGAGGTCGTTTGAGTATGTCCCTCAGACAGCATCGGCGTGGCAAGACTAAAAATTGCGTATTTTCAACTTATGCTTTCCACGATTGCTAATCAAAGATTGAGGATCTTCTTGAATGTCTGCGCCAGCAACGCTGCAGGAAAACCGCACTGGACGGGAAGGACATCTGCACCTGCTGGACTAATCTGAGGGGTGCCGCTCAAAAACAAGCAACACTGTTATTGCTAATGAAAAAGTCATCGACACAAGCTATAGAACTTTACCAGTTTGTCGATGTGCGATTTTCTCCCTAAAACCGCTCGCGCCTTAACAGAAATATCCAACCGGTTCGTCGGCTTGACGTTGCTTTGAACATAATCTTTCATGAATTCACCCGCTTCTACGGTATTCGCTAACCTCTGGCCAAGCTCTTTCACTTGCTCGACCGCGTCGGTTGTCACCACGGTGAGGCCAGCCAGACTATATTCGGCGAATTTCACGGGAGAGGCAACCTTATTGATCGAATTGGATTTTCTCAATAACACGCCGAAATCGGCGGCATTCAGGTAACGATTCATCTCATGTAACGACCCGGATGTGATACATACCCGATCACGCAGGTCGATAGGAAATTTATCTTCGAATACATCCTGATCCGGAGTAACAATTAGCACCTTGACCGATGCATTGGCGTGGAGTGCCTGTTCCATAAGCATGATTGTTTCCGGAACACATTGCCAAATCATTGTCGAACCGACATACGCAATGACAATATCCTTCTCGCGATACCCTAGCGCAGCGCGAGCCATTTCCCGTAAATGCGGATCAAAATAAAACAGACTTTCGTCGGCAAGGCATGGAACAACTATTGTTTTCTCAATGGGTAAGTTTTTTCCGTCCAGTCTCCGCAATTCTTCTGAGACAAAGATTGCCGCATCGCTTCGGCGACTGGCTACATTGAGCCGCCTTGAAATAATCTTCATTTCGAGGGGAACCAACCACCTCCGACGTAAACGCAGGTGACGTGCACGTTCTCTGAATTCGCTAAGCGTGTCACCGCGGGCATCCCAGATTAAGTAGTAATTTCTCAGGCGCTTCGCAATAGCGGCAATCGTCGCTACGTACTCAGTCCGGGCATGAACGAAGGGCGGCTTGGCATCGAGCCGCCGCATCCACCACAGGAACACCAGGGCATTGAGCCATTCAGAGAAAGGCAACTCGAGATTGACACCGCGGAACATGCGGATTTTCAGTGCAGGAAAGGCTTTATGGAGAGCTGGCAAGGCCGCCAGCCCGTCCAAGTAGTCTTTACTTGTATTCGTGATCAACCAAACTTCCATATTTACTGCCACTTCACTCATATTGCTAACATGGGCCAATACCTGCGATTCGATGATGGTTTTGGAAAATCCTCCAAACATAAGGAAAATTCCTGAAGAGGGCTCAAGTTGTGTGTTATCTGTCATCTACAAATATCCTGATCTACTCCTTAGATTGTCACAACCACCCGCGGCTCGCTTGTCATCGCTTCATTCCCAGCGCTCAATTCTATTCATTGTGAGGCGACGCATCGACAACGGCAGGCAAAAACGTGTCATTGCCTAAAAATGAGCTGCCGCATTGCAGTTACCCACGAACGGTTCGCTATCCAACTACCCGCGAGATACACGGGCATTGCAACCAGCGCCGCACCGTCAAATCGCCACAGCGGCAGACTCAGGTGCGACACCGCCAGGTAGCCCGCAAGGACGGCGATCAAAACAGCGGCCAGTGGGCTCAGCAGCGTCAGCAGGTACTCGCCTAAACGCGCTCATCCTCAGAATCGCGAGTGGTATCAATGGGCAGAGTGGGTCAGATTAGATGACGGCCTTCACTCGCGATAATTTGCGGGCGGGGGCGTGATGTCTGAAAGCCTCTTGAAGTCTTCGTCGGGTAGCGTGAGACCGGCGGCGGCGATGTTTTCCTCCAGGTGAGCTACGGAAGACGTTCCTGGAATTGGAGCGACGACTGGAGAGCGGCGCAGCAGCCATGCGAGTGCAACCTGCAGTGGAGTCGCAGCCAACTTCTTCGCGACTTCTTCCAGAATTTGATTGGCCTGGCGGTTCTGTCCCAGGGGAGCCCACGGTACAAAGGCAATTCCGTGCTGTTCGCAGTGGTCCAGAAGATAGTCCCATTCGCGATCGGCGAAGCCATAGCGGTTTTGCACGGCGACGATCGGCACAATCTTTTGCGCACGGTGCAAGTGTTCCAAAGTAATGTTGGACAGCGCAACGTGGCGAATCTTGCCCTGCTCCCTGAGTCGCGCGAGCGCGCCGACGGAGGCATCGAACGAAACTGCCATGTCTGGAACGTGCAGATAATACACGTCAATGTGGTCGAGGCGAAGCCGCTCCAAACTACCCTCGACTGCCTCCTGCAAGTGCTTTGGACCTGCATTATGGGTCCATTGTGCCGGACCGACGCGCTCCCAGCCGCCTTTCGTTGCGACGACCACGCCCTTGGGATACGGAGACAATGCCTCTGCAATCAGCTCCTCAGAGATGCCGGGCCCGTAGGAATCTGCGGTATCAATGAAGTTGACCCCCAGCTCAACGGCGCGGCGCAGGGTCGCCAGGGCGGCATTTCGGTCCGCGGGCGGCCCCCAGATCCCTTTTCCGGTCAATCGCATAGCGCCAAACCCGAGGCGATGGACGGAAAGGTCCCCTAATTGGACGCTTCCGGCAGCGGCGGCTGAAATGCTCTCTGTTTTCTGCGTCATGCGATGTGAACTCCTTTGTCTGGTTGACATTATGTCGCGAACTGCTATACTCATCGAACCTTTTAACTTAACCCGAACTCTTGTTCAACGGACCTTCAAATCCCCCATGCGAAGCCGTACGATCGAGCTATCTTTTGTCGCGCTTGTTTTGATGCCGTTCTTGCTTGTGCCCCATGCCTGGGCTGCGCAAAAGCAACGGACCATCATACTTGCACTCGACCAATCGGGCAGTATGTTGCGGAGCGACCCCGAGAGGCTTCGAGTGGAAGCGGCCGGGTTGCTGGCTGCCACAGAAAATCCAAACGACCAAGTTGGCGTGATTGTTTTTGGCGACAGTGCTCGTTGGCTGCAAAAGCCAATTGCGCGCGACCGTTTCGACTTTTCACTGCTGGACAAAATTGGATCTTCAGATGCCCACACTGCCTTCGCGCCGGTGCTTCGTTCGGTCGAAGACTACATGGTGGGTCAGCCTGCCTCATTCTTTCAGGATAACGACATTTCCCTGGTGCTGCTGACGGATGGTCGCAGCGATCCACCCAATCGCCTTGCCGAAGAGGATCGTTCGCAGGCGTTGTCGATCGCGAGCCAGAACGCTTGGCGCCTGACGGTCTACACCATTGGACTGGGAAGTGATCTTGACCTGGACTTTCTCGACCGCCTGGCACGCACTTCGAATGGATTTTCCATCCAGGCTGCGTCGGCGTCCGATCTTCCAGAAGCATTTCTGCGCGTCGCGGCGCGCACGGCCGCACTGCCGGTCTACATTCGCAGCTCGTCCGCGCAAAATCTGACGTGGACGGGAAGGCCTGACCGTGTCGTTGTTGTGTTTACTGGCGATCATGCAGATTCCTTGCAACTGCAGGGGCACATGCTGTATCGCTCGCCGCACACAGCGGTTGCTGAAGAAGACGCTGCCGCCGGAAATACAAAACTTTCGTGGTCCGGGCAGGGGCTTGCTTTTCTGTGTGTTCAGGAACCGCTGCGGTTGTCGGTGGATGGCGAATTCCCTTCTGCATTGTTGACTGACGCGCCCCGTCCAATCACGCTGTCTCTCACCAGCTCGCATGGCCCGGTGAAGAGCGCTTTCTTTTTGCAAAGTGCGAACGCCCACCTGGAGTTGGCTGGCCATGACAGTGAAATTGTGCCGCTGAGCCAGCAGTCGGACCCCAGCCAATTCGCAGGCAAATTGCAAGTTCGCAGTGCCGGAGCCTTTCGCGCGCGCGCGTATTTGGATTCTCCCTATGGCGAGGTCCAGACGTATCTTGGGGACCTGACAGCGGTTGTCATGCCGGTTGCGATTCCGCAGCAGATGTCGGCCGGTGTGTTCGATCCATTGCCAAGGGATTGGTTTCAGAAGAAGCTCACGATTCAATCGTTGTTGCCGGTCGGTGCTGTGCATCTTCAGTTCGCGCCACAAACGTCGGTGGATGGGGCTGTAGATCGTATGCCGGACAGTGTGCAAGTTTCGCCGGGACAAAGTTCGCGATTCAAAATGCTGCTGGAAGACGACCCGGGACAGGTGCGAGTCATTGACTACACCGCGACCTGGAATGACGGCACCGCAGAAATCACACGCCATGGCGCGCTGCGCGTGATCACGCGGCAGATGACGTTTGGCGAGTTGATTCGAAATAAGTGGCCGTTGGTGGCGGCAATGCTGTTATTCCTTTGCGCAGTGGCTACCGGCGTGTGGAGCTTCTGGCCGCGCCCCTTGCAGGCCGATTTGATTGTGCGGCAGAATGGCACTCAGGTTCTTCGGCTGCGGCTACCCGCGCAATTGCGCACGCGCATGCTGCATGTTTCCGAAGGGCATGTCGGCAACAGCGCCGGACCAAGCCGCGCTGTGATTGCCGGCCCTCAATCGCGAGAACTACTTTCATTACAAAGTACGCGCAGACGTGGCAGATGGACAATCGTGGCTCGTCCACGCGCAGCCCATGCCCCTGCGCCCCAAGTCCAAAGGTCGGCGGAGATCGACCTAAGGTCCATCCACGTTCCAGTCTTTGCAACGGAAGACGGGACCATACAGATTAACGTGCTCTACAGCTAGATCAACGAACAGAAGGTGCGCCATGCTTCACCGTACATTGCTCATTGGCCTTGGTGGGACCGGAATCGACTTGCTAAGGAAGTTTAAGACCCACTACGGCAAGTATTACGACAAGGAACAGAAGTACATTCAGATCCTGGGGATTGACACCACTAACCAGCGAACTGACAGTTCTGATCCGTTCCTTGAGAATCACGAGTTCCTCCACCTTGGCAATCCGGTCATCACATCGGCCAACGTAATGCAGTTTCGCAAACGGAACCAGTTTCGCTGGCTGCCCGACGATCTGCCTGCGTTTTCTGTCGCCACCGGCGCGGGTATGCGGAGACTCGTGGGTCACGTCGCGTACTTCTGGCGTGGCCAGGATATTGCGGCGCACATTGAACGGGCCATGCACACGCTGAACCACGCGGAAGTCAGCGGTGAGTTTGCCAATGTTGTCGACGGCGCCCAGACCCGCGTTTTCATCATCAGTTCGGTATGCGGCGGCACCGGTACCGGCATGTTTTTGGACATCGCTTTTCTGGTGAACCACCTGTTTACTCGACACAATTACGAGACAGTTCGATTCGGCATGTTGTTTCTGCCATCGACCTTTCGCCAACTGGGCCAGAGCGCGCAATACGCGACCCTGGAAGCGAACGGCTATGCGGCCTTACAGGAATTGAACTACTACATGGCTGACTCTTTCTCGCAAACCACTCTTGCCTCACCGGCTGACCAGGTCTCGGGAGAAGTTCCCATTTGCCCCAGCCCGTTTGACATGTGTTTCATGCTGGGCGGCACAGATGAAATTGGCAGGCAGCTGTCTTCGTCTGAAGATTTGTATCAGAGGACGGCGGAGTTTCTTTTTTCAGCGGTCGCAATTCCCCAGATTCAAGAGCACATTGTCGACTACCACGTCACCAACGCGCGACTCAGCTACGCGTCCTTTGGATCGTTCTCCATACCGCTGCCGAAGGCACGTTACGTAGAAAAATATGTGCTGCACATCGGTCGCGAACTGCTGGAAGATATCTTCGCGCCGATTCAATCGGGATACGATGCACGCGCCAAAGATGTGCTGAGCGGCACCCGAATTTCTGAGCTGCGCAATCTTGAATCGCTGGCGGCGCTACGCCAGGTTGAAAGCCTGATGCATACGGAAGTATTTCTCCACGGCGAAGGCGGCGGCCAGCGGCAGACAACCGACAACATCACCAAGGAATACGAAATCTGGATGAACATCCGGCCCCGCGTAGTGCAGCAGGCGACGGCGGAGGTCACATCCATCGTCGAATCTATCGAGCGGGAGATTCTAGGGGAACGCAAGCGGCAGACGGCACTTGACCGAGGCGTCCTGGCCAGCCAGTTCGAGATCTGCAAGACGGTTTTGATCCAGTTGCAGCAGGTTCTGGATACAGTTGCGGTGGTTCCTGCGACGCTGACGGAGGCCGAGGTCCTGAAGGCTTACCGCGAAGAAAGATTCCTTGGGGGCAAGTCGGCCAGCGAGCGCATGGCGGGCTTCCGTGAAGAACTACCGCAGGCGGCACAGTCGCAAATTGCCAGCGAACTGCGAGGCCAGGTACGTTCCATGGTGGGCAAGCTGCGCACGCGCTTCAGTGACGAAGCGGCCGCGCTGGGAGCGCTGATCGGCAATTCGGAATTTATTGCGAAGGAACTGCAAGGCAAGGCGGAGCAGTTTCTTTCCAACCGCCGTGCCACGTCGCGTACTGTGAACTTTTCGAACACCGGCATCGGTGCTGCCAACATCCCACAGGACCAATATCAGCTGGACCGAGTAGGACTGCTGCAGCGTTATCGCGCCAAATTTTCCCTGCAGGATGTGGTGGATGATGGCTGGAAGTTTCAGGGAGATAACTATATCGACAAGCTGTATCAGGAGACATCGCAATACGTCTCCGAACAGATCACCCGCTCGCAACTGCTGGATGACGGGCTGTTACATAACGGCATGATGCAGGCGTGGTCGAATCTGAATCTTCAAAACGGCCCACGTCGCCACCAGGCCACGACCAACAACCTGTTCGCGCCGCGCGATCCGGAGCTACGCAAACAATTGCAGCAGGTTTTCGATGAGTGGAAGGGATCGGAATCCTCGCCGCTATGCAACATCAGCGATTCGGTGGATGACTCCGTGTTGTCCTTCATGCGCGTCATCGGGCGCTTCGGGCTCGCGGATATTCACGAAGTACAAATGATGCGTCAGGCCTATGAGGCCAAGCGGAAAGATCCGGTAGAAAAAATGTTTCTCGATCTTCCAACTCATAAACGGCGCAGCATTGCCGGGGATGACGAAACCGAGGAACAATGCAAATGGTTTGGACTGGCGACCATCCTCGGCCTGCTTCGCGACTTCGGGCAAGATCTGGAATTCAACGGAAAGGCGCTGCGGACCCAGATTGCAGATCCAGTGGAACGCCACCTGCATGCCCGCATGCGAATGGTCGATCCCGACTTTCAGGAAATCATCGAGAGAAAGCGCGACAAGATGATCTTGGAACTGGGGGGCAACCAGGGCTGGGCGCAATTCATTCACGACCAGGTAGAACGATTTTACCCGCGCCATGAACTTCGCGATCTTGGCGAGTATGAACGGCAACTGTCCGAAGTGCGCGTGGAAATGATGTCGTACCTACGATCGCTTGGCGTGCCGCAATTTATGCGGGCTGGAGACTAAATTGATCCTACAGCCTACATTAGTCTTGCTCTGCGGTTCCGGAGCGGAGCAACTGAAAGAACAGGTCATCCGCTGGATCAGCGCAGACGAGCGCCGTGCCTTCTACTTCGCGCATATCAATGAAGCCGAGGAGATGCAGCACACCATTCCCATTGCAGTGCATGAACTGCGCTCCGCGAAGCTGCTTTCGGAGTTAATCCGCGGCGGCTATGTGCCGAAGAACTATCGGTTGCAGGAATTCCGCACCTTGATCGTGTGCCTGTCGGAGGACCAGGATTGGATTCGCACGGCGCGACGCCAGTTGGAAGTTTCGCTGGAGGCCACGCCGTTTCTGAACCGTATTTTCTGGGTGGTTCTGCTGGAGCAGGAGAAGATTGAAAACCTGCAGGAATCCCAGCACAAACTTTTCGCGGATTTTGGCGGCAACGAATCGGTCACGCTCTTCCACGTTCTTCCCTTCTGGCGCGGCAGCAACCTGGAGCCCGAAGATACTTCCGCAATCCTGGAACGGCTAACAGTTCTGCTGCTCAAGTCGGACACAGAAGCGTCGCTGCCGATGATCTCGGAGATCGCCCAGAATCGAAGTGGCTGGGCCATTGGAATTGAGGCGTACCGGTTGAAGGGGCATTCTGAAGCGGGCAAGTGTGCGTTGTTTCTGGCCGCGCGAGAACTGATTGCACAATGTTTCACCGGTCAACCGCTCAGCGCACCCACACTGGCCAACCTTGTGCGGGAAAAAATCCCCGACTTCGATAGCCAGGCGGATTTGGATCCATTCTCGCCAGAGGGATTGGACTTGGTGGGACGTTATGTCCGCGACTATGTTCCTGAATTGTTGGACGCGCTGGCCTCGCACAGTCCGGATGTGGAAAGTTGGCTCGATTGCCTGAAATATTTAAAACGCGAAACCGCCAAGCCCAAGCGGCTTGGATTGCTGGCGCCCGGCGGCACGACACCGGACGGGAAACCGAAGCCGGCCTACTCCGGACTGAGTGTTTTGCTGATGACGGTGTCGGCCGCCGCCTGTTATCTGCTGTTCAAGCCGGCCGCCGAGCCGGCGGAGCAGATGAATCTGGCGCTGAGAGGATCGGCAAAGGCAAAGCAGGATTTGCCGCATCATCCCGTCTTTGCCGCCGCCCTGGAACGAATCCTTGCCGACATCCAGCCGCTTCGTTATCCGGAACTGCTACAGGATGCGTTGCCGGCTCCTGAAGTGGAAACCACGATTCCAACGGATACAGTTCAGACTGCAAAGGTGGACCGCACCCTGATCGACGCCGCGCGTGACCTGCTGTTGCAGCGAACATTTGCTCTGCCTTCTCTGCTGTCATTTCAATTTCTAACTGGAGAAATGGCCCCCGCTTCTGCCATGACCAAAGTGCTTTCCGCGCAGCAGGAAATGGAAAAGAAGCTGGAGGGCATGATGATCGATCAGTGGTTGGCAAAAGTTCGCGAGTCGCGGCGCAGTAACGGCGTGGACGGCGACAGCGATTGGCTCGAATTCATGTTCGCCTCTCCCATTCCGAATCCAGTGCATATGGAGTGCGAAATCTCTGACCATCAGAACCATCCGCAACAACCGGGTTGGTTTCCGCAAAACTGGCTACACTACGTGCACGCCGTCGGCATTCGTTAATGAAGTTTCCGATTGTGCTCATTTGGAAGCGATGCGATGACATTCGGATCGCATCTTGCCGGCCAGCGAATCGGAAGAAAAACTGACGGAGCGGCCGGCAGCATCCCACCAGATGTATTGCTTGGCCGCATACCGCGCTCCGGAACCAGAAACGATATTCGCAAACACTAGGGATTCGTCATTGACTGGAAGAATGGCCAAACTATTTCCAGCGCCATTCAGATACTCGACAGAAAATGTGCCAGCGGGCAGGCCCATTTTTGAGCCTTCAGCATCGCATTCATATCGCACTCTGGAGCGCGACATCGGCTGCGTACCCTTCAAATGAACGGTTACATCCGTCGCACCCGCGAATGTACCGGCGAACAGAATCCCAATCGCAAGCATGCACTTTTTTCCGATAGCTTTCATTGAATCCTTCCGAAGCGGTTCCTCGCTCGAAATCTGTAGGGATGAAATTCGAGGCTGGCAAGAATTCTGGAGTTGCAGCTCAACGCGCCTTCAGCAGGACCAGTGTGATGTCATCGTGCTGCGGCGCCTCCCCGACAAACCGGTCCAGGTCGCGCATCACGGTGTCTAACAAAAGTGCCGGAGTCAACGCCGCATTCGCATACAGGATGTTCAGCAGGCGCGCTTCGCCATATTCTTCCCCGGTGTTGTTCTCCGCCTCGGGAACACCATCGGTAAAAATCACCAGCCAATCGCCGCTTTGCAGCGTGAGGGTTCCCGACTGGTAGATAGCGTTCTCTAGAATTCCAATTGGAATCCCACCATCGTTCAATCGCTCCAGCTCTCCGGTGTTGCGGCGAAGGATCGGAGGATTATGCCCGGCATTCACGTAGATCAGGTTTCGAACGGCGGCGTGATATTCGGCAATAAACGTCGTAGTGAAGCGGCGGCCATTCTGGCTGTTGCTGCAGGCGTAGGCATTCATGCGACCGACCAACTCCGTCAAAGAGGCGGAGGTTCCGGCAAGAGTTTTCAGACTAGCCTGAAAGGTCGCCATCAATAAGCCAGCAGGAATGCTTTTTCCGGCGACGTCCGCAATCGCAATCAGGAAGGTTTCGTCCGTCACACTCGACGGGCGCGGGAATACATCGTAATAATCCCCAGCGACGGTGTTGGCGGCGCGTGTGGCAAAAGCAATCTCCAATCCTGGCACGATGGGCGGATTTGCAGGCAGGAGCCACTCCTGGATTTCTTTGGCGATTTGCAGATCCCGCTTCATCACTACGCGATCCGCCACTTCAAGGATCACCAGCAGCGATAACACCAACGCAGCCCACATGGCGCCATCAAACTCAAAGACTTTTAGCTCGCCGTGGCTGTTTTGCCAGGAAATGCCGCCGTTGAAAACCAGAAGCAGTAGCGCGACCAAAAGTAGCACACGACGCGCAGGACTCAGTTTTTCAATGATGGCCCAGAAAAACTGGACTCCGAGATTTAGGAAATGTTTCCCTTTTCCTATACCCGGTGTTCGGCTGGAGTCCACGTCGTGCGAATACAGGCGGTAACTTGAGCGAGCGTCAAGCCGGAATTGATTCCAGAGCTGCGAGAGCTCCATCCCGTCGGTGACGCGCCGCCAGAATTTCTCCATCCGACTCATGATGGAATGATCTCGCGTTCTCTGGTTTGGACGCACCTGCTGACAGGGCTAGGCAGACTGACTGCTTTTCTTGCAAGCATGTGGGGATTATAGGTGAGCGCGAAAGCGCGACAAAGTGCGGCTCAGCAGATCGCGCAGACGTCACTGGATCTGCATCCCCGGCATCGCGGAGTGGTCCATATTATCGTGTCCGTGATCATCGTCAATTGACCAGATTTTCTTCGGATCTTTCTCGTAGGGATAGACGTGGACCATCCATCCGAAGACGTGCGGATAAAAGATCCCTCCGGCAGCGTCGCAGGCCGCTTCCGTGGTGATGGAGCCGCGGAGGCCGAATCTGGCATCGGGTCCGAGGTATTCGGTCTTCTCTGGATGGGGTGCTTTGCAGAAATTTATGTGCTGGTGCCAACGGCCGATGCTCAATGGAATCCTGTCATTCAATTCGGCCTCGGTGGCGTCAACTCGATCCGTGTACATTACACCAACCAGCTTGTAGCCTCCGTGGCGTTTTCTTGTACAGCAATGAGGTTGGAAATGCTGGATCGAATTGCCATCGCGCCGCAATCGCATAATCGCGCCTTGAAAAGTGATAGATGGCCTGCGGAACATCGGGCAGGAAAATCCGATAACCGTCCGCCAGAGCCTTGTGATAGTCGCGGTACGGCTCCATCGCGCGCCTGGCAGCTGCCACCACCGCGTCGGCTTTCTGTTGATCGCCCGGTTGCATTGGCCGCGGAGACGTGAAAACCATGTGTCCGGCCATGTGGCTCATATCGCCGCCGGACATGCTGCCAGGGTCCGCCTGCGGCCCGATTGGCATGGTTGACTGCGCCCCTGCGGAAGCGGCCCCGCAAACCAATCCCACGGCAAGACAAATAAACAGACACATGCGGAGGCATTTAGCGGAAGTGTGGATTGAAGATGGGCGCTGGAACTTCATGCTTGACCTCGCTTACGCTTGACGTGGACCGACACACCCCGACCCGCTGTCAAACGGACCACTCGCGACCTTGATCCTATGGACGCGCCAACGAGCCTGAAGTTGCGGTAAGCTGTCGGGAAATCACTCGCCGAAAGCGAACCGGAGGCGAACCTCAGTCCTCATCACCTGCTTGCGGCATATTGGTGGGCTTGCGGTCGGGATTGATCGCAGGATGATGAGCATTCCTCATCTGCTGATTCATCTCCGGCAATTGTGTGCGCTTGAATTTTTCCCATCCGGGAAGCACTTCGGTTCCTTCCTTTTGCACATGCGCCGCTGCGGCCAGCAACGCAGCCGTCGGATTCGCATCCGCCTGTTCCAGTTCGCCGTAGAGAAGTGTTGCCTCCGCTGTCACTTCATCTATGCCTGGTAATCGGTGTGCGCCAGCAGTCGCATTTGGTCCCGTGCCCTCCAGGATTGTCTTCAGTGCGGCATTCGATGTCGCGAGTTGTTTGCTGAGCGCTGGATCCTGCACCGCGCCTACCTGTTCCATGACCGAATGCGCTTGGAGATCAGCCTTGGCTAGCTCATCCAGTGCAGCGGCCATCGTTACCTGCGCCGCGTGTAGAGCTTCCAACTCTGCCTGCGACATGTGGACACGCGGATCCATTTTTACTCGCAACTGCTGCGTCTCGCTTCTGCCATCCACGGTCAAACGAACGGTATACGTCCCCGGCGCAACCAGTGGCCCTTGCGGTACCAGCGGGGTGCGGTGCGGCACAGCAGCGATGGGATAAGAGTAGTTCGTCGCCGTGGGAGCGGTAGAGCGAAGGTCCCATACCCAGCGATGCATTCCCGCCGTAGTCGGCAACGGCCCGTACATCTTCGGCCAATACTCCGGAATCAAGTCGGTGCGCAACTTTTCTGACGTCGGGACCACAGGATCATCGCTGCTGTATTTGCGCAGAGCATTTCCGCTACCATCCAAAATTTCGATGGTCACCGTATGGGCAATCTGCGGCAGACTGTAGTCAAGAATTGCGCCGTCGGGCGGGTTCTCGCCGGCAGGTTCATCTGCAGGCAGCGGCGTATCTGTATTCGTGTCACGTCGCACACGCCATGCTGGAGCGGGTGGGAACAACATCGATTCCTTCTTACCTGCACTGGCTGCGAGCTGGCGCAGCGGACTCACATCATCGAGAATCCAGAAGGAACGGCCGTGGGTCGCAACAATCAGATCGTTATCCTTCACCAGCAGATCGCGCATGGAAGTGTGCGGCAGGTTGTAATTCAACGGCAGCCAATGATCGCCATCGTCGAAGGACACCCACACGGATTTTTCCGTCGCCGCGTACAGCAATCCGGGCTGCACAGGATCGGCTCGAACTGCGTTGACTGGCGCGTCATCAGGAAGACCCGCGCTGATCGAGACCCAGGTTTTTCCGCCATCGTGGGTTCGGTACACATACGGACGCAAATCATCCACTCGAAAGCGATTCACGGCAACATAGGCGGAATCGTCATCGAAGCGCGCCGCGTCGATCTGTGCAACCTTGCTCCAGGGTGCGACTCCCGGCGGCGTGATGTTCTTCCAGTTCGCACCTCCGTCGCGCGTAATCCACACCAGACCGTCGTCGGTCCCGGCCCAGATTGTCTGCGTCGTTTTGTACGAAGCCGCGATTGAATAGATCACGCCGCGGCGTTCTTCCTGCTGCTTTGCCGTGAGCGGCGGCACTGAAGGTGGTTGACCGGTCTTTTCCTGGCTCAGATCCGGACTGATCATCTTCCACGACTGGCCGCTGTCGGTGGTCACGAATAGATGATTCGTCGCGTAGTACAGCGTGTGCGGATTCACAGGCGAAAACTCAATTGGCTCTGTTCGATCGGCGCGAAAACCTTTCTTATGCATCGGCAGCGGCGTGACATTCTGTACCTGGCCGGTCGCCATGTCGTATCGCGAAACTTCCGTTCTCCCCGCTCCATACACGATGTCAGGATGCAGCGGATCGGGTGCGGCATATCCGTACTCGATGATGCCTGCGGGATGCCAATCGCGGAATGTGATTTCGCCATCATTGCCGCGCGTCAAAGTACAGACGGAACCGCTCTCCTGTTGCCCGGCGCATACCTGGTACGGAAAGCTGTTGGTCGCCGCGACATGATAGAGCTGCGCAGTGGGCTGGTTGTACCAGGAGCTCCAGCTTTCGCCGCCATTCACACTGACCAGCGCGCCCTGATCACTGACCAGCAATAGAATTTTTGGATTGCGCGGATTGATCCACATGTTTTGATAATCGTCTCCGCCTGGGGCTCCACGCAGACTGATCCAGGTTTCGCCCCCGTCTTCTGAACGGCAAGTCACGATGCTGGTGCTATACACAATGTCAGGATTTTGCGGATCGACGACCGGCACTGGTAGATCGCCTCCGCCAATCTTCATCGCTGGACGCGGATCGTCGGTGATCTTTCGCCAACTCATCCCACCGTCATCGGAACGGTACACCCCTAACCCTTGGTCGGTGGCGTATCCGTTACCTTCTTTCATGGTCGACACCGTCGCATACAACCGCTGCGGATTGCTCGCTGCGATCGCCACGTTGATCTGCACTAAATCCTTCGGCAGACCATTTGTCAGTTGCTTCCAAGTGGTTCCACCATCGGTCGACTTGAAAAGTCCTCCGTTCGTGGTCGCATAATTGTTGTCATCTTCCCATGGGCCCAGCCGTTCATCCCACAGCGATGCGTACACCATCTGCGGATTCTTCGGATCGATGGCAGACGTCCGAGCCGCCGGTATTTTCATCTTTGTACAAAACCTTGTCCCAGGTTTTACCGCCATCGGTCGAGCGAAAGATTCCGCGCTCCGCATTGGGACCATACGGATGTCCGAGCACTGCCGCGAAAATGGTGTTGGCGTTTCCCGGGTCGACGGCAATGGCGGGAATCTGCTGGCCATCGCGGAGGCCAAGATGTGTCCATGTTTTTCCCGCATCGGCGGACCGATAGATGCCATCTCCAACAGAAAGGTCGGGCCGATGCAGCCCTTCTCCGCTGGCCACGTACACCACATTGCCATCAGACGGAGCCACCGCGATTGCGCCGATCGACTGCGTGTCCTGCCCGTCGAAAACAGGATTCCAGGTGCGCCCATAGTCCGTCGATTTCCAAACACCGCCATCCACCTGGCCTACGTAGAAAACATTCGGCTGATCGGGAACGCCTGCGGCTGCACGAGTGCGGCCCCCGCGAAACGGGCCGATCATGCGCCAATGCATATCCGGCATCGAGCTGTTGTGCTTCGCGGCTAGACAAGTGGCGCCGGGAAGCAATACGCCGGCCAATAACAAGATGGCCAACAAATAGGGAGAGGCAGAATGTCTTTGCGTCATTTCCATCCCTTCGGTGTTTCGCGTGGAACTCAGCCGGAATTGCAAACGTCGGATTCCTGTTGGAACCCAGCCTAGTCCCGATCTCACACGCGCCTAAATTTCTGCATGACACCTGTCAATGCGTCAGAATAGCCGATCCGACACTTCCCTGTTACGGGCACGTCAGATTTTCAGCCATCCGGTTCCATTTTGGCTGCATTCTTGCGTTACCTCTTGATCCTGCGCCCTTTGACCGTCACAATTTGAGGAGTGATGAACATCTCTCGTTCTGTCTCGCAGTTCCTCTCAGCATTTGTGATCACTTGTGCCGCACTTCTCTCGGCTCTGGCTACTGCACAGCCCGTCGCGGCGCAGTCACTGCCGCCGGCGCTCTATAGCGGATTGCAATGGAGACTTATCGGTCCGTTTCGCGCCGGGCGCGTTGTTGCCGTGAGCGGAGTTCCAGGAAGTCATCGAAAGCTCTTCTTTGGCGGCGTGGACGGCGGCGTATGGAAAACCACCGACGCCGGGACGGTATGGCACCCGGTCTTCGACCAAGTCCCCGTTGCCTCCATCGGCTCGATTGCGGTGGCAGACTCCGATCCGAAGGTGATGTATGTCGGCACGGGCGAATCTGATATCCGCTCTGACCTTGCATCAGGCGATGGCGTCTATCGCAGCGACGACGGAGGATCGACGTGGAAACACGTCGGGCTTGCAGACTCACAACAGATCAGTCGCGTTCTTGTGGATCCGAATGATGCCAACACAGTGTATGTCGGCGTTCTTGGCCATGCCTACGGACCGAGCGAGGAGCGAGGCGTCTACAAATCGACAGACGCGGGTCAGCATTGGCGGCGGGTGCTCGACAAGGGACCCGATGTCGGCATCGCGGATATTGCCATGGCACACGCCAAGCCGAACATTCTCTTCGCGGCTACGTGGAATGCCCATCGTCCTCCGTGGAGCGCCTATCCTCCGGTTGAAGGACCCGGCAATGGTCTCTATCGCACGACCGACGGCGGCGCAACATGGACGCAAATTGCAGGTCACGGCTTGCCTACGGGATCCTGGGGACGGACTGGAATCGCGGTAAGCGCGGACGGCGCTCGAGTGTATGCAACCATCGTTTGCCCCGGCCACTCGGGCCTCTACCGGTCGGACGATGGTGGTGATACTTGGACGCTGGTCAACACCGACTCGCGCCTGACGAGCCGTGCCTGGTATTTCAGCTCGCTTGCGATCGATCCGGGCAACGCGGACGTTCTATACATTCCCAACGTGGCTCTCTACCGGACGAATGATGGCGGCAAGACGATTGAAATTGTGCGCGGTGCACCAGGCGGCGACGATTATCACCAGGTCTGGGTGGATCCAAAGAACTCAAATGACCTGATGCTGGGAGTCGATCAAGGTGCGTCGTTAAGCCTTGACCGCGGCAAGACCTGGAGTACTTGGTACAACCAGCCGACCGCACAGATGTATCACGTCACCACGGATAATAGGTTTCCCTATTATGTCTACGGCGCGCAGCAAGACAGCGGCTCTATCGCTATCGCCAGTCGCAGCGACCACGGACACATCGACATGCGCGACTGGTTCTTACCCGGCGGCAGTGAGAGTGGCTATCTCGCCATCGATCCCAAGGACGAAAACATTATCTACGCGAGCGACACCTATGGAGACGTCGAGCGGTTTGACCGGCGAACCTCGTTCGGCCAGACCATCACTCCATGGCCGCTCGGCGGTTTCTACAAAGCTGCCAACAAGAGGAAATATCGCGATCCTTGGACGCCGGTACTCGTCTTCTCGCCAGTAGATAAGCGCTCGCTTTATTTAGGAACGCAGTACGTATTGAAAACGGTGGACGGTGGCCTGCACTGGCAGCAGATCAGCCCCGATCTGACCGGAGCCGTGGAAGGTTCAAGCGACGTCGGCAAACTCAGTACAGAAAATGCCGAGCAGCGGGGGTACGGAGTCGTATTTACGATTGCCCCATCGCCGCTGAAGGCGGATGAAATCTGGGCTGGCAGCGATACTGGGCGGGTTCATTTGACGACCGACGGCGGCAAAACCTGGCGCGATGTGACACCGCCGGACCTATCCCCGTGGAGCAAGATTTCTCTGATCGAAGCGTCGCATTTTGACCCCGCAATCGCGTATGCGGCGGTCGACAGACACCGTTTGGGCGATCGAAAGCCATATCTCTACATCACCCACGATTACGGGAAAAGTTGGAAGCTCTCAGTCGATGGAATCGCGCCGACGCATTTTCTGCGTGCCGTTCGCGAGGATCCGAAGCAGCGCAATCTGCTGTTTGCCGGCACGGAGTTCGGAAGTCTATGTTTCCTTTGACGCCGGCGATTATTGGCAGTCGTTGCAGCAGAACCTTCCCGTTACTTCCGTACGCGACATGACGATTCACGGCAACGATCTTATCGTCGCGACCCACGGCCGTTCCTTCTGGATTCTGGATGACATTGCGCCACTGCGCCAGGCCGCAGCGGTCAACCCGACCAAGGCATATCTATTCGCGCCGCCGATGATAGTCCGCGTAGACAATGATGCGTTTTTGGGAACGCCGCTGCCTCCGGAGGAACCGCAGGCGAAGAACCCGCCTGATGGCGCGATCGTTGATTATTACCTCGGCAGCGATGCCCGCAACGTCACATTGCAGATTCTGGATGAGAATGGTCGCGTCCTGCGGCACTTTTCCAGCGCCGATAAGACGATGATCAAGCGGCCGCTGCTGCCGATTGCCGAGCGATGGTTTCCGAAGCCACAAACCCTGAAGACCAGTCTGGGAGAGCATCGATTTATCTGGGATCTTTCTTCCGGCGGCTCGGGGACGGATGTCGAGGGCCAGGACATTGACGCCTCGAGCATTCCGCCTGGACCTCGCGTACCGCCTGGGACTTATACACTTCGCCTTACTGTCGACGGAACTTCGATGGAGCGGCCTGGGCATGTGACGATGGACCCGCGCAGTGCGGCTACGACGCAAGTACTCGATCAGCAATTCTCACTTGCCGGATCGATCTATCGTGAGACGCTGACCAGCCGCAAGGCGATGGCGGAGTTGGAAAGTGTCGAGACGCAGTTGACCAAGTTGCAATCGAAGAACAAAAATCCTGCGGACCTGCAGGGAGAATTGCGCAGCGCTCTGACAAAATTGGAGTCCATAAAAAATGGCGTGGATGAAAATTCCAAGGCGCCGGAGAAACAAATTGGACTGGCCGACGCCAACACGGGTCTGGGCGTCGCCCTACGTGTCGTTGAAAGCGGTGATCGACCGGCACCGGCGCAGGCGATTGTCATTTTCGATCAAATGAGGAGCGCAGCCAACGTACAGATCGCCGCGTGGCAACACTTTAAAAGTAGCGACCTTGCCAACGTGAATGCATCCTTGCAACGGGCGCATCAACCCCCGCTGCAAATTGCTTCCATTGAAGAGGAAGTGCACTACGCGATGACTCGATAACGATTGCGCGAACAAGACACGCGAGTGGTGCCCGCCCCGATTTGCCTGCGCGCAGGTGTCGTTGAACGTGGCGTCACTGACGGCGTACCCTTAAGACTGAGGGATTCGATGCCGGCTATGGAAACCGCCACACCGCGCCAACATGCATCCACTACCGCCGCGGGGCCGCAACTCCCCGAGCCTAGCTATGCCGAACGAGTGCGCACGCTTCTTTCACTGACTTCGATCGCGACGCTTTCGACGCTGTCCCGTAAACATATGGGATTTCCTTTCGGCTCGCTGATGCCCTACGCGCTCGATGCTGCCGGGCGACCAATTTTCCTGATTAGCAACATGGCGATGCATACTCAAAATTTGAAAGCCGACCCGCGAGCCAGCTTATTTGTGGAGCAATCGGGTGCGGACGGCGATCCACTAGGCGCCGCGCGAGCCACGCTCATCGGTCAGGTCGAACTCGTACGGCAAGAAGATATCGCTACCGCACGAGAACAATATCTGGCGCGCCATCCGAACAGCAGCTACTGGGTTGATTTTTCCGACTTCAATTTCTTTCGGCTGCAACCGATCGACGTCTACTTCGTAGGCGGATTCGGCGTCATGGGTTGGGTGGAGGCGAGAGAGTACGAGCACGCCTCACCGGATCCTTTGGCGGAAGTATCGGCCGGCATCTTGAGCCATATGAATGCCGATCACGTGGACTCGATGATTTTGCTAGCGCGAACCCATGCGAAGCTGGTCGCCTCGGAAGCGACGATGACATCCGTGGATCGGCTGGGATTCTCTCTGCGATTGAAGACGGCTGAAGGCATGAAGGGCACTCGCATCAACTTTCCGCGAGAGGTCAGGACGCCCCAGGATACGCGGAAGGTCCTGGTTGAGATGGTTCGTCAGGCCGGAAATCCTGCGCAGGCTTGAAACCTATCACGTCACCCGTATCGGGGTTTGTTGAAGCCATAGGTCGAGTGCGTCGAAATAACATCTTCTGAGCGGCGCGACCCGTCCGTTGCAAGTCTGCCGGATCGACAAACAACACGTATGCGGTCAGGACATCCCACTCAAACATGGGAATGTTGAGCGAATACTCGATCGATAAATGAAACAGCAACCCAAGCAACAGCAGCGGGTAACGGAATGGCCGAAACCAGATCAGCACGCCGAGACTGAACTCGAGGACCAGAGTGTACCAGGTTGCCAGTTTCAAAATCCAGAGTTGCTGCGTCCACCCAGGCAACGGAAATCGCTGGATGGCATGGATGTGGAATACATAAAAAAGCGCAGTACCATTCAACCAGGGCGCGCCCTTGATCTTCCATAAGAACGAAGCAAAATACAGTAGCGCCAGCTCAAACTGAATCATGCGCTGCGCCCACGGAGCCCGTGGCTTAATCTCTGTGCCCTCCAGTTTTCTGCGAACGCGTATCAGCCGATCGATCGACAACGCCGCTCCCGCCGGGGCAAACATCAGGAAAAACCCAGTGACGCGCAGAAACACATCGCCGCCATGCAGGATGTAAAGATTCCTCTGTTGAATGGAGGCCAGGCAGACGAACACAATGATGCTGCTTAGGCGAGTCCAAAATCCAACCGTCAGCAAGATTGCGAAGCCGAGGAATATCCAGAAAAACGTCGCGATCCAGGCGTCATTCTGCGGCATCACTGTGAACAGGTTCAGTCGAACACCGGGCTCGACTCTTGTCATGGTCTGGAGCGTCACCCAACTGTGAACGCCGTACCAATCCAGCCACTCCGAATGCAGCAGGACCAGCGTGATCGTCACGCAGCTTCCGTACAAAATCCGGAAGATTGCCATCGGCATAGGAGACTGGGGCGCAAAGAAGAATCGCTCCCATGCCTCGCGCAATCGCGCCAAGGTCATCGAAGGTCCTCGCCGCTGACATAGTATTGGTAGAAAAATTCCGCCTTAGGTACAGGCTCCTGCGCTGGCGTTAACGAATAGTTGATCGGTGCCTGAAATTTCATGAGGATCACCATCTGCGGAGGATCCGTCGAGTTATTCAGCAACCTGGCGACACGCCTCGCCACGTCCGGCCATAGAGCGGCGTATCGTGAGTCGCACAGGACTTCCGCAAATTTTCGGTAACGCTCTTCGCGGTATCGTTCGCCATAACTGAGTTGCTCCATCCGCGGAAAATCAAACACGCGCATGTGGTGACCCGAGCTAACCGCAACCGCTTGAATGTAAGAGTTCACGGGCCGCGGATTCGGCGCAAAGAAATCCCACGACTGGAACAAGCCGGCCCATAGCAAGTACGGTCGAACAATCTCTTTGATTTGCGGCAGAGGCGCCACGTTCAAAGGAATTGCCCAGCTAAGGATCGCGATCATATTAAACAGGATAAAAATGCTGATGGCGCCGCGGAGAAATCCGGAGTCCTCCGCATTTAGTGGCTGCGATGAAGGCGTTGCCTGTGCAGGGTGAGGATTGGCGTCTCCTCGCGCATCTTCTTTGCCGAGCGAATTTTCGCCGGTCGTGTTCATGCCTGCTTCTAGTCTCACCCAGCGGTTCCTCATTGACCAGAGCCAAAGGAGGTACCATCCAGATCATCAGACGGCAAGAATCCGTTCTATTGGCCGGCTCCAGACGGGTGATCTTCGAATGCGACGCGCGTCATTCTCAAACCGTATAAAAGGCGAAATCGAACACCGCGCCAATATAATAGAAAGACCATGTCCTGGAAGAAAACCTTCGCCGCAGTAGCCGCGTTTGCCGCCCTGTTCGCGGGCACAATGCAAGCGGCCGACCGAAATGCAACCGCCTCTCCCGGACAATATCGTCTCCGGCTCTACCATCTGCACACGGGCGAGCACATTGATGTGGTGTACCGGGTTGGCGATCACTACGTACCAAACGCAGTGGCGCAGCTCGATCATTTTCTCCGCGATCATCGCACTGGAGACGTCAAGAATTATGACGTGAAAGAGTTCGACCTGCTACACGATTTGATGGCCCGCCTCAACGATCCCAACGGAACGATTGATATCGTCTGCGGTTATCGCACTCCGTGGAGCAACAACTTTCTCCGTGAACATGGACACGGCGTTGCGCTGCACAGTCAGCACATGGAAGCTAAGGCCATCGACATCCGCATCCCCGGCGTGCCGACGGCCCAAGTTCGCGACGCAGCCCTGGCACTCCATCGCGGTGGGGTGGGCTATTACAGGCAGTCGAACTTCGTTCATGTCGATGTTGGTCCCGTGCGTCGCTGGTAGCTTTCCTTAGCTCGGATACGGCGGCCCTTTCGCGAGCAGTGCATTCAGCGATTTTTCGTGCCCATAGATATCGTTGAAGAAATGCACGGAGCCATCTTCTTCCACCACCGCTGTGACGTAGAGGATCAACACCGGAATAGGCACTTTCAAATTGACCTGCTGATTGTTCGAGCCGGTCTGCATCGCCGCCTGCACTTTCTCCAAAGTCCAGGGCGGCTGGCTGCGCAAAAGAAATGCGGCGAGTTCCGCTGGCCGTTGTACTCGAATACAACCATGGCTAAAGTCCCGCCGCGACTGCGAAAAGAGTGACTGTGCCGGCGTGCTGTGCAGATATACGCTGTGTTCATTCGGGAACATGAATTTCACCAGACCAAGGGCGTTATCCGAACCCGGCTTCTGCCGCACGGTGAGCTTTGCCGTGCGCAATTGCGCCAGCACATCGTCATCGATGGGGCCGCTTGTCATCACCGTGCCGCTGTAGGTGACAACTTCAAAATTCTTGTTCGCGATGTAATTTCTGTTTTTCACAATCGCAGGAACAATTTCGCTGCGCAGGATACTAGTCGGAACATTCCAGTAGGGGCGAAACACAATGTACTGCATGTCTTTCGCGAAGACGGGGGTCTGATGCCGAACAGATTTTCCGACCACGACATTCATTCGCAATGCGACTTTGCGATCCGCGCTAAAGACTCGCAACACGAATTCCGGTATATTCACGACCACCGGCGGCTGCGGGAACGAAGGCGGCAACCACCGCCAGCGCTCCATCGCGTCGTCCAACTGCTGCACTCGAAATGATAGTGGCACGTTCAGTTGCCGGATGGTCTCTTTGCCCAGCTTGCCGTCCGCAGTCAACCCGTGACGATCCTGAAACAACTTCACGCCCGCCACTAGCGCGTCCGTGTAGATCTGCGAGCCGGTGTTGATTGAAGCGCTTTGTGGAAGATCGCCGAGCAGTTGCAATCGCTGCGCAAGTTGCGGAGTTCCTGGATATGTGTCGCCCGGAGCGACCGTCTTTGTCACTTCAGGAAGCGGGGGACCATCACCCTTCGCGCCGAGCTGCAGATATCGTTGAAGTGCCACCTCGGTTCGCTGGTAGCCGGCGTATGGGGGTTCCGCGGCGTTCAGCATCGCCTGCATATTGCCGGCATGAATTACACCCTGTGCGATAAATTGCGGCAGATTGTATTTCTTGTTCTGAATGTCAATGCCGAAATTGAAATGCTTGGGATTGACGCGGCCGACGCGCAGGTCAGAGATGTAGCGTAGTGTGCACACCGTCAGCGCTGCATCGAAATTGGCTTCGTTTGCTGGATATGTTTTGGATTTCAGCGCAGCGAGGCGATCCTGCCATCGCCCAGCATCGTAGTCGCCCGGGATCAATCCTTTTTGCCGGCTGCTTTCCAGCGCCTGGATTACTGCGAGTGCCTGCGGCGTAGGCTGCCCGTTCGCACTCATCCAAATAGGAGCGAAGTTGGAACCCTGATACAACTGCAGAAAATCTGCGCGATAGTCAGAGAAATTGGGCCAATGCAGTTCGGGCAGTTTGCCGGCCGCAGCGATTTCCTGCAGCCGAGCTGACACCGTTGTTGCACCGGGCGACGCCATCGCCGGCTGCGTCGACTCGAGACTCCTCACAACGCCGAACGATACTGCCACACACGACAGAAGAGCGAGCGTCCGCAAGTGGGTTCGGCGGGATGCTGGGAGCATGGCCCATTACATCACTTCTTCCATTCTGGCTGGAAGAATTTTCTATCGAAAGTGGCCCGGAAATCCACCGCCGTTTCGATCGCGAGCCTTCGGGCCGATCTCTAAACCCGCGTCAGCAACGGAACTGCCGCCAGGGAAGCCACGTCACGACCATTGACAACCACTCGTGACCCGCGACCGTTGAACTGGTACACAGTCTTGGTTCCTGCCCCGACAACCGTGAGCCGGTTGTCTCCCTTGTACTGAAACAGCGCGGCAGTGTACATGGCGCGATCCACGCGAACTGTACCGGGGTAGGTGTGGGGCACTGCAGTTAGTATTCTTCTTCCATTTCCGCAACAGGACATGTCGACATCTCCTCTCGTACCGGCTCTTCATAGAACCATGCGGCTTCGGGTTCTTCATCAGTAAGACGGTTGGACAGGATTGCCGCTCCAGAAAGCGCCAGCCACAATGTCACTCGGTCTTCCCACCGCGATCCAAGCATCATCGCGAACGGAGCGGACACCCACAGGCTAAGGCAATAGAAGCAGTCGGTCGCACCGGACAGGGACATTCGTCGCAACCAGTTTCTACAGCGGGCAAATATTTTTAGCGGACCGTCTTCGGCGTGCAACAGATGCGTCAGCCTCCAAACCGCGAGGATAGCAAGCACAATTCGTAACGTATTCATACATTCCTCTTCGCTTCCCGGCACGGTGGTTGCCGAACCGGGAAGCGGTTGATGGACGACCGTCTATAGCGACGTCTGCAGACAGAAGCCGACCGAGGCAGGTGCATAGTTGTGCGATCCCGGCGAGCTGTTGATGATGCTGCGGTCCCACACGTTTAACTGCACTATGTAACCGCATTTTGGCAGCGACGACGTGGTTAGAGTCCAGGCGTTTCCCACAGAAGGCAGCGGCGCCGTCGGAACATTTCCGCTGGAAGGTGTGAGCGGCCCTGAGTACGGCTCCGAGCCCATGCTGAACGATCCAAAATTGAGGTCATACGCCACATAATGTCCATTTAACGGAGTGCCGATCACAAACTGGCTGCAATCCAGATTGTTGTCCAGATGCACAGCTGCCTGTGGCGCCGTGTTGTCGAGTTGCAGCAGGTGAACATCAGGCAGCGATCCCAGCACGGGAATGTCCGCGGTGTCCGCAATCTGCAGCGTGATCTGCCACAGGTCGTCGCCACTCGTGTCCCACTCGCCCAGCAGAGAATCGATATTCAGCGTGGGATCCACGTAAGTGAAATATCCATTCACATCGGGTGCGCTGGTGTAGGTTGTCCCGTCCCAACGCGTCAGCAGCAACGGCTTTGTCAATGTGATTGGAGATCCGCCACCGGTGTCTTGTACCGTCAGCTTGTACTTGTACCCAACGAATAGTTCACCTTGTACCGATACTCTGCCGCCAAACGGGCACGCACGTCCATAGGCATCGGCCGCCGTGTTGGTCAGTGCAAAGACTGCGCTGGACGTCGTCTGACCCGTGGTGCTGTCGATCATGCTGGTCGGGATGCCACCCAGGATGCTAATCGTCGGCGTCAGGTAATTCGGCTTCGAGCCAGGTTGAATCTGCACATGCGTGTCCAGCAGATTGCCCCAACTTGTCAGCGCATTTGGATCTATCGTGGAAGGTGCAACCGCCCAGGAAAGTACAGCGCGCACTCGGCCAATTTTGGGCGTATTGCACGGATTGCGATGATTGCTGAGGTTGACAGGCAGCACCGCGGAGTACACCAGGCCACCGGCTGGAATACCGGCGATATCGTGGACTTGCACACCCACGGTTCCCAGGTAGGTGTACTCGCAGGTGTTGTCCCAGTCCGCCCAGAAGGCAACATATTCCGTGCTGCCCGCTGTGCAGAGGCCACCACCATATCCTGTTGACCGCTTGATCATGAAAGTTGCAACCAACCGCTCCAGTCCGTACCCGCCTTCGAGCCCAAGGCACTCGAGTTGCTCGAAGGAGACATCCGCGTCGACCTCGGCCAAGCTGGTCAGCGCCGCCTGCCAGTTCAGTCCTACATTTTTCCATTCCGCAATATTGGCTGTAATGGCGCTAGGGTCGGCCGCCTTGGCATGTAGAGCCTGATGGAGTTGCGCAAAGCCAAAGCGGTGCGACGGTACTGCACTGTCGGCTGTGTTCGCTTTCTTGGCCGACTGGGGCTGATACAACTTCGCCAGCTGTTCCACTGATAACGGTCCAGGATCAGGCAGTGGAATCGGAATCTGCAGCGCCTGTTCGAGTTCTTGCGGCGGCAGAATCTTCTTCACGTTTTCGTCGACAGTAGCTGCGATTTCTTTCAGGAAAAGCGGCCTGGGTCGTACCTGGATTTGAGCATCCAGAGTGTTGCCCCATACCGGGGTGTAGGACGGATCGTCGACCGTAGGGATCGCATTCCAGGACAGAATCGCGCGAACTTTTGGCAGCACCGGAAAAATGCACCAGTTCGACTTCGGCGACAATTGAACTGAGGCGGCATAGCTCAGCGGCTTTTCAGCATTCTTGTGGCAATCCGTCTGCTCTGGAATGTCGTGAACATTGACGGCCGCCACGCCCGCATCTTCCCAGCCCGAACCGTAGTCAACAAAGAATCGCATGTACTCGAATGACCCGTTTTGACAAAGCGAGCCGTTGTAGCCAGTGGATTGGTTCACCTGCACCACCGCTTCCAGAATGTTGGTCACAGGATTGAATCCCAGGCAGGTCACTTGCTCGTAAAATACATCGTTCGCAATTGAAACGACAGGTTGATATTCGCTGTCCTTCAGGTTGCCGAAGTAATTTGGATTGCTGGCCACCAGTCCGGAAAAGTTCAGCCTGTGCGTCTTCACCGCTTCTAAGGCCGCTGACTCATTGCTCGTAAGTTTCGCCATGATTTCCTCCGTGCAGAGTCTGGCTGTGGTCGCGGTGAATGCACAAACACGCCTGGCCTCGCACGCATGGAGCGCGCGCGGTCGCCGCATTTTTCGTTGCAATTGGGGCTAAATCCGAAGTGAACGAATATTCAGCAGAACCCTGTTCATAACGATGGTGCGAAAATGGTGGCGCGCGTTTCATTCGCGCGAAAATAATTCAGCGGACTCGGCGGGTGAAAGCACGGAGAAGGCGCTTGAGAATCGCCGCCTGCTACCAGGATGCAGTGGGATTCAGTTTGTTGTGGCCAGGCCCCATGATCTGAAGCGAGCACCACCGTGTTCGAAGGGCATATCATCCGCGGGCAAAAGCGTGCGGGTCGTACCAAGATGCAGCAGTTCTCAACCGCCCGCGTACAGCTGAAATGGTGCCCAATACAAAGGTTTGCGATACACCGACTGAGAATGAATCAAAGATAGCTTCGCAGTTCTCAGCGCGAAATCCGGCTCCTGGCCAGCCTGGATTTCGCCGTAAAGCTGATCCATCAACAGCGGAGTTGCCGCATCGCTAGCTTCCCATAAAGCTCCAATGACGTTGTGTGCGCCCGCGCGCAGAAACGCCCAGGAAAGCCCAACAAGCCCTTCTCCCGCATAGGCACGGAGGCCGGAACCATAACAAGTTGAGATGGTGACTAGGCGGGCGTGCAGTGGCTTTTGCACAATCTCTCTGGCGTATAGCTTGAAGATATCCGGATGCCCAGTCGGTGCCGAAAGAATTACAGCAGAATCCAGAGGACTCAATCGACTCGCAGTACCATGGGCAACGAAATGAATGTAGGAATAGTTGCCTGGCTGGCCTGCGATATAAGCCGCTGGCACAGCTCTTGCACGGGTCAGTACCTCTTCGTGATCCGGAGCAAAGTGCTTTTCGATCGTGTGGATCTCAGACTCCGCATTCATTAGCCTTGGATAATCGCGGCCGGTCGAAATTGGATCACCGATCAACAACATCCCGTTGCCGCCTGCGCCGTCATTCTGCGAATCCAATCCGGAGATCAATCGTATAGCGTTGGTATTCACGATGGTGACGTCGTCAATCCAATAGTGCAGCCCGGCCCTTCCCGGAGCAAGAAGGGTTTCAAAATTCAATTTATCCAGGCTTCCATCTGAGATCACTACGACGCTCGCGCCTTTGCCTAACTTCGCTGCCGCGGGAGCGACAAGGGCATCAAAAAGATATCGAGCGTCTTCATTTTTCTGCCGGATTGGATCACTCGATCGAAGAATGGCTCTTTGATACTTTTTAACGTGCGAGTCGATCTCCGACTGGCCGGGAAGTCGAAAGAGGCGTGTGTGATGGCCATCGATCGCCCATAAATAAGATTGGTCCGGACAAAGCGCATAGAACAGGATAGTTGCGTTCAGTTTTCGAGCAACTGTCTCAGCATTTACCGATCGCTGATGAACCACGCGGTACGGGTCATTTGTGATTGCGAGACCTTCTTCCAGCGTCTGCGCGCGACCTCTATCCAGCAGTTGCAACGCATCTCGCGAACGATTGGAGTCTATGAGAAATTGCGCATAATCCTTGTACAGAGATTCCGCATTTGCAAAGAACGGTAGCTTCATCTCATCGTCTTTGAGAAATGAACGTTGCGCTTCAAAGGTATCCACGGATTTCTTAAACCAGACCTCCGCCGCGTGCGTATTGTGGATCCTGGCATAGTAATTCGCGATCGCATTCTCGACCTCTTCACGACGCGACGGCATGGTCACCGGATCTTGATACACCTGCATCAGGAGAGCGGTGGCGTCAGGGCCCGAGTTGCCGCGAGCCGATAGAAGACCCTGCAGAAACAAGGCATCCACCACTGCGGAATGACTGCCCCAGGCATGGGCAGCCTGAAGTGCGTCCCGGCTCTGCCGCTCCGCCAGATCGAATTGCCGGCGTTGAAAAAAAAGAAATCCTAGTTCCGTGTGGGTGGCAGCGATCAATTCCTTGTCGTTTACCGCTTGTGCCGCGCTCAAGGCGCGACGATAGTTCGCCTCGGCCGATTTCAGTTCTCCCAGCCGATAGAGAGACAAACCTGTGTTTGTCGACCAGACAATCTGGTCATGGACGGAACCAAGTTCCCTGGCTTGTTGTGCTGCCTGCTGAAAGTCGAAAAGAGACTTCTCAAAGTCTCCTAGCTTGTAATAGGCCCACCCTGCGTTGCCCAGGGCTAGCTCCAGGGCCAACCGCGCACCTGTCGATCGAGCGATCAGGGATGCATCTTCAAACCTCGCCAGGGCTTCGTCATATTCTTCGGTATGTAGGGCGACCATACCGAGATTCATGAGGTCAGTTGTCTCCAGAAACTTATCGCCATGCTGTCTGGCAAACTCCAGGCTTCTCTCAAATGAATCCGAAGCGCTATCGAGCTGGTCGCGGTGGAATTCAATCAGTCCTTCCGTTTGCAGCACTTCTCCCTGCAGCGCGGAATCATCTTCGCGGCAGAGCTGTTGCGCGGTTTGCAATTCGTGATTGGATTGATTGGCTTGATTGAGGCGGGTATTTGCCAGACTTAAAAGCAATTGCCGTTTGATCTCAATATCGGCAGCCGCAAAAAGGCTTGGACGATAGGCCCCAAGTAACTGCACCACCCGCTGGCTGTTGCCCTGATAGGTGAGGACCTCCGCTTCCAGAAGGCGGAATTTGATGTCCCAGTTCTTATTTCGCGGGGAAAACTCTCTGCGGGCCTCTTCCGAATCGCGGAGCGCGTTGCCCAACTCGCCACGCAAGAACTCAGCATGGATTTTCTGGTACGTGGCCTCAGGAGAGAGGTGCATCTTCGTTTGGCAGCCTGAAAGGACGAGAGCGGCCAGCAGTCCACTCGCTAGGACGGAGGCATAGTGCTGCCGTTGATGTGACTTGAAGATGCGCTGACCTTGCCGTGAACGTTGCAGCCTAACTCGGCCCGAACCATGGTGAGTTGAATCGAGTGGGGAAAGGCCAGTATTTCTCCGAGAAAAATTCTGCCAAAATCCGGAATTTCCACGAAGTGGCCGATCGTCTTGCCCGGAACTGTGCCTTCTACGCCATCCACCAGGGAACATAGAACACATCCGTCTTTTTTCTGCTCACGCTTCTCGTCCATCCACCCATACCGCTGCAAAGCCCATTCGTAGCCGCTTCGCTTCGCCTTCCCGCTCACGCTTCGGACTATTTCGCGGGCCTGCCCGTGCCCTGCTTGCAGTAGCGCAGGCCACAAAATCGGCAAGGAATCATTATCCGCCTCCGAGCCGATACCCATCAAGCGCGAGTTCAGCCGAGGACAGACTTCCCTTCCCCCAATTCGCAATCCCTCGAAACGGCTGCCCGCAAAGGAGATGCTGACCCCAGTCCCCTCGCGTGGATGCTCTACGGATATTTGCGACACAATTCTCTCTGCCGTAACAATTTCGAGGATATTCAACCCTTCGACCACTGCGGTCACCTGCGTCGACCAGGGACCATCCTCACCGATCGCATGGCCGGATACCCGTGTATAGGCGGAGCGACAGGTGACGATCTCTTTGAAATTCAAGGATTTCGAGCGATGTGTTACATATCCACCCACAGCGGGCAGAGAGAGTGAGGATACATCCGGAATGACCGCTTCAAGTGGCTCTTTGATGTATCCACCCAGCGAATTGGCATCGGCATGGTAATAGAACACTTTTTTGGCGTTGGACTGCATATCCACTCCCTTGATGCGCAAATGTTATTTCGGGGTCTTCAGTATGAAGCTATACCGCGCCAGGTCGACTGGAGTTTGTGGATTGGAAGCACTTGTGTTTCCCTGCACATGCAGGGAATATTTCCCATCCATCCTGTCTGCCGCCGGCACTGTGATCGAAATTGTATCTTTTGCTTCTTGCGCCGACACATGGACCTGCCATGCGAGCTTGCCAGTGGGGGTGTATAGCGAGCAGGTATAGGAAGAGAACCGGTCTTGCGTCGGAATATCCATGAGCAATACGAACGGATGGCCAGCAAGAACAGTCATCGAAGGGATTACACCACCGCGGCTGGCCCCACCGATCAGTGAGACCGAGGGCACAACCTCTGGCGAGCTGAATTGCGCGATCTGCTGGTGTAGCCGTGGAACGACCACTGTGTTTTGATACACAATGAAAAGCAGGCAGGCCGCCAGCGCCGGCGTGACAATGGAAGGCCTCCATAGCCATGGTCCCCTCGTTTTGGGGGCAGCTACAGGCAATCGTTTTGTAGCGGAAGCAGCCTTGAATTCGGCCTTTGCCGCATCCAGAAATGCGGCCGTAGCGCGCAGGTCCATCGCGCATTCTGCGCACTCGAAATAGTGCTCTTCGAATTCGGCACGCAATTCGGGCGTCAACTCGTTGAGCACATATTTCTCGACCACCATGGTCTGTGTCGCATCTTGATGATTCATCAATCACATCCTGCATCTATAGTGCCAAAACTGGCAAAAACGTTACATTCTCGTTAAAACAAATCCTTTTCGCCTACCTGCTGTACGTACAAGGCTTTGAACGACTGTTTTGCGCGGTGGACCAGCACCCTTAAGTATTCTCGGTTGATTCCGAATTCTGCGCAGACAATATCCTTGTCGCGCTCATCCAGCAGCACCGCCTCAAGGAGATTCCGGTCCCGCTCCGTCAGCTGGCTCAGGATTTTCCGCACTGTCTTGGATGTGTCCTGGGTTTCCAGCATGTTGAGCGCGGTGGGCCCCTGATGAACGAAGACCGTTTCCGGCTCTTCATCCAGGCTCGATTCCTTCTTGCGTTTGGAACGATAATGTTCCAGCAGGACGTTATTGCAAATGGAATTCACAAAGGCTCCCAGCCGCTCCGCCTGTCGGACGCCGCCTTCGGCTCGCAACGAGCCGATTACTCGCGCAAAGGTCTCCTGGCGCACGTCTTCGATCGCTTCGCTGGAACTCAATCGGGACCGCAGCTTCAACCGGATGAGTTCGCTGAAATAGCTCACGAAATGCGCTTCGACTCGAGCGTCACCCGATCGAAGCTTTTCGACATAGGATGCGTCAAAAGCGAAGAATTGCACGCACCGTTCCTCCGAGTCCGTTGAAGCCTAGGCCCCAATATTACACCGGGAGGAACTGCGTACAAATAGTTATGTTCGTGACGCTTGCCTCACTCTGCGCTCTTGGATGATTGAAGTTGTGCGGCCCTTCGATCCTGTCGATCCAGATAATCCATCACACAGTCGAACAAAGTCGCGCGGTAGCAAAACGCAGGCTCGCTGGCCATTTCACTGTCGGTCGTCACCGGAGACGACGTGACCCCGGAATCCTGTTTGCCTTGTATAAAGCCAGTCCGCGCAGATGCAATCGCGTGACCTGACAGCATGCTTTCTGCGGGAGTTGCATGCCGAGTCACAGAGAACTCTCCGCCGAATCGCGCTGCGTTGCGTGTTGATAGATCCGGGAGAGAAGAATTTCCAAAGAAGGCGAAGTCGTCATCATTCCGATAAGAACGGGTCGGGTACTTCCGATCATTCGCCAATCTCATATTCGCAACCCTCTACGGCTGGATAGTGAACGCTGACGCAAGAACGTTACAAACTGGAGAACGGATGTGCGATTGAGGAAAAGTTTGGATCGCGTGAAACGCTTTCGGCGACCCAAGCACTATCAGCACAGTGAAGATGGACTCAGCGAGAATCACCGATCTCTGAGTGCCGTCGAGAACTTGAATTGTAGATTTGTCCAAGTCCGCTGATTCCTGGGGAGTGACTATGGGATACACCGACAATTGCGACCTATACGCTGCCGTGCACGAGGACGGTATCAACCTGGTCGCGCAACACGTCATGCGACAGCGTCCGTCGTGGTTCAACTACGCCACGCAATACGTCAGCGATCATCCACAACTTGCCTGTGTCCCGGTGGCACATACCATCGACGTAACCCACTACAACAATCCGCTCTTCAAGGTCGTCAGTCCGGTTCCGATTCTGGGCGCGGACTCGCCGCCGGTAGGACTTAATTTCTGCGTGGAACTAGTCAAGGCCGAGGTGGATTTTCATCCTGGCAATCTAGTGACGCTTCCACCGGCATTGAGTCCGCCGCTCGCCGCGCAGCATCTCGCCATACATGTGAAGATTTGCGGCGGGATGGATTGCCCGAGCGAATTCGTAAAAGGCTTCCTGCCGTCGCCAACGAACTACGGTGACGCGACCAATGTCCGGCAGCCACAGGAAGTGGTTCCACCCACGCGCAAACTTGTCTGTTTCTGCCTGGATGCCTACGTGGTGGCGCACGTCACGGTACAGTCGATCGCTGGAAAGCCCTCTCTAGTGGGAATCGTCGACAGCGTGGATGTTGTCGGAATTGAGCCGAAGGGGCTCTCCGAGAACATCAACTGCTATCTGAAGACGACCTTCGAATTGATGTTGAAGGAAAAGCTGATCTTTCCAATATCCACCATGCTGTTCGACCTGCCGCTGCTGAGCCTGGCCACCATTACGGCGCAGCTCACCCCGAATCCTCCCATACCCAACAACCCTGCAATTGAGGACGATCAATTGAAGGTATTCATCTCGATTACGGTGGCGCCATGAGCCATATCACGATCGCAGCATCTGCCAAAGCCTTTCAACAACTGTTCAATGAAGTGGAGAAGAATTTCAGCTTCACAAAGTCCGATAGCGCCAACTTCGGGCCGTTCTCCGCAAGCTATTCCGTCAGCGTGCACCTGTCTGGCGGCAATCTACAGTTAAACAACGACAACACCTTCGAGCTGCAGGACGTCGACATTGTCTTCGGGACTCTCGACTTTAAATTGTGTCTTGACCTGCCTGGGTTCTGCATTCCCAGCTTCTGCATCGTTCCCGATCCATGGAACGGATGTCTCGTGGGCTTCCCCGGATTCTGCATCGGCGGTCCCATCTGCGTGGACCTGAACCTCTCCGGCCTTACATCGCAGATCACGGACCTGAAGGCAAATCTGGTGCCCAAATACTACGTCGATCCGGCACGCCTCGCAGGCTGGACAGATCTGGATGCGGAGCTGAACGGACATTCCAACCAATGGCAGATTTATATCGATCCGGTTTGGGTAAATGTCGCGCTGATCGACGTGCCTGCCACCATTGACAACATTTTGGTCAATGCCATTAATAACGCCATTCACAATCTGTTCCCGTCATGGCTGCCGGGTTGGGCGGTTGACCTGATCATGGCGTTCCTGGGGCCGATCGTCGACCTGATCACCGGCCTGCTCGGTATTACAACCAGCATCGCCGAATGGCTTTCCAACTTACTGGGGAATGTTTTCGGCTTGATTGGTCTGCTGGAGACTGCGATCGCAGACTATTTTGCCAGCAAGTATCCTCTCTTTCAATTCGAGGATCCATTCCCGATTCTTCCCGCGAGCGGGGGCCTCATTCCGGTCAAGATTCCCATTCGGAACCTGGCCGCAACCATTGACTCACAAGAAATGATCGTCCAAGCGAATGTGGGTGCATAGCCATGAAAATGACTTTTGACCAGAATCTGTTTACGCAAGTCGGATTGGATAGCGGCTCACTCACCATGCTCGGAGGCGTGACGCATCGCTTTCTGGAAGCTGGCCAATACAGAGGCGTCGTCTACCGCGGCGGCGAGAGCATCGGCAAATTCTACATCAACGTGGATAAGAACAGCCCGGTCGCGCAGGCCAATATCGATCTCGCAGCTTTCGACACCAGCCTGCCTGCGCCTGCGACCTCCGCTACTCCCACAACCTGCGGCTGCCAGGGAGACGGCAGCAAGGCGGAAACCACATTCGAGCTGAACCCAAAGGGATATGCGGTCTTCCACGTGTCGGCGGGCGCCGGCGGCTATGCAGTACGCGCCAGCAAAGCTGCCGAGGACCCCCGGCAGCAGAATCAGTTCGACAGCCGCGAACTGAAAGGCGAGGACATCTTCTCGGCTGTCATTCTGCGGCCCGGAACATATTCCGCGTCAAACGGATTGAACGCGAAAGCCAAAGGCAAGATCACGGTTGGCTATCCAAAGCTCGGAAAGACAGCCTATCGCCCACCGAGCCCGGCGAAGGTCCTCTGCTCCGAAAGCGGTTTTGAGCCTGCCAGCCTGGAGCTTCAACCCGGTCAGGCCGTGCTGTTCCAGGCGAACGCGCCTGCTCGCATCACGCTTGAACTCGTGAAAGCGGATGATGGACCCGCCGGCCGGCCTGAACATACGCGAGCCGGCTGGAAGAAGGCAGCGCTGCCCGAACACAAAGCAAAGAGAGCATAGGAGGATTTCGGTGGCCACGAAAGTTGACCTTCGAAGTCACGATCGCGTCGAGAATTCCTGGTATGAACTGGTCGCAGGGCAACTGCAGGCGCTGATTTCCAAAGTTGGGATCGAGGAAACGTCGGCACAGCTATATCAGGCGTATGAGCTGATTTGCCGAACTTCCCTGGACTGTGCGGTCAAGCCGGGAACTCGCTCCTCGCGATTGAACCTCGATGGCACGCCCATCCAGTTCGCTCTCGCCCTGGGCCACCCGACCGTGCCGCTGCAATTTTTAAGCGAGTCCGGCAATCCTGACATGTCGCATTCCGAAGCCCGCGAATTCATTGACAAGACCGTTCGCGCACTTTCGGCATTGCTGCAACTGCACGGAGATCTCGATTCCATTCTTGACCTGATTCACAGAACGTCCGCTGTGGACGCTCGCGGCCTCGACCCGGACCGCGGAGGAAACTTCTGGGTTGGTGCGGGTTTTGCTTCGGGCGGCAAATCAGCAGTCAAAATTTATATCAATGGCAAGAACGGTACGCCCAGCGAGCGATGGGCAAAATTCGAAGACTTCGCAGCGTCCTTTGGAGATACGAAGACGCACCAGCAACTTCGACAAGTACTCGCCGGCAAAATGACTCCGCTTGGGATGGCAGTTTCATTGCAGCAGGATGAAAATCCCAACGGCAGAATCTATCTCAGCGGATACGGTAACCCCGTGTCCTATTACGAAAATTTGCTTCGACATCTCGCCGGCAGGCAATCCGTCGAACCGTTCAGGGAATATACGCGGGTCATGCTGGGAGAAGATCGTGCCTATCCTACGCAGTCCGCCGTATTCTCTGTTGGGTTTGAACAGGGCGCGGACGCTCCTCCAGACGTGAAGATCGAATTCTGCGGTCACTGTTTATTTCAGGGAGATGCACAGGCCCGAGACTGCTGCCTGGAATGGCTGATGCTGCGCAACATCAACCCGCAATCCTATACAGACCAACTGGAAGTCCTGGCCGGACAGATGAGCGTCACCAAGGTGAACACACACGTCTACCTGGGACTTGGTTGGAAAAAGCAACGAGAGTACACCACGATTTATCTGAAGCCTCATCCGACTGCTGCAGCCACATCCAATGCATAGCACTCGCAAAAAGAATTTGGAACGCGCGCTTTGTTCGTCTGTCGACTACATCCTGAGCCGGCAGCGTGCGGACGGAAGTTGGATCGACTGGGAATTGCCGCCGGGACAATCGTCGACCTGGACAACTGCGTATGTCGGCGGGAAGTTGACGAGCCTCGATATTCATCACAGGGACCGCTCGTCCAGCGCGACCGCCCGCGCTTCGCAATGGCTGACCGGGAAAATGTTCCCCGACTTCGGATGGGGATATAACGAACACGTCGATTCAGACGCCGACTCGACAGCGTTGGCAATTCTATTCCTCGCATCTGCGGGCCGAAGTGTGCCTGACTCCAGCTATTCTTGCCTTGAAAGCTTCCAGTGCGAAGACGGAGGGTTTGCCACATTTCGGGGCCGCCCCGATCTTGGAACCTGGGCCAAATCGCATCCTGACGTGACTCCTTCGGCCGTATTGGCGCTGACCACGAAATATCCAATGACAAATGAGTCCGTGAATCGCGGCCTGCAGTTTGTCCTGAACACAAGAACCTCTGCCGGAATTTGGAAGTCGTTCTGGTGGACGACTTTTCTGTATAGCACAGAAAGAAGTTTGTCGTTGTTCGAGGCGGTCCGGCTGAACATCGATCTGAGTGTGACTCGAAAAACTCTGCTGCGCACGCGTCCGCAAACTCCCTTTGAGTCCGCGCTTCTGCTCTCTAGTCTGCTGTGGCTTCCTGATATTGCGAAAGATCAGGACGTGTGGCCGCTGGTCGATCAGCTCGTTGAAGATCAAGCGCCCGACGGAAGCTGGAGCAGCCGTCCCATGCTGCGAGTGACGCGGCGCGATTGTCTGGAACCGTGGAAGCCGGGAGATCCGGATCCACTCTTCCGCGATCAGAATCGCCTGTTCACCACCGCAACCGTCATGGACGCCTTCTCAAACCTTCACAAGCTGATTTGATATGGCGATCGGCGACCTCTGGCGCCCTTCCCGAAAAGCACATGGACGGGCGTTGTAGTGCATCCGCGCAAACGAAAGGGGCGGAGCGCAAGCTGAATCGCCCGCGCCCCGCCTTCCGCATTTTTGCGACTGATTTCTAGCAGCAACCCGCGGCCCCGCCAATGACGATCGTCACAGGGCAATGCGCGTCTCCTGCACCGCTGACCACAATCACCGTACTGCGCTGTTGCCAGGCTTCGCGCACCAGGCACTCTACCCGACGCTCCTTACTGTTGAATCGCACCACTTCGTCGCAGGTGACCTCCAACAAGAAACCTTCGAAGTCGCCGAAGTGATCGTAGATTAAGCCAACGACCTTGCCTGTCGACTCATGCGCTCCCTTGCCACCACCCAATCCACCAACGCCGCCACCGGTCGTGCCAAGGCCGGGTACATCCCCATTGCCCGAAGGAAGTATCGTGCCGGGATCGCCGCCCATGCCCGTCACGCGTCCGCCCAGTTGCTGCAGGTAGCGCTGGAATACGGGATACCAGCGGCTGGCGGTCGGGATGGACTGCCCAATCCACTGCATCACCGCGAACAACCGCTCCTCGCCCAACAGAAGCGCTTTTTTGGTGCTGACAGGAATTGAAACCTGGAAGGTGCCGAACGTACGGCGCCAGGTGAAGGCTGAAGCGCCGCCCTGTGTACTACTCGCGGCGAAGGAGTACGACCGTACGTTGATCGTTTGTCCGCCTGCCTTGTTATTGTTTCGACCGCGCGTGTAGAACTGCTCGCTGGTCACCTGCCGCACGAGAACATCGTAGCGATCGCCCTTGTGAACCGTGTCCGGTAGTTCGATCGACATGAGCCCGGCAAAGTTTGGACCCGTACCCTGTGGCACTGGAAGGTATCCGATGCCTGCCGCTGGCATTCGCAAGGTGTGTGGATCCACCTGGGTAATGTTATGCGTGGTGTACATCTTCCCTGCCCAATCGAGAACTGCTGCAGCCGTCGTGCCCGGCAGGTAGAAGCTTACGGTGGTGCCCTCAGGCACACTGCGCCAATCGAACATCAGTTCGTCCGGCCGATTGTCAGTTTTCAGGGTCATCGGCGAGCGACGCACTTCAAACGTCTGTGGTGCGATGCGCGACGTATCGACGCCGGGGTTCGGCACGTTGACGAACGCAAGGTTACGCTGCGCCAGCTTGTCGGAGATGGACGGATCCGCGTTGGCTGGGATCGGATCCAGATCGTACGCGATTTCCGCGATCAAACATTGGTGCTGACTGCGAACCAATTGCTGGATGGAAACCAGCGGGCTGAATCCATTGAACGGCCCGTCTGGAATGTCGCCCGGATTGCCGCCCACCATGCGCGGGGGGAATCGCAGATCGGCTGGTTGGTTGATGTCGAGCCAGCAGCCATAGTACATATCCACTTCTGCGCCGAACTGATCCGGCTGGATGTCGTGCACGTTGAAAGTGTCGGCCTGGGTGGTGAGACTCGCTGTATTGGCGACACGCGGCGTTGCGAAAAACGGAATCGTCATGATTTCGTCTCCCTCGATGCCGAGCAGCGGTACCTTCGTTGTCCCAGAAGTGTGCGAACGATATGTGGTGGTGGTGTCATAGGTGCAGTTGGTTTGCTGCGCCGGCCACATTCTGAAGAAGCAGCGCACGCCCTTCGCCACTTGTATATCGCGGTAGCGCACTCGGGCAATGGCGAAGTTGTACACCGCATGGCCGCTTCCGTCGGTGGGCGCCAGGCTCAATGCAGAGCTGTCTTCATCCTGGGGCAGACTGTCGAAGGTAGTCCCTAGTGCGCCTGGGTCTGCATTCAGATTCGCGAGCGCTTTCTGGATAAAGGTCGTGGCGACAGTCTTGGCCGAGCCTGTCGTAGCAACCGAGGAGGCGAATCGCGTCTGTCCCGCTGTCAGTTGAAACACACGCATATCCACGCTCAAGTACCAATCTTGCCCAGCCGCTACGTCGCCATGCTCAATATGCGGATCAGGCGTGTCGAGCAACTGCAGCACCGCCGACGCGGTTTGCGTGGTGCCATCAGCTGCGAAGCTGGCGCTAATCGCCACGTTCTGGGTGGCGCCGGTAAAGACAGAAGTATCCGTAAAGCTGACACTAAAGGGAAACGTGAATCGCTGGATCGCACTGGACGGCAAGCTGGGGTCCTGTGGAACCGGTGCACCGGTCGATTTGAATTGCATCACCCCGTTCGGGTTCGGGATGGTCGGCAGCGCGCCGCCGATCTTGTCTCGGCTGTAACCTTCCGCCACTATGAAAATAGCATCATCGACAACGGCGGGCGATCCGCTCAAGTTGATCAAGGCTTGAATCTCGCCTTTGCCAAAGGTGCTGCGATCCATCAGGAAGAAGATGTCCTGCTTCCCGACTGTGACCGCGATGGGATCCGACGCAATACCGTTCGCGATGACACGCAGATTCCATTGCCCGGTGGGCGTGTCGTTGGGGATGAAGAGATGCGTGGTGACCAGGTTGTTCTGCGTTGCGACGGCCATGGTGGAATGATTCGAAGTACGAAGATACTTGACGGTCCCATTGCTTTGCTCCAGCCGTGCGATGGGATAATTGGTCGCCATCTGCGCGTCGTCGCCATAACTGCATGCCTGAGATAAACCGTTGAACTGAGTCCCGGAAATCACGTACGTGTGTCCCGTCACCAGCGTAGCTGGAACATTGGTGAGCGCTGGCTTCCAGCTGGCATCGCCGCCGGCGTCGGGAGTGTACACACGAATATCGCTGCCGCTGTTGGAGAACAATACCTGACCTGTGGGCACCAGCAGGAAACGCCCTTGAAAACATGCATTGCCACTGTTCCCGGAGTCGGACTCGATGACCGCTTTGTTCGTCGACGGGTCGTACAAGAAAAATGTCGTTGGCCCCGGATACTTGCAGGGAGGAGCAGGGCTGGCGGCAATCAGCACCTTACCATTGGTCAGCAGCACTCCAGGCGCATCCATGGGGAACATGGTATTGCTGCTGCTGTCGACTAACGTGGGACCATTGGCCCAGGTACCCGCGTTCTGTGGATTTGGGTCGGGGGTGTAGAGCGCGGTATTTCCGCTGGCACCCACTGCAAATACGCGGCCATCGGGCAGCAGCAGTGCCGGACCGATCTCGGCCACAAACCCGGAACAAGGCTGCGGAAGCGCCTTGCCGGTTGCGCCCGCAGCCACCCATTTGTCACTGCTAGGAATATATTGCTCCGCATTTTGGCCGCTCGAGCATTCCACTGTCAGCACGTTGCCATTGGCCATCAGGGTGAAGGTTTCTTCGCTGCAGCTATCATTCTTCGCACCACCACCGCCGCCCGCCACCCAAATATCAGTGTCGGGATCGTAGAGGGCTGTACTGGTGGAATTGAAATTGCCAAGCAGAAGCCGTCCATCCGGCAACACACAGGAGATGCCATCGCCAATGCCGGTCCATCCAGCTGGTGTGGAAATAATTTTCCAGCTGTCGGTCGCAGGGTCGTAGATCTCCGCGTTCAGCATATCGGACGCCGTCGATTGGCTGCCGTTGTATTCGCCTCCGGCAACAAACACTCGCCCATCAGCAAATACCGCCGAAGCAAAAAACGTCGGCGCATACGTTGGACCCCCGGAGGACGTGGGGATGGCTGAATTGTCCAGCATCGGGGCCATATCTGACCACGAGCCGTTGACATAGCTTCCATTTGCGTCCGGCGACAGCTTGTGCCATTTATTCGACTGAAATTCGTGCACCATCACACTGCCGTCGGTGAGCAGCAGCGTGCTGTCGGCGTTGAAGCTAGGCTGATTCTTTAGCGCATCCCACTTTGACATTTTGTTCTCCTCAGTTGCATGAGCAAATCGCCGAAGCTTCGCATAGATGAAGCCTTCGGAGGCTACCGACGACTAAAGGGCAACTTGAACGGGAAGCACTGGAGTAAAAATGTAAGCGCTTTCGGAAGGCCCTTCCGTCAGTGAATAGTGCCGGTGGGACTCCAATCGTTACAGCGCGAGGAATCTGCCGCTTCGAATTGCTCTTTCAGGAATTTCAAACGGGGAGATCGCACCCGTGCCGCAAGGGAGAAGAAAACACGTAGGACGGCCGCATCGAATCCGGTTCCTGTCGGACAATGATGAATAACGGAAACCGAATGCTGTTCTGCCCTACCGTCTGTTCCGCCGCCCGCATCACAAGCTGCTCGAGTTGTTGTGCGATCGTGCTGGGCCAAGGCGTTGGAGCGACAGCCACCCCAACAGAAATGACTGGTCCGTGCGCTTCGCCATGCATTGATAGCCGAACCAGCCCAAATGCAGACCGCGATCACACGACCAGCGACAATAGAAAAATCAGGAGTGCATGACCATCCTGAAAGCAACGAGGACCGCTCAAGGTAGGGGCCACTAACGGATCGCATTTCGTAACGCAGGCACGGGAAGCTCCAGGATCGCTCCTTGGCGAAGCAGCTTTTCCTGAAGCAATTTGATGTCGACATCCTGCACGGGTAGATCCGTGCGCGCTGCCATGCTTGCCGCGACGCCCGCAGCCTGCCCCATAATCATGTACTGCGGCTCCAGCCTCAATGACGAATAGGCCACGTGGCTGGCGGAAACGCAGACGGGAACGAGCAGATTGCTAACCTGCTTCGCTCGCGGCACCAGAATTCCATACGGGATTTGATACGGCTGCACCGGGACCTCCGTGTTCCCCTCGTTCTGCACGCTTCCATCCCGCGTTACAACACGTTCAAAATTGTGAGTGTCTATGTTATATGACCCCATTCCGATCGCATCGACTTTGTTGCGTTCAGTTTGTACGTCTTTTTGCGTCATGACGTATTCCCCGACCATGCGGCGCGATTCGCGAACGTAGAGTTGAAACGGCCAGTGATCGGTGTCCGTAAATTCATCTTTGGCGAGTCCCCACGTATTCACCTCTTTCCGCAATTGCTCAGGCACCTGGGGATCATGGCCCAGGAAATAGAAGAATCCCTTGGTGTAGCCGATGTGGTCCTGCCAGATCGCCTTTCGTTGCGCATAGGAGGCATTTGGAAACGTCCAGTCTTTGCCGATGTAGTCGGTCGAGAAAGGTCCGTTGTTATTGAGGTCGGCTTTATGGTTGGGAATTCCGACTGGGCTCGTCAATTCATTCAACCGTGGAGGCCGGCCATACTGTTGCTGAAATCCGCGAAGGTAATTTGCGAGCAGTTGGTATTCGTGCGGATCGTAATTCTCCGGTTTCGGAAAGGGGACATGGTTGGCAGGATCCTGTGTCAGAATCAATCGGAAATTGTAAGCCTGAACCTCGTGATCGCCGCTTCCCGGTGGCGCCATCGGCGCCGGACTGATTTCCGGCAGAAGCTTTCCGTCCACGCCATAGGCAGACAATTTGAACTTGAATTGATGACCCGGAGTCTCGGCCCGCACTCCAGCCAGACTCTCTCCATATTGCGCGATGCCTTCTCTTCCCCACGCAAACGACACACCGGTGGCAGCCATCAGATCGCCTTCATACGTCGCATCGATGAAGACCTTGCCCTTCCAAACATTGCCATCTTCCGTGTTTAGGCTGGTAATTCGGCCGTCGGATTTTCGCACTCCGTCCTTTTCACCCATACGCTCGTGGAAGCGAACGTCCACCTTCGCATCCTTCAACATGGAAAGCAGGATGGCTTGGCCGACATGGGGCTCAAATCTCCACGAAACCTTCTGACCATATTGCTGCATGTCGTAGTAACTGCCGACACGCTCGAAGAACTCCAGCGCTTCTCCGCCGATCACATTGGGATTGCCCACATCAGTGGCGGACAGGCCGCCGGTCAACATTCCTCCCACATGGGCCCCTGGTTCCAGCAGCACCACATGCATACCCTCCCGCGCAGCAGCGATTGCCGCCATTGCGCCGCTGGCCGTGGCGCCGTACACTACCACGTCATACGACGAATCGCGATGCGAAGTCGCTTGCGATTGTTGAGCGGAAATAAGGGCTGAACACAGAAACAGGCAGACACGCACGCGTCGAAGATGTTTCAAATGAACCTCCAGAGTTGAAGAGCGAAAATCCCTGCGGAATCATAAACCATCAAAGACGGAAATTTACCACTTCCGTCGCTGCTGAGTCGCGCCAGCATCGATACGGGCAAATCGATGATATGCAACCTAGCCCAGCGTGCTGGACCATCCCAGCGTGATGATCGCCAGTAGCAAAACGGTCAGGCCGGCCGCCATCCACCGTTGCTCTTTCTTATGGGTGAATTTCCATTCCCCGATCCAAAATCCGCAAATATTCGCGATGACCAGGCCTACGATCAAGGTGAGTGGCCAACCAATCGCGGGTCCAAGCTTTCCCAGCGCCGGGGATGCGAATCCGTAGACAAAAATATTTCCGCCCCACAATAATCCCATGAGAATCGCCAGCATGGCGAGATGTCCAGAGTCCGGCTGACGGTATTTCGCCCAGCTTCTGTTTTTCTGCAACAGGTAGGCGCAAAAACACAAATTCGGCACGGCACCGCAAACGAGCATCAATAGCCAGATCAAATTCGATCCGGCAAACGCGCTGTGCCCCATCCTGACTGCAGTCGTCAGCAACGGTTGAGCAGAGCTGTAGCCTATATTAAACACAGCCGACAGAAGGCCCGATCCGGTGCATAGCAACAGTCCGATCGCGAAGGGTCGAGCGTGACCCACCATTTTTCCACGAGCAATTTCTGTGCCGCCCTTTTGACTCTTCTCTTTCAAGAAGCCGGCGTATCCGCAACACGCGATCCCCACAATGCCGATCAAGGCTCCCAGCGTGATTGCTTTCCCTTGTGGTTGATGCAAACGTTCGGGCGCCAACAACAGGATAGGAATGAACGATCCGAATGATGCGCTGATCGCGAGCACCAGTGTATTGGCCATGGAAATTCCGACAGCGCTGATCCCCTGACCAAACATGATGGCGCCAAATCCCCACGCAAATCCTAAAACACACGCCACCATCACCGCACGATGAGGCGCTTGCGCGATCACAACTGCGAAGTCCGGAACTGTGGTCCATGCGAACACGATGGGCATGATTACGCAGCAAACCAGGATGAACAAAGCCCACACGTTCTCCCACGACCACCGCCCCATGTATCGCATGGGCAGCGTGAATATCCCGTTCATAATTCCCGAGATGAGTGCGAACGTGATACCCAGGAGCAGGTAAGTTGTCACTTTGACCGAAACCCCTTTGCCGGTTTCATCTTTGAACGCCGATCACAACACGTCTTCTACCGGCTATTGTGCGTTGAATACTGCCACCGCAGCACCCAAAATACCTGCTTCATTCATTGTGGCGGCGAGCTGAATGCGCGGCCTGCGAAGCGCTCCGAAGTGCAGCTTTTGTGCCACTTGCTTTTCGACATCCTCAGTAAACCACGGCTTGCCTTCAAGCAGCCCTCCAGCAACAATGATTGCCTCCGGGTCGACCACATTGAACAAGCTGGCAATGCCCTCGGCAAGATATCCTGCCATGGCGAAATATGCCTGCCGCGCGATTGGATCGTGAGCGTCAGCGAGCTGGCTCACCCTCCATGCCATGCCCGCGTCAGTGAGTGCCCTGGTATCCACCTGAGCATCGGATCGATCTTTGAATTCCCGCGCCAATGCCGACGCGGAGACGTACGCTTCCAGGCATCCCGCGCGTCCGCAGGTGCAGGGCCGTCCATCTTGTCGAATTGTTGTATGTCCAAACGAACCGGCAAATCCGTGCTGGCCACGGATCAGCTTGCGATCGACAACGATGCCTCCTCCGACGCCGGTGCCAATGGTAATAACGACGAAATTCTTCAAATGACGAGCAAAGCCGAAATGCATGTCAGCCAATACCGCCGCGTGAGCATCGTTTTCGACACAGGTTGGCAGATGGAACCGCTTCTCAGCGAATCCACATAGATCAAAACCGGTCCATCCGGGAAGATTTTCCGTTGCAGCAAACACCGTGCCGCGAGAAACGTCGATGACTCCAGCGCTGGCGATTCCGAGCCCGATCGGTTCGAAGCCTTCCTTGCGCGCAGACCGCAGCACCTGATCGATTGCCTCGGCAGTGGCGGCGGCGATCGCTTCCCGACCGCCGCGCGCGCCGGTCGGAACCCGCACCGGAAAGCGAATGCATCCTTCTTGATCGACGAATCCCGCCTTAATCCACGTTCCGCCAATGTCGACACCGATAGCGGAGCCGGACTTCTGCCATCGCCGCATAGCGCGAGCGAAATCTGCCGTGATGATTCCGGGCCGCGTGATGGCCGATCCCACAACGACACACCAGGCACCAGCCGCGATCGCTCGTCTCGCCTCCTCCGGTGTGGAGATGTTACCCTCCGCGACGACTGGGCGGCCTGTTTCACGAATCACATCCGCAAGCAGAGACCAGCTGAAACCGTGAGCATGCGCAGTCTGCTCGGTGTAGCCGCACAACGTGGTGCCGATCATGTCCGCCTCGGCGGCTGCGGCCGCGCGTGCATCCTCAAGCGTCGCGATGTCCGCCATCACCGGCAAATGCAGTTCCTGATGGATGCGCTTGATCAACTGTTGCCACGGCTCGCCGCCCGGCCAGACTTGATCTGTGCAATCAAGGGCGATGATGTCCGCGCCCGCGTGTGCCAACTCTGCGGCCGCTGCAAAGTCCGGTGTGATTCGCAGCCGACCCCCAAGATAGGCCTTCTTCAAACCTATAATTGGGACGTTTGTATCGGGCCGAATCGCAGCGATACATTCCGCTCCGTTGAGTCGCAGTCCGCCTGCCCCTCCCTGAAGGCAAGCCAACGCGATGCGCCGAAGCGCGTCCACATTTTCCAACGGATCCCCAGGAGCAGCCTGGCAGGAAACGACAAGCACGTCTTTCAAGGCAGCGCAGGACGTCGTCATTCTCGTGTTGCCTCGCCGGAAATCATCTGAGAATAATTCATTTCTCTTCTGCCAAGGCCGGTCGCGATATCGGTGCGTTCGGGTGTCATCGGGAAATTTTAGCAGCCTGGAACATTGGTCACTGCGCGGACGATGATCGCGGCTGTCTCACTGGCTCATGAACCCACGAATCAATTAAATGGACGACAATTATAAGGACTTCAAGAATTGAGGAAAACCATGGTGATTCAGATTGGCGCGAAACCTGATAGTGGATTTGACGACCCGATCGGCATGCTGAAGGACTGCCACAAGCGAATCAAGGTCTTCCTCGATATTCTGTGTGTGGTGGCTGACCGCGCACAAGGCAGGCTGCTCACCGACGAGGAGCGGAGTGCGGTTCAAGCGGCACTGCAATATTTTCGGACCGGTGGACAACGCCACACGGCGGACGAAGAAGAATCGCTCTTTCCAAGGCTGCGTAAATCTGCCGGAGAGTCCTTCGAAGAGATTGGCAGGCTCGAGCAGGATCACCGCGAAGCAAATGATCTGCATGACTCGGTCGAGCAGCTTTATTCAACCTGCATTGAGTCGGGCGGATTAGATTCGCAGGCGGCGGGACAATTGCTGGCGCAAACCGCGCGTCTCCAGCAACTCTACTCCGACCATATCCAAGTTGAGGAATCGACTGTTTTCCCTCGGGCGTGCCAGGTGCTCGACAGCCACACCATCGCAGCGATCGGAACCGAGTTCCGTCTGCGACGGCAGTAGCTCTCTGCGGCAGATGGGTCTGCCAATGTCCTGCTCCTTTCGCCAGCGAAGCAGCGAGGAGAAATCCAGCTTGGAATTTTTATTTCGACGAATTCCCGCTATGTAGTGAGACCCACGACTTCGCCCCGCAAGACGGTGACTGACGCTTTGGGGAGCGTGAACACCGTTTGCGCAGAGGCGTCGACTGAGGAAACCACGGGCGGCAACTCCGGATCGGCGTGAGCAGAAGCATCCGCGCCGTGCCAGACGTATTGTTCGCTGCCGAATGTGACGACGCGAATTGCGCCCGAAAAATGTCCGGTGGCGCCACCACTCGCAAAAGCGAGTCGAACCGGATGGGCGTTTTCTCTATCTTTGTTGATCAGCAACAATGCCCAATTGCCGTCCGGTCGCCGAACCGCATAGCTGGTTACAAGATCGTTGCCGGCGGCGTCCTGGATTCCGACGTCGACGGTATAGAGATGATGCATGCCGGTGCGATGCGTGACCCATTCTTCATTGATCATCCGACCGGCGTGGTAAAAAGCCAAGTAGTTGATGATCTTTCCTTCGCGATCAGTCAAGCACGTTTCCCCAGATCGCGTAGCCCTGGCAACCATGCTCGATGCTGCTGGGTTCGATCGGCGAGTGAACGTATAGCGCGCCGCCCTCGGCGAAAAAACTACCGACGTTGTCGGCGAGCCAAAGGGCCGAAAAAATATCCGACATGTAAACGGAAAGCGAACCGCTGAGATTGCTTTCGGTATTCATGAGCGGAACTGCGGCTGGCAGGCCGTCGTCGCGGAAGGACTGGAGCGTCTTGCGTGTCAGCTCGCGGTTACGGTACAGATCGTCCCACTTCATGGTGCAGGCGTCGAAGGGGTAAATTTCAAAAGAAGCGAACGTCAGATCCCCTTCGCGGTTTCGAGCTTTCAAATAATCGTAAAAGCGGCGGAACCAGGATTTGTCTCCACGCGAATCAGGCCAGACGGAGACATCCTGGTTGATGCCTTGATACACCGGTCCGCCCAGCTTAAGAGTGGGATCGACCTTGTGAATTGCGTCCGCAAATTGGATGTAGAGCGAGGCGTAGTCCTCGGGCATGTAGTACTGGCCGTCGGCTTCCTCGTCCATTTCAACCCAGCTGATCGGATAGCCGCGCTTTTTCAGATACGCGACCATGGCAGCGGCGTCTTCGGGAACGCTGTAGATCAGCGGAACGGTGATCAGGGCGGGCAAGCCGTTGGTAATGCCGCTGGTGAAGAAGATGTCCCAGCCGGTCTGGTCTCCGCGCGGATTCAGGTCTCTGGACGGTGTGCCACGGGTCTGTGGAAGAGCAATAGGTAGCGGTTTGCCGGCGACCGTCCGCTGCGTGTTTCACAAAATCCGCAAACTTTCCTCCCGCCTCCAATCTGCCCAGGTAAACTTCGTGGATTGCGTATCCCACACGGTGGCGCATGGTCGTCGGTTCCGTGCGGCCCTGGCTGATTCGACGACTTCGTCATCACGACGCGAACCCAACGCGTTGCAATGAGATCGTCCGAAAGCTTGAGCGTGACGCTGCCGCCTTTGCCATCGTGAACGACGCCTTTGGGGAAGCGAACCCACTTGCCCATCGCCTGATTGGAGACAGGAAGATAATCGCCGCCCTGACCCGTCGAATCCATCGCCGGCTCTTCCCAGTTCATGGGATCGGCTCCGACCCAGTACTGCACCTCGTAGTCGCGGGCGCTTGGTTCGCACCAGTCGATGCGGATCGCATTCACGTCGTAGTATTCGCCTAGGTCCACGATGATCCATTGCGGATGCATGGAGTCATCGTCGTGGGTGAAGGCTTGGGTCAGGTATGGATTGCTCTTCCAGAAGGTGGTGGGATCGCCGTCGGTAAGGCGGGAATAGCCGCGGTCAGTACCGCCATTGCGGGTGCAGCCGCGGTGAGGGAGACTGTAACCGAATGAATCGCGAATCGGTTCGCCTAGTTCCGAACTGCCCACGAAGTATCCGCGCTGCTTAGCTTCGTCCGTCCATTGGCCCTTGGGATTCCAGTGCCAATAGTCGATCGTTTCCGGAGTATGCAGGCGATAGCTGATCGGTCCCCAGCCTGCGGATAGGCAGAGTTTTACGGTTTCAGGCGTATAGATTCTGTTGATCGCCTCGCGTGACTGAATGTCCATCGAGGTCGCAAGGGCTTTCTCGGGTTCGAAAGAGTTGACGATTTGATTGGGCCCCGCATGCACGCGGAGGAGCGCAGGAGCCGCTGAAGACGGTGTTGCATTTTGATCATCCCGAACCACTGCATCAGCCAAGGGGTGAACCATGGTCAGCGCGGCGGCGCCAATAGTCGTCCCCAGGAACTTACGTCGCGAAGTAGTCATGCATGCCTCTGTTGCCAAGGTGCCGAATCCGAGCTGAAATCGCACTTGGCTGAATGTTTTATGAAGTTTGACGGCTTGGCGCCGCCATAAAGGCAATCGAAGGTACTGGAACTACAGAAATAAACGTAGCACGACCGCATGCCGATACGATTCAACGGGAATAATCTCCTCCCCATTGTGTAGAGCTCCTGCTCTGCAGACAGTCAATTCCGCATTTAAACAGCAAATTGGCTAAGTTGGTTGCATCGCTCAACGATCGAGCCGTGATCAAACCTACTCTAGACGCTGGGTTACACTCCGGCCGCGGTCTTGGGCGGCCATGCGATCTGACCGCTGCGGCGATAGGCCAGATTCGCGATCTGACCGGCACGGGCGCAGGCAATCCCTGTCTCCACCGGCGCATTCGGCTCTTTGCGCGTCTTGACGCACTCAAGGAAGTTCTGCATGTGGGCTATCGTCCCATCGCGGAAGCTCTCTTCTTTCAGAACGGGATTTTGGCTGCGTTGCACGTCCTCGCGATAGACGCCGAATCCGCTACGGTCGATCTTCAGCGTTGCCTCCGTCCCCCGAAATTCAAGACCGCCATCATCAATGGAGGAGCTCATCATGCCTTCGTACACTACATCGAACCCGGGGTAGCGGAATGCCGCCTGTATCGTGTCTGGACAATCCCATTGCTTGAACATGTATTTGTCCGCCAGCATTTGTGCCTCGCGCGGAGTATCAGACTTCATGGCCCAATGCACTACATCAATCCAGTGAGCGAAAAGATCGGTCATGGCCCCGCCGCCAAAGTTCCAGAACCAGCGCCAGTGATAAAACTTTTCTTCGCTAAACGCCTGATCGGGAGCAGATCCGAGCCAAAGCTTCCAATCGAGAGCCTGCGTATCGACAGGCTTTGGCGCCCAGTCCCGCTGATAATTCTGCCACCAGTAAGTCCTCACCTGGGTAATTCGTCCAAGACCTCCTCCCTGAATCAAATCGACCGCATCTCGAAAATGTGCCCAACTACGCTGTTGCATGCCGCACTGCAGAATCTGCTTGCCGGAGCGAACCGCGTGGGAGAGCGTCGCACCTTCCTCGATCGTATGGGTGACCGGCTTTTCCAGATAAACATCTTTGCCGGCGGCTAACGCAGCGACCGCCATGCGGACATGCCAGTGGTCCGGGGTTGCGATAAGCACGGCATCGATGTCCTTCTCGAGCACTTCGTGATAATCGACATGGGTAGTGGCAATGCCGTTGGAGAGTTCCTTGACAGCATCACGGCGGGGCGCATAGACGTCGCTCACGGCCACGATCTGAACCGGCCCGGCCTTGGCGGCACAATTGAGGAGGGTCTGCATCCGCTCTCCGGCTCCGATGACTCCAATACGAAGCGTGTCATTGGCTCCAAGCACTTTGGTTGATGCAAGGGCGGTAAGTCCGCCGGCGATGAGGAAGCTGCGGCGATTGGGCTTATATGTCATAGCGCTCCTGTCGATTTGCTTCCCAGCGATCTTATCAGTGACAGTTGGAAGCGCGCCGATTTTGGCGCGGGCCGGTTCAACTAATCTGTCCCAAAATCTCATCCATTCATAAATGGAGATTCTTGGTTGAGGTTTGGCCCACAGCGGCTTCCGAGGCTCGCTTGACGAGATGGATAACTACCCCATAGAATCCGCATGTAAATATGGCTGGACCAATTTGGCTTGCCGCCCAGCATATTTCTGATAGACGGAACCGCAGCTAAACGGGAGGCGCATTCGCGTGCATGCACCGATTTATGGATTCGCGTTGGTATTGGTTGCCGCGATAGCTGGCGGAGGCCTCGCCGTCCCTCTGAAGAAGCGCCGGGGGTTCGAGCTAGAAAACATCTATATACCCTCCACCCTGGTCATGATGCTGATCTGTCCCTTCGTCATGGCCGCATTTGTCCTCCCTGGTTGGACAGAAGCGGTGCAAGCGGCCGGCGCAGCGGCCGTGCTAAAAGCTGCCGCCTACGGATTTGGATGGGGAGTGGGCTCCATTATGTTTGGCTATGGCGTCACGATGGCAGGGATGTCGGTGGGCTTTGCAACAATCATGGGGATCAATACTGCGGTTGGTTCCCTTCTTCCCTTTCTGGTGAAATCGCCGGCCGATCTCCTCACGTCTGGGGGTCGGGTCATTCTGATCGGCATCGCAGGATGTGTCGCTGGCGTGGTGATTTGCGGGAGAGGAGGCTTCCTTCGGGAACGCGCGACCGGGGACGGTGCGAGCGAAGGTGGGTTCGGCGGAGCCTTGCTGGTATGCGTGGCTTCAGGAGTACTCAGCGCTTGCGCAAATCTCGGCTTCGCATTCACCAGTCAAATTGGGCAGGAAGCGCAAAAGTTGGGCGCGAGCCCAGTTTTCTCCACGTTGGCCAGTTGGTTGCCCGTCTTTTGGGGAGCGACCGCATCGCTTCTATTGTGGTTCGGTGGGTTGCAGATCAGGCGAGGAACCTGGCGAAACAATTTCGGCCCCGATGCAGTTCATGACTGGCTCAATGGCGTGCTCATGGGGGTCATATGGTTTGTCGCGACAATCCCATATGGCATGGGCGCATATTATCTCGGTCGCCTGGGCACTTCTGTTGGGTGGGCTGTATACATGGCCTTCACACTCCTCGTGGCCAACATTTTTGGCTTTATGACTGGAGAGTGGAGGGGAGCGCCGCCGCGATCTCGGAGAATTCTTCTCGCGGGCCTTTCAGTTCTTGTTGCCGCCATTGTGGTACTCGCTATCGGGAATTCAATGACACAGTCTTAAAACCATTCAGAACGGTGGGACGCTAATGCAATACAATTCATTTGGCAAAACGGGATTGCAAGTATCCCGCCTCAGCTTCGGAGCATCCTCGCTCGGAGGGGTATTCCACCCCGTCGATGAAGCTGAGGCAATCGCAGCGGTCCATGCTGCGCTCGATTGCGGCATCAACTATTTTGATGTTGCGCCGGCGTACGGGGGCACCCGGTCGGAAACGGTTCTCGGCAAAGCCCTGCGCGGGATTGCTCGCGACCGTTATTTCCTCTCCACTAAAGTTGGCAAATACACCGACCCAAACGAATATGGCAAGGACACGTTGGACTACTCGCGAGCACGCATCCGGGCTTCGATCGATGAAAGCGCGGCTCGACTGGGCGTTGAGTATTTCGATATCATCCACATCCACGACATTGAATACCAGAATAGAAGACATACCGAATGGGCTCTAACAGAGGGGTACGACGCCGTCCAGGAATTGAAGCGGGAGGGGCGAATAGGCTATGTAAGCTTTGGCATCTATCCAATGGATCTGTGGAAGCGAATCTTTACATCGCTCGATATCGATGCGGCCCTCATTCACAATCACTACTGCCTCAACGATACCCAACTGTTAGAACTGTTGCCCCTAGCTAAGCAAAAAGGAATCGGCATTGTGAACGGTTCGCCATTTGCGTCGGGCCTGCTGACTGATCGCGGCGCGCCCGTATGGCATCCCGCCAGCGCCGACGAGCAAAGTCACTTCCGCGCCGCTGCCGAACTTTGCCGCAGCCAAGGCACTTCGATCAGCAAGCTCGCGTTGCAGTTTTCGAGCCAGAATCCAGAAATTCCCACCACATTATTTAGTACCTCCAAACCTGAAACGGTGTACCGGAACGTGGAAGACCACGAAAAACCATACGATGCGAATCTCCTGGCGGAAGTTCGCAGAATATTGGAACCAGTCCTCGACAAGGAATGGAGTTATTAGTTGACCATCGACGCTCACCATCACCTCTGGAAGTACAACGCCCGAGACTACGTCTGGATGGACGACACGATGACGCTGCTCCGTCGAGATTTCCTTATTCCGGAGCTTGAGGCTCTCATGCGCGAGGCAGGCGTGGAAGGGACGGTAGCAGTACAAGCGCGGCAGACGATAGCAGAGACGGAATGGCTGCTCAAGCTTGCCGAGCACCATCCATTCATCCTCGGAGTGGTCGGATGGGTGCCACTCGCTGAGTTCGACGCCGGCCTAACCCTGGACCGCCTGGTGCATCACTCCCGTCTCAAAGCTGTTCGGCACGTTCTGCACGATGAGCCCGATGACTTCTATATGCTGAACGATGATTTCAATCGCGGAGTCGACCTGCTGCAAAGCTACCGACTGGCTTATGACATCTTGATTTTCGAGCGCCATTTGCCGCAGACCATCGCATTTGTGGATCGCCATCCCGGGCAAGTCTTCGTCATTGATCACATCGCAAAACCGCGGATTCGAGATGGAGTGATGTCGCCTTGGCGGGAACGCATGAATGATCTTGCGAAACGACAAAATGTCTATTGCAAGATTTCAGGAATGGTGACCGAGGCAGATTGGAGCACGTGGAGTCCCGACATGCTGCGACCGTATTTTGATGTCGTCCTGTCCGCTTTCGGACCGAAGCGGCTCATGTTTGGCTCTGACTGGCCGGTGCTTAAGCTTGCTGGGAGCTACCAAACTTGGATCAATACGTTCCGCTCCTTTGTCTGCGAATTATCCGCGGATGAGCAGCAGAGCGTATGCCGAAGTACAGCAATTGCTGCCTACCGACTTTGAAAGCTCACCTAGAGACCCAGCGGTAAGTCGCTCTTGACCTACTCGGAAGCAGTAATCACCAAAAGAACCCGCAGTTTTTCTGTAAGAGATCCCTTGAGGAAGTTACATGCGGTGGGTAGACTTGGTTCGTCCAATATCGAGGTGTTATGCGCAGACGTGAATTTCTAAAATTGACAGGCGGGGCGGCCATCGCGGCCGGTGGGATTCTTCCCGAGCTTCAGGAACAATCTGCACGCCGAAACGGTAGCTGGCGAACCACAAGCGCCCGATAGCAATGAGTTCTATGTATCGCCCACCGGAAATGATCGCGGTCCGGGAACACAGACACAACCATTTGTCACCATCTCGCGAGCGCAACGAGCGGCCAGAGAGGCCAAAGCTCTCAGGAAACAGCCTATTCACGTGAGGCTTGGCGGAGGATCCTATTACCTTCAGTCTCCGCTGACCTTTGAACCCCTGGACTCGGGTACTGCTGATGCTCCGGTGATCTATGCGGCTCAGCCCGGAGAAGACGTTGTCATCAGTGGTGGACGTTCATTGTCTCTTCATTGGGTGCCTTATAAAAGTGGGATTATGAAAGCCTCGGTTCCCAGGGAACTGAACTTCACCCAAATGTTTGTCAATGGTAAGCGTCAGATTCGTGCGCGCTATCCAAACTATGATCCCTCCGACCCAGGCAAGTCTGGTTACCTGGTAGCTGCCGGGCCGATCCTCCATGACACGCCGGACCCGTACCAGGGAGTCGATGCGGACATGACTTTCGCCGGAGAAGCGCCACGTGGTGTGCGATTCGATCCCGCCACGTTTACCACCAAGCACTGGTCAAATCCAACAGATGCCGAGATCAACATTTTTCAAGAAGCATATTGGGGAAATTTGCAGTGGCAATTGAAAGGCATCGATTACACAACACATTCCATATGGTTCGGCGAGGGCGGCCAACAGATCGGTGCAAAGTGGAATAAGAATCCCGCCGTAGTGGGTAGTCGATCACGCTATTTCATCGAAAACGTTTTCGAAGAGCTTGACTCGCCCGGGGAATGGTTTCTTGATCAACGTCAAAATCTGCTCTATTACTTTCCCGAACCCGGAGTCGACCTCGGAACTTCTTTGATCGAGGTACCTCAATTGGAGTCTGTAATCCGCTTTAAAGGTACGCAGGAGAATCCGGTCGAGAACATCCAGATAAGAGGGGTGCGGTTTGCGCACACCTTAACCACTTATATGTGTACGTATGACGTCCCCTCTCTCAGCGACTGGTCGATTCATCGCGGTGGCGCCAGTATTTGCCGAAGGCACGCGCAAGTGCTCTATCCAAGATTGCTGGTTCGATGCAGTGGGCGGAAACGGCGTGTTTGTCAACAATTACAACCGCGCGTTTACCGTCTCAGGATGTAAGTTCACCGAGACCGGTGACAGTGCGATGTGCTTTGTTGGAGACCTGGAAAAAACCAACGGAACGCAACGTGCATTTCCATACGAGTGCGTGGCTCACAACAATCTGGTGCATGACTGCGGCTTTTACGGTAAGCAGATCGCCGCCGTATATATCTCACGCGCCAAGAGAATTTCTGTCAGCCACAATCTGATCTATAACATGCCGCGGGCAGGAATCTGCATCGGCGACAGCACCTGGGGTGGGCACGTGATTGAGTTCAATCAGACCCACGATACGGTTCGCGAGACGAGCGACCATGGCCCTTTCAATGCCTGGGGCCGAGATCGTGCCTGGAGCCTTGCACAGTCCCACGGTCCATATACCACCGACCGCAGCATTGATGCGTGGGATGTTCTGGTGGACGCGATGGAGCCGGTAATCGTCCGCAACAATTTCTTTAATGAGAAATCCGGGTGGGGTCTAGACCTCGACGACGGAGCCTCGAACTACAAAATCTACAACAACATTTCTGTAGGTGGCGTCAGCATGAAATGGCGCGAGGGGGCTTATCGCGAGGTATACAACAATATCTGGTACATGTCCAAAGCAGCTCCCTGTTTTCACGTGGGGAACAACTTCAATCACGATCGTTATTACTGCAACATCACTGTCATGGACCCCGGCGATGCGGAATGGCCGTCCGGCTGGCCATGGTGGCCCCAGATGTTCCATTCGGTGATCGCTCCGCCCGCAACTGGGCCCTGGTTTCAGGAAGTGGATCGCAATTGCTTCTACTCAACTAAGGGCGAATTCCAGGCAGTCGTAGATCAATTGCGCGCCGAAGAAGGCAAACGAAACCCCCGCCGCTACAACCTGAAAGAATGGCAAGACCTTGGATGGGATCGAAACTCTACATTCGCCGATCCACTTTTTATTGACCCTGGAAAATATGACTTTCGTGTGCGGCCAGAATCTCCTGCGCTGAAACTCGGCTTTGTCAATTTTGAGATGGGGACATGGGGCCTGACCAAGGAGTTTCCGAAACAATGGCTTGACAAGGAACCACATGTGCGACCGTCAAGAGGGACCTAATTCATGAACCGACTTTCACTAGCTCTGATTACAGCCGGAGTGGTTTTACCGGCGATTGCTTTTCTAAGCCGCACCCACGCCAATCGAACTCAACGGATCGGCATGGTAATCGGCATAAGACCGGATCAAATCAGTGCATACGAAGCTTTGCACGCCGCTTCGAATCAAGGCGTGCGCGACTTGTTAGCTAAATACCACTTGCATAATTTCTCAATCTACCTGGAAAAGCTCGATGATGACCGCTACTACTTGTTTGGCTATTACGAGTACACGGGCCGCTCATTTAAGAAGGATATGGAAAAACTGGCGGCCGAGCCCCGCAATCAAGATTGGTTGGCGGCGACAGATCCCATGCAGATCCCCTTGCCAGGCAAGTCCTCCTGGTCAGCGATGCGCGAGGTATACCACAACCCGTAAGTTGATGACCGTCAGAGGTCATGGCCGAGACTTCAAATGAGTTACGCCACGCAATCCGATCTTGTATCCCAGAATGCAAGCTCTTATCACGAGGAAAATATGACTAACAGGTACAACAGACGCGATCTATTCAAAGGCGGTATCGCTCTTTCTGCAGGCTCTTTGCTTAACCCGCTGGCAATCGCATCGGATGTAAAAGGCCGAGTCATCCCGTCAATGGCAGCGGACCGTTTGAGGCCTCGTGGAACTCGCTGCGGAATATCGCAGTTCCTCAGTGGCTGCGGAACGGAAAATTCGGAATATACACGCATTGGGGTATCTACTCGGTTCCCGCTTTTGGCAAGAATGGGACTTGGTATGCCCATAACATGTACACCAAACCGAACTCCGATGACGCAAAGCACCAGATAGCCACCTATGGGCCCCTTGAGAAGTTTGGATATAAGGACTTTATCCCGATGTTCACCGGCACTCACTTTGATGCCGATGAGTGGGCGGATTTGTTTAAGAATGCGGGTGCCCGCTTTGCCGGTCCAGTTGCCGAGCATCATGACGGCTTTGCGATGTGGAATACGAAATACTCACAATGGAACGCGGCAAAAATGGGGCCTAAACGGGATGTAGTGGGCGAACTCGAGAAGGCCATCAAGGCACAAGATATGAAATTCTTCACGGCGTTCCACCATGGGGCACATTGGTTCTACTTTCCGACATGGGACAAGCGATACGACGTGGGCGATCCACGCTATGCAGGACTCTATGGCGAAAGTCATGAGCCGGGAGTATTGCCGGATAAGAAATTTCTGGACACGTGGCGGGGAAAGCTGATTGAGGTGGTGGATCACTATAGTCCCGACGTTATCTGGTTCGACTTTGATTTGAAGTTAATCCAGGAATGGTATAAGAAGCAGTTTCTGGCCTATTACTTCAACCATGCTGCAGCGAAGGGCAAGGAAGTGACCGTTACATATAAATGGCACGACCTCACACCTGGGGTGGGCATAAACGACCTGGAGCTGGGGCAAGAGCTGAATATGACCTATGCCGAATGGATTACCGACACGACCATAGACGCGGGCAGCGCTTGGGGATACGTAAAAGCGATCGGCTTTAAGTCCATCAATGAGCTTGTAACCGGCCTGGTGGATCGCGTCAGCAAAAATGGATTTCTGCTGCTAAACGTAGGACCGAAGCCAGACGGCACCATTCCTGAACCGGCCAAAGAACGATTGCGGGGCATTGGAGACTGGCTACGGGTCAACGGCGAGGCGATTTACGATACCAGCCCGTGGCTTGTCGCTGCTGAAGGCCCCACAAAGCTAACGAAAAGCGGCGCTTTCAATGAGGACAATGCACTGCAATACACACCCCAGGATATTCGCTTCACCTGCAAGAATGAATATTTATATGCAACGATCCTTGCGTGGCCCGGAGACAGAGCCGCCATTACTAGCTTGGTGCCAGACGGTGAGGATTGGGCCGGCCTGTATCCGTCGGAGATTGAGTCTATCAAGATGCTCGGCAGCGACGAGCCCATCAAATGGGAGTTCACAAAAAAAGCGCTGGTGCTCACAACACCGAAGACAAAGCCCTGCCGGGATGCTTTCGTCTACAAAATCACCCTGAAGAGACCTTTTTGAACTTGGGCAACAGTCGTGCAGAACGTCAGACTGAGTCGCCGCGCGTCTGCGCTGCCTTGATTCACGAATCACAGATGGTGAAGGTCTTCACTACGATCGATTGGAGGACCCGAATGCCGAGAGCGGACAGAGACATTCCAATCAGAGCGCGAATTATTGGGCTTGGTTGACGTCAACAATCGCCTTGACGAGCGTCTGGCGGGTAGGAAGAGAGTGAAATTGCGAAGCAACTTCGGAGAGTTGCAGGCGATCTGTAATCCAGTGTGAAGTGTCGATCGAACCTTCTTCAATGAGTCGAATAATCTGTGGGAACTGCCCCACGCTATTACGGGTGGCGACGACTTTCACTTCCTTGCGGTGAAACAACACATCGTCAAAGCAGACTGGATCGTGCGTTAGCCCCACATAAACGAGAGTGCCTCCCGTGGCTACATAATTTAGACTGTTGCCCATTGCAACGGCATTTCCTGTAGCGTCGAAGACGACATCGGCCTGTTGCCCTTCCGCAGATTCCGATGATGTGTACCCCATACGCTCTACAAACTCCCTGCGCCAATTACTCCTCTCAACGGTGTGAACGTGGGCACCCAGTGCAGAAGCAAACTGTGCCACCGCAATTCCAATAGGCCCAGTGCCTACAACGATTGCCTGTTCGCCGCTTTGCAAGCCGCTCCGCTTCACGGCGTGTGCGCCGATTCCCAGCGTCTCCACCAATGCCAATTGATCGAGCGATAAGCGATCGGATCTATGCAAGAGTTCGATGGGGACAGCAAGATATTCCTGCATCCCTCCATCTACGTGGATTCCAAAGAGGCGAATATTTTCGCAGCAATTGTTTCGACCCATGACGCATGCCCTGCACTTTCCGCAACTCATGTAGGGCTCAATGGCACAGCGATCTCCAGCTTGGATTCCATAATCATTGGCCGGCACATCGGCCACCACCCCGGACAATTCATGACCAATAATCCGAGGATAGGTATAAATCGGCTGGCGCCCTGCAAATGCGTGAAAGTCGCTTCCACAAACGCCTACCTTCTCCATGCGCACCAGGGCATGCCCCTCAGTCATGGTTGGGATTGAACCCGCCCGTTCAACAAACCTACCCGGCGCTTCCAGTACGATCTGTCTCATTTGATTTTGTCCAGTCATTCAACTACATTGGTCCAGCCACATTGAATACGAATTATATGAAATCACTTCCTGCAGGTCAATGATGTTCAACTGTCCTAATAGGGTGACGTCAGACCGGAAGAAGGAGGCCTCGATGCCGGGTGGACACACGTTTCAGGCGGTTTCTACAGGGATATTTCATTTTATCGTTCGCTTGAATCCGGGGATACAGAAACGTCTTGACAGCCGTATTTGGCTTTGCTAGCATCCTCGCCGTGCGATTGGTTGGTCCATGTTAGCACCATATCGGCCGGAGGGTCCTATGAACGACCGGGTCAAGCCTTATCTGAGGATGCTCAGCTTAGCAATGTTGACTGTGGCCATGTTTTTAGCCATATCCGAGGACACGTCAGCCCAAGTCGGCACTGCGTCCGCCGCTCTCAACGGCACTGTGCGAGACGCTTCAGGCGCCGCAGTTTCGGGCGCGACAGTAACCCTGACAAATTCCCAGACCGGGTTCAAGCAGGTAACGAAGACCAATGGGACCGGAGCCTATTCATTGGTAAATATCAGTCCGGGAACGTATTCGGACTCGATCTCGATGCAAGGCTTTTCAACCGCGAAAACGCCCGATTTCAACCTCGCAGTAAATCAAACTGCCACAATCAATTTCACGCTGCGGGTTGGAGCAGTCAACAGCACGGTCACCGTCGCTGCGAACTCTGTTCAGATCGAGAGTTCTACGTCCGAGCTTGGAATGGTGATCGGTCGAGCTGAAGTCAATGACCTCCCTCTGAACGGTCGCAATTTCACAGAACTACTCTTGCTCGCGCCCGGAATCAGCCCCGTCAACGTAACAGGGAACGCCGGATTCGGCGGTATAGGAAATCCAATCGGCACCGTGGTCCTTCCTTCCGTCAACGGACAGAATAACCGCAGCAACATGTATCTCCTGGATGGCATCAACAACTATGGTTCAATCCGGGACACATACGCGGTCCAACCGACCCTCGATGACATCGAGGAGTTTAAGGTTCAATCCCATAACGACGAAGCTCAGTTCGGGCAAGTCCTGGGTGGAATCGTGAACGTCGTTACAAAATCGGGGACGAACGAATTTCACGGAGACGCATGGGAATATCTACGAAACGACGCAATGGATGCCGCAAACTATTTCAACCCGGTGAAGATTCCGCTTAAGCAAAACCAGTTTGGTGCGAGCGTCGGTGGGCCGGTGCTTTTGCCACACTACAATGGCCGGAACAGAACATTCTTCTACGGCTCCTACGAGGGGTATCGTAAGAATTCTGCATCCAGTAATTTTTTCCGGACTCCGACTCCCGCGCAACTGGCCGGCGACTTCAGCAATCTGGACAGTCAAGGCACACAGCTTTACAACCCGTTCAGCTCAGTCCCTCAAGATCCGAATGAGCCACCGAATGCAACGGGGTTTACTCTTCAGCCGTTCATGTGTGACGCTTCGGGAGCTCCGTTGCCAGCAAATGCGAATGGAATCCAGCAAGGGACCGGCACTCCGTGCAACATTATTCCGGCCTCAATGCTTAACCCCACAATGGTCTATTATGCCCAGACATTCTTCCCTGCCCCGGTCAATTTACCCGGCTATCCACAATTCAATGGCCGCGATACGACCCCCAACATAACGCGCCAGGATCAAGTTTCACTACGCCTAGACAAGCAATTAGGTGCGAACGATCGGATATTCGCTCGCTGGACTCAAGCTTGGGAACCTATCACCGGATCTGGCGGTTATCCGGGTGTAGTGGCGAATACGGACGATTCCAATTACAACATCGCAGTAAACTGGACTCACACTTTTGGCTCAAGTTCCGTTCTGCAGCTAACATTCGGCCGCGTTTCCGCGCAGAATAACCGCACACCATATTTCAGCAACACACCGTCCGACTTTTATCAGAAATCTGGATTCGCAAACTACTTTTACAATCATGCGGCCTTCGGTGGTAACCAGGTTCCATCGGTGGGAGTTGACAACTACCTCGCGGGATTCGACTATGTCGGCAAGCTGCACTACTCCAATATCTGGGAATATAGGGGCGATTTTTCCAAGACCATCGGACGGCACAGTTTCCGAATGGGCGCCAGCATGGCGACTGATGGATGGGAACAGCCATTCTACGGCTCTGAGAACGACTTTTCCCAAACACAGACACAAGATGGCAACCTTGACTCGAATACCGGCGACTCCATGGCTTCCCTGGTACTCGGCGTCCCGGCTTATGCCGAAGTAGACAATGTGTACTCGTTGCTCCATGGCGGAAAGGTCATCGGAACCTATTTCCAGGATCAATGGCGTCCGACCGATAGACTAACAATCAACTGGGGCCTCCGTTATGACATCACTGTCAATCCTCGTCAAGGGAAGGCATCCAATGGCAGCGACATTACGGGCGACTTTAATTTCGCAAATGGGACATATATTCTGCAGAAGCCCGCCCCAGCTTGCTCGGCCACGCAGGGAGCGCCATGTATTCCTGGAGGAACACTGCCTCCGAATGTTACGATCGCGAAAAACGGAAAGATTATTCATGATAACTACGATAATGTTCAACCAAGAATTGGCTTTGCCTATCTAGTGACACAGAAAACAGTGCTGCACGGCGGATATGGAAGATTTTATGATAATTGGGCCGCCGTCACCGAAAACCAGTCCAACTACACGCAGACTTGGCCGAACGTAGCATTTGTCGGTGCGCCAGGCGGCTTCAACCTCTATGGGCCACCCACTGGATTAGCCCAAGATCCTTTCAACTTCGGGAGCTCTCCTATTGGGCCAGCGTCATCACCATTTTCACCGTTGAACACCAACTTTTATACTGATCCTTACCTCAAGAACGGGTACTCAGATCAATGGAACTTGGGATTCCAACGGCAGCTAACGACCGGTGTGGTGGCAACGCTAAACTATGTAGGCTCTCGAAACGCACGAATCGCGACCAGTATCACGGCCAACGCGCTCACCAGTCCAGGCGGAGATGCCCCGTACTCCTATATTCCGCCTACACCCTATACGCAGAGCTTGTCTCACACCGACTATAACTCGTTGCAAGTCTCCTCGCAGATTAAGTTGCATTCCGGAATTGCGTCCACGATTGCCTATACGTGGTCGAAAGCACTAACAACCGGATGCGACGGATACGACTCCGGATGCGAGATCCAAAATCCGTACGATTTGAATATTGATCGCGGACCCGCTGGATACGATCTCCCACAGATTTTCACTGCCAGCTTTATCTTTCCACTGCCATTCGGAAAGGGACAAAGATTCAATACCAACAACGGCGTCCTGGATTACATAATTGGCGGATGGCAACTGAACGGGATCATCTCTCTGAATAGCGGTCCCCGCTATGACGTTCAGGACGATAATGGGATCTCTAACATCAACAATTTTTATGGTGTTGAGCGTGCCAACTTAGTAGGCAATCCTCACCAGAGCACTCCCGCGTATCCACTTGATAAGTTGCATCCAATCAATGTCAATGCCTTCGCCGATCCACCCGCTGGAACCTTTGGAACAATGGGCCGCAATAGCCTGCATGCGGATTGGGGAAGAAATCTGGACCTCTCCTTGTTCCGAACCTTCCCGGTTAAGGACACGATGCGATTCGAATTCAGAGCCGAGGCATTCAATGTCACGAATACTCCGGTATTCTCGGCACCTGACAATTACCTGCCGGATGGGCCGGGCTATTTCGGCGTCGTGTCTTCGACCGCCAACACAGAGCGACAGTTGCAAGTGGCACTAAAGTTTTACTTCTAGGCTCGAGTTACGAGACTTTACCGTCGACATAGCGCCGTTCGGTCCATCGTTAGTGAACCACATACGTTCTGTCGGCTGGTGTTCTGTAGTGGCAATTCGTCCAATCGGGCCATAATTCACCAATGAAGTTGTCCTGGAGAGCCTTCGATGCTCAACCGAGTTCGCATATGCCGAGCGTCAATTGTTTTCTTCGTCTGCTGTCTCTCTGGAAGAATGGTACACGGACAGGGAAAAGGGCCGGTAGCCCACTGGTCCTTTGCTAGTAGCGAGGACGCCATGCCTCGTGACAGCGTTCGAGGAGTGGCGGCCACCGTCAACGGTTACTACAAGTACGTGGCTGGGGTATCCGGAGACGCTCTGAGATTTGATGGTTATACGACGGGCATGACCTTCCCTTCCCCGGATGCGTCAGGAGTAAGCCAGCATGGGTTCACCGTCGAGGCTTGGGTTGCCTTGGATACGTATCCATGGAACTGGGTACCGGTAGTGGATCAGGAGAAAGAGCTGCAGGAGGGGTTCTTTTTTGGGATCGATGCCTTCGGCCACATTGGTCTGCAGGCATCGATAAATGGGCAATGGCAAGTGCTCACCTCACAGGTAGCGCTTCCCCTTAAAAAGTGGGCACATGTCGCAGGGACCTACGAAAATACCGAGGGCCATGGACTGCTGAAGATTTACTTGGATGGCAACCAAGTGGGACAGATGGCAGTCAAGGGTGAACTGACACCATCCGATACAGATATTTTGATCGGACGAGTTCGTCGAATGGCAATTCCCTTCCCTGAGGCGGCAATTCATCCCAATGATCCGATATGGTACTCGCTCGACGGAATTCTGGATGAAGTCGAGATATATGATCGAAACCTAACGCCGCAAGAAATCGCGAATACCTACGCGGCCATCAAGGCCCCCGAGTAATGATGTCCTCCCCTGGCCTAAGATGCCGTCAGGACCCACTGGAGCTGGAACTTTTGGAGCTTATTACACCTCGTTGCACTACCAAGACAGTTGGGATCGCTTGCGACGAGTCGGTGCCGACTCAGATGTCGTAGTCAGGTTCGACCAGTCCCCAATTCGGCTGGTCTTCTGGCAGGGCACCGATTATGTTCCTGCATGGGTAACGGAGAACGACAAATGGTATACCGATGAATTTTTGGAAACGTGGGGTAAAGGCTGCCCGCTCGGGCGTGATTGCGAACCCATGTCCGACAAGCAGAATCGCTATTCGCACGTCAACATTCTTGAAAGCGACGATGCTCGCGTCGTGGTGCACTGGCGTTATGCCCTCGTCGAGGTGGAGAAATACTTGGGTGCGTGGCCAGATCCACGAACAGGATGGTTCGACTGGACGGACGAATATTGGACTGTTTACCCAGATGGTGTAGCAGTCCGCAAGCAGGTTTTGCATACCACGGACACGGCCCGACCGCATGAATGGCAGGAAACGATTGTTCTTAACCAACCAGGTAGCAAACCGGACGACGATATAAATTGGGACGCCATCACCTTGGAAAACATGCAAGGCGTGGTGAAGACGTATACATGGCAGCCGAAACCTCCGGGAAGCTTTATGAAGCCCAATGGTCCGACCGGAGTCACTGGACCGCCGGACCCCAATATCCAGATAGTGAACCTGAAGTCACAGTGGAAGCCATTTCAGATTGTGTCGTCAGAAGGTGCCTCGGCTGACATCTACGATGGCGAGAATACATACTTCAATTTTGAATGCTGGAATCACTGGCCTGTAGCCCAAATTGCTTCCAGTGGCAGACCCTGTGTGGCCAACGACCGCGCCTCTCATACCTCCCTCTCGCACCTTCTTTGGAAAACCTATTCAAAGGGTGAAAATACCGAAACGAAGATAATGATGAATGGATTGACAACCAAGACGCCCGCCGATCTACTTCCGCTTGCGAAGTCATGGCTTTTTCCGCCGAAAATGCAAGTGAAAGGTGCGGATTACCATTACGATGGATATGATCCAACTCAACGAGCTTATGTGTTGACCAGAACGAAGAGTGAGAACCCAGCAACACTACGAGTAACCCTGGATGGCAGCGGGGAGTCTCCCGTTATCGATCCCGCGATCGTGATCAAAGACTGGGGAGACGAAGGAGCGCAACTCAAGATCGATGGGAGATCCGTAGCCCTCGGAAAGACTTTCCGGCTCGGACACATCAGACGGCTCGAAAGTACTGACCTGGTTATTTGGCTGCAAAAGCAGTCTACCGCCCCATTCGATATTGTATTGACCCCGACACTCCCTTGAGGCGATGCCTGCATCGAGTGATCTAGTTTGGGAGCATTATGGCTTCGGGTCACCACGGAATAATCCCCTTGTACTGCCTTGCCGAATCCATTGCTCATCAAAGCTCATGTATTTGATAGTTTTGCGATTGAAAGTGAAGGCCAGCTGGACCATTCCGTTTGGCGCTTGCGTCACCGAGGGGTAGGAGTATTCGGACTCTTCCTCCATCCGACTAGCTGTAGTGTCGTGTCGGTCCTGCACGTCTCTTACCCAAGGCCAGGTCCTCCCGTCATCCACCGAGAGCGCCACCGATAGGATATTGCGCGCGACTGCGCGGGGCTTGCCACGCGTGCTCGCCGCATGTACGTTGTTAAAAGCCATAACTAGATGGCCATCCTTAAGACGCACGGCCTGGATGGATGCATTGTTATTCGGCAATTGAGTGGCAATGGGAGTCCTCCAATGGCATCCATCTGTCGACCAGCTCTTGTATATCCAATCTGCGTAACGACTGCGGAAGAATGCAATTAATTGATCTTTAGAAAGCTTGACGATATTCATTTGTACTAAACCGCCAGAACCTGGCACTTCGCATTCAGTCCAGGTTTTACCGTTGTCCTTTGAAATTTTCACGACAGAATTGTCGTTTTGAGCATTCACTATGATCCCAAAACTTGCGGAATGATAGGTCGGGAAAAGCCATTCGTGATGAAAGACGACCAGATCTTGTCGGATAAATGTACCCGGCTGTGAAAAAAGAACCGCCGGAACAGTCCAGGTCCGCCCCAGGTTACTTGAGGTGAGAGCATATACGATGGCCGTCGTCTGACCCTTTCCCGCTTGCTGCGATGTATGAAATAGCCAGAGTTTTCCATTTGGAGCCAGGAACGGCACGGGGTTTTGATCCGACCAGCGTGAATGCTGCGAGAGAATTACGGGATAACTCCATTTGGATGAGCCACGCACCAATCGCGACATTGCGATGGACACACCGGAGCTTCCTTCCTCATCGCCGGTGAACCAAAAGCATAGTAGGTCGCCGTTGTGCAGCGAAAGCAAATTAGCGGCATGGCTCGTTTTACCGACGCTAGGTAAATATGCCTGCTTGGCTCCTTCAAAGCGCGACGCGCGAATGACACCATCTGCCATTTCACCCATCGTCTTCTCAGGGGCGCCGCCCGCAGTCGCCAGGCAAAAAAGCAAAATCGGCAGAACGGCTGCTAATACCAGTGCGTAATGAAACCCTTTAAGCATTCGCGAATCACCAGCCCTCAAAAAAGTCGTCGCTTCATCCTAGCTTCCGCACCCGGACTTGACTTGTTGCAGCTATTTCGGGGTTTTAAGGATAGATTGGAATTTAAATATTGGTCCGACCATTTTAAAATTATAGGAAGACGGGTGCAGACGCGTCAATACATACTGCGGGTAATGGATCCAGGCAGCAAGCATCATGCTCAACAGATGCTGTGCCATTTTGCCCCTAGGGCCGTGATCTTTGCCAGGAGTTAAAATAGATTCAAATAGGACATAATGATGCCACGCAAATCTGCCGATACGCCTCCTGGACCAGATACGCGAATCACGGCGAAGCTGATCGGTCGCATTAAAGAGATGATTGCCACAGGTAAGATTTCACCTGGCTCGAAGTTCCCCCCGGAGCGCGAATTGGCCAAAGGCTTTGGCGTTAATCGTGCCTCAGTTCGCCAAGCCCTGAAGGTGTTAGAAATCATGGGCGTTCTGTCGCAACATGTTGGGGACGGGACCTATTTGAGCGACAGCGCCGAGACCATTCTGAATGAACCAATTGATTTTCTAGTTCTTCTCGATGACCTTTCGCAGCATGAACTGTTTGAGACCCGTTTGATGATGGAACCCGAACTGGCAGCGCGGGCTGCCGAACGCGCCACGTCGGAAGACCTGTCCGCTCTGCGCAACGCCATTTTTTCGATGGAACGCAGCAAGACAACTCGCGATCGTCTGAACGCCGATTTGGCGTTTCACGAGGCAATCTTCCGAGCCAGCGGTAACCGCATCTGTCATCTTCTCTTCAAAGGGATTCATCGAACTCTACTCATCAGTATGGGCCGGCTCTCAGGCCGCGTCTCGATGGATCAGCCACTGATGTTTCATAAAAAAATATATGCTGCGATCCGGGAACGAAATCAGGACGGAGCCAGAAGTGCGATGCACGACCACATTATCGACGCCCGCGATCTACTACGCCGGTCTCAAACCACCCCCTAAATCCTTATGGTTGCAACGGCTCCCATTCTTGAATGATCGCCGAGCGAGAAGCAGTCGCGCGGAAACCAGGTCTGCAAAGCGACTTCTCCATCCTCAGATCGCCCGTCAGGCTGCCCTGAAAAACGCCCTGTCGAAGGTACCCTCTTCCGCTGCTCTGAAACACTGGTCTGGTTTTACTATGTTATTGACGATAACTAGCGAAAGGCTGCAGTCATTTGGCTTCGGTATTAATGCTTAGCCCGTGAGCCTTCAAGGGGCTGGTTACTTGCACCTGCAGCGGCTGACTCAGCACGATGTCTGCCGACGATTTTCCGATCATCAGATCGAAGGTGCCCGCCACGACCGTCCAATGCATATCGCGGTCGAGCAGCATCAGATCCTCCGGCGTCAGCTTCATGGTAACGGTCTTGGTCTGGCCGGGATTGAGCGCCACTCGCTCAAAACCGCGAAGCTGCCTGACTGGAATCGCCACCGGTGTGTAGCGCTCGTGCACATATAGCTGAACTGTCTCCACTCCCGGTTGCTTCCCCACATTGGTGACATCCACGCTCACCTGCGCATTTGCTGCCTGGGAGATCTGTGCCGGAGTAACGTGAAGGTTGCTGTACTTGAATTCCGTGTAGCTGAGTCCATAGCCGAAGGGATACAGCGGCGTGCCGGACATATCCGCATACCCACCGTCATGACTCCAAGCCCGGTTGATCCAGTATTCTTTCGAAGGTTTGTAGTTGTAGTAGGCAGGCAACTGACCTATGCTGCGGGGGATGGTGATCGCCAGGCGTCCACTCGGGTTGTAATCGCCGAACAGTACATCGGCAACCGCTTCGCCGCCGCGCTCCCCCGGCTCCCATGCCTCGACGATGGCGGGAACATGAGCGGCCGTCCAGCGAACCGAAAGCGGTCTGCCGTTGATCAGCACCACAATTGTAGGGGTGCCGGTCGCCTGAATCGCCTTGATCAGATCTCCCTGTGCCCCTGTCAGATCCAGTGTGGCCACGTCGTACCCCTCTCCATCGGTTGCGGGAACGCCGCCTTTGCCGGCATTGCGTGGATTCTCCCCCACCACAACAACCGCCACACTGGCCTTCCGGGCCGCCTCCACCGCCGCGGCAAAATCCTCTTTCCCGCCGATCACATCACAGCCGTGCACATACTCGACTCGCGTGCCAGGAGATACCTTCTGCTTGATTCCCTCCAGAACCGTGATCACCTTCTGCGGCACCGCCGAGGGCGAGTAGTCGCCCAGCTGACTCCAACCATCATCCGCGTTCGGACCGATCACCGCGATGGACTTGAGATCCTTCTTCAAAGGCAGCATATTGTGGTCATTCTTCAGGAGAACAATGCTTTCCCGGGCCGCCCGCAGCGCCAGTTGCTGGTGCTCTTCCGAATGCACCACCCGCTCGGCCTGCGCTACGTCAACATAAGGGGAGTGGTCAAACAGCCCCAGCCGGAACTTCACATAAAGGACTCTTCGCACTGCCCGGTCCACCAGCGCTTCCGGTACCTTCCCCTCTTCCACGTTCTCAATCAGCGGCCCCATGTATGCCGGCTCATAGGTGATGTCCATGTCGACTCCCGCCCACAATGCCAGCGCTCCCGCCTGCTTCTGGTCTGGAACAATGTGTTCGTAGATCAAAGTGTCGAACCCGCCACCCTCGCTTTCGACGATTCCCTTGAAGCCCAATTCTTGGCGAAGAATCTTTGTGTTCCACTTTTCCGAAGAATGTTCCGGAACATCCTCGATCTCCGGGTATCCGGCCATCACCCCGAGGGCCCCGGCTTTGAACGCTGCAATCCAGGGCGGCAGGAAGTTCTCCCGAATGCTGCGCTCCGACACTTCGATGGCTCCCCGCTCCATGCCGCTGGCGGGCTCGCTTTGGGTGGGGAAGTCGGTCATCAACGCCACCACCTTGTCAGGCGCATCAATATTTTTTCCTTGCGCGCCCTCGACGATGTTGGTAGCGATCCGCGAATAGAGATACGGATCTTCCGTGTAGGCCTCCATATTGCGCCCCATGCGGGGATCGCGATCAGTCTCCAAAACCAGAGTCGATAAAATATGGATGCCAACCGCTCTGGCTTCCTGCGCCGAGGCGGCATAGATCGCGTTTACCAGAGGCATGTCAAAGGTGCTGCCAATCGACAGGCCCTCCGGGAACACCGTGGCCCCGGGAAACATCGCCCCGTGGGTCCCCTCTTCGTCCTCCAGCAGCGGAATCTTCAGCCGCGTTTCTGTCAACGCGATCTTCTGCAGCTCATTGAAAAACTCCACCTGCCGGGGAATATTATTCAACTGGATCGTGTCTGCCAGCGTAAAAAGACCGGATCCTGGACCGATCTCGGTATTGTAAGTCCCGGCGGCAAACTTCCTTGCCGCATCCATCTTTTCTGCACTCGTTTTTCCCAGTTCATCTACGTATGCACAAGGCAGGTTTAGTTGCCCCACTTTTTCCTTCAGGGTCATGCGCCGCATCAAGTCATCGACTCGCTCACTGATCGGTTGTTTCGTATCCAGATAGATCGGTGTCGACGGACTGGATTGTGCAGCCCCCCTCCCGCAGCAAGGGAACGCAACCATCAACAGGAGGACTACTGTCTTCAAGGCTACGGGAAACTGTCTCCAGCCGCCGCGCTGTGCTTTCACTATCCCCCTCCAGATGTCACAGTCCAACTCCCGGCCGAAACTAAGATTCCTCTGAATCCCCATAGCAATCACTATCTCCTTGTGTGTCGATAAGACCAGACTTACAAAGCCTGAAACCTGGTATTTCTGATAATGAGCGCTATACTCCCACAATTGGGCGGCGCCTCGATTTCTCAGAAATGGAACTTGGCCGCCACCTGTCCAATGCGAGGATCGTTCGCGCTGCCGACCGCCCCGAAACTTCCGCTATTGATCAGTCCGTCCGGCTCACCAAATTGCGCATGGTTGAAAATGTTAAAAAACTCGACCCTCAGCTCCAGTGACTTCGACCCTGCGAGACGCGTGTCTTTCGCCAACGCCATATCCCAATTGCTGATACCTGGCCCGCCGAAGAAGCGGCGCTTCGCGTTCCCAAATTGCCCGAGGTTTTCCAGGCTGAACAAAGACGTGTTGAAATAGGTCCCGCCCTTTCGCGGATTCGTCTGGAGCAGAAGCTTGCCAGGGGTGAAATTGGGCTGATCCGCGTTACCGGTCGGGCCTACAGAATTGTTACCGATCAAAGAACGGTCATCGTTTTCCTGAATTGTCACAGGAAAGCCGGTAGAGAAGCGTGTGACGCCTGACAACACCCACCCTTGGGTCAGCCATCTGGGATGGCTCAAGACCTTCTCAAACGGCAATTGGTACGAGTAGCTAGCGACGAAATTCTGCGTGACGTTGAAGGCAGACAGCGCCCACTCCAAACCGGGATTCAAAGGCATCACCTGTTCCGTCGCTGCCGAGGAATCATCCATTGACTTGCTGTACGTATAGGCCACCAGTATCGATGTCCGGCCGCCACTATATTGCAAGCTGCTTTCCAAAGCGTTGTAAGAAGAACCTCCCATTGTGCGATACCAGCCGGTACTTCCAAAATTCGTGCCGCCCGACGGACCCAGTTGCTGGCGGGCTTGGATCACTTGACCTGATGTCGTGGTAAATACGCCCGTTTCCGCATACGGGCCGCAAACGTTGCTTCCTGCAGCTACTTCACTCGGCTGACTCACACTCAAGCAGACCGACGGAGTTGCAGGATTGGCTTCGTCGATGACCATATTGTGGCGCCCTGCGGTTCCTACATAACTCACAGCGAGAACGGTATTCATCGCAAGCTGCCGTTGAACGGAGAGCATCCAGCCTTCGGCATAGGGAGTCACATTCTTGTAGTAGTAGGTTGGAGAACTGCTAATCGGCTCGTATTGCGCCCAGTTGACATTTGGGTCCGGGTTAGAAGGGGAGGCGTTCGCAGTTACTGCGGGAACAGGAAAACGTTGGCCTTCCGGATTTCCGGTGTAGTAATCGACGAACGGAGTGGCAAGCTCCGCTGGCGTGGGATTTACCCAGTACAATCCGTATGGCGCATCGCCGTTACCGTTTGCATTGATGTAGTCCTCCAAGTCGCTGTAGAACAGGCCGAAGGAAGCTCGGATGCTCGACTTGCCTGAAGCGCCCATTAGCTTCTCTAGCCATCCTCCTTTCGGATTCGGAGAGTAGGCCAATCCCACTCGGGGAGCGATATTACCGTATTGAATTGGGGCGACGGTTCTTGGAATCGCCGAATCGCCAGCAACCAGCCAACCCCTCGGCGCGGTGGGAAATACCACCGATTGCTGTCCGGGCACCAGTGCCTCCATTCGGTTATATTTCTCCCACCAGGGTGTCGACACGTCCCACCGCAGACCATAGTTGACTGTTAGGTTCTGTGCTGGACGCCAACTATCCTGGGCGAATAAACCGTAATAACGGGCGCGGTTATATAACGGAAATTGGACCCCTTGATTGTAGGAATTCGCAGCGCCAAGAAGAAAATCGGCGAAATCCAGGCCTGTTTCCGAGGCGCCGTTAAAACCGAAAATACCATTGCTGCCGTAATACGTCTGCATATTAATTTGGCTGAGCGAATAAATACCACCGAACTTCAAACTATGATTCCCAACAATCCAGGAAAAATTGTCTTGTACTTGGTAGGTGTTTTCCCGCAGGCTCTCGGAACCAGCGGGACCCCCGATTGAGAAATTATTAAAACTGATAGGTGGGAGAGTCTTGTACTGTGCATTTTGCGGACATATCCCCAGCGTTGAGCAACCGACAGTGAATCCGAGTGCCGCGACATCGACCGTGGGACCAGTCGGAGTATTGGCAAACGAAGTATTACGCGTGTACCCCAAGCGGAACTCATTCACTGTGGAAGCGCTAAGGGTCTTTGTGTCATTAATTGTGAATAGCTGTGCAAGTCCGGAGGTGGCCCCCCCAAACTGACCGAAGCTATCCCCTGCGAAAGGATTGGTCAGCGAATATTTATCGATAAAGTAGTAGGCGGACAACAAGCCAAGGCGAGTATTGGCATCTGTCCGGAATCCGGCTTTATCGTCGTGCAGCGTCCCGCTGGCCACACCCGAAAAAGCTCCCGAGGGAAAGCTTGCCGAGGCCGGTACATTGGGCAGAGGAATAAATTTGAATATGTTAGCGACGGGTGCCGACCATACGCTCTGAGGAATGATGGCATTTGGAAAAACACAGGTCGCGCTTGTACAGCCAGTTGCGTAAAACTGCTCACCCACACTAACGGGATATCCCAATTTCTGCGTGAGTGTATTGGCGACCGCCGGGCCGATCACTGTTCCGGTGAGTGAACTGGATTGATCTGCCAGATTCCCTTCCCGGTCAGCAGCCGAGGGAACAGGTACGAGCCCTGTGCTTTCACCAATGGTCTGGCGTGTCCCCTGATAGTCCGCGAAGAAGAACAGTTTGGTGCGAATAATTGGACCTCCGAAAGTTCCTCCGAACTGGTTCTGGTGATAGTCGCCGCGAACAGGACTGTAATAGTTGCGTGCATCAAGGTTAGTATTCCGCAGAAATTCAAAGGCATCGCCATGGAACTGGTTGGTGCCGGATTTGGTGATGACATTCACCAAGCCGCCACTGTAGTGACCATATTCGGCGTCATAGTTGCTGGTGATGATCCGAAACTCGGCAATGGAATCGACGTTAGGGATAATAGCTGTGCCATTTGCTAACTCTTCTTGAACATTCCCTCCATTCACCATAAAACCATTGGAACTGCCACGTGAGCCGCTCATCGACAGAGTGCCATCATTCAAACCGCCTGATGGCGGCGCGTTACTGTAACTATTGAGTCCGTTCGAACTTTCGTTCGACTGTGGGACAACTCCGGGCTGAAGCGCAAGTAAGTCGGTATAGGAGCGCCCATTTAAGGGAATGCTCGTCATCGATGTACTGCCAATCACGTCGCCCAGTTGAGTACTGACCGTGTCAACTTGAATGGCGTTAGCGGAGACTTGGACATGCTGGCTCACCGCTCCGACGTGAAGCGCAGCGTCGACGCGCAGCGCGGTATTCACGTTCAGCACCACACCCGTTTCTTGCAATCCAGAGAAGCCCTGGGCCTGTATTTGGATGGTGTAATGACCAATTGGCAGATCTGGAAAAGAGTAAGAACCAGCTTGATTTGTCTTCGTGGTGGTCTTGATGCCGGTATCGACGTTCAAAGCTACAACGGTAGCTCCGGGGATGACGCTGCCCGTCGTGTCTGTCACCGTTCCCACCACGCTGCCGGTAACGCTTCCAAAAGCACCGACTGCTACAAAGAAGATGCCGCATATCAATATCAAAGCTCTTTTCATTGCGTCCCCCTCAAGTTGCACCAGTGCTACGTTTCTGCCGGCACCACCGCTTGTCCGGCGATCACTTGCGCTCATTTGGTTGGATCATATTCATTCGGAAAAATTTTCGCTCCGCTCAATACTCTCGATTTAGCTCCATCCTTAATTCATAACTGAAATAAGAGGCAGAAAATCATACAGCGAAATTATGCCGCCCGGTCTGCGTGTGTCAAGAAAATTGTTCAAGGTGAATTTCTTGAAAAATGACGTCAGGAGAGGTTCTATCGCGATCAGGCCCACCGACAACTAGGTCACATTTCCTGAGAATCTTACCGATTCCGCTTTCGCGCCATACTCACGCCTTAATTTCAGAACTGTCGCTGTCAAAGGTGGCGGGTCATTTCCTCTGAGAGGTACGGTGTTGCCTTGAGGACGCCGGGCCCGGACTGCTCGCTGATCCGCGATCACTGCTGAATTCTTTGAAGACCTTCCATGCTCAGAATAGAAGTGAGTATTCGTTCTCGACGGATACGGGAGGCACGTCAGTCTCCTGCCTTCTGCTGTTGAACATAGGAGCCAATCTCTTCAACCTTACCAAGCCAAATTTTGTTTGCCGGGTCTTTCAAATATCTGCACAAGCTTTCGAGTGCTTTAGTATCCGTAACTTGATGCCCTCGGGAACCGACTTCGTGACCCACAAAGATCACCCATCTACCTTGCTGAACTGCCTCGTCGACAACTTCCTTCATTTGCGCGAAATCCATATCGTCAAAAGCTGTACCCATCGCCTGCGACAGATCCATCACCCTAGGATTGTTGGAGGACTCCGAGAGATAGCCCCGCCCAACCAGGAAGCGCTCGGCTACAAGCGGCACATAACTTTCTACGTCAATCCCTCGTCCGACTAATTTCTGGCCGCATGGATAGGCAAAGGTTTTGGGCTTTACTCCAAGCAGCTTTTGGATTTGGTCATTCGCTTGATCGATCTGTTCTGCGATCCTCTTCAGATCGTAATTCTCCAGCGCGTTATCAACCGAGAATTCGTAGTTGCCAGTGCAGGGATGGGAGAGCGTATGGTTGCCGATTTCGTGGCCATCGAGAACTGCTTGCTTCCACCCTTCCAGTCGCTCCTGTACGCCTGCCGGCTGTACGAAGAAGGTAACCTTTACACCAAGTCGCTTGAGCAAAGGGAGGCCAGTGTCAATCTGGCTGGTGCGCGCATCATCGAAGCTTAGGCTAACCGCTGCTCTATACCCATCGGGCCAATGAAACGAGCACCGTGCTCCCTGAGTAGCCGGCTGGCAACCTGGAGTTGCCGCGACTTGGGCATTCAGAAGGAGTGACCAGCAACACATCACAATGACAACGGACAAGACCCGTTTCTGGATCATATTTCTCCTTTAAAAATGGCTGTTGCAAATGCAGGCTCTCCATGAAATATGTTTTCTATGTGAAACATCCGTGGGAATCGTACTAGCCTCAGCTGGAATGTTCCAGAAACTGCCGTGGCCGACCATAGCTACGTTCAACGTCCTCGACTGACCCATACATAGTCCCATTGTCGATCTTCAGCGCTGTGCCTGGAACTCAGTCGCCCAAGCTGGTCAGTACCTTGTCGAAGGCGTGGATGATGTCTTGCTCATCGCCATCCGTCAAACAGGATGGAATGGCCAGCAGGATGGTTCGCTCGAATAGACCATCGGCAACCGGGCAGGTCCCTTTCTCATATTTCGTACGCGAATCCTTGTTTTCAACCAGAGACCATGGGGAGTTTCGTTTGTCGACGCCGGTCTTATGTACCAGGCTCGGAATGTTGTAGTAGATATGGAGCCCCCACTGCGTCATGACGACGTCATTCACGCCCTGGGCCAGCGTGACGATCCCCTCGGCACGTAACGCGCGATTGATCTGCTTGGTAATCTCAGGATCCTTGAACGTCGTGAGCAGAAAGCATCCTGTATCGCCGTCCGGATCAACAATCCTGCGGTGACGAAGTTCAGAATTCTGCCCGAGCGCTGTGCGAATCCGGTATTTGCTGTCGTGCATGTGCGAGATGACCTTTGGCAGCTTTTTCAACTGGACTCTCAGAATCGACGCCCGTATCTCATCCATGCGGTAGCCGCGTCCCCATAGACATAGTTCCAGGTTGTCGAAGATTGCACGTCCATCGGAATCGCGTGCATAGCCAGTGTCATGACATGCGACCGCACGATTATAGAGACGCTCATCGTTCGTAACGACGCACCCACCTTCTCCGCTGGTCATGTTCTTGTTCATTTGAAAACTGAAGATAGCCATGTCTCCGAAGGTACCCACCTTCTTGCCATTTATACTGCCGCCCGCACATTGCGCGCAGTCTTCCAGCAGAAACAATCCATGGCTCGTGGTTACCTTCTGAATGGCTGCAATTTCCGCCGGCGCTCCGCTCATATGGACAGCGATTACACCCGTAGTTCGCGGCGTGATCGCTGCCTCCACGGCGGCTGGATCCAAACAGAATGTATCGTCGATATCCGCCAGCACTGGTATGGCTCCAAGATTGACGACAGCCGCCACTACAGAAACCCACATGTAGGCTGGAATAATAATTTCCTGTCCCGGCCCGACTCCGAGCGCAGCAAGAGCGGTAATTAGCGCGCCTGTCCCGCTATTGACTGCGAGACTGTGGGCCACTCCCAGAAATGAAGCGAATTCGGATTCGAATGCCTGCACTTCCCCTTGCAGGTCGATCCCGTAATATCGGAAGGGAGAACGACTCCGCAGGACTCGCAGCGCAGCGTTAATCTCCTCTTCATCCATATGATGGATTCCCGGGAACTCTAGCGGGAGAGGCTCCCTGCGCACTGGGACTCCGCCGTGAATTGCCAATTTTTCCTGCTCCGATGATGTAGCTTTTGTGCTCATTTCTGCCTTCCCAATGGCACTCCAGTTCTCGGGAGATCATTACATATAATATTTCTTAATGTCAATTAAAGACAGATGCTAGACCCGTTATTTGTGGTGATATAGTTCATATATTAATTAATTCTTCCGATCGGTTCCACTTGGAACCGTGAAAGCCATAGATCACTGCCCTGTCGCTGTCGGCAGGGATCCTGCTCGACGTACATTCCGGAGAGAGAATGTTCGTTTGGTTTAGATGAAGGCGAGATTCCTCCTCCGCCCCGATTTTGTGAAGCTATGTGGCAAGCGGTTCCGCACCGCCGAGGCCGCGAGTGAGTGGCGAGCACTCGAGCTAAAATGCAATGGACTATTGGGAACGAGGCTACATGAGTGAGTTGAACAAGAACACGGGAACGATGGATTCGGCACGCGCCCCAGATGTGTCGGGCAAGCTGGAGCAGAAAGAACTTGCCATTCTCCATTTGATTCATTCTAGTGTCAATAATTCCCGCCTAGATTTGGCGCGTCAGGCCGGGCTCAGTCCAGCCTCGATCACCGCGATCGTTCAGCGTCTCATAATGAAAGGACTTGTCGTCGAATCTGAGCCGACCCGTTCCCATCTGGGGCGCAGGCCCATTCCGCTCGGGATCCGCAACGATGCGGCTTACTTGGTAGGAGTCGATCTCGGTTCTTTCTACCTGCGCATCGTCATCACTGATATCAACGGAAATATTCTCGAGAAGTTTCAGACCCAAACCGAAATGGGGCAAGGGCGCGAGCGAGTCCTGGAAAAAACCTTCCAAGCAATCCGCCAGGTCATCGAACATTCCACCGTATCTCTAACCGCGATTAAGGGAATCGGCATTGCCCATTCCGGGGTCATCGATAGCGACGCTGGTCTTGTCCTGTCCTATCCACGACCGGGGCAAATGGCAGAGTGGAAAAATGTTCCTCTCAGACAGATTTTTTATAAAGAGTTCCAAATCCCCTGCCTGCTCGAAGACAGCGTCCGTACCACGACGACTGCGGAAAAATGCTTTGGTCTGGGTAGAGATCTGAACGACTTTCTCTATATCGATGTCGGCATGGGAATCGGTGCCGGGATTTTTCTCGACGGCAATCTCTATCGCGGTGCGGGTGGCAGAGCGGGCGAGTTTGGTCACATTACGGTCGATGAAAATGGTCCGTTGTGTTCTTGCGGAAACAACGGATGCCTGGAAACGGTGGCATCCTGCGCTGCGATTATTCAGGCCGTGCGGACGGCCATGGAGCAGGGCATCGATTCGAAAATACGAGACCTTGCCGCTGGAGATTTAGATAAGATCAGCATTGAGTTGATCGCCCAGGCAGCGGCAGAGAACGACAGTCTCGCCTTCCGGGTTTTGCAGAAAGCAGCTTCCTACATTGCCATTGGGCTGGCGGATCTGGTCAATCTTCTCAATCCTCGTGTCATGATCTTCGGAGGCGCCTTGTTTCGCTCAGTTCCACAACTTCTAGCGGACCCATTGAGGCGCATCATCAAGCAGAGGTCGCTGGAAAAGTCCGCTAACGAAGTGCAGTTACAGGTTTCCACATTAGGAGGTGAAGCAGGCGCTCTAGGAGCATCTAGACTGATTGCAGAGAGGCTATTGGACGACCTCTACTCCGCATGACACGCGAATGTTGTTAGCGAATCAAGGATGGTAGTCTAACTGAACTTTGAAACCCATTCCTTCCATCCCAATCGTTGCTTGGTCTTACCCCACTCAGCTATGCACTGTTGGGCAGACTGAATCTTCTGGGTCTGTTCCTCATGTATGTGTTCGTCTCTAGTCCCTGTCGAATGCGGAAAACTGAGACTAATGCGCGAAGCGGCAGATTTGAGCCATCTTCTATTTGTTTCTTAAGATATTAACGACTAGATCGCGGTGTAGGCCGTCTGCCGACAGCCAAGCTCCGGACCCGGATTCTGGTCAAGAATTTTCGTTTCAGACTTCGCTATCTGCCGAACTTACGGGAGTTGTGACGACCAATGTTGATTTTCAGTTCGCAACTGAACAGGGAATTATCACCCCGCTATCAGGCGAATGGCATTTCCCTGACAGGGCATTTTTAATTCGCAAAAGGTGGAGCATTGATCTCGTGATAGCAGGTCCGGACATCACATTGCTTTGTCGGTGGTGGGAACCGACCGGCTGTCTGAAAGCGGTTATTTCCGCGAAGATCGCTCAGGAGAAACTGATCAAAGAAGCTTCAGTCCCTTACTCTATCGCGCACGCCACGCAATTCTTCGAGTTCCTAAAGGACATGCCGACATTTCCTTGGTCGCAGACAAGGTGCATCTGCCTCGTGTGCTTTTCCAGCCGATGGCTGCCGAGGATGCGGCAAGTGGTGTGGCCAAACACAAGATGGTGTCTACTATCGTGTGGAGAAGACATTAAACCGCAGCGGCGGACCGGATGAGGCTGAGGTAATGCTCGGGACTGTCCAATCCTGTTGCCTCACTTTCAATTTTGAAAAGATGTTGCAGTCCTGCGGCTTCATAGGCGGTACTCGCGGAATCGTAAGCCTTTTCCGCCGCGACCACAGACACCTTGTTCTTCATGGCGTCCATGGGATAAATGAGGGTCAATTGGCGCCCCGTGATTGCAGCCGCAACTTGCGGAATATCGAAATGCAACAGCACATCCGGAACAAAAACGTCAGCCCCATAGCGATAGCGGTCTACTTGAGTAAGTGATCGGTAGGAAAGAAGACTCTGCACGGAGATCAAGCTGCGAATGCGCGGATCCAAGGCCGCGGCATAGAGACACCACAACCCACCCATGCCTTTGCCAATTACATGCAGATTCTTGGCGTCGGCGCCCTGGCGACCATTCACGTAATCGACGCTCCGTACAACATCCTGCACGCGCATCCCCAACAGCGACTGATCCATAAACCAGGCCATGTACGCCATGCCAGTTTCTAGATCGAATAACTGTCCAAATTCATTGCAGGAGTCCGAGGCGGGATGAAGCGGCCGGGTCTCGCCGATGCCACGGACCTCCACCGCCACAACAAGATTCCCTTCTCGCACCAATGTGTCGAGCACGCTATGCGTCAGTCCAGATCCCTCCTCCCCTTCAAATTCCATCCCATCGGCTTCGATTCCTTCATCGTTGACATAGAGAATTGTCGGCAAAACACCGGGCTTATCATCCGGCACATACACCCATGCAGGAATGTAAATGCCCGGTTCCGAGAGGAATTGGATCTTTTCAATTCGATAACCCTCGCGCGGTGTCGTGACGATGTGTCGCACATCTAGTGGTTGGTCCGATTTCCGATAATGCAACAGCTTGCGAATTTCCGCGCCAATTTCATCGCGATATGTTTCGCGTTCGGCAGACGTTTTCGGTACAGAGCGGCCGGGCGGAAGTTGCGCCTGTTTCTGCAGAATCAGCGAGTATACCGTTTGACCCTTCCGCGAGTAACGGATCGAACCGTCCGGCGTGCAATACAGGCTTTCGGGAGGTTCGGTCGCAAAATCTGGTTCGATCGAGGGCCCTTTGCGCTCATAAAACCAGCGGCTGAACCAATCGGCTGTCGCCAGTCTCAATTTCGGGGTCCACGCGTGCGGATCGTCCGATGGGACCGTGGCAAATTTTTCCAACGCGCCGAGCTGTCTGTACCGGTCCTGGACGGCCTGGGCGGCTTTTTCAAACGCTGGAGTGTATTGTTCTATTGCCGTAAGAACGGGCCTCGGAGCAATGGCAATATGAAGGTCGAACTGATCGATCCCGTAGATCGCCGCCGGAAAAAGATTCTGCTCCACGTCCGAAGGCCCGATCGGCTCCCACGGCACAACCTTCATCGGCCACCTGTTGACCATTCCTCCTTCGATAATAGCCGCGCATCGAATCCTCTCATCGACCACGCTGACGAATGTGGTCATTGATCCTCCTCCGGAGTGTCCGGCGCACCCAATCCGTTTGGGGTCCACCTCCGGCAGTGCTAACAGGTAATCGACCGCCCTCATCGCGTCCCACACGCGATACTCCGTCAGGTTCTCTCCCAGCAGCAATTGCAATTGCCCGGGCATCGAGTGCTCGTACGTCGGGGATGGCATTTCGTTGACGTTTGTTTTCGGATTCCAGAACTGGCGGCGTTCGCCTTGGCCGATGGGGTCATAAGCGAGCACCACAAATCCGCTTTTCACCAGCGTCAGGTAAACGCTTTGGTATTGAGGTAGCATCCGGGCCAGCGGATAGTGCCCGCATGGTGAGACGATTGCAGGAAAAGGACCGCTGCCGGTGGTTGGGACGTAGAGATTCCCTGTCACCCAGAAATCCGGGCGGCTCTGAAACATGACGTTCTCAACCCGATATCCGTCCCTTTGCATTGTTTTGACGACAACCGGTTCCAGAGGGTTCTTCGCGGGAAACCCGCGCAGCATCTGCACCACTTTTTCCCGAACAAATGCATTCCGTACTTTTAAGTCGGCGGCGGTCTTGAGAAGGGCGCGCTTTCGATCCCACGTCAAAGCGAAATCGTTCAGCTTATTCGCCAGATAGGAGATCAACATATCCGGCATCTCTTCCCCGTATGAGCGCTCAGATTCGAAGCCGGGGTTCGACTCTGCGATTCCGCGCAACGGAAGCAACGTCGGGGTGAGCAGCAATGCGCCGGTCTGGATCACAAACCTTCTTCTATTCATTGAACTTCCTCAGACGTTAAGGATGGATCGGACCTTACTTCTGAATGCGATTTGGCTGCTCGAAGCTACCAGTTCACCGTCACTATCCCATAGATGTTGAGCCTCGGGACTGTAAACCCCGCCTGTTGATCCTGCATACGGAAATTCACCGCACTGCCGGCTTCCGATTCAATGGAGTAGAACCATACCGCAGTAGCCGATTCTCCTTCCGGCACAGCACACTTCACCTGAACGTTGTTGACCGATGGAACCTGCCGGTTGTAGTTCACCAGGTGAACGATCCTGCGCCGCTTGTTGCTCTGCTCGACCAGATTTGCCCCGATAAAATCAGGGCCGTCAACCCGCAGTGGAACATCGCCACGAGAAGCCCATTCCACTGCGTCAACCAGTTGTTGCCAGTTCTTGGGACGCTTCCAGAACGCCGGACCAATGTTGAAGTAGGGCTCGGCGGGCGGCATCGACCCATCGAACTCAAGCCCCGGAATGTAGACCACGCGTCCTCGGCCAACCTCCTTACGCGCGGGCACGCCGGCGACGATCGGTGCTGCTTTTACCTCTTCCTGATACGGCGCCGCCGCGGGTTGGTTGTCCACAAGTCCCTGCAAGCCCGGGGTTACTCTCAGACGGCGCCACTGATCGTAAAGACCTGCCTGCTCAGTGGCGATCAGGCTGCCGCCAGCCTCGACAAACCGGCGTATCGTCGCGAGCTGCTCGTCCGAGAGGCATTCTGAATCCGGAAGCACGAGAACTTTGCAGGTGGACGGGGAGATCTGGTTGAGGTGCTCGTCAAAAACCAACTTAAACGGAACCTTCGCCTGGATAAGGGCCTGCTCTACCAGGATGGCGCTCAGCCCAGCGCGGGAGTTATGGTACGTGATTGACGGATAGGACCGGAACACCGCCACCGAAGCCAAATCCTTTGTCCCCACGTACAAATCCCGATGCTTCCGATAGAAGGAAATGTACTTCAACATTTCGGGAGAGAGCGGGTAATCGCCCGCGTAAGCGATGGTCTGATTAAACGCCAGACATTCGCCAATTCCGAGCTCGCTGGCCGAGGACCCCGTCAGCGCGACATTTTGATACGTGCGGGCCATTTTATAACTGCGGATGGTCGTAATCAGCCTGCCGTCCGGCAGGTAATCCGGCGGACTATCCTGTTCGTCCCAGAAGACCTGCGTATATTTCAGGAGCCGCGAGTGGTCATTGCCGCGCATCCATGGATTGTTGTTACCCACGATGCCGCCAAAGTTGATCTCGACCACGACTTCGGGATTCAATGACTGGATCAGATCGAACATCTGGCCCAGGGCATCCGCCATCGACTGGCAACGGTAATTGATCCACTCCTGAAAAACCGGATCGAAAATGATATTCAACTTCTCGGGAGGATTTGATCGGTTCCACAGCGGCGGATTCACGAAATCGACGTTCTCGAATCCGAATCGCTCCTTCCGTTGTTGCGGCGAATATTTGGTCCGCAGGTATTTGCGAAATCCAGTTTTGCAGCCGTTGCAATGGCAGGAGTCGGGTTCCGGACTTAGATCGAAGTTATCGAAGTGAATAAAGTCTGTCTTTACTTCCGCCACTGCATAGCGAACGATTTTCTTCAGGTAGTCGATATATTCCTGATTTGAGAAGCATGGCCGATATCGGAACGACTGCTGGAATCCATATTCGGTCATAATGGGTTGACCCCACTGATCGCACTGTACCCATCCAGTGGCCCGCGGTTCTTCGGCGAAGAACGTCTCGTACATCATCGTGTCCCACTGGACGTAGGTGTCGATCTTCATTCCCAGGCGGTGAACCATGGCCGCAGTTCGAACAGTGGCTTCCATGTCCGGCTTCTCGGCGGCCATCCCAAAACCTTTGTATAGGTGAGTGTGGAAGACCTCCACGCCCTGATCTTTGAGCAATCGAATCAGTTTTTCGCTCTGTTCATATTCGTAGTGCTCACGGGCATCGAGGCGTTGACCGCCGCGACGAACCACAAAAATATACGGCTCATGGTCGCCGCCTGCATCGATCAGTCCATTTTCGATCCATGCCCCTTGCCGCGCCGCTTCCCCGTTTACATTGGAAGGGGGCGCACCGGCCGCTTCTGCTTCCGATCCATAGAGGGCCGCAGTTCCCAGCTTCGATACGGCAATTCCACTGACTACAGTACCAATAAAATCTCTGCGATTCATATTTGTCGATCTCCTTGTCATTGCCCTGTTCACTGCCCTGGACAGAGAAAATAAAGCCTGGAAATACCCTCGCTCACGCCGATATAGATTAGCGCCGCGATGGCCAGAAAGCCTTGGCCCAAGTCAAAGCTCCCAAACTCTACGGATGAAAGCCGATCAGATCGATCCCTGTTTTTCCATTTCGCACGACGTAAGTTAATGTATACAGGGTCCCATCCAAACCGATCACGAGGCTTTGCGGAGCGCGTATGGACGCACCATCGTTCAACAAGGTCTGGCCATGGTCTACGTATTTACCATCTGAAACGTCATAGGTAATAAGGTGGGCCCCTTCCTTCTGATCGGGCTGTGCCTTTACGCCACCTTGTTGCCAGGAAGGGGCTCCGGCCAGATAAAACAGCGTGTGTCCGTCCGCCCCGGGAGCAAGGCCCAGGTGCCCGGAAACGCTTCACTACCCCTTTACGCTATTTCTTTCTTGCATGATTCTCTTCAGCATATCCTTAGCAGTAATTTATCTAAATAGTGACCCCTTGAGCTACCGTAGCCGGTAGAGATTGCGCGTTCGGAAATGTTTCTTCACCCGTAAACGATACCGGATGCAACATTCGGTGCATATCGTTTAGACATTTCATAGGTAGCATCCTGCAAAACACCGTTCGAAGAAGCCTTCTTGACACAACTTTCATGAGTTAAGGCAAGGTCGCCACGGAACGGCAGGGAGAAATAATTCGGGAATCGGAATATACAAGCAATCAAGGCAGCTCGTGGAAGACTTCGCGGAAGCTGTATTCAGAAAATGGCTTTGGTTATTGCCACCAGTTCCGGCGCTTCTATCTCTGCGATGACCCGCGTGCCCAGGCAAGGCAGTATATCGGCGTCCATGCGCCGCTTCACGTAATCCGCATGGCGCGGACTTTTCCCATCCCTGCCAAAACTCCCGCCAAAGTGTCGCGATGTTCTGAAAGGAATTCTCTACAGCGGCCTTTTCAGATTTTAGCTGCGCCATAAGGTGATGCGGCTTCATGCCCAGACAGCACTCTTCGAAAGTGGGAACATCCTTTTTCCAAAGGCTGCTTCCTGGCTGCCGGAATACCTCAGGGAATTGGCTGCATTCCCCGGCGGCAAATTTGACGATCAGGTGGATTCAACCACGCAGGCTCTCGAATACTTCACCAGCGTTCTGCGCAGGCTGACTATTTACGATGTCCTCTGAGATGCTCGATGAGGCTGAGCCTGCCTAAGGGGCAACCTCCTTGGCAGGTTCGGAAATCAGAACGATCACAGAAAAGACGGTTCTACCTCTTTCTTCAATGACGCAGCCAATCGACCGCATCTTTTTACAAGTGGTCAAATATCCGATATCAGTCATCACAAGCGCGTTTTCCGCTACTAATCCTTCAGAAATCGTAGACCGAAGTCAGATCAGCACCAAGCGCTTTATCGCGTATGGAGGTTCAGTTTGTTCTGTCCGGGCGATGACCTCACATAAGCATCGCGTTGCCGTCGAACAGTGGGATCTCGATGGAGCCGTTGCTCGTGCAATCGCTCATGGACTGTGGGATAATTTCGTTGACTGCTTTTCCAGATTGTTGAAATGACCCGGTGGCCCGTCAGCAGTTGAAGTGCGAGCTTGGACGCTATTTGCTATTCTGCCTCACCGCGAGAGGTCCATGAGCAACGTCAACGGGAAGGTATACGCGCTCAATGTTATCACTCCCATGAAACCGTGGAAGACCTGGATTTTGCGCGCTGCGTTCTTTGTGCTGGGACACGTCAAGCCGCTACAGAATGACCTGATCAATCTCTCTTTCATCGAGTTTGCGCGATGGGTCATCATTCCGCGCAGGGCGTTTCCCTTCCTGGGCAAAGGACAGCAACGGGAGGACCTCAAGTACGACTACCTGCTCTTTTTCAGCAACTTCAACGGCACGTGGAACCAGTACATCGACGCTTTTTCCGCCGTGCTCAGCCGCGGGCTCAACTTGATTTGGCGATGGAGCGAAAAGTTCCCCGGTTCGGTCCCGGTTACTCCGTTTAAGGAGTACATTGCCCGCGTCCAGTTCGACACCGACTACTACTACACGGCTTACCCTCACGCCACTGCCAACGATCTGAAATCGGCGCATATTGTGCAAGGTTCGTTTGATAGCCTCAGCGCAGTTGCCGTTCAAGCTACTCCGGGACAGTTCGCCGACGCCTATCTTCAATTCGTGTTGCAGGTGCAGGCCCACCTCGGCGAAACTGGCGAAGCTCCGGCGGTCGGGTAAGGATTCCGTGCCCAATCAAAATGGCAGTGTCTACGGACTCACCATTCTCTCGCCGATTATCGACGACGCAAACGCAACCCCTTCACACGACTTGCAGATTCGTGCATACCTGGCGAAGCTTTCCACTCGCGAGGACAGCCCATTCGCACTTGCTCCTGGAACGCATCTTGCGCGACTCGTGGTCATGGACGATGTCATTTATGTCGGCATGCCCTCTTGCGAAGAGCACCTCAAGTCGAAGTATCTTGTCTTCGAGTCAAACTGCGACGGTGATCTCGACAGCTATCTCGGAGGGCTCGCCGACAATATCCCCGAGCACCTCGATGCTATCTGGAGCCACTGTGCCGGCTACCCTGAGCAAGGCGCCGCCAATCGCCACGCATTTATCGCTTACATGAAAGCATGCCAGCTCGAAACCACCTTTTACTTCGCGGCGGTGAACGATAAGTCGGTGCAAGATGCGCTGCGGGCTCTGCAGATTCAGACTGCCGTGGCCGACTTCATTGCATCCCACCAGAAAGCCGATCCGGCCACGTTACAACGCGACTTCATCGACTTCGCTGCGCGACTTAAGTCTCTGCCCACGCCGCCTCCCGGATCGATGGGACCGCATCGCGCGATCAAGACAGGCGGTCACAATGAGTAAACTCAACGCCACCGACATTCAGGGTTTCGTTCTGCGTGGGTATAACCTTCCCGTGGCGCGCTATCTCTTTCTGCGGCTGGAAGACGCCAGGCGCGGCCGCGATCTCATCGGCCGCCTGCTGGGCCAGATCACTACCGGCCAGCGATGGGATGGAGGCAAGCCGCAGAGCACCCTCAATATCGGCTTCACGTTTCGTGGGCTCGAGCGTCTTGAACTCCCGCTGGCCACGCTGATTACATTCCCAGTGGAGTTCCAGCAAGGCATGCGGCAGCGTGCTGAAATTCTGAACGATAGAGGCATCAACGCGCCGGACCACTGGGATCCTCTCTGGCAGACGGGCCATGTCCACGTCTGGCTGGGGATCAACGGTCAGACCGCTCAGGCGCTGGACGCCTGCCAGGCTGCGGTTCAATCGGCGCTGGACGAGAAGGGCGGCGCAACCGTGCTTTGCGCGCAGGATGCCGCAGCCGAGTTTGTCGACGGCAAGCCCACCACTGGCGAGCACTTTGGCTTCACCGACGGCTTCGGCAATCCGGAGTACCTCGGCGTCGAACGCAGTTCGCAGCCTGGGCAAGGTAAGCTCCTCGATGATGGAAAGACGTGGGCGCCGCTGGCGACAGGCGAACTTCTGCTCGGCTACGCAGACGAGGCCGGTGAGCTTCCGGTCGCACCCGTGCCCCATCTGCTCGCGGCCAATGGGACGTTCATGGTCTACCGCAAACTGCATCAAAATCTGGCGACGTTCCGCGCATGGCTCGATCACCAATCTGCGCTGTATGGCGGTGGCAAAGAGAAGCTCGCCGCTAAACTCATCGGGCGCTGGCGTGACGGCACCCCCCTTGAACTATCGCCCGACAAGCCCGACTCTGCCATTGCGCAGGATCCGAACCGCAGCACCAACTTTACCTACGGAGCTGATGCCGCCGGCACACGTTGCCCGATGGGTGCGCATATTCGACGTGTCCATCCGCGCGACGCCTTCGGTTTCAACGGACGGCTCATCAATCGGCGACGTATAACGCGCCGCGGTTTGCCCTATGGGCCTTTCGCCGCAGAAGACCAGGCGGTCGCAGACAAAGACGATCGCGGCGTGATCTTCATGGCGCTCAACGCCAGCCTTTCCCGCCAGTTTGAGTTTGTGCAGCAGCAATGGATCCAGTACGGCAACGACTCGCACCTCGGAAACGACAAAGACGCCCTGATGGGCAATCACGGAGGCCAGGGGCGCTTGGCCATCCAGGGCGACGCCACGCCTGCCAATCCGCCGTTCGCATGCAGCCACCTGCCGGACTTCATCGAACTTCGCGGAGGAGACTACTTTTTCCTACCGAGCATCACCGCTCTCGGCATGATCGCGCAGGAGCTCGTCGACCCACGCTGAAGCTATCCATGACCAACGGTTCGCCACAATCCGAGCGAAGAGTGAAACGAGTCTGGACCGTGATCCTGGTATGGATCGGCGGCATCTCTGCCGTGCTCGGATTCGTCGGGACCGTCACCGGATTCTTTGGCAATATTCAGGGCCACTTCCACCACAATGCTCAGTTGGACTCAAAAATGGCCGTGGCACAGTCGCAGTCTCGCCAGGCAGACTACCAGGCTTCAGTGCAAAGCTATGCCGACATCCTGAAAGGCGAGGCCCTCTATCGTCCGGCGCTCGATCAACAGCTCCAGGCCACCATGCTGTGGGTTGAGAACTATCACGCTTATGTCCAACCAGGTGGAGATCCGGGTGGCTCCGTCCCCACCCAGTTGGATCAGATCATCGCGATTCTCGATGCTGCTCTTGCCCGCACCCATGGCGCTGCGGCGGCCGATGTGCAGGCTCACCTAGGCTGGGCCCACTGGCTGAACCAGCACGTGGCGGAACGAGAGTACCCACCTGACGCAGCAGCCGAACGGAACTTCCGTGCTGCGCTGGCGAGCGATCCTTCAAACGTCTATGCGAACGCCATGCTTGGAAACTGGATGACTTTGAACGGTGGAAATCTCGCCGACGCGATCGAGCACTTCAACATCGCCATTGCAACCGGCAAAGCGCGCTCCTTCGTCAGAAAATTGCAATTGGCTGGTCTGAGCAATCGCGACGAGCCCGGCGCCAGGGCGGCCCTGATGAAAGCCGCAAACGAGATGCGAAAAAACCGAGAGCCTTTGACCGCGGACGATAAACACCGGGCTCTGGGTTTCTGCTGCGACCCCGCTGTAACCGACCATGCGCAGCTCACTGAATCGCTCTCCGCAGTCTCCTCAGACGATGTCTGGCAGACGTACCTGTGGCTCGACAACCCGCAGAACACAGGGGACGACGCGCAACATCAGCGCATGATCCATGACTTCATCGCTGCCAACATTGCAGAGATATCCGGCGACAAGCAGAAGTCGCTGAGTGAGTACCGAACTCTGCAAGCAGAGCTGAATCAGGGAAGTACCTTGAAGGGCTCCGTCGATCAGGCGATGGCGAGACTGTCCCACCGATAAAGGTGCGATCCCGGGGGATGTCGAACTCGCTTTGTGACTCGATGCGCACATGCGGCGCGCTCGCCAGGTATCTAACTCTTGCGATCGCGCGGAAACCAGTTGTGAGTAAAAAGTCATCCCATCCGATGATGACATTGACGACGGTGATTACCAGCGCGTTCCGGAACCCATCGGCTGGTTGTTGAGGATCGCGCAAGTGAACGCAGCGAGGTACTTGACCTTGAAATGGGCAGGCGCATTTCTGTCACGGAAAGGGACTCCTCGAATTGCCGCGGGAGATTTCCGGTAGGAAGAGCGCGAAGCTCCTATGTTGCATTCGTCTCTAGTCCCTTTCGAACGCAGAGTACCGCGAATAATGCCCGGAAAATGCGGGTTTTGCGGTGTCTCCTGTTTATCACCTAGATATTAACGACTAAATGGCGGAGGGAGAGGGATTCGAACCCCCGTTACCCTTGCGGGTAAAGCGGTTTTCAAGACCGCCTGTTTCAACCACTCACACATCCCTCCGCGCCGGGACGGGTATATTCGTTACCTGCAGCATACCAGCACGACCGCCTCTAAGGTGGGCTGGATTGCGCTCCCGTAGACTGACCGGCGACTGGATTCTGCAGGTTTTGCTTCAAGGGAAAGGACCTGCGCGGGCCGCCGCTCGTTCGAGAAAAGAATGTTAGAATCAGTAGCCATAACGATGTGTAACTTATTCTTTTGAGTGAGTGGATACGCATGTTTCGCAATGTCTACGGGAGTCGGTGGGCAGGGCTCAGCGTTCTAATCGCAGAGGACTTCGCTGGTTTTCGACAGTTCCTGTCTGCAACACTGCGCCAAAGATCGAGCATTCAGGAAATCCATGAAGTCCTCGACGGGCTTGAGGCTGTAAGGAAGGCCGCGCAGCTTCAACCACATTTGGTGCTCCTCGATGTTGGTTTGCCAACGATGAATGGCATCGAAGTGGCTCAAAAAATCCGCGAGCTTTCCCCGGAATCAAAAATAGTGTTTGTCACCTCGCTCTCTTCTGCGGAGATCGCCCGGGAAGCGCTCGCAAGCGGTGCTCAGGGCATTGTCCTCAAGATTGACGCTGGTAACGAGTTACTCTCAGCGGTTGCCGCCGTGATGCGTGGCGAACAGTTTGTGAGTAGAAGCTTCCTAACCCATGCTGGAGTCTCCGAAGCGCCAATCCTCGATGCCGATCGAGACCATCTATTCTCCCAAGTGCTGAATGCGTCAAACCGAAATAATGCTTATAGTCATGAGATCAATTTCTACTCCGACGATGACGAATTCGGTCAGGTTATGGCTTCGGTGATCGGCACGGACCTGAAATCGGGGGCGACGGTGCTCTTTGTAGCTTCAAGAGTCCACCGCGAGCGCGTCTTCTCGCGGTTGGCCGGATATCCGGCTTTTGACCTGGCAGTGTCGGAAAACAGGTACCAACCACTGGACGCTGACGAAGTCATCGACAGTTTCATGGTTGGTGGCGAATTGAATCGCGATCGGTTTGTGCAGGTCGCAAAGTCAGCAGTGTTCCAGGCCACATCGGCATCGAAGGCAAAAGGTCGCCGCGTGGTTGGGTGCGGCCAGTGTGCGCCCCTCCTGTGGTTGAGAGGCCACAAAGAAGCAGCGATTCAGGTTGAACAGATGTGGAACGAAGTTTCCAAAGAATACCCCTTTGACATACTCTGCAGCTATCCGCTCGCCAGTATCACGAACCAGGAGGACAGACGCGCATTGCAACAGATCTGTGCTGAACACTCAGCTATTCACTATTAGGTGACGAACCTGTAGCGTTTCCGGCTTGATCCAGCGGAACGTGCACGTTAATGGTCGTCCCTTCCATAGGCTGTGAGTCGATAGAGATTGTCCCGTTTACTAACATAATCCGTTCTCGCATGCTGACGAGCCCCAGTCCTGCGTGATTCACTGCCGCCTCAGAATCGAATCCGGTTCCTCGGTCTGAAACCGTAAGGTGAAGATGATTTTCCAGGCATCTCAGATTCACTTCGAATTCTCTGGCATGGCTGTGCTTCGCAGCGTTATTCAGAGCCTCCTGAACGATGCGAAAAAGGCATAATGAGAGGTCGGGCGAAACGCTCTCAGGAATGTTCTGGTGAGTGAACCGAACAGCCACCGATTGTTGCTCGCTGAACTCTCGACAGAATGCAGTTATCGCAGAAACGATCCCGAGGTACTGCAGTTGTGCCGAATGGAGCTCATGCGAAATCGACTGCACTCCATCGGAAATTTCACTGACCCTATCGAACAGATTATTCAAGCGGCGGGTCAATTCTGGCGAGGAGCTCTCGCTTGATGCCTTAAGTGTCTGAACCTCGGCTCCGAGAACCGCGAGACGCTGATTTATATTGTCATGCAGCTCTCTGGCGATACGCTTTCGTTCGTTCTCTCGTATCCCAATCAATCGCCTGGTGGCTGTTGCAAGAGATTCTTCCGCCTGTTTGCGTTGTGTGACGTCGGCGACGATGCCCACCATTCGCACCATTTTGCCGCTCTCGTCAAAGAAGGCATGACTCGTGCTCTCCAGCCACGCGAACAATCCACCAGGACGCCTGATTCTGCAAGTAACCTGAACGTCGGGGTTGTCCGGTGTTCGCCGCACTACATCGTTGAATATGTGCAGGTCGTCTGGATGAACCCTGGCTTGTATGTCTTGCCTGGATGAGGGGGGCTCATAGCCCAGTATGCGCTGGGCTTCCTCTGAGCGGAACATCCTGTCAGTCACAACATCCCAATCGTAGGCGTACATTCTCCCGGCCTTGAGCGCCAAACTGAGCCGTTGCTCGCGTTCCAGAAGCTTCTCCGCAGCCTGTTCCAATGCGCGCTCAGCGTGTTTCCGATCCGTCGTGTCCACACCGATACCAATGTATCCCGCAAACACCTGGTTGCAATCGAACCTGGGAACGCCAATGTCCAGGAGCCAGCGATACTCGCCATCGTGGCGACGGATCCGATACTCCATTCGGAATTCTGCCCGGCGGTCGAATGAGTCGGTATACGTTTTCATACATCGCTCCATGTCTTCGCGATGCACGCCTTCCAGCCAACCGTTTCCAAATTCCTGGTGCAGAGATCGTCCCGTGAACACAAGCCAGGTTTTATTGAAGTAGGTGCACAGCTTATCCAGGCCAGACATCCAGATCAGCACCGGCGCCGAGTCAGCGACCAGACGAAACAACTCACTGTCAGGAACAGCACCTGGCATAGCGGTCATCTTAACCGAACTGCTTTTGGAATCAGGTGTCACAGCACACTCAATCGGCAGTAATGGTATCAGAGACTAGCCGGCAATCACGTTGTTTTATCGCGTATTTGATCAATTCCGCGTTCATCAGGATTCCAAGATGCTCCGTCATCCTGCACTGGTGGAAGGCTTGGTCAAGGCTTCACTTTTGAAGGCGTATGCTACCTCCTTCATCGACTCGCCTCCCGCCAGAAGCTGCAGAACTTCAGCCTGACGAGCGGAGACCGATGTCCACATGCGGGCCATCAGTCCTCAGAAACGGGAAGCACTGAGCAAACTCGTGAGGATGGTCTGCAAAAAAACGGCTCCCAGTAGCTAGACGAAATTGGACCATGAAGAGAAACGTCGATTTCGCGGAAGTGCTTTATTTTTGTTTGGCGTCCCATCCAAGTTTGAGTTGGAACCAACTGGCCGGTTGGCTACAAAGCGTCGATTCGTTTCGTCAATCGTTCCCAGTGAGAGCCGCCTGAGAACGCCAGAATGCGGAATTTGGGAGGATCCGATGTTTGGGATGGGTTGTCCAAAGAATGATCCGAGCCAAATTGTGCCGTCGAAGACATAGCTTTTTACTCCCGAGGGTGTTTTAGAACACTTTCAAGGACGCAGGAAGCCACTTCCCGATCGCCTCCGGTGTGGTCCTGAAGCAGCCTCGGTCGCGCCATTGCTGCTGCGCTTCCTATAACAGTGGCTTTACACATTTCACTGCATTACAGGTATATAACCCGTCGCGTTCGGCTTCTCGTACTCGTCGTTTGCAGACACTCCAGAACTGGAGGACCCCCGAGCAGAAAGAGCGGCGACCCCGATTCCCTAAGACTCGCTTCCAAGCCAGACGTTGGATGGCCGCTGCACCCGCCAGACCATACTTGTTCAGAGAGAAGGTCCCTGTCGGGCCGCCTTTGTACCGAACTTACCATTCCTCCGGATACGGTCGATTGTCCGCGAATGTTGAATCCGGCACTCCCTCAACGGTGACGCTTTCCACTGTGAGGTTCAGGGGTCCAGCGGGTGCGGCGTTGCCCCTGAGCACAAGCGTAGAGTGTTCGACCACGCGCGAATAGGCATCAAGGAACTTGGGCCGGAAGTGGGCTTATATGCGATGGCCCTCCTGTCGGTTTGTTTCCCAGCGATCTTATCAGTGACAGTCACGGTCGACCGGTTGCAGGTCGCCGATAAGTGAGATATCTTCGGGTCAACATTCGTCAATCATGTCGAGCGCTGAACCAAACCCGTGGCATGTAGAGACCTTGCCGGCCACAGCCGCGAATTTCAAGTCGGGGCGATTGATGTGTTTAGACATCTTCCGCGGACTTGCCGTCGCCGGTATGATCTTGGTCGACAATCCTGGTAGTGACGATAAAGCTTACTGGGCGATCAAACATACAGAGTGGAACGGCTTGACGCCCGCAGACCTTATATTTCCGTCCTTTTTGTTTCTTGTGGGGATTTCCCTGGTGTTCTCGTTTTCAGCTCGCCTTCGGCGGGGCGAGTCACGCGCAAAAATCCTGATGCACGCATTTAAGAGAAGCCTCATCCTCATTGCCATTGGCCTGTTTGTGAATGCTTCTCCCTTTATTGGACTGGATCTTCACACATGGCGCTTCGAGGGGGTGACGCAGCGGATTGCGCTTTGCTACTTTGCGGCGGCGATACTCTTCTTATGGTCAAACCGCCGTGGGCAACTGATCGCTCTGATCGCCTGCCTGGTAGGATATTGGGCTCTATTGCGTTTTGCGTCTGTGCCCGGCCTCGGCATGCCCGGACGAGATTTCCCATTTATGGATATGAATCGCAATATCGCTGCGTGGCTCGACCGCAAGCTGTTTATGGGACATTTGTACGATGGGACACGGGACCCTGAAGGAATCATCAGCACCATCCCCGCCGTTGCCACCACTTTGATTGGAGTACTGACAGGCCATTGGCTACGTTTGGGAAAAAGTACAACTATAAAAGTAATCGGGATGTTCGTTTTCGGGGTTTTAGGCCTGATTGCGGGTGGAGTCTGGAATTTTTGGTTTCCCATCAATAAAAACTTGTGGACGAGTTCATTTGTGCTCTTCAGTGGTGGCTTCTGTTTGGTCTTTCTCGCCCTTCTGTATTGGGCCCTGGAAATTAAGAAATGGCGCGGGACATGGACCATGCCAGTCCTGGTGTTTGGTATGAATGCGATTGCGGGATTCGTGGCCGATTCGTTCGTTTACGGACCAGGGTACAGCTTTACAGTCAAAGGAATCAACGGAACGGCAATGAGTTGGCATGATGCTGCACAGGCGTGGTTGATGTCCGCTGGAGCAAGCCCAGCCAACGCCTCTCTAATCTATTCCCTGGGAGCAGCACTACTCTGTTGGCTGCTGTTATGGGTACTGTGGCGTAAAAGAATATTCATCAAGGTTTGACCAGCCCGGCAATACGAGAGAGTTTCTGGTTCGTGAAGAGACGTCCATACCCAGCGGGCAACTCTTGGTGCATTCGTCCGATTCGCAGAGTTACATTTGATGGACATTGCACGCGCATTGGAGATTGCCGAACCTGAGCAGCGCCAGCGTGTTCAAAATTTGCTCTTTGAGGGCGGTTTGCACTACTCGCAGGAAGCTGGTTTTTTGAACCGCTCTAAACCTTCACTTTTCAGCGCGTTGGAAGCAATGACGGACGAGAAAGGTTTGTTGGCGTCCCCGACGGGATTTGAACCCGTGTTATCGCCGTGAAAGTGGGATTTATGGCACTTGGGATAGTTTGGCTTATTTCGCATTAGAGAGGATAAGTCCATAAAATAGGCATAGATAAGGGCAACGATGAGATACATTTTCTTTTGTCACTTTGTACGACTTTGTAGACACTTAAGTCCCCACAGCGTCCCCGCTTTTTGAACCTCCGATTTCCCCGCAATCGAACACATGAAGCGGTTGTTTTCAACCTAAGAAGCGTGGCTGACCGGTGTTGCCAGCTCCGACCCGCCGCTCCCAAATCGCAATTTCGTGAATTGCTGTGATGTACTATTATTCACTCTCACATAATGTTGATAGGGTCTTAACGCGCTTTCGCAGTTTACTTCATTGATGCCATTTTCTACCATTTTCACTCTAGAGTAGTGGAACACTTCCGCATACCTACCAGGCCGTGTATTTCGACGGCGTTAAGTCGGATATCAACGTCACAGTATTGGCAGCTCGCGCGATGGGCTGGGGATCGTCGATATCGACCAACTTCCAGATTGACGGGCGTGGCGCCAGCGGTTCAGTCACGTTGTACCTGGATAATCTGGTGGTCTATCGCTGGTGAAGCCAAGGGAGTAGTGAATGAACGGGGCCACATTGAGATGCGGCCCCGTTTTCCCGTCGGACTTGATGAACGCTACTCATGGTTTGAAGGGTGTGGTCAGAGTTTCGCGATGACAGACTTCACCTGGGTGTATTGCTGCAGCCCATACTCGCCCAGTTCCCGTCCGATGCCGGACTGCTTGAAGCCGCCGAACGGCGCGCGGGTATCCAGGACGTTGTAGCAATTCACCCAGACGGTGCCGGCGCGCACGCCGTTCGCCACAGCCAGCGCCTTCTTGATGTCGCGCGTCCACACGGCTGCAGCCAGCCCATAGGGTGTGCGGTTGGCGCGGGCGATGACTTCGTCGACGCGCTGAAACGCGATAATGCTCATAACCGGTCCAAAAATTTCCTCCCTGGCAATCTTCATGTCGTCCCGTACGCTGGCGAAGACGGTGGGTTGGACAAAGTAGCCCCGGGTTCCGATGCGCTCTCCTCCGCAGACGAGCAGCGCCCCTTCGCTGCGCCCTGAGTCGATATAGCCCATCACCTTGTCGAACTGCGCCCGGTCCACCAAGGGCCCAAGCTCCGTTCGCGGATCGAACGGGTCGCCAACGATCCTCTTTTTGGCGCGAGCAATGCTTTTTTCCACGAAGCGCTCGTAGATGGTCTGTTCGACGAAGACTCTCGATCCCGCGCAGCAGGACTGGCCCTGGTTGGAGAACAAGCCCATGTGCGCGCCTTCCACCGCCTCGTCCAGATCGACGTCGTCAAAGATGATGTTCGGACTCTTGCCGCCCAGTTCGAGGGTGACCGGCTTCAGATTGGACTTGGCGGCGGCTTCCATCACCAGGTGACCGACTTCAGTCGAGCCGGTGAACGCCACCTTGTCCACATCCATGTGGCGCGCGATGGCGGCGCCGGCGGTGGGACCGAATCCAGGCAGCAGGTTCACAACGCCTGGCGGGAAGCCGGCCTCGACGATCAACTCGCCGATGCGCAGCGCGGTGAGCGGAGTCTGTTCGGCGGGCTTCAACAGGACGGTGTTGCCAGTGGCCAGGGCGGGTGCGAGTTTCCATGCCATCATCAGCATGGGGAAGTTCCAGGGAATGATCTGGCCGACGACGCCGATGGGTTCATGTCGCGTGTAACAGAGGAATTCGCCATCGATGGGAATCGTTTTGCCATGAATTTTGTCGGCCCATCCGGCGAAGTAGCGATAGCAGGCCACTGTTTTGGCTACATCCACCGCCTTTGCGATGGAGGCCGGCTTGCCGTTGTTGAGCGCCTCCAGCGCGGCCAGTTGATCTGCGTTTCGCTCAATCAAGTCGGCCAGGCGGTAGAGAATCCGTCCGCGCTCCGATGCACGCATGGTGCGCCACGGACCGTGGTCGAAAGCCTCGCGCGCAGCGCGTACTGCCTTGTCGACGTCGGCAGCATCGGCCTCGGCAACCTGGCAGATTTCCTCGCCGGTGGAGGGATTGACCGTCGCGAAGGTTCGGCCGGACTCGCTCGCGCTCCAGACGTTGTCAATCAAGAGCTTGCGTTCAGGCAGGGCAACTTTTGGTTGGGCAGGCACGAACATGGTAGAAGCCATCGAGAGTAACTCCTAGTCTTAACTGCACATGGTGCGTGCCATTTCTCCATCCGCACAGCGACAGCCCATCTCTTTGCTGGCACGCAGATACTCCAGCCAGTTTCTGTAAATCCGAGCGGCCTGCGAGTGCCACGAGTCTTCGACCGGCTTCTTCTCCAGCACGGTTGCCACTTCCGCCAGAAAATCCGCACCCCTGAGAGAGGAGGCTTGCTCGCGCAATGCCGACAGCGCCGCTTCTGTGCTGGGGTCGAAGTAGCCGCGCGGCGTGGTGGGATAGCTGCTCGAATCATTGCGAAGATATCGTCCAACGTCCCTGCGATACTCGCGCAGCAGCGTATCGGATTCGTACTCCGGATGCCCTTGAAAGAAGACGAATAAGCTGTCGTCCTGCTTGACGAAGGTGTCCGGCTCGGCGTCGTCGGTACGGATAAGAACGCGGTATCCGTGGTTTGTCAGTTCATCTTCAGGGAGCCCGTGCCAGCGGGAATGGGGTATATGAAGACGGGGCGATACGCCAGCGGTCAACCAATGGCCGGAATCGACGGCGCACTCGAAGACTCCTGAGTATTTATTGGCGTTCCTCCGCCGGCCGATGCCGTCCGTGTAAAGGGCCGCGGCATGAGCGCCCAGGCAGGACCATATCGTCGAGTAGGTGTTCGTTCGAGCCCAATCGACCAGCGCCGTGAAACTGTCCCAGCAGGGCTCGTCTCTGAGATTCGGCTTCTGGGATTCTCTTCCGGTCACAATCAGCCCGTCCAAATGGGTGCCCCAGAGTGTCTCGACGCTCGAATAGCCACGGCCTTCGCGGCTTACGCTGAGCCCTGTTCTGGCGATACCGGGCAATATATGGAGCGATAGATAAATGGGAATGTCTTTCGACGCCGAATCGAGCAGCGAGATAAACTGACGCTCCGTCGCATGGAACGCCGCCTCCGGCATGTTATTGACCAGGCCGATGGTAATGCATTCGGGCCGACCGGCGGACTGCGCGGAAGGATCATGCGATGGCCATGAGGTGCCCGTCTTGCGGTCGCGGCTGGTGCGTCGTGAGTCTAAGCGAACTGGCATCGGTATCTCCTTTCTGCAAGTTGCTTCTCGGGCGGTTGCTATTGAACGGCGACCGCGAGCGCTTGATCCAGATCTTCGATGATATCGTCTATGTGCTCAATCCCAATGCTGAGCCGGATCATCTCCGGCGGCACGCCTGCGCTCTGCAGTTCTTCGGGCGTCATCTGCCGATGCGTGGTTGAGGCCGGATGACAGGCCAGAGACTTTGCATCGCCCAGATTGACCAACCGCATCACCAGCTTCAATGCGTCGTGGAAGCGGACGGCGGCTGCGTATCCGCCCTTGAGGCCCACGGACATCAGCGAGCAGGCGTGGCCGCCCAGATATTTCTGCGCCAGAGCATGATAGGGACTCTCGGGAAAGCCGGCATAGCGGATCCAGGCAACGCGCGGGTCGGCGCGCAGAAACTCCGCGGCTTTTCTGCCGTTCTCCACATGGCGCTCGACGCGCAAGGCTACAGTCTCGATTCCCTGCAACAGCAGGAATGCGCTGAGCGGCGCCAGCACCGCCCCCATGGTGCGTTGGTACACGCAGCGGCAGCGGCCGATATAGGCAGCCCTGCCGAAGTGATCGGTGTAGACGAGACCATGATAGGAGGGGTCGGGCCGGCTAAAGGCGGGAAAGCGTGAGGCGTGCGCCTTCCAGTCGAAGTTTCCGCTGTCGACGATGGCGCCGCCCATAGTCGTGCCGTGGCCGCCGAGGAATTTCGTCAGCGAGTTAACGACTATGTCTGCGCCGAATTCGATGGGGCGCAGCAAGATCGGCGAAGCCACCGTGTTATCGACAATGAGCGGCAGGCCGTGTTGGTGCGCGACTCGCGCCAATGCTTCCAGGTCGCAGATATTTCCGGCCGGGTTGCCGACACTCTCGCAATAAACCGCGCGGGTGCCATCGTCGATCAACTTTGCGATTGCCTCGGAACGGTCGCTCTCCGCAAAACGCACGGTGACGCCCTGGCCAGCAAGAAGATGCGCAAACAGGGAGTGAGTGGTGCCGTAGAGTTGCGGCACAGACACGATGTTGCAGCCGATCTGAGTGACGTTCAGGATCGCATAATTTACCGCCGCCTGGCCGCTGCCGACGCACAAGGCTTCGAGGCCTCCCTCGAGAGCCGCAATGCGCCGCTCCAGCACAGCCGTGGTCGGATTCTGAATGCGGGTGTAGCGGTAGCCTGTTCCTTCAAGGTTAAACAGAGCAGCCGCATGGTCCGCGCTGTCGAAGGCGTAGGAAACGGTCTGGTAGATGGGGACGGCGACGGCCCTGGTTGTGGGATCGGGCTCGTAGCCGCTATGGATTGCAATGGTCTCGCGCTTCATGGTCTCGCCTGACTTTCGACTGCTGTGCAGGATTCGTCGACGGGATCAGGGCTGAGCGTACTGTGCTCGCCGCACCCCGCCGCGAAAGCCAAAGCATTCATCTTGCCGACCACCCAATCAATATCGTCTTCTGTGGTCTTGAAGCTGGTGATGCACGCGCGCATCACTGGAATGCCGCCCAACTGCGCCTCGGACATCCACGCAACCTGATGTTGGCGCATCGCAGCCAGCAGCTGGGATGGGACCAGACCGTCGCGAGTGAAACACACCAGCGGCAACGGCGTGGAGTTGACGATGCTCCACCCCGAAGCTTTCAGCAACTCCCGCAGCAGGTTTCCCATGCGCGTTTGGCGGTCGATCATCTCGATGTATCCCGCTTCGCCTTGCTGTGCGAGCGACATAAACAGCTTGAGTCCAATGAACCTGCGCGACCACTGGGTCGAAGTCTCGAGCGGATTGAATATGTCGAACGAATCGCCGCCAGCGCCAGCGGCTTTACCCGGCATGTAAGTCACATCGGTGCGGAAGGCCTGGGCCACGCTCCCGCGATGCCTACAGAAGAACATTCCGCAACCCATGGGAACCGAGAACCACTTGTGCGCGTCGCAGGTGATGGAGTCGGCCGCTTCAATACCGGCGAGATGGTGCCGGAGACTCGGCGAAAGAATGGCTGCTCCTCCCCATGCGGCATCAACGTGGAACCACAACCCCAGTTCCTGACTGCAGTGCGCGATCTCTACCAGCGGATCGATCGCGCCCGCCGCGGTCGTGCCAGCATTGCCTATCACCATGAACGGCAGCAGCCCGTTTGCCCGATCCTGGGCCACACATCGTTTCAGTTCCTCGACATCCATACGCAACAGGCGATCGGTTTTGATTTGCCTGAGGGATTTGCGTCCCAACCCGGTGATGTGCGCGAGTTTGTTGAAGCCGTGATGGGCCTCTTCCGTCAGGTAGATCGCCGGCTGGCCTGCGAGACTGCGAAGCCCCTGCTCTCCATAGCTGGGAAAAGCGCGGGTGAGCGCGACCACGACAGCCGAGAGATTTGCCTCCATCCCGCCGCTGGTGAAGGTTGCAATCGAGCTCTCCGGCAGCCCAAATCTGGCCGCCAGCCAACTCAGCGTATGGCGTTCGATTTCGTTAGCCGCAGGTGAAGTCCGCCAGTTTGCCAATTGCGGGTTATACATTGCGACCAGCGTGTCCGCGATGACGGAGGCGAGGGTGACGCTTGGATTGAACAGGCCGAAGTAGCGCGGGTGAGTTACCTGCACCTGCCATTTCCGCAGCATCGCTTCCACATCCGTCACCACATCCTCAAGCGGCACGGTCCGACGAAAATCGTAGCAAGAGCGAAGGTAGGTGCGGATCTCATCCGCGGTTACATCGGGAACGATGGCGCCGGCGGCGATATCGGACTCGATCGTCGCGAATTCGTTCTGTATCTGATCGATGAGCATCTGCATCCTCCTTTGCTAAAAGTTGAAGGTATCACGCCAATTTTCGACGCCTACAGGCGGATCTCCCCGCGCTGAATTCGATCGAATAAATGCCTGTCCAGCTCAACGAATGTCTGCGATTCAGCCAGGTCAAAGTACAGCCGGTCGACGCAACCGGCAGGGTCGTATCCCTGGCTCATCAGTTCGGTCTTGGAATACTTGAAGGTGCTGGTTACCTCCGCATGATCGCGGATTCGGAGAAACAACGGACGGGCGTACGCGGGAAGCCGTCTGGCCAGGTGCTCGTGCAATCCGGGCAGGTCCAGCTCCCCGCCAGCTACCAGCGTTGCCATGCCGACTCTGCCGTCTGAGCCGGGAACCGCAACGCCGTATACGTTCGCGTGCTTGACTCCGGGGAATTCGCAGATAGCAGCCGACACCTCGGAGGTCGCGACATTTTCCCCTTTGCGACGGAACGTGTCGCCGACGCGATCGACGAAATAGAAGAACCCTTGCTCGTCCTTCCGCATCAGGTCGCCGGTACGCACCCAGGCGTCTCCCGGCTCGAATACGTCGCGGAGAATCTTCTTGTCTGAAGCTTCCTTGCAGGTGTATCCATCGAAACGACTGCCTACCCCGCCAGAATCATTCACCACTTTGCCCAGTGCTTCGCCGATTTGGTTTGGTGCACAGCGAACGCAGAAGCCTTGGTGATTGCGCTCCGGCTCACCCGATTCCATGTTGAGCCGGACCAGCGCAGGCGAAAAACGGTGCGCCAGGTACGCTGGAATGTGGCCGATCGCGCCGCGCTTTCCTTCAACGTTGAATAGCGAGATATTCCCTTCCGTAGCGGCATAAAATTCAAGAATGCGCGGAAGATGAAAATGATCTTTGAATGTGTTCCACAGCTCAGGTGCGAGCCCGTTGCCGCAGGCAAGCCGAATCCTATGCTCCGGCTCGAATGTGTCCGGGGGGGCGTGCAGCAGGTAGCGGCAGAGTTCGCCAATGTATTGGAACAAAGTGCACTCCCAGCGAACGACGTCTTTCCAGAAGTTGCTCGCCGAAAACTTCTCGCAAATCACGACCGTACCGCCTGCGATCAGGACTGCACCCGGCGCCTGCACACCTCCGACGCTGTGATACATGGGCAGGCAGTCGTACAGCCGATCGGTTGGGCGGACTTCCATCATGCCGGCGAACCAGTGGCTCCACTGCATCACGCGGGCGTGGCTGACTTTTGCAGCCTTGGGTAAGCCGGTCGTGCCTGAGGTGTAGATGTAGAGCGCCAGGTCCTCAATTTCCGGTGGACGGTGCTCGTCTGTGCTGAGCGGCTCGCCGGCATAGTCCGCAAGCTCAAGATCGATGCTGGGAAATGCGCCACCTACGCAGCCATGAACCCAGACGGACGGTGCCGACGCGAGTTCAGGCAGCGCCGGCATCAGGCAGTCGATACACTCCACCGCGGCGATGATTTGTTTCGGGGATACTATGCGCATGCAGTGCGCGAGCGAGCGCCCGGAAAGATTGGTGTTGAGCAGCGAGACCACCACGCCGACGCTGGTAAGACCGAGCCAGACAGCCATGTACTCGGGTCGATTCGGCATCAACAGACAAACCACGTCGCCTTTGGCGAGGCCCTGGGCGAGCGCCCATCGCGCGTACTGGTTTGTGCGTTCAATGAGGGCTCGAAATGTGAGCGTTTCCCGGTCAGAAAGCAGCGCCGGCGCATCGGCCTGGCGTGCCGCGACCTCCTCGATCACGGTGCGAAGGATGCGGTTGCGGTTGCGCGGGATGGGTGCAGTCAGCTCGAGCGCACGCATCCAGGCCATGGCGGAGGAGCCTGCGCCGGGACGCGTATCGAACTTTTGAGTTTCGCTCATGCGGTGTTGCCTGCGTCGACTGTTAGAACTGTTCCGGTGATATTTCTGGACCGTTCGCCTAGAAGAAACTCAACTGCTTCGGCCACATCCCCAACCTCCACCAGGCGCTCAAGAGCGCTGCGGCGTTTGATCTTCTGCCGTTGCTCGTCCGTAAGTCCCTTGGTCATGTCGGTGTCGACGAAGCCCGGCGCCACCGCATTCACATTCACTCCCATTCGCCCGACCTCGCGGGCCAGCGACTTGGTGAAGCCGATCATAGAGGCCTTGGTGGCGGCGTAGACCGAGAGGCCACTATAGCCGGTAAAGGCGGTTATGGACGACAGATTGACGATCCGTCCGCCGCCGTCCGCCATCATGGTTCGAACCACGTATTTCGTGAACACCATCGGCGAGACGGTGTTCAAGCGCACCACTCGTTCTATTTCACCGGACGACGTGAGCGCGAGCGAGCCGTCAATGCTGATTCCGGCATTGTTGACCAGGCCATAGATGGGACCAAATTCCTTCCGCAACTTTTTCACCAGATGAGGCAATCCGTCGATTTGCGCAAGGTCGAACGGTACAAAATGGAGAGACCCTGCGGGCAATTCCTGGCCAGCGGCCTCTACTTCACGCTTCGCCGCCACAAACTCGTCGCTCTCGTGCTGCGCGATCGCGATTGGACGGTAACCGCATGCGGCAAGCCGACGCGAGATGCCCAGCCCCAACCCCCGCGTGCCGCCAGTGACAATAACGTTACGCATGACGGCGGATCAACTTTCCGGTTTCCGCAACCGCCAGGGCCGGCACAAAGGTGATGGCGACCGGGACCTTGTAGGTCGCGAGTTCTCCGCGGCAGATCTGAAGAATCTCGCGTTGAAGTATTTCAGCACCCTGATCACGAATGGACTGCGCGGGTGTCTTGAGCACCACGTCCGCCACCACAAGCGCGCCCATAATCGGGCTCTTCTTCGCCCTTACCAGCGACATGCCGACCTGTGGGTGGCGATTGATGACCGCCTCAACTTCCTCGGGATGAACCTTCTGTCCTCCCACGTTGATGGCACCATCTCGCCGTCCCGCAAAGTAGTGGCGGCCTTCACGCAACTCGAGCAGATCGCCCGTATCAACGAATCCATCAACATCGCGCAGGGCCGGGGTTTCAGCGCCCAAATAGCAAGAGGCGGTGCGGCTGGAACGAATTCTGAGCGTGCCACTCTCCACCTTCAGCTCCACCTGCGGAGTGTGGTCGATAGTCTCCGCGGGAAAGCCCATAAGGCCGTCTTTCACCTCGAATGCAACCCCCGCCTCCGTGGATGCGAAGGCGTGCGTGATGCCGGCTTGCGGATATTGCGCCCTCAACTGGTTCAGGATGGCCTGGTCGGCTATCTCTCCCGAGAGGCGCACAGTGTAGGGATTCAGCCGCGCCGCCGAAGGACTCATCAGGGCGCGCCGCCAGTGGGACGGCGTCCCCGAGATATGCGTGACACCAAGCCCGCCGGCGCGAATCAGAAAGTCCGCTGTTGATTCCTGTGCGCCCGGCAAGATCAGAGGTGTACCGGTAAGCGCAGCACGAAGAAATATTTGCAGCCCTCCGTAGCGGCGAATATCGTAAAACGTGCTCCACACAACCGGTTCGGATGCGGTGTCGCGAGGCTTGATCGCACCGGACAGGCTGGCCAAGGTATGCATCACCAGCTTTGGAGGTCCTGTAGTGCCGGAGGTGAGCAGAATCCATTCCGTCGCAATGGAGGAGCTTTGGTCGGCTTCCCGCGCAGTAATCTTGCGGCTGCAATGGACGACGCGCTCAGCAGGAAAATCCATGGACGGGAGGGTCGCCCGATCGGTGACAATCACCTCGGCGGCGGCTGCTGCTGCCACGAAAGCCAGATGTTCCGACGATACATCGGGGGGATATAAAGTGATGCGGCGTGCGATGCCGTCAAGCTGGACCAGCGCCGCAGCAGTCTCGAACTGGCCGCCCGTCGCCAGCAGCACGGAACACCCGCGAAGATCGAGCGACGGATCTGCGAAGACCGTTCCCGCAGCGAATTGCCCCCAACTGGCGATCGCATCCGCGCCCACGCCGACTTGCAATGACAGGCATCCGGCTGCAATCAGGGCACTGCGAAGGGACCGTGAGTTATTTCGCGGCATTTTGGTAGCAATCGACGAAGTCACCGAATGTCACCGGAAAGTGGGCGTTTTCTGCGCTGAAAGGGTCCACCCCAAGTGACATTTCGAGCCTGACCACCAGTATGGCAAAGCATAGCGAATCCAGCCCCGAGTCGAACAGCGCAAGGTCGTCAGTCAAAGGTGCGAGTCGCAGCTTTTGCTCCTCGGCAACTTGATGAAATTGAGCGATCACCTTAGATCTGACGTCCATACCCTGGCCCTATTGAGTTCTCTAGGCGCGCCCGTTCGCCGGCGCACTGGAAGATCCATGAATGATGGTGTGGATGAGGGCGCGAAGCAGATTGACCCCCTCAAAGAGATCCACTCCATCGTCCTGCGGGTTCCTCGCCATCTCCAAAGCAATCGCGCGGAACAGTTCCTGCGAGTGTGCGATATCGCAGACGCCATGCACATCCGTGTAGACCCGTTCGACCGAGCCCTGGGCCGCAGCCAGATTCGCCAGGTAATCCATAAATCGCTGAATGAAGCCCTCAAAGAACGCCATCGCAAAAAGCGACGGCACTGCCTGCAGCTTCCCCATGAAGAGTCGAACCCTGGTCAACTCCTCGTCGACGGCGAGTGCGTCGGTTTGGGTGGGAAAGGAGTTGGCGGCGACAGCAAACCGGCGCAGCATTGCCGGGTGGCTGTCGCGGACCTCTTCGTGAAGATTCTCCATGATAATCTCGCGCGCCTCTTCAGATTGGACAGCGATGAAGGTTGCGGTCATCCAGTAAATGAAATTGCCTTCGAGGACCGCGGAGTACCTTGCAATAATGGCGCGGCCTTGTTCGAGGGTCAGGCGCTCAGCACTGGGGAGTTGTCCGATCAACTCGTCGACCACGGCCGAAATCTGCTGTTGAATCGAAGCTTTGAGAGAACCTGGCTGTATAGGAGGGGCAAAAGTGATAGCACTCAAGGTTTTCCACCTTTCTGAATTTTATTTGACGGATGAGGGTCGTTCCATGACTCGGCAGAGCAAAACAACATGACAACTGAGAGCAACGCACGTTCTGGGATAACTGTCCCCCAAAACCATCAGACCGCTAACGAACGATACCTAGCGACAACCATCTCGAATCGAGAGCGAGAAGAATCTCATCATTATTGACGATATTCGCGATTTCGTCCAACATTTCCTGCAGCCCAGCAAACATCGTTTGTTTATCTATAATTGAGCGGGCAGAAAATATACTTGACTCATCATGCAGGGAGGGCCATCTTACAACTTGCTCATGAGGAAGAATATATGACGCTGTGTATCGCGGCTGAGTGCCAGCGCGAAAACAAAGCTGCGATTGACAGGCGCAGGAAGGCACCGTCGATCCGTGAATTTATAAAGATTGCTGCCCTAGAAAACTCCTAAACCACTATTCGATTCTTCCTTTCTGGAGAACGATGACGATTAGGTATCATCTTCTGGTGAGAAAAAATCACATTCTCCAGAGTCCGGAGTTCGCAGCCCTGAACAATCTGGTTGACAGAGTTCTCTCTGTCCCGCGTGGAGAGATGCAGCGCCGCTTAGAAGAATATCGAAAGCAATCCGAACTCAACCCCAAGCGGCGAGGGCCGAAGAGAAAGGGTGTCACATCTCCCTCTTCCCCCGATTCGGCCGTTTCCTGCTAGAACGCTGCTTCGCTCGTCTTGCCGGTCAATTCCCTGTAAGGGATGCGCTTGCCCATAGCCCGACTCACTACGAGCGCAAACCGATCCGAGTCATTCAGTGGATTGTCGCGTGTGGCGCATTCAAGGGCGACCAGAAGTTCTCGATTTCCTGAGTGTGAATCTGGCCCCTCACGTACTCTTCCACATAATTGACTCTTTCGTGGACGTACTCCTGAGCGGCAAGGTTGTCGTATCCTGGATGGCCCTCCGTGTAGAGCAGAGCCACCCTCGATTTGATTCAAAATTCCGTTTTGAAGGGTCTCGCGCTTGATGTTTCGCATGATCTTCGCACGCACCTGTCGGCGCTAACGGTCAAGCATTCCGATGACTGTTGCCCTGGTATCCTTCCGACCAGCGCCGTGAACCTTGAGACGTCTTGTGCGGTGCACCTTGCTGTGGTTGTGGCCCAACGTGCGTCTCGTCCACTTCGACCGGGCCATTGCCGCCCGTCTTCTCTTCGTTATCACTTCTCATTGCGAGTCTGACGCGATGCAGAATAAACCACGCCGACTTTTGCGTAACACCCAACATACGAGCCATTTCACGGCTAGAGATACCATTCTTGCAGTTGGCAACCATCCACATAGCCATAAGCCATTTATCCAGGGAGATTGCTGAATCCTCAAAGATCGTTCCGACTTTGATGGAAAACTGAGACTTGGGGTGACGAGTCTTACACTGCCATACACGCCGCGCAGGGACATAGGAAACCCGCTCGGAGCCGCAGACAGGGCACCTGGCCACACCATCGGGCCAACGACGCTCTATAAGGTAGCTAATGCAGTTGTCTGCGTTGGAGAAATAGATCGTAGCCTGTTGAAGCGCCTTGGGTTCGATGCTCATGGATATGCACTATCTGATTCGTCCTGATGAGTCAGACATATTATTATCATTTAAAGTGTGCCACAGACGTGTCGCAGCAGGGCTTGAACTTATGGGTGAGTGATTTTCCGGAGAAGCTGGGATTGTATACTGCCCAGTTCGAGCGTGGATGCGCCCATGCAACCCAATCGTCCGTCCAATCGCTCAAGATACTTCAGAATCGAATAGCCAAAGGATCTCGAGTGAATAAGTTTGCGGCAGATATTGCCCGTTATAAGGCAAAAGGAAATCATGGCAAAGATCTGTGGCTCAATCCCATGGTGTGGGCGCTTGCGGTTTATCGATTGAGCAATTGGGCCGTGGTTGCGCGCCCGTCCTGGCCGATTCTAATTCCCATCAAGGCATTCTGTTTTGTGACAAACAAGTTCTTCGAGATCTTCATGGCAACGGCCATCTCGGCTGGCGCTTCCATCGGCGAAGGAATCTATATGGGCCATGTTGGCGGAGTAATCATTAGCCAACATGCGATGATTGGAAAAAACTGCGACATCTCCCAGCGTGTGACTATCGGCGTCTCTGCCATGGGACGGGAAGGCGCGCCCGTGATTGGAGATGACGTGTATGTCGGTACTGGAGCGACGCTGGTTGGGAAGATCAGAATAGGCAGCGGCGCAAAGATCGCGGCCAACACTCTGGTGATCGACAACGTTCCTGACGGAGCTACTGTAATGGGGGTGCCAGGACGCGTGCTCATCGCGCCGCTGGCGGCCGTTCAGTCGCCGCCGCCAGTTTCGGCAGGAAAATCCGACCTGTCATGAATCGAGCGCCGGCCTCCAAAGCAAAGTAGTCCGGTGCGCAGCTCAACTATCGGTCGCGGGTGGTGACAAAGCCGGGAAACCCCCTTCCCCCGTGGGGATAGGCCTTACCAAAAACCAATACGCATCAGTGTCGCCCTCAGCCACCGCCTTGCGAAAGTGGATTGCGTATATGAGAGGAGAGAAGAGGAGAGGAATGACGCTGGACGGCGATTCCTATTGGTCGGGGCGGAGGCATTCGAACCCCCGACCCTCTGCTCCCAAAGCGCAATTTCGTGAATTACTGTGATGTACTATTATTCGCTTTCACTTAATGTTTATAGGGGTCTTAACATGCTTCCGCAGCCTCGTCCAGTGGTGCCATTTTCTGCCATTTTCACTCTAGCGTAGCGCAATCAACTTCTACGTCAAGATCGCGATGCGATTGCGTTCCGCTGATATGTGCTTCCCATTTCGCTGTGCGGATGGCGAGGATCAAACACGATGCGATGAGAAGCGAAGGCCCAAGCTTGCCCCAATCGGGCTCTTTGTTGAATCCGCCAATCTCCATCGTCACAGTATAGGCGAATACATGCGGTGAATATCCGAGATCGCTTTGCTGCTCGCTGCGTTGCGCAAGCATAGTCCCGTACCAACTTGGTCTGCCCGATCTTTTGTACCAGTGAGATTGTTAGTGTAGCGCGTCTATCTTTGTCGATCGATAGTCGCAGTCGGGGGTGTGGAGAAGTGGGAAGCGCGTAGCGGTTTCCACTTCTCCATACCCCAAGCTCTTTGCCAGCCAGGCCTCCGGTGCCGGTGGTCTGTAACCCAGCGAAGAGTGCGGCCGGACGGTGTTGTAGTGAACTCGCCACCGCTCCGCCAGCACCCTGATTTCTTTCATCGAGTAGAAGATTTCACCGTTCAGGAACTCGTCCCTCAGTTTCGAGTTGAAGCTCTCACAGTAGCCGTTCTCCCATGGGCTTCCTGGTTCGATGTAAGCCGTCTTCGCTCCAGTGCCGGCCAGCCACTTACGCAGATCCCGGGCGACGAACTCAGGTCCATTGTCGGATCGAAGATGCTCCGGCACACCCTTCAACACCATCACGTCGGCCAGCGCTTCGATCACCTTGGCCGAACTCCATCTTCGTTCCGACTCGGATCATCAGGCACTCCCGACTGTGCTCGTCGATCAGGTTTAACATCCGCACCGTCCTTCCGTCGTACGTCTTCGCGCTCACGAAGTCGTACGACCACACATGGTTGGCGTGCTCCGGTCGCAGCCGTACGCACGATCCATCGTTGAACCACAGCCGACCGCGCGGCTTCTGCCTCTGCGGAACCTTCAGCCCTTCGCGACGCCAGATACGCTCAACCCGATCCTTGCCAACCTGCCAGCCGTCTCGCTTCAGCAGCGCCGTAATACGACGGTAGCCGTAGCGTCCATACTGGGTGGCCAGACTCCATGATGGCCCGGGTGAGTGCGATCCTCGTCCTCGCGCCGTGTCAGCTGATAGCGTTGCGTGCCGCGTGGCTGGTTCACCAGTCGGCACGCCCAACGCTCACTCATGCCTTGTTCCTGAGCATGATCCACCGCACAGCGCCGTCGATCAGGGCTTAGAAGTTTCCCGAGGCGATGTCCTTCAACACCAGCTTCTCCAGGCTCAGCTCACTCACCAGACGCTTCAGCTTCGTGTTCTCCTGCTCCAACTCCTTCAGCCGACGTGCCTGATCCACCTGCAAGCCCGCCGTACTCCTTGCGCCATCGGTAGTATGTCTGCTCGGTGATCGCCACTTCCCGGCATGCGACCGGCGTCGTCTTGCCATTCGCAACCGCGACCTCGATCTGCCGCAGCAAGCTCACAATCTGCTCTGGTGTATGCTTCTTGCCTCGTCCCATTTCCAGCTCCTTTTGTTCCAGTTTCTCTCATCTGAACTGGTACATAAAAGGCCGGGCACTCCAAAGTAGAGCCATCTTGCAAAGTGGAGCCAAGTTGTTTGTTTTGTTTGGCGTCCCCGACGGGATTTGAACCCGTGTTATCGCCGTGAAAGGGCGGTGTCCTAGGCCGGGCTAGACGACGGGGACGCTTGGTGAACTTCGTTCAAAGCGATCGAGGTGGGCTCGGATCGCCAATATATGAGCGTATCAACCGCTCCTGACAGTGTCAAAGAATCGCGTACCTCGACACTGCCGAAAATCATGCCGCTACCAGCGCAGCAGCACCAACTCCGAACAGAACCCGGGTCCCATAGCGGATAGAATGCTGTATGTGCCTGCTGCAGGCCGCAGGTTCTGCATATAGTCTTCCAGCACCAGCAGCACGGAGGCCGAGGACATGTTTCCGTTGTCGCGCAAACAATCCCAAGATGGAGCGAACGCTTCCCGCGGCAGACCGAGTGCTTCCGCTGATGCATCCAGCACCTTGGGTCCGCCGGTATGCATGATCCAGCTTCCAACGTCGCTGCGCTTCATGCCGAACCCAGCCAGAAACTTGTCGACGTCGCCCGGAAAATTCTTGTGGATCGCATCGGGAACGTCGGGTGACAGAACAATCTGAAATCCTTCTTCAGAGATATCCCATCCCATTAAATGTTCGGTGTTGCGATAGAAACTCGACTGGTGTCCCAGAATTTCAGGCCCCTTCGCTGCAACGTTATCGCCAGCCACAATCACCGCTGCCGAACCGTCGGCAAACAGCCCGGACGCGATCATGTTCGCGACGGACAGATCCATCCGCTGCCAGGTCAGCGAGCATAATTCCACCGACAGCAGCACGGCGATGCGATCGGGATACGCCTGCACATAATCCGCAGCTTGCCCAATGCCCGCAGCGCCCGCAACGCATCCCAGCCCGAAGATCGGGGTGCGCCGCATATCCAGCGGAAGATTCATCACATTGCTGAGCTTGGCGTCGAGAGAAGGGGCAGAGATTCCTGTGACGGAAACAATAATGATGGCGCCAATTTCTTCCTTCTTGCGACCCGCGCGCTCCAGCGCACACGTAATGGCACGCTCCCCCAGATCCACGGCTGCCTTAATCCAGCGATTGTTGGCGTCGCCCCAGGTTTCAATCGAGGCATACTCGTCGATGGGATACGCCAGGTGGCGCTTTTCCACGCATACCCGCTGATGCAGCCGCTCTAAAACGTCCGGCTTGTCGAGCTTGTCTTTCCAGTGCTGGCACAACGTTTCAAATATTTTCTGCTGGCTGTAATACCACTCGGGCATTGCGCTAGCGACACTTGCAATTCTCATTCGGTGTACTTCTCTTTCGCTCGTTTCTTAATTCCTGAAGAGTGGCTCCTACTGAGACTATCAGCATGATGCTTCGCTGGCCACGTTTTGCGGTCATCGCTCGCAAGGACGCAATCGCAGTCAAAACCGAAGAGGGCAGCCGAATCGCGGCGGATGAACCTGCTGAAATGCAGATTGACCGGGCAGACTGAATTCCTGATCTTTAGACTAATAATGATTGTCTATTATTTCGGGCAGGATTGCACACAAGTTTGCGTCCCAGCCCTTCCCGATGACGGCTAAGCATATACGCTCTACGCGCTTGCTCAGATTACTTTTGGGCATTTTCAGCCGGAGGTCGAACGTCGCGGTCATCCGCCATGTAGACCAGCAAGCCCTTATTCGGCAGCGATTTCGAATAGCCGGCAACCAGCTGCTGGTAATACTTGTCGACGGAAAACTCGAAGCGCTTGTGGAGATCGGGCTTGAGCGGCACCAATTCGAGATTCGCTGGGGTCATGGTCAACAACGCGAACTTCATTGTGCCCCCACGAAAATAGATATAACTGCCGCTTGTGACGGACGGTTTTTCGGATGCAGATTGCTCTTGTCCTCGTTCCTGTTTGCCAGTGACGAAAATCAGGTTTAACTTGTCCCCGGAAATATTGATGTCGTGCAATTTCCCGCTGACCTGCGGCGGCGGAAACATCTGGTCGATCGGGAAAATGATGTCGTTCTCCACGATCTGAAATGACTGCTTCCGCTTCGGCTTGGCGACACTCGACACCTTAATCCCAAGAAAGTTGAGCGCGTCTTGATGAATGACGCCTGCCACCGTCATGTTGGCCAGGTGCATGCGCATATTGCCGTCTGGAGTTACTTGCAGGCTAGCTTTCCCCGAAAATGGGACGTCAACCAACTTGTGAAATTCCCCTTTTACCTGGATCGACTGGTCTGGATTGAACGTGAGACTCAGGTTCTTCAGCGGCGTCTTCGAGCGCGGCAAAATGAAATCATTAGCCAGCGCCGCCAGATCCGTAGATGAAATGCTCGTGGTCGCTTTCTGAACCTCTAACGAGAAGGAATTCTTGTCGTCAAGCGAAACCACCTCGTTCTTCCGCGATGGCGCAAGCACTCCGTCCAGTCCGTCGACTTCGAGCACAACATCGTTCATGACGCGAAACAGCACGCTCTGCATGTGGATGTGGATCACGCGATCACGTGCAGACGTATGTGCGGGCGCGTGAGAATGACTCGAAGCGCCCATCGCCGCAGGAACAAACACACACGTTGCCCCAAAAACCAGGATGCATAGCAAGGCTGGCATCCACAGCGAGACTCTCGATTTCAAATCCGTCCTACCCTCCCCGGCACCATTAGCGCCAAGCGGCAAACCGCTGTTGCATGGGATGCAGATTTTTACGGAAGTCAATGCGCGAATCGACCGAATCTGAATCGCTGCACCAGAAATGGCTCGAATGGGTGAATCGTGGCGCGAGTCACGGCCACAACATGAGGCGACGATCAGCGAGCGAAATTCGCCGGAACATGCAAATGGCCACCGAGTTTTCGGCGGCCATGCGGTGCTGATTGATTTGTGAGTAGCGCGCTAGGCTTTAACGACCTTGCCGGACTTAATGCAGCCGGTGCACACGCGAATGCGCTTGCTGGACGTGTTCACCTTGGCCTTGACCGTCTGAAGATTAACGTTCCAGCGGCGACGCGTAACGTTGTGCGCGTGCGACACGTTGTTGCCGAACTGCGGCTTCTTGCCGCAAATTTCACATATTTGTGCCATGATCTGTATCCTATATCCTGCAAATGTGGCTGAGGCTTTGGGAATTGCACACCGTGGTACGCCGCATCGGAAAGTCCGACACCCCCGGAGTTTTCTGCTAGCAGAAGATCTCCTTCGACCCAAGCCATAAGTGTACAGAAAATATACCTTGTAAGCAATTGCGACCGGTCATACAACAATGACAGTGCCGACGTGCGCTGCGAAATTCAAGCTTCCCTGTCCGGCGATACCCGTTCAAAGAATTGCTCTTTGTGAAGACCAAATTCCTGCCCCAATCCGAATTCTCGATAACCGACAAAGCAAGCACCTCCTCCTCATCCAATTCTTTCCAAACCACATGGACGGTCTGCTGGGTTGCGTTCATCGTGCGCCTCTTGTACATGACGCTGGCTCACACGTATCACCTCCGCACCGGCCAGGACCATTTTGCGTTCGGCTATGAAATGGGGCGTATAGCACAAGCCCTGGTCACCGGCCACGGATATGCGGACCCATTCATCGGCCACACCGGTCCCACCACCTGGGTTCCGCCTTTGTACCCATTGCTGTTGGCGGGCGTATTCAAGATATTCGGCGTCTACACGCTGCGATCTGCGTGGGTCATCCTCGCCATCAACAGCTTCTTTTCAGCCCTCACCACACTCACAACGTATGAGATCGCAGCCCGCTGCTTCAATCGCCGCGTCGCCGTTTGGGCGGCATGGATCTGGGCCCTCTATCCCGCCGCCATGCAATATGCGGTGCGATGGGTGTGGGATATGACGGTGAGCACCTGGCTGCTTTCGCTAATTTTGGTACTCGCTCTGCGCATGCGCAGGATCGGCGAAATCGCTCCCGACTCAGACCCGCGCTCCAACGAAAACGGGCGAACCTTGCAACGGTGGGTGATCTTCGGCATCCTCTGGGGATTGCTCGCGCTCGGCAATCCTTCCCTGCTGTTGTTCCTACCCGCATGCGGTCTATGGGTGCTGCATGGAACTCGACATCCTCGGCGACAGATTGGGTTCGCATCCATCTCTGCCCTCGCATTCATCATTTGCATTTCTCCGTGGATGATTCGCAACGCCCTGGTGTTTCACCGCTTCATCCCGATGCGCGCCAACTTCGGCGCCGAGCTCTATCTGGGCAATGGCCCAGGCGCTATGGGTTTCCTGATGGAATACAACCACCCTTACGAGGCTCCCGACCAGCTGAGGCTCTACAAGGAAATGGGCGAGGTGGCGTATGCGCAAATGCGCGGCGGCCTTGCGACGAAATATATTGAAAGCCATCCTGGCCTGTTCCTGCGCAATTCCCTAAAGCGGCTGTATTTTTTCTGGATCAGCGTTCCCCATCCAACGGACGACGCTTGGTATATTGAGGCGATTCGAGTCGCCAATTTTGCATTCGCCAGCATCGCCGGCCTATTTGGGGTGGCGCTGGCGTTGAAGCGTCGCAAGCCGGCTGCGTGGCTGTTCGCGTGGGCCTTTCTGCTGATCCCGCTCATCTACTATTTCGTCACAGTACATGCCAGGTTCCGCAATCCTTTGGAGCCGCTGATCGCCGTTCTCGCGGTCTATCTATTCCAATCTGCAGAAAAGCGCTGGCCCCACTGGATTCGCCCACAGAACGGTTGACGCCGCGTGGCCAGAACCAGTATTCTTAATTGGTTAGGCGATTCGCTCCGCGCGTGCGTTCTGCAACGCGCCTGGATGAAACCCGATCTCCGTAGCATCCACTGCGGCTCATAGGGAAACATGCTCCGCCTGAAATTTTTGTTTGCACCCGGGCGTTGGCCACAGGTGCGGAGGGTTCAGTTATGTACGCAATTATTCGCACCGGCGGAAAGCAGTACCGTGTGGCGCCCGGAGATGTCCTGCGAGTGGAAAAGTTGCCGCAGGCAGATGGCAACATCGAGTTTACCGAGGTGCTGGCCGCCTCCACCGGTGGACAGGATTCCAATTTGACGAAGCCAGGTTCCGCCAAGGTTCTGGCGTCGGTGGTGAACGAAGGACGCGCGAAAAAAGTGCTGGTCTTCCACCTGAAACGCAAGAAGCAATATAAAAAGATGCAAGGCCATCGCCAGTCCTACACTGAGGTTCGGATTCACGAGATCCAGGTCGACGGGCAGAGCTTTACCGCCGCCAGTTGAGCGGCTGATCGGCCCCTTCTGACATTGAAACCCAGCAACATCGAAGTTCAAGAACAGTATTCAAGGATTGAATCATGGCACATAAAAAAGGATTAGGTAGTTCCCGGAACGGACGCGACTCAAACTCGCAGCGGCTGGGTGTGAAGGCATTTGGCGGAGAAGTTGTGACGGGCGGCTCCATCATTGTTCGCCAGCGCGGTACCCGCCTCAAGCCAGGCTTGAACGTAGGCATCGGTAGCGACGACACTTTGTATGCCAAGATCGATGGGCGAGTACGTTTTGTGGACCGCGGACGCACCGGCCGCTTTGTCGCCATCGACCCTCTCACTGTAGAAGCATAACCCAGGGCATTTCCTCTCGACCTTCCAAGTTCCTGGATCCCTGCAACGATCAAGCAAGAATTCGGCTTCCGCAAAGAAAATTGGCTGACCCTGGGGTCAGCCAATTTTTTGTTTGTAAGCGTATTTCGTGAGTGTCTAGCTTGCGATCGGTCCGGTCGAGCTGGTTGCCCTCTGCGGCCGGCCGTTCGGTCCCATCACGTTCTCGACCAGGTCGAACACATCGGTCATGAACGAGGGTGGATAGCTCACCGCAACCTGCCCAGCTGGATTGCCCAGTGTCTGGGCGACATCGTTCCAGCGCATCAAGGGCGACGTTACAGGCATCGTGACCAGGCGACGTGCCGGCTCCGGCTGCACGAAATATCCCACCCAAACCGCAATCGCGACCATATATGCGATGCTGTGTACGGAATTGACCGGGCTCGCCAGACTGGCTTGATCGGTAAAGAACGCCGTGTATACGAGGTCGCTGACCGCCATCAATCCCAGACCGAATGTCACACCGAAGATGCGGCTGCGGAAGGAAACGCCCAACGTATTCGAAGCAAAAGCCAGAAACGTCAACATGCAGAGCGCCAGGACGCTCTCCGAACGCATCAATATTTGGGAGGCCGCTAGGAGTACGCTATCTCCGCTGGCATGAGGCGTAATGCTTGAGGCAAAGGCCAAAATCACAGAAACCGTGATGGCCCAGAAGAAGATCGGCTCACCCAGCTTTTGCACCCCAGGGATGGATCGGACCGCGTGCCTGAACATCTCGTGCAGCACCCGCAGGATCATTACACCGCCCACACCGAAAGATACCCAATATACGTAGAAATACACGTAGTAGGTGTGAACGCCGCTGATGAGGTGGAGCCCGTTCAGTGAGGCATCAATCAATATGATGGTCTGTGAGATGGCGCTAAAAACTAACAGCTGCCAGAACGCCGGATAAATTCTATTCTTCTGTGCCTTATAAACAGCCACTAGAGCTACATAAAGGAATAGGACCTCAAGAAAGATCGGAAGGACTATATGTAACCAGACAAACATAGGGATCGCTCCAAGTGAGCCTGAAGAATACCGCAGGCAGAGCGAACCCGCAACTATAAAATTGCGTCCGTCCCAAAAAAGGATTACGTTGGTTTCGGGCTACTTGTTGAATCCGCAAGTTTTCCCGGGCGCACAAGACGGGACGGGACATGCGCTGTTGCTCGCAACCATGATGGCGTTCGGTGTAGTTGCATTGGATTTGGATGCCAGCATATGATTGGCAGCAAAACCAGTGATGAGCATTCCGAGAGCGAGAGTGCGAACGGCAATTTTCATGATGGCGTGTCCTTTTTGGCACATTTTTCTGTTGCTCGTTATTTGTTATCTGTTGAATCCGCAAGAAGTTCCAGGCTCACAGGACGGCACAGGTGAAGCGCTGTTGCTCGCTACCATGGTGGTGTTCGGGGCTGTTGCGACAGATTGGTTGGCAAGCATATGGTCGGCAGCGAATCCAGTGATCAGCATTCCGAGAACGAGGGCGCGGATGGCAAATTTCATAGTAGGGTGTCCTTTAGTTACTATCCGTTTTAGATTTAGCGCTTGGAGCGCTTGACATTCCCGAGTATACTGATTAGATCGGATAAGTCTATATATCCCTATAATATACCAACATATTTACTAATCATGTGACCGAGGTAACCAAAAGCGGCCTCTACTTGGACACTTTGTTGCATGTTTTGTGCATCTTGAAGCAAGCTTCCCCGCCAGTCCTCGCCAACCTGATCTCTCAGGCCCCTTTCCGTCCCCTTTCGCATCAGGCAACCTTTTCGCCCGAAACAGGCTCCAAATCGCGAGTTTTCGAAGGTTTCCTCGCCATATTCTCCCGTCCTCGCATGGCAATAGAAACAGTCCCGTTTCCCCAGCTAAAACTCTCCAAAGACGGCAAAAAACAGACATTCCGCCAACCCCGCCGCGTGGTAAAATAAACAGTAGTTTCACTTCGGATAAGTCCTTTCTGAATCAAGCTTTTGCCTGTGTTTTGGCCTAAGGTGCTGACGACGGACATCTTCCGAATCGACCCTGTTTCCACAACCCGTTTCTGGAGTCCCATGGCAGAGAAAGCGCTAGTCCCCGACATCACCAACGAAAACCCCACAAGCGTCCCTCTCGAGCTCAGTAGTACCGCAGCCCAGTCCGCAACCCGGCAGCGTGCCAGCGACAAGTACACCAGCGACAACATCAAGGTCCTGGAGGGTCTGGAGGCCGTGCGTCTGCGCCCCGCGATGTACATTGGCTCGACCGGAGAGATGGGCCTGCACCACCTGGTATATGAAGTAGTCGATAATTCCGTTGACGAAGCCATGGACGGCCACGCTACCCGCATCGAAGTGACCATTCATATGGATAATTCGATCACGGTCGTCGACGACGGACGCGGTATTCCGGTGGACGAAATGACCCTTCCCGGCGGCGAACGCGTTTCTGCCTGCCAGGTGGTGCTTACCAAGTTACACGCTGGCGGCAAGTTTGATGCTTCCACCTATAAGGTGTCCGGCGGTCTGCACGGTGTCGGTGTCTCCTGCGTGAACGGTTTGAGTGAGGAGTTTGAAGTCGAGATCTGGCGCGGCGGCCACACCTATGAGCAGGAGTACGCGCGCGGCATTCCTCTCGACACGCTGCATCAGACCGGAACCAGCAAGAAGCGCGGTACCAAAATCCACTTCCTGCCCGACAAGACCATCTTTACGGTCACCGAATACAACTACGACACTCTGGCGCAGCGGCTGCGCGAGCTGGCCTTCCTGAATAAGGGCCTCGAGATTGCGCTGACTGACGAACGCACCACCGACCCCAAGACCGGCGAAGCCAAGCATACCGAATTCAAGTACAGCGGCGGAATTGCGGAGTTCATCAAGCACCTGAACCGCGGCAAGCAGACCCTGCACGATAAACCGATCTACATGGAAGCGGAGCGGGATGGCGTCGTGATGGAAATCGCGATGCAGTATAACGACGGCTATTCCGAGACCGTCTTCACCTTCGCCAATAACATCAACACGGTGGATGGCGGAACGCATCTCTCTGGATTTCGCACTGCCCTGACCCGCACCATCAACGCCGCCGGCCAGCAGATGGGTCTGTTCAAAGACCTGAAGGAAAACCTCTCCGGCGATGATGTGCGCGAGGGTCTGGTCGCTGTCATCAGCGTCAAGCTGCCGCAGCCTCAATTCGAAGGCCAGACCAAGGGCAAGTTGAATTCCGACATCAGCGGCACCGTTCAGTCATTTTTGAACGAACGCCTAGGCATGTTCCTGGAACAAAACCCGCCCATCACGCGCCGCATCATTAATAAGGCGATTGAGGCTTCGCGCGCGCGCGAAGCGGCCCGCAAGGCTCGCGATCTGACGCGGCGCAAGGGTGCTCTCGATGGCGGCGGCTTGCCTGGCAAGCTGGCGGATTGCAGTGAACGCCGTCCCGAACGCTGCGAGCTCTATCTGGTCGAAGGCGAGTCGGCCGGTGGTACGGCCAAGCAGGGTCGTGATCGCCGCTACCAGGCGATTCTTCCGCTCAAAGGCAAAATTCTCAACGTAGAAAAAGCCCGCTACGACAAGATGCTGGGCCATGAAGAAATTCGCGCCATGATCACAGCTCTCGGCTGCGGCATTGGCAAAGAGGACTTCGACGCCAGCAAGCTGCGCTACGGCAAGTTGATCCTGATGACCGATGCCGACGTCGACGGCTCACACATCCGCACCTTGCTGCTCACATTCTTTTTCCGCCATATGACGGAGCTGATCAAGCGCGGCCATGTTTACATTGCGCAGCCCCCGCTCTATCGCATCAAGAAGGGCAAGTTCGAACAGTACATTAAGGATGATCGCGAATTCGTCAACGTGATGGTGAAACGCGCCTCCGACGGAATCGTGGTCCGCTACGGAGCCAACGCAGCTACCCTGGAAGGCGCTGCCCTCACCCGCTTCATGGGGCATTTGAATGAATACCTCGGCTTCTTCGACAAAGTCAACAAGCGACTGCGCAATGAAGAAGTCACCAGCCTGCTGGCGAAACTTGAACTGGTCAAGCGCACCGACTTCGAAAGCGATTCCAGTGCGCTGCCGCCCAAGCTGATCAAGCTGCATACCAAGCTGCAGGCGATCGCGAAAAAATATCAATTCAAGTCCGTCGGCGAGCCCGTCCATGACGAAGAGCACCACACCTTCTCTTTGTGCTTCCACGACGCGCAGGGTGCGGATCGCTGCATCGATTGGAATCTGGCGACATCGCCCGAATACCGCCAGATGATGTCGAAATACATGTTGATCAAAGAGCCTCTCGAAGGTCCATTCCTCATCGAATCGGCCGTCAAAGCGACTGCCGCCGACGACACGGAAACCGACGCAGCGGAAACCGCGGACGGAGCCGCCGCCAAGCCAGCGACCAAGCGAGCCGCGAAAGCTCCTCAGGATCCGGTCGAGAAGCAATCGCCGCGCGAGCTGTTCGAATATGTCATTGAACAGGGACGCAAGGATTATCAGGTCCAGCGCTATAAGGGTCTGGGCGAGATGAGCGATTCGCAGCTTTGGGAAACCACCATGGATCCGGAACGCCGCACCTTGCTGCAGGTCAAGTTGGAAGACCTCGCCGAATCGGAGCAGATCTTCTCCACGTTGATGGGAGAAGATGTTGAAGCACGCCGCAAATTTATCGAAGACAACGCGCTGGACGTCAAGAACCTGGACATTTAACGGCGGCCGATGTTTTGTAGGTTTGCTGATACGTTCGACACATTCGCGGAGAAATTCTCCAACATTGGCTGTGCCACGGTGGCTATCTTCGCGTGCGTGGACGAATATGATGAAATTTCGGGCGCGTCGAAAAAAGAAGCATAATTTGGCCAAATGGCCGGGTTATGTTTCTTCCGAAATGGTACCCAGGCTACTTCAGTTGGATCGTCGCGTGCATCGGTAGACTCGCGGATGAGTCGCCGACCAGCAATTCCACCGGCTCAGCCTCCACGCGAAACGCTTTGGTCTTCACGTCCCAGTACGCCAGTCGCGAAGCCGGCAGCGGAATCTCCACCGTCTTCGTCTGCCCAGCGTCCACCGTCACCCGCTGGAAGCCTTCCAACTCCTCGCGCGGGCGTTCGACTGCTGAGTGCAGATGCTTGACGTAGAGCTGCACCACTTCATCGCCCCGGCGGCTGCCCGTATCTGTCAGGTCGACGCTCACCGTTACCGTTCCATCCTTGGTTAACTGCGGCGAGCTTGTCCTGATGTTCGAGAACTTGAAGGTCGTGTAGCTCAGGCCGAATCCGAACGGATACAGCGGCTCGCCTTTGAAGTACATGTAGGTATAACCGTCGCGAATGTTGTAGTCCATGCTTGGCGGAAGCTGATCAATCGATTTCGGCCAGGTCTCAACAAGATGGCCTCCGGGGTTATAGTCGCCGAACAAAGCCTTCGCCAGTGCCGTTCCTTCATCCTGCGATGACTGCGTCATGTGCAGAATCGCCGGCACATTGGCCTCCGTCCAGTTGATATCGTACGGAAAGCTGGAGATCAGCATCACCACTGTTTTCGGATTCTTGATGAAGACCTGCTTGACGATTTGTTCCTGATAAAGATCGATGGTTTCTCGGTCACGTCCCTCGCGTCCATCACTGGGCACGGTACAGGGTAGGGTGATGCCGCCGCCTTCTGTTGGCGAGTTGTACCAGTCGTGTGCCTGGTCGCCACAGGTCGGATTATTCCCAACGACCACCACCGCGACATCTGATTCCTTCGCCGCCTTCATCGCTTGGGTTTCCCCGTCCGGCGTATCGTAGACGGCATAGTTCACCTTCACATTCGCGCCCACCTCGTCTTGAATCCCTTTCAGCGGCGTCACTGCATACGGAGGTGTCCCGCCATACCAGTCCCAATGCACGACATTCGCCAGCGGTCCGATCACGGCGATGGACTTGATGGTTCTCTTGTCGAGCGGAAGAAAATTCTTCTCGTTCTTCAGCAGCACCACGGATTCAAGCGCCATCTTGCGCGAAACGTCGCGATCCTTATCCGTGTTCCATGGCTCTGGAGAATCTTTGATGCTCGTGTACGGCACCATGTTGGGCGGGTCGAGCAGTCCAAGCTTGATGGTGATGCGGAATTTTCGGCGCAGCGCGTTGTCGATATCGGCCTCTGTGATCGATCCATCCTTCAGCGCCGCGTGCAACTCATCCTTATAAACATCCAGATATTGATTCATCCCGGCCTTCAGGCACGCCACCACGGCAGCTTCCTGATTCGGAAACAGGTGACGCGGACTCACCAGCAGCTTCACCGCTCCGCCGTCGCTGGAAACCACGTCCACGCCCCACTTGTCGATCACAACACTGCGCAGAATGGGATTGATCGCCATGACCGTGCCATTCCATGCGTTGTACGAAGCCATCACCGCCTTCGCCCCGCCATCGAGAAACGCCATCCGGAACGGCACCGAATAATACTCCCAGAACAACCGCTCATCGAAATTCGAAGAGGAGCTGTTGCGGAGATTCTCATTCTCATTCGCCAGAAAATGTTTCAACAGCGCCGCAGCCTGCCAATACTTCGGATTGTCACCCTGCAGACCATGAACGAAAGCCGTCGCCATCGTTCCATTGAAGAAAGGGTCTTCTCCATAAACTTCCTCGCTGCGGCCCCATCTCGGATCGCGGTCCAGGTCCGACTGAGGTCCCCACAACATCAGAACCTGCCGATCGTATTTGGGCGTCTGCGTGATGAAGCGCGCCTCATAGCCTTCCACGTTTGCCGCCGCCTGCACCAACTTTGGATCCCACGACTCGCCCATGCCCGGAGGCTGCGGAAACTGCGTGGTCGTGATCGGCTGACGCCCAAATCGCGGTTCACGTTGCACCACTCCATGGATGCCTTCCGAAGTGCCAATATTGGGCACTCCCAGCCGAGGCACGCCTGTCTGCGTGCCTAGGCAGTCGATCTTCTCATCCGTCGTCATCAGCGACAGTAGATTGTCAATGCGCTGTTCTTTCGTCAGGTTAGGATCGTCGAATGGGTGGTGCTGAAGATGCCATTGGTCGACCTGCTGCGGCGGTGGCTGTCGATGCTGTTGAGCGAAAGATGGAACGGCTAACAGGAGAGGACAAATCATGAAGGCAACATGTTTCTTCATTTGAAGTCAGCTTCCTTATCGTTGCACCGGAAGTTATAGCGTCAGCTACCGCGCGATGAATCGTTTGCAAACGATCCAAGCCTACCATGTCAGATGCTGCGTTGCCGAAGCACTCAAAGGAGTTTCGCGGTCCACACAGCCCGGTGCTCACAAGCCTCTCGACGGGTATGGGCTATATCTTGCCGGATTTGCTTCCATCGTATTTGGACCCCCTCTCTGCCTCAATCCCCTCACCACCCCTATTTTCTGCTTGATGTTTCAGCTCTCAAGCCTATCGCTTCGCAGAAATCGGCCGATGCTGGAAATAGATATCCGTGCCACGTGAGATTCAGGACCGAGCCGATTCCATTGCGGGCTCCCCGATTGCACACGCCAGAAACGAAAACTATATCTAGTTGGCTGCAGCCTTAATTGATTTGCCAGCAAACTTTGCTCACATCTCCCGTCGCCACCGTATTCGTCGCGGTGAGGGCATTGATGGTAAATGAGGTCCCTGCAGTCTCGGTGGACACATTTAGATCGCCGATCGCCGTACTTGCGCCCGAGCCGCAGCGTGTCAGTTTGTAGACGCAGCTCGCGCTGGGAGTGCAGGCGGCCGACGTGCTGACCGTCACCGTGCCGGAGGCAAGCGTTGAGCTTCCCGAGACGCGCGTTCCAGGAGCCACCGTTACCATCTGCGAATTCGCACTTGACACGCTGCTGATTGCAGTCGAACCATTCACCTTGAGACTGGGGGTTGACAGAGAGCTGGTCGCCACGAGAGATGCGGCTGTGAATGTTCCGCTCCCTTTGGTCTGGAAGATTCCGTTAGTGAGAGTCCCGATCGCCCTGCCTCGATGGCAAAACTGATTGGCGGAGGTGATCGTATTACCGACCACATAGTCGTAGTTCGAAGTCGTGTAGTTAAAAAAACAAGTGTTTGCGCGCCCTAATTCGGAATTCCCCTCGACGACGGTTGTGGATGCGCTGACCGCTTCAACTGTGGACCCCGTCGAATTGGGAGTGGAGAAATGATTATCCCTGATCTGTGTGCCATCAGCGGAGATCCCTAGATTACCGAGCACGATGAAATGAGGTGTAGCCTCAAAATAGTTTCCGGAGACTGTATCGTTGGTGCCGTCTATCTCTACAGCCGTTCCATTCCCACCTTCGAAATCATTATTGCGGAACTGGTTGTTGCTGCCTACGCCGTACGCTCCCCCTACCGTGGTTCCCTCATCGAAAACATTGTGATTTTTGTTGGCGGCAATGATGTTATTGATTGCGTGCATCGCATTGCTGCTGTATTTGGTGTAGCCACGCCCCGATCGCTTGGAGGGGCTGCAGGTGTACGGAGAGGTTGTCCGGCAGATGGTGGTAATCAGCTCGACCCCGATAAAGTTTTGGCTGATGAAGTTGTTCGTGAGCGACGTCACCTCTGCGCCCTCATTCAGTACGCCGATCCCGGCAGAAAACCCGGTGATCGACATATGCTGCACTTGAATGCCGTCGGTGGGAAGTAGATGGAGGCCGCCCATGCCGGCCGAAGTCCCAATGAGTGAACCGCCGTCAATCAGCACTCCGGAGTTGGATCCCACCCTCTCCATCTCGACAGTATTGATCGCATAGCTCGAGCCGGTGTAGGTCCACACGGCTCCGCGATCCATTCGAAAGGTGAGCTTGCCGCCGCTGATAAGCGGGATGTTGGCCGAAGTCGACCCGCTGTATGTGCCCGGTGTCGCGATGATCGAACAAGCATTGTTGCAGCCGGCGCTGTTGCTGGCGATCGCATTAAAAGCGGCGCCTAGGTCGCCACCGTTCATCGAAGGGAAAATGTAGTAGACGTTGTCTACATTCTGGGCCATGATCGCACGGCTGAAATCTGAAGGCCTTCCGTTGCCGATCTGGAAAAATTTACCATTCGCGGTGATGCCGCCAGTGCGAGCATCCAGGACTGTTCCGAAGCGTTGAAATGGCAAGGCCCCCAAGATCTGCAGCACGTTAAATGCGGTATGAGTCCCGGTCGGCTGCGTTACTGCCTGGGTTGCACCAGGAATCGTCTGCAGCAGATCGCTGGAACTGCTAATGACAGCGCCACCGCCAGTCGAAATCGGGGGAAGGCTCATCTGCGCCGAAGCCGCGTCGCAGCAAAGCGCGGCCACCGACAGCGTTGCAATCCACCATGCCAGAACTTTTTTTCTTAATTCCATGTTGCCCCCCCAGCGGATAGGAGTTGAGAGCCGCGTCCACAACAAACACGGCTGCGGTGACGCTGCCAGCGGCAGGGTTCACTGCCGGCGGCTTCTTGAATTGGCTTGGCCAGGGGAACGTGCATCCTCCGGCGTTGTTCTGCCGAATCAGAAAGCAAATCAACTTGCCCTCCGCGAATCCGCTCGACCCTCCCACGTTCTCGGTCAGCCTGAAATCGAACGTCTCAATCGCCGCTCCAGTGCTGTCAAGGGCCGGCGCGTTGCCGCTCGTGCCAATGGTGTAGCCGGCCTAAGTCAGCGCATGGGTGTCAGCGAGGAATCGTTGGCTACACTCTACATGGAATCGGTGCAATGGACCAATGAGATCTTGGCTTCGACTCGATAGAGAGGACGAGCCGTTTAGTCGGAGCTAAAGGCAAATCGCATCAAACTGTTCCACGCCGGCTTGTTTGGGCTGAGCGGGGAGGAAGTCTCTCTTTCTTTCTGCCAATCAGAACCTAACAATGCGTCTCTTCTGTGCCGTCTTAGCAGCGAACAATCTTCTTTTGCAGCTCCGCATCGGCAATCGCGCGGGTGGCATTGCGGGTGTCGACAAGCAGCTTCGATTCCTTCGCGATCGCCTCGTAGTCGTAGTCGGAATGGTCGGTTGCAATCAAGACGCAGTCGTAATCGCCCAGCGTTGTCAACGGGACTGACGTCATGTTCAAGGCATAATGGCGACCGTGTCCCACCGTCGGGAAATAGGGATCGTTGTATTCGACCAGCGCTCCCTTGCGCCGTAGCTGTTCAATCAACGTCAACGACGGTGATTCACGCAAATCGTCGATATCTTTCTTGTAGGAGAGTCCCAACACCAGGATTCGGCTGCCCTTCAATGGCTTGCTGCGCTCGTTCAACGCTGCCGCCACGGACTCGACAACGTGGTAGGGCATGGAGGTGTTCACCTCACCCGCCAGCTCAATAAAGCGAGTGCTGAAGTCCAGTTCCTTCGCCTTCCAGGAAAGATAAAACGGATCGATCGGAATGCAGTGTCCGCCCAGCCCTGGTCCGGGATAAAACGGCTGGAATCCAAAAGGCTTGGTCGCCGCCGCTTCAATAATTTCCCAGATGTCGAGATTCATGCGAAGGCAAAGCAGCTTCAGTTCGTTCACTAGCGCGATATTGACGCATCGATAGATGTTCTCCAGCAGCTTCGTCATCTCAGCGGCTGCCGGACTGGAAACACGAACGACGCGATTGAAAATATTGCCGTAAAACGCGGCCGCCAAGTCTCCGGAATCTTTCGTGGACGCTCCTACCACTTTGGGAATGTCGCTGCGCTCGACCGTGATATTGCCCGGATCTTCGCGCTCCGGAGAATACGCCACATAAAAACAGGTGGCCGGATCGAGGCCCTCGCGGTAACAGCGCAGCCCTTGCGGATTCCCCGCCTCCAGCAATGGGATCAAGACTTCTTCTGTGGTTCCCGGATAGGTGGTGCTTTCCAGAATCACAAGCTGTCCGGCGCGAAGATGCGGCGACAACGAACGGGCGGTATCTTCAATGAAGCGGAGATCCGGCCCCTGATGTTCGTCGAGCGGCGTCGGGACACAGATAATGATGGCCTGCATGTTGCTCACATCGGCGTATTCGGCGCTGGCTTTGAAGCCAGTCTCTCGCAGTTGCGCAATCTCTCCCGGCAAAATGCGCTGGATGTAGGAGGACCCGGCATTCAGCTTGTTCACTTTCGTGATGTCGACGTCAAATCCGGTCACCGGAAATCCCGCCCGCGCAAACAGCATAGCCAGCGGTAGGCCTACATAACCCAGACCTACGACACCAACCTGACCCGTACGATTCTGGATCGACTGAAGTAACACATCCATCCTGGACTCCTCAATAGCCGTAGCACCGGCGTACTGCAAGGCTATCGCGTTCTTCTCACTCTTCATAGATTCCATCACGCTTGTTTCTCCTCAACCAATGCCGAATCCTCGCGAAATCTCGGCATCTGTCATTCTCGCACTGCCGCCGGTTTTCTAAATTATTTGGTACCCGCTCCTGTCTGGGCCATGGCTTTACAATGCGATTTCAGCGACTACTCCTGAAAACGATCTGGGATGGCAGCTGGATCGCCACCCCAGTTCGGTTGAATGTATATCCACGTACACCGCGAGACGACCTGAATGCTCATCGCCCCCTTCGTGGACCCTACCATTCGCGGCGTAAGCTTTGGAAAACCACGCAGGTAATTAAAACAACACCCGCGACCGCGGACGGAAGCAACATCAAGTTGAGTAGTGTCACGGAATTATTCCTTTCGTCAGCAACAACTCGCTGAAGAACGCTGCAGTGACACCTCCAGAGCTGACCACGCGATGCAATCGACTGTGCCCGCAGAACCCCGGGCGGACCGAGGGCAACACGCAAAGCCTACTGTTTCGCAGGCGCACCCTGGACACTGCCGCGCCTACTGCGGTGCACCTCCACCATTGCAATTGGGTGGCCGTTCTTCGAACCTCTGTATCGGCGGTTGTTAGGCAAATCCTCAATGCCTGTTCGGCGTAGGATGTGCAGCGGATTGCACATTGTGCGATTCGTTTTCCGTCAAGTTACGGCCGTAACTCTCCAGAAGGCATGTTTCCACCCTTCTTCTGCCCGATTCTGCTCGTTGGCATGCAACATGCTTTGATTTCCGGTGATACCCGCCGGCGAATCGATGATTCCCACCTGCGCGAAGCTGAAAGAGAAGATGCAAGACAAAATGAAAGTCCTCAGCACCATCGTGGAACGGACGGGGATCGCCACCGTATTTCGGCGCGCGATTGCAGGCCGCAGCGGCCTGATTCTGGCGCTTCATCGTGTTCTCCCAGCCGGGGAACAGTCACTTTGCTACAACCCACACTTGGTGTTGAGCGAATCCGCCTTTGTCTCCCTGTTGCAATTGCTGCAGCGGGACTATTATGTGGTTCCCCTGGAAGACTTGCTATCCGATCCGGGCGGATCCGAGGGCCACCCCAAAGTTGCCATTACCTTTGACGATGGGTGGGAAGACAATTACCGTGTCGCCTTTCCCCACCTGCTCCGCTTTGGCATGCCGGCGACGATCTTTCCCTGTACCGGACTCATCGATACCCTTCAATTTCTGCCGGAAGAGCGCTTTGCCCGCCTCTGGTCGCAGTGTTCCGCCCACTCCACTCTGGAAGAATTGATCATCGACCTAAACCACTGGGGCATGGGCAAAAGCAAGAATCAGCAGTTGCGGCCACCCTATCAATACTGGTCGCTGGAGTTAAAGCGGATGCCCATGAACGCCCGAGTTCTCCTGCTCGATCACCTGGAACAGCGATATCAAATGATCATCCCGCAATCGCGCCGTTTTCTCACCTGGGAGCAAATTTGCATTATGACCCGCACCGGCCTGATTCGCATCGGATCGCATACCCACCGCCACGCCACCCTGTCGTCGGAAAGCAATCGCGACATCCGCCAGGAACTGGATGACGCCCGCACTTCTCTCTGGAAACAAGCCGGCGCGCTCTTGGATGTTTTGGCCTACCCCAACGGCATGTATAACCGCCGCGTCCAGCAGCTCGTCCGTTCCATGGGGTTCAAAGCGGCTCTGTCTAACATTCCTGGCTTCTTCACCCGGGAGTCGAATCGTCTCGCCATCCCTCGCATCGCTGTCGACAATAGCACCGTCAGCGACACCAGCTCGCAGTTGTCGACCAGCAGAGCTTCCTTCCATTTCCTCAGCTCCGGACTTCGATCTGCCGCCTCGTTCTGACATCGTCCGTTGGACTCTTCAGGCACCGTCCAGGGAAATGCTAGGCAACCCCATGTACCGCTTCCCCGATCTCCATCGAAAACGAATCGCCGATCATCGTGCTGTACAGCATTTCCAGTAGCTCTCGCTGCCGGGTTGGAGAGAATTCCTGTGCCACCCGATACTTCGCCTCCGATGCCAGTTGGTTGCGCAGCGTCGCCGAACGAACCATCTTCTTCATCGCCTCGGCCAACGCCGACGAAGAATCCGGCTCAACCAGCAACCCAGTTTCCCCATCGTCAATCACATCTGGAATTCCGCCCGTATTCGTCGCAACCACCGGAATCCCGAGCAGCATCGCCTCCAGGACAGAGTTGGGCGTCCCATCTGTCAGCGAGGGCTGCACCAGACAGTTCATCACCTTCATCCAGGCTGCGGAGCGGCGTTGAAAGCCGGCAAAACATACGCGCGCCTCAATCCCTAGGCGTCGAGCCTGCGATCGCAAAGCATCCTCTTCCCGGCCTTCCCCAAGCAACAATAACTCCATCGGCTGTCCCGGCAGCATTTTCTGCAGCAGTAGGAACGCATCCAGCAGAATGCGATGTCCCTTCTCGCGGCTAAAGCGACCGGCGGCGCCAAACACAAATGTGCGGTCACTGAAACCCAGCTCTTCACGAGATGGCGCCGGCTCCTGTGATAACCCAGTCTCGCGTGGAGCCAATACGGCATTTTGAATGACCAGCGGAGCTCGACGCCCACGACGCAGCCGTCCCAGTTCGCGCGCCTGGGCCGGCGAAACGCAAACCACCCAGGGACTACGCACCAGCAAGCTCCGCTCCAGGCGCTCGTATAACGTCACCTGCCAGGTCTCGCAAGTGAAATCGCGCACAAACGGCACCCACACAATGCTGGCATGCTTAGCAGCGAAATGGCCTACGACATTGGCCTTGTATCCATGCGTGCATAGCATATCGATGTCGGCGGTGCGCAGATATTTTGTCAAATCATCCACCAAGCCCGGGCGAATGCCTCCCGGCACTGAAACTGTCTCGACGCCATATCGGCTGGCCACGGAGAGAAGCTCCGACGGTTGCGGATCATCCTGGAAGCTGCCCAGAATCACCTCGTAGTCTGCATCCCTCGCGTCACGCGCGTGGTGTAGCAGCTGCTTCTCAGGGCCGCCGATCGAATCGCTTGCAATCAAATGAAGGATGCGCGACAAGGTAGTTCTCCTTTGTTGCCCTTTTGCGTTCCCGGTATGTTCTTCCGGAAAGAGTGGCTCCCGAACGAGCGAGCGCCGTGTCCGCAAAGGACAATCTTGATGCTCTCGAACAGAATCAAAAGCTCGAACAGCAGCGACACGTTACGTATAGCAAGTCAGATGCCAACTCCTATTGCGATGAAAAACACAATTGCAATAAACAAATAAATCAGCGAGCTCATGAACGAAATGAAGCGAACATCCACCCATATGCCGGAATCTGGTCTCGAAGCAATGCGCGGAATCTGAACAGAATGTAGCTGTGATCACGAGAGGTCAGTCTCCGGTTGGCTCTGCGACTGCGTCTTTCCCAAAGGACCGCGCCGACGTTGCCCCGCGATGCCTCACTAGCCCTAAAAAGGGCTTTTCCACCCAGAAATAGGACACAAGCGCCAACGCAAGCACCAGCAAGAGATTTAGGGGAAATGTAGTCCACCAATCCGCCCGATTGCGATTCAAGAACGGCTGCTGCCATAGATAAAGCGAATAGCTCAGAACACCGAAAAAGTTCATGACCCGATTGTTCAGAAACCAATCCGCCCGCTCCACCGCTGCAAACAAAAAGGCGGCGATCGACAACGGGATCAACCCGCCAAAGAATATCTCCAATCTCACACGCCACAGTAGAAATTGACTGCCAAACATCAGCAGAGCCAAAATGCCGAACACCCACGGTTCTCGTAGCCAGCGAGCTCGCTGGCGCATCTGCGGCCAAAACATTGCCAATAAACAGCCCATCATCAAGCAATCGGCAACCGCTGGGAAATACTCATCGATCTCGTGCATCCCGGCGGTCCAGAAAAGAAGCCGCGCAATCGGAGCTAACAGCAGGACGGCAAGCCCCATCCTCCTCCGCCACGCGAAGCCCAGCGCAAGCGCGATCGGCCACAGCAGATAGAATTGTTCCTCCACGCTGAGCGACCAGAGATGACCCAACAACCACGGCCGGTGCTGACTCGCATAACTCATCGTGTAGGTGTATGCGTAAGCCAGAAATCCAGGATTCGCGATCAGCGCGACCACGGTAATATATGTGAATGCCGCTGGAAAGATGCGCACGGTTCGCCGCAAATAGAAATGCGGAAGATTGATCCGCCCGGTTCTGTCCTGCTCCCTCAGTAGCAGTGTCGTAATGAGGAATCCAGAGATCACAAAAAAGGTCTGCACCCCGAGATGCGCAAACGAGCCGAGAAAATGAGTGACCGCATTTCTAGGGTAGTGCGCAGTGCCCGTCAGATGACCCAGCACAACCAACGCGACCGACACCGTCCTCATCCCGTCCAGTGATGGGATTTTTTGATCTGCCGGAATTGATCGTTCGACGCGCATCTCTGGTATCGGCCTGGGAGCGATTCCCTATTCCTTTTAGAAAAATGCCAGTGACTTAGTCACGAAGCAACTACGGTATCGCCCAATCCGCAACTGAGCATCTTCCTTCCTGCTGCGGTGGCGACTGTACATTTGGGACAATCGAGCCAACATTCCTTTCATCATTGGGTCTCCCTGGGGGAACCCGCGTCAGGATGCGCCTGACGCAATCGGGGTAAGCCGGCATCCTTGATTTTGTAGAGCAGCGCCCGATAGCTGATATCCAGCGATTGCGCCGTCTTGCGGCGATTCCAGTGGTGCTCATTCAACGCGCGCAGAATAATCTGCCGTTCCATCGTCCGAACCGCACGTTGCGTCTGGATGCGCAGCGGAAGATTCCCATCCGGAACGAAGAGCCCGTCTGTTGTAGCCGATTCACTTTCATTCAGCGCTTCCACGATGGCCTGCTCATTGCCCAGCACCACGTAGCGCTTCACCAGATTCTCCAATTCGCGCACGTTGCCCGGCCAGTGGTACGCCTCCAGCAACTTCATCACCGAGCCGGAAAGCGGCGCCAGGGTCCTCCCAAACTTCAGCTCATATTGGCGCATGAAGTGGGTCAGCAACAGGAGTACATCCGAACGATGGTCGCGCAGCGGCGGCAATTCGATGCAGACAACGTTAATGCGATAGAACAGGTCCGAGCGAAAGCGGCCTGCTTTGATGTCGGCCTGCAGGTTGCGATGGGTCGCGCAGATCAGCCAGATGTCGACCACCCGCTCTTCCGTGCTACCGAGCCGGCTGAAGCGGAAATCCTGCAATACCTGCAGCAGCTTCGCCTGCACCGACGCATCCAGGTCCCCAATCTCATCCAGGAACAGCGTTCCGTTCTGGGCCTGGTCAACTTTTCCGCTGCGGGTGTGGTGGGCGCCCGTAAACGCCCCCGCTTCGTAGCCGAACAGTTCGCTCTCAATCAGACTGTGCGGCAGCGAAGGACAATTTACCTGCACAAGCGAACGGTCGCGCCGCGCCGACAACATATGCAAATTTTGAGCGACAACGTTTTTCCCGGTGCCGCTTTCGCCAGTGATCAGCACTGGCATTCCAGCCGTCGCAGCCAACTGCAACTGGCGACGTACCGCGGCCATCGCCTGGGACTCTCCCAGAAGGGCCGGCATCGGTGCGAAAGATGGTGAAATTAATTGCATGATTTTGCGACTCGCGCACTATGTTGCACGTACGACGCCAAACCAACTCACCTGCTTTCCAGAACCTGACAATCGGCTACGGCAGCACCAGCCAGCCATTGAGGGATCGCTGCGTTGTACCCCGGCCGAATTGTTTGCGAATCCGCTTGTCGGCCACCCCAAAAAATCGCTTCCATTCGAAAATGGAATTCGGAGATGTACTCCTTTCCCCGTCCGTTCCGAACCCTCGCATGGGAAGTTACCTGCGCAGTAGGTAAATGTTTTCACACACGTCGGAAGAACACGTGGTCTTGCAAATTTCGGCATAGCTTACTCGCAAATCCAATTGCAATTCGTCAAAATTCCCGAATTGGAACTTACGGACCTAGTAACCGATAAGGTAAGTCATACCTGCCCTTGGTTACTTTCAGCGGTACTCGCCACTCGGTTACTAAAAGTCTGTTGTCAAACATCGAGGGAACGTGCAGAATCAGCCATGTAAACAGGAGAGAGATTTGACGCGTAAGGAACTTCGCGGCGGTCTCAAGAGGGTGGGACAATTCTTCGGTGCGGCAGTGGCACAAGGTGCGCATCGTGATACTCATCACCCCACTCCACAGTTGACGTCTTACAACAACGGGTGCGGTTTCGACGGGCAACCGGATCGATGTTCGACACATCCATGCAGGGCTTGCAAGTGACGATCTGACTTGGTTTCCGGCCACGCGAAATCCCTGCATTCTAATCGACTCGCCAAGTTTCATACGTTGTTGCTATTGCTTTGATCCATGGCTCCACTACTGTCTGGGATCCTCAACTCGAGTGTGATTGGAAGCAGGTCTCGCCTGTTTTCGCACCGATCCCCAGATAACATTTGTTCGCAATCCGTATCTACGGATTGATGTTGTTGCAACCTACAGGGTGGTGTTTGTGGAACAGCGATTGCGCGTAGTCCTGGTCGAAGATGAGGTTCCAGTACGCGGCTACGTCCAAAATTTGTTGGAATGCCTCGACTGCAACGTGAATCCACTGCCGGTCATCGACGTCGGGGAAACTTGTCGCGCCGCCGTTGCGGCCGACCTGGTGCTGATTGACACCACGCTGCCCGGGGTGAGCCTGGAAACAATTCTGATCAAGCTGCGCCAGCAGTATCCGCTTCTCAGCGTCGTTCTTCTTATTCCTGCCGGCAATCGTTCTGGATTTCTTGCCGCCGCCCGCGAGGGTGTCTACGATGTATTGCCCAAGCCGTTCCTGAAGCACCAGTTGGACGCGATCCTGCGCCGCGTTCGCGATCGTGTTCTCAGTTCCCATGCGCAGGCCACCAAAAGCTCCATCATTCGTGAAGAGCTTGGCAACGGAACCTTTTTCCTGGCCGCCACGCCCGCCATGAAGAAGATTTACGATCAGGCTGCCGCGATTGCTCACGCCGACATTCCCGTACTGATTACAGGCGAAAGTGGTGTCGGCAAGGAAGTCGTTGCCCGCCTGATCCATCGGCTGTCCCGCCGCTCCAATGAAGAATGGCTCAAGATCAATTGCGCCGCCCTGCCAGTCGACCTGCTGGAGAGCGAATTGTTCGGCTACGAAGTCGGTGCCTTTACCGGTGCTACCAAATCCAAGCCGGGCAAGTTCGAAATGTGCGACAAGGGCACGCTGCTATTGGACGAAATCGGCGAAATGAGTCCGCAACTGCAAGCCAAGCTGCTGCACGTATTGCAGGATGGCACCTTCTCCCGGCTTGGCGGCCGCGGAGAAAAGCAGACCAACGCCCGCATTCTGGCCGCCACCAACATCGATATTCAAAAAGCGCTCGTCGAGAAGACGTTTCGCGAGGACCTCTACTATCGGTTGAGCACGTTCGTGCTGCATATTCCGCCGCTACGGGAGCGTCGCGAGGAAATCCCCTACGTTCTCACTCAGATGTCGCAGCAGTTGGCCCTGACCCACGAGTTGGAGCCGGTGTATTTCTCGCCCCAGATGATCGCGGCATGTGTCGCCTATCATTGGCCCGGCAACCTCCGCGAGCTGGGCAATTTTGTCAAACGCTACCTCGTGATTCGCGATGAGCCGGCCGCTTTGGCTGATCTGGAGTCGAAAATTCCAGGCTACTTCCTGCCTGTGCCGGAGCGAAACAGCCAGGTGACGGCCACCACCAGCCCTGATCTCAAGTCCATGGTCCGTGGCTTGAAAGATCAGGCGGAGATGCAGGCAATTCGCGACACGCTGGCGGAGACCAAATGGAACCGTCGCATCGCCGCGACCCGATTGAACATCAGCTACAAGGCATTGCTCTACAAAATTCGGCAATATAACCTGTCCGCGCCTGCGCAATCAGCTTAAATTGCAGTCCTGTTGCACTCTTGCCTCCCTCGGATGCCGTCCTCAATCCTTTTTTTATTAAAGAGGTCAATGAATGCTGCATAACGTGGTCGTCAATCTCAAGAATTCGAACGTGCTGTACGGGTACTATCGCACCGGCAATGCTTCCCAGGATTCCGGCTCGGTCCCGGGCGATCTGCCAGTCGTCATGACGCTTGAACCCAGAGACGGCGGCCCCCCTGTCACCTTCCGCCTCGAGGATGCCAAGGCGGTTTTCTTCGTCAACACCTTCGCCGGCAGTCCCACGCAGCAGGACGTGCGCTTCTTCGACTCTGTCTCCATCCAGCCCTACCTCTGGGTCCGGCTCACTTTTCAGGACGGAGAAATCATGGAAGGCCGCGTCTCGAACGATATCGATTTGTTAACGAAGAATGCGTTCCAGCTTTTTCCTGTCGACGAGCTGACCAACAATCGCAGCCTCTTCGTACCGAAGGCATCGCTCACCAGCTTCCAGATCATCGGACTCTTGGAAGCGCACCCAATCCAGCGGGAAGTCGCCTAGGACCGCGTCTCGCTGCTACGTCTGTCTCACCTGCAGGGTGGGGCTTGCCACGCGGTACCTCACCTATGGCGTCGCGATTTCGGGCGACCTTGGGTCCCGTTTGGATTGCAGATCTCGCCGCAAACGTATCAACCATTTTCGAGTGTTTCAGACAGCTTCCAGGGTCGGGGCCTGGGTCAGGTCCCGTTCGCAATCGACGGTTTTTCACTATTCCCCCTCGATTTCGCCCTTCCCCAGAGCAATGCACGCGGTACAGAACCTGGGTAAACTATGGGCTTTCGGTTTTCCCATAGTGCAAATTCCTGCACATATATTTCGCTCTTAGATCGCCCCCGTCCCCAGGAGCCGTTCAGAATCGCCAATCCCGCGTGTTCCTCGGCGCGAATGATTTGGCCTTGCAGTTGCAATCAATTCCGTCGAGCACACTCCCACGGCTCCCCTTTGAAGGGACTTGCATGAATCACGTAGGTTCATCCGTGTTGGCCAAATTCACCGTCACTCTGGTGATCGTCCCGATCATTGCAATAGCACGGAATCTCGCTTTCGCGCGTTCGCTTCGTCTTTTCTCCCTTGGCCATGTCGGCAACTTCTCCTCCAATTCCCGTCGGACGAATGCCAACACCGCGCCCGACTCATCGAAAGCGACGATCCAGTATCAATTTGCTCCCATGCGCGGCACCGATAAAGGCGTTCTCGAAGACAAAGGCTACTCGCCCCGGCCATCCACGTTCCAGCTCGCAGAAACAGTGGCGCAGGTGGCGGCATGACCGGCGATACGAAAGCATCACAGCCGTCGAATGCGTTCGACTTTACCGGTGGGGCCATCCGTCACGTCATCCACCCCATGTGGGCGAAACTTAACCACCCGGCTTTTGCTGACTACCTGCGGGAGTTTGAGCGGAACCAGTATCTGGATCCGAGTGAATTGCGCAAGCTGCAGATGCGTCGTCTTCGCCAACAGCTGATCAATGCCTATCGCTATGTTCCTTTTTATCGCCACCGCATGACGGAAGCGGGCCTGACGCCGCTCGACATTCGCACCCATGATGACCTGCGCCTGCTGCCGGTCCTGACCAAACGCGATATCCAGGATCAACAGGATCTGTTGGCCTCCAGCAATGTTCCACCAAACAAGCGCCAGCAGAATCAGACTGCAGGGTCCACCGATAGCCCGGTGCAATTTTTCGTTGATGTCGAACGTTGTGATTCGCGCATGGCCAGCACCGTGCGACACAATGCCTGGGCCGGCCTGCGTATCGGCGACTGGTATGCGCACCCATGGGACTCGCGGTTCGATGTCGGCGACACCCCAGGCCCGGACCCGGCTTGGCGGCAAAAATTTCTATATCGAAATCTACCGCTGCATACGGCTGGGGTCAGCGAAGAAGCCATGATGCGTTTCGTCGAGATTCTGCGTCGCTATCGGCCAAAGTACATGGTGGCCTATGCCCAGTCGGCGGTTGCGTTCGCGGAATTCTGCAAGGCCAACAACATTCACGATATTACGTTCGAATCTATGATCGTCAGCGCCGAGATGCTGCTTCCCCGCACGCGAGGAATGCTGGAAGAAACCTTCCGCGGCAAGGTGTTCGGTCGCTACGGCTGTCGCGAAGTTAGCGTCATCGCCAGTGAATGCGAATATCACAGCGGACTGCACGTCAACGCCGACGCTTTGATTGTCGAAGTGGAGCCTGCTGCAAATCTTCCCGGGGGAATGGGCCGGGTGCTGGTCACGGATTTGTTGAATCGTTCGATGCCCTTGATTCGCTATGAAGTCGGCGAGCTTGCCAGCCTCGACAGCGATATGCGTTGCCCCTGTGGACGATCGCTGCCGTTAATCGGAAACATTCAGGCCCGCACCTCGGACTTTCTACGTCTTCCCAGCGGTCGCATGATCGCCGGGCCGTCGCTGGCACTCTTGGCTGCGGATATGCGCGACGTGCGACAGGTCCAATTCAGCCAACGCGATCCAGGCCATGTCACTTTAGAAGTCGTCGCCGGCAACGATTACAGCCAACTCACTGAAGAAGAGCTTCGGCGACGCATTCAGCCTTACCTGGAACAAGAGAGCAGCCTCGCAGTTGTCACCGCTGACTCGCTTCCCTCCGAGCCTTCCGGGAAATTCAGATTCGTAAACACGAATGAAGATACTGAGACTCCGACGGCCTTGAGCCGCTAAAGGAAAGCACGAATGGGGATATTGCACACACATTTCATTTTGCCATTGACCGAACCGGAGCGACATGCCGGTCTGCCTGGCCGCCTGCGCCAGATTAAAAAGTTTGAACGAATGTCCGAACGACAACAGCGCAAAGTCCAGCAGGACCGACTGCGAAGGCTGCTGGAGCATGCGTATACGACCGTGCCATATTACCGCAGGCAATTTGATAGTGCCGGCTTCCATCCGCGTGAAGCCCGCGTCGAACATCCCCTGCCTTTGATGGTGCTGACTCGCGAGGATCTTCGCTCCGCGGCCACGTGGCTTGTCTCGTCGGCCTTTCCTGCCGACAAACTTCGGGTCGCGCTGGGCGGCGCTACGCACGGCATGCCAACTCGTTTTCACCGCGACATCGAAGGCATCCGCGACAAGGTTGCGCTCAAGATGAAGCTCGATGAATGGGCCGGCTTCCACGCCGGCGACAGCGCCATGATGCTTTGGGGAGCTGCCTCCGACTCCGCCGGAGGGTTCAATTGGAGGTGGCGCGTCGAGGAAGGCGTCTTCATGCGCCAGACCCCGCCGCCTCCCGGGGTTGTCGGAATCGAAGTACTGGAAAAATGGCGTTGGCGCTATGAGAAACAACGTCCCAAAGTTCTGTATGGCCGCGCCACCGTTCTCGCTGCATTCGCTGGATACCTGCGGGAACGCGGTGTCACCCACCGGCCCCATGCCGTCATCTCCACGGCGGAAGTTTTGACTGTGCCGCATCGCAGGCTTCTTGCCTCGGTTTTTAAGAGCGCGCCATTCAATTACTATGGCCGCCGCGATGTGGGAATGATTGCCGCCGAATGTTCGGAGCACGAGGGGCTGCATTTTCATCCCTGGGGTTCGTTTGTCGAATTCGATCCCATCGCCCAATCCCCGGATGGACCTGTCTATCGTCTGCTGGTCACAGACCTGCTCAACTATGGTCAGCCGTTTATTCGCTTCGACACAGGCGACTGCGTGACCCTCACCGAACAAAGTTGCAGTTGTGGACGATGGTTTCCACTGGTCGGCAAAATTCTCGGACGACTCGAGCAGGGCGCAATTGTTGCCAACGGCATTGTCGTTCCCAATATCGCCTTCCATGACTCATTTAATCCGATGAAAGCTCCCGTTCAGCCTATCCTTGCGCTGCCCGAGAGACGAAAACGTACCGTCAGTCGGCCGCGCCAGAAAAATAGCGCCATGTCCGCCTGAGATGTAGACGCAATGGGCGTGCGAATCGCGCGCCGTCATCCGGCGAGAAAAAACTAACGCTATTTCGTCTTGAATCTGCCCTGTGCGGACTCGATTACGATCGCTGGCGGCGTTGCACGCCTCCGGCGAGTGATTCTGGAAAGCTCCCAGGGAGGGCCCACTCTCCGGCCTGCAATATACCCTCCGACCCGTTGGCTCTCAGGTTTTCAGCAGACCACTTCCGCCTCTCAAATCATCAATCTTGCAAGTAAATGCATGATAGAACCGCGCGCGAAAACACATAAATAATTGATAAAAGAAGGCTTACACGGACCTCTGAATCGCGCGGGTGTGCCAGTCTCCGCGCTTTTTTCCCCGTCAAGGTTACTCTCTTGATATTACTAACGTTTCATTCAACTGGTAACTCTAGTTCCGACTATCGGTTACCATGATTGCAAAGATCCCATTTAGCTCAATAGGAAGTAGGCCTGGCATTCAGGTCGCTTCGGCCTGCTGCAAATTCGAGAAGAGAGCGAGAAAGACATGACTTCCTCGATTCAGTACACGAAAACTATATTTCTTCGGAACTCCGACTGGTTGCAATTGCTGGCGATGTTCTTTGCGGCTTCCTTCTTGCCGACAATCACGGGTTGCGCCAACAACCTGCCGATGGCACCTAGCTTCAATCTTTCGCCATCGGCTAGCACTCTCAATGTTCCGACTGGCGCCCGAGCGAGCAGCACGATTCAGGTGATCGGTCAAAATGGTTTCAACAACACCGTGGATTTGGCTGCATCCGCGGTACCGAGTGGGGTGACTGCGGTATTTAGCCCAGCCACCACGTCCTCCACAAGCTCATTGACTTTTGCGGCAAGCAACGCGGCTGCCTCAGGAAACTACACCGTGACGGTGACCGGGATCTCCGGAACTCTCTCCAGCAGCACGGCCGTCACGCTGGCTGTCACGCCCGCGGGAATTACAACTCCTGCGGGCTTCAGTCTTTCATCGCCATCCGCCAGCCTTGCTCTTGTTGCCGGCTCCAGTGCGACGAGCACCATTAGAGTGAACGACCAGAATGGATTCAGCGGCAGTGTGAATTTGACCTTATCCAGGCTACCGAGCGGGATGACCGCGGTGTTCAGTCCCGCCACCACCTCTTCCACAAGCTCGCTGAAGTTTGTGGCGAACAGCGCTGTCGCTCCAGGAAATTACAGCGTGACGGTGAACGGCAACTCCGGAACTCTCTCCAGCAGCACGGCTGTCAAGCTGACCGTCACAGCTCCAACAAGCACGGCTCCGGCGAACTTTAGCCTTTCATCGCCATCATCCAGTCTCGCTCTTGTTGCCGGCTCCAGTGCGACGAGCACCATTAAAGTGAACGACCAGAATGGATTCAGCGGCAGTGTGAATTTGACGGCCTCCGGCCTGCCGACCGGGGTGACCGCGGTGTTCAGTCCCGCCGCCACGGATTCCACCAGCTCGCTGAAATTTGTGGCGACCAGCGCGACCGCTCCAGGAATTTATCCCGTGACGGTGACCGGCACTTCCGGATCTCTCTCCAGAAGCACGGCTGTCAAGCTGACCGTCACAGCTCCAACAAGCACGGCTCCGGCAAACTTCAGCCTTTCATCGTCATCCGCAAGCGTTGCCCTTGTTGCGAGCGCAGATACGACTAGTTCCATCGCCGTGAATGACCAGAATGGATTCAGCGGCACTGTGAGCCTGACTGCGTCCGGGCTGCCGACCGGGGTGACGGCAGTGTTCAGTCCCGCCACCACTTCTTCCACAAGCTCATTGACCTTCGCGGCGAACAACACGGTCGCTCCAGGAACTTACAGCGTGACGGTGACCGGCACCTCAGGAACTCTCATCCAGACCACAACAATCGGATTGACTATCACAACGCCAACGCCGGGAATATCGATTGCGATCAGCCAGCCGCAGTATGGGTACAACGTGCTGCCGGGGAGTGTGCGGCGGATCTATGCGACAGTGACCGGCGGGACCACCAATGCTGTCAACTGGACGGTGGACGGCGGAGCGACGCTTTCCTCAAGCACCGGCCATTGGGTGGATGTGACCGCTCCGGCTTCGGGCAGCAGTTGCTCGATCAGCGAGACTGGCAGCAATGTCTATGCGGTCAGTTCCGCCACCCGGTTTACCATCACCGCGCAGTCGGTGGAGAATCCGGCTGCGACTTCCTCGATTGTCGTGAATGTCTGCCATCCGGCGGTCGTGGTGCATGTGGTTCCGTTCTATACCACGCTGTATTCCGGCCAGAAGGCCGATATTCAGTCCTTTGTCTGGGGAGCCTCGAATCCCAACGTGACCTGGTCGCTGACCTCACAGCCCAGCGGCGGCGATGGCGCGCTGTCCGACACTTCCAACCTGGACACGGTCTTCTCGGCGACAGTCGCGGGCCGCTACACCCTGACCGCGACCAGCTTAGCCGACAGCAGCAAGACCAACACGGCCACCGTCTATGTGACCGGAAATCCAATGCCCGCCTATGCCACCACCCCCTCCGAGACCGAGCCGGTCGACTGCAGCGTCGATCCTGCCCTGAGCGGGACAGTCTACGATGTGGGGCCATCGCAGGCCCTGAAGACGATCGTGTCGGTTCCCTGGCAAACGCTGCCGCCCGGCTCGACGGTGCGCATCCACAACGAAGACACCACTGGGGCCAGCCCCACCACCTACCACGAATACTTCCAGGTCGTGGGACACGCCACTCGCACCCAGCCCATCCGCGTCTGCGGCGTGCCGGATGCCGAGGGCAATCTGCCGGTCATCGACGCTAGCAACTCGACTGGTGTGCCAGATGCCAATGTCTACGCGGATGAGAATTATGCAGCCGTTGCTGTTGGAGGCAGCTATACATCCAATTGGACTGGTCTATATACGGGCACATGGACAGGTTCTCAGGATTTGATCGTCGAAGGGCTGGAGATTAAAAATGCCGATGCTCCCAATCTTCATACCAGCCCCCAGGGTGTGGCGGGGACGCCGTGGGGCGGGTTCTCCGCCTGTATTCGTATCTTTCCCAGCATGGATACGGTGATCCGAGGCGTGAATGCCCACGACTGTGGGCTTGGCTTCTTCTCCGACTTCAACGACAGCAACGGTTATGCAGTGGTGGCCAACACTCTGTATGAAGGCAATCATCTGCACGCCAATGGCGTCAACGGTTCGAATAGCGAACATCAACTCTACATTCAAGGATGGAATCAAGTCGCGCAGTTCAACGTGGTCGACCAGTATCCCAGTGGGGCGCAAGGTTCCAACTTGAAGAGCCGCGGCTATCCGGACGTGATCCGCTACAACCATTTCGGCGATGGACCGGCGCGGCAGCTGGACCTGATCGACAACCAGGACGGCGTCGCCTACATGACTTTCGAGGGGTATTTGAGCGCGGGAGCCAGCGCCTACAAGTCGCAGTATCCGGCCGATGCCTACACCGCCGACTTGCTGGCTGCAGCGGTCGAAGCGCACCATGCCGATTATGTCTACGGCAACACCTTCACGAACACCACGGCCATGTTCGCGGTGCACTACTTTTCTGACCAGTGCGATATCGATGCCAGTCGGCTGGGCACCCTATGGTTCTACAACAACAGCTTTCATGAAGGTGCGGCAACCTACTACGGCTGGTATCTCTTCGACACCTCCGCCGGAGGCGCATACGGCAACTGCCCGGCGGTGGAGTGGCCGCAGATTCAAGTACTAAACAATGCCTTCTGGATGGACAATCCGGCGAAGCCTTACTTCTACTGGATCACCGAACCCAATCAGTTCACCATCTTCGGGGCCAACGTCATCAATGCCAACTGGGGCACGAACAACATGAATCCTTCGGATCAATCTGCCTCGTATGGCGCCGGCTGGCCCGGTCCCGGTTACAAAAATTCCAGCCCGATTTCCCCCTACGCTTTCCAGGGCGCAAGCACCTCCGCCGACACAATCGGAGTTCAGAACCTGATCGGCGTTTCCACCCCGCCCTTCGACCTGACCACTTTCGTCCCCAACTCATCGCTCATCAACGCTGGCACCAACCCGCCAGCAACCTGGCCCAAGCTCCCCGTTCGCTTTCAGTTCGGCCCGTCCGCCATCCCCATGGAGCGAACCCAGCCCCTCACCTTCGGCGCCTTGGAATAAGGCGGAGCCTAAGCGGAAAGAGGGCCCATTTGCCGATATAGCGCACTTTGCTTCACGCGTTATGGGCGGCTCGGAAGTAGCATTCCGACTGCCCATAACTGCACCTTGCGCATTCACGTGGAATGAGCGGTACCGCGATTATGTGACTCCGTTGGCTCCCTCGGTTCCAAGGATGCAGTTGCATATATGTGCTTCACAGATTGGGAATTCGATGTGTTAGCGGCCGCATCTTTTGTGTGGATTCCCTAGTCCCTGAACAGCAAACGTCATAGCTTCAGCTTTCCCGGGTGGGTTATGCTAAGGTTTCAAAGTCTGTGCAGGTCACATATGTTGAGACGCGTTAGAACAGTTCCGGCCGTGGAGGAAGTTCTGCCTAGGCAACAGCGGCTTGTGGCAAAGTTCCGCAAATTACAGAAAACAGACCACGCGGGGAGGAGTCGGTCGGATTTCAGCAGAAACAATCTGGACTGTCTCCGTTTCCTTCTAGCGTCCATCGTAGTATTGTTCCACATCAATGCGCTGACGAATCTGCCTGCGTTTGCAGTCTTTGGCAAATACTGTTCACCTCATTTTGCCGTCAGATCATTTTTTGTCATCAGCGGCCTGCTAATTTATCGTAGTTACACGCGTTCCTCTTCTATCACCTCGTATATCGAAAAGCGTGTCAGGCGCATTTATCCTGCCTACTTCACCGTCATCTTGCTAGCGGCCCTCGCTTTGTATTTCATGAGCAATCTGCCTCCTTCGCAGTACTTCCGCGATGGTTTCTGGAAATATCTTGGGGCGAATCTCCTGTTCCTCAACTTCCTTGCCCCCTCACTGCCGGGGGTGTTTACGCACAATACCATCTCAGCAGTCGATGGTGCGCTATGGACCCTCAAAATCGAGGTAGCCTTCTATCTTTTTATTCCAGCTATGCACTACCTATGTCGCCGTTTCGGAACAAAGAGAACTATTGGGATAATCTTTTGCCTGTCCACGGTTTGGAAATACGGCTTTGCCTGGTTGGCGTCCGTTCACAATTCAGGTGGCATCTACGCTTCGCGTAGCATCTATTCAAAACTTGACGTGCAGTTCCCTTCCCAGCTCGTTTATTTCACCGCGGGCGTACTGCTTTTTCTGTATTTCGACAAGCTGAAATATCACGTTCTAAGCATCGCGTGCGCCACGGCATGTTTGTTTCTTGTCGACCATTTCTTTGCCGGAGGCATTCTGGACGTATTTTGGATATCAGGACTGGTGTTCGTCTTCGGATTCTGGCGCCATTTCGGAAATTTCTCAAAATATGGAGACTTTTCGTATGGGGTGTACATCGTTCATTGGCCTATATTGCAGGTTTTGATAGCACTTGGATTCGCGAGCTTCAATCCGGCTTTATTTTTGACGGTCAGCCTTTTACTGGTGCTCGTGGCATCTATACTCATGTGGAATCTCGTCGAGAGCAGGTTCTTGGCAAGCAGTTCTCATTACCGCCAAGTCTCATTCCAAAAATCTGAGTAGCTTCCTCTATCAGAACTTCGCTCCAACTTATCTCTAATCATCCACATAATCCGTCTGCCCTTTGGGTTATCCTTAGGACGACTACCAGCTCCAATCAGATCAATACCATGGGCTTTCTTCTAAGCATTCTCTACCTGATCACGTACTATCTCACGCCTGTCACTGTCTTCGGATCGCTGGCTGAGTACCGCATTGAGCTGATTCTTGCTGTACTGGTAGCCATGGTTTCACTGCCTTCTCTCATGAATTCCTTCGTGCTTAAAGTTCCTCAATCGCTGGCGTTGATCGGAATGGCGCTAGCGGTCCCTTTGTCAGTTTTCATTGGTGTGCGCTGGGCTGGTGGGGCAGTCCAGGCGTTCTTGGATTTTATCCCGAATGCCTTTGCATTCTTCCTCGTCGGCCTGCACTGCAACACGAAGAGAAAATTGCAGATACTCGTGCTGATGCTGCTGTTCGTCTGCCTGTTTGTGGTCGGACGAGGCTATGCCGAACAGATGCATGGAATTGCAGCCTCTGCAGTGCAAAATGGAGGGGACGGCCCTCCCTATCTTATGGCCATGAGGAACAACGCAGGTGAGTGGTTTTATCGACTGAGAGGATTGGGGGAGATTCATGATCCGAATGATTTTGCTCAACTCCTCGTCTGCACAATTCCATTGATGTTCATCTTCTGGCGCGCAAAGAAAATGCTGCGTAATTTTGCTTTCGTAATCATGCCAGTATGTATATTGCTTTCCGGGATCTTTCTGACTCACTCGCGCGGCGCATTGCTGGCGTTGCTGGCCATTGTCATTGTGGCGTCCCGGCGGCGCATGGGGACTATCGCTTCCGTCCTACTGGCGGGGGCAGGGTTTGTCGCAGCGTCACTTTTTCACTTTGCAGGAGGACGGGACATTTCTGAATCTGCCGGCGCGGATCGAATCTCACTCTGGGGTCAGGGGCTGCAAGTCTTCAAGGCCCATCCTCTGTTCGGTGTCGGCTTCGGACGCCTGCCGGAATATACCGATATCCATCTCACCGCACATAACTCGATTGTCCTTTGCGCCGCGGAGCTTGGTTTCTTCGGATTATACTTTTGGTCCCTTTTCCTGCTTCCCACGGTGAGGGACGCATTGGCGATTACTTCTCCGACGAGGGTAACGGAAGGGGAACCGATCATCATGGAAGAGATACCCTTCCCTCAAGTAAACAGAACAGTTGAGATGCTCAACAAATCGGAAATCAACCGGCTGGGACTTTTGTTGGTTTTATCGTTTACAGGTTACTTCGTGACTGCCTGGTTTCTGTCTCGTGCCTATGTTCTGACCCTGTTTCTGCTGGGAGGTATGGCAGAGGTGGTTTTCCAGATGGCATTGCAAAGAGAGATGATTCCTCCCCGCCTGCGCCTGGCACGCGTGCTGCCGTATGCAGGAGTGTTGGCTGTTTCTCTGATACTGCTGATGTACATTTCACTCCGCTTCATGAACCTGACGCGCTAATTTTGATGAAGATTGCACATGTGGTCGACAGCATGGATGTAGGCGGCGCGGAGACAATCGTCGCGCAGATGTGCCGCCTGCAACGAGATCAGGGGCACGACCCGCGCATCTATGCTGTCGCCAGTCTTGGCGCCCTCGGGGAGCAGATGCTGCAAGAAGGCTTCTCTGTTAAGACGCAGCTGGGTCGGAGTTTGCCCGACGGAATGCGAAACTTTTTCCACACCTTCAAAGAGGCTCACCCAGACGTCGTACATCTGCATAATCCGACCCCGACGATTTATGCGGCAATGGCTGCCAGAATGGCCGGGGTGCCCAGGATCGTATCGACTCGCCACAGCCTTGTGGCCAAGCCGCGCAACCGGACTGTCGAGCTGAAGTACGCTGTTGCAGCGGGTTGTTGCGACTGGATCGTTGGCATCTGCGATGCCACGGCGAACAACCTCAAAGACATTCACGGTATCCCCTTGCGGAAAATCGTGCGTGTTTACAACGGCGCGGCGCCACTCAAGTGCGCGGCAAAGGAACAGCGGCCGCAGAAAGACGGCTTCACACTGGTTTTCGTCGGGCGGCTCGAGCCTGTAAAGAACCACTCGCTGCTTCTCCGTGCCTTTGCCGCCGCGCATGCGTCTATGCCCAGCTTGCGTTTATGGATGGTCGGTGATGGAAGCGAGCGCAACAGATTGGAGACTCTGGCCGCCGAATTGGGCATCTGCGCGTGGGTTACATTCTGGGGTCAGCAACTCGATGTAGCGCCATTCTTTTCCGCAGCCGATGTCTTCATGATGTCGTCGATCTCGGAGGGCCTGCCGATGTCGCTGCTACAGGCCTTCTCCCTAGGCTTGCCCGCCATCGTCACCAACGTGGGAGGAATGGCGGAAGCTGTGCGGCTCTCGAACGCAGGGCTCTCGGTGTCGGTGATAGATCCTGCAGAGATGGCGGCAGCCATTCTGCGCCTCGCTCGCGGTAAGGAGGAGCGCGAACAATTCTCCAAAAACGCGCAACAAGCTTTTCACGCCCAATTTACGTTGCGAACCATGGTCGATGCGTATGCGGATCTGTATCGCAACATTCCACGAGCTCGCCACGCGCGACAACTCTGACCACAGGACTAAATCGGTCATAGACGAAAACGTCTCGAAAAGAGCGTGCGATTCACGTTCCAGTAACCAACCAATATACTGCTACCATAATTGGCTATGGCGAACATTCTGAGTACCGGCGGAAAACGAGAATTGCTGGCACGCGGATTACTTTGGAGTGGCGCTTCTTTGCTCCTATCGAAATTGCCTGCCCGGAATTTGCTGCTCGTCCTGAACTATCATCGTATTGGCAATCCAGACGACGATCTCTTTAACCCCTGCGTTTTCTCAGCAACTGCGGAAGAGTTCAATAACCAAATTTCTCACCTGAAGCGGCACGTTTTGCTTGTAACCCTTGAAGAGGCACTGGGCTTTGCTGATGGAACAATCAAAGAAAGGACCCGCCAATGCCGAGTATTGCTTACTTTCGACGATGGGTACCTGGATAACTACGAGATAGCCTATCCAATCTTGTGCTCCCATGGAGTACAAGGTGTTTTCTTTCTGGCGACGAGCCTCGTAGGTTCATGTCATATTCCTTGGTGGGATCATATTGCCTATTTGATGAAGACTGCCCGGGCGCGCCGCTTTTGCCTGTCCTATCCGGCCCACCTCATCGTCGATATCGACAGAAGTGGCTTCACGCAGAGTTTGCGAGCCGTTCTGAGCCTATATAAGAGGCCTGACAATTCCGATTCTTTACGTTTCATACAACAACTGCAGGAAGAGACCAGGGGAGACGATCCGCCCGGATCGCTGCGGCGTTTTTTGAACTGGGATGAAGCTCGAGAAATGACCAGCGGGGGCATGATGGTCGGTTCCCACACGCATTCCCATCACGTCCTCAGCCAATTGGAACCGGAGCGGCAATTTGAAGAACTGACCCAATCCCGATCTATCTTGAACCAGCAGCTTGGGTTTAAACCCGACGTACTTGCATATCCCGTAGGCGGCAGGACGAGTTTCAGCGATCAAACGCAGAAAGCAGCGCGCGATGCTGGCTACCGCGCTGCATTTTCGTTCTATGGCGGAACGAACTTGCAAGGAAGCACATCTCCTTATGATGTGAACCGAATCGGCGTAGATAGCCAAAGCTTGGGCCGCTTTAAGGTTCGGACTGCTGTTTGCCGGTCATCAGGCAAATACTGGCCTTGAAAAAGTGTGAGCTAAAATTCAATACTTTCTCACTCGGGGTTCCTCGTAGGTGACAAAACGATCGCCTCCAAAACGTTTCTTTAGAGGAGCGCTTGCGGTATGAAGATTCTTCTTCTCCAGAAAAACGGCCTTGGCAATCAGCTGTTCCAATATGCAGCCGGCCTCTTCTTTGCCAAACAATACTCGGCGGTTCTGGAGATTATCCGAGAGCCCGATGACCGAGCCACATCCTTTGGTCACCCTAGACCTTTCTTGCTTCAGAATTTCTGCATCTCAGCACCGGCGCGCGAACGCAACTCATGGGACCGGCTGATCTGTTCGGTTGCACCGAGCAAAAGACCGGTGGCAGGTTTGGCAAGTTACGTATCCAAGACCCGACTCTACCGTCAACCTTGGGCAGAAGACAGAATCTATCTTCGTGCGCTCCCAATCTCGCGGTCAACGAGGAGTGTCTATCTGCAAGGCAATTTTCAAGCACACCAATACGCGCAGGTCATGGAGGAGCGCATAAGGAAGGAGTTCCGCTTTCGGTATCCTGCGGCCGGAAAAACCCTCAATGTTTTGGAACAAATCCGCGCAGCCGAAACCCCTGTCTCCTTACACGTTCGGCGCGGCGATTATGCTCACTGGAGCGGCGGCCCGCGAGTCCTGTCGTCCGGCTATTATGCCCAAGCGATGCAGACCATGATTCAACGGGCATGCCATCCCACCTTCTTCGTTTTTTCAGACGAAATCCACTTCGCGCGTGAGATGTTGCCAACGGTAAAGCACACAGTGTTTGTGGATTGCAACGACGAAACGAAACCGCAAGAAGACCTTCGGTTAATGTCTGCTTGCCGGCATCACATTATTGCCAACAGCAGTTTGTCGTGGTGGGGTGCGTGGCTCAATCCATGCCCCGCGAAGGTGGTTTGTGCCCCTATGGATTGGGGAATTGCGAATGAGTGCGAACGGCACCCGGACATGATTCCGCCGAACTGGCTTCACATCGCTGCAGAGGGGTCTTCCATCTAAGCCGCCCTTGGATCGTTATCCATGGAAGACAGTAGGCATATAACTGATCGCGGCTTTCATCTTAGATACCGTCTGTGGCATCGAATCCGGGTTATCGTAGGGATCTTTAATTTCAAGCTGCGGCATAGGCAGTAGCATGCCGAGAAAAAGCGTCTTTTCGAGTGCCTGTGGAAAGTCTTTCCTGAGTAACTCATAATTACTCTCATCCATAATCAAAACCAGTTGAGCGTCACTTATCAGTTTCGCGTCGACGCGCCGCGAACGGTGAGACTTGATGTCAACTCCAATCCGTTCCGCCGCAGCGATCACAAAATCCGGACTGAAACGGCCGGTTACGGGATGAAATCCTGCCGAAGAAATCGAGGCATTCGGAAACCGCTGTGCAGCCAGGGTCGCCGCGAGTGGACTGCGACATATATTCCCGTGACAGAGAATCAGCACTCTTTCGAGCCGATGCCGTTTCAGCTTGCGAATCGTGCGCGGTTGCTGGATATACCGAAGGTAGAATCGGCGGCTCCGCCGCTTGGCTAAGTTGACACACTTGCTCCAATGTTCCCTAATAAGAGCGTTTATTTCACGGAAAACGGTGCGTAAATCGGACCAACAAAAAAAATCCCAGCTTTCTTTGGCTGCCACAGGACGCAGCCATTCTACAGCTGACGCGACCACTGGCCTGGTGAGGAGCAAGGGATCTGTACGATCAGCTTTCAAGTTCGCCTTAAACCATTCAATATCTCGATAAAGATTTCGAGTGAAGTAACCCGCGCGGTATTCCGGTTGTGGCGGCAGAGGTCGTCCAGTGCTAAGGCAGAGCAAGCCAACGGGGAAATTGACGCCGCAGTCGATCGCTAAAGCAAGAGAACCCCACAACCTTGGATTAATCTCCATGAGGTATGCTTCACCGTCTGCTGTGACCTTGAACTCAACCATGGCAACTCCGTGCCATTGGAGCGCCGACAAAAGTGAAGTAGCACTCTGCACTAAATCAGCCCGAGGGGCGATCGAAACTCTATAACTGCTGCCTCCGCCCGTTAACGGAAGCTCGTGCACCCGTTCGTGAAGAAAAGCCCAACGAGGGGCTCCAAGCTCGAACAGCATTTCAACGCCAAAACCTTTTCCAGCGATATATTGCTGCTGCTGTATCGGAACCTCGGGATCGATTGACTCAAGCGCCGTGCGCCACATCTTCAGATCGCGGGCAATGGTCACGCGGAGATCCTGGACGACCCCGTTTGTGCTCTTTTTGCTGAAGACAGGCTTAAGAACAACAGGGAAAGTTTTGGGCGGGACTCTTAAGGACGAGACGATCTCGGACGATGGCGTTTGGACTCCGATTCGCCGAGCCAAATTCCAAACCGCCTCCTTGTCCAGTGCAGCCTGGACGCTTTCCCTGTGGGGTAAAACAGCCTTTTTGTACATCTCAACGGGAATTTCCAACGCAAGCATTGTCAGGAGTGATACCTCGGTAGCCGGTACGATAAGGTCATAGTTCTCGTCTCGGAAAAGATCCACGAGTTCGCTGACGGCTTTATCTTCGGAGAGGCTCAAGTGGAATTGCCTGTGAATGAAGCGAGAACGACGTGGAGGTCGTCCAGATTTCGAACTGACCGCATGCACTATGCATCCGTTTCGGCCGAGGCTTTGGATGGTCTCCGTTCCCGCAGCGCTGTCAGCATCCAAAATCAGTACCTTCCTCTGCCTACTCCTGGCATCAAGCATTCTGCCGTCTCTTCTCAGCATCGGTGTTCCCATCTGGGAGCCGCCGGCTTGCTGGAATTCCATATTTTCCAAAGGGAGCCACGTGTAAATAGAAATTTGTAGAATCCAACGACTGCGGCGGCATTCAACAGAAGCAGTGCGCCCGCTGGGGCTGCGACGCGATGCAGAACTGGCAGCTTGAAACGCAGCGCGAGGATGGCGAGGGCCATGCCAAATATCTGAATGGCCGCGAGAATCGAGAACACCGTCGAGCCGCGGGAGAGCGCCAGGGCGGAGACAAGCAGCAAGACCATGAAGTAAGGCACGATCAGTCGCATTAGCTTGTGCGAGACGAGTTGAAAGAGAACCCGATTCTGCAGTGTCAACGTCCACGGAGCAAGTTGAAAGAGCTGGAAATTCCCAGCCAGCGTACGCACTTTGCGATGGAACTCGAGTCCAGCCGTTTCCGGCCACGCGTCGTATACATTAGCGTTCACGTCCAGAATTGAACGATAGCCCTGGCGAATGATGGACAGCGGCTGAAACATGTCATCCAGAATCATTCCGGGAGGCTGCAAGACGGCGAGTTCCCGGCGGATCGCATAGAAGCCTCCATAGACCCCGACCGGAGAATCGACGACGCTTTCACACTTCCTGATCCACTGCTCGTAGCGCCAGTACAGGCCGCCGATTGCTACAGAGGTAGCATCGTGGCCTTCCCTCCGCAGGATGAGTTCACCGGCCACGCAGCCTACTTTAGGATCGGCGAAGTTACCAACCAGTTGCTGAATTGCAGCGCGAGCAATCTCCGGGCGTATGTCCACAAACAGAATGACATCTCCCGTGGCTTGCGCGACACCAGCGTTGACAGCAACGGCTTTGCCACTGTGCTCCTTCAATACGATGGACTTCAAAAGCGGATGGCGCTCGCTCGATAAAAGTTCCGCTGTGCCGTCGTTTGAGCCATCTGAAACAACAATGATCTCTTTCACATTCCCGTAATCGAGATGAAGAAGATGCTGAATCTTGCGCGGGAGCAGGCCGGCACCATTGTGGACGGCAAGTACGATGCTCACACTGGGGGTGATCGGAGCGAATTTCCAAGGGCATGGGCGTAACCGTCCGAGCAGCCATATCGCTACGGGGTATCCCAGGTACGCGTAGAGAATGCCGGCCAGCGAAAGCCAGAAGACGGTCTTCACTGGGCGCCCCTCCGCAGGATAATTGTCTTAACCGTCTCAAAAATGATGAGCAGATCGAGGCCAATGGAGCGGTACTTGATGTAATACAGATCGTATTCCATCTTCTGCTTCGTTTCCTCCAGGGTGGCTCCATATTGATAGCGCACCTGTGCCCAGCCTGTGATCCCTGGACGCACCATGTGCCGTAGGTCATAGTAAGGAATTTCTTGCGCAAGCCACTGCACAAATTCAGGACGCTCCGGACGAGGACCGACAAAAGCCATATCTCCGCGGAGGACGTTCCAAAGCTGCGGAATCTCATCGAGGCGAGTCTTGCGCATAAATCGGCCAAGCGTCGTGATGCGAGAATCGTTCTTGGTCGCCCACACAGCTCCGTTCGCCTCGGCATCCACTCTCATCGTGCGAAATTTGTAGATGGAAAAGGGACGACCCTTGCGCCCGACCCGCGTCTGGGTAAAAAATATCGGACCTGGCGAACAAAAGTGCATAGCCAGGATGATGAATGGAACAAATGAAAGGGATATCGCCAGTCCGACAGCAGCGACGACGATCGAGATCAGGCGCTGTCCAAATTGTAGCGATTGTTTCGCATTGAATCCCTCTGTGAAGATGAGGCTGCTGGGATTGAGGCCGGCCAACGCCAGCTTACCGGAAAGGCGCTCGATTAGAGATCTGGAGTCTTCAATGACAACGCCCCGCAGCCGAAGAGCCAGGAGTTCACGAAGCGGCATCGATCCACGACGGTCTTCCATGGCAACAATCACCCGATCTATAGGGACCTTGGACGCGTTGAACGCCCTAAGATCTGCCGCAAAGCGCTCCTCTCGCCCATAAGAGGCTTCCGTTCCTCCTCGTTCGACAACTTCCATTCCGACATCTCGCCTGGTGCGCAGAATCTCGACAATGGTTCTTGACTGCTCTCCGCCACCGAGCACGTAAACGCGTTCGCGGAACATCGGAAGACCGATAATCCACTCATAAACCCACCTCCAAATAAAGAACAAGAAAACAAGAACAGCAACGCCTGATACCAGGACATAAGGTCCGATGGCTATCTGGGGAAAGAAATAGACGAGCACGCCCAGGAAAAAAGAAAGGGCGCTAAGAACCAGCAACAGGCGAAAATAGATTTCCCATCGGACCGAAATGCGTTGCGGTTCATATAGGTCGAAGTAATACGAGAGCAGGAGCGTGAACGCAACGATACCCAATATCTTCAGAATTCCACCCTGGTAAATCAGAGCGATGTACATGTCCGGCCCCATCAGGTAAGCAGCGGCAAGAAAAAACGCCCCGCCCACCAGAAGTGCTTCGCAAAGAAGAAGCACCAGGATGCGAGTCGGATAATAGACATTGAATAGCCTGATCATCCGTGTCTCCGTCCATTCTCTCCTCGATTTGTATGGCCCTCCTCGTCGCTTGCGCCATAGTAGTAGGAGGAGGAGTACTCTTTGTGTGGGATGTGCTTGGCTGCATTCAGCACAAACCCAAGGACGCGCGATTTGCTGAATGCGGCTTGTGCGCGCTGTGCCACTTCGTATGGCGTGCACGCTTCGCGGGCCACCAGCAAGACTCCATCCGCGGCGCGGGCAAGCTCTACCGCGTCTGTAACCGCAAGCACAGGTGAGGAGTCGATCAGTATCCAGTCGAAATGAAGCGACAGTGTCGCGACCAAATCTCCAATACGGCCATTGGCCACCAACTCTGATGAGTTGTCGCTGCACTTTCCGGCAGGGATAAATGTGAGGTTGGACAGGCTGCCCGTCCTGCCAGCGCCAACAGCCTTGGAGCTATTGTCGCGCTGCAGAATTTCACTTAGCTCCGCAGTTCCCGCCAAGTATTCTGACAGACCATGCACGTTGGGAGCGCCCAAAAGACTATGCAGGGTCGGGCGACGTAGATCCCCGTCGATGAGCACAACTTTATTTATCGCGTTGCGTGCGAGACTCAGGGCCAGATTCAAGGCCACAAAGCTCTTGCCTTCTGAAGGCAGGCCGCTCGATATAAGTAGTGTGTTTAGCGGAGCCTCCGATCGAGCCTGCCTGACACGCGAACGAAGCTTTCGAAACTGCTCGACGGCTGGGCCACGCTCAGCAAGGGAAGGAGTGGATGCAACCGATGGTTCCCACGGATACTTCGCGATGTTCTCAAACACAAGGCCGGTCGGGGCTTGCGTTAGCACCTCCGCATCGGAGACAACCGCCGCTTCGGGGAACGATTCAACTTCCAGCGCTTGCCCGGACTTCCTTTCGAGATCGGCTCTTTGAAGCGCTTCGAATATGCGGCTCATACTTTTGTCTCCTTCCAGGGATCGTTGGAATTTGCGATTGGCCTGATGACATTAGGTATGGTTCTCGGAGATTTGTCTTCATCTAGACCCGTTAGAGCCATGGGAGAAATCAGGAAGGGTTGCGCATCCAGGTTGAAATCTAAGCTAACGGACTCGATAATCCGCGGCGGAATCGGCTTGATCTGTTCGACGTACGCGTTGATCATCGCGTGCTCGCAGATCAGGTTGATGACGCGAGGAATTCCTTTCGAGTGGCGGTGTATGACCTGGATGGCTTCCGGCGTAAAGGCCGGCCGAGTGGCGCCGGCAATGCGCAGCCTTTCGGCGATGTACGCCTGCGTTTCCTCGTAGGTAAGCGGAGATGTTTTGCACCACAAGGAAACTCGCTGACGAAGCTGGCGAAGACCGGGATTGCAAAGCATTTCATACAGTTCAGGCTGGCCGGAAAGCACAATCTGCAGCAGTTTTTCCGAAGAGGTTTCTAGATTGGTCAATAGACGAATCTCTTCGAGAAGGTCCAACGAGAGGTTCTGCGCTTCGTCGATTACGATCACGCACAGCCCTTGTTCGCGAAAGCGCTCGATCAACCAACGATTGAGTTGCAGAAGCATTCCCGATTTGGTCCGTTCCTTGGGCGGGATACCGAAGTCGCTCAACACAAATTCGAGAAAGTCGAGCACATCGAGCCGAGGATTGAAGACGAATGCCGTAGACACGTGATCCTTGGCAAACCAGCTAAGGACCGACTTGAGTAGTGTCGTTTTTCCCGTGCCCACTTCCCCTGTCATGACCATGAAGCCTTTGCGCTCCGCTATGCCGTATTGCAGGCACGCGAGCGATTCTCGAATTTGCGGCGTCATACACAGAAACCGCGGATCTGGACTCGATCGGAAAGGAACGGCGCGAAGACCGAAGAAAGCTCTATACATGGCTAGAACTCCACGCTTTCTGCGGGCTTGCGCATCCGCGACAAAATGCCCCACCGGCCACGACTCCCATCCGCTCGGGAGTCTGGAATACCTTCAACGTAGGAGATGGTGGCGAGCGTCGGTAATTTTGTGAATGCCCACACATCGCTTTCATCGCGCAGCGAAGTATCGCGAAATTCAAGGAGCGCCGAAATAAGCAAACCAATAAACAAGCCGGATAGAAGCCCGCCAGCCGCAAACATCATATGGTTTGGAAATTTCGGAGCATCGGGAAGATTGGGGGGATCCATTACACTGAATTGCTCACCTTGCTGGCGCTCCTCAAGTGCGTTTGCCATCGACGATTCATTCATCTTAGTAAGTAGACTGTTATAGAACTGCAGCGCCGTATCGTGATCGCGAGTAACTTGTTTGTACTGCTCTTCAACCATCGGGCTTGACTCGATTCTCGCCTCATAGGCCCGAATTTCCTGCTCCAACTGGGTTTGTTCTTTTCTTGCAGAGACCATCGATAGCTGCACCGCGCGAAGCTGGGCCTTCAGCTGCAAAAGTTGCGGAGAGTCTGGCTGGTGAACCGCCGACGCGGGACCGGTATTAGCAGCAGAGGAGTGATCGATTTCCGACTGCAGCGCCGCTATCTTGCGCTTGACCGCAACCACGTCTGGATAGTCCGCAGTGTAGAGAGTTTCCAACTGCTTCTTCTGGTCGATTAGAGTACTTAGCTCTTTACGCCGGTCATCCACGGATGCGGCAGATGGGCCGCCGCTTTGCAGGTCGTGTGTTTGTTGCGCGATCAGCGCCTGCAGAAAGGTCTCGTTCTGCTGAATGCGATTGACCGTTTGCGTCGCGGCGTCGAGCTGCGTAGTGAGCGCCTGCAGCGCATTAACATTTGACGATTCCTGGTTTGGAAGCTTGCCGATATATTTCAGCTGGAACGCTGCCAGCCGTGCATCTTGCTCATCGAGCGTCCGTTTTGCGTCCTCTAGCTGCTGTTTCAAGAACTCGGTTGTGCCTTCAGCAGAGCGTTCCCGGGCACTCAGATTCTCACTTACGAAAAGCGAGGTAATCTCGCCACACACCTGTTGTGCTGTACGCGGATCCGATGCCTGGAAAGTTACGAAGAATCCAGGCATTCCTCCAGAAGCTTGCGCCGCCTGGATTTGGGTAATTTTGATCGCCTTGCGCGTCATCTCGACACGCTTATCCATGGTGTTAACGTCGCCAGTGAAAAGGTTGAATCTCTTAATGATCGGTTGCAACAACTTAATATGCGGGAGCGCGGAGTTTTTGTTGCTGGCGAATAGGTTGTATCTGGTGATGATCGGCTCCAAACGAGAGCGGCTTAGGATCTGTTCCTTCATCGACGCCAGGCGCGCGTTCAGGTTCTCATCGACGACAGGTTTAACATAGTCTTCCGGCACCTTCTGCTGTTCAATAAGAATCAGCGTTTGCGATTCATACAGAGGCGGCACCACGTAGCTTGCGGCTCCGCCGATCGCGAGAAACACGACCGCAATACTCAGAACCAGAAGCCATCGCCGTCTCAAAATGGCGGTGTAGTCTTCCATTGTCAGTTCACGATGACCGAGCATATGTCTCCTTCAACCTTTACCGCCTGAGATGTTTGCTCCGAGGCGAATATCCAATTCCGAAGCTGACCGTTTGCATCAGCTGGTCCAGCACATTGCTAGGAAGCGTGGAGCTCGACGACTGCGTGATGGCCGTGTAATTCGCAAAAACATTGAAGTATCGGCCCAGCTTTCTGGTCGCCTGCGCGCCTGCATACTTTGCATTAATATTCCCGTAGCTGCCAAATGTCGGTCCGTTGCCCAGGGAGGCGGTGCGCATGTAGGATGCATCGGCTCCGACCGTCAGCTTCCTTCCGAACTCGTGCGACAGAGTCAACGAGACATCATCAAGTTCCGAACCAACGAGATATCCGCCGCCACCACTGATTCCGTGAGAATAGGCAAGGTTGGCCGAATTCAATAGGAATTTATAATTCACAGACGCATTTGCTGTGACGCCAAGGGAAGATGGCACCGTCGCGCTCTCAGTGCTACTCAGCCACTGCGGCCCTGCCGAGACGTTGGTCGTAATCTTACGGTTCCACTCTCGTTCAAAGCCCAATGTAACCGCATTAGTCGTGAGAGAGAAGTTATAGTCCGGGTAATTGAACTGGGAATACAGGTAATTCCCTATAAGCGAATTTCGAGCATCGAGGCGCCACGTAGGTCCCGCGTTCGCCGCTGTCATGTTCATATCGAGTCCATTGCCATCTGGGTAGCGGACAATATTGTAACTACCGCCAACATTCAGACTCACAGCGTGATTGAGAGTATGTCCTAGTTCACCTTGTGTATTGTTGTCGATAACGACAGTGTTCAGCGTCAGGATCGACTGCCCGGTCGGTGGGGCCGGACTCGGTGAGCCAATGGGTTCTCCAACGCCTGGAATTCCCGTGAAGCCGGTGGTCGGCGCCTGTGGCAGGTAACTTACGTTGTCGCTGACGGTCAGGTTCCATTTGCGCCAAACAATTTCTTGGGATAAGTACAAATGCTGGAAGAGCCCGGCTCCATACGATGGCCCGGCAATGGTCCAGTTGTAACCGCCGCCGTATTCCATGCTGAACGGAAAGCGTTCTTTTCCATTTGCATACGCCGCCGACCCGGAAAGTGTGCTCATCTGCCAGTCGCCCAGGCCACTGGAGAATTCGGCCATTTGCGAGTAGTTCAGAGCATAATGCAGTTCGCCCGTGATCGGCACGCTCTGGAGGGACCCCGCAGGCACAGCCTGCGCGCCGGCCGCGGCGCAGGTCGCGAGAAGAACTACTACGAGTTTGAAGGTTTTTTTCACTTATTGCGTACCTTATGGAACCACAATCGTATCGCCGGGCTGCAGAACCAAATTAAAGGTGGGGTCGCCCTTCAACGCCTTCTTGTAATGCACCTGGATTCGTTGCTGTTTTTCACCGTCGTTGCGCAAGACGTAAATCTTTTTTGAATTGGCAAAATCCGTAAGCCCTCCAGCACTGGAAATCGCTTGCAGTAATGTCATGCCGGGAGTCATCTGTACCGGACCCTTCTTCCCAACTTCGCCGAGAAGGTAGATGACCTTACTATTGCTCTGCGTCAGTACCACAGCGACTTCCGGATCCTGAACGAACTTCTTGAGTTTTGCCTCGATTCGATTTCCCAATTGCAGCGGCGTTAGACCAGCGGCCTCGACATCGCCGAGGAGAGGCATCGAAATCATGCCGTCAGGCCGGACCAAAAGACTGCCCGATAAATCGGACTGTTTCCATACCGTGACGGAAAGCACATCCGATGCGCCGATGACATAGCTATCGGCCGCAGGTCCCCCAGCCGCAATAGCTACAGGTCCTTGAGCCGACTTCCCCGCAGGCTCTTTGCGCTGAGCACGGCAAAAGAAGCTTGGCACAATAAGCACCAAAATGAGAAGCCTTCTTAGTTTCATAGTGCAACTCCGTTTCCGTTGGACGCAGACTGGAATTCCGTTCCGATCTGCTTGAGCTTGTAGAGCAGGGCTTTGTAACTTATCCCCAGTTCATTTGCCGCGCGTTTGCGATTGCCCCCGGTGTTCACTAGAACTTTGGAGATCAATTGACGCTCAATCTGGATCAACGCCGTGCGAGTGGCTTCCTTGAGCGAGAACGGCCTTTGCTGCCCATTCAGTCTCGCTCCCGATGCAGCTGCTTTGATGGCAGCCAGGGAGATGGACTGGTCTCCGATCGCAACAAAAGTCTTGATCGCCGTCTGCAGTTCGGGCAGGTTGCCAGGCCAACCGTACTCTATGAGGAATTCAAGTATGTCGCCATCAAGAACGGGTTTGGGACGATCAAACTGTCGCGAGTACTGCGTCAATAGCTCGTCGGCAATCAACGGAATCTCGGATTTTCTGCAACGTAGCGGCGAAATCCGGAGCGTTATGGCCGAGATGAAATGGAAGAAGTCCTCCCGCATGCGGCACGAAACGACATCCTCCAACAGCTCGCGGGTGGTACTGCATAACAGGCGGCTGGGATGATCTTGCTCAGCCTGAAAGTAGCTGTCCACGATCAGCCCCTGCAACTGATAGCCCAGGTCCCCAACTTCTGTTAGATAAACCGTTCCTCTGGAGGAGAAGGCGGAAAGAATCTTTTGCGCGGTGCAATCGGCACCCTGTATCTCGGTAAAAATACCGCGACTTCGATGGGATTGACCATGCACTTGCAACGCCACTGTCCGCTTTCCGACGCCCTTCTCGCCGGCGAGCAAAAGCGGAAAATCGGTTTCGGTAATCTGGGCCAGCGCTGGCTGGATCCTAGGCTCAATATAGGTAAACGACTTCGTCCGTCGTTTCGTACCTTGGATAGTTCCACTGCCTGGCATGAAAGCTCCCGTACCTGTGCCTTAGCAAGACGGGTTCCAAACCCCCGACACATGGCGAAGAAAAGCCCTTCTATGCCGTATATCGGCTCTTCGGCCATTTTTGTACGGCAAACGCGGAAGAAACGGTAAATGTTTTCCCTTTTACTCAAGAAATGTGTGACATTCATTTCCCAGGAAAGTGGAAAAACTTTTCCACTCAGATCGAGCGGCTTATCCCCCTAAGCGGCAATTCGCAAGGAACCTTCCTTGGATTCAGCCGATCCGCAATTCGGCATGCAGATTGCTAATAAGTACAGCGGATTGCGACGCTGGTCGTTCCCATTATGGTGAATATGGCACAAGACATTCAGATTTCAGCAGCTCCCAGCTATCCCTTGCAGTTGCGGAACGCCAGGGTCGTATGGGGCTGCGTACTCATCGGCGTCCTTGTAGCAGGGATTTACGCCGGGATAGTCGTGAAACTTGTGACCGACTGGTGGCAGATACCCGATTTCTCCCACGGCTTTCTTGTACCCATCTTCTCGGCGTACCTGGTGTGGACAAAGAGAGATGTTCTGCGTGAAACCGTAGCTTCCCCTTCCTGGGGCGGAGTGGCCGTCGTTGCCGCGGGATTGCTGGTCCTGTTTCTAGGTGTCTATGGCGCCGAGATGTTCCTGTCTCGGATTTCTCTGGTGGTTCTATTGGGAGGGTTGATCCTTTCTTTCGGCGGCCGACAATTCCTGAAGGAACTGCAATTCCCGTTGCTGGTCCTTCTCCTGGCAATTCCAATTCCAGCAATCCTATTCAGCCAGATCACCTTTCCCCTTCAGATACTGGCATCGAAGCTCGCCAGCGATTTGCTTCCTGTGTTTGGCGTTCCAGTCCTGCGGGAAGGAAACGTGATTCAACTTTCCTCGTTGAGTCTGGAAGTAGCGGAAGCTTGCAGTGGAATCCGTTCTCTGATGAGCCTGTTCACTCTCTCCGTTTTCTTCGGCTATTTCATGGAGAAGTCCGTCGCGCGCCGAACCGTGCTTGCCCTGGCCAGCATTCCCATTGCGATTGCGGCCAACGCCGTGCGAATCTTCGGCACTGGAATGTGCGTGCAGTACTGGAATCCAGACAAGGCGCAGGGCTTTTTTCACGAGTTTTCTGGTTGGGTCATGTTCCTCGTATCTTTCGCGTGTCTTTTCATCGTTCACCTCGCAATGGATTGGTTGCCGCGCAACCGGAGAACCGCATGAAAAACGCTCGCTTTTGGACGGTTGCCCTGCTGCTCACTGGATCGGTGCTAGTGTTGCACGCTCGCGGCGATAGCGATTTGATTCCCGCGAGTGCACCGTTGTCGCAGGTTTCGCGAGTTATCGACGGGTGGGCAGGAAGCGATTTGACGATCGATCAGGAGACACGGAATGTACTTGGGCCTGGAGATTTTCTGTCTCGAAACTACACTCGCCAGGGTCAACCCTTCCCGATCGGTCTCTTTATCGGTTATTTCCCGACCCAGAGAAGTGGGGTCACGATTCACTCACCAAAGCATTGCCTTCCCGGTGCAGGATGGGCCTTTGAATCCTCGCGCTATGTCGATCTTCGCGATGCAAAGGGCAAGGTTCACCGGGTAGGAGAATACATCATTGGCAACGGCGAGACGAGACAGTTCGTTATCTATTGGTATCAAGCACACGGACGCAGTGTCGCCAATGAATATATGGCCAAGTTCTATCTCGTGACCGACGCAATCCTGATGCATCGTACGGATGGCGCGTTGGTTCGCGTATTAACGCCGATCGGCCCCATGGAAGAAACAGCGACGGCACAAGCTCGGGTTGAAGCATTTACGAGACAGCTGATCCCCGCGCTGCCGGAGTTTATCCCGAACTAGTAGCGATTCGAACGACAGGGATCGCAACTCGGATTGGCATCGAGTGAAAGCTGCGGTCCCAAATGTATGCAGGGAAGGACGGAAAACGATGAAAAGCTCGTTCAAAGCAGTTCAACTGAGTTTCGATGGTAGGTGGAGATCAATGAATCGGCCAACATATGTTCGGGTAGTCGCGCTGTTTGTTACGTTCGCTTTACTGTCCGGCTGTCACAGCGATCCAAACGTGCGAAAGCGGAAATACCTGGCGAGTGGAGAGCGATATAGCACCGAAGGTAAGTACCGGGAAGCTGCAATCCAGTTCCAAAACTCGCTTAAGGCCGACAAGAACTTTCCAGACGCTCATTATGCTCTGGCGAAGGCATACGTCCATCTGGGTGAGTTTGGCCCGGCATATGGCGAGCTCATGCGCACTGTCGCTCTGCAGCCTGCCAACTACAAGGCAAGGGTCGATCTTGGAAGTCTTTCACTCGCGGCGGGGAAGACCGACGACGCCCAAGCGCAGGCAAACGCAGTACTGAAAGCCCAACCGAACAACCCGGATGTGCATGCGTTGTTGTCCGCCATAGCGCTCAAGCGCGGGCAGAGGGATCAGGCTCTGATTGAAATGCGTCGCGCCCTTGAACTCGCACCGGATCGAGCAGCGTTCCACGAGGACTTGGCAATTCTGCAGGAAAACGATCCAAGCAAGGTTCAGTCCGTCGAAGATAACCTGAAAAAAGCGATCGCCCTCGATCCAAAATCGGTGAACGCCAGGTTGTCGCTCGCCTCTTTCTACACGAAAAACAATCGCTGGCCGGAGGCCGAGCAGTTGAGCCAGGATGCAATTACTGCAAATCCAAAAAGTGTAGCTGCTCGCGAAGCTCTTGCACAGATCTATCTGCAAGAGGGAAATCAGGCAAAGGCAGAAGACGTGCTCCGAAAGGCGTCGCAGGATCTTCCTGACGATCCTCAGGGATTGACCCTGCTGGCAAGCTATTATGCAGCCACTGGACAGATGGGCAAGGCCAAAGCGGAGTTCTCCAGCCTTGCCGCAAAGCATCCCAAGAACGTAGCGCTGCAGGTGGAATACATTCGGGTTCTGCTTCAGGTCAAAGACTATGCGACCGCTAAAACTACGGTGACTGCGCTGATGAAGACCAACGCCAGTAATCCGGGCGTGAGCGCCTTGAACGGCATTGTGCTGCTGAATGACGGCGACGCAAACGATGCCGTCAATGCTCTTCTGGATGGGGCCAAGAATTTTCCGCAGGATGCGTTCATCCAATACTGGCTGGGCAAAGCCGCCCTTGCCAAGGGCGATGTCGCTTTGGCGGAAAAAAGCTTCCGCCAGGTGGTAACCCTGAGACCGAATTCTCTGGATGCACTTGGAAATCTCGCGCAAATCGCGATCCAGCACGGCGACACGAATCTACTGGCCGACGTGGCTGCAAAAGCGATCGCTGCCGCACCCCGCTTTCCCGGCGGTTACGTGTGGCGCGCCATGAGCGAGATCAGCCAACACTCGCCGGAGAAAGCGGAAGCCGATCTTAAGACCGCAATCAGCGTGGCTCCGCAAAATCCTTCGGCGTATATCCAGCTCGCCAAACTTCAATTTGCGCAAAAGCGTTTCTCCGAAGGGCTGGGATCGCTGGAAAAGGCTCTGCAGTACGATCCAAATTCAGTCGAAGCCATTCGCCTGGAAATGGGTTATTACCTCTACAACAAGCAACCAGAAAAAGCACTCGCTCGCTTAAATGCGCAAATTGAGAAGAGTCCATCGAACAATGGATTCTACGGTCTTATGGCTCAGTTACAGATGGGCATGAAGCAATACGACCAGGCTGCCTCCAGCGCTCAGAAAGCCATGCAGCTGAATCCTGAGGACCGCGAGGCAACAATGCTATTCGCACAAGCTGAGATCCGACGCGGACAAGCCGCGAATGCTGTAGCCACCTGGAAGCAGTGGTCAGATGCCCATCCCAAAGATGCCGGTGCTATTGCATTTCTAGGCATGCTCGAGGACTCGAGCGGGAATCCGCAGATGGCTCAAGCCTACTACCAAAAGTCTTTGCAAATTCAGCCACAGCAGCCTCTGGTAGCGAACAATCTTGCCTACCTGATGCTACAAAACGGCGGAAATGTGGACGTCGCACTGACGCTTGCGCAAACTGCCCGGGCAGGGATGCCCAATTCACCAGTCTCTGCGGACACGCTGGCATGGGCCTACTACTACAAGGGGACCTACGAATTTGCTCGCGATCTTCTAGAGGATGCAATCAAGACAGATCCAAACAACGCAACGATGCAATACCACCTGGGAATGGTGTACAGCAAGCTGCGCGATAAGGACAATGCGACCATTCACTTGAAAAAAGCCTTATTGCTGGGCCACGGTTCACCGACAGCAAAAGAAGCCGCGGCAGCACTCCAGCAACTGAGCTAAATCAGCGGCCACCCGCACTGGCAATCGGCGTCGCGCATTTGCGCTATTCGGTTGCCAGTGTGCCTAGATCGAGAAATCCGTTGCAGAAACGTACCCATCCCCCGTAGATCGGATCGATACCGGCATGTCCAACAGTAAAACAATCGTTAAAAATACCGGTTGGTACGGCCTCGAGAACGCGATCAATTTCGTTGTCACATTATTTACTTCCATTGCGATCGCCCGCACCCTTGGGCCGTCGAAAATGGGTTACATCATTTATGTGTTTTGGATCGCGTCGATCGTAAGTAGCTTGGGCGGAATGGGAATTCCCGCCACCACGCGGAAATATATGGCGGAGTTTCTCGGCATGGGCGACCGAGGCACCGCGCGATACATTTATTTCCGCACACTGCTATTACAGATGGGCTTGGCGACCCTGGCAACGGGCGGCATCATTGTATGGGTTTTGATAGACGCCAAGGCCGGTTATATTACGGCCTCGATCTTGGTGGCACTAAGTATCTGGCCCTCGATGGTGAACTCCATCTCGGCACAAGCCAATGTCGCCGCGGAAGATTTGATGGCAAATCTTCCCGCCTCCGTTATTTCTATTCTGGCCTTCTGCGCCGCAATCGCGGCAACCGTGTTGCTGAAATGGGGTATTGTCGGTGTCGGCGGTTCGATGCTTGTTATGCGGGCGGTCGATTTTCTAGTGCGCCTCTTTCCCACCATGAAGCGTATAGTTTCCTGGGAAACAGCGCATGTTCATCCGGTCGGGTTGGGCCAGCGCATGGTCAGCTTCGCATGGCAGAGCGTCACCAGTATGATTCTGGCGTTGATCGTGTGGGATCGGTCGGAGTTCTTCCTGCTCAAGCATCTCTGCTCGGATATTCGTCAGATAGCCTTTTACTCGGTGGCATTCAGCATGGCCGAACGGCTGCTGATCAGCGCATCTGTCTTTGGATCGGCCGCCAGCGCGACCATCTTTGCCCAGTACGGTCGCGACAAGTCCAGGGTTCCAGACATCGCGTCTTCCACATTTCGATATCTTGTCCTTACGTCCGTTCCGCTGCACGCCATTTCCGCCGCTCTAGCGGTGCCCGCATTGCTTCTTCTCTATGGCAATCAATACAAGGGCGCAGCGATGGTTGTCATGCTGGCTCCGTTGCTCTGTCTGCCCAAAGCCTTTCTCAGTCCGGTAGAGAGCCTTTTGCAAAGCGCGGAACGGCAGGGCTATATCATCGCTGCAACTGTAATTGCTGGGATCGTCGATATAGGCGTGGCCTGGTATCTGATTCCCACATACGGCGCAGTGGGCGCATGCATCGGCAGTGGCACGGCGCAGACAATCGCGGTCGGAACGATGTGGGCCCTCGGCATCCATCTCTATAAGGTGAAGCTTCCATGGCTTCTTGTCGCCAAGATTGCATTCATCAGTCTACTGGCGGCGCTGACTGCACATATCATCGCGGTGCGGTTTTCGCCGCTGTGGGCCATCGTATGGGGAGGAAGCGCCTCACTGGTTGTCCTCTTCGGGCTCTTATATCTGATGCGTGTGCTGGAACCGAAAGATTTCACCCGCTTCAGCATCGTGACCCGTGTGCTTCCTAAACCGATTGCCGAATCAGTGGATGCTGTTCTTTCACTGATGATCCACTCTGAGCCAGCCAATGCAACTGCGGGAAAGGTCTAGGCGATCGAAGATGCAATCGACCTCGATTCGCAGGAAATACGTTGTGAGGAATGATTCCAATGCGCGGAACAATGCACAGCTACAGGTTGCATCAAGAATGGATTTTCATATGAATCGCTATCGCGTATTGGTATTTGGCCTTGCATTCTGCATTGCAGCAACTTTTGCCGCCTCCGGCGAGGGTGGTGTGGGCGGGCAGGCGCCCGCGCATCCCTCAACGGCACTTTCGCAGAAACCGGGAGTATCGATTGCGATCAGCCAGCCGCAGTATGGGTACAACGTGCTGCCGGGGAGTGTGCGGCGGATCTATGCGACAGTGACCGGCGGGACCACCAATGCGGTCAACTGGACGGTGGACGGCGGAGCGACGCTTTCCTCAAGCACCGGCCATTGGGTGGATGTGACCGCTCCGGCTTCGGGCAGCAGTTGCTCGATCAGCGAGACTGGCAGCAATGTTTATGCGGTCAGTTCCGCCACCCGGTTTACCATCACCGCGCAGTCGGTGGAGAATCCGGCTGCGACTTCCTCGATTGTCGTGAACGTCTGCCATCCGGCGGTCGTGGTGCATGTGGTTCCGTTCTATACCACGCTGTATTCCGGCCAGAAGGCCGATATTCAGTCCTTCGTCTGGGGAGCCTCGAATCCCAACGTGACCTGGTCGCTGACCTCACAGCCCAGCGGCGGCGATGGCGCGCTGTCCGACACTTCCAACCTGGACACGGTCTTCTCGGCGACAGTCGCGGGCCGCTACACCCTGACCGCGACCAGCTTAGCCGACAGCAGCAAGACCAACACGGCCACCGTCTATGTGACCGGAAATCCAATGCCCGCCTATGCCACCACCCCCTCCGAGACCGAGCCGGTCGACTGCAGCGTCGATCCTGCCCTGAGCGGGACAGTCTACGATGTGGGCCCATCGCAGGCCCTGAAGACGATCGTGTCGGTTCCCTGGCAAACGCTGCCGCCCGGCTCGACGGTGCGCATCCACAACGAAGACACCACTGGGGCCAGCCCCACCACCTACCACGAATACTTCCAGGTCGTGGGACACGCCACTCGCACCCAGCCCATCCGCGTCTGCGGCGTGCCGGATGCCGAGGGCAATCTGCCGGTCATCGACGCTAGCAACTCGACTGGTGTGCCAGATGCCAATGTCTACGCGGATGAGAACTATGCAGCCGTTGCTCTTGGAGGCAGCTATACATCCAATTGGACTGGTCTATATACGGGCACATGGACAGGTTCTCAGGATTTGATCGTCGAAGGGCTGGAGATTAAAAATGCCGATGCTCCCAATCTTCATACCAGCCCCCAGGGTGTGGCGGGGACGCCGTGGGGCGGGTTCTCCGCCTGTATTCGTATCTTTCCCAGCATGGATACGGTGATCCGAGGCGTGAATGCCCACGACTGTGGGCTTGGCTTCTTCTCCGACTTCAACGACAGCAACGGTTATGCAGTGGTGGCCAACACTCTGTATGAAGGCAATCATCTGCACGCCAATGGCGTCAACGGTTCGAATAGCGAACATCAACTCTACATTCAAGGATGGAATCAAGTCGCGCAGTTCAACGTGGTCGACCAGTATCCCAGTGGGGCGCAAGGTTCCAACTTGAAGAGCCGCGGCTATCCGGACGTGATCCGCTACAACCATTTCGGCGATGGACCGGCGCGGCAGCTGGACCTGATCGACAACCAGGACGGCGTCGCCTACATGACTTTCGAGGGGTATTTGAGCGCGGGAGCCAGCGCCTACAAGTCGCAGTATCCGGCCGATGCCTACACCGCCGACTTGCTGGCTGCAGCGGTCGAAGCGCACCATGCCGATTATGTCTACGGCAACACCTTCACGAACACCACGGCCATGTTCGCGGTGCACTACTTTTCTGACCAGTGCGATATCGATGCCAGTCGGCTGGGCACCCTATGGTTCTACAACAACAGCTTTCATGAAGGTGCGGCAACCTACTACGGCTGGTATCTCTTCGACACCTCCGCCGGAGGCGCATACGGCAACTGCCCGGCGGTGGAGTGGCCGCAGATTCAAGTACTAAACAATGCCTTCTGGATGGACAATCCGGCGAAGCCTTACTTCTACTGGATCACCGAACCCAATCAGTTCACCATCTTCGGGGCCAACGTCATCAATGCCAACTGGGGCACGAACAACATGAATCCTTCGGATCAATCTGCCTCGTATGGCGCCGGCTGGCCCGGTCCCGGTTACAAAAATTCCAGCCCGATTTCCCCCTACGCTTTCCAGGGCGCAAGCACCTCCGCCGACACAATCGGAGTTCAGAACCTGATCGGCGTTTCCACCCCGCCCTTCGACCTGACCACTTTCGTCCCCAACTCATCGCTCATCAACGCTGGCACCAACCCGCCAGCAACCTGGCCCAAGCTCCCCGTTCGCTTTCAGTTCGGCCCGTCCGCCATCCCCATGGAGCGAACCCAGCCCCTCACCTTCGGCGCCTTGGAGCGAAGCAATCACACGGAAGCAAGAACTGGGTTGACTTCCCGGAATCATCGCCTGACGGAGCATAAAAAGCAATGACCTTAAAGATAGCAATCGTTGGGTGCGGTAAGATCGCGGACGCCCATGTTGAGGAAATTCGCAGAATACCATCGGTTCAATTGACCGCAGTCTGCGACCTCGATCCGATTATGGCGGAGCAGTTGGCCTCTCGTTTCGCCATACCGCATTGGTACTGCGATGCTGCGACCATGCTCGAAGTGGAAAAGCCGGACGTTCTGCACATCACCACACCCCCGCAATCGCACCTCGCGCTTACGCGGCAAGCGGTGGCCGCCGGATGCCACGTGTATCTTGAGAAACCGGTCGCACCGCGCCATTGCGACGCAGAAGCGATCATCGCGGCGGCGGTTGCCTCTGGGCGGAAACTCAGTGTGAATTATTGGCCAAATTTTGAGGCGCCGGCACTCGAGCTGCGTCGCTTGCTCAACACAGGAGTGCTGGGCAGTCCAGTTCATTTTGAAAGTTTTCTTGGCTACGATCTCTCTGGCGAATATGGGACGGCATTGAAGCGGGACCCCAGCCACTGGGTTCACCGCCTCCCCGGTAAGCTGTTTCAAAACGTGCTGGATCATGTCTTGAACAAGATTGTTCCGTACCTCGATAACGAAAAACCCCTCATCCAGGCCATGGCATATCGAGGAGATGGAAGCGGAACAGATACAAATCCCGACCCGATCCTCGACGAGTTGCGCGTCATTATCCGCGGTTCGAATGTAAGCGCCTATGCGACGTTCAGCTCACACGCTCGGCCAATCGGGCACACCTTGCGCGTGTACGGGACCAGGAACACAGCCCATGTCGACTTCAACGCGCGTACTCTTGTCCTGGACCGAAAGCAAACATTTCCCTCCGCCTTAGGCCGCTTGTTTCCTCCCTTTCTTGTCGCAAAAGATTACCTGCGGCAAGCGCTGAAGAACGTGAACAGCTTTTCTCATTCCCGCTTTCACTACTTCGATGGTATGCACCGGTTGCTCAGCGAGTTCTATCTCAGTATTGAGAGAGATTCCCCGCCACCGATCCCCTACAGCGAAATCCTGCAGGTCTCAGCCATCATGGAAACAATTTTCGACCAGGTCTATTCGGAGGTGCTCGTTTGAAAATTCTAGTCACCGGCGCCGGTGGATTCCTGGGAGTTCATGTCGTCGAGCGTCTGCTCGCCCACGGTTATAAAAATATCCGATGCTTGCTTCGCGATCCTGCGAAGGCGGATCGGCTCACCAAGATTTCCGGGTCGCATCCCAATGCCCAACTCGAGTTTTGCTACGGAAATTTAAGGTTGAAAGCCGACTGCGCCCGGGTCATGAAGGATGTCTCTCTTGTTTTCCATCTTGCCGCGGGCCTGAAAGGTTCGGCGGCCGAAATGTTCGCGGACTCCGCTGGCGCCTCCCGCAACATGCTGGAGACGCTTGAAACACGCGACCGCTCGCTTGTAACGACAACCCGATTCGTCCTGGTAAGCTCGTTCGGCGTCTATGGCGTGGCAGGTTTGCCTCGGGGAGCTCGCATCGACGAACAAACCCCCCTGGAACCGCACCCGGAATGGCGCGATATCTACTCCCACTCCAAGCTGAGGCAGGAGCAACTGTTCTGGGAACACCAGCAGAAGGCCGGCTTTGAACTCGTCGTCTTGCGTCCAGGTGTCATCTATGGGCCCGGTGGCGGCGCATTCTCGGGCCGGGTTGGCTTACAAATCGGACCATTGTTCTTCCACCTGGGAGGAAGGAACCTGCTCCCGCTTTCATATGTTGTCAACTGTGCCGACGCAATTGTCGTTGCCGGCACCCATCCAGACTCCGCCGGTCAGGCATACAACGTGCACGACGACGATCTGATGACCGCGTCTCGATACCTGCGCGAATACAAGCAGCGGGTCCAACCCATCCGATCGGTGCGTCTTCCGTACTTTATGACCAGGATGCTGGCCCGGTCTTTGGAAAAGTATCATCGTCGTTCCCAGGGACAATTACCGGCAATCATCACTCGCTATAAAGCTGCCTCAACCTGGGGCGGCAATACGTTCGACAACTCAAAATTGCGCGCGCTGGGATGGCGTCCGTTGGTTTCCACGTCCGACGCAATGGCAGAGAACTTCAGCTATCTTCGACAACGCGACGAGGGGCAGTCGGGATAAAAAAGCTCTGTTGACTCACCTTCTGAACCATGCGCTCGTCGTTTTAGCCAAATGAAGTCAGCATCGTCCACGCTCTGATGTCAGAGAAAAACTCCCTCGGATATTCCCCAGAAAAGGCAAAGATCCTTCCGCCATAGTTGCAATTTATTGCGCATGCAGCCAAGGATGGCGTTCTCCGTTCGATCGCAACAATCCTCTAACCCACACAAAGAAATTGGTTGAACAACATGCGCGCCGCGTAGCGGACTATGGCCGCAAGATTGCTACTCCCATCACAACCGGATCGCAGAATCCATCGAATGTGATTCAGTTCGACGAAAAAGTTTATGGGGGAATTACCGTGCGCAAAACGATCCTATATCTAGCCTGCCTATGTGTCTTTGGGCTGCTGACTGCCGGTGGCGCAAAAGCGGGCACCATCGGTCCTACCAATTGCTCGAGCTGCTTTGGGTCGGCCTACACCCTGACCTACAGCACCGTCAATGCGAACACATTCGACATCTTTCTGACCGTCGATGCAACGCAATCAACCTCTGGTGATTTTCTGAAAGCCGTAGCCTTGAAGGTAACTTCTGGGCCGGATCTAAGCTCGGTGACATGGCTTGCTGGGCCTACCGGTTTCCCGTCATACGAACTTGGCGGAACAGATAGCGGCGGCTGTAAAAGCAACAGTCACAATGGTTTCTTTTGTGACCCGTACAGCGGCAGCGGTAAGGGTGTGCCAGTCGGAGCAAGCGGAGACATCTACAATTTTGAGTGGCAGGTGGTGCTGGCCTCAGCCAGCGACCTCCTTACCGGGACCGGGGCTAACGCAGCCTCCGTCAAGGCGGTGTACGTGGATGGCAATGGTGGATTCAAAGCCCAAACATCGGAAGACATCACTCTTAGCCCAACGCCGGTAGTTCCGGAGCCCCCTTCGCTACTTTTGCTAGGGTCGGGGCTGCTCATTCTTGCAGGAGCATTCAAGACGAAGCTTCTGCTGGCGTAGGCGCGAACCAATCAATCCAAAGCCTCCCTACATCTGACCTTGAAGATGTAGGGAGGCTTTCTGTGTTTGCAGAACAGCATTGTTGTTCCCCGCCCACCTCTCTTTCGCCACTTCGTATTGTCACTTGACCTCGAGAAAAATAGCCATCATTCTTCGATCCCCGAGGCGCTCGTCGCTGACTCACAATAATGGCCCTCCGCTCCATACAGCAACTATGAAAAAAGCTCTAACCACTCAACAACCTCTAGAAAAACCCTAGCTGCTTCCACTCACTCCGCAATTCCCTGCGCATTCTCAACCTTCAACTCCCTATATGTAGCTGATTCTGCGCAGACAGAGTTCGGCCTCTCAGGTGCATAGTACATAGCGTCCCTGGCAGCAGGGGCAAACACCCCGCAGGCTCGGGATTGGCATGGACCCAATACAGGCCACACCCGCGACCTCGGTAACACACATCCAGGAGGCTTATTATGAAAACGAAATTCCGCAGTTTAGTCGCAATCGCAGCAGCACTCGCCATCCCGGCGTTTGTCGCGGGAACGGCTCACGCTGATAACATCACCGTGAACGGGTCTGTCTGGCAGGGCGCGGTAGTCTATCCTACCGACCTGTCCCAAACCGTCCCCGCCGGCCCTGCCTACGCTACCTTCCAACTGACTGGTGCCACTGGAAGCATCTTCAATTTTTTTAGCCAGACCGACGACAGCTTGTCCAGCTTCTTGACGACAGGCTCGAACGGCTTAGCCAACGGCGACGTGGTCAGCAACCTCACAGCCAATCAAACAGGCATCTGCGCTCCAGCTCCCAACCCGAATACTTGCGGTATCAACAACGACGTCATGTTGTTCACCGGCCAAACCTGGCTCACGCACGGGGCGACATACAACTTCGCATATGACGATGATTATTTTCTAAGCATCGACGGCACCACGGTGGCCGGGAGCGGACTTCCCGTGGCTGTTGGCGGCGACTCGGCGGTAGCCTACACATGGCTGGGATCATCCGGTTACTATGATTTCTCTCTCTTGTATGGCGAGGAAAATGGTGGCCCTGCTGTTTTGGATACAAACCTCACCGTCACCCCTGAGCCTTCGTCGCTGCTGCTGCTCGGTACGGGACTGTTTGGCTTGGCCTTCCTGCTCTTTCGCCGCAAGAATGCGGAGCCAGTCTCTCACGCGACGTTGAGCGCCTAGTCGGCGTTCCTGTTTGCGGAACGAGCCGGGCCGAACTCCTGGGTCGATGGACTACTTAAACAAACGCGGTGGGCAGATCCATGGCCCACCGCAAGTTTTAGCGTGTCGGTCGCAGCCACTCATTTCTAATCGCACTCCATTCCAAAGCGTCGAAACAACGCAAGCGCACTTCGTCCTTAGAAAGATGCCCAACTACTTCCACTACTTCTGCAAGAGTTTGCGCATTCCCCATGAGCAATGCCCCCTAAGTGGCTGATCCTGAGCGAAATGCATTTGGCCTTCGGAATGCATTTCCATTTGCATCACGGGCCACGCCCGCGACACAGCGGTAATGAATATCCAGGAGGCTTCCTAATGAAGATGAAATTCCGCAATTTAATCGCAGTTGCAGCCGTACTCGCCATCCCGGCTTTTTTCGCCGGAACGGCTCGTGCTGACAGCTTTCCAGTCGGCATACAAGTATGGGCAGGTGCCACCTCATACCCCAATACACTCACACCAACGACACTTCCTATAACTGGCGCTGGCTTTTCGGCGAATCTCTTCGGCGGTAGCCCGATCAATTTTTTTAGCAGCACAGACATGGGTCTCGAGTCCTTCTTGCTGACGGGATATAATCCCGTGACAAATGGCTCAGCCGGCTGGAACGGCGATTTCAGCCTGGTTATTCCCGATCAATTCAACTTCAACAACGACATCATGGATTTCACTAGCCTGACGTACCTGCAAAATGGAGCAACCTACTCCATCATTCACGACGATGGGATACTGCTCTACATCGGCGGCACCACCGATCAGAATGGAGATCTGGTCATCGATGCGGGTGCTCCCACCGCTGCAGACACTTCCTCGTTCACGTGGATGGGATCCTCTGGCCTGTATACCTTCAATCTCTGGTACGCGGAAGTCAATGGCCCGCCGGCGGTGCTGTATGCTCCGGATCTCGCCGTCACCCCTGAGCCTTCCTCGCTGCTGCTGCTGGGCACGGGATTGTTTGGCCTGGCCTTCCTGCTCTTCCGCCGGAAGTCTGTGGATCCGGTCTCGAACGCGACGTTGAGCGCCTAATCAGCGCTGGCTGCACGCGGAACGGATCGGGGAAGAACTCCTGGATTGAGTGAACGGTTGCTACCAATGCAGTGGGCTCCGGCTATAGCTGGGGCCCATTGCGAAGTCGGAGCAAGGGGGCGGCGGAAGGTTGTTTGTGACCTCCTACCGTGCCATTGCCTGGACTTCTTCAGAGTTCTTCGCTGTCGATCCGTCGACTCTCAGATCAGTTCTGTCAATGGATCTTTATAATCCAGTGACAGCGACTGCTGAATCCATCGGTTCAATTCGGTTTGTCACTGCAAAAGCGAGAAGCGGACTCGAGAGGCTGCGCCGCCGGTCGGCGCGTCCAACTGGTACCGTTTCGCGCGATAGGATTGCAATTCGTTGCCTGCGCGGTTCGTTATCCACATCATCTTTATAGTTGTTGCAATGCTAAGGGCGCCCCAGCCTGGCGGAGCAAACGTGAGATAGTATGAAACCGGTACTACGGGAAGACTGAAATTGCCTTACAAGACGATTCAGGTAGTCGGATACCGCGAGCGATAGCGTTTTTGAATTGGGGCCCATGACAAAAGAATGGACAGTGCCGAACGAGCGGCGGGAAAGCCAGCGCTTCAAGCTGAGCGTCCCCCTTACTGTGATGGTGGAAGGCGGCGAGGTCTCAGCCTACACCAGGGACATGAGCAATCGAGGCGTATTTTTCTATCTGCCAATGGCCGAGGGAACTTCGCTCGATGGTGACTTTGAATTCGTGGCCGAATTGCCGCCGGAAGTCACGCTTTCGACACCTTGCCACATTCGATGCCGGGGCCGAGCGGTGCGAACCGAGAACATCTCAATGGGCATGACCGGGGTCGCCGCGGAGATTTTGGATTATTCGATTCTCAGGGACTCTGCGCCGAGCGACTAAAGTTTTCGCAAACCGAGAACGCGATGGTCCGCCAGCCATCTCTTTAGCACGTAGACCAGCTTATTGTTGCTGCCGGGATCGGTTGGCAGCAGAAAGAATCCAGGGTCGACCAGATAGCGCATGGAGTTGTGCACGATTCCCTCCATGACTTCTCCATCCAGGAATTGCAGTCGCATCCATACGCCACTCACAATGGGCGTCCTGGTATGAAAATTGATATGGCTGCGGACCGAGTCGCCGTCGAAGCTGTGTACATAAAAGACTGCCTTCACATCCTTAACTGAAATCTCCTCGACAATATCCGATTCCAGATGGCGAATACGAAAGGATTCAGGGCAACTGGGTGGAGCGTTGCTTAGCAGTTCCTCGATTGTGTTTCCTGGCGATGGATCCATATACCCTTTGATCATCCGGGTCCCGAACTGGATCACGACCTTTTCCGGCTTGGGCGTATTGGCCTGACTCATGATTTGAAAAACTTTCTAGCTGGTAAACCCAACATGGTCGGTTGAGGGAGCGTTGCTCCGTACCTCGATGATACGGAGAGGATACATGATGTCAATATCCGCTTCGTTCTGAACACGTCGCAGCATCGCCATAAGTCGAAAGGTGCACTGCTCAGCCGGGTGTTGCTCAATAGAAGAATGTGGGGGTGAGAAGCATACGGGGGGTGGCAACGGCGACTCGATCCGCCTGATCTGAATTACAATTCGCACGGTCTGATCCGGACCACTTTAGCCCAGCGCACATCTTTTTCCCGATTAGGAATAGTTCGATCCGCAGACGAGTCAAATCCCTATGCGTGTTCGTAGCTGCTCTGCTTCTCCGGCGGTTGTAGATTGTATCGCTTGATCTTGTAGAGCAAGGCCTTGTAGCTGATCTGCAGATCGCTCGCTGTCGCCTTGCGGTTCCATCCCCTGCCCGCCAGCGATTGCGCGATAGCGGCCGACTCGACATTACCCGCCACAGTTCGAACGAAACTCTTCAAGTTTGCGCTATCTCCCGCAGAATCGACGTTCGGTGCAGACGATGCCGGGTTCCTCATCGCGCTCAACTCGTTCATAATCGCCAGTTCGTCGGCGAGCACGAGATAACGCTTGATTGTATTCTCCAGTTCACGAAGATTGCCGGGCCATGTGTGGCCGGTCAAAGCGCGCATCAGGGCAGGAGAAATGGGCAGCGGATCGTAATCGAACCTCGCGGCGGCCTTGCGCATAAAGTGCTGTGCAAGGATCGGAATCTCTTCAATGCGCTCACGCAGCGGAGGCATCTTGACGGAAAAGCCATTCAACCGATAGTAGAGGTCCTCGCGAAATGCTTTGTTCGCTATGGCCTCTTTGATATCGATATTGGTCGCGGCGACCACACGCACATCGACTCGGACGCTGGATCGGCTGCCAAGACGCGAAAAACTTCCATCTTGAAGCACCTGTAACAGCTTGGCTTGCAAAGCAGGGGGCATTTCGCCAATCTCATCCAAAAAGATCGTGCCATTATTGCAAATCTCAAATTTTCCGGGTTTGGATTTTACCGCGCCGGTGAAGGCCCCCTGCTCGTAACCGAAGAGTTCACTTTCGAGAAGATCGGCAGGCATGGCCACGCAGTTCACCTTGAGGAAGGTGCGCTGATTGCGAGAAGACATTTTGTGGATCAACCTGGCCGCGACTTCCTTTCCGGTGCCGCTCTCTCCGAGGATCAGAACAGGGATATCTGTACCAGCGACCAGCTTGCATTGCGACTCGATCTCATGCATTCGCTCGCACGACCTTACAAACGATGTGTCTCCATCGAGAGGGATCTCCGTCACATCGTTATCGGCAGACTGCTTGCCGGATGACTGGAGGCACTGCTGTACGGCGAGGTCAAGATCACTCTTTCGAAACGGCTTCAGGATGATGTTGGTTGCACCCATGCGCATCGCCGCCACCACTTCCGTCAACTCCGCTGAACACGCCAGCATAATGATCGGCAGCGATGGCTTTGACGAGCGAATCTCGGCCAGCAGGCTGAGCGCGTTCTTCTCACTTTCACCTCCGCCAATCTGCCAGTCCATCAGAAGCAGGTCGGGAGTCGCAGACTCGCTCAAGCTCCGGCCGAGTTCCGCGGCGTCGGTGAATAGGCTCACTCTGAAACGGTCCGCGAGAACATCGCAAATGTAAGCCAGGATCGCCCGGTCAGCATCGAGAACGAAGATGTGTGAGTTGGGCTTGTCCGGAACCTTCATGGCTATCTCCTCATCCGTGCTTGTTACTGTCTGATTCTCCTTGACAGTAGCTCCTTATAAATCAATCGCTGGTTAAAGTTCTCTTTCGCATCTCACAAGCGCCATAAAGCTCGTGGCAATCCGCACGCTTATTTGCGACGGACAGTCCGCAAACAAGTTACGAAAGCCGTACGTATTTCATCTCGGGAGCGAGGGGATATTGGTCGGAACCGCAGGCGTGTATCCCAAGGTGTCATCTACCGCAATGGTTCATTACCGCAAAGCTCATCCTACCGCAAATCAAAAAATATTCCGTGAATTCCGTAACCCAATCAAAGGTAACCGGTCGGAGAGTGACTCATAAAACCCGGCGCCCTTCGCCGCAAAACATCGAAAATATTGGCCTGTTTATCCCAGACGCGTTGAATGCGAGTTAGAACGCGATCCAACCGCGAAGCCTGTAGTATGCGATCTTCGCAGTCTCCAGCATCATGGTTTCGAACCCCGAGAAGCGGCCGGTCCAATGTTCGGCAGAGTGCAGCACATCTGGAACTGCCTCTGGAGCGGCCACGATCCCGGCTTTGCGAAACGCTCGAATCGCTCGATACATGTGAAAGTCACTGGTCAATAGCACCTTCTTGCCCGGTATGTGCTGGATCAGATCGGCGGTGTAGAGAGCATTTTCCCGCGTGCTGGTTGAGCGTGACTCTGAGATGATCGCGTTCCGGGGCACGCCCTCCGCCACCAGGAAGTTGAGGATTCCGGGGCCGCTTTTGCCGCTGATCACAACTGTCTTGAAGCCTCCGTTTTTCCATGCCAGCGCTGCCACGCGCGCCCGCCAGTACGACGAATACGAAATGCCGTTGGCATCATCCGCGGCGGCGCTCAGAAGGATGAGGATATTGCCTTTGGGCTGGTCGATCGGTCCGGCATAAGCCCGTGCCCACCACGAAACCATAGGAGTTGAAATCACAATCAGGGTAAGAAGGCCAAAAACCGCGAGCAAGCGATAGGACCATCGGGCAAGCCGGTGCACAACCGTCATACCAACGTTTCCTGAGAGCTGTGCGAGTTCTTAGCGAACTGCGCCTTCGCCCTTCGGGCAGATAGGACGGATTCGAAGATAACGAGCAGCTCTGACGCCACTGTTTCCCAGCCTCGACCCCAATGCGCGGAGATGCTTTCGGCATCCCAGGTTCTGTCCAGGCTCGATGCCAAGGCCTCTGCCAACGCATCGGAATCGCGAGGGGGCACGAGGTATCCGCATTCGTCGTTCATAATCTCCGGGATGCCGCCGACGTTTGTGGCCACAACAGGGCGCCCGCACGCGAGTGCCTCCAGGATTACATTGGGGCAGCCCTCCATATAACTTGGGAGAGTCACCACATCGGCCGCAGCCATCCAGTCAGCGACTTCGTCGAAGGAGCAACCAGGCAGGGTATACATGTAGCGGCCGGCATCCTTGCCCCGAATCGCGCTCTCAATCAGCGGCCTGTGTGGTCCGTCCCCGACCATATACACACGTAGGTTCGGGCGGGAGGAATACAGCACCGCCGCCGCCTCGACCAGTTCGAGAAGTCCCTTCTTCGGGTCCATGCGCCCGATGTAGACGATAGCTTCGAATGCTGGATCAATACGCAGCCTCTCCCTCGCTGCAACGCGGTCCTTCACGTGGAAAACTGAAAGATCGCATCCGCTGACTAGTGTGCCGGTCTTCTCCGATAGCGCGCCCATCGCGACACATCGTTGGCGCAAATCTTCGCTGATCCCCAGCACGAAATCCGCTTCGCGCACGACAGTGCGTGTGTGCATCCTCGAAAACCGGTCGCCAATGCTGTGGACATCGGATCCGACCCCCATGACAACCACAGGAACTGAGAGCGCTTCGCCGATCTTCACGGCAGCATATCCATCCGGGTATAGAAAATAGCTGAAAATCAGATCGGGCGCGAAGTTGCGCACACGAGGCAGCAGAACGCGAGCGGCGTTCCAACCGTTCAACGGCCGCGAAATCATCGGCAGCACAGGGTAATCGTAGTAGCCGGCTCTCACATCCGGCAGCGTGAAGGAAGGATCGAGGCCGCTGTACGTGCGACTCTTCGGCTTGAACAAGGACGGATAAGCGGGGTGGGGATAGAAGACCTGCACATCGCATTTCCTCGAAAGGACACGCATTGTCTGATATGCGGGCCGTCCTTTGGTGGGCTCTCCCGAACTGGGGAAATGCGCCGTGACAACAGCAATCTTAAGCACCCTACGTCGCCTTTCCGCCGGCTTCCACGGGAGTACCGCCCACACTGGACTCGTGTTGCCCACGCGCGATGGAGTGCAGCAACCCAGCATACCGCTGCGCCAGCACCTTGCGTTCATATTGCGCTATCTTTTCCAGATCGGGCTGAAACGACGCGAGCAGCGGGTTGCTGCGATCCGCTGCTCGGAGAAAAAGCTGGCGAATTGCTTCAATGTCACGGCTACCCGCCCAATATCCAACCCTAAGCTCCTCGATCAAGGCACGTTCAGGCCCCTCGGGGTTGACCGTGGCGAGGATAGGTTTGCCCGAGCCGATGTAGTCGTAACATTTGGCGGCAATGTTGAGGCGGCCATGTTGAACAAGCAGCGCATAATCTGCTTCGTTTAGAGAGGCCAAGGCTTCGTGTTGCGGCAGGAACCCGCGCAGTTCCACCATGTCGCCGAGCTGCAAGAGGGCATCACGAAATCGCGGGTCCTCAATATGGCCGATGAAGCGAAACCGGAATCTAGACTTCAATTCCGGAGGCAACGATTGGATGGCTTCAACTAGAGTAGCCGGCTCCGTTGAGGCGTAGATCGTCCCGACGTAGGTCACAACAATTTTGCTATCGCGCCGGGGCAGTCGCGGCGAGGCGAAACGCTGCAATCTGGTGGCGTCGAATCCATTGGGGACCAAATGAAACTTGATATCGGGCTCCTGCGGGTACCGGAGGCGAATCTCGCACCGCGCGGCCTCGGTGACCGCAACAATAGCGGTCGAATTCGTCACAGCGCTTTCCTCAACCGAACGGGCGATGCGGCGAGCACGCTCATTCTGGCTGAAGCCAACGAGATCAATCCCCGTCGAAAGCCACTCGTCGCGGAAATCGACCACGATTGTCAAGAGAGGGAATTGCTTCCGCAGTTTCTCCACCAGAAGAACCGTGGAGAATGGAGGCACTGTTATCAGTACAACGTCGATGTTCCGCGACCTGACGATACGGCGGGCGGCGCGCGTCAGGGCTGGGAGCCAGGTCACCTGCGGGTCGGGCAGCAAAAGGTTCTGCAGAATTCTCTTGAGAAATCCTGGATTACCGCCTCCAGCCGCGCTGGCTGCTTTACCGGCAGCTGGTTTCGATCGCGATACCAGCCTCTTGATTCGCTTCCGGATGCCAAACGGAAGGTCGAGGGTAATTGTCCGATGAATGGTGACCTCGCTCGGTATCTCCTGGAGCAGAGTGGGCTCGGAGCCCACTGCGGATGCATTGCGCGCGGTCAGCACATCGAGCCGGATTCCTTCAGCCGGAAAATATCGTGCTAGGCTTGCAGCGCGCAGCACCCCCACGCCACCCATCGGAGGAAACGCGTAGGAAACCAAAAGGACATTGAGCTTCTTCATTCGCTACCTTCTATCGCATAAACCGTCGCCGGGGAAATCAACGAGCTGCCAGAAATCAAAGCTTCAGCCGCCTGGAACATCTGCCACGCTGTTGCCCAGTGAATCTCGATGGCGCGTCGATCCGCTTCCTCCGCGATCCAGCGAAACAGACTGCTCAGACCGCCCTCCAGCAGCGGGTGAAGGTTCCTCTCCACTGCGCCGTGCGTGTAGAGCTTAAGAAAAAGATCGTCTCCAATGGTAGGAGCAAGATCGAACCAACGGCGCACCCGATAAGGAGTCGGCAGGTCGTAGCCCGCAATCTCTCCAGTCTCCAGGCGCGGCATCATCCGTTCTCCGTAGCGCAGGCCCAGCGGACCGGTGATCATAAGCAGGTCACCGCGTCGGCCGCCATGCACCATTGCATCTATGCCATTGTCGAAGGATCTCGGCGTCCCATCGGCGTTGCTTGTGCACCAGTAAATCCGGTTCACAACCCTACCCTGGGTCGGCGAGGGTGCTGAAGGCATGGTGAAATCGGCATAACACCCCAGATCTCGCAGCAACTCGATTTCCCCATTCAGGCCGCACAACTTGCCATCCGGGAGCGAGTTGTCGAGAGCCCAGTTGCCGTGGATGAAGCCGAAAATGGTACGCCCGTCCCGCTGCCGAAGAAGGCCATGGTCACCGGTCAGGCGCTCGCAAAATTCAGTAATTTTTCGTATGAAGGAGTCGCGCGTCTCATTCTCGTGATGGATGTGCACTTCGACGTCGCCAACACCCAGCCGCACCATCTCGGCGATCCCATCAAGCAGATCTCGCCGGTACTCCTCTTGCGGATAGAAGAAGCTGTACTGTGGGCACTGGCCAGCGGCGTCTCTTGGAGAATCCGCCGCAATGCGCGGCCACTTATCGCGCCACAGAGCCACCCGCCCACGGGCAGTTTCGACGGAGGCGCCCATCCCCAGCGGTTCGTAGTGATCGGTGATGGCAATCCAGGCGCGCTTCGACCTCGAGGGTCGCATGCGTCTCCGCAAGCTGTCCTCCAGATACGGCAAAAGCCAAAGCTCTGCGTGGCGCGGAAGATTCATCGACCAGTCTCGCTTGTGAGCGCTGGCTGCAAACGAATCTGGCCAGCAAGGACCTCGGCAATTCTTTCCGACGCCTTACCGTCCCACAGCGGAGGCCGGCATTCCAGTTTGCGTCTACCGTTCAGAGCGTCATGAAAATGAGACCGCAGCAGTTCCCAATCGTGGCCTATCAAGACATTCGTGCCCTGAGTCACTGTAATCGGACGCTCCGTATTTTCACGCAAGGTCAGGCACGGAGTTCCCAGATATGTAGTCTCCTCCTGTATACCGCCTGAATCCGTGATAACGACTGTGGCATGTTTCTGGAGAGCAAGAAACTCAAGGTATCCAAGGGGGTCGATCACTCGAAGATTCGGACTGCACTGCTGCAGCCGCGCCGACCACTTCTGCCGGGTCCTGGGATGCACAGGAAAGATCAGAGGAAGCTTCTCGCTCAAGCTGTCAAGCACCTGCAGCATCGGCAAAAAGCTCGATTCCTCGTCGACGTTCGACGGACGATGAAGAGTCACCAACCCAAAAGAATTCAGCGATAGCTTTCCTTTCAGTGCTGGAAAGATACCATCCGCTTTCGGCAGGAAGCGAATCAAGGTATCTATCATGACATTGCCGACCATGAAAATCTTTTCCATCGCAACGCCCTCACGCGCAAGGTTCTCATCGCCATCGATCGAAGGAGTAAAGAGAAAGTCCGCAAGCCTGTCGGTAATCATCCGATTGATCTCTTCCGGCATGGAGCGGTCGAAGGAACGAAGGCCCGCCTCGACATGGCCTACGAAAATTCCAAGCTTCGAGCAGACCAGCGCAGCCGCAACTGTGGAATTGACGTCTCCGTATACCAACACGATGTCCGGCTTATGCGCAATAACAACCGGTTCAAAGCGGCTCATGATCGCGGCTGTTTGCTGCGCGTGAGATCCTGACCCCACGTCGAGACTTTCATCCGGATCAGGAATCTCTAAAGCCTGAAAGAACACGTCCGACATCAGCGCGTCATAGTGCTGCCCCGTGTGCACCAGGGTTTGTTCATGTCCGTTCCGCGCCAGCGCACGATACACCGGAGCCGCCTTCATAAAATTAGGCCGCGCGCCAACTACGTGTAGAACTCTCATATTTCGATTCCCTTCCCTTTGCTGGCAGTTGAGTCGAACCGGTCGATCCGCGCGGCTTTCCACCCAGGAAAAGAAGCTCATCGTTGAACCCGGGTACTGACGGTAATCGGCAAGGCGCTATAGGAAATCAGGATATCGTATCAGCGAATACTGCGGTGCTCCTTCGCCACAATCCGCGGCGCGTGGTCACCTTTCAAACAACAGGTCGATTACCGGCGGCAGGTGACTAAAGGGGATGTAGACTGTTCGCCGACTGTGATACAGTTCGGCATCATGCTTGACCGTCGCCGTTTTCTTGCTGTCTGTTCGCAATTCGGATTGGCTTCGACATTGCTGCCGGGCGCTCTTTATACCATCGCCGTCCACGCTCAGACGGAAACGGCTGCCTCACCCAGCACCTCTTCATCGCTTCCTAAAATCACACCCGAGATGGTCGAGCAGGCGGCAGCGCTTGCCGGTGTTCCTCTGGCCCCCGAACAAATTGCCATGATGCTGGAAGCCCTCAATCAGCAGCGCGACAGCTACTCCGTCATCCGCGGCCTTCACCTTCAGAACAGCGTAGCCCCGGCCTATGTTTTCGATCCGCTGCCACCGGACACAACCGTGCAAACCCAGCGTGAAGCTCCGAAATACGGCAACCCTCCCACAGCCGGTGAGCCTCCTATCAACCTGGAGGAGTTGGCATTCGCCAACATCCCGAAACTCGCCGAGTATATTCGCACAAAGAAAGTGTCTTCCGTCGCCCTCACCGAAATGTATATCGAACGCATTCGGCGCTTCAATCCGGCATTGCACTTTCTCATCACGCTGACGGAAGAACGCGCCATGGCCCAGGCCAAAGCCGCCGATGCCGAAATTGCCTCTGGAACCTATCGCGGTCCGCTGCACGGATTGCCCTGGGGCGCAAAAGACTTGCTGGCGGTCAAAAGCTATCCCACCACATGGGGTGCCGGCGGCTTCGAACATCAGACCTTCGACTATAACGCTACGGTCGTCAAACGCCTCGATGCCGCGGGTGCCGTTCTGGTGGCGAAGTTAAGCCTGGGCGCATTGGCACTGGGCGATCAATGGTTCGGCGGCCGCACTCTCAATCCCTGGAACCGCCATCAGGGATCGAGCGGATCTTCCGCGGGGCCGGCCTGCGCGACGGCCGCAGGATGTGTCGCTTTCTCCATTGGCTCGGAAACTCTCGGCTCCATTTCCTCGCCGTCAACTCGATGCGGCGTGACCGGCCTTCGTCCGACCTTTGGATTTGTACCGCGCACCGGCGCCATGGCGCTTTCCTGGACCATGGATAAACTTGGCCCCATCTGTCGCTCCGTGGAAGATTGCGCCCTGGTGATGAACAGCATCTACGGCCCCGATGGAAAAGATTTAAGCGTATGCAACGCTGCCTTCAACTGGGACGCGAATTTTGATTGGACAATACTTCGCGTCGGCTATGTCCCGACCGCCTTTGTCATTCCCAAGCCGCTGCAGGAAACGATGCCCACCGGGTTGCCATTGGACAAACAAAAGAAATGGCGTCAGGATTATGCTCTCCGCCGCGCCTCACGCGAACGAACCCGCTACGATCGCACCTTCGACCTGGCGGCGCTCGATCAACTGAAAAGCATGGGCGTCAAATTGATTCCGGTCGAGTTGCCCAAGCTTCCTTACGACGCCATGGCGAATCTATTGTCCGCGGAAGCCGCCGCCGCATTTGATGAGCTCACCATGACCGGCCGCGACAAGCTGCTCACCGCCCAAGGTCCGGAAGACTGGCCCAACGTGTTTCGCACCGCGCGCTTCTACCCCGCGGTTGAATACATCCAGGCCAACCGAGCGCGCTCCATCGCCATCCAGCAGATGGCCGACATTTTTAAAATTGTTGACATCATCGTCGTACCGAGCGGTGGGGAGCAGCTCACGATCACCAATCTCACCGGACATCCCGCCGTAATTCAACCGAACGGCATTCGCGAGAATGACTCGCCCAAACCTCCTGCCATCGACACCGGCGATGAAGACAATATTGGAGGTCCAGGCACACCGGTCAGCATTACCTTTCTCGGCAATCTGTATCAGGACGCGAAGCTCTGCGCCTTCGCGCGCGCCTACCAGCAAGCCACGGATTTCTCCAAGATGCATCCGGATTTATCCGGCATCGGCGCATAGTTGAGCAAGGAGCACACCCGGTTACTTCGTCAAGCCAACAATCGGCGTCAACTCGAGAGGCGTCATCCTGAGCGGCGCGAAGGATCTCTGTATTTTCTTTTTCGTTGCCCCCGCACCAACGAAATCCGGTTGCCCAGGTTCGTTCTGCCGCAGTCGATTAAGCCGCGAGTACACGTCCTTTACGAAGGCAAATTGGCCGCCATTTCGGCAAGCTTGGCGATGGTGTTCATGTTGCGCGCCGTCCCATTCTTGGCCGCGGGAATTTTCAGCTTTGAATCGCCGATGCCATCCGGATAGTACACGTAGATTTCGCGAGCTCCCAGTCGACACTGTTCGCCCGTCTGATTCGTCACCGTTTCCAACGCATCGGCGCTCGGCTTCGCATCCAGAAAATACGCTACGGTGCGATTTCCCGGCATCTTCGAAAATGGATTGTGTGCCAGCACCGCAGCCATCTCCGTCGACGTGCGAACCATCACCCCGACCGGTTTGCCGGCGTAGTCGCTCAGCGCGGCCTCCAGTGCAGCTTTCACTTGCGCCTCGGTTTTTGCGGATTGAAACACCACATTGCCGCTGGCGATGTACGTGCGTACGGAAAGAAATCCCGCCGCTTCGCACAAACCTTTCAACTCACTCATCGGCAGCTTGCCGGTGCCGCCGACGTTCACCGCGCGCAATAGGGCAATGTATGCGTTCATCTTTCCGCCCACTCGCGCAGCCTCCTTCTGAGTTCGGGCCGTCGCTTTCACTGCCACACACGCACTAAGTTACAGTCAACGCAACCGAGGTCGACGCCACTGTTGTCCCGGAAGTTCCAGTCACAGTTACGGTCTGCATCACCGGCGTTCCACCGCCTGCACCGCTACCGCCTCCACCGCCTGCACCCCACCTCCGCCGCCCCCATGGCGCCGCCGCCAGCGCAGGCTGTCAGGCAGGTCGCCGCCATCAGCCCAACAAACAGCAGCAGAACTGCCATCCAGCGCGATGGAAAATATCGCCGACGTCGTCCCACACCGAGCAGGGCGAATCCAAGTATCCCCGCAAACGCCAGACGCATCGGCACGCCGGAATCGAGCGGCGACCTGTTCCGAGCGGTCGTTGTCGCCGCCGCGGAAGAGCTGGCATTCAGAGTGAGTGTCACGGTTTGCGCCGTTCCTGGAACCAGGCTCACAGACGAGTTAGAGAAGCTGCACGTCACCCCTGCCGGCAGATTCGAGCACGTCAAAGCCACTGTGCCCGTAAAGCCGGAAGTCCCGGGCCCCGCGCTGCTCGGGCTCAATACTACGGAGGTCGTTCCTGAACCACCCGGAGCCAGCGTCACCGAGTTCGGCTGCAGCACCAGACTGAATTGTCCATTCGCCGCAGTCACTGTTGGCCATACGGCAGCGAGCGCCGCCGCGTCCACTGTGCCCAGTCCTGTCGCCATGTCGTAGCCGGTGCCTGCGTTGCAGCAAGACATCACCCCGTAGCCGCCGCTATTTCCATTACAATTCGGGCTGCCCGCAACGCACACCACCGCATTGTTTCCCGTGGTCACATCGTGAAAGGCGCCCGGGGTGGTTTCCGCTGCCTGATACAGGACCGGATTTACGTTTCCAACGCCGCTCGTGTTGCCTGACTTCTGGTTCATCAGGGTCAGAATCGCGGCCCATTGTGGAGCTGCAATCGAGGTGCCGCCGTAGAGATAGCCGCTTGCATTGGAATCAAAATATGGCACCTGGTCCTTGCCAACTGGATACACGCAACTCGGCCCGGTGAAGGCCGTATTTGCCGAGTTCACTTCCTGTGTACATAAAACATAGCCGTCGTGATTAGGATCGGCCGCCAGCGAAACGTCCGGCACGTCCCGTCTCCCGTCATTGGGAACGCCGGTCCCCACTTGCCACGAGGGCTTCGCGAATCCTCCCGAGCACGATATATTCCGGGAGGTCCCGGTAGTTGCCACACAATTACTGGCGCCGCCGCCGCTGGCGCTTAAACCGCCATCGTTGTTCAGCCCTGCAATGTTGGGGGTGTCATTCCATGTCGTCTCCGGTATGTAGCTGATCGCGGATCCATTGCTGGAAGTATTGCTGGCGTTCCAGTACTTCGATTCATCTTCAATGTCTCCGCTGAATGAGGTGCCGCCGACGGCTGTCACATACGGGCTGCTCGGCGGATAATCGACCGCCAGTCCGCCGGACGCGGCGACCGGTTGGCCGCTGCTATTGGTGCCAGTGTCGCAGTCCGCGGAACCGCCGTCGCCGGAAGCTGCGAACACCGTCTGTCCCTGAGAATTCGCCTGCTCCAGGCTCTGCTCCAGCATCTGTATCTCGCTGCTGCCCGCAAACTGCGCCTCACAGCCGCCATAACTGATGCTGATGACCGGAGCGAGGTCCTTCTCGACGGCATACTGTAGCGAATCCAGCACGCTCGAATTCTTATTGTTTCCCACCGTGACGTACAGAATGTTCGCATTCTTCGCGATCGCGCCCGCCCATTCCACGTCAATATCCGCTTCTTCCAAATCGCCCACATACACCACGGCTGTTCCGGTATTCGGCACCAGCACTTGCTGCGGCAAATTCGACGCATTCAAGCCGCTTAGAGCTCGGAAATGTGCAATATCGCTCTGGTGCTGCACGATGTCGGTTTGCCCCACAATCGCCAGCGTCTGACCCGTCCCCGTGAAACCGCTGTTATACAAGCCGCTCACGTCATATATCGTCTGCGCATCGGCAGGCGCCACCATGTTGAGGATGGCGTTGCTTGGACAAGGAGACGTACTCGACTGGCAAAGCGTGTAGTGCGAGTTCACAGAACTCGCGGGTCGCTGGTGCGCCTGCGCCGCTCCACGCACCAGTCGCTTCATCACATGAGGCTCTGGACGAAACGTGTTCAGGTGCTGCACTCCTAGCGCCATCCCCGCAATCGCTTGCGGCAGGTTGAGGTCGGTCGAGTTGGCCCAATGTTGTTTTCCATGGAACAGATAGTTGCGCATCTGCGTCTGGAAGACAGCGTTCACCTGAGCCGCCGTTCCGCTAAAAACCACGCGGTCATCGCTCGCCGGAATCGCGGTCACCGTAAAACCCTGCAAGCGCAGCCATGCCGCCACTTTCGCTAGGTCCTGCTGGCTGACTCCGTAGCGCGCCGCAAATTGCCCCGGCTTCAGCCATTGGTGATACAGCGGGGAACCCGGGGTTTGCTGTTGCTGCAGCAGGTTTTTCAAATCCGCCTGTTGCGCTCGAGAAAGCGCAAATACCAGCGACATGTTTTCGATGGGCGCCGACCCGGACAGCTCCCCCTCATCCCGCGCAGCCCCTACCCGCGGAGACACCGTGCCCTTCACAATCTGCTTCTGCCCGGACCGAATGGGTCCGTTGATGCGGCTCGGCAAAATTGTCGACGCGCTTGCCTCCGGCAACCACAAGCTTGCCAGCAGCAGCACTGCGATCCATCTCAAAACCAACGTAGCGCTCCCGGGATGCAATTTTTTATTGGTACGTCGACCGCACTTCGCTTCCGTCATGTGTGTGCCTGCAGTGGAGCGCGTTCTGTCGGCTGATTGGATGCCCAAACACGGAGATTCTATGTGTGCCTTGCGAAATAACCAACGGAATTCATATAGACGGGGAATCGAAAGAATAGTCTCGTTTCCACGTTTTTCTCTTGCAAAGTTGCTAGCATCTCCTTTAGAGTTGAGCGCTTCCGTTAGATTAGAGAAATAATCGGGTTGATTCATGAATCAGTTGGATTTCTCACTGTTTACGCTCGGAGGCTCACTTTTAGCCGGATTGCTTGGCTCCCTTACAGGATTGGGCGGCGGAGTGGTGCTGGTTCCCATGCTGGTTTTGTTGTTCAAAGTGGATATCCACTACGCCATCGGCGCCTCGCTCATCTCCGTCATTGCTACGTCTTCCGGGTCGGCAGCTGCCTACGTGCGAGAGGGCTATTCCAACATTCGCATCGGCATGTTTCTTGAGGTCGCCACCACCATGGGCGCCGTCGGCGGCGCCTGGCTCGCAACCCGCACTCCTACCCGGGGTATTGCCATTGTATTCGGTCTGGTTTTGCTCTATTCCGTCTACATTTCATCCCGTAAACATGACGATGGCAAGGTCGCGCCCAATCGCTGGTCGGATCGCCTGAAGATGAACGGCACATTTCCCGGCTCAGGTGGCAAAGAAGAGTCTTACGCGGTTAAGAATATCTCCGGCGGATTCGCCACCATGGTCGGTGCCGGGGTGCTTTCCGGCCTGCTCGGCATTGGCTCGGGAGCCGTCAAGGTGCTGGCGATGGATCACATCATGCGCATCCCGTTCAAGGTCTCCACCACCACCAGCAATTTCATGATTGGCGTCACCGCCGCTGCAAGCGCGGGAATTTATCTGCGCCGCGGCTACATTGATCCTTCGCTCGCCGCGCCCGTGATGATCGGAGTCCTCATTGGCTCACTGATTGGCGCTCGATTGCTGGTCAAAACCCACGTCAAGTCTCTGCGCCTCGTCTTCTCCGTCGTCATCTTTTTCCTTGCACTGGAGATGATCTACAACGGCATCGTAGGAGGGGTATAGCGATGCGCCGACCGAGCGACAAACAAGTCGAAATCCTCATCGGTAAGGTCCTCCGCGGCGGCGTGCTTTTGGCCTGCTCCGTCACATTCATCGGGCTGGGCCTTTACCTGGTCCACAACGCCACGGTGACACCCAGATACCAGGTATTTCATTCAGTCAACGCACCGCTGCGCTCCGTATACCAGCTCGTTCCCAATGCATTCCACGGCAGCCCACTGGCGATTATCCAGCTTGGAGTTTTGCTATTGATCGCGACTCCCGTCGCCCGCGTAGCATTTCTTGTGGGCGCGTTCGCGCTGGAACGCGATCGAATGTATGTCGCGGTGAGCGGATTGGTGCTGATCATCCTGCTGGGATCGATTCTGTTCGCCACGTGACATACTTTCTTCCCATTCCCGATTTCACAAAAAATTGCGGGCACGCTCTTCCTATCGAGAAGCGTGCCCGCGTCAAATTTTCCATCAATTGGTTAGCGCCGCTCTGGCGCTAGTCGATCGCTTTGATAGCTGCGGCCGAACCGCAGCTATTGTGGATGCGCCTCTCCCGTATAGCGCATATCAGTCTGGTTTGGCACTGTCTGGTGCGTGTACTTTTCGGAGCTGCGGTAATTGTGCTGTTTTTTGTGTACCTTTGTGCCGGGTTTCGTTCCGCCGTAGTCGCCTGTCCCCCCAGCCCCATTGTCATTGGGCGACCGCGTCTGCACGGCATGATTTTCGTCATGCGTCGACTGACTTCCACGGTACTGGCTTTGATGGCTCGACGCATCTCCATTCGACGCACCGCTCTGTTGCCCCAGTGCCGCCACTGCCGGCATAGCCAGCGCGGCCGCAAGTACGCACACGGTTTTCCTCATCATGCGAAGCTCCCTTTGTTTTCCCATCGCCCGGACCGACCCCGGACCATTGCAATGCGGGTCCCAGGTCAATCCAGCTTGCGACATTATTAGGTGCATTCGTCTACCTCGCCGGCTGGCTCGTCCTCACTCTGGCGGCTCAGGTCAGCTGATATTCCAGGTTAGTGCGGACTTCCCGCTCCACTGCCGGTGCCTGCTCCGCCCGTGTTCCCCGCGCCGGACCCGGTGCCGCTACCCGTCGTTCCACTTCCGGTGGTGCCGCTTCCGCCATTGGGGGTTGTGGTGCTTCCGTTGCCGGTCGCGCCGTTATCCGTCGCACCGCTACCCGTAGTTCCATTTCCCGTGTTGCCAGTCGTCCCGTTCCCCGTGGTTCCATTCGGGTTCGAGTTATTCGGATTGCCTTGGTTGGCGCTCCTTCCATTGCCGGTCGAGCCTGTTCCCATTTGCCCGTGGCCCGTCTGCTGATTGCCCATCTGGCCCTGGCTTCCGTTTCTCGTCGATTGGCCGTTTTGGGATCCGCTTCCCTGTGTACCTCCTGCGGTGCCGGTTCCCGGCTGTGTTTGTGCGCCACTGGATGTCCCGCCGGATGTGCCGCCAGCCTGGCCCATCGCCGCCACACCGGACATCGCACACGCCGCAGCAAATACCATGAGAGACCGTTTGATCGTCAAATTTGTCTCCTCCTAATTTTCTTGCACAACAAACTGACCTAAACACCAAATCCATCCCGGCATCCACGCCAACTTATCGAGCTATGTACTCGGATAGCCGCATGCCGGAATCGGTTGCTGCTATTCCATTGCATGCGCAACATGCGTTTTTTGTAATTCCAATGTTCGTTTGCGCCCATGGGCAACCTCCGCAATCACCCGAACATCCTGCAGACTCTTCGTTTTTTCTGCATAAAGATATGGCCGCCATTGCGATCCCGTCTTCCGATCGGTCGCCTGCTATCCCAGACGTGCCGGCTGCATTACGATAGAAAAATGAGCGAACGCAGCCGCGAACTTCGAGAACAGATTCTGCAACTCGCGGAAAAATATTTCGAGGAGGAGTTTCGAGCGCAGCCCTTCTTCCCCGGCCAGTCTGCCGTTCCTGTCGCGGGAAAGGTTCTGGATGCCGCCGACTTGCGCAATCTGATCGACGCCTCGCTCGATTGCTGGCTGACCACCGGCAGATTCGCGACCCAATTTGAGCGCCAGTTTGCGCGCTATCTGGATGTGCGCGGCGCGACCCTGGTCAACTCCGGATCCTCCGCCAACCTGCTCGCATTTTCAGCGCTCACTTCTCCTAAGCTCACCGATCGCGCCATTCGTCCCGGCGATGAAGTCATCACCGTGGCGGCTGGATTCCCCACAACCGTCAATCCCATCATTCAGAATCGCTGCGTGCCGGTTTTCATCGACATCACCGTGCCCAACTATCAGGCCGACTCTTCGCAGCTCGAAGCAGCCTTGAGCGATCGCACCCGTGCGATCATGATCGCCCATACCCTGGGCAATCCCTACGATCTCGATCGCGTTTCGAATTTCGCAAAGCAGCACAATCTCTGGTTGGTTGAAGATAGTTGCGACGCGCTGGGCGCGACCTTTAAAGGCAAGAAGGTCGGAACGTTTGGCGACCTTGCAACGGTGAGTTTTTATCCTGCCCACCACATCACCATGGGCGAAGGCGGTGCGGTCGTCACCAACACGCCGCTGCTGAAAACTCTCGTTGAATCTTTCCGCGACTGGGGCCGGGACTGCTGGTGCGAGCCCGGAAAAGATAACACCTGCGGCAAACGATTCGATTGGGAACTGGGCGAGCTGCCCTGCGGATACGATCACAAATACACCTACTCCCACATCGGCTACAACTTGAAGATGACCGACATGCAGGCCGCCATCGGCCTGTCCCAGCTGATAAAGCTTCCCGGCTTCATCGCCGCGCGGCGAAAGAATTTTCAGCATCTGTACGACGCGCTGAAACCGCTCGAAGATCGCTTGTTATTGCCGGAAAGCACACCCGACGCCGAGCCCAGCTGGTTTGGTTTTCCCATTGGCGTGCGCGAGGACGCGCCCTTCAATCGCAACGACCTGATTCGCGAACTCGAATCCAACAAGATTGCCACGCGCCTTTTATTCGGCGGCAATCTGACACGCCAGCCCGCCTATCAGGGCGTCAACTTCCGCGTCATCGGCGACTTGAAGAACACCGACTTCGTCATGCGCAATGTTTTCTGGATCGGCCTCTATCCCGGCCTGAATGATGCCATGCTCAATTACACCGTCGAAACCATCACCGCCTTCGCCAATCGCAAGAAGCAGCCGGTCCACGCATAAACGTAAGGCGCAGTGTCGGGTGCGATTCGGCTATCGGCATCGAAACGCGCGGATGAAGGAATTTGCGACTAGCGGTGGATTCGTCCATACCCAGCTATTACGATCCCGCCACGCGGCATCGGTTCTACGGGCCACCAGAACGTCAATTGACAATCGCGAACACAATTCGCGAATGTTCGTCTCTCCCGGTTTATTGAACAAGTTCGCAATTGCATCCTGTACCGGAGGACATTTTCGGGTATCGCCGCCAAATTCCGTTCCGCAATTCGGAAATGCATCCACTGATTGGAAACTGTCGTATTCGAGCAGCGGCAAATAATCTTCTTGCATCGGATTGTATTGAACGATCGCGTACGCGGGAAGCATCTTGTCGAGTTGATCGGAGGCGCTACGGATCTCCATCATGCCCGGTCCAACTTCATGGGGTGCAGGTAACCAATCCGCGGGATACGCGATCATCCCTTTGTTATCCAGGAAAGCATACACCCGCAAAATTGTGAGGCTGTATACGGCAGCAACAATGCCCAGAATTAACGTCGAATGAACCACAAATCGCATCCCCCAGCTTTGACGCACCCGATCGCGATGTGGCGGTAAAAACCAGCTGTCAAAAAATTCCGCCGCCCAGAGCAATAAGACAAATTGAACGAGCATCGCGCTCCGGAAAGCCAGATCGTTGTTGGTAATCACCGCGGACCGCACGAATGTGATGACGAACATACCCACGGCAAGCATGGTCCATGACGCAATCTCCGCTTCTCCTAATTTCTTCCTGTTTCGCAGGTCCTTGCGGAAACGAACCCAGGCGATCAAACCGAACACTCCAAATTCCAGAATGTAAACAATCACCACCCCGAACGGAGCCAGGAGCCCTGGGTGTAGGAAACCTCTGTCTCTTAGAAACACCGGTGTGCTCAGAAAATTCGGGAGTACGCGCAATCCCAGCGCAAAGGGTCCAACGCTGATTCCTGGCGCAGCAGCACCCGCCGTAGCCGAGCCCACCGCTATCTCTATCGCCGGATGTCCTAACAAATCGTGCAGGTACGGAAGTGAGACAAGTATCGTGCAACAAGCCGTGCCCAGATACAGAAAAAAATCTTGATACACTCGCTTGGCCAGCAGCCGAAATCCCCAAACGAGTAAAAATATCGCGAACGCGAAGGTCACGTACACAGACAAACCGGCCGCCGCGGCGAAGGCGAGCGCAGCGAAAATCCCTGAGAGCAACCGTCGCGTCAGCCCTGGATATGGATTCTGCCCGATCTTTCTCACATTCCACAGCGCTAGAAAACCGATCAGGCACGCCACCAACGCCATCACATGATGAGGTACCCAGATCAGCGCATCGGTCCACGACGTGATCTGCACCGGGTCCCACCACTCCATGTCGGCCGTGATTCTGTGGGCGCGAAAAAACTCATACACAGTCGGGATTATGTCCAGCCCGCTGACAGCGATCAGAGTCATTCCGATCACGGACTTTCTCCGCAGATTATCCGTAACCCCCAGAAACCCTCGAAGAAAGAGCGGAATAAGTGCCGCCAGTAAAAAACCGCTCCACACTGAGCTACCGTATAGCACACAGCGAGGATCAATATGGCTCAGCTTGGCAGGATAGCTGCACAGGACATACCAGAAGTAATAGTAGCGAGCGATTGGGGCTGAACCTAAATAACTGAATGGGTTCCGAATGGGCGGTCCAGTTCGCATTGCCGAGTGAAGAAATGCAATCCGCACCGCATGGTCCCATAGAGCAGTACTCGGATATAGCCGGTTCCCAATCTGGATATCGGCAAGAGACGCAATCACCACTACAATCCACAAGATTGCGATTCCGCAAGCGATCTTCGTAGTTCCGGCCATGCCGCTGGCGGCGTCTTTGGGCCGACGCGCCCACCTATAGGCCAACTGCAAGATAGTTGCCGCTGCCACGATGCAAAATGCCCAAAGAATGGCAGTCGAACTCAAATATCTTCCCGCCAAGTTCGTCGCAATCGTAGAAATGACAAGCGACAGCGGAAGGCTCAGAAGAATCTTTCTGGATGTGGAGCTGGATCGAAATTGCAGCAGGTCGGAGAACCAGCCAAAGCTATATCCCGGGAAAAACAAAAAGATGGCAAAAACAGGGATAATCGCGGCCGTCGAAACAATGTCGTGAACCGTGTAGTGATGGGTCAAACAAAATCCCTCTTGATCGGTTTCGCGGCAGAATCGCCCGAAGCGCTTTCACAATTGCCAAAAAGTTACGTCCGGCACAGGTTATTTCGTCTATTCGATCGGTTGAACTCGCGCGGAGCGGCATCGGCGAGCAGGTTCGGTGCATGAAGTTCGCTGGAGGTATTCGACGAAACATGCTCCTAAAGATATATCGTAAACTGTACCTCAATCGAATCGGACTACGATGAACACTCACTCATTTCGCGACTTGCGGTTGGAAACGCATGCTATGCGGCCGCAAACGGGAGCGCAGAAGAACTGATATGAAAGCAATTATCCTCGCAGGTGGACTTGGCAGCCGGTTGGCGGAGGAGACTTCCGCACGCCCCAAGCCCATGGTGGAAATCGGCGGCCGTCCCATCCTGTGGCACATCATGAAGATTTATTCGCACTATGGCATCAACGACTTCATCATCTGCCTCGGCTACAAGGGCTACATGATCAAGGAGTTTTTTGCGAATTATTTTCTTCACTCCGCCGACGTCACCATCGACCTGCAACACAATAAAATTGAAACCCACAGCGCCGACTGCGAGCCCTGGCGCGTCACCCTCATCGATACCGGTGCCTCCACCATGACGGGCGGCCGTTTGAAGCGTGCCCTGGCGTACGTCGATAAGGATGAGACCTTCTGCTTCACCTACGGCGACGGCCTGGCGGATATCAACATCGATGACCTGCTGAAATTCCACCGCAGTCGCAACACGCTGGTCACTCTGACTGCAACGCAATCCGTGGGAAAATTCGGTGCCCTCGAAATCAGCAACGACGCCGACGTCACATCGTTCTCAGAAAAACCCAAGGGGGATGGTCGCTGGGTCAGCGGCGGCTTCTTCGTCCTCTCGCCCAAAGTCGCCCCTTACATTCCGGGCGACTCCACCATTTGGGAACGCGATCCGCTCGAAACCCTCAGCCGTGAACGCCAAGTCTCCGCCTATAAACATCATGGCTTTTGGCAGCCCATGGACACGCTGCACGATCGAAAGTTTCTTGAAGATCTTTGGGACACTGGCTCCGCTCCGTGGAAAATATGGTGAAATCATTCTGGCAGGGCCGCAAAGTGTTTCTTCACCGGGCACACTGGCTTTAAGGGCAGCTGGATGTCGCTCTGGCTGGAGCAGCTCGGTGCCGACCTGATGGGCTACGCGCTCCCGCCGCACACCTCGCCCAGTTTGTTTGCGGTGGCCGACGTCGCCCGCGATATGACCTCCGTCATCGGCGACCTTGGCGAACTCGACCATCTGCAGGACGCCATGCTGCAGCATCAGCCGGAAATCGTCTTTCACCTCGCCGCACAATCGCTGGTCCGCGCTTCCTATCAGGATCCCATCCGCACCTACGAAACCAACGTGCTCGGCACTGCGCGCCTGCTGGAAGCCGTGCGCGCCTGCGGCTCGGTTCGCGCCGTCGTCATCGTCACCACCGACAAATGCTATGAGAACCAGGAGTGGGTCTGGGCCTACCGCGAGAATGATCCGCTCGGCGGCCACGATCCCTACAGCAACAGCAAGGCCTGTGCGGAATTCGTCACCAGCGCGTATCGCAATTCATTTTTTGCGCCGGAGAAATACGCGCAGCACAAAGTCGCCATCGCCACCGCCCGTGCCGGCAACGTCATCGGCGGCGGAGATTGGGCCTCCGATCGCCTTATTGTCGACATCATTCGCGCCTTTAGCTCCGGCGAAACTCTCCGCATCCGCAATCCCAACGCGACTCGTCCCTGGCAGCATGTGCTGGAGCCGGTGCGAGGCTACATGACACTCGCCGAACATCTCTATCAGCATGGTCCGCAGTTTTCCGGCGGCTGGAACTTCGGTCCCTATTACCACGACGCGAAATCCGTGCAGTGGATTGTGGAGTACGTCGCCTCACGCTGGTCCACTTCGCCCGCTGCCGCCCCGCCAAGCTGGCAAATCGACAGCGGCGCTCACCCGCATGAGGCCAACATGCTCACCCTGGATTGGACCAAGGCTTCGCAACAGCTCGGCTGGCAGCCTGTGCTCTCGTTATCGCAGGCGCTTGACCTGACGCTCGACTGGTACCGCGATGTCAAGGACGGCGGGAACGCGCGCCAGAAATGCATCACTCAGCTGACGGGCTACGAACAGCAATTGGCATCGGCCTCCTGACCCACCATTCCCAGTCTTTCAGCATTCGAGCATCGCGCCCATTTATGCAGCTTCGAACGCCGCACCGGAAGCTTCCGCACTCTTCGCAAAGCGCGGTCTGAAATGAAACTTCAGCGTCAGAATCTGCGACTCGAATAGGTCATAGCTGATCTTCGCCACCAGAAACGTCACTGCGATCAGAAATCCGATATACAGCAGAGCCCACGGCAGCGGCATCGGCAGCGCCACTCCAAAGCGCGTGGCCAGAACGTGTTCACAAATCAGGTATATAGGAATGTGATAGATGTACATTCCGTAGCTATATTTCCCCACAGTTCGCAGCCACCCGGCGCAAAGAACACGATGTAACCACGGAATGCGATGCTGCGACAGCGCCAGCAATCCGCCTGACAGTAACGCGAATGCCGTGATGCCGAGCGTGGGCATATAGAACTGCGTGTCGATCAGTTCTCTATGGTGGAACACGGCGATATAGCCGAAGATCCCGCCGCCCAGACCCGCAGCCGCAAAGATCCATCGCAACGGAAGCTGCCCTCGTCGCAAAAGAATCGCCAGAATCGCTCCGATCAGCAGCCCATCCATTCGGCTAGTCGTCAGCACCATGGCTCCAAGGCTTTCGGCATAGCGATGGACCATGTAGAAGCGCAGTGGCAGCGCGATCACCAGACCCGCTGTGCAAAACGAGAGAATCCAGCCCTCTGGAAGCAGCCAAATGACCAAGGGCCAGACCAGATAAAACTGCTCTTCCACCGCCAGGCTCCAAAAATGCCCGAACGCGCTAACCGTCTGGTACGCGCCATGGTTCCAAAAGATCGGCCAGTTCTGTGCGTAGAAATAGTAGGAAATCCGCATCCGTTCCGGCGGCATCATGGTGTTCCACCAGAAGTTGTAATGCGCCGCCACCAGGCCGGCGGTGACCACCAAATAATAGATTGGAAAGATGCGCAGAAACCGCCGCGCATAGAAAGAAGAGAAATAATTCTCCGCTGCCTTCGACTTCAGCAGAATTCCTGTAATGAGAAATCCGGACAGTACAAAGAAGAGTTCAACCCCGGACCAGCCCGGAACCATCGCATATGCGAAGAGTTTTGCCGCGAAGGTAGTTCGCAGGATGTATCGCCCGCTGCCATGCGACAACATCACGGCCAGCAGGGCGATTCCGCGGATCCCATCCAGCTCTGGCTTGTGGCTCGGCTCCGCCATGCCGCTGGGGGAGCGGCCTTTCGCTTTGAAGGGGAGGGGAAGCATGTTCACTATAACTGAAAAACACAGCGATTCCCAGGGGCAGTCGATGAAACCTGCTTTCCTCCCCGTCTCCATAATGCTCCGCAATTCGCGGATGATGTCCGATTGCGTTCACACTTTCCAAACTAAAGTAATGTCGCGCATCCCCCAGCAGCGGCCCGGCCATCGCGTGCTATTCTTGCAGGCAATGGGCGTTACTCAGAAAAGTGTGTTCATCGTCACGGAGATAGGCATGAATCACATGGGCGACGCAGCCTATGCCAATGCTTACGTGGATACATTGATCCAGGCGCGGCCGGATGGCGTGACGCTTCAAGTCCGTGAGAAAGCATACTATGCCAAGCAAAAGCCCGGGGAGTCTCCCTATCTCCCGGCCGAATCGTATCGCGACTCGGCCAGGCGCCTGCAAGACGCCAAGATACAGTTTGGGGTCGCGCTTTGTGACCTCGAGGACATCCCTCTCTTTGTAGAAATAGGCGTCGATTTCTATAAGGTTCTCAGCAAGGACATCGGAAATCGTCCGCTTATTGCCGCGATTGCGAAGACCGGGAAGCCGATCTATGTCTCAACCGGCATGTCCGATGAAGACGAAATCGCCTCGTTCCTTGCCGCTACCGGCCATCTGTCCTCCCAGATTGCGCTCATTCATACCCAGCTTTCCTATCAGGATGCGGACACAAACCTGCGCGCCATTGCTCGTCTGCGCGAGCTTTTCCATGTTCCAGTCGCCTTCGGATCTCATTCCACGGACGCGAACGTGATGTATGCTGCACTTGGTTTCGATCCTGCGGCCATTTTCTTGTATGTCAAAGGCGACCGGGCGATCCAGCATAAGGATGAAGATCACGCTGTCCCGCTTTCCAGAACTCCCGCCCTGATCCAGGAAATTCGCCGGCTTGAAACCATGCTTGGAGACGGTGTCAAGAGAAAAATGTCCAACCGTATCGCAGCTCAAAAAATATGACAGCAGATCTTAGGAAGTCCGCCCTTGTCCTTGGCAGCTCCCGCGGCGTAGGAGCAGCCATTGCGTGCGAGTTGCGCGATGCCGGCCTTGACGCGCCAGCCATTTCCAGCCAAGCCATCGATACTGCCAGCATGGAGTCGGTGGAGACTTTTGTTGCCAATCACCCCTCTACCGATGTATTGGTTCTGAACACCGGCGGACCTCCCAAAAAGGATTTCTTTGAGATTACGTCGGAAGATTGGGAGAAGTATCACCAACAGCTATTTGTCAGCTTTGCCACATTGCTGCAGCGTATCGAGGTGCGGGACGGAGGCTACATCTTCCTGATCTCTTCCCATCTCATCACGGAGCCCACCGAGAATATGGTCCTCTCCGTGGCCTACCGCGTCGCTTCCTGGGGCATGCTTAAAGCGCTTTCGAAGCGATTTGCCCAGCGACAGATCAGTTGCATCAATATTGCACTTGGTCCCATCCTCACGGATCGACTGCGAAATCTCTCTTCCAATTTGGAGAAACTGGAGGAAGGGCTTCCGCTCAAACGTGCGGGCAGGCCGGAGGAAGTCGGGAAGTTTGTCCGTTCCATCGTCGAACACGACATCAAATACCTTACGGGCATCAGTCTCAATTTTGACGGCGGACTCTCAAACTCCCTGCTGTAGCTGACACCTTCATGTGCTGGTTGCGGTTGCGCTCGGGCTTGGGGTTTCCCTCAGCTCCACCCCCAATGGCAACTGCGGCGGCGTTTCAAAGTTCACCCGTTCCCGTTCCACGGCAAAAGGCCGCCGCTGAATCTGCGTATGAATGGCGCCGATGTATTCCCCCATTACTCCCATCGAGACCAGCAAGATCGAGCTGACGAAGAACATCCCAATCACCACCGGCGCAATTCCCACAGAAAAACTTCGCCAGAACAGCAGCTTGTACACCAGGTACGTCATGCCAGTCAGGAAGGATAGCAACGCGCCCGCGAATCCGGTAAACGTCATCAGCCGAAGCGGCACCTTAGAATGATTGATGATGCCCAGCATGCCGTAGTCATACAACGTATAAAAATTATTTTTCGTGATGCCGCGCTTGCGTCTCGGCTGATCGTAATAAATCCTTTTGTGCGGCAGCCCAATCTCCGCAATCATGCCGCGAAAATACGGGTACGGGTCGGCAAAGGACTTCACCAGGTCCACCACGCGCCGATCATACAAACCAAAGCCGGTAAAATTCTCGAATGTCTCAATCGATGACAGCCGATTCACCAGCGCGTAATATCTCTTGCGCGCCCAGAACATCAGCGGATGCTCCCCACTGGTGCGCTTAATCGCCAGCACCATGGAGTAGCCTTCCTCCCAACCCTGCACCAGGTCGGCAATCATCTCCGGCGGGTCCTGCATGTCGGCCACAATGCCGATCACCGCATCTCCCTGTGCCTGACAAAATGCGTGCATCGGGCTGCGCACATGCCCAAAGTTGCGGGAATTCACGATGACCTTCACGTTTGGATCGGCCGCCGCCAATCCCTTCAAAACCGCCACCGTGCTGTCCTCAGAAGCGTTGTCGATAAAGATGTGCTCGTACTTGTACCGCCCCACCGCTGCAATCACGTTGCGCACTCGCGTATACAGTTCGACGACATTGTCTTCTTCGTTGTAACAGGGGGTAATGATGCTGATGGTCTTCACGTCGCCTCGCGCTAATCGGATGCACTCCAGCCCCAAATATCAGCCGGATACCAGAATTGTAAGGGTTCCCGCAAATCTTTAAACGCGCCTCGCAGCTTTAGTCGCCGGCTCAACCATCGCCCGCTCCTCCACTCCATGGCGTTCCTCCATTTCATGGGTCGACGGGCTCCCCTCGGTCGTAGCCCTTTCTTGCGCAACTTTGTCCGGAACGCGAAAGGAAAAATTCTTGTGGCCCAGGAAACTATAGATGACGGTCAGTCCCGTCACCAGAGCCCCGGCGACATAGGGCGCGCTCTGCCCCAGATGAAACACGGAATGCAGCCCTTCCACCAATAGCGGCAGCAACACCAGTCCAGGCAACAACGCACTGCCGTATACCAGAATGCAGCGCAACCACTCCGCCAGATAATTTCCCTGCGTCTTGAAAATGAAAATTTTGTAACAGAAGTAAGCAACTGTGATCGCCAGCAGGTTTGAGGCTACCGAGGCGTAGATGTATCCGAAACGCAATCTCGGCATCAGCAGCGCCGTAAACAACGCATACAAGCTGTAGCCGAAAACGGTGTTCCACACGCCCACCACCAGGTAGCGTGCAAATTGTCCTGGCGGCATTTGTTTCGCGATTCGCGATCGCCATGGAAATCTGCTTTTCGACATGTCAGCGGACTTGCTCTCCATCGTCCTTCACACGCCCCCATCCATCACGCAGCCCTCAATTCAGGATGGTTGTAATTCCACACTGGCAAACGTTCGCGCTGCATTCATCACCGGGAATGCGGTTTACGACTTTCTCTGGCCGGCGCGCAATCGCAGGCAACGCGGAATGCTACATTCGTTACTAATGATCATGACAGTCCCCCGGCGGGTCTCGATCGGAATTCCGACCATTAACCGCAGCAGTCTGGCTCTTCGAGCCATCCGCAGCGCACTCGCCCAGACCTATTCGGATGTTGAGGTGATTGTATCGGACGACGCATCGACGGATGACACCGTTGCGCGCGTCCAGGAAATACACGATCCGCGCCTGGTCCTTGTCCAGCAACATAATCGTCTCGGCCTGGTCGGCAATTTCGACTTTTGTCTGCGCCACGCCACCGGAGAATACTTTCTCCTGCTTGGCGATGACGACGTCCTGCTACCCAATACCATCGAGCGATTAGTCGAGCCATTCCTGCTCGGCAAAACTCCGATTCCCGCAAGCGCGATCGGTGTTGTCTGGTGCCCATGCCGCATTGCCAGCGCCGCCAGTTCCCAGTTCTGGATCACCGAACCCGGCCCGGAAGTGGAACCTGTCTCTTCCATGCTGGCCGCCTTGTTTGGGGGTGATCGAGGTCCCCGGCTCACCAGCATTCTGCTGCGCACCAGGGATGCAATTGCCGTACGCGGTTACGAAAGCAAATATGGCGACTTGTGCGATATCGCAAACTGGGGCCGTGCCGCTCTGCTTCGCGAATACGCGGTCTGCGTCCCAGAGCCTCTGGTGCAATACACCAATCATCTGGGCAGCACCACCAGTCAGTCGGCTATACGGCAATGGCAGCAATGGGCACGCGTCGTGCATCGCGATCTGATGGCCAGCGCTGAAGCCAGCCCCGATCCCAGCGCCGCTCGCAAGGTGAAGGCTGCAAAACGCAACTTTATCAGTGGTATTACCCTCACCATCCTCATCCAGACCATCGGCAGACCCGGCTGGATTCGGAGCGCCATCCGCGAGTCCTTGCGCTCTCCTGGGGCCTTTTTTACGCCCTATATGTTCCGCAGATTGTTCAAGGACGGGCGAAAAGTCCTCACCGTCCGGCGTCATGCAAAGCTTCGCCCACAAGTCCCCGCGTCGCACTCCGCGAGCGAATCCCGCCCCGTAGAGAAAGTTTCCTAATCCTTTCTCCTATATCAAGATCCCACCCATCATTTCTATCGTATGAATTTCACCAATTTGCCCGATTGTTGAAGCTTTTCACACCCCTCGCCCGTCTTAGTTACTAAGACGCAACATTCCGACGGAAAAGGAAACTGTCTGTGGCTCATCAACGCATTTCGATTTTTGCCGTACTTGTACTGCCTCTCCTCCTCGTTTCGACTTTTTATGGACAACAAGCCACCGGCAATTTACGCGGAGTTGTGGCTGATCCCACCGGTGCCATCATTCCCGGCGCCTCCATCACTCTTTCCGGCAATGGCAAAACTCTCAGCACCACCAGCGGCGGCACCGGCGGGTACCACTTCAACGGCCTGCCCCCGGGCCAGTACACCATCGACACGTCGATTCAAGGCTTCACTCCGTTTCAGTCCAAGGGAGTCGTCATCTCTCCCGGCGCTACCAAAACGCTGAACATCGCATTGACAATCGCCGCCCAGCAGCAGCAGGTCAACGTCAATGCCGAAAGCTCCACCATCGACACGTCACCCGCGTCGAACGCCAGCGCGGTGGTCATCAAAGGCGCGGACCTCAACGCGCTCTCCGACGATCCCGATCAGCTGGCCACCGAACTGCAAGCTCTGGCAGGTCCCTCGGCCGGTCCCAACGGCGGTCAGGTCTATATTGACGGCTTTTCCGGCGGAGAAATTCCGCCCAAAGAGGACATTCGCGAAATCGTCATCAATCAGAACCCCTTCTCGGCGGAGTTCGATCGCCTGGGCTACGGCCGCATCGAAATCTACACCAAAGCCGGCAGCGGCCATTTTCATGGACACGTTTTCTCCATGGGCAATTACTCCGCATTCAACGCCCAGAACCCAATTCTGAACTCCAACCGTCTTCCTGGCTCGCCGCCGATCGTAGAGCCCCCCTATTACTCCTACTTCCTGCACGCCGATGTCGGCGGCCCCATGACCAAGCAGTCCTCGTTTTTTTCCAACATTTTCAACCGCTCCCAGCACGACCAGGCAGTGATCGACGCCATCGCTCCCGCCAGCATCACCGCTGCCAACCCCGCCGGAACACCCTACAATACGACCGTCAGCCATCCCAGCAGCCGTCTCGATATCGGCCAGCGCTTCGACTGGCAATTAGGGCAGTCGAATTCCCTGACGGCGCGCTATGAGTACTATCGCTCTTCATTTACCAACGGCAGCGTTGGCAATTTGGCCCTTCAAGAACAGGCCACAGATGGAGTGAACCAGGAGAACACGGTGCAAGCCAGCGACAGCATCGTGCTCAGCAAGAACTTCGTCGACAACATTCGCTTTCGCTATCGCCGCATCCGCAATAACCAGTCCTCACAATTCACCATACCCAGCGTCTCGGTCTCAGGCGCATTTACCAGCGGCGGCAACAGTTCCGGCGCAGTCCGCGACAATCAGGACAACTACGAAGTACAGGATTATTTCACCGGCTCCAAAGGCCGTCATGCGCTCAACTTCGGCGGTCGCGTTCGCGTCTATCGCGACGCCAATTACTCCAACGCCGGGACCAACGGCTCTTACACGTTCCAGTCGACTACCCAATATCTAAACCGCACCCCGCAGAAATATACAGTCACGGTAGTCAATAACAATCAGTACACCGCCCGCGCCATTCCATATGACCTGGCGTTGTTCTACCAGGACGACTTTGCCGTTAATCGCAAATTCACCTTGAGCTATGGCCTGCGTTGGGAAACCCAGAATGAGATTCACGACAAGAGCGACTTTGCCCCCCGCTTCTACCTGGCCTATGCGCTCGGCCACGGCACGGGCAAGCCGAAGACCGTGGTCCGTGCCGGCTACGGATGGTTCTACGAACGCTTCACCATACCCGACGGCTCCTATGGAACACCCTACATTCTCTCTACCAAGCGCTACAACCTGCCCACAACCCCTGGAGGATTGTCGAATCAGCAGCTTTATACCGTCACCGATCCCACCGGCTACACCGAAACCAGCCCCGGCAACCCTGTGAAGCCGCCCAATCCGACCTCCTCCAACTCCGCACCAACGTACTGGACGATTGCCCCCAATTTCCACGCAGCGGTGGATATGCAAGCCGCGATCGGCGTCGATCGCCAGATCGCCAAAGGGGTCACCGGAAACGTTACCTATATCTACAGCCGCGGCGTTCACGATTATCTGAGCAACAACACCACCGCACCGTATTTCAATGGCGCCACCAATACCTATCCCAACACGCCGCTGACCGCCCCGGCCACCAACATCTATCAATTTCAGTCTGGTGGCGTGTATCGCGAGGACCAGGTGATGGCGACCTTGCACGCTCAGCTGAAAAAACTCACGATTTTCAGCTATTACGCCTATAGCAATGCCAAGGGCGACACCAGCGGGCCCAGCTATTTCCCGTCGAATGCCAGCGACCCCGGGCAGGATTACGGACCTACGGAATTCTCGATCCGCAATCGCTTCCTGATTCTCGGCAATGTCAACCTCCCCTATGCGATCTCGCTCGCGCCCTTCTTTGTCTATAACTCGGGAACTCCTTACAACATCAACATCGGAAGCGATCTGACGGCCAATAATCAGTTCAATGCGCGACCTACATTCGCGACAAGCTGCAGCGAATCAGGCGTAGTGCAAACACCCTACGGCTGTCTCAATCCCAATCCGACTGGTACCAAGGAAAAAATCATTCCCTACGGACTGGGCACCGGACCCTCGAATTACAGCCTCAACTTGCGCGTCACTAAGGTGATCGGCTTCGGCCCAAAGTTGAAATCTGCAGCAGGCGGCCAGGGCTATCACGGACACGGCAATGGTCTCCGTGGCCGCGGCCTGAGCGGCAATCAGGGTGGTCCCGGAAATTTGGACGTCGCCGTCCCCCGCAAGTACACCTTGACCCTGGGGGCTTTCGGCGCCAATGTCTTCAATCGGCAAAATCTCGCCGCGCCCAACGGTACGTTGATTTCTCCATTCTTCGGCAAGTCTCAAGAGCTGGCAGGTGGCTTCTTCGGACCGCGAAGCTCCGGCAATCGCAGTATCTTCCTGACTGCCGTCCTCAACTTCTAGCGCATTTCACAGATGTCATGGGTGCCCCATCCTGGCAAAGCCAGGGTGGGATAGAACGAAGCCTGCACTACAGTGGTTCTGCTGAATTTTTCTATCTTTGGATTTGCTGGATTCGGCGGTCGCCGTTCGAACTTAGGTGGGAAGTAATCTATGCCTCTTGCTTAGCTGCTTCCGGTTGTGTCTCTGTCACTGCAGGGCGCTGTGGCAATTGCACAATAAATTCCGTCTTCCCCGGTTCAGACTCAAATCGAATATCGCCGCCAAAATGCTTTGTCACAATTTTGTACGCGATGCTGAGTCCCAGTCCTGTGCCCACTCCTTCTGGCTTGCTGGTGAAGAATGGCTCGAAAATATGTCGTCGATTTTCCGGCGGAATTCCAGGCCCATCGTCGCCGACGCTCACCAGAATATCGCCGCCCTCCACCCAGGTTCGCACCGTTATGTGTCCCTTCTGCGGCGCAGCATCCACGGCATTGTCCAGCAGGTTCATCCACACTTGGTGCAGTCCAGTTGCCGCCGACTCCAAAATCGGCACATCCGCGCTGAACATTTTCGATACCTGAATTTCTTTGTAGCGAATTTTGTGGCCCAGAATCATCAGCGCGCTCTGCAGGCTCTTGTGAACATCGACTGCCGCGCAGCACATTTTTTCTGCGTAGGAGTAGTGCTTGACGGCCATCACTAATTCCGTCACGCGGGTGATGCTTTCCTCAATCGTATCCAACTGCTGCACGCTGCTAACCAACGCTTCCACCCACTGGAAGGTTTCGCTCAGTGCTGCCGGTCGAAAATTCGTGCGTAGGCATTCCAGTTTTTCCGCCGTCAATCCCATGCCGGCCAGTGGAGGAGCCAGCTTCCACGAGTCCTGAACTCCAGCTTGATCCAGCCATTCGCACAGGGATTCCTCGGCGTCTGCCTGGTCGAGCGAGCTCATCGAAACAGCTTTCTGCGGCTGCAGAATGTAATGTTGCAGATCGGAGATGCAGCCCAGCTCCTCCGGCTGCAAACCGAGGCGACAGGTGCGAAGATTCAGCTCCTGCAGTCTTGTCAGGCTCTCTCGCAGCTGCGTGCTGGCGCGCTTGGCGGCGCTCCCCGGATTATTCAATTCATGCATCAAGCCCGCGGCCATCGTGCCCAGCGATGCCATCTTCTCCCGCTGCAGCAGGATGCCTTGCAGCCCCTGCTGTCGACTCGTCAGGTTGTGCAGAATTCCTTTGCGCACGGTCGGGCATGTCGTCATCAATTGCCAGAAGGAATCCTCGTCCACTCGCAGCAATCGGCTGGGCTCAATCATGGTGCATTCCACGCGGCTTGCCGAGCCGGTCAGCAGCGGCACCTCGCCAAATGTCTCGCAGCCGTGATGGGTCGCCAGCGGTTTGCGCATACCGTCCGGCTCCACATACTCCGCGCGCAGACCGCCTTCCACCAGAACCCAGAAGTATCGCTTGGCCTGCTCCTGGCCAAGAACACAATCGCCGGACTCGGCATCGATCACGTCAGCTTGCTGCAAACACTCATGCGTCTTGTCGTCCAGGTTTGCAAACAGAGGGATGCAGCGCACCTTTTCAAGCAGAGCCTGCTGCTCCGCGGAAGGCAGATCGGCGAATTTTCCTTCATTCCTCATGGCAGAAACTCGAGCTGTACTCCATTTTTTAAAACCGCACAGCCCTAAAAATTTGCTAAGTACTGATGCACAAATTGAACTGCAATCGAACCCTGACCCACAGCCGACGCCACTCGCTTCACACTTCCAAAGCGAACGTCACCGGCCACAAAGATTCCCGGAACGCTGGTTTCCAATAAATAGGGTGGCCGCTCCAGTGTCCAGTGAAAACGATCCGTCACGTGCAGGTCCGGACCAGAAAGTACAAATCCCTTTGACTCCCGCAGAATCGCCGGCGGCAACCAATCCGTCTTCGGCTCGCCGCCCACAAAGATAAATAGCCCCGAGGCTTCCTCTTCCGACTCACCTTCCGGCGTCTTCAATCGAACTGCCTCCAGATGGGTGTCGCCGCACGCATCGATCACTTCCGTCCGCGTCCGCACTTCAATGTTCGGCAGCGCCTCGATCTGATCCACCAGGTACCGCGACATGCCCTTCTCCAACGAATCAGCCCGCACCAGCAGGATCACCTTCTTCGAGTAATGAGCGAAGTGCACCGCCGCCTGCCCGGCGGAATTTGCCCCGCCGACAATCATCACCGTTTCATCCTTGCAACTGATCGCTTCCGTCAACGCCGCACCATAATACACACCGGCGCCTGTCAGCCTCTCCAGGCCGCCGGTTTTCAGTCTGCGGTAATCGACGCCGGTTGCAATCAGGACGGTGTGGCACGAAACCTCACCGCCGCCCGATAATTGGATGAAGTGATACTGCCCTTCGGTTCGGATTCCGGTGGCCCTTTGCGACAAAAATTCCGCCCCAAACCGGGTCGCCTGGATGGTCGCCCGCCGAGCCAGATCTTCCCCGCTCAAGCCGGCTGGAAATCCTAGATAATTCTCGATTCTCGAGCTGCTTCCGGCCTGTCCACCCGGTGCCGCCGGCTCAATTACCAGCGTTTTCAGCCCCTCGGAAGCCCCATACACAGCCCCTGCCAGCCCCGCCGGCCCCGCCCCCACAATCACCAAGTCGTAGAAATCCCGCTCCGCCTGCGTCCGCAAACCCACCTTTTCCGCAAGCTGCGAAATCTCCGGCTCGACCAGGCTGTCCCCATTCGGCAGCAGCACCACCGGCAGTCTGCCGGGATCAAGATGGTACTCAGCCAGCAACCGCGAGCTTTCACTGTGCGCTTCCGGTGGCACTAGCGGCTTTCCCGAGCCTGCCGCACCTTTGCCGGTTGCAGCGCCATTGCTGCTCGCAACTCCATCGCCCGCGGGCACTGCCTGGCTTGCAACGATCGGCAGCGTTTCCTGTCCTGGATCCAGCCATTGATATGGAACATGATTGCGCGAGAGAAATTCACGAATCTCGTGCCCGGCCGGCAGCCATCGCGAACCAATCACCCGAACGCCTTCAAACGGCGGCTTGTAGTCCCTGCTCCAGGACTCCAGAAGATCGTCCAGCACCGCGTACAACCGCTCCTCCGGCGGGTCCCACGGCTTGGTCAGATAATAATGAATTTTGGCCGCATTGATGGCTCGAATGGCGGCTTCTGTATCCGCGTACGCGGTCAGCAATACCCTCTTCGCCGCCGGAACCAGCGCAATGCTCTTCTCCAGAAACTCCACTCCGGACATGCCCGGCATTCTCTGGTCAGAGAGCAACAGCGCGATTGCTTCACCGCGCCGCTTGAGTTCTTCGCACACATCCAGCCCCGATTGGCCGGAAGTGGCCCGTATCACTCGATAGCGGCTCCCATAATGCCGGCGCAAATCCTGCACCAGCGCTTCCAGCACGCTGATATCGTCATCCACTGTCAGGAGTACAGGTTTTCGCATACTTCCCTATTCTCTGCACGTGTGCAGATTCTCAAAACCAAACTAAGGATGCAAACTTGTTCCAAAATGGATTTGGTCCGTGGAATTCGAAAAGATCGATGTACACGATTAACCCAAAACGCGTTAATCTATTTCCACGGGCGTATTACTAAACGTTCCGACAAGTTCCAATTGTGACGCAACGCATAACTGCCTTACCGCTGTGACGTAGCGCACGTTCGAAATCGATCGAAGTCTTGCAATATGAACGCAGTAGCCTTGTTACATTGTTTTTGCCTTGGTTCAAAGCTTGCCCTACCCAAGGGTAGCAGGGTTCGAACCTGAGTACTGGCAGCTGAATTTCTTTCAACAACTGCCGATACAAGAAATAGAACGCGCTCACATTTTTTGTTGTTCTTCTCGGTCCGTCCGTGCCGTAGGTGCGTCATTGGCCGCGGTCAGGGCTAAAATCAGAAGAAAAAAGTACTTGTGGTTGGAACTCAAAACTTATGACAAAAATTATCCTCGCCGATAACCAGTCCATTTTTCGTGCTGGCGTAGCGAAAACTCTCGCGCTACAAGATGACATCCGCATTGTTGCCCAGTGTATGGACAGCGATCGGCTGATGCAGGCGGTTCGCAGCTTCCGCTCGTCCGTGGTGCTCTTCGCCGCCTCCTTGCAGCTGGATATGCCCGATCTCATCCAGGCTGCCCGCGCTGCCGCCAGCAGATTGATTGTCATTGCCGAAAACAGCGAATCCCTCCACACCTATGCGGTCCCTGGTTTTGACGGGGTTGTGTTTCGCGATATCACCGGCACCACGCTGGCGGAATGCATCCATACTGTCGCCTCCGGACGTCCCTACCTGCAAGAAAAATTGGGCCGTGGCGTAGCGGAAGAAGCCGATGCCGTAGGTGCGCGCGTACGCGATCGCCTTACCCCCAAAGAAATAAAGATTGTTGCCCTCATTGTTCAAGGCTTCAAAAATAAGGAAATCGCCAATCACCTCGGCACCACCGAACAGGTGATCAAGAACTACCTGAGAAATGTCTATGACAAAACAGGAGTTTCGGATCGCTTGGAACTGGCCCTGTTTACCATCCATCACCGGACCTTGGCCGACGCCGCCGCCATAGCCGGCGGTCAGATGGATTTGCAGACGGCCCGCGCCTGAGTAAGACGACGGCATCAAGACTTCGGAGTGCAGAATCTCTATGCGTACCGCCGCGGCCATCGAAAAGTGCGGGAGACCATTCGTTCCCGACCCGTCCATCCCGTGAAAATGCTCTAATGCAGTAGCGCGCTGATGATCGCCACCAGCTCCGTTGCATCCACCGGCTTCTCCAGGTAGATATCAGCTTGCGGCTTGGCAGCGCGAAATGCCTCTGTGCAATAGCCCGAGACTACTACCACGGGCACCTGCACTCCCGTCTTCGCGGCCAGCAGAATCTGGCGGCCGTTCTCTTCCCCCAGATTCCAATCCGTCACTACGGCATCAAATTTCTCTTTTTGCAGCAGTCCAATGGCTTCATTCGCGGAGCTGCTCGTCGTCACCGCGTGACCGGCGCGCTCAAGAATCCTTTTCTTCAGCGCCACTGCAGCCGGTTCATCATCGACACACAATATGTTGGCCATCACTCATTCCCTCTTTCTTCTCGAACTTGTAAGAAGAAGTTGAGAAAAAAGCCAGCACGATCCATCTCCACCTGCTACCGGATTCCAGATTCGCTAACTTAGCTTTTCCGCAACCGACTTCGCTTGAGTAAATAGGTACAAGTAATCCGGCCCACCAGCTTTGGAATCTGTTCCCGACATGTTGAAGCCCCCGAACGGATGAGCCCCCACCATGGCGCCCGTACATTTACGGTTGAAATATAAGTTACCAACATGAAAATCCTGCCGCGCAACTGCCAGCTTTTCCCGCGAGGTCGTATAGATCGCTCCGGTCAGTCCAAATTCTGTGTTGTTTGCAATTTCCATTGCATTTTTGAAATCCTTCGATCGAATCACGGCCAGCACCGGACCAAAGACTTCTTCCTGCGCCAGCCGCGCATGCGGTGCAATCTCAGAAAAAATCGTCGGCTCGACATAATAGCCTTTCTCCGGCGTTTCGACCGCGTTGCCGCCCGCCACCAGTCGGCCTTCCTGCTTGCCGATCTCGATATAGCGCAGCATCGATTGGTACTGCGACTGGTTCACCACCGGCCCCATGGCTGCGTTGTCCGCTGGATTTCCAACCTTCAACTGCCGCGCACGCTCGCGCAACCGATCGACAAAAATATCGTAAATCCGATCATCGACAATGGCGCGTGAACAGGCCGAACATTTCTGCCCGCTAAAGCCGAAGGCAGAACTCAACACGCCCGTCACCGCCGCGTCCAGATCGCAATCCTCTTCCACGATGATGGAATCTTTCCCACCCATCTCCAGAATGGTTCGCTTGATCCAGATCTGGCCCGGCTTTGTCTGCGCCGCGCGAGCATGGATGTCCAGTCCTACTTCCTTCGAGCCGGTAAACGCGATAAAGCGCGTCTTAGGATGTTCCACAATCGCGTTGCCGAAAGTCGCGCCCGATCCTGGGCAGAAGTTCACCACTCCGGGCGGCATGCCCGCTTCTTCCAGCAATCCGAAAAACTTTGCCGCTATCGTCGGCGAATCGCTCGACGGTTTCAGGATCACGGTGTTCCCCGTCACCACTGCCGCAACCGTCATGCCCGCCATAATCGCCAGCGGAAAATTCCATGGCGGTATCACCGCTCCAACACCCAGGGGAATATACAGCAGCTCGTTGCGCTCGCCCGGATACTGAATCGGCGTAGTCGCCGCCGCCAGCCGCAGCGCTTCGCGCGCGTAAAACTCCAGAAAGTCGATGGTCTCGCCAACGTCAGCATCCGCTTCGGCCCAGTTCTTGCCCACCTCATACGTCAGCCACGCGCAAAAATCCAGCTTGCGCTGCCGCAGCAGTTCCGAGGTGCGCAGCAACAGCGACACCCGCTCCTCCACCGGAGCCAGACGCCACCCCTCATAGGCCGTCAGCGATGCCTGCATCGCAACTTCCGCATGACCGGCATCGGCCTTTTGATGCACGCCCACCACCTGCGACGGATGGGATGGATTCAGCGACCGAATCTTGCCCTCAGTGCGAATCCGCCGCCCTCCAATCACCAGGTCATATTCCTGGCCCAGCTGGTCAGCAACGCGATCGAGAGCCTGCCGCATCGCGCGTGCAATATCTTCTCGACCGAAATCGAGGAAAGGTTCATTGCGAAACTCGCCGTTCGGCGTACGAGCGGGAATCACTGTAGATAACTCTAGGGTCGCCATACAGCCATAGTGTAGACCAGCCTCGCTTTTCCTGCGCGTCGCGCGCGCCACACCCCGAGCCGGCGTTCTTCTCCCCTCAACATTCCCCCGGCTCGTTTCGCCGCCATGCGCATTCCCGTGGCTCCTCCCAAACTTGCTGGTAGGATGGTTGGCAGCATTCCACAAACCTCGTTGAGGCACAACTCTTTTTTATGCGAACCAATCCTGTTCTCAGGTTGATGGTTGGCGTCGTTTTTTTCTTCTTTTCGCTGCCTGGGTTCTCCGGCCATTGCCTCGCGCAAGGCGTGCCCCCAGCTGCGCCCGCGACCCCGACGTCGGAACACACTCTGACAATCCCGCTGAAACCGAACCCGCAGCCCGACGCTGCCGACTACTCAAAGCAGGCCTACGTCATCGATCAATATGACACAGGTGCCATCTTTCAAACAGATGGCACCTGGCAACAGGTCGCCACCGTCGTCGTGCAGGTCAAGTCGCAGGCCGGCATTCGCCAGTTCGGCAATCTCTCCATTCCATATGAATCGCGCAATCAAAAGGTGGAGTTTACCTACATCCGCATCCGCAAACCTGATGGCTCGATTGTCGAAACGCCTTCTACCTATGCCCAGGACATGCCAGCCGGCGTCACCCTGCAAGCCCCCATGTACAGCGATCTGCACATCAAGCAGGTTCCCGTCACCAATCTCAATCCCGGCGACACGCTGATGTACCAGTTCAAAATCGATCAGTTCAAGCCGGAGGTGCCGAACCAGTTTTGGTTTGCACTGAATTTCTTTAAGGCTGGAATCGTCTTGGAGCAACACGTCGAGATTCGCGTCCCCACATCGAAACATGTCCAGGTGGAAAGCGCGGAGGTGCAGCCGGCAATCCATCGCGAGGGAGATGTCACTGTCTACGACTGGAAAACCTCGCATCTGCATCTCGAACCGACCGATCGAAAATCCATGGCGCTCAAGCTCGATCAAAAGCCGTCGATCCAACTCACGACCTTCGAAAACTGGCAGCAGGTCGGCGATTGGTACCGCGGACTGCAAGCCTCTCGTGTGACGGTCACGCCCGCAATCCTGCAAAAAGAACAAGAGCTCACAAAAGGTCTCACCAGCGACGACGCCAAACAGCGCGCCATCTACGCCTATGTCGCCACGCAGTTTCGCTACATTGGTTTGTCGTTCGGCATCGGCCGCTATCAACCCCACTTAGCCGACGAAGTGCTGCAAAATAAATTCGGCGACTGCAAGGACAAGCACACTCTGTTCGATGCGCTCATGAAGGCCGCCGGCTACGATGTTTCGCCCGTGCTGATCGGCAGTGCGTCAAGCTCGATGAACGCATTCCCTACCCCGGCCAGTTCGATCACGTCATTTCCGTGTTGCGCCAAGGCGACAAAGAAACCTGGCTCGACACCACGGAAGAAGTCGCTCCGTATGGAATGCTGGCCTCTCCACTGCGAGACAAAATGGCGCTGGTCATGCCGGCCACCGGTTCGCCAAAACTGGAAAGAACGCCAATGAACCCGCCATTTCCAGAGGCCGACACCTTCACCATGAAAGCCGTACTCGGCAGTGATGTCGTTCTCACCGGTCACGCCGATCTCACCACCCGCGGCGATCTGGAACTCCTTCTGCGCGCCGGCTTTCATCTGACGCCGGAAGCCGATTGGACCAAGCTCGGGACAAAATGTCAGCTACCTGCTCGGCTTCAGCGGCGATGTCACCGACGTGCAAGCCGACAATCCTGACGAGACCTCAAACCCTTCCACATCAGCTACGACTACAAGCGCAAAGACTATAGCGGAGAAGACGGAAAGCAGATCACGCCGCCCTTGCCGCCCGCAACTTTTACGCACAGCGAACTTGATCCTCAGCCCAAGAACCCCATCATCCTTGGCGCTCCCGGCGTTCGCGATTATCGCGCGACCGTCGAGATGCCCAAAGGCGACGTCGTAACCGTACCCGCCGACGTCGACATTGTCACTTCCTTCGCCGAGTATCGTGAATCCGCTTCCGTGACAGACGGCGTTCTCTCCGCCCAGCGCATCTTCACCGTCAAGCAGGCCAAAATTCCCGCCGACCAGTGGAACGCCTACCTCAAGTTCGAAAAAGCCGTGCAGGCGCGAGAAAATCTCTGGATTCAGGTTGCCGGGGGTAATGGCACGCTCCCTGCCACCGGCACGACCGATGTTCCCGCCGCCAGAGATCTCATTAATCAGGCCTACCAGGCTCTTCGCCAGCAAAATAAATCAGAAGCAAAACCGGAACTCGATCAGGCGAAGCTGCTGAATCCAGCGCAATACGGATTGTGGGCTACCTACTCGATGCTCTATATGCAGCAGAACAAGCCGGATCAGGCCCTCGACGCCTTCCATAAGGAAATTGCGAATCATCCAGAAAATCTGTGGGCCTATCGATACATGTCAGCTGAAATGGCGTCGCTCAATCGTCCTGCCGATGTCGAACAAGTATGGCTCAGCCTTCTGAAACACGATCCCGCCAGCACCGATGGAACCTTGGGATTAGCCCGCGTATTCATGCACGAGAAGCGTTATAACGAAGCGATCGTACTGCTCAAACAGGCCACCCATGCAAAAGACGCGAGCCCCAATATCCAAACCACACTCGGGACGGATGAGCTGGAAGCCGGGCAGAAAGACGCGGGCATCGCGGATCTGCAGCCAATCATGCGGACTTCGCAAGATCCTGAGACCGTCAATGATGTTGCCTACATCTTGGCTGACCATGAGGCGGATTTGCCCGAAGCTGCGCAGTATGCTGCGAATGCGCTGCAGCAGATCGAGAAATCCACCGCCGCCATCCAGCTCGCCACTCTTAGCCAGCACGACCTTGCACAGATTTCCCTTCTCGCAGCGACATGGGACACCGTCGGATGGATTGATTTCAAGCAGGCAAAATACCCCGACGCGGAGCGTTATATCCGTGCTGCATGGCTGTTGGGACACCCCCCTGCGGTGGCAGACCATCTTCGTCAAGTCTACGAAAAAGAAGGCAAGCTCGACGAAGCCCGCCATATACAGAAACTCTCCGAGAATGTCCTCGAGATACAGAAGCTGCGCACAATTGAAATTTCAGGTTTGCCCAAAATCACCGCATCGGCGCAGTTCTGGCTGGTTATTACTCCCCAAGGACTTGAGGAAGTCAAAATGATCACCGGCGATGTGACGCTCAGCCACGCTGCGGATCTGCTCAAGAAGCGCGACTATCCGCAAACCTTCCCCGACCCAGGGCCGGTCAAAATCGTCCGCCGTGGCGTTCTTTCATGTTCGCAATTCACTCCGTCATGCGAACTGGTTCTGCTGCAGCCGCAGTGGACACGCATGTAACAAACCTCGCCCGCTCGCATCGCAATCAATTTGAATTTGTCGGCCCATGGATGGCTGGGTTGCATGCAGTGAGTCGTGCGGCCATGACGGAAGACGTCCATGCGACCACAAGACCTTTCGTTGTTCCGCGGGCAATTAGTGGCTCAGTGTCGCACGTTCGGTGTTCTCGGAAAGCCGCGCCGTGCGTTCCTGTTTCTCCCACGCGAACGGGCGTCCGTCAATGGCGCGCTTGATCGTCTTCAGCAGCACCAGGGAGAAGACTTGTCGGTATGTGAACCGCTGGATCCAGATGTGAAACAGCAACCAGCCATCGCCTCTATTGCTGACGTGGCGCGGCTCCAGCAGAAACGCCAAACTCGACGCAAGGAAATCCACCACCAGGAACGCCATGAAATAAACGATCAGCTTGTCGAAGCTAGCCGCATTTGCCGCTACCGGATGGAAATGTCGATTGACCGCGTAGTTCATCAGAGCGGCGATAAACATCAGGTCGATAAAGGGTGAGAACAACGGCAAAATTATCTGGAAAATAATCATGTTCGGCAATGCGAACAAGCCCATTGCGCGATGCCGCAAGAATGCCCCGCGATGCTTCACCACCGCCTGCAAAATTCCAAACGACCAGCGGAATCGCTGCCGCATCAGCCCGCGCATATTGTCTGGCGCTTCTGTGAATGCGAAGGCGCGATCCTCATACACCACCTTGCATCCCTGCTGCAGCAGGTTCATCGTCAGATCGGCATCTTCCGCCACCGTGTTCACGTGGTATCCGCCCGCCTTCTTTACCGCGGCCGTGCGCCACGCTCCAATCGCGCCCGGAACTACCGTGACTACGTTGAACAAATCCAGCGCGCGTCGTTCAAAATTCTGACTGGTGATGTACTCCAGTGCCTGCCAGCGCGTCCACAGATTAATGCGATTGCCCACCTTGGCATTGCCCGCCACCGCGCCCACTTTCGGGTCGGCCATGCGCGGAATCAACTTCGCAATTGCATCCGGCGCAATCACCGTGTCCGCATCAATTCCAACGTAAATTTCTTCGGTCACGAACTGCAGGCCATAATTCAAAGCCTCTGCCTTGCCGCCGTTCGGGTGCGTCACTACTAGCAATCTGCCGGACTCCATCTCCGCCGGCAACGCCGTCCGAGCTGCCTGCAGCGTGTTGTCCGTCGAGCCGTCGTCGATCACCATCACCCGCAGCTTGCGATAGTTCGATCCCAATACGGAACGAATCGTTCGCGCAATCACTTTTCCTTCGTTGTACGCCGGAATCAGTACTGCAACCGGCGGCAAATAATTCTCCGCGCCCGCAGGCGGTTTGCGTTTGTGCACGCGATCGATCACCGCGAACAATCCCACAATCACCAGCCGTCCCGTCATCAGGATGTCGCCAACGATAAAGACCAGAACCACGGTATGCGCGAAGAAGGAAAGGAACCAGAACGCGATGGCATCGATCCGCGCCTGCCAACGCTGCTTCGGCGGAATCGGCGGCATCACCTGGTCGCGCGTCTTGCCGATTAGCGCCGAAACAGGAACAATCTTGTAGCCTTTCGCGCGCAGCGTATCGATCAGCAGCGGCAGTGTTGCCACAGTCACCGAACGGTCGCCACCGCCGTCATGCATCAGGATGACGCTGCCGCGAAATTGCGGCTTGGTCTTCATCACTTCCAATTGCTTCAGGACGGTATCAATAATCTCCTGCGGCGTCTTTCGCGGATGTTCGTTCCAGTCGTCCGTGTCGATCTTGTCGCCGACGATGATGTAGCCCATCTGCTCCACCCGATCCACTGGCGCCGCCTGGTCATTCGTGTCCGGCTCTTGGTCGATCGAGTACGGCGGCCGAAAGAAAAGCGGCTGCACTCCCAACTCTGCCGCAAACAAGCGCTCCGTCCCATTCATTTCCAGTTCCAGTTGTCGCGTCGAAATCTGACTGATATCGGGATGCGTGAATGTGTGGTTCCCGATCTCCTGCCCATCTTTGTAATAGAGCTTCAGCAGGCCCACATTGTTCAGCGCTTCTTCACCAATCACCATGAATGTCGCAGAAACATGTTCGCGCGTCAGAACGTCCAGAATTTTCGGCGTCCACGTCGCATCCGGCCCGTCGTCAAAGCTCAGCGCCAGCTCGTTGGGATGATATCCGTACTGCAGCAGCGTGTACGGCTGCGGAAATGCATGGACCACCTGGCTCACCACCAGGTTGGAGTCGGGATCGACCTGGATTGTTCGCTTTCCGTCCTGCGGTCTGCCAATCACTTTCAGTATGTCGCCGTCGCCTTCCGTGTTCACGTTCGCGCCCGGATAAATCGTCGACAGCAATTGCGCCGCATCTGGACTCATCGGCTTATTCCAGATATTCCACAGCGTGGGATCTTCACTGCCCAGCCGCCACAGCGCAAATGTCTGGATGCCCAGTTCACGCGCCGCCCGCATCTCGTTGAGCGCCGTCACTGCATCCAGATACCACACCTCATGACGGGTATGCGCGTCCTCATCCTCATAGGCAAAATGCATATTCAGCGAATCTGTATCCAGCACCGGCGACGCATCGGAGTCAGATGCATCCTGCCACGCATCCTGCACCGCCCGTTCGACGACATCCAAAACTTTGGCGGCGCCCTTGTGTTTCCCCGCCATCGGCAGAGTCCAGTCGTAACCGTAGTTGCCGATGCTGCAGATCAATTTATTACGCGGAATCGCTTTCAGCGCCGCCTTCAGATTGCGAACAAACCACTCCTGGCCAGCCACCGGCCCTGGGCCGCTGGACGGTTCATGCTGGTCGTAATCCATTACGATTACGCCATCCGTGTGCGCCGCAAAATATTTGAAATCCCAATTGTCGTCATCCACCGGCACGTTGATATAGAGACGCAGATGCAACGGATGCATCTTCGCGTACAGGTTGGCGACCATCTTCCTGTACGCGGGCTGCGCGTCCGATGGAATGGCTTCCAGATCCAGCGCAATCCCGTGATAGCGAGGATTGGCTGCGAGCAATTCCATTACTTGCGTTTCAAATCTGGCCTGCGACGCGCGGTTCAGCAAAAACTTCCCCACGATGGCAGATTGAAAATCCCCCTTCGACTGATCGAAATTGTTGACCATGGGAAAAATTTCCATTTCATCGTGGGCTGCCGCAATCGTCTGCGCCACCTTCCCGTCTGGGTCGATGTTGTGTACCCCCGCCGCATTCACAGCAGAAAACGCATGATTGTCCAGCGTGTAGGCTGTCAATTTTCCATCGGGCGTCACCACGTGCAGCCAATCTGTAAACAGCAAATCGATATCGTGCACGTGCTGTTTTAACGAGACAAGACTGGCCGCATCATAATCCACGTAGAATGCCGCCCGCAGCCCTTGGCCGGAATTCAGCGGAATGTCCGACGGCCGCCGATGCCGCAGACGATGCAGCGCCAGTTGACTGGATCGCGTTCTTGGACGGTAAGAAGGTTCCATCAGCGGTCGGTAATTGCGCTTCGGTGTCGGCAGCAACAACTCCGGCAGCCGTTCCCGGCGCAACACATTAATCCCGAAGGCAACCAGCACTACCGTCGACAACACCGCGACGATGTCGAGGATGCGCCGCAGACGCTTCCATCGCTTCCGGCCGGGATCGTAAAAAATTGGCTTGATCATTCTGAAACTGGGTTCGTAGCGTTTATCGTAGCCGGGTCTGTTCCCATATCCAAACTATCTGTAAAAGCTGGCGAAAGCTGTATGATTCATAATCGATGCGTTTCTTGCTGCGCCAAGCTACCAAATCCACCATCATAGCGCTCTTCCTCGGCCTGCTGCTGCGGCTCTGGTTCATTCACTATTATCCGGTGATCGAAGGCGACACGCTGGTCTACGGCGAAATTGCCCGCAATTGGTTCCGGCATGGAATCTTCGGGTTGATGCGCGTCCACGGCATTGAACCCACCGTGGTTCGCCTCCCCGGCTATCCGCTGTTTCTCGGCCTCTGCTTCCTCATCTTCGGCGTCTACCACTACACGCCCATCCTATTGATCCAGGCCATCATGGACCTGGCCACCTGCATGCTGGTCGCCGGATTCTGTGTTCGTGTCATCTCGCGCCGCGCTGGAATTGTGGCTCTTTATCTGGCCGCGCTGTGCCCTTTCACCGCCAACTACGTCGCGTCCCCGCTGACTGAAACCCCCACGCTATTCTGCATCGCGCTGGGACTCTATGCCCTTGCACGCTTTGTAGAGCGTCCCGGCTTCACCGCCTGGTTCTGGGTCCTCGTCTTCAGCATCAGCTACAGCGCCCTGCTGCGTCCCGACGGTCCTCTGCTCGGCCTCGTCCTGGTGCCGGCGATGTTCTGGTACGCTCGCCCAAAAATCTCCGCCGCCCGCAGCGCGCGGCTCGCCATCTTTTGCACTTTGTTGGCGATGATCCCCTTTGTTCCCTGGACCATTCGCAACGAAATCAGCCTGCACACCTTTCAGCCGCTCGCTCCCCGCTACGCCAACGACCCGAACGAATTTGTTCCGCAGGGCTGGATCCGCTGGGTGAAAACCTGGGCCGCTGAATACACCTCAACCGCCGACACCTACTGGAACGTGAATGGCTCCCCTGTCGACATCACTCTGCTTCCGTCCCGCGCCTTCGATTCCGCCGCGGAAAAAGCAGAGGCCGCAAAGCTGTTCAACGAATACAACAAGACCAACATGATGTCGCCGGCCCTCGATGCGAAATTCAATCAACTCGCCCAGCAGCGCATCGAACGCCATCCCATCCGCTTCTATGTTGTGATGCCGCTGCTGCGCCTGGCAGATATGTGGCTGCGCCCTCGAACCGCGCAATTGTGGATTGAGTTGCGATGGTGGCAGTATGAGCACCACCCCGCCGAGACCATCTTCTGTTGGGCCTACGCCGGGCTTAATCTGGCGTATTTGCTCCTGGCCGCCTGGGGACTGCGTAAGCACGTCCCGTTCGCCCCCGTCATGGTAGCCTACGCCATTGTTCGCAGCTTGCTATTGCTGACCGTCGAAACTCCCGAGGCACGCTACACCATCGAATGTTTCCCCATGATTTTCATCCTCGCCGCCGCGGCACTCACTGTGCGCACGCCTCGTTCATCCGCTATTTCTGCACCACCTGCGTCTTCGAATTTGTCTTGATCTTGAACACCGACGGCGAAACCTTCTTGTTATATTCAATGTTTTTGTAAAGCGCCGTCCGCGTATCGCCGGAAGGCTCATACAGAATCTGCTTCAGCGAAACCGCGCGTGTCGGATCTACCCAGATCGTCACATGCGAAACATTCGCTCGCACGCCGGCATCTTTGCTCACCAGGTCCAGCTTGGCCGTCTGCACGCCGTCAATCGTCTCCACGCCCTGATAAGTGATGTCCCAGCTCTTCTTCAAATCGCTGCCGCTGCCGCCAAATCCCAGCGTTAAATAGGTCCCCCACTGCGCCTGCCTGTCGCCCGCATGAAACACAGTCAGCTGGTCAATCTGGGGCTGAAAAAACTGCGCGACTCCATTGCTGTACACGATTGTCTTCTTTGCCGGCTGCCCATCCGCCGTCTCAATATCGATCGCCACCCGCGCCGCAGGGCCCGAGCCTTCGTAATAAATCACTCCCGCCTGCGTATCCGTGCTGCTCACCACTCGCTCGAACTGGTCCCATTGAAAATCTGCCTTGGCGGAATGAAACTTCGCCGCCGCCGCGTCGAGTTCTGTCAGCACACGGCTTAAATCGCCGCTCGCCGGCGCCTGCGCCCATCCCATGCCCGCGCATAGCAACACCGCTGCAGCCACTGCCAACATCTTTACCGCGCCACTTCTAAATCTTGAAACGTACATCGTTCCCTTCATAGCTTCCTTCCTGAAATCGAATCCTCTATTGCCTTGGATGCTTCTGCGGGCACGGCTGAAACCCGCACTGCAGGCGGGTCTCTGCCTTTGCTACGCCATTTTTTGCTTTGCGGATCGGCTTTACCGGTGCGCCCAGACCCGGTACGCGATTGTCTTGCCATTCGCGCCCCGAACCGCCTCATAGCGGTCAACGGTCACGTTGCCGGAAATCGGTGTGATCGCCGCTTGAATCTCATGGTCCAAATCGCCGGCATATTTGAAGGAGGATAGCGTCGCCACATCGATCTGGTACGTCAGTCCATTCCGCCCATCCGTCTTCACCAGAACCTGGCTCGGCGGCAACGTCCGCTCCACTGGCCGATCGTGAAAGTTGATAAAGCGCGGCGACACAAAAATGAACAACAGGATCAGCGTCACCATCACGTCGTAATGCGCGCTGCCTCGCTGATACGTCCAGAAAACATAACTGCGAAGAATTTTCTTCATCTCTTCTTCCTCAATCGCGCAATCTCAAAGCCGCCCCTACCTGGGTGCCCCACATCTCGCTTCTGAGATGTGGGATGCTCGAACCACCAATCCCTGGGTGCCCCATCCTTCGCGATCTTTGCGAAGGGTGGGATAGCAAGATGCCCGCACTGCATCATGCATTCAACTCGATCTAGGCTCAATCGCTTTCAACCCGCCCATATACGGCTGCAGCGCAGTAGGAATCGCAACGCTCCCATCCGCCTGCTGATAATTCTCTACGATGGCCAGCCACGTCCGTCCCACCGCCAGCCCGCTGCCATTCAGCGTGTGCACAAACTCCGTCTTCTTCTGTCCCTGCGGTCGATAACGAATGTTCGCGCGCCGAGCCTGGAACGCCTCAAAGTTCGAACACGAAGAAATCTCGCGATACAAATTCTGCCCCGGCAGCCACACTTCCAGGTCGTACGTCTTCGCTGCGGAAAATCCCAAATCCCCCGCACACAAATTCATCACCCGATATGGCAATTCCAGCGCCTGCAAAACCGCCTCCGCATGCGCCGTCAGTCTCTCATGCTCTTCATACGATTGCTCCGGCGTCACAAACTTCACCAGCTCCACCTTCTGGAACTGATGTTGCCGCACCAGCCCGCGTACATCTTTTCCATACGCGCCCGCCTCCGCGCGAAAACAGGGCGTGTGCGCCGTCACGGAAATCGGCAGCTGCTTCTCGTCCAGAATGTCGTCGCGATACAAATTCGTCAGCGGCACCTCCGCCGTCGGAATCAAATAAAACTTACGGCGATATAACAGAGCGCTGCGAGGAACTTCTAAGGGACGAGGCGCCACTGTCGGAGGAGGTGCTGCACCGGGAATGATCAGCTCAAGCGAAACATTCCACCCGCGAACCTCCTTGATTCTGAACGTGCCCTCATGGCGAGGGGTAATAACCTCTTCTCCCTTTCCAGGAATGTGATGCGCATCCATCTCAAATTTATCTATCGGAATCCTAAATAGGTCTTCCTCGAACTTCGGCAGTTGTCCTGTCCCAAACATCGAATCGCTGTTCACCATGTAAGGCGGCAACACCTCGCGATATCCATGCTTTCCCGTATGCAGATCGAGCATGAAATTCGCCAACGCCCGCTCCAGCCGCGCTCCCGCATCCCAATACACCGCAAATCGAGCACCGGAAATCTTCGCCGCCTGCTCAAAATTCAAAATGCCCAACTGCTCGCCCAGCTCCCAATGCGGCTTGGGCGCAAAATCAAACGCCCGCGGCGTGCCCCATCGCCGAACCTCCACATTGTCTTCCGCCGAGGTTCCAGGCGGCACACTCTCAGCCGGCAAATTGGGAATCTGCTGCAGCACCGCCTGCATCTGCTGTTCCGCCACAGCCGCATCAGCGGTGCAGCGCTCGATCTCCTCTTTCATGGATCGCGTCCGATCCATCAACTCCGCCGCGTCCTCACCCCTCTGCTTCCGCTTGGCCACTTCCGCGGAGATCTGGTTCCGCTCCGCTTTCAAACTCTCCGACTGCGTGATCGCCGCCCGCCGTGTTCGATCCAGTTCCTCAAAGCCGTCCAGCATTGCGGCAACATCCGCCCCGCGCCGGCCAAGCCTCTCCTTCACCTGTGCCAAGTTTGCCCGCACAAATCCCAAATCAAGCATAAGCATTCATTTTACAGGGATGTCCGCGTCTCCCTTGATGTGTATCGAGCCTGCCTTGGCTTTCCTCACCCCTATCATCGATAAGGGCGCTCCATCCTTGACGCGGGTCTTTGCGGCAACGGTGAGATTGAGAGAGCCTCAATTGGCGAGCCGGTCGTCCCGTCTGAAGCAGTCCTCTTGCTATTGCCGCATCGACTTGAAACGCACCTCGCGCCGTTCGATCAATTCATCCGCGGATTTGTCGCGACCGCTTTCCGGATGATGCACAGCCAGCACTCCGCGCAGCACATAATAGCCTTCGTCCGCGCGCACTTTTCCATCGCCGCGAACAATAGTCCCGTGAAAGGAGTACCACACGCCGTGCACCACGCGCGTTTGGAAGCTGATCCCCCCGCCATCGATTGCGGATCGGTCAAAGAAAAATGTCAGTGGAGTATTGCTGTCGGTTTCCGCATCGCCGAGCTGCGTAACGTAGCCCGTCAGTTTCTTGCGATCCAGGTCCAGCTCAATCGAATTATTGCTGTGATCGAACTGGTACGATCCCCACACATCCCCGGGCAGAATCGACGGCTCCTGCGCAGAATCGATCACGCGATTCGCGTCCGCTTCGGACTGGTCCTGGTTCATATCGGAACGTTGATGCAGGCTCGGGGTCGAGGTCTGCTGCCCCCATCCACACGCGAATCCTGTACACACGCAGCCGCCGACTAACGCTCCCCTCAGCCATGCACGAATGCGTCGCCCAAACCACCTCTTCGACCGGAAGCGTCGCATTGCGCGTCTCCCTCTCGGCCATGCGGCGTTCCGCAACAGCTACCCGCGGAACTGGAGTCTCGGCCTATCCTACCCAGCAAACCGATTGCGGACCTGATGCACCCTGCCAAACCATTCGCCCCCATCATCGCACAGCGGCGGCTCGCAGCGTCTACAAAAAATCTCCCTCGCGTGCCGGCAGCGCCTTCCCGCTGCGCACTTCCCTCGGCTTCGCCATCACATCCAGACGCATCAAAATCTTTCTCGCCAATCCTGTGAGAGGAATTTCCCCCAGCTTGCTGTCCAGGACCCAGTCATGTCGCTCCAGCTTGCGTTTCTTTCCTGCACCCAAAAACTTCTCCGGCTCTACTGCAAACACTTCCACATAAAAATTCGTATTTGTAATCGCATGACGGATGCGCAACACCGGCTCACTCTTTGCCGCCTCCGCCAGCCCCGGCAGCTCCCACATGCTCGCCATCTGCGAGGCATTGTCAGGCCGCTGCATCAGCAGCACTTCCCTTCGCTTGCCCTCACCTTCTACCGGCCGCATTACCAGCGCGTAATGCGTCAGGCGGCTGACGATCTGTTTGCGCGGGTGCGCTACATGCTCGCCCTTTGTGCCGCAGAATTTCTCCACAGGACACGCCGCGCACTGCGGCGATCGCGGCAGGCACACCGTCGCTCCCAGTTCCATCATTGCCTGGTTAAATGTTCCCGGAGCTTTTGTGTCCAGCAGCCAGCCCGCAGTTTCCTTCAATCGAGCCGGTAAGCCTGTCCGTCGCGCCGCAGACTTCCCCAGCATGCGCGTCAGAACCCGCTCCACATTGCCATCCAGCACTGCCACGGGCTCATTCCGCGTGATGCTGGCAATCGCCGCCGCGGTGTAATCTCCCACACCCGGCAGCCGCCGCAATTCCTGCGAAGTGTGCGGCAGTGACCCTCCATGCTCGTTTACAAGCAGCTGCGCGGCGCTGTGCAGCATGCGCGCCCGGCGATAGTAGCCCAGCCCGCTCCACATCGTCAGCACTTCGTCTTCTCTGGCCAGAGCCAGCGACACCAGCGATGGAAATTTTTGGATGAACTGCGTATATCGCGCGATCACCGTCGCCACCCGTGTCTGCTGCAGCATCACCTCAGACACCCAGATGCGGTAGGGATCGCGGGTATGGCGCCACGGCAAATCCCGTGCATTCAGCCGAAACCAGCGCAGCAATTGCTGCCGGATTTCCTCCCCATCCTGCTCCGTGAATGCCGCCGTATCCATGGCATGATTTTATCGCCCAGTGGCAACAATGTATCCAGAACAAAATCGCGCGCTGACTCAAAGGTGACCTCACAGCCAAATTCAAGTTACCGGCCACCTGCCGAACCCTGCGCCAAAGGACTTCTCCGCAAAAACAAGAAAGCCGCCCCTAATAGGACGGCTTCCTGCTCGAACTAGCGTGCGGCCGGAACTAGTCGCCCATCACCGTTTCTTCCGCCGCTTCCTTCTTAGGCGCGTCTGCTGCCTTGGGAGCTGGCGCAATCAGCGTATCGATCGCGATAAAGTTCTCCTTCGGCTTTTCGCCCAGAACATGCTCGCGATAGAGCCGCGCCATCTGCGCATTCTCGGCATCCTGCTTCATCTTCGCTTCCCGCGCGCGAATCTTTTCCTCACGCGAGTTCTTGGCGATGCCCAGTTTGTCCAGCGTGTCGTTGGCTGCCGCATCCACGTGGCTCTGGTTCAGCACCAGCTTGTTCTGCGTATCGGCCATTCCCACCTTGCGGCCGCCCGCAAAAATCTCGTGCCGCCCGTGCTCCTCGTACCACTTGGTCAGAGTCGCGGTCATGTGCATCTTCTCAATAATGTTGCGCCAGCCCACGCCGGTGTTGTACGCGCAGAAGCTGATTTCGCCTTCCTGGGTCGCGTACGGAATGATGCACTGCTCGGTCCGGCGGAAATCGTAATTGAACAGGTCCTGGAACCACATGCCTGCGATGAACAGGAAGTTCCAGCGATCGGCACGCCGCATCTTGATGTCTTCCATGGTGCGGTCGCCTGTCACTTTGCCGTAATTTTTCCCGGTGGCACCGAAGCATTTGTCGAACTTCTTCAGCAGATCCAGAATCTTGAAATGTGTCGGCGACTTGGTCGGATCGTAATTGCGCAGCAGCGCCAGCGATACGCCCACAATCGACAGGAACTTGCCGCGCGCCGCATCGTTCACCTTGGCAACATCCTTCGCCAGGCGATCCGCATTCAGAAACGCCGTCACCGGAACCGCTTCCTTAGTTTCCTTATCGATCATCAGCGCCATGCCGATGCCGCAGTTCGGATGGCATCCGCAGCTCAGTTGGCCCCAATCGTGGTTCGGTCCGTGTACCAGGTCCGCCCAGTCGGAGAAGGTGCTCATAAAGCTGATAGGGAACCAGTCGCGGGTCGGCTCACCCAGCCCGGTCTGATTCTTGATGTCGTGCGCCATGTGGCTCAGCGTATAACGCTGCGCCAGACGACGCTCTTCGCTGATGTCCTCATCGCGGCCGGTAAATGAAACCGGCTGAAAGCTCAAAAAGTTGATGGTCTTCGGATTATCCAGCGCGAACTGAATAATATGTCCGACCTGCTCGTTATTAATGCCGTTGATGATGGTCGTCACCGGAACAATATCCACGCCGGCTTCATGCAGGTTGTGGATCGCCTGCAGCTTCACATCGAACAGGTTGCCCACCTTGCGATGCGAGTTGGCCGCATTGCCGATTCCATCAAACTGCAGGTACGCATAGCGCAGGCCCGCTTCCGCAGCCGCCCGGCAGAATTCCTTGCTCTTCGCAAACTCAATGCCGTTGGTCGCTGCCTGTACGGAGTTGTAACCGACCTTGCGCGCATACGCGACCGCATCCAGAAAATATGGCGACAGCGTCGGCTCACCGCCGGAGAACTGCACCGACATCTGGCGACGCGGCTTTACCGTAATGGCATTGTCCAGCATGGTCTTGATTTCGTCCCATGTCAGCTCATGCACAAATCCAACCTGGTTCGCATCCATAAAGCACGGATCGCACATCATGTTGCAGCGGTTGGTCAGATCGATGGTCAGCACCGAACCGCGGCCGTGCGTGATTGTCGAGGTGCCATGGTCATGCAGCTTCTCATCGTTGTGGGCGCGAATATCGCGGCCCGGGAAAACCTCTTCCAGATGCTTGAAGAATGCCGGATCGATCGACATCACATCTTCAAAATGTCCATGCTTCGGGCAATCCTTCACCATCAGGATTTTGCCGTCGCGCTCAATAATCTGCGCTTTAATTTCGCCGACTTTCTCATTCAGCAGCACTTCATGCGGCAGCTTTCCATCCACAATTTGCTGGCGAATCTCCGGCAAACACTTCGGACAAAGCGAGTCCGTGGTGCGGGGCCAGCCTAGCGGCGGCTTCTCTTTCTGATACGACTTCAGCAGCGGCTTATCGGACCATTTCGGCGTAAAGGACGCATTGGGGCGGATGCTGTTGAGCTTCTCAAACGCGACCCACGCACCCTGCGCCGCCCAAGTTACCGTCTTTTCCGCGATTTTCGTTGCTTTTGGCATTTCCTGCTTCTCCTGAATTTCATGCTCGGATTTTTTGTTATGACGTTCAGCGCGGAATCCTCCCCCACCTTTCCGAACGTCCGGCTAAGTCCATGCAATCAAATCATTACAAAATCTTTCGGGGATTGGGCTCTGCCACAACCTGCCATTTCGCTATCCTTATAGAGAGCCCATGGAACACCCCCATACTCTCTTGGATAGCTTACGTACCCAAGCCGATGTATCGAAACGCGTCTCCATTGAACGGCTGTTTTTAAGCATTCGATGGAGATTAATCCCAAGTGAATGGAAGGCGTTCCCGGTAACCTATTGGCTTGACTCTAAAGGCCTGAACCCTCCCCGATAACGCTTTCGACACCCCCTGCGTTCGCCCCAAACTGCCCTCCAAACGCTGCGTATTGTTCGCTCAACCAAATTCAATTTGTCATCCAGCTCTAATATTCCCCGCCACCGTCGCCACATGACTTCTAACTAGCAATCGATGAGCGCATTGCCCAGATATCGCAAGACGAGATTTCATAGCGCTGGCGGTGAGTGATTCGGCGATTGGTTACTGCGCGTTCTAGACGACCGGCTTCCACTCGCTCACGAATGCCGCCTGTTTCGGCCAGTAGAGCCGCATGATCGTGTAGAACATATCGCTCGGCGTTGTCAATCGATTCGTTCGAAGTCGCCGAGCGCGAAGGTCTTGTCGAAGAATGGCTGTTCGGGCGCGTATAGGCGGAAGTACTGAAACCAGCCATCGTCGCCGACGGTCTTCATAAAGTTGCTCTCGAAACCAGCCGGCGCTTTGGCTCCAATGAACAGGTCGACGCTGCCGTCCGGATTACGCTTCAGGTCGGTCATTGTGCTATCGAGATTCACGCTTCGAATCCCAGTGCCGCCATTGTCGTAGGGACGGCGCGTGTTCTCGCTGTAGAGCGTCAGCGCCCAGAACTGCCCGACCGGCACATCTTTCGGCACATGCAGCTTGTACGTATGATCCGCCCGCAGCATGCGGCCCTTACTGTCGCGCTTGGTCGTCATATAGACCTGGCCAGCTCCGACCGTCGGGTACACCATGCCCTTTGAACTCGTCACCGCCTCGTAGAACCACGTCGACCGTTCGTCGAGTTGCAGACGGTCTGCGATCTCCTGCTCGGTCTGGAAGTCGAAGCTCTTGTACCAGGACGTCCCGGGCCAATATGGCTTGGTATAGCGCGGATTGACCTGTAGGTTGCGGATCATCAATTCACCCATCGCCGCGCCCTTAAGGAGAATCTCCTGTTGGCGCTTGTCCGGATTGAACGGCTGGCCCTTCGCGATGCCGAGCGGAAGGATCATTGCCATCCATGCCTTGTCGATTTCTCTGACTGGCTCTTCGCTTATGATCGCAGCCAACTTGCGCCAGTAATCCAGTCCGCGGGGCGCCGTGGCACTCCACTCCACGTCCTTGTTAATGATGTACCGGCTCTGCTCCAGCGAGCCTCCGACCCGTCCCATCTTGAACGCAGCCGTGAAGGTGTCGAAATAGCCTGGATTCTTCTCGAGGATGCGCAGGCCGACGAGAATGTTGTTGGTGATGCTCTGGTACACGTGCACGCCCGGCTTCTGATATTTCGCCGGATCAGCCTCTGGCCCGACAATGACATAGGTCCCGCCTTTTCCCCCGTCCGATCCCGTCAACCCCAGGTCGCACACCGGCCGTTGCCAGAAGTCCAGGACGCCACCCGCGGTTTTGCCCGCGGGATATTCAATTTGAAGTGGGCCCGCCTTAAGACTGATGAAATTGAAGATGTATGGCGTCGTCAGGTTCCCGGTGACAATCCCCCGCTTTTCTTTCAGGGACTTCAGAACGACGAAGTCGGTCTCCTTCGTCACACCATAAGAAGCGGCCTCGTTGTCACGCCAGGTGGCTATGCTGACCAGCGGCATGCTCCAGATGTAGGCCTGCGTCGCTCGCTGATAGTCCATCTCATCGAACAGCCGCGTGGATGCGTCGTTGTCGAAGTAAGTGTTCGCAAGCTCGATGTTTCCAAAAGGCGCCTGGATATTCTCGTTGCCGTGTAACTTCGCCTTGTCCAGCGAAACCGCTGCCATTGTCTGATTCATATCCAGCCCTCGACTACTTGGAATTTGCTGGCGTCAACCGCTTGCTTGTGGAGGGTTTCAAAGTTCATGACCACGGGAAGACCGTAGATGAACGCTTCCTTGGCAATTTGACGGGCTTCCTGCGGAGAAAGTGCACCTGATTCAGTGGTGGCTTGCTGCCGGTTCCGGTTGCAGGACAGGACAGATAGCAACAGCGTTGCCACACCTAAACTCATATACATTTTGCCGGATTTCACTCGGATACACCTCGATCGGAATCCACTAAAGATTTCCTTGAAACAAGCCAACTCCTGCGAAACGTTGCGAGTTTATCGGCCACGCGCCACTCCAAAAACTAGTAGAACTGCCAGCGAGCACGGGAATTCGTCTAAACCTCGGAAATTGTACCCGGACCGCCGTTCAATCGAGAAGCTAAGTCTCAATTGGCGCGAACAGGGTAATGCACTCATTGAGAATCTTTGCACTTCAGAATTACAGCCGAAAAAAGCACTTCTTGTCGGCAGTGGCTCTCGCTTGAAGACAAACCGCCAAACCGGTCATCGAGACCATTTACTCCGATAGTTCGGGCGCCAGGGCCTTTCCGCAAATTGGAAAGAGGACGGTGGCATTTCCAACCGTCTGATGCACCCTACTTGGCGAACGCCGTGTTGGCGGCCGTGAGCCCTCCATCGACGGTCAACACGGCGCCAGTAATGAACGAAGCGTCGTCGGACGCAAGAAACAGGGCGGCATTGGCGACGTCCTCGGGGTTTCCCAGTCTCCTGATTGGGTAAAGCTTGGTCAGCTTCGGCTCCAATTCCGGATCTCGCTCAAAACGAGTCTTCCACCTCTCGGTGACGATGGTGCTGCAAGAAAATCAAAGTCCCTTCCCGCGCCTCACTCCGCCCGCAGCGCGCGGATGGGATCGACAGCCGCAGCCCTGCGCGAAGGCAGCCAGCAAGCAATACACGAGGTGGCAAAGATTCCCAGACTAATCGTCACATACGTCAGCGGATCGAACGGACTCACCCCAAACAACAGCGACTGCATCAGGCGCATCACGGCAAATGCCGCCACCAGTCCGCACGCCACACCGATGCTGGTCAATATAAGTCCGTCGCGCACAAACATCCCTGATATTTGCTCTCGCTGCGCGCCCAGCGCAATTCGTATCCCGATCTCTCGAACCCGTTGCGACACCGAGTAAGAAATGACGCCGTAAATTCCCGTTACTCCCAGCAGCAACGCCATCATTCCCGCTACCGCAAGCATCACCAATGTGAACGAAGTTCGAGCCATCGATCGCGTGTAAAAGTAACCCAAGGTGTGGGGGTTGGCGAGTGGCAGGCTGGAGTCGTCGGACCAGATGACACGCCGCGCCTCGTCCATAAACGCCTGCGACCCGGCCCCCGGGGTTCGAATCACAAACCCCACGCCTCGCTGAACCCGCTCCTTCTGGGTATCAAAATTGTTCATCAGCAGTGGCCAATAGATGGTCGTGGGTGCCGCCTTATCGACCCCGTCGCTACGCACATTGGCAACCACTCCCACAATCTCTCGCCAGTCGTCCGCGGATCCCGATCGGATTCGCTTGCCCAGCGCGTTCTGCGCGCTGCCCCAATACTCACGCGCAAAATTCTCTGAAACGATGGCCACCGGCAGCTTGTCGTAATTGTCTTGCCACGAGAAATCGCGCCCCGCCAGCAGGGGAGTTCCCATGGTCTTGAATAACCCCGGCGAGATCCAAATGAATCGCCGTATGGGCGGAATCTCTCCCTCACGATAGGTACGATCCGCCGCGTAAATCAGATCATTTGAGCTGTATCCCGTCAGCGGCACACCCCCGGTTACGGCTACGGACTGCACCCCCGGCAATGCCGCCATCTTATCCATCATGTCCTGCTCCATATGGATCAGTTTGTCGCGGTCCTTGTCCGGAATCTGTGTGTCAGGCACAAAAATGTAGAAGGTCTGCAGCGAATTCGCCCCCGTAAAACCGACATTCACCCGTTCCAGGGCTCGAAACGTCTGGATCATCAGCCCGGAACAAATCAGCAGCACTAGGGCCAGCGCCACTTGTACCACCACCAGCGTATTCCGCGCACGGTGCCGCTCCCGGCTCTGGCTCAGTGCCCTCCCTCCCTCGCGCAATCCGCTGTTCAGTTGCCCTCCAGCAAACTTGAAAACCGGAACCAGTCCGATCAGCACACCCGTCAATATCGCCATTGCCAGCGCGAATAGCAGCACGGGCAAATTGATTCCAACTCTCACGGATGCGCGGCAAATCCGGAGCCATAGCCATCAGGACCTTAAGCCCACCGAATGCCAACCCCAGTCCCAGCGCGCTTCCGATCAGTGTGAGCGTCACACTTTCAAACAGCAGATCCCCGGCGATTCTCGTCCACCCTGCACCCAGCGCCGAAATGATCGCCAGCTCCTGCCGCCGACCTTCCACACGCACCAGCAATAGATTTGCAACATTCGCGCAGGCAATCAGCAGCACCAATCCGATCGAGCCCATCAGCACCCAGAGCACGTTGCCCACATCGCCCACCACATCCTGCTTCAGCGAATGCAAATTCATTCTTAAATCCGCCTGCTCAAATAGCTTTTCGCTGTAGCCCTCCGGAGGCGGAAAGCTTCTTGTCGCGATCGGAATCAGGCGCTGTAGGTCCGTGCTTGCCTGTTCCATCGTCACACCCGGTTTCAGTCGAGCCAGTCCCTCATAACTGAAGTTTCCCAGCTTTGTCTTGCTGCGATCCAACTGCATGGGCAGAATCAGTGCGGCATCGTCCAAGTTCAAAAAGTGAAATCCCCTGGGCAACACGCCGATAATCTCCCGCGGCTCGCCGTTCACGGTGATTGACTGCCCGATCACCGAACGTGCGCCGCCGAAATTCTTCTGCCAGTACGCGTACGAAAGCATCACCGTTTCCGGACTTCCAGCCGTATCGTCCTGCTGCGTGAACGGCCGGCCCAGCGACGGTTTCACGCCCAGAATCGGCAACACCCCTTCTGTCACATCTAGCCCGCCGACGCGTGTTGGCGCGCCCTTCCCTGTCACGCTGATGGAATCGCCCTGGTACAGGCCGATATCTTCAAGCGTCTTGCTCTGCTCTCGCATAATGAAGTACAGGAACGGCGCCATGTTCAGATCTTGTAAGTTAATGAGGCGCGAACTAAACCAGACTCCGATGAGTTGTTGCGGCTTCGCATAAGGCAGCGGCTTCAGCAGTACCCCGTCCACCACGCTGAAGATCAGCGTCGTCGCGCCGATCCCCACGGCAAGCGTGATCAGCGTAAGACTCGTAAATAGTGGAGCGCGCCCCAGCCTTCGCAGAACCTGCCTGAGCCGATCCGGAAAGTTACCCATCGCCTTGCCCCCGGTTGTGAATTGAGGCGCTCACAGAATGACTCAGCGCCCATGGATCCTCTTACGCCATCAAGCAACAAAAGGTTCCAATAGCAACACGAATCCGTCTGACGTAATCTACTTGGCGAATCCAGTATTGACTGCCGTGAGCCCACCGTCTACGGTCAACACTGCGCCAGTGATGAATGAAGCTTCATCGGAAGCAAGAAAAAGGACAGCATTGGCCACATCCTCTGGGTTTCCCAGCCTCCCGATTGGGTAAAGCTCGGTCAGCTTCGGCTCCAATTCCGGATCACGATCAAAACGCGTCTTCCACCTCTCGGTGACGATTGTGCCAGGGCAAATGCAATTGATTCGGATGCCGTGCGGGGAGTACTCACCCACCATGGAGCGGGACAGGCCGATGATCGCGGCTTTCATGCTGCTATAGAGATGATCTTTGCCGAACCCCATCAGTGCATTGACCGACGATATATTCACGACGCTCGAGCCCGCATGCTGCATGAAAGGAAACGCAGCCTTCATTGAAATCCAATAACTCTTCAGGCAGACCTCGGTTAAAGCATCCCATTCATTTGCGGCCAGGGTCGTTTCCCCAGCAACCACATTGTTGACGAGTATATCCAGCCCGCCGAACCTGTCCTTCACCGCATTCATAAGAGCCGACACGTCGCTCTCAGAAGCGGCGTCTCCGTGGAGATAGACCGACGTGCCACCAAGAAGTTCGATTTCAGATTCGAGCGCCTGTCCTGCGGCCTGGTCAATGTCGTTGATGGCCACGCGGGCTCCCTCTCCGGCGAAACGAAGCGCAACGGCGCGGCCAATACCCTTGGCCCCGCCGATAATCACCGCTACCTTATTTTTGAGCCGCATCGATGCAGTCCTTAGAATCGAGAGAATCGGTCGTTCTGAATCGATTTTAGCGGCAGCGATTCAACCGGAAGTCAGGCGAGCATCCACTCAACGAAGGTAATCCTGAGCGTCAGCCCACCAGGCTTGCAACAGCGAAGCTGCAGGTTCAGCCCTCGAGAGCAGCGCCGCCTGCCCAGCCCACAGCTGCATACGTTCAGGATCTCCCTTTGCGATTGCCTCATCCCGCATCAGGCGGGTCAGGCCACGCTGCACAGGGTATGGCGCTGGCGCTGGAGCTCCCGGTGCCGCAGCTGCCTCTACATAGCGTGTGCGAACGGCCCTGCCTGCGCGCCCTGAAAAGGCCCTTGTCAGGCGTGTATCTTGTGCCTCTGTACTCGCCAATCTTGCAGCATACGCAGGGTTCAGATTCGCTTCGGGGCATCGCAGAAAGCCTGTGCCGATATGTACCGCACTTGCTCCCAAAATAAGTGCAGCAGCAATTCCTCTCCCATCCGCGATCCCGCCTGCTGCAATCACAGGAACAGACACAGCGTCCCGAATTTGCGGCAGCAGCGCGAACAATCCGACCGCCTCCGTCTCCGCATCAGCGGCCCGGAACGCACCTCGATGGCCTCCGGCTTCCATTCCCTGAGCGACGACCGCATCAGCACCCGCAGCCTCTGCTGCACGCGCTTCAGCCACAGTCGTCGCCGTAGCAAACCACCGAATGCCTTTTGCTTTGATTTCAGAAACGAAGGAAGCTGAGTATAGTCCCATAATGGACGAGATGGCGGTAGGCCTCGCCTCGATCATCGCCCGGCATTGCGCTCCGAAATCCGACAGGGCTCCACTTCCCGCATCGGCAGGAACCGCGGGTCCCCACCCAGCGAGAAACTCGCGCTGGCGCGCCTCGGCCTCTTCATTGCGGACCGGAGGCGGATCGGGCACCCACAGATTCATCTGAAATGGCCCCTGGCTCTGCTTGCGAAACTCGTCAGCCCAGGAATTGATCGCCTGCGGAGACATCAGCAGGGCGCCGCAGGCTCCCATGCCACCCGCGTTCGCTACTGCAATCGACAGCGACGGTGGACACGCGCCCGCCATTGGTGCAAGAAACATGGGCGTTTGCGCCCCCACTGAGGAGGCAAATTCAGTAGCGCGAACGAGCGGCTGATCGGCGGAGGTCTTAACCATCCCTCCATCCTACTGCTTGTCTGCGGCCGGGTACGGATGAGCGAATCTCACCCCAAATCTTTCCATCCTCTCTGTTTCCGCAAGTCAAAGATTTGCTCGAGCGCAACTAGCGGATTCTTGAAATCCAGCCCGCCTACTTCTTGACAAACCATAACTCAATAGTTATGGTTTTCAGTGTGAAGCCGGCCTCTGCCAATCCCGTCTTTCGCGCCCTTGCCGATCCCACCCGCCGCTCGATTTTTGAGCAGTTAACCCACCATGGTGAACAAACAGTCCACGCGCTCACCCGCCATGCGGGCGTATCGCAGCCGGCTGTCTCCAAACATCTCACCGTGCTCAAACGGGCAAAGTTGGTGCGGCACCGCCGCCAGGGACGCGAAACCCACTATCGCGCCCAGCCTGATGCGTTGGCGCCCATGGTCGACTGGCTGCATCTCTACGGCGCCTTCTGGAGCGATCGCTTTGACCGTCTCGATTCCCTTTTGCAAAGGATGGACCCATGACGAATTCCATGACCAATTCCATGACCAACGCAGCAGAAACTCCCAGTACCCTTGTCGTTGAAAGAGTCTTCCCTCATTCACCAGAAAAACTGTGGCGCGTGCTCACCGAAAGCTCACTGCTCGCGCAATGGATGATGAACAATGACTTTCAGCCGGTGGTCGGGCGCAAGTTCCAGTTCCGTGCTGACCCCATGCCGAACTGGAACGGCATTGTCGACTGCGAGGTGCTGATTGTCGATCCATTAAAACGGCTCTCTTATAACTGGGGCGTCGGGGGAGGCGAGGCCGCCGGCGGTCTGCAGTGGACAGTGCTCTGGACGTTGACTCCCGCCGAAGGTGGCACCCACGTGCGCATGGAGCAATCCGGCTTCCGTCCCGATCAGCAGCAGGCGTATCAGGGTGCAAAATACGGCTGGCAGAAATTCTTCGGCAATTTGGAGCGTATCGTTGGGGAGGCGAAATGACCACCAAGGCAAAAAATATTACGTATTGGACGACGACCATACTCGTAGCGTTTTTTATCGGAAGCGGAGGCATCGCGCAGATGGCAATTCAGCGGGGCAACGCAGCCATGCAGCTCCTTGGCTACCCGCTCTACTTCTTTCACATCCTGGGGTTTTGGAAGCTACTTGGGGCCATCGCCATCCTCGTGCCGCGTTATCCCCGGCTCAAGGAATGGGCCTATGCCGGCATCATCTTCGACCTCACCGGCGCAGCCGCATCCAACGCCGCAGTCGGCGGATACGGGGCGTATGGGTTCCACATCCTCGCACCACTCATCATCGCCGGCCTTACTGTAGCCTCCTGGTACCTCCGCCCCGAAAGCCGCAAGATCGGCATCCTCATTCCAACACATCGGGAAACGAGATGAAAATCAGTGACAAGCCTGTAGATCGACAATCCGGAAGGCTTTGCGCTTCCAAACCGAAATCCTGGGCTCTATGAAGAAGACCGACTCCAGCGACCCACCCGAATTGCCTTTCAGTCCTGCCGAAGGGCACGAACGGGATCGATGTGCGCGGCTCGGCGAGCTGGAGCAAATGCCGCGAGTAGCGACACGGAGGTCAGCAACAGTGCTGTAGCGCCAAGGGTGAGCGGGTCCGCAACCCCAAGCCCATACAGCATAGCCGCGATGAACCTTGTCAACCACAGTGCAACGGCCAATCCAATCACGATGCCCAAACCAGCCAGCCACAACGCCTCCCGCAGAATTCGGCCTACCACCTGTGTCATCGTTGCGCCCAGCGCGATTCGAAGGCCGATTTCTGCGCTCCGTGCGGTTACCGTGTAAGCCATAATTCCATAAATCCCAATACAGGCCAGAGCCAGCGCCAGAATGCCGAAGCAGCCGGTCAGCTGCGCAAGCGCCTGCTCGTCAGCAAATGTCGATCTCACCTGCTGCTTCATTGTGCGGACGTCAATCAGCGGCAAATCTTTGTCCAGCGAGTCGACCGCCGCGCGCACTTCGGGTAACACGCTGCCCGGGGTGGCCGCAGTGCGAAGTTCAATCACTATGCGGCTGGCGTGCAGTCTTTGCCGATAAGGAACGTAAAAGGTTGGAGGGATGGCACTGCGCATGTCGGCATAGCGGGTGTCGGCTGCAATGCCCACGATTTCGATCGGCCCTTGAACATCCTCGGCGTCGGCTTCAAATGTCTGCCCGATGGGACTCTGGTGCGGGAAAAACTTGCGTGCGAGAGCTGCGTTCACAACCGCAACTTTGGGCGAGGATGCGGTGTCGCCATCGTTGAATCCACGTCCCCGCAAAATCGGAATCCCCATGGTTTGAAAGAAATCGACTCCCACGCCATTTGTTTGAACGCGAACGGCATTCTTCTCACGCGGTCGATCAGAGATGTGAAACGTTGAGCCCGAGTGCCCGTCTCCGATGATGGCGATATCGCTCATTGTTGCGGACCGCACACCCGGCATCGCGGCGAGCCTCTCCTCAAGCTTCTGATAGAGCGCGATCATTTGCGAGTCGCTATAACGTGTTCTGGGAGGGTTGAGGCGGAACAGGAGAATATGGTCCGCCTGAAACCCCAGCGGGATGCGATTGAGGTTCAACAGCGTGTGCGCAAAAAGCCCGGCGGCAACCAACAAAATTGCTGATAGCGCAATCTGTCCGATCACCAGACCTTTATCGAGCAGCAGTCTGCGGCGATTTGCAATCACCATCCCCGAATCCCTGAGACCCGCATTCACCGAGGATTGGGCCGCCTGCCAGGCTGGCGCTAGACCGAACAGCAGTCCCGCCGCGAGAGAAATCCCCATGGTGAACAACACGACTGTCCAGTCGAAGTCCACATGCACTTGATCGAGGCCCGGGGCACTATCGAATATGCTTGAGATTAGGTTTCGGACCAAGTAACCGAATAGAAGGCCCATCCCGCCGCCCAAACTCGAAAGCAACAAACTCTCAATCAAAACTTGACGGAGAATGCCTTGGCGGCTGGCGCCAAGCGCAATTCGCGTGCTCATTTCGCGTTGCCTGCTGGTCGACCTCGCCAGCAATAGATTCGCGAGATTGACGCACGCCAGCAGAAGAATCAATCCAGCCAGCCCCAACAACAGATAGGATGGCGCCTCATATTGGCCTCGTAAATAATCCAGCCCGCGGTCGCCATTCTCCATCTTGACGTGGAATTGCCCAACGTCCGCGGTTTGGGACAGAACAGGCATGGCAGCATGCCGTAAAGTTGCATCCAGTTCAGCCTGCGCTCGTGCTTCGGGTATGTCCGGTCGCAGGCGAACCAGAATCTGCAGCCACCAAGATTGTGGATTATCCAAAAGTGAGACGCTGCTGTTCTGCGCACGAGGAACCAGCAATGGCTGCATCGTCAGTGGCACAAAAATCTTTTCTGCAGCACCCATCTGCAAGCCGGCAAACCGTCCCGCAGTTACACCCACAATCGTAACGGGAACGCCATTCAGCAAAATCTCCTTTCCAATAACCGATCGGGATCGCCCGAATCGCTCCGCCCAATAACCCTGGCTAATCACTGCCGCCGAGCCATTGCCCGGGCCTGCATCGTCGGAAGATGTCAACAACCTCCCAAGTACAGGTTCCACTCCTAACGCTCCAAATGCGTTGCCGCTGATCATCTCTACTCCCGCAATTTCCGGGTGTCCGTCAATCGTCGCTGTCATGGAGACATCTTTGAACGCGATGAAGTCTTCAACGGCATCCACTCGCTTGCGAATCTCCTGCAACACCGGATAAGAGAATGCATTGCTGGTAAGACCGCCCTTATTGTTCGAAGAAACATCGCCCCATACCGGTGGCACGGGCTGTTCGCGGCCACTTGTCCATGTCAACAATCGCAGTTCCTGGGGTCGCTTGATCGGCAGCGTGTCGAATAGCACCCGCTTCGCGCCGGCAAAGATCGCTGTGTTCGCCCCGACGCCCAAAGCAAGCGATGCGACGCCGACAAAGGTCAGCAGCGGGTTCCGTTGCAACTGCCGAGCGCCGAAACGCACATCGCGCCAAAGCGTCGTCAGAAATGAAAAAGTGCTCTGGGTGTAGTGTTGTTCGCGCAGAAGAGTGGAATTGCCAAATTGCCGTCGCGCTGCCGCTTCCGCGTTCCCAGGCTCAATGCCCTGCTGGATAAAGCGATTGGTCAACATATGAATGTGCAGCTGAACTTCGTTTTCCAGATCGACCGCCATACGCTTCCGCTGAAACGTTGCGCGAATCTTGGCTGCAATCATTCGAAGTCGATGGGACACGATTACCTCCCTCCCTCGAGTCGAAGTACCCGTGCAATCACTCCTGAGATGCGTTCCCAGTTTTCTTCTTCTACCGCGAGTTGCTTCAGACCGCTTCGGGTGATCGAGTAGAATCTCGCTTTGCGATTGTTCTCGGAGACTCCCCACTTCGCCGCAATCCAGCCCCGCTGCTTCAGTCGCAACAGAGAGGTATAGACAGTACCCTCATTCAGCGTCAGCACATCTTCGCTGATCTGCTCAATGCGCCGTGCAATCCCGAACCCATGTTGCGGACCCAATGCATGAAGAGTCTTGAGAATCATCAAGTCTAGTGTGCCCTGCAGAACTTCTGATTTTTCGGGACTCACGCGCCTCTCCCTTGGCCATTGCAAAGAAGCTATCATGACTCATTTGGAATGTCCATAGGAGATTTTGCGATGTTTCTCAGAGCAGGCGGCCCAAGAGACAACCGGCAAGATGCTCGCGAAAATCCGACCCCTCATTCATTCAGCCGCCCCAGACGTCGTCGAAGAGTGGAAGTGGATGGGATCTCGCGTCTTTTCCCACGGCGGCGGGGGAAGGAACAAGAGCGTTGATATAGCCTTGATGACATCCTCGGCGATCGATGCCAACCATTCCACCGGAGTCGACCTTCTTATGCGCAAGATCATCTCGATATCAACCGCTTTCCTCCTCTTACTTACGCCCTCCGCTATGCCCCAAACTCCCTTCACCCATCATGGGCCCAGCATCGCCGTCGGCAGCCGGGGCGTGGTTGTTTCCGGCAGGCCTGCCGCCACTGCGGCCGGCATTAAGATTCTGGAACAGGGCGGAAACGCCGCCGATGCAGGCGCCGCCACTCTGCTGGCTCTGTCCGTAACCTATGTGGGCGCTTTCTGCGTGGGAGGAGAAGTTCCCATTCTCGTCTACAACAAGCAAAAGAAAAACGTGAAGCTGCTGGAGGGAATCGGCGAGGCCCCGCGCGATCCCAAAGCTATCGCCTGGTACATGAAACACGGAATTCCGGGTAACGGTGACGTCAAGGCTGCCGCCGTACCCAGCACCATCGATGCGGTCGTCACCCTGCTGAAACTCTACGGCACAAAAAGCTTCGAGCAGGTTGTACAGCCGACGCTCGCCATTCTGGACGCGGGTGGACCCACCTCCTATCGAGATACTGGCAGCGGGGAGATCATCGAAACCGGCGTGCACTGGCAGGCGGATCTAGCGGTGACCTTCCGCAAATTGGTGGAGTCCGAACGCGCCGCGAAAGGTACGCGCGAGCAGAAACTGCAAGCTGTGTCAGACCGTTTCTATCGCGGCGACATCGCCGACGCCCTCGAAGCCTGGTATATCCAAAAGGGCGGTTTTCTTCGCAAGTCCGATTTGGCCGCGCACAAAACTCCTGTGGTAGACCCGCTAACAGCCACCTACCGTGGCTACACCATTTATAAAACTGGTCCGCTGACCCAAGGTCCTTATCTCCTGCAAACGCTGCGCCTGCTGCAAGGCTTCGACCTGAAGAAGATGGGCTTCAATTCGGCGGATTACATTCACACCGTGATTGAAGCCGAGAAACTGGGGTTCGCCGATCGCGATGAGTATTACGGCGATCCGAATTTTGTAAAAGTGCCGATGCAACAGTTGCTTTCCGATCGCTACACCAATATGAGGCGCAAGCTGATCGTTCCAAAAAAGGCGTCTCTCGAGCTCCGGCCCGGCGATCCCTACAATATGAAACCAACCAAAAAGCCCACCATCACAGGCCCGTGGCACGGTGGAACCACCGTCATGTGTGTGACAGATAAAGATGGAAATGTCGTCATCGCGACTCCCAGCGGCCTCTCAAGCACCGCCGGCGTAGCCGGACGCACGGGCATCATTCACGGCAGCCGTCTCAGCAGCCTGAACACGTTTGCAGGAACTCCCAACGTCATCGAGCCCGGCAAGCGGCCGCGAGTCACCCTGAGCCCCACGCTGGTTTTCCATCACAACCTTCCCGTGCTGGGGATATCCGTAGCTGGCGGAGACGAGCAGGATCAGGGAGCCATTCAGATTGTCCTCGACTACGTCGACTTTGGCATGAGTCCGGTCGACGCGTTTGAGGCGCCTCGCTTCTCCACCGAGCAGTTCGTCGGCTCTTTCAGCCAGGACCCTCCCAAGTTTGGCAGCCTGTCTGTGCCGAAATCCCTGCCTGAAAATGTCAAAGCTGACCTGAGAGCGCGCGGCCACGTGGTGACCGACGGCAGCGGCCGCGTGGGCGGAGTGGCTCTGATCGGTATTGACCCCAGCACCCGGCAGGTCACCGCCGTAGGTCCGGCCGCTGGAAAGGTGGAATAGGCCCCGGTTGCCACGACCGGACCAAAAGCGGAGCAATGCCACGCCTGTTGTACTTTCCCATACCCCGTTCACCAGCGGCGTACGCGGTGGCGATATCAGCCAGTTTTTTTGGGACTCTCTTTCTCACTGGTCACCACTGCGGCGCCTGTGGGCTGAGGACGCGCACTCGGAATTTGCGCCGCGGGCTGAGTCAGCCAGGTTTCGAAACGCGTGTCTCCGAGTTGTGCGTTCTTGCCCGGAAGCAGTGTTTTCTCGCTGAGTTTCGCTCCTGCGTAACGCGCGTTGGGATCAGCGACGATTTCGCGGGGATCTTTGATCGATGCTAAGCGCCGCCGGACTAGTTCATCCACGCGGAACTGTTCCGGCCCCGCTATTTCGACGATGCCATTTAGCGGCTGACCTACTGCAGCCCTGGCCACACCACTTGCCACATCCTCGGCAGCCATCGGCTGGAAAAGCACAGGAGGCAGATGCACCTTGTCTCCGACCATGGAAATGTCGGCGAGTCCTTTGAGGAACTCGAAGAACTGCGTTGCGTGCACGATAGAGTAAGGGATTGAAGCTTCTTTGATCAGTTCCTCCTGAGCGATCTTGGCGCGGAAGTAACCGCTTTCAGACAACCGGTCGGTTCCCACTACCGACAAAGCAACATGATGTCCTACCCCTGCGGCCGCTTCATCGGTGAGAAGGTTGCGAGTTGATGTCTCGAAGAACTTCAGCACTGCTGCGTCCTCCCAGTCGGGAGAGTTTGATACGTCAACGACTACCGAGGCGCCATTCAGCACTTCGGCCAGTCCCTCACCGGTAATAGTGTTGACTCCTGTATTGGGAGCTGCCGCTACTGCTTCATGTCCGTCCGCACGAAGCTTGTTGACCAGCTTTGATCCAATGAGCCCAGTGCCGCCGATCACTACGATTTTCATGATTGTCTCCCTAGATTTCGACCTCGGCATTGCGAAACTGCCGGTAATATTCGTGAACAGCAAGCATCCCATCGTTCTGGACGCTAGCAATAAAAAACACTCGTTGTGGTTGAGCAAACCGTGGAGGTTGAGGAGGATACTTTAGCAAGGAGATTCAGCCAAACCGGTTCTTCAGGGCCCGTCATAGCTCCTTGGACGCAGCTCTCTTATTTTGGATGCTGCACCCTCAGTTGCGGGTGCAGCTGAACACATCTAAATAGGTGCAAGGCTGAATCTGTACAGGAGAGAGCGGTCGCGATGGAATCTGCCGCCGCGCGCAGTGACAAGGAAATCAAACAGCTAGCCGACTGGCGCACCGATCCTTCGCACACGCAAATGGCATCACAAATGGCATGAGGTCTCGGAAGCATGCCCAGACTCGTCCCTCGCCGGTGCCGGTCGCGTTGTTGATGATCGACGTGCTGACGACGTTTCAGTTTCCTGATGCAGACGCGATTCTCAAAGGTGCGCTGGCAATGCGGGATGCGCTGGTCAGGCTGAAAGCACGTGCGCGTGAGGTTGGCATCCCGGTGTTGTATGTGAACGACAACTTCGGCGACTGGCGCAGCGAAAAGGAAGTATTGATGGGCCGCTGCCTGGAGGCGAAAGGGGCGCAATTTGTGCGGCCGCTGCTGCCCGACAGTGAAGATTACTTCGTGCTGAAGCCGCTGCACTCCGCCTTCTACATGACTCCGCTGGAGGTCCTCCTGCAGCATCTCGAGGTGGAGACGCTGATTCTGACCGGACTCACCTCCAACAGTTGCATCACCGTCACAGCGCATGACGCGAACATGCGCGGCTTTGACATTTACATTCCGCCAGATTGCTCGTGTGCGCGCAATGCGGGAGAGCACACCCAGGCGCTGGCGCAGTTGGAGGCGATGGCCGGAGCGAACCTCACCCGTTCGAGTTCACTGAAGCTTCCGAATCTCATTCGCGCAGCACAGATCTCGCAGCGGGCAAATGCGGCGCAGTAAAGCAAGAGAACAGTATGGGGATCTAGTTTGAATCACAGCGCAAAAATAATGTTGAGTAGACCCCGGACTTTAGTCCGGGGAATCGACTTCGAATCAAGATGCGCCTTTAGGCGCTGGATTTGCACCGTACGCCGAGCGCAGCGAAAATAGTTGCGAGCGTCTGAGCCCCATGCGAAAGGACGAATACCCATGGAATCTGCCGCTGCAAGCATCGACCAGAAGATCAGGCAACCTAGCCGACTGGCGTGGCAAAACGCTCGCAAAAGTGCGCACCATCATTCACCAGGCCGACCCCGAAATCATCGAAGAGTGGAAGTGGGCCAGGGCAACCTCGCCCGGCACTCCCGTCTTTTCCCACGGCGGCATCGTCTGTACCGGCGAAACCTACAAGAACGCCGTCAAGTTGACCTTTGCCAAAGGAGCATCGTTGCCAGACCCCTCCGGTCTATTCAACTCCAGCCTTGATGGAAATGTCCGCCGCGCCATCGACATCCACGAAGACGACACTCTCGATGAGCCCGCCTTGAAAGCCCTCATCCGCGCTGCTGTGGCGCTCAATCTGAAAGGCAAGAGCAAGTCAAAGCCCCGCCGAACCACCGCCGGGCGCGCGGGCTAAACCGCTTCTCCATCTTCCGTGTGCGCTAATGCGCCACACCGCTTTCCTCCAGCGTCACAGAGTTCAAAATCCGCTGGAAGATGACCACCCGCAGATTCACGTGGCTCGCCAGGTCAGGCAAGAATTCCTCAATCATGTTGCCTGACGGGCTGATCGCAAACGCCACCCCCAGCCGGTGGGCCGTGTTGGCAAACCCCTGCCGATCCGGCCCCGGCACAAATGTATTGCTCACCACTGCCGTCGCAATTCCGCCAAAGATATTGGCGTAGTTGAACATCGGCTTGCCGGTGTAACTCTGCGACCACACCACCGCCGTAAACGTATGCAGAAATCGCCGCTTGATCGACACATACGGCCGACGATGATAATGCGGATCCTGATGCATCAGCGACGGCACCAGAAACGTCCCGAAAAATTCTCCCGTCATGTCTTCCGTCAAGCTCACGCCCGCGTACTTTGCAAAGCCTTCAAATCCCGGCCCATACGCAGTATGGGAGTCCGACCCAATCCCGATCGCCGCGTCGGCCGCAATCGTCATCAGGTTGAATGGATCGATCACGCCGCGCACCGCGGACCGCAAATTGTCGTGCGCCGTCAGCGGAACCACGTCGGGCCACTTCAAATACTGCACGAATGGCGACGACTTGGCCTCGCAACACATGTCCACGGCAGAAATCGGGCAAAAATTCACGGGGCAGCCACTGTGCAACGCCGGCGCTCCTCCGGGAATAGCGCCCATAAATGCGGTGCTGCTAGAAAGTGTAGGTTGAAGTTTCCCCTTCGGCGAAGGAGCAAAAGATTGTTGCGCGTCGAATCCGTCGACCTCGGCGAACGCAACCTCTCGCGATCCCTTGACAGAACTCGAGAATGCACCCACCGTCTCTGCCGGCCACCCTGCCGTACGTGACGTCCATTCGCGTTCCAAACTGTTCTGGATTGCAGATAGCTCGCTTGCGGAAGATCGCGCCCCCTGCACACTGTCTGCCAGCGTCGGCGCATCCGGCAACTGCGCCAGCACTCCCGACGGCATCAGCAACACCAGCACAACTGCAATGTGAGCCGCCAGTTCTCTCCCTGACATTCCTTTGTCCGCGATGGAATTGACCTGAAGCGAAATTGAGCGCAGACCAGAGTGGTCGGACCGCCCCGCCTCGACCACCAAACACATCAATACTTCGATGCAGTCTGATCCGTATCAGGGTATGGCTTTCCGCCGCGGCGGATACCGGATGATAATCCACAGCGGATTTTTCCCCGACTGAATCAGACCATCCCCGAGCGTCTGAGTATTGTGTGTCTTTACGATAGACCATTTCAGAAGAGAAAAAGTTGCCTTACCGGGCGATCCGGCGATTACTTCGAGTCTTGGCCGCTTTTCTTGCCGTTGGCAAAATTCGGCACATTCGACGTGAAGGGACGTGAGATGAATTCTCGCAACAGATTTCCCGCTGCGTCGCCCGCCGTCACAATCAACGCGTTCCGCATCGTCAGGTCAAAGGTGCGATCGCTGGGAGCGCGATACACATTCGAAATGCCAGCCGTCACGAAATTCCCCAGCACGTGCGAGTAGTTCGGCTGCATCTCGCCATTGTCGCCGCGCGCCACCACCGTCTGCGCCAGCGCGTACCATATGCGCGAATGCACAGTCCCCGTGCCGCGGTAAAAGTAGCGCGGGTCCTGATGGAACCAGATCGGAAACAGCGCCCGCCCCAGCATCGCGCCGATCACGGAATCCGCATACGCAGCTCCGAATCGCTTCCCGTACCCTTCCCAGCCGCCTCCATATCCAGGAAAAGTGTTGTGATACTGCTCCGCTCCGGCCACCCCTGCGTCGACGGCAAATTCAATTGGATCGATTTCCGCCCGCAGCGCCAGCTTGAACTTCAACTTCGGCGTCAGGGGTGCGGAATCCCACAGGTAAGTGGTGTAAAAGTTCGGTACCACCCCCAGAATCCGCTGCTTCTCCTGCAAATGCACCTGCGCCGTCGCCACTTCGGTCAGGTTGGCATTCACTTGCACTGTCGTCGTTGAGTGCGGATTCCGCTCCGTCACAATCGGCAGTTCCTGCTCTTCCCGCGCTCCCAGGTCCACCTGCGTCGCCACCTGCGGCGCGCGTCCCGGCAACGTGATCGACACGGTATAGGTGCCCGGCGTAAGACCAGAGATCGTAAACGCTCCCTTCTCATCCACCGTGGCCGTTTTCCCTGCCTTCTCGTTGGCTTGCGCCGCCGTGACCACCACGCCCGCAATCGGCCTGCCGTGCATATCCTCCACCGTTCCAACCAGGCTGGAAGACCCGGCGCTCGGCGGCGCACTCACATGCGCATTCTGTGGCTCGGGGGCATCCGGTAACTCGGCTGGGGATACCGCGAGTCCAAGCATCGAACTTGCCGCAAACACCACCATCCATAAACAGCAAGCCGAGATCAGGCGTCGCAAAATTTACTCCTGCCAGGTCTTAAATAGGTAAGCCTTAGACGTTCCCGGATGCAGTTCGTTATCAAAGGTTTGCATCCATGTCCGTGCAGATTTGTTTGATCATACGTGGATAGATTCATTTTCTTCTCTTAAGATGCAGGCTGTCGCCTTCCGCCGGGTGGGAATCTCGCAATCCACTGTGAAAACAAGTGTTTCCTCCCGTGGCATCTCAATTGACAATGCTCATTCGCTGCCAAAGCTCTCTCATCCCCGCCGCAACACGATAGCATTAGAAACTGTGAAGCTTCGGAATCCCCTGCACTCCCTCCGCATTGTTTTACCCGGATTGCTCGTTCTGTGCCTCACCGTCTCCGGCTGCCGCCATCATCATGTTCAGGCCGCCGCACCACCGCCGCCGCCCACTCGGCAAGCTCCACCGACGGCATTTCCCGAACGCGTTCCGGAATCAACCAGCCCCGTGCTTCACACTGAAATTGGAATTGCCAGCTGGTATGGCGCGCCCTACCACAACGCTCGTACCGCCAATGGCCAGATCTATGATGAAGAAGGCATGACCGCCGCCCATCGCACCCTGCCCATGGGCACCATCGTCCGCGTCACCAATCTGTCCAACAGCAAGTCAGTCGTCGTCACCATTTCGGATCGCGGACCCTTCGTTCGCGGCCGCATTTTGGATTTGTCCCGCGCCGCCGCTGTCAAAATCGGCGTCTGGCGAACCGGTACCGCGCGCGTCCGCATCGACGTGCTCCGCTATCCATCCTCCGTCTCTTCATCAGGAAAATGGTGCGTCCAGATCGGCGTCTTCCATCATGAACACGACGCTCGACGACTCCGTGAGCAACTGCAGCGCGAATATCCCAGCGCCAACGTCATCGACTTCAAAGGCGCCACCGGCTACTGGGTCCGCATCCGCCCCTACGGCCAGTCGCACACCGCCGCCGAACAAATCGCCCGCATCCTGCAACCCGTCGAAGGCCAAGCCTACCTCGTCCGCCTCGACTAGCGTACCCATTTTCCGTTGTCTATAAATGCGGCTATCCCATTCTTCGCGTTCTTTGCGAAGGGGCGTGTTAGTATTCCGTTCAACGGAGCGTCTACCCTCCTTTTTCAAATCTATGAATTTGAAATCTGCGGAGCCTCGAATCGATAACTGTACCAGGACAAAGAGCGACGGAAACGCGAACGAACCCAATGGCTCTTACTTGTAGCGACCGGAGGTCCATATGCTCTGGTTATACGAATCTTTCTTTCCCGTGGTCTGGATCGCCTTCCTTCTCTACTGGCAAATTAAAGCAGTCCATACCAAAACCACGCAGCGTCTCGAGCCCGCAGTCTCGCGCAGCTTCCGCGTTCTCATTTTCCTGATTGCGATCGTCCTCGTCTCGACAACTCGCATCCCACTGCGCTGGCTTTACCTCCCGCTCTGGCCGGTTGGTTTTTGGCCCTTCTGGCTGGGAGCTGCCGTCACAGTCGCCGGCATTCTTTTCGCCGTCTGGGCGCGCGAGCACCTCGGCAGCAACTGGAGCCGCTCCGTCACTATTAAGCAGGGCCACGAGCTGATCACCACCGGTCCCTATGCCGTGGTCCGTCACCCCATCTACACCGGCATTCTGACCGGCTTCCTCGGCACGGCGATTGCAATTTCCCAGGTGCGCGGATTCATCGCTTTCGCCCTCGTCTTCCTCGCGTTGTGGCTCAAGCTCCGCATGGAGGAACAGTGGATGCGCTCCCAGTTCGGCGAGACGTATGCTACCTATGCTCGACATACCGCCGCCCTCGTTCCCTTCCTCCTCTGATCGCCTGGCGGGCGCCCACCGACGGCCAATTCATTCAATGGCAGTTGACCCATTCAAGCCTTCTGTTAGCTTGAGTGGGGTGGATGACCCTTGGCCCAGCCGTAAATCAGGGTGCCCCAACCGTCGCTTCTGAGACATGGGATTCTGCGCATCGCCTGCGATCTTTAGAGCTGGTGGCCATCAACAAATGAGGGTGCCCCATCCTTCGCGTTCTCTGCGAAGTGTGGGATGGAAAACTCACGGCTCCGGAGTGCCCATCCTTCGGTCGCCGCGGCGATCCACCGTTAACTTGAGTGGGATACTTTCCGATGAGAGCCTGGGTTTTCGGTTCTCAATGATTGCGATCTGGCTGCGCTCTTTCTCGGCGAGGGGGTGAAAGCGCCAGCAAAATCAACCCAATCACGGCGAAGATCACAACATCCTTAAAGTCTCGATGCATTCCACGGTTCCACGCTTGTTTAGTTTCAATGGCCATTACGGCAGAATGCGCCAGACACCACCAGGCTGTGAAGGCAATCAGCGAGCGATGCGCGGACGGGTTTCTGGCTGCAACCAGCAAGAAAGGTCCCAGCACGATGAAAACGCTTAAGAACATCGGCTCGACTTCATTGTGCGATTGGAGAAGCCACTTCGCTTGCCATAGATCTGTGTACAGAAAATAGATTAAAGCCAGAAACAATAGCCCCAGGACAATCAGGAAGATTTGCAGCATTCGTTCACGTTTCACTTTGGTCTCTCCTGTCCAAAGCTAACCTCGCAGAAAAAATCAAAACCAGTGACCTGCCGGTAAATGGCGGGTGCCCCATTCAAGCCTGCTTTTGGCTTGAGTGGGGTCTTTGGAACTCCCCACAAATGCCAAAGGGCGAATCCTCTTGCGAGAACTCGCCCCCAGCGATCCGATCTTTCGAAGATCTGGTGTTTCGGTGACCAGACCACAACTCTGTCATCCCTTCCGGCTTAGGAATTGCGAGCAGAGCCCGCACCGCCATCCGCCTTCCGGTCTTTCATGTTGTGGTAGCTTTCCGTCCGCCTGTCCTCTTCGGTTGCCCGAATCGGGTTTCGTCGCCGATCCCCCCGGACTGGCTTCTGTTCCACTCTCTTCTCTGAAAGATTTCTCTTCCGTTGAAAAGAGTATGCCACGAGACTTCCGCGTATCCACGGATTTATTTCGGTGCAAATCGCGGACAAACTGTGCATAAAACGCCCCTATTCATGCACCTTCGAGCAACCTTTGCCGCTGCTCCCCCCGATTCCCTCGCCCGCATCGGCTGTCGTACACTGCTTCCATATCGCCCGTGAAGGAGCTGCAATGTCGAAGCTTCGCGTCAACTGCTTTTCTATTTCATTCGATGGTTACAGCGCCGGTCCGGATCAGACCCTCGAGAATCCGCTCGGCGTCGGCGCCATGCAAGTCTTCAATTGGGTATTCGCCACTCGCTCCCATCATCAAATGACCGGCCAGCCCGGCGGCGAAACCGGCATGGATAACGACCTGGCCGAGCGCGGCTTTGAAAATGTCGGCGCCTGGATCCTCGGCCGCAACATGTTCGGCCCCGTCCGCGGCCCCTGGCCCGACGACTCCTGGAAAGGCTGGTGGGGCGACAACCCTCCCTACCACGTGCCCGTCTTCGTTCTCACCCACCATGCCCGCGCGCCCCTCACCATGGAGGGAGGCACCACCTTCCACTTCGTCACCGACGGCATTCACAGCGCGCTCCAACAAGCCGTCGACGCCGCCAACGGTAAGGATGTTCGCCTCGGCGGAGGCACCTCGACCATCCAGCAATATCTGCGCGCCCGCCTCATCGACGAGATGCATCTCGTCTCCTCCCCAGTCCTCATCGGCCGCGGAGAAAGCATCTTCCGCGACCTCGATCTCCCCGCGCTCGGCTACGAACTCACCAACCACATAGCCTCTCCCGCCGCCACCCACATGTTCCTAACCCGCAAAAAATAACCCCCATGCAATGAGATGGAACCTGGGTTATCTAGCTAGACGTGGGGACATAAAAGTTCTTGTGGAATTTGATGAAGCCATGAGAGTATGGCTGGCATGAAAATCAACACAAATATCTTTGGGTGGATCGTACTACTGCTCTGGGCTGCGTCCTGCTTCAAGCTGTGGCGCAGCGGAATAAAACCCCGCCCAAACGAACCCCAAGGAAAAATTGATCGTTCTATACGGATTGTGGGGGCGGTGCTGATGTCAGTCATGACGATCTACTACATCGGCTACGGCGTAGGCTTTTATCCGCTCCTCGGTCACTGATTTTTCAAGCTGGCCCAGCACCACAACCCGTCTTGGCATGGTGCCCCATTCAAGCCCTCGGTTGGCTTGAGTGGGGTATTTTCCGCAGCAATCCACCCAAAAAACCTACCCCAGCGCCTTGATCACTTCCTCTGTGGTTCTTACCCGCCCCATCCTCGGAAAGATCGATTGCACCGCGAAGCGATGCAGCTCATCGCTCATGCTCGACATCGCATCCTCCACAAACACCAGCTCAAACCCGCGGTCATACGCCACTCGTGCCGTCGACTCCACGCCAAAGTTTGTCGCCACGCCGCCCATCAAAATCGTTCGCACCCCGCGACGCCGCAATTGCTGGTCGAGCCCGGTCCCATAAAACGCGCCCCACTGCCGCTTGGTAATCAGCAGGTCCCCCGCCTGGTAGCCGCAGTCCGCTACCAGCTCAGACGCCGTCGGCGGTGGCGGCGGCGCATTCGGATCCCGCGTCGGAGCATCCACCGGCAAATGCAAAAAGTCCGACACATCCACCCGCACATACACCACCGTGCCGCCCTTCGACCGCACCGCATTGGCCAGCTTCGCCGCGCGCTTTACCACATCGCTCGCCGCATGCGGAGCCAGCGTTCGCCCCATAATTCCATTCTGCAAATCAATCAACACCAGCGCCGTCGACTTCGGATCCAGTTGCACTGCCGCCATCCCGCCCACTCCTCTGCTCCCTGAAATCACGCGCGCCGCGCCGCCTCGTACTCGCATCGTTCCCGGTCCGCGCGCTCCCCGTCTACGCCAGCGCCATATTCAAATTATCAATGGCTTCGTCAATCTCCTGCGTGTTCTTGTACCCCACCGTCACGCTGTCCACGCCAGCATTACGAAACGCGAACTTCATCGCCTTCTGCCGATCTTCGCGGTTAAACACGCCCTCACCAACCAGCTTCATGCTGATAACGCCCATCCCCTTGGCCCGCGCCTGCTCCACATGTTTCACCACCTCCGGCACATTGCCCAGGCCGTCGGTCGCGTAATCTTCCGCGTCCATGCGCACGCCTTTGTGATTCATCCGGATCATGGCCACATCCAGCCAGGAATCGCCCGGCACCTGCCGCAGCGCCGGCAGCCCATGCACAGAAGCTCCGCGAGACAGCACCGCCTTCTTATGCTCTGCCTCATCAATGCCGTCCTGCCACTGCGATCGTATCCACCGGCCACGTCCCCGAGTGCTGCCAGTGCAGCAGCATAATGTCGAAGTACTCCGTCTTCGCCTGCCGCCGCAGCTGCATCAATCTTCTGCATCGCATTCACGCCCGGCGTGGTCGTCACCTTCGACATCAACTGATAGCTGTCGCGCGGCACGCCCTCGAGCGCCACTCCCAGCATGCGATGCATATCGTCGTACGACTCCGCCGTCTCAAAAAAACGAATCCCCCGCTCATGCGCATATCGCACCAGCCGGGTAAATTCCTTCTGCCCCAGGTCGCGCTGCACCTGCCCGCTGAACGTCCCCGTGCCAAACGCCAGCCGCGTCACCCGCACGTTCGACTTGCCCAGCGTCACCATATCCGTCGCCGTCCGCCGCTCTGCCGTCAGCGGCAAACTTCCGACACTCGCCAGCGCACCCACCGCCAGCCCCGCCTTCACAAATTCTCGTCTGGAGTAAGGACTCATGATTCACCCCCACGCAGCTAACTCCGGCGCAACCCCGCCGTTGGAATTTTTATTCTATGCCTCGGTCCGCCGCTCCGACCGCCGCATATGTTTTAAGATTCGAAGATTTGCCGCAGAGATGTGCGTCCCAGATGGTGTTGCGGAAAGCGCGGGGGAGGATTGTGTTGCGGAGCTCCTACTTCCATTCCCAAAGCTTTGAAACTGTATTCCCGGAGCCATCCGAGTCGTACTCAAACGCTGCACACAGATTGTTCAGCCGCGCCAGCTTCTGTGAGGATGTCTTGAAGAACAGCATCCCGCGGTAGCTCGTGGCTCCTTCTGCCCCAAACTTGCCGAATCCCGTTCCCCTCCAGGTGATGGCCTCGCCCTCCTGAGTCATGCTTAGTCCCTGGCCGTCGCCAAAGATCGAACCATCCAGGCCAACCACAGATGTATATGTACCCAGCCCCGTCGTCGCAACTCCCAGCATGTGGCCGCTGTCTTCAAACGTCACTTCTACCGTTGTTGGATCTGTCGAAATTACCCGCCGCAACAGTCGCTTGCCTTTGGTTTCACCGATCTGTTCACCGATCATGCATCGTCCTCTTTCGCCGAGCCCCTGCGTGCGGGTCTCGGGCTGGCCAATTGTACGCCGCCCGCGCACACGACGCATGCCCGCCACCTTCCGAGGTGGATCGCCCTTCTATTGTTGGCGACTCGCGGCGCATTCGTCACCGCCGCGACATTCCGCCTGTGTCCCGTTCTGCTGTGATAACGGTGACTGGGACTAAAGTAACCAGGGAATCCAAAGTTGCGAGGCCAATATCGCTTTATTTGGAAGTATATTGACATTAACTTCTTTGATTACAAATAGGTGGGGAATCGCATAATTCATGCGGTTCCCCACGTCGCCCACAGGGCCGACGTGTACCTACTGGACAACATTGCATGCATGTAGTACGTTTCCCCCTGCTTCTGCTCTTGGTCTGTTTAACGGCTTGCGGCTCACCAGGCAGCGCGCCGGTTTCGACCACCGCCTCAGGCACCAATACAAAAGCCGGCCCGGCAATTTCCGGCCTCACTTACAGCAGCGATGCGACCACCATTGTTGCCGCCTACCAGTCGCAGACTGCGGTAACCTCGTGGCTGGCCTGCGGGACCACGCCAGGCGAGTACCCCATCGAGGCAGTGGACAACGAACTGGTCAGCGCCACCAGCCAACAAGACGTAGTGGCGGGCCTGGTTCCATCCACCACATACAACTGCCAGATCTCCGCGACAAACTCTGACGGATCGGCGACGGCAACATTCTCTCTCGCGACGACCGCCGCTGCTGCGAGCACGCCGATCTCGAGCGTCTCCTTCGGGCCCATCTCCAGCTACAACTCCATCGATCCCGGAGATCAGGGCAGCGCGGACACCTTCTATAACTGCAAGTCGAACGATGGCATCACCTACTTCACTGTGGGAGATATGAAGAAGCCCTGGCAGCAGAACGGGACCCCCGTCAACACACTCGCCAGCAGTTCGCTATCCATCGGAAAGTTCACTTCGGAGTCGCCGCTGGCCGGAATGACTATCAACTTCATGCAGAACTATGGCCTGTGCTGCTCCGGAACCGGCGATGACCATCGCTCCCAGAAGGACTCTGGCCTGTTCTGCATGGCCGGAAATATCTATATGGCGCTCGGCCGCCAACTGCAAGGCGACCACATCGTGCTCGAGCAGAACGCCGGGCAAATCGCATGGAGTCCCGACAAGGGTCAAACCTGGAACAACTTCCAGACTCCCACTGTATTCAATCCCATGGGCAATCCCACCAGCCCGCCCAGCGCCTCCATGTTTGGCGCCAGCCCCAGCGCCTTCGGAGCTGCCGCGTTTGTCATGTATGGCGCCGACGATGGCACCCTCGGCTACACCGCGGCGGTCAATCGGCATGACAATGCCAACGCCTACATCTACCTGATTGCCAACGAGGGTGCATGGAATGGCGGCGGCCCCACGAACGGAGGCGGCAACGCCTACTACCTCGCGCGGGTTCCGCGTGCAAAAATTTCGCGCCTTCGGGCGGGTGACTATCAATATTATGTCGGCGGCGATGGATCGCTCGACACTGGCTGGACGTCAACCCAGGCCAACGCGCAGCCCATTCTTTCCAATTACGGCGAGCTCGGAACGGCCAACGTGCAATATGTCCCCGCCCTCAATCGCTACCTCTTGCTCACCTTCTTCTATCCGCGAGGCGCCGGCAACCCGGGCACAACCTACGATACGACCTGGCTAGTGTATGAAGCCCCGCACCCCTGGGGCCCATGGTCGCTGGTCAATAGGACCCATTGGCCGACCCAGGGTTATTACAATCCCGTCATTTTGAACGACACCATCGATCACGGCGTGACGCCAACCCTCCTGTTCACCGGAGATTTTTTCGACGGCGGCACCGCCAGCTACCAGATGTACATGTCCACCATGACCATCAACTAAAGCACGTCTAGCTAAAGAGCCGGTACCCCATTCAAGCCGTCTGTTGGCTTGAGTGGGGTACTTTCTGTGAGCCATCCACCCTCTAAATAACCGTGGGTGCCCCATCCTTCGCGTCCTTTTCGAAGCGCGGGATACCCTGATCGCCGCAACGCTCGCCCCCACGCGCTCACCAATGCAAATCAAAAACGTCTTCCATAGCATCGACTCCCCCATCGACTAATTCGCGGACCCCAATTTCTGCCGTCGGCGCGTAACCCACAAACGCCGCTCTCCGATGCCAAGGAGCGAACGCCCTTGCAAAAGCGTGCCGGTTCCATCGTCGCCTGCCTGCTGATTCTCAGCCACGTTCGACCGCAGCTTTTTTGCCAAACTGGAAAGGTTATTGGAGCCACGCCGCCTTCATCTGCGGAAAGTTCATTGCTCGATGCGCTTCACACCGAAGAACGCGCAGGCACCTATCTCTTCTACACCCAGTCCTTCGTCGACTCAGACAACGAGCACGTAACCTACCAGGGTTCCGTCGATGGATTTATTAAGGACGCAAAGTTGAATGGGTGCTCGTTGGATATCGATTTCATCCTTGCGGACCGCTACTCCGGAGTGGTGAAGAAACAACCCACAGGCGCCGCAGAAGATGACGAGGAATATTCCGCGACGATTCCTCTCACGCATAGCCTCGCGCTATCCTTTTCGCTCGTCGAGGCTCCGCCGGTTGCCATCTCGAATGGGACAAACTCAGTCTGCGCTACCCGGCCGTCCTGCGCATTCACTTGGCTCAAGATCATCGCCAGCGATTCTTCTATCAATGAAACCAGGTCGACCAATGGCCTGCTCGACTTTGCCGGCAACACCAAAACATTTTTTCTCCCCATCAGCACTCCCGACGCCGGTAAGAACTTAATCCAGCAAATCCAGTCCTTCACCACCTCCCGCTGCCCAAAACGGTAGGTGCCCCATTCAAGCCGTCAATCAACTGGCGTCATGTAGGATGATGGAGATCTCATGCGAGGGAGGGCATTCAATTGAAACATATCGGTCCTTTACTCGCCGTGATCTTATTAAGCGGTTGCTGTTTGCTGACTGGCTGTCTTGAATCTAGCTTTCAGCTGTCAGATAAGTCCCGACTTCCGGTCTGGATAAATCTTCCTTCGACGGTCAAACGGCAAGATGTTTCACTCACCCTTAACTACTACTCGAACCCTTTTGGACCCAACGCGAAATTTATCTTGAGGAACAGACGCGGAGACATATTAGAAGAGGTCAGTGGATACGATAAGCCGGTTGGAAATGTATCTGATTACCATGGGTACGTGTTAGTTGTCGTAAGTGGTGTGCCTGAGATTATTGAGCATCGCACCAAAGGGCCCATTTTCTATATTTCTGACGATCCCGGCATAAAAAGCGAAATTCTGCGTGGAAGATGATTGTGATCCGAACAACGCTGATCCACCATGTAAAGCTGGCCGGTGACCCATTAAACCTTCCGTCGGCCTGAGAGGGATACTTTCTGCAAGCTGCCTGCCCCTACCTTATGTAGTCAAATTGAATCGTGACCCACCCTCTCTGGACTCGACGAAAATTCCTCCGCCGCGCCACCGGCGCCGCCACCGCCCTCGCCCTTCCCGCGTTCGCCGCCTCCGCAGACCCGCTCCGAGGACGCTTCCTCACCCACATCTCCGTCGTCCGCGTCAATCAGATTGAAGTCTCCCCCACCCGCTCCATCGGTCAGGATGAATCCGCCCTCAACAGCCCCGCAGCACATCCGCTCCCGCCGCGAAGCCTTCGCCCGCGGCTGTCCCAACGGCAAAATGACCTGGGCCATCAGCTGGCTCGCGCTCAACGATACTCGCGCCGAATATCAGCAAGCCCGCCGCCTGCTCGCTTCCTACCACGATCGCTATAGTGACGAGATCACCTTCATCCCCGGCGGCTACTTCGCGCCCATGTACAACACGCGCGAGCAAATTCGCGTCACCATCCACAACGCGCTCAAGCTTGTGTCGAACATGGTCGGCAACGGCTATCGCCCGCAGTCGCTGATCGCCGGTTTTATGGATGCGGAAAATCAGCGCTTCCTCGCGACCGAAGAAGGCATTCACGTCTGCCAGGGTCAGATCTGGAGCCAGCACGGCATCGACAATGGCGATGGCGACGGCGGCATCTGCTACCCCTACTATCCCAGCCGTCAGCATTATCTAAAACCCGCGCAGGGTCCCGCCGACTTTATCGATTGCGTTTGCCTCGATGGATGGACCTGCGATTTTCTCGCCGCTCGCCGCAATGGTTTTCAAGGTGGATTCAATAGTCGCATGGGCGTCGGCCCCATCGAAACCGTCGGCGATTTAGGCCAAGTTGCCGGCCGTCGCGAGATGATGGCCACCACCGCCATGCACTTCGATCGCGGCCACGCGCTCAACGGCCTCGGATGGGTCACCGGCATTTGGGAAGTATCGATCGGCCACGACAACGACCTCACCTGGTGGCTGCAGGCCGTTCGCGATCGATGGCCCGACACCCAAGTCCTCACCGAAGGCGAGTTCGGCATGAAGTGGCGCACTCACAATCCCAACAACAATTTGCTCAATTACCGCTTCGATGCCAAAGGTACCGGCGCACCCGGCTCCGAAAAAGATCTGGAAATCTGGTGGTTCATGAATGACGAGTTCCGTTTGGCTCTGCTGCAAAACTGGCAGAGCAACGGCCCGCACATGGTCATCGATTTCACCCGCTACGATCTTCCCGCGCACGAACCGGATCATCCGCAACGCGAGTGGAGCCTGATGAACGTCCTCAATCAGAAACAAACACGCCCGCAGGATAAGCCCATCCGGTTCGCCCAACTTTCCCCCGCCAATCAGCGCCGCATCTACGCCCGCTACCCGCAACTGCAAAAGTGGGCCTGACCGCCTAAGCCGCGCGCCCGAAAAATTCCTACGCCGCCTCGCTCAATCCCCGCCCTCATATTGCGAGTCGCTCACCATCTCCATCCAGTCCACCATCTTCCCATCCAGCTTTTCCTGAATCGCAAGATGAGTCATCGCCGTCGTCGCCGCCGCTCCATGCCAGTGCTTCTCCCCCGGAGAAAACCAGATCACATCCCCCGGCCGAATCTCTTCCACCGGACCACCCCACCGTTGCGCTCTCCCGCAGCCCGCCGTAACAATCAGCGTCTGCCCTAGCGGATGCGTGTGCCACGCCGTCCGCGCACCCGGCTCAAACGTCACACTCGCACCCGCCACCCGCGCCGGCTCAGGCGCCTCAAATAACCGGTCGAATCGCACCGTTCCCGTGAACCAGTCCGCAGGTCCCTTGATCGACGCCTGCGTTCCTACTCGTTGAATCTCCATCGCCTCTCCTCTAGTTCTGCTCGCTCACCGTCCCACCAGCGAAGCATGGAACGCCGGATAACGTGCCCCTTCGATCTTCACCCCGGACGACGCCTCCTCCAGCGAACGCACATCATCATCGCTCAACTCAATCTTCGTCGCTCCAAGATTCTCTTCCAAACGCTCCAATTTTGTAGTTCCCGGAATCGGCACGATCCACGGCGCTTTCGCCAGCAGCCATGCCAGCGCGATTTGCGCCGGCGTCGCCTTCTTCTTCTCCGCAAACTTGCGGATCACATCCACTAGCGCCTGGTTCGCCGTGCGATTCTCCTCGCTGAACCTCGGCACGATGCTGCGAAAATCCGTGCTGTCGAATTTCGTATTCGCGTCAATCTTCCCCGTCAAAAATCCCTTGCCCAGCGGACTGAACGGAACAAACCCGATCCCCAGTTCTTCCAGCGTCGGCATCACTGTCTCTTCTGGCTCTCGCCAAAACAGCGAGTACTCGCTCTGCAGCGCCGTCACCGGCTGCACCGCATGCGCCCGACGAATCGTCTTCGCCCCCGCCTCCGACAGTCCAAAATGTTTCACCTTGCCCTGCTGGATCAGTTCCTTCACCGCGCCCGCCACGTCTTCAATCGGCACATTCAGGTCCACACGATGCTGATAGAACAGATCGATCGCATCCACCTTCAACCGCTTCAGCGACGACTCCGCCACTTCCTTAATATGCTCCGGCCGGCTGTTCAGCGCATTCCACTTGCCGCCGTCAGCAGGATTGCCCTCCCACCCAAACTTTGTCGCAATCACAACCTTTCCCTTGTACGGAGCCAGCCCCTCACCGACAAGTTCTTCGTTCGCGAACGGGCCGTACACCTCCGCCGTATCGAAAAACGTCACCCCTCGCTCCACCGCCGCATGCAGCAGAGCAATCATTTCCTTCTTGTCTTTTGCCGGCCCCAGTCCAAAGCTCATTCCCATGGCGCCGAATCCCAGTTCCGACACCTTCAGTCCGCTCTTTCCCAATGTGCGCGTTTTCACGTTCTCTCCTGTTCGCAATTTCATTGCTGATGTGTGAATTTCAAATTCTCTACAAAGATTTGTCATTCCAAGCGAAGTCGAGGAACCTGTTTTTGTTCGGCTCGCAGCGGAGCTGGCCGCGGCGAGCTGAGGTTTCCTGGAAGGATGTTTGTACTTGTATCAAAAGAAATACTTCTCCTCATGGGATGCCGCCCTCTTCCACTTCGCTTCAAACACGTTATGAAGTAACAGAATCTGCGCCTCCCCAGCGACCCGCCACCCTCTTACACTAGTCGCAGCGAGGATTTTTTCCCATGAGCGATGGCCGCGAGGAACGCGAAGAACAGGAAAAGCGCCGTCAGCAGGAGCAAGAGGAAGATCGCGAGGACCGCCTGCATCGCGATCCCATCGACCCGTGGCATCCCGAACGCCCCGACTCCTAACGGATCCGCCCCGCCCCGCAGAATTCCCACGGTGGCGATTCAAGCCATCCTTTGGTTTAAGTGGGGATGAAGAACAGCTTTGTGATCCAGTAAAAGTCTTGTCATCCCGACCGTCGTGGAGGCACTGCTGTTTCTGCTCGCTCCGGTTAAATGTCGGCTCCCCTCTGAACGGCTGACTCCAGTTACGCCATGGACCGACTGCGCCCAAGAGTCTCTCGTCCCCTTGACAGCTAGGGTGTGCCAGCGCTACGCTTGCTTTACCCTCGCTGACTAGGGTAAGACCTATGGCAAAGAATGATCTGCAGGGCGCGCTCGATCTCCTCATCCTCAAGACTCTTTCACAACTTGGTTCCATGCACGGCTACGGCATCGTGATGCACATCCGGCGCGTCACCGACGAACTCCTCGTAGTGGAAGAAGGCTCACTCTACCCCGCGCTGCACCGAATGGAACAGCACGGTTGGGTGCGCGCCAACTGGGCTGTTACCGAGTATGGGCGCAAAGCCAAGTGGTACGCCCTCACCCGCGCCGGCCGCGCGCAGCTCACCAGCCGCGAAAAAAACTGGACCCAGGTTGTCAAAGGCGTCGACGCAATTCTGCGTTTTGCATGAGGTGAACCATGGCACTGTTTCGAAGAATTCTCTCGCTGGGACGGCGCGCGAAGATGCAACAGGAAATCGACGCGGAGCTGCAGGAACACATCGCCATGTGCATCGACGACAACCTGGCCCGGGGCATGAGCCGCGAAGCCGCAGAGCGCGATGCGCGCATGCGATTCGGCAGTCCGACGGCCATGCGCGAGCGGGTGTCGGCGGAAGATGCGGCGCTTGGCCTGGAAAGTTTCTGGCACGATGTGCGCGGCGCCCTGCGCGTGTTCGTCAAGAATCCAGGTTTTGCATTCATCGTGGTCGCCACGCTTGCGCTTGGCATTGGCGCCAACACGGCCATCTTCCAGCTGATCGACGCGGTTGAAATGCGGGCGCTGCCGATCGCGCATCCCGGAGAATTGGCGGAGCTGCGGATCGTCGGAGGCAATCGCGGATTCGGAATCACGGACACGGCGTTCTCCGATTTCACCGTACCCATGTGGCAACAATTGAAAGAACACCATGATCCGTTTTCCGGCGTCTTTGCCTGGCGCACGGATACTTTCCAGGTGGGCTTGAACGGCCAATCACGCAGCGTGAACGTGCTGGAGGTGAGCGGAGATTTTTTCAACGTGCTTGGAGTCACTCCCACGCAGGGACGCCTGATCGAACCGCAGGACGAGGGCAGTTGCATTCCGAACCGAGTGGTGGCCAGTGACTCATTCTGGAAATCCCAGATGGCGAGCGAGCCGATCACCGCCAACACCACCATCCTTGCCGAAGGAAAATCGGTGCAGGTGTTAGGAGTTACACCGCCATCCTTTTTTGGCATGATTGTCGGTGACCGCTTCGATCTTGCATACGCGAACTGCACGCCAGCCCATCCGCGCGGGGAAGCGTTTGTCTATTCGGTGATGGGACGTCTGAAGCCGGGATGGACCCTGAAGCAGGCCACGGAATATTTCAACGCGCTGAGCCCTGGGCTGTTTGAAAAGACTGCGCCAGCCGGATACAGCAGCGAGGACTTGAAGACATGGAAAGCATATCGCCTGGCAGCGTATCCGGCCGGCGCCGGAGTCAGCTATCTGCGCGATCAATACAGTTCTTCGCTGAAGATGCTGCTGGCGATTACAGGACTGGTGCTGCTGATTGCATGCGCGAACCTGGCCAACCTGATGCTGGCGAGGGCCAGTGTGAAGAAGCGCGAGTTCGCCATCCGCATGGCCCTGGGGGCCTCACGCGGGCGGCTGCTGCGTCAGATACTGCTGGAGAGCGGGCTGCTTGCAGGGTGCGGCGCGATGCTGGGCGCAGCGGTCGCGCAACCGCTCAGTCGCGCGCTGGTCAACTCGCTTGACACCAGCCAGAATACGATTCACCTGACGATTGTGCCTGACTGGCGAGTGCTGCTATTCGCGGCGGCGGCGGCAATTGTGACCTGTCTGATCTTCGCCACGCTGCCGGCGTTGCGCAGCACCAACGCAGAGCCGCTGTCGTCGCTGAAGTCGGGCGAACGGGGCGTAGTCGGCAACCGCGAGCGATTTTCTGCACAGCGCGCCATGGTCATTCTGCAGATCGCGGTTTCGATGGTGCTGCTGGTGGGGGCGTTGCTGTTTGTGCGCAGCTATCGTAATTTGTTGACGCTCGATCCGGGAATACGCGAGCGCAACATCACGGTTGATCACCTTGGTTTTTGGACGGCGCATATCAATCCGGAAGAGCTTGCGGAGTACAAGCGGCGAGTGGTGGCAGATGTGGCTGCAATTCCGGGCATTGTAAGCGCAGCCGTGACCACGAATGTTCCTTTGAACGGCACCACCTGGGGACACCATATCGATGTGGGCTCGCAGGATGGGCCCAGCCGATTCACTTATGTCTCTCCGAGTTTTTTCGCCACGCTGGAAATTCCAGTGCTTCATGGGCGCAATTTCACGGATCGCGATACCAATCATAGCCCGCTGGTTTTGATCGTGAACCAAGCTTTCCTTCGCAAGTATGTTGGCGCAGGTTCGCCGCTGGGTGTCCGGGTGCACGTGCGTCCCGAGCCGCAATATCCCGAGCGAACCTATCAGATTGTCGGTGTTGTTCCCGATACGAAGTACTCCGATCTTCGAGAAGAGGTGCAGATTCAGGCGTACGTGCCGATGGCTCAGCTACCGGTAGCAGCGCAAGGTTTGGGGATGGAGATACTGATGGCTTCCCGTGATCCGGCAGTGGCGCAATGGGATGTACGGCACATGCTGGAGCAGAAATATCCCGGCATGCAGGTGCAGTTTTCGAATCTGCAGCAGAACGTTGTTGACCATCTGGTGGGAGATCGCATGATGGCGAGGCTGTCAGGATTCTTCGGCATCCTGGCCGCGCTGCTGGTGGTGGTTGGATTGCATGGAATCCTCTCCTACTTCCTTGCGCAGCGCCGCCGGGAGATCGGCATTCGCATGGCGCTGGGAGCCAGCCGCGGTCGCGTTGTCGCGGCCATGCTGCGCAATGCCTGCCTGATGCTTTTGGCTGGCCTGGTTGTGGGCACTGGGCTGGCCATGATCGCCGCGCGCGAAGCCAGCACCTTGATCTTCGGCTTGAAGCCGTGGGATGCGGTGACGCTGGCGGGGGCTGCTGCGTTGTTGGCGGTGGTCACCCTGGTGGCCAGCCTGGTTCCGTCGATGCGGGCGGCGCATGTCAATCCGATCGACTCGCTGCGGGGCGAGTAGGGGGACAAACGGCAGGTGTAGGGGTGATCGAGCTATCTCTGTTGCAAAGCCAAGTGGTACGCGCTTACCCGCGCTGGACGGGCGCAGTTGAGCAGCCGGGAAAAGAACTGGAACCAGGTGGTCAAAGGCGTCGATGCAATTTTTGCGTTTTGCATGAGGTGAACGATGGCATTGTTTCGAAGGATTCTCTCGTTGGGTAAGCGCGCGAAGATGCAACAGGAGATCGACGCTGAGCTGCAGGAACACATGGCCATGTGCATCGACGACAACCTGGCCCGGGGCATGACCCGCGAAGCAGCAGAACGCGATGCGCGCATCCGATTCGGCAGTCCAACCGCCACGCGCGAGCGCGTCTCTGCCGAAGACATCGCTCTCGGCCTCGAAAGCCTCTGGCACGACGTGCGAAGCGCTCTCCGCGTGTTCATCAAGAATCCAGGCTTTGCATTCATCGTGGTCGCCACGCTTGCGCTTGGCATTGGCGCTAACACGGCTATCTTCGAGCTGATCGACACCGTCTTGCTGCAATCGCTACCAGTCAGGAATCCGCAGGAATTGGCGCAGGTCCGTGTCGTCAGTATGGACCAGGCGCGCGGAAATGTTACAAGCGGCTACCCGGTAGTCAACCATCCAATCTGGGAGAAACTGCGCGAGGATCATCCCGGTTTTTCCGGCATCGCTGCGTGGAGTGAGACGGGCTTTTCGCGTGACTCGGGCGGCGACGCCCATTTTGCGAACGGCCTCTACGTAAGCGGCGATTTCTTCAATGTTCTCGGCGTCAATCCTGTTGCGGGACGACTGTTCACGGCGGCGGATGACCGGCCCGGCTGCGGGCTGCCGGGCGCAGTCATTAGCTATGGCTTCTGGCAGCGAGAATTCGCCGGGCGCCCGGCAGTGGGCGAAAAGCTCAGACTCAACGACCAATCCGTGGAGATCATCGGCGTTACACCGGCAAACTTCTTCGGCGTTGCCGTTGGCGACACCTTTGACGTAGCCGTTCCCATCTGCGCACAACCCTATCTGGAGACGAAGAGCATTCTCAACTCGAGCACCGACTGGTGGCTATCGATCATCGGCCGGCTCGATCCCACAACGACAGTGCAGCAGGAGGCAGCACGTCTGAAAGCTTTGTCACCCGGGATCTTCGCTTCCACCCTGCGTGCGGACTATCCAGCGGAAAGCGTGAAGGATTATCTTGCGATGCAGCTTACCGCCGAACCCTCGGCGGAAGGCGTTTCCATGCTGCGCAAGTCGTATTCCGATCCGCTGCGCTTTCTCCTCGGCATCGCCGGCCTGGTTCTGCTCATCACCTGCGCCAACCTGGCAAGCCTCATGCTGGCCCGGACCACGGCACGCGATCGGGATATGGCCGTGCGGTTGGCCATCGGTGCAGGCAAGTGGAGGCTCATCCGCCTGGTGCTCGCGGAAAGTCTCCTGCTGACGGCCGTGGGAGCTCTGGCCGGTGTCGCCGTGGCCTGGGTGTTGAGCCGCGGACTGCTTTCCTATCTGGACATTTCTCTCGACTTCAGGCTGGACTGGTGCCTCTTTGCCTTTCTTCTCGGGATGTCGTTGCTGACCAGTCTGCTCTTCGGATTGGCTGCCGCGCTGCGGGCTGCCCGCACGTCTCCCACTGAAGCAATGAAGACAGCCGGCCGCGGTATGACGGCAGGCCGGGGACGGCTCGGGTTTCGCGGCGCGCTCGTCGTCTCACAGGTGGCTCTCTCCCTGGTGTTGCTGTTCTGTGCGCTTTTGTTTACTCGAAGCCTGCGCAACCTGCTGGTCGATGACCCGGGATTCCAGACCAACGGCATCTTAGTTGCGAGATTGGATTTCACCCGGCTCAATATCCCTGTGGGTTCGCGCGCTGTCTTTCAACGGCAACTGCTCGACCGGATACGCGCCCTTCCCGGTGTGGACGACGCAGCGGACACCACCAGTGTTCCCTTAGGTGGCAGCGGCCAGAACAATGAAGTCTGGATCGACGCCCAGGGTGCACCCCAGCGGCAGAACTCGAATTTCAGTGGCGTCAGCCCGAATTACTTCCACACGCTGCGCATCCCGCTTGTCGCCGGACGCGATTTCAATGATCGCGACACTCTCCAGTCTCCGCGTGTAGCCGTCGTCAACGAGGCATTCGCCAGGAAGCTCGGCCTGGGCGCAAATCCTGTGGGAGTGCGCTTCCGGCGTCAGGCCACGCCGTCAACTCCGGAACAAGTGTTCCTGATCGTTGGCCTGGTGAAGAATACGAAGTATCACAGCGTCCGGATCTCGAACGAGCCGATAGCCTACCTGGCGCTCGCGCAGGATGCAGATTCCGGCAATAGCATGCAGTTGCTTGTCCGGTCCGGGCTGCCGTTGGATACAGTGGAACAGGCGATCCGCCACACCTTACACAACATAAGTTCAGGAATTAGTTTTGACTTCAACGGACTGCAGGATCAGATTCAGCAAACATTACTCCCGGAGCGGCTGCTCGCAACCCTCTCAGGATTCTTCGGCGCGCTGGCTGTGCTTCTTGCCATGACCGGCCTCTACGGCGTCATGTCCTATACCGTGACCGAACGAACAAACGAGATTGGCATACGGATGGCGCTTGGCGCCCCTCGCGCCAGCATCACGGCCATGATTCTCGGTAAGGCCGCAACCTTGCTGCTGGCTGGGTTGGTGCTGGGCGCAGCCTTGTCCCTCGCTGCGGCCAGCGCCGCCGGCGCGCTCTTATTTGGCTTGAAGCCGCGCGATCCTGCGACTCTGGCTGGCGCCGCGGCGCTCCTGGCGTTGGTCACCTTGCTCGCCAGCCTCGTTCCATCGATGCGGGCCGCGAATGTGAATCCGATTGATTCGCTTCGTGCTGAGTAGCCAACCCAATCAGTACACAAGCCGAGGCTCTTCGTAGGTGATCGTCCCTTACACGCAGTTAATTCGCCTCGCGATAACGCCCAGCAGTTTCTCCGTTCGAAATGTCGGCTGCGCGGCAGATCAAGTCCGCCCTGCTGTGGACAATAGAAAGAATGGAACGCCTATCGGACCCCCACATTCTGTGCGTCGATACACTACCCAACGCAATCTTCGTCATGTTTAAGGACCGGAAGTGCGCCGTTTTTCCCGCGGCTCTCCTCTACGCAACCTTGTCGCAGGCGCAAGAGGTCATCGCCGACGAAGAGCCCGAGCCTGACGAATAATCTTCGCCCCGCTCCACTAGGTCGCCACGCAAGAATCGATCCGCCGCTCCAGCTCTCGAACACCACGATCCGACCGACGACCTGTAACCCGCCCTCTCAAAAATTTCCCGCCTCTTCGCTCCACCCCGCCCGCACCGTCTCTTACACTGGTTGCAGACAAATTCGCACCGCACACCCACCACCAAACCAGCGTCGAGGTATCCATGGATCGAAGAGCATTCCTTCAGACCGCCACAGCAGCCGCCCTCGCAACATCCCTTCCCGAAACCGCCGCCGCCGCCGCTACCACCAGCACCGCCACCCGCGCTGCTTTCCCCAACAAAAAAACCATCGGCATTCAGGTAGGCGCCGTCTCCTTCGTCGATGAAGGAACAGAAAAAGTCCTCGACAACTTCCAGCAGTATGCCGGCGTCAACACTCTTTTCCTCGCCACCTTCACCTACGGTCGCGGCATCGCCGGTCGCCAGATCCCCGGCCAGCCCCTCCCCGACCACGGCAAGCAGCAGTACGATACCGGCACCTTCACCGGCGGAAATTACGCCACCATCCATCCTCAGTACTACAAGAACACCGTCTTCCGCGGCACCCGCGCCACCGACCTCGGCAGCTACGACGTCCTTGCCGACGTCCCCGCCGCCGCCCGCAAGCGCGGCATCAAAACCATCTGCTGGTTTGAGGATGCCTTCCGCACCGACATCCCCAACATCTCTCAGCTTCAGGAAATCGATCTCTCCGGCAACCACGCCGACACCGTCTGCTTCAACAATCCCAACTACCGAAATTTTCTTCTCGGCATTGTCGAAGACTGGTCCCGCTCCTACGACATCGACGGCATCATGTGGTGTTCCGAACGTCAGGGCGCGTTCTCCAACGCTCTCGGTGCGGAGCAGGAAGGCCGCGACATCAACCCCTACCAGGTCACCTGCTTCTGTCCCTTCTGCATTCAGAAAGCGAAAGCCCGCGGCATCAATCCCGACCGCGCCCGCCAGGGATATCTCGCCCTCGCCGCCTTCGTCACCAACGGCCGCAAAGGTCGCCGCCCCGTCGACGGCTACTATGTCGAGCTCTGGCGTCTCATGCTCCGCTATCCCGAACTCCTCGCCTGGGAGATGCTATGGACCGACAGCCTCCGCGAAACCTACGCCGCCATCTACCACCACGTCAAACAAATCAATCCCGCCCTCGGCGTCGGCTGGCACATCTCCTCCACCAACTCCTTCAACCCCATCTACCGCGCCGAGCAGGACCTCGCCGCCCTCGCCCCCAACTCCGACTTCATCAAGATCGTCATGTATAACAACTGCGCCGGCGAGCGCATGGCCGGCTACATCAGCAGCGTCTCCCAAACTCTCTACGGCGATGTCCCCCCGCAGCAGCTCCTCGACTTCCACTACCGCGTCCTCAACTATCAGGAGAAGCCTCTCGCCCAGATTCCCTTCACCGGCTTCTCTTCGGATTATGTTCTTCGCGAAACCCAGCGTTCCCGCGCCGGCCTGAAGGGCACCAACACCCTGCTCTGGTCCGGCATCGACGTCGACATCCCCACCGAGCCCACCCACAGCAAGTGCTCTCCCGACGGCGTCCGCGATGCCGTCCTCGCCGCCTTCCAGGGCAATGCCGACGGCGTCATCCTCTCCCGCAAATATTCCGAGATGAAACTAACCGACCTACAAGGAGCCCGCACAAGCCCTCCAACAACTCCACCTCTCCACCTAGAGAAGCACCCTCAAAAAGTGCTGGAGGGCTAGAGTTGATTACAAAACAAGGTATTCAAACCAGGGAACATTCCGCTTGTGCACCGTTATATGTGCAAACTACAATTGCATATTTCCGATTCTAAAGTCGATCCGAACGGAGACCTATGGCAAAGCCGTGGGACAATTGGATTCCCGGCGTTGACAAAATTCAGATGCAAAGCTTGTCGGACGAGGGCATCCTGACGGTGCCGAAGACACCATTGGAGCGGCATCGATAGACCTGACCCTCACGAACGAAGCGTACAGGATGGTGCAGGGCTCGGTTAAACCGGGTGGCGACGCACGCTACAGCGTGATCCTCAGGGACGAAAAGCTAGCGGAGTAAATGAATCCCCGCCAGAATAGACATCTTCACCTTGGAACCGAAAGAGACTATGTATTCGTGGTGGCAGAACGACTAGGCCCCGTATTCGCAGAAATAGGTATTTTTGGACAGGCAACGGCGAAAAGCTCGTAGGTCGAGTGGACGTACTCGCTAGGTTAATTGTGGAACGGACGGACCAATACGAGCGATTCGATGCGCCGCTGAAGAGCCGAAGCGGCGAGATGTATCTGGAGATCACGCCATTCACGTTTCGTGTCAACGTGATGGTCGGTACAGGCCTCTCTCAGCTGCGACTCTTCTAGAGCGACCCGAAGGAAGCGGAAATAAGCGGTAGGGAAATCTTTCACACCGTATTCAAGGGTTCCGGATGTGGAAGACGAAGGTATCGGTGAATTGGAGAACACAGAGATCGGTGGCCTCGATGTGGCGGCATTCTGTGCGGACCAGGAAGACCTGACGAACCAATCTGTCTCTGGACGCGGCAACTCGGCGGACCCATGCAAGAACTGGAAGTTCATGGAATCGGACCGGGACCATCGCCTACGAATGAAAAATCGACTTCACATTCTTCGCTCAAAGGAGCAAATACGAGTTCCGCCCGGCATCGCAATCTATTGCAGAGCCAACGACGAAACAATCGGAGAAATGCGGATCCACTACGCAGGCTTCGTCCATCCACATTTTGGAATCCGGGATGACGGAGGAAGCGGCACCCCCTTAATTTTCGAGGTCAGAGGTCATCAAGTTGACGTAAGCTTACGGCACGGCGAACGAATGGCGAATCTAACCCTCTACCGGATGTCTCAGGAAGCTGAGCCCGACCAGAGCCCGTACGGAAACCAGACCTTGAAACTCTCGAGTTTCTTCTCCGGATGGCCCCATAAACTCAAAAAGGTTGGCGATGATGGCACAGTTGAAGCGACGGATAAAACCCCTAAGGGTGATCTCACCGAGCCCTCGTCTCGACCGACTCCGAGTTTCCGCATCCTAGAGGTCGGCGAGGACGACGCACGGAAGAAGACGGATGGACTGACTATCCTCCGTAATTGCTGCTTGCCAACGAGAGCATGTATCCAGAAATCGGACAGTGGTACTCCGACAAGGTGGTCCCCGGACTGAAGAGTTCCGAACGTGGAGCCTACATCGCGTTCGAGAATGAGACACCCATCGCATCCGCCGTCCTCAAACGTGGTGAACATGCGAAGTTCTGCCACCTGAGAATCCACGACAATTTCCGAGACCTTGATTTAGGGCAGATGTTCTTCACACAGATGACACTGGAAGCTCGGGGACGGGCAAAGGAGATCCATTTCACACTCCCTGAAGGACGACGGTACGAGCAAATGGACTTCTTCGAATCATTCGGATTCACCGCAGCCGTCAGGGCATCTCACCAATACCGCAATGGCGAAACCGAGCTCACCTGCCATGCGCCGATACCGCTTGTCTGGTCGAGCGTACTGCAGAAGCTTCCACGACTACTCGACCAATTCTCTCCGGGATACTCACTATCCAACAAGCTCGTGATGAGCATGCATCCCAATACGCTGATAGTGTTTTCGCCGACGAAAAGAAGTGGAATTTAGAAAGAAATTCTCACTAAAATGGCGCGGATGCAAAGCAGTAGTGTACGGAACACAACCAGTCGCGTCGCTGATGGGTGAAGTGACCATGCGAAATATAACGTGTGATACGCCGCAAGCAATCTGGGATAATTTCGGAACGAGGAGCGGTTGTTCTCAGCAAGGATCGTGGATATGTCGGCGATTCTCAGAGCGTATATGCCATTGAACTGACAAGTGTGACTCCATACACCTCACCTATTGGCCTCGCGCAAGTCTCTCATTTGATCAGCGAGGACCTACGTCCCCCCAATCATTCCGAGATGTCAAGATTGGGACCAATGACGCGTGGGGACTCGGAGCTCCGGTTGCCAGCCTCCTCCACAGCAGGTTCAACATAACCCGTCTGGGAAATGCCACCGATTAACTGAAAAGCCGATTGAGGGCTCGAAGAAATCCGTGCCTCTGGCTTGCAACCGCAACCCACGCGAGCACGGTTCCTGATTCCCCTCCCGGCCCCTCCTCCTCGTCAGCGGAGCAGCCCCGCCCGCGCCCAGCAACGCCAGCGCAGAGTATGCCCGTGCGGCCAGCACCCAGCACCCAGCACTTAGCCCGCAGCGCCCGGCAGTTTCGGCTGCCACAACTCAATAGGATTTCCCTCTGGATCATGCAAACGAGCTCGATCATGCAAACGAGCGAACCGGCCATTCGGATACGTCTGCGAGTCCACCTTGATTGCAATTCCCGCAGCTTGTAACTGCGCCGCCATCTTGTCCAGATCGCGCACCCGAAAATTCAACATCCACACCTTCGCCGGATCGCCAAAATATTTGCTTGTCTCCGGGAACGGATCGAAAACCGTCTGCCCCGCCTCTTGTTCCCACACCTTCGCGTCCATGGTCGTCGGTGCCAGCGTGATCCCAAGATGTTGCTCGTACCACTCCCCTAAACCCTTCGGGTCTTTCGATCGAAAGAAGAATCCTCCGATCCCCATCACTTTTTCTCTCGCCGCTTCGCCCGTCTTCCGCGATGCGTCCGACGTCCCGACGTCTCCGGCGTCCCCGCCGCCGCCCTGTCCGGCCCCGTCGCCGCCTGCCCATCCCCCGCCTGCCCATCCAAGGCCAGCGCGCCGCGCCCCAACATCAGGCTCGATCCAAAAGTGAAGCTCAAGATTCGCAGCAGTTGGCGTCGTTCGAAAGCCATTCCGTCCTCCCTTGCTGGCAGCAAGTTTCGCTCCATCATAGCCGACACACCGCCCGAGCCCAGCAACGCCAGCGCAGAGTATGCCCGTGCGGCCAGCACCCACCAAAATGCTTTTGCGTGGCGCATCGACCATTCCGAACTTGATAAAATAGAGATCAGCACCCCGACCGCCTTCCCGGAAGCACAAGCATGTTCCGATCGCACTCGGTTGCCATTAGCCGCTTTTCATTTTTTCGCGGAAATCCGCATTGGAAGCCGATTTACACGAGGTTTGCACCTCATCAAGCTGTATCCAAGGCACTTGCCCCAAGAAGCCCGCTGCATAATCCTTCAACTATTCTGCATAATCCTTCAACTATCCTGCATAATCCTTCAACTATGCACACCCTATCCTCTTTATAGATCGCTCTCCCAGGCCTTCACCACGCGAGCACAGTTCCTGATTCTCTTCCTCGCCCTGTTGTCAACAACGCAGAATCGTAGCTGCCGAAAAGCGGATTTCGCCCTGTAGCGCCGCAAGCATGGGGCCATAAACCGGGAAATCAACGGACTAGCAACCGATTGACGAGATTGAGGGCTCTTGAGGAAACCTAAAGCAAAATCCACTCATCTTAGGTTTTGATAAAGTGTCTACATACCCTCCTCCTCTGACGCCCCCCAGCGACGGAATTTGATTTTAATTTCCCTCTATTTCCGCGCGTACTCGCACGGAAGAGAGAATGGCCGGTGAATTGTCATGAAACTTTTCTGTTACGTTCTCTTAATGTTCCTTCCATGCGCGGTTCCCGCGTTCGCAGGTGTGGGTGTCGGCGGCCAGGCAACTAGCTCGCCGGCGCCAACCGTCACCATCAGCGCCAATCCAACGTCCATCACCCCGGGAAGCTCTTCTGTCTTGACCGTGACTGCCACGGATGCCACAGGAATCACAATCACCGGAAGCAATGGCAGTAAACGTACGGTGGCGGCTGGTGGCGGGTCCGTGTCGGTCAGCCCAACCTCCGCGACCACTTATACTGCGACTGCCACTGGAGCAGGAGGCACAGCCTCGGCATCTGTGACGATCACCATAGCAGCTAGCACGTCCGCTCCTACCGTCACCATCAGCGCCAATCCCACATCGATCACCAAGGGAAGCTCTTCTGTCTTGACCGTGACTGCCACGAACGCCACATCAATCGCAATCACCGGAAGCAATGGCAGCAAGCGTACGATGGGGGCAACTGGCGGATCACTGTCGGTCAGCCCAACCTCCGCGACCACTTATACTGCGACTGCGACCGGATCCGGAGGTACAGCCTCGGCATCTGTGACCATCACCATAACGGTTAGCACGTCCGCTCCGACCGTCACGGTCGCCGCCAACCCCACATCAATCACCAAGGGCAGTTCTTCCATTGTGACCGTGACTGCAACGAACGCCACACAGGTCACACTCGCCGGAAGCAATGGCAGCCAGCGAACTTTGGGAGCAAACGGAGCAACAATATCGGTCAGTCCGACCTCCACGACAACTTACACCGCAACGGCAACTGGAGCCGGAGGAACAGCGACGTCATCCGTGACGATCACGGTGGGACCAGCTCCGCCCCCTCCGCCGCAATCTTTCCAGCTAACGGTGACGAGCGCAGGCACCGGCACCGGAACGATTACCAGTTCGCCTACAGGGATTAACTGCCCAGGCACCTGCTCTGCCAGCTTTTCCCAAGGAACAGCCGTCGCATTAACGGAGACCCCCAATTCGGGCACTACCTTTGCAGGATGGTCCGGTGCGTGCACGGGTATGGGAGCCTGTAGCGTGAATCTGGCGGCAAATGCTGCGGTGACAGCGACATTTGACGAGGGAACGGCTGGTATCACGTCGATTCAACACATCATCTTTTTTGCTCAGGAGAATCGTTCGCTCGATAACTACTTCGGCGCGATGCGGGAATACTGGCAAGAGAACGGAATTCCCGATCAGTCCTTCGACGGGTTACCTCAGTTCAACCCGACCAGCGGTGCGGCTCCGCTCTATGGTCCTCCACCAGCCATCCCCGGGTGTGACCCGACTTCTCCCTACCCCGGCAAATGCGTTTGGGATCCAAGCAACACTGTGGCCTCATTCCACATGATTTCGGTGTGCAACGAAAACACCAGTCCTTCCTGGCAAGAGGCGCATAACGACTGGGATTATACGGATCCGGTGGGCACGCGTCCGGCAAAGAATAATGGGTTTGTGCACACTGCCGCGGGCGACGCTCGAGACAACCCGGGAACCCCGTTCTACGACACAAACGGCATCCGCGCCATGGGTTATTGGGATGGTACCGACCTCAACTACGACTACTTTATGGCCAGTAACTTCGCCACGTCTGACCGTTTCTTTCATCCGGCAATGTCTCGGACCGAAATTAACCGCGAGTATCTTGCGGCAGCGACATCCGGGGGATATGCGTTGCCGAACGGTTCGAACGCCAACGATTCGAAGCAATTGGGGTCAACTCTAATTTGGAAGGAACTTCAGGCTGCGGGCATAACGTGGAAGGTCTACATTAACCCGGAGGGCACCGGTTGTGCCGGGCCGCCGTACCAGCCGGCCTGCCTGATCCAGCAGGGTTACCTTGAGGGCTTCAGCTATGCAACCCATATCCTGCAGAGTTTCCCACAGAACATCGCCCCCATTTCTGAGTACTTCAGCGATCTGGAAAACGGCACTCTGCCCCAGGTCGCGGAGATCGAACCGCCATCGGACGCCGGGCTCGACGAACACGGATCCGACTCTGACGCCCATCCAGAAAATGTCCAGGCAGGTGCGAGGTATACCTCCACACTCATCAACGCGCTCATGAATAGCTCTTCGTGGGAAGATTCGGCGTTTATCTTTTTCTTCGACGAGAGCGGCGGACTGTACGATCACGTCGCGCCGCAACCGATGCCCAGTCCCGATGGCATCAAGCCGGTCGACCTGCCTGCCGGCTACATCTGTACCGGGACGACGGGTCCGATATGCGATTTCACATATACCGGCTATCGCATACCCTTGACTGTCATTTCGCCATATGCCAAGAAGAACTATGTCTCCCACACAGTGATGGATTCCACGGCCATCCTGAAGTTCATTGAGACGCGGTTCAATTTGCCTGCCCTCACCAAGCGGGATGCCGCCCAGCCGGATATGACCGAGTTCTTCGACTTCAACAATCCGCCGTGGATGACTCCGCCCGTACCTCCACAGCAAAACGTCAGTAACCCGTGTTACTTGAACAAGGTGCCGTAGTGCCTGGGTCACCCTATTCGGACGAACAGCGTTAGCTGCGGGCCCATACAGTCATGCTTGGACAGACGAGCATGAGGCCCGCCCCGCGCTCCGGATTTTGCCCAGCATTTCATGCCTCTCGAGCTTTCCTGATCAGGCCTAGGAAGTCAGACCTTCGGATCGAAATCTCTGTGTCTGAACGCATCCCGGAGCCTGTGTTTAATAAACGTCTTATCTTCCGGTAAAGCTCCTTGAGAAGGGGTTTTCGTCAACTACGAATAGTTGTATCCTCTTCAACTCAACTTCAACCCAAATGGATTGGTGCCAAATCGCCGAGGCACTCATCAAGGCCCACTGACAAGGGATGCGGGCTTTCCAGAGTCGCTAAACGGCTCCTGTCCCTTACCCACCACTCACTTGATCTATCCTCTCTGCATATAGATCACTCTTCCCATGCATTCACCCACACGAGCACGTTCCTGATTCCCCTTCTGGCCTTCCTCCTCATCAGAGGAGCAGCCCCCGCCCAGGCAACCGCCGGCGCAGAGTATGCCCGTGCGGCCAGCACGATTGGCGCTTCGACTACTCCGAACTTGATAAAATAGAGATCAGCATCCTCCCACCGCCTTCCTCAAGGCAGTGTATGTTCCGCATCGCACGGAGTTGCCACCGACCGCTTTTCGTTTTTTTCTGAAACTCGCAGCAGAAGCCAAATTACATGAGGTTTCCCCCTCATTCCACTGCAGTCAAATAACTTGCCCCACAAGCCACGCTGCACAATCCTTCAACTAGCCCGCACAATCCTTCAAATACGCACACCCCCCCGGAATCAGCGCCGTCCGTCATAAACTCCCAACCTCGCACGCCCGTGCGGCCAGCACTGCCCTTGTGGCCAGCACCCCCCAGCGCGCCCGTGAACTATCCTCATCTGTATATAGAGAGGAGTGCCAATGCCGCGACGATTGATCACATGCGTTCTGTTCCTCGCCTGCCTCCTCGCCCTCGCAACCCCCGCCCGCGCGCAGCAATCGCCTCCACCCACGCAACCCAATTCCGCGCAACCTACGCCCGTGCAGCCTGCGTCGGCGGAGGCGGAACAGCCCGCCGTGAACATTCAGCTTCCGGTGAACTGGCTCTATGGCGCCTACATTCCGAAGGATGTCCCTCTGGTTGCGTTGAATGGTCCGGAGCGTTTCAAGCTGTATATTCGCCAGACCTATACGACCCCCGGCATTTATATCAAGACCGGATTCTTTGCCGTGCACGATCAAGTGAACAATACGCCGCCGGCGTGGGAGGATGGATTCCCGGGTTTCGCGAAACGCGTCGGCTCCAACCAGGCGACGAACATCATCCAAAACTCATTCACCTCTCTGGGTCAAGCGGCCGTTGGATGGGAACCGCGCTACGATCGTTGCCGTTGCACAGGAGCCGGGCCACGCCTTCGGCATGCTTTCATCAGAAACTTCATCACCTATGACCGCTCAGAACAATCCATTCGACCCAACATCATGCCGTTTGCCGCGGCGTTCGGTGCAGGAGCAATCGCTGCAACCTGGAATCCAAACAATCCAACGATTACAGTGAAGGCATATCAGAGCGCAATCACGCAAGCCTGGGTAGGAGTCGTGGTCAACATGATCGGCGAATTTGCCCCTGAAATAAAGAAGAAATTCGGCAGGAAGAAGGATGCATCGGCCAATCCGTAGTTTGTAGTGCATTCGCGATGACGAATCTCAAAATACTCAGAGCACGCCTCCTGATTCCCCTCCTGACCCTCCTCCTCAGTGGAGCAGCGGCACGCGCCCTAGAATCACCGCCGGTCGTCACACACTCCCAACCCCGTATGCCCGTGCGGCCAGCACCACGCGCTCAGAAATCGCCGACGCCGACGCAGCCAGCACCCGCAACGCAGCATCAAACACAGGCATACAGCCTGCCGCCCGCGATCCTCGCCAAGGCCATCACCCTCACTCGCCTGCGCACCCTTATCGCCTTCGGCGGCACTGCGTGGATGATTCTGGTTCTGCTTGTCGTGCTGGCGTTGCGCTGGCCCGCCGCCCTGCGCAACTGGGCCGAGCGCATCACCCGCAGCAAATGGCGTCAGGGCCTGCTCTTTCTGCCGCCCGCCATTATCTTCGTCTCGTTTATCCCGCTGCCGCTCGCCATCTTCGGCCAGCACATCGAACGCGCCTACGGACTCTCCGTCCAGTCCTGGCCCAGTTGGACCCTCGATCAGCTTAAGGACCTCGGCCTCTCCATCCTCGTGTACACGCCGATCCTGATGCTCTTGTTTCGCATCATCCGCATATCGCCGCGCCGCTGGTGGCTCTGGTTCTGGGCCTGCATCCTCCCCATCATTGTCTTCGCGGTCTTCATCTCGCCCATTTGGATTGATCCCATCTTCAACCACTTTTCGCCGCTCCAGAAAAGCGATCCCGCGCTCACCGCGCAATTGGAGCAACTGGCGCACCACGCCGGCCTCGACATTCCTCCCTCGCGCATGTTCCTCATGAAGGCCAGCGAAAAAGTCACTGGAGAGAACGCCTACGTCACTGGCATCGGCGCATCGAAACGGATTGTCGTTTGGGACAACACCATCCACAAGCTTCCGGCGAATCAGATTCTCTTCGTCGTCGGACATGAAATGGGCCACTACGTCCTCAACCATATCTATAAAGGCATCGCCTTTAGCATGGCCGTGCTGATCGTACTGCTGTGGCTTGCGTATGTCGCCGTTAACGAGCTCGTTCGCTGCTTCGGCCCGCGCTGGCAGATCCGCGCGCCCGGCGATTGGGCCGCCCTCGCCGTGCTGCTTCTCGTATTCACCTGCATCAGCTTCCTCTTCTCCCCCATCGCCAACGGTTTCAGCCGATGGGAAGAGCACCAGGCCGACGTCTTCGGTCAGGAAGCCATCCACTCGCTTGTGCCCGACACGCAAGCCACCGCCCAGAAAGCCTTCGTTGCCCTCGGCGAAAACTATCTCGAGGCACCCAACCCTAACCCGTTTGTGGAATTCTGGCTCTACAGCCACCCGTCAATTTCCCAGCGCGCCAACTTTGCCGCCCACTACAATCCATGGCTCCCCGGCCACCACCCCAAATATTTCCCTCGCTAGTTAGGCGCAGCTTTCTAATCTGCGCCGGCGAACATGTGTCGCTGGGCGATCGAACACAACCAGCCAGCTGGCACCCTAGCTCTGCCCTTAACCCCGGCCTGCAAGGTCACAAGGCTTCAGACCTCGCGACCTTGTTGGACATCGTTGTTGCGGTTATTTAGTTTGGCTCTACTCAGCACCCTTTGAAGGAAATGAATTCTCCAAGTTTAAACGGCAGGGTCGGAGTGAAAGAGTGGAACCCATAGGGCTTTTTGATATCAAACCCTGCAGCCATGGCGGAGGATTTGTCCACAAAAGGCAACAACGCGTTAACCGCCTGGCTGATTTGTGTCCAGCATAAGGTTCTTTCATAGCCGTTGTTGTTCGGTGGATCTGCATTTTCTTGCACCCCTTGTGCGCCGGTGATCTTCGTAATCGGCCCACCGTCCTGCGCCGCCACATCGCCACCCAGCACCCGCGCCAGTGTGCGATGGTCGCTCTCGATACCCATAATGCGTGCCGCCGTCACTCGCAGATCTCTGGTGCTGAAGTTGCGTACACCGACCAGGTAGGCGGCGATGAAGGCATCCTCTAACGTAACCAGAATGTTCAAGGTCGTTTGAGCATCGGCGAACATATCCTTGGGATAGTAGAACGTGGTAAAGGGAGTGGCCTGGTCTGTCACCGACTTCTCCAGCAGAAAGTGCGACATCTCCTCCTCCCGAGCCGCAACCAGATAGCCTCGATCATCCGCGGGTAGACGCCCAAAGAACGGCGACGATTCAATAATGTGGGTGTAGGTCGTAACCGCCAGGGCCTCCGCGATCTGTGCCGCGATCAGGATGGCACGGTCTCCCGATTGCAAACGACTTTGGCTGCTGTCGTCGGTTTGGTTTTCTATGTCTGCCTCCTGGCCGAAGGCCGGGATCCCTGCGAGAAGTCCTACAATTCCAATCGCGCTGCCGGCGCCCACAACCGTCGCACCTTTGAAAAACGACCGCCTTGACATACCCGTCGAGTTTTCATCGACCGGCCCGATAGTTTCCGTCTTTGTAGACATAGTCATGACCCATTCTCCTGATTGATTTTGAGGGAGTCGAGACGTATACCATCGGCTCCGTGCGGAGCCGACGAACATGCCAACCCACTCTTGTAGTCATTACGCGCCCAAGTGTCCGACGGATTTGACCGCACGCAAGACTTTTTCAGAATATGTTTGGCCGCCCAAATTTCCAGGTAGACCCCGGACTTTAGTCCGGGGGAATCTCCGGGGAATCTCCTCTGCACCATGCTCCGCCTTCAGGCGCTGGGGTTTCCGGATTTCGGTCCACCCAAACTGCCTTGTATCTGGGAACAATCCGCCGCCGCGGATTTTCAGTGTTTTTTATGCGAAGATCGAATCCATGAACTGTCTATTTTGTCGGATTGTCGCCGGAGAAATTCCAGCCACAAAGATCTTTGAAGATCATGATTCGATCGCGTTCGCCGACATCAACCCACAGGCGCCCACTCACTTCCTCGTCATCCCCAAAAAACACATCGACTCGCTCGCCCTCGCCACCGAGGACCGACAAGGAAATGTTGGGTCATCTGACATTGGTCGCGACCGAGCTGGCGAAAAAAAGCCTGGCAAAGGGTTTTCGCATTGTCATTAATAGCGGACCGGAAGGCGGCCAGACCGTCGATCATTTGCACTTACACGTGCTCGGTGGACGCTCCATGCATTGGCCCCCAGGATAAGAGAATCGCCAGTGCTGAGGGGGGGTATCTCGCGGTCGCAGCGAGTCTTAGGAAGTCGCACGGCCCGTTCTACTGTGTTGAGATTCCCGGCAGAATCTCTGCGCGGAACAATCAGGCTTCGATCACCTGCGCCTGATCGTCTTCGACCTCGACTTCAATCCCGTATCGCCGCAACAGGTTCGGCAGCGTCTGCGAAAATGCCGACCGCGGCATCACCGTATCGCACCCGGCCTCGATCGCTTTGGCCTTCAGCTCGCCCTGCAGATGCGACAAAAATCCCACGATTGACGTCGCCCGCTTCAACTTGGTTTTGAGCTTCGGAATTAGCGCCAACGGCTTCGCCGTAGCGCTGTTCAAATCAAACACAATTAAAGTCGGCCGCGCCTCTTCCGGCAAAGCCAGCAGGTCCGCAATCGTGTCTTTTTCATTTTTTACAAAAGCCACTTTTATCCCAAGTTTGCGCGCAGTCTCCTGAATTTTCGCGATGAAGAACAGATCGTCGATGAAGCAGTAGATGCGAACCGGAGTCGGTGCAGCGACATCGGCTGCGCCCGCCGCGCTCGCGGAACCTTGAAGTTCGTCGATGGAACGAGTTCCATTCCCCATGCCAGAATAGTCAGCATTGAAATTTCCGTTGCCATTGCCGTTGTAGTGGGCGTTGGTAAATCCGCGTTGCAATTCAATTGTGGACGGCGGCGCGTCGGAATAATTTCCATTCACGGCGCGATAGCTGTGATCCATGGGGCCGACAAAAACTTTTGGACGCCGCTGCTTGCTGCCGCGACGCTGTTGCTGCTGGCCATTCGAATTTCCGCGCGAGTCGCCACGCGCACCGCCAGCATTGGCCTGATTCTGGTTCTGACCCTGACGCTGATTCTTTTTGAAAAAGCGCTTCTTTTTGCGGGGCTGATTCTCATTGCGGGGAGAGTTGCTTTGGGGCGCGGCGGCCGGAGAACCGTTGGCCTGACCATTCGCGGCGGCCTGTCCCTGGTTTGCGCCCTGACCCGGATTGCCACTCGATCCGCGGCGTTTGCGTCGACGACGAAAGCTTTGCTTCTGCCGGGGGGCACTCGGTCCAGCGGCGGAGGAATTTCCTTGAGGAGACGGAGAAGAACTCTCCGGTTGCGGCGTTGAATCTTCTGTCATTCAGACACTTCCTTGTACCTTGCGTTGACTTGAACTGCGCGGGTCGCGATACACGACAACTGGAATGATCTCAGTTCCGTCCGGCGAGGACGCTATCGAGCAGCATGATGGAATTTTTGTCTCAAGCTAGTTTCATTTGCCTGGCAGAATGCTGCCTCGGAGCTTGCCGGCAGCCTGCTGGCGAAACAGTTCTAGAGCGTTACCGCTGTGGGAGCGCATTGCTGAAGCGCTTCCGAACTGTTCTGTATTCTTCCTATCCGTAACATGGTATCGGCGAGCCGCGGGTCCCAGAAAGGTATGCAGCTTCAGCCAAACGATGAGCAAGAATGATGCTACTCCGGAGAAACAAAATCGGCAAGTGGCGCGATCAAAATCCTGCAAATCCGTAACCGCCGGACAGAACTCGTTCAACCTGCTGGCCTTGAAAAGCCTGTGAAGTTAGATGCGTGCTGCGACTGACAGGACACCAACCATTGGAACTCTGGCCCGTCATTATTCAACGCGCACCAGGACGGGTGCGGATGAAAAACGGTTTCAATAGAATAGGGGCTCGTTGGGGAATCGATAGACTCAGACGCTGCACTCGCAACTAGAATCGGGTCACTGGCCTCCCGGATTTGGGTGGACCCGTTTCATGATGCTTACTACGATTCGGTTCGGGTGGAGCCGGCTGGTTTCCTTGTCAATGCGCGGAAACTCTGCTGACGGCTCTCACTACCTGAACTTTTCTATCTATTCAAGCCTTTCGGCTTAACGTGCGTTCACTGGCTTGCCCTGTTACAGTGCAACTTTGATACCAAAGTCATTTGTCACAATGCAAAGGAGTTAACCAGGAAACCAATCTCGACTTTCTACAATTCCATAGGAAACGTATCGATCTCATCCACAAATTCATAGATCGGCAATCCAGAGAAGCTCCAGAGCGGGAGCATCGTCTTTCGTCCGGGCTACGGGTCACACCCATCCAGAATAATGTTCGAGCCCCCGCAATTGGCTGCGTGGATTGCTGGTTGCGTCGATCCGGAAAAACTTCAGTGCGAAGTCATTCCGATCGCCCCCAGCCACATTTCTACCAAAGCCGGCCATCCGGTAATTGGCTCGTCCGTGCGCCGCAGCCCAAACGCATGGCCGCCCTGAGCATACAAGTGCATTTCGACCGGCACCCCGGCATTTTTCAGTGCAATATAGTACGACAGCGCATCGTCGACGTTGTCCACGTGATCATCTTCCGCCTGCAGCAAGAATGTTGGCGGCGTTTCGTGAGTGACAGGAATTGCCGGATTCAGCGTGAGATCGCTATCGGCATTCGCTGCGTGCGGGACGACAAACTTTCTCCGGGCTTGCGTCGCGTCCCACTCCGCCGCTGCCAGAGACAGATGGCCCGGATACAACGCCACGGCAAAATCCGGGCGACAGCTTTCTTTGTCGGCAGCATCGATAACCGGATACAAGCGCCTCTGGTAATGAGTGCTGATCGCCGCTACCAGGTGCCCGCCGGCTGAAAATCCCAGCACACCAATCCTATGCGGATTGATATACCACTCCCTCGAATGCAGCCGAACCAGTCCCATCGTTCGCTGCGCATCTTCCAACGCCATTGGCGATTCCGGATAGGGCCCCGACTTCGGATACGGCGCTGACTTTGGATATCCGCCATCGCCGGGCACGCGGTACTTTAGCAGCACACAGGTAATGCCCTTCGACGTCAGCCCGTCGCAGACCTCCGTGCCCTCCAGATCGATCGCCAATCCTTGATAGCCGCCGCCGGGGAATACGACTACTGCGACCCCAGTATTTTTCCCCTTCGGGGAGTAGATGGTCATCGTGGGCCTTGAGACGTTGTTGACATACAGCCACGACCGTCCGGCGACCAGGTCCTTCGTATCCGTCACCGATTGCTCGGGTCCGGTTGTTGGCTGCGGATCCGGGGCAGTCCCAGGCCATATTGCGATCTGCGTATGTCCCGGCGAGAGTTGCCAACCCGCTGTCTGCGCACTCAGGCTGGTCACCAAAAACAACATTCCCGTTGTCAACAACAGTCGCTTCATTCCCATCTCCCCGGCGTTTTTTCCTGCCTCTGCATCTCCGACTACGCCGAGTGTACGAGGGTCGAGCAATGATTTTGCCACTCCCCAGACTTGGAACCGGTTCAGACAACAACAGTCTTCGATATGAAATTCGGTGATCCGTACACGATTTTTCGGCTAATGAGTTTTCCGATGCCCAGATTCAATCACCACAAGCGCGTTTCCGTTGGTGATCATAAGAAATGGTGCTCAATGAGTGAATTGGGCTGTGGGCGCCAATTGAGACCAGCCCGAGCATCCCTCAACCGAAGAAGTCGGCTCACGACTTGCCGCCTCATCGACGCGCTGTTTCGCTTGCCGGCTGCTCGACCCGAGTCGAATTGGCCGGCGCAAACGCAAGTAGTACATTCCCATCTATTGCATTGGTATAGCCGCTATTGACGAATACCATTCCGCCGACGATCGTCGGGCCAGCGCCATTCAGTGAGCCACCGTGCGCCTGAAGGCCATTGGTAGTCGAGAACTTTTGCGCGGTATTGAAGTCCCAGATGACCTGGCCATTGCGGGCATCGTAGGCGCGCAGGTGCCCGTCCAGCGAACCCGCGAAAACCACTCCGGCAATGGCCGTCGGGGGAGCCATTTGCGCAGCACTGCATCCATCGACGCCCAGGCAGGACGGCTTGGGCGGAGCTGCAAGCCACACCTTTCTTCCCGTCCGCAGATCTAGAGCAAACAAGCCGCCGCCGCACCGAGAGGACGGTCGAAGTCATAATCCGAGATCGGATAAAACACGTAGTCGCCATCGATCGCACCTCCCCATTCGATTCCGCCAAGCGGGCCGCCGTGTGCAATGCGCTTTTTCCATAGCAGTCCGCCGCGATGGTCCGCGTCGAGAGCGTACACCATACCCGACTTTTGAGACAGCAGCAGGATGTGGCGCCCATTGCTCAAGACTTTGAGTATTGGAGGCGCGCCAAAATCATAATCGTCACCGCGCGGGTCGGGGCAATTGTCCTTCTGAGGGGCAACACAGCCGGAGTTCCAAACATCGTTTGGCGTGAATTGACGATGCCAGATCTTCCTGCCGGTAGTCATATTGATGGCGATGACGGCATCCGAGGAGTCGCTTGGCGGATAGGAATAATCGTTCCCGGTGGCAATATAAAGGATCCGGCTCTTTATATCCGCAGTTGGCGAGGACCAAACCGCTGCTCCCGCTGGTCCGAAATACTGGACGCCTTGCGGGCTCTTGCGAGTCGGCCTGGCAGGCTCGTCGATGGTGTAGGCTTGCCAGATCTTTCTCCCGCTCACGGTATCAAGCGCCACCACGCTGCCGCGGAACGTGCAACATGGATACCGAGGATCGGCCGAATCTCCTTCCTCCCCGGAGGAAATGGGAACATAAAGTCGATTGCCGACCAGCAGAGGAGAGCCTGTGATCCGGGACCGGGGATGAGATTCCGGACGTACCCTCCAGATTTGTGATCCGCTATTCGCATCCACTGCGTAGATGTAGCCGTCGGTATCGCCAAAGAATGCAGTGTGGCCGCCGTTCCCGATGGAAATTGCGGTTTTGACCGTGTCGGAGGCCCGAAATGTCCACCACTTGCAGCCGGTCGCCGCATCCAGCGCGTAGACAGTTCCATCCTCACTTCCCACAAAGAGCTTCCCTGCGTAAGAAGTGGGCTGGCCGTACGTGGCGTATGCTCCCGGAAATCCGAATGCCCACTTCAGCTTGAGCTGTTTCACCTGCTCAGGATTCAGCTGCGCCACCGAAGCAGGTTGAAAGCGCGTATTGTCCGGGTTCACTCCCCACCCGGCCCAAACAGGCGCATCCGGCCGAGGATCGACGTCGCGTGTACACAATCCCGAACGCAAGGCGGAAATCGCTGATTCAGATTTACCGAGATAATTTGCAACTGCGCCTCTCTCCGGCTCAGTCAGGGTTCGGCCTACCCATCGCATCTCTCCAGTCTCGAGGGCAGCCAATATTGAACGTCTCGACATTTGTTTGAGCGCAGTCGGTTCGGGTGCGCGCATGTCATTGTCGTTGTGATGGCATGCAGCACATTTGTTGTTGAACAAAGCAGCACCGTCGATCGACTGGGGAGCCGGCTTTCGGGTGCATCCCGAAAGGGCGGCGACGAGAAGCAAAAGAAGGAATGCCCAGCACTTCAGCGCATTCTTTCGTTTCATGACAGTGACACCTCTTCGCGGACTCGCCTCACACGGTTACTGGCAGGCTCAGTCCGAATTCGCATTGTAGCCCGATCTGTCGACCGGTTTTTCTAAGATACTTAGACGCTTCTCACGCCTTCGGATGATTTGATGCAAAGAGGAAGACCAGTACAATTCCGACAACGAATACACCCTATTCGGCTTGCTCGGAGGGGCCGTGGAGGCGGTTGAAGTCCATACGATAGTCGTTGTTGAGCCGGGCGGCCTCGATGTTTCCGCCGGCGGCGATGCCACGCCGACTTCCGACAATCCGCTTTTGGGCGAGTGGATACGTATCACCTTTGCTCTCATGAGTTCAACAAGCGGACGCCTCTCGAATTTCATTGTGCAATCCAGACTGTTGAATGACTGATCTTTCACCTCAATCAGACTGCGGGAATTTAGTCACGCGGGAACGGATCCGGTCTTTTCCTATCGAATCTAACGAACGGAGAACGGCATCGGTCCCACAATAGCTTTTTGGGCATTGATGTTCTCAATCAATGCGTAATCACCGGCGATTCGCGCGTAGTGATTCGGTTGAATGCGGGCATTAATGTTGGCAGTGCGGGCAGAAGTGGGTGCCGCGGCCGGCGACGAGGATTCGGCGGATGGATGTGCCGCAGATCAGGCACGGTTCGTCGGTGCGGAGATAGACTTTGTGTTCGAGCTGGAAGAAACCTTTTTCTCCAGAAGCATCTACATAGTCGGAAACGGACGAACCTCCTGCGGTAATTGCCTCCCGCAGCACAGACTGGATGGCGTTGCGCAGGCGCTCGAGTTCCTTTGCCGTGAGGCGGCCCGCCTGGCGTCGCGGGCGAATGCCTGCACGAAACAGACTTTCATCCGCGTAAATGTTGCCGACACCGTGAAGAAGTTTCTGATTCAGCAACGCGGATTTGATCGGGGTCCGACGATCGCGAAATAGTGCTCGAAACGCGTCTGCAGCGATATCTAACGGCTCCTGGCCGGGTCCAACAAAACCTTTAGCTCGCGCGGAATTTTCAGATTCGCGCTTGTCTGTATTCGGCGTGGTCTCGGAAGAAAGATCGAGCACTGACAGACGTCCAAAGCGGCGCGGATCGACGAAGCGAAGTTCGCGGGCATCGTCTAGCTGCAGGATGGCGTGAGTATGTTTCGGTGTGGGCTCATCGGGCTGACAGACGAGAAGACCTCCGGTCATACCGAGGTGGACGAGCCACTGCCCGCGCCACGGCTGTGATTTCCCTCCGGGAGCGGTCGCGCGACGGCGGGTAAGAGTGGAATCTCGCGTCAGATCGACAACGATATGTTTTCCGACGCGACGAACGCGTTCGATCGTGCTGCCTGTGAGAGCTTTGACCAGTTCTTCAGGCCTCGACCGGAAGGGTTCCGGTTTCGAACCGAGCCAGACAGAAATGATGGTCCGTCCGCGCACACGCGCGTTGACGCCGTTGGCAATGGTTTCAACTTCAGGTAGTTCCGGCATCGATACGCTTCTTCTTCCGCACAGAGGTTTGGAACGTGTCCGCTTTCTGCTTTGATCGTGTCTCCTCGTAGTATAGGATTCTTGTTGAGTACATGAAGCGTTGGCGAATCGCCAGCAACCCTCCTGCACAACATTGTTGCCATACCAATCGTGGCCAGACGCAATTGGAGCCGCCTTCTGAACTATGGAAGCCTCTGCGTGTCCGGGCCCGGGAAACGAGCGGAAAAGAGTCGAAATGCAAGCGAAGACTGCAGTGGTTTTGGGCGCCCAGTGGGGTGACGAAGGCAAAGGCAAGATTGTCGACGTCCTATCCGGACGATTTTCCGTGGTGGCGCGCTATGCCGGCGGCCACAACGCCGGACACACCGTCATTATTGACGGCAAGAAGTTCATCTTGCAGCTGGTGCCGTGCGGAGTGCTGCGGCCGGATTGCCGCGCCGTCATCGGCAATGGCGTTGTCCTGGATCCGATGGCATTTCTGAAGGAAGTGGCTCACCTGAAGGAACTGGGCGTGGATGTGGCGGGGCAGTTATTTGTCTCCGATCGAGCGCACGTGATTCTGCCCTACCATCGCATGATTGAGCTGGCCGCGGAAAATGCTCCGGGTCGAATGAAGATTGGCACCACCAGCCGCGGCATTGGCCCGGCGTACGAAGACAAAATGAAGCGCGGCGGTCTGCGGGTGGTTGACCTGCTAAACACACAACTGCTGCGCACGCACATCAAGAACGCGTGTCACGAGAAGAATACGATCGCACAGGCATTGTTCGGCAGTGAGCCGATCGACCCCGACAAAATGTACGAGGAATATGCCCGGGTCGCAGAAGCCATGGCGCCGTTTGTGGCCGATACCTCCCGCATGTTGAACGACGCGCTAAGGGCAGGCGACAGCATCATGTTCGAGGGAGCGCAAGGGACGCTGCTCGACATCGATCACGGAACGTATCCGTTCGTGACTTCCTCCTCAGCGACAGCTGGCGGAGCTGCCACGGGAACGGGCGTGGGGCCGACGAAGATTGGCACTGTGATTGGCGTGACCAAGGCATACGTAACGCGCGTGGGAGAAGGACCGTTCCCGACAGAGATTCACGATGCCCAGGGCGAGTTGATTCGCGCCCGCGGCCAGGAATACGGCGCGGTGACGGGACGGCCTCGGCGGTGCGGCTGGCTCGATCTGCCGCTGCTGCGTTATTCCACCCAGATCAACGGTACTGAATGGCTGGTGGTGACCAAGCTGGACGTGCTGGATACGCTGAAGGAAATCCCGGTGTGCACAGGCTACAGAATTCACGGAAAGATTACCGATACGATTCCGGCGGATGTGCGAGGCTTGGAAGCAATTGAGCCGATATTGACCACGATGAAGGGTTGGGACGGGGCGACCGAGGATGTTCGGAGCTTCGAGGCCCTGCCCTCCGCGGCAAAAGAATACTTGCAGTTTCTGGAAGCTGAATCCGGCGCGAAGATCGGAATGATTTCGACCGGACCCGACCGCGACCAGACGATTGTGCTGCCGGAGTTCGCGGCTACGCTCGAACGAATGTCCGCGAGCCCAAAGTGATCGACCCTCGCAAAAGAGATTGCACTTTTGCTTTGTGAGATTGCAAATCTGCAGAGACCTTGTCGCCAGTTCGCCTGCGACGCGATCCCCCACCTAACGCGACAGACGGGAAGCTTATCCCGAGGAGAAGCTGGAATGATTTCATTTATCGTGCGCATGCGATTTGCCCCGGAAGACCGCAAGCAGGTTCTGGAAGCCGTGCAACAGCTGGCAGCGGCTTCTCGCCAGGAACCCGGATGCATCAGTTTTATTCCACACGAGCTGACCGGTGACTCCAGCCTGGTGATGATTTATGAGCAATACCGGGACGAGGCGGCGCTGGAAGCCCATCGGGCCACGGCGCACTTTCACAAATATGCCATCGGCGGACTTTTTCAGTGGATGAAGGAACGAAGCGTCGAGGATTTAAACGCGCTAGCGTAAATTGAATAGTAAGTGACTGGGGACATCGGTGAAATTTTACGATTTATCCTTTGACTCCGGCGAAGGCTCGAACTAACATCCCGATACAACCATGCGAGCGCAGTGTCATTCCACGATTCGAATTTCCGAAGCGAAGGGCATCGCACGCGGCAGTGCAGGAATTCTGCTGCTGTTGCTGTGGCTTCCGGCCGCGAATGCCACGTCCATACCGCATCCTCACCCGCAGCCCAGACAGATTGTCCACATCATTGAGAAGCTGGAGGAGATGTGGCAGCAGGCAGAGCTGACCGGCAATACGGCCACGATGGCCAACATGCTTGCTGAGGATTACCTGGGAATTTACGGGGATGGCACGCTGGCGACCAAGGCTGAGACCATCGAAAGCTTCAAAAAAGGCAGGACAAAGTTCAGCCGCATCCATACCTGGGATCGTAAAATCCGCGTTTATGGCAGCACAGCCGTTGTGGTATCGAAGGCGCAAGTCACCGGGGAACATGACGGAGGAAGCCTCAGTGGTTACTATCGCTACACGCGCGTGTATCACCGGCACGATGGGGTTTGGCGAATCGTAAGCTTCGAAGCCAGCGCCAGCCACGATTCTGATGATGACCAAAACCCGCCCGCTGGGTTGAAGCCGCCGAGTCCATCTCCTACGACCGCCCCCGCGCCCGACGCTCAACCGCAGTGATGCGGCGAGCTACCGCGGTTCCTTCAGCAGCGCCGCGTGCAGCCGGTCCCAGGTAATCTCCAGAGGCTCGGGCAGCACGCGAGTTTCGCCAATTACCGTCATAAAGTTTGTGTCCCCGGACCAGCGTGGCAGCATGTGCATATGGAGGTGGCCAATCACCCCTGCGCCTGCGGCCTTTCCCAGGTTCATGCCGAGATTGATGCCTTCGGGACGATAGATTTTTCTTAATGTCCGCTCCAGTTGCTGCGCCATTGCCATCATCTCCTGCGCTTCCGCAGGTTCCAGCTTGCCCAGTTCCGCGGTGTGAGCATAGGGCAGAATCATCACGTGGCCGGAGTTATACGGAAAGGCGTTCAGGCAGATAAAGCAGCGCTCGCCACGCGCCACGATGTTGGCGGCACGATCCGCCTCTGCGGATGACAGGCCATTGGCCGCCGCATGCGCGGAAGCCGCCAGCAGATTGCAGAAGACACATCCGGTATCTCCGGGCCACGCGGCCAGCTCCGATGGCACGCCCTGCCGAGTGGCCGTGTCCACCGTGCTGACATAGCGATAGCGCCAGGGAGTCCACAAGATATCCATACCGGAAAGTATAGACGGGAGCGGCGACCGGAAGTGAAATGCGGGTTGGTTACGCCAGCGTGAACTTCCATGAAAATGCGATGCAGGAAAAACGGCCGGACGAAGAAGAGCTTTGCATCCAACTTTAAGAAGAGATGACGGTCTGCTGCGCGGTGATCGCCGCTGACCCGCCGGGACAGGCCGAATCCATCTCCGCTATTGGCGCAGCCTTATGACCTGGCTCTATCACACCATTCGGCACGCGCTCGTACATTGGGGATATTGGGCGGTGATGGGTTGCCTGCTGGCGGAAAATGCGGGCCTGCCGCTCCCAGGTGAGACCACGCTGATGTTCGCCAGCTTTCTGGCGCATAAAACTACTCAATTGCAGATTGGATGGGTGATTGCAGCCGGGATCGCTGCAGCCGTGGTTGGAGACAATATCGGCTTCGCCCTGGGATGGTGGATGGGACCGCGAATGCTGCGCTGGATGAAGCGGAAGTTCAACATGGAGGATGACATTCTCACGGCCCAGCACCAGATCCGGCGCCATGGTCCGGCCACTGTATTCTGGGCGAGATATATTTTTGGATTGCGCACAATTGTGGGACCGGTAGCTGGTGCACTGGAGATGGAGTGGAAACAATTTCTCCTCTATAACGTGCTGGGGGCCATCACATGGGTAAGCGCCATCTCTATATGCGGCTACATGTTTGCGAAGGAGTTTCAGACGCTGCTGGGATTTTTTGAGAAGGCCTCGTGGATCATCGGCGTCGGCGTTTTTTCGATCGGATACATTCTGTGGCGGCGTGAGAAGAAGCAGGTTCGGCAAGAACGTGAACAGAAGCACACGCAGCAAAGCACTCAGACGTGAATCACAAGCTTGCCAATGTGTGTATCTCCGGGTACGAGCTGGGAGATGAAAGCGCCCGGAGCGTTTTCGATTCCATCGATCACTGTTTCCTGGTGCAGCACCTTTCCGGCACGCAGCAGCGGAATCATTTCCGCCAGGAAGGCGGGCATGCGGTGAAGATGATCCGCGACCAGCAACCCCTGCATGCGCAAGCGGCGAATGATCACCTGGTGCAGATTTTTCGGGCCTGGCGAGGGTGAGTTATATCCAGCGATAGCGCCGCACATCACAATGCGGCCGTGATTGCGCATAGAAGCCAGGGCCGCTTCCAACTGCGGACCAGCGGTGTTGTCGAAGTACACGTGACAACCGTCCGGCGCGGCGGCTTCCAACTGCCGCAGCGGGTCCGATTCGCGATAGTTGAAGGCGTAGTCGACCTTCAGCTGGTTCTTTAGAAACGCTATCTTGGCTGCCGAACCCGCACTGGCGATCACCTGGCAGCCGTGCAATCTCGCCAGTTGGCAGGCAACGCTGCCCACAGCGCCGCCCGCTGCGGAGATAAAGACAATTTCTCGCTCTTTGATTTTTGCAATGTCATTGAGGCCGACCCATGCCGTAAGGCCAGTGGCTCCCAATACCCCCAGGTAAGCAGAGGGGGGCGCCACGGTCGCATCGATCTTCCGCAGCTGCGATGCATGGCTGATGTAGTAATCGCGCCAGCCGCAGAAGCTCAACACCCACGTGCTGGGAAGGAAGGCGGCGTCGCGTGACTGCACCACCTGTCCAACTGCGGCGCCATCCAGAGTTTTACCGACAACGAACGGCATAATGTAGGACTTGCCCTCATTCATGCGGCCACGCATGTAGGGATCGATGGAGAAAAAAGAATTTCGGACGAGGACTTCTCCCGGCTGCAACTCAGGCAACTCAACGGTAGTGATCGCAAAGTTACCCTGTGTCGGCTCTCCTTGCGGACGTGAGACGAGACGTATTTCCTTCGCCTGAATATTTTTGCTCGGCATGTAAAGCACCCGTGGATGCGATGATTGTGGGCGCGAATCGGATTCGCGACGCTGCATTTCTTTTCCTACCGCATTATCCGCTGTTCGGGGTGAGTGTGACCACGGAAACCGGGAAGAGAGGATTTGAATGATGTGGTGACAGAGGATGGAAATTCCTGAAAGCGATGCCCCTTGGTAATATGTGTAAACACACGCTCGTGGACGCGTCTTTGACGCGAATCACGCAAATGGCGCAGATTTTCTCTTGATATCGGTGGATACGGTGCAGTTCTCGTTGACACTGTTTTCCACCGGTTGATATAGTTTGAATTGGGAGCGAAGCGGCCTAGGACTCACGCGCTCCGTTTCCCAATCCAGGGTTCCTTTTCTTCCCCGGCTCAAAATCTCGAAACATGCCTGTGTTTCAGGTACCACCCAGGGAGTCGTTTCCCGACTTTCAGGTGGCACCGCCGACAGCGTTTCGAGCGAATGACGAGAGAGAAAAGCCCCCAGATTTCACGTTCGGCTGAGATTGCAGTTCGACAGCCAGTCGCCGCGGCGACTGCAGCCGGCTTGAAGGGACGATCTTCGGTTTCCCTGTGGAACTCGAGGTTCACCCGATACGACGCGCCGGTCGCGCCGTATGAGTCCGGAGCCCCCTAAGTCTTATGGTAGACGTCCTCAATCCCGAACACACTGCGAGCAAAACCCTGAACACTACATTGGAAGCCAACGAAGTCACAACCCTCCAGACGCAAAACCAAGCGCCTGAAAACAACCACCACATTTCTGCCGCGGCAGAAACCCAACCAGCCGAGCCCAATTCCCAGACATCTGAGCCCACCAGCCACGCCGAAGCCCCTGCAGCGCAAAGTGAGCGGCCGGTCGAAGCCCAGCCCATGGCGGAGCCGCAAGCGGCTGCACCTCAGGCTGCGGAAGCACACGATGCCTCTTCCCATGAGGAAGAAATGGACTTTGGCGCATTGCTGGAGTCGTTTGAGCACGAACAGGCGGCACAGGAAGCCGCCCAGGCCGTCGACGGCAATGTCGTCACTGGCACCGTGATCAAACTGACCGACAAGCATGTCGTGGTTGACGTGGGTCTGAAATCCGAGGGCTTGATTCCGATTGAGCAGGTGCTGGACCACACCGGCCAGCCGAAACTGCAGGCGGGTCAGACGATTGAAGTGGTCGTTGAGCATGAAGAACCCTCCGGCGGCTACCTGCTGAGCTACGACAAGGCGCTGCGCCACCGCGTGTGGGACACGATTGAGAAAGCTGCGAACGACAAGACTCCCGTCAGCGGCATCGTTGTCAGCCGCGTTAAGGGCGGTCTGACAGTGGATATCGGCATCAAGGCATTCCTGCCGGGTTCGCAGGTCGAGATTCGGCCGGTCCGCAATCTGGAATCGTACATTGGCCAGACCATTGATGTTCGCGTCATCAAGCTGAACAAGAAGCGCGGCAATGTGGTGGTTTCGCGCAAGGAACTGCTGGAGAACGAAGCCACGCTGAAGCGGTCGCTGACGCTGGACCACCTGGAAGAAGGAACGGTCCTGACCGGCACGGTGAAGAACCTGACCGAGTACGGCGCCTTCGTCGATCTGGGCGGCATCGATGGATTGCTGCACGTCACCGACATGTCCTGGGGACGCTTGACACATCCTCGCGACCTGGTGAATGTAGCCGATGAGATTCAGGTGAAGGTGTTGAAATTCGATCGCGAGAAGCAGCGCATTTCGCTCGGATTCAAACAGCTGACACCGGATCCCTGGCTCGACGTTGCCGAGCGCTATCCGATCGGTGCGCGCGTCCGCGGACGTATCTTGAGCGTGACCGACTACGGCGCGTTTGTGGAACTGGAACAAGGGATTGAAGGCCTGGTCCATGTCTCCGAGATGACCTGGTCGAAGCGCATGAAGCATCCGACCAAGCTGGTGAAGCCGGGCGATGAGATTGAGACCATCATTCTGAATGTGAATCCGGCGGATCGGCGCATTTCTCTCGGCATGAAACAGCTGCTCGAGAATCCGTGGGAACATCTTTCCGAACGCTACACGACCGGCAGCGTTGTTGAAGGTCGCGTGCGGAATCTTACCGAGTTTGGCGCGTTCATTGAAATTGAAGATGGAATCGACGGCCTGGTCCACGTCAGCAATATGAGCTGGACCAAGCGCATCAAGCATCCGTCTGAAGTGGTGAAGAAGGGCGACAAGATCAAGGCTGTTGTGCTGGGGATTGAGGCGGAACATCGCCGCCTGTCCCTCGGCATCAAGCAGCTGCAGCCGGATGTTTGGGAGTCGTTCTTTGCGCAGCATCAGGTGAACGACGTGGTGCATGGCAAAGTGCTCCGTATGGCACAGTTCGGCGCGTTCGTGGAGTTGGCGGACGGAGTCGAAGGCCTATGCCACGTGTCGGAAGCCACCGACATGCATGGGACGCCTATCAAGCTCGATGTCGGCCAGGAGCATGACTTCAAGATCATCAAGATGAATGCGGAAGAGAAGAAGATTGGCCTGAGCCTTCGCGCCGTTGGCGGTGAAGCAACGCGGGCAGATGTGGAGCAATACAAAGCGCCACATGCGAAGGAGCATGGACACGGGCATTCGAATTCCGGCGGTCCGCGCGAATCTTCTTCCTCGCAATCTTCCTCGTCCACGACGCTGGGCGATCTGATCAACTGGAAGAAGCGCGAGCGCGAAGAGTAGTCGCACGCAACGTAAAGGAAAATGAAAGCGCTGAATGCAATGCATTCGGCGCTTTTTCATTGTGGCAGAAATTGTGGAGTGAGGGGGATCTACTTGCCGGTGTCAATCCGGATGATGACGCGGAAGATGCTCCGGTCATCGAAGGAACTCAGAATCTTAGGCTTGCTGGTTTTCCCATCTGCCCTCGCCCAAAGTTTGTAATCGTCGGTGGGAGAGAGCTGCTCAAACCGGTACGCCCCATCTTCCTGCGTGATGTAACTTTCTACCGTCATGGTGCGCTGGTCACTTAAATACACTATCGCGCTGCGAATCGGCGCATCCTGCTGGTTCACCACTCGGCCCTGGACAGAGCGCTGCGTATTCTGTGCGGCGACCGGATTTTTGTTGCCAGAAATTCGTGCGAGGCAGGCGATCAAGAGAAGACAAACTGCAGCCGTCAGTACGCGTGTTCTACCGGGGAGCCCGGCGTCCATTCTATTCATTCAATCCGCACCTGTTTATTCTTCCTCCTCGTCGTGAAAGACGATTGCACTCTCATCGTATCCAGACTCTTCCACTTTACTCAATTCCACCGGATCCGTGTTGACGACTTCGTATTCTGCACCGCATTCTTCGCAGAGAACGACTTCGCCTTCTTCGACTTCATCTTCTGCGAAGGTCAAGGTGTTTTCACATTCAGGGCAAACTTGCATGACCGCTCCTTCAGCGTCGCTCATTGTTGGTACATGATTACACTTCCGCGGAGGTGTAACGAAGCTAGTTTAAGGAAATCGTTGCGTACGTCAAGTGGAAACGCTTCCGTCCACATCTTTCGGTTATCTCGCGCTGGGCCTCCATAAAGAATACCGGAATGTCGCGCAGGAACTGCGGTTGAAAACCTTTCCTATGTTGACGTAGAGATAGGCTCCGGGGTTACCCGGGAAAAACCGGAATTTTTTCCCTTGTAAAACTCACGGTCTAGCCGACGAGCAGGCGCTCTTGCCCCGTTTTCGGGGCAGTTGTGCGGCGGCACATACAAATCGAGCGGGATGGCTAGCGCTGCGGCGCGGCTGGTCGTAGGCTTGTAATGTATGCCGCGTTCGAGTCCGATGACACTGTCGTTTCCGCCGTTTGAGGGAATGATCCGCAAGATCATTCTGATCACGATTGCTATTTACTTTTGTCTGCTGCTGTTGCACTGGATCGCTCCCGGAATTGCTGCGAGCATTTTTGCTGTGGGTGCCCTGACGCCTGTGATGGTGCTGCATGGAGCCATCTGGCAACTGGTGACGTACAGCTTTTTGAGTGGAGGGATTTTCCAGGTTGCGTTCGACATGTTGTCGCTATGGTTTATCGGTTCCTACCTGGAGAGCGCGTACGGCACGCGCTGGTTGACGGAGATTTATTTCTTCTCAGTGGCCGGAGCTGGACTGACGACGATTGCCGTGTCCTATACGCACGTCTTTCACATGTCCCCGGCGCAAACGACATACGGCGCCCTGGGCGGCATTTTCGGTCTGCTGGCTGCTTGGGCAGTGTTAATGGGCGACCAGAAATTCCTGATGTTCCCGCTGCCGATTTCAATTCGCGCAAAATACCTGGTGATCATCTTCATTCTGATTGCGCTGGCGAGCGTGTTTGAGGGGCCGAACGGATTTCTCTCGCTGGCGTCTCTAGGCGGAGCGCTGTTTGGATACATCTATCTCAAGGTGGCTCCGCGGCGTGGCTACGCGCATGCGGCGGCAGAGCGTGCCTTCTCGCTTCGCAATGGATACTATCGCTGGAAGCGGCGGCGCGCGGCGCGGAAGTTTGAAGTGTACATGCGCAAGCATGATCGCAATGTGAAGTTCGACGGGCATGGGCGATACATCGATCCGGATGGAAAAAAGGATCCCACCGACAAGCGTTGGATGAATTGAATTCTTGAAGGCGGCTAGACGGCGACGGTGAAGGTGTCGCCGGTGCGCTCGACAGCGCGATACAGGGTATCGCGCTCCACCGGAATGCGTCCGGCTTCGGTGATCAGGCGGACCAAGTCCGCGCGACGCATGCCCTGCGGCGTTTCCGCTCCGGCATCGTGATAAATCTTCTCTTCAATCACGGTACCGTCGATGTCGTCCGCACCGAAGCGCAATGCAATCTGAGCGATCTTCGCGGTCATCATCTGCCAGTAGGCTTTGATGTGGCCGAAGTTATCGAGCATCAGCCGGCCGACAGCGATCTGGCGAATGTCTGTCATCCCACTGGTGCGCGGCAGATGATCGAGCGCTGTGTTGTCGGGATGAAATGCCAGCGGAATGAAGGTCTGGAATCCGCCGGTTTCATCTTGCAGCTCGCGCAGACGCATCAAGTGATCGACGCGGTCTTCGTCATTTTCGACATGCCCGTAGAGCATGGTGGCGTTAGAGCGCATGCCGAGCTGGTGGGCGATGCGCGCCGTCTCCAGCCATTCGCCGCCGTCAATCTTGTGATCGCAGATGATATGGCGGACTCGATCGGCAAAAATTTCCGCGCCGCCTCCAGGCATCGAATCGACGCCCGCGGCTTTCAGCTTTTCAATCGTCTCGCGAATGCTTAGCTTCGACCGTTTCGCCAGGTAGGCAATCTCCACCATGGTGAAGGCTTTGATGTGGACCTTAGGAAAGCGCTGCTTCAAGCCGCTGATGAGGTCGAGAAAATATTGAAGCTGCAGATCTGGATGGAGACCGCCCACCAGGTGAAACTCTGTGACCGCCTCTGAATAGCCTTCCGCCGCGCGCTGCCACGCTTCTTCCAAAGCCATGGTGTAGGCGCCGGGCGCGTCCTTCTTGCGTCCAAAGGCGCACAAACGGCAAGCAGCAACACAAACATTGGTGGGGTTGATGTGGCGGTTCACATTAAAGTAGGCGATGTCACCATGCATTTTTTCACGCACCCAGTTGGCCAGCCAGCCAACCGCAAGAATATCCGGCGAACGATAGAGAGCGACGCCATCGTCGAAATTAAGGCGTTCTTCAGAAAATACTTTTTCGGCGATTGGGGTCAGACGCGCGTCGTCGGTCTGGAAGGAATGGCGGGATTTCTTGACTTCTTCCACAACTGGCCCCTGCGCTCTATGATATCTGACCGTGCCGACCCCGAACAAATGAGGCAGATACGCAAGACGGACCATCAGAGGCGCGAGCGCCATTCCCCCGCTACGTGCCGAGGATAGAAGAGCTCTTGAACTCACGACAAAAACCCAGCGTTTCCGCGAAACCAGAATGTGCGGATCAGAGAACTAGAAGGAGTTCCGGTTGTGGTGCGCGAACCCTGTCCGGCAAACCAAAACTGCCGGATCACAGATATGCCTCGTTTCGTAGCAATCCAACGAAGCTTCGTCATGTGCCTTCGCGATAGTCATGAAACATCTCGTACAGATCGATTCGAACGATCCATCGTAAGTACGCCTGTGTGGAAAAACAGCTTTCTTGGAAGTATTCACGCTACACCCCAATTTCCGGGAGAGAGAAAAGAATTATACGACTAAGTGGCCCCGCTTTGTCTAGCTTTTTCTCGTTTTCCCCGAGGTTTTCCCTTCTTCTTAATCCGAAAATCAGAAAGCACCCGAGACGCTCGAGGTGAGGCCGAAGGCGATCGGCGGTACACATATTTTCTCGGCTGCTTAACTGGTACTGGTACGCTGGGACAGGAGCACTTGCTGAAGCTATGCATCCTCGTAGTCGGCCTGAACGTCTCGCCCTTATGCTGCCACTCATTTGGATCCTGGTCGGCCTGTTGACGCAAGGCGCAACCACCCCGCCGCCACCGGCCCTGGGGCAGTTTCCTCCGATACAGGTCACCAGCCTGGACGGCACCCACATGAAAGTGCCCGCCGAATTCGCCGGTCAGTTGAACCTGGTGATTATTTCTTTCGCACGCGAACAGCAGCACGAAGTGGACAGCTGGACTCCCGCGGCACGCAAGCTCGAGTCCGCCCACAACCAGTTTCGCTACTACGAGTTGCCCACCATGTCACGGGAGAACCTGTTGTATCGCTGGTGGTTCGATGAGGCATTGCGCAGCAACACAACAGATAAGACTTTGCGCAGCCGGATTTTGACTGCGTACGTGAACAAGCAGTCTTTCAAGAAATCTCTTGATATTAAGAATGAGAAGCGAGTGGTGGCCATCCTTGTCGATCCGAAGGGCCAGGTCTATTGGCGCGCCGATGGGGCTTACCAAGACGCAGATACACCGGCGCTATTGTCTGTGCTAACGGCGCACAGCGAATAATGACGTCGCATTGCATGTTCGATTCCAGGCGAAAGACGATCCGGGCGATTGTGTTGCGTTCGTTGAAGAACGTGCGCAGCGGCTAGAGTAATTCTTTTTCCATTCTCCACGCATCCATCCTGCGCAAGTAATATTTCGGTACGCGATCGATGATTTGAAATCCGAGGCGTTGATAGAAGACGAGGGCAGCGGTATTTTCGACCGAGACATGCAGATGAATGCTGCTGCCTCCCCAGTGGCGCAAACGGGATTCCAGCGTCTGATAGAGTGCAACGCCGATCGATTCTCTGCGAAACTCCGGCAGAACCTCAATGGTGATAAGTTCTCCATAACGCGCAGTCTGAGGAGTGCGGCGCCGTCGCTCAAGCGCCGCCAAGCCGACGATGGTGCCGGAGCGTTCCGCAACGAGAGTGATGACCGTGGGGTTCAACAGGAGAAACGCTATCTCTTCGCGAGGATAGGCAATGCCCGGCGGAAAGCAGAGAGCATCAATCTTAGCCAGCGCATCCAGGTCCTGCGCGACTGCCGGACGGATCGAGAACGAACCTTCCGGCAGTTTCATCATTGAGCGCCTGGCGACCGAGCTAAAAGCTGCCCGCGGCCAGCTGCTTTTGCGGTTCCACGATTACGCCATGAAGCAACGTTGCAGCCACGAGCTGACCGTCGGAGGAGTCCACAATGTGAGTGCGCCATCCAGGATTCCAATAGGTCCAATGCTTGGCTGTATTGTCGATGCCAAAGACCAGGTCGGAGCCGTAGGAAGTAGCCACGATGCGCTTCAGCTGCGGATCAAATCGAAGCCCGCTGATGTCATTGATCGGAACACCCACGGGCTGCCAGCTCTGGCCTTGATTGTCGCTGAAGGCAACACCCAGTCGACCCCCTACCCACAGATTGCCGCTGTCATCCGTAGCCACGTAGCGAACCCGGTGCCAGTTTGTCGGCAACGCCACAGACTGCCAGGTTTTCGCCTGATCGGGGGAGAGGTACAGAACCGTCTGCCCATTTGCGAAGACGGTATTGCCGGATACCGCGACCCCATAGAATGGGATCTCGGAGCGTTTCATCGTCGTACTTGCGTGAGCTTTCCCGCCCGACTCCGGATAAAGAACAGCACCGACCCAGGCAAACTTAGGCCCGTCTGCGGAGTAGAGACCCTCCTCGGTCGCGGCATACCACTTGCCACCGGAAAAAGCGACCCCGTGGACCGCTTCGACAAGCTTGCCATCGGGAACCGGTACATACTCCGTGGTGTAGGTCACGTGATGCTTCTTACTCACGTGCCGAACCTTGTGGGGCGTCTCCATGATACGGGCATCGACGATTTCCCACCGTTGATCCCTTAAACGAAAGACACCGTGATTTGTGCCGGCCAATAAGACCCCTGCAGGAGACATGGCCAGAGAAAATACGTCATTTCCATTCAGGCCAGCATTGAGTAGCGTCCATGCTTGGCCACGATCTCTGGAAACGAAAACTCCACCAAAGCGCTTGTCATTCACAACGCCGACATACAGAGTATTCAGCGAACTTGGATCGGCGATCATAGATGAAACCTGGCGTTCCGAAAAGCCCTGGTTCTCCGCATGAAAACTGACGGAACCGTCAGCGCTGGAGAGAACGCCACTGCGATCGGTCGCCATCAGGATATGCTGCGAGTTTCTCGGATCGACGTAGATGTCATTGATGATGATGTCGCTCGGCGTCATTAGAGACCACTTTGCGCCGGCATCCAGGGTGCGATAGAGACCTTCTGTTGTTCCGGCATACACGATGCTGGAGTTATTTGGATCCTGCATCAACACGCGAGTGCGGCGGGCGGCGCTGGGAATGCCTTGAATCTTTTTGAAACTCGCGCCTGCGTCGATGCTTTTATAGATCCCTGAGCAGGCGCTGGTGTAGACGGTACTGGGCGCCTTGGGATCGATGATGATGGAAAACACATCCGAGTCGACGATCAATCCCTGCTTGATGTTCTGCCAGGTCTTGCCGCCATCGATTGTTTTCCAGGGCAGATGCCATGTGCCTACGTAGATCACTTGCGGATTCACAGGATCGATGGCGATGGATTCTACTTCATGCAGTTCCGTGCTTCCCACGGGGCTGATCAGGTTCCAGGTGGCGCCGCCGTCTTCGCTTCGATACACTCCGGCGAGTGTGCCGGCAACAAATAGTTTCGGATCCGAGGGAGCTTGCGCGAGAGCGCGAACGGATTGGCCTTTCATGTCACTGACGGGATTCCAATGATGACCTTCGTCCTCACTGATAAAGATTCCGCCGTCTGGTTTATCCAGTCTCCAGGCTCCGACCAGGACGCGCTTGGGATTCGACTTGTCGAAGACCATGTTGTCGACGACCAGCGAATCGTCCGTGGCGATTTTGCTCAATCGAGTCCAGTGCTGGGCATCGTCGGTTTCGTACACCCAGCTGTTGGTGGTTCCGAGGAGGATATGCGAGGGGTCCGTCGGGCTGTAGGCGAAACTGCGGGCATCTCCACCGTAAGGGCCAACGATATGCCACTGTTGTGCGCTTGCACCGATTCCACAAAAGCTGATAAGAGCAAAAATGACTGCGGTAATTGAGGGGAATATTCGTTTCATGTTGTGAACCATCCGTGTGTATCGCTCTGTATTTGTGAGGGAGAAGCGAAACTCACCCAAAGGATTCTCATGGAGGGTGATGTGTCATTGCTGCCGAACTTGAGTGTGCTCCAATCCTGCTTCAATGAAAAGGGCCAGCCGCTTCTCTAGCCGGCCGGCCCCTTTCATGCTTCCGATCAATCGTTACTGCTGGGCAGGAGCTGCCTTGTGGTGGTGACCGTGGTGGTGCGGTGCCGTTGAGGTTGCACGGCCGTGTCCGTAGGCATTCTTTGAAGCCTTGATGTCTGCGGATACAGGTGTCGTGCCCTGCACGTCGTTGTCGAAGGTGGCGCCTGCCGGTACCAGGTAATTCTGGACGGTGTCAGAACCGGCGTTTCCGGTGCGGACATCGATGCGGGAAGGATCAATCCCCTTCTCGTTGACCAGGTAAGCCCTGGTATTGACGGCACGCTCTGCAGCCCGCTGGTCGGCCTGTTTCTCGTCCGGAGCACTGCTGCCAACCAGAACTGCCTTGGCATCGGCGCTGCGCTGGAGGTTCAGAGCGACATCATCCAGGCAAGCCTTGGCTTCGTTGTCGACGCGAACTGGACGACGCTTGTCGCGGCCGAAGGTGATCGAGCAGAGAGTCTCGGTCTTCGGTGCGGGCGGCGGCGGCGGCGCATTGATCGTCACTTCAGTGGTGGAGGATGCGGTTTGACCCTTATCGTCGGCCACATTGCAAGTGACGGTGATGGCGCCTGGTGCAGCCCCTGTCGTGTTCAGAGTTGCGGTCGTATTGGAACCGCTGATCTGACCGGACGAAGCGCTGTAGCTGTAGGTGAGAGGACGATTCTGCGGGCTGACGCCGTGAGCGGTAACCGTCGAGGAGTCGCCAGGATTGAGCGAGGTCGGATTGGCTTCGCAGCTAATCGTCGGCGGCTCAAACTGCTTGACTGTAAAGGTCGCGTTGCAATCTGCGGACTGACCAGGCTTTGGCCCTTCCGTCACGTGACCCGCAACAGTGTAGGTTCCCGGAGCCAGGTCTGTGGTATCGACGGTTGCAGTGGTCGAATTACCGCTGATCTTGCCACCTGTGGACGTCCAGCTATAAGTCGGCGTTTTCTTGGGATTCAGATTGGTTGCATTCCCAGTCGCGGTAATCTGATCGCCAGGATATCCCTCCGTCGGGCTGACCGAGCAGGAGTAGGCGACCGGGGGTGGCGGAAGAATGCTGCCGATGTGGTACACCAGGCCGGTGCTCAGCTGTACCGCATTGATGTTGGCACGGCCGCCGAGGATGGCGACGGGAGCGCCGGGCAAATTGGTCGAGTCAGCTGGACGAAGACTGTTCCGGCTGGACGGCAGAGTGACGGCAACGGGCGCGTTAGGATCGGTAAAGTCGTTCGCAGGACCGAACGAAACGTGCATGTATTGATAGTCGGCCTGGAACACGCGCCATGAAAGCTTATGGTGCATGATCGGAAGCGGGAAATCCATGCCGCCGCCGGCCGTCAAAGAAACTCCCCAACGATATGGGTTCTTGAAGTTAATGGGACCGGCTCCGTCAGAGTAATAGCCGACGTAGTTCGGACCGCCGATGCGAGTGGTTCCCACTAAGGCGTGGATGAACGGCGTGAGGCCATCTTCCAGCGGGAAGCGTGCGGTGGGACCGGCATTGAGGGTCGTAAAACCATCGCCGGGGCCATCTGGATGGGAGGCCCCACCGGCCTCGAAACCGAAGTTCTTTGAAAAGTAATATGCCCCGCTGCCAATCGCACCCAGATTCACAGCTGCGTACTTTGCTCCATTGACATAAGAATTGGGTGCGAAGTAGGAGTAACCAAGAAAAACGTCTGCGCGCGACGGATTAATCGTCGTCGACGGCGCGGGCGCCGTAGGTGCAGCCGAGCTTGACGAAGTGGCGGCATTTTGCGCCATCAGAGTCGCCCCCAGCCCCAGTACGCAAAGAGCTGCTATCCAGCGGCTCTTCGTGCATAATTTTGAATGTTCCATCCCTGTCTCCTCCGCAACTTTGTGTAAACATATCTAATTCATTTTTTGTAAATTGCAAGCGCTTTGATTTGTTCATTCCCAAGCGCTGAGCACGTCACGACGCCTTGTGGTGTCGCCTTACGAATCCAATGCAATCGATTCGAATGCACAGAAATCGCTCACTCGATTAGAGCACAAGACTGAATCAAAAGGTTACCCCCGTTTTGCCGGGCTAGTCCAAAGGTATACCAAGAGATACCTGCGCGCCAAGAATTAATATTTAGAAATGCCGCTAGAAATGTTATGGGGCCTGGCTTGCAGTTGATTCAGTTATTCGAGATTCAGGACCTTTTTTACAGTCCCCCGTTCACGCAGGATCTTCTCCTGGAGCAGGGTGAGGGCGTAGATCAATTGTTCAGGACGAGGCGGGCAACCGGGAACATAGACATCGACGGGAATAATCTGGTTAACCCCCTGGACGAGAGCGTAATTATTGAAAACTCCTCCGGAGGTCGCGCAGGCGCCCATGGAAATGACCCATTTGGGTTCAGGCATCTGGTCATACAGCCGCCGGATGACTGGCGCCATCTTCACCGATACGCGCCCGGCAATCACCATCAGGTCTGACTGGCGCGGGGAGGGGCGAAAAACCTCGGCTCCGAAGCGAGCCACATCGAACCGGGATGCACCCATCGACATCATCTCAATCGCACAGCAGGCAAGTCCAAAGGTCATCGGCCAGATTGAACTCTTACGCACCCAGTTCAAGGCCGTGTCGAGTGTCGTCAGAATGACTCCCTCATTCTGGTCGTATCCATAGTTGACTTCGCGCACTTTGCGCTGATTTAATGCGCTGCTTTCGAGGTTTCCGAAGAAGTACCGATCTTTCGCTGGGTGTGTCTCTGCCATAGGGATCGCTCTCCTCCAGTATCTCGCATTTTGCCCCACGGAGCACCCTCTGAAAACATAGTGTAATGAAAACCCTCCCAGTAAAGATCTAGTTTCGGAGAACCTAAGGGTAGTTATAACGGTGCGCTTCGAGTGGCAACGCGCTTGTCTAACGGCGACCGGAAAGAACAACTCACTTTTCCAAATGTCGCTGACGTCTATGTGCGCGACGATCTTCCACCAGAGATTACTCATCGACAAGAAGCAACCGCGCTCCTCAAACAGTAGTTCCCGTCGACTTGCCGTCGTGGAAGCAGCAATGCTAGACTCCCTAGTCCTTCGAAATGCCGGTTGCGGCGGTCGCGTGTGCGAGGGCTTGTGGCGGCGTTCCGATGCAGGTTTCGAGCGGAATTTGATATCTATCGGCACGATGCGCGGCTTTGGAGATAGGTCGCGGCGTTGAATCGCAGCGTCGACGCCGCCGATGGGATCACACGCTCCCGGAGAAGATGTAGTTGCAGCTCCCGGACAGCCGGGCCATCCGCGTGTTTGGGCGCGCGCATCTTTCTCCAGTATTGAGGCTTCTGGAGGACCTGGCATGAAGACTTACCTGGGAAGCGAGATTCGCAACCTGGCCTTTGTCGGCCATTCGCACTGCGGAAAAACAACACTGATTGAAGCTTTGCTGGCGACTGCCGGCACAATTCCAGCGATGGGCAGCGTCGAGGATGGGACCGCCGTTACCGCCTATGACGAAGAAGAAGTATCTCGGCGAGTTACGCTTGCGAATGCAGTCGCGTTCTGCGAGTGGAGCGGGGTCAAGATCAATGTGATCGATACTCCGGGATTCAACATGTTTGTGCCGGAAGCCCGGTCAGCCATGCTTCCGGTGGAAGCGGTTGCGGTGGTCATTGACGCAGTGGAAGGCCCGCAACCGATGACACAGCGCGTGTGGGATTATGCCGAAGAATTCAGACTGCCGCGCATCCTGGTGATCAATGCAATGGATCGCGAGCGGGCCAGGCCGGACGCGGTGCTGGAGAATCTGCGAGCGACCTTTGGACGCACGGTCACGCCGGTCGCGCTGCCGATCGGGCAAGGATCCTCGTTCTCCGGCATCATAGACCTGATTGGAATGCAGGCCTACGACTACCGCGCCAATTCAAAGGGACGTGGCCAGTCCATCTCAATACCGAAAGAACTATTAGAGCGGGCACAAGCTGGACACGACGCGTTAGTAGAGTTGGTCGCCGAAGGTAAAGACGAATTGATGGAGGAGTTCTTCACGGAAGGCACTCTGTCAGAAGAACACCTGGTACCGGCGCTGCATGAGGCAATTCGCGAGGATCGAATTTTCCCGGTGATGTATTCTTCCGGCCTGAGCAATATTGCAAGCGATCGCCTGCTGGAATTTTTCCGCGTGTATGCTCCTGCGCCAGTCGAACGACTGCCAGTACCCGCCACCATGTTGGCTGCCAAGAGCACGAAGGGCTCCAATGGCAATGGGGCCGACTCCGCACCAGAAAAAGAGGACCAGAAAGTGGTCGACAATGGGCCGCTTTCTCTGTTCGTGTTCAAGACGATTTCCGATCCGTTCGCGGGACAGATTTCCTTCTTCAAAGTATTCTCCGGATGCGCGCACGATAACGAAGCTGTCTTCAACTACAAGCAGCAGGCGCAGGAAAAGCTGGCGCACCTTTCCATCATGCAGGGCAAAAAGCCGTTGCCTGTAACGGAACTGCACGCGGGCGATCTGGGTGCGGTGGCGAAGCTGAAAAGCACGCATACCGGCGATACGCTGGGCGACAGCCGCCACGCCATTTTGTACGAGCAGGTGCAAAATCCAGAGCCGGCAATTGCGTTTGCGATTGAGCCTCGAACGCGCGCAGATGAGGACAAGCTGGCGAATGCGCTGCATCGCATTATGGAAGAAGATACGCTGATTCGTTTCTATCGCGATGCGCAGACGAATGAATTTCTAATTGCCGGAACGGGCCAGCAGCATATTGAAATTGTGGTGTCGAAGCTGCGGCGGCGCTATCACACAGAAGTCACATTGAAGGCGCCCAAGGTGCCATATCGCGAAACCATCCGCACCCATGCCGAGGGACATGGCCGGCACAAGAAACAGTCCGGCGGCCATGGGCAGTTTGGCGATTGCAAGATTCGCATTGAGCCGCTGCCGCGCGGCGGCGGGTTTGAATTTGTCAATGATATTTTCGGCGGAGCGATTCCGAGGAACTATGTTCCAGCCATTGAAAAAGGTGTGCGTGAAGCTGCCGACCGCGGCTATCTCGCCGGCCATCCCATGGTGGACTTTAAGGTGACCGTGTTTGACGGATCGTATCATGAAGTGGATTCGAACGAGATGAGTTTCCGTATCGCGGGACGATTGGCGTTTCGCGATTGCATGGAGCGGGCGCGACCGGCGCTGCTGGAACCGGTGATGCGGGTCAGCATTCAGGCACCTGATAATTTTGCCGGAACAGTGATGGGCGATCTTCCTGGACGCCATGGGCGCGTTTTAGGAATGGAGCCAAGTTCGGTGCCCGGGCAGACCGTGATCCAGGCGGAAGCCCCGATGGCCGACATGCTGACCTATGGGGCCGACCTGACTGCGATGACGCAGGGGCAAGGCAGCTTCCACATGGAGATGAACCACTACGATTTTGTCTTGCCGCAAACGCAGGAAAAGCTTGTGGCTGCGGCGAAACAACATCAGACGGTGCCGGACGACGAAGGATAATCTTCTTCGCTTTGGATACAATCAGCCCATGCAACTGGCAGAATTGGCACGCCGATTGAACGCGCGTTTGGAAGGCAGCCCGGAGAATCCTGCGCCTGAAACCATCGAAATCACAGGCGTCTGCGGGCATTGAAGAAGCCGGCGCGCATCAGGTGACGTTTGTCGCTAACCCAAAATACGCGGCGCTGACAAAAACCACCCAGGCCGGCGCCGTCCTGGTCACCGAGGACTTTCCTGCTATCGCAGCGGCAACCTTGCGCACGGCGAATCCATACCTGGCCTTTGCGCGCGCCATTGAGATTTTTTATCAGTCACCCCCTTATGCGGCGGGCATTCATCCCACGGCCATCATTCATCCATCTGCGAAGCTAGGCCGCGATTGTCATGTGGGCGCGTATGCGGTGATCGAAGAAAATGTGGAGATTGGCGATGACGCGGTGTTGTTGGCACATGTGGTGATCTATCCTAACTCTCGCATCGGGAACCGTTTTTTCGCGCATGCCCATGCGATTGTGCGCGAGGGATGTGAGCTGGGTGACGATGTCACCTTGCAAAATGGCGCCGTGATCGGGTCGGACGGATTTGGATTCGCGAAAGATGATGCAGGCCGCTGGCACAAGATTCCGCAGTCGGGACCCGCGATCCTGGAAGACCATGTCGAGGTGCAGGCCAATGCCTGCATCGATCGGGCCAGCGTGGGAGAAACGCGCATTGGCGCGGGAGTGAAGGTGGACAACCTGGTGCAGGTGGGCCATGGATGCACGGTGGGAGAAAACACGTTGCTGTGCGCGCAGGTGGGGCTGGCCGGTTCTTCTCACCTTGGCAAGAATGTCATTCTGGCGGGACAAGCCGCGGTGGCCGGACACTGTTCGATCGGGGATGGATCGATTCTGACGGCCCAGAGCGCGGTCTCGCACGATGTGCCTGCCGGCAAAGTGATGAGCGGATCGCCGGGGCTGGACAATAAGCTATGGCTGCGCTGCGTCGCAGCCTATAGCCGCCTGCCGGAGATCGTAAGGACCGTGCGCAAGTTGGCGGAGTCGAAACAGTAGCCGCACATCCGCATCCTCGTTTTTCTCGCCTAAACTAGAGACATGATTAAGCGGAATCGACTGCGCGGATTCTTGGGATTGGCTGCACTGGCAAGCTTGATGCTGACGGTTGGCTGCCGCTCAAAGTTAGTCGAGGTCCGCGTCGTCAACTCCGGAACAACCGACCTGCACAACATTGAAGTCGACTACCCCAGCGCCAGCTTTGGAGTTTCGAACCTCGCCCCCGGAGCGACGTTTATCTACCCGATACAACTCCAGGATGCGGGACGCATGAAAGTCGAATTCTCCGACAGCAAGAGACAACCTCACTCCGGGAAAGGCCCGTATGTGAAAGAGGGTCAGCAAGGAACGCTGACGCTGACGCTGGATGCAAGCGGCAAGAACCAGTGGAATCCGCAACTACACCCTGAGGCAACCGCGCCCGCGGGAGATTAGGGCATTTTCACAGGTAGCCTTCCGCAATTCCGTTACTGACTCGACAAGGCCATCCCATACACGACGGCGTTCGACGATCCGTCGGTCAGGGTTGTCGCCGTGCCGTTCTTCCAGTAGGTCGCTATGGCGTTGCCCGATGCGTTGGATGTAGTGTAGCCCGCCACGTAGACATTGGTTCTTCCGGTCGTGGTGCCGGTCGTGGTGCCGGTACCATTGCCGCCACAGCCGGCAAGTGAAATCGCCAGATAGCAGCGCGTTGCCGAAAGAATCCGTTGAAACGTCATTTACGTTTTCCTCTCTCGTACGAAAAATTCCTGAGCCAAACACGGCTTTCCACATCTGCGTGCATTGTGCGCGATCTTTCAACGCCTGGCACTGGTCCGCAGGCCAGTTAGTGGCTCGACATCGCAATCCCCGATATCCCTGCATCACTCGATCCGTCTGTCAGGTTCATCGCCGTACCGTTCTTCCAGTAAGTCGCTATGAAGGTGTCATGATGGCGTTGCTTGATCGCCCGCCACGTAGACGTTGCCGCTGCTGTCCGCCGCAATCGCCTATGCATCCGCATCACTCGATCCGTCGGTCAGGCTGGTCGCTGCGCCATTCTTCCAGTAGGTCGCTATGGTGTTGCCCGAGGCGCTGGATGTATAGCCCGCCACGTAGACATTGCCGCTGCTGTCGACCGTGATCGCGTTCGCGCCCGCATTCCTCGATCCATCGGTGAGGGTGGTCGCCACGCCGTTCTTCCAGTAGGTTGCTACGGCGTTGTTGCCTGTCGTAGCGCCGGATGTAATCGCCCGCCGCGTAGACATTCCCGCTGCCGTCGACCGTGATCGCGGTAAGCCCCGCGCATACGACGTTCCGTGGGTCAAGTTAGTCGCCGTACCGTTCTTCCAGTATGTCGCGGTGTTGGGTGAGGTGCCGTTCGTGGCGATGGTTTGTTGTGCTGCCCGCCACATAGACATTGCCGCTGCTGTCCATCGCGATCGAGTTCGCAACCGCAACATAAGATCCATCGGTCAGATTGGTGGCCGAGCCGTTCTTCCAATAGGTCGCTACGTGGATTGTGGGTCGCGGCGTCGTATGTGTCGCCCGCCAGCGTAGACATTGCCGCTGCCGTCTACAGCGATCGCGCATCGGCATACGCAGACGCTGGTTCCGTCGGTCAGGTAGCGTCGCCGCGCCATTCTTCCAATAGGTCGCTATGTATTGTTGGGTCGTGGCATCGTATATGTCGCCCGCCACGTAGACATTGCCGCTGCCGTCGACCGCGATCGCGTTTGCCGTCCGCATACGACGTCCCAGTCGGATCAGGTTCGTTGCCGCGCCGATCTTCCAGTAGGTCGCTATGGTGCCGCCCGTGGCGTTGGATGTGTCGCCCGCCATGTATACGTTGCTGCCGCTGCCCTTCCGCCGCTACCAGTTCCGCCACTGCCAGTGCCGCCGCTACCAGTGCCGCCGCTACCAGTGCCGCCACTGCCACCGCCGCAGCCGGAAATTGAAATCGCCAGTATCAACGCGGTTGACCGAAAGAATCCGTCGCGGCGTCATCTGCCATTGCCTTGCTTGCTGTCGCGAAGTTTCGTGGATCGAGCTTGACTTCCCGAAGCTTGAGGCATTGTGCGCAATCCTTCCTAACCGGAGATGATTGACCAGCACGTACCTGAGGCTGAATAGACGAGCAAATTCGGAGAAACGTTAGCACGATCTGCTGAACAAGTCGACTGGAAAACTAGAACTGTCGTTCGCCGGTGAGATGTTCGGTGGCGACCCACCTGCTCAGATGGACTGCACGGGGATCAGAGTCAGGTCCTCGACCAGGCCGATTTCTTTTTGGATGAATGGCTCCGCATATCGCACGCCACCGAGCATTCCGTAAAAGCGTGCCAAGGCGAAGGTGCGTTCACGAATTTCTTCCTGGGGAACGAAAATCTTGCCGCCGGAAGTTTGGTTTTCGTATTGCGAGCGGTAGGCCATCAGAGATTGAAAGCGTTGCTCGATATGGGCGGTGATGTCGACGACAAAGGTAGGGCGAACATCTGCATATAAGCTGGCGTAGAGGATTTTGAAGGGGCGATGGGGCGGTGCGCCCGTTTCGACCTTGGCGAGACCGGCGACAAAACAGGCTTCGTAGCCGAGAGTTGCAACGATAGAGTGATCCGGGTGGCGTGCCTGCCAGTAGGGCAAAATCACCACGCGCGGTTGCGCCTGGCGCAAGACTGTGGCGATTTTCAGCCGATTGTCCCAGGAGTTTTCCAGCCGTCCATCGGGGAGATCGAGGGCGTAGCGCCAGGAAGCCCCTAGAATTCTTGCGGCGTCCTCGGCTTCCGCGGCACGTTCGGCGGCGGTGCCTCGCGTTCCGGCTTCTCCCTGGGTCAGATCGAGAATGGCGGTACGCAGACCGATCGAAGAGGACTGTAGCAGCGTTCCTCCGCAGGTCTGCTCCACATCATCACGATGCGCAGCAATGGCGAGGATGTCGACGGAGTGGATCATGCCGGTGGACCATGGAACATGTTCGATGCTGGCGAAATCCCGGGTCAATCGCCGCCGCAACAGACCTGGGACACCCACGTGCCGCTGGTTACGTAACCTTCGGAATCGAGAACGCGTCTAGTTCGACGCGTTGGTAATCGCATCCATATAGGCAACGTCGTAGGCAGTTCCCTGCACCGTGGCGTGGCCGTTATACAGTTCGGTTCCCGCCGAATAGCCGACACTACTGGTGGTAATGCCGACGTTGGTCGTGGCGTAGATGTGAATCTGGCCGCCGTACGCGGTATACATCTTATGCCACTGCAGAATGGCGCACAGGCCCGTCAAGTCGCCGTACCAGGGCTCGACCAGCACAGTATTGTCGTTCATGTTGAACATGGTCAGACAGCCGGTCTCTTTCTGATTCGTCGCGACTCGCTCGCCTGTCTGACACTGCTGGGACCCGATCCACAGAGTATTGTCGTCGCCAAACAACATCTTGGTGTGGGTGCCATCGGAGATGGGATAGCTCGCGATCACATGGTTGCTAGTCAAATTAACGACCGACAGAAATCCTTCAAACAAGCCGTCCGGCTGTTGCTGCTGACCTGAGACATATAAGGTCCCATTCCCATAGAGAGCCATGGTCGCTCCGCCGGGTATAGGTATTCGTTGTTGCTCTGTGGGTGGCGCGGGGTTGGGCGGTGGAGCTGGGTACGTGCTGCCCGGAAAGTTATAGATATTGAGCACTCCCATGTTCAGGAAGCTGACACTCGACTGCTGTCCGCCGCATTCCGGTCCGCAGTTGAGCAGCCACCCAGTGGTGCCATCGGACGAGAAGATGGTGTTGAACGGTCGATCAAACACGAGAGGATTGCCATTCTGATCGAGCACTGGAACGACGCAATAGACAGGAAGATTGATCGGCTGACAACTGACCGGCGCGACGTCCTTGGGCCAGTTCGCCTCATTCGGAAAAGTGGGCACCTGTGCGACGGTTCCATTGGGCTGCTGCAGGTGAATGATGCGATACGCGTAATTGCTGTTCTGCACGAATGCTAGCATCACAGTGGCACTGGGGTTCACTACCACCTTGTACACGTTGGGAAGGTTCAGATAGACAGTGATGCCTTGCACGCGATCCTGTACCGTCACGTATTGAGCGGTTTGATTGGCGGCAATCACATAGTTTCCGCTGGAGGGCACAAAGATGCTGCTGGAAGGCCCTGGCAGCCCGCTGATGTTGCCCGTCGCTGTCTCGCTGGCATAACTGAGGGCGGTCACCGTACCGTCGCCGGACCCGTACACATATCCCGCAGATTGCTCGGGGTAATTGAGAATCAGGCTGGGCAAAGAGCCTTTATAGCCGCTGATGAAGAAGGCTGGGACCGAGCCGTTCTCACTGTTGCGTTGGTCGTAGCGGGCATCCAGAATCTGCAATTCACCACTTACAATCGGGGACGGATTCTGAATTGCGACCATGACGCGCGTAAGGACTCTGCTCGGCGGAACTGGCCTCCCGGCAAGGTAGGACCTCTGGCCAAGACAGCCTACCATCCAAAAGACGCTTGTGGCGGTGACGACGCTGAGGACAACGCGGACAAAACTACTACGACTGATCAAAGCTCAATGCTCCAATTCCAGGGCACGTTCATCGTTCGTGGTTGAAAGGCTAGTGTATACCAGTACCTCCATCTGGCGCTTCTGTGCCGCGCCCACTAGACCGGTTTTCTCGTTGCTATGAGTCGCCACCAACCCTTACGTGCATCCCTTGTTTAAGGAATGGATGCGCAGACCTTATTCCCATGGCGCACACCCACAGGAAAACTGGTCTACGATAGTCAGACGGACCAATTTTGATGCCAAATAGCCTGAGTGAGCTGTTCCAAACACGAAGCGTTCTGTGCGACGGCGCGATGGGCACCATGCTCTACGAACGGGGTGTGTTTATCCATCGTTGTTACGACGAGCTCAACTTGTCGCAGCCCGATCTGATTCGCGCCATCCACGAGGAATATCTGCAGGCCGGCGCGGAGATCATCGAGACCAATACCTTCGGCGGAAATCGATTTCGTCTGGAGCGGCACGGAATGCAGGACAAAGCACATGATGTGAATGTCGCGGGCGCGAAAATCGCGCGGCAGGCGGCGGACCAAATCCGGGACAAGCAGGCCACGCAGGCGTACGTAGCCGGCTCTGTGGGCCCGATCGGTGTGCAGATTGAACCGCTCGGCAAGGTTTCGTTTGAAGAAGCGCGCACGGCATTTGCCGAGCAGATTCGCGCCTTGGCGGAGGGTGGCGTCGATCTCCTGATGCTGGAGACGATGACTTCGCTAAACGAAATGCATCAGGCGATTCAGGCGGCGCGGGAAGCGGCACCGGATTTGCCCGTCCTGGCGATGATGACGATCGATGAGGAGGGTAATACGCTGGATGGCTCCTCCCCGGAAGTGGCCGCAAAAAAACTCACCGAATGGGGCGCGGACGCCGTTGGTTGCAATTGCAGTGCGGGGCCGGCGACGATCCTAAGTGCGATCGAGCGGATGCGTACCGCAACAACGCTGCCCCTCGTGGCGATGCCGAACGCGGGAATGCCGCGCGCCGTGGATGGACGAAATATTTATCTCTGTTCGCCGGAATATATGGCCAGCTTCGCGCGAAAGTTCGCACAGGCCGGGGTGCAGTTTGTCGGCGGATGTTGCGGCACAACTCCTAGCCATATTCGCGCTATGCGCTCCGCCCTGCGTGCGCTGGATGCTCGCAAAAGCGGGCCGGTGACGTCCGCGACCGTAACCGTCCAGAACACCGTGACCGCGCCGCCGCTGGAGAAACGATCGAAGCTTGGCGCGGACCTGGTCGCAGGGAAATTTATCGCGCTGGTGGAAATTGTTCCACCGCGGGGTATCAGTGCGCATCGCGAGTTGCAGGCTGCGACGCTGCTGGCGCAGAACGGCGTAGAAGCGATCAATGTTCCGGATTCGCCGCGCGCCTCGGCCCGCATGAGCGCGTTGAGCCTCTGTCTGCAAATTCAGCAGCAGGTCGGCATCGAAACCGTGCTGCACTACACGTGTCGCGATCGCAACGTACTAAGCATTCAATCCGACTTGCTGGGAGCGGCTTCGCTGGGGCTGCGTAACATCCTTTGCCTGACCGGTGATCCGCCTAAGCTGGGAAATTATCCGGACGCCACGGCCGTGTTCGACGTGGATGCGATTGGGCTGGTGAACATTGTTCGCAATCTGAACAGCGGCCTGGATATTGGCGGCAATTCGATCGGCGCCTCCACTGGATTTGCGATCGGCGTTGCGGCTAACCCCGGTGTGCCGGACCTGGATAACGAAGTGCGGAGATTTGCCTACAAGGTGGAAGCCGGAGCCGAGTATGCCATTACTCAGCCGGTCTTCGATCTACGCCTGCTGGAAGCTTTTCTGAAACGGGTAGAGCAATTTCGCCTTCCGGTAATTGCAGGCATCTGGCCGCTGGTCAGTTTGCGCAATGCGGAGTTTATGCGGAACGATCTGCGCGTCTTTGTGCCGGATGACATCTTGTTGCGGATGCAACAGGCGGATACGCCGGAGCTGGCGCGTGCGGAAGGCGTGAAGATTGCCCAGGAAATGCTGATCGCGGCGCGCGACATGGTGCAGGGCGTACAGGTCAGCGCGCCGTCCGGCAGATTTGAGGCGGCGTTGACGGTGATGGAAAGCGTGCTGCCCAACAGGTCCAGACAGACCAACGAGCCGACTGCGGTGGAACCGACGGGAAAAGTGCAACTGGAAGCCGAACAGGGAGTCAATCTTGGCAAGCTTTGAAGAATCTTTAAAGCAGTTGGAGACGATCATCGCAAAGCTAGAACGCGGCGACCTGCCGCTGGAAGAGTCGGTGCGGCTGTTTGAAGAAGGCGTCAAATTATCGAATGCGTGCAAGGGAGATTTGGAAGCGGCGGAAGGCAAAATCCAAATCCTACTGAAGCAAAAGGATGGCAGCCGCAAGGCCGAGGCATTCCCTGCCGCTGACGATTCCGCCGGCGAGTTGAAGTAGTTGCTAAATCTTCAACCACTCATTGCAGCTTCCTCCCGCGCCTTTGTGCCAGCAACGAAAACAGAAATGCGATTCCGTGACGAAACCTATTTCGCCGCGGCCGCCGACAATTTCTTCATGCCAGGATTGCTGGATAAACTGAGTAAGTTGACGAAAATGCGGTAGGCTCCGGGGACACCTTCCGGTAGCTGGCGATAGAACGCATACGCATCGTACACGTAAAAACCTTTCCCGTAGGGAGCGATCAGCAAGCCACCTTTTTGCGGATCCTGGTTCGGATCATGCGTCTCGGTGGGCGCGACATAGTGCGAGTCCCAACTACGCATGAACCCATGGCCCCGCTCTTCTACCCAGCCACTAAAATCCTGCTCAGTAATTTTGTTGGGCCAGGTCAGCGCGGGATAATTCGAATCCAGGAAAGTGACGTGCGAGTTTTCATCAATTACCTTTTCTGGATTACCGCCAAGTTGAAATGGATATGGACCCGAGGTATCGCCTAACTCCGTCAGGTTGTATTGAACAATGAGTGTGCCGCCGTTTTTGACGTAGTCGAGCAGTCGGGCATTGAAGGTCTTCAACTCTGGTCGGACAACATACGCACGCACCCCGAGAACGATGGCGCCGAAGCGGTACAGGTCGCCGGTAGCTAAATCCTGCGGGGATAGAAATGTAGTTTGAATTCCTAATTGCTGCAGCGATGCTGCAAGGCTATCGCCTGTTCCCGCCACATATCCCACGGTTAAACGCGCGGGAATACGGATGTCGACTCCTGTCGTTCGGTAGGTTGCGTCGCGATAGTACGGATAGGACCGAAGGCCAGGATATCCCACTAAAATGGAGCCAGACGTGTACGTATGGCCCTGATATGACGCCGTTGCGGTGATGCGGTACGGCTTGGGCTCAACCTTTTCCGGGACCACTTCAAAATCAATATTCTGTTGGCCGCCATTTTGCTGGGTGGCGAATTGCGCCTTTGCAGGATTTGATGTCCAGCCTGCGGGCAGCTTGAGAGACACGCTGCCCGCGGCAGGGCCTTCAACATCGCTACGAATTTGGACGTGGATCGTGAATGATTTGCTTGTAAGTGGAACGATGCCGGCCTTCGGCGACACCCAGACGGAAATTGCCGGCGCCACCAGCATGGGATCCAGAACCGGCCCGTAGCCGTGCACCGAACGTACCGTCTGCACAACCTGATCCAGAACTACATCTGCGCCTTGATAGGTAAATGTAGCTCTGACCGCGAGAGGATAGGGCATCCAGGAGCGATTCAAATATTCCGGATTTGAAACGTCGTAGTACGGCTGTTCCAGGTTTGGACGCGTGAAGTATGGTTTGGTAATGGTCGCGTCATCGGGAACGGTGACGGAAAAATTTGCATCCTCGGTGTCATCCGCGCTGATAGATGTCGGCACCGTGCCAAGCGACTCGAGCTTCCAGTCTTTATCCGGCGTGGTGACGAGATGGACATCTTTCACGGTGACGGGATCGGTTCCCTGGTCGGCAAGATGCACGCGCACTTGAAACGACTGGCCTGGAATAGCGGATTGGAAGGTATTCGAACTGCCTCTGCCATAGTGCCCGCGCCGCCCGCCGTCGCCGTTGGAGACCACCGCTTCCATGCTGAGGCCAAGCGCCTGCGTAAGAGCGGCGTTGAATTGGACCTTCTTCACACCAAGCTCGTGCAGCATGTTGTAGCGGGCATCTTCCGGCAGCGACTTCTGTTGGATTTGCCGCATCAGCGCTTCTGTCTCTACCAGTCCGCGAGCCAGCAGCGGCGCAATCTTTTCCGGCGCGTCAATGGAATAATTCTGGATGGCCTGCTCCACGAGCGCATTCATGGAATTCAGCTCGGCGCGAATCCAGCCGGCCTGGTCAGCGGGAGCGTAATCGGCAATCCCGGCGAGCGACGTATCAATTCCATCGAAGAAACCTGCGTCCTTGTTTTTTGCAGGAACCCGCGACGCATACAGGCTATACGGCGATGCATCGGGACCGGGAGAAGGAATTCCGTAGCCGCCATTTTGCGATTTTTGCTGGCCCCATCCTTCGGTAGCAATCTGCGAGTAGGAGAGGCCGACCGCAGGATCATACTGGCCAACCGGAATCGACAGAGTAGGGGTCGGCTTACCTTCAATCCAGGTGTTGTGGATGTAGTCATGAAAGCGCGCGGGAGCCCAGTGGCCCGTAGCGTAATCAAACACGCCCTGCGAGGAGATGGTGGCGAACGGCGTGCGCACATACATCTTCAACGGCGCCCAGGGACGAAGGCCGGCGCGGATTTGATCGGGGAACATCTTTGGATCGGCGGCGGCATTGTAGACCTCCTGCGCCATTTGACCCGCAACCTGGTGCTGCCCATGTCCATCGGATACATTCCCGGAGAATACTGATGTGACCACCAGCGGACGCGTCATGCGGACGGCTCGAACCGAGTCATAGAGGACGCGATCGTATCCCCACTTTTGCATCGCCTCCTCTTTGGTTTTGGTAAAGCCGAAATCGGCAGCGCGAGACCAATATTGGTGAACGCCATAGTAGCGATCGGCCTTCAACAATTCTTCTGTTCGAAGAACGCCCAACTGGTCCCAGAAATCGGACGACATCACGTTCTGGCCGCCTTCGCCGCGGTTCAGCGAAAACAAACTGGTATCGGCGCCGATGTCGCGACTCTCGTACGTAAGCACGCCGCCGTCTTCATCATCGGGGTGCGCGGTGAACATGATGAGACTGGCCCGGGTGTGCAGTTCTCGCAGCGTGCGCGCAAGGGCAGCGGCGCCGCGGTTCAGCTGGATTGCGCGAGCATTGGGGTCTGGTTCAACTTTGCCAGAGGTCTGAGCGAAAACTGGTATCGTGATCCATGCCATGCATGCAAGCAAGGCGACGCCGACGGATTGATTCGCAGAGCATCGATTCATTCGTATGACCTTTGTGGGTGACACGGTAGTTGCGATTCTGAAACAACGTGCAATGACGATTGGACACTGATCGGTTTTACAACGATTCGAGAATCGGTTGATATCATCATGCTTTTCGCTCCTTCCATAATCTCAGACGCAGGGCAGTTTCTCTCATAGAAGACCGACAAATGGCCATGGAATCTCCAACCAGCTCGGCAGTGGTAGCAGGCTCGAACGCGCCGGCAGGGCTGGTGCGCGGCATTGGGCTGTCCACCGCGATCAATCTGAACGTGCTGAACATGATTGGGGTGGGGCCGTTCATCACGCTGCCGCTTATGGTGGTTGCGCTGGGAAACCGGGCCATCCTGGGATGGATCTTCGGAGCCGTGCTGGCGCTGTGCGATGGCATGGTGTGGGCCGAACTGGGAACACGTTTTCCGGAGTCCGGCGGGAGCTATCTCTATCTGAATCGCCTGTACGGAGTGCAGCGATGGGGACGACTGCTTTCCTTCCTCTATATATGGCAGCTGACGTTTAGCGCACCCCTATCCACGGCTTCGGGTGCTGTCGGACTATCGCAGTACGCGTCGTATCTGTGGCCAAAGTTGAATCTTTCCTGGTTCAACTACGACGTTGGGCTGGGCGGCTGGTTTCACGTTCACCTCGCGGTGACGTTGGGCTCCGTGGTTGCGATGATGGCCTGCGGACTGGCCACGCTGCTGATCTTTAACGGCATTCAGGCGGTGGGGCGAATTTCGCGCGTGCTGTCGATCGGCGTCTTGCTCGCCATCGTGTGGGTCATCGTCTCCGGGTTGTCGCACATGGGTGCGGCGGCCACACACGCCGGCGCATTTTCGGCGGAACACGGGGTCGGCGGATTCAGCGCGGGGCTGCTGATCGCGATCTATAACTACGGTGGCTATTACAATATTTGTTTTCTGGCGGGAGAAGTGAAAGACCCACGGCGCATTATTCCCCGCGCCATCTTCTGGTCGATTTTGATTGTCGCCAGCCTTTACGTGTTTCTGAATATCAGCGTGCTGCAGGTTATCCCCGTGCATGAGTTTATGAAGCCGGGCGCGATCGCGACGCGCAGCTCGGTGATCGCCGTGGTGATGCAGCGCTTGTATGGCGCGTGGGCGGGCAAGGCGATGGCGGTGTTGATTGTGTGGACAGCGTTCGCTTCGGTGTTTGCGGTGCTGCTGGGATATTCTCGTGTGCCGTTTGCTGCGGCAATCGACAAAAACTACTTTGCTAGCTTCGCCACCTTGCACAAGACGAAACACTTCCCTACCGTGTCGTTGCTGGTGCTGGGCGCGGTGTCCGTCTTCTTCTGCTTATTCCGGTTGCCGGACCTGATCGCAGCACTCATCATCACGCGCATCGTATTTCAGTTTCTGCTGCAAGCGGTGGGGCTGGTAGCGTTTCGCAATCGTGTGGGAGGGCAGCCGAACCCATTCAAAATGCCCCTGTATCCCATTCCTGCATTGCTGGCGATCGCAGGATTTTTATTTGTGTTGATTCACGGCAAAAATCTTTCAAAAGAAATTGAATTTGCCACGGGATTGTTGCTGACCGGGCTGATGATTTATGTCGTGCGCGCTTTCATTGAAAAAGAATGGCCGTTCAAGCGCGCCGTATCTTCGACGCCAGAAAAGATTTGATCGGTCAGCTAATTCTTGTTGAGGATCTTCGTGCTCGCTTCCCACAGACCGTTCAGGTATACCGCGCCGAGCGCGCGATCATAGAGCCCATAGCTGAAGTTGCCTTTTTCACCCCAGATCATGCGGCCGTGGTCGGGCCTCGCATATCCGTCGAAGCCGATCTCAGCATAGGCGCGAACAATCGCAGCCATGTCGAGGGAGCCGGACGTTGAGTAATGGGCGGTCTCCTGAAAATTGCCGCGCTCGTCGACCTGGATATTGCGAAGATGGGCGAAATGGATTCGCTTTTCTCCGCCAAACTCCTTGACCATGGCGACGATGTCGTTGCGAACATCCGCGCCCAGCGCTCCAGAGCAGAGCGTCAGGCCGTTAGCCGGCGCATCGACCGCGTCTAACACTCGACGCAGGTCGTTGCGGTTTTTCACGATGCGCGGCAGGCCAAAGATGGGCCGCGGAGGATCGTCAGGATGCAGCGCCATCTTGATTCCAACCGACGCCGCAAACGGAATGACACGGTGCAGAAAGTATTCAAAATTCTTCCAGAGCTCTTCTTCTCCCACTGAGGTGTAAGCCGCCATCAGAGTGCGGAATTGTTCTGGAGTGTAGGCCGAATCCCAGCCGGGCAACGTCACTCCTTTGCCCAGGTCGATGCTGAACGCTGCATCGACATCGAAAGCTGTGCTGGAGGAGCCGTCGGGAAGCTTGCGATCCAACGAGGTGCGCATCCAGTCGAACACCGGCATAAAGTTGTAGCAAACCACCTTGACGCCCACGGCGGCCAGGCGCTGCAGGGTCTCACAATACTTTTGGATCCATTGACCGCGACTGGGCTTGCCTAGCTTGATGTCTTCATGTATGGGCACGCTCTCCACCACCTCAAACGCAAACCCGTGCGAGGTGATGGAGTTTTTCAGGTTGAGAATGTTTTCGACGGGCCAGGTTTCGCCCAGCGGCACATCGTAGATAGCAGCAACGATGCCGTGCATGCCGGGAATTTGCCGGATGTACTCCAGCTTCACAGGGTCAGACTTTCCATACCAGCGAAAGCTCATCTTCATTGCGATACAAGTCCTGTCGATGCAGGGTTCAAGAGAATCAAAATTCTACGCCGGAACACAGCGCTGCTTTTGCCGCCCCAGATGTTCCATTTCAAGCTCGACAACATCACCAGCCTTCAAATATTTCGGCGGTTTCATCCCGAGCCCAACGCCGGGAGGCGTGCCTGTAGAAATCAGGTCGCCCGGTTCAAGTGTCATGAACTGCGACAAATAGTGCACCAGGAAGGCGCAATTGAAGATCATCTTGTCCGTCGAACCGTTCTGACGCAGTTCCCCGTTGACCCACAGCTTCATCTTGAGCGCGTCGGGATTGGGAATCTCGTCCGGCGTGGATAGCCAAGGCCCAAGCGGATTGAATGTGTCGCAACTCTTCCCTTTGGTCCACTGACCATTGTGTTCCAGTTGAAACGCGCGCTCCGACACGTCGTGCGTCAGACAATACCCTGCGATGTGGGTCGACGCGTTTGTCGGCGACGCCAGATAACGAGCCTCTTTGCCAATCACGACACCAAGCTCAATTTCCCAGTCCGTCTTTTCGCCGCCGCGGGGGATCAAAATATCATCGTATGGACCGACAACGGTGTTCGATGCCTTCATGAAGACGATCGGCTCGGGCGGGATCGGCATTCCGGACTCGGCTGCGTGGTCGGAGTAGTTCAAGCCGATGCAGATGACTTTCCCCGGCCGAGCGACGGGGGCGGCCCAACGCTCCGACTCAGGCACGAGCGGCAGTGTGGCTGTCTCGCGTTTCACGATTTCAGCCAGTCGCTGCACCTCGCCAGATCCAAAAAAGGCCATGTCCCAATCTTTGATGTGGGAAGAGAGATCGCGGCGGAAACCAGTTTCGTCAATGATCCCCGGCTTCTCATTTCCGATAGGGCCAAATCGTGTCAATCGCATGCGGGGAATCTCCTGGCGGACGTGGGCCCGGCTAAATTACGTTTAGTTTCGAATTTCCTTGAAAACATCGGCGTAGGTTCGATTGTAAGGCCTGTCTAGGGAGCCCTCAAAGAGACATCCCCCCGTCGATTTGAAATGCCGATCCGGTGACAAAGGAAGCATCGTCGGAGACCAGGTAGAGTGCCGACTGGGCGATCTCCTCCGCATTCCCCAGGCGACGCAAAGGCTGACGTGCAATAAACTTTTTCGTCATCTCCTCGGTATTTCCGCCGGAGCTTAAACGAGCCCGCAACGAAGGTGTATCTGTCGTTCCGGGGCAAAGGCAATTGACCCGGATGTTGTCGGCAGCATAGTCAACCGCCATTGATTTGGTGAGGGACAGGACAGCACCCTTGGTCGCCGTGTAGAGTGCGCGATCCGGCGCGACGCGCAGTGCGGTGGTGGATGACATGTTCAAAATGACACCGCCGCCCTGCTGCAGGAAGGTAGGGATGACGGCACGGCTGAAAAGATACATGCTCTTCACGTTGATGGCGAAGGCGCGGTCCCATTCTTCTTCAGTCAGGGTGTGAACCATCTTGCCGGGAACGATTCCGGCGTTGTTGAACAGAATGTCGATGCGCTGCCACTTTGACAAAGTTTGCTGAACCACTCGATCTACGTCGCTGGCGGAAGCAACGTCCGCGGTAAACGCTTCGGCATTTCCTCCGGCACTGCGAATCTCCTCGACCAGTTTCGCGTTGCCTTCGGAGTCGCAATCCACCGCAGCAACTTTTGCGCCTTGCTGCGCAAACAACACGCAGGAGGCGCCGCCAATCCCTGCCGCAGATCCCGTAATGATCGCGATTTTCCCCGCTAATTTTCCGCTTGTGCTCACTGTTTCCCTCCCGTGCCAAAGCTGGACTCCTGAAACCCCATGCCCTCTGTAGGAACCAAGAGGCCTCCATCCACGATCAGACTAGTCCCGGTGATAAATGAAGCTTCGTCGCTGGCCAGGAAAGCGATCGCATTGGCGACGTCCTGCGGATGCCTGCCAAGGGCGTGCATTCTTCCAATCGACGCGAGAATTTCCTGGGTCGAGCCCGCATTCCCCCCAGGATGTGAAGCCCTCCATATCAGGCCACCGCCGCGGCCATATCCGCTTTCATTGCAGATTCGATCGAGACAAAATAGCTGGCGGTTTTGCCGGACTTTTCGAGCGCGGCGACTGACTCCATCTGCATCCCCGTTTGTTCCAATTACATCCAAGCATTCAGTATTTCAGAAGTATGCCCGCCGAATTCGGTGACCCCTCCCGGATGAGTCCATTGCTGGCTCAGGTGGGCAGCACCGTTGAAGTGCAGCAAATCGACCTTCGGAGATGGACGCCCGCACGAATGCCCACCATAGGAAAATAAAATCGTTTTTAACCGCACTCCAAGGAAAACAGACAAAACGCTCGGCACTGCTTCCGTCAGGTTTCTATTGACAGCTTTTTCTTTCGTGGTACAGTGAAGACGCAAACGCAACGAGGTCTCGTATCGTTTTTTTGGGCCCGATCTTGCCCCCCTGGATCGGCCTTGCACAACTCCACCGTGATGACTCACGCTGCCCGTTGCGGTCGAAGGCATTTTCCGGTTTTGAATCGCACCCAGTACTTCAAATGGGGTGCAAGGTTTCAAACCGCTGATAAATAATGTTTGCTTGCTTCACGATTCGATGAGGAGCCCCAGCCAATGACGTATAGAATGTACAAAGTTTTTCTACTGCTTGTACTGTTTGGTTCCTTTACAGTGGGTGCGTTCGCACAGAATGCGAACTCATCGATCAACGGCACTGTGAAGGATACGCACGGCGCCATTGTGCCCGGCGCAACCGTCACCCTCACCAACATCGGCACCAGCCAAGTGCTCACCAAGACCGCCAGCGGGGAAGGGTATTACGTTTTTACGAACCTGTCGCCGGCAAATTACAACTTGACTGTCACTGCGCCCGGATTCGCCAAATGGGTCGGCGTCCTGATCCTTCGGGTTTCGCAAGCGGCGACAGTCGACGCAACCCTGAACGCGGCCAGCGTATCAACACAAGTCACGGTGAGGGATGTCACTCCGATCATCGATCGCGTCAACCCGACGATTTCCGACGTGAAGAACGCAACGGCCATTGAGACAATTCCGGTGGCAAACCGCAGCATCCTGAATGTCCTGGCGTTCAGTCCGGGCGTCGTCGCCGGAGGTTACGGTGGATCGGGCGGCGGCTATACCCGTATGAACGGCGTCCCCGGCGGCTCTGTCGATTACACGGTGGACGGCCAGACCATGACCACCCGCTGGACCAACGAACTGCAACAAGACGCGCAATCGACCATGACCTTCCAGGAAGTCAAAGTCATCACAGCCAATGGCGACGCGCAATACAACCGCCCCGGCGTTGTGGAACTGGTGACCAAAAGCGGCACCAACCAATTCCATGGACAGATCTATGAATTGAACCAGAACAATCATTTGCAGGCCCATGCCTTCAACACAGGGAAGGTGATCCCCTACCTGCAGCACAATGAATACGGCGCACAACTCGGCGGTCCGGTCTGGCTTCCGAAAATCTACAATGGAAGAAACAAGACCTTCTTCTTTGTCGATTTTGAATGGATTAAGGACAAGCGTAACGCCCTTGAGCAATACAGCGTTCCTACCAAAGAGCAGCGCCAAGGTATTCTGACAGGGCTGCTGGCCGGAAGCACCGCAACCCCGCTCACGATTTACGACCCAAACACCACAACGACTGGGGCGCCCTATGCGCGCACACCATTCGTGAACAATGTTATCCCGACGAATCGCCTGAATCCGGTCGCGCAAAAGGTCTACGGCATCACCCCGGTATCGGGTCTTGTGCCTCTGGCGTTGCCGAACGTCAACGTGAGTAATGTCGATCTCGCAAACTTCACGCCCAATTACATCCCTCCGTCATCCAAAGCCACAAACGACCTAAAGACATACACGGCCAAGGTGGACCAGCTTTTCGGTCCCAATCGCCTAGCGGCACGGTATACCTATTCGAACTCAACCAATATCTCGCCTAAGTACTACGCCCCCACACAGCCGGATGGGGGAGTAGTCGGCGCACACAACGGCTCGCTGACATTTACACACGTCATCACTCCGCGGGCCATCAATGTGATACACGTGGGTGAAACCTACAACCATGCCTTCCGCGGCCCGATAAGTATTCCTGGGGTTGCCCAGGCGCTGGGTCTGCCGCCTTACCAGAACCTGCCGGTCTGGCCGCAATTCTGTTTATATGGCAGCGACAGCTACTGGACCTGCATCGATCGCGACAATCCGCAGGACTATCCCAACTCAACCATTGTAGGCAGTGACCAGTTTACCTACAACCGCGGCAATCATCAGATGATGTTCGGCTTCGACGTCGCCAACACGCGGATCAACACCTACGAGGTTGGCCAGCCGGGCAGCAATTACGGCTTCAGCGGATTCTTCAGCGGGATCCAGGATCCCACCGCACCTGACGGCAATGCCGTCGCAAACACCGGCGCGGGTCTGGCGGACTTCCTGCTGGGCCAGGTAGATTACCTCAGTACGAATGTCTATCCCCACTATCACACCCAGCAAACGGAGTTCGACGGCTACGCTCAGGACAACTGGCGCGTCAGCCCAAAACTGACCCTAAATCTAGGACTGCGCTATGAGTACTGGACAGCATTCAAAGATGCTAAGGGACTCTATTCCACATTGGATCCCGACGTCGCCGGCGGAATCACCGTATATGCAGGCACCGGTGCGCCAGCGCAAACGCCTCCGGCCGTGCTGGCTTCCTATATAGCTGCCGGCTTGCCGATCGAGTCGTCTGATAAGGCTGGTTACCCTTCCAGCCTGTTGAACATGCCCAAGAACAATTTCGAACCTCGGCTCGGATTTGCCTATGAGCTCAATAACATGACCGTTCTCCGCGGCGGCTGGGGAATTTACCAGTGGGTCATTCCGTTGCAGCAATTTGAACAGGCCACACGGAAGAATCCTCCCTTCTTCTATCAGGCCTCGATGGTTCCGGGTGAAATCAACGGCACGAATACCAATCCCAACGCGGCGGAGTTGGAGTTTCCGAACGCTCAGGCGCAATACGGCGGACCGCAGGCCCTCGACCGATATACGCTGGGCGGCCCCGATATGATTTTGAACACCAGCAACGTAAATATTACGCAGGGTGGAGGCTTCAACTGGGCCGCGCTGTCCCCGAACTACAAGCCATCAACCGTACAGGAGTGGAACTTGACCCTGTCGCGCGAGTTGCCGGCGCACATAGGTTTCCAGCTTAGCTATATCGGGAATTACAGCTATAACCTGCTGGACGAAGATCCAATCAACTACACAATTCCGCGGCTGGAGTGCACAACCGCAGGAGCTACGGACATTCCGAATTGCGAGGCGGGCGTTGCCAAGGCGCGGCGCGCCTATCCGGTCTACTCGACCTCCGGGAGCCAGAATTTTGACTTGTACTACTACGACGGCTTTGCCCACAGCAATGAACTGCAGGTGCAGGTACAGCATACCTTCGGCAATGGTCTGCTGCTGCAGTCTTACTTCACGTGGGGAAAGTTTCTGACGACGTCAGAAGACAGCCTGCTGGGAGTGGGGGGGCTTAGCCCGGAACCTGCCGCCCTGACTCCTGGCTATTCGCTCACCGCTCCCACCACCTCCGGAGCTTCCAGGGCCGACCGCGTAAGTGCGCTCCTTGGTCCAGACTCCAATTTGCCCGCGAAGACCTTCCAGGTTAATGGTCACTATCAGCTTCCATTTGGAAAAGGCCAGGCCTTTTTGGGCGATGCGCACGGATTACTGAACGCGCTGGTCAGCGGGTATAACATCTCTGCATTCTTCCTATGGCACAGCGGGTTATATTTCGCGCCCTACTACACTCCGCTTGCTTCCCACACCTATCTGGCGCCCGGCAAGACTGGTGTCCTGCCAAAGAGCCAGAGAAATGCGCAGCACTGGTTCGACGACAGTGCATACGACGAGTCCAGCGGTGCGCCCTATGCCGGCCAGACGTATCTGGTTTATAGCAACTCCAGCGACTCGCTCCACAACGACTACCACAACAACGTCCCACGCAACTACATGACAGGTCCCGGCTTCAACAACATGGATGCGAACATCTACAAGTTGACGCCGATCTGGAGAAATCTGGTGTTCGACTTTGAGGCTCAGATCTTCAATGTCTACAATCACCAGAACTGGAACCTTCCAAACTACACAAATGGCAGCGGCCAAATCTTAAATTCCATCGGTACACCGCGAACGGTTCAGTTGCAGGCGAAGTTCATCTTCTAAATTTGTTGTCTGCAGTACTCTAACGGCCCGCGATACTCGCGGGCCGTTTTTTTGCTCGGTGAGTGACTTGCCGAAAAGAAAAAGCTCGCCTAAGATCTGGAGCACTAATGATGTGCACCTGATGTGCACCAAATCCACGTTCGGAGAGGACGCAGGCACAAAGGCCCACATAGGAAAATAAAATCGTTTTTAGCCGCACTGCAACCCAAAAGGAGAAAACGATCAGCCACTACTTGCGTCAGGTTTCTATTGACAGGCTTTTCTTTCGTGGTACAGTGAAGACGCAAACGCAACCAAGGTCTCGTATCGTTTTTTTGATCCGATCTTGCCCCACGATCGGCCTTGCAGAACTCCACCGTGATGACTCACGCTGCCCCTTGCGGTCGAAGGCATTTTCCGGTTTTGAATGGCACCCAGACTTCAAATCAGGTGCAAGGTTTCAAACCGTCTATAAAAAATGTTTGCTTGCTTCGCGATTCGATGAGGAGCCCAGCCAATGACGTATAGAATGTACAAAGTTTTTCTGCTGTTTGTACTGTTTGGTTCCTTTACAGCGGGTGCGTTCGCACAGAATGCGAACTCATCGATCCAAGGCACTGTCAAGGATACGCACGGCGCCATTGTGCCCGGCGCGACCGTCACGCTGACAGACATCGGCACAACACAGCAGCTCACCACAAAATCTCGCAGCGACGGGTTCTACACCTTTACTAACCTGTCGCCGGCGAACTACAACTTGAGTGTCAGTGCGTCCGGATTTGCCAATTGGATCGGCGTCCTTACGCTGCGTGTTTCTCAATCCGCTGTCGTGGATGCGACGCTGAATGCCGCCAGTGTGGCGACGCGGGTGAGTGTGCAAGACGTCACACCTATCATCGATTCGGTCGATCCCACGCTTTCCGACGTGAAGAATGCGACTGCCATTTCTACGATTCCGGTGCAAAATCGCAGCGTCTTAAATGTTCTTGCCTTTAGCCCAGGCGTTGTCGCCGGCGGCTACGGTGGATCGGGCAACGGTTATACGCGTGTCAATGGCATTATCGGCGGATCACTGGATTACCTGGTGGACGGCCAGACCATGGTGAACCACTGGAGCAACGAGCTTCAATCCACTCCGCCGTCAACCCTCACCTTCCAGGAAGTCAAGATCATGACCGCTGGCGGCGAGGCCGAATACGGACGTCCGGGCGAAGTCGAACTTGTCACCAAGAGCGGTACCAACCAGTTTCATGGACAAATCTTTGAATTGAATCGGAACCAACACCTGCAGGCAAGAACGTTCCGCTCGGGACCGACCGTCCCATACCTGCAGCACAACGAATACGGCGGCCAGCTTGGCGGCCCTGTCTGGATTCCCAAAATTTATAACGGAAGAAATAAGACCTTCTTCTTTTTCGACATTGAATGGATCAAGAACAATCAGAACGCGGTGGAACAATATATTGTTCCCACAGCAGCCCAGACAGGCCAAGGTGGCAATGGCGCCGACCTGTCTACAGTGTTCGACACCAATGGCAAGCTGATCAATGACTACGATCCGAACTCGACCGTTTATGATCCTGTGACGGACACCTATGGACGCACGCAGCTCTCTTACAACGGCGCGCTGAATGTGATTCCGCCGAACCGTTTGAATCCGGTCGTGCAAAAGATTTTCGGCAACGTTCCCGCAGCAGGGCTCACCCCGTATCCCCGGCCGAACATCAACAACCCGGACATCTGGCAGGGCACGCCGAACTATGAACCACCAAGTTCCAAGGCCACTTCTGACGAAAAGCAAATTACGGCGAAGGTGGACCAGGTCTTCGGTCCTAACCGCCTTGCCGCACGATACACGTACACCAGCCAAAACCAATTGACACCTTTGTACTATGCACCAACCGCCCCGGATGTACGCGACAACGGCGGGCAGAACGGTTCGCTTACGCTAACGACTGCTATCGGACCAAGAGCCGTCAATGTGGCGCATATCGGCGTGCAGTACAACCACGCTTTCCGCGGGCCGCAAACCAATCCCGCTATCATCGGCGCCCTCGGCCTACCGGCGTACACGGACCTGGTTTCCTGGCCTGGCTTCTATTGGTTTTACGGCAACGACAATTACTGGACCTCACTCGATCGTGACAACCCGCAGGACTATCCAAACCAGATCATCAGCGGCAGCGACCAGTTCTCTTATAGCCGCGGCAGCCATCAGTTGATGTTTGGTTTTGAGATCGATAACTCCCGGATCACGACCTACGAGATTGGTCAGCCGGGCGGTAATTATACTTTCGACGGCAGCTTCACTGGCTTACAGGACCCGACCGCGCTGAACCCGGATGGATCGCGAAACTATGGCGTACAGGTCAATGACACCGGTGGGTCGTTGGCGCAGCTCCTGCTGGGGGATGCGAGTTTATCCATCCTGTCCATCTATCCCCACTACCACACGCGGCAAACAGAATATTCCGGTTTTGCCCAGGACAGTTGGCGGGTCAACCAGAACCTGACTTTGACCTATGGTTTGCGCTATGAATACTGGACTCCATTCTCCGACGCCTCGGGACTCTTTTCCACCCTCAATCCCAACGTGCCGGGCGGTGAGGTCATCTATGCCGGCAGCGGTCCTCTTCCAGCGCAAACGCCGCAGGCCGTGTACAACTCGTTCGTTGCTGCAGGGTTGCCAATCGAGTCGGCTGCCGCGGCCCACTATCCTCTCAGCTTGTTCACCATGCCAAAAACCAACTTTGAACCGCGGGTTGGCTTTGCCTACCAGCTGAACAACAAAACGGTTTTGCGTGGCAGCTGGGGTACCTATCAGTGGGTGATGCCATTGCAACAGTTCCAACAGGCAACGCGCAAGAACCCGCCCTTCAGCTATTCCGCGCTCATCCAGCCAGGCGAGGTCGATGGTGTTGCCACCAGTACTGCTGCAGCCGAGTTGGAGTTCCCGGTCGCTTCGGCGGATTTTGGCGGACCGCAGCCGATTAATCAATTCATGCTGGGAAGTCAGAATTGCACTGGCCTCCCGGCAGGGACCTGCAACCCGCCCGGCCTGCTGCTGAACACCAGTAATGTATCGGTTTCGCTGGGTAGCGGCTTTGGCTTGGTTTCCATGAACCCGAACGTGAAACCCTCTACGGTGCAGGAATACAACCTGACTCTCTCGAGAATCTTGCCCTGGCACACAGGAGCCCAACTGAGCTATATCGGCAACTACCAAACCAACCTGCTGCAGTTCGATCCGATCAACGCCAACGTTCCACGTAATAGTTGCGCGGCTGCAGGAAGCACCAATGTCGCGCAATGCCAGGCGGGAAATAACTTCTATCAGCGCTCGTATACGAACTTTCTCTCTTCCAATAACGGGAATTACGATGAGAACAACTACAACGGCTACGGCAACACGAATGAACTGCAAGCGCAGTTAACGCACACCTGGGGCAACGGACTGAGCTTGCAATCTTACTTTACCTGGGGCAAATTCTTAACGACCACCGGTGGAGCCACGAGTTCGCGGGGAGGAGCGCCGGGCGGGCAAGGACTGCTTGGCACAGGTGGAAGTACCAACGTTCCGGCCGCATTGACTCCTGGCTATTCTCTGGCTAATCCCCTCACTAGTGGAGCTCCCCTTTCCGACCGGATTCGGGCCATCTACGGAAACGATCCTTCGCTACCTACCAAGACCTTCCAACTGAATGCGCATTACCAGCTCCCGTTTGGCAAAGGCCAGCGGTACCTTGGCAATGCGCATGGAATCGTCAACGCACTGGTCAGCGGGTACAATATCTCTCCCTTCTTCATGTGGCACAGCGGCTTTTACTTTGCCCCATATTCCTCGGCGTTTGGCTCTAACACGGTGAGCGGTGCTCCGGGTGGCCGGGGCATCGTGTTGGCTCCCGGCAAGACCGGCATTCTGCCACCAGGCCAACGGACAACAAGCCATTGGTTCGACTACAGCGTCTGGGATCCAACCTCTGCAACCCCCTATGCTGGACAGACGTATGAGTACACCAGCACCCCTCAGCAAGGCGATTTCCGGAATAATATCCCGTACAACTATATGACCGGACCTGGGTTCAATAACCTCGACGCCAGCATCTATAAGCTGACACCGCTGTGGAGAAATCTGGTGTTCGACTTTGAGGCTCAGATCTTCAACGTCTATAACCACCAGAACCTGGGCCTGCCCAATAGCCACGGCATCATCCTGACGAATGTCTCTAACTACACACCACGAACGATTCAGTTGCAGGCGAAGTTCAGTTTCTAGATTTGTTGCCTGCAGTATTCTGGCGGCCCGCGATATTCGCGGGCCGTTATTTTCTGTTCAAAGAAATGATTAAGAAGAATCTGGCTCCCTTGAGAGGGTTCTGACGGGAACGCATGGCATCAGGCCTTCACCCATCACCAAAGCCTTGGCCTCAGTGGATAAGCTTACGACGGATACCTGACTCGACCGGCAGGTTTCTTGCGGGTACCCAATGACGGATGACCGTGAAAAGCGTCTCCCGGGAGATATCGCCGCCGCTCGCCGCACAGTGGGCAAGTCCGGACAATATGCGACGTCGGCATGACGCCAATGGGGATAGCTTCCCTGCACCCTTTGCATCGGAGAACAGGTTGCGGTTTGGGCTTCAGATTCACTGTGGGGGCCAGTTTAGGCGAATGAAAAACGAATGTCTAGTGTCAATCCCGGCCCCGAATTCGAAACTAGTCGGTCGGATTGCTCGAGCGTCTGGAATTGAGAACGTTCCGCTTCCTCTTAGAATCAGTATCTTAAAGTTCGAATAAGGCCCAAATTCAGGCTCGGATATTTGGCGATTCACATCCGGAATAATCACCGTGTTGGCTAGCTTTTCGTGACCGCTTACTGAAATCGACGAATGAGATTCGGAGCATGGATTTAGACAGGATATTTGGAGCCGACGATCGGACTTGAACCGATGACCTGCTGATTACGAATCAGCTGCTCTACCAACTGAGCTACGTCGGCGCGTTTGAATTTGACGCTGGGAGAAGTACCCCAAAACCGGCCGCATCACCCCTGGTACATGTGGGTCAATTCAATACCAGGGAACCAGCTTGGAGACAGCAACAGGACGTCATAAAAGATGTCCTGAAAGCGCTGTATGAAGGGTACCATTCAGCGGAGAAAACCCGCAACGATGTGCAATTGGGTTAACCGATCTTACGACCGCCAACGAAAACCAGGACAGAAATGCCATCGCTCAGCGTCTGCTGCTGCGCAGCAGTCCCACGCCAATCAGGCCGCTGGCTTCAGCCTGCAGCAGAGGACATCGGAGACCGACGAGTTCATGCTTGGTTTCAGTGAACGTCAGCATTCACGGCATGGGCGGAAACAGCCGTCCCGGACCGCAATTCATCGCTTGCGTGAAGAGCGACCTGGTTTCCCGGCTGAAGGTTGCCAAACACCTCAGTCATGCCGCCCATCACTGCACCCGTCCTGATGCTTGTTTGCTCTGCCTTGCCGTCACGAAGAAGGACGACATAATTCTGTTCCATATTGCGGCCGACTGCGGACTGCGGAACAAAAAGGGTCTCTGATGTACGACGCACGGGCCACAAAATTGAGGGAAACATTCCAGAGTGCAGTTCCAATCGAGGGTTCCATACATCCATTTCAACCGGCATGGTGCGGGTCGACACATCGATGGAGTCGGCGAGGCGCGCCACCGTGCCCTTGAAGGTGCGGCCCGGAAACGCCGGCACTGTGAAGTCAATTGTCTGACCTTTTTGAATGCCGGCCACATAAGCCTCCGGCACTGCAACAACCAATCGCAAGTGTGCAACCTGCTCGATGCGCATCATCGAAGGTTGCGTGCCTGAACTGCCGCCGGGGCCGATCAGCGCGCCGGGATGAACGTTGCGCCTGGTCACGATGCCATCAAATGGGGCGGTGATTCGGAGGTAGCTTTCCATTTCCGCAGCCGAGCGCAGGCTGGCGCGCGCGGCGTCGGCGGTATTCCGCAGCGCAACCACACGAGCGCGGTCTGCGGTGGCTGCTTTCTCTGCCACCTCAAGTTCTTCGTCGGAAATTACCCCGGGCGTGTGGGCAGCCTGCTTCAGACGCTCCCAGCTGCTTTCATCGGCGGCGAGTTTCGCCTCCGCAGCAATGCGCTGATTCTCCGCACTCAGAACCTTCGCTTCGGCCTCCGACTTCTGTGCCACAATTTCCGGAGCCACCAGCACAGCCAAAAGCTGCCCCTGCTTCACAGTCGATCCACGATCGACGCCGATCCACTTTACAAATCCACTTACCTTGGGGAAAATCCTCACCTCTTCAAAGGGCAGCAGCTCCCCCGGCAGTGCGATCGTAATGTTGAGTCTCCGAGACACGACCTTGACGCAATCGACCACAGTGGGTGGAGTCGGCGACGTTGCAGCAGCTGCGGCTGCTTTGCTTGAACTGGAGTTGCAGCCGCAAACCGCTAAGCCGATCGCAAGCGTGGATGCCGCTAGAAGAAATCGCGAACCTGCTCCAGAGAGATATCGAGATCGTTCTCGAGTTGAAAATGCTGTGATCACGTTGGTTCTCCTTCAATGTCCTTGGGGGAATAAGGGCTGTGCGGGTCAGATGCATCAAGCGACGCTGAAGACCTGGACGCCCGCTGCTGTGCCAAAGAAAATATGGCCGGCAAAATGAACAGAGTGGCGAGCGTCGACGCCGCCAGTCCGCCGATTACTGCACGGCCAAGCGGAGCAGTCTGATGGCCACCTTCGTTCAGAGCGAGTGCCATGGGAATCATCCCGGCGATCATGGCGATGCTGGTCATCAAGATGGGTCGCAATCTCGTCCTGCCGCCAAAAATGGCTGCTTCAACAGAAGATCCCGTGCCCTCGCGGCGATGCGCTTCGGCAAACGTCACCAGAAGGATCGAGTTCGCGACGGAGACACCGAGGGCCATGATCGCCCCCATGAACGACTGCAGATTGAGCGTGGTTCCGGTCAGCAGCAGCATGATGACTACTCCGCACACCACCGCAGGGGTAGTGGAAACAGCGACAAACGCGAGTCGAAGAGATTGGAAATTTGCCGCGAGCAACAAGTAGATCGCGACCACCGCGAATAGCAGTCCCAGCGTGAGATAGTGCAGCGTCTGACGCATGGGCACGACCTGACCGCGGATCTGGACTTCTACCCCGCGAGGCGGCGGACCAGCGCGCTGTATGGCTGCTTCCACTTGATCCGCGGCTCGTCCCAGATCCTCGCCCTGCACATTCGCTGTCAACGAGATCATGCGCTGCATGTCATAGCGGTCGAATTCTCCCGTGACCTGTCCGTAGGAAAGCTGCGCCACGTCACCAAGATTTGGATGGTTCGAAGGTCCGCCGCTCATCAGGGGAATGCTGGCAAGGTCGTCCATGGACTTCATCTGATCCTGAGGCACTTCGACCTGCACCTGATATCCCACACCCGTGACGGGATCCTGCCAGAAATTGCGCGACACAAATCGGCTGGACCACGTTGCTGTTTCCACTGATCGAGCGACTTGGTCGACCGTAAGGCCGAGCTGGCCTGTCCGTTCGCGATTGATATCGATGTTGAGGCTCGGATATTGCAGCGGCTGACCGTAATGCAAATCCCTCAGCTGACCGATCTTCGCCAACTCCGTGCGAACCTTTTCCGCATACTCGTGATCCGCGGAAAAGTTGAAACCCTGAATCGCGACTTCGATCGGCGTTGGCGAACCGAAATCCATGATCTGGTCAACAATATCGGCGGATTCGAATGTGAAGGCCGTATCCGGAAATTCACGCGGAAGCACCTTGCGCAACTGCTCCTGCAGCGCCCCAACCCTTATGTGAGAACTTTCTTTCAACTGAATTCGAAGGACCGCCTCCTGCGGCCCGCTTGTCCACAGATATACCAAGTTCACCGGGTAGCTGGGCGCATAGGTCCCGACATACGCGATGCTCACTTCTACATTGCCGGGCCCAGCGAGACGCTTGATCTCCTCCAAAGTTTTGAGTGTTGTCTGCTCAGTTACTTCAATTCGAGTTCCAGACGGCGCACGCAGGCGAAGTTGAAACTGAGTTTCCGGAGTGTGCGGAAAAATCTCGCGACCCAGTTGAGGGCCCAGCAGCAGGATCATCGCCGCTGCAACCGCAACATAGATTCCAATCAAAAGACCGCGCCGATGGATCAGGCGGCCAATCAGTTGCTCGTACCTATCGCGGAGGTGGTCGAACCGGCTGCGCCCAGAGCTCTCCTCCTCGTCGCGGTGCATACGCCGGTTCAGCCAGATATAGAGCACCGGCACAAACGTGCTGGACAGCAGGTACGAGGCGATCATGGCGAACCCTACCGCCAGCGACAGCGGAACAAATAAAGCGCGGGTCACACCCACCATCAGGAATGAAGGAATAAACACAGCGAGGATGGAAAGCATCGCCAGAAATCTGGGAACGATGGTCTGGCGAGTTGCATCCAGCACCGCCTGTGGCACGTTATCCGTCAACTGCAGGTTGCGGTGAATATTTTCAATCTCGACCATTGCCTCGTCGACGAGAATGCCCACCGCGAGCGCGAGACCGCTCAATGTCATGATGTTGATGGTCTGATTCGCGAGCCACAGGCAAACGACGGCCGTAACCAGCGCGAACGGAATGGAAGCGATGACGATGAATGAGCTTCGCCATTCCCGCAGGAACAGAAACACCATCATGCCGGTCAGAAATGCCCCGATGGTGCCTTCCCAGACAAGCCCCGCGAGCGATTTTTTCACCCGGCCGGACTGGTCGAACTCATAGCTGACCTGTACATCCTCGGGGAAGCACGTTGGCAAACCGGCTCATGTTGCTCTTTACTTCATTTACTACCGCCAGCGTGGAGGCATCCGCGCGTTTGGTCACTGGTAAGTAGACGGTGCGGCGACCATTCATCAGTGCATATCCAAGGGTGATATCGCTACCGTCCTCCACCCAACCGACGTCACGCATAAAAACTGTCGGCCCGGCACCAGTGCGTACGGGTAGATTCGCCAGATCGCTGATGTTCGACACGACCCCGTTCATGGGAGTGATTCGGTCGAGCGTTCCAGTTCGCACGTCTCCGGCGGGAGCGATGACGTTGCCGGAAAGCAGTGCCTTCACAACCTCCCCTGTCGACATGCGATAGCTGTTCAGTTTGCTACGGTCCACGTGAATCACAATGGTTCGGGAACTGCCGCCGAAGGTGGCTGGAGACGACACTCCCGGCAAGGTGGTGAACAGAGGCCGCACGCGATTTAATGCCAGGTCCTGAAGTTCATCTACGCTGTGGGTCTTGCTGGAAAATACCACGTACCCAACAGGAACGCTGCCTGCATCGAATCGCAAAACAAACGGTGGAACAGTCCCGGCAGGCATGTAGGCATGCGCTCGCTCAATATAGGCAACCGTTTGCGCCAGCGCCTGGTTCATGTCGGTGCCAGGGAGAAATGCGAGCTTGAGTAGCGCAAAATTTTCAACCGACTTCGACTCCACGCTTTCCAGTCCGGCAATGTACAAGAAATTGGATTCGTAGTAGTAGGTCAGATACCCTTCCATTTGCGCTGGACTCATTCCGCCGTAGGGCTGAGCCACATAAATCACAGGCAGGTTCAAGTTGGGAAAAATATCCACCGGCATCCGCGCGACGGCAAGAAGCGAACAGAGCGCGATGGCAATGACCGCGATCAGAACCGTAATGGGACGCCGCAGGGCGGCATGAACAAGCCACATATCAATGCCCTCCCGCAGGCATGCTATTCACCGTGTTAATAAAGGGAGCCAAGTCGCCCTGCGCAGAGGCAAGGCCCGCAAGCGCCCGCCAGATGCTGAGACGCGCAAGGGAGTCATCCATTTCTGCCTGGACCAACAGGCTTTGGGCCTCAGCTACATCGACGATGGTCCCCAGGCCGGCATGAAATCGCGCCAGCGCCTGAGCCTCGCTTTGCCGCGACGCTTCCAGTTCGGTCGGAGTGTTCTGTGCCACGCGCCGCGCACCGGTCAACTCCGCCAATGCTTGCTGCTGTTGACCGGTCAGCACCTGCAGCGTCTGTGCATACACTGCTTCCTCCCGACTTCGGTTGGCGACCTCAATTTTCTTGCGTTGTTGGATCGGCACAATACTGGTCAGGTCGAGCGAAGCCGTCAGTCCCACCTCCCAGTTGTAAACGTCAAAGCCCATGCCACTTGGCCACTGTTCCACTTCTCCCTTGGACGTCTGTCCACTGCCACGCGCGGACAGCAGACCCTCGGTCGTGAAATGTGGGTAGAAGGAGTGATTCAGGACGCTGATTCGAGCTTCGGCTTCCTGGATTCTTCTCTGTTCCGTGATGGCCGCAGGATGATTTGCAAGAGGAGTTTCGGCCCAGGGTCGATCCGGTGGAACCTCAAGGAACGGGCCGGGCTCGATCTGAACGGTTGTTCCTGCGAGTCCCAGCAGCGCCGCAAATGCGCTAGTGTTCACCTGAATGTCCCGCTGGGCGAGAAATAGCCGCGTTCTTGCCGCGGCCAGCTCTGCCTCCGCACGCGAAGCGTCCGCTCCCGGACGAAGGTGTGCATCCACCAGAGCATGCACAGACTTGGCAAATACCTCTCTGCGGTTCACGTCTGCAAGGCCGGCGTTCACTCTTTGCTCCCCAGCCAGCACGGCCAGCGAAGCCTCGGCAACCGCGGTGGCGACCCCAAGCTTTGTGAGTTCGACCTGCTCTCCGATGCGACTCTCTGTCACCTGTGCAGAACGAACTTGTGAGCGGCGAAAGCCGAAGTCGAATGGCTCCCACGAAAGCAGAACTCCTGCGCCGGACGTCCAAAAGGGTCGGTAGGAATGTGGCGTGACACTTCCCTGCGTTCCAGTGAGGATGTTCGGACTCTGCGGAAGCAGCACTCCCAGCACGCTTTCGCGCGAGCCTCGGTCACCTTGCCACACAGTATCGAGCCGCGGGATGTAGGAGGTTTTGGCGAGACCAACGCCAGCCTTGGAGGCATTGTACTGCTCCATCGCCGCACGCACTGAGGGATAGTTTGCGAGCGCATACTCGACCGCCTCCTGGACGGTAAACTGCCTCACAGCGGGCTCGGCGGTCTGTTGCGCCCCGGCGCAAAGCCACTGCGAACACACAAGTACGGCTGCGAAAGCAGAGAGAGCGTTTCCCCTCAGGGTCAGCATGCGCTGAATTCCTCCAGATGATGTCTCTTCACGAAATTGCCTTCATCCTTTTGTTGCGGCAGTATTCCTTGCATTCAGGCCTGCGGACGGAGGTGCAGGCCTGCACGGGCGACAAGTAGAAATTGTGCGGGAAGCCAGAGATGAGCCGATCGAACCCCACCCGCCTGGCATCAGCAATGGCCCACTGTGAAGGCGGAATCAGCGACCCAAAGCCCTAAAAGCAAGTCACACGGGGATTACCGGGCTACGGCGTTCCCAAATAAAGGCGTCGTTCCGAAAGTCAGACGGACAGATGGGGAGGCGAACGCCCATTCGACAGGAAACGTATAGAGGAGAGAACCTGGGGGTTCGTGTCAACCAGCTGGGCAAACGGAATAAAGAAAGGATCGATGGACGCAGCAGGCATTTCTATGCCGAGCCGGCGGTGCACTCGACGATGCGGAATTGTGACGAAGTTGTCGCTTCTGCGTCGAGTCTCCGGATGAGAGCGCACGGTCTTACGAGGGGAATGCGCGTCAGCGCATGGTTCAGGCGCAACCCGCTTGAGCAGAATGGAAGATTGGCACCCATTTTGGGGGGTGAGAGGCTGCGCCGTGGCGAAACAAGCGGCGTTCAGCAGAAATGTCGTGGAGACGACAATCCAGAGCAGATAAAACATCCTTCGAAAATTCATGCCCCGGGCTCTCATGACCTATGATATCTCAATTGACGCGGCCACTCGACATTTAGTTTCACGGCGGCTGCTGTCAACACCCTCCAGGATTCGCGGTCCCGTGACTTCGATGGGCTTCTGCCTCTGAGCCACAGAGATCCAAGGAGCTTTCATTTCACTCGGCTGGAGCACGCCCGCACCTGCTGCACCGGCAGCAGCGGGATCAATCGGCGATTCCACCGTCAGACTTTGAGGAATATCTTCTTTCTATAGAGAATTGCGACCGGGACAAAACATATGGCGACGATAGTGATCGAATAGGCCAGTGAAGCCATATGATGCGAGGATATCCCCGAGAAACAGTGGACGAACAGATACGCACTCAGGCTCACGGCGCTTGCTCCCCTGTGGATCTTGATTGCATTCAGCGTGGACGACAGGAGTTCCGCGAAAACATAGGCCGAGATGGCATTCATTCCGAAAACAATCCAGACATAGGTCCAGCCGGTTTTCCAATTCTTTATATCGATGGCCCAATAGCATATCGAGAGTGCGACTAAAGCGATGCCGGCGGCGAACAGCACGTAGGAACTGCTCCAAAGGTTCTTATTGATGGGGAACCACAGGCCCCACACCTGTCCGAGAATGATGCCGACGATTCCGGCTGCCAACATCCCCCACGCCTTGTTCGAAGAACTGCGTTTGGAGCGCAGCCACATCGCTGTTAACATTCCGAGCAACGTTGTCGCCACGGCTGGAATGTCGCTCAACAAGCCTTCGGGATCGCGCACACCGCGATATAAGCGGCCCGGAAAGATATGCCGATCGATATACGCTCCAAGATTGCGAGTCATGTCGAACAATGGAATATCTCGACCCGGCATGCCAAAGCCCGGCACTGGAACCCACCGCAATAGAATCCAATAGCCAAATAGAGCCAAAACGACCACGACGATTTTGCTGACAGGGCGCCGATCGAGAAGATACAAGATACTCGCGATCAGGAAGCAGATTGCAATCCGCTGCAGCACTCCATAGATCCGCAAAGTCCCCAGAGGGTAATTTGGAAAGCCGTGGACGATCAGGCCGAGCGCAAACAAGATACCAGCGCGCCGGAATGTATGAAGAAGCAGAGAAGACCTTGAGGCGCCGCGGCTCAAGCGAGACTCAAAAGAAAAGACAACGGTTATGCCGACGACAAATAAGAAGGTCGGAAACACCAGATCGGTTGGCGTCCATCCATTCCATTCGGCATGTTCCAAGGCAGGAAATGCGTAATTGGAAAAACCGTTGTTGACCAGAATCATGAAAGCAATCGTGATTCCGCGCAGCACATCCACGGAAACCAGTCGATTTGTGGAAATACGAGCCGGTGATGGCGCGCCGATCACAGTAGACATAGTTAAGAGTGGCCCCCATTTGGACTACGTTGCGAAATGGTCACACGGATCGGTCTCGCGAGATTTGGTTGCGACCGTTCCATCCAATCTACTTCTGTTTCGCTCGAATACAAAATCCCCGACTCAGCAGCGACCCAACAAAAAGATGGAACTACCTTCTGGCCAAGTTTTTGTGGGGATTCTCATCCATCAAATCAAAACTTCTTACACCTAAATATAGCTTGACACTCCTTCGAAGCGGTGCCTATACTGCGAGGCGCTTAACTAAATCGCATTAGTTAGCGCTGAATCAGCAAAATAGCCTGGCAACCGATTGCCGTTCGCGACGATAAACAGCTGGAGTAAGGGAGAAAACTACGATGATTTCCTCTGACAGAGACTGTTCGCAGAGTGTATTCCAAATTCGGACCTGTCGTACTTTCTATCCGATCCTTGTTTTCGTGTTGCTATTTGCCGCCCACTTGAGCGCCCAGAATGTGGCGACCTACAGCTTCGAAGACGGGACAGCGGACGGATGGACGTCGTTTAACGGTGCAAGCGCGCCGGCGGCTACGAAGGCCGCAGCCTATGCCGGCTCTGACAGCCTGCTGACCAGCACCAGCTCAACTGGCGCAGGCGGACCCTCGATTTCTCTGAACAGCGTTTTACTTCCGGGAGCGCAATATACGATCACCGGCTACGTTCAGCTGATCGCCGGCGAATCCGCCAGCAATGCCAATTTCACCATCGCGCGCACCGATCCCAGTTGCTCCGGCGGTACATGTTACGACACCGTTGGTACCTACCAGGTTCCGATCTCGTCTTCCGGGTGGGTGCAGATCGGTGGATCGTACACGGTAAGCGCAACGGCAACAGGGCTAACGCTGTACGCGCAACTGGTGGGAGCCTCCACTGCACAATCCTTCTATCTGGATGACGTAGTGATTACCGAAACAGCGCCGCCCCCGGGCGGAACTCCAGTCGCTGCCTACAATTTCCAGGACGGCGGACTGGATGGCTGGTCGCCTTTCGGACCCGTGACACTGACAAACACAACTTCGCCGATCGCCGATCCGAACGGGAATTCGCATAGCCTTTTGACCAGTAACCGCACGGCAGGCTACATGGGACCAAGTCTCAACTTGCTAAATGTGAGCGGCGTGGTCGCAGGCGCGACCTACCAGGTGACCGCGTACGTCTTACTTGCAGCCGCTGACGCTAGCAATCCGACGGCGACTATCTCGACCAAAACGACAGACTGCGCCAGTTCCGGAACCTACAACAATGCTGCCACCTCCGGCGCATTATCCAACACTGCCTGGACAAAAGTTCAGGGCAGCTTCAGCTTCAGCAACTTCCCAGGCCCACCGACGAGCCTGGTTCTCTATATCCAATCCAGCAGTGCGACAGATTCCTTCTATGTCAGCGGCGTCACCATCAATCAGGTGGCTCCGCCGCCGCCAAACCCTGCCCAGCAGGACAATACAGGCCTCAGCAGCACGTTTGAGGATGGCGGTGTAGACGGCTGGAGTTCACGTACAGGCAATTCCACAGTGACGAATACGACGACAGCAGCGCACAGCGGTACACATAGCCTGCTAACCACTGGACGCACCGCCAACTATGATGGGCCACAAATCAGCGTCAGCAACAAAATGTACCCAGGGTCAACTTACAATATCAGCGTCTGGGTGATGCTGCAGCCTACCGACAACTCAAACCACATCATCAATATGAGCCTGCAGACGACACTGAATGGCACGACCAGTTACCCCAGCGTGACCGCCTATCCCGGTATTACGGTTCCGGCGGATGGGAAATGGCACCAGATCAGCGTCATGGGATACAACATGGCCGATAGCTACGACTCAGGAGCGGCCTATCTGTATCTGCAAACGGTTCCGGCGTCGGGCAACGATCTGGTGTCTTTCTACACTGACGACTTCCAGCTGACCTACGTTCAACCGGCAACCATACAGACGGATATTCCTTCGATTTACAAGACGCTTTCCGATTATTTTCCGGTCGGCGCGGCCGTCGATCCCACCGATCTCTCCGGAGCTCATTCACAGCTGCTGACAATGCACTTCAACAGCATGACGCCGGGAAATGAGATGAAGTGGAGTTCGGTAGAAAACTCGTTAGGGACATACAGCTACGGCAATGCAGACAATGAAGTGGATTTGGCCGTTTGCCATAACATGCGGGTACGAGGACAGAACCTGATCTGGGCGACCGGAGCGCAGACTCCTTCGTATGCCTTCGGCGATGGGACGAATTCAGCCGCCAACCAGGCTTTGGTGACCTCCAATATCCAGGAGCACATCAAGAGTGAGGTCCAGCACTTCGGCACCAAGGTGTACGCCTGGGACGTGGTGAACGAGCCGCTGGATCCTAACCAGCCGGACTGCCTTGTACACGGACCGTTCTACCACGTACTGGGCAAGAGCTATATCGATGCCGCGCTGCAGGCAGCCAGGCAGTATGCCCCCGCCGGAACCAAGTTATTTATCAACGAGTACAGCACTGCCGATCCGAACCGACTGGCATGCCTTGTGAAAGTAGTGCAAGACTTGCGCAGTCGGGGCATTCCCCTGGACGGAATTGGGCATGAGATGCACAATGCCATCAATTACCCATCGACGACCGCTATGGTGCATGCAATCGACACCGTTGCCGATGATTTCCCCGGCATCGATCAACAAGTCACCGAGTTGGATGTGAGCGTCTACAACGCCGGAGACACAACCTCAAACTACGGCAACAATATTCCGGCCTCGGTTCTATCGGAACAAGGATGGTTGTACGAGCAATACTTTGACGCCTTCCGTGAACTAAAGGGAACGATCAGCGCCGTCACAATCTGGGGCATGGCGGACGACGATACCTGGCTCGACAGCTTCCCGGTGGCTCGTACCGACTATCCTCTGCCCTTCAACATGCAATTGCAGGCCAAGCCTGCGTATTGGGGAATTGTAGATCCAACGCAGTTACCGGGATATGGACTGGCATTCACAAGCGCTATCCAGAAGACCGGGCCGAACACGCTAGCTTTGACGCTGACCGCGACCAATGGAGCCGCCGGTCCAGCCTACAACACTCTCATCACCGGCATTCAGTTTCGGCAGACGCAAGGCCGGTCCTGCGAACCGATCGTAACGCCAGGCACGTTTCCAGTCTCGCTGGGCGACATTGGTACAAGTGGTTCTGGCTCGGCTACATTCACGCTCGACTTTACGGGCTGCTCACAGTTCTCCCGCTTCACCTTGAGTGTGCCGTGGAGTTCAGCCACCTATGAAACAGGTGCCTACACAACAGCCATCGAGTTTAAAAAAGAGCCACCAGGGAAAGAGAAATAGGAAAAAAGATGATAGGCGCCAGCTGATTTCGCAGCGATGGAGAACCTTTTCGGCAGGTCGAGGATCAGGTCCTCCGCACGCGAATCGTACATTTCGTTACTGACCGCGGGGTTAGTCGTAGCTGCTGGTGGGCCACAGCTTCACAGGGCTGCCCGTAGTGTCCCTATACTTCTCGCGCAAGTCTTTCAGCTTCGTGACCAGATTCTCCGCAATTGATTGGTAGGCGGGGTGTACTTTGTAGCCCGACCACTCGAAAAGATTCTCCATTTCGTCTGGATCTTTTTCCAGATCGAATAACTCCCACTCATTCACGGTGTAATAGCTGATCAGCTTGTAGCGCTTCGTACGAATTCCGTAGTGTGGCAACACCCAATGGGGCGGGGCAAATTCGTAATAATGGTAGTAGTAAGAACTTTGCCAATCTGCCGGCGCACTTCCTTTTAACAGCGGCGCGATACTTCGGCCCTGCATATCCTGGGGAACAGGCATACCGGCCAGATCGAGGGCGGTGGGCGCGTTGTCAATATTCACCACCCAATCCTGACTGACACTGCCCGGCTGCACGTGACCCGGATAACGAATCATCCACGGAACGCGAATCGCCTGTTCATACATAAAGCGTTTATCAAACCATCCGTGATCGCCGAGAAAGAATCCATGGTCCGCCGTATAGACAACGATTGTGTTCTCTGCAAGTCCAGACTTATCCAGGTAGTCCAGAAGCCGGCCCATGTTGTCATCCTGGGAGCGCATCGTGCTCAGGAAATGCTGCATGAATTTCTGGTAATTCCACTGTTTGCGCTGGCGCTCCGTCAGATCTTTCGGCGGATTGAAGTCCGGCATATCAGCAATCCGCATCTTCGCTTCTCTCGCAGGAGCCGCGCGCATGGAATAGTCGTCGTAGAAGGTGCCTGGCTCTGGGATACGAACGTTGTCGTACAGATGTTCATATTTGTGCGGAGGTTGGAACGGACGATGATCGTTGAAGAACTGCATCATCATGAAGAAGGGCTGCTGAAATTGCTTCATTCCTTCAATTGCAAAATCCGTCATGTTGTCGGTGATGTAGCCGGGATAACACTTTTCATGAATGACGTTGCTGCCTAAGCTGGAATTTCGAAGATATCCGCTGGGATCGTAATAAGGACCACCGGCGCCGCGCTTGAACACGAAATAATCAAACCCAGTCTCGCCCGGATTGGCCGGGAGATGCCACTTCCCTACCATCCCGGTCTGATATCCATTGCGCTTTAAAATTTTTGCGATGGTTTCCTGCGAGACATCGAATGTGGGACTCGTCATTCCCGCGGTTGTTTCGCCGGGGTTAGAGGTCATTCCATTCAAGTGGTCGTACTTGCCAGTCAGCAGCGTGGCCCGACTGGGCGCACACAGCGCATTGGTGACGAAGCTGTTTTCAAACCGCATGCCTTCATTGGCAATCCGGTCGATGTGCGGAGTCTCTATAAGTTTGCTTCCGTAACAACTCAACACCTTCAATGGAATGCCTTCGCCTGTAATCCACAAAACGTTGGGCCGGTTTGAGGAGCGATGGGCAGGAGGGCCATTCGGCACTCGCACTCGAGAGACCGGCAGATGGGAATTCGTCTGGGCGGATAAGAGTCCAGGCGCCATTGCCGAGCCCACAGCAGCGCCACCGATTCTCGCGAGAGCTTCCCGGCGAGTGATCGAGTTTGTCTTGTCGCTCATCTCTGCTCCTTTGCGGGTGCTCAGTTTTCAGTGCGGCGAAATGACTCCTATCTTTAGGATGCTCCGCGCAGGTTTGGGCGAAGAGTCAGCGAGCCATCTTCATTCAGCTTCTGCAGACAGGCCCACTGCACAGGATAGCGAACGCCTTTCACTTCGATTTCGGCGGAGAGCTTTAGCCCTTTCCAATCCACTCCATTGGGAAGAACGAATTGCGCCTGCCGAATTTTTCCCGGCACCGGATATCCGGGATCCAGACTGCCGCCGACCTTGACCTTACCGTCATCGCTGGCTACCGTCACGCGAAGCGCTCCGGGAACGCCGGCGATTCCATCGTTGGCAAATCCGACGATGAGGCCTTGATGATCGCCATCCGTATATTGCCAGATGAAAGACGGCCGCACACGATATCCGATGGAACGATTGATATGGTCGATCGCAGTTGGAGAGCGATGATAGTAATCGAGAATATTTTCCGCGCTAATGTTATGGAAGTTCCACAGTGACCAGTAGTTTGCGCCCACGTCGATGACATGCTCGATTGCACTATCGCTGTAGGAGACTGGCTCCTGCGGCGAAGCCGCTTTTGGAAGATGCCCCGGCAGTGCGATTTCTATAACAGCGCCAACCCACGGCGGCCGGTTGCTGATGCTTTCAATCTGCATGTTCTCAATAAAGATTGTGTCGGTGCGCAGCCAGTTCCCGCTACGTACAGTTCGATCGACGAGCTCGGAATTTCCCACGCGACTGAAGTCTGGTTGTGTGTTGGTTGCAAGCGGCGTCTTGGTCCAGCAAGCCATTTGTACATCTAGCATGTGAATCCAGGTGCGTTCCGCCGTCGCATAATCCGGAAACGGATTATTGGTATATGGCCACGTGTGTCCCTCGCCCCAGAAACCATACATAAAGGTGTCCATAAATTCGATCTGCGGACTTCCGTTCAACTCGGCAGCGAGCAGTTCATTCAGTTCACGATAGGCAGCCTGAAAATTGGGATCGTCGTAGCGAGGCTGAAGATGAGCCTTGCGATAGCGGACTTCGTTGGTATTTCCCTGCCATTCGCCAGCCAGCTTCACCATGGGAACTTTATCCACCAGAAAATCCGGAAGCACCGGACCTGCAATGTCGGGGTCACTCATCATGACGCGAAAGCCAATACGCTTTTTGTACTTGGCCGCCATTGCAAACGTGATCTTCCAGTAATCCGCGAAATCCAAACGCCCCCGCTGTTGCTGCACGTCGCGCCAGGGCACGCGAATGTAGAGCTTTTGGCCTAACGGGAGGCTGGCGAGCGCCTCAATGGCCTGCTCGAGATTATCGGACTTGATTTCGTCGCGGCCCAGATCTCCTGAGATGTAGGTCATGAGCCCTTTGCCATAATTGGGAACAATTTCGGCAGACCGAGTCGTTGCCATCACAACGTCGTCGGTTGGGATGACGGCTTGAGGCGGATATTGAGGAAACGGACCCTGGTTGAGCCGGTCGGTGATTGCGGGTCCGGAACCAAAATCATATTTGCCCCAGTTATGGGCCGGAACAAATGCATAGGCGGGCCGGGCCGCTGTTCCTCCCGCGATTCCGGCAATCGCTGCCGATTTCAAGAACGTTCTTCGATTCACGGTCATTGCCTCGCTTTCGACGCGATGCACTGCGCCCCCACTATACTGATCGGAATAAATAGAAACAAGTCGGAGCCTTCTTTATGGGCAGATTCTCTCGACGGAGCTGCCGCGTCAAATCTGTAACTAGGTCCGTCATGGTCGCTATCCCACTCTGCCGACGCGCATCAGCACTGGCCTGGAAACGCGGGGAATGAAAATGCAGCGGTGCCTGCAATACTCTTGACAAGCGCAGGCTGGAAAGCTAAAAGGGTGGAGTCCGTAATAAAACGAAATTTTGTCTTCCGCTTGGATGCACGTTAAAGGAGACTTCCCTTGAACCGTCAATGCACCAATCTAGCGATGCTGGTTTTCTGTTTGACCGTGAGTGTAAGTTTGTACGCCGCAGTTCCACCGAATGCTTCCCTCTACGTGTCGACGCATGGAAGCAATTCCAATCCGGGGACAAAGGAAAAACCCTTTCGGACGGTGCAACACGCGGCCGACGTAGCGAAGCCGGGAGACACCATCAATCTTCGCGGTGGAAAATATTGCCAGCGACTGGCCGTCACTTCCTCCGGCAATGCGACGCAGGGCTACATAACTTTTCGCAGCGAACCGGGAGAGACTGCCGTTTTGGACGGGGGTTGTCTGACTCCCGAGGTGGGCGACAGCCCCATGGTCGCACTGCGCAATGTGAGCTACGTGAAAATTGAGCACCTTGAGATCGGCAATTATAAGACCGCTGATCGCACTCGTGTTCCCGCCGGCATTCGGGTTTATGGTCACGGTTCCCACATCGAGATTCGGGACAATAATGTCCACAACATTGAACAGACCTATCCTGGGCGTCAAGGTCCTGGCCGCGGCGCCAATGGATTCGGCATTGCGGTGTATGGCACGGACGCGACAAGCCCGATCACAGACCTGATCGTCGATGGAAACGAGGTTCACAATCTGCAGACAGGATCGAGCGAATCGCTGGTGTTGAACGGCAACGTAACGAACTTTCGTGTCACCCGGAATCGAGTCCACAACAATAACAACATCGGCATCGACATTATCGGATTCGAGCGCACGGCTAAAGATCCCAGCGTAGACCAGGCACGCGATGGAATCGTCGCCGAAAATCATGTGTACGATATCACCTCGCAGGGCAATCCCGCGTATGGTAACGATGCCAACTCCGACGGTATTTATGTTGACGGCGGTACGCGCGTGCTGATCGAGCGCAATATCATTCACAACACGGATTTCGGAATTGAACTGGCAAGCGAACATTTCCATCGCGATACCAGCCACATCATCGCTCGCAACAACCTGATTTATTCCTGCCACACAGCGGGTATCTCGATCGGCGGTTACGACGAGAAACGCGGCAGCACACATGACACCGTCATCGTGAACAACACGCTATATAAAAACGACACGTTGCATACCGGCACCGGCGAGATTCAGATGCAGTTCTACCTGCGCAATAATATTTTCAAAAACAATATTGTCTATATCGGTGACTCGAATCGAGCGATGAGCAGTCGATCTGGTCGCATGGACCCAAATATGCCGACGGTAACGTTTGACCACAATCTGTATTACTCGACTGTCGGCGCGAACGCGGTGAAGTGGTCGTTCGATGGCAAGGACTATTCGAGTTTTCAAGACTATGTGAAGGCCACTGCCGAAGACCGCGATTCCAAATTTGCGGATCCGAAATTTGTCGATCCCGCGGCGCACAAATTTCATTTGAAAAAGGATTCGCCGGCCATCGGCAGCGGCGTCAATCTGGGCCAGGATATCGTGGGAAGTGTGGATCTGGACGGCAACCCAAGATGCGTCAGCGGCAAGATAGACTTGGGGTGTTACCAGTTGCGCTAGAGGATTCGTGTCGATGGAAGGAACGTCGATGTCGCACGGCGAGCGATTGGCGAGGAAATCTCGATATCGTGCGGCGCTCTTCCATCTGAGCTTCACCGTGGTCCTAGTCGCAACGCTAGCGCAGATTGCAACGGCACAAAAGCTGGTCACCCCTGGCTATCTGTTCAACTCTGACCCCACATGCCGCCAGATTGGAGACACGTTCTACCTGTTCACCACGCAGGATCCGTTCACTGTGGAATTCATTCGCGGCAATGCCTTCTACAAAGGGATGTACGCGTATCACGAATTCACGACCGCCGACTTTGATCACTGGGTCGACCATGGCTCGATCCTCACTGCTCGCGATGTGACCTGGAATGCGGGCGGCGCGTTGTGGGATGGCGATGCCGGAATCTCAGCCAACGGTCGTTTCTATGCATATGCACCCTTCCGCATGAACTCAGCGGCGGAGGCGAACTACGGCCGATTTGATATTGGGGTATTCACCGCGACAAGCCCGGCGGGTCCTTATCATGACGTGTTCGGTGCCCCGATGAAGAATTTCGACGGTGCTCCCCTGCAGGGTCTAAGTCCGACGGTCATCCGAGGCGACGACGGTGCACCGTATCTTTTGTGGGGATCTGGCGACACGACGAAGCATGCAGTGATGCTGGCGCGACTAAAGCCGAACATGGTCGAGCTTGCGGAGCAGCCACGTCAGTTAGAAGTGCAAAAGAAAGATGCCTGCGGGAATCTGGAATACTTTGAAAGCCCAATGCTCTTCAAATCTGGAGCCAAATGGTACCTGACATATGTCGCGTACAAAGCTAATAAGGTCGCGGGTTGTGACGCACCAGGTTCCTATGTCGAATACGCCGAAGCGAACAGTATGTTCGGACCGTTTAACGCGCCCGCGCGCCACCTGATCTATCCCGCTGCCGGTGGCGTGGAGTCTGTGCAGCAGGGAGTCTGTCAATACAAGGGGAAATGGTACATTGCGTACCACGTGCCGTATGAGGATATGGTGCCGCATAACGATCATCATCGTCAGGTCGGTGTGACTGCGCTCACGATTCTTTCAGACGGCAGTCTGCGTCCAATCTACCCGTCGCGCGATCCAGGGATGGGAACGCCCGGCATGACACATCTGGCGCTGGATGCCTATGCCCCTCGGCGCGAGGCCGCCGAGTTCCAGATTCGCAGGTACGCCGCAGGCCAGAAGGGTCTGTCGGGTGAGTACCAGATGACGATGAAGGACGGCAGCTACCTTCAGTTCAACAATGTCGACTTCGGCAGCGGCGCGGCGGCCTTTCGCGTCGAGATCAGCTCAGAAAACAAGACACTGCGAAACGCCGTGCTTCAAGTGCGCCTCGACAATCCCGCCGGTAGGGTGATTGGAACGGTGAGGGTGGACGGCGGCCAAGGCGTGACCGTGTATCGCACCTACATGGTTCCGATAGATGCATCGGCCCGCGGAGTCCATGACCTGTGCCTACTCGCACACGGTGAGGACGGTGAGGCGCACGGAAACTTGTTCAACATTACGTGGTTTGCTTTTGTGAAGCGCCAGCCATGACCGAAAAGACATGCAAGCCGTAGCGACTCGCAATCTCGATCGCCACCTGTTCGAACGCGACTATCCCTTGGCTAGTTCCGCCTGGATAGCTTTGGTTAATGCAGGATCATCCGGCGCAGTATTGGGAGCAAACCGGGCAACTGCTTTGCCGTGACGGTCGACCACGAACTTTTCGAAATTCCACAGAATTTCCGGCTCCGGATTCGGATCGACTCCATATTTCCTCAAGTCTTCCCCGAACGGCACTTCCGAAGTGCTGATCGCCTTGGGCTGTGCCACGATCAGATTTTTGTACAGCGGATGCTTTGCTTCGCCGACGACGGTGATCTTTTCAAACATGGGAAAGTCGACGCCGTAGTTGGTAGTGCAAAAGCTCTGGATGTCGGCGTTCGAGCCCGGCTCCTGACTGTTGAAATCGTTGGCGGGAAAGCCGGCGACGACTAAGCCGCGATCGCGATAGGTTCGATACAGACTTTCCAGACCTTCATATTGCGGTGTCAGTCCGCACTTGGATGCGACATTGACGACCAGAAGAACTTTGCCGGCATACTCGCCGAGGGTGGTGGCTTCGCCGGTAATGCGGCGCACAGGGACGTCCTGGATGGGTGTGCTCATGATGCCTCCCAGTTTATAGCAGTCGCCCCCGCGGCGGGCGAAACCCGTCGTCTCGGCATATGGATGGGCGTAGCGGCTGGATTCTGACCGGAGCCATCTATATAGGTAGCGACGTCAGGCTAGTTTGCATCCTGGGACGCGATCTACTTGGATATACCGAACTGTCGTGTGCGACTCGGCCCCTGGAATATCGCTGGTGACGGAATGCCCCACGAACCTTCTGCCGATCAAGTCTGCCGGATGCTATAACCAAAACGTATGGTTCGCCTGAAGAGATTGTCTGCCGCGCTCCAGTCCGCTGCATCTGACGCAGGTGCGATGCTAATTACCCATCCAATTGATGTGCGCTATCTAACCGGGTTCACCGGGTCGAACGCAGCGATTGTTCTGCCATTGCGGAACCAAGACAAGGCAAAGCGTCGAAATGTAAGCCTAACAAGCCCGTACTGTTTACCGATGGCCGCTACATTCAGCAAGCCAAGCAGGAAACCAAACATGCGGGCGTGGTGATCGCTCAGGGTCCCATCCTGCGGGAGGCCTGCGCTTCAATGGTGTCGGGCGGCGTTCGCCGTTGCGCCATTGACGCGGAACACACCACCGTCGCCACATTGGATGCGATGCGGCAGTGGATTCCATCCAAACTGCGGCGCGGATTCTTTCAACCTGTGCCTCCTTTGACGGCAGGGCTGCGCGAAGTGAAGGACTCCGAGGAAATTGCACGAATTCGGGCAGCGGCCTTGCTAGGCTGCCGGCTCTTCGAAGACCTGCTGACGCAAATTGAACCCGGCAAGCGCGAAGTCGAAGTTGCGGCACATCTCGAGTTCGCGGCACGAATGGCGGGAGCGGAGGGCATGTCATTCGAGACCATTGTTGCCAGCGGTCCTCGTTCTGCGCTGCCCCATGGGCATGCGACCGAGCAGCGAATGCCTCGGCGGGGATTCGTCGTGCTCGACTTTGGTGTGTTACTGCGCGGATATTGTTCCGACATGACACGTACCGTGCACCTGGGACCGGCGACGACCGCAGAGCGCGACGCGTATGAAGCCGTTCTTGAGGCGCAGCTCGCCGCAATCGCCGCCGTGAAGCCGGGAGTTCCATGTGGCGAGGTGGACGAAGCCGCGCGAAGCGTCTTAAGACGCGCGAAATTGGCCGATTTCTTTACCCATTCGACCGGGCATGGTGTGGGAATGGAAATTCACGAAGGTCCACGCATCGCGGCAAAACAACAGCAAACACTAAAACCTGGCATGGTGATTACAATTGAACCCGGCATCTATTTACCCGGTCGTTTTGGCGTGCGGATCGAGGATATGGTGTTGGTCACTCGCAGCGGTGCGGAAATTTTGACCCCGGCGACAAAAGCCTGGATTGAGCTATAAAAGTCTGCAGCTAGCATGATTTTGACCTCGCCTGTTGCGAATTTGGAGTCCCGGACGCGACCAGGGCTGGCCGAAACCACTATACTTGCAAGGACGCTACAGAATTGTAGGAGTGCCTGTTAAGGAGCACGTGAAACGTATGAATGCCGGACAGTTGCAATCGTTGAAAGACCTTATCGAATTTCTCAAACAGCAGGAAGTGGGCGAATTCGACCTGGAACAGGACGGTCTGAAAGTTCATCTTAGCTTTGCCGGCCACGGCCGCTCGGCGCCCAATGTGGATCTGAGCCAACTGGCCCATCTGCTGCAGCACGCGCCCGCAGCCCCGACACATGCAGTTGCCGCGCCCGTGCATCTTCCCCACGTAACAGCCGAAGCGGCAGCAGCCCACCAGGCACCCGCCGCGAGCGAAGAGGATGGACTGCACATCATCAAGTCTCCCATTGTCGGGACATTTTATGAAGCGTCCGCCCCCGGCGCCGAACCTTATATCAAAGTGGGCGACCAGGTGGAATCCGGACAAGTCGTGTGCATCGTGGAAGCGATGAAGCTAATGAATGAAATTGAGTCGGATGTAACCGGCGAAGTTGTGAAACGCATGGTCGCGAGCGGACAGCCCGTGGAATACGGTCAACCTCTTTTTGCTATCCGCCCGCGCTAAAGCTTTGAACGGTCAGCGGGACTTGTGATTCGCAAACTCCCCCGAGTTCAACACCTTCACTGAGTTGAGGTTTATGTTCCGAAAAGTTCTTATCGCCAATCGTGGCGAAATCGCGCTGCGCATCATGAGTGCCTGCAAGGAAATGGGCATTCGTACGGTTGCGATTTACAGCGAGGCCGATCGAAATTCTCTGCATGTACGGTTCGCCGACGAGGCCATCTGCATTGGACCTCCGCGCTCCGCCGACAGCTATCTGAACGTTCCTGCCGTCATCAGCGCTGCAGAAATTGCCGATGTAGATGCCATCCATCCTGGCTATGGCTTGTTGAGCGAGAACGCGAATTTCGCTGAAGTCTGTCGCGCCTCCAACATCAAATTCATTGGACCGCCGCCGGAAGTCACGCGTCTGATGGGTGAAAAAGAAAAGGCGCGAATGTCGATGAAGCGAGCCAGGGTTCCAATTCTTCCTGGCTCGGAAGGCGTCATCCAGAGCGAAGAAGAAGCACTGGACTGGGCCCAGCAGATTGGTTATCCCGTCATTCTGAAAGCTTCCGCGGGCGGCGGCGGCCGTGGCATGCGCGTGGTACGCAGCGCGGAAGAGCTGCCAAACTTCTTTCGCGCAGCTCGAACCGAAGCGCAGAATGCGTTCGGCAATGGCGATCTGTACATGGAGAAATTCATCGAGAGGCCACGCCACATCGAATTTCAGGTGCTGGCGGACGAGCACGGAAATGTGATGTCTCTGGGTGAGAGAGAATGCTCCATTCAAAGACGCCACCAAAAGCTGATTGAAGAGTCGCCTTCGCTGCAGGTAACGCCGAAGATGCGCGAGGAGATTGGTGCAACGCTGAAGCGATGCCTGGAAACAATCGGCTACATGAACGCGGGCACGGTTGAATTCCTGATGGATGAAGATGGCCAGCTATACTTCATCGAAATGAACACGCGAATTCAGGTGGAGCATCCTGTCACTGAGCTAGTCACAGGCGTGGACCTGGTGAAGGCGCAATTTCGCATCGCCGCAGGCGAAAGGCTCAGCGAGATTATTACGAAACCGATCGAGATGCACGGTCACGCCATTGAGTGCCGCATCAATGCGGAACACCCTGAAAAATTCACTCCCTCGGCAGGAAAGATCACGGTATTTAACCTGCCCGGTGGCAATGGCGTGCGCGTAGACACCGCACAATATGCGGAAGGAGTTGTACCGCCGTACTACGACTCGTTGATCGCAAAACTGATTGTGCATGGACGGGATCGCGCGGAAGCGGTGGCTCGCATGGAGCGCGCGTTAAGCATGTTTGTCGTCGAAGGCATCTACACCACGATACCTTTGCATCAACGCATCTTCGCGGATGAAGACTTCCGTGCGGGCGCATTCGATACCAAGTTTATGGAACGCTTTTTTGAACGCGAGAAGACGCGCCAGGAGTCCTCGCAGTAGCCGACATGCTGACCCCCCTCTACCCCGTCCTGGACGTGGACTTGCTGGCTGCTCGCTCGCTGGATTTAACATCCATTGCTACCGCCTGGCACAATGCCGGAGTCACGCTGGTGCAGTACCGCAACAAGCAGGGTAGCGCGCGGCAGATGCTGTGGGATGCTGTCCGGATCCGCGAAATATTCCCGGCGAATGGTGGGGCGCGCCTCATATTCAACGATCGCCCAGACCTGGCGCTGCTTGCCGGGTTCGATGGCGTCCATATAGGCCAGGGAGATGTAACGGCAGAAGACGCGCGCAGAATTGTCGGCGCGACACGATGGGTCGGCGTGTCCACAAACTCCATCAAGCAAGTGATGGAAGCCGACAAGACAAGTTGCGACTACATCGCCTATGGCCCGATTTTTCCGACCGGGTCCAAAGTCAATCCAGATCCGACGGTAGGGCTCGCGGGGCTGAGAGCCGCACGTAACCTAACCTCCAAGCCGCTGGTCGCAATTGGCGGAATTGCAAGGAAAAATTGCCGCAGCGTAATCGATGCCGGGGCGGATTCGCTGGCTGTGATCTCAGACCTGTTACCTGTCCCTAATAATGAAAATTCGGACGGCGAAAGCGCCCGTCAAATCGTTCAGGAGTTTCTGGCGCTACTGGTGTAGTAGCTTCCTACTAGGAAATCGCTCCGTACGGTACTATCGAGCTACGCAAATATTGCTGGCGAAGCCGCGATCTGTATTCGGACGGTTTAGAGAACACTCGGGAGAAACCTTTCAACATGGCAAAACTCGGGGCGATCAAGCCCATGTCCATGCTTCTGCAGGAGGCGCATCAAGAAGGCGAACACGAGCTGAAGCGGGCGCTCGGCCCTCTGAACCTCGTCACTCTTGGAATCGGAGCTGTCATTGGCGCGGGCATCTTCGTCCTGACGGGCCAGGCGGCCGCAATTCATGCTGGCCCCGCCGTCACCCTTAGCTTTATTGTGGCTGGCGTCACTTGCGCATTCGCCGGCCTATGCTACGCTGAGTTCGCTGCGCTGATCCCCATTGCCGGTTCCGCCTACACCTATGGATATGCGACGCTGGGTGAATTTGTTGCGTGGATGATCGGCTGGGATCTGGTGCTGGAATACGCGTTTGGAGCAGCCACCGTCGCTTCCGGATGGAGTGGGTATTTTGACAGCCTGTTACAGGACTTCCACATCTACATACCGCCGCAGTTGGCGACCACCTATGGCAACGTACTCTACTTTTATGATGCCCACTGGGTACCGCGCATGTCTGTGCCAGCTGGCGTAAACCTCGCCGCTATGCCCCATGTCACAGGCGTCTTCAACCTGGTCGCCTTTCTCGCCATTCTGGTTGTCACCCTGATCCTGGTCGTAGGGATTGAGGAATCGGCCAATCTGAATACGGCTATGGTCCTGATCAAATTGGCTGCGGTCGGCGTATTCCTCGTCATCGGGGCTGGATTCCTAGTTCATCATCCCCATCTGGCCAAGATGAACTGGCACCCTTACATCCCACCTTCCGAGGGCCCGGGCCGCTTCGGAATTGGGGGCATCACGGCGGGAGCCGCGTCCATTTTCTTTGCCTACATTGGTTTCGACGCCGTCTCCACAGCGGCACAGGAAGCGAAGAATCCGCAACGCGATATGCCTATCGGGATCCTGGGGACGCTGGTGATTTGTACGGTGCTCTACATTCTTGTCTCCGCTGCAATGACAGGCATGGTGAGCTATAAAACGTTGAACGTAGCCGATCCCATGGCCATCGCCATCGACGCAAGTGGGATTGAATGGGGAAGCATACTGGTCAAAGTGGGAGCCGTTTTTGGACTCGCCACTGTAATGCTGGTGATGCTGCTGGCGCAAAGCCGGATTTTCTTTTCGATGTCACGGGATGGACTGCTGTGGAAGTGGGCCGGCAAAATTCATCCACGATTCCGAACCCCATACGTTTCAAACATAGTTGTCGGTGTTATCGTCGCCTTCTTGCCTGCCCTGCTGCCGATCGGCAAACTGGCGGAGCTTGTGAATATGGGCACGCTGTTGGCGTTCGCCATTGTCTGCGCCGGCGTATGGATTCTGCGGCGACGCATGCCCGACCTGCCCCGCCCTTTCAAAACTCCATGGGTGCCCCTGGTGCCGATTTGCGGAATTGTGACCGCTCTCTACCTGGTGTGGACGCTTCCCGCATTGACGAAAGAAGTCGTGATCGCATGGCTGGTGGTTGGCCTTTTGATTTACTTTACCTACAGCGTGAAGCATAGCAAGGTGCAAAAGGCCTTGAGCACGGAACGCAAGTAAGTCGCGCAGCATCCCACTGGTTGGTCCAGTTGGGTGGGTCGCTCGCTACCTATGTAAAATTCCTTGCATGACCGACATTGCTTTGACGGCCGCCGCCGCCGACCATGATCGCCTGAGTCTACAGCAAGGAATACGAACGGCACTGGCTGCCGCGCTGGCGTACTGGATCGCGGGCATGCTCCATTTGCCCGGCGGCTACTGGGGAGCTATCAGCGCTATCGTAGTTATGCAGTCGGAAGTCGGCGCCACGGTCCTGGCTTCTCGCGACCGCCTCGCCGGAACCGCCATGGGTGCCATTGTCGGGCTGCTGACTTCGTTAGTCTGGCACCATTTCCTCCTCGTGTTCGCTTTGGCAGTTCTGGTGGTGATGATCTTATGTACCGCGCTCAATTACAAAAATGCCGGACGTCTAGGCGGCGTAACTGTCGCCATCATCGTCCTGATTCCTTATCCAGGCCCGCTGTGGCAGATCGCCCTGCAACGCTTTTTGGAAGTCTCTCTTGGAATTGTGATATCCCTGTTGGTTGCAGTGGTATGGAACCGCGTGTACCGCTGGATGGATCGCAAACAAGCGTAGAAACTCAGGGAGTATCCGCTTCCTCAGCTTGCTCCGGCTGCGAGTGGCGATGGGAGAGTTCCGCGTGCAAGCCGCAAGCGGAGGGTGGATTGGTCATTTGCTTCGCAAAGTTGTGATAGCCGGGCGTTCCCGGGCGCAGCGTGGACCAGTATGAATTACTCCAAAGCAGCGGCCGGTGCAGGTCGATCAATTGATTCTTCAGAATCGCGACTCCACAAACAAGGTTGTTCTTCGGTTGAAGAATGGTTCTTGCGGGATCATCCGGCGGTAGCCCTCTGTCGGCGTCTTCATCGAATGGGCAGCCGTATCGCTGACGGTCGGCATAGGTAAGCTGCAACAATCCCTCGGTGCGCACATTCGTGACAGGCACGTGCTCTTCGTGCGCCAGTTTCGGCTCAGTGTGGCGAGCGGTCGCGTCAGGGTTGAGGCCGGCCTCGGCGCCTGCGAGCGCCTGAAAAAAATAGGCCCAGAACGTGCGCTTTTGCGCGTCGGTCATGACATAGAATCGCGGACAAAAATGACGCACATCCCGTGGGACTCGGTTCGATAGCAGCACGGGTGGCAAGGCTTGCGCGACAATTTGATTCCACGCTGGATTCCACGTGGATTCGCCCAGTTCAGCTGCCTTCTTATCAATGGGAGTAGACGGTACAGACCTCAGAGGTTTCGGCGGATCTGTTACTGGTTTGGCGGGAGGCGTTTGTTGCCCCCATGTCGCACAACATGAGAATCCTAAGCCCAGACAAGCAACGACAGCGCGTCGTTTCAGGGCCGACAAAGACACTCGCTCCACAATCTTCCCCGCCAACATACAGGACAGCCTTTGGTGGCTGGCCCGTACGTTGGACGCGAACGGCGCGACTGCCGTTGCCAGCGGCATGGCTATTTCGAGTGGTCGCTTATCTGGCGCCGGTGTCCAGATTTCCCCGGAGTACAACAATCGAAGCCGGCGGTATCTCGTACGCGGTTGACTTATCGCCGCGCACAGTCGACTCCAGAATCGGTCCGTCCGGATCTGCGTATCCGTCGGTATACAGCAACGGAATCTTATCCAGGGTTTCTGGAATGTGCGATGTGTCTGCGTGTCGAAACACGGGATGCCACTTATATTGCTCGCGCCCAAACGTAGAAACGTGGACATCTCCAGAAAAAAAACTGGCAGGTTTATCTTGCGAATTATCGAAGACAACCTGCACCTTATGCGACTGCTCCTGATCGCGATTCACTAACATGACCGACCATTCGTGATCTGGACGCAGCACTGAGTATGCCGTGACCATGGTGTGGTGCGCGCCATCGTCATAGGTCCCGGTCGCCGGATAGATGGTGTGTTCGCCGCCGTCATGCTGGAGCCACTCAAAATTGATCATGCGGCTGGCAAAGTATTGCGACAGCGGCTGCTGAATTTGATAGTTCGCATTTACCGTAAACATGCCAAACGTTCCCGGGGAATTATTGCAGCCGTTTTCCATTTGCAATGGCAGATAGTGGAAGTAGTAGAGACCTTTTCCGCCCGCATTCAAGAAAGAACCAACATAGTCGGCCAACCAGATACCGCCGAAGATGTCCATGTAATTTTCCGAGGCAGCCGAGGAAAGGTTCGACTCCGTGATTAACATAGGCACGTTTGCAGGTAAGCCGTCATTGCGCCATGTCTTCATGATGTTGGCGACTAGCTGCGGTTCGTCATACAGGCTGCTCCATGCGATTTCGCATGGGCCGAGGGGATAATGCTCGAAGGAAAAGAATGCCAGGTCCTGTAAGTGGCCATGTTCGCGTAAGTAGTCGAGAAATCGCCCAAGCCACGAAGCCTTTCCATCCTCATTGGGCCAGTAGAGAATGTCCCGATTCACGCCTTCAAAGGAAGGACCGCCTAGTTTTATGTTGGGATCGACACGATGAATCGCAATCGCAAATTGAATGTACAAAGCCGCAACATCTTCCGGCGCGATGTATTGTCCATCGGCCTCCTCCCCCATCTCGACGTAGGAGATGGGATAGTGGCGGCCCTCAAGATACTTGATTTCAGCGGCTGCATTGTCTGGATTGTCATAGATCAGCGCGATGGGAATAACGGCCGGCAAACCCTGGGTCACGCCGCTGGTGTAGAACAAGTCGAATCCCATTTGGGATTCTTTAGTGGTCAAAAGATCCTTTGCCGTATGCCAGGAATCTACGGATGAGGCCTCGGTGACCGTCTGTTCCTGATCCGCCGTGTGGCGAATCACGTCATGAAACTTTCCGTCAGCGCTCGTGGTTCCCGCATAGAGCTCGTCGATCGCATAGCCAACGCAGTTGCGCGGGTCAGAGGAACCGTGCGTATCGCATGTATTGGACGAGTGCGTCATCAGGATACGCAGGTATCTGGCAGGAATCAGTTGGTCGGAAAGATGAACTGTCTCGACGCCGCCCTTTCCCGAGTTGATTACGCCGTGAGGAAATGTTTGCCAGACTCCGTTGGTGGGAAAGTCTAGCGGGCTGTCGTATGGAATGGTTCCAGTCCAATATTGAACTGTGTATTGGGTTGCGTGAGGGTTCGTCCAGGCGATCTTGATGCTGTCGATCATCTGCACGCTGCTAAGATCCATCATGACCCATTGGGGATGGAGTGAATCTTCTTCACCTGTATATCGGCTGCTAAGGTATGGATTACTTTTCCAGTAGGTTGACGTATCACCGTCCGTCAATCGCGAATAACCGGTGACTGAGCCGCCGTCGCGAGTGATTCCGCGATGTGGCAACGCATATCCGAACGAGTGGCGAATAAATTCCGTCGGCTGGTCTGACCCAGTGAAGTATCCCTGCTGATCATTTGGGTCGCTCCATGTTCCTTTGGGATTCCAGTGCCAGGCCTCGATGGCAAGCTCGGTATTCTGTCGATAGGTCACGGGCTGCCAGCCTGACGTGAACACTCGATCCAGAATGGTCTTGTTCATCAATTTATCGATGGCGACTGTTTGAATGCGATCGATTCCCCCACCCAGCGTTTGTTTCGGAACAAAGTGATTGGTGGCATGGGAGGGCGTTATATCCACCTTCACGATCTGTGCAATCAATGGCGGGGCAGACAGGCAACACGCAATAAGCAGCGCCGATGCACACTTCAACCTAATCACGATCGTTCCTCCTCAGCCACGGACACAAGTCTGTGACTGATGTTGTCCTGCACTTACTCTGCACCCGTGCCGGCGTTAGTCGCGAGCTTGGCGCCTAACCTCAGGGTATTTGTATTCCAACCGCTGACGACCACAGAGGCTTGATTTGCAGCCGTCGCTTTGGGAAGCTCGGCCGTGAGATCCCGATGCTCGCCCGGCATCAATTCCACAAAATCATCGCTCCAGAGCAGAGGAAGAATCGGTTTGCCATTGGCGGTAAAACCTCGCACCTCCACTTGAAAGGCCAACGCATGCGATGGATTTTCCAGATGTATATGGAGAGTGTGGTTGGTAGTGGTTAGAGTAGCGCGGATCTGGCTCTTCGGCAGGGAGCGCAGCGCCTGCATGTTGGAATAGCTGATCGCTGGAGTATAGGTGTATTCCGTCTTGGGCCAGTCGAAGACGGTCAGCTTGGAAGGGATCCAGTAGAAATTCCGGCTGACGATTTTGCCGGCGCTGTTCTTCATTTCCAGACGGACAAAGTGGGTGGACTGCTCCGGCTGGAAAATACCGGCTGGAATGTCGAGGACGCGCTGTGACCCGTCTGCAGCCAGGTCCACCGTCTTTGTTTGATGGAAAACCGACTTTAGATCGAGATCGTACACATCCGCCTGAACCTGCAGCGACGGAGTCGCGACGGGCAGACTGCTGACCGCATAAATGCTGTGATCGTCGTAGGAATACTGCACATGCAGCGGCTCGCAGGCTTTTTTGGTCCCGAAATATCCCCCGCCGGTTTGCAGATAATAATCGTAAAGATGCCAGATGACAGACGGCCAGGCATTATTCAGCATCCATTGGATGACTCCGGTAGATGTGTACTTATTCCGCGTGTAGGCTTCAAACATGGCGCGCTCGCCATCGTAAGTCATCGTCTGCGCAAGTTTGGAATACGCGTCCATTGAATCAGGCCAGCCGTAGCTCGCGCGCATGGCCGCATTGAACACGTCCACGTTCATAAAATCGCCGCCCCCGGCGTGGTAGCCCCAGACTTCTCCAATGGGCCAGCGATCTTGGGGAGGCAGAAATTTCACCAGGCTATCCGGCTGAGGAATGGCCGGCCCGGGACTGGTTTCCGTATTGAACGCGAAGGCGCCGCCATGTTTGCCATCGACATACCAGTATGAGGGAGAAACATAGTTGTATGGGCCTGACATTTTGACGCCAGTCGGCCCGCTAACCGTACTCGGAGCTCCGGTGGCTGAGGACACGGTGGGATTCGGCCAGCCCGTATCCTTCTCCACATTCAGATACGCCTGCTCCACGTCCGCCGGCGGGTGACGATCGCTGCCATTCAACCACACCAGCAGCGAAGCATGGTGCCGCAGACGCAGCATCTGCGACCGAAGAGAAGCATTCGCCACCTGATGATTCTCCGGCGTCCAATCTTTCCAGTGTTCCCACTGATCGCAGCAGCACCATCCGGCCATCACCAGAATGCCGTTCTCGTCCGTCAGCCGATAGAATTCATCGCCTTCCAGTTTGGCTTCCTGACGAATCGTATTCAGGCGCATGTCCTTGACCATGCGAATCTGCTGAGGGAGATTTTCGTGATCTTCGCGCATCAGCATGTCCTGCGACCATCCGCCACCGCGAATCAGAATCGGCTTTCCATTGATGCGGAACAGGCGAGCTCCTTTTGCGGTCAATTCTGAAGTCGCTTCGCGAATGCCGACGTGAGCCGAGGCCGTATCGGAGGTTTGCCTGCCCACAACAAAGCGTACAGTCAAGTTTTCCAGGGGATGCGAGCCCATTTCCGCGGGCCACCAGATGGCGGGATGCTTGAGTTTCAATTGTGGAAACTGCTCTGGAGAGAAGCTGACACTTTTCGATTCGCCAGCGGCCAGCTCAACTGGCTGCTGAAAGTGCTGACCTGCAAAGGTGCCGATTAAGGTTCCCTTCACCGCATGGTCTGTCGCATTTTCAAGTTCCGCAGTTACTGTAATATCCGCGACTTTCAGGCTTGCGTCTTCAAAATGAGTGGCGATGAACGGATAGCGAACCGCAACTGGGCCGGTCGTTGCCAGATCGACGGGGCCCCACAGGCCCATATCTTTATCCGGCGGAGAGGGATTCCAGTCGACCCAGTTAATGCCGAGATCTTTGGGGCCAGGAGCAAATGTTTCGACGGCAATCGTCGCAGGCTTGCCGGGTGTGACCGCTTTGGTGATGTTGAGGTTGTAGACGCGATAGGCCCCGGAAATCTGTTGATCGTTGGCCACCAACTGGCCGTTCACCCAAATGTTGGCGCGATAGTTAATGCCGCCAAAATGCAGCCAGCTAGTTTTGCCGCGCGAACTTGCCGGAATCTGAACCTGCTTGCGATACCACCAGGCGCAGCGATAGGGGCTACCCGCAGGCATCTCCATATTGGAGAAGACTTTTCCCAACGGATAGTCGCTGCCGGGAATCTTGCGCAGGTTCATTCCGTAATAGGGGTCGGGATAGATTCCGGCCGCCACCTCCGCAGCAAGAACAGTGGTCGGAACCGTCGCCTTAATCCAACCCTGCGGTTGGTAATCCGCGGAAGACAGCTTGGCTCCGTCGGCCTTGATCTTGCAACCGGACTGAATCTCCCAGCCTTCGCGAAGCGGAATGGTCCTGGCGCCGGATGACTTGGTCGCAGTTTGCGCGAAACCAGGCAACGCGGCGGCAAGGCCCAAAACCGCGATGAGAAAAACGGATTGCGCTTCCAGACGAAGTTTCATTGCAAGGAGTCCTCCGGATGAATCTTCTGACGAGTGGGGTGGCCGATGACTGCGTATGACATTCGTTGTCTACCAGTATAGAATCGTTTGAAGAAAGCCTTTCTGAGCATTTCTGGTCACGCCGTCAAGGCCTTGACGTTTTCTTAAACTTTTTGGGCGAACCTTTGCCTATTTGGTCAACGGCCGCGGTCGATTCGCGCTGCACGACTTCCGGCGGCAACAGGTCGACTCGGCCCTTGCCATGCGCGGCTTCTCCGCCCTGCTGAATCTCATTCAGGATTCGCTCGACAGCGATCGATCCCATTTTTTCCATCGGCTGCCGTATCGTAGAGAGGCTGGGGTTGAAGAGAGCTGCGTAAGGAACGTCGTCAAAACCCAGAACAGAACAATCTTCCGGAACGCGCCGGCCGAAATCGCGCAAAGCTCGAACCGCGCCAAAGGCGGTGAGATCGTCAAAAGCCAGCAGCGCGGTAAAGCCTGGATCCTGCTCCAGCATCGTCCGCGTCAGCGATCGGCCCTCGTCAAAACTCGAGTTGGACTCGGACGAACCCGTCAGTTCCACAATCCACTTCTTCGGCATTTTCAGTCCAACCTCGGCGGCAAATCGAAGCACCCCATCCCAACGGCGACTGCTATCCCATAACGGGCGAGGTCCGCGAATAAAAGCAATCTTTCTATGGCCCAGTGAATACATGTGTTGCACTGCAAGATAGCCGCCCTGCTCATTATTCACAAGAACTGAACCGAGCGGGCCGCTGCGCATCTCCGATCCGACCAAAACCGTCGGCACTCGATGCCTCTCCAATTCCGATAGTGTTTCAATGTCAATGAACAACCAGTTCGCCACGACGATCAAGCCTTCCACCCGATATTCCAACAGCATGGCTAGATAGCGCTCGAACTGCTCGCGCTGGTTATGAGCATCCACGATAAAGGGCAGGAACTCGGTGGGATGAAGATGTTTTTCAATGCCCTGCAGAATCAGGGTACAGAAGGGATCGGAAATATCAAAAATCATTACCCCAATGGTGTGACTGCGCCGTTTGCGCAGCGATCGCCCGAAAGCATCCGGTCGGTAATCGAGACGCTTGGCTACCGCGCGAATATGTTCCTTGGTCTTTGCTGCGACATACTTTGAAATGGGGGCTTCGTTCAGAACGATCGAAATCGTTGAGGGAGAAAATCCACTCTCGCGTGCTACATCCGCCAGAGTGGTTCGCGAGAAGCTATTTTTGCCGTCTTTTGGTGTCGTCATACGTCACGTGCATAACCAGCAAATTTCTCTACGTGCGCCGACCATTTTGCGATCATCTCGAATACAAAGGCTGGGTCAAACGGACATCAATTCGCCGACAGAATCGTCAAGCGATCCGCTTTTTGCCTGCCCGAAAGAACCCGATTCCCCGCGCCCGAAATCAGTGTCTATTAAAATACATCATCTTTCAAACGATTCAATAGCAAAGATTGGAACTTTTTGGAACAAGAGTTCCCCCGGTCCGAACGTTGCATCGAGACCGCACCTCGCCTGCAAACCGGCAACAGGATCGGAAAGGTTACACAGGTTCGGGAGCGATCAGATTCAAACGCAAGGAATTAACATGGAGCCAGTTTTGCTGAGTCAACCACAATTTCGGATGCAAGGACGCCAGTCATGCCGTCGTACTTCTACCTGCTCCAGTTTGTCAGTGGGCTATTTCTTGCCAACGGCATTCCACACTTTCTTCAGGGTATCAGCGGCCACCGATTTCAAACTCCATTCGCGACCCCGCCCGGAGTGGGAGAATCTTCGCCGCTGATCAATGCGCTTTGGGGATACGCCAACCTGGCGGTAGGAGCGACACTTCTCTGGCTCTTTCAGCCTCGTGGACAAGGCGCGTTCCTGGGCTGGATTCTGGTCGGCGTCGGCGTCTTGCTGATGGCTGTCGTGTTGTCAATTCATTTCGGAAAAGTACGATCGCGATCGTCCTAGTGGAGTAGGAGGACAGAACCTGTACCCTAGATAAGAATCCACGAATATCCATTAGGACACCCGCCGATCACCGAATTCGATGGAATGTCCGTCTCCAGCGGGTCTCGTCAAAGAAATGCTCCAGCTCGTGCAACGTTGACTCCGCTCGCGCTGCCAGCGGCACCTCATCCGCGTCTGATTCGGGCATCACGATGGACCAGTACACAACGAGTGGGCGCCCGATAATGTTCTCTCGCGGGACGAAACCCCAGTAACGACTATCCAGGCTATTGTCACGATTGTCGCCCATAGCGAAATACTTTCCTGGCGGAACAACCAAATCTCCATTGTGAACATATCTGGGCAACATGACTGACCACTCGGCGGTGACGCCGGGCTCGTTCGATGGGCTCACTGAAGGAAAATCGTTGACATACGCGTCATATTGCGAAGTGGCGGAGGTCCTTATCTCCGGCTCGCCCTGGGCGACTCCGTTGAGATAGACGGTGCCGTTGCGAAGATGAATCCGATCGCCCGGAACCGCAATGACGCGCTTGACCAGAAATATGTGGTCGCCGTTATGCTCTTCGGTCGGCTTGTAGAAGACGACAATATCGCCGCGCTGCACGTCTCGATAATGCATGAATGGGACCCACTGCGCAGCAGGAGCCAGGGACTGGCGATCGACCATGACGTGATCGCCGACCAGCAGCGTGCTCGCCATTGACGAAGAGGGAATAACGAAGTTCCGAAATACAAAGGTGACAATAAATAGCCCCACAGCCAGCACGCTGCAAAGCGACCCAAAGCCTTGCAGCATCGTCTCGCGGGATTGGCCGTGTTCCTTCCATCCGATGACTTCGCATCTGTTCGCCTCCTTTTCTCTGCGACTTCGTGCACAGATTACACTTCACTCTATGCGAGCCGAGCGTATTCTGAACAGTACGTTTCGACAGCTGTGAAAGAATGCAGCTACAAGCGCGGTGCCCATTCCCTGTCTGAAGGTCGACCATGTTGGATATTCGAATCAAGATCCTTTGCCTGCTTCTTCTCTTCTGCCTGGCGGTTCACCCGTCGCATGCGCAAGGTACCGTGCCCACCTTCACACGAGCCATAGGCGATAGTTCGTACACACTTGCCGGCCGTGACCCTGCCAACAGCGGAACAACCACCATCCCGACCGTGCTGGTGCCAATCCATCTCACCTTTGAAGGTTCCAGGCCCGCGCAGATGGATGCGACGGCGGATGTGCCACGCATTCTGAAGTCTCCCATCTTCACTCGATTCGCGTTTGCCGCTGGCAACCAAACGCAATATGCGGACGGACTGCTGCAAGCCACGTTTCCGTCGAATGCGAACGGACATACCTATCTAAGCAAGCCGGAAATCAAGCCAGTTTCCATCACTGTTCCACCTGGGTACGGTTACATTCTGCGATCGAAAAAGACAGGCACGCTGTTTGCCGTTGTTGATGTTGTGTTCCTGGAGAAGCAGATTTTTCAGCAAATCCAGCGGCAGAATGGAAAGCTCGTTATCGCCGTAACCCACAACACCACCTACTACACCGATAGCGACGCGACGGTGTGTTGCTCCTGGGGAATGCACGGCGTCGACGCTGGCACGGGAAACTCCTTTGTACTTGGATCGTATCTCCACGCCTCGCCTGCGATTGTTGAAGACCGCGACATCCAGCCACTCACCCAGCAACTGGCGGAATTCTTCAATGATCCACTCCATGACCCGCAGACATATTTCCGCACTCCCACTGCTGCTGGAAACTTCTTCGCTGCATGGCTGGGTCCAGGCGAAGATCACGGCTGCGCAGGGGCAGGCGTCGGCTCCGACTATTTTCTTCTGGAGCCGACCAACACAAACCCTAAAAACAGTTTTCCCGTTTCGACGCCGTTTGCCGCCCGGATCGCAGGCTTCACGTATCATCTTGCTAATGTAGCGACATTGCACTGGTATCTTGGAGCCTCCGCCGAATCTTCCAGCGCCTTCAGCTTCCCGGACTCTCACGCACTCGCTGGGCCCGCGCAACCATGCCCGAATCGCAGACTTCGCACGACGACGAATACTGAACCCACCGTTACGCCGACTCCATCAACAGGATCGACGAATGGTCATGCATTGATCGGATATTGGACTGGCTCCAGATTCAGCGGCGGCGCAGCGTTCCCTCTGCGTGATGTCTCTCCGCAATGGGATGTGATTATTGTCGCCTTCGCTCCACCCGATCCAAATGCGCCTGAGGGTACGCTCGCATTTCGTCCTCCCGTCGGCATCACGCCTGACCAACTGAAAAGTGATATTGCTTATCTGAAAAGTCAGGGCAAGAAGGTGGTGCTCTCGTTGGGCGGAGGAGGAAAGTATTTCAAGCTCGATGACCCACGTGACATCCCGAATTTTTTCTCCTCGGTAACCAGCATCGTTTCCGAATACGGCTTCGATGGGGTCGACATCGACTTCGAATCGCCGTCGTTGGTGCTAGCTCCGGGAGACAAGGATTTCAGACACCCGACTACTCCCTCTGTCGTGAATCTGATCGCGGGCCTGCGCCAGCTTCACGATCACTTTGGACCGAAGTTCATGATCAGCCTGGTGCCGGAAGGAACACAGATTCCCGGCGGCTATCCCAGCTATGGCGGTCAGTTCGGATCGTATCTTCCGCTCATCGCCGGGCTGCGAGACATTCTCTCGTTTGTTGACGTGCAGGATTACAACACGCCCCCGCTGCAAGGGCTGGATGGGGAAATCTATCAGTCCCACTCGATCAACTATCACGCTGCCATGACCGAATTACTGCTGCGTGGCTTCAATGTCGGCGGCAATCCGCAGGAGTTTTTTCAGGGATTACCCGCAAACAAAGTTGCGGTTGGTTTCCTGACCGGCTACACAACGCCAGAGGTTGTAAGTCAGTCGGTGAGTTATATCATCACCGGCAAAACTCCGGCGGCCACCACCTACAAACTGCATCAGCGCGGCGGATATCCGGACATGATTGGAGCGATGTTCTGGACGATCGACGCCGACCGACGCGAGAACTACAGATATTCGAACCTGATTGGCCCGCAACTTCATACCTATCCAAAGACCAAATAAACACAGCCTTCAAAACCGAGGATTGCGATCATGAGATTACCGGCCGGCTCGATGCATTCGACCGGCTGTAGGACTGGCATTAACGCCGACCGGCAGAACAGACGGAAGAATCAGATGTCGAGCCTATTCAATTCGTTTTGGCGATGGTTCTGTCTAATCGTCGTACTATTTGTTGGATGCCAAGGAGGAAATTCACTCTCAACCTCCGCTGCGCAGGTCTCCGCGCCCGCGATCACGGCCACGACCGCACGAAACGGCGCTGTGATCGTCAGTCTGGTATCGGCTACCTCCGGTGCAACCATGTACTACACGGTGGACGGTTCAATGCCGACTCCTTCCTCGCAAATGTATCAAGCTCCGTTCCTAGTGGCCGCAAATCTCAATGTCAATGCGATCGCCACGGCGTCTGGTCATAGCACGAGCAGCGTTGCCCGCCGGAATTTTACGCTCAACATTCCATCGGGAACCCTCGTCTGGTCGGACGAGTTCACTAATTCGACCGGCGCCAATACGCAACCGAATCCATCGGTTTGGACTTACGACACAGGCAATAGCGGCTTCGGCAACCAGGAACTGGAGAACTACTGCGCATGGGGATCCGCTGCTTCTCCCTGCAGTACTGCCCATCCAAATGCCTATGTAGGAGCAGATGGGTATCTGCACATTGTGGCGCAGCAGCCTTCAATTGGCGTCTACACTTCGGCGCGGATGAAGACGCAGGGTTTGTTCAGCTTCCAATACGGCCGATTTGAAGTACGAGCGCGAGTTCCGGAGGCGCAGGGCTTCTGGGCCGCAGTTTGGTTGATGGGGAGTGATATTGTCACCGATCCATGGCCGGCTTGCGGTGAGCAGGATGTGCTGGAACGCACCAATGCCGTAACCACTCCAGATTGGAACCGGGGATCGATTCACGGAACCGGCTTCACGGGCGATGCATTGGGCACCACATACAAATTCCCGAGCGGACAGACGGCGGCGCATTGGCACACCTATGGCATGATCTGGACAAAAGACAGAGTGAGTTATTATGTGGACGATCCGAACCGGCCTTACGTCACCTACACCACGTCAAGCATTTCCGGGTTGAAGGCTGCGGTGTGGCCGTTTGACGGCGGTCAAAGCAACTTCATCCTGTTAAACCTGGCGATTGGTGGGGACTATCCAGGCGCCCCAAATGCGAGTACTCCTTTCCCCTCGCAGATGCTAGTGGACTATGTGCGCGTCTACACAAATTAGCCGGGAGAAAGCTGGGCAGCGATAAAGTCTCCGTTACGGCGCCAGCATCATCTGCCCGTTGACATGGAAATGACCGGTCACAACTGGAGTGCCAGTGTCAGGCTGGCTACCACCGATCGAGATTGCGTAATCGCCTTGCGGAACAATGCGGTTTCCCTCCGCGGTGACCAAACTGAGATCACGCCTCGTCAGGTGGAACGTCACTGTCTAGACTAGCTTCGGATGCGGCCGCCAGCGGACTAGGAGCAGCCGCTGGTGCTGCCGCATTCGACGCATTTGTAACAGCTACCGTTACGAACCATGATGGCTCCGCAGGTGTGGCACGTGGGCGCATCCCCCATATCGACAAATCCCCGCATGGCATCGGCGGCATGGACCAGGCCGCGATCTTCCATGTGCAGACTGGTTTGCGGTTGGCCGTGGCTGGCATGCATCGCCGGCAGAATTCCGCCTTGGGGTGCCGTCGTTGCTCCCATTCCGCCAGCAGGCTGATGCGGCTCTGGAACATAGGCCTTTTCGATTTCCGCAGCAGCCGCCTGTGCCGCCAGGCCGGCGAACAGCGGCAACTGCGTTCCAGACAGGAAGCGCAACTGCAACCAGCGGAAAATGTAATCCATGATGGATTTGGCAAAACCGATTTCCTCATTGCCGGTCCAGCCTGACGGTTCAAAACGCAGGTGCGAAAACTTCTCGCAGAGCACCTTGAGCGGCACGCCATGTTGCAGCGACAGTGAAATCGCCGTGGCGAACGCGTCCATCAGTCCGCTGACAGTCGAGCCTTCCTTCGCCATCTTGATAAAAATTTCTCCTGGCTGGCCATTCGGGTAAAGGCCTACAGTAATGTAGCCTTCGTGTCCAGCGATGGAGAATTTGTGGGTCAACGACGGCCGTTCTTCCGGCAGACGATGGCGAACCGTGCGCGGTGGCGCGTTCGGGTCCTGCTGGGTCAACACGACACCGGAAATATTCTGCATGGTGGCGCGAGCCAACGTTTCCAGGCTGGACGCAGGCAATTGCACCCTCTCCGTCGAATGGGCAGCGAGCTGGGCGATGAGAGGCTCGACAGCGGCATTATCCATTGGCACGGTGGCAATGGATTGCAGCAATTTCTCCGCAACAGCATCCAGCGCAGAATTACCTCCACTGGCGATCGAGTCGGTCACATTCAACGGCTGCGTGCCCTTCGAGCCATCGCGATACACCGCAACTGCCTTCAGACCTTTGCGCCAGGACTCAATGTAGGCCTCCGCAATGTCTTCCACGCTGGCATTGTTGGGCAGGTTTACCGTTTTCGAAATGGCGCCGGAAATAAACGGCTGCGTCGCCGCCATCATGCGGACATGACCCATGTAGTGAATGCTGCGCGTACCTTTCGAGGCCTTGAAGCTGCAATCGAAGACCGGCAGATGCTCCGGCTTCAGTCCTGGCGCGCCTTCAATGGTTCCGGTCGCATCAATATAGCTGACAATGGCATCGACATCTTCGTTGCCATATCCCAGTTTGAATAGCGCCGCGGGAACGGTGTTGTTCACGATTTTGATCATGCCGCCGCCAACCAGCTTCTTGTACTTGACCAGCGCCAGATCCGGCTCCACTCCCGTTGTGTCGCAATCCATCATGAAGCCGATGGTTCCAGTCGGCGCCAGAACAGTAACCTGCGAGTTGCGATAGCCGAATTTTTCGCCATGCGCCAGCGCCTTGTCCCAGCAATCGCGGCTGGCTTCAATCAACTCATCCAGTTGCGGAACGCTGAAGGGCTCCGAACTTTTTTGGGATCGGCCAATCTTATTCACTTCCGCGCGATGCATGCGGATGACGTCCAGAAACGGCTCGCGATTCACGTAGAATCCTGGGCAAGCACCTCCCTGGCGCTCGATCGACTGAGTCAAAGGAGTGGCGGCTGGAAGAGACGCGCATTGCTCCGCTACCCGGGACGATTGCAGATAAGCCTGGCCGCACATGATGGCGGTAAGACAGGCGGCGAAGTCGCGACCCGCATCCGAATCGTAGGGCAAGCCGAAGGCCATCAACAGCGCGCCCAGGTTGGCGTATCCCAGTCCCAGCGGGCGATAGTCGTGGGAATTACGCCCAATCGCTTCTGTCGGGTAACCGGAGTTATCCACCAGAATATCCATCGCCGTAATCAGAACATCGACAGCGTGGCGATAGGCAGTCACGTCAAATGTTCCTGCAGGAGTTACAAATTTCATCAAATTGAAACTGGCAAGGTTACATGCCGAATCATCCAGAAACATGTACTCGGAGCAGGGATTGGACGCATTGATCCGGGCTGTGTTTTTCGACGTATGCCACTTGTTAATCGTGGTGTCGTACTGCATGCCGGGATCGCCGCAGTGCCAGGTATTCTCGGCGATCTTATGCATCAGGTCGCGAGCCTTATGTCTGTTGAACGGTGCGCCGTCCTTGACCGAACGTGTCAAGAATTCGTCATCATTAATAACAGCGCGCATAAATTCATCATTGACGCGCACCGAATTGTTGGCGTTCTGGAAGAAGATCGACGTGAAGGCTTCCGAATCTGGGCCCGATCCGTCGTAGCCGGCGCGCATCAGCGTCCAGGCCTTGGCTTCTTCCTTTGACTTGCACTCGATAAAGTCGACGATGTCCGGATGATCTATGTTCAGGATAACCATCTTGGCCGCGCGGCGAGTCTTGCCGCCGGACTTGATCACGCCCGCAAAGGCGTCAAATCCGCGCATAAAGCTCAACGGACCACTGGCCACGCCGCCGCCGGACAGGTTTTCCGTGGATCCGCGAATAGTGGACAGGTTAGTACCCGTGCCCGAGCCCCACTTGAACAACATGCCTTCGGTTTTGGCCAGCGTCAGAATGGAGTCCAGCGAATCCTTCACGGAATTGATGAAGCAGGCCGAGCACTGCGGATTGCGATAGCCTGTGGCGGAAAACTCAACCGCGCAGGTATGCGGATTCCAGTGCCAGTTCTGCGCCTGGGAATCCGGTTCCAGCCGATCGCAACCCACGTTGAACCATACCGGCGAATTGAACGCGACCTTCTGATGCAGCAGCATGTGCGCCAACTCATCATGGAAAATGACGGCGTCCTCGGGCGTGCGGAAATAGCCGCCGGCAATCCCCCAGTCGCGAATTGTCTCTGCAACACGAGAGATCAGCTGACGTACGCCAGTTTCGCGTTGCGGAGTGCCGATCTGGCCATGAAGATACTTGCTGGCAACAATATTGGTTGCGGTCATCGACCAGTCTGCGGGAACCTCCACATCTTTCTGCTCGAAAATGCTGTTGCCTTTCGAGTCCACGATGGAGGCGGTGCGGAATTCCCACTGAATTTCGTCGTAAGGCGAAACATCCGGACGACTGAAAAAACGCTTGCATTGCAGGCCAGTCCCGGTTCCAGTTGAACTGGATCCACTTCTGGAAGTCGGGGCGGTTTCAACAGCCTTGCTGGCTGCAACGGGCGTTTGCGTCTTGGTTGTTTCGGCCATGTTGGCATCTCCTGGTTCTAGATTCTGAGCTGGTTTCGGCCCCTCCGGAATAGGATGCCGAACCTGCGTTTTTCTGTCTCAAGCCTGCTTACTGGCTCCGCGTTTCAAGTGTTACGGGATAATTCCTGACTCTTGCGCCGTGCATTCCGGAAAGACATCTCTCTGCATAGTCGATCAATTCGAAGTTCCTGTACTGGCCATTTGAGGTTCAGTGGCTTCATGCAGCCATTGATTCCTCCAAAAGCCCGTAGAGGGAAAGTACCGCTGTCAGTAGCGTCTGTCAAGCCAATACCGCTACTAATTGTGTTACCTTCGCAATTCATTGCAAGATCGGGACTTGAGGCCCCCCAAGTTTCGCGCTTACGAGCACGATTCCAGTCAAGGTTCAAGTCGGCGGGCCTAAGGATTCACCGGACGGTTCAGTGTAGGATTCCGTGTTGCTCGGAGCAAGGCGCAGAAACGGTGCAGATTAAGGGTTTGCCTGTGGAAGCGTGGATAAATGGGGACGGAACTGCAGTGAAGACGCGGGGCTTGGCCGTTTTGGAGATGACGGCCCTGTTTGCTTGTTGAAATGGATCGAACCGGACGCGCGACGTCGATTAATTGACGCGACCGACAGGCTTTTTCTGCCTGGGTTTCACGCTTTTTCCCGGCGCGGCTTCCAATCCGTGAGAACTCTGAAGTTCCATCCAGTGGTCCAGCAAAGACCGCTTGAAGCGCCAGCGATTGCCCAGCTTGAATGCCGGAATCAGCGCTTCCGAGGCGTACTTGTAGAGGCTGTCGGAGCTGATCCCCAGGTAGTCCGCGGCCTGGCGGATATCCATCACCTCGCGCGCCTCCCACGCAGGCGGAGTGGCACGCGAAAGCGCCAGTGCTGCCCGGTGCTCCTTGGCGCGGGATACGTTTCCTGGCACTGCCGCAGAGCCGGGAGGTGAGATTTTCTTGCGCGCTGAACCTGCCATATCCCCTCCAAAATTCTTATCACTCGCCGGCCGCAGAGCCGGCGTGGGGACTTTGGTTATAGGCCGTTTTCTTCAGGAATTCAACCCATTTTCTTAGGGTCTTTGCCGGTGGAATACCCGTGAATTGCTCTATCCTTCCGCTGGCCGGTAAGAAAGCACAACAGGATGGGGCAACTTCCGGATCCCCCGCTGTGGATTGGGTTGTGGCGGCGTTGATTCCCTGCCTTCAGCAGGCCCCCGTTCCGCGTGCCCCAATAACCGGGTGGAAACAAAAAGACGACCAACCCATTGCAGGCTGGCCGTCTCACTCCTCGTAAAACCCCTGAGCTTGAACTACTTCTTGATGACCGCCTGCAAGTCCGTCGCCAGCGCCAGCAGGTCATCGCTGACCGTACGATTTTTCGCGATGGCATCGGCCAGCGGAATATCCGTGATCTGGGTACCGCGCAGCACGACCAGACGACCAAATTTCCCCTTGTGCACCAAGTCGATGGCGGCCGCACCGTAACGGGTGGCAAGCATGCGGTCAAACGCCGTCGGAGTTCCACCGCGCTGCGTGTGGCCCAGGTTGACGGCGCGGGTCTCGAACCCAGTGCGCTTCTCAATCTCGTCCGCCACGAATTGACCGATTCCGAGCAAGCGAGCGTGGCCGAATTCGTCGACGGTGTCGCCGTGAGTGGCCACGTCGCCGGTCGTCGGCATCTTGGCCCCCTCCGCAACCACAACAATGCTGAAGTACTTTCCGCGAGCCCGACGCTCTTTGATCACCGCGATCACCGCATCCAGATCGATCGGCTTCTCCGGCACCAAAATGGCGTCTGCCCCGCCGGCGATGCCGCTATAAAGAGCGATCCAGCCGGCATCGCGTCCCATCACTTCGCAAACAATGACGCGGCTGTGGGCTTCAGCGGTGGAGTGGAGCCGATCCACCGCCTCAGTGGCAATACTCACTGCGGTATCGAAGCCAAAGCAGACGTCTGTGCCGCTCAGGTCGTTATCGATGGTCTTGGGCACGCCGACGCAGGGAACACCCTTCTCAATCAGCGCATTGGCCACGCCCTGGGTATCGTCTCCGCCGATTGTGATCAGCGCATCCAGCTTGTTGCGCTGAATGGTGGCGATACATTGCTCTACACCGCCCGGCTTTTTCCGGACGTTCGTACGAGAGGTTCGAAGGATGGTTCCTCCCAATTGCAGAATTCCGGAGACGCTTTCGATGGTCAAGGGCACCGACTTGTCCTCCAAAACACCCCGCCAGCCTTCCAAAAAGCCGATAAACTCGTCGCCGTAGTGAAAAATGCCTTTGCGCACGGCTGCGCGAATCACAGCGTTCAGGCCGGGACAGTCCCCGCCACCCGTCAGAATTCCAACCCGCATGATGCTTTCTCCTTGAACACGATTTCAATGGGTAATTTGTTTTGTATGTCTAGATTGTACGTCGGAGATGGCAGCCAGGAACCTGCGGCAGCGCACCTGGCAGCGCCAGCTTTGTCGCTACCGGCGTAACGAAACGTCTTCCTGGTAGTAGCGATCAATCTCCTCCGCATACCGCCGCGCCACGACTGCGCGCTTGAGCTTCATGCTGGGGGTCATCTCGCCGGAATCGATTGTCCACTCGTCGGCCACGAGATGGATGCGCTTCAGGGTTTCGAAGCTGGCCAGCGAGGCGTTCACCTGATCGACGACTCGTTGATAGATCGCAAGAACTTCCGGATGTGCCACCAATTGCTGGCGATTCTCGGCGGCAATTCCCTTCTCTTTCGCCCAGGCCTCGAGCACAGAAAAATTGGGAGAAATAATGACGGATGCAAATTTCCTCTTGTCGCCAACGACCGCGGCGTTGCCGACCAATGCGTCCGCCTTCAATTGATTTTCAATCGGCTGCGGCGCAATCAACTTACCGCCGGAAGTCTTCAGCAAATCCTTTTTTCGGTCGGTGATGTAGAGAAACCCATCGTCATCAAGACGAGCGATGTCCCCGGTCAGAAACCATCCGTCCGCATCGAAGCTTTCGGCCGTCGCCTCCGGCTTGTTCCAATAGCCTTGAAACACGGATGGGCCACGCAGCAACAACTCGCCATCTGCGGCCAGCTTGGCCTGGACGTTCGGCAGCGACTTTCCCACGCTTCCCAGACGACATGGCAAATCGGTGTTGAGCGCGACCACCGGAGAGGTTTCGGTGAGCCCATAGCCCTCCTGGACGCGAATGCCGGCATCCAGAAACCATCCTGCGGTCTCGAGGCCCAGCGGGGCACCTCCAGACACAAACGTGCCGACACGCCCTCCAAATCCCTGCTGAATTTTGCGGAACACTAGGCGATTCGCAAGTTTCCAGGATGCCTTGCGCGGCGTCTTTCCAGCGAGCAGCACAGCTCGGTTCTTTCCGCCGCGCCGCAATGACCAATGCAGAATCGTTGAGGTCGCACGCGAGCCCTGAGCGCGGCGCATCACCTCCTGGCGAACTTTTTCGTAGACGCGGGGTACTCCGACAAAAATCGTCGGTCGAACTTCTCCCATCGCCTGCTTCAGCAAATCAAACGAGTGAGCAATAGGCGATGGTTGCGCCATGGCAGAGCAGCGCATAATCGACATGCCTCGCGGTGATGTGTGACAGCGGCAGATACGAAATGCAGATATCTTGACGCCCCCATTGGAATGCAGCTGTGGAGAAGTTCAGGTTCGAGGCAATGTTGCCATGGGTCAGCATCACGCCTTTTGCCTCCCCGGTCGTGCCCGAGGTGTACATGATGGTCGCCAGGTCTTGCGGATGAACGTCGTAGGCGCGCCGGTCGAAATTACTGTCCCGCTCGGATTTTCCGGCAGTCGCTTTCGCATCCGGCATGAACTCGCCAAACCAGACGGCCTGTGCCACGTCCGGAGCGTGATCCATGATGACAATGCGTTCAATTTGAGTCAGCTGCCGAAGGGCGGCAACTTTTTCATACTGCTGCGCGCTTGATACGACGACGATGCGCGCACCCGAATCTGCCAGGATCGCGGCGACCTGCTGCGCGGTCAAACTGGGGTAGAGCGGCACATCGACTGCACCCAACGCCATCACAGCAAAGTCAGTGACGGCCCATTCCCAGCGATTTTCCGCAAGCAGTGCAACGCGATCGCCTTTCGCAATGCCCCAGCCGGACAGCGCACCGGCGAACGCACCCACTCGCGCATACAGTTCACGCCCGGTAATCGGCTGCCACTTTCCGGCAGCATCCCGCCACTGCAACACCCGTTCGTCGCCGGCGCTGCAGGCGCGAAAAAAAACATCATTCAGCGTTTTCAGGTCGAATGTCATTCAAACCTTCTCATGCCATCTCGAGCAATCGCATAATCCCGCGATGCCCGCGGCAAACCCCGTTATATCAGACTTGAGGAACATGTCTGGAGTCGAAATCAGGTGTAAGTGCTCCATTTCCAACACCGGCAAACAATGTGCCCACAGTTCCCTTGTACACGCGCCTTCCATGCCACTATGATCCCGCTTCGATAACATTTCGGAGTTGTTGCATATTTATGCACAAGTTTGTATTGTTATACACTTAGAGACACCGCGCTTCGCGTGGAAATCGACCATGAAGAACGAACGTCACAATGCGATTCGTCAGTTGCTGAGCGAGGGCCCTGTCGTCAGCCAGGACCAACTGCGTCGCAAGCTGGTGCGGCGGGGATTTGACGTCACTCAGGCGACGCTCTCACGCGATATTCACGATTTGCGTCTATATAAAGGACCGAATGGTTATGCTGTGCCCAACGGCTCCGCTGGAAATGACGATCTGCCTTCGCTGGATGATGTGTTCGCAAATTTTGGGCTGGCCGTCCGGCAGGCGACGAATCAACTAGTACTGCGCACGACGACAGGCAGCGCTCAACCTGTTGCCGCTTCGCTCGATCACGAGCGCATTCCGGAGGTGCTGGGCACTATCGCCGGAGACGACACCGTCTTGATTATTTGCCAGGACCAGAAACACGCCAGCAGCCTGCGCCATCGATTGGAGAATTTGCTCGAAGCATGACTTCCCCCCAACACCAAACCGCAGTATTCGGCGTCAGTGGTTATGCCGGCGCAGAGTTGGCACGGCTGCTATTGCATCATCCGCGGCTGCGCGGGCAGTCGCCGTTGTTTTTCGGCCGTCCGGAAGAAGAGAAGGGCGCGCGTGTCGCGTTGACAGATCTGCATCCACAACTCGCAGACAACAACGGCGCCCACAATGTGACCGTGGAGCCGTTTCACTGGGATGCGCTACGAAAATGGAAAATAGACGTGGTGTTCCTGGCGACGCCGCACGAGACAGTCGCGTGCCTGGGTCCCGAAGTTGTTGCAGCACGGTGTGCGCGTCATCGACTTAAGCGGCGCGTGGCGGCTGGACGATGAAACAAATCGAGCGATTTATAAACTTGAAGATCACGATCCCGCTGCGGCCGAGTCTATCCAGCAAGGGGCCGTGTATGGATTGCCGGAGCTGCATCGGAAACAAATTGCGAAGGCGAAGCTGGTTGCCAACCCGGGATGTTATGCGACCTCCGTCATCCTCGCCCTGGCTCCATTAGTTCGCGAAAATAGGATCGATCTGGATCGCGGAATTGTTTGCGACTCGAAGTCGGGCGTATCTGGAGCAGGAAAGACGCCGACTGCGAAAACGCATTTTATGCATGCTGCAGACAATCTATCGGCGTACTCCGTATTCAACCACCGACATACCGGGGAATTTTTAGAGCAGCTTGGATTGAAAGCGCAGGACATTATTTTTACTCCGCACCTGCTGCCAATTCCGCGGGGAATCTTTTCCACGGTTTACGTGAACTTGAAGAAGCAGTCGACGCCAGAAGAAATCGATGGCTGTTTTCGGAGTTTTTATGCCGACTCTCCGATGGTTCGGTGGCATGGCACGCGCTTGCCGGAGATTCAATTTTCGGTGCGGACCAGCTACTGCGATCTCGGGTTTGCGCTGGCAAACGACGGCAAACGCCTGATCGTCGTTGCATGTTTAGACAATCTGCTGAAGGGTGCGGCGAGCCAGGCGGTGCAGAACATGAATCTGCTGTTCGGTTGGCCGGAGCAGGAAGGGTTGGCATGAAATTTGTGATCAAGCTCGGTGGAGCGTCGCTGGAAAATCCTTCCACGCTGCGCGGCAGTACGCAGGCGATTGTCGACCTGGTGCGCGATGGTCATCAGGTTGCCGTGGTTCACGGTGGTGGAGCGGCCCTGACGCGCACGCTGGCACAGCTTGGCAAGCAAAGCGAATTTGTCGCGGGTCTGCGAGTTACCGATGCAGAAACGCGCGATGCGGCGTTGATGGTGCTCGCCGGACGCGTGAACAAGCAATTGGTGGCGGCGATCGGCAAACACGGGCAAGCCGCCGTTGGACTTTCTGGCGGCGACGGCCTGGTGTTTCGCGCCCGCAAAAAGCGCACCGCGCCTGACCTTGGCTATGTGGGAGAAATCGCGTCGTCGGATCCACGTTGGCTTCTGGCCATCTGGCAGATGGGCGCCATTCCGGTGCTCTCCAGCGTGGCCCTCGGTTTCGACGGCGAATACTACAACGTCAACGCGGACGAGATGGCAGCGGCCTGCGCGATGACCTGTCATGCCGACGTACTCGTATTTTTGACCGACGTCCCCGGAGTACGCGGCGCCGATGGCGAAGTGATGCGCTGGCTCACATTGAAACAGATTCCAGAGCTGACGCGCAGCGCCGTTGTCAGTGGAGGCATGCTTCCAAAGCTGGGGGCATGTCGTGAGGCGTTGTTGGGTGGCGTGCAGCGCGTACGCATCTTTCCCGCGGACGCAGCATCATTGTTGCCCGATATTTGCTCGGCACGAACCCCACAAGGTACGGAGGTGATGGTGGCATGAAACTGAACGACACTCGCACCGCGGAAGCAAAATTATTAGTCAGAACATACGATCGCACGCCCATCAGTTTCGTTGGCGGCGAAGGCGTTCATCTGATAGATGAGAATGGTGTCCGCTACCTTGACCTGCTGAGCGGCATCGGAGTGTGCGGGCTCGGTTATGGTCATCCAGCGGTTCTTGCCGCAATCGAACAGCAGAGCCGAAAGCTCATCCACACGTCCAACCTCTTTTACCATCCGGGGCAGGCGGAGCTTGCGCTACGTCTAACCGAAATGACGGGGCTGGATCGAGTCTTTTTCTGCAACAGCGGAACCGAGGCGTGGGAGGCTGCGTTGAAGCTGGCGCGCGCCTACGCAACCCTGCGCCGGTCGGAAGGCCATCGACTGGGAACGAAAATTCTGGCGTTGGAGCACAGCTTTCATGGCCGCACCATGGGTTCGGTTTCAACGACTCACAAGCAGAATTACCGCAAGCCTTTTGAACCGTTGCTTGCTGGCGTTGAGTTTGTGCGCTTCAACGACGTTGCCGACTTAGAAGCGAAATTCTCCGACGAAGTGTGTGCGGTTTGTTTGGAACCGGTGCAAGGAGAAGGCGGCATCCGCCCTGTGTCAAAAGAATTTTTCGCGGCGGTGCGTCGCCTCACTCAGCAAACGGGTGCGTTGTTATTGGCCGATGAAATCCAAAGCGGACTTGGCCGCACCGGTGAGTGGTGCGCGTATCAGCATTACGGCATCCTACCGGATGTGACCACGTTGGCGAAGCCGCTTGGTGGCGGAATCCCGATTGGCGCGATGCTTTGCACGGAAGAGGCTGCGCGTGCGCTTTCCCCCGGCATGCACGGCACCACATTTGGAGGCGGCCCACTCGCTTGCGCGGTGGCGATTGCGGTCATCGACACTATGCGTCGCGATAACCTTCTGGACCATATCCGCGAGACGGGCAAATATTTCTTCGATCAATTGCAACCACTCGCAGCGCGTCACTCCGCCGTTGTGGATGTCCGCGGCAAAGGATTGATGCTAGGGATGGAACTGGCGGATCCCGAGTTGGCGAAACATGTAGTCGCGCAGATGCTGGAGCGCCACATCGTCATCAATCGAACAAGCGAGACAGTCTTGCGGTTCTTACCGCCGTTCATCGTCGAGCCTAAACATATTGACCATGCCGTACAAGCGCTGGATGAGATTTTGTCCGGCGTATCCGCTGCGAATCTTTCAGCCGCAGCGCAAGGAGCTCACGCATGACCCCAAAATCGTACGCGATGAAGTCGACTGCACTCGCGCAGGACGATCCCTTTTCCCTCTCCGCTGCCAACCACCCGAACACGCTGGCGGGACGCGACCTATGCTCGATCCGCGATTTGAGCGCAGCGGAGGTGCGATTGATTCTGGACACTGCCCACGCCGTGAAGGCGCAACCGGAACTCTACAGGCAGGCGCTCGCAGCCAAGCAACTGGTAATGTTCTTTGAGAAGGATTCGCTCCGCACCCGGATGACATTTGAGACTGGCATCAACACGCTCGGTGGCTCCGCGATTTTTATCGATCAAAAAGGTTCACGGCTGGGCGAGCGGGAAACGCTGGCTGACGTGGCACACAATCTGGAGCGCTGGATCGATGTGATTGTGCTGCGCACCTTCAGCCACGACACCATCACGGAAATGGCGCGGTTTGCGCGCGTCCCGGTGGTGAATGCGCTGAGCGATATCGAGCATCCTTGCCAGGCTCTTGCTGACATATTCACGCTGGAGGAGCGCTTCGGCGATCTATGCGGATTGAGATTGGCTTATGTCGGTGATGGCAACAATGTCGCCAACTCACTGCTGATGACATCGGTGTTGACGGGAGTGAACATTACGCTGGCATCGCCCAACGGCTATGAGCCTAAGCCGGAGTTTCTTGCTGCGGCGGAAGTACTGGCGCAAAACACCGGAGACATTCCCGCAGGTACTGTCACCTGCGTGAATGATCCCAGCGACGCTGTCTCTGGCGCAGATGCCATCTACACCGATCAGTGGGCGAGCATGGGACAGGAAAGCGAAGCAGAACTGCGGCAGCAAATTTTCGCCTCCTACCAGGTCAATAGCCAGATGATGTCACTGGCAGCGCCGCAGGCTGTATTCATGCACTGTCTGCCGGCTCGTCGTGGCAACGAAGTCACCGACGAAGTGATGGATAGCGCGCAGTCCATCGTTTTCGACCAGGCGGAGAATCGAATGCATGTGCAGAAAGCCATTCTTCTTCTGTTGCTGGACGCCGCACCGCTCACCGATGGTACGGCTTCGCACCCTGAAGGTGTGCGGCCGTTCACTCGCGTCCGACGGAAGCGTTCGACTCAATCGTCCTACTAACAAGATTAGAAAAAGGAGTTTTACATGGCAAAGAAAGTTGTGTTGGCATATTCCGGCGGCCTTGATACGTCCATCATTATTCCGTGGCTGAACGAGAACTATGGCATGGATGTGATCGCGATGATCGCCGATGTTGGTCAGGGAGAAGACCTGGACGCAGTGAAGGCCAAGGCCTATGCCACCGGCGCCAAGAAGGCCGTTGTGCTGGATTTGCGCGAAGAATTTTTGACGGATTATGTGTTCCCGACGGTGCGCGCGGGAGCGGTATATGAGGATAAATATCTGCTCGGCACCTCCATGGCGCGACCCGTCATCGCCAAGCATCAAGTCGAAGTGGCGCTGGCTGAGGGCGCGGAGGCGCTTTCGCATGGGTCGACTGGAAAAGGCAACGATCAGGTGCGATTTGAACATGCCTACCAAGCTCTTGCGCCGGAGCTGAAGATCATTGCGCCGTGGCGCGAATGGGACTTGAAGTCGCGCGAAGACTGCCTTGATTACGCTGAAGCACATGGGATTCAGGTGGCCCAAAGCCGCGAAAAAATCCATTCGCGCGATCGCAATTTATGGCACATCAGTCACGAAGGCGGCGAGTTGGAGGATGCAGGCAATGGTCCGTTGGAGAGCACCTGGGTGTGGACTCGTTCACCGCAGGATGCGCCCGACCGCACGGAAACTGTGGAGATTGGCTTCGAGCAAGGCACTCCTGTGTCTGTAAATGGCATGCGTCTCGAGCCGGTGCAATTGCTGGAGTTGCTGAATGAGATTGCTGCCCGAAATGCAGTCGGCCGCATTGACCTGGTTGAAAACCGCTTTGTCGGCATCAAGAGTCGCGGCATCTATGAAACGCCCGGCGGCACGCTGCTGATGGCCGCACATCGTGAATTGGAAGCGATGACGCTGGAGCGTGAAGTAAAGCACTACAAACAGCAAATCGCGCTGAAGTATGCCGAGTTGGTCTATTTCGGGCTGTGGTTCACGCCCTTGCGCGAGGCTCTGGATGGGTTCGTCGCGACCACGCAAAAAAGCGTTACGGGCACGGTCAAGTTGGCGCTCTATAAAGGAAACGTCAGCATCGCGGGTCGTGCGAGCGAGTTCGCTCTCTACTCCCCGGAGCTGTCGTCGTTCACCATGGGTGATAGCTACGACCAAAAGGACGCGGCCGGTTTCATCCGCATTCTCGGCTTGCCGGCCCGCACCCTCACACACCTGAAGAAGCATCTGGAGACCGTGCGGTGAAAATGTGGTCGGGCAGATTTCGTGAGCCATTGGACGCAGCATTCGATGGCTGGCAGCGCTCGTTTCGCTTTGACTGGCGGCTGATTCCCTATGAAGTGGTCGCCAGTAAAGCCCATGCGCGTGCCTTGGCGGAACTGCGCGTGTTATCGGAAGATGAGTTGCATTCGATTCGCGAGGGCCTGGACGGCATCCTTGCGGACTTTGAGTCGGGCGGTTCCGCTCGCGAGAAACATCCAGACGCCGAAGATGTGCACCATTTTGTTGAGCTGGAGTTGAAATTACGCATCGGGAATACCGCGTTGAAGCTGCATACGGGCCGCAGTCGGAATGAACAAATTGCTACCGACCTCCGTTTGTACGTGCGCGACTCGATTGCAACGCTGCAGACCGATCTGCACCTCTGGATGCGTGCGTTGCTGACACAGGCGAATGCCGCGGGTGAGGCGGTGATTCCCGCTTTTACGCACATGCAGCGGGCCGAGCCTGTGCTGGTCGCACATTGGTTGCTGGCGTACGTCTCCATGCTGCAGCGCGACCGCTCCCGCCTGGAAGATTGCGCGAAGCGATTGAATCTTTGCCCGCTCGGTTCCGGGGCGGTTGCAGGGGCGACTTTGCCGCTGAACCGCGCCATGATCGCTCACGAACTGGGGTTTGATGCGCCGACCGCGAACAGCATGGACGCAACCAGCGATCGCGACTTTGTTCTGGAATACTTGCAGGCGCTGGCGCAGATTGCATTGCATGTCAGCCGCTTCGCGGAGGAGATCACTCTCTACGCGACGACGGAGTTCGGCTTTGTCGACTTGCCGGAGGCATTTTCAACCGGTTCCAGCGCCATGCCGCAAAAGAAAAATCCTGACCTCACGGAACTGGCGCGAGCGAAGTCGGGCCGTATTGTCGCGGCCTCTCACGCTGTCGAGTTGCAATTGAAGGGACTGCCCCTGGCCTACAACAAAGACATGCAGGAAACCCAGGAAGTGATTTTCGCGGCCACCGAAGAATCGCACGCCATGCTGTCCCTGCTGGGCCGTTTTACGTCCGCGCTTCAATTCCGCGTGGACACAATGCGGGACGCCTCCAGTCATGGCTTTCTAAATGCAATGGCCGCGGCAACCTACCTGGTGCATAAAGGCATAGCCTTTCGTACCGCGCACGAAATTATCGGCAATGCGGTGCGCCATTGCCTGGGAAAAGGATGCGAATTGAATGGACTGACGCTGGAGGAACTGCGCGAGTTCAGTCCAGCGTTCGAGCAGGATTTTTTCGCGGCAATCACCTTGGAAGCGACTCTTGATTGCCACGACGTAATAGGCGGAACAGCGCGCTCTCGCGTCGGTGAGGCATTGGTGCTGGCCGAGTTCGATGCATCGCAGTGGACAGAATCCGACGCGCCATCCATTGAGTCCAGCTCAGCGGCGGATGACCTGGGCAATGAATCCGCCATCGCATCGCGGGGAGGAAAACATGCGGGCTCGTAAAGCGCACTTGCCGGACGCAGACGCGATTCACGGCCTGATTCGCAGCCTCTCCTACGACGGCACGCTGCTGCCGCGCAGCCCGGCGGAAATCTACGAGAACATCCGCGACTTCACCGTGGTGGAGACCGATGGCGGGGAATTCGTCGGCTGTGGCGCGCTGCATCTCTATGGTCCGCACCTTGCCGAGATTCGTTCTATTGCGGTCGGCGAGAAGGAGAAAGGCCGAGGAGCCGGCGGCTACCTGGTCGAAGCCCTGATTCAAGAAGCGGAAAGCCATAGTGTTCCATGCGTTTGCCTGTTTACCCGTATTCCCGGTTTTTTTCAGCGCTTCGGATTTGTAGCGGTCGATCGAACAGCTTTGCCGGATAAAATTTACAAAGACTGTTCCAATTGTCCACGGCTGAACGCGTGCGATGAATTTGCCATGGCCCGCGGCACGCTGCCGGATACCGCTGTCCTGGGTCCGGTGCGAGTCAAGGAACACCTGGTTCCGTTACAGGTATAGGTGGCCGTCCGAGGCAATTTACCACGCATGATAGAAACCATTTCGCTCGGCCAGTTCCACCTCCACTCCAAACAATTGATGCAGCCGGTCTGCGGTCAGCAACTCAGCCTTTGTCCCGTCGCCGACAATGCGTCCAGCCCGCATCATCACGACTCGCTCGATTTCCGGCAGGATGTCGGAAAGGTGATGGGTGATCAACAAAATTCCAGTCCCCTGCTGCGCCAGCCGGCGCATGGTGTGCCGCAGCTCCCATTGCGCTGCGAGATCGAGACCATTGCTGGGCTCATCCAGCAGAAGAATTTTTGGTCGATGCACAATGGCTCGCCCAATCAAAATCCTCTTCGTCTCTCCGACCGACATTTGTCCGACCGGCTTGTTGCGAAGATGCTCGACTTCCAGCAGGCGAAGAATCTCATCCGCGCGGTGCCACATGGCTTCTGTCACATGGAAGTGCGGCCACAAAGTGGAACTGGAAAAAAATCCCGACACCACCGCATCGCGACCCGTTGTATGCGGCGTACGTTCTCCGGGCAGCTCGGTCGCAACCGCGCCCAGGTGTCGTCTCAACTCGGTCAGGTCCCAGCGTTCTCCACCGAAGATTCGCAGAAACGAGTCCTCACGCACCAGCGGATAGCGCTGGCAGGTCAAAGTCTGAATCAACGTGGATTTTCCGCAGCCGTTTGGACCAAGGATGGCGACGTGTTCGTGTTGGCCGACCCGCAGAGAAATGTCATGCAGCACGACCGCGTCTCCACGGGCCACGTAAATGTTTTTCATCTCAATAAATAACGGGGAATCCAATTCCGCTTCCATTGATAAAAGGATAATGGCAATGTCGCACGAAGCCTTCGCACCTCCCTATTTCTCCTTCGCTCATACTCCCGCGGGCTTTCGCTTCGGCGCGGTGCGGGCTGGCATTAAGCCAAGCGGCAAGCCGGACTTCGCGTGTATTTCCGCGGCGGAAGGCACAACGGCGGCGGCCGTCTTCACCAGCAATCGCATGGTGGCTGCGCCGGTTCTGATCGGTCGGGATCATTTGCGCCGATCCGGTGGCCGGGCGCGTTTCGTCGCCGTTAATGCGGGCAACGCGAACTGCGCCACCGGCGAACAAGGCATCGAAGCCTGCCTGACCGTGTGCAAGGCCGCCGCGAAGGAGTTCTCCTGCTCGATTGAAGAGGTGGTCCCATCGTCCACCGGAATCATTGGCGTGCCACTGCCGGCTGAAAAACTGGTCGCCGCACTTCCTGAGATAGCGACACAGATTGGTACAAGCTCCGCCCACGTGACAGCAATTTGCCGAAGCGATCTTGACCACCGATACGCGGGCAAAAATCGCCAGTCTCGAGATCAACATCGACGCGAAGCAGGTCCGCATATTTGGGGTGGCCAAGGGAGCCGGCATGATCGCTCCGCAACTGGTGCCGCACGCGACAATGCTGGTGTACATCTTCACTGATGCGGAAATAGAAGCGGCTGACCTGCAAACATTTTTGAATGAAGCCATCGAACCCACATTCAACTGCATCTCGATCGACGGTGACACTTCCACCAATGACACTGTCCTGTTGTTGGCCAGCGGAGCCAGCGGCGTCACTGTTTCGCATGCGATCCGGGAAGAAGCCTGCAAATCATTCTCGCAAGCACTGCTGAAAATCTGCGGGTCTCTGGCGCGACAAGTGGTTGAAGATGGTGAAGGCGCAGGCCACGTAATTGAACTGGCCATCGAAGGCGCATCTTCTGCGGAGGATGCCCGGCGGATCGCGCGAAGCATTGCGAATTCTCCGCTGGTGAAAACCGCATTCGCCGGGTGCGATCCAAACTGGGGCAGGATACTGGCTGCGGCAGGATATTCCGGAGCTCCCATGTATCCGAGTCGCGCATCGATCTGGATCGGAGGTCTGCCGGTTTGCCGCAACGGCCGCGCCGCCCAGGACTTCGACAAGAATAAAGTTCACGAATCCATGCTGCAGCGAACCGTTCATGTTCGAGTCGAGCTTGGAATGGGACACGGAACTTGCGAATTCCTAACCTGCGATCTAACCACGGAATATGTCCGGATTAACGCGGAGTATTCCACCTGATCGGCGGTTGTGCCAAATATTTCTGCGAAAACGTCGCGCAAAAACGACGAAGCTGATTGCGGATACGGCTCGCGCTGATCGAAATCCGCGTCTGAAATTCAAATGGCCACGGGAATGGTGCAAACAGGTTGAAGCCCAGAAAACTAGAAGGGTTTCGTGCATCACGCCCCCTGTTATTCACAGGCTATTGCACATCAACGTGGAAATCGTCACGCGGCAAAATCTCAGTTGCGAAGCCAGCACAGGTCCGAGGTCCAGAGAAAATTTCTGCCCAAGCACTGAGCTACACTATCGATATCGAGGATGACCTGGGGTATGGCGACTAAATTGCGAGAACTGGCAGAGGCGACGCCGAACTCCAGCCATCCCAATCCGCTGATTAAACATGAGAAGTTGCGGCAACTGTACAGCACGATGCTAAAGTGTCGCCTGTTGGGCGAGCACGCACGAATTCCAGGGAAACAGGCAGACTTCGAGAATTATCGTTATTCCTCCGTGGGTCTGGAAGCAACGGCGGTAGGTGCTGCGATTGACTTGCAGACATCCGACACATTGGCGCCGCGCGGATCGCGATTTCATTTTGAGTTATCTCAAGGGCGTGCCGCTCACCGCCATATTCGACCAACTCTACGGGAGTAACACACCTCCCCATACAGGGCGCTCGGCTCCTCATAACTGCAGATACGCGCAGTTAAATATCGTTCTTGCCTCCTCGACCGTTGCCACGCAGTTGGAGATGTGTATCGACATTGCATTTGCCAACCAGCGAAAGAAAAATGACAACGTTGTGCTGGCTTTTTGCGGCCAGGGCTCGATCCCGCTGAATGACTGGCAGGACGCTCTGCGCTTTGCCGGCCAACGCAGGTTGCCTGTTGTGTTTGTCCGCCAGAGCCATCTGTCGGCGGGATCGGTTTCAGTGGAGCTTGCGAGCGCAGGCAAAGACAACAGTTCCGACGCAGTCGGATATGGTTTCCCGGGAATTACGGTCGACGGCAACGATGCGGTCGCCGTATATCGAGTCGCGCAGGAGGCAATTGAGCGCGCTCGTTCCGGCGGAGGCCCAACACTGATCGAAGCCCAGATTTTTTGTGGATATGAATCCAGTGATCCGATTGCTGCCATGGAGCGCTACCTTACGCGCAAGGGCCTTTTCTCCGAGGATTGGAAGAAAGAGATCATCGTGCTGTTCCAGCAGGAACTCAAGGCCGCCGTTGACCTTGGTGAAAAGAACAGCTGCGGATGAGCTTGTGATTGCGTGGCCGGCAATCCGGACAAACTTGTCAGAGGGTTGCACAAGGTGGTGCAATATTATTGGGTTCACTCTCGAATTCGTTTGACAAATGTCCAGCCGCCACAGCTTCTGTGGTGGCACGTTGTGTCTAAGACAGTAGGACGGATCGTTGCGCGCGCGCACGATGGGTTGGCGACCCACTTCCTTTACACCGCTAGTTAGGATTGCTGCCCGATTGAAAGACAAGCACGTTACACGCCGCGATTTGATACGCCGAGTCGGGGCAAGCGCCGCTGCTGGGCTGGCAATGGGTCTGCCGGGATTGGCGCAGACTCCTGCCCCCGCACAGCAGCAGGCATCTCCAGCAGAGGAGAAGGCGCCGAAGCGGGAAAGTGAAGTTGCCAAGAAATATCCGCATCCTCCTGGGCAATTCATCAATCGCCCACTCACCCAGATTTCGACCGTCGTCGATGCCATGTTGGACGATATGGAAGGCCGCGGTGTCGCGTACTTCTACGATCAGGCACACCCCATGACCGGCCTGGTGCGAGACCATGCGCCCGCGGTTGGCCGCTCTGAAAGCCGTGTCGCCAGCATTGCAGCCACAGGATTTGGTCTGAGCGCGCTGTGCATCGCAGCGCATCGCAAATACATGCCGCCGTCCGTTTGCGAGCAGCGCGTTGAGATGACCTTGGCGTTCCTGCTGGAACAATGCCCCCATGTACACGGTTTTCTCTATCATTTTCTGGACATTGAAAGCGGCGAGCGACTTTTCGGCTCGGAGTTGTCCTCGATCGATACGTCGCTCTTGCTCTCCGGCATTCTTTTGTGTCGCCAGTATTTTAGCGGCAATCTCCGTATCCATGCACTGGCAACCACGCTTTACAATCGCGTGGATTGGAAATGGATGCTGAACGGCAGCGACACGTTGTCGATGGGCTGGCTGCCAGAAACAGGATTCATCCAATATCGTTGGGACGTCTACGCGGAGATGCTGACCATGCTGCTGATGGCAATCGGCGCATCGCGGAATGCCGTTCCGCCGACCGCATGGAATGCCGTCACCCGGCCTATTATCGAGTTTGGCGGCATCGATTTTATCAGCGGTGCCGCTCCCTTATTCATTCATCAGTATGCGCACGCATGGTGCGACTTTCGACATCTGCGCGATGCGCACGCGAACTACTTCATAAATTCTGTTGCCGCCACCAGAGCACATCAGCTTTTTTGTCTCACGTTAGGACGTCAGTTCCCCTGGATGGACCAAAACTTATGGGGAATCACGGCCTCAGAGTCGCCGACCGGCTATCGCGTCTGGGGCGGGCCGCCGGAGTTTGGCGGTATCGACGGAACCATCGTGCCTTGCGCAACCGCCGGCTCTTTGGTCTTTCTACCGGCGGAATGCTCCCATGTGCTGTTGTCCATTCGGGAAAAATACGGGGAGAAAGCGTGGACCCGCTATGGATTCATTGACGCCTTCCAACCACAATCCAACTGGTTTGCTGAAGATCAGCTTGGCATTGATTTGGGAATCAGCGTGTTAATGGCGGAGAACCTGCGCACCGGTTTCTGCTGGAATTATTTTATGCGCAACAACGAAATCACCAATGCAATGCAGATGGTCGGATTCCAATCCGATCCGGGATACTCAGAAGCGTTCTAGCCAGAGCTATCGCGTCTACGCTGGAGGTCGGCCTTTTGGCAGCTATTGATCGCCGATCAGCCAAACCGCAGGGGAATTGTCTAGGCTGTCGGCGACGTTCAGGCGCATTACTCCGTTCACAACTTCGGCATCGAGAGTTGCTCCCGTCAATACGTTCGCAAATTTCAACGGCTTCGCCGAACTCGCGTTAATTTTCGGAATCTGGACAAATGTTTGCCGAAGGTTCTTCTTTAAATCTGCCAGAGTTGTTGGTTCCGAGAGCAAAGTTGCGAACCATCTCGCGGCGATGGTCAGCAAGAGCTTGCCATGATATTCACGAGCAAACGCAATCAAATGATCTGCATTGGGACCTTCAACGCTCAACGGGTGATAACCGCCATCCAGCAGCAACTCCGGCTCTTTCGCTCGTAGCCGAAGCCCTTGCGCAACGTAGAGCATCTTCATATCGCCGCTCCACCAGGATTGGCAGATCGCCGCCGTCTGCTTGGAGCGCTGCTCGGATGAAAGGTGCGGGTCAATGACATTCTTCGCCATTGCATGCAGTCGCTGGCGACGTGTCTCATAGTCCACCGGTCGACGATTGTCCGGGTCAACCAAGCTTAGATCCCATAATTCCCCGCCCTGGTACGTGTCCACAACTCCAGGGCTCATCAGCTTCAACGCAACTTGCGAAACCGACTCCCACGCCGCCAAGGTTGCGATTCTCTCCGCAAACGGAACGAATGAAGCGAGGAACGCTGACGATGACTTGCCGCACAAGGTCTGCCGAACAAATTTCTCAACGGCAGCATCGTACTCATTCGATGGATTGACCCAGCTGGTGTGAACTTTTGCTTCTCGAAGCGCTTTCCCCATGAAAGCCTGCATGCGGTTCACCATGTCACCATCGGGCGTTTTTTGCAAAGGCGGCCACATGCCCAGCAGCGTTTGGTAATACAGGTATTCATCGCCGCGATCGGGAGCGGGATGCCCATTCACCAACGTCTTTGCGTCCTCGTTCAGATGGGACCACTGCAGCAGATTCGATCTCCACTCCTCGGGCAGTTCTGTCAAAACATGGATACGCACACGGGCGTCTTCGCCGCGTTTTGTGTCGTGGGTAGACGTCGTCAACATCGCATTCGGCCAGCGCTCCATGCGATGGATATTCGCCTCGTGAAATTCCTGCGGCGTCGTCGCTCTGCGACCTGTTCCGGTACCCACCTCGTTCAGTGAAGCCAGTGGGCTGTAGCGGTAAAACACCGTGTCTTCCATGCCTTTGGCTTGCACTGGGCTTGTGTACTGCTGGAACTTCATTGCAAAGCGAAGACGTTCCGCAAAGTCTTCTTCCGATTCCTCCGCCCGTCGCACAGGGCAAATGTGATTTCGAATGAACCCAAAAATGGAATAATCGATGCTCGGGTTCCGACGCCTTGCCTGGCCGATGGCCTCATCAATCGCCATTTCATCGGTGGTGCTGAAACCCTGGGCCGAAATGTAGGTGCGATAGACGGGAAAGCACGCGACCACTTCGCGCAAGGCTTCTTGTAATCCGTCGAGCGTGAAGTCGCGACTGCGGCGATTCTTTTCGGAAAGAAGATTGAGCTCGTGCGCCAGAACGTTCAGTTCGCTTGCCATGGAGGAAGCGGTGATCAACTTCTTGGCTTGGTAGACAGCGTCGCGGTCAGGCTTTCTGCGTTCGCGAAAGTGCAGATAAATCTGATCGATCTCGTGAAGATTGGGTTCATTGACCCACAAGCCGTTGAGTAGCGCGAGAAATTCATATCCGGTGGAACCGTCAACTGGCCATTCCGGACTCAACCATTCCTGTCGAGCCAAAATTTTCTCGACCACCAGATACATGGGTCGCGCTGAGTTTGCCGTCGCCGCGCGCAGCTGCAACAAGTACTGCTGCGGATCGAGCAGCCCGTCGATGTGATCGAGCCGGACTCCGTCGATCATGCCGCTCTCGGCCAGCTCAATTAGTTTGGCATGCGCTGCGCGAAACAACGGTTCATACTCCATGCGCAAGCCGATCAGATCATTGATGTCGAAGAATCGGCGGTAATTGATTTCCTGCATGGCGGTCCGCCAATACGACAACCGATAGGGCTGCTGTTCCAGCAGCTCATGTAGCAGATCGAACGATTCCGGCTTGCCGGGAACACCGTTGTACTCGACAATCACTTCTTCCAGATGCTGATGCAATGCCGGACTCTGCTGCATCACCTGGGTCAGGCGGCGGGTGGCGACAGCAGTTTCGCGCTCGCGGTCGGCGCGTGCCATCATGCCGGCCTGTTGATAGCCCGGGATGTGATCCAGGTGGAACAAAATACTTTCAAACTCCCGGCGCGTTGCGTCGTCGATGCCAGATGAGTCCGCAACCTCGTGCCAACGGTGCCGCAGAAGCACTTTCATCTGGCGCGGATTCAGCGGCAGGTTGTAATCGCCGTAGAGCAGGCAAAATTCGCCATCGTGGTATCCAATCCTCAGGTCACCAGACTCGAGCACATCGCCATACTGGCCGCCGAGAATTGCGAGCAGCACTTTGCCATGCAAATTTGAGTTGACGGGATTCCAATCCACATCAAAATACTCCGACACAGAAGAAGACGGACCATTGGCCAACACGCTGCGCCACCACTTGTTCCATTGCGGATGGGCGCTCATATGATTGGGGACGAAATCAATAATCAAACCCATTCCCTGGGCGTGAAGTGCCATTACCAGTGAATTGAACCCTTCTTCTCCGCCGAGCTCAGGGCTGATTCGGGAGAAGTCACACGTATCGTAGCCGCTCAAACTTCCGGGCCGAGCTTCGAAAATCGGGGACGCATAAATATGGCTGATGCCTAAGCTTCGAAGGTAAGGGATGATGGCTTCAGCATCGGCAAATCGGAATTTGTTGGTTAGTTGCAGTCGATAGGTCGCGCTGACGCTTCTTCGATCCGTCATTATTTTCGATCTTCCGCGATATCAGCAGGTTTTTCGCTGGCAAGCAGGACGGCACCTGCTCGTACAAAGGATAGTGTACCTGTCTCGGATTTCCAGCGAATGGGTCGAGGATCGTCGGTGAATCGACTCTCTTCGCTGCTGAGCTCCATCTTCATGCCTAGCCATAACAGACTACTCACCGCTGTCGGGCCATCCAACGCGACAATGGCGCGAAAACCTCCGCGCGAAGATTGCCAACACACCTCGATGACATCTTCATTCAAGGCCCGAGCCGTCTGAAACGTAGCGGTTTCTACAAGCCGCTTCCGCTTGCGTAGAAGCGCCCGATACAAATGCAGACATTTCGTATGCGCTGCATTTCGCAGCACCGCCCAATCGAGCTTACTTTGTCGAAACGTCTCCGGTTTCTGAGGATCAGGAATGTTCGCATGATTTGCGGTTTTTGCGAATGCTGAGAAATGCGAAAATTCCTTTCGCCTGCCTTCCGTTACCAGGCGGCCGAGTTCTTCGTTATGATCAGTGAAAAAAAGAAATGGTTCTGGCGCTGCCCATTCCTGGCCCATAAACAGCAAAGGTACTTCTGGCGACAACAGCAATAGGGCGCTCGCGGCGCACCATGCCGGATAAGAAATCTGGGTTGATAATCTTTCGCCGAAAGCGCGATTGCCAATTTGATCGTGGTTCTGAATACAAAACACCCGAGATTCCAGGCTCAATCCATCCGGGCTAGTCCCCCGTCGATGACCATGAAAGTTGGCGAATTGACCGGTGAACGTCCAGCCGTCGCGAATGGCCGTGGCGATGCTTTCGGTCGTTCCGTCGAAGTCCTGATAGTAGCCGTCACTATCGCCTGCCAGGCGGTGGCGCATGTGGTGATGGAAATCATCGGACCATACAGCATCGAATCCATGACCGCCTTGTGCAACAGGGAGGACGACTTTGCGCTCATTCCGCGCATCCTCCGCAATTAGGATCACATTCTTTCCCAGCGCAGTCGCCGCTTGATGCACACGCTCCGTCAACTCAGTTAAAAAGTGCGGCTTGCTATCGTCTCGGATGGTATCGGTGGCGTCGGCACGCAATCCATCCACGCGATAGTCGTTGATCCACGCCAATGCGCTCTCAATAAAGTAGGTGCGAACTTTGTCTCGGCCTTCAGTATCAAAGTTCAGGCCGTCGCCCCACAAAGTTTTGTGCTTGTTTGTATAAAACTGAGGCGCAAACGCGGATTGATACGCGCCGTCTGGACCTAGATGGTTGTAGACGACGTCGAGGTAGACAGCGATTCCTCTTGCATGAGCCTCATCTACCAAACGATGGAAATCATCCGGCGTGCCGTAGCTATTGGCGGGCGCATAGGGAGATACACCGTCGTAGCCCCAGTTATGTTCCCCGGCAAAATCCGCGATGGGCATCAATTCAACCGCATTGATACCTAATTCCCGCAGATAGTCGAGCTTGTCGATCAACGAGAGAAATGTTCCGGTGGGCGTAAATGTTCCTAACGTGCAGCTCGTAAATCACCAGTTCGCGAAGCAATGGAGCCTGAAAGCCCTTCGTCTTCCATTGAAATTCGTCTGTCGCGATGATCTCCGATGGACCATGCACTCCCAGCGGCTGGTAGCGTGAGGCAGGATCAGGAAATGGACCGGCTCCGTCGATCTTGAACCAGTAACGCGTTCCGGGACCTGCGCCATCCACATGGGTCCGATAAATCCCATCTTTGTCCAGTGACATGGCGATCACCGGTTGAGACGGGTCGCCTTCAATCACGAGTTCAATGTTCGCCCCCGGACGCGCCCATAGCTGAAACAGACATCCATCTCGTTGAATGACAGGGCCGAACGTAGGCTTCCACAACTTAGTGTTGGCACCAAAGACCCGTGATTCGGATGTGTAGGGAATGACCTCTACCTCCGCAACTTTTCGTCTAAATGTAGGGCAGCGCTTATGAGTCCAAGATGCGTGAAAGCTTGCGGAAAGTTGCCAAGCGCGCTGCCGGTCGCACTGATCTCTTCGGAATAAAGTCCAAGATGATTCGCATAGCTCAACATCTTTTCGAAGATGAACCTGGCTTCGTCAAGGCGCTCCGCACGTGCCAATGCATCCACCAGCCAGAACGTACACATGCTGAATGTGCCTTCATGTCCAGTCAACCCATCTTTGGTTGCAAGTTTTCCATCCAGTTCGTAGCGATGGACCAGGCTGTCGGAGACTAGCTTTTCCATGGTGCGATCGATGGTGCTGAGCATGCGTGGATCCTTGGGCGCAATAAACTTCACAATGGGCATCATCAGATTGCTGGCGTCTAGCGATTTCGATTCGAAAGATTGCGTGAAAGACTGCTGCTGCTCGTCCCAACCATTTTCCATAATGCAGGCGAAGATGCGATCCCGTTCCCTCTCCAGCTTGCCGCGGTCGAATGGAAGACTGCGCTGACTGGCAAGACGAATACCGCGATCCAGCGCAACCCAGCACTGCAATTTGGAGTACACAAACTGCTGCCGTTCGCTGCGCACCTCCCACAGACCGTCGTCAGGCTGGCTCCAATTCTCCGCGACCCAGATCAGTACTCCGTGAATTCGCATCCACAGATCGTAGGAGATGGGGGAGACGTGTTTGTCGTACAGGTAAATCGCGTCCATCATCTCCCCATAGATATCCAATTGCAGCTGGCTGGAGGCAGCGTTGCCGACTCGAACCGGACGCGAATCGCGATATCCGGCCAAATTGTCGAGTGTGGTTTCCGGCAAATCGCTGATGCCATCAATGCTGTACATCGTGTTTAACGGACCCTGCGCTCCGGTTCCTTCATCGATTCGCTTGGCGAGCCACTCGATAAAGGCAGTTGCCTCGTCGGGAAAACCAAGTCGCCCGAGTGAGAACACGGTGAACGCAGCATCGCGTACCCAGGTGTATCGATAGTCCCAATTGCGAACGCCGCCGATTTCCTCTGGAAGACTGCACGTTGGCGCTGCGACGATCGCACCGGTCGGATGATGCGTCAACAATTTCAATGTCAGCGCGGAACGCAGGACTATTTCCCTCCAGCGGCCTTCATATTTGCAATGCGAGAGCCACTCCCGCCAAAAAGCGAGTGTCTCGTTCATCAACCGGTTTCCGTCGACAGGGGCATGGAGTCCTTCCGCATTGTCTTTCGTGATGTACCGCAATGCGAACTCCGCAGTTTCCCCTGGCGGCAGCGCGAACTCCAGAATGGCCACTCCATCCTTAATTTGCCAATCTCCAGGCCCGAGCAGAACCATACGGTCTTGCGCCGTTTCGAATAAAACACCTCCGTCCATTGCACTCGTCTGATGCGGACTGCGTGCGTAATTGAAGGCGGGTGCGCACTCCAGATGAAATCGAACCTCGCCGCGCACCGCCCTGGCGATTCGCACAATCTCATGCACCACCCATTCGCTCTGTTCTCCCTTCTTTTCGCGAACAGGCATAAAGTCGATCACCTCACCGACCCCCTCCTGACGTAGAAAGCGGGTGAGCAAAACATTCGTCTCCGGCATGTACATCTGACGGTTCGTTCCGGCCTGCGCCGGCGCCAGCTTGAAGTGACCGCCCTTCGATTCATCCAGCAAAGCGGCGAATACACTGGGGGAATCAAACTGGGGCATGCAACACCAGTCAATCGTTCCGTCCACCGCTACCAGGGCCACTGTGTGCAGATCGCCAATCACGCCACAGGATTCAATCGGTCTTTGCGCCATATTCAGTAATCTTATGGGGAATGTCTTCAATTTGAAGAAGACAAACAAAAAGCAGACTTCTTCATCTAAGCTGGAGGAGTCCAGGCAACTCATCGTTCCCAGTCCCGCTGATCGTTGCTAACGGCGAGGCTGAAGAGATTCCCGACTCTTATTTAGATGCACCGCCGGCCAGCAGTGACAGAAACGACAACCAACAAATCGTACGGCGATACCTGGCGATCGCGGCTCAACGCGATGCGAAACATTCCCCCAGTGATGCGCATGGTGTGGGAATGCGGGCCGAAAACGGTCGTTGCGTCGATGCTTCTTCGGGTCGCGCTGGCGCTCCTGCCAGTGGCGATATTGGACGTTTCTCGCTGGCTGATCAATGAAGTTGTCATCAGCCTTAGGCATCACAGCGCTCTGGCGCCTCATTTCTGGTGGATTGTTGGCCTGGAGTTTGGGCTGGCTTCTCTTGCCGCTATTCTGACCCGAGCGATTGGGTTTTGTGACAGCCTGCTGGGCGATCTCTACATGCAGCACATCAGCATTCGTGTCATTGAGCACGCGTCGCAGCTCGACATTACCGCCTTTGAAAATCCCGATTATTACGATCGACTGGAGCGAGCCAAGGCGCAGGCGACCGACCGCATCGCCATGATCCAAATGATGGGGACCCTGACGCAGCAAGTCCTGACTACCCTTGCTCTATCGGTGTACATCGCAAAATTTTCTCCCTTTCTTTTGCTGCTGCTTATTGCCGGCACAATTCCAGCGCTGCTGGGAGAGAGCCACTTTGCCTTTCTGGGATATGCCAAGAATTTCATGCAGACGCCCATGCGCCGCAAAATGGACTACCTGCGCGACGTCGGCGGCAGCAAAGAAGCTGCGAAAGAGTTGAAGCTGTTTGGCCTGCGGGATTTTTTGGTCGCTAGCTTTCGCGGGATGGCGGACACGATTTTCGACCAGAATGTCGATCTCTCCAAGCGTCGCTTGATCGTCGGCGTGTTGCTTTCCATGCTGGCCACGGCCGGATATTACAGCGCCTATGCGCTGGCCTTGTGGGGCACATTCCGCGGCAAATTCACCATCGCGGATTTGGCCGTCTTGATCAATGCCATCCTGCAAGTCAGCGCCAATCTGCAGCAGATCTTCGTGAATGCTTCCGGCGTTGCCGATCAGGCCTTGTTCCTGACAGATCTTCTTGGCTTTTTCGCCATGGAACCGACGGTCAAGTCAAAGCCGAACGCCATCAAAATCCCTCGGCCAATTCGTCGACGGTGTCGAATTCAGGAATGTTTCGTTTGCCTATCCCGGCACCACGAGGCTGGTGCTGAAGAATTTCAATTTTCACCTTTGCCCTGAGGAACGAGTGGCCTTGATCGGTGAAAATGGTCAGGGCAAAACCACCATCGTAAAACTCATCACACGTTTATATGACCCTACTGAGGGCCAGATCCTTATCGATGGCGTGGACTTGAGAGATTACGACATGGAAGACCTTTGTCATGAAATTGGAGTGATTTTTCAGGACTTCATGCGCTACGAGATGACTGCGCGAGAGAATATCGCCGTAGGACGCATCGAAGAGCGCGATCGTCTCGACCGGATCGAAAACGCGGCGCAGATGAGTCTGGCAGACGAAGTGATCGCACGCCTCGCCGGGAAACTATGATCAGCAACTTGGACGACGGTTTGAAGGCGGAGTAGATTTATCCGGCGGAGAGTGGCAGAGAATGGCTCTAGCCCGTGCCTATCTGCGCGATGCGCAATTGCTGATTCTGGATGAGCCCACCGCGGCATTGGATGCGCGCAGCGAACAAGAGGTCTTTCAGCGATTTGCTGAACTGACCAAAGGAAAGATGGCGTTGCTGATCTCTCATCGCTTTTCTACAGTGAAAATGACAGATCGCATTGTTGTTCTCTCCCACGGAGTGCTGACAGAAGAAGGGACCCATGAGGAACTGATTCGCCATGGCGGTCTCTACGCGGAAATGTTTGAGATGCAGGCGGCGAGCTACCGATGAATTCTCCTATCATTCTCCGTCAGGATTTGAGCACCGAAGGCCGCGCATTTGCGAGCCGTCAGGTGATTCTGGTGCAGCACTCGAGCGGAAAACAATTTAAGGAACAGACCCTTCTGGCAGTCGCATCGGCATTTGCGCTGGCGCGTTATACCGACGAGCAAGTCCGCGCGAAACAGCCGACACATGAGAAAACGCTCGGAATTCAGCGATTGGAAGGCGCCACGCGCCTGCTGCGATCCTCCGCGATCGAGATTCAAACTGCGCTGCCCATCCTTGGGAAATTGCCGTTTGCCCGTAGCGTGACCGGGGTCGAGACGCCAAGAATTCAAGGTGTTGCCGACGCTTTTCTGAATGCTGCGAAGTTCCGTTGGAGTTTGTCCGGCCTTGCCAGTTTTCTGAAAGGATTTCAGGCGGAAGAGCCACTCAGCCTTCGCGAACTGTGGACCTTCCCTGTCGCGTTGAAACTTGCGCTGCTGGAAGAGATACTGGCGCAGGCTCCCGGGGCATTCAGCAACCTGCCGGCCAGCGACGCAGCTCTCAACGCTTCGCTGCTATGCCTGCATGAAGTCAGCCTTCCCGTGTGGGCAAATATTTTGGAGCCCCTGGTTCCCTTCGAGGAAGTTTTGCGTCAGGATCCTGCGAACACATATTCGCAAATGGATTTTGAGAGCCGAGACATGTACCGTCTCGCCGTCGCGAAGGTAGCGGCACGATCTCCCTTGAATGAAGTTGAGGTCGCCAGGATGGCCCTGACGCTGGCACGCGACTCTTCGCAGCGGCCCAACGTAAACGACCGCATTACAAAACGCTGTTCTCACATTGGCTATTACCTGGTCGATGACGGTCTGAACGAATTGCGCAAGCGATCCAACTTTCATCCTCGGATTCTGGATCGCGTTCGAACCATCCTGCGAACCTACCCGGATGATTTCTATATCGGAGGAATCCAGACTATCGCCCTGCTGGTCATGGCTGCGATCATTCTTCCGCTGGTGCCTCTATACAATCCGCTGGGAAGTTTGGCCTTCGCGTTTCTTTTTCTACTGCTGCCCGTATCTCAGGGCGCAGTTGAACTGATGAATCACACCATCAGCGCAATCTTGAAGCCGAAGGCACTCCCAAAGCTAGACTTCTCTGAAGGCATTCCCGACGATTGCAAAACTCTGGTCGCGGTTCCCACGTTATTGTTGAACGAACGACAAGTGCGCGGTCTTGTGGACGAATTGGAAGTCAGAAGCCTTGCAAATCAAGATCCAAACGTTCATTACGCACTGTTGACGGACCTGCCAGATTCAGTGGAGAAACCGCTGGAGCGCGATACCGATCCGCTGGTGACGCTGGCCGGTCAGTTGATTGACGATCTGAATCGACGGTACGCAGGCACAGCCAGCGGCAGTTTCCTTATGCTGCATCGCCATCGGGTCTTCAACCCTAGACAGAACGTTTGGATGGGCTGGGAGCGCAAGCGAGGGAAATTGCTGGACCTGAACCGCTTCGTCATGGGCGGCATGGACTGCTTCCCGTACAAAGCCGGCAATCCCGCCGTTCTGAATGGAATGCGATATGTTCTGACACTCGACTCAGACACCAAGCTGCCCCGCGACACAGTGCATCGAATGGTGGGAGCGATGGCGCATCCGCTGAACCGCGCCATTCTCGACCCCCAGAGACGCATCGTGACCCAGGGGTATGGTTTGATGCAGCCTCGTGTCGGTATCGCTGTGCATTCTGTCGCGCGCTCACGACTGGCTGCGATCTATTCCGGCCAGACAGGGTTCGACATTTATACGCGCGCCATTTCCGATGTGTATCAGGATCTGTACGGCGAAGGCATCTTCACCGGAAAAGGACTGTATGAGATTCAGATCCTGCATGAAGTTCTGGACCGTCGCTTCCCCCAAAATTCCCTACTGAGCCACGACTTGATTGAAGGCGCCTACGCCCGTGTCGGTCTGCTGACGGATGTCGAGGTGATGGACGACTATCCGTCTCACTACAGCGCGCAAAATCGGAGGAAACATCGCTGGGTACGTGGAGACTGGCAGATTTTGCGATGGCTGTGGGGGCGTGTTCCGAACGATTCTGGACAGTTGGTAGACAACCCTACTTCCAATATTTCCCGGTGGAAGATTTTCGACAATTTACGGCGCAGCCTCGTTGAGCCCGCGACATTTCTTCTTCTGGTAGCCGGTTGGCTTTGGCTTCCCGGAACTGCTCGTTACTGGACGCTGGCCACGGTGCTGATCGTCATCGTCCCGGTGGTCGTGCAATTTCTGTTCTCAATGGTTCGAGCCAGTGTGGCGGAGCAGCGCGGATATGTTCGCCAAGCTGTTCGAGATTCCCTGGTCTTGCTGTTTTCGACTGCTCTCAATTTCGCCCTGCTGGCACATCAAACTCTTCTTATGATCGATGCCATCGTTCGGTCTCTGGTTCGAAGTTTCGTGACCGGCAAACGCCTGTTGGAATGGGAAACCGCGGCCGAAGCTGAAACAGGAACAGGCAAACGCACTCCTGTTGAGATCACGATGGGATTGGTTCCGCTGCTTTGTGCTGTACTGCTGATCCTTGTTGTCTCAATTCGGCCATCCGCAATTCCCTGGGCCTTGCCGATTCTGATTCTATGGTCGCTGGCCAAGCCGATCACCTGGTGGCTGAATCGATCATCCCAATTGGAGCTGATTCTTTCCGACGCCGATACGCGATTCCTGCGAAAAATTGCCTGGCGAACCTGGCGCTATTTTGCGCAATACGCGGCGGAGGGCCATCGCGGATTGGTGCCGGACAACGTCCAGGAAGAAGGAAATCGCGAGGCCTTGCGCATCTCTCCGACCAACGCCGGGTTGCAATTGAATGCGCGCCAGGCCGCCGTCATCCTTGGATATTTGACGTTCCCGGAATATGCGAGACAAACGCTCACGAACCTGCAAACGCTCGACAGTATTCCGAAGTGGAGAGGACATCTGCTGAACTGGTACACCACGACGACGCTCGAGTCCATCCGCCCCTACATTGCTTCCACTGTCGACAGCGGAAATTTCCTGGCGTCCCTTTGCAGTCTGCGAATGGGTACGCTTGAGTTGCTGGAGACTCCGATGGTACCGGCGTTGAGGCAAGGCTTGCTCGACGTCGTGATGGATAACAAGACGCATTCGGCTGGCGAAACAAAAATAAAATCTGCGCTGCGCGCGGATCGGAAAGCGGCCCCCGACGCATGGTTGGGCGCGCTTCTGTCGCTTGAATTGCCCTCAGCTGCGGAGCAGAGCGGCGCCTCGACTGCCTACCTTCAAGCGATCAAGAAATTCATTGCAGATTATCTGCCGTGGCTGCAGTCACAATTTTCTCAGCTACTGCAATCGCTGGAGAAGTTTGAGAGTCATCCGCTCGATTTCTACACACCGGATAATGCGTTGCGGACTTGCCGCGACATACGCGCCGCGTTGACACAAAAAGTGCAGAACGAAGCCAGCCCAAACAGAGTCCTTGCCGACGAGTTGTGCGCAGCTCTGGCAGAGAGTGAAATGCGGCTGACCAAGCTCATCGACGACCTGATATCCATTGCGGCCATCAGTGATCGTATGTTCCAGGCCACCGATTATCAGGAATTAGTGGATCCCTATCGTCGCCTGCTGACGATTGGCTATGACATCGAACACGAACGACGACTGGATTCCTGCTATGACCTGCTGGCATCCGAGGCCCGTACCGCGATGTTCCTCGCCATCGCAAAGGGCGATGCATTGCAGGATAGCTGGTTCAGAGTGGGCCGCAAGACCACGATGATTGACGGCAATCCAGTGCTGCTATCGTGGTCGGGCACCATGTTTGAGTACATGATGCCGACACTTTGGATGCAGACTTCTCCCGATACTTTACTCGCACAATCGCTGCCCGGAGCCGTTCGTGCCCAGCGCGAATATGTTGCACGACAGCGAATGCCCTGGGGAATTTCAGAAGCCAGCCACAGCCAGCGCGATCCAGAGGGAAACTATCAATATCACGCGTTCGGTGTGCCCACACTTGCGATCAATCCACCGCCGGAAGGCTCATTGGTCATTGCGCCCTATGCCACCGTGTTGGCGCTGGAAGCCGACCCAGCGCACGCTCTGGCCAACTTGCACCGGATGGAAAAACTCGGCTGGCTGGGTGAGTTCGGCTTTTACGAGTCGGCAGACTATTCAGTTAGCACCCAGCATGAGAAAGGATCGCGATACACGTTGGTGCGTTCCTGGATGGCACATCACCAGGGTATGTCGCTACTGGCAATTACAAATCTGCTGGAGGATAAAGCCTTTCAACGATGGTTCCACGCCGATCCTCGGGTGCGGGCAACGGAGTTGCTGCTTCACGAGAAACCGGTTCAGATCGTGCCAACACAAGAAAAGCCTCGCGCGGGCACCGTCAATTTCCACCCCACGCTGGTCGACAGTAGTCCCAGCGCATAGGCGCCACGAGTATCGTCAACCAATAGCTATAGCGACTCTGCGGGATTTTTCGCTTTTCCCGACTGCAGAGCGCGAACGAGCACGATCTCCAAAGCGCCTTTTTGTTTTTCGTATTCGTCAGGAGCGATGCGAGCTTCCAATCGCTCGGTCTCGAGCGCAAACAGTTCTTCTTTCAGCGCCTCCATCAGTCTTGAACGATGAGACTCCACACTGCTCGCGCGAACCGCAGCTGCGGCAAGTGGAGGTTTAAAGCCCTCCGTAGGCTTCGTCGGCGATGGAATATTTGTAAGCGGAACTGCAGGACCACCGGCAGTAGCCGCGACAGGCTGGTTTTGCTTCATCAGAAAAGCAGCGCCCACTGCCAGCAATACCGCAGCCAGCGACAGAATCCACCATTTATATTTGTGCAGCGGATCCGGCGTATCGACCGGAACCCCGAGACCTATGCCAGGCCGCGTATTGTTGGCGGCTGCAGCTTGTGCCGTTGCCTCTGGACCCATTGCGCCCTGGTCGGCACCTGCGTTCTGGCCGCCACTGCCGTTGTCTGACGCAGCAGTATTTTCCTGTGGAAGCAATCCAGTACCCGAGACTGTAAACGCCAGCTTCGATTGCGGCGTGACATTCCTTGCAAGATACGTCTGCACCTTCACGTCTTCATCGATCGGCTGGAACACGCCGACTGGCGTGCCTGTAAACTGCACGCTCTTCGGCAGAATAATAGCAAGATTCTCCACCGGCGCTGCCACACGAGGATGGAACTGGAAGCTGCCTGTGTACGGCATCTGGTAGCTGACCTGGAACCTTGTTTCTCCGGGGCGCAGCGGATACACGAAGGCGTAGTCGCCCGGTGTCCCCAGAGGCGTAGGCGGCGTTTGTACCGGCATGCTGCCTGGGCCCTGCGCAGCTGAGGCAACGACCTGCGCATTTTTCGGCAGATAGATTTGGTACGCTCGCGGCCCGAACTGGGTCCGCGGAGGGGATGAAGCGTTCTTCACAAAAAAATTCTCAATGACGCTCAGACCGTTGGGACTGGCTTCGATCCGCGCCACATCGGCCTCTGTCGAAACACCTTCGACTTTCTCCGCGGCATCGTACACATCCACATTCGCGGTGGAGGTGCCGGCAGGTACAGGGCGAAAGTACGTAGCCTTGTCATGAATCACGCGCAACAAATGCATTGGAGCGCCATCGGTAGCATCCAGCTTGAAATGTCCCTGGGCGTCGGTAGTGGTTTTGGCGGCAACCTCCATCCCAAGGCGCATCAGCTCGACGCTATCGCCGGCAGAGGGCTTTTTCGTGGTCTGATTTGTAACCGTGCCGGATATGGGAGCTGCCATGACAGCGGAGCCACCTGCCATCAAAACAAATACGGCGCATACAAATGCCACACTCATAACCTTGGCGTGAAAAAACGAAAGCAAGAAGGAACGTTGCAGTCTCATTGAGTCTCTTTCTGATTTCAATTCACAGGAGTGATGAGTTCAGGCCGCATGGACGGTGGTTTCCAGGAACTCAATTTCGGCGAGAATCTGAGCCGCTTCGTTTTCCATGCCGGCCCGCTGCGTCAGATAGTCTTCTTCCGGATATTTGCCGGCCCGATACTCGAAGTTCAAATCGCGAAGATTCTCGTAAATCGCATCTTTCCGCTCACGCAGAAATTCCAGGCGAGTCTTCTGTGTCTGCTCTTCGGTCTTGGCCTGGGGATAGAAAACATACGACGAAGATGCCGACCAACAGCGCTGCACAAGCCAGAATTGTCATGACGCTCATAGATATGTCTCTTTCTTCACAGGCTGGGAACTCACAGCTCGGTCTCTCTTCGAACCTTATCCAAAATCGCAGTCGTGTGCGGGTCTGTGGCGATCTCTAAAGGCATCGCGACCGCATGCAATTTCCATTTCCGAATCACGAACGCCGCGCCAAACATTGCCAACAGAAATACCACCCCCGGCGCAATCCAGGCGACCAGATTAAAGCCGCTTTCCGGCGGCGCGGCGAGAACGGTGGGTCCATACTTCTGCACAAAATCCTGCAGAATCAACTGATCGCTATCGCCGCGATCCAGCGCCGTGCGCAACTCCGCCTCTTCTTGCGTGGAAACCGTGCACCCCACGTGATTGCATTCCAGCAGGATCTGGCCACAGCCGCAGGTGCAGATCAAATTGTGGTGACCAAGCTGCTGATAACGCGCCGAAGTATCGCCGGCGCCCACAATAAAGATCAGCAACAAGCACACAGCTGAGATCTGAACGAAAGTTCGCAGGAACAAGCGATCAAAAATGCGTGTGTATGGTCGAAGTGCGCGCATCGACTAGTCTCCGACGCCTGCGGAAAGCGCGACTTCTTCTTCCGCCCGCTTACGCGGCTTTGTAGCCTGTTCTGCGCTCATATTTGGGACCAATGCCAGCAGCGTGCCAAACGCCATCGCCACAACGCCAATCCAGATCCACGCCACCAGCGGATTAATGATCACTTTGATGATGGGTTGATTGGTGTTCTGATTCCTGCCTTCATAGACCACGTAAAGATCGCGTTGCAATGTGGAGTGATTCGCCACCATAGTCTCAGTCTGCTGGCTGGCATGATAGAAGCGGCGTTCAGGCGCCATCTGCGTCAGAAATTTTCCGTTTTTATATACATTCAGCAATTCGTATTCGCTGTCGTAATTCGCATTCGAGTCCTGGGTATAGCTCTGGCAGACCAAGCGATACTGCCCAATCGTAATCGAGTCATGAAATCCCATTTCCTGCTCTTTCGACTGATTGAACGCGGAGCCAGCAAGCCCGATAAACACAATCACAACGCCGATGTGCACCAGGTAGCCGCCATAACGGCGGGTGTTGCGTCGCGTCAACTGCACCATCGAAAACACTATGTTCTTGCCGGTGTGGCGTTGAATGACTCGCGATCCGCGCCAGAATTCGCTGCCCACAGCAGTGATTACAAGGGCCGCCAGCGAGAACGTCATCAGCGAGTACAGCGTGCCCATATCCTGCCAGGGACGCATGCCGGCCGCCAACAACACCAACGCCGTTACGACCCCGGCGATGCAAGGCCATAGGAAGTTGCGCTTGACGCTCTTGAAAGAGGTGCTTCGCCACGCCAGAATGGGTCCGATGCCGGTGAGGAACAAAAGGAAAATGCCGATCGGGACTGCCACACGGTTGTAAAACGGCGGACCGACCGTGACTTTGGAGCCTTCCACATATTCCGAGATGATCGGGAAGAGCGTTCCCCATAGCACCGTAAAACAGGCTGCCAGCAGGACAAGATTGTTGAACAGAAAGCTCGATTCGCGCGAGACAAGCGATTCCAGCTTGTGCTCCGACTGCAGGTGATTCCGCTGCAATATGTACGTGAAAAGGCAAACGCTGAGCACGATGAGCAGGAAGCCCCAGAACCAGGCTCCAATCGACGACTCGGCAAATGCGTGGACAGAGCTGACCAGCCCGCTTCGCGTCAGCAGCGTGCCGAGAATCGACAGCATGAACGTGGTGAAGATCAGCCACACGTTCCAGGACTTCATCATGCCGCGCTTTTCCTGCATCATCACGGAGTGCAGAAATGCTGTGCCGGTCAACCACGGCATCAGAGAAGCATTTTCGACCGGGTCCCAGCCCCAGTAACCGCCCCAGCCCAGAACGGCATAAGCCCAATGCATGCCGAGAAAAATGCCGCAGGTCAGGAACAGCCAGGTCACCATGGTCCAGCGACGGGTGATGTGGATCCATTTCTCACCGGGATAGCGCATCATCAACGCGCCCAGCGCAAAGGCAAAAGGAACGCTGAATCCCACATAGCCCAGGTACAACATGGGGGGATGAATCACCATCTCCGGATATTGCAGCAGCGGATTTAAACCGAAGCCGTCCGCCGGAACGGTTCCCTGCACCAGCGCAAACGGCGGCGCCGGAAACACAATCAGCAATGTAAAGAAAATTTGAACGGCGGCCAGAATGGTAGAAGCATAAGCGGTTAGCTTGACGTCAACCTTATGGCGCACCCGCAGCACAAAGCCGTAGGCGGCCAGCAACCACGCCCACAGCAACAGCGAGCCTTCCTGCCCGGACCACAGCGCCGCAAACTTGTATGGCCACGGCAATGCCCGGTTGGAATGGTGAAGGATGTAGGAAACCGAGAAGTCATTGGTAAACGCGCAATAGATCAACGCGAACGCAGCCGCGCTTAAGGCAATAAAGCTTCCGATTCCGGCACGCCGCGCAGACTCCGCCAGACGTTCAGGACCCAAGCTGGCGTACGGATGGATTGCAATCTGCCGCAGCGCGAAGGCGCCCACCACAAAGTTGTAGACGCACAAAACCAGACCGAGAAGGATTGCGAAACTACCGAATGCCGCCATAACGCCTGCTATACCCTGTCGCTTGTCGCCGAGCCAACGGTCCACGTCGATCGGCCCGCCAAGAAATGCTGCCCCGCTTGCCGGAATGCCATCATTCTCTTGGATTCTCTACAGACTGAAGCTCAGGAGATGTGGCGTCGCCGGCACAGTGACCACCATCACAATCATACAGATTCATCCCGAGTCAGACTATCGCCCCCACTTGCGGTTGATGAAGTCCCGGCATCAATCGCGATCGGGCGATGTCACCAAAAAACGGGCCACTACAGGCGCAATAGAACAAGATTAACCGTTACGCGAGCTCCGTTTACCAATGGCCATTACGGCCCTGCCGGATCCCTACCGCTTGTCAGGAACCTATCGCTGGATTGTGGTGGGTGTCACCGGTCTAACCTCCTATTTGGCCGTATATGCCGGTTTGCGGGGTATGTAACCCCCCGAGAAATTTACCAAAATAATTGCTCCCCGGCTGCTGGCGACACTCTATGATGGAACAAATTTGTTTCTCTCGCCTAGGGCCCGCCTATGCTGCGTTTTTCCTCGATCCCTCACCTGATAGCATTCGCTGCGTTGGCGTTCGTCTTCTGGTCGATGCTGCGGCACCATTCGCGCAGACAGGTAAATTCGTGGCTACTCGCGTGGACGTTCGTCCTGCTGCATTTCGCAGCGCACCTGTTCAACCTCGGTACAGGTTTCTGGGGAACTGTTCTCGCAACGATCTCTCTACTGGCGCTGGACATTGCCGGCATCGCATTCGTGCATGCCGCTTCTCGCCTCGACATGGTGCAGGAACAGCCGCTCAGCATGCTGGCCTGGGCCACCGCGCTGCTGACCTACGGCGGGTTGGTGATCTGGGGAGTGGAAGCGGCGCTGCCATACTATGTCGCCGTCGCGGTGCTGGCAATCAGCATTTGCGTGGCGCATTACAAAGTCCGAACTGAGCGAAGTTTACGGGACAATATTTTTAGTTTTTCGTTCGCTCTAATGCTGGCTTTGTTGCTTGCTGTTCTCGTTCGTCAAGATCAAATCGGGTACGGCATTGACACGACGCTTTCATGGCTCTACCTGGTCGCCGGTATCCGATACTGGCAACGGTATGGGCGCAAGACGATTGGCGTGTTCACGGCCGTCTTTGGTTTTCTTGCCGCAGCGTCCATTTTTCCCATAGGACTTGTGGTGCGAGCTACCTACATTCCTCACTTGACCATCAATCCCTCCATTCGGAACCTGCCCAAATTTATTATCGCCATTGGCATTCTGTTGACGTTTCTTGAAGAGGAAATCGGTCGCACAGAACACCTGGCCCTGCACGATGTACTGACAGGCCTCCCCAACCGACGACTGCTCGAAGACCGCATGGCCAACATGCTGGAACGCGCTGAACGCAATCACACGCGGGCGGCAATCCTGGTGGTGGATCTCGACGGATTCAAGCAGATTAACGACTCCTACGGACATGCAGTTGGCGATGAATTTCTACGCGAGGTCGCATTGCGCCTGGGAAAAGTGGTGCGAAGAGCGGATACCCTGGCACGTTCCGGAGGCGATGAGTTTACCGTTCTTGTTTCGGATATTTTGCAGCCGAACGGAGCACAGATTCTCGCTCAGAAACTTCAGATGGAACTCGATCGCCCCATTGCAGTCCGGCAATTGGAGCTTCGCGTTTCCGGCAGCATTGGCATCGCAGTGTATCCGGAGGACGGCGAAACAGCGGACTTGCTTTGCGCCCGGGCAGACGCCGACATGTACCGGGTCAAACGTCATTCGAAGGCGTTGACCGAACCGCCGGCGCAAGATTCTCCGTCCGTCATGCTTTCGCCTCAATGATATCCATTGAACGAGCCGTGCGTTCGACCGGTGCACACAACCATGCATCGATGGCTGACCCAACGAGCCAAGCGAATTATCAAAAGTATCGTCTCTGGCCTAGCGAGATGAAGAAATTCCTAAAGAACAGCGTGTTCGGTAAGACGTTCGATGAACTCATGAGCGATGCCGGTCGAATCTCAGCACGCGGAATGGGCGTTCGGTTGGACTGAAAGCCGTATCGAATACGGATGGTGACAGGGGTGGGCTTAGCTTCGCCCTTTGTCTTTGACGTATGCTCAGACCATGATCGGCTGGCTTATCGTTGCACTCATCTTCGTTGTCTTCTACAAAGTAGGCACAGACCCAAGCTGGCAGTAGATCGGTTCCGTTCAAATTCGCGTGCGACCTCTTCCGAAGATCAGCCAAATAATCACAATGGCAAGAATGAGGTCGATGGCACCGCCACCATAGTAGCCAACGCCCGGACCCATGTAATATCCGCCGCCACCGACTACCAGGAGAAGAACGATTAACAGGACGATAAGCATGTGGAGGAGTTTAGCATACGAGGATTTCAACCCAGCATACACTGCGTTTTCAATAACTTACGAGAATCGTGGTGGGCGGTGAGGGACTCGAACCCCCGACATCCTGCTTGTAAGGCAGGCGCTCTAACCAACTGAGCTAACCGCCCATGAGGCTTGTCTTTACGGGCCTTCTAGAGTCTAAGGAAGGGATTTCCACCGGTCAAGCCAGCCGCGGATTAGGAGATGGGGGCCGGGAAAAGTGCCCCACCTCAGAAGTCGAACCCGATAGATAGAAGACGCATTTCTTTCCACTCATCTAGGTCCGCTCAGTGCACCAGCATGGGAATCTCTCGCTCAATTAGTTCCACGATCGTCGTGTAGCGAAGTCGCTTTTCGGGACTGTCAGCCTTCTCCGCCTGCGCGGCTAGCTCGTCCACCGAGGGCTTTATACGCAAAGGCAAATCGCGCCAATAATACTTGAAATCGTCATGCTTCCAATCCGCATAGGTGGCTTCCCAGGTCCGTCCGCCTTTAGCCTGGTTGGGAAACACAATCTCAAGCGGTGAGACGGCCTCGTCATAGCTTTGAAACCGGCAATCCACCGAACAACGGAGCTGGTTGGAGGTACACAGCGTGGAGCTATGCACCGTTAAGCTGTGAAAGATTACTACATCTCCTGCATTGATCGGCCCGCCTACCCAATCGCCTCCCTGGGCTGCTTCCCGATTGATGTACCCGCCGCTGTGTTGAAGCCCAAAAAGGTGCGACATTTCCTTGATCTCGAGCGTCCCCTGTCCCTGCAGGCAATCATGCATTGGCATCCACGCTGTATAGCTAAGGGGGCTTCCCGCGATTCCCGAGTGGTCCTGATGCGCGTGAAGAAGTGCGCCCTCGCAGTTGGGGAAAACTATCCGGCCAAACGGCTTGGGATGAACCAAAAGGCGCGGACCCACAAGTCGCTTCATTACATCGGTCAACACTGGATGATGGATCAACGCGTGCAGCCGTTCCAGGCTAAACGCGCGTTTTTCAGCCACCTTGTACTTCGGTTCTGGATCGAAGCACGCCATTGCGGGATTCGCGATGCGGTCCGATGGTGCGGATCCCTCGATCATCCAGCCCTCGTCCAATGCAACGCCGATCATATCCCTGAGGAGCTGATCCAGGTCCTCTTTCGGCATCAGGTCTCGGAGGAAGACGTATCCGTAAGTCTCCATCTCACTCCTGAGAGATACGGAATCCAGATCTCTGCCGAAGATCGTGCGAAATGTCTTCATCGTATCTCCAGGGAACAACATTTTCGATGCCACTCAGTTTACTTTCCCGGAGGCTCGATACCTGTCATTTCTTTGTCACCAGATTGTCTCATCGTGTTTACGAAAGCTATCATTTTCCCGCGTTACAGCTGTTCTGGCCAGATAACAACACCTTTCCTTCGAAGCCTATTTTTCAGGAACAACTCCGCAAGCGCCAACCAGATTTCAGCGAACCGCCTCCGACGAAATAGCCGTCAGCAAGTCAACCCGAGAATGATTGATAGTCCAGAACTCTCGAAAACGGCGGTTTCGAAAAGAACGATAATGTTGTCTCTTGGTATCGACCATCATTGATTACACTTTCACGACGTGTAATCTCCTAACCCGTCAAGCGAGCCGCGGTGATGGCGCGCTTGACAAGCAACCTGCAGCCGGAATACGCTTTGTGCGAATCCGAAATGAACAGAAACAAACAGATGTAAAAAGAAGTGGAGACTACATTGTTTCCAACTACCTTCAGACTTTTCAGGTTTCGGAATTTCGACGTCGGCTTGGAATTGCCATCGGCCAGCTGAGCGCCGTGTTCCGCGCCTGGTTCCGATTGCTTCTCGAGCAACGCGTCAGGAAACAGAAAATCTTCCACCGAGGTCGAGCAAAATGCGAAACATACTGAAAGCCCTTGCATGTGTGCTGCTGCCATTTGTCTGCATTGGATTGGGATTCGCCCAGGCCCGGAGCGGCGAGCCAACGCCTCGCGTCCTGACTCCGCAGTTCGTCGCTCACCTGCCCGCTCCGGTTCCCTGCGACGCAAAGAAGGGCAGTTGCTGGAAGCCAACCATTGGGATGGAGTGGCAGTGGCAGTTGAGCTGCGATACGGCAGAGACCTGCACCAACCTTGAGGTTCACGTGCCGTTTTACGTGATTGACGCGATGGGGAATCCCGCTTCCACCGTGGCCGCGATTCACAAGCGGGGTGAGCATGCGTATTGCTACGTGGATATCGGCTCGTGGGAGGAAACTCGCTCTGACGCCGCCAAATTCCCTGAGAGCGTACTCGGCAAACGCTATGTAGGTTGGCCTCATGAGCGCTGGCTGGATATCCGCCAGCTGGGCATTCTGGCGCCGATCATGATCGCGCGCATGCAGGTCTGCGTCCAGAAGGGCTTCGACGGCGTCGAGTTCGATAACGTCCAGGACTGGGATAATCCCACCGGCATTCCGATCACGCAGCAGAAGTCCGCTTACTACACGGCGTGGATGGCAAACCAGGCGCATGAGATGGGGCTTTCCGCCTCATGGGAAAACGCGCCAACCAATGTTGCGGTGCTCGAGCCTTACATGGAGGCTCTGATCTTCGAATCGTGCTATAACTACCACTTTTGCCAGCAGTCCGCGCCCATGGTCGACGCGGGCAAATGGGTGGGAGGGGTGGAATACAAAGCGGACTTCCAAGACATGCGTTTCTGCCCGACCTACGCGAAGGACCAGATGGTGGGCGCGTTCAGGAAGAGCGCGCTCAAGTCGTATCGCATTCCATGCGGTACGGCAAAATAAAACCGGAGAGCCACCGAATCCAGCGAAACGACATTGCCGGTCCCGCGGCTAGGCTCGCCTCGCACCAGGTCACGAGATTAAAGCCGTACTCCTGAGACAGAGCTACAAATCCAAATCTGGCAATCCCGACCATTGACTCGCACGAGTCCGCAGCGTAGGACTCTAAGCAAGACGCCCCACGGACTCACTGGCAGCCACTAAGCGGAGATTGGTAACTGTCTAAATCCGCACCCTAGGGGGGCCGAGTGTTAACCGTAGGTGAGGGTGGTGCTCTGCCCGACCTCGATAATATATCCGTCAGGATCGCGGATGTAGCAGCGTATCTCGCCGTACTTGGGAATCGGCTCGGTGATGAACTCGGCTCCACGACTTTTCCATAATTCGTAGCAGGCTTGAATATCCGCAACGCGGAAATTCATAAAGCTGTTGATGTGATTCGGGTCGGGAACGCTGAGCGATACCGTCGGCTTGTCCGGTGTCGGGCCGCCCCCGACGTTCAAAATCATCCAGATATTCGCGAGCTGAAGGTACGCAGGCGCGTTGCCGTCACCCAGGCTCAGAACGTGAGCGCCGAAGACCGTTTCGTAGTAGCGAGCCGATCGCTCGATGTCGGCGACGGTGAGAAATTGCGCGATGCTGATCCCCTCCTGCGGGGGCATCTCATAGCTCTTCTGCCCGATTTGTACGCTGTTCATTGACAACTCCTTTTCCGATACAAAAGCCCAGCGGTGATTAAACACCCTAAATCCGTCGAATGACACCTCAATTCCGTCGCCCGCGAAGACATGAAGCCAATGCCAAACGAAAGGCGCCTCAACGGATCCATACACAGACGGCGTGGAATGGGCACCCTTCAGATCAGCCCGCGTGGCTTACGAAGCGCTACTACATGGAAAAGATTCAGCCGATTCTCGCGTCAAAAACTAGCACCGCTTTAGCGAATCCCATGCATGTCAATAAGCAAACCGCTATCGAAATTCCAATTGCGGCATCCCGCTTTTCCACACGTCACCCGCCTTCGCCCAGAATGCCTGAATGAATTCCTCGAGATGAACGTCGCCTATTATTTTCATTTCACTTCAATTTTTGCCAAACGGGTTGAAATGTCCCCACCGTATAGCCATCCCCGTCAAGCCGCCCGCCCCATCGCGTCTTCGCACAGCCCTTGCACATCGGCCGCCCTGCCCGGGCGACACTTGATAGACTCATGCCAGTGCGTCGACTCATCGTGAATGCAGACGACTTCGGACTGACCGACGGCATCAATCGTGCCGTGCGGGATCTTCATCAATGGGGCGCGCTGACTTCAGCAACATTGATGGCCGCCGCTCCACGTTTCCGTGAAGCGGTTGAAATTTCCCAACAACAAAAACTTCTTGGAATCGGTTGTCATATCGTTCTGGTAGATGGAACGCCGGTTGCACATCCAGCAGCCATTCCCACTCTGGTCGATTCTTCCAGTCAGCGCGGCGACGAACCTCGGTTTCGCGCGACACTCGGGGAGTTTGTTCGCGACCTATATCTTGGCCGGATTGACAGCGCCCACATCGAGCAGGAAGCGATCGCGCAAATTCTGAGACTGCAGCAAGCCGGCGTCGCCGTCACCCATGTGGACACGCACAAACACACACACATGTTTCCTCGCGTGCTGAAAGGCATAATGCGGGCGGCGCAAGACTGCAATATCCGCACAATACGGAATCCCTTTGAACCGGCATGGAGCGTCGGCGCAACCCCGGCCGCTGGACTTGGTCGCGCGTGGCAGGTTCGCTTGCTTCGCACACTGCGACACAGTTTTTGGAAGTTGATACGGCAGCGAGAATTTACCACTACGGATGGTTGTGTGGGTGTCGCCGCGACCGGAACGTTGAACGACGCCACCCTACGCGCTCTTTTGGATCGCCTGCCGGCCGGCACCTTTGAACTGGTTTGCCACCCCGCCTACATGGACGAAGAATTGATGGCGACGCGGACGCGTCTGCAGCAGTCGCGTCAGGTGGAGTTGGTGGCGCTGCGGACGCTTCCAGCAATTCTTGGCCGCGTCGGATTCCCGGTTGATCTCGTCAACTTCGGCGGTCTAACCGCGGCCGCTACTCGCGCCTAAACCGTAAGAATAAGTAGCCGGCGGTCATCGGCAGGCATCTATGGATGCAGAAAGCGATCGCATATGAAAATCGGCATCACCTGTTATCCGACCTACGGCGGCAGCGGCGTAGTCGCAACGGAGTTGGGGATCGAGTTGGCCAATCGCGGCCACGACATTCATTTCATCTCGTACGCGCAACCGTTTCGACTCAGCGGACGCGAAGAGAGAATTCATTTTCACGAGGTCCCGGTCTCGAATTATCCTCTGTTTGAATTTCCGCCGTACTCGCTGGCACTGGCGACTCGCATGTCGGAGGTCGCGGAGTACTACGACCTGGACTTGCTGCATGTTCACTATGCGATTCCCCATTCGGTCAGCGCGATGCTGGCCCGGCAGATGCTGGCGCGCAGCGGCCGCCGACTTCCTTTTGTAACCACACTGCACGGAACCGACATTACGTTGGTAGGCGCCGACCGCGCATATTTGCCGATCACCCGCTACGCGATTGACGAGAGTGACGGCGTCACCGCTATCTCCGACTATCTGCGGCGCAAGACGGTGGAAACGTTCTCAACCACGCGCCCGATTCATGTCATCACGAACTTCGTCAATTGCGACGTTTACGTTCGCGATCCGGAGGCCAGCAAGGTCGTTCGCGCGCAATATGCCGAACCGCACGAAGCCGTACTGGTTCATCTGTCGAACTTCCGCGCGGTCAAACGAATTCAGGATGTGATCCGCATTTTTGACGGCGTCGCCAAAGAGCTCCCAGCCAGGCTATTGATGATCGGCGATGGTCCGGAGCGTTCTTCGGCGGAGTGGCTGGCGAAGTCGCTGAACATCAGCGATCGCATCGCTTTCGTTGGCAAGCACGATCAAGTGAACCAGCTATTGCCCGCGGCCGACCTGATGCTGATGCCAAGCGAAATGGAATCCTTCGGACTGGCGGCGCTGGAAGCGATGGCCTGCGAAGTTCCCACCATCGGCACCAATGTCGGCGGAGTGCCGGAACTGATTCAGGATGGCGTCACTGGCCTGCTGTTCCCCGTAGGCGATGTAGACGCCATGTCTGCCGCGGCGGTCGGATTGCTGAAGGATCGTGACCGCCTGAAGGAAATGGCGCGTGCCGGCCGCCAGGAAGCCCAGCGGACCTACTGCGCCTCTCGCGTGATTCCAAAGTACGAGGAATTCTATGAGTCGATCCTGCGCAACTCCGGCCACTGAGTCGCGGTGTTGGCGGAGTTGATGGGGATGGTCAGGATGACTCGCGTCCCGCGGCCTGGACGACTCAGAATCTCAAAGCCCGCGTCTGGGCCACAGAGCACCTGCATCCGCTCCCGCACGTTGCGCATCCCGACACCCGTGCCGGACTGCAGGAGGCTGCTGCGATGGGCCGGTGCCCCGTTTTCGACCGGCATGCCCACGCCATCATCCTCTACCGTGATCACCAGCTTGTCGTTCTGCAACCGGCTGCGCAACGTGATTGTGCCGCCGCCGATGCGCGGTTCCAGTCCATGCTTAATGCCGTTTTCAATCAGCGGCTGCAGCAGCATGCTGGGCACAAGGATCTCCAGCGTCTCCGGAGCAATCTCTTTTACCACGCGCAATTTCTCAATCCCAAAGCGAACCACTTCAATGTCGAGATAATCGTCGGCGAATTGCAATTCCTCCCGCAATGGCATTAGGTCGTCACGATCCTGCAACAGCACACGCAAAATACTCGCCAACTTCACGATCAGCTCACGAGCCAGCTCTGGTCGAAAGCGCACCAGCGAAGCAATGGAGTTGAGTGTGTTGAACAGAAAATGCGGATTGATCTGGCGCTGCAGCGCGTCCAAACGCGCATCCATCAGCAGCCTTTCCTGCTCTTCCAGCTTGCGTTCAATGCGGATTGCGTTCCAGATTTTCAGCGGAATCCCCACGACCATCGGCGCGCATATACAGATGGCGAGAAACAATAACCAGCTATCCGAGTGCAGCGCGAATAAACGGCGTGGATACAGGTGCGAAATCCAGTTGTGCATCACCTGCATGCCAAGAATCAGCATCAGGAGCAAGATTTGGCGATCGACGCGCGGACGCATCAGATTTCTGCGGATCCAGCGATAGATGCTGAGGTCTACAAACGGAGAAAAAGACCAGATATCTTCCTCGGAAACAAACGCGCGGTAGGTGCCGAAGATCAACGCAACAACCAGGTTGAACGGCAATGTGAGATATTCGCGGTGCAGTACTGCCGGAATCGACAGAAACGCTGCGGCGATGATGGCCGGCGTTGTGCCCAGCAAGAGTGCCACCAGAATGACCGCTTCAAAAGAAATATCGGCGGCCAGAAAATTCTGCACGACAATGCGAACCCATACCCCGAGTGTCAGCGGAACGCAGATACAGGCCAGCAATCCCAGCATCTGGCCGGCACTGCGGCGCGTACTGAGTAACAGATTTTTGAACACCATCGACCGCGAAAGCGCGCTGGAAAGAGCAGCCGCGATGCCCAGTTTGACCAACAGTGTGATCAGGATGAGTTTCGAATCAATCACGACTTCACTTTACTCCGTCCGCCGTTCGGATTCGCAGGGAAGATTGCGGACCTATAATCGAGGTATGCCGTTTGAAAGTGTCAGCAAAGCTGCCGAAGCCGACTTCCCGACTCGCTGGGGCCGTTTTCGTATCTTTGGCTTCGTAGGAACGCGTGCAGGCGAGGCCCCCGATCTAGAGTGCGCCACGGCCCCGGCCCAGTCGAACGCGCCGGAGGAAATGGTCGCCCTGGTCATGGGAGATGTTTCAAGTGCGCCGCCGATCGTTCGCATTCATTCTCAATGTTTGACCGGTGATGTCTTCGGTTCGCTGCGTTGCGATTGCCAGCTGCAGCTCGAGCTGGCGTTGCGAACGATCGCCGAGGAGGGCGCCGGAATCCTGCTGTACGAACAACAGGAAGGTCGCGGGATCGGCCTGATGCCAAAACTGCAAGCCTACGCGCTGCAGGACAAAGGTCTTGACACCGTCGAAGCCAACGAGCAGTTGGGGTTCAAGGCAGATTGCCGCGGTTATGAGCTTCCCGCGGAGGTTTTAAAGCTGATGGGGATCACCGAGGTCCGTCTGATGACGAATAATCCGGAGAAGGTTGCGGCTCTGGAATCGGCCGGCATTCGCGTGGTCGAACGACTATCTTCCGTCGTTGAGTCCCAGGAAAGCTTCGAAAAATATCTGCAGGTCAAACGCGACAAGATGGGGCATATTACCGAAGAAGCGGATTCGGTGAATCCTTAGCTCGAGGGCTGTTCGCGCAGCGCTAACAATACTTTCGCCGTTGTAATCGCCTGGCCGACATGGCGCTGGCCGTGTTCCGCGCAATGAATCAGCAAACCTGCGACCGTGGTGGGCAATTTTTTGCGGCCGACCTCGCGCGGTTGTGGCCAACTTGCAAAATCAATTTCGCGGACCCGCCGCTCCGCAGCCCGCAGTCCGGCGTCAAACTCCGCCAGGATTTGCTCCTTGCTCCCTTCAGGAAGCATTTCAGCCGCAAGCCGTTTCAGTTGCACTGCGTCCAGCGAATTTCCTTCCGCGTACGTCAGCAATCGATCCAGACTGCCGGCAATATGGCGCAATTGAAATGCCACCGACGCAAGCCCGTACGGGCGCGCGTGAAACTCTTCCCCGGTGAGTGGACTGCACCATTTCGCGATGTCTTCTTTCGCCAACTCTAGCGCATGCAAGACGGCTCGCTGCTCGGCTGGAAACTCTGTTAGGGTTCCGCGCATCCAGGGTTCCGGTCGCGTTTCGATTTTGGCAGTGGGAGGAATTTGAATCATGGCATTTTCTCAATTCGACGCAACTCGACGAAGTCTACGACGACCTCTCCACAAAATCATTCTGAAAGAAGTCCTCTAATTCAGAGAAGGATATCGAACCCTCGAAGCCTTCCATACTCCCTTCGTTCGCAATCTTTTTTGCAGCCTCGACAAAGCCTGTCCAAGCAGACCGCGCCAACGCAGAACCTACGCTCACCCGACGCACCCCCATGGCTGCAAGGTCTGCAATCGTCAGGCCGGCATTCGAGCTCATCAATACATTCACCGGCTTGGGGCTAACCGCCTCCACGATCGCCCGAATCTCTTCCGGCGTTTGCGGTCCGGGGGCATAGAGAACATCCGCGCCCGCCTCGGCGTACGCTTCCAGGCGGCGAATGGCATCTTGCAAGGAGTTGGGATGGCCCACCAAGTAGCATTCGGCTCGAGCTGTTAACAGGACGTCCGCGCGCGACGCATCGATTGCCGCGCGTGCCGCTTTGATCCTTTCGACTGCAAGGGGCAACTCATACAACGGCTCCTCACGTCGACCTGTTGCATCTTCAATGGAAAGTCCTGCGACCCCGGTTTCGACGCAAAGCCTGACATTCGCAGCCACGCCTTCGGGCTCATGCGCGTAGCCTGCCTGGAAATCGGCATTGATCGGTATTTCAACAGCGGCAACAATTTCCGCAATATGATCAAGAACAATGTCGCGTGACGCGCCCCCGGCTGCATCCGGCAGGCCTCTGGAAAAAGCGAAGCCAGCACTCGTGGTGGCGAGTGCCTTAAATCCAAGATGGCGCAGATATCTGGCGGTGCCGGGATCCCATGGGTTCGGAATCACAAAGCAACCGCTCTCGTGGAGCGTTCTGAATACTTCCCGCCGAGCAGCAAAGTTCGACGATTGTTTTTTCGGAATTCGCGGGTTTTGTGAAGCGGCGATTTGTGAATTTGTCATATTTCACCGGAGGACCGCGATGAGGCGGCCCTATCGATGGTTGAAATGACCGTCACGCAATCGGAATTGCGGGCTCCGGAGAGCTTTCCGAGCCGCTTTTCACGCGCACGACGGTAATTTTATGGAAGCCTTCTTTGAAGGATGGCGGACGCAGTCGCTCCGCCATGCTGCGCATCGCGGCTTCATTCACCATGTAATCGCGGCGCATGTTTCGCTCCATGCACACCTCGAACGGCACATCGAAGAAGACAGCATGCACTTCGTATCCGAAGCTGCGGGCCATCTTGATCCACTGGCGTCGTTCATGCGGCGACAGGTTGGTCGCGTCGACATAGTTCCACGGCATTTTCGCAATCAACCGCGCACGCAACAGAGAACGCAGTGTCGAAAACACCAGCCCCTGATAGCGTTGTTCGGTAATGTCGTCGAACAGAATGCTTCGCAGCATGTCGCTCGAAAGCGGCGTGACGCCCCGGCGTTTGAACCAGGTCGTCTTGCCGGATCCGGGCAATCCAATCGCGAGCACCACGTAGCCCTTGGGAGACTTCGCGGCCTGCAACTCCGCCGGTGGCTGGCCCAGCGACTCTGGCTGCGTCTCCATCACCAGGTTTGGATTCTGCTCTGGAATGGACGATTCTCCGCTGCTTTGTGGTTCCGCCTTCGGCTCGCGACGACCGGCCGCTTGCCCTTCGGAACGGTTTCCATGCCGATTTCTATTTCTCCAATTCCGGCCTGACTTTTTTTCGCCGATGGCATCGGAAGGAGCGGCTCCAGGCGCGTCGGCAACAGGAGCTGGCTCGACGCGCTCGGCTCGAGCAGGTACTTTCGCTGCATCCTCGCGCTCGAGCGATTGAGGATACGACGGTTGTAATGGCGTTGGCTGGTCTTGCGGAATCTCGTGGCCAATCTTTCCGGTTGACTCGGAATTGTTGGTCACCGGCTTCTTGCGACGTCTCATTAGTTTTTCGCGCACCCAATCGCGCATGATGCGCTTGTAACACATTGGCAGCACACGCTGCAAACTGGTTGTCGATTTCCTCGGACTTCGCCCTGAAACTGCACAGTCACCGGAGCGGCCGTCAGAGAATTTCGTTTGCAAATCCAGCATAACTTCTTTTGCGCGTAGAGCCGGTTCGAATCCGCAGCCGTTGCGTGTGTCCCGCATCGCGCGAGCCGTCCAGCGCGGCATCGTACAATGGAAGTGTATCCACTATATTTATCATTCATCGTTCATCACAGGAGGGAAATTTCCCATGGCAGTAAAGGTTGGCATCAACGGTTTTGGCCGCATCGGCCGGAATGTGCTGCGAGCATCTTTAGGCAACCCAGAGATCGAATTTGTTGCAGTCAATGACCTGACTGATCCAAAAACGCTGGCTCATCTGCTCAAGCACGATTCTGTTCTTGGCAATCTGCAGAACGACGTGCAGTTCGGCGACGACTTCATCAGCGTAGACGGAAAGAAAATCAAGGTATTTGCTGAAAGAGACCCCGCCAAGCTTCCCTGGGACTCCGTCGGCGCCCAGATTGTCGTCGAATCAACCGGACATTTTACGGACGCTGCCAAGGCGAAAGCTCACCTGGGACCGACCGTCAAGAAAGTCATTATCTCCGCCCCTGCCACCAACGAAGATTTGACCGTGGTGTTAGGCGTGAATGAGAACAAGTACGATCCGGCCAAGCACAACGTGATTTCGAATGCTTCCTGCACTACGAACTGCCTGGCTCCTCTGGCCAAGGTATCTGCTGGAAAACTTCGGCATCGTCTCTGGCCTGATGAATACGATCCACAGCTTCACCAACGATCAGGTCACGCTCGATTTCCCCCACAAGGATCTTCGTCGCGCCCGTGCTGCATCGCTCAACATCATTCCGACCTCGACCGGCGCAGCCAAGGCGCTGCACTTGGTGATACCGGAGCTGAAGGGCAAGCTGGACGGTTTCTCGCTACGCGTTCCGACTCCCGTGGTATCCGTCGTCGATCTAACTGTCGAAACCGAGAAGCCGGTCACCGTGGAGTCTGTCAACGGCGCACTCAAGGCCGCTGCAGAAGGACCGCTAAAGGGCATTCTGGGCTTTGAGACAGCACCTCTGGTCTCGTCCGACTTCCGTGGCAATCCGCTGTCCTCGATCGTCGATGCTCCGCTGACCAAGGTGGTCGGCAACATGGTGAAGGTGCTCAGCTGGTACGACAATGAGTGGGGCTATTCCTCTCGCGTCAAGGACCTGATCCTCTTCCTCACCAAGAAGGGTCTGTAGGACGCAGTCGCCGCAGGATCAAGACGATCTGGAGATGTCGCGGAGAGGTTTCCGCAGCGTCTCCGGAGGAATCTACCTCGATCCAAGATTTTTTTCGGAGCAGCACGATGCGACAAAACATCCCTGGCTCGTCACCGTATGAACCCATCATCGGATTTTCACGCGCGGTCCGGATTGGAAACACGATCCACGTCTCCGGCACCGGACCCGTCGGCGCTGATCAAGCCAATGCTGCTGACCAGACCCGCCACATATTGAACATCATTCAAAAGATTCTCGAACAGGCTGGAGCCGAGCTGAAAGATGTAGTGCGGACCCGTATGTACCTGACCCACGTAGAGGATTGGGAAGAAGTAGGCCGTGTTCACGGAGAATTTTTCGGTTCCATCCGTCCCGCTGCTACCATGGTTGTCGTCGCAAAACTGCTGAACCCGTCGTGGCGCATTGAAATTGAAGCCGAAGCTGTGCTGTCGGAATAGAAATCATCGACCTAATTCAGAATGGAGATCCGATGCGAGCCTTACTCCGCCCTCTGACCTGTATCTGCGTTTTCACGGCCTTGCTGATTCCCGCTGCATACGGGCGGGCTCAGTCCAATCCTCCCAGTTCGACCCAGCCGGCGAATACCACCGCACTTTCTCCCAAATGGGAGGAACTCACCGGGCCCGACTTTATTCACGCGATCCAGCAGTCGGAAGGAGTGTGCCTTCTGCCATTCGGCATTTTGGAGAAACACGGCACCCAGCTTCCGATTGGCACGGATCTCATTAATGTGCGCTACGCGTCGCTCCAGGCGGTCAAGCAGGAGTACGCGGTGGTCTTTCCGCCCTATTATTTTGGTCAGATTGCGGAGGCGCGCCATGAGCCGGGAACAGTCTCCTATTCCGCCAAAATTCAGATGGAACTGTTGCAGGCAACTACAAATGAGATGGCCCGCAACGGCTGTAAGAAAATCGTCATTGTGAACGGCCATGGCGGGAATGAAAGTTTTCTGCCGTACTTCGCGCAGTCGCAGCTCGATTCACCGAAAGACTATGTCGTCTACATCTACGGCTTGCACCATCAAGCAGCCAATGCCCCGCCATTGAAAGACAAGGTGGACGAACATGCTGGCGAAACTGAAACTTCGCTCATGATGGTCTCGCGCCCCGATTTGGTGCACATGAACCGCGTCGGCCAGGAGTCGGGCGCGGATCAGGACCGAGCACATCTTCCGTCCGGCTTGTACACCGGCATCTGGTGGTATGCAAAATTTCCGAATCACTATGCCGGCTACGCCCAATATGCCAACGCGAAGCTCGGTGAAATGGATATGAAAGCCTGGGTCAGCGGCATCGGGGAAGCTATCCGTGCCGTAAAAGCGGACCAGACCAGTCTCGCGCTTCAGAACCAGTTTTTCCAGGACGGAAAACATCCACTCGACACTAAGCAATAGCTGAATAGCACACGCAGAAATCAACGCGCGCGTGCTATGAGGCAAGCAACAGCTATTTGTCCGCTTCTCCGCCGCTTGTCTACGGTGGCGGACGAGTGTCGCATGCAGGAAAAGTATTAGAATTCCATCAGCATACAAACAAGCAAGTGAAAAACCCTATGGCAAAATTATCGATTCGCGATCTTTCCCTGGAACATCAGCACGTCCTGATTCGCGTGGACTTTAATGTCCCTCTGTCGGAAGACGGCACCCAGATCATGGATGACACGCGCATCCGCGAGACATTGCCGACGCTGGAATATGCCCTGCGTCACCGCGCCAAAGTGATTCTTGCCTCACACCTGGGCCGCCCCAAGGGAAAGCCTAATGCCAAAATGAGCCTGCGCCCGGTCGTCGATCGCTTGCGCCAGCTTCTGGGACACAGTCTCGGCCAGTCGGTCAATGTCGGCTTCTCGCCTGACTGTGTGGGAGAAACCCCGGAAGAGATGGTGCGCATGTTGGAATCCGGCCAGGTGCTGCTGCTGGAGAACCTGCGCTTTCATGCGGAAGAAGAGAAGAATGACCCAGCGTTTGCAAAGCAGTTGGCAAAACTTTGCGACCTTTACGTGAATGACGCCTTCGGCAGCGCCCATCGCGCCCACGCGTCCACGGAAGGCATCACTCATTTTGTGGCGAAATCCGCCGCCGGCTTGTTGATGGAAAAAGAATTGACGTACATGGGCAAGGCGTTGAGCGATCCGGAAAAGCCGTTCATCGCGATTCTCGGTGGGGCCAAGGTCTCAGACAAGATTCAGGTGATCCACAACCTGCTCGATAAAGTCGATGCGCTCCTGATCGGTGGCGGCATGGCCTACACCTTCCTCAAAGCCAAGGGCCAGGATGTCGGCAAGTCGCTTTTGGAGGTGGACAAGCTGGATGTGGCGCGAGAAGCGATGGAAACGGCAGCAAAGCGCGGTGTGCGTTTTTTGCTGCCGGTCGATCACGTGTTAGCGAACAAGTTTGCCCCTGACGCGCAAACCAAAATCTCCGCCGGCGACAAACCCTTTCCCGCTGACTGGATGGGCCTCGACATTGGCCCGGAAACCATCGATCTGTTTGTCGATGAAATCTCCCGCGCTCGAACCATCATTTGGAATGGGCCAATGGGAGTCTTTGAAATGCCGGCCTTTGCCCATGGAACCATGCAGGTCGCTCAGGCTGTTGCCGACAGCCCTTCGGCAATTTCCATTGTCGGTGGCGGAGATTCTGTGGCTGCGGTTCACAAAGCCGGAGTCGCCGATAAAATCACACACATTTCGACCGGCGGTGGCGCGTCACTTGAGTTCCTTGAAGGCAAAAAATTACCCGGCGTAGAAGCCCTGACGGAGAAGACCGCGTGAGCACTCGCAAGCCCCTGATTGCCGCTAACTGGAAAATGTACAAGACACCCTCCCAATCGAGCGAATTTGTTATAGCGTTTCTCCCCTTGGTTCACAAGCACACCCGTGACGAGATTGTTCTCTGCCCCCCCTTCGTCGACATTGCCGCTGTTATTGCGGGAACTCGCGGCAGTCACGTCCACGTCGGCGGACAGAACATGATCTGGCAGGAAGAAGGGGCCTTCACCGGTGAGATCTCCGCGCCGATGCTGGTGGCATGCGGATGCACGCATGTCATCCTAGGCCACTCGGAACGACGCCAGTATTTTGGCGAGACCGATGAAACCGTCAACAAAAAGCTGCACACGGCTCTGAAGCACAAATTAACGCCGATTGTCTGCGTTGGAGAATTGCTGGCCGAGCGCGAAGCTGGCCAGACAGAAGAAGTTTTGCTGCGCCAGACGTCGAAAGCGCTCCATGGCATCGCACACGACGCCGCTCATTCGATCGTGATTGCCTACGAACCGGTATGGGCGATCGGCACCGGGAAAACAGCCACTCCGGAAATGGCTGCGGACGCTCATCACATCATCCGCGAGCAAGTCGCGCGCTCGCTGAGCCGCGAAATCGCCGACAACATGCGCATCCTCTACGGCGGCAGCGTCAAACCGGACAACGCCAGCGCCCTGATGAGCCAGCAGGATATCGATGGCGCGTTGGTGGGCGGTGCAAGTCTCGATGCGCAATCCTTTTCCCAAATCGTGAACTATACCCCTTCATAGGTGCGTCCAAAGCCCTTGCTTCAAAACTGAAGCCGAGACCCGCCTTGCAGATGGCTATCTTGATAGCTATAATGGACAAATGACGTACACAGTATCGCAAGCGAAGAACAAGCTGCCCGAGCTGATCAAACAGGCCGAGGCCGGGATCCGCGTGACGATCACCAAGCGCGGCATCCCTGTGGTTGAGATTGTACGCAAAACAGAGGAGCCGCTCCGCAAGCGGGTATTCGGCGTTCTCGGCAAGAAAAAAATCGTGGTCGATCCCAACTGGGCGCGATCGCAGGAGAACCTGGACGCCTGGCTTGCGGGCGACGTCTGATGGCGGGAAGAGTTTTGCTCGATACTCATGTTGTCATCGATATCGCCACCCCCAAAGGCTTTGCAACGATGCCTGTGAGAGTGCGGCGTATTCTTGAAGATCCAGAGGTGGAACTGCTGCTCAGCGTGGCGTCGGAAGCGGAGGTTGCGATCAAAAGCCGAATTGGCAAGCTTCAGCTAACCAGATCCGAATTCGCGGCGATCTGCTCCAGCGCGTCGATTCTTTCCTACCCGCTTCGCCGCCATCATACGGATCGACTGTTCGACCTGGCGTTGCATCACAACGATCCCTTCGATCGCCTGATTATCTCGACCGCCCTCGCCGACGATCTCCCCGTAGTTTCGCGCGATCAATGCTTCCGAAAATACAAAGGCTTGCGTGTGATCTGGCAATAAATGTTTTTCCGATTGCCCGCTAATGCCGATCGTTCTTCGCGCTTGCAAATGAATGAAAGGCAATGTACCAACGAGTTTCAAACGAGCCATGACTCTACGTGCTGTCATTTTCGATTACGGCCTTGTGCTGTCCGGTCCGCCGGAACCAGGCGCACGCGCACGCCTACTGGAAATCTCCGGGCTTTCGCCGGGGGTTTTCGACGCGCATTACTGGCGCTATCGACTGGATTACGACCGTGGCACATTAAATGGACACACCTACTGGGCGACCATTGCTCGCGATGCGGGGGTGTCTTTTTCTGCGGAAGAAATCGAAGCGCTGATCGAACAGGACGTTCTATTATGGGCGACTGTCGACCCCATCATGCTGGAGTGGGTGAATCATGTTCGTGCTTCGGGAATAAAGATTGCCATCCTGTCGAACATGGGCGAAGACCTGCTCGCCTACATGCGAACAAACTTTGGCTGGCTGGACCGCTTTCATCACCTGACCTGGTCCTGTGAGTTGAACTTGATCAAACCGATGGCTGCCATCTACGAACATACATTGGAAAAATTGGGCGTTCGCGCCGACGAAGCGCTCTTTCTCGACGACCGCATGGAAAATGTAGAGGGCGCGCGGGCCCTCGGCATGCATAGCCTTTTGTTCCGCGGCGTTCGCCATCTTCAGGAAGATTTGCAGCGAGAAGGTCTCGCCAGCCTGCTACCGTCTTTGCCGGACCACAAACTTCACGTCTAGTCGTCAGCTGTGCTGTTGAGGCGCGACACTGAATGCGACCGCAGGCTACCGCACCAACAAAGATGGTTTTTCCATGGGGATGGGAACCTGCTCCACAATTTCGACGTTGAAGCCCTGCAGCGCGGGAACGTGCGTCGGCGTGTTCGTCAGCAGGCGAATCTTGTGAATCTCCAGGTCAGAAAGAATCTGGCCGCCTAACCCTACCTGACGAAGGATTCGATATTGCCGGTCTTCATTGCGCTCGTGCACGCGCAAGTCGCGATGAAACACCAGCCCCGCCTGCGGCCCTTTAGTATCGATGCCAAAACCCTTTGTGTTGTTATGCAGATATATCAAAGCGCCGCGTCCCGCTTCAGAGATCATCTGCAGCGATCGCCGCACCACCTGCTGGCAATCGCATAACGGGGTGCCAAACACGTCGCCCGTCAGACAATGGGTGTGCACCCTGACAAGGACCGGCTCGTCACCTTCGGCAACATCACCATAGACGAGTGCGACATGGCTTTCGTCACCATCCACTTCGCTTTCGTAAGCGATCATGCGGAACTCGCCAAACGGGGTCGGCAGCATCGATTCCGCCACACGATAAATGTTGCGCTCGTTTTGCAGGCGATATCGAATCAGTTCTGCAACCGTTAGCAACTTGATGTCATGCTCTCCGCAAAACTCAATCAGGTCGGGCACGCGCGCCATGGTGCCGTCATCCTTCATAATTTCGCAGATCACCCCCGCGGGAATTAGCCCGGCCATGCGCGCCAAATCCACTGACGCTTCCGTCTGGCCGGCCCGCACCAGCACTCCTCCGCGACGAGCCCGCAGAGGAAATACGTGTCCCGGTCGCGCCAGGTCTGCTGCTCCAGACGTAGGGTCAATGGCGACACGAATCGTGTGGGCACGATCATGGGCGCTGATTCCCGTCGTCACTCCTTCACGAGCCTCAATGCTCTCTGTAAAAGCTGTGCCGAAACGCGAGGTATTTTCTTCCGTCATAGGGCGCAGACGAAGATGATCCGCTCGATCTTCCGTCAGCGTGAGGCAGACGAGACCGCGTCCAAAACGCGCCATAAAATTGATGGCTTCCGGTGTGACGAACTCCGCGGCCAAGGTCAGGTCGCCTTCATTCTCGCGATTTTCATCGTCGACCACGACGATCATACGGCCGGCACGAATTTCTTCGAGTGCGGTTGGAACATCGACGAATGGAGTGGGCGTGACCATTGCACTTATTGTACCGAGACGAGTTGTCGCGAACATTTTCCCGCAAAAGAGATGCCACCTCAACTGAGGTGGCATCTCCTAATTCGAACTGATTTTTTAGAGCGAAGATTCGATCTCAAAACCCCAGGCTTCGAGCAGGGCTTCCGGAATATACTTCGAGTTTTTGTTCCGGCGTGCCCATTCCCGCAAACGCGTGGACCGAATGTATTGGTCCGGGGTTAGTTTGTATTCCTTGACAACCTGTTCAAAAGAAGTCACCGTAGGCACTACCGGACCGATCGGTTCGGGCTTGCCCCAGTTTGGATTTCCGCGGCGTTTTGCCATGAATTCGCTATTCCTTTGCTGGCTAGAGTGTGTGTGCGGGTTCAACGAGAGAATGTACCAACACCCTTGCAGAGGGGTGCGAAGGCGTGAACCATCTCCTATTTTACGAAGAAAACCTCTAAAAATCAATAGCCAACCGGGCACTTCAGCCTTGAACTCGCGAATCGGCTTTAGCTCCAAACATATGAAAAGGAAGACCACCGCGCCTCTAGCCCTGAATGCGGAGCGCCTCCCGCAACAACACTTCCGCCCCGCGCCAAAAAATCTGCACCCCGATCGCCAACAAAATAAATGAGATAATCCGGAGAATTCCGTGAATTGTCTGCCGGGATATCCTGCGCGCCAAGGCGGGTGCGTAACCGTAAGCGAAATAGACCATGACGCACAACACCACCACTGCCGCGAAAAGTCCGAGGTGGCTGAAAATGCTTCCAATGGAGGTCGGTTGTTCAGCATGCGCCGCCAGCGTCAGAGTCACCACGACGGTCCCGGGGCCAGCGGTCAGAGGAAAGGTAAAAGGATAGAAGGCTCTTGAGTCGAGTTCTTCCAGTGAGCTGGAAGGCCCGGAGACTTGCGCCGTTTCCGGAGCATCCGGTTGGTTCAATAGATTCCAACCCATGGATGCAAGAACCAGGCCCCCGGCGACCTGGATGACAGGGAGCGATATCCCAAAAAACGTCAAGACCAGCGCTCCCGCCAAATCGACCACCATCAGGAAGAGAGCCGTGTAGAGCGCAATTCTACAAGCGAGCCGCCGATACACAATCGCGTCAGCAGGTCCGGCTAGGCCCAAAAACAACATCGCAGATCCCAGCGGATTAATCAGGGGAAAGAGCGCAGTGAATCCAATCGTAAAAAAATCAAAGAATCGACTGATCAGGGGAAAGATGCGGGCGTGCATTCTAGTGCTACTGTAGCAAAGCAACAGAGGAGGACGTTTTGAATTCAGTATCGGACTAAGGAACAGTTTGAAGGGCGGCGCAGACGTTCAAATTGACAGAGTCCGCACCACCCTTCGTGGGTGCACTATGGCGACTGGCTAGCGATTATCGTTCTTATGAGACTGGGAGCCTGCCCGCGCATGCTCCTCCGGGCTCAAAGATTTGCCACCCTTGGAACCGGCTTCGGAGCGGCTCATCTTGGAACGCTCGTGCGCATCGGTCGAGCTTTGATGAGCTCGCGTCGAGTTCTCATAGGCTCGTGTTGAATGCTGAAAACCTTGCTCATGATCCCCGCGACCGTGACTGTCCGCTGCTTCGCGGTGAGACTTGGCTGCGTTGTCATGGTGTTCGGCGGCTCTGCTATGTTCTTCTTTTGGCATTGTCTGACTCCACACGGGATATATCCCGTATCTAAGTCAGATGAATCGTAAATGTGGGTTGTTGTCCCTCGCTTCACGTTAGGATTCATGCGCCGAACAAAGAAAAACTGTCTTCGTCGATGCTTCTATACAACCGAGACCTTTCGCGCCGAAATGTACCCACACCACTCACGACAGCAATTCTTCCATGCGGGCCTGCAATCGTTTCGCATCTCTTGGCGCGCAAACTTTTACGTCATTGTCGAAGTACACAAAGACATCTCTTTTCGCGCAGCTAACGGCTTTTCTCGTGCTGGCATAGTCGCCATCGCTTGATTCGGCGCCCTTCGCCCAATTCGCCACGCGCCCAGCCCACTCTTCAATTGCGGTTTTGCTGTAGCCGCTCGAATACAACACCTTGGAACCGTGCAGGCGGCAATAAACAAAGTCGGAGGTCACATCCATCAGGCGCGGCCACTCCACACTATCCGCACAAACCAGCGCGACGTTATGTTTGCGCAACGTCGTAATGAAGTCGGGAATCACAAAGCTGGCGTGACGAATTTCCATCGCATGGCGTAGCGGACGATTTCGGTCTGTCTCCAGGAAAGATCTTCCTTCCACCATGAGATCGTGTTTCTTTCCCACCTCAACTGCCTCCGTTGTATTTCTCGGGAGTAGCTCGAGGAAGCTTTCAATCAACTCCTTTGAGTATTTGAAACTTGGCGGAAGCTGCCACAGGATCGGTCCCAACTTCGCGCCTAGCTTCAAAATGCCGGAAGCGAAGAAGTTTGCCAGAGGAGTTTCAACATCACGAAGCCGGCGCATGTGGGTGATGTATCGAGGCGCTTTGACGGAAAACATGAAGTCTGGTGGAGTGCGGTCCGCCCACGACTGGTAACTGGATGGCCGCTGCAACGAGTAGAACGTTCCATTGATTTCAATCGTTCGAAAAACGCTTGCGGCATATTCCAGTTCGAGTTTCTGAGATAACTTCGTTGGAAAAAATACGCCTCTCCAGGGAGGATACGTCCATCCAGAAATCCCGATCCGAACTTTGCCGGCAGCATACATCGCTCTATCCCTGGTATCTATTTCCAAGCGCAATTGTCAAAGCTATAGATACCAGGTTCGCATCACTTGGCTGGCGGCAGGCCCCTCAGCAATCCGAATTGCCCTGCGCGACTGAATCCATTTTCATGCGGCGGCGCTGTCTCGAAAGCTGCGAATTTTATCGTGGGCTTCGAGAATATGCGCCTGTTGTTCGCGCAGTAAATCGGCGATGTTTCCGGGTAAAGTTTCATTCAGGGCTTCTGCGTATTTCTCCTTAGCTTCGTCTTCTCCCTCTTCCGCTGTCTGCAGTAGCGTATGGTCGCCGCCACCGAGTTGCGCCTTCAGGTCGGCCCAGACCCGGTGAACCGTGCCGGCCGCGGTGCCACCTTCTTTCACGTCGTGGACTCCCAGGCGATGAAGTTCATTCTCCAGTTCCGCCGCATACTCTGCTCGCAATTGCGTTTCTTGTAGAAAATAATGTTTGGCCGATTCATTCTTCAGCTCGGCGCCAATGGCCGCCATTCCTCGTTGGCCATCGTGAAGTACCTGAATCACCGACCGTACCGTGCGGATTGCGTTGTCATTGTTCGACAAGATGATGTCTCCTCTGTCAGTTCAGATGGTCGCAACCGATTTCCTGTTGTACCTTTGGCTTCCGAGCGTAAGCGTCTGTTGTTGCATGCGGAACAATCGGGACCCCTGCCGATGAACCTCCTCTCGCCGACAGCGAAACCCGCAGCCCAGATGGTATAGTTGGTCTAAGCGCATTCCGCGGAAGTGGTGAAATGGCAGACACACCATCTTGAGGGGGTGGCGCCGAAAGGCATGGGGGTTCAAGTCCCCCCTTCCGCACCAGGAACCAGGCGTTTTGTCGCCATTGCGCACACAGTTTACTCGTCGAAAGTGACCCAATGATTTATCTGTTTACCGTTCTTCACGTCGTCGTTTGTTTTGTTTTGATCGGGATTATCCTATTGCAGCCTGGCAAAGGCGCGGATCTGGCTGGCGCGTTTGGCGGCCAAGGGTCCCAGACCGCCTTTGGCCCCCGAGGAACCGTCAATATTCTCACCAAGGTGACCACTTGGTGTGCGATCATCTTTGCGATTACGTCTATCTCGTTGACGGTTTTGGTCGCGCGTCACAGTACCGGCCATTCCGTGTTGCAGGGAATTCAGTCGGCGCCAGCGCAGAGCACCCCGCACAAGAAGTAGCTGGTTGAGCCGCGAGAACGCGGAATCCAGAAGCGAATTGACATCAAGTCCGTCGCCGGAACCACCCGCTGGCGAAGGGCCAGCGTCTGAATCTACCCATCCGTCTTCGCTGCTCTTTTGCCTATGATTCACGAGATTTTTCCCGTCGGCCCGCTCGCCTGCAACTGCAGCATTCTCGCAGACGAGACTTCCCTGCGGGCTACGGTGATCGATCCTGGAGCGGATATCGATCGGATTCTTGCGGTGCTGCAACGGCACCAGCTGACCGTGGAGCAGATCATCGTCACCCATGCCCACATCGATCATGTCGGCGGTGCAGTGCTGCTAAAGCGCGCCACAAGTGCTCCAATCTACATGAATCAAAACGATCTTCCGCTGTTGAAAATGATGGATATGCAGGCAGGTTGGCTGGGAGTTCGCGTGCCTGAAGTGACGGCCCCGGATGCTGACGCTTCCGATCTGTTGGCGCTGACTATTGCCGGCGAGCCCACACAAGTGCTGCACACACCCGGACACACGGAGGGCAGCATTTGCCTGCACATGCCTGGCCCCCAGCTTCTGCTGGCAGGCGATACTCTCTTTGCAGGTTCGATCGGCCGCACAGACCTTCCCGGCGGCGACCTCAACAAAATCCTGCATTCTCTGAAAGAACGGCTCCTGCCGTTGCCAGATGACACGCGAGTCATTCCGGGCCATGGACCTGCGACCACGATTGGCGAGGAACGGGAAACAAATCCATTCCTGATCAACTCCTAGAGAGGTGCGGTCGCATTGGCGCGGCATCATCAGATCAAGCGATGGAACGAAGGAGCCGCGTAATTCCCTCTGCAAATTCGACCAGCGGCGGCAGCAAGCTGAGAACAATCCAGCCATCCCCATCGAATCCGTAGAAGTGTCCCGGATGCACGACAACACGCTCCTGCTCCATGAGACGAATCGCCAACTCGTCACCACTCATAAGGGCAGGCACTCGCAGCACCGCATACCATCCGCCGTCGATTCGCAGACGCGAATTCGTTGAAGCCTCGGCAAGCCGCCGATCTAGTTCCTCCAGATTTTCGCGCACGCGCTGCCGAATTTGCTGCTGCACGCTGCTGCGATTCGCCAGCAGATACGGCATGGCGTGCTGCACCGGCGCATTCATCGAGAGAAACGTATCCGCAATCACTTCCAATCGGGTTGTAGCAGCTTCCAGCAACTTCTTAGGACCAAACGCTGCAATCCAGGCTGCTTTCATCTGTGGCAATCCGGCCACCTTGCTCAAGCCGCTGAGCACGTAGGTCAGCACGGGATGTTCTCCCGCCGAGAAACTGCTATGCGCATTCTCGCGCGCGTCCGCGGTCTCGAGTGCGTAGTCGAGAAACACTTCGTCGACAATCAGCACCAACGCCATGCTCCTTGCAAACATGCTCTCGAGCATTTTTCGTTTCGCTAGCGAAGTAAAATGTCCGGTGGGATTGTTAGGATGGACCACCACAACGGCGCGAGTCCGCGATGTGATGCGTGCGATCAAAGCCGCCATATCGACGTGCCATCCGTGATCGTAAAACAGTGGATACGGCACCAGGCGCACATCATCTAGGTCGGCCAGAAAATCGAACAAAGGATAGCTGGGTTGCGCAATCAGGATTTCCGCACCGGGATCGCAATGCAGCCGAAACAGATAGCTATAGGCCTCGCTGGTGCTTGTCGTTAGGAAGAGCTGCTCGGCCGAAATTTGGCTCGTGGCGGCCTTGGCATAGTATTCGACAACGGCCGCGCGCGCGATCCGCAGCCCGCGTGGATCCGCTTCATATTTCAGGCATTCCGGCCGGCTCAACTCCTCAAGAATTCCTGCCCGATCGTAGTCGAATCCGCACGTCGTCGGATTCGATGCGGTCAAGTCGAAAATCGACTTTTCATCCGCGTGCAATCGCTCCAAAGCCGCTGCATATGCGGTCTTTTCCAAGTTCCAACCGGTGCGCCGCGAAAATTCCTGCATCATACTTCATGTCTCATATTGACCTTGTCCGAGCCCAGGTAGAAATGCTGCCTGATACAGACTATGCTGAAATCCTGGGCGCGCCGACTCGTAAATCGCCGTGAGACAATGGCACCTATTGTTGCGCGTCCTGCGCTTGGGTCGATTCCAACCAAGGAGGAACCCATGGAACGTCGAGATTTCATCAAGCAGGGAACATTCGCGGCCTTCGCGGCCAGCGGCGGAAGCTTGTCTCCTTCGTGGGCCGCATCCGGCACAGTAAAGAATACCGAACCGATTGCGCGACGGCGTCTTGGCAAGACAGATGTCCATCTTTCCATCATTGGCATGGGCGGCATTGTGGTGATGAACAGCACTCCTTCGGCGTCCAAAAATATTGTTGCGGAAGCGGTGGACCGCGGCATCAATTATTTCGACGTAGCCCCCAGTTATGGTGATGCACAGCAACTGCTTGGCCCCGCGCTGGCCCCTTATCGCGAAAAAACCTTTCTAGCTTGCAAGACAAGCAAACGCGATAAGGCGGGTTCGCGTGCTGCGCTGGAAGAATCTCTCCAGCTACTCAAGACGGACCATCTCGATCTCTACCAGTTTCACGCGCTAACCAAGATGACGGAATTGGACCAGGTGCTGGGGCCGGCCGGCGCCATGGAAACCTTCGAGGCGGCGCGCAAGGAAGGAAAAGTTCGCTTCATCGGCTTCTCCGCACATTCCGTGGAAACGGCTGTCGCGGCGATGGACAGGTATCCGTTCGACACAGTCCTGTTCCCGATTAACTGGGTGTTGGTGTCGCAGGCGAACTTTGGTCCCACAGTCATCCAGAAGGCGCAGGAAAAAGGTGTGGGCATGCTGGCCATCAAGAGCATGGCGAAGACAATGTGGCCCGCTTCCCAGAAGAAAGAACATCCGCACCCGAAGTGCTGGTACGAACCCGCGGACTTCCCTCATCAGGCTGCGCTCGGTCTGCGATATACGTTAGGCCACTCCATTACAGCGGCCATACCTCCGGGCGACGAAGCATATTTCCGCCTCGCGATGGACGTCGCGCAAAGCTACAAACCTCTTGACTCTCAGGAGGAGCAGGCGTTGTTACACCAGGCTTCAGGCGAACAGCCCATTTTTCATCGTGGGAATGACGTCTAAACTGGATATTGCAAATCGGTCGAATGCAACTATGGAACTTTCGCAGAAACAATCGCAACTCGAAGATCGTATCCGAGAACTAGGCAGCGTCCTCGTTGCATATTCCGGCGGAATCGATTCGGCGTATCTCGCCTATACTGCGCATCGCGTTCTAGGCGACGCCATGCTGGCCGTCCTCGCCGACTCCGCCAGCCTCTCTCGCGCGCACTTTGCGGATGCATTGCGTTTTGCCGAAGAACATTCGATCCCGATCCAAGTTTTGACGACTGCGGAACTGGACGATCCCGAATATGTGAAGAATGACGCGACGCGCTGCTTTCACTGCAAAGACGAACTTTTCTCCGTCATGGAAAACGCACATCGGGGGTCCAGATTTCAGCATTTGGCGTACGGCATGAACGTCGACGATCGTGGCGAGTACCGTCCGGGCCAAAAAGCGGCAACCGCGCACGGGGTGCTCGCTCCGTTGGCAGAGGCTGGGTTGACGAAGCAGGAAATCCGCACACTCGCAATGCAGACGGGATTGCGCATCTGGGACAAACCCGCGTCGGCTTGCCTTTCTTCGCGGGTTGAATATGGACGCCCGGTGACCCGAGAAGTGTTGCAGCAGGTGGAATACGGCGAAACGCTGTTGCATCAGATGGGATTTCGGCAATACCGCGTGCGCTATCACGGGGAGATGGCTCGCATTGAAATTGCCCGCGAAGAAATGCCGCGCGCGCTGAACATGGAAACCATGGATCGCATGACGGCTGGCTTTCGCGCTCTGGGTTTTAAATATGTCACATTGGACTGCGAGGGCTATCGCTCCGGCTCCATGAACGCCATCCTTCCGGTGGAGGCCATTCGTTCGGCCAACCTGCAATAGATCTACCGTGGAGCGCTCTACGCCATCGGCCGCCTTGGAACTTTAAACTTTATGCGAATTGCTTATCTTGAGTGCTTTGCCGGAATCAGCGGCGACATGTTTCTGGGTGCGCTCGTCGATGCCGGCGTCGATCCAAAATTACTCCACGAATCCGTGGCTTCGTTAACCATTGGCGCGACTCTCGAAATTGAAAAAGTAGATCGCAGCGGAATCAATGCCAGCAAAGTACGCGTGCTGGTCGATGGAACCAGCGCGGAAGCCGCAGCCAACACCACGCATACCCATCATCACTCTCATCACGAACACCATCATCACGGCCGATCCCTGAGCGTCATTCGCAAGATGATTGAACACGCTCCGCTGGCCGCAACGGCGAAGTCGACCGCCATCCGCGCCTTCGAATTGCTCGGTGAGTCGGAATCAAAAATTCACAACGTCCCCATTGAGAGTATTCATTTCCACGAAGTTGGCGCAATCGATTCCATTGTGGACATCGTCGCTGGTGCTGTGGGTGCGCACGCTCTCGCCGCTGACTCCTGGATCTGCTCGCCCCTGAACGTTGGCGGAGGCACGGTGGAATGTGCGCATGGAACCTTCCCTGTTCCCGCGCCGGCGACAATGGAATTGCTGCAGGGAGTGCCGACCTACTCCTCCGGCATCCAGATGGAGCTGGTCACTCCCACCGGCGCCGCCCTGGTTCGCGCGCTCAACTGCACCTTCGGGCCGGCACCCGCGATGCGTGTCGACAAGATCGGCTACGGAGGCGGATCGCGCAACCCCAAACGCTTTCCGAACGTCGTCCGTCTCAGCGTTGGAGATACCAGCGAAGCCACACCGATAACTGGAGATACCATCGTCGTGATGGAAACTGCGGTGGACGACCTGAACCCTCAAATCCTGGGCGACTTCACAGAACGTGCATTGCAGGCCGGAGCTCTCGACGTGATGTGTTCGTCCGTCCAGATGAAGAAAAATAGGCTGGCGACGCTTATTACAATTTTGTGCGACCGCGCCCACGTCGAGCCGTTGCAGAGGCTTCTGTTTCGCGAAACTAGCACGCTGGGGGTGCGCGTTCGCGAAGAACGCCGCGCCTGCCTTGACCGAAAATTCGTCAACGTGCTAACGCAGTGGGGCGAAATCAGGATAAAAATCGGACTGCTGAACGGCGTGGAAGTAAATGCAGCGCCAGAGTATGAAGATTGCAGGCGTTGCGCTGAACAACACGCTGTGCCGTTGAAGCTCGTGATGCAAACTGCGCTCGCGATCTACCAAACGACACCCCGCGAGTAATTCAGAAAGAGCGAACGATCATGGACCAAGAAACGCTGCTGCGCCTGCTCGAAAGCGTCAAAAGCGGGGCCGTGTCTCCGCTAGACGCTTCGGCAAAGCTCGCGCGCCTGCCCTTTGAGGACATCGGCTTTGCCAAGGTCGATCATCACCGGTCTCTTCGTACCGGGTTGCCGGAAGTTATCCTCGCCTCCGGCAAAACGCCCGAACAAGTAGCTGAAATTTTCGAGCACATGGCAGCCAGCGGCGTCGAGGTCCTCGCTACCCGCGCCGATGTATCCACGTTCAATGCCGTTCTGCAGCGGGTTCCCGCCGCCAAATATTTTCCAGTTCCGCGCGCCATTGCGCTTCGCCAAAGAGAAAAAAACGCCGACCCGAATCGAGCGCGAATTGCCGTCGTATGTGCCGGTACCAGCGATATTCCCGTGGCAGAAGAAGCCGCAGTGACCATCGATATTTTCGGCGGAGAAGTCGACCGGTTCTACGATGTCGGTGTCGCCGGTCTGCATCGTTTACTGGCTCATCGCGACGCACTGCAACACGCGCGTGTGATTATCGTCTGCGCCGGAATGGAAGGCGCTCTGCCAAGCGTGCTGGGAGGACTTGTCAGCGTTCCGGTGATCGCCGTGCCCACCAGCATTGGCTATGGCGCTTCATTTCACGGCTTGGCAGCGCTCCTGGGGATGTTGAATTCCTGCTCGCCCAACGTCACGGTCGTCAATATCGACAATGGTTTTGGCGCGGCGTACGTGGCAACAATGATTTGTCGCGGCCCCATAAAATAACTTAGCGATCTCGGAATCTGGATTGCGACCCGGCAGAACGGGAAAAAGCGCCCCACCACACCCCAAAGAATTCAGCGAGTGCAACGGGCTTGCGTTGTGTGGCATGCAACGCGGCGAATATAGTGTTGCGTATGGCAGAACTGAGGCCGGCCGCCGTTGAATTCTATTCGCAACGGGCGACCTTCCCACCTGATCTCATCCAGAAAATTCGTTGATAGTCGCAGAGAGAGGAAACATGCCCGCGCTTCGGAACATATCCGCCTGGTTGATTGTCGCGTTGACTGCCCTAGCCTTCCGCAGCGTTCCAATGGATGCGCAGACGGCGCCTCCGGCGCCTGTCGAGCTAAGTTCAGGCTGGCAACTGCAGGGTGCCGCCAAGGTTTCGGATGCAGGCGCCGCGATTTCGTCTGAAGCCTACCAGCCTCAAGGCTGGTTAACGGCAACCGTACCGGGCACGGTGCTGACCAGCCTCGTGAACGATGGGGTGTATCCGGAGCCACTCTATGGCGAGAATAGCCGGTCGATCCCGGAGAGCCTGAATAAGACGTCCTACTGGTACCGCACGACGTTCTCCGTGCCAAAGAAATACGCGCACCGATCTGTGGCGCTTCATTTCGATGGAGCGAATTTTCGATCGGAAGTGTGGGTGAATGGGACGCACGTAGGCACCATTGAAGGCGCCTTCATTCGCGGAAGATTTGATATTACGAAGCTGGTTGGACCGGGCAAGACGGCGGTTCTGGCGGTGCAGGTATTTCCGCAGCCGCATCCTGGGATCCCACACCAACACACGATTGCCAATGGAGTGGGCCTGAATGGTGGCATCACGGCAATCGATGGACCCACGTTTCTATCGACCATCGGATGGGACTGGCTGCCTTCCGTCGCCGACCGCGACACGGGCCTCTGGCAGAAGGTATGGCTATCCGCATCGGGACCGGTACTCATCGAGAATCCGTACATCACTACTGATCTGCCACTGCCGCGGATCGACTCCGCCGATGTGACCGTGAAAACAACCATCGAGAATACGTCCGAGAAGCAGCAGAAGGGCCTGCTCGAGGCCAGCTTCGGTGACGTGAAGTTTTCGCGAAAGCTGACGCTGGCGCCGCATAGTACCCAAGTCGTCGCATTCGATCCCAAGACGACCGCAACGCTGCATGTATCCAATCCAAAGCTGTGGTGGCCGAACGGCTATGGCCCTCAAAATCTCTACACGCTGCGCCTGCAATTTGTGCAGCACGGAAAAGATTCCGACGCCAAGGATACGACGTTCGGCATTCGAAAAATCACATATGAAATGCCCGGATCGGACAACCTTACGATCTCTGTCAATGGTGTGCCGGTATTCATTCGTGGCGGCGACTGGGGACTGGATGAGGCCATGAAGCGAATCCCCCGCACCCGCCTGGATGCGGAAATCCACATGCACCGGATGGCGCACATGAATATGATCCGCAACTGGGTCGGCCAAAGCACCAGCGAAGACTTTTACGAACTGTGCGATAAATATGGAATTCTTATCTGGGATGAATTTTTTCAGCCCAATCCTAGCGACGGACCGAATCCGGACGACTTGAAAATCTATCTTGCGAATGTCAAGGACAAGGTCCTGCGGGTTCGCAATCATCCTTCGATCGCTGTGTGGTGTGCCAGAAATGAAGGCTACCCACCGCCAGAGATCGCCAAGGTTCTGGACAAGATGATTCCAGAGTTGGATCCAGTGCGCCTATATCAGCCAAGTTCCACCGCAGGGCGCGGCGTCGTATCGCATGGACCGTACTACTGGCGCGAACCCAGCGCTTTTTACGTATACGATGCGCCGTTTAAAACGGAAACCGGCAGCGTCTCCGTGCCCACCCTGGAGTCGATTCACGCCATGATGCCGACAAAGGATTGGGAGGTGATCAACAACGACTGGGCGCAGCATGATCTGGCCAAGGGAGCGCAGCACGGAGACACGTATCCTTACGTGCTGGCGGGACGGTACGGTCGCGTCCTGAACCTTGCAGACTTTGTACGCAAGGCGCAAATGATGAACTACGAGGGCTTCCGCGCGATGTATGAAGGGCGCGACGCCATGCTGTTTCATCCTGATACCGGCGTCATTACCTGGATGAGCAACCCAGCCCATCCGAGTTTTGTCTGGCAACTCTATGACTACGACCTGGAGCCGAACTCCTCCTTATTCGCAGTGGAGTCGGCGTCGGAGATGGTGCATATCCAGATGAACGAGGCCAACGGCACGCTACAGGTGATCAACAATCAGCCGCATCCGATCTCCGGAGCCACGGCACATCTGTCGATTCTGAATCTGGATGGAAAATCGGCGCTCGAGCGTGATTATCCCGTCAACGGACTGGCGGACACCGCGATCAACCTGGGCGCAGTCCCGCTGCCTGAAGATCTTTCCGCCGTGTACTTCGTGCGACTGCAACTGCGGGACTCCAGCGGTAAAGTACTGTCGCGAAATCTTTATTGGAAGTCGAACCCGGCAAACGGCGAAGATTTAACACCGCTCAATCAGTTACCGGTGATGCATCTGACGGGGTCGATCGCTCGCCACGATGCGAATGGCCGCGTGCTGCTCGATGTCACGCTCACCAATCCTGGAGAGACGATGGCGCTGATGGCACACCTGCAACTGCGACGGAAAAGTTCCGGCGAAAGGGTCTTGCCGGTGTTTTACTCCGACAACTATATTTCCCTTGCCCCCGGCGAGAGCCGCACCGTGACCATTGACGCGTCTGAAGCCGACCTGAAAGGTGACATGCCGTTGATAGTGCTGGATGGATGGAATGTCGACGTCGCGCCGGTCACAAACTCCGACAGCGCTCTGGCGATCAACGTGGACGCACAAGTAAGCCACTGGCCCGCAACCGGTCTTCCCATGATTACCGCCGGCCTGGGAAAGAAACAATAGGCATCAACGTGCGCTTTTTGGGCGAATAAATTTGGTGGACGCGGAAGGAATCGAACCTTCAACCTGTCGATTAAGAGTCGAATGCTCTGCCAGTTGAGCTACGCGTCCTGGAGGGGTGATCGTGCGGCGGCGATCGAGCCTGCAAGTCCAAATCGCAAGGTGATCAACGCAAGAATATCACAATCGCGTGGCGCTTTATGCAGCCTGGCCGCGGCCTAAAAAGAAAATGCCAAACCGCCGGTCACCAGGCGCGGCGCCTGCGCAAAAAACAACGTCTGGCCGTCGACGATATAAATCGGCCGGTAGCCTTGCGCCAGAATATTCTGCATTACAAATTCCAGCTCCAGCCGGTCGGGTGATGAATTTCCTGATCCCAGCGGCTGTCGCAGCATCACGCTGAGATATGGCGCATTCATTCCAGCGTTAAACGGATCGACAGCAGTGATAGTTTGTTCCGGCTGCCAGCGGTAGCCTGCATTCCAGGTGGTGCCCGACCTCCCGCGGATCCGACCGCGGAGGCTAACCAGGACCGACTGGGTGCGCGTCGGCGCAACGTCCGACAATGCATCCGCAAACGAATTTTGCCCGGCAACGCTTGTGGTCGGCAATTGAATGGCCGGTCCTTCAGCATATTCGACGGCCGTCCAACAGCTCCCTTTCAGCTGCCGTGCTGCAAAAACCCGGAATCCGCCGCCGGAATAGTTGGGACCGACAGAACGAAACGCGCCTGTCGCGGGATCCAGCAGCACATCTCCAGAAGAAAACTCCGCCGCACTTCCATCGCCGTAGCCATTCAAAATGGGATCGACGAAGTGATCATAAAAATAGGCCGCTTCCAGTTGAAGTCCGGCCATTTTCCGCTGGATTGAAACTTCCTGATGCAGCGAATGCGTCAGTCGAATATTGCCGTCCTGCATCGCCATTGCCGGAACCGCGCCAGAGGAAGCCAGGTCCGTCAGTCCTTGCAAATCCGTTGCGGTGGCCAGGCTGTATGTGAGATTATTTCCGGCCTCCTGCACATGAACCGCCATGAAGGGCAACGCCGCGGTCGCATTTTGTCCTGCTTGCACGGCCTCCGTTTCAGCGCCGAATTGCGCCACCACAGCATCGCTCAGCGCCAGCTGCTCGCCTCCGCGGACCTGGAAAATCTGCAGCCGGCCCAGACCCGTGCCAAAGTCCACAGGCAGCGTGCGGAAGGACGCCACCGCTCGCGTGGTATCGCCGGGCAGCGGATTTCTTTCCAAGCCGGCGGCAACAAATCCCGCTCCGCTGGTGGAGGACTGCACGTGCACCACTGCGTCGCCGGAATTGCCTTCCCTCATGCGGAAGAGGGCCTCCTGACGGAATCCGCCTTCGCCAAACTGTGAAGAACCGGCCGTCAATGCTACGCGCACCCGAATCGGGTGGGCAGCATCCGGATAATCCGCAGTGTCATCGCGATCGGTCTCCTCGCCGTTCGAGGGCCGCATATCTCGCGAATCCGCATGGGGCTGCTCATTCGGTTGGTCCGCAGCAGACTGATCCATCCATCGCAGGATTGGCCGATTCACTCCAGAACGCAGCAGCCATTTCCAATCGGCAGGCGACTCATCTGCGCCGCGCGGAACGGCTGGAAACCATTGCGAAACATCCATCAATGACATCAAGCTCAGATTGACGATGGCCTGGCTCCCGATGCCAAGCCGGATATTCTTCCGACGTGCCGGCAGCGAATACGCCTGCAAAACACGAATACTGTAGCGGCCCGGAGCCAGATCGGAAAATTGATAATGTCCGTGAATATCGGTAAATGCGGTCAGCAGAGGAAAGGCTTCGACGGAACTAAACAGCTCGACCACAACGCCCATCAAGGGGGCGTGATTGGAATCCTGGACAACGCCGCTAACGCTAGCCGGCGCCGCGGCAAGCGCGGGAACGGCTAACGACAACATTGCTGCCAATACGAATTGAGACGCGGATCGAATCACCGATCGTTCAGCTACTCACTCGAGGTTGCCCTCTCTGCCGCGGCAAGGTCGTTGGGGGAACGTACCTTCCACGCACGAGATCAAATATGCCTGCGTATTAGACGCAGACCATTCTATTGCGTGACCTCAAAGGGTGCGGATTGCGCCAGTTGCTGTTTCGATACTCCATCATTCACACTTATGGTGATTTCGTAGTTCCCTGGTTGCAGGCTTGCCAAAGGCATGGATTTCTCCAGCGTCACCTGGTCGGAGTTGGGGTTCAGCTTATTCGCCGACTCCGTCGTTTCAAACAAAGTCTTATGAGTGCCAAGGTTGATCACCTGGTAATGAACCGTGGCCTCATTCTGCTTGGTCTTCGGATTAATTTTCAGATTGTACACCTGCATCCAGAAGTCCAGGCTCTGGTCCCGGTTGTAGCTTACGGGCTGAGTCGACGTTGCACTCACGCGCGGACGAATGAAGGTATTTCCAATCACGAATTGGCCGGTCCCGATGTCCTTGGCGGGGACCTGCTGCATTTTGTCCGCCAGGATCAGCGAAGATGCGGCCAGCTTGTCATCGTCATACGCGGGCACGACGAATGAACGTGCGTACGTGCCAATGTGATCCGGATTGTTCACGTCCTTGATCACGATATCCAGACGGTAGCGTCCTGGACGCAGCGGCAGAGCTTTCCAGTACACAGACTTGCTGTTGAGCGTCTTCGGCAACAACTCCGACGGTTCGTCCACTTCCACCGTGTCTTCAAAGGTCTGCGCAATTCGGCCAGTGATGGTCGAGACTCGCCCCAGGATGTTGACTACTCCCTTGGCCACCCCATCCGTCGTCTTGTAGGTAACGTCTCGATTGCGAATCTGCAGCGTGATCGGCACCAGCACCGTATCGTCGGTGACGCGAACAAAATCCGTCCTTACATCGAAGGGGAAAAACGGGCCGGTCAACACCTTGTGGCTGGTCATGAACTCGTCAAGATCCTTGAACTTGATGGTGGGAGCCGCTTCCAGCTTGGCGTATTGCTCCAACCGGTCAAATTCTTTCGAACCTTCCATCGATGACATTGGGCCCTTGCCGAGTTGCTCCAGTCCGCCATTGAAGCGATCTTTTTTAGATGACCGGCCCATTTCTTCATCCAGCGTGGGACCGCCTCCGGGAACATGCAGCAGCGCGTCTTTCTCGGCGCGATTGATGGTCATGTGGTAATCGCCGCACATGCATGGGTCCACGAATTCAATGTCGATGTTTTCGCCCACTCCATCCAGATGGCGATAGTTCCATATCTCGAACGGATACGTCTCCGTCTGTCCGCCGCCTTCTGACATGGGACGGTTGTACGGTCCGCCGGAGGGATGGGAGTCAACGCTGTCCGGGGGTCCCCAGGCGATATACATATGGCCGCGATCCGTCATCCAGCCCGGCTTCCCGGCTGCGTAGTGTTCGTTGGCATAGGCAATGCGCCGATAGATTTCTTCCCTATAACTGTTATCCGGGGATTCCGGATCGGGATTGCGACGGCGCCAGAACTGTTCAATAAAGGCGTCCCGCTCCTCGTCATTGGAAAGCGAGAGAAATGCGCTGCGTTCCTGGTCTGTAATAATCCAGCGAACATCCTGATCCAGCCACTTCTTGTATGGACCTTTTAACTCCTGCCGCAGCTCTTTCTGCTGTTCGCGAATTTCCTTATCGCTCAGCTTTCTCTTCAGGGGATTAGGTTGCTGGGTGGCCGCCTCGGAAGTATTCAGGGATGTATCTTGCGTCTGCGCCGCTTGAGCAAGTACTTCGCTGGCCGGATATCCCCAAAAAACAACCAGGACTGCAAGGGCGATAATAATGCGTATCCGGGACATGTCTGGGCCTCAATTTCTGTATTCTGATTGTATGGTGTTTGTCATGACAGTTTCAAGCGGAAGAGCGTTTCCGGTTCACCCCTAGACAGAGCCGATTCCACAGCGACAGTTTGCAGGCAGCAGCCGCCTTCTGGACCGCACTCTCCGGGGCGGAATCGTAGAATGGAACTTTATCAGCGCACCATCGTACATATAGAAATCGGGACGCGTCGGAAAGTGCCCGTGAACTTCTGCGTGATCCCAGCAAAGATGGAAGAGATTGCCGAATGAAGATCAATAAGAAGATGGTTGCTATTGTTGTCGTGGTCCTGATCGGCTGTGCTGCGCTGGTTGCTCTTACCGTTTTTCGCAGCGACGCCGATGCGCAGAAAGTGCTGACTGCCAAGGTGACACGCGAGAATCTTTCCAGCATCGTCAGCGGAACTGGCGAAATCAAGCCCTTGCCAAAGAATTATGTCAATATTGGGGCCACCGCTTTCGGCCCAATCACCCACCTGTACGTCAAAGAGGGCGACCATGTTAAAAAGGGCGAAGTCCTGGCCGTTATTGAGAATGTCGGGCTGGAATCCACAGTAGGAGCGCAAAAGGCCGTCATCAATGGAGCGCAACGGGACATCACCGCCGACGTCGCCGCTCAGCAAGCAGCGAAGGCGAATGTCGATCATGCCAAGGCAGATCTGGAACAGAAGATCCTCGATTACAAGCGTGCGCAGGAATTGTATAAAGCCGCTTTGATTGCGAAGCAGGATTTTGATGCCAAGAAGGCGGCCTATGACATCGATGTGGCCACACTGGCGCAAGACGAAGCTTCATTGACGCAAGCCAATGCCACCACGGCCTCGGCCCGCGCCAAGCTGGCCAGCGCGCAACAGACACTATTGGGCAATGTGAATTCTTACAATCTGTCGATCAGCATTGCTCCCTTCGATGGAATCGTCACCAATCTCCCGGTGCACGAGGGTGAAACGGTCGTGGAGGGCATCCAGAACGCCGTAGGCAGCACCCTGATGACGCTGGCCAATATGTCGGTGGTTACGGCCGAGGTCAAGGTCGACGAGACTGACATCACCGGGGTCCACCTCGGCCAGAAAGCCGATGTTACTGTCGATGCGCTCCCCGGCAAGGTCTTCAAGGGTCACGTCACGGAGGTAGGCGACCAGGCCTTGCTGCGATCGACCGGCGTTTCTACCAGCCAAAGCACAACCGGCACGGAAGAGGCGAAAGACTTTAAGGTCGTGGTCACGCTCGACAACCCCACCTCCGACTTGCGACCGGGCCTGTCTGCGACTGCGAAAATCACCACGGCGCATAAAGATGAGGTCGTCGCCATTCCGCTGCAAGCTCTAGTGATGGAAGTTCCGGATACCGGGAAGAAGAAGGGTGTCAAGAAATTGAATGCCAGTCTGTCCACCGATCCGAAATCACAGCCGGTACAGGGGGTTTTCGTCCTCAGAAAAGAAGGCCGCAAGCTGCGCGCGGTCTTCGTGCCTGTGCAGACAGGCATCACAGGAGCATCTGATATCGAGGTGACCAGCGGCGTCAAACTAGGGGACGAAATCATCACTGGGCCCTATCGCGTTCTGCGTATCTTGAAAAATGATGCGACCGTGAAACGCGATACCACGCCGGTAGTGACAAATTCGACGACCTAGGCTGCGGCGGATGAAACTGATACCCTGAACCTCGACGACGCATCAGAGACATAGCCTGGAACAGGCGATCACTCTGCGTCCCAACCTCGAGGAGATTGGAGTCGAGTGCCGCATGCGAGTCTGCGCGCGAAACGAAACGCCGCGATTTTCGACGAACAGAATGCCTGATGGCAGCGGCGTTGCTCTAACGACTGGAGATTGTGCATGACGTTCGAAACTTCGACAGAGTCGACCTCAACCAGTTCGGAGACCAGGACGGCGCTGGTAAAGCCGGAACCGGATGAGGTAATTGTTGTTAACAATCTCTGGAAGACCTACAACATGGGTGCCGAGCTGGTGCATGCGCTGCGCGGCGTCAATCTACGCATTCGACATAACGAGTACGTGGCCATTATGGGACCTTCGGGCTCCGGTAAGTCCACTCTGATGAACCTGATCGGGTGCCTGGATACACCCACGCAAGGCAGCTACTGGTTGAATGGGCACGAGGTCAGCGAGTTGAATGACGACGAACTGGCGCGCATCCGCAACAAGGAAATTGGCTTCGTATTTCAGACATTCAATTTGTTGGCTACGGGCCACTGCCCTGCATAACGTGGAACTGCCGCTGATTTATAACGGCACTCCCGCGGAAGAACGCATTGACCGCGCCAAATCTGCGCTGACGGCCGTCAATTTAGCCGAGCGCATGTACCACAAACCAAATGAGCTATCGGGCGGCCAGCGTCAACGCGTTGCAATCGCCCGCGCCCTGATTAACCATCCTTCGATTATTCTTGCCGACGAACCGACTGGCAACCTGGATTCAAAGACCGGAGCGGAAATCATGGCGCTGATGGACGAACTTCACGCCAAAGGGAACACCATTATTGTGGTGACACACGAGCCGGACATCGCCAGCTATGCGCATCGCATTGTCCACATCCGCGACGGGGAAATCGCCTCGGACGAGATTTCTCCGCGCCTTCACGCTTGATCTGGCCGTTATGGGCCCAGAATTCTTCAGATCTCCATCGGCTGGTTGGCCTTCCAGACATACAGAAATTCGTTGTCGCTGGAGGTCGCGATGTCGATGCCTTTTTGCCGGCTCGCGCGGCTCAGCGCAGCGCGTACATTCTCTTTCGTATCTGGAAGCTCCGAGAGAGGAATCTTCAGCGCTGAGCTTTTCTTCAACTGGCCGATGTCATTCAACAACAACTCCACAATTTGCTTGTGTTTCCCGTAACGTCCTTTGGGCACATTGGCCTGAGGCATGGATTCGAATTTCATCGTGTGCCTTATTTCTAGTAGGAATAGTCGAATGAAATGTCACTTTTTGACATTATCGTCACAGTAACGTAGCGGTAGCGTCAAATTAAATCAGCACAATCATCCTCTATTTTTCTAAAAAAGAATACAACAAAATCATGCTCCGCTAAATGGCGCATTTTAAAAGATTTGGAGGAAAACTCATCTCATTGTGGTACTTTGGGCGCCTAGAGAGTACGGGGTGAGTCAATCTCAACATTTCGCCGCAGTCCCACTCGCCGAATTGCTCGCGCAAGGCCTTATCGAGCAGGATGGTCCACGAAATCCCGTGGTTTTGGTGGTCGATGATGAAGTGGTGATTGCCGACACCCTCACAATCATTCTTGCGCGGAATGGAATGGCTGTCATGACGGCATACGACGCATTCGGCGCCCTCGAAATCGCGCGTGTCATTCCTCCCGATCTGCTGCTTGCCGACGTCGTTATGCCGGGGATGAGCGGCATCGATCTAGCCATCGAGATCCAGAAAGAGATTCCGGATTGCGCCATTTTATTGTTCTCTGGACAGGCTGCCACCCCAGGCCTTTTGGCGAAAGCCGGCAAAGCATGGTGCGATTTTGAAGTACTGTTAAAGCCGATTCACCCGCAAAGATTGGTGCAATTGATTTTTGAGCGGCTGCATATGGATGCCCTCAAACAGCCGTGTGGACGCGTCGAGGAGAACAGCACGCCGCGGTTGAAATCTATCTTCTGATTTGTGTCAATGGCACGCCTAACCATTCCAGTCTCTGGTCGCTTTCAACCTCACCGCACCCAATCCCCTGCGCCGGTAGCAGACTAAATTTCACAATCTCTCCCGATTCAGAAATTCTCGTTCGACCGTTTGGGATATCGGCTCAGCTCGCTCATATCCACTGCGGAACGTGGTGCTATACTGGCGGGCACCCCCGTAACCTGCAGCGCCCTTCGTGCAAATGCCAAGGAGCTTATCTGTGATATTCGAGCCTTCGTCGCCGCGGCGCGCACGTACCGGCGGTATTTTCCTGTTCGCTGCCTTCATCATCCTGATGATGGGGTTTCCTCTTTGTGCACAGCAGACCACACCCACAAATTCAGATCCCTTGCACGGTTGGAACGCAGGCAGCAATCCCGCAACGTTTGAGATATGGGTCAATCAGCGTCTGGCTGCCGCGCAAGTCGACATCGACAAGCTCGTCTCTGTCAGCGGGCCGCGGACAATTGCGAACACCCTGCGCCCATATGATGACGCCGTCAATGAGTTTGCCATCGCCGGAAACGAGTCCTACCTGATGTTTGCTCTGGGCGATGCGGCGCCTCTTCGCGACAAGGCCCAGGCTATGTCCTCCAAGGTCTCCTCCGCCGTCACCGACTTGAGCCTGAACCAGAAGGTCTATCGCGCGCTGGCTGCGGTACCCGCACCAACCAACGACCCGGCAAGCAAACATTATCTTGTGCGCACGCTGCTGGAATATCGACTCTCCGGCGTGGACAAGGACCACGCGACTCGCATAAAGATTCGTCAACTTCAGGACAAAATTACGGCACTGGCGCTGGCCTTCAATCGTAATGTGGACGATGATGTGCGCAAAGTAACGGCGACCAGGGCACAACTCGATGGCATGCCCGCCGACTATATTGCGCGCCATAAGCCGGACGCACACGGCGTCTATACCCTGACCACCGACCCTCCAGACAGCTTCCCGGTGGGTGACTTTGCCAGCAATCCCGACCTGCGTCTGCGCATGTATCTTGCCTACAGTCAGCGCGCCTATCCCAAGAACGACGCAGTCCTGATGGACCTGCTGAATGCGCGACAGCAGCTCGCTACCACTCTGGGGTACGCCACTTACGCGGACCTGGCTACTGCCGATCAGATGATAGGGTCGGCGAAAAAGGTGCAGGCACTTCTGGATCAGGTGGATACCGCGTCCCGCGGACCGGCCGCGCGAGAGTACTCCCGTTTGCTCGCCTTCGCGCAGAAACGGCAACCCGGCCTGACCAACATCTCCATGTCGGACGCACGCTATTGGGCGGAGCAGTACCGTCGCACAACGTATGACTTCAATGCGCAATCGGTGCGCCCCTACTTTCCTTACAACGAAGTACAGGCCGGCATTTTGAAAACAGCCGCGCGTCTTTTCCACGTCGAGTTCAAATCGGTCCCGGACGCCAAGGTGTGGGACCCGGCTGTCGCAACTTTTGACGTGTACGACAATGCGGAGCCAAACAAAGGCAAAAAGCTGGGCCGCATCTACCTCGACATGCATCCGCGCACCGGCAAGGACAAGTGGTTCTCCAGCGCGCCTGTCGTTCCCGGCATTGCAGGCCGCCAGCTGCCGGAAGGCGCGTTGATCTGCAACTTTCCCGGCGGAACGCCCGGCGATCCGGGCCTGATGCAATATGACGATGTCGTCACCTTCTTTCATGAGTTTGGGCACCTGATGCATCATGTGATCGGCGGCCAAAACCAATGGGCGGGCGCGGGCGGGTTCAACGTCGAAGGAGATTTTGTTGAGGCACCCTCGCAAATGCTGGAGGAGATGTTCCACGATCAAGCGATCCTGGCATCATTTGCAAAAAACTATAAGACTGGCCAGACCATCCCCACCGGATTGGTTGACCGCATGAATGCAGCCGACGCCTTTGGGCGGGGCAGCTGGGTACAGTTCCAGCTTTTTGCATCCACCTATGCTTTGCAGTTGCATGACAGGGCGCCGGCTCAGGTCAATCTGGATGCGTTGCTCCGGCAGGACTCTGCAAAATTTATGCCGGAGACGTTCGTCGATGGCGATCGCTTCTATGCTTCATTCACCCACCTGACGGGCTACGCTTCCAACTACTACACCTACGTGCTCGACAAAGTGATCGCGCTGGATTTCTTTTCGCAGTTTAATAAGAACAACCTGCTGGATGGGCCCACAGCGATGCGCTATCGCCGCACTGTTCTGGAACCCGGTGCGACCAAGCCTGCAGCCGAGCTGGTGAAGGATTTTCTGGATCGACCGCAGAATATCGACGCGCTGAAAGCATGGATGAACGTGGAGTTTCAACCGGCTCCCGCCACGAAAACGAAATCAGGCCAGTAGCACTCGGAGCCTTTCGGCCCTTGGTACACTAGGGTCTGACCTATGTTCGAAAACCTGTCAGAAAAACTTCAGCGCACCTTTAAAAACCTGCGTGGCCAGGGCACCATCACCGAGGAAAATATCGGCGAGGCGCTCAAAGAGATCCGGATCGCGCTGCTCGAAGCCGACGTCAACCTGAACGTCGTCAAGGAGCTGATCGAGCACATCCGCGCCAAGGCTTTGGGTCAGGAGGTGCTGACCGCGCTTTCTCCCACAGAGCAAGTGATCAAGATTGTTCGCGATGAACTGATCGCGATGCTCGGAACCGATACAGCTCGATTCAAATTCGCATCGCAACCGCCGACCGTGATTCTGATGGCGGGACTGCAAGGTTCTGGTAAGACCACGACCTCCGGCAAGCTGGCCGCGTGGTTGAAAAAGGGAGGACATCGCCCGCTGCTGGTTTCGGTCGACGTCTATCGTCCTGCTGCGCGGGAACAGCTCCAGATCGTCGCCAAAGCCATCGGCACCAACCTGTATGAGGGCGATCTAAAAGGTGAGTCCGCCGGACCGGCGTTGGTTGAGCGTTTAGCCAAGGAAGCTCGCCGCGAAGCCATCATCTCCGGTTGCGACGTCATGATTGTAGACACGGCAGGACGCCTGCACATTGATGAAGGCTTGATGAGCGAAATGCAGCGGCTGAAGTCGCTGCTGAACCCGCAGGAAATCCTATTTGTCGCCGACGCCATGACCGGCCAGGATGCCGTTCGTTCGGCCAAGGAGTTTCACGATCGTCTGGCGCTGACCGGCACTGTGCTGACCAAGATGGATGGCGATGCCCGCGGTGGCGCGGCTCTTTCCATTCGTCATGTCACAGGCCAGCCGATCAAGTTTATCGGCATGGGTGAAAAGCCGGACGCGTTCGAGCCCTTTCATCCTGACCGTATTGTCAGCCGAATTCTTGGAATGGGCGACATTATGACGCTGATCGAGAAAGCGGAAGAACACCTCGATCGCAAAAAGTCAGAGGAACTGGCCAAGAAGGCGCTGCTCGGCGATGGTTTTTCGCTGGAGGATTTTCGCGAGCAGCTACGCCAGATCAAGAAAATGGGCTCGCTGCAAAGTATCATGAAAATGCTGCCTTCGGTGGGGCCGTTTCAGGGGATGCAGCAGGCCGCCGGTAATGTCGACGAGAAGCAATTTGTCCGCATTGAAGCGATCATCAATTCCATGACGGCGGCGGAAAGAAAAAATCATGAACTTATCTCTGGAAGCCGTCGTAAGCGAATCGCGCGCGGCTCCGGCACTAGCGTGCAGGAAGTGAATCAACTGCTGCGCCAATATGTGCAGATGCGCAAAATGTTCAAATCGATGGGAAAGGGCGGCGCGGTGCAACGCCGTCTGATGGGCTCGCTCGCCAACATGCGCAGCGGCCGTTAGGAAGCAGACACTCTCGCCGATATGGGCACGGATACGTGAAAGACTCGCATGCTCAAATTACAGGACCAGCTTGATCAGATCAGCGAACAGACGCGGAGTCTGGTTCAGCCGGAGCGCTTGCAACCCAGCGAAAATGCTATTGCGGAGCTGTTTTCGACCGGCATCGAGCAGCAGATTCTTTCCGTGGGCAGTATTGCGCCGGAGTTTTCTCTTCCCGATGCAAACCGCCGCAGCGTGCATTCCGCCGACCTGCTGGCTCTGGGGCCGTTGGTCATTAATTTTTTCCGTGGACGCTGGTGCCCGTACTGCTTGACGGAATTAGAGGCGTGGCACAGGCTCTATCCGGAACTGCGCAAGCGGGGCGCGCTGCTGGTGGCTGTCTCCCCGCAGACCATGCACCAAAATGATTTGCTGCTGCAGCAGCACCCGTTTCCATTTCCAGTGTTGAGCGATCCGGGACTCTCGGTCGCCGAGCAATTCCGCATCGCGTATTCCGTTCCCGCATATCACCAGAAACATTTCCGCAGCATTTTGGTAAACATCCCGTTCATCAACGACGATCCTTCGTGGCGTCTTTTGCTGCCTGCCACCTATCTTCTCCGTTCCGATGGGAGTATCGCATTCGCCCAGGCTCACGCTGATTTCCGCGTGCGGCCGGAGCCGGAGGAATTACTGGCTGTGCTGGATCGCGAATTGTCGCGTTAGAAATTCAAGCCGAAGTGCGGATTCGCGTTGGTTCCTGTGATTTTGATAGGAATTTCTGTACCCGCGCCATGCTTGGACAAGAACGGATCCAGCGGCGTCAGCAACATCCCTTTCCATCCGCCTACGATACTCGAAACAGAAGCCTGCATGCGCGCATGGCCCGTAAAGTCGAACACCCTACCGTCCAGCGTGTACACTCCTGCCAACTGGATCTCTGCGCCAGGCACGGTGCAGACAAGGTTCGGCAGCCTGAGCTTTCCATCCGCTAGATCAAACACCCCGTGCATGCTCGCCTGCACGTCATGTTGTCCCGGCAATTGCACGCCTCTCTCGTTATCCATGTCTTTCGCTTCCCCTGCCTTTCCGCGGCTGCGCAGGCTCACCTGATCCATCTTCTTCTGGACATTGTCATTGGTGAAGGAAATATTCTCCACCGCGAACGTTCCATTCAGCTGCAGCTTCTGGTTCACAGGTTGATTTCCAGGAGGCAAATAAAACTTCGTCTTGAGTTGCACGTTCCCCGCCATCACCGGAGGATCTGTCTTCACTCCCAACTGCAAAAGGTCCTCGATACGGCCCTTGTTGATGGTCACATTGAGATGAATATCGTGACCGGGCTGGCCGTGGGCCCGTACGACATTGCCTGTCGCGGTGACGTCGGTATGCAGAAAATGAGCCTTTACCGGCTGCAGATAGGTGTTGCCGTTTGTCCCATTCACAATCGCATGAAAGCGCGTAGCCAGATCCACCTTGTGCCCGCTCACGTCGACGCTGAAGTCCGGGGTGTCGGTGGTACCATCCACCGTGATCGTGTCCAGCTGCCCCGAGTACTTGCCGTGAGAAGACAACATTCCGGCAATTCCGTGGGTTGTGCTCAGATCGGCGTGGGTAAAGGAATAGCTGCCATTCACCGGTGTATCGGAGGGGTCATCCGCATTCCAGGGACCGAAATCCCCGGTGCTGGCAATATTTCCTAGCGGTTTGGGATTGACCAACTGCGCCACAAAATGCATCGGCTTTTTGCTGCCGACACGGGTTAGCGTAAGCGCGTGAATCTGGAATTGTAACGGAACCTTATTCGGCTTGTCTGTCATCAGCGTCAGCGTGGTCTGATCGCATACCAATTTATCGATGATCAGCGAAATCTTGCTATGACCTTTCTTCGATTTTGGTACAGAGGAGCGCCGTCCCTTCGGTGGAACCATGATCTGCAGTCCGTGTACTTGCACCAATCGAATGTGCATGGGCGATTGGAATACATCCAGTAGAGGTGCGTGAAAGCTGAACTGGCCCACCTGGATTTGTGGTGGCAGGCCGGGATCGAGATTGGAGCGAAGACTCAGGTTTTTGCCTTCGACATTCAAACCGTGAAGCACGGAAACGTTGAATTCCCCGAGCTGTACCTGGCTGTCGAAGCGTTGTGACAGATTTCGGATGACGCGCGCCCGCAGCATGGGCTCCGCATGATTGATTGCATATTGCGCCGCAATCAGACCGGCGATAAGAAGCCCAACAACGAAGGCAAGAATGACCACAACGACATTGCGACGATGGTGCGCTTTTTTTATTTGAGCTACTTCCTGGAGTTGCTCCACCCCTGGTGCGATGCAGAAAAATAGCATGGAGATTCATCGATCCTGTTTTTTTAGCATTCCGCAGAATCTGGAAAGCAAAAATTCAACTAGCCTGTAGCTTCCTCACCACGCCTGAACCGATGCCGCAACAGTAGAAAAACGCCGCGGTCGGTGTGATTCCGACCGAGGACTCAGGAAAAATGCGACGGACGGGCCACTCTCGCCATTTCTTAGGGCGCAACTTTATCATTCGAGAGGGCTGCTTCCGAAATCGTTCGCCCAGTTGCCAACCAAGCAATGAATCTGAGAATCTAATGCACAATTCGCCATCAAGTCCGAATTTCCGGATGTGATCGGCCGCCCATTGTTAACCTGAAACTTCTGCGAATCGAGCCTCGTATCGCGTATCCGATTTTGGTTGGAAAAGGAGTAAGCTCGATGACTCTTTTGCTGGTCCAGATGACCGTAGTTTTGCTTGTCACTCTCCTTTGCGGATGGCTAGCTCGCAAGTTAGGACAAGCGCGCGTCGTTGGAGAAATCATTGGGGGCATCCTGATCGGGCCATCCGTGTTTGGCCGCTTTTCCCCCCATTGGTCGGCAGCCTTGTTCCCCCCCGCTTCCCTCAGTGGACTCGACATTCTGAGTACCGTCGGCCTCATTTTGTTCCTATTCCTGATCGGGATGGAACTGGATTATGAACAGCTCTATAAGCATCGCGCCACCGCCGTCATGGCGAGCGGAATGAGCATCGTGTTTCCCTTCGCCATGGGAGCATTGCTGGCGCACTCCTTACGCATCCGGTTCGCGCCGCATGGTATCGGCAGCATTCCGTTCGTTCTTTTCTTGTGCATTTCAATGAGCATCACGGCATTCCCTGTCCTGGCCCGCATTATCGAGGAGCGGCGAATGCAGGGTACGGCGCTGGGAACAACCGCAATCTTATGCGCGGCTGTGGACGATGTTGTGGCGTGGACCCTGCTCGCCGTCGCTCTGGCGCTGATCGGGCACGACGGCGGTTCGGCCTCGCTGCCGCTGAGGTTGGTCGGTCTGGCCGTCTATCTCTTCCTTATGGTCGGTGTCGTCCGGCCCATTGCGACTCGGCTGTCAAAACGCATGCGCACCACCACCGATCTCTCAATCGAAATGCTAGGCATGGTTCTCGCCTTCACCCTGATTTCCGCAGCAGCCACCGAAGCGATCGGAGTTCACCCGTTGTTTGGGGCATTTATGGCCGGTGTATGTTTCCCGCGGGTCGAGCGGTGGCAAACCGCCATGCGGGCAAGGTTAGATATGCTGATCTCCGTCCTGCTGCTTCCCCTGTTCTTTGCACAGACGGGCATGCGCACACGGCTTGACCTGATGAACGGCAGCAGCGTCTGGTTTTGGGCAGGGATTGTGTTAGTTGCCGCAGTTGTAGGAAAAATGGGCGGAGCCGCGCTGGCTGCAAGGTGGAACGGGCAGACATGGAAAGATGCTGTGGCCTTGGGAGCATTGCTCAACACCCGCGGGCTGGTGGAATTGATCGTGCTGAACATTGCCTACAATGTCGGTGCGTTTACGCCAACGTTGTTCACCATGCTGGTGGTCATGGCATTGGTGACTACGATTATTACGACACCAATCCTGAATATGCTTGGGGTGAAGAACGCGGAGAAACCCACAGAGAATGTGGAGACGGCTGCGTAGCAACCTTGCATCCGCCATCCATCCAATTACTAAGCAGGTGTCAGCGCCTGCGCGGGCGTGTCGACCAGCGCCGTCCCGATGTCGGCAGCAATCTTCTCCGCCGTAAAGGCTTCCAGCACGTCTCCGACCTTGACATCGTTGAAGTTTTGAATGCTGATGCCGCACTCCATGCCGTTGCGAACCTCGCTCACGTCGTCCTTGAATCGTTTGAGTGAAGCCAGCCGACCCTTGTAGACTTGCACATCATCGCGCAATACGCGAACTTCCGAGTCGCGCTTGAACATGCCGTCTGTCACGCGACAGCCAGCCACCGCGCCGACTTTGGGAATTTTGAAGACATTGGCCACTTCGGCACGGCCAAGGTAATTCTCCTTGATCGTCGCCTCCAGCAGTCCCAACATGGCCTTGCGCATCTCATCCTGCAGTTCGTAGATGATGGAATGCAGTCGGATGTCCACGCCCTCCTGGGTGGCCAGCTCGGCAGCTTTCCGCTCCGGCCGCACGTTGAAGCCGATGACAATCGCATCCGACGCTGACGCGAGCAAAATGTCGCTCTCCGTAATGGCGCCCACTCCGGAGTGAATGACCTTGACGCGTACTTTCTCGGTCGAAAGTCGCGGTAATGATTCCGCAAGCACTTCGACAGAACCCTGTACGTCGCCTTTCAGAATAATCGGCAATTCCTTTATGCCGGCTTGCTTGATCTGCTCCGCCAGGCCTTCCAGCGAAACGCGCGACGACTTCGCCAACTGCGATTCGCGCTCCTTCATCTTGCGGTACTGCGCGACGTTCTTGGCCTTGTCGCGATCCGCAACTACGGTGAACACGTCCCCGGCATCGGGAATGCTTTCCAATCCAAGAATCTCGACCGGCGTTGAAGGCGTCGCTTCGGTCAGTGCGCGGCCACGATCATCAAACATGGCGCGAACCTTGCCGAACGTGTTGCCGACCACGAACGTATCGCCAAGCCGCAGCGTGCCGTTCTGGACAAGCACGGTCGAAACAGCGCCGCGACCGCGATCCAGCTTCGATTCGATGACAGTACCGAGAGCGGGACGATCTGGTGAAGCGCGCAACGTTCCCACATCCGCGACCAGGCAAATCATTTCCAGCAGCAGGTCGAGATTGATGCGCTTCTTGGCAGAAACATCTACAAACACGGTGCTGCCGCCCCATGATTCAGGGACTAATCCTCGATCGCCAAGCTGTTGTTTCACGCGATCTGGCTGCGCATCCGGCTTGTCGATTTTGTTGACGGCCACAATGATCGGAACGTTCGCTGCCTTAGCATGATCGATCGCTTCCAGCGTCTGCGGCATCACGCCGTCGTCCGCGGCCACTACGATCACCACAATATCCGTGACCTTGGCGCCACGCGCACGCATACGCGTGAACGCTTCGTGGCCCGGCGTGTCGAGGAAAACAATCTCGCGCCCAAAAGCAGGCGAGTCTTCTTTGCTGATGCGAACCTTGTAAGCGCCGATGTGCTGCGTAATTCCGCCAGCTTCGCCCGCCGCGACTTCGGTTTCGCGAATGGCATCCAAAAGTGAGGTCTTTCCGTGATCGACGTGACCCATGATGGTCACAACCGGCGGACGCGTCACTTCCAGCTCATTGGCAGTGTCCTGCGTCAGCAGATTCTCCAATGCTTCGTTGGCCATCTCATCTTCAAAGCTGATGACCTGGGCCTCCGCGCCGAACTGCCGCGACACTTCCTTAATCAACTCTGTATCGAGTGACTGGTTCACGGTGACAAACACTCCGCGCTGCAGCAGCGTCGCGATCAGATCCTTGGCCCGCAACTCCAACTTCTCCGCCAGGTCTTTCACGCTGACGCCATCCGTCACGGTGATGTTGCGAGTGATCGGAACCGGCCCTGTGGGAACCTGTGCTGCGCCCAAACGCGGCGCAACCATTCCCTTCATTGGACCTTCCTTCGATTTTTCGTAGCGGTTGTTTCCGCCACGCCGTTGGGCATGTCCGCGCGACGGGCGATCACCTGCTCCAGCCGGCGGCGCCATTCCGGGCGCCGCGCCGATCCCTGGTCGAGGAGTCCCGAAGCCAGGACGTCCCGGCATTCCCGGACGTGAACCGGGCGCGCCTGTGGGATGCTGGCGCGTTGGATGCATCGGCCGACGGACGCCACCCGGCCCCATTGCAGGACCTGAAGCGGGACGGGAGCCGTACGGCGCTCCGCCGGGCCCACCCGGTCCTTGTGGGCGAGGACGTTCAAAAATCGGCTTTCCGCGCTGCATGCCCCCCAGCGTCTGGGCTGCGCCTACAGGAGCTGTGTAAATGGGCCGCGGTCCCGTCTGCGGCATGATCACACGTTTGGCGGGCGGGGCGGATGCTGCAGGCGTAGTGGAAGCGACCGCCTGCTCCGGGGTAGGCGAACTCACCGGCGCGGGAGTCGAAGTGGCAGCCAGCGGCTGTTCTGGCGGCGTTGCTGGTGTGGGAGGCACTTCAACCGCCGCGGGCGGAGCTTGCGGAACCCGTGTCGCCGCTGGAGTGACAATCGAGGCGGCCGGAGTTGCCGTTTTTGCCTCGTGCGGAGCGCTTTTTGTGGGCGCGGCAACAACCGTGGAGGCTCCCATTGATCCCTGCGATGGCGGCTTCACAATCACGGGCCCCTGCGGCGCGCGGGACGCAATGGCTGGGGTCGGCGTCGCGGACACGATCTGCGGCGCCTGACGCGGCAACGGGACAATCTTACGAGGCGCCGGCTTCGAACCTGCGGCAGCGCTGGCAGACACCGAACTGGCCGATGTCGCGCTCGCCAGTGTGCCGGCGGACGCGGGCTTATTGCCTAAAGCCGCAGCCGCGGAAGAACTGGCGGAAGGCGCGGAAACGGTCGGCTTCGCGGCTCCAGCAGCGGCGGCCGTCACAACGGGGCGCGGCGGTGCCGCAGTCACACCACGACGGGTTCCCTGCGATTCACGCTGTTCTTTCTGCTGCTGAATGGCGCGCAAAACATCTCCCGGCCGGGAGATGTTGGACAAATCAATCTTCGGCTTCTGCTCAACCGCCGCGGTCCTCGCAGGCGCATTGGACGCGGACTTTCCGCCACGGCCCAGGGCGGCGCGCACAAGCCGGGCCTCGTCTTCCTCTACCGAACTGGAGTGCGTCTTCTTCTCTGTCACACCCACCTCTGGCAGGATGTCGAGAATCACTCTGCTTTTCACTTCCAGCTCTCGTGCTAGATCGTTAATCCGAACTTTACTCATCCGTCTCTTTCGCCTTTTCAAAAACTGTTAGCTGCTCATGTGGTGCCTCGTGATCTGCAATCAGGTGCCATCTTCTCCCATTATCCCCTGAAAATCGCGTCGAAATTGCTAATTTTCGTGCGGGCAGCCTCGTCGGCGGCCTGAATCAGGGTTTTTCCTTCTCTTCCCATCTGTCCAATGCCGGCTCACGGGCATCCGGCGCGTCCACCGAGACAGGTTGGTCGTCGTTATCCGTCGCCGTAGCATCCTCTAAGAAGTTCTTCATCAAGCTCTGCGAATTCCCCTTCGCCCTCTGCCGCGGCGATTTCGAAATCTCACCGATTTCCGTTCAATTCCATCTCATCCGCCAGGTCCAAAATTGGCACTTCTCCGGGTTCCAACTCCGCAATTTCCTCGGCTACTTCCGATTCCTCGGATTCCGTCGCTTCCACATCCGCCCCAGCGCCTGCCTGCTTGTCGAGCGCCGCCTCATTCGTGTCTTCCGCTTCCGAAGACTCGGTGCCCAACGGACCGGCGTCCGTATCCGCCGCCGCATCTAATTGCGCGAAGTAATGCCGCACAGCGGTGCCGATCTTCTCCAATGTCTTCTCGCCGATGCCCGGAACTTCTTCCAACTGCTCCGGAGTCATGTCCGCCAATCCCTCCACCGTCGTAATTCCTGCTGCGATCAGTTTTTGGATGGTGCCTTCGCCCAGTTCCGTTACCTGCTCGATCGGCGTGGTCACAGGACCAGCCATGGCCTGCATCTGCTGCTCTACTTCCTGACGCTTTTCTTCTTCGCTCTTGATGTCGATCTTCCAGCCCAGCAATTTCGCCGCCAGGCGCACATTCTGACCCTTCTTGCCGATGGCCAGCGAAAGTTGTGTGTCGTCCACAATCACTTCAATCTGCTTGTCCGCCAGGTCAATGATGCTGACACGGCTGACCTTGGCCGGCTGCAGCGCCTTCTCCGCAAAGGTCGTGATCTCTTCGCTGAATTCGATGATGTCGATTTTCTCGCCGCGCAACTCGCGAATGATCGACTGCACGCGCATGCCTTTCATGCCGACGCAAGCGCCGACCGGATCGACATCCTTATCTCGCGAAACCACAGCAATCTTGGTGCGTTCGCCGGCTTCTCGGGCAATGGCGCGAATCTCCACCGTGCTGTCGTAAATCTCCGGCACTTCACTCTGGAACAGGTTCTGCACCAGCTCCTTCGCGGCGCGGGAGACAACCACCTGCGGTCCTCGTGCATTGCGATCGACGCGTAGCAGCACTACTCGCACGCGCTCACCCACGGCAAATTGCTCCAGGCGCGACTGCTCGCGCTTCGGCATTCGCGCTTCCGCTTTGCCAATGTCGAAAATCACATCCTGACCCTCGATCCGCTTCACGGTGGCGTTCAGAACTTCGCCCACGCGATGCGCGTACTCGTTAAACACCGTATCCCGCTCGGCCTCGCGCACCTTCTGGAAGATGATCTGCTTGGCCATCTGGGCGGCGATGCGGCCCAGCACGTCGGTCGGCTTGTAGTAGCGCAGCTCGCCGCCCACTTCCACTTCAGGAGCAATGCCGCGCGCCTCTTCCAGATTGATCTGGTTCAGCGGGTCTTCCACCAGCTCCGGCGATTCCACCACCGTCTTGTAGGCATAGGCTCGAATCTCGCCGGTCTCGCGGTCGAGTTCGCCACGCATGTTTTCCAGCGTCTTGTAATATTTCCGCGTCGCCAGGGCAATCGCATCTTCCACCGCGTTCACCACAATCTGCGGATCAATGCCTTTGTCCCGGCTCAAAACTTCAATCGTCTCGTAAAGTGCACTTGCCATAGTTCGTCTCAGCCTTATCTGGCGGAATGTAACTCGACCGGTTCGAGCCTGAATCAATCTGCTGTTTCAGCTACCGAAGGCGATGCGAGATTTGAATCTCAAAACTTTTACGACTAAATTTCAGGGACCAGGTTCGCCTTCAATATGTTCGAGAAGGCGATTGTGACCTTGTCGGCAGCCACCGTTTCCTGTCTTGTTCTTTCGCTTCCGGTCGTGCTCAAATCCAAATCCAGTGTGTCATTCGTCACGTTCGTAATGCGTCCCTGCCAATGGGAATTGCCCTGCACCGGCTCAATTGTCCTCAGCTTGGCCAGGCTTCCCGCGAACCGCACATAATCGTCGCGGCCGTGCAATTTGCGATCCAGACCAGGCGACGATATTTCCAGCGTGTATTCCGCGCCGGGAATGAGTTCCTCCACGTCCAGCACCGTCCCAAAATCGTCGCTGAAGGCCTCACAATCTTCCACTTTGATGCCGGCTAGCTGGTCAATCGATACGTGTTCGGGCAACTTTAGTTCGCCCTTCTCGGCCAAGCTCTCTTGGGCAAGCTGCGCCCGGCTGGCAGCGTCCTTTTCTATATAGATGCGCAAGGCGCGGTGCTTGGGACTGCCAAGATATTCCAGATCCACGACAGCCAGCCCGTGGGATGCGGCAACACGGTCCGCCAATACGCGAATTTTCTCCAGATCCAGGGCCATGGTCGTACGCCGCGGTCGTTTTCCCTGAGGAAATTCCAGAGCAAATAAAAAGTGGGCTCTCGCCCACTCATTTCTCCCGCCCCGGCCCACTCGCCACAGGCTGCCCAGGACAAACTCAGGACAAACTCATCTACTTCCTTACGTTCTCTAGGATACGCCCGTTTCCAAGGGATTTCAAACCGCACTGCCCGCCTGCCATCGAATGGGCAGCTATCGGGGCCCTGGCCACTAACTTCAAGCATTTGCGCAGGTAGAAAGGGCCTGTAAATGCGAATTCCGACTGATCGACTGCCGTCAATTCTCAGAATCGAGTCGTTGGGCCTCCATCAGCCACCCATGAGTACGCGAGCAAGCTATCGTCACCAGCAATGTCGTCAGAAGAAGCTCGCAGAGACTGATGCAGAGAATAATCCAGATACCCGAAGGAGGCGCCGGCCTCCCATAACCGAGATGGCGCAGATACAGCGACGACAGGTGCAATGCAAGCACTGAACCAGCCGAACCGACTACGATCACAATGGTTAATGCCAGGACTTCCCTAATGCGTTGCTTATTTGCTATATAAGCAGCCGCAACCAAGATTCCAATCACAATGGAAACGGCCAAAACTGCAGACTGCCACCAGCAAAAAATGGCCGCTGCCGCGACGACAGGGGTCAGAACAAGTGCAAGTCTTGTCACTCCGTCACGAAAGCCGTAGCGGATTGCCGAATACATAAGCACCGTCAACAAAACTGTGCCGATTGTGCTGAGTACGTTGGACGCAAACATCCATGGATGGTCTGGGAGTTTGTACGCGTGACTTCTCCAAATTGGCACCACAAGGGACATATCTCCCCATACCCACACAAAGGTCGCGAGCACTGCCGCGACAAAAGCGATCGGACGCCTCCATGTGAGCGAAAATGCGATTCCGACAAGAGACAGCCAAAACCATAGTCTGCCCTTCTGCAGCTTCAATTCCACCAGGTCCCCCATGATGGAAGCTGCACGGCTTTCATTTGTAAATCGACCAACTATCCATTCCGCGACCGCAGCGCTACGCATTGGCGCCTCCCAACAAATCAAGCCCGTTCAGCAAACGCTGGTAAGCTCGCTGTGCACCGACTAGAGCAGCTCGACCTGCTTTGGTCAAAGCAAAGTATCGTTTCGCTCGACCACCGCGTTGCGGGGTGGCACCAGCCAGCCATGATCGCACGACGCCCTTTTCTTCCATCCGATCCAGCGTTGTGTATAGTGCTCCGGGAGCAGGGTCGCGCCCAGTACATGCAGCGATTTCAGACCGAATCGTCACTCCATACGCGTTCTCATCGAGACGCAGTATGGCTAAAAGCACGACTTGCTCAAATTCTCCGAGAGAGGTTGGCCGCTTCATTATAACTGCAATGTAGTTTATACCGCGCTAAATTGTCAATCACCTTCATTGTTGCCCTATCGTATTCGGAACATTACAATCAGGTATGCAACCTCCGACTGACCATTCTGCCAAGCGGAATCGATTCCGCTCAAGCCGCCTTCCCATCTCAGCGCGTGCCTTATGATCGAACTCCCAGTTCCTGAAGCCCTTACATTCGACGACGTCCTGCTTGTCCCCGCCTACAGTGAAGTGGTACCGACCCAGGTGGCCACGCAGACACGCGTCACTCGTAACATCACTCTGAATATCCCTCTCCTCAGCGCCGCCATGGACACCGTAACAGAGTCGCGCCTCGCGATTGCCATGGCCCAGCAAGGCGGCATTGGAGTGGTGCATCGCAATCTCTCCATCGAACAGCAGGCCGCCGAAATCGACAAAGTGAAGCGCTCGGAAAGCGGCATGATCGTCGACCCGGTGACGATCGCGCCCGAGCAATTGATCTCCGAAGCGCTGGAAGTGATGCGGCGCTACAAAATTTCCGGCGTTCCCGTCACCAAGAATAAAAAGCTGGTCGGCATCCTTACCAATCGCGATCTGCGCTTTGAAAGTCGCACCGACATTCCTGTTGGCGAGGTCATGACGAAAGACAACCTGGTCACGGTCGCCGTCGGCACAACGCTGCAGGAAGCAGAACAGATTCTGCATCAGCATCGCATTGAAAAGCTGCTGGTCGTGAACGATCAATACGAGCTGAAAGGTCTGATCACGGTCAAGGATATTCAGAAGAAATTGAAATATCCGAACGCCGCCAAAGATTCGCATGGTCGCCTTCGCGTCGCCGCAGCCATTGGTGCGACCGGAGATTTTCTGGAACGCGCCGCTGAAATGATTCGTAATCGCGCCGACGCGCTGGCCATCGACTCTGCCCACGGACACTCCTCGCGCGTGCTGGATGCGATTAAGCTGATCAAGAAAAACTATCCTGATATCGACCTGATGGCCGGCAACATTGCGACCTATGACGGCGCAATGGCATTGATCGACGCGGGTGCGGATGCCGTTAAGGTCGGCATCGGCCCGGGATCGATTTGCACCACCCGTATGGTCACCGGCGCAGGCATGCCGCAGATCACCGCGATTTCAGAGGCATATCGAGCCGCCGGCCCGCGCGATATCCCTGTTATCGCGGACGGAGGCGTCAAATATTCCGGCGACGTGACGAAAGCCATTGCCGCGGGCGCCAGCACCGTTATGATCGGATCGCTGTTCGCCGGCGTCGATGAAAGCCCCGGCGAGACCATTCTGTTTCAGGGCCGCTCCTTCAAAACCTATCGCGGCATGGGCTCCATTTCTGCGATGGCGCAAGGCTCAGGCGAGCGCTACTTCCAAAGTTCGCGCGATCTCGGCGACCACGAGGAGGCGATGGCAGCATCTGTCGTCTCTCGCGAAGGCAGCGCGCAAAACCGGCTGGGAAAATTTGTCCCGGAAGGAATCGAAGGCCGCGTGCCGTATCGTGGTCCGTTGGAAGCGATGGTCTATCAATTGGTTGGTGGTTTGCGTTCAGGTATGGGATATCTGGGTTGCGGCAGCATTGATGAGTTGAAGAAGAACGCGCGCTTTATTCGCATCTCCAACGCCGGCCTTCGCGAGAGCCACGTGCACGACGTCATCATCACCCGCGAAGCGCCGAACTATCACGTGGAATAATCCACGCGGAGTGGCGCCCTGCTTCTAGACGCGCCCCACCTGCAGCCTGCGTGGGGCGATCGCATAATAAAGCTGCACGACAAAGATGAAGGCGATGCTCCATCGCGTGCTGATCACGCACAGGAGCGCTCCAATCGCGTACATCGATTGCGCAATGGCCACGCGGCGGCGAATCGCCCGCCGAATTTCTCGCGGCGTATCTTCTTTGATCAGCCCGGCACGATTGGCATACTGCCAGCAGCTATACAGCACCGCTCCCAGCAACAAAATATTCAACCAATAGACCAGCAACGCCGTACGATAGGCGATAAACGCGGCCAGCAGCTTGGTCGAAAATGGCAGAAACGTGACCGCAAATAAAAATGCGATGTACATCCATGTCAAATCTCGATCGCAGCGCACCAGAAAATTCATTTGCGTCTGTTGTCCGTTCCAGAAGATTCCCAGTGTAAGAAAGCTCATCAGGTACATCACAATACTGGGAGCCAGAAGCGCCAGAGCACGCCACAAATCACGTTCGGAGTGAATGCTCCCCGCTTCGGGCAGGCGAAGGTCCAGTACCAGCAGCGTCAAGGAAAACGCGAAGACTCCGTCACTCAATGCCGCCAATCGTTCGGGACTTTGATTGGCGATTTTGTTGTACAGCGTCACCATTGCGGATGAGTGTATCAGGCAGCGATTTGCACGGCAGGGATATCGTGGGCAACGCAACTCCGCTCACCGGTGTCCAACATGGCTAAGCTCCAGCAACATTCCCGCATCGGCGAAGGAGAAACTAACGCATGCGACCTCTGCAATGGCTGACTGGGGCAACCACTGCGCAGAAACGAGCGCTGCTCACCACATCGCTGGGATGGATGCTCGAGAGCATGGACATGATGCTGTTCTCGCTCGTCCTGGTCGACCTGCAACGCGACCTGCAAATGAGCGCGGCCACCGCCGGAATGCTCATGTCTCTCACTCTGGTTTCAGCGGCGATTGGCGGGGTTTTTTTCGGATGGCTGGCCGACAAAATTGGTCGCACCCACGCGTTGATCTTCAGCATGCTGCTCTATTCCATCTTTACCGCATGTTGCGGGCTGGCTCACTCCGTTTTGCAATTGGCGATCTTTCGGTTCCTGCTGGGACTTGGAAGCGGCGGCGAATGGGCCGCCGGCGGAGCGCTGGTGGCGGAGATGTGGCCGGCCGAGGATCGCGGCAAAGCCATCGGCATTGCCCAGGCATCCTGGGCCGCTGGATATGCGCTAGGCGCGACGATCACGGCTGTTATCATGCCGCATTTCGGCTGGCGTGCCGTGTTCTTTGTCGGCGTCTTACCTGCGCTGGTCACAATATGGATTCGCCGCTCCGTCAAAGAGCCGGAGATATGGCAGCAAAAAGCCGCCACTATGCCGTTGCGCAGTATGTTTCAAGGTAAGCTGGGGCGCGCTACCCTGATCACCGCCTCAATGAATGCTGCTTCCCTGTTTGCATGGTGGGGCTTGTTCACGTGGATTCCACGGTTTCTTTCGCTGCCGGTTTCGCGGGGAGGGCGTGGGCTCAGCATCGTGCAAACTTCCGAGTGGACCATCATCATGCAGGCCGGCACTGCTCTTGGATATCTTTCGTTTGGATATCTGGCGGACGTTTTCGGTCGCAAGCGGGTCTACATAGGATTTCTGCTGGTCGCAGCCGCGCTGGTTCCTCTGTATGCGCACACGCGTAACCCGCATCTGTTGCTTTTGTTCGGCCCTGTCGTAGGATTTTTCGGCACTGGCTTCTTCAGCGGCTTCACCATCATTGCCAGCGAAGTGTTCCCCACAGCGGTTCGCGGAACCGCCATGGGCGTCGTCTACAACGTCGGCCGATTTCTCGGCGCAGGCGCTCCGTATCTGATCGGATACATCACAGACATCAGCGGCATTGAACTCGCGCTGTCTTCCATCTCCATCGCGTTCCTGGCCGCGGCCTTCATCGCGATGGGCCTCCATGAAACGAAGTCCCATGCGCTGAGTTAGCTGTCTTTCCGCAGGCAGCGTCGGCGATATTGTTTCGCTGACTGGAGTTTCATAGGCGCGCTAGAATAATGCTCTGATATGCCCTACTGGAAGCACATTCCGGTTTTTCCCCTGTCACAATTTGTGGCCTGCTTCTGGTACTGGGAAGGCGTCTCACAGACACCAGCCCGGGAACGGCTGATGCCTACCGGACAACCTTGCATCATTGTGAACTTGCGCGACGACCCGCTCCGACTATACCACTGCGACGATTTCAACCGCAGCGAGTCGTACGGGCTGGCACTACTTTCCGGCGCCGCTACCGGGCCAGTTGTCATAGATAATGAACAGCAAGACCGCGTGTTCGGCATCCAATTTCGCTCTGCAGGCGCGTTTCCTTTCTTTCGCATTCCGGCCAACGAAACGGCAAACGTAGCTGTCTCGCTGGACAACCTATGGCGCACAGGCGCGTCTGAACTCCGCGAGCGTCTGCTGGCAGCCACAAGCTTAGAATCCATGTTCCAGGTCGGCGAAATCGTGCTGCTCGCGCAGGCTGCTCGCAGTCTGCAATTGCACCGGGCCGTGAATTTTGCTCTTGGGCGTTTTTGCAACGCTCCCCATGCAGACACAATCGCCGCCATATCCGATCAACTTGGACTGAGTCAGCGACACTTTATCGCCGTCTTTCGCGAGCAAGTAGGCCTCACGCCCAAAGCATTCTGCAAGGTGCGGCGTTTTCAATATGTGTTGCGTTCCATCCGTGGCACATCGCGTGTAGATTGGGCCCAGGTCGCGCTCGACAGCGGATATTACGATCAGGCGCATTTCATTCACGACTTTCGCAGGTTCTCCGGGCTCACTCCCCGCCAGTATTGGGAAAATCGAACTCCCCACCTGAACCACGTGCCTATTTCGCCATAGGTCAAATTTTTACAATCGAAGCCAGCAGATTCTCTGGAAAGATTGTCGTAACGGAGGAAACTACCCATGGCAGTCAAACCAATCCCGGATGGATACCACAGCGTTCAACCATATCTGATGTTCGACGAAGCAGCCAAGGCAATGGAATTTTACAAACAAGCCTTCGGCGCGACCGAGCGGCTCTGCATGAAGCAACCGGACGGACGCATCGGCCACGCGGAACTTGCAATCGGCGACTCCTGCGTCATGATGGCGGACGAGAACCCGCAGATCGGAGCCTTCGGCCCGGCACACTACGGCGGCAGTCCCGTCTCTTTGCTCATCTACACCGAAGATTGCGATCGCCTGTATCGCCAGGCCATCGCCGCCGGCGCGAAAAGTGAACGCGAGCCCACGGACCAGTTTTATGGCGACCGCACGGCCGGTGTTCAGGATCCCTTCGGCTACAGATGGTTCATTGCCACTCACATCAAAGATGTGTCGAAGGAAGAACTCGAAAAGGCGCACTAAACGCGGTGCCGAGCATCAACCCTCATGGCGCTGCAAATGCGCGAAGCCGGTCAGCTTGCCAGTGCCCGGCTTCGCTTCGGATTGTCGAAGTATTCTTCAATCTCCTCCAGCGTCTTGCCTTTCGTTTCCGGCAGGAAAATCGCCGTGATCAGCAAATAGATCACCGTGCATGCGGCAAAAAGAAAGAAGATCCGCGAATATCCGTACTTGCTGACGAATGGCAGGAAGATACCCGCAATAATCGTCGACACCATCTGGTTCAATACCAGCGCGACGCTCATGCCGTTGGAACGAATGCGGGTTGGCATCAACTCCGATAGCGCCAGCCAAACGCACACGCCGGGACCCAATGCGTAAAACGCCATGAACATATAGAGACCAAGCGCCACCAGCCAACCATGGCCCGTATTGGGGACCTGTCCAAGGACAGCCTTCTGTATTCTCAGCGGAGCCGTGCGAGCATTCTCGACATTGGCAAACGGATCCTTCATCAGCGCTTCAAGCTTGCTGTTCGGAATGGCGCCTTCCCGCGTAATGTGAATCGGGGCCGTTCCCTTCTCATCCGAGCGGACAAAGCTGGTCTCAGCGGTGAATCCGCCATAGGAGTAAATCACCTCCAGCGATGCGCGGTCAGGCTCGATCAGGTTTCCACTGTAATTTTCCGCAGCTAACAGTTTCTTCGCCACATTCGCGTCGAACGGTAACGTCAGTGTCTGGTCCGGCTGAACCATCGCCTGAATCGCATTGCGGCAATCCAGGTTCGCGCCCTCCGTCTTGATAAATAGCAAACCGACTGCAACCATCGACACGACGATGCCTGACGTCCCAAGGATGAAGAGGAATTTCCGGCCCTTGTTGTCGACCAGCGTCATGCCGACGATCGTCACTAGAAAATTTACGAAGGTGAAGATGACATATCCCCAATGCGCGCTGACATCGGAAAGTCCGCTCTGCAGCAGGATGCCGGCGTTATACGCAATGAGCGAATTAATTCCCGTGGCTTGGTTCATCAGCAGAATGGCACACGCAAGCAGAAATGGGATGACATACTTGCGGCGGAGCAGAGAATCCTTCACCTTCGTTCCAGCCGTGGAAGTAACCTGCGCACCGGCTGCGAGGGCAGTTTCTTCCATCTCGCTCAATTCAACATCTGCTTGTTCTTTGGTTCGCGAACGAAGCAGTGCGGCATACGCCTTGTCTTTTTTCCCGCGCTTGAATAACCAGCGGGGCGATTCTGCCAGAAAAAAACTGCCGAGAACAAACAGCAACCCCGGCGGCAAGGATACCCAGAAAATGCGACGCCATGCCTCGTTCTTGAATGCGAATATCGCCGCAGGATTGGCCACCCGCTCCACGGCCGCGACGCGATAACTGTAGTAGATGCCAATCAGCGCCGCCGAAACGAGGCCGAGCGTAAGCAGCCATTGGAAAACGCCGGTTCCTTTTCCTCGTGTCGACGCCTTGAGGCATTCCGCCAGGTACAACGGCACCACAATCCCAATCAGCCCGCCGCTGATTCCCTGCAAGAGCCGCCCAAAAAACAGGGGGCTGTAGCCATGCGACAGAGCAATCACGGGAATGCTGCATACAAACAAGATTCCGCTAAGCATCATCAGCGGCTTGCGTCCCATCCAGTCGGCGAGCAACCCTGCAAACAGGGTGGAGATGACACTGCCAAGCAAAACCGCAGCAACAATGATCGACAGCTGCCCGGCGTTCAGGTGCGATGTCGCTTCCAGATACGGCAACGCCCCGCCGATAATGCCGACGTCAACTCCATACAACAGGCCGCCAAGCCCAGCGACTAAAAGAAGAAAGCGGTTATATGTGGCTTTCGGATCGCTCAGTGCCGGCGGGTGGCTCTGCGCCGCTTCAGAATTGGTCATAGAAAGACTTTACGACGGACAGCGACGACTGAGAAACCTAATGTCGCAGAGAAAATTCAGCCGGAGCGACATTGGCTCTGACCGCATGCCTGATAGCCATCATCGATCGCGCACAACTTGACAATCATTTTTACGATCGGTTAGTCTCCATGGCAGGTATGAATCTCTGTCTCCACAACATGCAAATGCCCATGCGAATGCCAATCTGCGTTTGCGGGCGGCTGTTTCTGGAGAGGCGAACGATCCGGTAATCCACCTCTGATCAGAAGATTCAGTTACCCGCAGCGTTCCGCTAGCGGGTTTTTCTTTTGAGCATCAAAAATCAGCATCTCCTTAGGAGAAATCGAATGTCCGAACCCAACCAACATCAACCAGCTACTCTCGCCGTTCACGCCGGCCAGGCTGTCGATCCCACGACGGGATCGCGCGCCGTGCCCATCTACCAGACGACTTCCTATGTGTTTGAGAATTCCGATCACGCAGCTGCGCTATTCGGTTTACAGCAGTTCGGCAATATTTATACCCGCATCATGAATCCAACCACAGACGTCCTTGAAAAGAGAGTGGCGGCGCTGGAAGGCGGGGTGGCCGCACTCGCGACAGCCTCCGGCCAGGCGGCAACAACGCTCGCAATCCTGACGCTGGCGAATTCCGGCGACGAGATCATATCGAACACATCGCTCTACGGCGGTACCTACAACCTGTTCCACTACACGCTGCCCAAGCTCGGCATCACTGTACGTTTTGTCGATGGCGACGACTACGAAGGATTGCGGAAAGCCATCAACGATCGCACACGCGCCATCTTTACGGAATCACTCGGCAATCCAAAGCTCGATGTGGTCGATTTGGAAAAGCTCGCTTCTATTGCGCATGAGCAGGGTCTTCCTCTAATCGTCGATAACACAATTCCCTCGCCCATCCTGTGCAACCCAATCCAATGGGGCACAGATATTGTCGTCCATTCTGCCACAAAATTCCTCGGTGGCCACGGCAACAGCATCGGGGGCGTCATCGTCGACAGCGGAAAATTCGACTGGGCGAAGTCCGGTCGCTTTCGCGACTTTGTCGAGCCCGATCCTTCCTATCACGGGCTTTCCTATACCGGAGCCTTCGCCAACCTCGCCTTTATCCTCAAGGCTCGCGTGCAAGGCCTGCGCGACACTGGAGCCTGCCTTGTCTCCGTTCAACGCGTTTCTCATTTTGCAGGGAATTGAAACCCTCCATCTGCGCATGCAGCGCCATTCAGAAAACGCGCTCGCGATCGCCAAGGCCCTTGAAAAGCATCCCGGCGTCGAGTGGGTCAACTATCCCGGCCTGGCCAGCAGCAAATACAACGCGCTCGCGAAAAAATATCTGCCCAACGGATCCAGCTCCATCGTGACCTTCGGCATTCGCGGCGGCTACGAGGCGGGCAAGCAATTCATTGACTCACTAGAGCTCTTCAGCCTTCTGGCGAACATTGGCGACACGAAATCTCTGGTCATCCATCCGGCATCTACCACCCATCAGCAGCTCAGCGACGAAGAGCAGGGATCAACCGGCGTTGTTCCGAACCTGATTCGTCTTTCGGTTGGCATTGAGGATATTACCGATTTGATCGCGGCCTTGGACCAGGCATTCGCCAAGGTGCAATCTTCCCAACAAACCCCGGTGACAGCGTAAGGCGGAATGGAATGAAGCAGCCACCGTTACAACCCGACTATGAAGGCGATTATCTGCTGGGCGATGGCGCGCCGTTTCCGCTCGACTCCGGCGCTGCGTTGCCGCAGGCCTCGCTACACTACGCCATGTATGGCAAGTTGAACGAGGACCGCGACAATGCCATTCTTGCTTGTCACGCACTCACCGGCTCCGCGCGTGTCGCGGACTGGTGGCAGGACCTGTTCCAAAATCGTCATCCACTCGACTCTGACAAACATTGCGTGATCGGCATCAACGTACTCGGTTCCTGTTATGGCTCTACTGGACCACGCTCTATCAACCCAACCACCGGCAAGCCTTACGGCGCGGACTTTCCGGTGGTCAGCATTCGCGACATGGTCCGCGCCCAGGCCGAATTGATTCAGCATCTCGGCATTCGTCAACTGCGCGCGGTACTTGGCGGCTCCATCGGCGGGATGCAGGCACTTCAGTGGACGATCGATTTTCCGGAGCGCGTCGCTGGATGTTTCTCCGTCGGCGCAACTCCGCTGTCGGCTATGGGATTGGCGCTGAATCATCTGCAACGAGAAATCATCCGGCTCGACCCAGCCTGGAACCAGGGGAACTACGACGCCTCCAACCCGCCCACAAGAGGCCTGGCGCTCGCACGCGGCCTGGCGGTCTGTACCTACAAATCGCCGGCTCTGTTCAATGAACGGTTCGGCCGCAAACCTGATCGCTCCGGTGAGGATCCTCTCCAGTCCCACGCCGCGCGATATGACGCTGCCGGCTATCTCGATTACCAGGGACGCATTTTCAACGAGCGCTTTGACGCCAACAGTTATCTCGTGATCTCTCGCGCGATGGACACATTCGATCTGTCCCGCGGATACGCGAGTGAAGAGGAAGCGCTGCGACGAATCCGCGCCCGCCTGCTTGTCGTGGGAATCTCGTCCGACTGGTTGTTCCCCGCAGCCGATGTTCACGCGTTAGCTGAACGCATTCAAAATGCGAACGCGGTCTGTAACTATATTGAGCTGCACGGCGACCACGGCCACGATGCCTTTCTTGCCGAGGTCAGCAATGTGCGGCCGCTGATTGAATACATAGTGCGAAGCGGCGCTCCGCAGGTCCAGGAAAAAACTTCGCTCCCCTGCCCGGTATAAGTAAACCAGCGACTCGATGCCTCCGATACAATTCCCTTGTCCGGGACAGGCATGATCGAAACCGAAAGATTACGTTTGCGAAGGTGGCGCGACACAGATCTGCCAGCGTTCGCAGACATGAACGCCGACCCGCTTGTTCGCAGATATTTTTCCTCGCGGCTCACCCGTGAGGAAAGCGATGCCTCCGTTGCTCGGTTTATTCGTATGTATGCCCTCGATGGCTACGCCTTTATGGCGACGGAGTTGCGCGAAACCTCAGAATTCATCGGCTTGATCGGCATTCAACGAATGAGCTTTCTATTGCCAGGGCGTTCTCTTCCCGCCGTGGAAATCGGCTGGCGCCTGAACGAAAAAAGCTGGGGAAAGGGCTTGGCCACCGAAGGCGCGAGAGCTTGCCTGAATCATGCCTTCGAGCAATTTCATCTGCCGGAAGTCGTCGCGTTTACCATTCCCGCCAATCTTCCCTCGCGCAGAGTGATGGAGAAACTCGGCATGACCCGCGATCCCGAAGATGATTTTGACGATCCGAGAATTCCCCCTGGCAATCCCTGTCAACGCCATGTGCTCTATCGCATTCAGAAATCAGACTGGCCAGGCGGCTCATAAATTTTTCATTTTAATGTAAAGCACGCTTGACATTCGATGATAGGGCATGTAAAGTTAACTTGTCCTTATCTCCGAGTTACTCATCGCATTCTTCGGACTGAAATATGACGCGCTATCCGTTCTATTTTCGACTGATTCTGCTGGCTTGCATCCTGTCGTCGGCGACCCTTTTGGAGGTTCCTCAGCAGCCCTGGCACTTCATTCTCCTGTCCGCTGCCGCAGGCCTTTTTATTTGGGGTTTTGTTCTGATGTACCTCCGAAAAACGGGGAAATCGTACTGGAATGGGCCGAGCTGGGGCGAACGGTTCCGGGCTTGGCCGGGATCGAAACGCGTGCTGGCCGTATTCCCTGCAGTCAGTGCATCGATGATTCCGATTCTCTTCTTGTGGAATCGCAAGTTGGGAATGACAGACGGACAACTAGGATTTACGTGCGGCATATTGCTGGGAATTTCGATTGTCTCGCTCAAATTTCGCAAGTCGGGAAGCGTCTGCTGCCAGCCGGAACAAGCCCCCACTACACAGCAATAGCGGTACGGGTCTCCCCATACCGCTATCGTGGTTGAGCTTTCTGCTTGTTTACTTTTCGGCTGGATCGCTGGGAGGGCCCTGTTCGTCGGGGTTCTCCATGGCTTTATCCATGGTCTCGCGACGCTTGGCACGCGCTTCCGCACGCTTCTCGCGCTTCTCTTCCAGGATCTTCTCCACACCCAGCATCTCGACAAATGCAGTTTCGCCGCCGTCGCCTTTTCGAAAGCCGCTGCGCACAATGCGCAAATAGCCGCCGTTGCGATCTCCATACCGCGGAGCCACAGTCTCAAACAAACGCGAGACTGCTTCGCGGGTTTGCAGATATGCGAGTGCCTGGCGTCGCGCGTGCAGGTCGCCCCGCTTGCCCAGCGTGATCAGTCGTTCCACGTGCGGACGCGCAGCCTTCGCCTTGGTGACGGTGGTCTGAACGCGATCCTCAAGAATGATGGAGGTAACCAGGTTGCGCAGCATGGCGCGACGATGACTGGTATTCCTTCCGAGTTTGACTCCAGCTTTGCGATGACGCATGACGAATCTCTCTTCTTATATCGATCTCTACATCTTTGCTGCGCGAAACCCAAAGGGCATCGCGCAGTCGTATTCGTTAAAAGTTTTCCGGCTCTTCATGAGGTGCGAGAAGGTCAGCATCGAAGTCCTCGTCATCCTCATCGTCATCCTCGTCGCGGCGGCCAATGCTGCTCAGCACCGCTGCGGGCAAAATGCTGGTCGGATCCCGGAACAGGATTGCCGCTTTCGTCAATCCGCATGCCGAGAGACAAGCCCATCTGCGCCAGCATCTCTTTGATCTCATTCAATGACTTGCGACCGAAGTTTTTCGTCTTCAGCATTTCTGCCTCGGTCTTCTGAACCAGTTCTCCAATGGTCTGGATGCCGGCGTTCTTCAGGCAGTTATACCCGCGGACAGAAAGCTCCAGTTCTTCCACCGAGCGATTCAGATTCTCATTCCGGATCAACGGCTCATGCATGCCGGCCGCCGCATCTGCTTCCAGCTCTTCTTCAAAGTTGATGAAGATGCTCATATGATCCTTGAGCAGCTTCGCCGCCAGACCTATCGCATCCACCGGAAGCACAGAACCGTTCGTCCAGATTTCAAGTGTCAGCTTGTCGTAGTCCGTAATCTGACCCAGACGAGCGGCTTCAATCGTGTAGTTCACCTTGCGAACCGGCGAGTGGACCGAGTCGACGGGGATGAAACCGATGCCCAGATCGGAATCAAAATTCTTGTCCGCGGAAATGTATCCGCGTCCACGCTTGAGTCGCATTTCCATGTCCAGCTTGCCACCCTCGCTGACGGTGGCAATGTAGACATCTTTATCCAGAATGTCCACGTCGCTGTCGGCTTCAATCATGCCGGAAGTGACGATGCCGGGCTTATCGGCGCGCAAATAAATCGCCTTCGGGCCTTCGCCATTCAGCTTGAAAGGAACCTGCTTCAGGTTCAGGATGATGTCGGTTGCGTCCTCGACAACGCCGGGGATTGACTGGAACTCGTGCAACACGCCTTCAATGTGCACGGCCGTCACTGCGGCGCCTTCAACAGACGACAACAGCACACGCCGCAAGGCGTTGCCGATGGTTGTGCCGAAGCCACGTTCAAATGGCTGTGCGCTGAACTTTCCGTACTTTTCGGTCAATGTCTCCAGGTCGACTGAGAGACGCTTCGGTTTTTGAAATCCACGCCATAACATAGTTGATTGCCTAGCTTCCTGCACGGCGAACGTCGCGAAGCATTTTGCAACGGCCGTGCTTGTTCTCCTCGGTTTAGGTTTTTGCCGCTAGTCGCGGCGCGCCGCAGTCGAATCTGCTCCACTGCGGCCGTACAAGATGAATCTGAAACTTGCCTCCGGAAACGTGTTCGCACACGAAACGAATTGCACGAGCGATCGAAGTACCTGCGATGTCGTACAGCTCGCCTACTTGCAGTAGAACTTGCTTACTTGCTGTACAACTCAACGATCAGCTGTTCATTGACTGGCAAGTGAACATCCTCACGCTTCGGTAAGGAGAGCACTTTCCCGCTCAAGTTCTGGCGGTCGATGGTCAGCCAGGTCGGGGCTGCACCGGATCCGCTATAGTCGCGAGCGACTTCGAACACCGGCAGCGCTTTGCTGCCTTCGCGAACGCGAATCTCATCGCCCACGCTGACTTGATAGGACGGAATGTTGACTTTGCGTCCGTTCACTTCCACATGGCCGTGACGGACGATCTGGCGTGCCTGACGACGAGAAATAGCAAAGCCGAGCCGGAATGCGACGCTGTCCAGGCGACGCTCCAACTGCTGGATCAGCAATTCGCCGGTGACGCCGGGAGCGGCATTGGCCTTTTCGTAATACGCGCGAAATTGGCTTTCAAGCGTAAAGTACATCCGCTTGGCCTTCTGCTTTTCGCGCAACTGCAAGCCGTATCCTACGATTTTGGCCTTGCGGTCGCGACCGTGCTGGCCAGGAGCGAAATTCCGCTTCTCAATGGCGCACTTGTCAGAAAAACACCTGGGGCCCTTCAGAAATAACTTGATGCCTTCGCGACGGCAAAGGCGGCAGACTGCTCCGGTATAACGTGCCACGTAGTTCTCCTAGGTTCAGAGGCCGACCGGTTTACGGGTTGAACCCTTCGTCCCGGTCCGCGAAATAGATTTGTTGCATTTCAGCCCGTAGCCTCAGGGAGATATCCGCATGAGGCCACAGTCTACTAGTTTACACGCATTTGCTCATATTTCAGCGTGTTTTGAAGCCTGCTTATACGCGGCGGCGCTTGGGCGGGCGGCACCCGTTGTGCGGTACCGGCGTGACGTCGCGAATGGTTCGCACATCGATGCCGGCCGATGCCAGGGCTCGAATCGCAGACTCGCGACCTGAACCCGGTCCACTGACCCGAACGTCGACGGAGCGCATTCCATGTTCGCGCGCCTGGCTGGCTGCATTCGACGCAGCCTGCTGTGCCGCAAATGGAGTGCCTTTGCGCGATCCGCGGAACCCGAGCGAGCCGGAGCTCTTCCAGGAAATCGTGTTGCCCTGCCCGTCCGTGATGGTCACGATGGTGTTGTTGAACGAGGCTTGAATGTACACCACACCGTAGGGAACACTCTTGCGCTCGCGCTTCTTGAATTTCTTGTTCTTGGCGGCCTTGCCGGCAGCGCCTGCTTGTGCTTTTGCCATTAGGTCTTCGCCGTCGCTTTCTTCTTGCTGGTGACTGTGCCCTTGCGCGGACCTTTGCGGGTGCGGGCATTGGTGTGGGTGCGCTGTCCGTGGACGGGCAGGTTGCGACGATGCCGCAGTCCGCGATAGCTCTGAATCTCAATCAGGCGCTTGATGTGCATGGAGACGTCTTTGCGCAGGTCACCTTCCACCTGACCTTCGTCCTCAATCACCTGACGAATGCGATTGACCTCGTCCTCACCCAGGTCCTGAAGCTTCTTGAACGGATCGACATCCGCAGCCTTCAGGATTCGGAGCGCCCGAGGGTCGCCGATTCCAAAAATGTATGTAAGCGCGATGCGTGCCTGTTTGTTGCGCGGCAGATCGACGCCAGCAATTCGTGCCATAGATTTTTTCCTTCTTCTCGCTTGCCCGAAACAGCTTCACCGTTCCGAGCGGTTAAGCTAGCCGAATGCTTGAATCTGCATTCGCAGCAATGAACAGCGTGGGTCAGGTTCTTCGCAAGCCTTTCTACGGCTAACTCGCCCGATCCCTGCCGGCACGTGCAACGCCTAAACTTATCCCTGGCGCTGTTTGTGCTTGGTGTTTTCGCAGATCACACGCACCACCCCACGGCGATGGATGACCTTGCACTTGTCGCAAATCTTCTTTACCGATGCTCGAACTTTCATGCTGCCTGCTTCCCCTTCGTGATTCCCAACTGTTTGCCTATCCGCTATTTGTAGCGATAGACGATGCGCCCGCGATTCAGATCGTACGGGCTAAGCTCGACCGCAACTTTGTCTCCCGGCAGAATGCGGATGAAGTTCTTCCGCATCTTGCCCGACACGTGCGCCAGCACCTGGTGCTTATTTTCCAGTTCCACTCGGAACATGGCGTTCGGCAACGTCTCCACTACCGTTGCCATTACCTCAATCGCGTCTTCTTTCGACAATCGCTGCTCCAACCCTCCCCAGCCTTCGGGGCCTATAGGTTTCGGAAAACTTTCACTCAAATTCTTTGACCGCGAAGCAAACCCGCTAGGCGGTCAAAACCTCTGCCCCGTCCGCGCCAACTGCAATCGTATGTTCAAAGTGCGCGCTCAGGCTACCATCGACGGTGACTGCTGTCCAACCGTCCCCGAGTACCCGAACCGCATGGCCGCCGGCGTTCACCATGGGCTCAATCGCGAGCACCATTCCCTGCCGCAGCTTCAGTCCCTGCGCTTTGCGTCCGTAGTTCGGGATCTGGGGCTCTTCATGCATCTCGGTTCCAATCCCGTGGCCGACGAAGTCGCGCACCACGCTGAATCCCGCCGCTTCCGCCACTTCCTGTACGGCTGCGCCTACATCACCCAGCGTCGATCCAGGACGAACCACGGCAATCGCGGCTTGCAACGATCGCTCGGTTGCGTCCAGCAACTTCTGCGCCGGCTCGGAAATCTTGCCTACCGGCAGCGTCGTCGCCGAATCGGCATAGTAGCCGTCGATGATCAGACCGCAGTCGATCGACACTACATCGCCTTCCTGCAACGTACGCTTCGCAGAAGGAATTCCGTGGACAACTTCCTCATTGACCGACGTACACAGCACGCAAGGATAATCGTGATATCCCTTGAATGCCGGGACCGCACCGGCTTCGGCGATTTTGGCCTCGGCGATCTTTTCCAGATCCAAGGTCGTCATGCCGGGCTTGATACTTTGCCGCAACACATCCAAAACACTGCGCAGCGCCGTTCCACTGCGCCGCATCTTGGCAATCTCTTTGGGCGTGCGAATCACAATCGCCATCGGTGCGCTAGCCCCGGAGACGCACAATTGCGTCCGTAATTGCCCGAGTAATCTCGTCCACAGACAAGTCTCCGTTGACCTCGGCGAACCTCGCCATCCTGTGGTAATGCTCCACCACCGGCGCCGTCATTTCTTCATACGTCCGCATCCGCTCGGCAAAAACCTCTTCTGTATCGTCCGGCCGCTGTACTAATACCGAGCCATCCACATCGCAAACTGTCTCATGTTCCGGCAAACAGAAGTAGATGTTGTAGATTCGACCACAGGAGGGACAAGAACGGCGGCCCGTGATGCGGCGCAAGAGTTTAGTATAGCTAACCAGAATGTTGACAGCAACAATCGGCAGCGTGTCTTTCTCCTTGGCCAATTTTTCATCCAGCCAAATAGCCTGCGGCAGCGTCCGCGGAAACCCATCCAGAATGTAGCCGCGATGCGTGTCCGACTGGCGTAGCCTGTCCAGAACAATGGCTTCCACCAGTTCGTTCGGGATCAGATGGCCCGCATCCATCACTTGGCGCATTTGCACGCCCAGTCGGGATGTGCTCTTCTCTGGGTCCTTCGTGATATTCCGCAATAAGTCGCCAGTAGAGATCTGAGGAACCAACCACTGAGCCATCAAAATCTTGGACTGTGTACCTTTGCCGGCTCCCGGCGGACCCATCAGCAAAATCGGGCCGGGAGTGAATCTCTGTGCCATCGATGCGCTTGCCGAACCAGAATCCCCATGGACAGCTGGGGCTACCATGACCGCCTGCCGCGAACGCGGCCGCCCTTACCGGAGAAGCCCTCATAATGGCGCATGATCAGATGAGCCTCCACCTTGTTGATGGTGTCCATCGCCACCCCGACCACGATCAGTAGGGACGTGCCGCCAAAGTAAAAATTGACTCCCAGCCCGTTCGTCACCCACGTGGGCAGCCGATCGAAGAATCCGCCGACCAGCCAAAGATGATTCAAATGAATCCCGCTGATCATGAACTGCGGAATCAGAGAAACAATAATCAAATACAGTCCACCCACCAGCGTCAGACGGGTCAGAATATCGTTGACGTAGTCTGCCGTGCGCTTGCCGGGACGAATTCCAGGAATAAATCCGCCGTATTTGCGCATGTTATCGGCAATATCGTCCGGCCGGAAAATGATGGAAATATAAAAGTAAGCAAAGAACAGAATCGCGATGCAATAGAGCAGCTCATACCAGGGCTCGCCCACATTCAACGCATCGAAAATTGGACGGAAGAAGCGGCTGTCCTGGAAAAAAGCCATGTGCTGTACCAGCAATGGCGCCGACAAGATGGAGGCCGCAAAGATCACCGGCATCACACCGCCGGCATTCACGCGCAGCGGCAAGTGGGTCGACTGGCCGCCCATCAGACGCCGCCCCACGATCCGCTTGGCATATTGCACTGGGATGCGCCGCTCGCTGCGCTCGACAAACACGATGAACGCAACCACCACCAGCATGACGGCCAGCAGGATGATGACGGCGGGCACAGTGAATCCGCCCCACGCCTGGGTTTGCACCTTACCGACGAGGTCGCCAATACCATTGGGAAGTCCGACGACAATGCCGGCAAAGATCAACAAACTCATCCCTTCGCCGATCCCTCGATCCGTAATCTGTTCGCCCAGCCACATCACAAACGTCGCGCCCGCCGTCAGCGTAAGAATTGTCATCAGCACAAACCCGGGCCCGGGATTGGTGACGTACGGAACGCTGCTGGACCCATGCACCAGGGTCAACGCGATAGCGAACGACTGCACCACGGCAAGGAAAACCGTCATGTAGCGCGTCCACTGCGTAATCTTCTTGCGGCCCATGTCGCCTTCTTTTTGCAGGCGGGCCAGGGGCTCATACACAACCGTCAGCAGTTCAAAAATAATGGCGGCCGTAATGTACGGCATGATGCCCAACGCAAATACCGTCAACTTGCGCAGATTGCCGCCGCTGAACATATCGATCAAGCCGAGGGAGCTGCCGCTATTCTGCGCGAAGAACTGCTCCAGCAGCTTGGTGTTCACGCCAGGCGTAGGAATATGCGACCCCAGCCGGTAGATGGCCAGGATGAACAGCGTGAACAATACCCGCTTGCGCAGGTCTGGAATTCGAAAGATATTTAACAGCTTGTCCAGCATGCTACTCCTGCCTGTCTTACGCGCCGATCACAACGGCTTTTCCGCCGGCCTTTTCGATCTTTTCCTGGGCCGACTTCGAAAACTTGTGAGCATGCACGGTCACAGCAACCGTCAACTCGCCCACACCCAGCACCTTGACCAGCGCGTTTCGTTTCCGCACCAGCTTCAATGCCACCAGCTTTTCGTAGGTCAGTTCTTCCTGCGCGTATTCCGCAATGCGATCCAGATTCAGCACAGTATATTCGGTGCGAAAAATATTGGTGAAGCCGCGCTTCGGCAGCCGCCGGTGCAACGGCATCTGTCCGCCTTCGAAGCCGCGCATCAGGCTGGAACCCGACCGCGAGCCCTGCCCCTTGTGGCCTCGGGTGGACGTCTTTCCCATGCCCGACCCCATACCGCGGCCGATCCGCTTCTTGCCCGAGTTCGCTTTTTTCGGTGCCCGTAAGTTTGATAAATTCATGATCCCTATCCCTCAATTCACCTGCGGAAATCCATCGGCCCGCAGGGATGCAGCTAACTCTAATCGTAATCTCTCAGGGCTTAGCCGAGAATGCGCACCAGGTGCGGTATCGCCTTCACCATGCCGCGCACGGATGGCGTATCCTCGCGCACGACAACCTGCCGCAGCCGCGTAAAGCCCAGTCCCTTGATGACCTTGCGGTGCTTGTCCGGAGTGCAGATGGCGGAGCGGTAATACTCGATCTGGATTGTTTTCGATTCGCCCACAGATTTCCTGGCGGATGTTTTCTTGTCTGCCATTGGATTACAACTCCTCTACCGGCTTGCCACGGAGGGCAGCCACATCGCGCTTGTCGCGCAATTGCACCATGGCGTCGAAGGTGGCTCGTACCACATTGTGCGGGTTCGCCGACCCAAGGCTCTTGGTCAGTACATTTTGAATGCCGACAGAAGTCATAATGGCTCGAACCGCGCCGCCAGCAATGACGCCCGTGCCTTCCGGCGCCGGCTTCAGCAACACTTGGCCGGAACCGAAACGTCCCAGGACCTGATGCGGAATCGACGTGTCGGTCATATTGACGCGAACCAAATGCTTCTTCGCCGCCTCAATGCCTTTGCGGATCGCCTGCGGAACTTCCTTGGCTTTTCCGGAGCCGAACCCGACCACTCCGGCAGATGCATCGCCCACCACAACCAGCGCCGCGAAGGACATGTTCTTGCCGCCCTTGACGACCTTGGTCACGCGATTGATCGAAACCACCTGGTCCTTCAGGTTGTACTGTCCAGCTTCCAGCTTTTTCTTGATGATTGCCATTCCCTGTATTTTCCTTTCAGACCTTACCGCGGACCGGATGCGTTCGGCCTGTCCTGCTTTTAGAAATCAAGTCCAGCTTCGCGCGCGGCATCTGCCAACGCCTTGATGCGACCGTGATACAGATATCCGCCACGATCGAACACTACTTTCTTGATGCCTTTTTCCTTGGCCTTCTCCGCGATCAGCTTACCCACTTCTTTGGCCGCCGCAACATTGCCACCGGTCTTCAGCTTCGCGGTCACGCTGGAAGCAGATATCAGAGTGGTCCCGGTGTGGTCGTCAATCAGCTGCGTGTAAATCTGGTTCAAAGAGCGATACACATTCAGCCGAGGACGTTCTGCCGTTCCCTGCATCTTGCGGCGAATGCGATCATGCACTCGCTGGCGATTGGAATTGCGTTGAATCTGCGAAATCATGTTTGTTCCTTCCTAAAAGCGGAGATGCCCTGCATCCCCGTTCGGTTCTGAACTTCGTAATCCGAATCAAAGCCCCAGGATTACTTGGCGCCAGTCTTGCCAACCTTCTTCTTCAGCTTCTCGTCGGAATAGCGAACACCCTTGTTCTTGTACGGATCGGGCTTGCGCAAGGAACGCATATCCGCCGCAACCTGGCCCACCTTCTGCCGATCGATGCCGGTAATCGTCACCCGGGTCTGCTTGGGATCGATGGTCGCCGAAATTCCTGTAGGCAGCGGAAACTCAATCGGATGCGAATACCCCAGCGTAAAGACAACGGTGTTCTTGCCCTTCAATTCCGCACGATACCCAATGCCGACAATATCCAGATCGCGCGTCCATCCCTGAGTGACACCACGAACTGCATTGGCGACCAGCGCGCGCGTCAATCCATGGATCGCCGCCTGCGATTCTTCCTGGCGAATCACATGCAGATGACCATCTTTCTCTTCAAACTTCAGGCCACCGGGAATCGGCTGCTCGACTTTGCCCTTGGGGCCTTCGACCACCACCGTATTGCCCTGCACCGAATACTTCACGCCTTTGCCGAGCGGAATTGGCTGTTTTCCTATACGCGACATCTTGTGATTCTCTTTCTCGTTGGCTTGCGAGTCCCGCTCGGCGAATCCATCCGCGCGTTCCACTGCAGCCCGATCTAGTTGCAATCGAGGTTATCGATTACCAAACTTCGCACAGCAGTTCGCCGCCCACGCCCTCGCGGCGCGCCTGACGACCTGTCATCACACCCTTCGGCGTGGTGATGATGCTGATGCCCAATCCGCCCTGCACGCGGCGAATTTCGTCGCGGTGCACGTAGACCCGGCATCCCGGATGGGAGATGCGGGAGAGGCCGCGAATCGCCGCCTGGTTGTTGGTGTCGTACTTCAAATACACCCGCAGAAAACGCTTGCTGTTTTCCTCTGTCGCCTTGTAGTTGCTGATGTAGCCTTCTTCTTTCAGAATGCGGGCTATTTCAAGCTTCAACTTGGAGGCTGGCACATCCAGCTTCGCGTGCCGCGAATGAATCGCGTTGCGCAGCCGTGCCAACAGATCGGATACTGGATCGCTTACACTCATCGTATCTCCTTGATCCCCCGTTCGCCCGCCTTCAGCGGGAACCTGCGAGGACCGTTCCTGCGCCCGCTTGTAGAAACCTGGGCGCATCAAAATCTATCTCAACTACCGTTCAGCGCAGCCTGTGCCGCACCACTTACCAGGACGACTTGACGACCCCGGGAATTTCTCCCTTTAACGCCAGGCTGCGGAAACAAAGCCGGCAAATGCCGAACTTCCGCAGGAACGCCCGTGGACGTCCGCAGAGATTGCACCGGTTGTGCTGCCGCGAAGAAAACTTCGGCTTGCGCTTGTCTTTCACTCTTTTTGCTGTAGTTGCCATCGAACTTGTCTTGTCCTCTCGCCCTGATTAGGCCGTCTGCCGGAACGGAATGCCGAAGTGCTGCAGCAATGCCCGTGCCTGCTGATCGTCTTTCGCCGTGGTCACAATGGTGACATTCATACCCTTCAACTTGTCGACGCGGGAGTAATCGATCTCAGGGAAAATCAACTGATCGCGGATCCCCAGCGTGTAATTGCCGCGTCCATCAAAGCTCTTTGTCGATACTCCCTTGAAGTCGCGCACGCGCGGCAGCGCCGTCGAAACCAGGCGATCCAGAAACTCGTACATCTTGTCGCCGCGCAGTGTCACCATGGCTCCAATCGGCATGCCTTCGCGCACCTTGAATGCGGCAATCGACTTCTTGGCTCGCGTCACGACCGGCTTCTGTCCGGTAATCAGCCCCAGATCCACCATCAGCGGATCCATCACCTTGACATTCTGCGTGGCTTCGCCGAGTCCCATATTCAGGACAATCTTTTCGAGGCGCGGCACCGCCATGGTATTTTTCAAGCCCAGTTCCTTCAGCAGCGCCGGCTTGATTTCCTTCACATACTTATCTTTTAATCTGGTTGCCATCTTCCATCCATCCTTGCTTCAAACCTGGACCCTGTTCCCTGACCGCTGTTTCCCTACTTCTTACTTTCCAGCGTCTGACCGCATTTACGGCAGACTCGCACCTTGGTGTCGCCTTCAAACTTGAAGCCCACGCGAACCGGCCCGCAGTTGCCGCAGACCAGCATCACGTTTGAAATCTGAATCGGGTTTTCCTGCTCCGCGATGCCGCCCTTGATGTTGCGCTGCGGGTTCGGCTTCACAGTCTTCTTCACCATCATTACGTGCTCGACCAGCAGACGGTGCTCATCCTGCATCACCCGCAACACGCGACCCTGCTTGCCTCTGTCTTTGCCCGCGATGACCTGCACTTTATCGTTGCGGCGAATCTTTAATCCTGCCATAACTCTCGTCTCACTTCCCGTTCGCGCCGGAACCGGCAAACTCCGCCCTATCCCGACTGCGTTTCTAAAATCAAACTGTTTCGCCTACAGAACTTCCGGAGCCAGCGAAACAATCTTCAAAAACCTCTTCTCGCGCAATTCCCGGGCCACTGGACCGAACACGCGCGTGCCCACCGGCTCTCCGGTTTCATTGATCAACACTGCAGCATTCTGATCGAAGCGGATGTAGGTTCCATCGCGGCGGCGATATTCCTTGCGCGTCCGCACGATGACAGCCTTCACCACTTTGCCCTTCTTCACCTGGCCATCCGGCGAGGCTTCTTTCACTGCGGCGGTCACGACGTCACCCAGGCCGGCTTTGCGTCCGGTGGATCCGCCCAGCGGCAGAATCACCTGCAGCTTGCGGGCGCCGGAGTTGTCGGCCACCACCAACATTGTTCTCATCTGTACGGCCATCATCGTCTCCTAAGTGATGCTTGCGGCTGCCAATCTTCGGGTGCCCCAGGTCTCGATTTTTGAGACCTGGGGTTCTTCAAATCCCGGAGTTCCCTACACTGCCTGCGGAATCTCTTCTGCCTGCGCCAGGTTGGAGCGGCGCACAATCTCTTCCAGCTGCCAGCGCTTCAGCTTGCTCAACGGACGGGTCTCGCGAATTCGAACAATGTCGCCAACCCGCGCCGTCTTGTGCTCGTCATGAGCGTAAAACTTCTTCGTGGTCCGCATCGTCCGCAGATACTTGGGGTGGGCCTTGCGCATTTCCACCGCGACCACAATGGTCTTCTGCATCTTGGTGGAAACCACTTCTCCAACCTTTTCATTCCGGTGCGAAACTGCCGGAGTGCCCGCGGTCGCAACTGCTGTCGTGTCCTTGGTGGGTTCGCTCATTGCTTAACTGCCGCCCTTCTTTGCATTCGCCTTGCCGCGCTTGGCGGCCTTTACCTTGGTCTTGCCTGTCGACTTCGCCTTACCGGCAACCTTCGAGGTCCGCTTGGTGTTCCGCGTCGATGTCTTCTTGGGAGCCTTTTTCGACTTTGCTCCCTTGGCCGCAGCCGACTTCTTCGCCGTCTTCTTCTTCCGCTTGGGCGCTGCTTCGGTTTCGGTCGCGTTCACCCTCGCGTGCGCGTGCGTCGCAATCCCCAGCTCATGCTGACGCTGCACCGTCTTGATGCGCGCAATGTCCTTCTTCAGCTCGCGCAGCTTCTTCAATCCTTCGAGTTGGCCCATCTTCATCTGGAACCGAAGACGGAAAATCTGCTCCGCCGACTGGTGCGCCTGCTGCACCAGCTCCTCTTTGTCCAGATTGACGATCTTATCCATTTCCATGATTCAATCCTTCGCCTTCGGACGTTTCCGGAACCATCGACTCCGGTCATCCTCTAAGAAAACTCGTTACGACTTCTGGGTGGTTGCCGCCACAGCATCGTGACGAGCGACAAACAGCGTCTTGATGGGCAGCTTGTGCGAGGCCAGACGCATGGCTTCCTGCGCGACTTCCCGGCTGACGCCTTCCATCTCAAACAAAATCTTGCCCGGCCGAACCACCGCGACCCAATGATCCAGAGGTCCCTTGCCGGAACCCATACGAACTTCGGCAGGCTTCTTGGTGATCGGCTTATCGGGAAACAGACGCAGCCAGATCTTGCCGCCACGCTTGATGAAACGAGTCATGGCCACACGGCTGGCTTCAATCTGCCGGTCCGTGATGTGCGCGTGATCGAGCGTCTTCAATCCAAAATCCCCAAACGCAAGCTCAGAACCGCGCCAGGCCTTGCCACGATTGCGGCCCTTCTGCTGTTTGCGGAACTTTACCTTCTTCGGCATCAACATAACGAAACCCTCTTGAGCGTTCTGCTCTGACTACCAAGTCCAAAATCAGTTCTAGAAAATGCTCGATCCAACCCGGGGCTCGCGCTTTTTCTGCTGATAGATATCGCCGCGATACACCCACGCCTTCACACCGATAATCCCGTAGGTGGTGTGCGCTTCGGCAAAACCGTAGTCAATGTCCGCGCGCAGCGTATGCAACGGCAAACGTCCCTGCAGATACCATTCCGAACGCGCAATTTCCGCGCCGTTCAACCGTCCGCCCACCCGCACCTTGATGCCGCGGCAACCGAAACGCAGCGCCGAGTCGACCGACTTGCGCATGGCGCGACGGAAGCTGACACGCTTCTCCAGCTGCAACGCGATATTCTCGGCCACCAGCTGCGCATCCAGCTCCGGCTTGTTCACTTCCAGGATGTCGACGAAGACTTCCCGGTTGGAACGCTTCTGCAGGTCGGTCTTCAGCTTCTCAATCTCCGCGCCCTTGCGACCGATGATGATGCCAGGCCGCGCCGTGCGAATGATGATCCGCAGCTTGTTGCCCGGACGCTCGATTTCAATCGAGCTGACGCCGGCCGACTTGAGCTTCTCTTTCAGCTCGCGCCGAAGCTGCACATCCTCGACCAGCAGGCGATCGTATCCCCGCTCGACGAACCAGCGCGACTTCCAAGGCTTGTTGACTCCTAGCCGAAACCCGTAAGGGTGGACTTTCTGACCCATAATTCAATCCTTCCGTTCGCTACTTCGCTGACTTCTTGGCGGCCGTCTTCTTTTTTGCCGCGGCTGGTTTTGCTGCCGGCTTGCTGGACCCTGACTTCTTCGCTGCTGTCTTCTTCGCCGTCTTTTTCTTAGCCTTGGCCCTGGTCTCCGGCTCATCGCCGACCGTCTTTGCAAGCTCTGGACGCTTCTTTTCGGCAACCGTAATCAGAAGATTCGACATGCGCCGTTGATACCGGAATGCGCGACCCATGGGCGCCGGACGAATCCGCTTCAACCGAGGCCCTTCGTTCGCCACCGCCATCTTCACGTAGAGATTGTCGACATCAATGTTCAAGCCGCGCTCTTCGCTCAGATAGTTCGCGTTCTCGAGTGCCGAGCGCAATACCTTCTCCACCAGCGGAGCGACACGCTTCTTGGTGAAGGCCACCGTCTGCAACGCATCTTCCACGCGCCGGCCCTTGATCAAATCCAGCACCAGCTTCGCCTTTTGCGGCGAGACCCGCTGAAACTTCGCTTCCGCCCTGAATTCCTGTGTCTCGTATTGCATCTTGCGTTATGCCTTTCCCGCGGTTAGCGCGGCTTGGTAGCCGTCTCGGCCTTGGCGGAGTGACCTTTAAATGTTCGCGTGGCGGCAAATTCGCCCAGCTTGTGACCCACCATGTTTTCCGTCACGTAGACCGGAATAAACTTGCGGCCGTTGTGCACCGCAATCGTGTGCCCGACCATTTCAGGAAAAATCGTGGACCGGCGCGACCAGGTGCGTACCACCTTCTTGTCGTTCGCCTTGTTCATCGTCTCGATCTTGACGATCAAGTGAGTGTCGATGAAGGGTCCTTTCTTTGTCGAACGTGCCATCTTTTCTCCTTAGCCCCGGTTCTCTGTTCCTAATCCCTATTCCCTGTATTTCTTACTTCTTCTTCGGGCGGCTGACAATCATGCTGTCGGTCCGCTTATTGTTGCGGGTTTTGTATCCGCGAGTCGGCTGGCCCCAGGGCGTCACAGGATGACGGCCACCGGAAGTCTTTCCTTCGCCGCCGCCATGTGGGTGATCGACCGGGTTCATCGTCACACCGCGGTTTGCCGGACGAATTCCCTTCCAGCGATTTCTGCCGGCCTTGCCGATCGAGATGTTTTCGTGGTCCGTGTTGCCAACCTGCCCGATCGTTGCCATGCAATCGACCAGCACTTTGCGGGTTTCGCCCGAAGGCAGCTTCAACAGCGCATAATCGCCTTCTTTGGCTACCAGTTGCGCCGAAGCTCCTGCCGAACGAACCATCTGCGCGCCCTTGCCCGGCCGCAGTTCCACGTTATGGACCGTGGTACCCGCCGGAATGTTCTTCAGCGGCAGCGCGTTGCCAACCAGGATGTCCGCCTCTTCGCCGCTCATGATTGCTTGGCCCACATGCAAGCCAATCGGCTGCAGAATGTAGCGCTTTTCGCCGTCCGCATAGTGGATTAGAGCAATTCGCGCCGAACGGTTGGGATCGTATTCAATGGTGGCGACGCGGCCCGGGATGCCGGACTTGTCGCGCTTGAAGTCGATCAGGCGCAATTTTCGTTTATGTCCGCCCCCGTGGTGGCGAATCGTCAAATCGCCCGTGTTGCGACGGCCGCCGGTGCGCTTACGAATCGACGTCAGCGGTTTATAGGGGCGATCGGTCGTCAGGTCATCGTTGACCACCGTGGAGGTGAAACGCAGGCTCGGAGTGATCGGTCGGTATGTCTTGATCGGCATCGGTTTCTCTTTTTTGACACTGGCCCCGGTCGTGGCAACCAACATCACATTCAAATCTTTTGTCTACCGCTAATACTGCGGGTGCCCCAGGTCTCGATTTTGATACCTGGGATTCTCTCGCCTACAAACTGTTGATGTACTCCGGCATTTTCTGTCCCGGCTTCAGGCGCACATACGCCTTCTTCCAGTCCGAGCGATAGCCGCTGAAACGGCCGCGCTTGCGTTCTTTGCCGACAAAGTTGGCGGTGCGAACTCCCTCCACCTTGACCTTGAACAACGTCTCGACCGCCTGCTTCACTTCCGTCTTGGTAGCCGACGTGGCGACCTCAAACACGAGAGTGGCTTCGGTTTCCTTGGCGCCCAGCCCCTTTTCCGTAATTACCGGGCGACGAATCACTTGATAAACATCTGCCATCAGGCCACCTCTGCTGCGGCTGCCAGCTTGCGCTTGGACACCGTTTTCTTCAACGCTTCGTACAACTGCTCCATCGCCGTGACGGAGATGATGGCGCGCTCGTGCTTCAGCAGGTGATAGGGATGCACTTCGTTGCTCAGCATCAGCTCCACACCTTCCAGATTGCGAGCACCCAGCATCAGGTTCTTGCTGAGGGCGGTCGCGCTCTCCACCAGCAACGCGGTCTTCTTCGCGTCCAGGGTCGTCAACGCCGAGCGGTAGAGCTTGGTCTTCGGTTCTTTCAGCTCCAAACTCTCAACCACTGTCAAATGTCCATCGGCCAGCTTTGCCGCAATTGCGGAGCGCAACGCGCCCAGCAGTTTTTTGCGCGGAAAAGCATAATCGTGGGAATGCGGGACAGGTCCGTGCACCGTTCCACCATGCCTCCAAAGAGGCGAGCGGATGGAGGCAACGCGCGCCCGGCCCGTTCCCTTCTGCTTCCACAACTTCTTGCCGGATCCGGAGACCAGTTTGCGATTTTTGGTGGCGTGCGTGCCTTGACGCAGGGCGGCGCGGTAATGCTTCACCGCCTCCCAGATCAAGTCCTCGTTCACCTCGGCCGGCCCGAAAACTTCATCCGCCAGCTCCAGGGTTCCGACTTTTTTACCACCCAGATCGACTACGTCAATGTTTGCCATTGCTCTACACTCTCTTGAACTGCTTTACTTTTTCTTGCTGCCAGAAGCCTTCTTCGATGCCTTCAACGGATCCACTGTCGACGCGCCGCTGAATCCACGACGCTCGCGAGGCGGCTGCTTTGCCTTGGTGATCAGAACGTACCCATCACGATGTCCAGGGACCGCGCCTTCCAGCATCAGCAGATTCTCATCGGTATCGATGCCGCGAATGCGAAGATTCCGCACCGTCACGTTATCGACGCCCATGTGTCCCGGCATACGCATTCCCTTCATCACGCGCGACGGAAAGGACGAAGCGCCGATCGATCCCTGCACCTGGAACATGTGTCCGTGCGATTTCGGTCCGCCGCCAAATCCATGCCGGCGAACAACGCCTGCAAATCCGCGGCCCTTGCTGGTGCCCAGCACATCGACAAATTTCTCGTCGGCAAAAATCTCGACCAGAACCCGATCTCCGGCCTTGCTGCCCGTCGCCTCTTCGCCGTCTGCGGACTTGGCCAAAACTTCAATCGGAACTTCGCGCAAAATCCGCACCGGAGGAACATTGCTCTTTCCGAAGTGACCCGCCATCGCCTTGTTGATTTTGGAGCTCTTCACAAACTCAACCAGGCCGATCTGTGCCGCGTCGTAACCATCTTTCGCCTGCGTCTTGACCTGCGTAATCACGCACGGACCGACCTGGACCACGGTGATCGGATGAATTTCTCCGTTCTCATCGAAGACCTGGGTCATGCCGATCTTTTTTCCCGATCATTCCTGCAACTGCCATCTTTTTCTCCCCTCATCATGCGCGCGGTGCGCTACGCACTGCCGGTATTTCTGCTGTTCCGCCCAAAGGGCGGAGATCGCCTGAACGGCTAGTTCACTTTTCGAAGGCCTTGATTTCCACGTCGACGCCGGCAGGCAGATCGAGGCGCATCAGCGCATCCACCGTCTGCTGGGTCGGCTCCAGAATGTCAATCAGCCGCTTGTGAGTGCGAATCTCAAATGCCTCGCGAGACTTCTTGTCCACGTGCGGCGACCGCAACACGCAATACTTGTTCTTCACGGTCGGCAACGGAATCGGCCCGGCAACCTGCGCGCCTGTCCGCTTGGCCGTGTCCACGATTTCGCCGGTCGAAGTATCCAGCACGCGATAGTCATACGCCTTCAGGCGGATGCGAATTCTTTGTCCAATCATGACTTCATCTCTTCCTTCAATCCATCTGCAACCGGGAGCCCCAAGTCTCGCTTCTGAGACCTGGGTTTTTCCCTTGCTTACTTCAAAATCTCGGCAATGGCGCCGGCGCCGACAGTGCGTCCGCCTTCGCGAATCGCAAACCGCAGGCCCTTCTCCATGGCCACCGGAGTAATCAGTTCAATCTCCAGGCTCACGTTATCTCCCGGCATCACCATCTCCGTGCCTTCCGGCAGCTTGGCCACGCCGGTCACGTCCGTCGTCCGGAAGTAGAACTGCGGCCGTAGCCGTTGAAAAACGGTGTGTGCCGTCCGCCTTCTTCCTTGCTCAGGACGTAAATCTCTGCCTTGAACTTGGTGTGCGGCGTAATCGAGCCCGGTTTCGCCAGCACCATGCCGCGCTCCACATCCTCTTTCGGAATACCGCGCAGCAGCAGTCCGGCATTATCGCCCGCCAGACCTTCGTCCAGCTGCTTCTTGAACATCTCGACGCCGGTCACTACCGTCTTGCGCGTCTCGCGGAAGCCGACAATCTCCGTATCCTCGCCCACCTTCACCTTGCCGCGCTCGATCCGTCCCGTCACCACCGTGCCGCGACCCGAAATCGAGAAGATATCTTCAATCGGCATCAGGAACGGCTGATCGATAGCCCGCTGCGGCATGGGCACGCTCTTGTCGACTGCTTCCATCAGCTCATCAATCTTGGCTTCCCACTGCGCTTCGCCATTCAACGCGCCCAAAGCCGAGCCGCGAATCACCGGCACATCGTCGCCCGGAAACTGGTACTTGCTCAGCAGCTCGCGCACTTCCATCTCCACCAGGTCAATCAGCTCCGGATCGTCCACCGCATCGCACTTGTTCAGAAACACCACAATGTAGGGAACACCGACCTGCCGCGCCAGCAGCACATGCTCTTTCGTCTGCGGCATCGGTCCATCCGTCGCCGCGACCACTAAAATCGCTCCATCCATCTGCGCCGCGCCGGTGATCATGTTCTTGATGTAGTCGGCGTGGCCCGGGCAGTCGACGTGCGCATAGTGGCGGTTCTTGGTCTCGTACTCCACGTGCGCGGTCGCAATCGTGATGCCGCGCTCCCGCTCTTCCGGCGCATTGTCGATCGTGTCGAAGGAACGAAACTTGTTGTTCGGGTTGTGCTTCGCCAATACCTTCGTGATCCCTGCCGTCAACGTCGTCTTGCCATGATCAATGTGCCCGATCGTCCCTACATTTACGTGCGGCTTCGACCGGTCAAACTTTTCCTTCGCCATTGGTTGCCCTCATCCCTTCCATTCGATCTTGTCGATCTTGAATATTTCGTTTGCTCGTTGAACCCGTTGAAAAAAATTCAGCGAATCTATGCCTTGCTTTGACTCCGACCAATAATCTCGTCGCTCACCGAACGCGGCGCTTCTTCGTACCGTGCAAAGTGCATCGAATACGTCGCCCGGCCCTGCGTGGACGAACGCATGTTGGTCGCGTAGTTGAACATTTCCTTCAGCGGCACACTCGCCTTGATGACCTGCGAACCGCCGGAGTGCTCCATGCCCTCAATGCGTCCGCGGCGGGAGTTGATGTCGCCGATGATCGTTCCCATGTGCTCTTCCGGTACGGTCACTTCGACCGCCATCACCGGCTCCAGCAGCACTGGACTTGCCTTGCGGGCTGCTTCCTTGATTGCCATCGAGCCGGCAATCTTGAACGCCATTTCGTTCGAATCGACATCGTGATAGCTGCCGTCGTAGAGCGATACCTTAATGTCCACCATCGGAAAACCAGCCAGAATTCCGCCTTCCAACGCTTCGCGGATACCCATATCGATCGGCTTGATGTACTCGCGTGGGATCGAGCCTCCCGTGACATCGTTCTCGAACTCGTACCCTTTACCAGGGTTCGGTTCAACACGAATCTTGCAGTGTCCGTAGTTGCCCGAGCCGCCGGTCTGGCGAATGTACTTGCCTTCCGCATCGGAGTGCTTACGAATCGTCTCGCGGAACGCGACCTGCGGCGTTCCCACATTCGCTTCCACCTTGTGCTCGCGCTTCATGCGGTCGACAAGAATTTCAAGATGCAGCTCACCCATGCCGCTGATGATGGTCTGTCCGGAATCCTCGTCCGTACGTACTTTGAAGGTAGGATCTTCATCCGACAGCTTCGACAGCGCCATGCCCATCTTTTCCTGATCGCCCTTGGTCTTCGGCTCAATCGCCACCGAGATAACCGGCTCCGGAAACGTGATCGCTCCCAGCGCAATCGGATGACGAGGGTCGCACAGCGTGTCGCCCGTCTTGATTTCCTTCAGGCCCACGCAGGCGCAAATGTCGCCAGCATAGATCTCGGAAATATCTTCGCGCTTGTCGGCGTGCATCTTGACCAGCCGTCCCACGCGCTCCGTCTTGCCTGTGCGAGGATTCAACACCGTGTCGCCCGTCTTCAGCGACCCGGAATACAACCGGATGAAACTCAACTTGCCGAACGGATCATTGATCAGCTTGAAAGCCAGCGCCGCGAATGGCTCAGAGTCTTCCGGCTTGCGGATCAAAGTAATGGATGGATCGTGCGGATCGATGCCCTCCACCGGAGCAATATCGACCGGGCTGGGCAAATAATCGACGACTGCATCGAGCAGCGTCTGAATCCCTTTGTTCTTGAATGCGCTGCCGCAGAGCACCGGGAAAACCTTCATCTCCAGCGTCGTCTTGCGGATGGAAGCCTTCAGTTGCGCCGCGGTCGGTATCTCGCCTTCCAAAAACATGTGCAGCATGTCGTCATCGTGCTCGGCGACTGTTTCGATCAACTGCATTCGAAACGCTTCTGCTTTCTTCAACAAATCTGCAGGAATCTCTTCGACCGTATACTTCGCGCCCATCGTCTCGTCATTCCAGACGATGGCCCGCATTTCGACCAGATCCACCAGGCCTCTGAACTTAGCTTCTGCGCCGATCGGAATCTGAATCGCCACCGGACGTGCGCCCAGGCGCTTGCGGATGGTCTCAATCACATGCTCGAAGTCCGCGCCGGCCTTGTCCATCTTGTTGACAAAGCAAATCCGCGGAATCTTGTACTTGTCGCCCTGACGCCAGACCGTCTCCGACTGCGGCTGCACGCCCGAAACCGAATCGAACAGCGCCACCGCGCTGTCCAGCACGCGCAGGCTGCGCTCCACTTCCGCGGTAAAGTCCACGTGGCCGGGAGTATCAATAATGTTGATGCGAATATCGCGCCAGGTACACGTCGTTGCAGCCGATGTAATCGTGATGCCGCGCTCCTGCTCCTGCTCCATGTAGTCCATGGTCGCAGTCCCTTCATGCACTTCACCGATACGGTGCGTGATGCCGGTATAGAACAGGATGCGTTCCGTCGCTGTCGTTTTTCCGGCGTCAATATGCGCCATGATTCCGATATTGCGGCAACGGTTTAACGGTATTTGACGTGGCACGGTACGATTCTCACTTCGCGGGATCTTCTCCCGCCGGTTGTTGTTGCAAAATTCTTAAAACCAATCTGCTAAAAAGATTTTTACCAGCGATAATGCGCAAAAGCCTTGTTGGCTTCCGCCATGCGGTGCACGTCTTCCTTCTTCTTCATTGCGGCGCCACGCCCATTGGCGGCATCCAGCAATTCATTCGTCAATTTGTCGACCATGCCCTTTTCACCGCGGGCACGACCATAAGTCACCAGCCAGCGAATCGCCAAGGATGTCCGGCGCTCCGGGTTCACTTCAATCGGAACCTGGTAGTTCGCGCCACCCACTCGGCGGGTCTTCACTTCCAGCAGCGGCTTGCAGTTCTCCACCGCCTTCTTGAACAGCTTCAACGCCTCATCGCCGCCGCGCTGCTCCAGGTTCGTCATGGAGGTGTAGAAAATCTTCTGCGCCGTCGACTTCTTGCCATCCCACATCATGGAGTTGACAAACTTCGTGACCAGCGTCGAGTTATAGATCGCGTCCGGCACGACTTCCCGCTTCGCAATGTGACCTTTTCTAGGCATAGCTGCTTCAATCCTTTTTGGCTTACTGATCCTAGCAGTGCTTCGGGTGGCCGCGTTCTACCTTGGCCGCGGCCTTGGCCATTGTGGCTTGAGTGGGAGGACATCCTTACTTGGCTGCCGCCTTAGCTCTCTTGGCGCCATATTTCGACCGGCTCTGCTTGCGATTCGCCACGCCGACTGAATCCAGCGTGCCGCGAACCACGTGATAGCGAACTCCCGGCAGATCCTTCACACGGCCGCCGCGGATCAGCACAATCGAGTGCTCCTGCAGGTTGTGGCCGATGCCGGGAATATAGGTGGTGACTTCAATTCCGTTCGTCAGACGAACACGCGCAACCTTGCGCAGTGCGGAGTTTGGCTTCTTGGGCGTCTGCGTATACACGCGGGTGCAAACACCGCGCCGTTGCGGGCAACCCTGCAGCGCCGGGCTGGCGGTCTTGTACCGCGGCGCCGTCCGGCCTTTCCTGACAAGCTGACTAAATGTAGGCAAGAACAATCTCCTTGAATGCTGTGCTGCTTAATCCCTTAAAACTTCCCAACCCAACATCACCCTGGGTGCCCCATCCTGGCGAAGCCAGGGTGGGATGGAACGAAGTCGATACCACGAAAACTCCGTCATCCTGAGCGAAGCGAAGGATCTCGCATTTCATCCCACGTTCGCCGCACAAACTGCCTGCCCACACAATGGCGGACTGGCGATTTCCGCACGCGCACGATTTCTCGCACAAAGGGCGGAGTTGCATCCAAATTCTGTAGTCTGACTGAAACAACGACGGTGACCGGCTCGTACCGCTTGCCCGCTCCGTTTCGCTGTTCTGCCCCGCATAGCCCGCCAGGGTGGCCGGTGTCGCAGGTGCAAAAGGACGAGTATCGAATCCGCTGTTCCGAAAACTGAAACCGATGCAATCCGCTGTCGACTGCCAGCGGAACTGGACGGAGCCTGCCACAGGCACACTACCGTCGCTCGCCAAACTTCACAAGAATATCAAGGGATGCGGACCAGAGTCAACTGGATTAGGCTGGCATTTGAATCTATCTTGCATATCCTCCAGTGAGAGTTCCGACAGGTAGAAACACCCACCTACTCCACTCTTCCGAAAAGGATTGCGTCATGCAGATCCGAAGCTGGAACGGATCGCCGGGCGACTTCAAGACGAGCTACGCGAATCTCGCGTGGACGGATCTTTCTGGGCTGCGTTCCTTCTCAGCGAATTGGAGGGGACAGCTCGGTGCTCCCGTCGTCGTAGTTGGGGCCCTTGAGAGCGATCCATCACCAACAGATGAATGGGACGTAAGTGTTGGTCTTCGCGTACCGTCTTCGTACCCTGGTCATACAGGTGTATTTGCGGGCCGATGGTTCCCGCTTGGCGAGTATCGTTTGCGCATCGAACCTCGATCCGGCCATCATTTCATCCCAGAATCGCACCCGCCCTATAATCGTCATCCGCGAGCTCCCGCTTCACTTCGTTTGTATCTATAGTCCCATCCGACTTAACGAATGTGCGCTGCGCAGAGGTCTCTGCTGGTTGCCGATGGGGAAAGACGATCATTGCCGCAACGCCCGCAAGGAAGAACCACAGCCACCAGAGTGCCAATAGCTTCTTCATAAAGCCTTTCCGATCCAACTGGATTAGACCCAAGTCTATACTCGTTGGTGGCCCATTCAAGCCGTCTTTGGCTTGAGTGGGGTAGATTCAGCAGACAAGCCCACATCAAAATCTGGGTGCCCCACATCTCGCCTTTGAGATGTGGGAAGTTTTATCTCGCCCAAGCAAATCCTCGTCCTCTCAAGCCCGCTTCCGCTTGCTCTCCAAATCCCGCAGCATCACACTCCGCAGTAGAGCATTCAGCCGGGACTGATACCCCTCCGGCCCCTGCTGGCGCAGCCACGCCAGAACGTCCTGATCAGGCGAGTTCGAATCCTTGAATCCGTGCAGCTTTCTTGTCAAACGTCAACGTCGATGAGCAACCACCCCATTGTCCGAGTGCCGCAATCAAGGCATCCGAGAACGATCCCCCGCCAGCCTTCAAAACCATCGCAGCAGTGAACACTTCCTGTTCGTTCTGCACAAAAAATGTCTCCGCCTGAAGTACCCGCTCGATCGCGCTTGCAATCTCCCAGTCCGACATGCCGTACACCTTATCAAGAACCCAGACCGTCTCAGCCATCGTCACAAGGCTGATAAAGCCAGGCTGATCCCCGGTGAGGCGGCGTTCGATAATCTCTGTCGCACGCAAGGATTGAACAGGATCATCCTGTGCCAGGTAACGGACCAGGATATTCGTATCGAGTCCGATCACCGCCGTGCCCTGCGTTCGATTCCGCCAATAGCGCCTTCCGCAATCGATCTATCCATTTGTTCAAGGGATACACGGCGCCGCTTGAGCTTGGGCACTATGCCCTTCAAGGCGGAGGTTGGAATCTTTGGAAGAATGACCACGGTTCCGTCTGGATGAACGAAAAACTTGATCCGGTCACCCGCTTCCAGATGCAGATGATCTCGAATTGGCTTGGGTATGGTTGCCTGACCTTTCACACTGAGCGCAGACTCCATGCGTTCCCCTCCTCTTTACATTTTAGCAAAAGTAATACCAAATGGAGCGTACTCAGTCCGGAAATCTGGCCGTTCCCAGACATTTTCCTGTTGCGTGAAAAACGCGATGGCCGGATGCTCCCACGTCCAAATTCGGGTGCCCCACATCTCGCCCTGGAGATGTGGGAGATACTTCCTCAACCCGCCGATAATTCACTTCCGGCTTTATATCCAAACCACTATAATCCCTTCCATGAAGCCGGTGCGGTTTCTTGGCGATTCTCTCGAACGACTGCGTGAGTTTCCAGACCACGCTAAACAGGATGCCGGATATCAGTTGGAGCAGGTGCAGCGCGGCGATCAAACCCACCAGCTTCAAATCGATGCCTAGTATCGGCAGGGGCGTTGAAGAGATTCGCCTGCGAGATGACGCCGGAATCTATCGAATCATCTACACCGCTCGATTGGCCGACGCTGTCTACGTGTTCGCATGCATTTCAAAAGAAAACTCAGTTGACGGCGAAAAGCGACATCGATCTGGCGAGAGAACGGTTCCAGCAATTGGGGAGAGTCCGAAAATGAAAAAATCCAAAGCCTACGCGAGCGTGTGGGACGCCATCGCCGATACCCCGGAGCAGGCGGCCAACCTGCGCGCCCGTGCGGAACTGATGCGAAAGATCGCCGGCATCGTGAAGAAGAATCGCTGGACACAAGTCGAAGCCGCCAAGCGCTGCGGCATCACTCAGCCGCGCATCAACGATCTTCTCCGAGGCCGCGTCTCCAGATTTTCCCTGGACGCATTGGTCAATATTGCCACCAGCCTCGGACGCCGCGTTCGCGTCGAAATCGAAGCCGCCTGAGAATATCCCGTCAGCCTGTCCGGCTTCGGGGACACCGTCATGGTTTCGCAGGAGCGGTCAGTTCCTTCACCAGCCACAACACCAGGTCATCATCCACCAGCACCTTGTCGCCGGCCGCCACTGGCAGACCGCCGGAGGCCATTCCTTTTCCGTCCGGCACATATCCCAGGTGCACGTACAGCCGCTGCGCCGCACCGTAGTCGCTGAACAGTCCGACGCCCACGCCGATCTTCGGGCAGTGCGCCGCTCGCGCCCGGTCCTCCAGCGCGTGAATCAGCTTTGTCGCGATGCCCTGGTTGCGGCAGCGTTCCGATACCACCAGATCGTTGATCTCCGGAATGTGCGCCTCGCGAAACGGCGCATGCCCAGAGACCCACAGCAGCGACCCGTACCCCAGTACATCGGTCCCATCCACCACCAGCAACACCAGCCGCTGGCCGTGAGCATGCTCCACCAGGCGCTGGTCCCACTTCTTCGCCCCGCCGTGCCAGGCCGCTCCGCCATAGGTTTCTGCGATGCGAGGCACATCTTCCGCCCGCAACTCCCGCACTTCAACGTTCATTGCGCCCCTTCACAAGACGTATCGACCGCATCTGACTCGACGGCGAACCGTTGCAGTCTTGCCTTTCCGCGTCGCCGCCATTAGGAGATCGTTCCTGCCAAGACTACTCCGGCCGTCGATACTGCTCAAGAGCTTCCAATGACGACGCCGTGCGCCAACCCGATTGTCGAGGAACCAATCCCGGGCGTATGCTGTCCGCGTGCGCTCATCTTTTCACGGTGGGAGTCGAATTATGAAACTCGTTGGTCTTTGTTCGATCGCCGTTGTTCTCGGTTCGATGACGTCCCTGGCCCAGACTTCTGGGCGCAAAGTTTCACAACCTGCCGCCGCCACCGTTATCCCGGGCAGTACGAATTGCCCCGTCGATATGCGTGCGCAAAAGGGTTTGTCCGGGCAATTCCTGCAAGTTCCAGTGAATGGTCAGCAGACTCAGGGAGCGAGTCAGAACCTTCACCTGACGCTCACCAACACCAGCTATTCAGAAATCGTCGAGGTAGGTGTCACCGCCTATGGACTCAACGCGAATGGCCAGATCACCCCGGCCGAGACGGCATCCAGCAATTCTTCCGCGATGCAGAAGAGCTTCGATCTGAAACTCAAGGTGGACCCGAAATCGACGGGCTCTGTGGACCTGGTGCTGACTGGCTTTACCGCAGTCACGTATCTCAATGTCGATTCCATCCGCTATGCGGGCGGCTCGACATGGCAACCCACCGCGCAGCGTACCTGCCGCTTCGTTCCCGATGGAACCATGTTGATCAGCAGTCGATAACAGGACAGCTCGGCCCCGTCCTTGTCTTCCCCTCCCGCACGCCGCGTCGCAAGGGGCAGGGCCTATTCCTCCAGGACCTTTTCTTCGCGCGTCGCCCATAGGACCCCGGCCACCACCTGCGCGATGCCAACACAACGGGTCAGCGTCGGATGGTCCACCATATACCGCATCAAACCCCGCCATGGCTTCGGGCCCAGGTTCCACGCCTGGGCGTCCCGATGAGGCCTTACAATCGCCATGATTCCATCCCCGATCAACACCATGGCGGTAAAGTGCGACCATCTGCGAGCATCTATCATTGGCATTGGGCTTCCCTCCTCCTCTTTCTCAAAAGTGAGATGCGATTAGGCTCACTGGCTCACCGTCAAACTGTGCTCCAGGTCAAAAGTAAGGATACTTTCGGCAGGAATGACCAGGTTTTTATTCCCGGTAAACGCACTCCCGGCGGCACCACCACCGCCGCCCACAAGCCCGCCAATCAGGGCGCCTTTGCCACCGCCCGCAAGGCCGCCAATCAGCGCACCAAGACCCGCACCGCCGCCGGTCATCACGGCAGACCGCTTGCCTTTTCCCTGTTCCACGCGCTCCACGTGACTGGTGCGAACCCGATAGCTCCGGCCGTCCGCGCTCACTTCATCCAATCGAATGGCCAGCACGGCCTGCCCCTTGAATTTCCCAAGGCCTTTCGACTCCGTGACTACGCCCCGTGCCCGTGCGCCCGCGCGAATGACCGTCTGTCCATTCACCCGCACCGGATCAACGACAACGCCCGAGAAGGGATCGCCGGTTTGATTCTGTTTGGTTGAAAGGGTCTGACCCAGCCGGACCCGGATCCTCGTTCCCGCAGGCACCACGGTCGGCTCCGGGGCAGCGGGTTGTTGCGGCGCCGCTGCGTCGGCTTGTCCATGTGGAGGGGGAGGCGGCTGACCCATCTCCGGTCCGTTTGCCGTTGTCAGGTTGTTCACAACCGTCTTCACTCCCGCAACCTTCGATGCATCATTTCTTGCCAGCTCACGCGAAGCCAGTCCACTCACCGTGCCGGTTAGCGTCACTGTACCGCTGTTCGCGGCGACGGAGATTGGCTGGCCCTGCAGCGCCGAGTCAGCTGCGATTTGCTTCTGCACATTGGCTTCAAGTTGAGCATCCGTCGGCTTTTTCGTACAGCCAACCCCTAAAAAAACCGCCGCAACCAATACCCACGGCAAAGTTTTGAAAGCAAAACGTGCGTCGCGAATCATAAAACCTCCGTTTGCAGGTTGATTCAATCGCGTGCCCCTGTCAAGAGCGACAGGCCGCACCATCTTTCGGATCCAGAGACTTGGCCGGCAGTTTTGAATCGCGCTTCCCGCGCTGAAAAAGGCCTTCCATCCCCGACTCTCGAACCTATAATCACTGTTGAGAGAGCCAATCAGAATGGAAGCCAGCAACCGACGAACGGCCGTGGTGGTATTAGGCTCGCTTGCGCTTGTAATTTTGCTTTTTCTGATCGCAGAAAATGCCTTCAACCTGAAGTTTCTTTCGCCCGACAATACCGGCTCCATTCTGCTGTTTACGGCGCTTTCCGGCGCCAGCTTTCTTCTGTTTCTCATGCTGGTCGTTCTGTTGGTGCGAAATCTTTTAAAACTCTACGCCAGCGGGCAAAGCCGAGTTCTAGGTTCCCGGTTTCGCGCCCGTATGCTGCTGGGAGCGCTGTTGCTCTCGGTCGTTCCGGCATTTTTCATGCTGTCGTTCAACTACCTCTTAATGAACCGTTCCATTGACCGCTGGTTTTCACAGCCCGTTGTCCAACTGCGGGATGAGTCAATGCAGATAGCCATGGAGATGTCTCGCTACGCTGCGGACAATGCCCGGGCCGAAGCAGAGTCGCTGGCGCACGAGCCCGCCGTCCTCGCCGCCGATTTACCGGCGCACCCAGAGTCGTTGCTGCAACTTTTTCGCCGCCATAAGGTGACGCTGCAGGGCGGATTTGTGGCCATGTATCGCGATGGAAAGGTCATCGATGCGTACCAACTGCCGACCGACGGCGGCCTCGTAACCCTGCTCTCCAGTGTTCGCCCCAATGAACCTGCCCCGGCAATGTCACAGCAGGTATCGCTGGCCGACGAGATACTTCATGATGCGGAGCGCACCGATGATCCGATCTTGAGAATTGGACAGGCTACCTATTCCGTTGGCGATGCCGCAGCGCAGAACGGCGAGATTGTCGTGGTTGGATTGCCTCTGCCACCCGACGTCGCTAGCGCGGTCCACGATATCGAAAGCGGTACCAAACGCTATTGGACATTACTGCGAGCTCGCCGTCGAGTTCGTCAGACGTATTTGCTGGTCCTTCTTCTTCTGACCGGATTGACGCTTTTTGTCAGCAGCTGGCTGGCGCTGTTTCTTTCCAAGCAAGTCACTCGCCCGGTGGAAGCATTGGCCGATGCGATGGATGCCATGGCGTCCGGAGATTATGGCTCACGTGTCGACATCGCCGCGTCCGGAGAACTGGGCGAGCTGATGCGATCGTTCAACCACATGGCCACCGATCTCGAAAACAGCCGCACCCAGCTCGAATCCTCCACCGACAAGCTTTCCGAAGCCAACGCCGCCATCGATGAGCGGCGCCGTGAACTGGAAACCGTGCTGGAAACCATTCCCAGCGGCGTTGCCACCCTCGACAATGATCTGCGAATCGTGCGGGCCAATCGGGCGTTCTGCGAAATGCTCGATCCCTTGGGCGAGTTGCCGATTGAAGGCCAGCCGATTCAATCCCTGTTCCCGACGGAATCTGCGCTTGAAATTGGACGTGTGTTGCGCCGCAGCCGTCGCTTGCCGGCGGCCTCCACAGAAATTGAGGCGCAAAGCTCGCGCGGTCCGCTGCACTTGATTTTTACTGTCACCCAGCTTCGTGGTTCTCTTCACGGACATCTCGTGGTGATGGACAACGTGACCGACGTGTTGCGAGCGCAAAAACAAATGGCGTGGAAGGAGGTAGCGCAGCGCGTCGCCCATGAAATCAAAAATCCGCTGACGCCGATCGCACTTTCCGCCGAGCGCATTCAACGCCATCTCGGTCGCGGTCTCACCGAAGATTCGGCGCAGGTGCTGCGCAGTTCGACCGAGGTGATTCGCTCCTCTGTCGAAACCCTGCGCCAGCTGGTCGATCAGTTCGCTGCGCTCGCCGACTTCCCCGCGGCCAATCGAACCGCGACCGACCTGAATCGCATCGTGGAAAATACGCTCACGCTGTTTTCGGGCCGATTGGAAGGAATCGAAGTTCGGCTGCACCTTGCGGAGAATCTTCCTCCGGTAATGGCCGACGCCGAGGCGCTGAAACGCGCTTTCAGCAACCTTATCGACAACGCCGCCGAAGCCATGCAGTCTACGTTGCTGCGCGTCTTAACCGTGCGCACGGGAGCCAACGAAACCCAGACCATGGCGGAAATTGTGATTGCCGATACCGGCCATGGCATCACCGATGAAATCCGCGAACGCCTGTTTTTGCCGTTCTTCTCCACCCGCCGCCGCGGCACCGGACTCGGGCTTTCCATCGCGGCAAAAATCGTGCAGGAACATCAGGGCAACATCCACGTCGAGAGCAATTCTCCCGCCGGCGCCCGCTTTGTCATCATGATTCCTTTTGCAGACTCCTCGTCGATGCTCGGAAATCGCCGCTCCTTCCATCAGTGTGGTGGAGCGATGAATCACATTCTTGTCGTCGACGACGAGCCGGATATTCGCAGCACCCTGGAAGCAATCCTCGCCGAGGAAGGCTACACCGTCACAACTGCCGGTACTGCCGCTGAAGGGCTCGACCTGATCCGCGATGCGATTTTCGACGCCGTATTGCTGGATATTTGGCTGCCGGATCGCGATGGGCTCGAAGTATTGCAGCAGATCCGCAAATTCGATGCCGTCGCCGGACCTGAAGTCATCATCATCTCCGGCCACGGCACCATCGAAACGGCGGTACGCGCGACCAAGCTGGGTGCATACGACTTCCTCGAGAAGCCGCTTTCTCTGGAACGCACCCTGATCATCCTGAAAAACGCAGTCGAGGCGCGGCGCCTGCGCATTGAGAATCGCGAGTTTCAGCAGCAGCTCACCGCCCGCGCCCGCATCACCGGTGAAAGTGTTCCCGTCAAAGCGCTGCGGCAGCAGATTCGCCTGATGGCGCCCACCAATGGCCGCGTGTTGATCTATGGCGAGTCCGGCACAGGCAAAGAAGTGATCGCCCGCGCCATGCATGCGGAAAGCCAGCGCGCCGATCGCGTGTTCGTTGAACTCAATTGTGCCGCCATTCCCGAGGACTATATTGAAACCGAACTCTTCGGCTACCGCCACAGCGCTCTGCCCGGTGGTCCCCCGGAAAAACGCGGCACCTTCGAACGCGCCGACAGCGGCACGCTATTTCTCGACGAAGTCGGCGACATGAGCCTGAAGACCCAGGCCAAGGTGCTGCGAGCGCTCGACGAGCAGCAATTCACTCCCGTCGGCGCCCTGCAATCGATTCGCGTCGACGTGCGCTTGATTGCCGCCACCAACAAAAACCTGGAAGACGAAATCGCCAAAGGAAATTTTCGCGAAGACCTTTTTTACCGCCTGAATGTCATTCCGTTCTACGTACCGCCGCTGCGCGAAAGAAAACAAGACATTCCCCTGCTGACGACGGAATTGCTGCGGGAATTCGGGCGGCAGTATGGCCGGCCACGAATGGAAATCTCTGCCGAAGCCCTGGCCGCGCTGCAACTGCATCATTGGCCGGGAAACGTGCGCGAGCTAAAAAATATTCTGGAGCGCGTGATGATTCTCAATCCCCAGGTCTCGCGCATCGAGCGCAAGCACCTGCCTGTGTTGGTCGCGCGCAGTCCCGGCCGCAACGCCGAGGAATTTCCATCGCTGCAGCAGGCGCGCGAAGCCTATGAACGCGACTACATTCTGCGCAAGCTGGAAGACTCTCATGGGAACGTCAGTCGCGCCGCGGAAATTCTAGGCCTGGAGCGCAGCCATCTCTATCGCAAAATGAAAGCTCTTGGCATCCACACAAAAGAAGCGTGAGTTGTTTACTCCTCAGGCGTTTCATCTCCTGGGTTGCTCAAGTGCTGATGTCTCCCCAGACTCTCCAACTGGTTGCGCCAGTCCAGCGAGTCGAGAAATGCGCTCGATCCGCGCCAGTCGTCCGCAATCTTCACGAACAATTCCAGATGCACCTGCACCCCCAGAAACGCTTCCAGTTCCTTGCGCGCCGCGATGCCAATCTGCTTCAACATGGAGCCGCCTTTGCCGATCAGAATCGCTTTCTGCCCGGAGCGTTCGCAAAAAATGGCTGCGGAGATTTTCGTCAGCGGCTTCGGCTTAGGCTTGCCGGGCAAAGGCGCGCGCATCTTTCGTTCTTCGAATCGCTCAATCACCACGGCGCTGGAGTACGGCACTTCTTCGCCCGTCAAATTCAGGATTTTCTCGCGAATAATTTCCGCAGCCAGAAAACGCTCCGGCTGATCCGTGAATTGTCCTTTGCGGAAATGCCGCGGACCCTCCGGCATGTACTCCACCAGCTTCTCCACCAACCGCTCCAGCCCATCGCCGCCGCGTGCGGAAATCGGGATCACCTCGACATAGTTGTGCAGCGCGCTGAACTGCGCAATCAGCGGCAGCAGCGACTCCTTCGTGTCGATCGCATCAATCTTGTTCAGCACTAGAAATACCGGGCACTCCAGCTTCTTCACCATCTCCAGAATGAAAGCATCTTCATTCTCCAGAGAGTGTTCCTGTGGCCTGTGCGGCTCGGCAGCAGGCGCTACAATCTCTTCCCCGGCTGGCGCATCGAGATCGATTTCCGTGACTTTTTCTTTTGTCGCAGGCAGGCGCAACCGCCGCGTCACATCCACCACATGCAGCACCACATCGCGCGTTTCCAGCGCGCCATACACTTCCTGCAGCATGCGCTTATCCAGCAGATTGGTGGGCTTGTGCACGCCCGGCGTATCGACAAACACGATCTGCGCCGCGGGATGTTTGCCCTTCACCGCATCCACTTCCAGCACCCCGTGGATGCGGTTGCGGGTGGTCTGCGGCTTGCGCGTGACAATGGCGACTTTCTCGCCCACCAGCGCATTCACCAGCGTGGACTTGCCGGCATTCGGCCGGCCCAGGATCGAAACAAACCCAGAACGAAGAGGCATACCCTCTAGTATCTACCACCGCTATTTTTCAGCCTAACGCCAGCCGCGAACTTTATCGGTGATTTAGAGCAAAGACAACAGAGATCGTCGTTTCGATGCTGTAAGGCGTGCCATCGATCTTCAATCGGCTGATATTTCCTACGATGGACCGCATCGAGGGCAGCGTTATCTAACGTGGTCGGCAGGAGAAACTAAATGTATGGTTCTCGGATGTTTCCCTTTTCATCGATGCTTGCGTTTCATAGAGACCGTGCCTTGGATTCCCTGTTCCCGGGCAAGAGATGGATAAACCGGCTCAGTATGACGGATCATCTTTGGTGGCTGGATGTCTTTAAAGCGCGACGGCAAGGCCACGGAATGCATGTCCGCGGGAACAGGCGCGTTTTTGGACAATTGAGGTTCGTTCGGATACAGCGCTTCCAATTCACCGATGGAGATCGCTAGGATCGTAGTTCCCGCCGACGTTGTGATGACATTCCGGGAATGAGAAGATCCCCGAAAAGGCAAGAAGCTGCTGTACTGATCGACGAACACGCCTTTTGTTTGAATGCGAAGCATCCCCTCTGAAGTGAAAAAGTCTTTTACCGTGCACTGGTCTGGACTGCTGCCCGCAACGCACCGATATCTACTTGAGAGAACAGTGAGGTCCACACCGTTGACCGTCTGGTGTTGCATATCCCATTTGAACGACTTATCACTTCTCTCTGGGATACTCAAAACGCCGAAATTCACGGCCTGTCTCAAGCGCAAAGGAACGTACGGCGAAGAAGCATAAACGCTTTTGACTTCCCCACTCTCAATCTCCACATACTTGTAATCCCCCAGCGTGGCTTCTTTCCGCCACAAATCCTTCGACTGCCACCATTCCTCATACGTGCCGTTGCCGGTGAACTCCGCATCCCCGCTCGCAACATACGTAGCTTTCAAATGGAATGGAATCCCCGCAGCTTCCAGATCGCTCAACTGCCGCGCCCGCGCGAAAAATTCCTCCGGCGTCTGCGGATCGGGCAACGGAGCTGCGGCAGCTTTCGCCGAGGGGGGGTTTGTGGCTGGCGCAGCCGCAGGCGGACCTGCTGCGGGCTGCGTCTGCGCCGCCGCGTACACAAGGGAGAAACCAAAGCACATCAATACAAAGCACAACAGCTTCTGCAAATTCATCTTCAACCGATTCCCAGCGCCCATCTCAAATGGTGTTTCGCGAGGCTTTCGCCAGCATCAGCGACTCCTCAAACATGTCGACAGCCTCATCACCCAACACAAGCGAAGGTGCGGCGGACCTTGCCGGCACCATCTGCCAGAGCAGGTCCGCTTCGCACAAGGCGGCTCGCAGCACGCATTTGCACCCCGGAGTGCGCCTAAGTCGTTCAATTGGGAGGTGGAAAAAAGAATTACATTCGCGTGCAGCGCCAGTCAAGGAGAATAGCCTGGTACGTGCAGAATGAGTAAACCGTAGCCCCGAGTGGCAGCCGTGGCGGCTCCGTTCCGATGGGCCGAGATACACCGCCGCGTCGAATGATTCCATTCACGCGCGGCTTATTCGTTGTAATGGAGCAGGCTGAAGACGTCGAGGCCTTCGAAGCGTTCCCGGCCCTTCAGAAAATCCAGCTCGACCGCGAAGGCCAGCCCCGCGATATCTCCGCCCAGTTGCCGAACCAGTTTTACCGTTGCCTCCATGGTGCCGCCTGTGGCCAGCAGGTCGTCCACGATCACCACCCGTTGTCCGCTTTCGATCGCATCCAGATGAATTTCCAGCGCGTCGGTGCCGTATTCCAGGTCATAGGTCACTCGTGCGGTCTTTGCCGGCAACTTTTTCGGCTTGCGCACCGGAACAAATCCGGCGTTCAGCCGATATGCCAGCGCCGGGCCGAAAATAAATCCACGCGCTTCAATGCCCAGCACCAGGTCAATGTCTTTCTCAAAATAATGGGCTGCCAGCGCATCGATCAGCATCGCAAAACCGCTCTTGTCTTTCAGCAGCGTGGTGATGTCGTAAAAAAGAATCCCAGGCTTGGGAAAGTCCGGAACCGTACGAACCAATTTCTTCAATGGCTCACAATCAATATTCAGTTGCGACATGCGGAGCGGTTCTCCTTCGTATTCGTGGTTTCGAGGCTATGCAATGAGCAGTATTTCCTGTGAAAATGACGCGTGGGAAGCAGGGCTTCGATAGCCGCGCCAGACAGACGCACTCACCATGCCCCTTCAATCTCAAATGCCTGCAGGTTCTGCGCCTCTGCCTCCGGCCGATGGCGTTCTTCGATGGCATCTACCCGCGAACCTCGCGAACCTCGCGCCAGGGCCGCGTGCAGTTTGCGGATTTGCTCCTCGCTGCCAGCGGCCAGCACTTCCACATCCCCGTCCGCAGTGTTTCGCACCCAGCCGCGCAGGCCAATTTCGTACGCTTCCCGCTGCACAAACCAGCGGAAGCCGACACCCTGCACACGACCTTTTACTATGTAGTGGCACACCATGACAGCAAGGGCAGTGTCGCAGATGAGAAGAGAAATGTGCAACCCGCGAAAGATGAATTCCACCCCGGGTTTGCCGCGGATCAAATTACATGTGGAATCAGCGCCTTGACTCGCCGACCGTAGGCGGTGTACTGCTCACCGAAGGTTTCTAACATGAACTTCTCCTCGATGCGGAGCTTCAGCCAAAGCGCGAATGCGACAACAGGCACTTCCACCAGGTTGACGGTCGTTCCCAGCGTGAGTGCTGTACCCAGCAGTGCCAGCAAAATGCCGGTGTAAATCGGATGCCGTACCCACGCATAAGGTCCGCGGGTAATCAAAGTGTGGTCTTCTTTGACCGTGACGATTCCGCTCCAATTGCGTCCCAGGACGAAGCGCGCCCACACCGCGAACCCAAAGCCGAGGAACATCAGCAGAACGCCGAAATACTGGACGACCAGCACATTGGGATAGAGATGCCGATACAGCGGGCCCACTCGGCGGCCTTCGACGAAAAATGGCACCAGCACCAGCAGAATGATCGACATCTGGATCAGGCGCGAGCCGATTGACTGCCGGCGTGCGTTGCGTTTTTGGACGAACGCGGCCAGCACCCAAAAGCTGCCGAAGACAATCCAGAGCCACTTCACCGCTGCATACGGAATCATCGCAATAGACAATTCAGCCCCCCAGACGAACATGCCGTCGACTTTTATACGCTAAAATTTCAGACTTGGTTCCTGGAGGAAGGGAATGCTCTGGAATCGGGTCAACACCGGCCAGCTATGCGCGAGAAAGGTATGCGCCCTCGGCCGTATCGACGCGAATCTTTTCGCCCTCGTTGATGAACGGAGGCACCTGCACCACCAGCCCGGTTTCCAGCTTGGCAGGCTTGGTCACGGAAGAGGCTGTGGCGGACTTCAGGCCCGGCTCCGTCTCGACGACAGTCATTTCCACCGTCTGCGGCAGATCGATCCCGACCGGCACTCCATCGAAAAACGAAACTTTGATTGGCAGGTTCGGAATCAAATATTCCACCGCATCACCCAGCGTTTCCGCGTTCAAATTCGTCTGCTCAAAGTTTTCCGTGTTCATAAAGTAGTAATCGTCACCGTCGGAGTACAGGAACTCCATCGCGACTTCGTCCACAATCACGCGTTCGATGGGGTCGGGCGAGCGAAAACGGTGCTCGTACATAGCGCCGGTGCGCAGGTTGCGCAGCTTAGCCTGGATAAACGCGCGCAGGTTGCCGGGGGTGCGATGCTCTACCTTGAAAACGGAATGCAACTCACCGTTGTGCTTGATGATCATCCCAGGTCGTAATTGAGTGGCGGGAATCGCCATAAGAAAGCTTGCTCCTTAACACTTGTCAGAATTTCGCTCGCAGCGGATGCTCCGCCGAACGCAAAGGTCAACCCTTCCAGTGTAGCGTAGCCGGGGAACAGGACCGGTTCGCCGATGGAAAGCCTACGGGCCCAACTCGCCCCTCGTCGAAATGAAAGTGATACACTCCACTACGTCCCATGATGAACGGCAGAAAAATTACGGTCGTTCTGCCCGCCTACAATGCCTCCCGCACGCTGCGGCAAACCGTGGCTGAATTGCCCTGGGAGCTGGTGGATGACGTCATCCTGACAGATGACGCCAGTTCGGACGATACATTGCAACTGGCGCGTGAACTGGGACTCCACACCCTGCAGCACAATCGAAATCTAGGCTATGGCGCGAACCAGAAAACCTGTTATGCGGAAGCGCTGTCGCGCGGCGCCGATGTCATTGTTATGTTGCATCCGGATTATCAATACACTCCCAAGCTCGTCTGCAGCATGGCATCGATGATTGCATATGGCGAATTCGATGTTGTTCTGGGCTCGCGCATTCTGGGCCGTGGCGCGCTCAAGGGAGGAATGCCCAGGTATAAGTACGTGGGCAATCGGGTACTAACGTTGCTGGAAAATCTTTTGACCGGGTACAAGCTCTCTGAATACCACACCGGATATCGCGCATGGAGCCGAGCGGTGCTGGAACGGTTGCCGCTGCTCGCCTGCTCCGATGACTTCGTCTTCGACAATCAGATGTTGGTGCAGTGCATGCACTTTGGCTTCCAGATTGGCGAGATCTCTTGTCCGGCGAAATACTTCCCGGAGGCCTCTTCCATTAACTTCCGCCGCAGCGTGCGATACGGTTTTGGAGTACTTGGAACCGCTGGCCAGTTCTGGATGTCCCGCCACGGATTGCCTGCGCCTCGCATTTTTCGAGACGATGCGCGGCAGCGGTTGAGGCCTGAATCGACGTCAGAACGACAAGTGCTGCAGCGAGCGAAAGCCTAGCCGATTGTCGTACCGCCGATTCGAATCACCGCAGACGCGGCGCAGGTTCTTTTTGTTGCATTCATTCCATCACCGCAGACTTTGCATCTATTCATGAGCCAATTTCCAGCGAATCGGGCGGCGCAACACTCCAAAGTATCTCAGCATCGCGCCAGAAGTGCCGACACGCACTCCGCGGCAGGCGGCTTTCTCGAACAGCCTGCTTCCCCAATTCGGACGATCGTTCGTATCGCCCTGTTCATCTGGCTCACCGCCTGTCTCGGCGTATTCGTAGTCCGCTCGATTCACTGGCCCCAGGTCAACGATCCCGCGCAGATCAGCTATCTTTGCTTCCTGATGGATCATGGGTTCGCGCCCTACCGGTATCTCATCGAGATGAATATGCCGGGAATTTATCTCACCAATTGGAGCGTCGCTCACCTGTTAGGGGCTGGGTCGCTCGCGTGGCGCGCCTTTGATCTCTTGCTGATTTCGGCAGCAGTCGCTGCAATGATTTCCATTGCCCGCGCCTATGACTGGTTGTATGGCTTTTTTGCCGCATCCCTGTTCGCTCTGTTTCACGGCCAGGACGGCCCTGCCCAGCTCGGCCAGCGCGACTTCATCATCGCGGCATTGTTTCTTTGCGCCTACGCTTTCCTGTTTGAAGCGCTGCGTCAAGACAAGAAATGGCTGCTCTTTTTCTTCGGTCTTTTTGCCGCGGCACCCATCACGTACAAGCCGCAAGCGCTCCTATTGACTCTCTTCCTGCTGATCGCGTTTTGCTGGCGCCTGCGCTCCCAGCAGAAGCCGTTTCTAGAAGCAGCAATGTTGAGCGTTGCCGGTATGGCCGTCCCGATCCTGGTGGCATTTGGCTTTCTTCTAAAAGAGCATGCGCTTCAGGCATTTGTTGTCACCGAGCGAACACTGCTGCCCTACTATGCCACGCTCGGTCGACATTCCGTGCCGTCGCTGCTTCGATTGCTCCTCGTCAACTCGATCGGAGCGCTCCTGTTTCTCAGCCTGGCGATCGCTCTGTTGCAGCGCACCAAATGGACCTGGGAACGCACTCTCCTCGTTGCCGGAATCCTGTTCGGCGCAGCCTCGGACATCGCCCAGGGGAAGGGATTTCTGTACCATCGCTATCCTTTTGCCGCTTTCGTTTTGCTTTGGGTAGGCATCGAGTTCGCAGCCGCCACGCGCCGCTCAGGATATCTTCGCAAACTCGCATATGCGGGACTCCTGTACGGAGCACTTGTCGCTGGCATTTTTACGGCGCGCGCAAGCAGCCGCACCTGGGATGAAACCTACAATCAAGCCTTGCGACGCGACTTGATTTCTCTTGGAGGGTCAAACCTTTCCGGCTCCGTCCAGTGCATTGCCATGTCCCCGGAATGCGCAACAGCTCTCTACCACCTGCATCTGCTGCAATCAACGGGACTGGTCTACGACTACTTCATCTTCGGCCCAAGCAAGTATCCCGCGATCGCATACGTGCGCGAGCGCTTCTGGGATCAGTTCCTCAACAATCGGCCCCGTGTCATCATCCTGGGACGATGGCTCTATCCTGAGCGCGCGGACGATTACAGCAAATTGAACCGCTGGCCCGCGTTCCGGGATTATCTCAACCAGCATTACACGCTGTACACGGAGCGCGGTTTCACTCCGCCAAAACGCGGCCTACGCGGATACGGCTACCGAATCTATGTTTTGCGATAAAGGTGTGTGTATGGGCCGTCCCTGCCATGCGCGATCTATCCTGAAACAAGATGACGGACTCCGCGCCCATCGCACCTTCTCAGCCCGCCTCAGAGGCCTGCCCACCCTCGCGCCGCTCTACCGTGTTCTGGCTGCAGGGCATCACCCTCGCGTGGATGCTGGTGGAGTGCGGCATCTCCCTCTACGCCGCGGCAACCGCTCACAGCCCGGTGTTACTCGCCTTTGGTTTCGACAGCTTTGTGGAGCTACTGTCCGCCTGCGTCGTCCTGTTGCAATTCGTTCCCCGCATTTCCATTTCGCCCAGAATCGCAACCCGACTCGCCGCCGTCCTGTTGTTTGCTCTTGCCGGCGTTGTCTGCGCCGCCGCCATTCTGTCTCTAACCCTGCATCTGCCACCCCAGACAAGTCCCCTCGGCATCGCCATCACGCTGGCCGCTCTCCTCGCGATGCCCATTCTGGCGAAGCTCAAGCGCCGGGAAGCGCGTCGCAGCGGCAACTCGGCTCTCGCCGCTGATGCCGTGCAATCGGCCACCTGCGCCTATCTGGCTGCAATCGCTCTGGCAGGTTTGGCGCTCAACGCTCTGTTTCATATCGCATGGTTCGACTCTGTGGCCGCATTCGTCGCTATCCCTCTGCTGTTGCAAGAAGGCCGCGAAGCCTGGCGCAACCATCCCTGCGGCTGCCTCAGCTCCCGTTAGTGTTGACTATCTACAATCCACTAGTGTAGATAGTCATAGTATGGGTAAACCGAGTGATCTCGTCCAAGGCACGCTTGATCTGCTGATTCTGAAAACTATCTCGCTCGAGCCGAAACATGGCTGGGCCATCGCCAAACGCATCCAGCAAATTTCCAACGAGGTGCTGCAGGTGCAGCAGGGTTCGCTCTACCCCGCGCTGCATCGGCTGGAACAGCAGGGTTGGATTCGCGCCAGGTGGAGCGAGACCGAAGGCGGCCGTCAGGCCAAGTTCTACTCGCTCACCGCCGCCGGTCGTTCGCAGTTGGAACGGGAAAAGCAAAGCTGGAGCCGTCTCTCCACCGCCATCAACCTGGTTGTGGACGAAGCCTGAACCGGAGGGTATTCCAATGCGATTTTTCGACCGATTCCGCATGGCAGTGTCGGCGCTGTTTCGTCGCGGAGAAGAAACGCAGCGGCTGAATGATGAACTGCAGTTTCATCTGCAACAGCATATCGCCGAAAACATCGCCCGGGGCATGAGCGAGCACGAAGCTCGCTCGGCTGCGTTGCGCGCCTTCGGCAACCCCACGCTGCTCCGCGACCAGGCTCGCTCCCAATGGAGCTGGAACGGACTAGAGAAATTCATCCGCGACCTGCGATACGGCGCTCGCACGCTCCGCCGCTCGCCCGGCTTCGCCATCATCGCCATCCTGGTCATGGCTCTCGGCATTGGCGCGACCGCATCGCTCTTCACCATCGTCAACGCAGTGCTGCTCAAACCGCTACCTTTCCATGATCCCGACCGGCTGGTCATGGTCTACGAACATTTCCGCGCTGCCACAGCGAACAGCGACGGTTTCAATTACAACTTTGTTTCAGCGGCGGACTTCAACGACTGGCGCCGGCAAACCCACAGTTTTCAGGACATGGCCGCTTGGAAATGGCACGGCGTCAACCTCACCGGCGAACACGGCGATTTGCCGGAAAATGTTTTGTCGTCGGCCGGTTCGTGGAATCTCTTCTCCGTTCTGGGCGTCCCCATGGCGCTGGGTCGCACCTTTACTCCGCAGGAAGACCAACCGGGAGGCGACCCGGTCGCAATCCTCACGTGGAGCCTGTATCAGCGGCGCTTCAATGGCAACCCTTCCGTTCTCGGCAAAAAGGTTCTTCTGAACGCGGTTCCTCACGTCATTGTCGGCGTGTTGCCGCGCTGGTTTACCTATCCTGACCCTTCGGTGCAGCTCTGGGTGCCCTATGCTTCGACCTTTACCCCGGAGGAGTACGCCCACCACGACTTCCATGGGAGCAGGGTAATTGCCCGGCTGCGTCCCGGCACCTCCGCCGCCGCCGCTGCCAAGCCCGTCAGCGCGCTCCAATACCGGATGCATCTGGCAAATCTCAGCGCTCCCGTCGCGGAAGATGTCGTGACACGACCCATGATTGACGATGTTGTGCAAGACGTGAAGCCATCCCTGATCATGCTGCTTTGCGCGGTGGGGTGCATGTTGCTGATCGCCTGCCTGAATGTTTCCAATCTACTGGTAGCGCGCGGCGCTGCCAGACGCAAGGAGGTTGCTGTTCGCGGCGCTCTCGGTGGCAGCCGCCTCACGCTCATCCTGGAACAGATGGTCGAAAGCCTGCTGATTTGCTTCTCAGGGGGAGCACTCGGATTGCTGCTCTCGCTACTGGCGACAAAATGGATCGCGACCCATCTGCCTTCTCTCCCCCGCGCCACTGAAATTCGTGTAGATGGCCCCGTTTTGCTCTTCTCGCTGGGGATCGCCTTTCTCGCTGCATTGTTGGCGGGCCTCCTGCCTGCCATCTCCTCCACCGGGAAGGACGTCCTCCGGGCATTGCAGGACTCTTCGCGTTCCGCCAGCGGCAGTGCGTCGCGCGCAACGCTACGCAAAGCGTTGCTGACCGCGGAGATTGCGCTGACCGTCGTCCTGCTGATATCTGCCGGACTGCTCTTCAAGAACTTCTTGCACCTGCGCGGCGCCGACCTGGGCTGCGTAACGGATCATGTGCTGACCATGCAATACGGCTTGCCGGAAAAACAATACGATACGCCGGCGAAAATTACCGCCTTCCATGCGTCGCTGCTGGATCGCGTGCGCCGTCTGCCGGGAGTGCGTTCCGCTGCGCTGGTCTCCACCGCGCCCGGCGGCGGTTACGAAAACGACAACGTTTTCACCATCCCCTCGCGTCCCTCGACCAGCTTCCAATTGCAGGACGAGGCGCTGACTCGCACCGCCAGCCCAGAATATTTTCGGACGATGCAGATCCCGCTGCTCCGCGGCCGGGTATTCACGCAGCAGGAGCGTCTGGATCGATACCACTACATTGTCGTCAGCAAAATGTTTGCCGATCAATTCTTTCCCCACGCGAACCCGATTGGGGAAAACATCAATATTCATTGGTCCGGCAAGCTGGAGAACTACCAGATCATCGGCGTGGTCGGCGACACGCTCTATGACGTAACTAAGCCGATCAAGGCAACCGTATATTTCCCCATTCTTTCCGGCATTCCCCGCGCGGCGAGCGACGCCACACTCGTCGTGCGCACGGCCGGGAACCCCCTTGCAATGTCGGTCCCCATTCAGAAGCAGTTTGCCGCTCTGGCTCCGCAGCTTCCTGTATACGAAGTTCTGACGATGCAGCAGATCATCAGCAAAGACACCACCAGCCAGAATTTCAGCGCCACGCTGGTGCTCGCGTTTGCGGCCTTGTCATTGCTGCTTGCCGCTGTCGGGCTGTACGGAGTTCTGTCCTATCTGGTCACGCAGCGGGTTAAGGAAATTGGCATCCGCCTGGCGCTGGGCGCGCAACGTGCTCAAGTGCTGCGCCTCGTCTTGATGGATGGCCTGCGTCCAGTTTTCATTGGATTGATTCTTGGCTTGGCCGGAGGCATCGCCGCCGGGTCAATGATTCGTTCCATCCTCTATGGAACCAGCATCCTCGATCCCAGCGTTTTTGCTGGGATGATCGCCAGCCTTCTGCTCACCGCAGTCATAGCCTGCGTAGTGCCGGCCATTCGCGCTTCGCGGATCGAACCTATGAGGGCTCTTCGAACCGAGTAGCGGCTCGATGACCGCCGCCATATTTTCGAAGGCCGCTCTTCGCGGATCTAGGTCTGTGACCGTATCAAAATGTATGTCCTTAACGACATGTGGGTGCCCCAGGTCTCGATTTTGAGACCTGGGATTCTCTTGCTCCTCAAATACAAGATCATCCGGTCAGAGCTCTATCCAAAGATCTTCGCGAAAAATCTGCCAACTTTATGGAAGAAGCCGGGCTTGTGCTGTGATTTTGGCTGCTGGAAAGGCGGAGCTTCTGCGACCGCGACAGGGCTCGTATTCACCGTAGGCCCAAATCCCGGAGCCGGCGAACTTGCGACCGTGGCCGCACTCTCCGGCGTCGCCATTCCAGATGGCGTACCAGTGGGCACTGTCTGCTTCGGTGCGGTGTAGCTCAGCGTCGTGGTCACTTCAGAATGGGTTTCGCCCGGCAGCACCACCGGTTTCGTAGGAAGCGCCGGTGGCGGCGCGAGTCCTTCACTTTCTGCAAGCGGAAACGCGGTGTCCGCGGGCGTCGAACTGGGACCCCCCAAAGGGTCCGCAGTCTCAGCCGGTTTGGCTGCAACCGCTTCTCCCGGCTTCGCCACAGCCTTTCCCGGTGCAGCGGTCGAGCCAGCGCTTGCCACCGAGAGTACCGACGCCGCCGGACAACCACAAGGCTGCGCTTCATTGTCGACAACGTTGCGGACACTGCCCTGCTCAAACATCACCCGCTGATTCGGCATTACGCGGTACACGCCGGGGCCCATCTGCTCACTCACCGTAACGTACGGTGCGCCGTCCCCCCGATTCGCCACGCAGGTGTCGCCCTGATCGTTTAGCCGGATGCGAACATCCGCCTGTCCGGGACCGGAAAGCAGAATGCGCAGGTCGGGAGTCAGCACCACATCGGAATTTTTCCCAACCTTGTAATGCGCCTCGATCGCTCCATGATCCAGCGCCACCATCAGCGGGCTGTTGGCATCGGCCGCATTATATTGTTGCGAAAGATGGACGGTGGTCGTCGAGCAAAGATCCAGTTGGCCGCCACGCGTCAGATGAACCGGCAGCGTCACTTTGCCCGCGGTAACGGTGCTGCCATTTCCCAGCGCTGTGCCGTCGCCGGTTAACGTGACCGCACCCGAAACCTGAACTTTTTCCGTGGTGGCGGAAACATCGAGGTGCCCAATGGTCTGCTGCGGTCCCGATTGCGCATTGGCTGCAGCGGTCCATGCAAAAGCGGCAGCAACGAAAATCGAAACCAAGCGTTTACGAATGCTGACGAATTGTCGATTTCCCCTGGAATTGGTGGAGAACAGCACGCAGTGTCCCACTTGTAAAGCAATGATTGAAGTGTAACCATTAGCTCAGTGGAAACCAAATTGGAGGTACCATGTCCTATGCCCGATGGATCACCACCACCCGAGTTGACGCAAGTGACTGTATCGACCGACACGCTCAATGCGCTGCGCAAAATCGCGGAACGGCAAAACATCTCTCTCTCCGAAGCATTGCAGCAAGCGGTCAACGTGAGTCATCTGCTGGTGGATGCGGAGGAAGATAATGACACGCGCATTCTGCTGAAAAAAGGCAGCCGCGTGCAGGAATTAAAGATGTTGTCCGGCAACGACGGTGTCCGGCCACCGAAATGAATACGGGAGACATCCCATGAGTGACACTCCGGAATCCCCCTCCGTAGTTCGCGATACACCAAACGTCAAGTTCGTGGTTTCCGACGCTCCGGCCACCAGAAGTTTTGGCAGAGGTTACGCGCTGGTGCCCTACAATCCGCAGCGGCAATACGATTATGTGCGAATGGTCGTGACCGTTGGTTTGCTGGCGCTGTTTGGATTTGTGATTGTTTGGGTGGCATTGAAATCCTCCGCTTCCAAGGATGTCTGGACACAAACCAAAGACATGCTGCAAATCATCCTGCCGGCTTTGACGGCGTTGATCGGATCTGTCCTTGGCTTTTATTTCGGAACGCAAAGACACAACCCGCTGAGCCGCTAGCTAACCCGCGAGAGCGGATTTCCCATAGGTGTAGTCGAAGCGGGATGTCTCCGCGCGGTTTTTCCCCAAGAAAAGCCGCTCCTCGTTGAACTCGGATAGCTATAGGAACAGGAAATCCGCCCTGATCGAAGGCAGCGTCGTCTACTCCAGCTTCAGGAAGTTGGCGATCAATCGCGCGCCATCACCGGTCAAGACGCTCTCGGGATGAAACTGCACGCCTTCCACGGGAAAATTGCGATGTCGCAGTCCCATGATCAGGCCCTCGGAGCGCGCGGAAATCTGCAGCTCTTCCGGCAAACCGTCTTCCGACACAATCAGCGAATGATAGCGCGTGCACACCATCGGACTGGGGATGCCGCGAAAAATCGTGCGGCTGTCGTGCTCTACAGAACTGGTTTTGCCGTGCATCAATCGCGGCGCGCGAATAATTCTGCCGCCAAATGCCGCGCCAATCGCCTGGTGTCCCAGGCACACGCCCAGGATAGGAACCTTTCCGGCGAAGTGTTTCACCAGAGGTATGCTGATGCCCGCTTCCTGCGGCGTGCACGGCCCCGGAGAGATCACAATCCGCTCCGGCGCCAACGTTTCGATCTCCTTCAGTGTGACCTGGTCGTTCCGGCGAACTTCCACTTCCGCGCCCAGTTCACCCAGCACCTGCACCAGGTTGTAAGTAAACGAATCGTAATTGTCGAGGACAAAGATCATGATGGAGACGCTGGTATCAGGATATCAAGCCTCACCTGACTTCTACTCACGCGATGGCTGGGTGCCGCACTCAAGCCCCTACTTGCCTTGAGTGAGATGAGAAGATTCATCCTCGCCCACCCCTCCGGTCGCTCCCTCCGCCGCCCGCTCCCTCGTCGACCCAGCCATGTCGCAGCAACCTAGAATCGTCGCTGTCGACAATCCCTCCTGCCGGTACGAATCCGCCGAATCAATCTCCAATCCCGCTCAACGAGTGCATTGCCCTGTTCCCGACAATTGAGCCTTTGCGGCAGCCCAATTAGTAAACACAAGCCGACATTTGAGGACCTATCCCCCATCGGTGAGTGCCTTGGCGATTATGCACTCACCGAGATCCGCCGATTTCAGATGGCCGACATGCCGCCGTCGACAGCCAACTCCACCCCATTCACGAAGCTGGAATCGTCGGAAGCAAGAAACAGCGCGACCGTCGCGATTTCCTCAGGTTGACCCATCGTACCCCGCGGGATCAGGGATTGGAACATCTGCTTCCCCTCCTCGGTGAGAACCTGGTCCTGCATCGGTGTGGCGATGGGCCCCGGGCTGAGCACGTTCACGCGGATCTTCCTGCCCTTGAGTTCATTGAGCCAGGTGCGTGCGAATGAGCGCAACGCCGCCTTGCTGGCCGAATACACGCCGTAACCAGGAAAACCTTTCACCGAAGCGACTGACCCGGTCATGAAGATCGATCCGCCATCGTTGAACAGCGGCAACGCCTTCTGAACCGTAAACAGCGTTCCGCGCGTATTCAGGTTGAAGGTCGCATCGAAGTGCTGCTCGGTAATCTCTCCCAGTGGGACGGACTCGCCGATGCCAGCGCTTGCGTACAGGACGTCGATCTTGCCCTTTACCCGCTTGACTGTATCGAACAGGCGGTCGAGGTCGTCGAGATTGGCCGCGTCGCTGCGCACGCCGGTCACGTTCCGTCCAATCAGCTTGACGGCCTCATCGAGCTGCTCCTGCCTCCGGCCCGTGATGAAAACGTAGGCGCCTTCTTCAACGAAGCGCCTGGCGCTGGCCAGCGCCATGCCGCTCGATCCGCCCGTGATGACTGCAACCTTGCCCTCAAGCTTTCCCATAATGACTCCCTTCGGTAGATGTGTAGCATTCAGTACAGAAGAGTAGATTTCTTTGGCGGTGGACGAGAACTGCTCAGGAGTCCTAATCTTTTGTCTATTCGTCCAAAAGAGGGAGGCTAAGTTGGACCCGATAACAGACATCTTCAGAACGATGCACGTAACCGCTTTCGGTCTGCACAGGCTCGAAGCCACAGCCCCGTGGGGCGTAATACAGGAGAAGCAGGCCGAAGAAAAAGTCGCGCCTTCCGACAAAAAGATTTCACCCACAGATTTGGCGCACTTCGCCATGCTTTCGCGCGGCAACTGCTGGCTGAGTGTGGAAGGGATTCCTGAGCCGATTCCCCTCACCGGTGGTGATTGCTTTTTGCTGGCCCGCGGGACTTCGATTGTTTTGCGCGACAGCCCGCGAACACGTCCGAGGTGGAGTTTCCGCGAAATCGCGGCCAGGGCCAACAGCAATGTCGCTCATTATGGAGGTGGTGGCGCACCGACGACAATCGTCTGTGGGTCCCTGAGTTTCGATCGCGCCAGCCTGAAGCCGATCACTCAGTTATTGCCGAGCTTCATTCTGATTAAGGCCGACCAGGCACGCACGCTTGCTCTTCACAACACAATGCAAGCGCTGGCGTCAGAAATGGCAGGACCGGCGCCGGGATCTGAAGTAGTCGCGACTCGGCTAGCCGAGGTTCTGTTTATCCAAGGACTCCGGGCGCATATCGCGTCGGGACCGGAACGCAACAAAGGATGGCTTCGTGCGATTTTCGATCCTCAAATGGGCACTGCCCTGAGTGCCATTCACGACAGAGTGAATACACCCTGGACGGTCGAATCTCTGGCCGAAGCGGCGGGCATGTCTCGCTCCGCATTCGCAGCGCGTTTTAAAGAGCTACTCGGACAAACACCACTGGAATATGTAACCGAGTGGCGGATGCAGAAGGCGATGCAGTTACTCCAGCAGCGTGACAAGAAGCTAATAGACGTCGCTCGGTTGGTCGGTTACGAGTCCGACGCTGCGTTCAGTAAGGCGTTCAAGCGAGTTGTCGGAGCCAACCCTGGTGAATACCTCAAACGTGGTTTTGAAGATCGGGGTAATGTCGGAATGGCGGAAGCTTTTTCAAGCGGAGGATTCTGACTTTGGCCGGGTGCCCCATTCAGCCCTCAGTTGGCTTGAGTGGGATGAGAAGAACTCATCCTCGCCCAATCAGCAATTGCAAAATTCATGCTTGACATTCTTCAACAATCCACTACCATATGGTTGTGAATCAATTGAACACAACTTTTGCGGCTTTGTCTGATCCAACCCGGCGGGCGATGATCGAACGACTCTCCCGTGGGCCTGCCTCTGTGCATGGATTAACAGAACCGTTTGCACTCTCGCAGCAGATGATTTCAAAACATATTGCCTACCTGGTGCGGGCTCGGATCGTGGTCAAGACAAAGCGTGGACGAGAGAGTGTGTGCACGCTTAGGCCTGCGGCGATTAAGACCGTCAGCGACTGGGCGTTTAACTATCGCCGATTCTGGGAAGAGAGCTTCGACAAGCTGGATGCGGTTGTGAATGAAATGAAAAAAGCGGAGGTCAGAGATGACAAAAAACACGGTGAACGAAACAGAGCGAATGGTTATCACAAGAGTTTTTGATGCCCCACGCGAGTTGGTTTGGAAGGCGTGGACAGACCCGAAGTACATAATGCAATGGTGGGGGCCGAAAGATTTTACCTCGCCCGTTTGTAAGATGGATTTTCGCGTTGGAGGAAAACTTCTCTGCTGCATGAAAGCGCCGGATGGGCAGGAGTTCTGGAATGCAGTTGAATACCACGAGATTGTTCTGCACGAGAAGATCGTTTCCCTCATGTACTTTTCCGACGCGGAGGGAAACAAGATTGACCCTGCGCAATTGGGAATAGAACATGAGGCCATCGAGGGTGCTTACGACGTGACTCTTTTTGAGGATATTGGAAACGACCAGACGAAACTAACCTTCATTGGAAATGAACCCATGGAGAGCGCAAAAAACAGCGGTCAACTCGAGGGCTGGAACCAGATACTCGATAAAATGGCTGTGGTTATTGCTGGGCTAGCACAGGAGAAATAGGAAGTTGACGTTTTGACGATTCGTCATGCGCGAAATACCGCTGCTCCCTCAGGTCAGCGAATTTCGAACATGTCGCCAATGTTGAGCTGGTGATAGCGCTTTTGCAGATCCTGCGAGAGGTACATTTTCAGCTCTTCCGGGTAACCGCGAGTCCAGAACGAATTATCCTTCCGCACCTGGTACGTGCCGAAGTGCTGTGGAAAAATGTAGGACGGCTGCAATCGGTTGATGAGAATCATCGAGCGGTCGGTGTACATGTTGTGGATCGTGGGCGAAACGAACAGGACATCGATGTTCTTCAGGTTCAGGTGCTCTTCGGTGAGCACCGAATCGCCCGGCTCGAGAATCCGCTTGCCCCCGACATTGAACACATAACCGCAGTTGTGCGCGATATTGTCGACAAAGTCGGGTTCGCGAGTCAGCACGGTAAAATCCTGATTGCCGTGAATCGCATGGATCGGCTCCACGTGAATACCCTTGACGTCGAAGGGGTGCAAAGGCTCGGGAACGATGATCCGCTCCTTCGGAATATTCAGCGAGGCGACCTCCTTGAGACAACTCCGTGGCAGCACAAAAATGGTCCGGCTTCCCTGCGCAAGCCCCTTGATGGTGGGCACATTGCAATGATCACCGTGCTGGTGCGTCACAAACTCGACGTCCAGTTCACCAGCCAGCTGCTGCGGCGTTAACGGCGGCGGATGGATCTTGGGATCGGATTTGTCGTTGGCCTCTAGGTCGAGGTCGGAACCGATCAGCAGGTCTCCCGACTTGATCAGCCAGCCCGAATTGCCCATCCACCAGACGGCCATCCCATGATGGTGTCCCTGGATCTCTTTCAGAATCACTTCGCTCGATCGATTCTGCTGCGCCCGACACTGGCACACAAGCGGCAGCGATCAACAGAGACTGGCAATAGCGCCTTCGACACAGATCCCATTCTTCTCCTTTGCCCCGGCCCGTACCGGAGCCAGCTTCTTTTCTATTGTGCACGAAATGGCCACCGCGAATCGGCTTCAGAACAAAAACCTCCACAGCTAACTGGATGTACCGCGGATGGTTGCCGACGCCGACAAATTCGGCGCAGCGTCACTCCGAGCTATACATTGGTTCTTGCTCAGCGGCTTTCAACGGCTGTCTCCTGATTCATGGAAACGGATTCAAGGGTAGCGGGGGAAGATGGGAGATAACGATAGGCGGGAAGCGCCAACATCGCGAAAGCGACGCAGGCGGTGATAAGAGCGAAAAGCGACAGGATGCGTGTGTACGATCCTGTGACATCGTAGACATACCCGAGCAGCAGGGGCGCCGTTCCTCCAGCGATGGCGTACACGGTATAAGAAAGTCCATACAGCGTTGAGAATGACCTCATTCCGAAATAGCGCTTCAGCATGTAAGGAATCAGGTCGTATTCGCAGCCCATCCCCAACCCTGCAACTAGTGAAGCCACCGCAGCCGCATGAAACGACTGCGCATGGCCAAGAAGAAAAATTCCGCTGCCCGCAAGCAGCAGAGCGCCCATGGCCACGCCGGCGCCTTGGATGTAGTCCAGAACCCAGCCGAGTAGCAATCGCCCCGCAACCGCCGACCCGCCGAGGATGGAGACGATGAAGGCGGCATCTTCCGGCTTCAGCCCCCGATCGCTCAACATAGGCGCTAGATGCACCAGCACTCCATTTTCGGCAAGGGACATGCAGCCCACCCCTAAAACGATCAGCCAGAAGCTTCGAGTTGCGAGCGCCTGCTTCCAGGCTGCTCCCGTGATGGGTCCGGATTGAGAAGCAGCATGTTTGCCTGAGGAATGGGTTCCAGCAGATGGAGCAAAGAAATACGTGAGGGGCGCTCCAAATAGCAGAGGCAATATCGCGAGAATCAGAATGGTAGGCCGCCAGCCATGAACAGTGATGGAGTGTTGCACCAGCGGCGGAATGAAGAGTGAGCCCAGGCCCGATCCGGCAACTACGACCGACAAAGCGAGTCCCAGGCGGCGCTCAAACCAGCTGGCGACGATGCGAGCATAGCCTAGCTGATAAGTTCCGGTGCCTGCGATGCCGATAAATACCGCTGTGGCTTCGAGCTGGACGAGATGCGGAGTGAGCCATGCAAGCGAAGCGAATCCCAACCCGAAGGCCACCATCATCCCTGCAATGAGTTTTCGCGGCTGAAATCGGTCGAGCAGCCTGCCCATCATTGGAGAGCAGATTGCGACAGACATCGCCGCGATGGTAAATGCCTGCGATATTTGCTCCCTGTTCCATCCAAAGTCATGCTGCCAGGGCCTTATAAAAAGGGTGAAAAGGGTAAAGAAGATGGTGGCGATGCCCGACAGTACGCCGATTTGGCAGATGAACACCACCCGCCAACCCGTATAATGCAGGCTTTCTTCCGGATATGTTCTGATGTGATCAGCGCTGTTTGGCATCGTCTTCCGGGTTCGTTACGCGATCTAGAGGGAGGGCTTTGATGTATCCGTGCTCGGCCAAATGGCGGCTCACCTGGCGTCGACTATAGGCCCAAAGCGGAAGTGAGCTTCAGGTCCGTCCGTCCACCCATCGAAAAGCACGATGAGTGGGGCGTCCTGACTCGTTAGTTGCGAAGAGTCGATCCAATGGAGGATGGGCCAGCTCACCCGACCAAGTCACTTCTTCTTCGCATTCAATGCCGGTAGAAGAAGCTTCAGAAGCGCTTCGTCCGAGAACGGGTTCTGACCTGTGATCAACTCGCGATCTTGAAGGGCGTAGCTCTTCCATGGAGCGACCACGCTTACGTCACCGCCCGCAGTACGCAAGGCGAAGTCCGGGTAGAAGAGAACCTTACCGCCAATCTCAAGCGGCTCCCGCTGCTGCTCTTCCGCCGTCGCAAAGATAGTCATCTTATATCCAGAGTAGATCCATCCTTGAGCCTTTGCCCGCGCTCCAACGTCATCGCCCGCTGCCAGCGCTTCGACGACCTCCGTCGAATTCGGAAGAGCCGAGAGAAGTGAAATCGGGCCATGGCAGAGCGCCGCCGTAGGCTTGGATGTTTTATGAAAATGTCTCATCACGGTGCCGGCGTCGGGATCGTCGAGAAGATCCATCATCGGGCCATGGCCGCCGGGGACGAAAACAGCGTCATACTGATCCAGACCCGATGCGATGACATCCGAGATGCGAGTTGGATTCTTGAGCCCAGTCAGGCTGTCGCGGAATTTTAAATAGTCCTGGAGCCTGGCCTCATCCCCGCCGAAGAAATCGGCGACGGCGGAATGGACATCCAGTTGCGGCGTGTTGCCTTTGGGGTTGGCGAAAGTGATTTCGTAGCCTTCCTTCATCAGGGCGCGAGTCGGAACCGTCAGCTCGTTGAGATAGTAACCGGCGCCGGCATAAACCTTGCCATCTTTCAATGGCAAGCCGTGGCCGCTCGAAACTAGCACCAGGACTTTTCCTTTTGTTGGCATTTCGTTCTCCTCTGAAATCGAATCTGTTCCCCGAGATCATAGCTTGTGCAGGGCCACCCAATTTGCGAGAGCCTCGGCCACAGCCACCGTGATCATCGCGCCTACCAGCACCACGTTACACTCGCCGAATGCGCACACACGACGGCTCACCTGGCGTCTAATATAGGCCCAAAGCGGTCAAATGATTGTGAACGCCCCTGTGCCGGCTGCCCCATTCCCGATAAACCCCCGCATGCCCGCCGGGTGCCCCACTCAAGCCCTCAGTTGGCTTGAGTGGGATGAGAAGAACTCATCCTCGCCCACCCCTCAATCTCAAATCCCGCTCAATGCGTGCATTGGCCTGAAGTCGTCAGCCGAGATTTCGGAGCGCTAGCAATGAGGTAACAGAATCCGGTATCATTCTGATCGATTGACGCAGCCTGGCATGCCGACTCCAATCCCGTGGTTTCCGGAGCACTGGATGGGTACCGCTAAGCCAAGGAGATGTACATGAACCCGCAGAAACAAATTAAGGACTACATCGCCGCTCAACCGGAACCAAAACGCAGCGATATGCAACAGCTGCATCGCATGATTTTGGCGTTGATACCAACATGTAAATTGTGGTTCTTAGATGGAAAAGACGAGAAAGGGAAAACCGTTTCCAACCCAAACATTGGATATGGATCTCAAACCATGAAATATGCCAATGGAAAAACCAAGGAATTCTATCAAATCGGTATAAGTGCGAATACAACAGGCATTTCCGTCTACATTATGGGACTAAATGACAAGAAGTACCTGGCCCAGGCATTTGGAAAGAAGCTCGGCAAAGCCACCGTCACCGGCTATTGCATCAAATTCAAAACACTAACAGAGATAAACATCGACGTACTGAAAGCAGCAATACAATATGGAATTGAACAGACAAGCATTCCACATTGATTTCAACTTGAGTCAATGAACCGTCATTCCCAGCAGTCGATGTACTTCAGCCGGTGCAGTCCCACCCCTCCAATCCCTCCCTCCTCCCCCTCCCTCACCACCCTAACCACGTCGCATCCACCTGAAATCGTCGCCATCGACAATCCCGCCTGCCGCTACCAATCCGCCGAATCAATCTCAAATCCCGCTCAACGAGTGCATTGGCGATTTTCTGAAGGACAGCAAATTCTACCGTGGGACCGGCACCCTCCCCGCAACACGACCTCTCACTCAAGCCATTTGGGCAGGTTGCATAATGGGAGCCTCAGCCAGCGGACGAATGTGAATCAGCAAATCATCCAGGAATTGCTTTGGCTGCAGAAATGCCGCGAAGTGGCCCGCGTCGGAGATCAGTACCATCCGCTTGATGGGTGCGACGACGTCATTGAAGTACATACGCGTCAATTTCGGCGTCAGCAGGACATCGTTTTCTCCCTGATAGATGAAGAAAGGAATTTCGAACCGGGTGCCTTGCTGCCAGGCATCGTATCGGGATGCCTCAGGCAAGAGCCGTTGGACGGAGAAGCGCATCCCGGAAACAAAAGTGCGAATGTCCTTCAGTCTCCACCCTGGCGCGTACCAAATCGCATCCTTCAAAAACTTCATCGTTCGGCGAAATCCCTGCGGATCGGACTTCATCGTCCATCGCGCGACGGCGGTGAAGTCGTCAGGAGTCCAGCGCGTCGGATCGGCGCCGATTCGTTCGAGCGCCTTCACTCCCTTCCGGAGGCCCGCGGCTTTGAGCCGTTCCATCACTTCGCTCCAGTTCTCATCCCTTCCTCGCACCATTCCGACATTCTGGTCGGCGGCGATGTAGGCGTAGAGCAGATCCGGACGGCGGCGTGCGATCCGCATTCCAAACGTGGATCCAAACGAATTCGCGAGCAGAAAGATCCGGTGCTTGCGCAAGCGAGAGCGCAGATACTCCACGACTTCGATGCCATCGCGGGTGAGCTGCTCCATGCTGACTTCTCCGGTGCCGCGCGGCCCTAATCGGCCGAAGGTCCGGCCACTCCCTCGCTGGTCCCACTGCACGACGGTGAAGTGATTCTCCCAGATACGTATGTGCGGAGTGAACATGGAGCAGCTACTTCCCGGCCCGCCATGAACGACTAGAAGAGCGGGGTTGGCTTCATCCTCTCCCCTGATTCCGATCCACTGCTCAATTCCGCCAATTTTTACGAAGCCCTCTTCAACGATGCCGCAAGGACTCTCGATCCTCAACCGCGCAGCGCCTTTCGCCTGCCGCAATCTTCTTTGAATCAATAGAGCGCCCGGGAAGGCCACGACGGCCAGCGCGAGGGCCGCGCAAATCATCCAGAACATTGATTTCCTCCTAACTGTGTATACTATACACAGTTTTGCAATCCCTGCGAGAGCAAGGCGCAGAGAGCGAACTTTGGATGAGAAACGCAGAAACGAAGAATATGCCTACGAAAAACGCCTACAAGGTAAATCGGGCCTGGGGCAAGAAACGGCCTCCGAGCCGTGGTCCCAAACCCGCGCTCTGCACCACTGAGATTGCGCGCGTCGCCAATGAACTTGCGGATGCGGAGGGCCTGGAGGCAATCACAATGCAGAGGGTTGCGCGAAGGGTAGGGGTCACAACCATGGCCTTGTACCGCTACTTCCCGGGAAAGGCAGACCTTCTGGATCTGATGATCGATTCCGCGAGCGATTCCGCTCCGAACTTTGGCAAGCCCACGTCGCCATGGAGCGCACGTTTGAAGGTATGGGCGCGTCGTTGCCTGGCTATTTACCAAAACCATCCGTGGTTTCTGGAGGCTACGTCGGCGCGGCGCAGCATTATGGGTCCGAATGAGTCGCTATGGATGGAGGCCGCGCTGGCGATGCTAGCCGAGTCTGGTCTGGCGTCCGCGGACAGGCACTCTGCTTTTCTTGCCCTGATCGGCCAGGTACGCGGCCACGCCACCTTCCAGGAGATAAGAAAAAATGGTCATTCCGCCGAGGAGTGGACCCACGATCTGGCTCATGTGCTCGGGTCGGAAGAGGGCCGCTACCCAGTTCTGCTGAAAGCCCTCGATTCGGGCGCATTCTTCAAAAAACCCGAACGCGCCTTCGATTTTGCTATCGACAGTATCCTCGATGGAATCCGATCACGTGTGAGATAAGACCGGGCAACGTCCCGTCACAAGCCATAAAGCTCTTTCTGATCGTTTTCAACGCGTTGGCTTTAGTGGGTCTGAGCGACTACCCTCGTGCCCGCTCAATTGCCCGCACCACGGCTTTGGCTTTGTTGACGCTCTCTTCAAACTCCTTCTCCGGAACCGAATCCGCAACGATGCCGCTTCCCGCCTGAATATGACCCTGCCGTCCGCGCATCAACAAGCTGCGGATGGTAATGCAGGAATCGAAATTGCCGGAGAAATCCGCATAGAAAACGCTGCCGCCGTACACGCCGCGCCGTGCCGGTTCCAGCTCTTCGATAATCTCCATCGCCCGCACTTTCGGCGCGCCCGTCAGTGTGCCCGCCGGAAAGCAAGATCGAAACGCATCCACCGCCGACAGTTCATGCCGCAGTGTTCCTTCCAGCGCGCTCACCAAATGCATCACGTGGGAGTAGCGCTCGACGAACATCAAATCCTTCACCTGCACAGTTCCATATTCGCTGACGCGGCCCACATCGTTGCGGCCCAGGTCCACCAGCATAATGTGCTCGGCAGTTTCCTTTTCATCCGCGCGCAACTCAGCTTCAATGCGGCGATCGTCTACTTCGTCCACGCCGCGCGGGCGCGTGCCGGCAATGGGACGATACTCCACCGTGCGCCCATGCACGCGCACCAGCAATTCCGGCGACGAGCCAGCCAGGCTCGTGTCCCCTGGCCGTCGCAACCCCATCCGCAGAAAATACATGTACGGCGAAGGATTCACGATGCGCAGCGCGCGATAAATGGAAAACGGATCGACACCCGGTTCCACATCGAACCGCTGCGATAACACCGCTTGAAAAATATCTCCCGCCGCAATGTAATCCTTGATACGCTCTACTCCAGCCAGAAAATCCTTCTTGCGTGTGCGAGGTTTCAGCTGCAGCTTTCCGCTGACCGTGTGTCGCGTCTGCTTCGGCAACGGCTTGGCCAGTCGACGCTCAAGGTCATGCAACCTGCGAACTGCGTTCGCATAGGCCGTTTGCGGTTTGTGGCGCTGCAGATCGGCGGTCGCAATCAACAGGATTTCCTGCTTCACATGATCGAACGCCAGCACCGTATCGAAAAACATCAGGCAGGCCTCCGGCATGGCCAGCTCGTCCTTGGCTGTCTCCGGCAGTTTCTCAATCAGGCGAACCGCGTCATACGAGAAAAACCCCACCGCACCCGCGGTAAAAGGAGGAAGACCCGATAACCGCGCCGGAGCATGCCCCGCCAACGAGTCGCGCAGCAGTTCGAAAACGTCTCCTTCGCTCGACTCAGCATGGGCCCCGGTATAAGTCGTAATCTGGTCGCCGTGAGCGATGATCTTTTTATAGGGGCGAATTCCCATGAACGTATATCTACCAACGTTTTCGCCGCCTTCTACAGACTCCAGAAGAAAGGCCTCGGGCTCTCCATAGGCGACCCGAAGAAAGGCCGAAACCGGCGTTTCCAGGTCGGCGGTCCAGGACTTGCAAATAGGCACCAGGTCATGGCTGCGCGCCAGACGCTGAAATTCGGACAAAGTCGGGGTAATGAGAGAGTGAGTCGACATAAATCAACGCCAATCGTACACGGTTCAGAGCTAGAAGCGTATCAGGATTTTTTAGATGCACCTCAACCTGAGTTGGAATGCGCTCCGGCCTACATCATTGATAGCAAACTAGATTCGGCCCACAATCCAGAATTCGCCACGGTTCGCGTTTGCTATCGTCCGAACTGACGCAGATGATGATCCGCGTGCAAGTATCCCCATCGCCACCAGTCCTTCGCCGCCATGCTGCCGAAAAATGGATGCGGCGCGCACGGATCCGGCAGCTCATGGCAAAATTGCTCCACCGCGGAGAGCAGACCCAACCGGTCGCTTTCAAACTCCACCGGCCGCGTGCCGTCCACATCCTGCGCCACCTCTGGCGCGGCCTTGAACCCCGGCCGCCACTGCATCGGCGCCTGCAATGCCACCCATTTCATCACGGTGCGAGGCACCGGGGTCGCCACCATGGCGACCTCCTTCTCTCCCAATGCAACCCAGTAAGCGTCTCGCAGATGGCAGATCATCTGGTGCACCGACATCAATCCCCACCGCGCGGAGTCTTCCGCTGTGATGGTCTCCAGCCGCAATAGAATTTCGCGCTGCACAGATGCATCCCGCAACGTCTTCATCCCGCACCTCGTCCGCCTCCAGTGTAAGACGAAGAATTTCAGCGGTCGCAGAGAACAATGCTCCAGCCGAAACTTCGACGCTTCGCGATCCGCTATGATGGCAACACGATTTCATTTGACTTCCCCCTCGACCTACAGGCGGCCAATTCACGCGTGTGATTTTCCGCGGCGCATGCGCGACAGAAGAGAGGCAATATCATGCATCCCTGGTGGGACAGCTTCTTCGACGAGGATTATCTCCGGATCTGGACCCAGGTCCTCACCGATGAGATAAGTTCGCAACAGGCCCTGGATCTGTGGTCGATGCTGGACCTTGAGTCCGGTTGCCGTATCCTCGATGCTCCATGCGGTTGGGGCAGACTTTCCCGGCCCCTGGCACAATTAGGAGCCATCGTGCTCGGCGTAGACCAGTCGGACCGCCAGCTTGCTTTCGCTTCGCAACGTCGCGAAGGCTTGCCGCTCGATCGCTTGCGTTACCTGCAGCACGATCTCCGAACCCTTCTCCCCGTAACGGGATTCGATGTGGCCTGCAACATCTTTACTTCTTTTGGATATGGAACGGAAGAAGAAGACATCAGCGTCTTCCGAACACTGCGAGCTGCAATCCGGATCGGCGGGCGCATCGTTGTCGAGACGAATCATCGCGACCTGGTGTGCGCCGGTATCGCCCAGGGTGCGAATGGGTCTCGGCGTCTACCCGACGGAACTCTATTCATGGAAGAATCCCATTTCGACGCCATTTCAGGAGTAGTGCAACTCAACTGGTATTGGTCCGGTCCGGCCGGTTCAGGGGAAAAACATGCCCAATGGCGATCGTATACAGCGACAGAGATCGTCGAATTGCTGGAGCAGGCAGATCTGCGCGTGGCCGGCGCATACAAAGGCCTCTCGAAAGTCCCGTACAAGGCCGAGAGGCCGGATGCCGGTGGGCGGTTGGCGATCGTCGCCGTGCGACAGGACTAGCTCGTGCCGCCGCGCCAGACGCTGAAATTCGGACAAAGACGCGGTAATGGCAGAGTGAGTCGACATAAATCAGCGCCAATCGTACACAGTTCAGAGCCAGAAGCGTATCAGGATTTTTTAGATGCGGGTCCGCTCCCTGTTGGAACTGGCCTCGTCGCAAGCCGACGAGCATCACCTCAGCGCGGCCATTGTCCTACCTGCCATCCCTGCCGTGCGCATCACGTTAGGGCCAACGGGCCGTAATTGGGCCGTTTCCGGAAGTCTTTAGAATGTCAGCCGGCCGGTCACGACCATCACGCGGCCCGAACCTGGCGACCCGAACGATCCGTACGGGCTGGTGGGCGCGACTACATCGCTGTTGATGACCCCGAAACCCTGCCCTGCAAGCGACGCATCGTTTTGCGGAGCTGCAAAATTCGTGTGATTGAAAATATTGAAGGCCTGCGCGCCCACTTTGAGCTGGGTGCTTCCCTTCCGGAACACGTTTTTATACAGGCTTAAATCCACGTCCGCATAGTGCGGTCCGAAGAAGGCATTGCGCGGCACGTTGCCGAAGTTGGTTTGCGCTGGATCGTTATACACGTCCGGGGCGCCCGCGCCGGAACCGTTGAAGTTGTGGCCTTGAAAACAGGGATTGGAAAAGGAATTGCAGAAATGATTGAAATGATTGTCCAGCACGTCGGCCAGCACGGTGCCGTTGCCGGTGCCGTTCGACAGGGTATTTTCCGCATTGTTATTCAGCACGCTGAATGGCAGACCGGACCGCCAGTAGGCTTTGCCGGCGACCGTCCATCCGGCGGCCGCAAATTGCACAAATTTGTTTTGAAAGTGATACGGCTCCAGGTACGTTAGGTCGAGCAGAAAATTGTGGCGGATATCGTAGTCCGCATTGGAATACATCAACTTGCTTGGCTGGTTCGGCACGATCTGGTTGCCAAAGCCGTTGTTGTTGAAAACTTCGCCCTGCCCGCCATTGGAAATATCGTCGATGGCATGGGAATAGGTATAGGAAACGTTCATGTCCAATCCGTGCTGATCGATGTGCTTGAATTCGATCCAGGCACCGTTATACCCAGCTCTGGCATTGGCGTTGATAATTCCCATCTGTCCAAACCGTGGATCCGGCGGATTGAACGGAACGTCCTCGAAACTGCTATACAGCGAAGGCGGCGTGTAGGCGTTGCCGGACAGGTTTTGGTTGATGCCGTAATCGTAGCTGATCAGATCGTAGCCATGATTGCCCACGTAGGACACGATCACCGCGTCCGAAGAGTCGAGCCGCTGCTGGAATTGCAGACTCCACTCCAGGTACTTCGCGTTCACCATATGATGTGGGGACAAGTAATGGTTGGGCGCGAAGAAGGGAACACCCGCCGGCAGCGACGCTGCTATTTGGTTGGCGCTTAATCCTTGGGAAAATCCGGATGTGATGGCATTGTAAGAAGCACTAGCAAAGGCAGGCGCACTTCCCGGCCCTTGGCCCACGTTCCCAGCCTCGACGTAGGCGCCGTAGTTCGTGGGGAACGTCAAATACTGGTTCTCGATCAGCGCCCCGGGGAATTCATCCTCGAAGAGGCCCACACCGCCGCGCAACACGGATTTTCCCTGTCCCGTCGTGTCCCAGTTGAACCCGAAGCGCGGTTGAATGATAGCCAGTTCCAGCGAGTCGAAAGAGTTGCTATATCCGGTGGCGATCGTTGCATTGTAGGGCGTGTCCAGGGTCGCGGTCGGATCGGGGAAGTTGCCCAGATATCGGGAAAAACAATTGGTGGTGCAATGCGGATTTCCATTGCGATCGATGCGCACGCCATAATCCAAGACCAACCGGGGCGTGGCCCTCCATTGATCCTGCGCGTAGAGGCCGTAGTTGTACCCAGAGATATGGACATCCTTGATCTGATCGAAGGTCTGATTGAAATTGGATCCTGACGATCCCGGCAAGACGCCGCTGGCCAGATCCCCCAGGGCATTGAAAGAATAGTAGCCGGCATAGGTATTCACCGTCGGGTAGCCGTCGGTCACGTCATAGCGCTTGAAGTTGGCCCCGAATTTCAGGGTATGGTTTCCCTTCAGCCAGGAAACGTCGTCCACGAATTGATACTCGGTGGAGCTGGTGACTGTAGGATTGCCGCCCCAATCGAAACCCACCCTGCCACCCTGGCCCAGCCCGGTGGAAAAGTTGGTACCGCCATCGTAGAAATTATTGAACTGCGCGGGCGAAGCCGCCAGAGTAGCTTGTAAGTTCGCCGGGCCAAAAGGCCACGAGTAATAGAAGCCCGACGCGATAAATTGATTGGTCACGTTGGGACCAAAAATGTAGGTGTGGTTTAGCTGGCCATTCCAAATTGGTTGATGGCTGACGACGTTGAGAAGAGGATTGACGACGCTGACAAAAGTCGGCTGGTCGCCCTGATCGTCGCTGATACGTACAAAGATCTTTTGCTTGTCGCTGAGGTTCCAGTCGACGCGGCCAATGATCATATGCTCAGCGAGCGTGCCGCTCGTCACACCCTGGGCAGCCGTCATGCATGGGGTATCGATTCCGAAATAATGCCCTGGCGATCCAGTAACCGGAGTACCGGCATAACTGCCGCAGCCTAACGCTCCGGAAGCGTCCTGCAGCGGTCCGTTGCCCGTGGTAACCGGCGCGGCGGTGCTGTAAAACGGCGAGGTCTGCAACAGACTGAACATCTGCGTATAGAGCGGGACGCTGGTTGCAGGAACGGTGTTCAACACCGTGTTCTGGAAGGCGGCGGTGGGAAAGTTCACATAGCTGGTGGAAGGTTCTATAAAGCGAATGCCTTCGGTGTCGGCGAAGAAAAACAATTTATTGCGGATGATCGGACCGCCGATCTGGGCCGCGTACTGGTGAGAAATCGCCTTCTGGCGCGGTGTGCCGCTCAGATTGTTGAAGAAGTCGTTCGCGTTCAGCCCGTCGCTGTTGTAGGTGTAGTCCAACAGCCCGTGGACGCGATTCGTGCCGCTTTTCGTGTCGTAGGTTTGCACGGCGCCCGCCTGGCGTCCCCATTCCGTGCTGTAGCCGTTCTGCACCAGAGAGGCTTGCGAGACTTCCGCCGCACCGATGCTGAGCGAGGATACGCCGGTTGTGGAGTCGTTGAAGAATGAGTCCGTCTGGTCAGCGCCGTTCAAGATAATCAGGTTCGAAATGCCGGGCAGTCCGTTGGAACTGAAATTGCCGTTATACGAGCCATGGGCGCCGTTCGTGTTCACCACAACACCGGGCACGGTGAATGCAAATGTCGTAATGTCGCCGCCTGGGTTGGGAAGATTTTCAAATTGCTGGGTGGTAAATGTGGTCGTCAGATTGGCGGTTTGCGTGTCGATCAACCGCGCATTGTTCGCGCTCACCGTAATCGTTTGCTTGCTCCCGGTCGGCGACACGGAGAGATTGGCCGCCGACTGCTGGCTAACCAGAATCTCGACGGATGTCGTGTTGGACTGAAGTCCCTTGGCGGAAGCCGAAACCGTATATGCGCCCGGCTTCAGAAATGGGGCGGTGTAACGCCCCGTGGCGTTGGTTGTCAGTACGCGGGTGTCGCCTGTGCTGGTATTCACGATGGTGACGGTGGCTCCGGGGACCACTGCTCCCGTGGAGTCTGTGACCACGCCATTCAATCCGCCGGTGACCGCTGTTTGGGCCCATGCGGAGGGAGCCACGTTCAAGCAATGTATTGTAACCATCGCTGTGACAATAACAATGAAAGATCGACCAATGCTCACTCCGAAGCGCCTGGAGAATAGTCGGGAAAGTTGCAAGGATGATCGGCACGACCGGAAATGGATGGCAAATATTTTGCTGCGCAATGGATCCTCCAATTGATTCTTCGACAACGAATGGTTTTTAGAGTGGTGGGAGCAAAAAACCGGCACGGTCGTCCGATTTGCACACATTCGAGCGCGGGAGCGCTTCTAACTAATCAATCGCAGCCGAAGAGTCCAGGGCGTGTTTGTTTTGGCAGCACATGCCTGGAACAAAGCAAGCGAACGTAGCGCAGACATCCTGTGGATTCACTGGAAATATGGCCGGGATGATCGAGATGGTTCCCAGGAAAATGCGTCAAACTGCCCGCAAGGAAAGCTGTCCACCCCGGGTGTAGCCGGGTGACCTCTGGGGTTGCGTTGGATTCGGAGCCGGCCTGCGCTCGCGCCAAATTGATCATGACGCATCGTATCCCGCTGAATGGACCGCGTCAATGCTCGCATCCAAACTCTCGATGCTTAACACATTTTTCTAGAGTTATTTGCAAACTTTCCATGCAATCTTGATTGGCATTTTTTTGGTCGGCTGCGCTGGTCCGTACTGTATTCGGCCGACTGTCCCGTCCGAGGATAGGACCGAGACGACCGCCTCATTCGACCAGTCTGTGATCGTACCTCCGATCGCCTAAGGCTTTCTACGGTAGGAATTGGAAATCTGCTCGCGGTGAAAGCTGCTTTTTGTAGAGGTTGGAGTACAGCTTTTTTATCACGCCGTAGCAGTCGCAGGCGGCCGCTTCCAATTGCGTGCGATTCACGATGTGCAGCGTGCCTCGCTTGTACTCAATCAAACCGGCTCGCTGTAGCGTTCCGGCCACCATGGTGACCGTGGTACGCTGCGCGCCCAGCATCTGCGCCAGAAATTCCTGGGTCAGATCGATCGTGTCTGACTGGATACAATCGTCCACCATCAGCAACCATCGCGCCAATCGCTCTTCCGCATTGTGCAGACGATTGCAGGTTGCCAGCTGACTGAGGCTGAATATCTTTTCCTGGACGAATTCCAAAATGCGTGCGCGGATCTCTTCTGACGTCAGAAACAACTGCTGCAGTTTGGGATAGGCGATCTTGAGCGCCGAACCGGACAACTGGATGAAGCAGTCTGTGGGGGCGACAGCCGGACCCAGCAAATGGGTCGCCCCCACCAACCCCTCGCGCCCCACGATGCCCACCTCGGCCGTTTCTCCGTCTGAAGTGGAACCGACAATTGAGGCCAGCCCTGACGTCATGAAGTACGCTTCTGCGGGGACGCTATTAGCGGGACACAACACGGAACGCAACGGAAGCGTCACCGGCGTGGATTGAGAGTAAATAAGTTCGCGACTCTCGGCAGAAAGTGAAGCCAATAGAAGATTTTCCATCACGCTAAACATGGCAATCCTTAATCAGGCTCGCAAAGGACTGCCAAAACCGGCAGAAGATTACGCTTCTGAACGCTAGTCGGGCAGTTTTTTATCTGCTCTACGGTCGAATATACTCTGGAAAATCAAGAAGTTATGTCGTCTACCGGACACTCAACGTAGAAAAGAGAGCGAGGTTGCTTTCTTCCGAAATCTCGCTCTGGCGCGATCGAATTCACATGATGCCACCAACATGAAAATGTCGGGTAGGCGACATATCTGGTCGGTCGGCCATCTATATTCAACGTAGAAGATTTTCAGCACCACTGGTCTGCGGAGCGATAGCTCCATATATGGCGACTCAAGAAACCACAGAGCGTCCTCTCCAGCGCCTGGGGGAGGGCTCGGTGAAAAACTCGAATAGCCATCGCAGACCTCCAGTCGAAACTGGCGGACATGAGCGAAACGTTACGGCACGCGGAAGAGAGAGCCACGTCTGGATTGCTGGCGCTGGAACTAATGCACGAAATCCGAAACCCGCTGGAAGCCGTCGGAAACCTCGCCTACCTTGCAATGGAGGAAGCGGACAACGCCGATGCGGTGCGCACATATCTGCAGCGTATCGAAGAGCAGTTGTCGATGCTCAATCACATTGCGAGTCAAACGTTGGGATTTGCGCGCGAAACAACTTCTCCGCAGCAGGTTCGCCTGGTGACGCTGGCCGAAGCAGCCCTGCGCATTCATCAACGCACGGTGAAAGCCAAGCAAATCCGCGTCGTCAAGGACTTTACCGGAGGAAGTGATCGCCCAGGTGTACATCACAGAAATGCTGCAGGTGATGTCGAACCTGATCGTGAATTCACTCGATGCGTTGCCGCGCGATGGCACGCTGCGGATGCGCCTGAGCCAATACAATCACGAAATTCATATTGTGGTTGCGGACAACGGACACGGAATTCCCGCAGAAGATATGCATCAGATTTTTGTGCCGTTCTTCACGACAAAAAAGGCCGGGAATGGATTGGGGCTGGCGTTGTCGAAAAGAATTGTCGAGCACAATCAGGGCAGAATCTCACTGCGAAGCAGTGTACGACCGGGGAGAAGCGGCACGACATTCAAAATTTCACTGCCGGTTTCAGCCTGAGATTATTTAGTTGCCTTAGCAACCAAATATCACATTTTGGTTGCTAAGGCCGCTATCTTTTTGCCTCGTTTCTCGTGCAATTCTCCCTTCTTCCGCACATATTTCGGTGCAACTTCCCTGGAAATCGGAGCTTCTCCGTGTAGGCGAGGGAGCGATGTGATTGCCCGCGCGGAGGAAGAGCCAGAGCGGGGGCATGAGTTTGCGCTCGATTGCGCTGGAAATTATGTTGAAATGAGCGGTATGAAATCCTGGCTGCGCTGGACCGTCCGCTTTGGTTGTCTGTTGCTTTTGCAAGCTGGTTTGGCGCAACAGGTAAGCTTCCACATCACTCCCCTGCGACCGGTGCCGGAGTTGCGCGCCGAGGCGCTTAAGGCGCGACCGCCGCATGAATCGGGAACTTTCCGCAAACCAGATCTGGTGGAGTTGACCACACTCGATCCCACCATCAAGCTCGACATCCGGTACGCGACCACGAACAATTTTCTGCAGACTCCGGTGTATACCCAGGCGCGGGCCTTTCTGCAGCGTCCGGCCGCGGAGGCGCTGGTGCGCGCCAATCACGAGCTGAAGCCGTACGGGTTTGGCGTCATTGTCCACGACGGTTATCGGCCATGGTATGTGACAAAGATTTTTTGGGACGCAACGCCGAACGACAAGAAGATTTTCGTTGCCGACCCGGCCAAGGGCTCCATCCACAATCGCGGATGCGCGGTCGACCTGTCACTGTATGACTTGAAAACGGGCGAGGAAGTCACGATGCCCAGCGGCTACGATGAAATGACCAAGCACGCCTATGCCGACTACCCCGGCGGCACGGCGGGCGAGCGGGCCCTGCGGGCTCTGTTGCGCCGCGTGATGGAGAAGCAGGGCTTCACCGTGAACCCGACCGAGTGGTGGCACTTCGACTATAAGGATTGGAAACAGTATCCAATCCTGAATGTGAAGTTTGAAGACCTCGGCAAATAGAGATGTGGCCTGCACAAATTGCGCGACCAATCTTACCGAGACACATCCAACTCGTAGCGGGAAACCTGAGACGCGGCTCGAATTCACCAAAATCCTAAGGAGAAATGCTGTGAGCGAAATCAACGCAGAACAAGCGCATCTGTTTGTCCATAATGTGCTGCTGGGCATGCTGAAAAACGAAAGCCGCACCACTCGGACAGTTCTTGCGGCGGTCCCCAAGGACCGCCTGGATTACCGTCCTGACCCATGTGCGAAAACAGCCAACGAACTGCTGCGGCACATCGCCAGCGCAGATAACTTCTTTCTCAAATCGGTGGTGGACGGGGCGTTTGTGCCGGGCAGCGTGAAGATTCCGGAAGATGTAAAGACGCCGGAAGAGGTTGCCGAGTGGTATGGGCAAGAGCACGCGAAGAATTTCGAAGCGGTCAGCCAATTGTCGGGGGAACAGTTGATCAAGATGGTGGATTTTCGCGGAGCCTTCCAGCGCCCTGCGTACGCTTTTCTGCAGCGAGGCCTGCTGCACGCGGTTCACCATCGCGGCCAGTTGTCCACATACCTGCGCCCAATGGGCGGCAAAGTACCGGCGATTTACGGCGAAAGCTACGATTCCGCAGAGGCGAAAAAAGCTGCGCAAGCTGTGGCCTGATTGTGACGGTTCCGTCGAACGAGCTGCCAGCCTCCTCTTTCCCACCCTTCGCAAACTACGCGAAGGATGGGGCACCCTCATTATTTAGAGGATGGGCCGCCCGCCCTTCCCCATCTGTGCTTGGACAATTGTAGAAATGGTTGGTTTACTGGACGCGGGGTTTAATATGGCACCCAGAATACGCACGGGGTATCGATGCAAATGCGGAGCGTTCGTCATATTTACCAAGCCCGGTTTGGAATCTATGGCCGACTTTGAAGAGCAGCGCGAGAAACAACGACAATCAGACTGGACAATGATGGCCGTTCATTCGGAGGCGTTAGGCGGGTGCGGCGAAGGAATGTGGCTAAGGCCTGATGACATTCTTCCGTTTGAAGACCAGTCAGACTAGTTGGCGGACGGCGTAGACTCTCGTTTGGGTTTTAACAAATCTATCAAGGATGAGGGCGACCATCCTTGATGCGTTCCTTGCAGTGGTCAGGGATTACCCGATCCCACTCAAGCCAAAGGAAGGCTTGAATGGGCGACCCGCCTAGCACAAATCTTTTTTGCAGCAAACCGGTTACGTGGTTATTTCGCATGTGGAACAATAGCCTGCATGAAATTGCAAGACTTATCTATGCGCCAAGTCGCCATCGGCGTCCCCGTTTTAGGGCTTCTCGACTGGGCCTTTCTTCAGTTCATCGCGCTTCCAAACATGACAGATAGACAGCGCGCCCTTCTCTATTCCGCTTGGGATTCCAAGTCCTATGTGTACTTCCTTAGTCTAGCCTTCGTGGGTTTCGCGATTTGGTTTGTGTTTATCTATCGCGGGCCGCTCATGACGCAGGGAAGAAGGATTGCTGTCTTTGGAATGGCGCTTGGAGCAGTCTGCGGCATTTTGATGATCTTTGTCATCCGACTCACTTGGCATATCTAGGAATTACCTTCTTACACGCCGTAGGCCGAGGGAGTCTGGGTCAGGAACCGAAACTGCATCCGTGTGTCATTCGCCATATCAGCGACCTCACACACGAGTACTACTATCATCGGGCGAAAAACCGAGCCTTTCGGTATCGTTTCACCCGCAGATTTTTACAGCGTGCAACTCTTGCACAGGCAGCAACGCCATATTTTGGGGTAGTTACCAATGTGATCTGTCTCCTTGCCGGAGGTGAGGGGGCGGGCCTATACTCCGGAGGTTTGGCCGGAATAGGGCTCGCGGCGACAAAGATCTCCCAGGAACGACACGCGAATCCTCGGCCAGCAGAAGCGGAGTACTTGTATGGCAACGATTTCAGTTGAGCAGGAAATGAATCCATGGGAAGCGCAGGCGGCGCGGTTTGATTTTGCAGCGCGCAAGCTGAACCTGGAAGACGATTTGTGGAAGGTGCTGCGGTCGCCCAACCGGGAGATCATTGTGCATTTTCCGGTATTGATGGATGACGGGCACGTCGAACTGTTTACTGGATTCCGGGTGCATCACTCGCTGGCGCGCGGGCCGGCCAAGGGCGGGATTCGCTATGCGCCGGACGTGACGCTGGATGAGGTGCGGGCGCTGGCGAGCTGGATGACGTGGAAGTGCGCGGTGGTGGATATTCCGTTTGGCGGGGCGAAGGGCGGAGTGATCTGCGATCCGAAGAAGCTGTCGAAGGGCGAGCTGGAGCGGATTACGCGGCGCTACACGTCGGAGATCATCGAATTTCTAGGGCCGGAAAAGGATGTTCCGGCGCCGGATGTGAACACCAATGAGCAGACCATGGCGTGGATCATGGATACGTATTCCATGCACATGCGGCAGACGGTGACGGCGGTGGTGACGGGCAAGCCGATCGAGCTGGGAGGCTCGCGCGGGCGGCGGCAGGCGACGGGGCGCGGAGTGCGGGTGGTGTGCCTGGAGGCGCTGCGGCACCTGAAGATGCCGGTGGAAGGATGCAGGATTATCATCCAGGGATTTGGCAATGTGGGGTCGAACGCGGCCGAGTTGCTGGCGGAGGTGGGCTGCAAAATTATTGGCATCGCGGAGTACGATGGGGGCCTCTACAACGCCAACGGCCTGGATATCCACGCGCTGAGCCGGCACCGGGAACGTCACGGGACGGTTGTCGGGTTCCATGGAGCGGAGGCGATGGAGTCAGCCGAGTTGCTGACGACGGCGTGCGACATATTGATTCCGGCGGCGACCGAGAATGTGATCACGAGCCATAATGCCGCCAAGATTTCGGCGCGGATTGTGTGCGAGGGTGCGAACGGGCCGACGACGGCGTTTGCGGACACCATTCTGAAAGAGAAGGGCGTGTTCATTATCCCGGACATTCTGGCGAATGCGGGAGGCGTGACGGCGTCATACTTTGAATGGGTGCAGGACCGGCAGGGATATTTCTGGAAGGAAGACGTAGTGAATGAGCGGCTGGACGAGATCCTGATCAAGAGCTTCGAGCATGTGATTCATTACCGGCACACGCATGGAGTGGTCAACAGGATTGCCGCGTACATGCTGGCGATGGACCGCGTGGCGGGAGTGATTCGCCAACGAGGGTTTTACGCTTAGAAAGAACGAAGCGAGAAAGCTCTAGCCCTGGACGTGGACGTGCTCTTGATAGCACTTTAAGACGTCGGCCTGGGAGACGACGCCTTCAAGCAGGCCGGAGACGGCGCGGTTGACGATGGGCAGGATGGGCCAGCGGTTGAAGTGGGCCAGAGTTTCGTTGAGCGGCAGGTCAGGATAGAGGAAGGGCGCGCGGTCGTCGGGGAGCAACTCCTCAATCGGTTGATCGACGCGGGTGGAAGCCTGCACCAGCTTGGGCAGATCGGTGGCCGGCAGAACATACCAGCGATTGCGGGCGGTGCGAATGAGGGCGACATCTTCCTTTTCTTCCTGAATTTTGGCGGCAATGAGGGCGGCGGGTTCGGAACCCACAAAGGCATGGCCGTCAAATGGATGCAGCGCGTCCTCAATGCGCAAGGTGGTCTCTTCCCGGGCCTCTTCCATGGAGGGCAGGTTCAGACCATCTTGCAGGGTGAAGGTTTCAAAAATGGGGACAGGCTGAAGGCTGCGGGCGATGAGGTAAGCCAGGGTGTTGGCCAGAATGACTGGCAGAACGATGGAGTAATTTCCGCTGAGCTCAAACACCATGAAGACGCTGGTGAGAGGGACGCGAAGGAAGCCAGCGAATAACACTCCCATACCAACGAGGGCGTAAGCGCCAACGGAACCGGTGAGGTGGGGAAAGAAATGCTTTTCGAAACTGCCGACGGATGCGCCGAGCATGGCCCCGATAAATAATGTTGGAGCGAACATGCCTCCGGGGGTACCGCTGGAAAAAGACAACGTGGTGGCCAGGATCTTGAGGATGGCCAGAGCTAGCAGGACGTGCCACATATACTCGCCATGCATGGCGTGATCGATGGTGTTGTAGCCGGAGCCCATGACCTGGGGGAAACCGAAGAAGCCGATGGCGCCGACGAGCAGTCCGGCTACGCCGGGTTGCAGGATCTGGGTCCAATTGGGAAGCGAGCGGAGCCAGGGGCGCAAGGTGGCGAGCAGCCGGGAAAAGAGGACAGCAGCAAATCCGCCGACAATACCCAGGACGGCATAGGCGAGCAGTTCGCGGCTATCTCGCAGGGTGATGGGCGGGATATGGAACATGGGCTGCGAGGTCCAGAAGTAGCGGGCGACAACGACGCTGGAGACCGCGGCGAGCACGATAGAGCCGAGGACGGCGGCGCTCCACGAGCCGATGACTTCCTCAATGACAAACAGAATGGCGGAGATGGGCGCGTTGAAAGCAGCGGCCAGGCCGGCAGCTGCGCCGACGGGAGCGAACAGACGGAGACGCTCGCGGCTAAGATGCAGCCGACGACCGATCAGCGAGGCGATGCCGGCACCGATCTGCAGGGATGGGTCTTCCGGCCCGAGCGAGTGGCCTGAACCGATGGCGAGCGCCGAGGTGATAAATTTTCCGATCATGGTGCGAACGGAAATGTAGCCGTTGTAAATGTAGAGCGCGGCCTTTGTTTGATTGATGCCGCTGCCGCGAGCCTGGGGAAAAATGTATTTGACCATCAGGCCGAGAATCAGGCCGATGAGCATCGGAGCCAGGAGCAGGCGATATTGGCCCGGGTGCGGCACGGAGCCGAGCAGCAGCACGCGCAGCCATTCGATGGACATGCGGAAGCAAACGACTAGCAGTCCGGACAGGATGCCGATGAAGATGGAGAGAACAAGGAACAGGCGATCGCCGCGAGTGGGAGCGATGTGCTTAATTTCCGCATCCGTCAGCTGGAAGGCGGCCGTGGACACGGGGGCGGCAGCCAGCGGCAGGCGCGCTGTGGAGACGTTGGTGGAAGCGGAGCTGGTGGTCAGATCACTCATTCTGTTTTGTCCGGAGTCTGCGCGAGTTCGAGAAGCAGAGCATTATCGCCGGTGGGCGGCCCGCATACTTTTGCGGTGACGATCTCTGTCTGGCCGATCCAGGTGGTGATTCGATCCTGAAGCGCAACATTGCCTTCGAGCGCCTGGAGGTTCGGCGAGCCCAATGCTGTCCACTGAGTTCCCAGGGAAACCAAGTCGGGGTTGTTCGCATTGGGATCGTTCTTCGACTGCAGCGTCTGAAGACAATTTGCATAACGCTGATGCGCAATATCGGCGGCATGTAAGACGCGAATGTCGTGCGCCCGAGGGAGCAAGCTGTCGAACGGAATCAACTGCAGCATGCGCTGGTATTTTTGCAACTGCTGCTCGACGGCGTGATTTTGCTGCGGCGTTCCCGCAGAAGGGTGCTGCCGCAACTTCGTCATATATCGATCGAGCGCCTGGGTGGCTCGTTTGTATTGGCCCATGGAGGCGGCGATCTGCGATTCCGCATCGAGGGAGGCGAGCACCTCGGCAGGCACCGCCGAGCGATGACTCACCACGCGCTGATAGGTGGTCAATGCGTCGCTGGGATCATCGGCCTCGCGCAACAGATTGGCTATCTTAAACAGGGCTGCGGGATTATCGAGGGAATTTCCTTCGGCGGCGAGAAGTTGCCCCTGAGCCTCCAGCGGACGCCCAAGCGACATGAAATATTGTGCCAGCTCGAGGCGAATTTGCAGGCGTCGCTCGGTTCCCTGCCCATGCCATAAGCCGTTCAATGCAGTCTGATAATATTCGATGGCCTGAGTGGATTCGCCGCGACGCACAGCCAGGCGCGCCAGCTGGAGATTGAGAAATCCGTCACCGGGCTCGGCATCATGCAGCGAGGAAAAGTAAGCTGCGGCTTCATCAGTACGACCAGAAGCCGCGAGCGCTTCGGCTAGCGACATTTGATAGTCGGTATTTGTGGAACGGAAGGAAAGTGCGGAGCGAAAATCTTCTACAGCTTCCGTCGGATGCCCCGCTGCCATGGCAATCTGACCGCGTTCGTACCAGCGTGTTTCAAGAACCCTGCGATGTTCCGTGAAGGAGTGGAAGAAAAAATATGTCAGCACCGCGATGGCGATGGTAATCAGCGTCAAGCTGAGGAGGGACAGACTATCCTGGACGATGAGTCGGCGGCGCTGGATTCGCTCGGCGGGGGTGAGGTGAAGTTTACTCTCTGCGGTTCTAGCAGCTGCCATAAGATTCGAACTTGGACATCTTTATTATCTCTAAACTTTGGGGTGTATCGAGCGACTGCGCCCGATCAACTCGAATTCAGGTGTAACCTTTTCGTTTCCTGGACGTCTGAACAGTAGCGGCTCCGTCTCCTTAGATGCTGCGGTGTGCCGCATTACAACAATCCGATAATCCTTCCTGGTGCGATCTGACACCCTGTCATCGCATCGGCGGATCACAACCGGAGGTTGCAATTGTGGAGTGACTTGCAGGAATCGCTGAAAAAAAACAGCTTAACGATTCGACTGTGGGTTTGCATTCTGAGCAAGGGATGATTTTGAAAGAGTACATGCACGAAATTCCGACAACGGAGCGGTGTTGGTGTGCCCGGATGCATTCCGGACAGCACGCGTTCCGTGGCCATTTCAGTGTGTGTATGTTTATCGTGGTGCTGGCAGTGTTTGGCTGGGTGGTGCACCGCCGACTGTCGCAGTACGACACCCCGCAGCAAGCGATCCACCAGTCGACCGCGATCAAGGTGTGCGTGACCAAGCGAAATCCGTTGAGCGTGCCGTCGATGCGCGGGAGCGATGCGTTGGCCGGGTTTCTGCTGCTGGCATTTGCTTTCACGGCGATCCTGAAGTCGCCGGGCAATTCTGAGGCCGCCGTAGCCTACCGCGTGCGGCGCGAACAGTCTGACCAGCATGACGTCGCGGACATCCGTTCGTGGCTGCATTATTTCTTCGTTTTACCTCCTCCATCGCGCCTGTCTGTGTTGTAGAAGCCCCTGTCATTGCAGCCTTGTTGCCCCCGTTTTTGGGCCAGCGTCACTGCTTTGCAGGACCTCTTTCTGCAGTCCACAGCTATGCCAGCTGGCATAGGCAGGAACGTCTTCCATGAATATTTCGAAACACACTGCTGTCCTGGTTGTTGTCGTCATTATTGCGGCCGCGGCGATTTGGTTTGGATTCAATCGGCGTGGAGGCGAACGAGCGAACGCGGCCATCTCAACCTCTGCCAACGATGCTCCTTCGGCCGCCGTGGCAACGGTTCAACTGCGGCCCGCGCTTTCTTCCATTACCGTGCCAGGGGTGTTCCAGGCGTATCAGGATGTGCTGATCCACGCCAAAGTCTCCGGTTACATCAAGCAAATTTTTGTCGACATTGGCGACCGGGTACACACGGGAGAGGTGCTGGCGATTCTGGAAGTTCCCGAACTAAATGCGCAGGTGGACGCGGCGAAAGCTGGCGTACAGCGCGATCAATCGGAAATCCAACGCACCCGCCACGATGTATCCCGCGCTATGGCGATCCACGCCGCCCTGCACACGGAATATGCCCGCCTGAATACCGCGGCCGCCACTATGCCGGGACTGGTGGCGCAACAGGAAATCGACAATAAGCAGGCGGCTGACCTGTCGTCGGAGGCGCAGATCGACGAAGCCAAGTCCGCGTATGCGGCGGCGCAGGCAAAGATGAGCGAGGACGCTGCCACGCTGGAACATTACAAAGCGCTGCAAGCCTACTCGGATGTGCGTGCGCCGTTCGATGGCGTGATCACGTTTCGCTATGCGGACATGGGCGCGCTGATCGCGGCGGGCACAGACGAAAGCACGAATGCAATGCCGATTGTGCGGCTGGCGCAGAGTGGGCTGTTGCGACTCCGCATGCCTGTGCCTGAATCGGACGCGGACTATATGCGGATTGGCGGACCGGCGGTGGTGCGAGTGCAGGCCACCGGCGAGCGGATCAATGCAAAGATCGTGCGCTTCACGCGCTCCATGAACCGCAGCACACGCACCATGCTGACGGAAGTGGATATTCCCAACAAGGACCTGCACATGGCCCCGGGCATGTACGCCGATACGACGTTCCCACTGAATCGCGATGGAAACGCCATGATGGTGCCGATCGACGCGATTGTCGAGGGCGATCAACCATACGTGCTGATTGTGAACGACACGGACCATGTGGTGAAGAGCCCGGTGGTGCTTGGCATTCAGGGTCCGAATTATTACCAGGTGATCCGTGGCGTCAAGGTGGGCGACCGCGTGATCGTCGGCAATCAGTCCGATTATCAGCCGGGACAAGTGGTATCGCCGAGTCCAGTCGATATGGATTTGACGGCATTCCGACAGACTTCGCCTGCCAACCCAGGGAACTCCGCCAACACATCTACCCAACGAGGTCGGAAATAAATGTCGTCGTTTGCAATCCGGTATCCATTTTTCATCCTGATGGCATGTCTTGCAATTGTGGTTATTGGAACCGTCAATTTATTAAGCATGCCAGTGGATTTGTTTCCGGCGGTGAAGATTCCGGTGGTAGTGGTGGCAACGTTTTATTCCGGCATGCCGCCGCAACAGGTGGAAGCCGACATCACCGATACGTTTGAGCGGTTTTTCACGCTGGGCAGCGGCATCGAACACATTGAGTCGCGTTCGATGACTGGCGTCAGCCTCATCAAGGTGTACTTTCACGCCGGAACCGATCCAAACACGGATGTGAGCAATATCTCCAACCTGGCGATGGCGGATCTGCGACGGCTGCCGCCGGGAACTTTGCCGCCGGTGGTGTTGAGCTTCGATGCGTCCAACCTGCCGGTCTGCCTGATCACCGTGGAAGGCAAAGGGCTGAACCAGACGCAGCTGAAGGACTACGCCCAGTTCGACATCCGCGACCAGGTGGCCAGCGTAAAGGGCGCGTCGGTGCCGCAGCCGTATGGCGGCACGTATCGCCAGGTGATGATCTACGTCGACCCGATGAAGCTGGAAGCGAACGGGCTGAGCATCAACGACGTGTACAAGGCGGTGAACCAGTCCAACCTGATCTTGCCGGCCGGGGATGTTCGGATTGGCCCGAAGGATTACAACATCTACGCCAACAGCCAGGTGCTGAAGCCGTCGGATGCGAATTCGATTCCGCTGAAAACCGTGGGGAATTCCTCGGTGCTGGTGGGAGATGTGGGCCACGCCGAAGACTCCGGACAGTTGCAGTACAACATTGTGCGGGTGAACGGCGAGCGATCGGTATATCTGCCGATATTCAAGCAGGGCGGCGGCAGCAATACGATCACGATTGTTAACGGGGTGCGGGAGCGGGTGAAGCATCTGCTGGACGTGCCTCCGCAGTTGAAGGCGCGGGTAGTGTTCGATCAGTCCATCTTTGTGAAGATGGCAGTCGACAATGTGATCCGCGAGGGCGGCATCGGCTTGCTGCTGACGGCGTTGATGATTCTGTTATTCCTGGGGAATCTGCGAGCTACCGTGGCGGTGATGCTGTCGATTCCGCTGTCGACCTTAGCGGGGTTTCTGCTGCTGAATGCCACGGGCAATACGATCAACACGATGGTGCTGGGCGGATTGGCGCTGGCGTTGTCGCGTCTGATCGACAACTCCGTCATTGTGCTGGAGAACATCTTCCGTCATATGGAGATGGGCGAAGGGCCGATGGTCGCGGCAGAGCAGGGCGGCAAGGAAGTAGATCTCGCCGTGCTGGCGGCAACGGTGGCGACGTCGATCGTGTTTTTTCCGGTGGTGTTGCTGACCGGGGTGAGCAAATACCTGTTTACCGCGCTGGCGTTGGGTGTGGTGCTGGCGATGTTCGCCTCCTACATTGTGGCGATGACGGTGATTCCGTTGTTCTGCGCCAAATTTATTCGCCTAAAGGGGCATCAGGAAGCGGATGCGCATACGCACACGAATGGGCAAGAGCCGTCGGAGCTATTGATCGATGAGAGTGAGTCCAGGCGGCGGCACGAATACAGGAAGCAAAACGTATTCCAGAAAATTGTCGCCAAATTCAATGAACACTATCACGCGCTGGAGCATCGATACGATGGGGAGGTGGCGTATTGCCTGCGCCGTCCTGGATTTGTAACCATCATTGTTACGATCTTTGTGTTGCTGAGTCTGGCGTTGTATCCGCTTCTGAACCTTGCATTTTTCCCGCGGACGGATCCTGGACAATTTGTGATCAACCTGAAGGATCCGCCGGGCACGCGACTGGCGCTGACGGACCTGTACTGTGCGCGCATCGAGAACATCATCCGGCAGGTGGTGCCGCCGAGCGATCTGAACATGATCGTGTCGAATATCGGCGTGTATCCCGATCTTTCGGCGATCTACAGCACCAACACGGCAATGGACAACGCCTTCATTCAGGTGAGCCTGAAGAAGGGCCACAAGGTGGGCAGCTACGTGTATATGTCGCGCGTGCGGCGACGACTCCGGCGGGAAATCCCTGACGTGCAGGCGTACTTCCAAACGGGCGGGCTGGTCGATTCGGTGGTGAACCAGGGCAAGCCGGCGCCGTTCGATATCCGCGTGAGCACCATGCACCTGAAGCAAGGCTATGCGGTTGCGCAGCAGATTGCGCAGAAAGTACGCGGGCTAAGGCTGGTGAGCGATGTCATGATTCCGCAGGACATCAACTATCCCAGTCTGCAGTTGAACGTGAATCGCCAGCAGGCGGCAATTCTTGGCTTAACGGAGAAAGATGTTGTCGACGGAGTCATTACGGCGCTGACCTCAAACGGCCAGATTGCGCCCAGCTACTGGGTGGACCCGAAAACCGGCAACAACTACATGCTGACCGTGCAGTACTACAACAGCCAGATTCAAAGCCTGAAGGACTTCGAGCAGATCCCATTGCGGGCGGACAATCCCGTAGGACATGCGAGGCCGTACGGGACGCAGGAGGGGAGCACACAAAGCAACATTGTCCCGTTGGAAGCGGTGGCCAGCGTGAAGTACGTCAATTCTCCTACGGTGGTGGACCACTATCAACTGCGGCGGGTTTTCGACGTTTACATCATGCCCAGGACGGAAGACCTGGGACGCGTGGGCAAGCAGATTCAGCAGATCATCCACGGGGTACACCCACCGCACGGCACGCTGATTACGATGGGCGGATCGGTGACGGACATGCATGCGGCCTTCCGCAGCTTCGCCGAAGGACTGGCGCTGGCAGTGGTGCTGATTTACCTGGTACTGATGGCGCAGTTCGCGTCGTTCTCCGATCCATTCGTGATTCTGCTGGCGGTACCGCCGGGAGTCGCCGGAGTGATGCTGACGCTGCTGATTACGGGAACGTCGCTGAACATCATGTCGCTGATGGGCTTGTTGATGATGACCGGCATGGCGGTGTCGAACAGCATTTTGATTGTCGAATTCGTCGGCAAGCAGCGGGAGGAAGGCCGGCCATTGAAGACGGCGCTGACGGAGGCCTGCCGGTTCCGGCTGCGCCCGATTTTGATGACAACGCTGGCGACGGTGCTGGGAATTATTCCCATGTCGCTGGGCCTGGAAGCCGGCAGCGAGCAATATGCTCCACTGGCGCGGGCGCTGCTGGGCGGTGTGCTGATTTCCGCGGCGGTAACCATTTTCCTGGTTCCGGCGGTGTACTACCTGATCCATCGCAATGACAAGAGCGCGGGAACTGAACCGCATCAGCTACCGGCCACTGTGGAGGGACAGCCATGATGAAACCGAGGACGATCTGGGCAGCCGCCGGAGCGCTTGCGTGGATTTTGACTGCGGGTTCGCCGGCGGTGCAGGCGCAAAAGCTGGCTGATGCTCCATCGGCGGTGATGCTGGCGAAGAATATCCAGCAACAAATTGCGGAGGACTCTCCCGTGGCTCCGCATGCAGCGGCGAGGCCGGGTGATACGTTGAGCGAGACAACGCCGGAGATGGGATCGAACAAGACGATGGCGGACGAACGGGTCACGTCGATTCCGGCGGGGCTGACGGTGCACGAAGCGGAGCAGATTGCGATCCGCAACAACCCACGCATTCGCGTAGCGCAGTTATTGGCACGGGCGCAGCACCAGGTGTATCGGCAGACACGCGCCGGATACCTGCCGCAACTGCAGGCTGGTGCGGTGGCAGCGCAGGCGGAAGACGGCAGTCGCTTCACATTCGACGAATTGCGCTCGACGCGATTGATCACGCACGCGGGCGGAGGCCTGGATTTCCACCAATTGCTGACAGATTTCGGTCACACGACTAACCTGATCGCGTCTTCCAAGCTGTACGAGAAGGCGCAGAACGCGCAGGCGCAAGCCAGCACGCTCGACATTGTATTGATTAGCGATCAGGCATTTTACAGTGCGCTGGAAGCGCAAGCGTTGGTCAAGGTTGCGCAGCAAACCGTGGATACGCGCAAGACGACTGACCGGCAGATTACGGAGTTAACCCGCAACAAGTTGCGATCGACGATCGATCTGGCGTTTGCGGACGAAGACTTGGCGCAGGCACAACTGCTGCTTCTAGACGCCCAGACGCAATATAGCAACGCGATCAATGCCCTGACGTCGGTGCTGGGCTTCGACCGGCCGATGACGTACAAACTGGTGGAAACCGGCGGCGCGGTCCCTTCCCCTCCCCCAGACCAGGACGAGTTGGTGCACATGGCGCTGCAACAGAGGCCCGACCTGATGGCGCTGGACTATGACCAGCAGGCAGCAAACAAGTATGCGCGTGCGCAGTGGGAACAACTGATGCCGACGTTAGACTCTATGGCTGTCGTCGGAGGCACCCCGATCCGCGACGACCAGTACTTCACCACCAACTGGTTCGGCGCGATAGGTGTCGACCTGGAAGTTCCGATCTTCAGCGGATTTCGCTATACCGCTCAGGCCCACGAGGCGGAGGACCGGGCGCAGGCGGCACAGGAGAACCTGCGCGATCTACGCGATCAGGTGGTGCGGGACGTTCGCGATGCTTGGCTGCAGAGCAACACGTCGTACCAGAAAATCGCTGTTACGAAGAAGCTGCTCAAAGCATCAAACATGGGGTTGGAGCTGGCGCAGGAGCGTTACAAGCTGGGGTTGAGTTCGATCGTGGAGTTGAGCCAGTCCCAACTGGAACAGACGCAGGCATCGATTGAGAACGTGAATGCCCGCTATGAGTACGAACTGGCACTGGCGGCGCTGAACTATCAACTGGGAAATTTGCCGTAAAAGCTGCTGTGCGGGAACGCGGGTGGCGCCGGTCTGGAATCGGGTTGGTGACGGCGTACCTCGGCGTCTAAAGGTCCGTTGGGAGTGGCCCTTTATCCCTCGGCTAAAGCCGGGAGTCTACCTGCGAGCTCATGGATCAGTTTGTTTCACCGGAGTGTCGCCGCGGCCACCAAGGACCTACCCGGCCGGATGACCTGTCTGTCCCTAGCGCTGCCAAATCCACACATAGCGCATGAATTCATCTCCCATTCATCTTCTGTTTTCAGGATATTCACGGAGCGCTGTAAGACTACTCGCGGTGTGAATGAACAACCCTGCCAGCGACATGTCCTCTCAACCTCCAGAGAACTATCGCGCTCCCGGAGTAGGACGGCGGGGATTTGCACCTTCTTGGATCTTCAATCAAACAACATGAGAGGCCGAATGAAACGCGCACCGAACAAAGTTAGAGCCCTGATTCTTGCATCCTGTGTGGCGGTGTTGCCGCAGGCGGGCATGTCTGTATTTGCCCAGTCGGGCACAAACACGACCACAACCGTTCACAAGAAGCATGTGAACACAAAGTCAACCAGCATCAAGCAGCAGATGCAGCAGGTGCAGCAGCAATTCCAGCAGCAGCAGCAAGAGATCGATCAACTGAGACAGCAGCTACTAAGCCGCGACCAGCAACTGCAGCAGGCGCAGCAAACAGCGCAGCAGGCGCAACAGGCTGCTCAGCAGGCACAGTCCCAGCTACAGGCTGCGCAGCAGAATGCCACGCAGAGCGATCAGGCCTATACCAATTTGCATCAAGCGGTGCAGAATGTTCAAGCGCAGGCCGAGCAGGCCCAGCAGACGGCGACCATGGCCGAGCAGGACCAGAAGGCTTTAAAGAAAAAGGTCATGCATCCGGATGAGATTTACTACAAGGGCGTCACGATCTCGCCTCATGGCAGCTTCCTGGCGGCTGAAACTGTTTGGCGCAGCGGGGCCACCGGCGGCGACATCAACACACCATTTACGGGTGTTCCGCTGCAGTATTCTCCGGCCGCGCAGATGAGTGAGTTCCAGGCTACTGGCCGGCAGTCGCGTCTCGCCATCAAGGCGACGGGCAAGCTGGCGAACTGGACGATGACGGGTTACTACGAGATGGACTGGTTGGGCACTGGCATCACGTCCAACAATAACCAATCAAATAGTTACGTACTTCGCATGCGGCAATTGTGGGCGGACGCCAAATTGAACAATGGATGGGACTTTTCCGGTGGCCAGGGCTGGTCATTGGTAACTGAAACCACGCAAGGCTTGACCCGCGGAACTGAGGTCCTGCCATCTACCATTGATCCCCAATATGAGACGGGCTTTGTTTGGGCGCGGCAATACAGCTTCCGGGTCTCAAAACAATTCGGGGAAAAGATGTGGCTGGGTGCTTCGGCAGAGGCTGCCGAAATTCTGAACCCCGCGGGGAGCAATCTGCCAACCAATATTCTGATTGGAGCGGGTGGTACGGGCGGCGGACTCTACAACTCGACGGCAAACTACTCCTTCAACGTTGCCCCGGACATGATCGCCAAGGCTGCTTTCGAGCCTTCACCGGGACAGCATTATGAAGTGTTCGGCATTGCGCGTTTCTTCCGCGACCGCATCTACCCGAACGAGGTTTGCCAGCCGATCAGCGGCACAACCACACCCACCTGTACAGACTCCACCGGCGCATATAACGATACAGTGACGGGCGGTGGCATCGGCGCGAGCGGACGAGCTGCGGTGCTGCATAAGAAGGTGACGATCGGATTGAAAGGACTCTATGGCGACGGTACGGGACGCTACGGTTCCTCGACGATTGCCGACGTCACGATTCGACCGGACGGCGCGCTCTCTCCGCTGCACGGTTTCTCTGGCCTGAGCACGGTGGAGTTTAATCCGAACAAGCGCCTGAACATCTACGTTAACTATGGTGGCGACTACATTGGCCGCGACTATGCGATCGTCACTAAGGGCAAGCAGGTCGGATACGGGACGTATACCGCCGACATGTCGGGCTGCAAAATCGAGGCTCCATCGACCGCCGCGTTCCCAGCTTCGGACCCGGGCACTCCGGGTAACTCCACCAACAAATGCAGCGGCAACAACAAGGACGTGCAGGAATTCACGGTTGGCTATTGGTTCTATATCCATAACGGGGCCAAGGGCGGTCTGCGCCAGGGAATCCAGTACAGCAATATTCGCCGTGACCTGTGGTCTGGCGCGGGTGGCACGTTGAATCCAGGCGGCGGTGCACACGGGAATGACAACATGCTGTTCACATCGTTCCGTTACTACCTGCCGTAAACGCGGCAGCTTCATCAATAAAAAGGGCGTGGAAAATTCCACGCCCTTTCTTTTTGGGGCAACCCGGCAAACGTTTCAGGCGGTCGATCCGAATCCGGTTGGGGCGTACCTCAGCGCCTGAAGGCGCGTCAGGGGATGCGGGTTCGGCTCCCCGGACTGAAGTCTGAAGTCCGGGGTCTACCGTCTGCAACGAGGTTATTTGAGTCTCGCCAACTGTTGCGCGTAGAGGGGATTGTTGGGAAATTCCTGTGCGAGAGACCCCAGCAATTCGCGGGCTTTGGTGATGTCCTTGTCGCGCACCGCGGCGACCGAGAGCAGCAGTTTGGCCAGCGGCTTGAGGTAATGACCCTGGGCGGCGGTCAATTCCAGATCGTGCTCGCCCAGCACCTTGTTGGTTTCTCCGCCCGCCATTTGCAGCAGCCAACGAACCGGCGCCGGCTTCAATCCGAGAATGTAATTTTCCATGCCAACGGCGAGATAGGCATCGTAGGCATGGGGATCGACGGCGAGGAGGCGATGGGCATAGGCGCTGCCCTGCTTTGTAAACTGGAATCCGGCGAGGTCGCGACGCTCAATCAGCGACGCATAATCGGCGCGCAGCCCGAAGGTGAGCGTTTTAGCGAATAACGCGGTTGCATCGTTCGGATGCGCCGCGAGGATCGCGTCGGACAGCCCATTCGCCTTGTCGAGGGCGGCGTTGAAGGCTTTCTTGGTGGCCGGATCGGGGACAGTTTTGTGTTTAAGGTAATTCGTGTCATTAGTGAATAACTGCATGTCGAGCACGCCGGTACGATGGAACTCGGAAAAAAGATAGGCGGCGGCATCGGAGACGGGGCCCATCGGGTCTTCGGGATGCTCAACCATATATTTTGCGAAGATGGCGTGCGCCTCCGGAAAGTGGAGATTGTACATCTCGTGAAAGCCCTCATCCAGCATGGGAGGAGTTTCGACAGTCTGGCTTTGAGCCCACAAACATTGGGAAATGGCGACGCCGATGCACAAGGCGATTGCAGTTCTTAAGGGTTTAACCTTCATCTCAATTCCGTTTGATTCGGGAATTCCCTTCTGAGTGGTATGACTTCCGCCGCCGAAAATCACAGGCGTTGATCTATCGATTCCTTCACGTGTCTCGGAAGTCGCCTCAAGTGTACCCCCGGAGCAAATTCGTCGCAAGAAAGGTAAAAGTATGTGCAGGTTTGCCCCATGAAACTCCGCTGATTATCATCAGGCCATGTTGAAAATAGGGCTGCCTGCGAATATCTCTGAGGATTTCCTGGTCGATTTCCCGAAAGAAAACGTTGAACTGATTCGGTTGCCGGATAATCTGGACCATCCGGTGGAGGTGGAATTCTGGATCCCGCCGATGTTTGGATGGCTGGCTACGCCGATGTTTCCTTTTCTGCGCGGGGTGAAAGTCATCCAGTGTTTGCTGGCTGGGGTGGACTGGATTTTGCCATGGCTGCCGAAAGGAATCCTTCTGTGCGATGGGCAGGGGCTGCACAATATTCCGGTGGCGGAGTGGATTGTTGGAGCCATTCTGGGGAGTCTGTACCGTTTCCCGCATTACCGCGATTGCCAGCGCGAGCAGTACTGGGATGGGCAGGTGTTGCTGAAAGACGCGGGCGGGGCGCAGGCAGCTCCGCGGGATGAGGGAGCGGGCGCGCATTCGTATCGGCTCCTTGCGGATGAGCTTCACAGCAAGAAGGTGCTGATCGTGGGATATGGCAATATCGGTACCAAGTTGGAGCGCCTGTTGCAGGGGTTCGACGTCGAGGTGATTCGGGTGGCGCGGACGGCGAAGCCGGGGGTTTCGGCGTTCGGCGATCTGGCCGGATTGCTGCCGGGGGCCGATGTGGTGGTGCTGCTGGTGCCGCTGACAGAAACCACTCGCGGCATGATGAATGCCGACATGCTGGCGCGGATGAAGCCGGGCGCGTTGCTGGTGAACGCGGCGCGTGGTCCGGTCGTGGATACGGATGCACTGTTGCAGCAACTGCAAGCCCAGCGCATTCACGCGGTGCTGGATGTGACGAACCCGGAGCCGCTGCCCAAGGGGCATGCTCTTTGGAGCGCACCCAATTGTTTCATCACGCCGCACATTGCGGGTTCGGTCGCGGGATTTTCGACTCGCGGGTATAAGTTCGCCGGCGAGCAGGTTCGACGCTACATGGCGGGAGAGCCGATGCTGAACCAGGTAAACGAGGCGGGCTATTAATCGCGACGCACGAGGACTTGGGAGAGGTGCACGGCGCGGCGATTGGAGAGCTGCGCGATCTGTTCGCGGCAACTGAAACCATTTGTAACAATGACTGTTTCCTTTTCGGCAGCTTCGACGGCGGGCATCAGAGATGCGGTTGGCCAGCGCAGTTGAAATCGAATATTTTTCCTTTTCAAAACCGAAGGGACCGGCCATACCGCAGCAGCCAGAATCGAGCAGCTCGACCTGAGCGCCGGATGCGCGGAGTAATTCAACTTCCTCTGTCATTCTTGGCTTCTGGTGGCAATGGCCATGCAGCAGAATGCGCTGGTCGGGACGAGCGGGCGGTTGTGTAGTGGTCCGCTTTTTGCACCAGAAATTCACTGAGCAGATAGGTTTGAGCGGCGAGCTTTTTGGCCGGCTCAGCATAGCGAGGATCGTTGGCGAGAAGGTTCAGAGATTCCTCGCGAAAGACGCTGGCGCAACTCGGCTCGAGAACCACGACGGGCGTGTTCGACTGCAGTTGTGGAGCAAGCGCATCGAGCACGCGCACTAGATAACGTTTAGCGCGGTCGAGCATGCCAAAGTCATATAGCGGGCGACCGCAGCAGAGATGACCGCGCGGCACCTGCACGGCAAATCCGGCATCGCCCAACACCTCGACTGCGGCCTGCGCGGCTTGGGGATAGAAATAGTTGTTCCACGTATCGGGCCAGAGAAGAACGGAGGGGCGCGAATCTTTTTGCCTGCCGGCGCGGAATTGGAAACTGCTCTGAAAAGTTCGCGGTGCGAAGGCGGGAATTGTTCGTTTCGGCGCCATGCCGATCGCAGCCTTCACGACATCCCGCACGCCGGGGAGTTGACCGGGAAGATTGGCGAGACGCGGCATGATGGAAGCAAGGTGCGCCCACTGATCCATCAGGCCGAAGGCATAGGCGTGGATGGGACGGCGATGGTGCTCGTAATAGTGCGAAAGAAATTCCGCCTTATATGTGGCGACATCGACGTTGACCGGACACTCGTGCTTGCAAGCCTTGCAGGAGAGGCATAGCTCGAGCGCATTTTTCACAGGTTCGCTCTGCCAGCCCTGATGGCGCAGTTCGCCCTGCAACATTTCCCACAGAAGATGAGCGCGGCCGCGCGTAGAGTGCTGCTCTTCGCGAGTGGCCATGTAGCTGGGACACATGGTGCCGGTGGTTTCTTTGCGGCAAGCGCCGACGCCGACGCAACGTAGCGTGGCATCAGAAAAAGATCCGCCGTCATCGGGAAATTGAAAATGCGTTTTGACGGATTGAACTTCATAGCCGGCGCCGAGACGAAGATTTTCCTGCGGGCCATACACCGCGATGGGATCGGCGAGCTTGCCGGGGTTCATCTTGTTGGTGGGATCCCAGACGGCTTTGAATTCGCGGAAAGCCTGCACCAGCTCCGGGCCAAACATTTTGTGCAGTAGCGCGGCGCGAGACTGGCCGTCGCCGTGTTCGCCGGAGAGCGAGCCACCGTGCGCAATAACAATGTCTGCGGCTTCATTGATGAACTGGAGATATTTGGCGATGCCGGCTTCGCTCTCGAGATCGAAATTGAAGCGCATGTGTGCGCAACCCTGGCCAAAGTGGCCGTAGATGGGCGAGCGATAGCCGTAGCGCTTGGCGGCGGCAAATAACTGGCGCAGGTAGCTGCCCATTTTTTCCGGCGGGACGGCCGAATCTTCCCAACCCTCCCAGCCGTGCGGCTCCCCTGGAACGAAGACTGTTGCGCCGAGCCCGGATTCGCGCACCCTCCAGACACGCGCGGCTTCTGATTGGGAATATTCGCGGGCATGGGGCGCAGGAGAGATTTTTTTTGCGGCCTCAATCATGGTGCTCGCTTGCGCTTGAGCCTCTTCGAGGGTGTTCCCGCCAAACTCCACCAGTAAATGTCCGTCACCATCGGGGAGGAGTTGTAGGTCGTTTTCGACAAGATGCTTGCGCCGCATAAATTCGACGAGCAGACCGTCGAAGCCTTCCGAGGCCGATGGGTTTGTGCTGCAGCACGAATGGGACGTAATCCGCGGCGATGTAGGCATCGGAAAATCCGAGGCTTACGAGAATGCGGCAGGGCGGACTGGGCGTAAGGTGCAGAGTTGCATCGAGTACGGTGACGCAAGTGCCTTCACTCCCGACCAGCGCGCGGGCGACGTGAAAGCCATTTTCTGGAAGCAGATCATCGAGGTTGTAGCCGGAGACGCGGCGAGGAATTTTTGGATAGCGTTCGCGAATGAGGCTGGCGTAGCGGTCGCGAATGTTTCGAAGGGCGGTATATATTTCTGCGCGACGGCCGCCCGCCGCGACAATGGTTTCGAAGTCGACGTCGGAGGTTGCGCCAACTTCAAGAATGGTGCCGTCGTAGAGCAGGACGCGCATGGAGTCAATGTTGTCGACCGTCTTGCCGCCCATGAGCGCATGCACGCCGCAGGAGTTATTGCCGATCATGCCGCCGAGGGTGCAGCGGCTATGGGTGGCGGGATCGGGAGCGAAGGTCAGGTGATGCTGCTCGGCAGCTTCGCGCACACGATCGAGAACGATGCCGGGTTCGACGCGCGACTGGCAACGTTGCGCATCGAGATTGAGGATTCGGTCGACATACTTGGAAAAATCGAGCACCACGGCCACGTTGCAGCACTGGCCGGCGAGGCTGGTGCCCGCGCCGCGAGAAAGAATGGGAGCGTCAAATTTGCGGCAGGCGGCCACGGCGGCTTCGACATCCGCGGTGTCGCGCGGAAGCACGAGACCGATGGGAAGCTGGCGATAGTTGGAGGCGTCGGTGGCGTAGAGGGCGCGGCTGCCGGAGTCGAAGCGGACTTCGCCACGAACCGACTGGCGAAGAGCTGCCTCCAACTCGCGATGAGCGGAGAAACGCTCATGCGGGTGGGGCCGTTTTTGTTCGACGAGAATCGGAAATTGCGGCTCGGCCATTTCATTTCCTCTGTTGGAGGTCGATGCAGCTTGGTGGACGTCACTGGCTCCAGTTACGGGAGGGCTGCGGGATGATTCCAGTCATCCACGACCACACCCATATCCTGCAAGGCGCGAACGGTGATGTCGAGATGATCGGGAAACCAGGCGCGATTTTGCGGCGTCTTTTTTTCTTTACCGATGGCGATGACACGGCCGTACGGCCATGCGCCGTCGGGGAGCGAGGCGAGCGCGCGGGGCAACTCCGCCAAGCGAACATTGACCACTTGTTTGCGCGCGGAACTCAAGCGGGTGATTCCGCCGCGATCGATGGGGCTGGAGTTTTCATCCGGCAAATAGATACGCAGTTGAATCATGTTCTGCTCCACGCTGAGAAATGGATTCTGCCACTGCGATTCCTGATTGATGTTGAGGTAAACGCTTTTCAAGGGAGGTGCAATCTGGCTGAGTTCCCGACGGGCGGATGTCTTGGCAGCCGCCCATCGCGCGGCGTGGCGAGACATGTCGAAGGTGTTGTCGGAATTTCGGCATCCGCTGACGGCGAGGCACGCCGAGAGCACAAGCAGCGCAGCGGATCGAAGGACGGAGAAACGAAAGGTGGCACGAAACATTGTCTTCAGAATATCAGCGTGGGCCGTTCGTCGAAGACATCAGCGGCCTTGCCAGACAGCGGCACGCTTGGCGAGAAAGGCTGCCGTGCCTTCTCCTTTGTCGGCGGTGCCGCAGGTGAGGCCGAAGAGAGAGGCTTCCAGAAACAATGCCTCCTGTAGCGGCAGATCGTAGCCGTGGTCGACTGCTTCCAGCGCATAGCGAATGGCGAGCGGCGCCATGCCGGCAATGACGCGGGCAATCGCTTCTCCGCGGGGAAGTAATTGATCGGGGGCGACGACTTCATTCACGAGGCCGACACGGAGACAGTCGGCGGCGGAAAGAATTTCTCCAGTGAGAATCATTTGCAGGGCGACGCCTTTGCCGACGAGGCGAGCGAGCCGCTGTGTTCCACCATAACCGGGGATCAGGCCGAGCTTGACTTCTGGCTGACCCATTTTGGCGTGCTCACTGGCAATGCGGAGGGTGCAGGCAAGGGCGAGTTCGCAGCCGCCGCCGAGCGCAAATCCGTTGATGCAGGCAATGACCGGCTTGCGGCAGGTTTCAATGGCGCGCAGCACAGCCTGTCCGCGCAAGGCGAGATCGCGGCCTTCGACACCATTCACCTGGGCCAGCTCTTGAATGTCGGCACCGGCGGCAAATGCTTTTTCGCCGGAACCGGTGAAGATGGCGACACGAATGGAGTCGTCGGATTTGATGGTGTTGATCGCGGATTGCAGTTCGCGAAGCGTAGCGGCGTTGAGTGCGTTCAAGACTTTGGACCGGTTGAGGGTGAGAAAGGCGATGCCGTCGCGGATTTCGAGCTGAATATTTTCCAAGGTTTTTTCTGGCGTCATGGTGTCGCGGTCCCTTTCGATCGAGGCTTCACAGAGCGATTGTCGGAAGACTGGTGAGTCTATCAATTCCAAATGAGTGTGGTAAAGGCCATGGAGACGGTGAAACAATGTTCTGTGTCCCGGAGTATGCTTCCAGGCCGGGAATATAAAGTATTGACATACGCGCGCAGAAAACAAGCAGAACTAAGATCTGCCCGCTGCTCTCGATTCGGATTATGGAGATATACATTGAAAATTCTGTCTGCTGTCCGCCAATTTGCGATCGCCCTACTCGTTGCCAGTACAGCAACGCCAATCTTTTATGGTCAAAGCGTCGACTCCCATGTGATTCGGGCAACGGCATACGATTCCCATTTTCCGGCCGCCGCAAAACCCGGGGAAGCTTACAACGGCATGGGCATTTCCAGCGATGGAATGATTTATTACGTGCTTTCTTCCGCGCAGTACAACCTACCTGGACAGATGTATTCCTTCAATCCGAAGACCAGGGCAATTACGCACATCGCTAATTTGAACGATGCTGTCGGCCAAGGCAACGTCAAAGCGGTTGCGCAGGGCAAGAGCCATGTGAATTTTGTCCAGGACGGTGACAAGCTTTATTTCTCGACGCACCTGGGGTATTACAACAATTCGAGCGGCGTTGAACGGACAGCCAAGGCTCCCAACGGCTATCGGCCTTACCCGGGCGGACATTTTGTGTCTTACGACATGAAGACTGGAAAATTTACGAACCTTGCGATCGCACCGGGCGGGCAAGGCATCATCGCGATGAATATGGACGTGCCGCGGGGTCGTTTGTACGGCATCACGTGGCCAGCCGGCGACTTTCTGCGCTATGACTTGAAAACTAAAACATTAAAAGATCTTGGAACCCTATTTCATGGGGGAGAGCTTGGTGCTTTGGGCAGCACGTACCGAGCCATCTGTCGCAGGATTGTGATTGATCCACGGGACGGCTCGGCCTACTTCACGACGGGAGACGGAACCATCCATCGTTATGACTACGACAAAGACAAGGTCGATACAGTTACGGGCGTAAATCTTAAGAAAGATTATTTCGGTTCATATAATCCGTCGATGCATGGGATGGCCTACAACTGGCGAGCGGCGATCTGGGTACCCTCCGAGCAGGCGATCTACGGTGTGAATGGACGATCCGGCTATTTGTTTCGCTTCGATCCCCGCGCGCGATCGGTGGAGGTGCTGGCACGGCTCACGTCCGAAGCGTCCAAGAGAACGGGAATGTTCGACGGTATGGAATATGGATACCTGGGCCTTGCTCTGGGTGCGGATGGACACACGCTGTATTACCTTACGGGAGCTCCACTTTCAAGCGATAGGAAGGGCTCAAAGACAGCAGCAGAGCAAAAAGACGGGACGGACCTGATCACCTACGATATTTCAAACCATAAGTATGTGGACCACGGCCAGATTGTGTTGAGCCATGGTGGCCCTATCGATCCGCCGCAAAGCCTCGTGATTGGTTCCGATGGAACTTTGTATACGCTGTCTTATGTTGTTCACGATGGAAAGAGCGGAATCGATCTGATCAGCTTTCATCCGTAGAGATTTTCTCAGGCCTCCGGTTGGCGCTGGTTTTCAATGCGCAGCCGGAGTGCAGTGGTTGAGAGCGCAACGTTGTACCATCGAAACATGATCAAAGGAATCACATGGGTGCGCGCGGCGCGCACGGCTGAAGAACTGGAGACGCTGGAGAGTTTTTTTTCGGCGCTCGGGTTTGAACCCGGCAAGGGATCGGCGGGCGAGCAATTTCGCACTGCGCCTTTCCTTGCGCCGCTAGGCAACCTGGAATTTGTGACGGGGAAAATGTCAGCCACGCCTGAAATCCTGATTGAAGTGACGGGATTGGAGGCGGTGCATGGTGTGGCGGCGAACTGGATGAAGAAAAACTCCGCCGCGGCCGAGGGCGGGCGGAACATTTCGACAATCACGCAGACTCATTGGAATTCCCGCCTGTTTACCGCGGAGCCGGTGCCGGGCATGATCTTCGGCTTCTGGGAGTCGGAGAATGTGCATCACGGCAAACCGGTGGCGGTGGAAGGCGACCTGAGCGCCGCGGGGATGCGCTTCGGCATTGTGGTTTCGCGGTGGAATGCGGTTATTACCGATCGGCTGTTGCAGGGTGCTCTGGACGCATTGTTGCGCAGCGGAGCGAAAAAGGATGCGATCCGGGTGGTGCGTGTTCCGGGCTCGTGGGAGATTCCAGGGGCGGCGCGACTGCTGGCGGAGAGCAAGAATGTGGATGCGATTGTGACGCTGGGTGTTTTGCTGCGCGGCGAGACGGCACACTATGAAGCAATCTACACGGAAGTGTCGCGCGGCATCGGTCAGTCGCAGCAGGACACGGGTGTGCCGCATGCGTTTGGAGTGCTGACCTGCGAGACGCTGGAGCAGGCGCTGGATCGCGCCGGGCTGAAGATGGGGAACAAGGGATTTGAAGCGGCGCTGGCGGCAATCGAAATGGCGGCGGTGAAGAAGAAAATTGTAACTCCCACAGTTACAGACTTGACGGCAGGACAATAGGTATGGGAAAACGCCGCAAATCCCGCGAAATTGCAATGCAGATGCTGTTCCAGGCGGACATGGGAAAGCAGAACGCGGAGTACGTGCAGCGCACGTTCTGGCAGGCGCGTGAGAAGGTCGATCCGGGAACCCAGGGATTTGCTGAGGATATTTTTCGCGTGGCCATTGCCCGGCAGGACGAGATTGATACCTACATTGCGACGGCCAGCGAGCATTGGCGGCTGGAGCGAATGGCAGCGGTGGATCGCAACCTGCTGCGGGCAGCCATCGCGGAGATGCTGGGATATCCGGCGACACCCTTGCCGATCATCATTAACGAGACGCTTGAGATTGCCCGGCTCTATGCGGCTTCCGAGTCGATACACTTCCTGAACGGGATTCTGGATGCCGTGGCGCGCGCGCTGCCACGCACCGTGAAGCAACTCACGCCCCGTTCGGTGAAAGAGCCTCAGGCGTAAGTTCTTCTTCATCATTCTTCATTGAGCGTGGAAACAGCAGGTCCCTCGGCTTCGCTCGGGATGACACTTCTTTGCTGGCCGAACAGGGTGACACGTTGAATTATGGGTGCCCCATGTCGGTCGCCGCGGCGACCGAGACATGGACACCCAGTTCATTTTCATGCGGTTAGTTCTTTTTCGCTGCAGTGGTGACGGATCCCTGCGTAGGCCGCGGTCGGGCCGCGAGGAATAGGGCCGGCACCGGAGTTCCTGCTGTGCATGCCAAGTAGGGATGGGCGGGTGCCGTCGTGGTGGTGGCGCAGGTCAGGCCGGGATTGAACGTTTTGGTGTCGGTCAAGGTCTTGGTGTCGATCAGGTGGACAAGGTCATCGTTACTGGTCGACGCGTAGAACGTGGTGGTATCCGGGCTGAAGACGCCAGCCACAGGCGCTCCCGCCTGGCCGGTCAAGGGCACATTGACGATGTTACCTGTGGCCGGTCGTCCAGCGGGACAGTTCCCTTGTGACGACTGGAACGTCGTACAGGGAACCTTGTAGGCGGGTAGAGTGTTCGCGCTTCCGGTTGCACTTGTGGGTTGGAATGTGACGAAAGCCAGCTGCGAGTTGGGCGAAACCAGCACCTGGTCGATGAATTCCACGTTGGGCGTTGCCAGGCTGAACTGCTGGGGATTGCTGGGGAAACTTAGCGCAGTCTTCAAGGGACAATACCCATCCGGGATCTGAACGCCAATGTCGGTGAGCTGTCCGCCGCTCACGGTACTCGCGCCGATGATGTGATAGCCGTCCGTGGTGGCGGCCAGTTCATCGGTTTGCGCGGCCACGGTGGCAGCGTTGGGATAGTATTCCGTCGGGTTCACGGCGGCGGTTGGATCAGTCAGGCCTGTCGGGGGAGGGCCGGGAGTCTGTTGCGGGTTCGCCTGGTTCGGACCGAGGGCGCAATATCCGAAGGCGGTGGTGGGTGAGCCGGCAGCGTAGGCACCGACACCCGGAATGGTGACGGCGACGCTGGTGGGGCTGGTGGGGGTGGGATTGATCGGGCAATTGCCTGTCTGACCGTTCTCTGTGCAGACGTGCCAGCCGGTGAAGGTGTTGTAGGTATACAGCGTATTTTCGCCCACGATGTAGACGGTTTGGCTGTCCTGGGTGAACTGGGCTGCGTACGGCGGATGCACTTCGACAGAAGGATCGATGGGCTGGCTGTTGACGTTGCAGGCAATGGTCGGCCCGGCCGCGCCGAAAGAGATGACCGTAGCGGCGAGATTGCCGACCGGCGGTGTGTAGAGATAGAACAACTGCCGGCAGGGATCGTGGACGACGACGAGCGAGTCATTCGGAGCTACAGCCAGCACGGTGCCGGGGACACCGGGAGTCTGGGTGGTGAGCACGGTGCCGCTGGTAGGCGAAATGGACGCAATCATCAGCTCGGTGCTGCTGCCCATGAAGAGATCGTTGCCGTTTTCGTCCATCACCATGGAGTTCGGCTGATACGGCAGGCGAATCGGCGTGCCCACATTGCCGCTTTGGAAGTCAATCGGCACCAGGTTCAGCGACTGTGGGCTGGCCATGTAAAGAAGCGCCTGACTCGGGCCTGGAGTATGAACGTCGATCGGGTTGCTACTGATGGGCAGGCCGGTACTGAGGTTGCCGATTTCATTCTGCGGCGCGGGGTTACAGACACTGGGCAGGCATTGCGCGACAATCGCCGCGTCGCTGGGGTAGGCCGGCGTGACGGAACCGGTATTGCTCACCGGGATGTTGATGGGGTCGTTGGACGTGTACTGCAGCTGCAACCCGCTGATGGCGTTGCCGTTGGTGTCGAGGATTGTCGTGGTCAACGGCTGAATATTGTTGGTGTTGACAGTGACACTTTTTTGTCCGGTGGTGCCCACGCTAAGCTGAATGCTTTTGGCCGGGCAGGTAAAGAAATATCCGGCGGTACTGGTGGCCTGGGCGATGGTGGCGTTAATCACGCTGGCGCCAGGCAGATGGGCAGTGGCGACGCCGTTCTGGTCGACCGAAACCACATCCGTATCCTGCGGGCTATAGCTAAGGTGGCCGGCGTTGCAGGTAATATCCGTCGTGCCGCTGTACACAGTGGCGGCCAGCTGCGCTGTCTGGTTCTGCGAGAGACAGCTGTTCAGGGCATAGACGGGAACATTCTCGGGCGAGCCAGTGACGGGGTTATTGGGACACGTGTGTACCGCACTTTTTCCACCTAACAAAACACTGGTGATGGGCGGATGAACGAAGACCGGAACCGGATTGCTGGTCGCTCCGCCGCCGCTTGCGGTCAGGTAGGCCAGACCGCCGTTCGCGTTGAAGATGGGGCTGCCGGTCTGCGGGGGAATGCAGGTGGTGAAGTTGGGAACGCCATTACCGGAATTCCGGTTCCATTTGCCGCCGCACACCTGCCCGGCAGGCGAAACATCCGCCAATGACAGGTTGGTGGTGCCATAGCTGTATGTCTTGACGGTGACGGATGTGCCTTTGCAATTAACGGCGGTGGGTGTCGACAAAGAGGCAACTTGCCCATAGCTCAATGAGAGCCCGTAGACGGCAGGCTCGAGGTCAATCTTTGCGGGGGCAGTTAGCTGCTCGCCGCTCTGGAAGCCGCTACAGTAGTTCTGACCGTAGTCATGGGCGCAGCCAGTGGTGGAAAGACCGACGGGTAGGGAAAGAGCCAGAAGAACTGCAAAAAATACGAACCGCCGCATTGAACCTCCCCGCCGCCGCTTGGCGCGGACTGGCGGTTACTAAGTACAGCTGTAGTGACTTTGTCAGCTATTTCATTTTAGAGCATTTTCACTGGTACGGGGTTGGAGAGGGAGCAATTCCCTGCAGCTTTTCTTCGCATTCACGCGGTGTCGACGCGGAAGGCTGGGCCGGAACTATTGCGCCGCAGGAATCCGAATGGAGTTGGCGGTGCAGTCGCGCACAGCCTGGCAAACAGTGGGCTGCAAATTCTTTGCCAGGCAAAATTCAACGGCGGAAAGATAGCGATCGTGACAGCTCACGGCGATGTTGTCGGCAGCCATTCCTGGATTGGCGTCGATGAACATCTGCTTGATCTCGTCCGCGCTGCGGGTGACGCTGTGTGTAGGGCTGGCCAGCGACGACGGAATCCGGATGGAGCTGTAGGCGTTGCGGATGACCCCGAAGTATTGGTCAGCGGTCAGGCCGGAGCAGGTGCCATGCGTGGTCCACTCATGCTCGATGAGGCGCAGATCGGGCATGATATCGAGCATGCTGGAAGGATTCGATAACCCAGGCTGGCTGGAACAGGCCGAGGGCCATCGACCGTTGTTGAACTGAGGCCAGAGGCCATGCACGACAAATCCCGGGTTAGCGCCATCGCACTGCGGGTTGTTGGGACGGCCATGACAATATTCCGGGGACCAGGAGAGGGTGAACAGGTAATAGTTGAAGTGGCCGCTGGGAGCGGGGATGTTGGCGGAGCTGGCATTGGCGATGCGAGCGCGGGCCATCCTTTCCGCGGGAAATCTTCTTGGCTGCTGACAGGCCGAAGACAGCAGCAATACGAGCGCGGACAGAGCCAGCAGGGATCGACGCAGCAAATTCGTTCTCCGGCAACAAGGGATGAGAAAACGGGTGAAGGTTAATGCACCAGATCGAGGACGGATTTCCAGGGCTTGCCCTGTGATTCCGCAACCGGCTTGCAGGTGAGAATACCGTCGTAGGTGTTGACGCCGTCCTGCAGACCGGGATCGGCTTGTATGGCGGCTCTGGCGCCGAGCGTTGCCAGCCGCAGCACATACGGGAAGGTCGCGTTGGTGAGGCCCATGGTCGAGGTATGCGGCACCGCTGCCGGCATATTGGTGACGCAATAATGCACCACGCCATCGAGCACGTAGGACGGGTCGCTGTGGGTGGTCGGACGGGCGGTCTCAATGCAGCCGCCCTGATCAATGGCAACATCCACGATGACGGCGCCTTTCTTCATGGTGGAGACCATTGCCTTAGTGACAATTTTGGGAGCGGCAGCACCGGGGATCAAGACACCGCCAATAAGGAGATCGGCTTCGCGAGCGGCGCGGCTGACGTTGTAGGAGTTGGAGGCGATAGTGTAGACGCGGCCGTTGAAGATATCGTCCAGTTCGCGCAGACGGTTCAGATTCATGTCGACGATGGTGACCTTCGCGCCCATGCCGAGCGCGACTTTGGCGGCATTGGTTCCGACGATGCCACCACCGATGATGCAGACATTTCCGGGAGGCACGCCGGGGATACCGCCGAGAAGAACGCCGCGGCCACCCTTTTCTTTTTCAAGATGCGCTGCGCCGACCTGCACCGACATGCGGCCTGCGACCTCTGACATGGGAGTCAGCAGCGGCAGCGTACCGGCTTTGTCGCGGATCGTTTCATAGGCGATGCCGATGACTTTCTTCTCCAGCAATTTTGCAGTCAGCGCGGGAAGCGGCGCGAGGTGCAGATAGGTGAACAGGATGAGGCCTTCGCGGAAATGGCCATACTCTTTCTCGATGGGCTCCTTGACCTTGACGATGATGTCAGAGAGACGCCATACGTCGTAGGCCGAGCCGACAATTTCTGCGCCGGCCGATTGATATTCATCATCGGGAAGCGAGGATAAGTCTCCCGCTTTGGTCTCGACGAGGACCTCGTGCCCTGCTTCCACTAGCGCTTTGACGCCGGCGGGGGTGACGCCGACGCGGCTTTCGTGATCTTTCACTTCTTTGGGAACACCGAGAATCATGGATGGTCTCTCCTCAGGTTCTACAGCGTGTTCATCCATCTAGGTACGACGGACGAAATGAAACGTTATTCTCCAGTATCGATCTGGGCGCGTTGCAGGCGATCAGAATAATCTACGTAAACAGACTTCCAGGTAGTGTAGAAATCCAGCGCGCCGCTGCCGCCTTCGCGATGGCCGTTGCCGGTCTGCTTGACTCCTCCGAACGGTAAATGCACTTCCGCGCCAATGGTCGGCGCGTTGACGTAGATGATGCCGGTGTCGATGTCGCGCATGGCGCGATAGGCCTGGTTGACGTCGCGCGTATAGATGGCGGCGGAAAGACCGTAGTCGACATCATTGGCGATTTGAAGTGCGCGCTCGAAGCTGTCAAACTCCAGCAGGCTGAGCACGGGACCGAAGACTTCTTCGCGCGCGATGCGCATGGACGGTTTCACTCCCCCAAAGATGGTAGGAGCGAAGAAATATCCATCCGCATAGGCTTTGCCTTGGAGACGCTTGCCGCCGATGAGGAGTTTTGCGCCTTCATCGATCGCGATTTTGACATACATGGCGCTGGTTTCCACCTGTTGCTGATTGACCAGCGGGCCCACCTGCACGCTTTTTTCCAGGCCATTGCCGATGCGCAGCTTGCGAGCGCGCTCGACTAATTGATCAGTAAAGCGCCGGGCGATTTTCTTGTGAATTAGGATGCGACTGGTGGCGGTGCAGCGCTGGCCGGTGGTGCCGAATGCTCCCCAGAGCGCGCCTTCGACGGCCAGATCGAGATTGGCATCGTCCATGATGATCATGGCGTTCTTGCCGCCGAGCTCGAGCGAGCACGGTTTGAAGCCAGCAGCCGCGGCCATGCCGACGGTACGACCGACTTCGCTGGAGCCGGTGAGACTGATGGCGTTGACGTCGGGATGCTCGACTAGCGGCATGCCGACCTGACCGCCGGATCCGGAAACGATATTGACGACACCGGCGTGCAGCCCGGCATCGAGCAGCGCCTGCACCAGGTTATAGGTGGAAAGCGGCGTGGCCTGCGCGGGTTTGATGACGCAGGTGTTGCCGCAGACGATGGCCGGCAGCAGCTTCCACGAGGGGATGGCCATGGGGAAATTCCACGGAGTGATCATGCCGCAGACACCGACCGGCATGCGCACGCTCATGGCAAATTTGTTCTGCAATTCCGAGGGCGTCGTGTTGCCGAACATGCGGCGTCCTTCGCCGGCCATGTAGAAAGCGGTGTCGATGGCTTCCTGCACATCGCCGCGGGTTTCCTCCAGCACCTTGCCCATTTCGCGGGTCATGTCGCGGGCGTACTGCTCCTTGCGCTCGGTGAGAATTTCGCCGGCGCGGAAGAGGATCTCGGCGCGCTTTGGCGCGGGCACCAGTCGCCAGCTTTTGAAGGCTTCTTTCGCGGCGGCAACGGCGTCGGAGACATCTCTTGTGTCGGACGAGGGGAAGATGCCAACCAGGTCGCGATTTTTGGCGGGATTACGATTCTCAAACGTTTTGCGGGAGTGAGCGCTGACCCATTTGCCGCCGATCAGATTTTTGAAATTACGAGTGCTGTGTTTTCCAGTTGCCATTGCCTTCACTGCTTTCTCTCATGCTGAAATTGCATGCTGCCCTTGCTGCCCGATAGAGGATACATCAAACACTCCCTATCGGATGTGATTGCGGTTCCAGATGACGGATACGTCTGCGCGGGAGGACCGGGCGATCCATCGGCCAATGTCGATCGTGGGAGACATATCCGCGGGTGTTCAGCGAGAAGACTGCAGCAGGCGCAGCCTTCTCTGGTTCGGACCAGTTTTCTTGCCGCGAAGGTAGAATGGCCTACTGCCGTCCGAAGCGATAGACCATCCCCAACATTATCCCCTGATTGTGGGTAATCTCCCCCCCGAAGCTGTCGATCAGCATGTGCGGCGAAAGGCGAACGGCGAGGCCGGGACTCAGATTGTAGTCCAGGTGAATGCTGGCGATGGCGGCGCCGACGTTGCTGGCGGGGTAAAAACCCACCGTCTCCGGTGGAAACGCGCCGGTGTTCTTGTCAAAGTACCCATAGATATCGCCCAGCTGCAGGGCGCCGCTGACAGAAATCTTCGAATTGCCATAGAAGCGATAGATGGGACCGATGGTAAAGGGGAACACCGCGAATTTCGCGTTATAGGTATTGTTGCCTCCGCCGTTGACTGCGCCGAGAGAATTGTCTCCATAAAGACCGCGCGCATCGGCGATGATACCGAAGCGAGGGTTGAAATAGCGGGTTGCACCCACGATCCAGCCGCCCATGCCAGAGTTGTGCAGATCCGGGCCAGGGCGAAAGCGCATGTACTCGCCGCCAACATAAAATTCCCAGCGATGGGTATAGGTTTCCGTCACCAGCGCAGCCTCGCGGCGTCGCTTGGTGGCCAGGCGGCGATTTTCCAGACTGCGCCGGGTGGCCTGCGTTTGCTCCGGAACGGAAGATGACGAGGATTTTGGCTGCAGTTGCGGGGTGGTGTCCTGCGCACGCAATGGGGAAGCCATGCAACTGACGAAGAGTGCCAGGACGAAACATGCGAGGCTGAAGCCGAGGGAGCGAAGACCGGAAGCAGCGGCGCGGCGCGGTGACATGGACCTGAAAATTGGCAAGGGACAGGAATTGGCTCCCTGGGTGAACTGAGACAGCACTTTTTTCTCCTAAGTCTCCATTAAATCATTTAAATCATTTACGAGGGTTGAGGGACCTAGGTAGTCTAACGGTACTGCGTCGGGAGAGACGAAGCGGAGCACCTTTCTGCATCCAAACTTCTGTGATGAGGAGAGCTTATGAAGTTTCTGATTGGGCTGGTGATCGGGCTCTTGTTGGTGCCCATCGGCGCGTTTTTCTACCTGCACTATGGGAATCCTCCGGTCGCAGTCGCCGATGCGCCATTCCCCTTTGAAAAACAGATTGTTCACATGCCGCTGCATGCGCGCATTGCCAAAGACATGCCAAAATCGGAGCCCATTCAGGCGACACCGGACAATTTGATCGCGGGCGCGCAAATTTACCGCCAGAATTGCGCCTTCTGCCATGGTTTGAACAATCAGAATTCCACCGTGGCGCCGCACATGTATCCGCGTGCGCCGCAGCTATGGCACGCGCACGGCAGCAACAATGTGGTGGGTGTCAGCGATGATCCGCCGGGAGCAACCTATTGGAAGGTGGCGAATGGAATTCGTCTTGCGGGGATGCCGGCATTTGACCAGGTCTTGTCTTCCACCCAGATCTGGCAGGTAAGCCTTCTGCTGGCAAATGCCAACAAGTCGTTGCCGCAGCCGGCGATGGATATTCTGGCACAACCGCTGACCTTCACATTGCCGACGCCGCAAACGCCGACACAACAAATGCCGGCGCAGCAAACTCCAACCCCGAAGTAGGACAATCACGAGAGCAGAACCAGAATGACTGCAGTACGGGCAGAGAAGCAGGTCCCTCGACTGGTCACCGCGATCCGCGGCGACTTCGCTCGGGATGACAAATCTGTTTATCTGCGATCATGCTGCGTTTGCCCTAGTGCTGAATGGAGTAGGTCAGGCCGGTATTGAACTGCACGGAATTGCCCTGGAAGCCGGACGGCGGATTGTTCAGATAGCTGTCAACCACGCCCAGCGAAAAGGCAAAATTCTTATAGATCGGGAATGTCCCGCCGACAGAAACGTTGGCCGAGTAGTCCGAGGGGCTGTTCCACGCCGGGTTGAACGCCGCGATCTCAGTAAGAACAATTTTCTTTGGAAGATTGCGAACGTAGTTGTCGCCAAAGCTGGAGCCGATCAGGTTATTGGTATAGGCGGCAGCGGGCGGAGACGCGGCAAACGCCTGTTTGGTGTAGTCGAGGATGGCGGTAAGGTCCAGTTCCTGCTTGGCATTCTTGATTGCGGTATATCCGACGCCGCCGCCATAGAGTTGTTGCAGATCCAAACCCTGGGAATAGTTATGGTCCCACATGCCCTGCTGCAGAAGATAGAAGCGCGGGTTGAAATACTCATCCTCTTCAAGCCCGCCATGCAGGATATTGGTTTTTACCGTGGGCGTATTCGCCTGCGTGACTTTGCCGTAGTTGCTGGTGAAGTTCAGCAGGGTGCGCTGGCGGGGCGGCATCCAGGGGACCGCGGGAACAACGCGAGACAGGGCAACCCCCGCATTAATGCTGGCGCTGTTCTGGGTTGAACTGACGGTGCTGGCGCCGGCGGTGATGGCGCCGGTGATGCCCTCGGTCCAGCCTTGTTTCTGGTTGACGTTTTTGTCGAATGTGGGTTGATCCACGATGTAGGCGATGTTTTTCACCGGGATCTGCTGCGTGCCGCTTGACGTGGTGACGGTCAAGGTATCGCCTTCGATGGAGATGGTACCGACGGGGACGTTGGTGTTGGCCTTCTTGCGTTCCACGGACACGCCCGTTTCAATTACCGCAAACGGCTCCTCGGTGTGCAGTTCTTTCAGCTTCGCCCAAGGCACCTGGACCGTGCCGGCGTTATCGCTGGCGAAAAACACCGTTCCGTCGGCCTCGTGATCCAGCTTTCCGATCAACTTTTCTCCGTTGGAGAAGATCAGCACGTCAGACTTGGGCTTGGCAGCTGCGTCGGCGGCTCGGGTTGGAATTGCGGGAAACAAGCAACTGGCCAGGAGAAGACACGGAAATATCGAAGTGATCTGGCTAAAGCATCGGGAGTTTTTCGCTTGAATTGGCATAGATTCAGATTTTCCTGAGTGTTTCGATGCAGATGCAGGGGGCGGGTGTTGGTCAGCACTGCAAGTTTCAGCCCGTACTACACTATCAAACGAGAGAGGGCGCGAAATGTCCAATGGATTCTTTAGCAAAATCGGTCGCGCGCTTTCGATTTTCGGTGTGTCGAACCCGGACGACGTGCGCAGAATGCAAGCCCGAAAGGTACCTGCCCGCGCTGTGAAACCCGCCCCAGCAGCGGTCCCCGACGACCCTGCGAACAATGCCGTGTCGCAGAAAAAGCGAACAGAAGACGACTAATACCGCAGCCTGTGGTGCGACGTCTTTTTGTTGAGCGGATGGCAATTCTGCGTGCCCGACGTTGCGCGGCCGACAATCCGGCTGCAAAACTCAAACACCAGCGGGTAAACTGGAGCTATGGGGATTACGCGACAGCAGGCTCTGGACGCATTTGAGTCGGACGACTTGATTGGGCTGGGCATGGAAGCCAACGCGGTGCGACGCAAGCTGCATCCGGAGGGCGTGGTCACCTACATCATTGATCGCAACATCAATTACACAAATTTCTGCACGGAGTATTGCACGTTCTGCGCCTTCTATCGCCCGCTGAAAGGAAAGCTGGCGGCGGAGGGGTACATTCTCGATTTCGACACGATTTACGACAAGATTCGCGAGACCGTAGAGATGGGCGGAACCGGCGTGTTGATGCAAGGCGGGCTGCATCCTGATTTGAAGATCGATTGGTTTGAGCGGTTGCTGACGGGAATCAAGCAGCGCTTCCCTTCCATCTGGCTGCATTGCTTTTCTGCTTCGGAGATTCTGGCGATTGCGGAATATAGCGAACTGTCAGTGCGCGACACGATTGCGCGGCTGCGCGATGCGGGTCTGGATTCGATTCCGGGTGGTGGCGCGGAGATTCTGGACGATGAAGTGCGACATCGGATTGCGCGCCTGAAGTGTGGCACCGAAGAGTGGGTGCTGGTGCACCGGACCGCACACCAGCTGGGGATGCGGACGACGGCGACCATGATGTTCGGCGTGGGCGAGACGTTTGAGCAGCGCGTGAATCACTTTGAAACGCTGCGCCGTCTGCAGGACGAGACGGGCGGATTCACGGCATTTATTCCGTGGAGTTTTCAGCCGCACAACACCGCGCTGGGCGGACGAGGCTGGGACGAAGCGACGTCCGTCGAATACCTGAAAGTGCTGGCGATTTCTCGGCTATATCTGGATAACATCCTAAATGTGCAATCGAGCTGGGTGACGCAGGGGCTGAAGGTGCTGCAGATGGGCCTGCGCTTCGGCGGGAACGATGTTGGCTCGGTGATGCTGGAAGAAAATGTGGTGAAGGCCGCCGGGACCGCGAACCATACCACAGAAGAAGAACTGCGCCACGTGATTCGCGATGCCGGATTCAAGCCGGTGCAGCGCGATACCCTCTATCGGACGATGTTCCTGAATTAGAGTTTGCTGGACTGCTCTGCCTAGATGGTTTGCAGGCGGGTCCAGGTGCGGCGCAGCGCTCGGATGACCCATCGCGTCATAAGAATGGCAATGACGATGAAGGCGATGGCGATGCCGGCCGCGGTCCACGGATGCTGGGTCAACAGCCAGGTGAGACCGATCGCGATGCTGTCTTCGCCGGCACTGAGGGCGATGTTGGAAATGGGCTCGGGGCTAGGCGTGACTACAGCGCGCACGGCGGTTTTCGAACTATGTGCCACCATGGCGATGGCAGCGCCGCCGAGGGTTGCCAGCAACTGTATCTCCGGCGAGAGGTGAGAACTGGCGCGATAGGCCAGCAGTCCTGCGACCGGCACACGGATGAAAGTATGCAGCGCGTTCCACACCATATCAAAACCGGGAATCTTGTCGGCGATAAATTCGGCGGCAAATAAAGTTCCACTGACGGCGATCACGACCCAATTGCCCAGGATTTCCAAGCCAGCCGGCAACACGACCCAATGGGTGTGCGCCAGCAGGCCCAGCGTCAACACAGTCGCGTAGACATTCAGTCCCGCGGCAAAGCTGGCAGCGATGATGATGGCTGCTATCGTACTGGGCGTGAAGGCGCTCACTTGCTGCGGATTCTATCCATTCCCAGGCGACACGTCACGGAAAACCGAAGTTGCGTTGTCGGCCGATGTTTTACCGTCACGTACAATTAGGCGAAGAACTTACTTCCTGTGGAGGCCCTTTTCGGGGCGATGTCGCACACTTTCCTTGCTTCAGTCTGGAACCATGGATTCATCTCCGGGTCGGCGCTGTTCGGTCGTGGAGAGCCCTGCGCGATGTTATTCGCGCCGCCTCATGGGCTGATGCATTACCTGCATGAACAGCAGTTAGCCAACCAGACCTTCGGTCATCTGTACACCTGGAACTGGTTCGATGCGTCGCTGCTGGTTCCCTATTTTGTGCTGATGGTGATTTTGGCGTTCTATGGCCTGCATCGCTACCAGCTGGTCTGGCTGTACTACCGCTATAAAAAGAACGCGACGCACGAAGCTCCGGAGAAGTTTCACGAGCTGCCATTCATCACGGTCCAGCTGCCGATTTTCAACGAACAATTTGTGATTGACCGGCTGGTGGATGCGGTGTGCCGGCTCGACTACCCTCGCGACCGGCTGGAAATCCAAGTGCTGGACGACTCGACCGATGAGACGCAGGAGGTAGCCGCTGCGGTGGTGGAGCGATATCGTAGTGGACTGCATGGCGAGTCGCAGCCGATTGTCTATATCCACCGCACCAATCGCCATGGATACAAGGCGGGTGCACTGGACAACGGATTGAAGACCGCCAAAGGCAACCTGATTGCCATGTTCGACGCGGACTTTGTGCCGTCGCCGGAATGGCTGATGCAGGTGGTGCATCATTTTTCTGATCCGAAGATTGGCATGGTGCAGACGCGCTGGACGCACCTGAATCGCGACTATAGCTTCTTGACGCAGGTGGAAGCGATTCTGCTGGATGGACATTTTGTGCTGGAACATGGCGGGCGTTCGCGCTGCGGAGTGTTTTTCAATTTCAACGGCACGGCGGGCATGTGGCGGCGCGAGGCGATTGACGAGGCCGGCGGCTGGCAGCACGATACGCTGACCGAAGACACTGATCTAAGCTATCGAGCGCAGTTGGTAGGTTGGAAGTTCAAATATCTGCAGGATGTGGAATGCCCGGCGGAGCTGCCGATCGAGATGACGGCGTTCAAGACGCAGCAGGCGCGATGGTCGAAGGGGCTGATCCAGACCTCCAAAAAAATTCTGCCGCAGGTGTTTCGCCGCTCCGATGTTTCCTTTCATAAAAAGCTGGAGACGTTTTACCATCTGACGGCGAACATCAGTTATCCGCTGATGGTGCTGCTTTCGATTCTGCTGATGCCGGCGATGATCATCCGCTTCTACCAGGGTTGGTTCCAGATGCTGTATATCGATCTGCCGCTCTTTATGGCGTCGACGTTTTCGGTGTCATCGTTTTATTTGATCTCGCAAAAGGAACTGTATCCGGGGAAATGGTATCGTTCGCTGCTTTATCTGCCATTTGTGCTGGCGCTGGGCGGCATTGGATTGACGCTGACGAATGCGCGCGCGGTGATGGAAGCGCTTTTTGGAATCAAGAGCCCATTCAAGCGGACGCCGAAATATCGCGTGGAAAAGCGTGGCGAAAAATCGCAGGCCGCGAAATATCGCAAGCGCTTGGGGCTGCTGCCGCTGGTGGAAATACTCATCAGCGCGTATTTTGCCCTGACCATCTGGTATGCGATTTCAAACGCGAACTACATCACAATTCCATTTCTGTTTCTCTTCATGTTCGGATATGGCTATACGGCGGTGTTGAGCGTGACGCAGGGCATGTTCGACCGCTTCCGCGGAGTTGCGAATGCGGACGAGTCTTCGCCGAAGCCATTTCCAGTGGGTGTGTAGAAAAAAACGCGGCCGCCACAGCGACCGCGCTTTCAATCATGCGGAGTAAAGCTTACCAGCGAAAGCCAAAGGTCACAGGAACGAGGGCTGCACCACCACCGGGAGGCAGGGCGCTGTCGGGGCTAAAGAGGCGCAGATAGCGGGCTTCCACGAAAATCTTGCCGCGATCGTAGGGTGAGACACGCCACTCGCCACCAAGTCCAAAATCAATATTTCCCTGATTGGTCGAGGTATGGGCGACGGTAACATCGCCAACGCACGCGCCGTAATAATAGTAGTAGTAGCAGGGAACGTAGACCGGATAGGTGAAAGACGTGAGCGCTCGGGAGAATCCACCGCCACCAATGATGTATCCACCGAACCGGTTGCCCTGGACGAAGTCGTACTTTGGATTGAGATCGACGGTCCAAATATGCTCATTGCCGTAAGGTACCTGCGCGGCCTGGAGCGCCAGCGTTTGCGGGACCCCCATCCAGTTAAAGTTCCATTCCGCGAGAAGACTAAGGCGGTCATTAAACTTATACCCGCCGCCCAGCAGAATATTCCAACCGGTGTTGGCATAATTCTGGGTACCGTCCGCGGCCGCGGTGACGCCGCCGCCGCCTTCGATGGCCAGGTGTTTGGTCCAACCTTCGTCGGGATAGCGCGGCGTATGGTTGTTCGGGTAGGAATTATTGTATTGAGCATTCGGCGGGTAATTGTTTTGCAGATTGTAGCTAACCGTCGAACTGGAATACGTCTGAGCCTGCAGCCCGACCGCAAAGGGCAGCCCGCATACCAACGCCAGGCCGGCTGCTCGTTTCAGCGTCATGCAAAGAATTGTTTTCGCAATGCTCATGATGTCTTGATACCTCCGAAGTGCTTGCTGTTACCAAGGCGCGAGCAGCAAAGCCGATTGTGCGTGTATCGTTCTAACTTGCGAAGCGCACAGTCTCAGGGATGTATAGATTCCGACCGTAATGAAGGAACTGTCCGCATGACTGTCGCCGTCTTACGGAATTAGACGCGTATTCGCAAAATTTGTTGCGGACGTTTGGTTCTTTCGACTGGGCTGCTTTGATTGCAGCAAAAGGCCTTGCGATGTGCGATGAAACCGCAAGGCCGCAGGGAATGCCGCGCTACTGGATGTCGAACTGTTCCGGATGCAGGCTTGCATCGCTTTTGACGATGACGGTCTTGCCGGACATTTCTTCCATCTCACTCAACCAGCGTCCGTTCTGTAGTTTCAGCTGTTTAACGACCTCCGGATTCACCCGCAGTAGAACATCTCCGCGGTCAATTTGACGATACATTTTGCGCAACTCGACATAAATCTCATTGCATACCGTCAGAGGACCCTTGACCATGCCGGTTCCAGTGCAAACCGAGCAAGGAACGGAAAGCGTCCGTTCAAGCGATTGCTTGACGCGCTTGCGGGTGATGGCGACCAAGCCGAAGTCATTGAATTGAAGCACTTTCGAGGGTGCGCGATCGGACTTAAGAGCCTCTTCCAGCGCGAGCATGACCTTGTTGCGGTTCTTACGCTCATCCATGTCGATGAAGTCGATGACGATGATGCCGCCAAGATCGCGCAGACGAATCTGTCGAACGATTTCCGGGATGGCGTCGAGGTTGGTCTTGAGAATGGTGTCTTCCAGGCGGGCAGTTTTGCCGACGTATTTGCCGGTGTTAATGTCGATGGCGACCAGGGCTTCTGTCTGGTTGATGACAATAGAGCCGCCGGACTTGAGCCACACCTTGGAGTGAAGCGCGTTGTTGATTTCTTCCTGAATGCCGAACTGCTCGAACAACGGCGTGCCCTTGGTGTAAAGCTTGACGCGACGGACAAGCGCCGGCTCAAAACGACCGAGAAAGCGCAGCACGCGTTCGTAGTCGGCTTCCGTGTCGACCCAGATGGAGGAGAAGTTATCCGTGACCTGATCGCGCAGCACGCGTTCCACCAGGCTGAGATCGTGATAGATGAGCGCCGGGGGCTTAGCATTTTCTGTGCGCTGGCGAATCTCCGCCCACAAGGTGAGCAGGAAACGAATGTCGGCGCGAAGATCGTCTTCACTGGCAGTGGCCGCGGCGGTGCGAACGATAAAGCCGCCGGAGGCTGTTCCCTTTTCGCTGAGGAGAATGTGCTTGAGGCGCTGACGTTCCTCGTCGGAAGAAATTTTCCGAGAAACACCCACGTGGTTGACCGTGGGCATGAAAACCAGGAAGCGACCGGGCAAGGCGATATGGCTGGTGATGCGTGCGCCTTTGCGCGCGATGGGCTCCTTGGCGATCTGGACCAGAATTTCCTGATTCGGCTTCAATAGGTCGGTAATGGCGGGCAGGTTGGTGGTTTGCGCGGTGGCGCGGCGCATGCGGTTATCTCCGCGACCGCCAGCGTGGCGGTGTTGTCCGCGGTTTCCGCGACGGCCACTGCGACCGCCTCCCTGGCGATTGCGGGCGGCATCGGCATTCGCAGGCTCGTGACTTTCTTCGGCTTCGTCTGCGGAGTCGGAACCGTCTTCCAGCTCGATCTCTCCCATTTCGGCGGCAAAGGCTTCGTCTTCGCTGTAATCTTCTTCGACTTCCGATACGTCGGCAGATGGATCTGCGTTTTCGTCGTCGAAGCGGGTGCGCTGCTCAATGTGCTGATCGCGAACCAACTCGCTGAGCAGGCCGCTATCCATCTGAACATCGAGCGTCTCTTCGATCAGGTCGTCGAATTCGGCTTCATCCTGCGGGCTCTGCGCGGCGTAGGCTTCCGCTTCTTCTTCGTCGATGGTCTCTTCTTCGAGATTGCCAAGGCCAGGATCAAAAACACGGTCGTCATGATCAGAAGTGGCTTGATCATCCAGGTCAATTTCGTCCAAATGGGAGGCGTAGTCTTCGCCGACAAAAGATTTTTCTTCCCCGTGGGCAAGCGCGGCTTCCGGCTGGGAGGAGACTTCCTCGAATGCATGCGAATGAGTGGGTTGAACGATCGACGCTGCTTCACCGAGGAACGGCTCGGGCTGCGAGCTGGATTTCTGCGCAGGCTCTGCACTAGCGTCGTGACTGAGTGATTCTGTTTCGGCTTCCGGCGCCGGTGGTTCGGCAACGCTGCTTTGGCGATAAGCGCTAGGCGAGGTCGGATCAAAGCGATAGGAAGCGGATGCCTCCGACGGCTCAAACTCCGGCGCTTCAATTTCGGCGGCTTCCACAGCGGCGGCGGAGTCGTGCTGGACGAGGAAGGGCTCTTCGGGAGCAATCGCGTGCTGGACAAGCGACGGCTCTTCAAGAGCAGTCTCGTGCTGCACTAACGAGGGCTGCTCGCGCTCGAATACCGGCAACGGAGTTTCATCGACATGGGCGGGTGTTTCGACGACAGGCAGAGGTGCGGGAGTCTCGTCGGCAATTGGCCTGACTTCGGCTGCAGGCGAGGAAAAGTTTTCCGCGTGGGAGGTATCGCGCGAACGCTTGTGGCGGGAGAGCGATTCGCCGGGGAGCACTTCGCTGCCATCCCATGCCGCCAACGGTCCTGTGACCATGGTGGAGGGCTTGAAGCTGGGTGTCGGCGTGTGCGCAGGAGTTTCTTTGTGCTGCGCAGCAGCCGAGGGCGCAGGAGCATCACCGCGACGGTATTTTGAAAGTGATTCACCGGGAAGCACAAACGGCACCGGCACGGACTGAGACCGCTCTTGCTGGGACAGAGCTGGCGATGGCGTGAAATCGTGCGGCTCCATCTGGAATTCAACATCGGACGGAGCGGACTCGATGGCGAACTCCATCGGTTCGGTGTGGTTGTCGGACTGCGATTCGGCGGATACCGGCTGAGCGTTTGAAGGCGACCGATCATGTCCGCCTGATCCGCCGGAACTTCCTCGACCACGGCGACGACCGCGGCGACCACGCCAGCGGCGTCCGCCCTGTCCTTCCTCTTCGCCGGATGCATTTGCAGGTGCGCCGGAGCCTTCACGTGCCGGCTGATTCCCTGCTGGCCTTCTTTCGTTGAATGCACGGGAGGCGGAATCTTCGCCGGTCAATTGGGATTCGTTATCGGCGCTGCGGTTGGCATTGGAATGGCCGTTGGATGCGCGTGCCTGGCCGCGAGAACCGGGCGCGAGGGAAACATATTCTTCGCCGTCTTCCTGCTCTTCGGCAAAATCGGTGACGTACAGGAACGCATCGCGTTCTAAGCCAATGTCGACAAACGCCGACTGCATACCGGGCAGGACGCGGGTGACTTTGCCTTTGTAAATGGAGCCGGCGAGAGTGTATTCATTCTCCCGCTCGTAGTAGATTTCCGCGAGTTGATCGTCTTCGACAACCGCCAGGCGGGTTTCGTGGGGAGTGCTGGAAATATAGATTTCTTTTGTCATGCTGCCTCATTCCAGTCCGAAGCCATGGCAGGGCGCGGACTCGGGGTAAGGTGAGGCAGATTTCTGCGCGCTAAGGAGTACCGAGCGCGGCCACCGTGACTAGAGCGGTTGAATCGAGGGATTGTTCTGAAGACGCGGCGGACGTGAAACTTGCTTTCGGCCAGAATGGAACTGCCCCGCGGAGGCGGGATGGCGGTGGAAGCGAAGAATCTTGGCTGCGACGTGAAAGAACGGCACGCAACGACTTTGTGGCCACTACTTCCCTGTTGTAGGGTGGGGCCGTTTCCAGTCCAATTACGGTAACTGCGTGCATTCGATCGAACCTGCCTGGTCTCGGTTGGAATCTGCCTGACCGAGAAAAAACTTCTAATCGCATCCGTGCCACCGGACATTCCGTTGCAGCGAGCGGATGCGTACATCTAAACCCTCTCACGCGGCCTGCAGTTGCGCCAGAGGTGGTGCTAATTTACAAAGCGACTCATGCGGATGTTCATGACGATGCCAAGGGCCAGGAACGTGAATAACACCGATGAGCCACCATAACTCATTAAGGGCAATGGAATTCCGGTGACCGGCATAAAGCCGATGACCATGCCCACATTGACCGCGATCTGAAAAATCAGGACGGCCACGACCCCCATAATAATCAACGTGCCGGGCAGGTCAGCGGCGGTTTGAGCGTTTTGCACCAAACGCATCAACAACAAGAAGTATAACAGCAGGACGCAGATAGCTCCGGCCAATCCGTGCTCCTCGCAAAACGCGGCAAAAATGAAATCGGTATAGGGGATGGGCAGGAAATCGCCCTGAGTCTGAGTTCCCTTCTCGGCCCCTTGTCCCCAGATACCTCCGGAACCGACAGCGATTAGCGATTGGCGAATCTGGTAGCCGCTGCCGCGGGGATCGTTGTCCGGCGATAAAAAGCTGGTGAGGCGCTGCTTCTGATAAGGCTTGAGCACCTTGTACCAGGCGGGAACCAGAGCCAACGAGGCCACGATGCAGAGGATGGCCGCGTGCTTGAAGCGAATCCCGCCGAGGAACAATCCGCACAGCAGCACCGGAGCGTAAGTGAGGGAGGTTCCCAGGTCGGGCTGCTTGAGCACCAGCAGCATGGGAAGGCCGACGATCGCCATGGCCTTGAAGATGTCTTTCCAGGTGAGATCGCGGCCGCTGAGATTGGTGAAGAAACGCGCCATGACGACGATGAGGATGAGCTTGACCCACTCCGACGGCTGAAAGTGAATGCCGCCGGGCAGGTGAATCCAGCGCCGCGCGCCCAACACTTTGGTCCCGACGGCCAACACGGCCACCAGTGAGACTAGGCAAAATCCATAGGCCCAGACGGCAACGTCGAGCAGGATGTGATAGTCGATCAGCGAGAGAATAAACATACTGACGAAACCGCCAGCCAGCCAGAGCATCTGCTTTTCATCGAAGTGGACGAATTTGGTGTGCAGAGTGGCGCTGTAGATTTCCAGCACGCTGATGATGGACAGCGCCACAACAAAGGCCATCAGGGTCCAGTCGAAATCGTGGTAGGAAAGAAATCGGCGCATTCAGAACCGTCCCTCTGTGGCGCGTTGAGATCCGATCCCATATCTCAGAAGCGAGATTTGGGGTACCCAGAATTTATTTGGCACTGGAAGCATTTTCACACAAGCCGCAATCATCGCTGGCGACTCCCGGTGTGGGGCGTTGGAGGCGGCGGCAACAAAAATGTTCCGGCTTGCAGGGTGGTGCCCTTGGGCATGGAAAAGGCTGCGGTAATCCGCGCCGGACGCTGCTTCGCGTTCGGGTCGGACGGATGGGCGTCGCTCGCGGTCCAGAGCGCCGCCATTTCTGTTGGAGGCGCGGGTGTGACGCGTGGACGCTGGAGCTGACCGACGGATTTTGGCTTACCGACGCCGGTCGGGGATTTGCCTTTGACGGTGGCTGAACCGATGACAGGCGTGGTGGTCGCAGGATTATTTTTGGCGGCGACCTGCATCAGGTTGTGGTCGCGTAGCCGCTCTTTATCGACGTAGGCCGCAATTACGCGGGCCGCGATCAGCGCACTGAAAGGGCCATCCGCCCCATTTTGCCAGAGCACGACCACGGCGATCTCCGGATTTCTGCGGGGAGCAATACCAACAAACCATGCGTCCGCGCGAAACTTTCCGGTGGCGACCTTCATTGTCGAGTGGCTGACAAGCTGTGCCGTACCCGTCTTGCCGGCGAAATCGATTCCTTTTAGCTGGGAGAGATATGCCGTACCGCCGGGCAGAGTGGCCATGGCCATGCCATCGGTAATGGTTTCCCAGATGCCGGGGTCGATGGGGAGGGTCTGGTTGCCGGAACCGGGAAATTGGTCTGCATAATACTCCTTCAGATCCGCAGGAATTTCGCTGGGGAATACGACATGGGGTCGCTTGAATACACCCCCGGAGGCAATACCCGCGATGGCGCGAATGAGCTGGACCGGGGTGACGGCGACCGCGCCCTGACCGATACCGACAGAGATGGTTTCACCGGCATACCATTTTTGATGGTAGTTGCGCATTTTCCATTCGGTGGAAGGCATGATGCCGGTCGCTTCATTGGGCAGGTCGATTCCAGTCTTTTCGCCAATTCCAACCTTGTGCGCCCATTTGGCAATGGTGTCGATGCCTAATTTTTCCGCCAGTGTGTAGAAATAGACATCGCAGGACCAGGGAATGGCGTGCAGTACGTCGACGATGCCATGTCCGCGATGGTGCTCCGCACCGATCCAGCAAGAGAAATATCTTCCATAGAAGGTTGCTCCGCCGGGACAATTGACATTGAGCGTCTGCGCGACGTTTTCTTCCAGGCCAGCAAGAGACATGATGATCTTGAACGTTGAGCCGGGTGCGAGCTGGGCCTGGATGGCCTTATTCATGAGCGGATGGTCCGGATCGGTGATGAGCTTGTTCCACTCGTCGCGATGAATGCGGATCGCGAACTGATTGGGATCGAAGGTGGGCCGGCTGACCATCGCCAGGACGTCGCCGGTACGCGGATCGATAGCGACAATCGCGCCATCGCGATTCCCCAATGCTTCTTCAGCGGCCTTTTGAATGTCGAGATCGATGGTGAGCTTCAACGATTTCCCAGGCGTCGCAGGCTCGGTGCCGAGCGCGCCAAGCTCGCGGCCGTGGCTGTCGACGATCACGTCGCGGGAACCGTCCTGACCCCGCAGAATGGGGTCGTACGACTCTTCAATACCGGAGCGGCCGACGACATCGCCGGGCTGATAGAAGGCGTAGCGAGGGTCATCGAGCATGTCTTCAGAAACTTCGCCGACGTAACCGATCAGGTGAGCGGCAAAACCGTTGCTGGGATAGAGACGTCGCTGCTCCTCAATCGTTTCCAGTTCTGGCAGCTCGTTTGTATGGGCGGCGATGAAGGCCTGCTCGTCTGGCGTGATGTCCTGCTGCAGCGGAATGGGTTGATATTTCGGTCGATGGCGATAGCGCAGAATGATCGCTTTTAGCTGATCGGGCTGCATGTGCAGGCCCTCGGCGATGAGCGGGATATCGGCTTCCAGATTGTTAGCCTGCTCCGGAACCAGAAAGCAGGTGACAGAGGGATAATTGTCCACCAACAGGCGACCATAGCGGTCGTAGAGTTTTCCGCGCGGCGCGAGGATGGGGACTTTGCGAATGCGGTTGGCTTCCGCGAGCGCGCGATAATTTTGCGCGCCCAACACCTGCAATCGCCAGAGGCCGGAAACAAGAATCACCAGGATCGCGGCGATGATGTACTGCATCACCGTCAACTTGACCGTTGGAATTCGATCGTCTTTGTTATATGTGCCAGCCATGGGGAAGGGATGCCTCTAGAATACTCCCGATTTGCCGCGTTATTCGCGTTGGCGAAGGCGGTCGAACAGTGCAAAAAGGGCTACCCCCACCAGTGCATTGACCAGGGCGCCAACCAGATCGTGCAGGCCGTACCACTGCTCATGAATGCCGATCAGACGGCGCAAAATCAACACATGCAAGGTGCTGGCCAGCAGGATAAAACTGAAATTCATGATGAGGCGGGTGCCGGGATTGTCGACGTCAATACGCAGGCCAATGGAGGCCGCGAGATAGCCAAGAATGCAATCGATAATGCCGTTGATGCCGAGCGGCAGGTGGGTCATGGCGTCTTGAATGATGCCGATGACCACGCCCAGGAGCGTACCGCCGATGGGATTGCGTCGCGAAACGGAAAAATAAATGACGACCAGCGCAGGCAGGTTGAGAATGTCGAAGGACGGAAAGCGCAGCGGAATGTATGCCTGCAAAAATATGGCAATCAGCGGAACGAGAATCAGGACGACCGGATGAAAGCGGTGCTCTTCCATTTCCCGACGCGAGCGCTGGGTGAGGATGGCCATGGTCAATTCTGCGTCTCCTCACCGGTGGCGGGCTGAGTGGGAGCGGCAGGATGGTGTGCGGCTTTCGGATGTTCGATCGTAGTTGCCGGCGCGGCGGAATCTCCATGCATGGCGGTCTTGGAATGTACGGTGGCTGGCTTCGACTTTGAGGAGTCAGGTTTGGACTCGGACGCGACGGGTTTCGGCTGCGACGTTGTCGAAGCCGTTTCTCCCGGCCTGGGACTGTATGAGGTTGCGGTGGTCGCGTGTTGGGTGGTGGCGGGAGGCGGTTGCGCGGGATAAACCTGATTGCGGTACGTGGCTCCCGGAGTCAGAGTCGAGGCCGGCGGAGTCGCATCTGGAGTGAACCGATCAGGGTGCAGCGAAGCAGGCGGGCGAACCGGCGGCGGCGGCGCATTGGGATTGATCGGCTTGCCATCCGGGCCGACCGTCGTGGGTGGAGGCACGCTCGGCAGTCGCTGCGCCAGAATGTCGGCGGCCTTCCGCTCGCTGGTGGCAATATCCTGCTGCATGCTGGCGGGCATTGTGTCCTGTGTTTGCGTGATGACCAGCACATCATCCAGCCGCGACAGGTTGACGGCGGGGTGAACCAGGACGGCAACGTAAGGATTGTGCTCCGGATCATTGACCACGCGCTCAACCGTGCCGACGGGCAGGCCAGAGGGATACACACCATCGCCGCCGCTGGTGACAACCTGTTCGCCTGGATTGATATGTTCGTCCGGAAGAATGTCGATGATTTCTGTCTGGCCGGCAGCATTGCCGCGCAGGATGCCGCGCAGCCTCGTCTGAGTTAGAACGATGCCAAGGCCGCTGGTCTGATCATTGATTTCGAGAATCTGGGCGGAGTGCGGAAATACATCGCGTACCTTGCCGACCACGCCGTCGGGGGTGATGACCGGCATATCTGGTTTGACGCCATCTTTCGAGCCTTTACCGATGACCAGCACGCGCGATAGATCGGTACCGCTGGTGCCGATGATATGTGCCTCGACAGTCTTCGCGATGTATTGGTTTTGGAAACCGAACAATTTCTGCAGGCGCAATCCTTCACGAGCGTCAACGGCGAGAGAAGATTGTTCGAGGCGCATGCGGTTCAGTTCCGACTGCAGGTCCTGGTTCTGCTGGCGGACGTGACGCAGGTCCACATAGTTATGCCAGGTGGAACTGACGCCGTGGCCGACGGAAAGGAATACGCGCTCAAACGGCGAAAAAGCAGTGACCACCCAATAGCGAATGAGGCGCGTCTGCTCTCCGTCTTTGCCGGTGTTGGGACGCCGAACCTGCACGGCGAGGCCGAGCAACTGCGCCAGCACGATCGCCATCAGGACCAGTGGATTACGGTAGCGGCTGAGAAAAGATTCCATGGGCTATGGGCGGCCTGCGAGGAGCATACCTAGCAGCCGGGCGGATCGATGGGGGAGGGCAAGATTAATCAATCTTGATCTTGCGCAGCAAACGGAAGTCGGACAGCATTTTTCCCGTGCCCAATACGACAGAGGCCAGTGGATCGTCGGCGACGGAAACTGGCAGCCCCGTTTCTTCGCGAATCCGCTTGTCCAGGTTTTTAATCAGCGCGCCGCCACCGGTCAGCACGATGCCGCGGTCGCTGATGTCGGCGGAAAGTTCCGGCGGGGTGCGTTCCAAAGCTACGCGAATCGCGTTCATGATGGTGCTGATGCATTCCGCCAGGGACTCGCGAATTTCGCTGTCATCAATGGTGATGGTTTTGGGCACGCCCTCAATCAGGTTGCGACCCTTGATCTCCATGGTGACGGGCTTGTCCAGCGGATAAGCGGAGCCAAGCTCCATCTTGATATGTTCGGCAGTGCGCTCACCAATCAGCAGATTGTATTTGCGCTTGAGGTAATTCATGATGGCTTCGTCCATCTGGTTGCCGGCCATGCGGACGGAGCGCGAATAGACGATGCCGGAAAGTGAGATCACCGCGATGTCTGTAGTCCCACCGCCGATGTCGACGACCATGTTGCCGCCGGGCTCTGTGATCGGAAGACCGGCGCCGATGGCGGCGACCATGGCCTGCTCGACCAGATAAACTTCGCTCGCCTTAGCGCGGTACGCGGAATCTTCCACCGCGCGCTTTTCCACCTGGGTAATTTCTGACGGGACACCGATGACGATGCGCGGATGGACCAGCATCTTGCGGCCATGCGCCTTCTGAATAAAGTAATTCAGCATTTTTTCGGTGACCTTGAAGTCGGCGATGACGCCGTCTTTCATGGGCCGGATGGCGACGATGTTGCCGGGGGTGCGCCCCAGCATTTCCTTAGCTTCCTTGCCGACTGCTTCCACTTCGCCCGTGACCTTATTCAGCGCAACGATGGAAGGCTCATTGACAACGATGCCCTTGCCAGCCGCGAAGACAAGCGTGTTGGCCGTGCCAAGGTCAATGGCCAGATCGCTTGAGAACAAGCTGAACAGCGAACGCAGATTATGGCTGCGTGAGGAGCGAGAGTGATAGCCGTTAGAGGACATTCGGTGTTTAACGTGCCTTTTGGGGATTCGGTGTTATCTCCCATTGTAAGGCCATGCGAGAGCGCCTGCGGATCGAAGGTTGGCCGAGGGAATCGTGGAAGGTATCAACCGCGGGAATGCCCCACGCTTTGGAACGCACGAATGGAGCGGGTGAACGGCATGGGCCGGCTTGAAATGGATGAGCAGGGCGCAATTCACCGGCGTGTGGAAAAGGTGGCACAATCGCTGCGGCGCAAGGAAAGGGATTTGACGCAAGTGGTGACTTTAGATCTTGCGGCGCGGGGTGGGTGCGTCGCGCTTCTTTGCCGCTTTCAAGGGAAGCTGTGGTTCGGTCATGCGTTTGGGGTCTAGGATTTCGGCAATTTCCTTTTCGCTGAGAAGCTTTTTCTCGCGCGCGAGTTCGACAATGGAGCGGCCGGTGGCCACGGATTCCTTGACGATTTCTGCTGCTTTGGCGTAGCCGATGTAGGGATTCAGCGCGGTTGCGAGCGAGACTGTGCTTTCGGCATATTGCTGACAGCGGGCGCGGTTCGCGGTGATGCCGGCGATGCAAAACCGATCGAACTGGCGCAGCATGTTGGCAAGAATCGTGATCGACTGCAGAACGTTGTAGGCCATGGTCGGCATCATCACGTTCAGTTCAAGCTGGCCGGCCTGGACCGCATAGGCGACGGCCGTGTCGTTGCCGATCACCTGAAAGCTCACCATCGCAGCCAGCTCCGCCATCACGGGATTGATTTTGCCGGGCATGATGGAGGAGCCGGGTTGCAGGCTGGGCAGAACGATTTCCGCGAGGCCGGTGTTGGGGCCGGAGGCGAGCAGGCGCAGGTCATTCGAGATGCGAATAATTTCAAGGGCCAGTGAGCGTAACGCGGAGCTGACATCTGCCATGCAGGCGTTCGACTGCATCGCCCAGCGCATGTCTTTCGCCGGGATCAGCCTTTGGCCGGAGAGCTTGGCGAGCTGCGAGATGGCTGCGGCGCGATACCCCGGATGCGTGTTGATGCCGGTGCCGACGGCGGAACCGCCCAAGCCAAGTTCGCGCAGACTTTCTGCCTGTTGCGCAATGTTGGTGCGGGCTTTGCGGATGGCGACGGCGTAGGCCGCGAATTCCTGGCCGAGACGAATCGGGACGGCGTCTTGTAGGTGGGTGCGGCCGGACTTGAGAATGCCGTCGAATTCTTTCGCCTTTTTCTCGAAGGCGAGCGCGAGTGACTCGAGGACGGGATATAAGGTTTCGAGCGCGAGCAGCGTTGCCAGACGCATGGCGGTGGGGAACACATCGTTGGTGGACTGGCCGTAGTTCACGTGATCGTTGGGATGAACGTGCGCGTACTCGCCGAGCTTGCCGCCCCCCGTTTTTCCTCCAATGATTTGATTGGCGCGGTTGGCGATGACCTCGTTGGCGTTCATGTGGAAGCTGACGCCGGCGCCGGCCTGAAACACGTCGACCAGAAATTCCTCATCCCACTTGCCGTCGATGACTTCTTGCGCGGCTTTCGAAATAGCTTCGGCGCGATGCGCTTCGACCAGGCCGAGTTTCTTGTTGGTCTCGGCGGCAGCACGCTTGACCAGCCCGAGAGCCCGAATGAGCAAGGAGTGGGCGCGCATGCCGGAGATGGGATAGTTGTCGATGGCACGCGCCGTTTGCGCACCGTAATAGGCACGCTCAGGAACGGCAATGATTCCAAGCGAATCTTTTTCCTTGCGTGTTTTGGGCATGATAATTTGCCTCTCTCGGCTTTGGATGCTGATATTCGCGATGCCCCTGAGTCGTGTGATCGGGGCCACAGATGGCGCCCGCCGCGACGGTCTAAACTAGTATGTTCGACTTTCTAGAAGGAAAACACCAATCATCATGGCCACGATTCGCCAACAGGATTTTATCCAGAGCGTCGCCGACGCGTTGCAGCATATTTCCTATTACCATCCGATCGATTACATCACCAACCTGGCGCGCGCGTATGAGCTGGAGCAGTCGCACGCCGCCAAGGACGCGATGGCGCAGATCTTGATCAACTCCCGCATGTGCGCGGAGGGCCATCGGCCGATTTGTCAGGACACCGGCATCGTGACCACGTTTGTAAAGGTGGGGATGGACGCGCGCTGGGACCGTACCGACATGACGGTGGAAGAGATGGTGAATGAGGGCGTGCGGCGGGCGTACCGGAACCCGGACAATATACTGCGGGCTTCAATACTGGCCGATCCGGCGGGGGCGCGCAAGAACACCAAGGACAATACGCCGGCGGTGGTGAGCCTTTCGATGGTGCATGGCGGCGAAGTGGAAGTGACGGTCGCGGCGAAGGGCGGCGGGAGCGAGGCGAAATCGAAATTTGTGATGCTGAATCCTTCGGACTCGATTGTGGAGTGGGTGCTCAAGACGGTTCCCACGATGGGCGCGGGATGGTGCCCGCCGGGGATGCTGGGCATTGGCATTGGCGGGACAGCAGAGAAAGCAATGCTGCTGGCGAAAGAAGCGCTGATGGAGCCGATTGACATGCAGGACCTGATCGCGCGTGGGCCGAAGAACCGGCTGGAAGAATTGCGGATCGAGATTTATCACAAGGTGAACCGGCTGGGGATTGGCGCGCAGGGACTGGGCGGATTGACGACGGTGCTGGACGTGAAGATTCTGGATTATCCGACGCATGCGGCGAACCTGCCGGTGGCGATGATTCCGAATTGCGCGGCCACGCGACACGCGCACTTTGTGCTGGATGGCAGCGGGCCGGCGATGCTGGAGCCGCCATCGCTCGAACACTGGCCGAAGCTGACGCATGATGTTTCGAAAGCGCGGCGGGTGCATCTGGACACGGTGACGCGCGCCGAGGTAGCGACATGGAAGCCGGGCGAAGTACTGCTGCTGACGGGCAAGCTGTTGACCGGGCGCGACGCGGCACACAAGTGCATGACAGACATGTTGAACCGTGGTGAGAAACTTCCGGTCGACTTCACAAATCGATTTATCTACTATGTGGGACCGGTCGATCCGGTGCGGGAGGAGGTTGTAGGGCCGGCGGGACCGACCACTTCCACACGCATGGACCGGTTTACGCGGCAGATGCTGGAGCAGACCGGGCTGCTGGGCATGGTGGGCAAGGCAGAGCGCGGACCGGCGGCGATTGAGGCGATCCGCGACCACAAGGCCGTATATCTAATGGCGGTGGGCGGGGCGGCGTACCTGGTTTCCAAGGCAATCCGTGGCAGCCGGGTGCTGGCATTTGAAGATTTAGGGATGGAAGCGATTTACGAGTTCGATGTAAAGGACATGCCGGTTACCGTGGCGGTGGATAGTCAGGGAACCTCTGTTCACCATACTGGGCCGAAGGAATGGCAAGCGAGAATTGCAGGCATACCGATTCTGCAGTAGATCCAAACGGGTGTCTGCATCTACAACCAGAAGCTCCGGAAATTTCCGGAGCTTCTTTCTTATCCTAGAAGAGCAACTTCAGCGCGATTTGCATGATGCGGGGATCGCGTGCGCTGGAGACAAATCCAAAACTACCTATGTCGTTGTAATTTCCATCCGGGTTATTGAACTGCGCGTGGTTGAACAGGTTGAAGGCTTCGGCGCGGAATTGAAGCTTCATACTTCCCTTGATCTCCGTATCTTTCAGAAGCGCCATATCCCAGTTATTGATTCCTGGCCCGACAAAGAAGCGGCGCATCACATTGCCGACCTGACCCAGGTTCTCGCGGACAAAGTAATTGGGATTGAAGTACGGCATCCCTTTCCGAGGGTTGCGGTTGATGTAGAGCGGGCTGCCATTGTTGGCATAGTTGGGAGCATCGAAACTGGTGTTTGCTCCGATCAAGGAAAAATCGTCATTCTCGCCTAGCTGCACAGGCTCGCCAGAAACGAAACTGGTAATCCCGGAAATCGCCCAGCCCGCAGTCAAACGCTTCGCCACATCCCCTTTTCCGATGAAGTTATTGAACGGTAGTTGCACCGTGTAACTGATCACCAGGTTCTGCGGCACATCGAAGGTGGACAGGGCGCGACTGGCGGCCGGGTTGAAGACGTTGGTCGGATCAAAAACTCCGGAACCGTTGTCCATTGATTTCGACCAGGTATAGGCAACGAGAAAATTGGCGTATTTCTCGGTGTGCTGAACACTTACCTGAAGAGAGTTGTAGCTGGAGCTGGCCGAAGAGGACATAAACGAGTCCGCGCCGAAGTTGGTGCCGAAGCGAGTGCGCGTACTATTCACCACGGTTCCGTCTGCTTCAATGTATTGGTTCTGTTCTCCGCCAGGACCGCAGGTGCCCGTGTTGGGAGCTACATTGGCAGGATTGCTCAAATACAAACAGAGCGCCGGGTCGCCTGGGTTCGCTTCAAGGAAGGTGAGGTTATGGCGACCGACCGCTCCGACATAACTGACACTGGCGACGGTATTACTTCCAAGCTGGCGTTCAAGGGATAGCATGAACTGCTGCGTATACGGCAGCACGTTGGTCGGAGAAAAATAATCCGAACCGGAAATTGGTTCTACCTGCGACCAGTTGAAGGTCGTATCGGGATTGCTGGGCGATACGTTGGTCGGTGGAAACACAAAGGGAAATGCATTCGGCTGAACCTGTCCGGTTTGGCGTGTGACATAGGGTGACGCGAGCAACGGCGGCCCCGGGCTGGCATAGAACAGCCCATAGGGTGCGTCGCCAACTTCTACAAAGCCGGTGGCATCGACAATGGAGGTGTAGAAGATTCCATATCCGGCGCGGATACTAGTTTTTCCCGGGCCACCGATCAATTTTCCAAGCCAACCTTCGGTGATGTCGGGGGCAATGGCAATTCCAATTCTAGGAGCAAAGTTGGTGTACTTGACCGGCGATAAAGTGCGCGGCACTCCGGGATCCAGGGGAACGACCAGGCCTGTCGGCGCACCAGGGAAAGATAAAGATTGCTCTCCCTGGATGAGAGTCTCTAATTTGTTCTGGGTGTCGTACCAGGGGGTGGCTACTTCCCAACGTAACCCATAGTTGAGGGTCACGGTGGGAGTTACGCGCCAACTATCCTGCCCATAGAGGCCATAGTATTTGCTTCGTGAGTCGAGAACTTGATAGCTGGCCTGAATGAAGTAGTTTGGCGCGCCAATTAGATAATCTGCAAAATCGTATCCCGTCTCCTGGCCGCCGAAACCGAACTGACCATTTTGCCCGTAGGTATTGCGCTCGTTGATCTGGTCATAGTGATAGTCGCCGCCGAACTGGAGTGTGTGGGTCCCGATAATCTTGGTTAAATTGTCGATCACCTGAACGGTGTTATTGTATTGGCGCAGTGTGTCAGGAGGAACGCCGAAGCTGTAGTTATTGAAACCGACGTTGGGCACACCTTCCAGCGATGGATCGGTGGAATCGACACCACCGGTCGGCCCCCAGGGCGTGTTGAAGCCTAATGATGAAAGCGTAACGCCGAGACCGCCGATGGGAACTCCGCTGAAATTCACGTTCCGCAGGTAGACGAGGCGAACATCATTCACGGTGGAGGAATTGATGGTGGTGGTCAGGCCAAAATTCGCCATTTGTGTACGGCCGTTGCTACCCGCATTGAAGCCGGGGATATTGACGGCGGCGTACGGATTGACGACGTAATAGTCATCAAGGAAGTAGTAGCCGAACAGAGCGCCGAATCGAGTATTGGTGTCGACGCGAATTCCACCCTTATAGTCGGTAAGCGTCTGGTTATAAGCCGACGTTTGATAGAAAGGCTGACCGTTCTGGAAGGAATTCGAAGTGGGAATGTACTTCAGCATGTTCTGCGCCACCGGTGAGATTGCCGTGGCCGGAATGACCGCGTTGGGAAAAACGCACGTGCCAGTATCGGTGCAGCCGGCTGTGTAATAGGGTTCCAGGTTGTGCACCGGATATCCCAACTCCTGCGACAACACGTTGGCGAAGTACGCACCTTGCACACCCAGGCCGCCATTGGCAGGATCGGAGTTTTCAAGCGATGCTGTCTGGTCAGCAAGGTTGCCAGTGCGATCCTCCGTGGATGGGACGGGAAAGTTTGTCACTTGCCCGATGGTTTGTTTGGTTCCCTGAAAATCGCCGAAGAAGAAAAGCTTGTCTTTCTTGATGGGGCCGCCGATAGTGCCACCGAATTGGTTTTGGATGTAGACGCCGCGATCGGGTGAAAAATAATTTCTCGCATCCAGGTCGGTGTTGCGCAGAAAGTCGAAAGCATCGCCGTGGAACTGATTGGTTCCCGATTTGGTGACGACGTTAATCTGGCCGCCGCTGAAGTTTCCATACTCGGCGTTGAAATTGTTGGTGATGATCCGGAATTGCGCGATGGAGTCGAGATTCGGAATCATGGCGGCGGCGTTGTGAACACCTTCTTCCGCGTCGGCGCCATTGACCATGAAGCCGTTGCCTTCTGGCTGTCCGCCGTTCACGGATTGAAGACCCATACCCTGATCGCCGGAGATGCTGGTGACTCCAGAGCCGGAAGACGTCGCCACGTCGCTATAGGGCGAGACGCCGGGCTGCAGCGCCAAGAGATCGATATAGGAGCGGCCGTTGAGTGGGACCGATGTAATTTTTTCGCCTTCAATCACGTCGCCCATCTGGGTGCTCTGGGTCTCCACCTGGAGAACATCGCTGCGCACCCTGACCGTATTTGAAACCTTGCCGATCTCCATCTTTATATCGATACGGATCGCGGAATTAGCGTTGATCATGACACCGCTTTCCAGGTAGTCGCGATATCCCGGCTGACTGACAGTCACGTTGTAGTGGCCGACGTTTAAGGCCGGAAACGCGTAAAAGCCTTTGGCGTCGGTGACGGTGGTGTGCTGGATATTGGTAGCGGCATCTGTTGCAATAACTGTCACGCCAGGAACAACTGCACCGGTGGGATCGGTCACAACTCCGGAGATGGAACCCGTGATGCTTGCCCAGGCTGCCATGGATCCCAGGACAAAAAAGATACCGATGAGGCCGGAGAGAGACTTGGTGAAGCTCTTCATGAATCGTGTCCTCGCATTAATGTTTGTATCCGAAATCCGCAGAGAAAGAGCATTCTTTATCAAGCTCTTATGAGATTCGGATTGAACCATTCTTAACCTATCACTGTCAATCGAAAATGTGTTGTGCAAGAAGAACAATCGTGAAGGAGGAGCGGAGGACAACGACCGTGCGAAGCTTGCGTTCCGTTGTTTCGGTAGAACGATTGGAGGCCCTTTAACCGACCTGGTTGTAGCGCTGCGCGGCTTCCCAACCAATTTTTGAAGCGGGCATCAGTTCGAGGTCGCGAACTTCCCCTCCCCGACGAACTGCGGAAGCATTCGGACCGGAGTTCGGCAGGAGACGATTTGTAGCTGAAACAAGGCATGCAGTGAGTTCCGGCAGGACCTGCGACACACGCGAGGCGATGATGGCCTGCGGCGTGATCGAGATTTCGGTCGATCCGGAAACGATCGCGCCTAGAATCTTGCGCGCCGCATGTTGCGCGGTCGCGGAAACACCGGGAAGATTCGCCAGCAGACTGAACCATTGGTACTCCCGAGGCGCATCGCCTGAGAAAACCGCGTTCAGATGAGAGCCGGTGCGCATGAGACCCGGGCAGACGGTGAGCACATGAATTCCCTTTGCGCGCAGCTCGGCATGGAGCCCCTGGGAAAAACCGGTGACGGCAAATTTGCTGGCAGTATACGGAAGTAAATGCGGCACCGCAACTTTGCCGCCGATGGAAGCAATGTTCACGATCGTTCCGGCGCCACGACTGAGCATCTGCGGCAAGACCAGCATGGAGCAATGGACACCGGAGAAGAAATTTGTGTCCATCACATTACGAAAATTTTCGAGGGTCTGAGATTCAACTGGTCCTACCGTGATGACGCCCGCGTTATTGACCAGGATGTCGATGCGCCCAAAGTGCTCTGTTGCGCGCTGTATGAGGGATTGAACTTCCTCCGCTCGGCATAGGTCGGCAGGCACGACCAGGATGCGATCCGGCCTGAGCGCGGTTCGTTCGAGAAGAAGTGCGCGAGCCCGCTCGAGTTCTTCTGCGTCCCTGGCGGTGAGGACGATTTTCGCACCATGATGGGCGAACTCTTCAGCAAGAGCGAGGCCTAAGCCGCGAGACGAGCCGGTAATCAGCACAACCTTGTCATCGAACCCCTTTGATCCAGGGACCTGCTTTGGCGCCCTTCGACGCTGGAGTTGAATGAGCGTCGCGGCAATGGCTCCCACAGTCAGAACCGCGCCGCCAGCCAACAGGGAACCTGCAATCAACGCTACATGTCTGACTTTCATGGAGAACCTCGCTTGTGGGAATGCACTTCATATATGGATGGCTTGAGATGATGTTTTGTATGCCCCTGGAATCGAGAGTCGCCACCATCGGAGCACCGCGCATCAACGAAAATGAACATGCCGCGTCGGCTGGCAACCTCTCTCTCAAGACTCCAATCCTACTGTACAGGGGAAGAGAAATCTTCCAGGAAGGAGAGAGTAGACTGTGGCCATCAAGAGATTCGGCAACGAAACTCGCGCCGCAACCAGAGGTTTGGATGCGCATCGGTGGCAGCGAGGAAACTCTAACAACCAATGTGATAACGGGAGAGTGAGGGAAACGCGGGCTGAGCCCGTAAGGCCCGAATAATTCCGGGAAAACAAGGTTGTGATCTGGAACCGAACCAGATCTTCTGAAAAAATCGGACGGCGTAATGGGCGATTCTCCCGCGAGGGACATCGCCCTTCGCTTTTGTCGGGCGATCTTTCTGGATCACTGCGGATAACTACAACGGAAATGTGCAGCTTGTCCATCTCACGCAGGAGTGTGAGCCGAAGGAACGCGACCAGGAGTGAAGCGGCCCGACGGCAGGTCAGGTGCGGTGGGCACAAAGCATTGTGGTGCGGGGTGCATACTGGCGTACGTGGTGTGCGAATTTTCGATGAGATCTAAGAAGAAATCGGGTGAGTCAGCTGTCTCAGGATAGACGCATTTCCGAGCGGAACTAAATCGACATCGACCTGCTCTCCATCTCCATTTCGAATCATCTTTCCGCGGAGCGTCACAACCGGCGCATCGAAGGGCCTAAGCGGATCTGAGCCTGCGGATGAAGGCACGGCGCGAAATCCGAAACCACTCCATCGTGATTCGGCGGGAAGCATCCACGCCTCTGTTGCCCCAGCAGGTTCGTAGTATGCATCTTCAAATCCAGCGACCGTGTATGTTTTGATGACAGCCTTGTGCGATGGAACAGGTCGCGCAAAAAGCAATGCTCCATACTGCAAAGCAACCTCACCATTGACCGCAACCACTTCTTCGACGACAGGAGCAAATGTAAGCTGGATTGTGTCGCCAGCCTTCCATCGCTTGCTTACTTGCCAATATTGACCATCTCTGGAGATTTGCGCGCCTGGGGAGATAACCTTCGTTCCGCGCGACCAACCTGGATCACGCAGCAGAATGGGAAATTCCATTTGCTGTTCCGGCCGGACAACGATCTCGACGGCATTCTGAAATGGATAATTTGTCTTCTCTTCAAGATCGACTTTCACTCCGTCGAGCTGGGTGGAAACATTGCAAGGTCCGTATAGCAATGCAGCCAAGGTGCCGGTCTTGTGGCGCATCCACATTCCGCGGACAAACAGCGCGGCGACGTTGGTGGCGTTTGGATTGCAGCAGACCGCCACATCGGCATGCGTAGGAGAAAACTTGTTTTGGGGGTCCGCTTTCGCGCCGTCGGGGGTACGCCCATTGCAGCGAATACGATTTTCTGAAGTCAAATAGCTGATGGCGCGGCCGTCTGCGGTTCGAGCGCCCTGGGCTGCGTTGAACCAGAGTTTCTCGACCTGATCGCCGATGGCAGCGACGCCGGTCTTCTGCAATGCCGACTCCAACGTAAACTGTATCTCTTTGGTCGCGCAATATTCGTACTCCGTATAGGTCGGATCGGGCGGAAGATTGAAGATGCCCTCCTGGCTTACCGCCGACCCGCTGGGCTCGGTGTACCGTGACAACTTTCGAAGCGCGTTCCGGGAGGCGTTTCCTAAATCTTCTGATCCGGTTGCCATGGAAAGCCACAATGGCACGCGGATGGATTCATAGACATGAACACCATGCCCCGTACAAAGGTGCATTCGGGTCCAGCAGCGAAGTCAGGCTGGTATCTGCGGTCGGCGAGTTCTTGCTCCACTCCCGATACAACAAAACTGAAAACTCTCTGTACTTGGGATCGCCCGTTAGATAGAACAAACGCTCCATCACGTCGGAAATCATCAGGTCATGAGATTCTCCCCATGGGATTGGAGTTTTGCCGGAGATATAGACGGAAACGGTTAGATCTGCCGACCGTTTTACGGCACTCATCACGTCGGCATTACCAGTCAATTCGGCGTAATCCAGTAAACCTCGCAACAGACACGCCTGTGCCCAAAGCTCGCCGGGTTGCGTAAAACGAGAATCAGCATCGTAGATACCCAGATAGCCATCCGCACCTTGCGACGTAAGAATGTGACGGACATACTCGTCGGCTTCGCGCATGGTGCGCGTGTCCTGCGTCAGATATGCCATCTGAATAAAGCCGGCGCGCCAATTCCCTTCCGTCTCACCGTTCCACCACTGCGAATTAACAGCGTTCGTTGAATTATTGGAATGCAGGGAGTTGCGGTGGCTGACAAAGATGTCGCTTGAGGCTTCATGACAAAGTAGATCCAGGCGACCTGCAAATCCCTCCTGCAGATCGCGAACCATCTGCTCCTTGATCCATCCAGCCGGCTTTACCTCCCCGGCGGTCAGCCACGAAAACACAGGTATCACACTGGCAGCGCGCGCACTATTTGGAGCCGCGGAATTGTTCCCAGAGATCGATTCACCTTCAGACTCTAAGCCGAATGCGGACGATGGAACTAGAACTGTGCCTCCAGCAGCCGCCAGCAGCAATTTTAGGGATTCTCTACGATTCATACTGACACCTGCACTTGATCCGTTTCACTTCTCGCTTTAACCGCGGGTAGTATATCGGTCTTCTCTGTTTGACGCGTCAGTCGCATAAAAGCGTGATGTCAAACTGTTCACGTCCTGCTATTCAACTCAAGCCAAAAAGAGGGCACCACGTGCGAACCTGGGGCAAACACTCTGCTTAAATAGAGGGATGAGAGATGGAGCGGCGAAGGCTGTCGATGTACTGGTAATTGGCGCGGGGCCGACGGGCCTGGCTTGCGCCATCGATGCGCAGAATGCAGGGTTCGATACGCTGCTGGTTGACAAGGGCTGCCTGTGCAATTCGCTGTTTCATTATCCGTCGAACATGACCTTCTTTACGACGCCGGAGCTGCTGGAGATCGGCAACATTCCTTTCAGCAGTCCGAACCAGAAGCCGAATCGGCAGGAGGCGCTGGAATATTACCGCAAGGTGGCGCAGCATTTTCGGCTGAAGCTGCACCAGTATCAGCATGTGGATCGGGTGGAAGGCGAAGCGGGCGACTTCATCGTTCACTGCACGGACACTGCCGGGCGGCCGCACCAATACGGGGCACGGGCGCTGATCATTGCCACCGGATACTACGATCGCGCCAACTATCTCAACATTCCCGGTGAGGATTTGACCAAAGTCTTTCACTATTATCAGGACCCGCATCCTTATTTCGACCAGGATGTGCTGGTGATTGGCGGCAAGAATTCCGCAGCGATTTCGGCGCTGGATTTATGGCGGCACGGCGCGCGGGTGACGCTGGTCCATCGCGGAGCGGCGATGCACAAGCACGTGAAGTACTGGATTCTGCCGGACATTGAGAACCGCATCGCGCACAATGAAATCCACGCACATTTCGAGACGGTGGTGGAAGAAATCATGATCGACTCGGTGCGGCTGCGCACACCGAAGGGCCCGGTCACGCTGAAGAACGATTTTGTGTTCGCGATGACGGGATATCATCCAGATTTCAGATTCCTGGAGGCACTCGGAGTTCGTTTAACGGGGGCGGACCGCACGCCGGAATTCGATCCACAGACTCTGGAGAGCAATGTTCCTGGAATTTACCTGGCGGGGGTGGTGGTTGCGGGCGCCAGGACGAACGAAATCTTTATTGAAAATGGACGCTTCCACGGCGCGCTAATTGCGGCGGGCCTGAGCCAAAGGTTGCGTACGGCGGTGAAAATCTCATAGGAAAATGTTGGTGCAACCGACCGGCGCGTAGAGTGGGAATCGCCATCGGAGTGCTGCTCCAATAGGATGAAATCAACGACTTTGATGCGTCAGCTTTTCCCACGCAGTATTCGATGGCAGCTAATCTGGGGCACGGCATTACTGCAATGCCTGCTGGTGGCCGCCGTGTTTGGATACGTCTATCACGAACAGCGAAACACCCTGCGTCATCGCACGATGGAGCGGCTCACTTACCAGGTGAATGTGCTGGCGACGACCGCATCCTCCGCATTGAAGGACCAGCGGATGGCGAGTCTGCAGTTGATTTTGGACGGAATGGTGGCGACACCTTCGATTCGCGCAGCGCGTGTTACAGACATGTCCGGCAACACGCTGGCCTACAGCAACGAGGCGGGAAAGACAACCTATCCGCCCCTTTCCAATGCAGAGCGCCTGCAATTGCACCCATCGATGGCGCCGAACATTTTCGACGATGGAAGACATGGGATTGTTGCGGCGCAGGGAATCGAAGTCGATAATGTGCCGACTGCAGTGGCATGGGTGTACCCCGATACGGCGGAAGACCAGGTGGACTTATCCAGCCTGCTCCGCTCCGCATTATTTTTCGCGCTGCTGGCAATAGCGGCCAATGCACTGTTCTCTCTATTGCTGGCAAGATCTGTGACGCGCCCGCTACGGGGACTACTGCGGGGCACCAAGCTGCTGATTCGCGATCCGGAACGCAGTGACGTGTTCCCCTTGAAGACGCGATCGCTGAATGAGGCGGGCGAGTTGACGCGTTCCTTCAACACCATGGTTGCGGCGCTGAAGGAACAGCGGGCCGGGTTGAACGAAACGCTGGCACTGCTGGATTCCCTGCTGGCGAACGCGCCGATCGGCTTCGCGTTTTTCGATCGCAAGATGCGCTACGTGCGCATGAACCAATTTCTGGCGGAGATGGACCAGCTCTCCATTACTCATCACCTGGGTCGAAGGGTGCAAGAGGTCTTCCCTGGCCCGGTAGGCACGCAGCTGGAGGCAGCGATCGAGCGGGTGTTTGCGTCGGGTGAGCCGATCCGTGAGCTGGAAATTCATGGCGAATTGCCGACCGAGCCGGCGAGCCCGCGGATTTGGTTGATCAGCCTCTATCCAGTCCGGACCGGAGGAGATCGACCGCCTGACGCGCATTCGGTTGCGGTGCCGGGCCATGACGGCGTGGCGGAAGCGCGGCCCAGTCCCGCCGTTTCACGCTGGGTGGGAGCGGTCATTGTTGACGCAACGGAGAGAAAGCTGTCAGAAGAATTGCTGCGCAGAACGGAAAAGCTGGCGGCCACAGGGCAGCTGGCCGCCTCCATTGCGCACGAAATCAATAATCCGCTGGAAGCGGTAACGAACCTGCTGTACTTGCTGGACCAACAGCCGCTCGATGAAGAATCGAGACACTATACCGATATGGCGCAGCAGGAAATCGCGCGTGTTTCGCAGATCACGCAGCAGACGCTGCGGTTCTATCGCCAGTCTTCAGGCCCGGCACTCATTCAGCCGGCAGACGTGCTGAATTCCGTATTGGAGCTGCATCATGGCAGGTCAAACGCCGCCAAAGTTCAGACCATTCGCAGGTACCGCGACGGGGCGAAACTGTATGCCTTGAGCGGCGAGATGCGACAGCTGTTTGCCAATCTGGTTGGGAATGCCCTGGACGCGATGCCGAATGGCGGGAAAATTTATTTGTCGGTTCGCGCCTCGCAGGCCTGGTATCAACCTCAAGTACAAGGGGTGCGCATCACGATTGCCGACACAGGTTCGGGGATGACGGAGGCCGTTCGCGAGCGCATCTTTGAGCCGTTCTTTACTACCAAGGAAATCACCGGCACGGGGCTGGGATTATGGATCAGCTCCGAGATTATCGCAAAGCACCAGGGCACGGTTCGGGTTCGCAGCCGGGCGGCAGTCGAAGTGGCGGAAATAGCGACGAACCGCTCCGCGGTGTTTGGGGAGGGCTCCTCCGAGCCAACGACGGCGACGCAGAAGTGCAACAGCGGCACCGCCTTCATGCTGTTCTTTCCGTTTGATGGCCTCCGCAACGCTGCCATTGCGGAAGAAATCGACTAAAGTTGTTTTCTTATTTACAACAATTGTGGAACGGAGCTAAGTTCCGCTGCATCTGCACATGTAGTCGCTTGCAAGTACCAAAGGCGGTCAAAAACCAAACGGCGGACGCGAACCGAGCGCAAGGTAGTGCATAATGCTTGCAAGGCCCACGAAAGAGGCTTCCCAAATCAGGAAAACGCCGTGAATCTCCCCAACTCCATCACGATGAGCCGCATCTTTTGTGTACCGCTGCTCATCTGGCTGCTTTCCAGGACCTTCCCCTTCCACTCGTTTTATGGCGAAGCGGAAATCCTCGGCTCAGCACTCTTCATTCTGGCATCGATTACAGATGGGGTGGACGGCTACCTGGCACGCAAGCGCGGCCAGATTACGACTATGGGGATGCTGCTGGATCCGCTGGCGGATAAGCTGCTGGTGACAGCGGCATTCATTTCCCTGGTGGAGATGAATCCACGGATTGTTCCGGCGTGGATCGCGGTGCTGGTGATTGGGCGCGAATTCCTGGTGAGCGGGCTGCGTTCCATCGCAACCTCCGAGGGCTTTACGATTCAGGCCAGCGATCTGGGTAAACTGAAGATGGTGACACAGATTGTGGCGGTTGTGGCGGCCATTTTGGATCACCGCTGGACGGTGTGGCATTTCGGCTGGTTCATTCTGCCAGTGCACGTGATTGCCATTATCGCGGTCTACTTTATGGCGCTGGTCTCCATCATCTCCGCAACCGACTATTTTGTCGCATTCTGGCAAAAGATCGAGCGGGCGTCGGTCACGCGGCGAGAAACGTTCATTATGAGCAGAAAAAAAGACGTCTCCACGGTCGATCGCTTTTCATGATTCCATTTTCAATCCGATTGCGTCCATAAGGTGTGGGCCGCAATTGTCGCTTTTGTCTCCTCAAACCAGCGAAGCCCATAAAAAACCCTCGTTTGCTGTGGGGCTCACGAGGGTTTTTTTTCGCAATTGACCTAACGGTTCTTCTCTATGCGTGTGCCGCCTGAGCGGAGACGCGGTGGGTTCCGTGGATAAAGTGGTAGGGCGGCCACGGACCGGAGAGCATGATCTGGCAATCACGCATGGTCTGACTGGCGCATGAATATTTGTTCTGATAGCGAACGACACTCTGGTGCTCAATCAGGTGGGCAATATCGAGCAGCATCTTTCCACTGTCGGTGCGACGGCAGCTGATGTCTTCCTCCAACGGTGAAAACATGCGATGGACCTGAACAAAGACCGCCTTCGCCTTGGTCTGGCGTTCCCGCTGCACCGTGGCCGTCTCGCGGAGCCGGGAAAGATATTCTTTTCCGACGCACGGAGACGACTGATACTTAGGGGAATCGGGACCTGCGTCGTCAAACACGACCTTCAAATGCATCTCCGCTTTGCCGCGAAGACGTTCCACATTGGCGGAGAACTGGCGTTGATTGCTGCGGACCGAGCGGCGCAAGGCGTCGTCATCGGAAAATACGGTTCCAAAACGGAAAGGCAATACAGTGGAGTGCTCAAAACAATTGGCAATCACACGCGCATGATCGACGGCTGATTTTTGTTCTAAATTGTCTTCTGGATTGTGTTCACTTACGATGACTGCGAAATCACTGGCTGGGTAAAGGAAGATTTGATTTCCGAGGACACCCACCTGGCTATCGAACGGAACCGGTTTACGATGATGTGCTAGTTCTGGAAATGCTTGTTTCTCTGCAATGCAATATGCATACCATGCCATGCTTAGTCACTCCATCACGCTGGAACGTACCGACTAGAAACGTCCAGGCTGAAAGTTTGTTTTTGTTTGGACTACATCGAACGCGGTCTCCAAAAAACATCTATGTACCGATACGCCAACAGCGGGGCCGCGGCGCACCAGCACCATCGTAGTCCTAACAACAAAAACCGGCAACTGTTCGAACAACCAGGGAAAGAGTTTTTTTAAGGATTAATTTTCGCGGCGAAGGGAATTGTGTTATTCAGCCGCGAAAAGAGTGATGTATGGCACATAGGTGGCATGCGGCGAGGCCGGTGACCTTGTTATCACGAAGGAAATTGCGCGAGAGGAGGCAAAAGTCAGGATTGATAAGGGGGTCGACAGAGAAGCCCGCTGCCTGGACTGCGGTCGCCGCGGTGACAGCGGCGACCTTCGGTTGGCGTGACAAATCGTTTTCCGGTAGCAATGCTGCGTTTGTTTTAGTGGCCGTGGATCGCCTGCACCAGCTTGAGGACGAACATCAAGGTCAGCAGAAACAGCGCGGCGACGGCGGAGTTGCGCACCCATCCAGCCATGGCGCGAACCTGGTCGGCCAGATCGAGTTGATCTTCAGAGAGATTCGTCAGGGAGTGATTCAGTTCCGTGGCGTGTTCTTCTAGTTTCTCCAGGCGACGCTGTTGTTCTTCAATCGCAGGAGTCACGTCGGTTTGTGCGTCCCTGATTGCAGTCAGGTGCTGTTTGAGTTCAGAGCGTAGATCGTTTCGGAGGTCGGCGCTCAGCGTCATCAAACCCGGGGCCACAGCAGCCTCGCGCTTCGGAGCCACTACTCGGTCCACCAATGGGATCATCCAGGCAAGATAGGGAAGCATGTCCCCACAAATCCGCAATATTCGACGTACCATAGGATCTTTGTCCACCGGTCGGCGGGTATCGACGAGTTCGGTCCGCGATCCGGTGTCTCCTCTCTTCATTGGCACTTTAAACATCTTGTTTCCCCGTTTCGGTGCGGGAGCGCAGAGCATGGGTCACTACGCGCCACATGTCTTCTCTCGGGGCGGGCTTTCCAGTCCAAAGCTGGAATTGCTCTGCCCCCTGCTGAACGAACATCTCCGCACCTGTGATAACTGCCAACCCTTTGCTGCGGGCCATGCGTAATAACGGAGTGTCCATCGGGCTGTACACCATGTCGAAAACCAACTTGGCGTTCAGCTCCTTTTCCTCCAGAATGGTCTGCTGCTTACTGCCGACCATCCCGACCGACGTTGCATTCAAAATGACATCGAAACTTGTTTTAGCGATCTGATCACGCCGAATCGTCTTCGCCTCCGCCTCCCGCGCCAGCTTTTGCGCAGTCTGTGGCGTGCGGTTCAGAATGAAGACATCGGCACCGCGCTGCCGTAAGGCAAAGGCTGCTGACCGCGCCGCTCCTCCGGCTCCTAACAGCAGAATTTTTGCCTTCCGTAAATCCAACCGTTGTTCCAGGGGTCGAATCACCCCGGTGACATCGGTGTTGTACCCGATCAGCTTGCCATCCTGTGAACGGACGACGGTATTACAAGCCCCGATCTTTTGGGAAAGTGCGTCTGTTCTGTCCAGGTGTTTCATTATCTCTTGCTTGAACGGCATCGTAACGCTAACTCCTTGTACGGGAACCTCGCGAATCAATAGCAGCAAATCCGCAAGCCTGTCGGTTTGGAGGGCCAAGTACACACCGTTGACCGTTTCCCGATGAAAGGCGGTGTTCATCATGACAGGAGATAAGGAGTGGCGAACGGGATTGCCGGCAACGCCGTATACCTTGGTTCCGGCGTCAACCTGGTCGGCTCGATATGCCTCTGTCAGCGTCCGCGCAGCGATTTGGCCGGGCGCGGTTTCCTCGCCGATGGTGGCGGAGGCAAACGTAAACCGGCTGCCGGAGCGCAGGCCGAGCACGCGACTGATGACGCCGTAGTCGCCCATGCAAATTCCGATGACATTGCCGTCGTCGCGCTTGGATTCCAGGAATCGCATCATGGTGACGTTGTCGGCGAGGTTGCGCGCTGTGGTCACAATCTTGATGAAGTCGGGCTGCAGCGGCTTGATTCGGTTGTAAATCTTCTCCAGATCCTTCGTCGTTTTGAAGTCGTGATAGGAGATGAGCACTGCAGCCTCAGTGGCGCGCAGCTTCTTCCAGTCGGCAGCCTTCATGACTTCGGCGGTCTGCAGTTCCACATCCAGCAGGTCGAAACCGGCGGCAGCGGCTTTCTGCAGCACTTCCAGTTCGTTGGCAATGGAGCCGACATATTTTCCGCCATTCACTTTGCGGCGGCAAGTGGCGATTGCGGTGACTTCGCGGCGCAACTCGAGAAAATTTTTCAATTTAGGAAGTGCGGCCAGGGGTTTGGGCAAGTAATCCAGCCGAAACTCGATCAAGGTGTTCTCACGAACCGCTTCTTCGGCCTTGTCCAGCATTTCCTGGGGCGTATTCCCAATAATTGCAACGCAAATGCGGCCAAGCCGCGAGCGAAGGTAGTGCAAACTTACATTTTGAGTGGATTCTGTCATTGTCATTTTCCCGCACCTTGGTTCAGGCGCAACTGCGGCATAGTATCAGGGTTGCGGTCCGATGCAACCTCAGGGCTGGAAGAACCAGCACTTCCGTACCCTACAAGCGGGTCATCCGGCGGTCGTTAAAGTCTCTTTCTCTTTGATTCTGCAAGGTTTCGTCCGCCAGAATTAAGATGCGACGGAGGCGTGTTCGATGCAACTAATCCTCGAGTTCCGGCGTCTCCCGCGCCGAAGTTCTTTACTATAAATAATGGCAGATGACTTGGGGCTGCGTTGACCCGCGCAACTGCTGACACGTTGAATGTAGAACGGAATCGCTCCCTATGCTAAATGATTTGTCGATTTCAGCCGCCAAACCGCTCCAGGATGAACTGCATGCCTGGGCCGGCGACCTGACCCCGGACAGCCTGAAAACCTGGGTTGACCACCATTTACAGGCTCATCAAAGTGCCATCGATCAGCTTCTCACAGTTCAGGGGCCGCGAACAGTCGATAACACGCTGGTTCCATATGATCGGGCAGTCGCCGCGCTGGGGATCGCAGGCTCGGAGGCGGGGCTGCTGCACTCGGTTTGTCAGGAGAAAGCAGTTCGTACCCAGGCAGAAGCCATGGTGCAGGCGGTTTCAGAGGCGGCGGTGCAGCTTTCGCTAAATCCGCAGGTGTATCAGGCACTTTCCGCCATCGACACGTCAAAGGTGGATGCCGCGACCCAACATTATCTGGAGCGGACGCTGCTGCAATATCGCTTGGCAGGCGTGGACAAGGATCAGCCGGCTCGGGAACGAATTCAACAACTGCAGGAGCGCATTACCGAGCTTGGGCTGACCTTTGGCCGCAATGTGCAGGAGCAAGGCAACACCGTCGTGGTGGAGGACGCGGCGGAGCTCGACGGTTTGCCGCAGGACTTTCTGGCGCGCCACGCGCCGGATGCCGAAGGCCGCATTACGCTGACGACAGATTATCCGGATTATCAGCCGGTGATGACGTTTGCCACGAGCGATTCGCTGCGGCGGCGGATGTTTCTGGCCTACAACACGCGCGCTTATCCGGCGAACAAGCCGATCCTGATGGACATTCTTGCCACGCGAAAACAGCTGGCGAACACGCTGGGATTCGATTCCTGGGCGGACCTGGCAACGGCGGACCAGATGATGGGTTCGGCGGCGAAGGTGAAAGCATTTCTGGCGGAGCTGGATGCGGCGTCGAAAGAGGGAGCAGCCCGCGAATACGCGATGGTGCTGGAATTCGTGCGCAAGCAGCGGCCCGGACTGACCGCGATTGATGCCTCGAGCGCGATGTATTGGTACGAGCAATATCGACGGGCGGCATTCGATTTCGATTCGCAGTCCGTGCGACCCTACTTCCCTTATGAGCGCGTGCAGCAAGGCATTCTGGATACGGCGGCGAAATTGTTTCATGTGGAGTTTCGTCCGGCGCCTCTGGAAGGACCCGATGCGGCGGCACGCTGGGACAGCTCTGTGACGTCGTGGGATGTGTACGATCAGCCGGCTGAAGCGGAGAATGGGAACGCGAAACGTACGCAGAAAATCGGCCGATTCTATCTGGACATGCATCCGCGCGAAGGCAAAGACAAGTGGTTTTCGGCGTTTCCGCTTGTGCCCGGAATCGCGGGCGTGCAGGTTCCGGAAGCAGCGCTGATCTGTAATTTTCCTGGCGGAAATGCGAGCGGGAGCGGAGATCCGGGGTTAATGCAGTACTCCGATGTGGTGACATTTTTTCATGAATTTGGACATCTGATGCACGCCATCCTGGGCGGGCAGCAGCGCTGGGCAGGAGTGAGCGGCATCGCCACGGAAGGCGACTTTGTTGAGGTGCCATCGCAGCTGCTGGAGGAATTTTTCCGCAACGCGAAATTGCTGGCGAAATTCGCGCGGCACTATGAGACGAGCGAGCCGATCCCTGCGGAACTGGTCGCCAGGATGAATCGTGCCAGCGCCTTTGGCCGCGGCAATGGAGTGCGCGGGCAGCTGTTCTACACCCGCTTCTCGCTCGATCTTCACAACATGGACCCGGCTGGGATTGATCTGGACACGAGCTTGCACGCGGGCTATACGGCCGCTCTGCCCTATACGTGGGTCGACGGCAACCGTCTCTATTCTAGCTTCACCCACCTGGTTGGATATTCCTCGAACTACTACACCTATTTATTTGACAAGGTGATCGCGCTGGATTTCTTTCAGCAATTCGATGCGAACAATCTGGTGGACGGGCCGGCAGCACTGCGATATCGAAAACAAGTGCTGGAGCCGGGCGGATCGCAACCGGGAGATATGCTGGTCCAGAATTTTCTGCATCGCGCCCAAAGCCTGCAGGGATTTGAAGCTTGGCTAACGGAAGAATTTGCTGGTCCTGCCACTGTTTGATCCGGCTTGAACGAGCTCCATTGGGCACTCCTCAGATTTATTGGCTGTGAACGGCTCCGGATGCATCTAAGCCGGAGAAAGAGACTGTAAACGGAACTGCGCGAAAAGGTCAGATCCTTTCGGCGAGTTTCGACGGCCGGAGAGCGCATGTTGTGATTGATACCCCGGAAGCACCCCCAAAACATCCCGATATGCAAAGCTCCATCGTCGACGACCCTCGCCGCTTGCTGGCAGCCATCGTTGATTCCTCTGACGACGCCATTATCAGCAAGGATTTGAACGGCATCATCACCAGTTGGAACAAGGCTGCCCAGCGCATGTATGGATACACGGCAGAGGAGATTGTCGGACGGTCGATCCTGGTGTTAATTCCCAAGGATCTGCACCCGGAGGAAGATGAAATTTTGAGGAAGCTTCGGGCCGGTGAGCGGCTTGAGCATTTCGAGACGACGAGAGTGACCAAGGCCGGGCAGCGAGTTGAGGTATCGCTGACGATTTCTCCGGTGAAAGACAGCACTGGCCGGGTGATTGGAAGCTCAAAAATCGCGCGGGATATCACGGCGAGAAAGCAGATGGAACGATCGCTGGTCCAGTCGGAAAAGTTGGCCGCGGCGGGACGGATGGCGGCCACAGTCGCCCACGAAATCAATAATCCGCTGGAAGCTGTGCTGAACCTGATTTTTCTGGCCCGCGGAACCTGCTGGCGCGACAGCGAAACCCACGGGTATTTGGAGACAGCCGAGAAAGAGCTGGAACGCGTCTCCCACATAGCGCGCCAGACGCTTGGGTTTTATCGCGACAACGGTACGCCCACCGAGGTGGTGGTGGACGATTTGCTGAAGAATGTTCTGGCCGTCTATCGGTCCAAGCTGATGTCCAAGAACATTGCCGTGGAGTATCGATTGGAATCGCACCGCCCGCTGACGGCCAGCCGCGGAGAATTGCTGCAGGTGTTCTCCAACGTCGTCGCCAACGCCATCGACGCGCTGGAGCCGGGTGGATCGCTCGATGTGGAAACACGGGAAGTGACGGAGCGGGACAGTGCGGGCATGCAGGTCGTAATCCGCGACGAAGGCAGCGGGATTGAAGCGGAACACCTGACCCGAATTTTTGAGCCCTTCTTCACCACCAAGGAACAACACGGCACCGGCATCGGATTGTGGGTGGCGAAGCAGCTGATCGACAAGCATGGCGGCCGGATTGAGATCACCAGCAGCACTGAGGCCGGCAACAGCGGCACCGAGGTTCGTATTTTCCTGCCATTCGGCAAGCTATCCGGCGGCACGAAGCCCAATCTTGCAAATAATTCAAGCCTTAAAACGTAAAAGGGACGCCAGCGGTAGCGTGCTGTTCGCGCATGACGCTGTCGAAGACCTGCCCCTCCCCGGAGCGCGAGATTTGCGCGGCAAACGTATCGAGTGCGAACATCGGTACGAATAAAAACGAGGGGCCCCGATGAATCGCAAATGTTTGCTGATCCTGGCTGTACTTACATGCACCGCGGCCGTGCTATGGGCGCAAACCCCGGCGTGGCAGCCTGCGCCCAGCCATTTGACACTGCATTTGTGGCCCAACGGAGCGCCGGATCCAACTCCCAATCCTGCGCCCGAGGTGAACACCACCACGGTGCAGCAGCCGCTGATTGCGGGCAGGCCGCTCATCCGCCTGGGCAATGTCTCCGATCCGACATTGACGCTGTACGCGGCGAAAGCCAACGACACCGGTGCCGCGGTGGTCGTGTTTCCCGGCGGCGGCTACCAGATTCTGGCGATCGACCTGGAAGGGACGGAGGTCTGCGACTGGCTCAATTCAATCGGCGTGAACTGTATCCTGCTCAAATATCGCGTGCCCAACTCCGGACCCTATCCCAAATCGCCGCAGGCGCTGGAGGATGCGCAGCGAGCGCTCGGCATGGTGCGCGAACATGCGAGTGCAGTGGCATATCGATTCCAATCGAATCGGGGTGCTGGGCTTTTCCGCGGGAGGTCACCTGGCCGCCGCGCTGAGCACGCACTTCGACAAACGAATCTACCAGCCGTCGATGCCGCCGACCAACTGAGTTGTCGTCCAGATTTCGCGATCCTCATTTATCCGGCCTACGTGGCGCTAGCGGATAAGAACTTTGAGCTGAATCCTGCGATTCAGGTGACGGCTCAGACGCCGCCGACATTTCTTGTGCAGGCAGAGGACGATCCGGTGCATGTCGAAAATTCAATCGTGTATTTTATGGCGCTGAAACATGCCGGGGTTCCAGCCGAAATGCATATCTATACGCACGGGGGGCATGGGTACGGTTTGCGGCCAACCACATTACCGATCACGCACTGGCCGCAGCTGGCAGAGACCTGGCTGCACACCATTCATGTGTTGTCAGAACCAGCGACAACCCGCAGTGAGGCTGCGCGAAACCGCTATCGAACGGACAGCGATTCGCGTTCGCTTTGAATGGCCTGCAGCATGCTGTCGTCGTCGGAATATTTGAATGACGGGAGGTTGCGCTGCCGCGCCTGCTGTTCTTCGACTCGGCCGAGAATCTCCAGATCCTGCTTGGTGACAGGAGTGGCGCCTTTCGCCTGAAGTGCCGTGACCAGCGCTTCGGCGGAAAGCTGCCCGGTGTCCGGCTTATCCTGCAAATACTCAAGAACTTTTTTCGCGCCTTCTTCACCATCGTGGCGCGCGATGCCGACGAGCCCGGTGCTGGCGCGTCGCGCCCATCCCACAACAAAAATGCCATGCAGCAATTCATTTAGCGCGGGATCCCAGGCTTCGTACGCAGGCTCCTTCAGCGATTCGGGGCTGGGACAGGTGGCATAGCCATCAGGGCCCATGGGCAGTCCGACGCTGGGATCATGCTTGTCGCCGATGGCAAAAATCAATGTATCCACATCGAGTGCGGCGGTGCGGTCGGTCGCTTTTGCCTGGGTGCTGCCGTCGATTCGAAGGGCGAGATTATTTTCGGTGACGATGAGCTTCTCGATGCGGCCATCGGGACCGGCGAGTGATTTCCTTCGGTGAGGAGAGAAAGCGAAATTTCAGCTTGGGGCGATCCTCCGCGGGAAATGTCTTCTTCAGAAATGGGAAGGTGGATTCGCCCAGCTTTTCCGGCGAAAGATCCTGATTGCAGGCCTCACAGGTTTCGCGGATGCGATCCAGTTCGCGCAGAAAATCTTCGCGCGAAATGAATTCTTCCACGTGCTCGATTTCTTTTTTATCGAACTTGGCTTCATACGGTCCACGACGCGCGACGACGATCACCTCTTCGGTCTGCCGGTCCGGGCAATCTCTCAAAAGCCAGCGCATGATGTCGGCGGCAACGTTGCCCATGCCGATGATGGCGACGCGCTTGCCGGTGGACAGATCTCTAGTCGCATACGGAGGCAGTTGGTTGTAGCAGTAGACGAAATCTTTCGCGGAATATACTCCGGAGCAGTCTTCGCCGGGAAGAGCCAACGCGTTGTAACCCTGCGCGCCGCAGGCAAACACCATGGCAGCCGGGTTCATGGCGCGCAGATCGGCCAGGGTCAGATCGCCCTGCTCACCAATCCTGACATGTCCGAAATAATGCACGTTGGGCAGCGCGAGAACCTTGGCAAACTGTTTGCGCAACCCAAATTTCATCTTGTCCTTTAGGGGATAGATCCCGTACTCGGCCAGGCCACCGGGCTTGATGTCCCGATTGAACAAGAACACCTGGTGACCGGACATGGCAATTTTCTGGGCGGCAAACAATCCCGCTGGGCCAGCGCCCACAACAAACACAGTTTTCATAAGCTTCCTACTTCATAGCATAACCGCGAGGGCTTTTGCCGTCGTGTAACTGGGGTCACCAACTTGGTCAATCTCCTTTTCACATGAAACTTGGCAGGTAAGGCGTCCGTCTCTCACCCAGCCAGCTCCACGGCTGGGTGCATCCCATGCGGACGAATGCATCGGTGATTTGTGCCCGTATTTAGACGTAGGGCGCTCAAAAAATATGCGGCGTTGCAAGCGAAACTCTCCCTCGACGGTCGTGTCTACAGGAATGTCGAACATTGTCACGCAAGGCGGACAAAGTTCGTAGATCAAGATCCACTCGATCACAAGATGGTCCTGAAACACTGGAGAAGAAGAAATGCGAATTCACTCGAAAGTTGCGCTCGCTCTCGTTTCCCTTGCCGTGTCGTTGCCGCTGGCCTTTGGTCAAAATGGCGCGCCGGCTTCAACACCCCCGCCGCCACCCTCACAGTCGCAAGCTGGACCGAACCAACAGATTCGGCATCGCGGCATGCACCAGCAGCGGATGAATCGCCCCGATCGGTGGAATCGCGGAGACATGCGATCGGGCCACGGAGATTGGGGAAGAATGCATGGTCATCATGAATTCATGCTGGCGCGGATGGCCAACAATCCAGCATTTCGCGAGCGGATCGGCATGACGCCGGAACAGGCGCAGAAGATTCGCACGGAAACGTTCGACTTCCGCAAGGCTGAGATTCGCAATCGGGCGGACGTGCAGGTGAAGCAATTGGAGTTTAGACAGTTGCTCTCTGCTGAAACTCCGGACCGGAGTGCGATCAACAGCAAGCTGGAAGAAATCAGTGCCGCAAGGTTGACACAAGCCAAGGCGGCAATCAATTTCCATCTGGATATGCGCACCGCGCTGACGCCGGATCAAAAGCTGAAGCTGCAGCAAATGCGGCAGCAGTTTTTCCAGCATCGTTTCGGACCGGGCGCCCCTGGCGAAGGACCTGGCCCGCAGTCGGGTCAATAACTCACTCGTCGAAAAGAGAAGGGCCTGAGGTTCGCAGCTAATGCGTCCCTCAGGCTTTTTCTTTCGCTACCAACCGGGTGTTGTGTCGTCCGCAACCGCCGACTCTGAGCGCTTCGAAGGCCTGAAGGGACCTCCCATCGCGACGCTGAGTTTGCCCGTGGGAAGATTTTCAGCGTTCTCAATGTGAATCGGGGCGAGTACAAAACCCGGATGCGTCTTGAAGAACTTGTCTCCGGCGGCGGCATAGAAGACGGGCGGCCCATGGCTCAGCGGAGTAAAGCCGCCAATCGCGGTGGCCCGGGTATCGATATCGAGCCGCCGAATTGGATAGCGATGCTGCAACAGGTCCTGCAACATCCAATTACGATCGTGGGTGATGATCACGTATTTTCCCGCACTGTGTTGCAACGACGCCAGCGTGACGATTGGCAGATGGTAAATGCTGCCGCTGCCCGCCCATAGATTCTGCTCAGGGGAGTCATCCCCGCGGTAATGGCGAATGGCGGGAAAATCCACGGGAAAGACGACTCTCGCCGCGAGGTTGGGCGGCGCATAATGGCGAAACGTGAGGGCCAGAAGCGGATCGGGAATGGCGATGGGACCGGTGGGGAATTCTGCAATGGGAAAATGATCGACCACTTTGTAAAGACACTGCTTCTGCTCACTGTACCAATATGCAATTACTGATTCGCGCACGCAGAACCATACCGCACTCAACGCCAGCAAGGTGAGCGGCAGCAAATCGCAGATGACCGAAGATTCGATAACAGGCCATGGTTCCGGCGATCGCAAAGCCAAAACATACAGGGATGACGAAGCGCGGCGACAGCATGCCTCCATGGATCGATGCGACAACGTAGCCGAGGATTGGATATGCCATCAGCGCAAACACGGCGACAGCTTCGTGCAATGGAAGTCGACTACGTTTGAAGTACGCCTGCTCTGTTGCCAGGCTTCCAATCCATCGCGGACGAATGGAGTTTCGGCAGTGCGCACAAAATCTTGACAGCACAAGAACGACAACGGCGAACAGCAATAACGCGAGGATCGGAAACAGAATGTACTCCACCATTTCGGTGTAGGAGTCGCTGACCTGGTCGAGCGAGACTTTGTTCCATGCGTGCGGCGCGAACTCTGCGATGGCATGTTGAATCAGTGGGCGATACAGCAGCAACGGAGTTGCGGCGATCGCCATGGCGGCCCATATCCGCAGTTGAATGGAGCCCAGGAATGAGTCATTGCGTGAACCCGCGTGACGCCATCGCGCCAAAGTGAGCACACCTTCTCCAGCGGCGATCGGAAGAAACGCCAGCACCGCAATATAGCTGGTTGAAATTCCAGCTAGCCAGCGCCACCACCATTCCTACCAGCGCGAACCAGCGACGTGCGCTGGATGACCCGGTCGAATCGACAGCGCGACTCCAGCAAGTACACCGCAAGCATGGCAAGGCCGTAGAAGATTCCGTAGGAGCGGCTTTCGTAGCTGTACTGGAAAGCCGCCATACTCATCGACATAAAGACACCGCCGAGAGCCCAGGTTCCAGAGACCCAGCGGCGCAGGAACTGAAACAGCGCCACCATTCCAATCCAATAGCCAATCATGGCGGGCAGGCGCAGGGCAAACTCATGTGCGCCAAACAGGCGCATGCTGCCCAGAACCAGCAGATGACTCAGCGGAGGATTGGGATCGGCACCATGAGCGAGCCCATTCCAGACGGCGGAAAGGCTTCCCATCTGGGCAATGTGCAACGTGATCAACTCATCCAGCCACAGCAACTTTACGGATGAGAGGATGAGCACCACCGCTGCGTAGAAACTTGTCAGCAGGAAAAAAGCACGACCCGGATAGCGATCAATCCAGGCGCTGATTCGCGGTTGTTGGGATGGTCGGGAATGTACAGGCTCCGCGACCGGCACCGGTCGGGGAGGTGGATAGGGTGTAGCAATACTCGGGGCAGCCAAGCGCAATCACCTGCGGGGGAGGATACGAACACTGGCACGCAATCCACGCATGCGCAGTTGAACGCTATATCTACGTCGGATGCGGCGCTGGAAGGATGAATATGCTTGCGCGGTGCGCGACTATGCGCGGACTTATGGTGAGATCAAAAGGTGCCAGGCGAGTAAAAACTTCATGGTGCCAAGCGATGGATTCGATTAGACGGCGAGTACATATTTCACTGGTCGAACAGAACGACTGCGGCGAAAAAAGAAATAGATCACAATGCTGACAACCGCGGCATACGCGCACCACACGGAAGTGAAGGCGTAGGACATAATGAGCATGACGATGATGAGTCCGACCATGTTCAGCCATCCAAGGATCACCAGATCCTTAAAACCTGAAAAGAATAATGCGCCACAGGTGGTGATGACATATAGGACGGCCACGGCCTTGGTAGTGGTGAGCGCATTGTTGTAAACAATGCTGTGGCCTACCGGGTAAACCTGCAGTGGATCCATCATTAATCCCCATAGGATGTAGAGCGTCAGACCACTGCCAAGTATGAGGAAATACATCATGCGATTCCGGCGGTGGCGCGTGGGTTCAATCAACAGCACACTCAAAGGCAATAAAAATGGAAGCAGCCCCTGCGCGTATAAGACATACGCCGCGGCAACACCGTGCAGAGCAGTCTGCGAAATTTTGCCATTTAGCCCCAACCAGACAAAGCCCTCGGTAAATTGATGCAGCGCAAACAGGCATGGCAGCGAGGCAAAGAGCAGTTCTCGCCGATGTTTTACCTCCGCGATTGTGGCCACCCCAATCGCCCCGAGAACGGCACTTCCGGTAAAGTTGGCGGTCGCTGAAAAGCACATGAGGGTTTCTCCTGGAGTGCACCGAAAGCTGCCAATTGGGTTGTCCTTACTGTAGACGAACTCGCCGAATTACGACAGCAAAGAGGAGCGAAATAGCGGGCGCAAAAATAGATACATCACGGTCGGAAGTGCATCCTGGCGCTGCCTGCGCAGTTTGGGAGATGTCCTGGGACGATGGAGCGGCGACGAGTTTCTGGTGATCTCGCGAAACGTGACCGAAAGCTTCTTGAAGCATCTGGCCGAATGCTGCGGGCACCTGATCGACGCGACGTTTGTTCCCGCGGACTGGGGCGCACCAATCCGCACGAATGTATCGGTGGGTGCGACGGTATTGCGTGAGGTTGACTGGTACGGTGCATGTCTGGACCGAACGGAACGGCCGAGGCACGAGATCAAGGGCGACGAAAAAAATCGCCTTCACTTCGGTTGAACTTGATAGCAGTCAACCAACGGATCGAGCTATTTTGTCTGCTTCTGGCGCATCCGGTCTTCCGCCGCTTTCAGCTGCTTGCTGGCTTCTTCCATGCTGCGCTGCATGGCTCCGCTTTCTATCTGCTTTTGAAGATTCTCCATTTGCTGTTTGAACTCCGGGCTATTGATTTTCGCGGTGGCGGCATCAATCTGTTGCTGCACTTTGGCCATATCCAACTTTTGGATGGCGTTCTGCTGCTGCTCCGCGAGTTTCATCTGCTTGCTGGCTTCTTCCATGCTGCGTTGCATGGCGCCACTTTCAATCTGCTTTTGAATATCCGCCATTTGCCGCTTGAACTCGGGACTATTGATCTTCGCGGTGGCGGCGTCGATCTGCCGCTGCATCTGCGCGAAATCCAAATGCTTCAAATTGGCCTGCTGCTTCGCGATCTTCGCCATTTGCTGCTTGAATTCAGGGCTGTTGAAATGCCTGGTTGCCTCCGCAACCTGCGCATCCATAGCCGCCATGTCTTTCTGGAGCCGAGCCTGTTCCTCTGGTGTCAGAGCATAGGCTCCATGGCTGTCGATTACGAAGGACTCATCTTTGGCTTTTTTCGGATGGGGATGAATGGCTTTATTTTTCTGGGGAGACGGCTTCGCGTCCGCTGGCATTGGTGCAACGGGTCGGATGGGGGCAACGGGAGCGGCCGGAGCAACCGGCGCAGCAGATTCCACTAATGCAGCCGGTGCGACCGGGGCACGCGGAGCAACAGGCGCCTCCGCGGAGTCGGACACCGGCGGCACTGGCGGAAGCGGTGGAGCAGACCTAACGGAATCAGGCGGTGCGGGCGCTGCCGGCGCAACTGCCATATCCGGTGCGGGCGGAGCGGTGGCGCAGGAGGTGCCGGCACCGTGACGGCAGTTCCAGAGGTCTGGGCCAAGGTTGGGGTTACGTGGAAAGAAGCTGCCATCACAGTTGCGATGATCATTGCAATCGCGCCGATCGTAATTCGTGCCAGCTTTGTCTGCATCGTCGGGGTGCTCTTTTCCTGCATCAGTCGCATAATTCTTTCCTCCAATACGTTGTCTCCGAAAAGGCCGATCGCCTGCGCCGCATCGGCGAGGTCGTGCTCTCGGAGGGTTCTGCCTGCCATGGCAATCAGGCACTTTGCGTAGCCGATTTCAGACTGCATGGCTCGCGCTGCGATGTCGTCACAGACCATCTCGCGGGTTCTGCGGATACGCTGTTGCACTCCATAGGTCAGCGGATGCCAGGCCACGGGCAAAGCTGCCAATTGGCAGAGGAGATTGCCCAGGTAGTCGTGACGGCGGACGTGCGCGAGCTCGTGAAAAAGAGCCGCCTGCACTTCATTCTGAGAATGGCTCTCGAAATCTTTCGGCAACAGAAGCACCGGATGCATGACGCCGACGATCACCGGACTGCGCACATCGGCAGACGTGCGCAATTGCGGCAGCCTGGTGCCGAGTTGACGGCCGGAGTCTTGGAAGGTCGAGTTCCACCGCGGTGGAAGAACGGCCGGATCGGCTTCCAATACCAACTGACGAGCACGACGCAACGACGTCAAAATTCGATAGAGGCCAAAAAGGAGGACTGCGAAATACATGCCGATTACCCAATTTGTCTCGACGCGAGACAGCCGCACCGTGGGTCGCGGGAGGGTGAAGAACTCCTTCGAAAACCGAGGAACCGCCACCAGGAACTGCGCAAAGAGTGCAGCGCGAGGCAGTTCTTCCCTTCCGTGGGTTGGGATCGCGTCGATACCACAGTGGGTGCAGGTTGTCGGGGTCACAGAGGGCGGCGCGGGACGAACTCCATAGAGCGGCAAACCGACGGCGAGAGCGAGAACGGCAAGCCAGATGCAGTGTTGCGCGCGCGGTCCAAATTTGCCGACGCGGATGAAGAGCCACGCCCCGCCGGCGAGCACGGCAATCTGCCAGGTTGCGTTCGTGAGGTAGTCGATCAGGATCTGTTCCATACCGCTTCTCCTGTTCCTTACTGCTGTTCCGCCGCTGCAACTTTCCGTGCCAGCCGCTCCAACTCCTTGGCGCTGATCTGCCGGGTATCGACCATCGCCATAAGCAACGCTTCTGCGGAGCCGCCAAACATGCGGCGCACCAGATCTTCGACGGCGCTTCCGGAAGCGCGTTCGCGGCTGACTACGGGCCTGTAGCGAAAGGCCCGTCCCTCCTGTGTACGCTTCACCTTGCCTTTGCGCAGCAGCACCATCAGCATGGTTTGCACGGTGGTGTAGGCCAGTTCGGCTTTCAGTTTCGGGATCACTTCGGTCACTGTTGAGGCGCCGTTTTCCCATAACACCTGCATGATTTCCAGTTCCAGCGGGGTCAGGGTCTGCTTGGTTTTGTCTTTCGCGGGCATGCTCACGGATTCATCTCCTAATCCTTTCGTAGATTAAGCCACAACCGAAGCAGGCCTGTCAACTAAATGATTAGGAGTTACCAGGTGTGGAATGCGTCGCGCTGGCGGTTTGCCAAAGAGGACGCAGGCTGGCTAGACTTTGTGCGAGCGATGCGGTGGTGTGCGTGGCGCGTCGAATATATTTTCGGATGTCGCGCACCACGCTGGAGGCTGCTGCAAACACCTCTGATCCCGGATGACGTTTGCTGCAGCATCAGCAGTTCGCATGTACGCGCAGGCTTCACAACATAATCTGCTGCCCAGGAGACCTCCTTGCGGAATATTCGAATCATCCTCAGCATTTTTCTTGCCGTTTGTTGCTTCGTTGCTTTCAAGCCGACCGTGCAGGCACAGTCCCAGGCAGTCAACAATTTCGAATTGCCTCCGCCTCCGCACGCCAAGGAGATACATCTGAAGCACGTGCTGGTGATTGGGCAGACAAAGGGATTCGAGCACGATTCCGTTACGGACGCGATGGTGGCCATCGCCAACATGGGCAAGAAGAGCGGATTATGGGACACGGAAATCCGCACCGACACGGAGCTGCTGACGAAGAAGGACCTCGGCCGGAATGCAAAAAATCTGAACTACTTTGACTGTCTGGTCTTCGCCAGCACAACCGGCGAACTGGACATGGATGCCAGCCAGAAGCAGGACATGATGTCATTCATCAAAGACGACGGAAAATGTTTTGTGGGCATTCACGCCGCGCTGGATACCAACTACACATGGCCGGAATACGGCGAGATGATCGGCGGCTGGTTCGACCAGCATCCCTGGAGCACGTTCAACGCACCGATCATTAACGAGCAGCCTGATTTTCCTGCGGTGCGCCACTTCCCGAAGGAGTTCGTGAAATACGACGAGATTTATCAGCCGAAGGATTGGTCACGAGACAAGGTGAATGTTCTGTTGAGCCTAGACGCGAGCAAGCTCGACTACTCCAACAATCCGCGCATCCATCGTAAGGACCATGATTTCGCCGTCGCGTGGGTGAAGATGTACGGCAAGGGACGGGTTTTTTATTCGACGCTGGGGCACACGGAAGAATCGTGGCAAGATCCGGACATTCGCAAAATGTATTTCGAGGCGATCAAGTGGGCTTTGGGAATGACAGAGGGCAGCGTTGCTTCGCATCCCAAACCAGCTGCTTCCGGTTCGAACCCATAACCGTCTAATCTGGATTCAAGCGCAAATATCCGCGGGCACGCTTTTCGGGTGGGAGAGTGTCCCCACCCTCGACAGCCCGCAACGGGACGAACTGACCAGGAGCAGCGAAGCGAGACGATGAAAAAATTGCAGGCGATTGGGTTCGCCGTCATCCTTGGGATCATTTTCTGGCAAAACCGGCAGGCGGCGATATTTGCAGTCGCCGCACAGACTTCTGCGACAAGCAAGCCGGCGGCAAGCTCGGCCGCACAGAACGATACAACGCAAACCAGCGGACACACCGAAGAGGCCCACCCATCGTATTCGCGACCGGATTCAGCGTCGGTCGACCCTTCGGAGCAGGCAAAATTGGGAGGTGCGTTATTCCAGCAGAATTGCGCGTTCTGCCATGGCCGTGATGCAGCCGGCGGAGAAACGGGTCCGGACCTGACGCGCTCCAAACTGGTGGCGCAGGATGTTGCCGGAGACAAGATCGCCGAAGTGTTACGCCAGGGGCGGCCGGAGAAAGGGATGCCGCCGTTCACCTTTTCCGCTACGGAAGTAGCCGAGCTGGTCGCATATATTCATGAGCAGCGTTCCCAGGCGAAACTCCACAATGGAAGCCGTCGCGGTGTCGATGTGGCTGACCTGCAGACGGGGAATGTTGCAGCAGGCAAACAATATTTCAATGGCGCCGGCGGCTGCGCATCCTGCCATTCACCAACCGGAGACCTGGCCGGTATCGCGTCTCGATATGAAGGACTGGAGCTGGAAGAGCGAATGCTGTACCCCGAGGACGCAAAGAGCACAGTGGCGGTTACATTACCATCCGGAAAGACCTTGAAGGGCACCCTGGCGTACCTGGATGAGTTCACGGTCGGGCTGCGCGATGCGAACGGCATGTACCATTCGTGGCCCGTAAGCGGTGTTCGCTACACTGTTGCATCTCCAGCTGAGGCGCACGTCGCGCTATTTCCCAAATACACCGACGCCGACATTCACAACCTGATGGCATATCTGCAAACGCTGCGTTAGAGCGCGTGAATTTCGATCGATATAACTTGAGAAAAGGTTCCGGATGGAGATGAAGTTTCTGAATCGTGCCTGGTTGATCGCCGCGATCGTGTTCATAAATGCGATGATACTTTGTTCTGCACTCATGGCACAGGGAGTCGATGCGTCGATGCTGCGGAATCCACCCGCGGACAGCTGGCCAACGTATCACGGGGACTACTCCGGAAGACGCCACAGCAAGCTCACACAAATTTCGCGGGCGAACGTTGGGGATTTGGCGTTATCGTGGGCCTTTCAGACGGGACAGGCAGCCACACTGAAATCCTCCCCACTGCTGGTGAACGGCATTTTGTATTTCACTGTGCCGGAGAATGTCTGGGCTGTGGATGCGCGGTCTGGCCATTTGATCTGGCACTACATGAACCCGCCCACCAAGGGCGACCATATTGGCAGTCGCGGCGTGGGGATGTACAAAAATTGGCTCTACTTCCTAATTCCCGATGGGCATTTGCTGTGCCTCGACGCGAGAAACGGTCACGTGGTATGGACGGTCGAGGTCGCCGACGTCAGCAAGGGCTACTGGACTACGATGGCGCCGCTGGTTGTAGGCGATCATGTGATTATCGGGGTGTCGGGCGATTTTGATAATTTGGCCGGGTATCTGAGAGCCATTGATCCGGAGACAGGCAAGACGCAGTGGCAATGGGACAGCACTCCGCCAGTGGGAACACCGAAAACATCGACCGGCGGCATGACCTGGATGACGGGCACATACGATCCAGAATTGAATTTGATTTACTGGGGCACGGGCAATCCGACACCGGTGTTGAACGGCTCAACCCGGCCGGGCGACAACTTGTACACATGCAGTATCGTGGCGATCGATCCGGATACAGGCAAGCTGGCGTGGGCTTTTCAAGTGTCGCCGCATGACACCCATGACTGGGATGCGGTGGAGATTCCGGTGCTGGTCGACGGCGAGTTTGACGGGCAGCCGCGCAAGATGGTGATGCAGTCTTCTCGCAACGGATACTTTGTGGTTGTGGATCGCACCAATGGCAAAGACCTGCTGACTGTTCCCTATGGGCCGGTGAACTGGTCGCTGGGGATCGACAAGAACGGCCATCCGATTCCAAACCCGAAAAAGGAGCCTGCGCCGGATGGGCGCTTGATCGCGCCGGATGAGGGCGGATTGACCAACTATCGTTCGCCGAGCTTCGACCCGCAAACTGGATTGTTTATTGTCGATGCTCATCCCAGCTACAGCCTCTATTTCGCGAAACCCGCCGACGGCACCTATGGCTGGGCCGGCGCGGATTACGGTTTGTGGGGCAAAGGAGTGATCGAGGCGATCGATTACAAAACGGGCAAGATTCGCTGGAGCCACGAGGTTGGTCGACGCGGGGATGGGGCCGGAGTGTTGACGACAGATTCCGGCCTGACGATTACGGGCGATGAATATGGAAACATTCTGGCGCTGGACACGCGGACAGGAAAAACTTTGTGGCACGCGGGCACGGGCGCGGGAATGCAAAGTTCACCGATCACCTACGAGTTGGATGGACGGCAATACGTGGTGGCGGGGAGCGGCTCGGTATTGTTTGCGTGGGCACTGCCGGAGCATGCGAAGGCAAAAAGCGAGTCGCTCAGGAACTCTGCGAGCCATTGAGGCGGGGAGCCGATGCGGTTGGAGTTGCCTGCACGAGAGACAAATCGCGCCCCAGGCTAGTCATATCGAACCCTGAAGGAGAGACTTTATTTCCGCACACCCAGTCGGTGCTGAGCACTGCGTACAATTCCACGTTGTAGCGGTTGAAAAAATCCCAGCTCATCACTTTGAGCGCACCCCATGTAACCACATACACGCCCTCCTCCCCATATCCAACTGCGGTGACGCAGTGACCATTCTCCAACTGAGGAGCGGCGTCATCGGGCGACACCGCGTTAGGAATTGCCCAGGGAATGGCCGGCCATCCAGATGGGTCTCCTGCCACTGCAAACTTCGGCAGATCGAGCCCGACATATGCGCTGCCAAAGAGGTGAACGATGCCGCGCAGTTCGTCTGCCTTCCGTCCATGAGCCTTCACAAAAGAGTGAACGCGATGATTGCCGATACCGTTTTTGCGCCAGTATTTCAACGCATTCAGCATGGAGACGCCGTCCATCAACCGGTCGCCGGTCAGCTGGGCATGGGCGCGGATAATATCCGCGTCGGTGAGGAAGACCCCCTGCTGATTGGCCGCAGTCCAATGATGCACCATGTGGCCGGCCGCGGCAGAGGTGCAGCAGTTAAATTGATTGTTCGCCAGCATGGGCCAGGTCGTGGTGGTTTCGAGCATCTCCATGGGCGGCGGGACCGGCAGGGATGCGATCGCAACGTAGTCTGCCAGGTGCAGCGTTCTAGGATCGTTTATCGACTGGACTCTGCCGAGTTTCATTGTGCCTCCGATGAGTGGTAGGATGCGCAAGCTTCATGCGGTCGAGCAATCGCTGGTAGCGGGGATGATGGTGCAATTTCCTCAGGCTCGGCATCACTGTGATGTAGGCGACCAGAATGTCATGCATGTCGGCCGCTTTCTCCAACCAGGTAAACGCCAGATCATAATCGCCGACAGAAATTGCAGCGACAGCGATGGCGACAGGCATCCGATTGCCTTTGTTCGCCAGCTCGAGCAGGTTGGCAAGAACCTCGCGAGCTTTGTCATGGCTGCCATTTTCCGCGTGGGCTTCGGCAAGCCAGCCCATCAAAACCGGCATGCGGCTATGCTCAATACCGCGCTCAAAAGTGGCAACCGCTTCATGCGTTCGCCCACTGTGGAACTGCGCCAGTCCCAGCGAATAATACAACTCAAAATAATGCGGCGAAGACGTGAGAGCTGTTTGCGCCAGCAGGATGCTGCTGTCGTGATCGCCTAGATAAGTTCGCAGCATAGCTTCCGCGGCGAGCAACCGTGTCGCCAGCGGATCGTAGCTGAGTCCGATGCGGGTCTGCTCCAGAGCTTCCTGCAGCAGCCCTTGAGTCGTAAGATGCGAAGCATACAGGTAGTACGATTCGCCGCGCTGGGGGCGCAACTCGATGGCTTTCACAATATGCTCGCGGCCTGCGGCCCAGTTCCAATCGTAGAACTGCAACACCGAGGCCAGCGCCAGGTGACCTTCAGGAAGGTTTGGATCAAGCGCGACGGCCTGCAACGCAGAGGTACGTGCGTTGGGCCACGCTTCATCCGGAGACATCAGGCCCAGCAATCCCTGCAGGCAATAAAAGTCCGCCATGCCCGCGTACGCCGCGGCGGAGTCTGAATCCAACTTGAGTGCCTGCTCGAAATACCGTCCGGCGAGCGCAACATCCTCGATCGATCTTTGCTCCCAGTGATACCGCCCTTTCAGATAGGCGTCGTAGGCGTCGGTCTGCATCGGCGTGCGGGGTTGAAGATCGGAGCGATGCACGTTGAGCGCGAGCTTCTCTTGCAGCGCGGACACCACGGCGGTGGCGAGCTCATCCTGCAACTCGAACACGTCGGGATTTTCGCGGTCGAAGCGCGACGACCAGATATGGAATCCCTTGCGCACATCAGTCAGTTGCATGGTGACGCGAATGCGCGGGCCAGACCGCCGAACGCTGCCCTCGAGAATCACATCGACGTCCAATGACTTGCCAATTTCGCGAATATTCTGATGCTTGCCTTTGAAGGAGAATACGGAGCTTCGCGAGACAACATGCAATCCGGGCAGTGTTCCCAGGGCATTGATCAACTCGTCCGTCAGGCCATCGCTGAAATACTCGTTTTCCGGATCGGGGCTGACATTCTGCATCGGCAGCACTGCGATCGAAGAAGTCCCCTGCCCTGCTTTCTCGTGCAAAGACACAGACGTTCTCGCAGTCGAGTCGACCGAATACGCAGGGAAAGTTTTCGTCTCGACTTCTGTGGGTATGACAACGCTGGCTGTGATTGTCGGCGCAAGAGTGATCGGCGAAAGGCCAGGGTGCGAGCCCACTGGGAGTATGCGTGGCGCCAAATCCGTTTCGACCTCTTCGCTCAGCAAGGTCAGAATTTCCGCAGCCGAAGCGTGGCGCTCGTGCGGATGCAGCCGCAATGCGCCCATCACTGCTCGATGAATGGAGTTCGGCAGATCGGGGCGGGTATGATGCAGCGGAACATAGCGACCGGCTGCGATGGCGGTCATCGTGGCGGATTGGGTTGCCTGGCGGAAGGGAGAATGTCCGGCAGCCATTTCGTAAATCACCGCTCCCAGCGCCCATATATCCGCACGGTAGTCCACAGGCTCACCGGCAAGCTGCTCCGGAGGCATGTAGGCCAGCGTACCCATTACCTTGTGCGGCGCGGTGAATTGCTGCTGATGAACAAAGCGGGAGAGCCCGAAATCAAGGATTTTCACAGTGCCGGAGTGCAGCAGGAAAATATTTCCTGGCTTGATATCTCGATGAACAATTCCCGACATATGGGCGGCGTGCAGCCCGGCGGCGGTTTGACGGCCGATGTCGCGAATACGCGCAATATCGACGGGACCGCGCAGGATCAACTCCGAAAGAGTTTGACCACGATAGTAGGCCATCACCAGTAGCAAGGAGCCATCCGGAGCCGTGTCGACTGTATAGATGGTGCACAGGTTGGGATGGTCGATCGCGGACGCGGCGCGCGCCTCGCGCAGAAAGCGCTCGCGCATCTCTACATCTTCTGAGATGGCGGGCTGCAGCACCTTGATGGCAACCGTGCGTTGAAGCCGGATGTCCTGCGCCTCGAAGACGACACCCATCCCGCCTTCTCCGAGCTTGCGGACAAGACGATATTGCAGGAGCTCATCTCCGGGATTGAAGGCCATCTGCATATCAAAGCTCTCTGGACGCAGACGCAAGTGCGATGGGGGGAGCGGTAAAGATGGTTGCAGCACTGGCAGAATCCGAAATCCGCTCGAAGTGCTCCAGAATATCGGAAAAGACATTTTCCAGGTGCGCCACGGTGGCGATGGCGCTGACGGAAATCAAATCCTGATGATGCCGCAGCAGCGGCAATGCATCCAGCGCTGCATCGAACTCCGCAACGTGATCCGGATCCAGCCTGGCATGCATGACGTGGCCGGACATGGAGGAGAGTGCAATGCCAGTGCGCCGGGAGACCGTCTCTAAAAATTCCGTAGTCGCCGGCTCTTCCACTACGGCGATATATCCCAGGTACGCGATCGGGTGAACCTGAAGCATCCAGTAATACTGCACGCCCACTAATGCCGCCACACTCGGATAGGGCAGCCGCTGCAATACCTGGTCGCGCGGAATGCCGAAGGATGCAAGGTCGTTCAGCAGCCACTGTTCGTGACCGGATTCTTCTTCGGCGTGTTCCAGATAATACCGATGGAGCCATTCGGCACGAGGATCGTCGGCGAGCACAGAGCAACGCGTCGCAGCGGCCCGCATCGCTGGAGCCGAAGCCACAGTGATCCCATACATAGCAAATAGAAATTCAGGGAAGAGTTCACTCAACCTTGGATGAAACCATACTTCGTGAATCAAGGAATTGAGCCGTCCCCGAACAAGGGATATTCTTTCGCGCAGACGTTGACTGTGCGTCGTCATCCCGCCTCCCCTGCAACCATGGCACTCCCCGGAACCTTGGCGACAACCGACAGCGAGCTCTGAGTTAGAGCATTACAGTTCCCATGCGATGGGAGTCGCCATCTTTCACCTTGCGCTGGAAAAATGCGTCTCCGAGCTTGGCGCGCACCGAAATCAGCGCGTCGATTTCCGCCGGGCTAAGCGCATTAACGCTTTGAATTTCATCATCTGTGAGGGGGTGGTGGATTTGAACCAGGCCAGCTTGTTGGAGCCTTTCTACGTTAGTCATTGCAGTCCTCTCGAGGTTGTTGTGCAGTACGAGTCCATCACGACGCACCCAACACATCCGAATGTTAGCACACAAATCATGGAACGATTCGCGATCACAAAGGCTGCAAAATGGCCGCTAACAGGGCAGGAACGTGAAGATTTTCGATGCTTTCAGACGATAAGCTTGCGATCGACTCGAGGACGGAATGGGCGGGAGTCGAGGCAGTAAAAGTGCGGGCCAGCGGTCGTCCGGAACCAGTCGACAGGGTATGGCTTCCGGACAAGACTGTTAGGCGAGGGACGTGAAGACGCAGGATCGCGTGTAACTCGGCGCGCAACACCGCCGCCGAGAGGTTCTGGCCGGTATGCGATTGAAGCTCGGCGAGGATAATGTTCCGTCGCTGGTAGAAGGAGTGTAGATATTGGGGCTCGAGCGACCGGCTGAACAGGCATCCATAGCTAAGGGTGTCACGAAGCACGATGCGTGGGGCGTGCCGCTTCTCCAAAACAGATCGCCATTGCGAACCCGGCGCGAGAAGCGTCGTGCGTGCACGGATCAGCAACTCGGCGGCATGACGATAGCCGCTCAACATTTGCGGCAGGACCGCGGTGGCGGTGATTTGCGCGGGTGCGTTGCCATGGTCGACGAGTTCCGCGCTCACGGGTGTGAGTTGGTAGCGTCCGTCCGATGACAGCGACCACGCTGGGAGCCAGACACCTGAGACAGGCCCAGCGCGTCCAAACAAACCGGACACATCCGGCATGTCGGGCACTTGTTCGCGAGGAAGCAGTCCAGTGTCCAGGATCGCGTTCAGTGCGTGGGAGACAGCCGCTTGCGTCGGTGAGGATTTGTCGCGGGGAAGTTTACGCAGGATCGGCGTCGCAAAACATTCGGCGTCGGTGACGGCAGGTCCCGGAGGGAGTGGCGACGATATTCCCGAGGTGCAAATCGGTCAGACGGGCATGTTGCGCCAGGCACAGCATGGCTCCGGCGGCGTGCCAGTAGCCGGCACCGACTGGAGGGCTTCGCGTCCGCAGGTTCGAGAAGCAGTTCTCGTCCGAAAACACCGACTCTGCCCAGCCGTAATTGCGGTCTATATCCGGTGAGAACACGCGGGCTGCCGGCAGACGAAGTTGCGAATCGATCTGGGCAATGCTGGCGAGGAGGTGGTGCCAGAGCCACTCTCCGGTGACCCGACGCGGCTTGTAATACAGGCAGCCGCCGCCTTGAAAGCAGACGCGCAGCACGGAATGACCGCCGGCATGCATGTCGGATGCAGCTGCGGAAATGGACTCAATGGGCGGCAACTTGATCCATCGCAGCGAGACGGCCAAATATGATTGGTCTCGATGCAGCCGCTGCAAAAATGTGCCGATCGCCGCAACCCACTCGCACACCGCGCTTGCGATCAATGGCTGCAGCAGCGGGAATTCGCGGAAAGTTTCACTTGCAGAGGGACTGTCTGGCGCGATCTCGATGGCGCCAACGGTCTGAGTAAAAATGCCAAGCAGCCTGTCTTTGAGAAGCGGAAGCAGCGAGCGCAAAGGAACAGGTTCGCCCTGAAACACGCGGTGCTGCTGCGGAGCGTGCTGGTCTAACCGCTGCCAAGCTTGCGCGAGCCATGGCTCCAGCAAGGTTTCCATTACTGGAGGCAGGTTCTGGCGCTGCACTGGGCGAAGCGTGCCGCGGTATCCCAGGACAAGCAGACGAGCGTCGTCAGTCTGGCCACGTGAAGATTCCATCTCTATGGAGTCACGCATGCCAATGTCGAACGCACACATTAGGCGTTGCAGCGAATTTGAGTGGTGCAGACTGCGCGGAGGTCACTGACATCGCCCGTAGCAGACCTCAAGCAGGGTGCAATCGTCACCCGCGGGGGCCGTATCCATAAAGCGCTGCACCTGCTGATATATTTCTTGAATGCTGCCGCCCTGCAGCACGGAAGATTCCAGCCGCGCATCGCCGAAAAAGTCTCCCGTAGGATCTTCCGCTTCGGTGACGCCGTCGGTAAAAACGATCACCCGCTCGCCGGGTTCGACCTGAATCGTCTCTGAAGCGTAGACGGCGTCGGGCATTAAGCCGACGGGTAAATTCCCGTTTCCGAGGGAAGTAATTTTGCCGGCCTGATGGCGCAGTGGCGGTACGTGCCCGCAGTTGAGATATTCGACCGCGCCATCCGGAGTCAGCTTCAGCAGGATCAAGGTCGCATATTTCGAGATCGATTTTTCGCAGATGTATTTGTTGGAGAACATGGCGATCTGCGGCAGCGACAGCCCTGCCAGCACCTGTGCATGAACCAGTCCCTGCAGCGTAGAGGCCAGCAGCGCGGCGGAAACGCCTTTTCCCGAAATATCTGCAACGACGACATAGAGCGCGCTGTCGGTGGCAATGACATCATAGAAATCGCCGCCAATTTCTTTGCACGGAACGCTAGCTGCGAGAACCCGCGCGTAGGACAGCTCAGGAATTCGCACTGCCATAAGACCCTGCTGGATCGAGGCAGCAATGCTCAGCTCTTCCCTATACCGACGGGCGGATTCCTCTGCGCTGGCGAGCGATGCATTTTCGACCAGCACTGCTGCTTCCGTCGCAATGGTCTTCAATAAATCGCTATCGACCCGCATCAATCTTTGGCGCTGTTTGCGACTGTCGAGATAGAGGATTCCGAGAATTTCCGCATGTGGAGATTCGGGGCCGGCAGAGCGTTTGCGCAGCGGGATACAGATGACAGTGCGAAGACTCTGGGCCACGATGCTTGCTGAGGGAGAGCCTGCCTCTGCGGAAAGCGTGTCGGTGACAATAAACTCCGACGCGCTGTGAATCGCCTGTTGAATCGCGGAATGCGAGATGGTGGAGTCGTCCTCGAGGGGTTCCATCTGAATATTTCGGCCGACTGACAACTGCAGCTTTCCGGCTGAATCTTTTAGAAAGACATACCCGCGTTCGACCTCCGTCAGGTGCATGGTGGTTTCAAGCAGAGAAATAAGAATCTCGTGGACCGCTCCCACCATGTTCAGTTTGCGCGCGGCGTCGAGAAACCAGCTGAGCTTCTCCAGGTCCGATGCCGGCTGCTCGCGATGCAGCAGGCCGCTGAGGACGGAGGTTGTGTCCTCCGCCTTGCCGAAGCGCAACAGTGGGCCCTGCAGCGTGCCTAGCCGGATGACGTCGTTCGGCATTAACGTCTGGCGTTCGACGCGCTTGCCATTAACGTAGCTGCCGCTCTTGCTGCCACAGTCGACCAGGTGGAACTGGCCCCCTTCGTAGACAATCTCGGCGTGATTGCGCGAGATGTAGGGGTAAGGAAGGACCAGGTCGCGATCCGGGGAACGTCCGATGGTAAACGGAGAGTGAGCCATGACTGCCTCACGCTGGGACGAGCCATCGACCAGCAGCAAAAGCGTGTTGGGTGTGGGCAGCATCGCAGTCCCCATCTTAAACCGGGGAAGAGCTCGCTCACGGATCGAGATGATTGCGAATTTAAGTCGGCGAATGGAGTTGACGCCCAGCAAACACTTGCGCGATGGCTGGGTTCGAGCGGCAAAGGATGTTGCGCTGTGTGGTGGCGGCGAGTGGAATCGAACCACTGACCTACGGGTTATGAGTCCGTCGCTCTAACCATCTGAGCTACGCCGCCAATTTGGATTGGAGATCTATCGAGGCCGCGAAGTCATCGTCCATGGGACCCGCTGCAATGCCATTCGATCCACCAACAGCCGGCAAGCCACGTGCGAACATCTGCATGGACGACATTGCGAACTAACCGGGCACGCAACTAACAGGGTAGCATTTGGAAGCGCAGCACAGCAAAGCAGCGCAACCGGCAATTGCCATCAAGGATAGGCAATGGTATCTCGCAGAAGGTTTATGGCAGGCGTCTCTGCCGCTTGCCTGGCGTCCTGGCAACGATTGCATGCCGCGATTGGCGGGTTCAAGGGGGTTGCGGGGGCTCGGCCGGAAAACCACGCTGGCGCTACGCGTATCGGAAACTTTTACTACAAGGCTCCCAACGGCATCGCGTTCATTCGGGAGGATGCGGCGGCCTTTGTGGTCAATCCTGGCGGCTCGTACAACGCCGGGACGGTGGCGCCGGATGATTCCTTTCATAAGATTATCTTTTCTCCCGAGAAGGCGTCAGCACACCTGCGCCGCGTGGAATTCACATGGTCGCGCGTGGGCGATGGAATTGTGGGACGCCTGGTTGCGTCCGATCCGGGAGAAATGAGTTTCAGCCTGAACGAAAACTGGCCAGGATTCAGCAGCGAATTTTCCGCCGATGGCGATGGAGTGAAGGGTGTGGCGACGCTGCCCGCTGGAAAGACGGTGACCTGGCGGCTCAAGGCCAATCCCGCAGTCAAGTCGGCGGATGCAACACAGTTTACTGTCCCACTTGGAGGTCCAGAGAAACCCACTTACCTTGTGGCAGGTTTCGGAGAGCTGCCGGCGTTTGACCGGATCGATCATCATCTGGCCGAGGCCGAGAAAGCCTACGAAGAACGCCGCCCAACAGCGAAAGGCCCGTCGGGCGATATTCTTGGCGCGATTGCGGACAACCTGAACAATTCGCGAATCTATTCGAACGACAACAACAGGGTCGCGATCAGTGTCTCTCGCACCTTCGGTGTGCGCGGTCCAAACGCGTGCCCGTATTTTTGCTGGGACAGCTTCTTCAGCGGCCTGCTCGCCAGCCTGGACAATCCGGGAATGGGACGCGAGACGGTGCGAGCCATCCTGTCGTACCAGAGCGCTGATGGGCTCGTTCCGAACTTTGCACATTGGAATGATGGCGGCATCAGCACCGATCGCTCGCAGCCGCCGGTGGGTTCGTTGTGCGTGTGGAAGATGCATCAATATTGGCCGGATTTCGATTTTCTGCGCGAGGTCTATCCCAAGCTTACGCTGTGGCATGGATGGTGGATGAAGGAGCGCGATGCAAAGAACAACGGGCTGCTGCAATGGGGCAGCAGCACCGGCGAATTGGGCGCGGCACAGGATGAGACCGGGTGGGACGACACGCCGCAATTTGAAGGCGTCAAGGGCGTAAAGATGGTGGGCCACACCATGAATTGCTATGCGGTGGATTTGTGTTCGTTGTGGGCGATGGATGCGCATCACCTGGCCTTGATTGCCGATGCGATCGGAAAGCCGGAGGACGCTAAGCGCTACCGTAAGCATGCGACAGACATGAATGCCCACATCAACGCGAAGTTGTGGAATGAGACGCTGGGACTCTACTGCAGCCGTTTTTGGGACAAGGAGGATGGGACGCCCGGCGATTTTCTGACTCGCATCACGCCGGCCAATTTTTATCCGCTGATCAGCGGAGCCGCGGATGCCCCCCGCGCAAAGAAAGTGCTGGCGGTGATGACCGATCCGGAGCAGTTCTGGGGAGAGTGGGTTTTGCCGACGGTTTCCCGCCGCGATCCGCTGTTTCTGGAGCAAACCTACTGGCACGGAACGATCTGGGGACCGGTGAATTACCTGGTGTTTCAGGGCGTGAAGCGCTACGCGTCGCCGGAATTACAGACGGCCTTCGCGCAAAAGAGCGTGCATCTTTTTATGGATAATTGGCTGGCGAATGGATACTGCGGAGAGAATTTCCTCAGCATTGATGGAAGTGTCGGCGGCAATCGCAACTACACGTGGGGCGCACTGCTGTGCCTGGTCGGGGTGGAGTCAATGGTCGATCTCGATGACCAGGGTGTGCCGAAGGCAGGTCCAGGCTATGGCGAAGCTGCCGAACTAACAAGCCTGCCGATTCATGGCAAACCGCACCGCGTTTCGTTGCAGACCGGAGAGCGGCGAGTCACGATCCTGCCGCAGTGAGGCTTCGAAGGTGAGCGCGCAATGCGTGCACAGTCATGGGCGGAAAGATTTTGCTTTAGACTCAGATTTGCCATGCCCACATCCTCTAATTTGGCTGGCGCGCAGGTCATCGGCGTCATCCCGGCGCGGCTGGCTTCGACGCGATTGCCGCGCAAGGTTCTGCGAGAGATCGCAGGCAAGCCGATGCTGGCGTGGGTGCATCAGGCTGCGTCCAGCGCGGGCGTTTTCGATCGGCTGATCGTGGCCACCGATGCGAAAGAAGTGGCTGATCTTTGTCAGGCGCAGGGTTGGGAGTGCCGGATGACATCTTCGGACCTGGCCAGCGGAACCGACCGCGTCCACGCGGTTGCGCAACAGCTGAGCGGGGAAAATACGCGGGATCAGTCGAACGATATTTTCGTCAACATTCAAGGGGACGAACCCCTGCTGCGTCCAGAACATTTCCACGCGCTGCTGCTTCCCTTCCGGCGAGCGGACGTCGATGTTTCCACGCTGCGAACACGATGCCCCGCGGAGGACATTGCCAATCCCAACGTGGTGAAGGTTGTCGTCGATCACAATGGCAGGGCGCTTTATTTCTCGCGAGCGACGATTCCGTTCGATCGCGATGGAAATGGCGGCCGCCTTCTGTATTGGAAACACCTGGGGCTGTATGCCTACCGGAAGCACATTCTCGATCGCTTCCCTGGCCTGCCGAGCAGCCAGTTGGAGACAGTCGAGCGGCTGGAGCAGTTGCGATTGCTCGAGAATGGAATTGCCATCCACGTCGAGCCGGTGGAGCATGACACGATTGGGGTCGATACGGAAGCCGACCTGAAAACGGCGGCGGCAGTTTTGCGCCAGCGAGAGCGGTAGCTGATTGCGCCCTGAAGAGTTTGCCTGGCTGTCTGCCCCCGCCAGACGAAACCCAACGGTTCCGATACACTAAATGCTGGAGATCAGGATGAGTCTGTTTTGCTTTCTTCCTCCTCAGGTGGCTCGCCGCCGCCTGAAGCTGGGAGTGTATTTGTGCGCTGTTTTCATGGCAACATCCATGCTTGGGCTGGCGCAGTCACAGTCCCAGTCCAGCAGCAGCGACACCACCAACAGTAACGGCGCCACCCCGACTATTAATAATCCGCAGAATCACAACGTGAGCACGGGGAACTATATCCCGCCAGCGCCGCCATCGGGCCCGAATGTCTACTACAACCACCGTTGGGATCTGTATGGTGGATTTGCCTACACAAATTTTTTGGCCGGTCCAGAGTTGATCCAGCGGGCGAACATGGGCGGATGGGAAGCGGCCGGAACCTACTGGCTGGGATGGCACTGGGGTTTGCTGGGGGATGCGCGTCAATACATCGGAACTTCCGGCGTGTTTCCGAACACCGCGGGTCCAGGGCAGCCGCCGTACTGCACACCTTTTTCGACCACCTGCTATAACAATCGGACCATCACCGGCCCACGCATAATGCAGTTCTACTTCATGGCGGGTCCGGAGTATCGAGTCTTTCGCCGGGCGAAGGCATCGGGCACGTTCCATGCGATATTCGGCAATGCCTGGGGAATCTTCGACGCCGCCACGCTGCACGGTTTGGATGTGCGGACGATCGGATTATTTCCGACGCAATGGACCTTCAGCAGCGCCATCGGCGGCACTTTCGATTACAACTACACTCCGCGAATTGCCTTCCGCGCGCAGCCGGAGCTGTTGATCACTCGCTATAGCGGAACGGCGCAGCAGAATTTTGGATTCTCCGCGGGCCCAATTTTCCGGTTGGGTCATTTGGATACGTCTGGCGGAGCGACTCCATCCGGTAGTAAACATTGGCACTTACATAACCCGTTCCATAAGTGACCAAAGTGTTGCTCCTTCCGTACTTTGACACCTAGATCGTCCACGAATCAATATCTCAATCAGAAGCGGATTGGAATTTAGGCCCTCCCCCCTATCTCCAGTCTTAATTCCTTCCGCTTTCCTCTCCCCCTAAAAACTCAATAACGGCATCGAAGCGCAAAACTGCGCAGAGCCGCGTGTGCGGCCAGTGTGCCGTCTTTCATTTCCAATGGATCCACATGCAAACCTGCCCCCATAGGAAAGAGGCAGGATCGCGTGAATGATTGTGCCAGAGGTTATGCCAGTTCGTAGCCGGCGAAGAAGTAGCCGATCTCAAAGGCGGCGGTGTCTTCTCCATCCGACCCGTGAATCGTATTTTCTTCAATGCTGTCGGCAAACTTTTTACGGATGGTGCCTTCTTCCGCGTTTGCGGGGTTGGTGGCGCCCATTAGTTTGCGCAGGTCGGCGATGGCATTTTCTTTTTCCAGCACCATGACGAAGATGGGACCGGACGACATAAACTCCGTCAGCGAATTGAAAAATGGACGCTGAGCATGGACCGCATAAAATCCTGCAGCCTGCTGTTTGCTGATCGATAGGCGCTTGATGGCGACCATGCGGAAACCGGCGGACTCAATCATACTGAGGACGGCGCCGGTCTGGCCCTTGCGGACGGCATCCGGCTTGACGATGCTAAACGTACGTTGCAATGAAAACTCTCCTTGAGCTGGTTGAAGATTTTAAATTTGGCTAAGCCTTGCCGATGACCTGGGCCAGGGTTTCCCCGATGAGTGCCGGCGACTTGACGACGTGAATGCCTGCCGCTCCGAGCGCCTTCATCTTATCGGCCGCTGTTCCCTGCCCGCCGGAAATGATCGCGCCCGCATGGCCCATACGTCGACCCGGCGGCGCTGTCTGGCCAGCGATGAAGCCCACTACGGGCTTCCTGACGTGCTTCTTGACGTAGTCGGCCGCAGCCTCTTCGGCGGTGCCGCCAATTTCGCCAATCAGGATGATTGCTTCGGTGTCGGGGTCTTCATTCAACAAGCGAAGTCCATCGACGTGGGTGGTGCCGATGATGGGATCGCCGCCGATGCCGATGGCGGTCGACTGGCCGATGCCGCGCTGAGTGAGCTGAAAGACAGCCTCATATGTCAAGGTGCCGGAGCGGGAAACGATGCCGACATTGCCTTCCAAGTGAATGCGCCCCGGCATAATTCCGATCTTGCATTTTCCTGGCGAGATGATGCCGGGACAATTAGGCCCAATCAGGCGCGAAGTGGAATGCTTCAGCTTTTCCCACACGCGCACCATGTCGAGCGTGGGAATGCCTTCTGTGATGCAGACGATCAACGGAATACCCGCATCTTCGGCTTCCAGAATGGCGTCCGCGGCAAATGGCGGCGGCACAAAAATGACGGTGGCGTTGGCGCCGGTTTTGTTGACGGCCTGATCCACGGTGTCGAAGACCGGCCAGCCCTCATGGGTGGTGCCACCTTTGCCCGGCGTGACTCCACCGACAACTTTGGTGCCATATTCAGCGCAGCCCTTGGCATGGAAGGTGCCTTCGCGGCCGGTAATTCCCTGCACGATCAGGCGAGTTTTTTTATCGACTAATACTGACATCTATTTGCTCCCCTTCGCTGCATTCACCGCTTTTTCGGCTGCGTCCTTCATGGTTTGGCCGATGATGAAATTCAGGCCTGACTCCTTCAGAATCTGTCGCCCTTCTTCCACGTTCGTGCCTTCCAGGCGCAGAATGACGGGCACCTGCACGTTCATTTTTCTGGCCGCCTCCACTACGCCGCGGGCCAGTGTGTCGACACGCAGAATGCCGCCAAAAATATTGATAAACACGGCCTTGACGTTCTTATCGGACAGCAGAATGCGGAAGGCATTTTCAATTTGTTCCTGGTTGGCGCCGCCGCCCACATCTAGAAAGTTTGCAGGAGAGCCGCCGGCGTACTGGATGATGTCCATAGTCGCCATGGCCAGGCCGGCGCCATTCACCATACAGGCAATGTTGCCATCGAGACGAATGTAGTTCAGCGCGAACTTCGAAGCTTCCACTTCGAGCGGATCTTCCTCATTGGTGTCGCGCAGCTCCTTCAATTCCTTATGCCGAAACATGGCATTGTCATCGAAGTTCATTTTGCAGTCGAGCGCAAACAGCTTGTCATCCTTTGTGGTGATGAAGGGATTGATTTCCATCAACGAGGCATCGTTTTCGACGCAGGCCTTGTAGAGGCCAGACATGAAGTGCACGGCCTGGTTAATCTGGGTCGGCTTGAGCCCGAGAGAGAAAGCCAGCTTGCGGGCCTGGTACGGCTGAAAGCCGACCGCCGGATCGATGTGTTCCTTGAATATGGCGTCGGGAGTTTTGGCGGCGACTTCTTCAATTTCCATGCCGCCCGATTTGGAGGCCATAAAGACCATTTTGGCGGCGGCTCGATCCAGCACCATTCCCAGGTACAGTTCGCGGTCGATGGCTGCAGTTTCTTCGATCAGCAGGCGTTTGACTTTCTGGCCTTCGGGCCCGGTTTGATGCGTGATCAGCTGCATGCCAAGAATCTTCTTGGCGTATCCCTCGGCTTCGGCGAGGTTCTTGGCCACTTTCACCCCGCCTCCCTTGCCGCGGCCGCCGGCGTGAATCTGGGCCTTGACTACGACGCCGTTGGCGCCCGCAGCGAACAGTTTCTTGGCCACATCCACGGCCTCTTCCACCGTGTTGGCTACTTCTCCGCGGGGCACGGCAACCCCATACTTCGCAAGAATGTCTTTTGCCTGATACTCGTGAATTTTCATAAGGATTGTCTCTAATTGTAACGGTGCGCCGCTGACCAGATGGCACAGCAACGTGTCTGCCGCGCACAAGAGAAAGCAAAAGACAGCGAACCTTCGATACTATCGGACGAGCGGGGGCGGAGCAAACTTGCGCGCGAGTCCGTGGGTTGCGAAAGCCTATTTGCAATGACTGACCTGATCCGAACATTGTCGATTTTGAACGAAGGCCACGCGACGTTGAGCCGCGAGCAGGCTCGCGCGATGATGCAGACCATTTTGGAAGACACGACGAACGAACTGCCCAATATGCAGATTGAGGCCGTGCTGGTGGCGCTGGCGTCGCGTCCGGTTACAGCCGATGAGCTGGCCGGATTTGTCGACGCCATGCGTGCGGCTGCCGTGACCGTGCCGTTTACAGACGAGGAACGCGCGATGCTGGTGGATACCTGCGGCACCGGCGGCGATGCCAGCGGAACGTTTAACATCTCGACGGCCGTGGCGCTGGTGGCAGCGGCAGCCGGAGCGAAAATTGCCAAGCACGGCAACCGCAGCCTGACCAGCCGTTGTGGTTCGGCGGATGTGCTGGATGCGCTGGGGGTGCCGACTGCACTCACTCCGGAACAAGCGGTGGAGTGCCTGCGCGCCACGGGATTTGTATTCCTGTTCGCGCCGTTGATGCATCCGGCAATGCGACGTGTACAGCCGATCCGGCGGTCGATGGGCAGGCGGACCGTGTTTAATGTTCTAGGGCCGCTGACCAATCCGGCACTGGCGCCAGCGCAGATTCTGGGAGTGTATGCGGCCGATCTGGTCCCGCTGATCGCGGAAGCAATGGTGAAGCTGGGAGTACGACATGGCTTCGTCGTCCACGGGACGGACGGACTGGATGAAATCACGCTCAGTGGAGAGACGGAGATTGCCGAGGTGGAGAACGGTGCGTTTCGACTATGGAGGTTCTCACCCGAGGATGCCGGTATCGAACGAGCTCAGCTATCCGAGCTACAAGGCGGCGACGCAGCCGAAAACGCGGCCATTTTGCAGGCGATTTTCGCGGGGGAAAAGGGGCCGCGTCGCGATATTGTTCTGATCAACGCGGCGGTAACGTTATTGGCAGCGAGGATAGTGCCGAACATTCCAGACGGAATCGAGCATGCCGCACGAGCGATCGATTCTGGAGCCGTATCGAAGACGCTGGCAGCGTTGGTGGAATTTGGGAAGCAGGCGCGATAATGTTCAAGAAAAATAGCGTGACTTGAACGTTGGTGGTGTCTAACGAGACTGTGACGCATTTGAACCTGAAGAGGATTGCATGAAATTTCTTCCGAATACTTCGCGATTTTTGATGGCCGCGTCAGTTTGCGGCCTGTTTGCCGCGACCGCTTCCGCACAGCAGATTCAGATCAACAAAGACAACCGCACCATCGCCATTACCGCGACCGATACAGCCAGCGCCATGGCCGATACGGCCACGGTTCACGTTGGTTTCGTTGCTTACGCGCCGGATGCCGAGGCAGCGTACGCCAAAGGCTCGAAGACCTCAAATGCCATCATCGGCGCGCTGACTGCTAAGGGCATCGTGAAGACAGACATCCAGAGTGAGTCGCAAAGCGTGGCGGAAACGCAGCAGTACGAGCTGGAAAAACTGCCTTCGGCAGAGCAGGCTCAGCGGCGATTCCAGGTGCGCCAAAGTTGGACGGTGCAGACCAAGGCGGACGATGCGGCGAGTGTGTTGAATAGGGCGGTGAACGCCGGCGCCAACAGCAGCGGGCAGATTGACTGGACAGTGGCGGACGAGAAAGCGCTGGAAGCCAAGGCCGCCGGGAATGCGCTGTCGCGTGCACGCGCGATTGCATCGCAGATGGCCAAGGGACTTGGCATCCAATTGCGGGAGTTGATCTATGCCAGCAACCAAGCCCCGGAGGGTCCCCGACCCATCATGATGCGCACCCAGATGCAAGAACCTCCCCTTCGGCCCCCGCCCCCTCCCTCCTTGTCGATCAGCGCGCAAAAAGTGGAGCGGTCGGCCACGGTCTATGCGGTCTTCTCGATCCAGTGACCTGCTAGCGCTCCGGCTGCTACCCTTTCCTGAGGAGTCGAAGCATGCCCGAGGAACAGGAACGCGAATTGAAGCCGCTGCCGGAGGCGGAATCCGCCTATCTGCGGTGGCTGGCGCATCTGGACGCAGAATTTACCCGCCACCGCAGGCCGGAAATCCGCAGCGAAATTGTTCGAGACGAGCTGCACCAGCTCTATCTGGGACGACCGCATGGCGGCAAGCTCAATTTCACCCTGGTGACGGAGTTGCCGTTCAACGTGCTGCAGCTGACGCTGGACCCGCGCAATGCAACGCTGCGCCCGGAATACTACCCCGACGTGGACCCGGAAAAGTATGCCGAGGTGAAGCCGTTGATCTGGTTCTGGCAGATGTTCGACCGCTCCCCGGTAGGGCTGAACGTCTGGCTGGGTTCGCGCTTTCGCTGCATGCTGGGCCATCACATCTTCAAACACCTTGGCAAGCACGTGCGGATTTATCGCGGTGTCGAATTTACCTTCGGCTACAACCTGACCATCGAGGACAATTGCACGATCCATAAATTCTCCGTGCTCGACGATCGGCAGAAGATGGTGGTTCCCGCTGGAACCAGGATTCTGGACTATGCAAGGTACGACTCGAGTGGGCAAGTGGTCGATCAAGCTACGAATGCCGCAGAATAGAGTCGTGGAGGCTGCAGCCAATACAGATCGCGTGAAGTGGGGCGCAGCAGTACGGTCTGCGACCTCGGCGAGTGATCGTCTGCGTGCTAGAGCGAAACCCGGGCGACTCATTCCTGTGCAGTTTCATTCAGGTCCGCCGCTCCCTGGGGGTCGCGTCAGCTCGAGTGATTCGGCTCCGGAATACACCCCTCCGGGGTTTTGCTATACCATCGGCATCAGCGCATGAATTTACACGCAGTTCTGATCGTCTTTCAAATTGTGGTGCTGCTGTTTGCCATCAGCCTGCACGAGGCGTCGCATGGCTGGATGGCGTGGCGACTGGGTGACCCGACGGCCCGCATGCTGGGCCGGGTGACGCTGAACCCCATCAAACACATCGATCCTTTCGGCACCATTCTGATACCGCTGTTGTGTGTCTACGCTGGCTTTCCGCTGATTGGTTGGGCCAAGCCGACGCCGGTGACGACTCGCAATTTTAAGCACATCAAGCGGGATGACATTCTCACCACGCTGGCTGGGCCGGCCAGCAATCTGCTGACGGCGATTGTGGCTACGCTGATCCTGCTGGTGCTGAAGGTTGTGAGCGCGGGCACGGTGGTTTCCGCCATGATGGCGGCGCAAATGGGCATGATCGATCCCAACGTAATGCATGCCAGCCCGATTCTGTTTCCGCTGACGCTGCTGCTGTACTATGCGGTGCTGTTGAACCTGATCCTGATGGCCTTCAACCTGATTCCATTGCCGCCGCTCGATGGCAGCCATGTGGTGCGTCACATGCTGCCGTATAACTGGCTGCGGGCCTACGACTCGATTGGGATGATTGGACTGATCCTGGTATTCCTCTTTGGCGGCCGCTTTATCGGGATGATTGTCAGCCCGATGCTGAGCGTGTTCAACCATATCCTGCTTGGCATGTAGCACTCCGCTTCTGTCACACTTCCGAGTCGGGATGAGTTTGCAACCAGGGGTTCGAATGGGCAGCAAACCACTAGCGGATATTGGATCCAACCAGCGATGAAACTTTGCCGCTATCTGGGCTACCTGCTGCGTTGTCACGAAAATTGAGTTGAGGGAGTTCACCGGGTGCCACAACCAACGGTTGAATCGCTGGTGAATGAATTTGTCGATGGCCGCACAGACCTCGTTTTCCCGCTTTTATCACAAGGCCACTCGCCTAACGCCCTGGATAAGAACGGGGTGTCGCTCTTGCAGTGGTGCGCTTATTACGGCGACGTCAGCGCAATGAGATTTTTGCTTAGCCAGGGTGCGACCCTGTACTCCCTTGGACACAACCTTGGTCTGAACGCAGCAACGTTCCACGGACATTGGCGTTTATGTATGTTCCTGCTCGAACAGGGTGCAAAGGTGAACGAAGCAGATGCAGATAATGGAGAGACGGCACTCCACAGCGCATTATGCAAAACAGACCGTGTGGTGTACGACCGAGTCCTGAAGGTGCTGTTGATGCATGGGGCAAACCCAAACGTTATGGCAAAAAACGGAGCCGAGACCGGGGGATTCATGCGTGATTGCAGGACAAAAGGGGAGACGCCTCTCCACCGTGCGGCTGCGTTTGGAGATGAAGGCACCATCAAGCTGTTGCTGGATGCAGGTGCGAAAATCGATGCGGTCGACGCGAATGGAGATACCCCGCTAAGTTGGGCCAGTTGGTATCTCCGTCCAAATTCTATTCTCCGATTGCTTCTCTACGGGAACTACAAGATTCACCCGGATAATCAATCGATGCGGTCAAATCTGTTGGGAGCGCCTCACGACCAAAACTCTTAGTTCAGTGCCGGCCGTTTGTTTTTTCAAACCTCTACTGCCGCGAAAGCTGCCTATCTTTATCCTGCTGCCCTATACTTTCGATACGATTGAAGCATTAGCAAAGGCAATCTACACATTCCGAGATCATGAGCGAATCTATCCAATCGAAGGCAGTTGAGCGTGGCAGCGCCCCAGGCAAGCGTGTGCTGAGCGGGATGCGTCCCACCGGCAAGCTGCACCTGGGCAACTACATGGGCGCGCTCTACAACTGGGTGGGGCTGCAGCGCGAGTATGAGTGCTATTTTTTTATTGCCGACTGGCATGCCCTGACCACGGATTATGCCGATACGGCGAATGTGAAACAGAACACTCTCGATGTCGCGCTGGATTGGTTAGGGGCCGGACTTGATCCAGATCGCGCGACGCTGTTTGTGCAGTCCTGGGTGCCGCAGCACGCGGAATTGCACCTGCTGTTCTCAATGATTACGCCGCTGGGATGGCTGGAACGGGTGCCGAGCTACAAGGAGCAGCAGCAGCAAATTGGCGACGTTGCGGCGGGCGGCAAGGACCTGAGCACCTATGGATTCCTCGGGTATCCGCTGCTGCAGTCGGCCGACATCCTCATCTACCAGGCGGACCTGGTACCGGTGGGCCAGGACCAGGTGGCGCATGTGGAGCTGACGCGGGAAGTGGCGCGACGATTTAATTTTTTCTATCCGGAAAAGCCGCTGGTGCTTCCTGAGCCGCAGGCGCTGCTGACGCCATCGCCGAAGCTGCCCGGCACCGATGGACGCAAGATGTCGAAGAGCTACGGCAACACCATCCAGATGGCCGATCCGGAGCCAGTGATTCGCCAGAAGCTAAAGACCATGGTTACCGACCCGGCACGCATTCGCCGTAGCGATCCTGGCAATCCGGATGTGTGCCCGGTGTTCGACCTGCACAAGATTTTTTCTTCCGCAGAGACACAGCAGAAAGCTCGCGAGGGTTGCACCACGGCAGGGATCGGTTGCATTGAATGCAAAAGCTGGCTGGCCGATGGGGTAGTTGCCGAACTCGCTCCCATCCAGGAGCGGCGACGCGGCTTTGAAGCCAAGCCGGACCAGGTGTGGGAGATTCTTCGAGATGGATCGGCTCGGGCACGTTCGCGCGCAGACCAGACCATGCAGCAGGTGCGGGATGCGATGCATCTGCCGCAGACTGAAACTGCCCCCGCAGGCGTAGCACGATGACGGATTCTGCTCAATCCCAGGACGACGCGGCGCGCACGAATAGTGCGTCGGACGAAGCCGCGAATGAGGTGAAGAGTCCCGAGGTCTTTGCAACGGATGCTGAGGGGGCGGCTGCGGCACCGCCGGAGCAATTGCATCTCCCGGCCAATCCGCCGTTTGCCCCGGAGCACAAGGATAAGGCCGCCGAAGCCGCGGCCAGGGCTGCGGAACGTGCTGCCGAGAAAAAAGCGGCGCAGGAAGAGGCCAATACATTCCCTTACGGCGTGACGGTTGGCCAGGTGTACGACGGCCCGCTCGACTTGCTGCTGGACCTGATCCGCAAGCAGGACATCGACATTTACGACATTCCCATCGCCAAGATCACCGGCCAGTTTTTGGCTTACATTGAAAATCTAAAGCAGTCGGACATCGACGGCGCAGGCGAGTTTATCTACATGGCGTCATTGCTGATTCACATTAAAAGCAAGATGCTGCTGCCGCGCAAAGATGATGGCACCACCGATGCTGCAGATGAAGATCCTCGCCGGGAGCTGGTGGAGCGGCTGCTGGAGCATCAACGATTCAAAAACGCGGCGCAGATGCTGTTGCAGAAGCAAATGCTGGAAGAATCGTCGTGGACGAACCCGGCAATTCGGGAATTTCTGGACGATGAAGGTGCAGAACCGGAGATTGCCGCTGATACGGTCGACCTGGTTCGCGTGTTTCGCGAGATTCTCGACCGCGCGCGGCAGCGGCCTGTGTTGAATGTGGACGAAGAAACGGTCACGGTAGCGCAAATGATCGACTATGTGCGGCGTCGACTGGTGATGGAAGATCGTCCGGTTGGCCTACGACGCCTGCTGCAACATGTACAGTCGGAACGGGCGCTGATCTGCACCTTTCTCGCTTTGCTGGAGCTTGTGCGGCTGCAGGCAATTCTGTTGCGCCAGACGGGCAACTTCGGAGAAATCTACATCAAGAAACACGACAATTTTGAGTCGACCATGGTGGAAGGCCGTGACGATTGGCGTTAAAGCCGGTCGAATGGTCCACGATTGGTATCCTAGAGATTCCTGAAAACCCATGAGCTTAAAAGCCAAAATCGAAGCAGTGATCTACGCGGCCGAAGAGCCGATTACATTGGCGCAGCTGGCCTCCATCTTTGCCGATGAGGCCCTTGCAGCCAAGTCCGCGGCGGGTCTGCCATTCGAGGTGACACAGCCTGAGAATGGTGCAGCGCCGGCGAGCGAGACCGTCGAAGGAGATGCTTCAGCGGAACCCACCGCGGATGCCGTACCGGCAACATCGGACGAAGGCTCGGAGGCTGGCGAGCAACCTGCGCTGCCGATGGAGGACGCGGAAGCGCGCAAGCGGGCGCGTCTGCGAGAGCGTGAGGCGAAGCAGGCACTACAGCCAATTGTGGACGAATTGATCGCGGAATATGCCAACGGCGAGCGCGGCATGGAGATTCGCGAGATTGCCGGAGGCTACCGCATGGCCACCAAAGCGGAATACCACGATGCAGTGCGTTCCTTTGTAAAAAGCCTGAAACCGCAAATGAAGCTGTCGCTACAGGCGCTGGAAACGCTCGCCGTCATCGCCTACAAGCAACCGGTGACGGCGCCCGAGATCAGCGAGATTCGCGGCGTCGATACATCCGGCGTGCTGGGCGGCTTGATGAGCCGGAAACTCATCACGACGGCTGGACGCAAGCAGGTGATCGGGCGACCCATCCTGTACAAGACCACCAAGGAATTTCTGCTGCGCTTCGGGCTGAAGGATGTAAGCGAATTGCCTAGCATGGAAGAATTCGAAAAGATGGCTGCGGACATGGCCGAGTCGGACGCGAGTGATTTGGATGCCATGCCTTCTGAGTCCGCAACAGCCACGGATACAGAAACAGCTACAGAAGAGAGATTCACTGTAGAGACCTCAGGCGAATCGTCTGGATCTGAGCCATGAAGCGGGCCAAAGAAGCGGAGACAGCCGCTCTCGCCGCGCCTGAGGATGAAAAACCCGAGCGCCCAGCCGGCAAAGTGGAACGTCTTCAGAAAATCCTTGCCAGTGCCGGCATTGCGTCGCGACGTAAAGCGGAAGAATTCATCCTGCAGGGCCGGGTGCAGGTGAACGGGCAGGTCGTCAGCGAACTAGGCAGCAAGGCGGACCCTGCGCACGATCACATCCGTGTGGACGGAAAACTGATCCGTCCAGCAGATGAATATCGCTACTACATGCTGAACAAGCCGAAGCAGTTTGTCACCACGGTGAGCGATCCGCAGGGACGGCCGACGGTGATGGAATTCTTTTCGCGCGTCAAGCTGCGTATGTTTCCGGTGGGCCGGCTCGACTATCACAGCGAGGGTTTGCTGCTGATGACGAACGACGGCGAACTCGCGAATGCGCTGACGCGCGCCGCCTCCCACGTGCCGAAGACCTACCTGGTGAAAGTAAGCGGCATCCCGGATGAGAACGCATTGAACGCGCTACGCCGGGGCGTTTCGATCCCCCTCGGCGAAATTGAGTCGAACACGGGATACCGAGGTCGTGAGGCGCGAGTGCGCACAGCGCCCGCGACGGTCCGACTATTTCGAGCGGGCGAAAATCCGTGGTATGAGATCACGATTACAGAAGGCCGCAATCGCCAGCTGCGAAAAATGTTCGAGGAAATCGGACACCATGTTGAGAAAATTCGGCGCGTCGAATATGGCCCACTGGTGCTGGACCTTCCGCCCGGTGAATCGCGGGAATTGGCGGAGCAAGAAGTTCGGGCGCTCTATCGTGCAGCGAAGCTGACCTTTCCCCGAGAGGGTGAGCATACGTCACCTAAGTCGAAGCCGCGATCCGGGCCGCGAGCACAACTGTCGAAGACTTCGGCCCTGAGCCGCAAACGCGGTCCGCGCACCCGATAGCCGCGCTTTGGACTGATCACCGGGGCTCGTTATACTGAGCTAGGAGCGGGAGTTTCGCGCGAATCGCGGGGTGAACCATGGAAAAAGCGACATTTGGAGCAGGATGTTTCTGGGGTGTGCAGGCGGCGTTCGATCGCATTGATGGAGTGGTGGAAACGGCCGTCGGATACGAGGGCGGAACACTGGAAAACCCCAGCTATCGCGACGTTTGCACTGACCAGACCGGCCACGCCGAGGTTCTGCAGGTCACGTTCGATCCAGCCAAGGTGAAGTATAAGCAGCTGCTCGACGCTTTTTTCGCGGAACATAATCCGACTCAACTGAATCGGCAGGGTCCGGACTTCGGAACGCAATACCGCTCGGTGATTTTTTATCATTCTCCGGAACAGCAGCAGGCAGCCGCTGCGACCATCGCTCGGCTGACCGCCGAGCACAAGTATGCAAAGGCAATTGTCACCCAGGTGGTCCCAGCGCAAACGTTTTGGCCGGCGGAAGAATATCACCAGAAATATCTGGAAAAGCGCGGCGCGACCAGCTGTCACATTTAGTTTTCTGGGCTAGCTTGCGGCATCAGGCCAATCAACGCCCACACAGTTGCGGGCATCAGCGCGAAAGCAAAGGGCAGGAAGATGCGCACTTCATCCAGCAGTCCAACCGTTGCCCAGAGTGGAAAATACAATAGCGAGCTGATCAGGAGCATCCCCATCACCGCGCCCGGGCGATAGCGCTTACTGGCGATCAAGCCCAGCAGAAGCCCAAAGGGAAGAAGAGCCAGCAACATGGTGGCCCACATTTCCGGCTTCAGGTTTGTCGCCAGTTGAACTACACCTTCCGATCCATAGTGGGCATTCGGAAACCTTACGAGCATCAAATATAGCTGTACGCAGCCGGCGGCAAACGCTGCCAGCAGGCTGCTCGCCGCCTGCCATGCCCTTCCCAGCGGAACTTTCCGTTTGCTGAAAACAACTGCAAGAAAAAATCCTGCGTGCAGAACGACTGCAACATCCGCGCGAATGAATCCCTGAATCCCACCCAGGCAAACGAGCAGCAGGCAGGCCAGAACCCTGCTCCGCACGATCTCTCCACAGACCAGCGCCACGCTCAACGTGACAAACAAGATGGAGGGCATGGTGTCTTCGGTTTGAAACCAATGCCCCCAGACCAGATAGTATTCGGCAAGAAATAGCACACCTGCCATAGCGAGCCATTGTATCGGCACGGACGCAATTTTGTAGTCTTCGAAGTTGCGCAGCACTCGCAGGACCAGCCACAGGGACAATGCCAGGCACAACACATCGATCAGCGTCAGCGCGTCATACGCTTTGAGATGGAACCATTGATGCAGCCAGAGCACCGCTTCCCAAACGCCGATCCGGTATTGCCAGGGGGCCTGAATACCTCCCGAAAAATACAGCATCCATCCATCCGGATGGATTCGAAATTTTTGCCGGTAGATCTCCCAGTCCAGGAATGCGTAGGACAAGCTTATCGCCGAAACCAACAGAGGAACCAACCACGTGCCGGTCCGTCGATGGGAAGTCTTCCTCGCCGAAGATACGGAATCTCCATCTGGCGCGGAGTTATGGTTAGTCATTGCGGGCCTCTCGGGAATATCTGATATAGCACGATACCTGCATCGCGATAACGATCCAACTCGGGATATGCGGCCCTCTCGATCAGGCGTCGGTGGGCCGCCACTGTTTCCATTCGCAGAGTGGCGAGACCCCCAGTCCAGTCCATGAACCAGCCGGGGTGATAGACCTCCAGCTTCTCCGCAAGGGGCATCGCGCCATCGCTGTCGATGGCCGCCATTCCTCCACTCAGCAACGAGATTTCATCTGCCCCGCGGCCAACCAGCAATTCAGGTTGCGCGGGATTCTTCTTATGCTCGGCGACAATGACCTGCTTGATCGCGACGCTGGCACCGACAAGACTATACCGCGGGTGCATCGCATAGTCGGCTATCGATGCCAAGTTCCACAGCACGGATAGGACAACGCTGGCGCTGACAACCAGGGCCAAACGCCTGTTCGCGCTCCACATCCACTCCAGAAACATCATAGCCAGCCAGATTGTGGGCGCGATCAGCGTGACGAAGTATCGAGGCGGACCATCGTAGTGAAAAGCGATGAATGCAGCGTATCCTGCTTCCCACAGAAATGCCGTCACGAAAAGGGTGTCATGCCAAAAGGACCACAGCCGCCAAGCCGCCGCAACAACGGCCGCGAGAGCCAATGGGAACAGCACTGGATCAATCCATGTGCCGCGGAAGAAGAAGCGGAGCAGGCGAAGCGGAGAACGTTCCAACTGCCACCAGGGTTTCAGTCCGAGAATGATGGCCGCGTCGGACGAATAATGCAACTGCCAAATCACTTTGGCACAGCACAGCACGACAAGGATAACAGCGAGCGAAACGGCCAGCATACGCCATGCGGCTGCGCGCTCACCGCGATTGTTTGCCCAGATTGGATAGAGAACGGCCGGCAATAGAAATGGCGCGGTTGATTTTGCCAGGGTCGCCGCGACGAACACCAGGCCGACAACCGCGGCCATCCCGTAGCTGCCGGAATGTACCTTGCCCGCAAGATAAATTGCGAGCAGAAGGAACATGACAAAGGAAGGCTCCAGAATCGCCAGGCGTCCGTAAAAAAATCCAAGGGCACTTGCGGCCATCAGGAATGCGGCGAGGCACGCAAAGGTCTGCGATCGATACTGCCGCGCGATGGCATACGCCAGCAAAACGCCGACCCAGGTGCATGACACGGCCAACGAACGCGCAGCGACCACACTGATTCCGGTAAAGTGAAAAGCGAAGCCCACCAGCAACGGCCACACAGGCATAAACACGGCAGGATTCCAGCTTCCTGGAACATACGCTCGACCCAGAGTGAAATAGTGAAGCGCGGCGCTCGTGTAAAAGCCCTCGTCGGTGAAACGGGACCGCTCCTGACTATAGAAGTGAAAATCTGGAAAATCCGCGCGGATGTGCCAAAATCGCAGCGCCAGCAGAAATATTGTCAGCAACAGCAGAGCCAGAGGCCAGTAATGCGCGCGCGATTCCGCTCTCATGCTTTTTTTTCTTCGTGATATTCCTGCTCCGTGTTCACAGCCCATAGGTTGGACTTGTCAGCGACATTATTCATGATGTTTTCCGCCGCCGCCATCGCTGTCAGCATGGAATGATCCTGGTTGTTGTACTTGTGCATTCCATTGCGACCCACCAGAAACAAATTCTCGAAGCGATCCGTGAAATTCTGGATTACGTCAAAGCGATCATAGGTTCCGAAATATGCCGGATAGGTCTTCGGCACGCGCACAACGTGGCCGTCCAGCACATCGGAAGCCTTGAGGATGCCGATCTTTTCCATCTCCGCAACCGCGAATTTCTTAATCTCCTCGTCCGGCATTTCCCAAAGCGGATCGGTATCGTTGCAGAAATATTCCAGGCCAATCCACATCTTGGAGCGATCTGCGACCATCCACGGACTCCAGTTATTGAAGATCTGCAAGCGACCGACGGTGACGTCCGGCTCCTGAATATAGATCCAGGTATCTTTGAGCGGGCCGCCGTCGGGCTCGGTCACCAACAGTTTATTTACCAACAGGCCAACCGTGATAAAGTCGCGATAAATCAGGCCTTCGCTGACTTCATTTACTTCCGCAGGAACGGGAGTCGACCCGGCGGCAAGACTGCGAATCAGATGTTGAATCGGCATGGTGGAGACAACATAGTCGGATTGAAAGACGTGCGTCTTTCCTTCTGCATCAACGGCGACCACTTCAGAAATCTTGTTGCCTTCAACTCGAAGTTCCGTCACGCGCGTCCGCATGTGCAGTTCGCCGCCATTACTCTGCACCAGCGATGCCACGTGTTCCCACAGTTGGCCGGGGCCAAATTTTGGATAGAGAAAACGCTCGATCAGAGAAGTTTCCACGCCCTTCTGGCTCACATCCCCAGAGCCCTTTTTCTTGCCGGAAAACGCCTGCTTCACGAAATGTTTTACAGCACTGGTAAGAGACAGGCCCTTGATACGCTGCGCGCCCCACTCGGCGCTGATGTGGCGCGGATGCACACCCCAAACTTTTTCCGTGTAGGACTCAAAGAACAATCCGTAGAGCTGTTTGCCGAACCGATTGACGATGAAGTCTTCGAGCGACGCTTCCGGCTTGCGAGGAAAGAAACGCGCGCGTAAATAGCTGAAACCGACCTTTACGGTGCGAGGCAATCCCAATCCGCGCAGGGTTTCGGGAGTCAACTTGATGGGATAATCGAAAAACTTGCGCAGAAAATAGATCCGGCTCTTGCGGGGACGCACCAGCATCACCAGGTCATTGCTTTCGGGGTCAAGGTCGCGCTCGCCGGCCTGGATAGTGCGTTGCTTGTTTTGATAGCTGATGGGAATCGCACTGCCCGCGCCATCGGTGGTCGCGGCGGGCATCACTTCCAGCCACCACTCCATCACGCGATCGGACTTGGAAAAAAAACGATGGCCGCCGATGTCCATCCGATTGCCGTTGTAGCGAATGGTGCGGGAAATGCCGCCAATCTCGTTGCTAGCTTCCAGCACGACGGGGTGAACGTCGGAATGCCGCTGCAATTCCAGGGCTGCAGTCAGACCGGCAGGTCCGGCGCCAATAATGATTGCTGTTTTACTCATAATTTGTGGGCCGAGCGGTGCGATGAAGATACCTCTCATTGTCTCGTATTCGTTCCATAAGCGACAATGTTTTCAATCTCTGTCATTCCATAGGATGGCGTTTCTCGGTATTTGGCCATGGGTTGAAATGCCGCAATCAGAAGACGCGATGCTATTCTGCCGCATGAGCCTTCCAGACGCCGCAACAATTTTCGGAGACCATCGAAATCTCATCCACCGTTCATAGCCCGGCATACAGAATTCTTGAACTGGATGGCCTGCGCGGCATCGCCATTGCGATGGTCCTAATGCGGCATTACATCCATCATCCAAGCCTTCTTTTGCTGGGACCGCAATGGGGTTGGATGGGGGTCAACCTGTTTTTCGTGCTTTCCGGGTTTCTGATTACATCCATTCTGCTGCGGCTGACCGATCAGCACGGGGCTCTGAAGATCTTTTATATCCGGCGCTCTCTTCGGCTGTTTCCTCTCTACTTTCTGGCCCTGCTTGTGTATTTCATAGCCTCAGCCAGCGTGGGCACGCCGCAACCGGTGAAAACTGTATTGTTGTACATCAGCTTCTTACAGGCATTCATACCACCCCTAATCACGCACCTAACCATCGTGCCGCACCCGGACTGGGTGGTGATGGGATTTGGGGTCCTCTGGTCGCTGTCGGTGGAAGAGTATTTCTACATTCTGTGGGCTCCGCTGGTCACGTTTACGCGCGCGCGCCGCGCTCCCCTGCTCACGATCCTGGCACTGATTTTGTTGCTGACGCCCTGGGCTAGATACTTTTATCCCGACCCAAAAGGAGGCCAGGAATTATTCCTCGCGCAGATGGATTCTCTGGCTGCAGGGTGCCTGGTGGCGGTCCTTTGGTGGGACTACGGCCACCTCTGGCGAGCCCGCTTGCAACGCTATGCGCGCTGGCTGTACGGATGCGTCGCGGCGCTGATCGCGTTGGCTATCTGGATCGATTTTGCGACCGGGATTACAAAGCACAACGCGCTCGATCAACGCATATTTAACGCCACGGATTACTCCGTGCTTTGGCTGGCATGGTCGCTTGTGGCTGCTGGTCACGTTAGCGGTCAGCGGTACATCTGGAATGGTGCCGCGCCTGCTGCGCCAGCCACTGCTTCGCTGGCTGGGCCGGATCAGTTATTGCCTGTACATCGTGCACTATCCCATCTACCTCGCGCTGCGAAATTATCTTCCGCACAGTGTTGCGCTGGTCGTTGGACTGGTGGCTGCATTGGGAATTTCCGCGCTTTCATGGCGTTACTTTGAAGGTCCACTCGCTCGCTGGAAGCAGCACGCATTCCGCTATCCGATGGCATCGCAGCCAGAAGTCCCGTAACTAGTAACTTCGCTGTGACTGGGCAGGTGCCTGGATCGTAGTTTCGTCCACTGCGCTCGCCGCAGCGACCGGCGGTCGGGTCACCCCGGCGACCAGGGACAACAACTTCATCCGTTGCCGCTATTCATAGGCCAGAGCGTCGATGGGATCTTTGCGAGCCGCCTTGTAGGCCGGATAGATCGCCCCGATTAAGGCGCTCACGAGCGACAAGATGGTTGCGGACAGAACCCAGTACGCGGTAATGGGGAATGCAATCGTGGGAAATTTTGATGTGACGCCGGCTCGTGCAATAAAACTCAGTGCGATACCGAGCACGATTCCCCCGATGGCCAACATGCCCGTCTCTCGCATGATGGAGGAAACGATATAGCCCTTCGACGCGCCGAGCGCTTTCAATATCCCAATTTCACGTGTGCGCTCCATAACCGCCAGGTACATCGACTGAAAGATCACCAGAAATCCAATGATGCAGGCAATCCCGATCACCGTATCCAGCGCGGGTTCCAGGCCCGGCAGTCGACTCGGCGTCATTTGCGACAGAAGATCCTGCATGGTTTGCACCTGATAGCCTTCCATCCCAGGCGTGCGCAGTATCTCCTTCTCCACCAAGGTGTCGTTGCCAGGCGTATCGAGCTTCAGGTAGAACAGCGAGGCTTTGCCCTCCGAACCGGTCAACTGGTCCAGCGTCGTAAGTGGAATAAACTTTCGGCCGCCTTTGCCATGCTCCACAATTCCGGAGATTCGAAACTGGTGATTCATGATCGAGATTTCGTCGCCCACCTTGAACCCTTTGCCGCTACGCGCAAAAACGTCATCCACGATCACATCGAATGGATGTTGAAATGGAGTCCCGGAAACAAAAACAAAAGGCTTTAAAGCATTAAAGCTTTCGTAATCGATGCCGAAAATATTCTCAAGTGACTTTCCGGTAACAAATTGGACGGCGACGGGAGAAGCCACAGACACATGGGGCAAACGCTCCAGCACATCGGCAACTTTGGCTGAGACTGGAGCACCGCTGACGCCGACAAGAAAGCTGGAGCTGGCGGGTCGCACGATCAGGTCTGCGCCGATGCCACCTGTGCGGGCTTTGGTGTCGTTCAGCATGCCCAGCATGATGGCGGTCACGGAGATGATCATGACCACTTCAATAGCGACGGCAGTCAGGCTGAGAAGCGAACGGAGGGGGCGGTAGACCAGGTTTCCGAAGATGAGCTTATTCATTTTTAGGTCGTAAAGTGGCGGAGTATCGACAGATCCGGTGACGGACGAAGCTGGGATGGTTCGCTCCTCTGTCAGTATATCGGGTTGATTGAAAAGATCGTTTTCATGGTGTAAAAAGCACACAAGAATTGTGCAATATCCTCCGGTACGCGTTCGGTACTATACAGATACGTAATCAAATTTGGCAGTGTGAACTCACTATGAATTGATTTGACTCGATTATTGTGCAGGATTAATCTGCAAGCACCGAAATAATCAGAGCAAATAGAAAGCTACCCTGTGACGGCAGGAACTACATCCATCGAACACTTCGGAGAAGCCCTCCGCTGCGAGCGACAGCGCCGCTCTGTCAGTCTGGAAGACATTTCCCAGACGACAAAGGTGACAGTGCGCAGCCTGAAGGCGCTTGAATCCGATGCGTTCGACCAGTTGCCTGGCGGAATCCTGAGCAAGGGGATCGTACGAAGTTATGTGCGTTTCCTGGGCTTGGACGAAGGCGAATGGGTGGACCGCTTTCTGGATGCCAGCGGGCAAAAAGATCCTCCGCCGGTCACTAGCGACAAGGACTGGGCGGCCTTCGCATTAAGCGTTTCCACTCACCGCACTGGGCGGGTAACGGACACTAAGTTGCGCTGGGCCGGCGTGGTCGCGTTGTTGCTTCTGCTGTGCGGGCTGGGTTGGATTGTCTGGGGATATGTTCACCAGCGGGTAACGGCCTTGTCGATCGTTTCACCGCCGCCTACGTACGCGGCGACCTCCACAATCCACACACCGGCGCACGTTGTGACAGTGGCGAAGAAGAAATCGCACCACTCCGGATCCCATTCACTGCGATAATCGACACGCCATCGGCTTTTCTCGCCCATTGGCTGCGCTTCCATTGCCCCCCGAATTTAAACATTTGTTAGCCTGATAAGAGCGAACTTGGGTTCGTTTCACTCCAGTCTGTTTCCCCGGACTGCAGTGAGGGTCCAAGTATTGCAGCGGCATTCAAGTCCATTTCCCCAAATTCAAAGGCTTGACCCGCACCAGGAGGAAATTTGCCAACACAAGATCGTTTGTTATTTACGTCGGAGTCCGTGACAGAGGGACATCCTGACAAGATTGCCGACCAGATTTCCGATGCGATTCTGGACGCTTGTCTCGACCAGGACCCGCACAGCCGGGTCGCCTGCGAAACCCTTACCGCGACTGGTCTGGTGGTGATTGCGGGAGAAATCAGTACCCGGGCCTACGTCGATTTTCAATCGCTGGTACGTGGCGTGGTCGCCTCCATCGGCTATGACAACGCAGTCTATGGCTTCGATTCCAACACCTGCGCCGTGATTTCGACGATCAACAAACAGTCCGGCGACATCGCCATGGGCGTGGACACGGGTGGAGCCGGCGATCAGGGCATGATGTTCGGCTACGCAACCGACGAGACCCCGGAACTGATGCCGCTTGCCATTTCCCTGGCCCATAAACTGACCCGACGCCTGTCGGAAGTCCGGAAGTCCGGCCAGCTCAGCTACCTCCGTCCCGACGGCAAAAGCCAGGTCACGGTGGAATATGACGCCAACGGCAAGCCGATCCGGGTCGACGCCGTCGTGATTTCCACCCAGCACGCGGAAATTGTAACCAACGAAGACTTGCGCGCCGACATTCTGAAGCATGTCATCCAGGCGACCGTCCCGGCAGAACTGCTGGATGAGGACACCAAATACCACATCAATCCCACGGGACGCTTTGTCATCGGCGGACCCATGGGCGACACCGGCTTAACCGGGCGAAAGATCATCGTCGACACCTACGGTGGCTCCGGCCGTCATGGCGGCGGAGCATTCAGCGGCAAGGACCCGACCAAGGTGGATCGCTCCGCTGCCTATATGGCGCGTTATATCGCCAAGAATATTGTCGCGGCAGGGTTGGCCCGCCGGTGCGAAGTCCAACTGGCCTATGCCATCGGCGTGGCGGAACCAGTGAGCGTGCTGGTGGATACGTTTGGCACTGGAACCGTGCCGGATCAGGAGCTGCAGCAGCTTATCCGCAAGAACTTCAAGCTGACTCCCCGCGACATTATCGAAAGCCTGAATCTTCGCCGACCCATCTACCGCAAGACGGCTGCCTACGGCCACTTCGGGCGCACCGATCCTGACTTTACGTGGGAAGCGACCAACAAGGCGGCGGCACTGAAAGAGCAGGCGGGCGCCAAAGAAGCCGCGCCAGTAAAGAAATAACCAGCTGGGCATTGCAGTGAAAGGGTAGGCTCCAGGAGCCTGCCCTTTTTTGGGATTGGCGCTTCCTTACTAGTCGTGATGATGAAACGCCAGCCGCTCCAGCATGGGTGTAAACTCATGAATTTCGTTTCCTAATGCTCCCTGCGCCAGGGAAATGCCATAACCTTTTGCGGTCTTAGGCCAGGTGGCACTGACGGCGGGGTAATAGGTCATCGTCAAAGCGGTGGCAACGGCATTGCCCAGCAACTGCGAATAATTTGGCTGGTAGTTTCCTTCGTCTGAGCGAATGATGAAGACCCGCTCCGCCGCGTGATAGATGCGCTGCTTCACTGGCCGATGACCCTGGCGGTAGTATCGTGGATCTTGCCGGAAAATAGCTGCCATAATTCCATCGGACAGTATGGCGCGGCTGTTCTGCAGCAGCGCCGCGGCCCCCAGACGCTCCCCAAACGCGCCGCTATCGGTGCCGTACTGCGGATTGCTATCAATCAAGTGTTCCCAGCCGGCACCCATAAACTGCGTTGCGAATGCGTAGGGTTGCAATTGCTCCCAACCCGACAGTTCCAGCTTCTCTTTGGCGGATAGACGAACCGTGCTTTGATCGGTGCCAATATATTTCGCCAGGCGCGGCGCCGGTTTCAATGGAGTGGTCGAGGGAGGCGGCTGACTCGCCTGGTACGACGCAGGCGGGTCAGGGATCCTTGCAGCCGCTGTGGGCTGGGGAGCGTCCGGCAGGGCGGAGTGGTCACTGGCGACGGCGGATGGCGTGGAGAGTAGCAGCATGGCTGCGATGAACAAACAGGGGAGACTCATCCGTTGCAAAAACCTCAATGGAAATTCCACATTCGTCTTGTAGAAGCAACATCATAATAAGCCAGGAAACTGCACCAATAAAAGGGCAGCAAGCGAAGTCTTTGGGGCCTCGGAAGAACCTCCGACCGCCTCTATCCGCTCCCATGGCTATGAGATGCAGATCGCTCGGTGGATGGAGCCCAATTCTCCCAAATATGGACACAGTCGGCGTTCTCTCGACTCGCCCGGAACGTGGGATACTTTTTCTGCGGGAAGTTGTTTTGACCGCAAGAAGCGGAGTGCGTCCGCTAGCGGCCTTGGCGGAAGATCATCTTCAGGCAAGGAGGAGTGCGATGACTGGAGATCACGTTTGGGACCGCGCATGGAAGATGGTGATGGATCGAACGCCGACCGCTGAGGCGATGTTCGTGTATGCGGTGCGAACCACGGGCATTTACTGCCGTCCCTCATGCCCGAGTCGCAGACCGTTGCGCAAGTCCGTCGAGTTCTATCCGACCAGCGAATTGGCGGAACGGGCGGGATACCGCGCCTGTAAACGCTGCACCCCGGCCCAGGAACATCCGCAACTTCGGATCCTGACGGCGGCTTGCAGTTATCTTGATCGACACGATAATGAGACGGTCAAACTGCAGGAGCTGGGCAAGGCAGTCGGCTTGAGCCCGTTTCATTTGCAGCGCATTTTTCGCCGTTGCCTCGGCATTACTCCCAGGGAATACCAGCAGACGCGACGCATCGAACGATTTCGCCAGCATGTTTCTCAAGGCGACACCGTAACCGATGCGCTGTACCAGGCAGGATTCAGCTCCAGCAGCCGTTTGTACGAGGGCGCACATGCGCAACTGGGAATGACGCCGACAGCGCTTCGCGGCGGCGGGAAGGACGTCCAGATTCGCTACAGCATCAGCGACTCGCCGCTCGACAAGATGCTGGTAGCGGTGACCGACGTCGGCCTGTGTGCCATTTCCTTCGGGTTGCTGGAGAGCGAGTTAGAAGATGACTTGGCGGCGCGCTTTCCCTTGGCGGAACTCAGACGCGATCAGGAAGGTCTCGGATCAGTGGTGCGACAAGTCTCGTCCCAGCTGTCCGAACATCCGGCAGCTTTGGATCTGCCATTGGATGTGCGCGCCACCGCTTTCCAGAAGCGAGTGTGGACGGCACTGCAGCAGATCCCACGTGGCCAGACACGCTCGTACGGCGAAATCGCCGAGTCCCTCGGACAGCCGAGCGCCGCGCGAGCTGTGGCGCGTGCCTGCAGCCAGAATCCAGTCGCGGTCGTGATTCCATGTCATCGCGTGGTGGGTAAGGGCGGGCGTCTCACAGGGTATCGGTGGGGCCTGCAGCGCAAGCAGAATTTGTTGGCGTTGGAAGACGAGTCGCGATTCTTGAGCACGCTACGGAAGTGATACCCTGACATAGGGATGGAACGATCCCAGTTCGGAATTCCCTTTCCAGAAGACCGCAGAGTTCTGCGGGTGTTTTCAATCCATGAAAGAAAAGACATCTATGGCTACGACGACGACCGTCCCCTCGCACGTAAAGAATCTTGACCTGGCCGACCAGGGAAAACGCCGCATTGAATGGGCCAACCAATCGATGCCTGTGCTGCAGATTATCCGCAAGGAATTCATCAAGAACCAGCCCCTGAAGGGGATGCGCGTGTCCGCGTGCCTGCACGTTACCAGCGAAACCGCGAATCTGATGATCACGCTGCGTGACGGCGGAGCCGATATTGCATTGTGCGCCTCCAACCCGCTGTCGACTCAGGATGAAGTGGCGGCTTCACTGGCCCGCGATTATGGCATTTCCACCTACGCCATCAAGGGCGAGGACAACGACAGCTACTACTCCCACATCATGGCGGCGATTGACCACAAGCCGCATCTGACCATGGACGATGGATGCGATCTGGTTTCGATTCTGCATACCAAGCGCAAGGATGTGCTGGATGGCGTGCTGGCCGGCACCGAGGAAACTACCACCGGCGTGATTCGCTTGCGAGCCATGGCAAAAGACAAGGTGCTGAAGTATCCCGTGGTCGCGGTGAATGACGCGCTGACCAAACACATGTTCGACAATCGCTACGGAACTGGCCAATCGACGCTGGATGGCGTGATTCGATGCACCAACGTGCTGCTGGCAGGCTCCCGTTTTGTGGTGGCCGGCTATGGCTGGTGTGGTCGAGGCCTGGCGTCTCGCGCGCGCGGCATGGGCGCGGATGTCATCGTCACCGAGGTCGACCCGCTTCGCGCCATTGAAGCGGCGATGGATGGACATCGCGTGATGAGCATGACCGAGGCAGCCAAGATCGGCGACGTGTTCGTGACCGTTACAGGAAACAAGAGCGTCCTGCGCCAGGAACATTTTGAGTTGATGAAAAACGGCGCTATCATCGCCAACTCCGGCCACTTCAATGTCGAAATCGACATTCCGGCGCTGGAGCGTCTCTCCTCCTCGCAACGCCCGACTCGGGAGTTCGTGGAAGAGTACACGATGAAAGACGGCCGCCACATCTTCCTGCTGGGCGAAGGCCGCCTGATCAACCTCGCCGCGGCTGAAGGCCATCCGGCATCGGTGATGGATATGAGCTTCGCCAACCAGGCGCTGTCCGCCGAATATCTGGTGGAGAACTACAAGAAACTGCAACCCACCGTCTTTGCAGTCCCGGTGGAACTGGACAGCCGCGTAGCGCGACTGAAGCTGGAAGCGATGGGCTGCAAGATCGACCGTCTGACCCCGGAACAGGAAGAATACCTGGCGGGTTGGTCCGAAGGAACCTAAACAATTCTGCCGCGGCTCTCGGATCGAATCCCGATCCAGGACGACGGGAGCGAGCAAGACATTAATCCAAGTAAAAGGCCTTCACTCTCCTCAGAGAATGAAGGCCTTTTTCATGCGGCGAACGAACTACATCACTGGATCATTCACGACTAGCACGCCATACTTGTTGGTTCCTGTGCCGGTCGGAGGATCGATGGCAACGGAAGCGTTCGGAGGATCCAGGAAGAAGATGGAATAAACTTTTCCGGATGCCGGCGAGAAGGGCTGTATCGCGAGCACCTTGCTCGGATTCCCAGCGGGTGTCACTTGCACCTCCAGGGTTCCCGGAGTTAATTGCAGGTAAGGATTGGTGACATTTGGAAACTGCATGTTGGCGATGACAGGCGTTCCGCCCACGCCGGCTCCGACCGCTGTAATGTAGACATCCACCGGGCCAGCCATGGTGGACGTATCCATCACGCGCAGGCTGTAGTTTCCACTGCCGGGGGCGGTGTTGTTATCGGTCAGCACCTGGAACGCCAGCGCCGATGCTGGCGCCTGCAGAACAATGGTGTACGGCGTGCTCCTGATGAACGAATAGGTCGTAGATGCAATCTTGGTACTCGGGGTGGTATACACATACAACCCCTGGCCGTTACCCGCTCCGAGCGGCCGATAATTACCCGAGAAATCGATGTCGGAATAGTGCCCTTGCTGTTGCACCCCTTCGGTGCCGAAAGGAAGGCCAGAAACAAGCGCGGTTTGACCTGCCGCAACAGTAAAGCCCGATAGGCCCTGAGACGCATTCACGACGCGCACGTAGCTGTTACCGTTGACGCTGCAGCCAAGCAGAGTCAGGGATCCAGCCAGGGAGAGAATTCCGCAAAAACCACGCCACTTTGAATACATCATCAATCTACTCCTCCAAAAAAGGCCCTTGAGTCCATCGGCCATTGCATCGTCAAATATGTTGCGAGCCGCCGTGAGAACCGGAATGGTTCCACCCAGTCGTTCTCATTTCGCGTGACCCCCGCAGGGCTCATTGCTTCGGATAGATGCCGATTGCTACAACGAGTTTGCCGTTTCTTGGCAAGTTTTTCAATCGGATAATCACAAATGTCCATAATCTGTCACTTTGTCACGGTGGGGCCGAGATGACTGAAGTTCATCAGGGGTGCCATTTTGCTCCATAAAACGCACCGGGGTAAGCAACGACGCGACGTTTTCGCTATCTGAAATGAGCTTGAAAGCATGCCCCAGAAATCTTCTGGATGCAAAGAGGGACAGCCACAAAAGTCGATGCAATCGGCCCGCGTGCAACGGTGTTCCTTTGACTATACGCGAGCCTCGGCAACAACCGCATCTGCCTTTCGTTCCGGCTTCGCGGAAGGGTCACGAAGGCTGACGCGCTCGACCGCTTCCGCAAGAGTGACACAGATCGAATTGCCCTCGTCGCCGGTGATCACCTTGGCCGCTTTTGCAAGATCCCCGCCATAGTTCCACAGCCCAATCACGATATCCAGGGTTGACTGGTGCGCCTGCAACGCCTCATACAGCGTTCGTGCATAGGACATAGCGTACGGAGGTAAGGCCGACAGACAAACCACGTCGGGCCGCGCGTCGAACACGTCGGCAATCACATGGTCCACGTTCTTGATAGGGATTGTTTTCGCGGAATGGCCTGCACGCCGCAGCAATTGCGACAGCATCATCGCGACAATTTCGTCCGAGTCATCCCGAACTGGCACGCAAACCACGCGCTTTGCGATACCGGATGCGGGCGCCGGTTGTTTGTCCGCGCTCATTGGCGGACTGACGTTGGGGACAGTTTCAATTGCGGGATGGGCCGGTTGGGGCTCGTCGCTTCTCAGCCCCAGTTCCTCCACCTGCTCCTGCGCGGTTTCTGTGATGAAATTGACAGTTTCCTGATCGAGCGCATTGCGGTGCCGATCTTGCTCGAACAGGCCGAGCGCCGGAACCACCACCCCGTCATAGGCCGCAGAAACCGAGTTTTCCTTGACGTATGAATCCAGAACCTGGCTAGCCTCTTGCGCATCGCTGGCCAGCAATCGCTGGTAGTAATGCGCCTCCGGACGCATCACCGGCTGGTCGCCGAGCAGCACTGTCAGGAACTTCAGACTGGGCACGTGGGAACCGACGACCACCAGGCAAACGGTGAGAGGCACAGAAAGAATCAACCCGATCGGGCCCCAGATCAGGGTCCAAAAGACAGCAGCGACCAGGATCGCCAGCGGCGACAGCCCCGTCTGCTTGCCATAGATGTGCGGTTCGAGAAAGTTTGCGGTCAGGACTTCCATGAAGAAGAAAACCGCCATGATCAGCAAAGTCGGGGTCCACGCGGTATAGACCGCAATGGAAAATATCGTAGGTAGAAGCGCCGCCGTGGGTGCGCCTATGTAGGGAATGAAGCGCAGAATTCCGGCCAGTGCTCCCCACAGAAGAGCATGCGGCAGCGCGAGAAAATACAAGGCTACGAAGATGAGTGTTCCGTAGCAGGTATTGACCAGGAGTTGCAACGCGAGATATCGGCTGACGCGATGATTGGCTTCGTCCATCGCCTGGGTCATCAGGTTCAAATGTCCGCGCCCGGTGAGCCGGATGAGCCGATTTCTTAGGTCTTCCCGCTGCAGCAGTATGAAGAATGTGAAGACGACTACCAGAAAGACGGCAACCAGAGAACCTAAAACACCATGAATCGTGTCTAGTCTGTCGGACTTGCGCACTTCCTGCACGGCGACCGGATGGTCGGCCGAGGCTCCCAGCGGTTTCTTGGGATGCGGAGATTGATCGGCAGCGCCGTCCAGCTTCAAAGTGCCAATCTGCTGGCCTAAACGCTCGAGCTCTTGTTCTGCCCGTGTGAAGCTTGTCGACTTGGCGGGCTTTAGAGCATCCAGCTTGCGGTTAATGTTGTAGGTGAAGTCCGCCATGTGGTCGGTCACCGATACCAGCTGATTGAAGACGGTCCAGCCGATTGTCCCGACCGCCATCGCAGCCGCCACAATAACCACGATGATGGCAAGGACCCGCGGCAGTCGAATACGTTCCAACAGCGTGACCAGAGGAGATAACAAGAAGGAAAATAGAATCGAGAGGGCGAGCGGAACGACAACTGATTTCGCAAGGTAGAGAACAGCGATGGTCGCAAGTGAAACGATGAGGATAAAGAGGTGCGTTAGTTCTCGGGATTTCGGGGAGCGACTCATAGGGAAACCAACATACAATGCAACCGGGAGCCGTTTGCCGAACTCTGTGGCACTCCGACACCAGGAGAGAAGAGTTGCTCTGCGGTAATGGATCGGCTCATTGAACGCCCTCGCTCTGGAGCCTGCCATGCACGAATGTCATCCCAAGGAAAGCCGCAGATGAATGATAAGCCGTTGAGTGCGGAGCACTCAGCCAGTCAAGAGAAGCGAAGGTCAGTAACTTCGATTCATTCCAGCCGCCGAAGGTTTCTCCGTGCGGCCGGGGCGATTGCAGTTGTCTCGGCGGCAGATCGACTCCGAGCATCGCCGACACCTCATCCCCCGAATGTTTTGATCCTGACAACCGATCAGCAGTTCGCCGATGCGATGAGCTGCCGCATGGGATCACAATTTCTGCATACGCCGAATATGGATCGGCTGGCGGCTCGGAGTCTCGTATTCAGGCGAGCCTACAGCGCCAATCCGCTCTGCATGCCTTCGCGCGCCTCCATGGTGACGGGGCGATATCCGGTGACGACCGGGATTGAGACGAACGGCCGCGCAACTTTGGATCCGGCGCGTTTTCCCAGCCTTGGAACCATCTTTGCTCGACAGGGATACGCCACCGCATACTTTGGAAAATGGCATCTTCCCTATCCAATCCAGGCGAAAGACGCGCACGGATTCGACGAGATGCACGCCGATGTGGTGTTCACGAACCACGACAGAAACCTGGACACCCGCACGGCCGCCGAAGCCTCCCAATTTCTTGCCACAAAGCGAAGCCGGCCATTTCTCGCATGGGTTTCGTTTCTCAACCCGCACAACATTTGTGAGTGGGCTCGAGGAGAAAGCCTGCCGCAGGGGCAGATTGGGCCCGCCCCGCCTGCGGACAATTGTCCTCCATTGCGGTCGAATCATGATCCGCAAAAAGATGAACCGGACATCATGACGTTGATGCGCCGGTCTTACCAAAGCAATCCCATGTTCCCAGTGGGAAATTTCGACGACGCCAAATGGCGACAATACCAGTGGGCCTACTACCGGCTGATTGAAAAAGTGGATGCTCAGGTTGGCGTGGTGCTGCAGGCGCTACACGAGAATCATCTTGAGCAAAACACAATGGTTGTTTTTGCGGCGGATCATGGTGACTGCCAGGGAGCCCACCGCTGGAATCAGAAAACCGTATTCTACGAGGAGTCGGCGAGAGTGCCGTTCCTGGTGAGCTATCCGGGGGTGGTACGGACCGGAGTCTCCGATCACCTGGTGAATACCGGGATCGACCTGGTGCCCACGCTATGCAGTCTGGCGGGCATTAAACGACCTGCAAGCGGAGATGGAATCAGTCTCATGAAAACAGCGACCCGGACCTCCGCGCGCGATTCGCGCAGCTATATCGTCGCTTCGAATGACATGGACCAGGGGCGACCCGTCGATGGAACCACTCCGCACGCGAATGGGCGCATGGTCCGGAGCCAGCGATACAAATACTGCGTCTACGATCACGGCGAGCACCGCGAGTCGTTGGTGGACCTGGAGAATGATCCAGGCGAGATGGCTAACCTGGCAGGCGATCCATTGCATCACAAGGTGCTGCAGCAACATCGCCAGATGCTGGCCGAATGGTGCGCGAAGTTCGATACGAAGTGGCCGCAAGAAAACGGGCACGTTGCGAATGATCATCAGCCGCGCGGCACGGTGAATCCTGGATGAAGCCTCTCCTCGAATTCGACCGCTGGAGATAAGCCGCCTGATTCCTTGGATTTGTGAATCTTTATTGCGCTAGAATGCGTCCTAGCTAGATAGCGTATGCCCGCAACGCCAATACCCTGGATGCAGGAGAGAAACGTTGAAGTCAAGAAAGCCCGCTTTTATCCGCCCGCTTTTTCATTCGATCGTCGCAGTCAGCGCACTGGTAGTCGCATTGCCTGCTCTCGCCCAGAGTTTCCATAACGCTCCCGCTTCGTCGGCCACGCTGAAAAATCCGGCCCCCGGAAAAAAGAATGCCGCTGCGGGCGAAAAGCTATACCAGCAAAGCTGTGCCTCCTGCCACGGCTCCAATGCCCAGGGGAGCGGCAACATCCCTTCGCTGGCTCGTGGAGCGACGCAAGCCGCCAAGCCGGGGGAGATCTTCTGGTTCATTACGCACGGTGATGTGGCCAGCGGGATGCCTGCCTGGGAGAGTTTGCCCGCTCAGCAGCGCTGGCAGATCGTGACCTATTTGAAGTACCTGCACCATCCGGGCAAGACGCAACTCGCCGCCGCAAGTACAGGTACGTCCCAATCCGCTGCGAAGTTGCAGGCTCCGCCGCCGAAGCCTCCCTTCACGGATTTTCGGTATGAAAAACCGGGGACGATTCGCAAAATCACGGTGCAGGATCTTCCCGCGCCTTTTGCGACCAAATCCGCAGGGAACGACCCAACGATTGTTCCCCGCCCGCAAGGCGTTTGGCCGCAAGCTCCCAAAGGCTTCAAGGTGGGACAGTACGCCACGGGACTCGACAATCCGCGCTTGATCCGTACCGCCCCCAACGGAGACTTCTTTGTTGCTGAAACTGAAAAAGGTCAGATCATGATCTTCCGCGGAATCACCGCGGATGGAAAACCGAAGACAACCAGCATCTTCGCAAGCGGGCTGAACGAACCGTTCGGCATTGCATTCTATCCTCCGGGACCGAACCCGAAGTGGCTGTACATCGGGAATACGAATGCGGTGGTGCGCTTCCCTTACAAAAACGGAGATTTGACCGCGACCGGGCCAGCGCAGCACCTGGCCAATTTGCCCGCCAATGGTAGAGGGCATACCACCCGCGACATTCGTTTCTCGCCGGATGGCAAGACGATGTTGGTTTCTGTCGGTTCGGGCTCGAACGTCAATGATCCGGACACACACCCGGAAGAAAAAGATCGCGCCAATATATTGGCGTTCAATCCCGACGGGACCGACATGCGTGTCTACGCCTATGGCATTCGCAACCCGGTAGGGCTGGCGATCAATCCCAAGACGGGCGAGCTTTGGTGCAGCGTGAATGAACGCGACGCGCTGGGCGACAACCTTGTGCCGGATTACATCACCCACGTCCAGAAAGGCGGCTTTTATGGCTGGCCGTGGTGGTACATTGGCGGGCATCAGGACCCGAGGCTGGCAGGAAAGCATCCCGAGTTGAAAGACAAGAGCCATCGTTCCCGATGTGCTGTTGCAGCCCCATAACGCATCGCTGGAAATGACGTTTTATGAGGGCAAGCAGTTCCCGAGTCGATACGACGGCGATATTTTCGCCGCCGAGCACGGCTCGTGGAACCGGGCGATACGCGCCGGGTATGAAGTGATTCGGGTTCCGCTGCACCAGACAGGCCACGCCACCGGAGAGTACGAAGATTTCCTGACGGGTTTCGTGCTGCCGGACGGAAACGCGTGGGGACGCCCGGTCGGGGTCGCGGTGGCTCCGGACGGATCGCTGCTAGTCACTGACGATGGGTCCAATTCCATCTGGCGAGTCACGTATTCCGGAACGTAATTACTTCTGGCAAAACCGTGCCGTTTTTCATACGGCAGACGCCATAACCCGACGCCACTGGGCCGATTCCATCTTGAATCGCGGCCAGTGGCGGAGCGTTCTGCTCGCCGCCAGATTCCTCTCCAGCTACTTTTCCTAAAGATCATTGGAAGTTTGTAAATTTCCATTAGAATGCCTGCATGCGTCCCTCAGCTGGGTGCGCAGATGATTTTCAGGAGGATTTCTGAGATGAAGCCGATTCTTTTTCGCGGTGCCAACGTATGGGACGGCAGCGGTGCACCGGCCTTTCCGGCCGATGTTCTGGTCGAAGGCGAAAGGATTAAAAGCATCGTCCGCGCGCCGGAAAAGTTGAACGCAGATGGCGCCGCTGTAATCGAGGCACGCGGCAGGACGTTGATGCCTGGCCTGGTCGAGGGCCATGCGCATATTTCTTTCGGCGGAGCCGTGAACGATTCCGACCTGGGCAACATTCCTCCCGAAGAGCATGTTCTGCTGACGGTGCGCAACGCGAAGACGTTGCTCGACCATGGTTTTACCAGCGCGTATAGCGCCGCCACTTCGAAGCTGCGCCTGGATGTTGTGATTCGTAACGCGGTAAACGCTGGAGAATTTCCTGGACCACGCATCCGCGCGGCAAGTCCGGAGATCACAGTGACCGGCGGTCTGGGCGATGAACGCAAAGCGCACATGTATTACGAGAGCTTTGGATTGATCGCGGATGGACCGGAAGAAATCCGGAAGGCGGTTCGCCTGTGCTGCCGCGAAGGCGTGGATAACGTCAAGCTGAACATCTCAGGCGACGATCTGAGCCCCGCGGCCCACGGCGGACTCACTGTAATGCGCGAAGACGAGGTGCAGTTGGCGGTCAACGTGGCGCGCGACTTTGGCAAGAAGGTCAACTGTCACGCGCGTGCTGCGGAATCAGTGAAGCGAGCCGTTCGCTGCGGCATTGACGTGATCTACCATTGCGAATCGGCGGATGAAGAAGCGCTAGACATGCTGGAATCCGTGAAAGATAAAATTTTTGTGGGACCGGCCATTGGCATCATTTACAGCACACTTTATGAAGGCGAGCGCTTCGGATTTATGCGCGACTCCAAGGTAGGCCGCATGATGCAGCGCACCATCGATACCACGGCCGCGGTCTACACTGAGCTGCGCAAGCGGGGTGTGCGCATTCTGATTGGAGGAGACTACGGATTTGCCCAGTCCCCGCAGGGCGACAACGCGCGCGACCTGAAGCACTTTGTCGACCTGCTCGGCTTCTCTCCAAATGAAGCGCTGCAGTGCGGCACCCGCGTCGGGGGCCAGGTGATGGGGATGGGGAACGAACTCGGTCAAGTAAAGGAAGGCTACATCGCCGATTTGCTTCTTGTCGATGGCGATCCATTGAAGGATCTGGACCTGGTGGTGCGTGAGAAAAATCTGCACGTGATCATGAAAGAAGGATCGCTCTATAAAGATTCTTCCGCCACAGCGCCTTCCAATGTCCATTGAGAAGGGAGTCGCCGAAGTGCGCCATCCCCTTTCCCGCTGAAGCCAGACTTCCGTCCAGAAAAAGAAAGACCGTTGCGGATCACTCCTCGCAACGGCCTTAAATGGGGCAAACTTTCAGAGGCATTTCTGAATCTACAAGGGCTACACTGAGTTGTCTTGTATCCTTAGATGGATGTCAGACTCAACCTTTCGATGGATATAGGTTTGAGTACACCTCTTACAGTCCGCGCTGCACAGGGCTCCTCGACGCAGCGGACAGTTTCCAGATGCGATTGCAGAATTATTCCTTTTATGCGTGAGGCCCGCCTGCTTCGCTGGCTCGGGTTCGCGCTCTTTATGCTGGCGAGTTGCGGAGCCCATGCGCTCAATCCAGATCGAAAACTAAGCCAGTACGGGTTGCAGACCTGGCAGACTGACAACGGTCTGCCGCAAAATTCTGTGCATGCGATTTTGCAGACACGCGACGGCTTTCTGTGGTTCGCAACCCGGGAGGGTGTCGCTCGATTCGATGGAATCGATTTCGCCGTATACAACCGGAGGAACACGCCGCAGTTGCTGAGCAATGACATTCGAGGCCTGCTGGAAGATGATGACGGCAACCTGTGGATCAGCACTGCGGGCGGACTGACAAGGTTATGCAACGGACGATTCACCGCATTCACTGTGGCGCAGGGCCTGCCGGATAACAGCATCTGGAGCGTGTTTCAAGACGGTCGTGGCGAAGTGTGGGCGATCACCGCAGGCGGGCTCGCCCAGTATAGACACGGCCGTTTCATTCCTTATACGACGCAGCAACGACTCTCGAGCAACACCATCAGCGCCGTGGCCGATGGGCCGAACGATACGTTGTGGGTGGCGACCGACAGCGGACTGGATCAGGTTGTACGCGAGCGCGTCGTGAAGCCTTTTGCCGGATCGCCATTGGGTAGCGAGACGATTCGTGCCATCGCAACCGACCCGGCAGGCGCTTTGTGGGTGGCCACGCAGAACGGAGTGCAGCAGTTTTCCAATGGAACGCTTCGCACCTACGGCGTTGCGAGCGGACTGCCTGACAGCGAAGTCGACGTTCTGCTTGCAGACAGGGCGGAACGCATATGGATTGGTACTCCCGCTGGCCTGGCAGTGATCCAGAATGGAAAGCTGACGGCCTACTCCACGGCAAATGGCTTACCTGGAAATCAAATCCAGGCGCTATATCAGGACCGGGAAGGTGCGTTGTGGGTGGGGACGAATCACGGCATCGCGCGCATCCACAACGGCGCGATCAGCGTCTTCCCATCGAAGCAGGGACTGGCGGAGAACCTGATCCTGGCAATGTATGAAGATCGCGAGGGTTCTCTGTGGGTCGGCACAGAAGCGGCTGGCGCGACGCTGCTGAAGAACCAGAAGTTTATGACGCTGACGGAAAGCGATGGCCTCTCTGACAACCTGGTCAGCTCCGTTTTGCAGGTTCCGAACGGAGATATGTGGATTGGCACGGATGGCGGCGGGCTCAACCACTACGACGGCAGCCATGTTGCTGTTTTCACAGAGAACGAAGGACTGACAAGCGACACGATTCTTTCGCTGGCGGCCGACGCCAAAGGAAATTTGTGGGTCGGAACTCCCGATGGACTGAATCACATGGAGCATGGGCGGTTCGCCGCGGCAGCCGCAACAGATCTGCTGCCGGATACATTTGTTCGCTCGCTGCTGGCGGCCGCAGATGGCTCGCTGTGGGTGGGCACACGGCATGGGCTGGCGCAAATCGATGGCAGCCACCTATCGACTTACGCGCAAGCGGACGGTCTGGCCAACGATTTTGTCGGAGCGCTCACACAGGGTGGCGACGGCAGCTTGTGGATTGGAACGCTGCACGGTCTCAGTCATTTTGTGCGCGGAAAATTTATCAACTATACAAAGAGCGATGGACTGTCGAGCGACGTGATCACAGCGTTGACTCTCGATTCGCAACACCATCTGTGGATCGGCACCAATGGAGAAGGACTCGATCTTTTGACGACCGATGATCCTCAACATCGGATCCATTCGTTTTCCGCGAATTTCGGACTTCCGGATGTGATTGACGGCATCCTGGAAGATCAGACTGGAGCGCTATGGATCAGCTCGAATACAGGAATTTTTCGCGTGCGTATCGCCGATCTGATGAACGTGGCTGCGGGTCGAAGCCAATCGCTTCAGATCACTTCCTACGGCACCGCGGACGGAATGAAGATTCGCGAGTGCAGCGGCATTGGCCATCCTTCTTCCTGGAAAGCGAAAGACGGGACCCTGTGGTTCTCTACGTTAAAGGGAGTCGCACGGATTGATCCTGCAAAATTGCAGCGGAACACCGTGGCTCCGCTGATCGCGATGGAGCAGGTTTCGGTAGACGAAAAAAACATGCCGATGCATGGACCGATCAAGATTGGCCCGGGGCATTCGCGATTTGCGTTTCATTATGCGGGGCTCAGTTTTGTCGCACCGCAGAAAGTGCATTACAAATACCGGCTCATTGGATTCGATCGCACGTGGACTAACGCCGGCACTCGGCGCGTTGCGTACTACACGAATATTCCTCCGGGAAAGTATCGCTTCCAAGTACTGGCGGCCAACAACGACGGGGTCTGGAGCAATACGCCCGCGATCTTCAGCTTCCAACTGCAACCGTATTTCACTCAGACATACTGGTTCTATCTCCTTTGTGCGCTGCTGATTCTCATGGTGGTGTGGCTGGTGTATCGCTGGCGTGTACATCAGGTGGAATCTCGATTCCGCGCCGTGCTGGCGGAGCGTACCCGCATCGCCCGCGAGATTCACGATACGCTGGCGCAAGGCTTTGTCGGTATTTCGGTCCAATTGGAACTAGCTGCACAAATGCTGTCCACTTCCCCGCAGGCGGTCCGCGAACAGCTGAACCAGACCCGCAAGCTGGTTCGAGACAGTCTGTCCGAAGCGCGAAGTTCTATATGGAACCTGAGGTCGAGTGAGCCTGCGAGCGTCGATTTTGCTTCGAGATTTTCCAACGCGATTCGAGCGCGAACTGCGAACAAGCCGATTGAGGCCAATATTCAATTCACCGGGCCCTATCGATCGCTGCCGTCAAATGTTGAATCGGAACTGACGAAAATCGCGCTGGAAGCGGTCGCTAACGTGCTGCAGCATGCGGGAGCTACCCATCTCGACATCCAGGTGCATTATGAGATCAAGCGTCTGCGAATGCAGATTGAGGACAATGGCGTGGGGATTTCGAGCGACATGGCCGACGCGCCGCCGGCAGGACATTTTGGCCTCATCGGAATGCGTGAACGGACGCAGGCGATTGGAGGGACCTTGACGATGAACAGTACGCCGGCAGAGGGAACGAAGATAACAGTGGAGCTACCGCTCAATTAGCATAGGGTAGGCGCAGCCCAGGGTGGAACACATGTACGACGTTTCGAGAAAAGTGAACGCGATGTCTGACTCGATCAAGATCATGGTGGTGGAAGATCATCACGTCGTGCGACAAGGCCTGGTCGCGTTACTCAACGCCGTACCGGGAATGCAGGTGGTGGCCGAAACCGCCGACGGCGGGATGGCGCTGGCCTTATTTCGAAAGCATCTGCCGGACGTAGTGCTGATGGATTTGCGGTTGCCAGGCCTAAGCGGCGTCGAGGCGATCATCCACATTCGCAGCCAGTTTCCGCAGGCGCGCATTATCGTTCTGACAACGTATGACGGGGATGAGGATATTCATCGGGCGCTGGATGCAGGGGCGCGCGGCTACTTGCTGAAAGGAATGTCTGGTGACGAGCTGATGGATGCCATCCGCGCGGTTCACTCCGGTCGATCCAGAATTCCCGCGCAAGTGGCGGAAAGACTGGCGGAACGGATGGTAAGGCCGGCACTGACCGATCGAGAGCTGGGGGTTCTGCGCGAAATTGTCTCCGGAAAGTCGAACAAGGAAATTGGCAAGGAATTGAACATTTCCGAAGCCACGGTAAAAACTCACATCAACAGCATCCTTGGAAAGCTGGGCGTAGCGGATCGAACGCAGGCAGTCACCGCCGCAATCCAGCGCGGTATCGTTCACTTTTAGATAACTCCTTAACCCAAAGGAATTGAGCACTCGCATGACACGTCGAACATTTGCAATCCTTCTTGCACCGGTGGCGGCCTTGTTCCTTACCCTGAATCTTTCAGGGGCACAACAATGGCGTGTCGCCACGCAACAGGAGCTGAATTCCTGGATTCCGGCGCGTGCGCCAGTGGTGAAAGAGCAAATTGAAACAGAAGCGCGAACTGAAACCGGCATCGTCGACAGCGCCGGAAAATACATTGCGGGCGCGGTGCTCATCACCTCTGGATATTCTGCAAACGGAAAGTATTCGATTCTGCTAATGACACAGGTTCCGCTGAAGGTCGGAACAGCTTCTCTCGAGCCGGGGCAGTATGTGTTCGGCTGGCAACGGGTGAACGACAGTCTAGAGGTGCTGTTTTATGAGGCCGCTTCGGGTCGACTTCTCGGCAAGGTGCAGGCCATTCGCGATGATACCCATCGAAAAATCGAATCCTTCCAGATCCTTCCCCCCAGCGAACATTCGCTGATGCTGATCGGCCGCTTCGGATTTCACTACGAACTGCAGAAGTAAGCGCGCCGTTGCCATTCCATTCGCGGTGGATGCGCCGCGAGCGCTCCAGGCTCGCGCTATGCGACCGTTATTGCAGCAACTTCATAGTCTGTGACACTCGGAATGGTGAACTGCAAGGTTTGACTCTGCAGATGAAATGGTACGGTTCGCCCGGCCTTCAGCAGTTCGACAGATTTCACTCCAACACCACGCGGCAACTGCATGCGGACAGTTTGCGGGCCGATCGGATAGCTCTGTCGCAGCCAGCAATGCTGCGCATTGGGATTGGTGTAGTTCAGCACGTGGATCGCGTACCCCGGCGTCGTCTCCCATGCAAGCGCCTCGATGAATCCCTCTCCTTGAATGTGAACGATCTGCTGATCTGCGGTGATCCACTGAAGGGTGTTGACCAGCAGCCGTAGCAAATCGCCGTGGCCCGTGAGCCAGTAGGTGCGCTCGATGTCTCCAGGGAAATAGGCGATGCGGCTGGAGCCAACTTCACGCAGAACGACGGCCGGCTCGTTGGTGTGCGAGACAGGCGGATAGGCCAGCTCTGGCGGATAACTGACAAAGCCGGGAACGACGGTGAGCAGCGGATTCTGAACCGGCTTGAGCGGGATGCGATTCTGCGCGCCAGGAATCCAGTTAGTGTCAGTGAATCCCTGCAGCAGCGGATGTTGGCTAGTCGCATTTGGATTTTCGATGCGCGCATAGTACGCATTGCCGTGGGTGCCAACGACATGGCCGGCCTTGTGGATACCGAGCAGATCAGCCAGCCCGAAATCGTCGCGTGGGTTGAGATTTTCATCGTAGAGCGAAGTCTCAAAACTGGCCATGATGGATCCGCCGGAGTGAACGTATTCGCGAATCTGCTGGCATTGCTGATCGCTCAACATAGCGACATTCGGCAACACCAAGGCACGATATTTGTCGAGGCGTTCGGCGTCAAGGCGATCTTCATGGACAAAGTCAAACGCGAAACGGCCCTGCAGCAGCGCGTTGTAGATGCCCTGCGTCGTCTCATGCATGTACGCATGGGAGTGCGCTGTGGCGGGGCCCGGATAAAGAAGCTGCGTGCTCTGCCCCATCACGACGCCAATGTTGGCAATCGATCGGCGAGTAGTCAGATGGGCGTCGTGCTGCGCGGTCCAGCGAAAATAATCAGCGCCGACCGCCTGCCAGCGGCGATCTTCACCCAGGCCGTCCTCTGACCCAACAAAGTGATAGTACGGGACCATGCCGCCTGCGAGGGTTTCATTCAGCCACATGGTGGCCTCGGCGGGGGTTTTTGACCCATTGCGCCACGTGACGGCGCCGGTGGAATATGCGCCAGTGACGTTGGCAGCAAATTTTCCGTCGAGCACTGCATTGCAGGCGCGGCCCTGCAGGGTACATCCCCAGACAGCGGAATCGTTGTAAGTGCGCCCCTGGTTATCGGCCTGAAACCATACAGCAAGCTTGCCGAGTCGATCCATATTGGGGCCGCAGCGAACGTTGCCGCCCAGATTGGCGAAGAAGAAGCTATCCGGCTTTTTTTCTTTGGCAATGGCGTCGTACTTCTGCCAAAGCTGAAACACGCGATCGTTGAACACCGCCCAATAGGCGGGAGTATTCGCGGCAGGCAGCTTACTGCAGATGGCGCAGTGACAATCGGGAAGTTCGCCAATGGGAGGCCAGCCGTTGGTATAGAAGCAATCCACATCGTAGAGTGAGTTCACCTCTCGCATGATGGCCGGAATGTAGTCATCCATGTAGCTGGTGAACATGCAGGTTTGAAACAGGCGCGGATCCTGATCGCTGAACTGCACTGAACCATCCTTATGCCGCATCGCCCATTCCGGATGCGCCGCAAGAGCATCGCCCCAGTTAAGGTCGGGACTCATACGCGCGACCACGCGCATGTTGCGCTTCTTGGCAGCGGCGACACACTCGCCGAAAAAGTCGCGGCCATGCAGATATTTTCCGTGGCGATGAAACGGGACCTTCGACGGATAGAACGCGAGAATGCCGGTGACGCTGATAAAGACGATGTCGGCATCGGCGGAGTGCCAGTAGTCGGCCCACTCTTCAACGTTCATCACGGCGGGATCATGCTCAGTCATGTTGCTTTGTCCGACGCGGCGAACCTTCTGCTGCCACGGCTGCCGTGCGGAATCAGTTGGAGCGAGGCGAGGAGGCAGCGGGACAAGGTTAGGTGTGGGTCCGCTGGCGAGTGCAATCGCAGCGTCATCCTCGGCAAGAGTCGAGGCGGGGTTGAGAGCATGGAGCGCGGTCAGCGGAAGGGCGGCGGCACTGGTTTTCAGAAATGTTCGGCGATTGAACACTGGAACTCCCATCGAATTGCCTGCGATGGAAGTGTAACTGTCAGCGATTGATTTGGGCCACTCAGATGACGCGTCGAAATCCGATACAGGACTCGCACAGGAGGGCCTGCAGATGCGATCCGGACGTGCTTTTTTCGCTTGTGCCTACGGTTGAGATTTTATTGTCACAAATTCGCTCCCCTTGGCGTTGTATAGATGTAGAAGTGATGAGAATGAGCGATCGCTGGGTAGATGTGGAGTTCGAAACCATCTTTCGGGAGCACTACCCGCGCATTGTTCGGGTGGTCCGGCGAGTGCTGCAGCGCGATTCCGAGGCCGAAGAGCTTTGCGCCGACGTTTTTCTCCGGCTTTACAGCAAAGGTCCTGACGTTGCAGTTGGCGGCCTGGTCGGCGGCTGGTTGTATCGCACCGCGACTCGCGCGTCGATTGATGCCCTTCGTGCCAACCGGCGACGCGGTGTGGAAGAAGAACTGGATGGGAATGAGTTTGTGCCGGTCGATGGTCATGCCGAAAGTCCGCTCGCCGATTTGCTGCGGCAGCGAACACATCGCCGAAATACGCGCTGTGCTGGCGAAGCTGAAACTGGAGAAAGCGCAACTCTTGCTGTTACGCCATAGCGGTCTAAGTTATCGGGAAATCGCGGAAGCGATGCAGCTCAGCTTCAACTCTGTCGGCACAAAACTTGCGCGGGCGGAAGCAGAATTTTCCGCGCTCTACGAACGGCAGCAGCGGCAAAGCCTGAAGAGGCAGCAATTGCAGACGGCGAAGGAGGGGCAATGAAACACGGAGAAATCAACCCAGGAATGCTACGCGCTTATCTAGATGGCCAATTCAATTCTGGGCTAGTTGCCGCTATCGAGCAGCATCTCGAAGGCTGCCCTGCGTGCCGGGAAGAGCTTGCGAGTCTGCGCCGTCAGGCGGCGCGTGTGCAGGATTGCCTGAATCGATTGCCGGAATCGGCCGCGACGGCGAACACGGCGACGGCCTGGGCCGCGTTTCAGAAGAAACGGGAGGACTCTATGGAGAACGAACGGAGCCCGTGGACCTGGTTGCAGAAATTATCCCTGGCAAGTGGGGGTGTTGCCGTGGCGGCGCTGGTGCTGGTCTTGACGGTAGCGCCCGTCCGGGCGTGGGCGGAGAGCCTGCTGGCGATCTTCCGCGTCCAGCGTGTCACCGTACTCGAGATCGACCCCGCCACCATGAAGAACAATGGGCTCGAAAACAATCAGTTGCTCAATCAGGCGATCAGTCGCGTTCTCTCCGATGAGGTGACGGTGACGCAGAAGCCGCAAAGACCGCGGCTCATCGCGGACGTGGCAATGGCATCAAATGACGCTGGCTTTACCGTGCGGCTTCTGCCCGACAAAACCCCGTCCAGTCTGCTGCTGGAGAGCGGGGCCGCAATGCAGATGAAGCTCAATCGCGACCGCATTCAGTCCATCCTGAACGAGGCTGGACGCAGCGACCTGCAGATCCCTGAGTCGGTCGATGGCGCGACTGTCGGAGTGCGCGTGCCTGCCGGGGTGATGGCGTTCTACGGCAACTGCGGCGATGTAGCTTCCCGGCTAACGAGCCCGCCAGCTGCCAAACATGCACCTAGTAGCGATCAGACATCCGTTCCGCACGCCGATGCCACTTGCGTTCGGCTGGTCGAGCTTCCCAGTCCGATCGTATCCGCTCCTCAGCAGATCGATCCCGCCCAGATTGCGCAGGTCGCGCTTCAGTTTCTCGGGATGAGCGCCAACGACGCCGCCAATTTCACCCAGACCGTGGACTGGACCTCAACGCTGGTGCTTCCGGTGGTCCGCGGCCAGTCGAAATACGAGCAGGTGCACGTCAACGGAGATGAAGCCGCCCTGCTGCGGCCAGCAAATCAGAATCGATCTCAACACTTCTCGCTCATGTGGGTGGACAATGGAATCGTCTTCGCATTAAACGGAACCGGCGACGACGCGACAGCAATCAACCTGGCGTCACAGTTGCAGTAGCACAATTGCAGTAGCGAGGAGATTTCCCGGAACCCATGGCCACTCTGACCATCGATGCATCCCGGCTTCGAAAGAGCTACGGAACCCGAGCCGCCGTCCGCGATCTGACGATTCAGGTCGGGCGCGGAGAGGCCTTCGGCTTTTTGGGCCCGAACGGAGCTGGGAAAAGTACGTCGATCAAGATGCTGCTTGGGCTAGTAAAGCCGACCGGCGGCAATGCTCTCCTGCTGGGTCAACCGGTGGGCACGCGCGCGGTGCGGGCTCGCATTGGCTTTCTGCCCGAGCACTTCCGCTTCTACGATTGGCTCTCTGCGTCGGAACTGATCCTGTTTCATGGCAGGCTCTGCGGCCTGGCGGAAGCCACTCTCCGGCGCAAAGTTCCGCAGCTGCTCGAACGAGTCGGCCTGGGCGCGCAGCATGACAAGCCGATCCGCAGTTTCTCTAAGGGCATGATGCAGCGCGTAGGGCTGGCGCAGGCGATCGTCAACGATCCTGAAATCCTCTTTCTTGACGAGCCGACCTCCGGTCTGGATCCAGCCGGGCGCAAGCTGGTGCGCGAAGTGATTGGCGAACAGTGCCGTCGCGGCGCGACCGTCTTTCTTAATTCTCATCTGCTTGGCGAAGTGGAACAGAGCTGCGACCGCGTGGCCTTCATTCGAGATGGCAGCATCGTAGGCGAGTACCAGATGAACGCATGGCAATCTGTGCAGACGGAAGTCGAGATTAAGGCCGCTCGAGTTAGCTCCGCCGCGATGGAGCGGCTTACGGAGTTCACGCAGAATCCTCATCTTGAAGGTGAGATTCTCCGGCTTCGCGTGACAGAAACAAGCAGCCTTCCCCACGTTGTTCGCTGCCTGGTTGAAAACGACGCGGAGGTCTTCTCGGTTGTTCCGCAACGCCTGAGCCTGGAAGATTTGTTTTTGCAGGTGATGGGATCGGAGCCTGGGATATGAGCGAGAACGCAATCGACATGGGAGCGGCCACAGACACACCAACACCGCAGATCAACGACGAGCAAATGCTTGGTCGAGCGATGGAAGAGGTGTCGGCCCTCAGTCATCCGCGCGGACCGACGGCGCTGCAAACAACTCTGTTGATGGCGCGAGCTACTTTTCGCGAGGCGGCCCGGCGCATGATTCTATGGATCGCCATGCTGGCTGGGGTAGGATTTCTGGCTTTCTTCTGGACAGCGCTTCATTTCGTAATGAAGCACAAGTCGCCGCATACATCCATCGTTGATTTTCGCGAAGGCATTGTGATGATGACGATGATGGTGCTCTATGCCGGAAGCATGATGACCTCGCTGATGGCGGTGCTGACTTCCTGCGACACGCTCTCTGGCGAAATCGCCTCCGGCACCATTCATGCCATCGCCACCAAGCCGGTGCAGCGTTGGTGCATTGTGTTTGGCAAGTGGGTTGGCTTTGTAGGCATGCTCACGCTCTATGTGTTGCTGGTCGAAGGTGGCACCATCCTGATCAGCTGGTTCCAGAGCGGCTATCGTCCTCCGCATGGCTCGGCTGTTCTTTGGCTGATCTGGCTACAGGCCATGGTGCTGCTAGGCGTCACCATGGCGGCGAGCAGCAGCTTTTCTTCTATCACCAGCGGCGCTATCTCGCTCGGACTGTACGGCCTGGCTTTTGTCGGCGGATGGATCGAGCAATTTGGATCGTTGCGGCATGTAAAAGCCTGCGTCGAGTTGGGAATCCTCTCCAGCCTCATCATGCCGAGTGACGCGCTTTGGCGCCGCGCCTCCCTCATATTCCAACCGCCCTTGCTAGGCGCCGCGGGCGTAACTCCCTTCAGCGGAACGCTCGCGCCGAGCGAAGCGATGGTCGCCTACGCCGCCGTTTATGCGGCGCTGAGCGTCCTGCTCGCGCAGTTTCTCTTCTCCCGACGCGATCTTTAGCCGCAGGCTGACAACATCGATCGTACTGTCCTCAACGCTGAAGTACCTCTTTGCAGTGGCTCTGAACCGGCACGTTCCGGATGACTTCGGGGAATGTGAATGCCTCTCAACATGGCAGCTAGTAGAATCGTGTCTTCTTCCACAACCACCATCCGGCGCCGAGAAACGTCAGCAGCAGTAGAGCCACAAGTCCGTTGGCCCAAAGCATGTGCATCGGTAGTGGAGGGCGTTTGGCAGTTGCCGCGAGCGCGACGAAGACGCCGCTGGCGATGACTGCAATGGCATAATCCCACCAGCGCCGATCCATCTTAGAAGCGTCCGCTGAATCCCGACCGGTTTGCGCTTTCAACACACGAAGGTAGTCCAGCGAATAGCGATCACATTCCCGCAGAATCGCCTGTCTGGTGGCGGAATTCTCGTTGCTGCCGGCCACGGAAGTGCTGATCCCAAGTGTGCCGAGCAGCATCACGACAGATCCGGCGATGATGATGACGTGATGGAGAGCTCCCGTAGCTGCGAGACCGCCGAACACTAAAGCCCCCCACGCAAGACCCCATAATTGGTTCGTATTGGAAAGTGGGATGGCGCGGCCAATGCCAACATATTTGGTGGAATATTGTTGAAACAGGTCGCCGATGACCCAGCAAAATCCTCCCAGGAACAACCAGAAGATAGCAGCCTGAGCGGATCGCAACTGCGTAACAAGGGGACGAAATCCTCCGCCCAGCCCGACACTCAGCAGCAGCATCATTCCCAGTTCCCCAACCGTGAATACGGTTACAAATGAGAGCGGATTCATGCCGCTGAGATAGGCCTTGCGGTACGGAATGTACATGGTGCCCCACATCAGGCTGGCGCCCATGGCAGCGAGAATACCTTCCCGGGCGTGCGCCGGGGCAATCTGCGAACTGTGCGTCGAGCTGTACGCCAGCATCAGCGCCGCCAGCAGTATCGCCAACGTGCCGCCCACCACCTTCAGCCAATTTCGTACAGTCGCGCCACGCAGTTCGTTGAACAGTAGCCATCCCCAGAAAATTCCAATCAGGCAATTCGTGTTCCACAGCGGAAAAGCAATGGAAAGGCCGACGTCGCGGATGGCAAAAACCGTAAGTGTATTCGCAACCGCCCAGAGCGCACCCGCCAATACTCCCCACACGATCAGATGTTGATTCTCTTTCAGATCGGCGAAAATGTAGTCGCTTCCCTTCAACAAAGCAGGGATCGTCCACCGCGCGACAAAAACTCCGGCGACCATGCAAAGTGAAACCGCAAACGGAGAGATGGCTGCGCTGGCAATCTTGACCGGAACTTCTGCGCCACCCAGCCACGCTCCCGCTGCGAGACCGCAAATGATCCCGACACCGTGGGTCGATTGCAGAGGGGAAGTAGCTCGATCTACCTTCTTCAAATGCCTTCTCCCTAACGCAGGTACAACAACAGTGCGATACCGACCAGCAGTACCGCGACAGGTATCCAGAAATGGCTATCGGTCAGAATGGCCTTCAGCATAAGAATTCTTTCGAGCTAGATTACAGTAGCCGCGCTAGTCTCGGCAGGTCAGTTGCGCTGACTTTCCAGTCGTCAAAGCCACTTTAGGTCGCACTGTTTCGTCGATTAAAAAAACGATTTGCGATTCCCGTCCCCATCGCCGTAAGATCAGATCACTCGTTTGCCCGGAGTTGATCATGAACCGTCAGACTGCAGAAAATCCGCTCAAGAATCTCGATGACTGGGACGACTTTGTTGCGTCTCGCTACAAGGAAAATAAAGACCAGGATGAGTTCCGCAATTACGATCCCGATCTAAATCCCGGCGTCGCGGAATTCTACCGTCTGAATCATTCTCTGCAAACCGTCGACTTCGTCAAGGCAAAGGAACGGGAATATCTGCCGCTGCAGAAAGAACAAAAAACCATCTGGGAAGCGGCCGAGTTTCTGAACACCCTGGTCGACGATAGCGACCCGGATACCGACCTGACACAGATCGAACACCTGCTGCAAACCTCGGAAGCGATTCGTAAAGATGGCCATCCCCGCTGGTTTGTTCTTACCGGATTCATCCACGATTTAGGCAAAGTACTTTGCCTCTATGGAGACCCGCAGTGGGCTGTAGTCGGCGATACTTTTCCCGTCGGATGTGCTTACTCGAATGAGATCGTCTTCCCGGAATATTTCCGCGCGAATCCCGATTCGCAAAATCCCTTGTACCAGGAGTTATATGGCATGTATGAACCTCATTGCGGGTTCAATAATGTTCATATGTCCTGGGGGCATGACGAATACATCTATCAGGTGACAAAAAATTATCTGCCCGAGCCGGCTCACTACATGCTGCGGTATCACTCCTTTTACGCTGCCCATAAGCATGGAGCCTACCGCCACCTGATGTCTCCGCATGACGAAGAAATGTTTCAATGGGTGCGAACATTTAACCCATACGATCTTTACTCCAAGGGTGCGGCAAAACCGAATCTGCCGGAAATTCTTCCGTATTACCAGGACCTGATCGCGGAATATTTCCCCGGCAAGATTCAGTGGTAACTATCGCGCGCCCTGTTGACAGTCTGGTGTCTCGCGCCGATCATTTCGACCTGGACATCGGAAGCGTATTTAGCGAATGAAGCCTTTCTGCCAAAGTTCTGATTTCACCGCCCCCATATTGCTCTTGGCGCACCTTTCGTTTTCCGCTACTCTCTTTTCACATGGCCGCGTCGCTGAAGTCCCCATAGCGAGTGCTTCAGTTCGGCTGCCGTTTATGGGCATCCATGGAACGCGTGCGGACGTGTTCTGGAATTGACCTCGTGTCGCCGCGGCGACAGTCCGGGGAACCGAGTTCGAATCCATGGCACGCCTTCAGGCGCTGAGGTCGCCTCAGTTTGAAGCGAGCTGGCTACTCGAAAGTGGTGAAGCGTCGCACTTCCTTAGTTCTCTTTCGCCTCTGACTCGCGCCTTCGGGCGGCGGCTGCGTCAGGATCGGAAAGTATGTCCAGCCACCTCGCGTCCGGCGCGGCCTCGGCGTCGTAGTTGTCATGCCAGTTCCACCACTTGTAGGGCGCGGTCTGGGGGTAACCCTCGGGCGAGTCCTCCCACGTCTCCTGACGACCCAGTGGCGTAATGTCGAGATAGCTCCAGGTGCTCCCCATCGCTTCGTCGCCGCGGTTGTTGATGAAGTATGTCCGGAACATCTTGTCGCCGTCGCGGAAAAACACGTTGTGTCCGTGCCACTGGTCGACGCCGAAGTCCACGTCGAAGCTGTCGGTCATGGTGTACCACGGCATCTCCCAGCCCATCCGTGCCTTCAGCCGTTCGATGTCTTTTTGTGGCGCGCGCGATGCATACGCCAGCGTGGTATCACGAGCATTCAGATGTGCCAGGTGGGCCACCTGATCCGCTCCCAGCGAACAGCCGCGGCACGCATGGTCAGGCCAGCCGAACACACCCGGCTCGAAGAACGCGCGGTAGAGGATCAGCTGCCTGCGCCCTTCGAACAAATCGAGCAGAGTTACCTTCCCCTTGGGTCCTTCGAATTGGTACGTCTTCTCCACCGCAACCCACGGCATCCGCCGGCGTTCTGCGGCCAGTGCATCGCGCTGTCGCGTGAACTCTTTTTCCTTTTTCAACAGCTCGGTGTGAGCCGCATTCCATTCTGCCTGCGAAACCACCTTCGGCGTTTGTGCTCCTCTCGTATTGCTAGCCATGAGCTTCCTCCTTGTTCGGTGTTGATCGGGGTGGATTTTCGACGGCGTCCTTCACGCCGAATTTCTTCATCGCCACCGCCGCCAGTCCTCCCGTGGAGGTGACCCCGACGGCGATCAGCATTGCGGTCGCCAGACATATTGGACACATGGTCTTCTCCTAACTCGCGATCCGCCTCTCGTGATCCGCGTTGTTAGATGTTGGTTGTTATTTGCCGCCTTCGGCGTACTTGCGAACCCGTTCATGCATCGAGCTCCAACCTTGATTCATTCCCGCCCGGTGTTCCTCAGAAACGAATCCAAGTGCGGTGTGCTTGAAAGCGATCAGCGTTCCACCCTTCACTTCGCTCAACCGGTATTGCACGTTGGAGACAAATGGGAACGAGGCAAACAACGGTCCTGCGAATTCCAGCAGCGTTGGCCGCTTGATCGCCTGAACATTCGCCCAGAAATGTCCATTGTTGTCACCGAGGTCGCGATACCACCGGCCACCCGGCCATGGTTCAATCTTCATCGAAAGAGGTTTGCCATCCGGCGTTTCATTTCCGGGCCCTAATTGTTCCAGCAGCGCGGCAAAGGTCACGTCCACGGGCGCCTGCACGTGGATCTCCTGTTCAATCGACAACGTTAAATTTTCCAGAGTTTGTTCGGTCGCAATCATCACTTCTCCTTTTCATTCAGGTTTCTAGAATTCAAATCTTTTGCGCCTTGGCGAACCATCGCCTCCGCGCGTTCCTTCACTCGGCTCAGTTGATGCTGCCAGTAACGCTCGAACGTCGCTGCCCACTCGTGCAGTGGCCGGATCGCTTCGGCATTCGTGCGGTACAACTTCTGCCGCCCCTGGCAACGCATCCGAACCAGCCCCACATCGCGCAGCACCCGCAGATGCTTCGAGACAGAAGGCTGCTCCAGCCCGAGCGCGGCCACAATCTCTCCCACCGGCCGCTCCGCTCCGGCGAGATAGCTCAAAATCTCCCGTCGCCGCGGCTCCGCCACTGCGTTGAATGCGTCCGAAGTGGTGCTCGCTCGTGCCATGTCCAAACATTACATTCCCATATAGGAATATGTCAACTACACTTTTCCACCGCTAATCTCGAAAGCAATGTAATCCAGCGATCGGCAAGCAAATGACGTGCGGCTGTTGCCGTCCTGTATTGCAGGCGGATGAAATATCCAGTTGTATTGGTATAGCTCATTTGATATAGTTCATTTGAACTATATGGCATTCGAACTTGGAATCTGGGAACTCGCTGTTCTATCCCTCCTTCGGGAGGCCCCGATGCACCCCTACCAGATGCAGCGCCTGCTTCGCTTCAGGCACAAGGACGATATCCTGGCGCTCAAGCGCGGATCGCTATATCACGCCATTGGACGCCTTTTGCGACAGGGATTGATCGCCATCGAGACGACAGGTCGCGAAGGCAATCGGCCTGCACGCACCACATACCGTCTGACCTCCGCCGGCCTGGACAAATTCAAGCTCACAATTCGCAAGATCGTCGCCACCCCGCGTCGCGAGCCCTCCGAGTTCATGGCAGCCTTGAGTTTCCTGGTTCACCTGGATCCCAAGGAGGCAGTTCGCCTGCTTCAGCAGCGCGTGCGCAGTCTGGATACTGAGATCGCACAGCGTGCCGCGGGGCTTACGGCCGCCTCCATCCACGTAGAGCGAATCAACCTGATTGAAAGCGAGTACCTCCTCAGAATGCTGAAAGCGGAGCGTGTCTGGATAAGTGGGTTCGAAAAGGAAATTCGAAAAGGTAAAGTCACCTGGAATCTGAAAGCGATATTGCGAGAAGCAACGGCCAGCCGTAAAGAGGCCAGCCAAAGGAGGAAATAATCCATGAACAGTACGGTGCTGGCGCCAACTTCGCCGATGTCTTTGCGGCCCTGCTTCGCGGCGCCTATTTGGACCCTGCTTCTTCTCGCTCCTTTCATCGCGGAGGTGCTGAGTGGTTCCACCCGCACCAGCATTCTTTTCGTATACATCCCCGAAGTCATGGTGTGGGGTGTCGGCGCGCTCTTCTGCCGAGAGCTTGTCCGCCGTTGGCGCGCTGGTGGCGTCAGCCTTCTCTTCCTTGGACTGGCTCTCTCCGTCGCCGAGGAATTCATCATTCAGCAGACTTCCATAGCCCCGCTTCCGTTTCCCGGTTCTCACCCCGACTATGGCCGAGTGTGGGGCATCAACCTCGTCTATCTTCTATTCATGCTCGGCTATGAAAGCGTGTGGGTAGTACTCGTGCCGGTGCAGATCACGGAGCTATTCTTCCCCCAACAAGCCAAATCGCCCTGGCTGCGCAAGCGCGGCATCATCGCAGCTTGCGTCGCATTTATCGTGGGAAGCCGCATTGCCTGGTACGGCTGGACACAAAAGGCGCGACCCAGATTGCACGCCACTCCCTATCACCCATCGTTGGCAATGACCGCAGTTGGATTATTGGCGATTGTGGCGCTTATCACCATGGCATATCTCATTCGAGATTTCGGGAAATCCTCGGCCGCCGTCCGGCATAATACGGTGCCGGCATGGCTCGCCGGCTTGATGGCCTTTGTGATGGGCTCAGCCTGGTGGCAACTCATCGCACTGAACTTTACTCCCAGGCCGGTTCAGCCATTCTGGATCGCGATTTTCGCGGGGCTCGCCTGGGCTGCCGCGGCATTCATCCTGTTCGTCTGGTGGTCATCGAGTTCTGCCTGGAGCGAGGTTCACCGCTTCGCAGCCGCCTTCGGCGCGACCCTCGCCTGCATGGCACCTCCCTACCTGAACGTCGCCCACGGGCCGATGATCGACCTTGTGGGCAAAGTCATCTTCGACGCTCTCGCCCTGATTGGATTCATTCTTCTTGCAAAGAAGGTCTTCGCGCGAGCCAGAACAGCGAACATCATCCCTCCCGCTCGGCTTGAAGAGTGCTGATTCGGTATTCGCCGCCATCAGTCGATTCATGGCACCTTCTCGATACTATCGCGATGGCTCCTTCAGAACACTGGCGCAATACCAAATTTGTCGCTCCAACTTTCGGGATGATCAGCGGCCTCTGCATCAAGGCAGACTTCGGGAACATGTCTATGTCGTCCAGTCAGTACTAGAGAAATGTAGATTACTGAGAGTCGTTCAGCTCGTTGGGGCTGTTGTTTTAGGAAAAACAACCTCAGCGCGATTGCTCCCAGATTTCGGACTGCAGTTCGTACGACTATCGCGCCATCTGTGGCGATCCCCTGGGGAGCGCCTACCGCAATGCCCTTGACGAGATGGACACCTCTCCATAGAATCCTCATGTAAATATGGCTGGACCAATTTTGCTACTCATCGCTCGCAAATTGAATTACGGGGGAGCACCGAAGGGGGCGGATTCGAGGTGCATTCACTCGTTTTGGGCGTCGTATTGGTACCGATTGTCGCGATAAGCCTCCCCTCCCACAGGTCGTCAAGGCAGCGACGCATCGTGCGATGCCGACAGGAATGACCGGTTACCCGAGGTGAGAAGTCGTATCGCTAAACTCTCAGGAGTTATATTGTGCGTTGGGTAGACATTCTCATCATTGGAGCTTACCTATGCTGCCTGGTTGGCATTGGCCTCTACTTTGCACGCCGGCAGAAATCGACCGAAACCTACTTCGTCGCGGAGCGATCCATTCCCGGCTGGGCAATGGGGCTTTCGCTGACGGCGACCATTATCACGAGCGTCTCGTTTATTGCATATCCGGGGGCCGCATATGCGGGCAACTGGTCGCTGATTGTTCCCGGATTCATGTTCGTCATAGTTCTGGTACTTGCAGGAAAGATCTTTGTACCATTCTTTCGGCACTCTGTACGGATGAGTGCCTACGAGTACTTTGGCAGGCGCTTTGGGCAAGGGATTCGCCTGTATTCTTCCTTCGCGTTTGCCATTGGACACTTCGCTAAAATGGGATTCGTTTTTTACCTTTTTTCGCTCACGCTAGCCAGTATTACATCGTGGAATTTCGATCGAATTCTGATCGTTACAGGCATCGTCACAATTTTTTACACGTTGGTCGGGGGTATGGAAACGGTTATTTGGACCGACGTGCTCCAGGGTTTCGTTCTCATACTCGGCATCTGTATCTGCATCGGATTTCTGTTGTTGGCGCCGCCTGGCGGCCCTCACACAGTATTGGCGGATGCATGGCGGCACCACAAATTTAGCCTTGGCAGCACCCAGATGCGTCTTGATAAACCGACCATCCTAGTGCTTTCCATTTATGGTCTCTTTTTTTACATACAGAAGTACACAGCAGATCAAACAGTGGTGCAACGCTATCTGGTGGCGCGCTCGGACGAGAGCGCGTTTCGCGGCATCGCGCTTGGCGCCGGCCTGTGCATTCCCATTTGGGCAGCCTTCATGTTGATAGGCAGCCTGCTATGGGCCTTTTATCGGGTCGTGGGGGAAAAGCTGCCGGCCAATATTGCAAGGGCGGAGCAGGTGTTTCCCCATTTCATCGTCACGCACCTCCCTGTCGGCTTTGCCGGACTCTTCATCGCATCCCTGTTCGGCTCGGCAATGTCAATGCTGGCTTCGGACATGAATTGCTTGGCGGTAATTGGCGTCGAAGACTACTACCGATTGCTGCATCCGCGAAGCACCGACAAGAGTCGCCTTCGCGCCGGAAGGTGGATCGTTGTGGCGAGTGGAATGGGTGCGGCAGCAACCGGATGGTTGCTCGACCACAGCCATGGTTCGGCGCTCTCGCTCTACTACACTGTGTCCGCCATTGTCGCCGGAGGTCTGGCCGGCCTATTTCTCCTAGCCTTCCTCTGGGCGCGTGCCGGCCGAGTCGCAGCACAGGTGGCCGTCGTTGCCAGCCTGGCGGCGACGGCGTGGGCGACGCTTACCGCAGATGGAGGGAAAATGGTCGATCTCCGCAGTTGGAACTTCCCCTGGCACACATACATGATTGGCGCCGTCTCTAATATCGTTTTGCTGGCGGTAGGTTTCCTGTGCAGCCTGATCTTTCCTGGCCCGATGCTGTCCGATCAGAACCTCACCCTCTCGGGATGGCTGCGTAAGAAATCCGTGGACAGCATTTCTGTCACCACTAAATAGAGTTATGACATTCATGGATGCCGTTGTGATTTTGTCGACACGCATCTGTGGGTTAGGACTATGGCTGGTTGAATTTGCCTCCGAGAACGCAATGCTCGTTCATCTCAAAGAATGTCTCGAATTTCGCAGCAGAACGGATCTACGCTGGATTCCTCCCGAACCGGGGACACATTCTGCTGGATTGACCTACATAAGCATGAATGTGCTGAAGCTTAAATAGACCAGGCCGCCGACACCGGCCTCCACAGATTGCGGCACATCTACCGGAATGAAGGCCACCGTACCAGGTTCGAGCTCGCATTTCTCATGGCCTATTGCCATCTTGCCGCCTCCGGAAAGGACGAAAAGGGTCTGTTCGCGATCTTCATATTGCGCTGTGCGGATAGCGCCTTTGTCGAGGCAGACACGATCTACCTCGCAACCTTCAGTGTCCGCGTGGGCTACGAGCGTCACCGAGGTCGTGCCGCACGCTTCATCAATGAAGCGTGGGTTCTTCATCGATACTCGCTTACTTAGGTTTGGATCTGCTGTGGCCTTCCCGGTGGCTGCCTGCTGCTGCCGGATAACCTTCACCTTTTCGATATGGTCTGCATAGTTTGCACATCCCTCTTTCGTCGGTTCCAGGAACGCATTGAAAAGAAAATACGTCAGCGCACTTCGGTCCGCAATACTCTGGTGAACTACTCCCTCCGGGATGTACACCAGCGAGCCCCGTTTCACAGCATGCGATTCGCTGCCCACATTGACAACCCCACTCCCTTCCGTGATGTAAAACACCTGTTCCTTGCCGGCGTGGCTGTGAGGAGGTCCGTTGAGCTCCGCCCTCCAGAAGTTCATCGCTACCTCCGTCAGCTTCGTCTCGCTGCGGTCGACAAGGACGGTGATCTCATTCAAGTTAGCAACATTTAGCTTTTGCCCTTGTAGGACATTTCGACAGATCATAGCTTTCTCTCTATAACTTCATCTTTTGCGGCAATTTCCATTCCCGCAGAATCAATCGTGGTGTCCGTCACGCTGAATATACTGCCCAACAATCGCTGGCACACAATTGCAACGGCATGAATCCACGAGGCCTTCTACGGCATGGCTGATGTACCAATGGGAACGAGTTTGACCATTCTGGCGACCCTACACTTAGAATAGCCCATCTGATATGGCTGTACCAATCCGTTTGATTGCCTTCAACCGATTATGGGAACGATACCCTGGACTATTCGCGAGCGCGTATAACCGCAAATAGATTGTAAATTTGCGGACGGAAAATCCGGAATGCGATACGATTGGCGCGACCATTTCCTAACGCAATAGATCATTGTGCTTGTAGCTAATGGTCATTTCTTTACCATATTATGATGTCCGCGACCCGTTAGTTCAAACGCTTTTACATATCGGCGAATCGAGGTATTAATCTCGGAGCCTGAGATACCAACCCTTCGCGATCATTAGTTTCTGCGGATAAAATAGATCGAGATGCTGGCCCGCACTCGCCAGCTGGGGATATGGCCATGGCGCGCAAGTCTGCCGAAAACTCTGTAGAACCGGATACGCGAATTACGGCGAAGCTCATTGTTCGAATCAAAGAAATGATCGCCACAGGCGCAATCTCCCCCGGTTCTAAATTCCCTCCAGAACGCGAATTGGCCAAAGGATTTGGAGTCAACCGCGCCTCGGTTCGTCAAGCCCTGAAGGTACTGGAGATCATGGGTGTCCTATCGCAACATGTGGGGGATGGAACCTATTTGAGCAGTAGCGCAGAAACCATCTTGAACGAACCGATTGACTTCCTGGTTCTGCTCGACGACCTTTCGCAGCATGAGCTGTTTGAGACGCGTTTGATGATTGAGCCAGAGTTAACAGCTCGAGCCGCCGAGCGCGCCACGGCGGAGGATCTGTCCGCGTTGCGCAATGCCATCTTTTCCATGGAGCGAAGCAAGACGACCCGCGATCGTCTGAACGCCGATCTGTCATTTCATGAGGCAATTTTCCGAGCCAGTGGCAATCGCATTTGTCATCTTCTGTTTAAGGGCATTCACCGTACGCTGCTTTTGAGTATGGGCCGACTTTCGGATCGCGTCTCGATGGATCAGCCGCTTATGTTTCACCGCAAAATCTACGCTGCGATACGGGCGCGAAATCCCGAAGCAGCGAGACTCGCCATGCAGGAGCACATTCTTGATGCACGCGACCTGGTGGGCCGGTCGTCCCGCTCGGCATGAATATGCGTTGACTGTCCACCTTCCTAATCATCGACAGACTTCTTCCACCACTCCTGCCTCCTCATCACCTTGAGTCATGTATGCGATTAGGCCTATCTAGACTCACATCTCGATCTGGACCTTCAACGAGTGCGACTTATCCGCCGCACGACGTATTGCTTGAACGGATTCGCTAAGCGGGAAAATGTCGCTGATAAGCAGTCGCAGATCGACACGTCCAGCCGCGGCTAACCGGACGGCCTCTTCGAAAACATCTCCATAGCGCATGGACCCAATGAAATCAATCTCTCGAATCATGAGTTGATTGACGGGGATGGGAATACTGCCTGAGCCCATAGTACCCACCTGCACGATTACGCCACCGCGCCGAATCAGATCGAAAGCGACCGCCAGCGCAGGCTCCGCACCAGAGGCCTCAAAAATCACATCAAATCCGCCGCCGGTGAGTTCCGCCGCCTTATCGGGCAAATTGCCACCCATGGGATCGAGTGCCGCGTCTGCGCCCAGATCAATCGCCCTTTCGCGGCGGCCGGCAATGGGATCGCTCACCGCGACCGGAACAGCACCGAAACTTCGTGCGGTCATCGCAACCAGCATTCCTATGGTTCCAGCACCGGTTACCAATACGCGCTTTCCTGAAATAGTACCTGCCCGCTTGATCGCATGCAGGGCGACAGCAAACGGTTCGATCATAGCGGCAATGCCATTATCCATCCCCGGCGGCAGAACATGACATTGATCCTGCCGCACCGTAACATATTCCGCGAATACCCCATCCGTGGGCGGCGTACTGCTGGCACTGCCAAGCATCACGATCTTTCCGCATAAGTTTGGCCTTCCATGCTTGCAATGCTCACAAACACCACAAGAACGCGCCGGGTTCACGGTTACATTCTGGCCAACCTTTATCGTCTTCACATCGTCCGCCACGTCGGCAACTTCAGCGGAAAGCTCATGCCCTAGTACGAACGGGCGATCCGGCACAAAGCCTGCACAGTAACCGTGCTCGTAGTAATGCAGGTCGGAACCGCAAATACCCGCGCGATGGCTGCGCAACCGCACCATGCCAGGGCCAAGTTCCGGCCGTGGATGCTGTTCGATCCGGAGATCTTTTGGGCCGTGCAGTAACACGGCTTTCATCGTGCGGTTCATTAATTTGGGCACTCCTGGCCGCGTGCAAGCGATCTCATCAGGAGAGAAGCGAATCGGTGCAAACAGCGAGATGCTTCACGCATTTTATTTATCACTCAGTCGTTGGTATTGAATTCAGCCTGTTCAGAGTCCAATCCTGGGTAGCCTCCACAATCAATGGTACGGTTCGAGTCATCCCGATAAAACACATCGTTAACGTTCGGGATCGACGATGTCGCGACTTTCGAGGACAGCAGGATGGAACCTCCCGCATTCAGTGATTTATCTATCCTCCAGCTTGCACTGGAAATTAGCACTTCGTGTAATGTGAGGCGCCCCGATATGAGTTCGATTTTCCATTTATCCGGAGCTACAAATTCAACCACGCCAGACGCCTGCGGAGTAAAGAATGGCAGACGCCGAGGTGTGGCATCCGCCGTGTTGAACATGAGGCAATTGGCTGCCGCATCCCACTGCTCTCCAGAAATTGCGAGCGGAAGTGCCCAAACAATCAGTTGGCGAGTGTAGTGAGAATTTCCCCACGGGCCGCCATTCCAGTTGTTGTTAAGATCTGTGTAATTCCATTGATCGTTCAATTGGCTGCGCTGGTTGAAAATAACCTTGTTGGCCTCTTCCAGGCTTTGGTCAACGTTGCCTCCCAGATATATTTTCAGGATGCTCCAGTCAATCGAGCCGGCTGGCCACACTAGATTGTCATTGGGCTTCGGCTGATTCGGCTTCCACGGAGCGGGGATATTTTCGGTGTCGGAAACTTTCGGCTCGACGCCCGTCATGGCTCTCAAACCGAAGGGGCTGCCATTCAGCTCTGTTTCGCTTTCCAGGTGAGAAACCATGTTTTTCCGTTTTGCAAGCATCCCTAAATCGAGCGCAGAGGCCCATAGCTGCCCATACAATGTGTCAGCAAGTAGAGGATCTGTAAAAGCTCCTTCTCCCACCCACCATGCGCGGTAGTATTTGCCTGTCCACAGACGCTGGTCGAGGCTGTGCTGTCCGGCCGTAAATGCCGCCTGAAACTTCTCGACGCTTTTCCCATCGTTCTGAAGCTGGGCGATCTTTTCCGCGGCCCGCATCGACGCGAGATGGAGAAAAGCGTTATAGGACACTAAAGCTTTTCGATTGAAATGAAATAAATCGTAGGTGGTTTGCAGGTGTTCCGGCAGGCCATAGTTCCTGCTGCGTTCTATCTGCCAAAATGCGGCCAAACGTACATGACTCCACATCGAGTTCAGAAATCCGCGATCGCCAGTCCACAAATAATACTGCCAGACTCCCAAGATGAAAACCGTGGCGCTGTCGCCCATTTCTCTGCCCCCGGCCTGGTCGAGCGGACCAACCCATTCGACGTCGCCTTGTCCCAGCTCTTCCGGTATGTATCCGTCAGGGTCCTGAACGGCCGCAAACCTGGAGAGAATCTGCTTCCGAAGTTCGGGATAGAAGAACATGTATGGGAGAGATTGATAAAAATCAATATGTCCGGGGTCGACGTCCGCGCACGAAAAGGATTCCCACTGCCGCCATTGGCCATTCCTAAATCGCATGCCGGTTTTGTACATTGTGGCAACACTGTTCATAAGGGTGTCCTGCAGCCACCCTGGTAAAGAATTGTCGAAGATTGCATGCTGCCACAGCAACATCGCGCGCCAGTCTTCCACAAGCCTTTCCGAAACCTTGTCTGCCACATCATCGGCGCTTCGATAAAGTGTGGCGTAATAGTTGCCGGGTGTTTCCGTCAAAAAAGGGCGATTCGGCAAATACCACGCCAGGATATATGTGACGGTTTTCGTTTCTCCTGGTCTTAGGATAAAGTCCGTAGTGACAGCGCCGTATCTCGGCGCTTCTCCTTTCAGGCTTGCTCCATCGATTGATTTCCCAGCTGCAAAGGACTTCCACAAGGTTCCAAAATCCGACGCAGTGGTGGCTCTCGCGTGGATGCCGAAACCGACGGCACGTACCGCAATCGTACCGCTTAGGGGCAGCTTCCCATCCCGGATAAAAGTCACGCCACCCTTCACGGCAGCGTGCCCGTGGATGTGGTTGGGAAGGATGAAAAAGAGCGAAGCGTGAATCGCTTGCTGGGACGGATTGGTCAAGAGAAAGGTGAAAATAGCTGCTGGTGTGGCCGATGCATTCGAGTCTCGCGGCCTGAATTCGCTATAAGCATATAGGTCTACTGGGATTCCTAAATTTGGATCACTGAATCGAAGACGGGAAACCGGAAAATCTCCTGAGTATTCAATTTGTTGAACTGCGGGTAACCCGCACGGTGGGTCGGTCCGTAGGCTGGATACATAGACTTTGCCGTTTCCTCTGCGAATACTGATGCCAAACAATGCGTCGTCGAGCTGAATTTTCTCCCCATGTGCAGGCGAATTATTGAAGATATTCCAGTCGCGAAGACTTCCGTCTGCGCGCAATTCAATGGTTCCTGAGCCTAGCCCGCCAACAGGAACGGCTGACCGCATACCGTTTGGCGGGCTTTGCTTCTTTCCACTGTCCACCCGATACAGGTATGTACCGTCGGAGTAGATGCCCCATAGATCAGGGGTCTCAAGATAATCATCGGGTTGATAGAAATAGCGGAAATCCATGTTTCGTGTCACTGTTCCGGAATTCTTGAATCGGAGCTGCGAGAGAAGGGTTTTTGAAGTCTGTGCGTGCAGCGGCCCATTCCAGAACAAGATGCCGACGGCAATGAGCGCTATAGCGGTCACGTTGGATAGCCGCCGGATTCCCTTTGCAAGTTTCTTTTTCATGTACGTCCGCGGAGTTTCGGGTTTGGGACGAATCAATTCGCTAAAATATGCTGACGAAATTTCAATGAAGCGGTAAGCTCGGGGCTTTTACATCAACCGGCTGACCGGAATAAACAATTCGCTTGTCCGCTTTTGCCGTGACATCGGTGCCGATCCCATGTCCATCGCCAACCCAGACGATGTCGAAATTCGTGTCAATTGGCATTCCAGGAAATCCGCCCATGCGTGCACCCATGGTGAGTGTGCGTGAAGACTCATCCCAGCGGATTGGAATCGTGGCATGAGATCCGTGTTCGTATGCATAGGTGTCGCCTTGATCTTCATACAAAACGAACGATCCGTTCGCGCCGCGGTAAATGCGCAGCTCGATTGGCTCGTCAGGCTTTTGGCCGGCATACTCAATCTCCGGACCAAGGGGCAAAATTGCACCCGCTTTAATATAGAGTGGAATACGATCGAGTGGCGCCGATGCTTCGATTCTCTGGCCGCCCAGTGTTTTTCTGCCCGTCCAGAAGTCATACCATGCAGGCGCAGACGGCAGATATAACTTGCGGCTTGTCGCACCTTGCAAGGTTACAGGGCTGACTAAAATCGATGGTCCGAACATGAATTGATCGCCGATATCCCAGACCTTTTCATCGGTTCGCCAATCCATAACCAGCGGCCGCATGATGGTGCCATCGTCATCAGTCACATTCCATGCAAGCGAGTAGGTGTAAGGGAGCAAACGATATCGAAACCGATCGTAGCTCACTAAAATTGGAGTTACCGAACCGTAACTGAAAAGCTCGTTCTCAATACGGTGCCCGTGCGTCCGGAAGATAGGACAAAACGTTCCGAATTCGAACCACCGAGTGTAAAGCTCTTGATAGCTTGGGTCATCTGGGCTCCTCCCTGCCCCATTCGCGGCGTATCCAGCAATATCTGTCGTCCAATATGGCATGCCCGATAATGCAAAGTTCAGACCCGCGGGCAGTTGGCGAGCGAAGGCGTGGAAGGTGCTATAAACATCTCCGGACCAGACAACTGACGCGTTTCTTTGCTCTCCGAAAAAAGCGGAACGGGTCAGCAGAAAAACTCGCTTCTGATCGGTTGTTTCGCGCCAATGCTTGTAAACATTTCCGGTATGCATCAATGGATAGATGTTTGCGTACAGCGCGCCGTTCCCCAGGAAGAACTTCTTGTTGGCAAGCACTGGATCGCTATCGTCACCATTTGAGTTGCCCGATTCCGGCTCAGAAGCATCCAGCCAGAAAGCGTCCCACCCCTTTGCAAATTCCTTGCCGACGAGATTGTTCCAGTAAAAGTCGCCTGCAGCGGGATTGGTGGCGTCGTAATCCGCGGTATCGGGAATTGTAAGACCACGCGCTAACATTTCTTTGTAATTTCTGGATTCCGGGTCGAAAAGTGGCCACACGCTGAGCATCGCGTGGACGTGTTCACGATGGAGAGTCTGAAGTGTGGCGGAGATATCGGGATATTCCTCGGCCCTGAACTCCGGGTCGCCCCGATGGATCCACCAGTACCAATCCTGCACAATCACATCGAGCGGTACATCCCGGCTTCGATACTCGTTCGCGATGTTCAGTAATTCGGTCGCACTTTTGTACCGGTCCTTTGACTGGAAAAATCCATACGCCCATTCGGCAAAGAGTGGCGCATGGCCGGTCATGGTTCGGTATTGGTGGATTACCTGATCTATCTCCGGGCCATAAATGAAGTAGTAGTCGATCGCATGGGCGGCTTCAGCCGACACCCTCATCTGCGACGGAAAGCGATTGTCAAAGCAGGATTTCGCAGCAGTATTCCAGAACAAGCCGTACCCTTGGGTCGAGACGAGCAGCGGAATGGCGACGTCTGTATTAACCTGGGCCAGTTCGATCACCGCACCGCGGTAGTTGAAGACACCATTCTGATGCTGACCCAGACCGTAAATCGCCTCGCTTGCCGGCAGAGGAAAGTTATCGGTTACACGATACAGAGATTCGCCGTTTGCAGTTACCGGCTTATACCAGCGCGGTGAGCCGCGGTCCTCCTTCAATAGTCGCTTGCCCTGTTCATCGTTGAACTGAAGACTGCCAGAATCGAGCCATATGATCACCTTGAGACTGCCGGTGTCGAGCACCGCGGCTGAGTTCAAGGAAGGGGAATCCTGAGAAGCGTTTGCCCGCTCCGTTGGCATCGTCAAGGTAAATTTATCCGGCGTGCAGGGTTTGACCATCCAGGGCTGGCTGGGTGTGGCATCCTGAGCCTTGCCATCCGGACTGGCGACAACGTGCACGACGGTTGGGCCACAGATGGTCAATCGCAAAATATCTACTGCCGTCTTAACTACAACCCCATTCGGCACTTGCCTGACGGTCACTCTCGTTTGTGCAAGAACAACCGACGTAGCGAACGCCGTGGCACCACAAAATATTACAGCTGCGAGAAGCGAACGGCACCTGTTAACTCTCATGTATCCCCGCTTCTCTCCTGCGCCTTCTCTACTTGGTAGCGACAAAATACTTGTACTTTTGCGAGATCCTTGCCGCAATAGCATTCCCCGAATGAATCACGATGCCATACCTGAAATTCACGGTCTTTCCTGATGCAATAGTAAAGTCTCCAGCTTTGTGGTTGGGATCGTGCTTGGGTGCTCCGTGATGTGTCAGGAAAATATCTGTGGCGAGCCTGGCGTTGGGACCTGCATGCCACAGGGGCGGGTGGCGTGGATTTCCTGGATCATCGAAAATAGCGATTCCATATGTCTTACCATCGATCGATCCCGATTCATCACACCAGGGGGTTCGCCCATTACATTGATCGCTTCCATCATCTGAACTGAAATGAGGTGCTTCCGCAATCTCCGGAGTTGGACGTACCGAGAGAATCCCGTGATCTCTATGGTCGAAAAAAGTGACATCTCCAGCAATGGGCGTAAGAGCAATGCAAATATTCATTCCACGGGAACCGTCGCTGTAAGCCAGAAATCGAACAGTGCGCACCTCACGCAGCATCGGCTGATTCGTTTTATCTCCCCAGATCAGTTCCTCGCGGAAGCCATCCCTGGCAACCTTATTGAACCTCATATGGCTTTGCTTTGGAATTGGCTTTGCCTTGAACGACCATTGATCCGCGCCATTCACATCGCCGGCCCCGATCCAGATCGATCTCTGCCATGCATGAAGCGGCGGATGCTGTGCATGGTCTATCGTTACTTCCGTGCCGTCGGCCGCCAGCACCGGCCAAAAGAATGGACGCGTACTCGGGAGAATAAAATCGTCTGCGAAATGGTAGGTTGTGAACGGCTTGCCATGAATTGTGACCGCGATCGTCTTCCCATGCTGAACCAGCTTCACCGCGCGCTGATCCAATTTTTCCTGTGCAATATTTGCAACTGGCAGCAAAACAATTGCGAAAAGCGCCAGGCCAAGGTACACATTTCGGAGCGATGAACGCAATAGCGTCATGACAGATTTCTTTTCTGAACGGCCAAGCTGATCTTCAATATCAATTGCACTTCAGGCAAAGTATCTAACCGATAAAACAATATATCGCTTGAACGACCTATAATTCCTCACCGTCAGAAGTAGAACTTCAACGCTAATTGAAGTTCCCGTTCCACATTTGCCGTGGACGACACAACGCCAAAATTTGGGTCAGTCATCTGGTTGTCGGGAATGGAGAAGACTGGAGTGTTGGTCACGTTGAAGGCTTCCGCCCGAAATTGAAGATGGGTTGTGTCGCTCGTCTTAAAATTGCGGAAGAAAGAAAGGTCTAGATTCTTATGCCAATCGGACCGCAAGCTGTTTCTCGCCATATCTCCAAATGTGTAGGGCGCTGGCAGAGCAAATGCATTCACATTGATGGGATTTAATTTTGTCACCCCCTCATGGGGGTTGCCCACCACGTTGGCGCGTTCCACACCACTGATGTTGTTTGTGTTGGCGATTTGATATGGCGCTTGTACATCATAGGGTGAACCACTGCTGAGCGTCAGAATGCCATTTAATTGCCAGCCGCTTACGATGGCGACTGCAACCTTGTTGTCAGGGCTCCATTCCTTTCCCCGACCGAAAGGCAGCTCGTAGATGGCACTGCCGGCGAATATATTCGTCAAATTCCACCCGGCAACTCCCTTGTCTTTCTGCCAGTGGTAAGGATCTTGGACGTCGCAGTTATTTCCGTACGTGTCGCAACCGAAGTCAATTGATTTCGACCACGTGTAAGCCAGAGAGTAAGTAAGACCATGTATGTTCTGGCCCTGAGAAGATACTTGAAGCGCGTTGTAGTTGCTGGTTCCTATGCTCTGAACATACCCGTTCTGCGGTGCAATATCAGGATAGGGAGCTCTCAGTTGCGGATCGCCGGGACCGGGCGTCAATGCCGCATTGCCAGTCAGTTGAAGCATCTCGCGCCGATTCTTCGAACCAACATAATTCAGCGTGAATACAGAATTTGCTCTGGGCTGCCACTCAAATCCGGCATTGTATTGATTGGAATAAGGGTTTTTCAGTAGCGGATCGAGGAATCCATCACCCTGACCGAACGGATTTGCAGCAGGAAGGATTGGACCGGCTCCCGTACCCAGCGGATCTTCCGCCGTGACTGAGACTGTCGGACTGTTCAGATTACTGGCGGCAAGATAGGCGACATTCGGCCATGACTCGAGGAAGTTGGATCCGAACCCGATGACAGCTGCCCAGTTGTCGTAAAACCTTCCGAAAGCTGCATGAAACACTGTCTGGTCATTGATCCGATATGTTAAGCCCAGACGCGGCTGAACATTGTCATACGTGTTATGGAAAATTTTTCCATTCGGCGACACGGTGACATTCGGTGGCAGAACTCCTCCTGGAATGCAAGGCGCGCCTTGTGTGGCGGAACAGGCAGGCGCAGGATTTTGGAGCTCATACGTGCCATTGTTCAAGTCCATGTTGCCGGTGATATTGCTCCCGTTGGAGCGAAACCCCTGCTGCGGCCATGCCGTCACGTCGTATCGAACGCCCAGGTTCAAGGTCAGATTGTCAGTCGCTCTCCACTGGTCCTCAACATAGGCGCCGTATATCTTCCCGCTATGCAGACCGCTGGCGATACTATCCAACTCCCCATACGTTGGCACTCCGAGCAGCGCGGCTGCGACCGCATCTCCGCCTTCTGCGGCACTTCCATTCGATGTTTGTAACGCGTCGAACACATCGACACTGCCGTTAAAATCGAATAGATCGTTATCGGTATCGAGGCTTGCGCCGAATTTCAACAGATGTCGGCCCAACATCTTCGAATCGTCCGTTTTGTATTCATAGATGTCAGAGTTGGTTGCCTTGCTCGCGAAGTCACCGTAGAGTGAATATCCGTCGATCCCTACAGTCGGTATAAGTGGGCCGTATCCCGCGTGGTTGTAGAAAGTTGGAGCGAAATTGACGGTTTTCAGGAAAGTCGCTGGATCAGGCGTTATTGGAACTGAAGTACTCGTACTCTTGACTCTTCCAAATGAAAACTGCGCGATGCCTGTGCTTCCAAATGTGTGCGTCCAAATCGCCGCAATATTGTAGTTGTCGAACTTGTTGTGCGTGTCATTGCCTTCCACCGTGCCCTGCGGAGCAAGATCCGATTGCCATGACGGGGTGTATCGGAAAAATATGCGGTCGTTTTGCTTGATCTGCTGATCAATGCGGATCGACATTTGGTTCGAGTCGATTGTGCTCGGAGAATTGTCCTGTCCGTTGAAGTTGGGATTTCCTACGTTCTTCGGCGCAGGAAATAGCGTTTTCATATAAGTGAGCATCGTCGGATTGAACAGGCTGGAGGGAATCTTGTTACAGGGAATACCCGCCGGCTGGGTGCCGTTTGGATTTGTCGGCAATGCGTTGCCCAATGGATCACACATAAAAGGGTCGTTAACAAACGAGCCCGGATTGCTCGGATCTCCGTGAGCGCTATAGGGATTGTAGATTTGCGAGCTGACAGCCGAAAAATCGCCACTCAGCTGTGCCGGGGTTGGAACTAAATAGAGCGCCGGACTGGATGTGGTCTGTCGGAAGCCTTCATAGGAACCATAAAAGAACGTTCGGTTTCTGCCGTCATAGTGGGGAAAACGCACCGGGCCGCCAACCGTCGCTCCAAACTGATTCTGCTTGAGCGGAGTTTTTTGTGCATTGAAGTAATTCGAGGCATCCAAGCCGCTGTTGCGAAAGAACTCCCACGCATCACCATGATAGGCATTTGTGCCTGACTTGGTCACCATGGCCACGATGCCGCCCACCACCTGGCCGTAAGCCGCCTCATCGTTATGAGATTGAACCTTAAATTCCAGCGTGTCGTCGATGGTCGGTTGCACAGCATTGGTGTCGCCTGAGGCGCCGTAATTCGTCACCCCATCCAGCAGGAACATATTGCTGCGATTTGACTGCCCGTTAATCGCGGGGTATACGAAGCTGCCAATGGCTCCGGGGGCGCCTCCCGCGTTTTGAAGCGGGTTGGAGGGACTGACGCCGGGCGATAGCAGCAGCAATTCGGTAAAATTGCGGCCATTCAAAGGCAATTCATTGACTTCTCTACTGCTTACCACCGATCCCAGATTCGCGGTGGATGTTTGCAATTGAATTCCCTGGGCCGATACAACGACCTTGGTAGCCGTCGAACCGGGTTTCATCGCAAAGTCGATTGTTGTTGATTGGTTCACACGCAGAGTGAACGGAGGCTGCAATACTGTCTCAAACCCATTCTTAGAGGCTTGAAGAGTGTAATTGCCCGGAAGAATCTCCAAAAAGGAGTACAGGCCACTTCCGCTCGATACCTTCGTTTGCGCAACTCCCGTGCCGGTATTCGTCAACGTGATTTCAGCGTCGGGGACAACAGCACCGCTTGTGTCCTTGACTGTTCCGTTCAGTGAAGCCGACCTTTGTGCATTGGCTGACCTTGCACCGGCAACAATCAACACCAGCAAACACGATGTGAAAGCAATTTCTAAAGCACGTGCGCGACCGAAAGGGCACATAACAATGTCTCCCGAATAACGCCAGCGCATTCTGCTATTTGAGCGCCTTAGTTGATTGGTACGTCCAATCATGAGGAGCGTACTTGCTCTGATTAATAGCTGTCAAGATGTATTTGTAAAATATATTGAAAAATGCTGGAAATAATGGAACTCGTGGCCCGAATTGGAGATTAATATCCACCTGTTAAAAGATCGTTAATTGGACGTGCCAAGCGGGTATCGAAAGGAACGGAATCCACCTTTTCACGTGCAGGCTTGGTATGGTGGTGACTACCAGGGTGGAATTTAATCCACGGCGTTGGACGCAGCCATTTTTATCGCAGGAAACACTGTTAAGCGCAGTTGTGTGCTTCCAAGCGGTACGAGGTTGATTGTTTCCGCAGGACCAAGCTGGCTCATGTCCGAAGGTAAAGGCGGAGTCTGAAACCATTCCGGATCATGGCCATGAGGATGCACGAGATCCCAATTTTTAATTGGTCGCGCGGGGACCTCGAGATGGATCGGCGGATTTGACCAGGGATCATTGCCGACCGCGTTCGTATGAACGCGGACCTGTTGATCGATGTCTCTGTCGCGGTCCACGATAAGACCATAATTCCATCGTGTTCCCGCGGTGGCAGCCCACATTGGGAAATAATCTGGAGCGGTAATCTCGAACTCCGGCATCTCGATTGCCATCCAGTCTTCTCTCGGATTGAGAGAGTAAACGAGGGGCCCCCGCTCCAGATAGATTCCGCCATCGCTAGAACTGCCCGCGGCCGCGCCCATTGGCAACTCCAGCACAACAACGTCCCGGTCCGCATACACGCGCTCCAGACGAAAAAATCCATTCTCCACCGAGGGGAGAGCCAGATTTTTTCCATTGACGATTAAGCTCGGCCGCTCGCACCATTCGGGAACACGGAGATGGAGTGGAAAACGGATTGGACTATTGCAGTGCACGCCAAACACGATACGTTCGGAAAATGGATACGATGTTTCCTCGATGATTTCAACCGGTTGTCCATCCGAGCCAACTTTCGCTCTGACGCTGCATGGCCCATACAAAACCGCCGCAAGGCCTCCATTGGAGGCACTCATCCACATGCGCTGGACATATGTCGGCAGCATGCGGTTCACATTTCCCGCGCAACACGCAGTCACAAACTTGAACTTTGGCCGATGATCGCTGTTCGGACCGTATAGTGCAGCGGCGGTCCCCTTGAAGCCCACCTGGCAGGAGTTGCGCGCAATGTGGAGTTGGTTAGGGCAGGAAAAGTATTGCAGGCCGGTCCAGTCCTTTCGTACTGCTCCCATGCCAGCGTTGAACAAGGCCCGCTCGATACGGTCGCCATAATTGCCAGAACCCGTCGCCATCAGCATGTAGCCCCAAGTCAGGTTGTATTCGACAATGTCGCAGGTCTCATGGCCATCGAGAGCGCCGGTTCCCGCCAGCGACTCGGTTGTCGAAGGTGTTCCATCAGCCAGCATGTGGTATTTGAAAATTCGGTTCATCGCGGAAGTGGCAATCTCAAGCTGAGCTTTGTCTCCGGTGTACATGGAGAGCAACGCTGGCAATTTGGACGTTTCGGCAAACGTAACCCCATGCATGTTGGAAGGACCATCCGCGGTTAGCGCGTCCAGATCCGCCGCTGGAACCTTCTCCCAGATCTGCTGCGCCTTCGCCAGCAGGCGCTCATCTCCCGAATGTGCATAGCACCACAAGATGGACTCGATATTCACCCTGTCGCGCGGCCCGTAGGGACCCCCTTGGTAATCGGGCGAATCGCTTAGGTAATGACGACGCATCGAGCTCACGATTTTAGAATTGTTTTCCCCTTCCGCCGCCGCCGCCAATCCCCGGAAGAAGACTGCCTGCGGCCATCGATCTGGTTGCAAATCCGGGTCCGCGGAATCTGGCGGATCGTACAGCTTTCTCGGACCCAAAAACCATCCGTTGATCGGATGGTCCACCGTGTAGTCGATCGATTCCATTGCGCGCCTGCACAGGTCGGCGTTCTCGGTCAGTTTTGCACAGCGGTATGCGCCATCCACCCAATAACCCATCTGCTCCCACGGATACCAGAAGATGCCGCCATTTCTGGATTCCTGATCTTGACCCCGTTCGTTGCTCGCCCAATAGCGCCGGTCGAACGGAAAGCAGAAGTCTGGCTGATGGATCGTAATCCCACTCACCTGCTTTGTCATCTCCTCCAGCAGCCAACCCTGCGGGCGCACGCTGCCCAGTTGCAGTTCCCGAAAAACCGCAAACGGCGTCAGCAGGGATTCCCGTTTCCCTAGCATCTCTGGCGGATTATTTTCTTTCCGATGCGAAATAGCCCGCGATTTTCCTACAGGAACATCGGACGAATCTCCCGCGGTCTGTTGAGAGGGTGCGGGAATGGGCAGACCCGCAGTTGCTGCCGCCGCCAGAGAACCCAGTAGGAAACGGCGGCGGCCAAATTTATCGGCGGGTGTATCTTTCATCTTCATAACTCAATTCCGGCGGAAGGCCCGGTCCACGGAAATGTCTTTTGCGCAGCAGAGTAAGTCCGATTCGTGACCTTAGTTCCCCACTCTGATTGAAATACGATCACGATCGTTCAACTTGATAATCGTTCGACATAGAGATAGTAAGCCCCACGGATCTTTAAATCATTGCCATAGAATGCGGTTCGCAACTGGGCGGGGCCTTTGGGATATGAGACTGTAAACTCAGCATATGTATCTGCCGGCTGAATGGGCTTGCTTTCGTCAATGGCTCCGATCATCAGTTGCGCTTTGACCGCCGATATTGCAACCCCGGAAGTTTTCTCCCTCTGGAGAGGCCTGCCCCTGACGAACACCGTCGCGTAGCGGTTGCCTGGATTCACTCCTGTAGAACAATCCGAAAACCATAGGCGTACTTTCCCGACACTTGTGACGGAAGCTGAATACGTAAACTGTGGGATTGCTGTAAGAATTCCAATTTGGTGTCAAAGCCAAGCAAGTAAATCGACTTCACCGCTTTGCCCAGCGTATTCCGCCCAAAAGATTGGATGACTGCCTGCCTACCTGAAGGCCACGCCATCTGGATAGCGTAGATCGCGTTTCCTTTTGTCGTAAAGCGAAAATCGCTCGCCGTGTAGGGCGGAGACTTTGTGTCCTGCACCGGTCCCGCAACGATTTTGGTCGGACCTTCACCATAAACCTTCCACGGACGCGTTCCATAGATTGCTTCGCCATTCACATCAAGCCACGCTCCGACATCCAGCAGAATCTGTCGGACCTCGCCGGGGATCGTCCCGTCGGCGCGTGGTCCAACATTTAGTAGAAGATTCCCATTTTTACTGACGACCTCAATTAGTTCATGGACAATAAATTCAGGCGTTTTAAAAACGTCATTCTTGATGTAACCCCAGGATTTGTTGCTTATTGATGTATCGGTCTGCCAGTATTCATTCTGAATGTCCGCAAACACGCCGCGCTCCACATCCACAACAGCGGATTTTGGATGCATGGCATCCAGCTTGTAGTTGATTACGCCCAGCGAGCCCGCCTTGGACGTTTCATTGTAGAAAAACGCGGCAAAGCTGGCCAGATATGGACGCACTTCTGGTTTCCCGATCCAAAAGTCGAAATAGAAAAGCTCAGGATGATACTTGTTCACGATTTCGGCACTCCGCGCCAGCCAATCGTCCACAAATTCAGGGCTGACATATGTCCAGTCTTCAAGAAAGTTGTCGGAGTCCTCGTCCAGAGCAAAACGTAATTGGGACGGCCCGTAAAAATCAGCGAGCTTGGGGTCATTCACATCGGACTCGATTGTGCGGCCTGGGTGTAGAAACCAGTCGTGTTCGATTCGATGTGAGGAAGCTCCGACATGAAGCCCCGCCGCACGAACAGCGTTGGCCAGTTCCCCAGCCAAATCCCGATGCGGTCCCATTTTGGATGCCGTCCAGCGTGAAAGGTCGCTGTTATACATCGCAAAACCATCGTGATGCTCAAAAACAGGAACCACATATCGAGCCCCCGCTCGCCTAAAAAGACTCGCCCAGGAAATAGGATCATAGTGCTCCGCTTTGAACATGGGAATGAAATCCTTATACCCAAATTTTGTCAGCGGACCGTAGGTTGACAGCTGATGCTTGTATTCCTCCGTCCCAACGGTGTACATCAAGCGGGGGTACTGCTCGCTTCCGAATGCCGGGACACAATAAAGACCCCAGTGGACAAAAATTCCGAACTTCGCGTCCTTGTACCAGTCGGGAACCTGATAAGTTGCGAGCGACTGCCAATCAGGACGAAACGAACCATTGCTCGCCTGGCGGCTGACGCCAGCCAGGATTTCGGCCCGGGATTTGTTGTATGCGGCACCAGCTTCTTGCCATATGCGAGCGATCTTTTCTGGATCCAGAGATGCCGTGGGTGCATCTCCTTCATCAAAATTTCCAGGCAAAACTGCAACAGAATCTTTGGGCGTGATTGCCGATCGATCGTCTAGCCGTAAATCTCCCGGACGAAAGATCTGGTTGCCGGACACCGCTATGAACAGACCTCCATTACGTAGCAACTCCCGCCGCGAGATCATAATGCAGGAATATTAGCAAATGGTTCGTCCAATAACAAAGATCATGGAATAATCTTGTCAAGTTGTCATCGACGGAAGTTCTTCCGATAAATGCTTTTCAAAAGGCGATGTGCGAAAACGGTGCTACCCCGCTGCAGGGCATCGCGGTCTACTTCTACGATCCCATTTTCCTCGAAACGACCGCTCGACTCGGTTTCCGCGTGATCTGGATTGAGATGGAACATGGTTGCATGACTTTTGAAGATGCTGTCGAGTGCGGCCCCGACATCATCGAAGTTCCAATGATAGAAACGCCGGAGATGAGCGTGGAGAAGAAATGGACAGAAGACAATTCATTCAGACAAGCATGTGTGCCACCGCCGATATGCTGCTGCCCGCGACGGCGATTTCAGCGCAAGCACATGACGAGGCGCGGGTCTTCGACATTCATGTGGCCACACATGGCGACGATGCAGATCCGGGAACAGAGGAAAAACCATTTGCCACGATTGAGCGCGCACGGAAGGAAATCCTCGCCCGAAAAACTCAAATTCTCCGCCCACATACTGTCTGGATCCACTCGGGAACCTATTATCTCGATCAGCCTTTAATTTTCAGACCGGAAGATTCCGGCACTGCCGCCTCCCCCATCACCTACGCGGCGTGGCAGGACGATTTCGTCACCATCAGCGGTGGAAGAAGATTGAATTGCCAATGGAAACCCCACAGAGGCTCCATCCTTGAATGCTTTCTTCCTGAAGTGAAGCGAGGCAATCTCGACTTTACGCAATTGTTTATTGCCGGTAAGCGGCAGGTTCGCGCGCGTTATCCGAAGTACGATTTCAAGAATCCCTTAGTCAGCGGAAACGGCTACGTCGATGTCAAGGATCCAAGCGAACCCTGGCCAAATGTGGAATTCCACTTTGACCCGTCGACGTTTACAGACAAGCGCTGGAGCAATCCACAAAAAGCAGTTGTCCATCTCTTTCCGCTCGACTATTGGGGAAACCTGCAATGGGAGGTACGCGATATTGACTGGCACGACCACGCCATTCAGCTAGGCTGGGGCGGCTTTCAATTGAACGAGCATCTTTTCGGGAGGGCTGCGACGGGCATCGGCAAATCTCAGCTTTATCATGAAGGCTACAAATCCCGCTTCTTTATCGAAAATGTGTTCGAGGAATTGGACGCGCCGGGCGAGTGGTATTTGGACGCCGATCGTGGCGTACTCTACGCCATCCCTCCACAGCAAATGAACTTGGACGGAGAGTTGGTAGAAGCTCCCATTCTTGAGTCCGTGATTTCGTTTCAGGGGTCTCAACGTCAGCCAGTTCAATACATCAATCTCGTTGGATTTCGTATTGCCCACACGACCAGCACATTCCTGAAGACCTATGAGGCCCCCTCCCGAGGCGACTGGACCATCCACCGTTGCGGCGGGATCTTCATGGAGGGAGCCGAGAATTGCGCCATCGAAAGATGCTTCTTCGACGCGCTCGGCGGCAATGCACTGTTCCTGAATGGCTATAACCGCGGAAACCGCATCTATGGCAACCGGTTCTCCGATCTCGGCGACAGCGCAATTTGTCTCGTGGGTTGCGCGCAACAAATTCAGGGCACAAACCGGCCGCTACCAAGCGGAAATCTGGTCTCGAACAATCTCATCCATGATTGTGGATTTTTCGGAAAGCAAATCGCGGGCGTCTTCTTATCGGTCAGTGAAAAGAATGTCGTCAGCCACAACCGCATTTACAACATGCCTCGCGCTGCCATTTGCGTTGGCGATGGATGGGGCAGCGGTCACGTCATCGAATTTAACTACATTCACGACACAGTGCGCGAGACGCATGACCATGGTCCGTTCAATTCTTGGGGGCGGGGACGTTTCTGGTGTATGGAGCAGTCGCATGGCGAGGCGTCACACGGCTCTGGCTATCATGACGATGATCCAAACTACATCTTCTACTACCCGGAAGCGGACGGAAGAACTACAGTGATCCGAAACAATCTCTTCCGGGAGCCGCCATCGGTCCATCAATTGGGTATAGATCTTGACGATGGATCTTCGCACTATCACATTTACAACAATGTTTGTATTGGGGTCGCGATAAAACTGCGGGAGGGCGATTACCGCACGGTGGAAAACAATCTCTTCATCCATCCGGCAAACCCACCTGCATTTCATCAGGGTTACGAAGGAAATCACGATCGTTTCATCAACAATGTGATCATCACCAGTTCTGCGCAAACTCACGCGTTCGGAAAATCCAGCATACCTGGAGACTCCTATCAAATCGCTCTTCCGCCGCGCAACGGCCCGATTCTTTCGCTCATCGATCACAACCTGTTCTATAACGACCTCGGTCAATTCTTCGGCTCTGTCACTCCGCGCGACGGCGCCAGAATGCATTATTCGATGGAGCAATGGCAGACGCTTGGTTACGATATCCATTCAATCTATGGTGATCCCCAATTTGTGGACCCAGACCACGGCGACTATCGCTTCCGGTCTGACTCTCCCGCGCTCCGGATCGGCTGCAAGGACATCGACCTGAGCGGCGTGGGATTGCTGCAAGATTTTCCGCGTCGGTGGGTTGATGAGAATGCGATCACACGCGCCCGACGCGCTGAAACTTGATTGAACACGGATGAATGCTCTGGATCTTCATCAATTGACACAATGAGAGCTACCACAATAGACTCACTTTGGATTGGTCCATCCATTGAGAATGATGCGCGAGCGGAGTCGTGGGGCGATTAAAGACGAGCGAACATTCGCCCTCGGAGTCATGATGAAAGCAATATCGATTTTACTTTTGGGCGCGGCGACCTTCCTGGCATCCAGTCAGGGCGCCACGCTCTCAGCGCAATCTCGCCAGCCGGTCGCTAAGTGGTCTTTCGATGAAACCGGCGGTGCGGCGGCGCGCAATTCCGTCACCGGAACCGAGGACAAAATCTCCGGATTCTTCCTGCGCGTTCCAGGGGTGTCCGGCCAGGCATTGCAATTCGACGGCGACACTTCGTCCGTGGTTGAAGCGGCGGCAACCCTGCCGCCCATGTCGAATGCGTTCACCGTCGATGCCTGGATCGCGATCAACACCTATCCCTGGAACTGGGTCCCGATTGTAGATCGCAGAAACGCGCGAAGTGCCGGCTACCTGTTCGGTATCGATTCATTCGGCCATCTTGGACTGCAGGTGGCCGTCGACGGCCAATGGCGCGTTTTGACCTCCGCCGTCCCACTGCCCTTGAAGAAATGGTCCCACGTGGCCGCAACCTTCGACAGTCATGTGGGACTGGCCATCTACGTTGACGGCAAACTTGCGGGTCAACTGCCGGTACAGGGAGAAATCGTTCCAGCGAATGATCAGGACCTAATCATCGGGAGGGTTCGGGAGCCGCTTCTTCCCGCAGAATGGATTCACCCGAAATATCCGGTCTGGTATTCCTTCGACGGGATTATCGATGAATTGGAGATTTATCACCGCGCACTCACTGGGAGCGAGATTGCGGCACAATACGCGGAATTTCACCCTCCCGCAGGCAACGTCCTGCCTTGGCCGGTATTGCCCTCCGGCCCTCCGGGCCCGGGCCGATTCGGTGCTTACTATTCGCACTTGGAATACACACCGCTGTGGGATGCCCAGCGTCGGGTCGGACCGTATTCCGACGTGGTGGTTCGGTTCGACCAATCCCCGATTCGCCTCGTCTTCTGGCAAGGACTGAATTACATTCCAGCATGGGTGACTGGCAATGGAAAGTGGTACAGCGATGAGTTTATCGAAACCTGGGGCACGGGCTGTCCGGATGGAGGCGACTGCGAGCCAATGTCCGATAAACAGAATCGCTATGCGCACGTCCGGATCATTGAAAGCACTCCGGCCCGTGCTGTGGTTCACTTTCGCTACGGACTTTGTGAGGTGGAAAACTATAATTGCGCCAATCCAAATCCATACACAGGCTGGACCGACTGGGGCGATGAATACTACACCGTCTACCCCGACGGCATCGCCGTCCGCAAGCAAGTACTATGGAGTTCCAATTTTAAAGACGTGCATGGCAAACCCTTTGGGCATGAGTTCCAGGAGACCATGATCATCAATCCTCCCGGCTCGCGCCCAGAAGACAATATTCAAACGGATGCTCTCACCCTCGCCAACATGAAAGGTGAAACCCACACATACTCGTGGCTGCCCGACGCTCCCAAGACTCTGGACCGTCCGGACCAAGCTAACATTCAACTCGTCAATCTCAAATCCGAATGGGAACCCTTCCAGATCGTTTCCCCGGTCGGTGACAAGCTCAAGTCTTACCACGGCGAGAAGACCAATTCCATCTTCGAATGGTGGAACCATTGGCCCGTCCAACAGGTCAAATCCAGCGGCATTTACGCTGTCGCGCCAGACAAGCCATCGTCTACATCGTTGTCCCATATCGAGGGCCCGCCATATGCCATGACCAGCGACTCCATGACGAAGCTCATGCTGGATGGGCTGACCACTAGGCCGGCGGCCGAGCTGGTTCCATTGGCCAAATCCTGGTTGTCGCCACCTGCCATGGTCATCCGCGGAGAATCCTTCCAGGGCAAGGGCTACGATCCCGCTCAGCGCGCCTTCATAGTGGTTCGTCAGGCAAATGCCAAAGACGGGAACCTTCATATCGCATTGCAAGCGTCGAACGACTCGCCGCTGTTCAACCCAGCAATTATCGTTGAGACCTGGGGCGACGGCGCTCCACGGCTAAGACTCGATGGCAAGTTGGTTCCCTGGAATCAAAAATACCGCTACGGAAAGATCGAAACACTTCAAGGAACCAACCTGATCGTTTGGATCGAACTCCAATCGAACCGGCCGACGACCATCGACCTGGTTTCTTCACTCCCGAAATAGGAAAGGCGGAATGTGCCCAATCGCTGTTGGACGGTCGCATCATTATGCTTGCTGCTGGCTGCCTTGCCGCTTTTGGCCTCGCCCCACGCCGATCATGGCCCAGTTGCGTGGTGGAAATTCAACGAAGGCGACGGCAACATCGCTCTGGATAGTGCAAGCGGAGACAAAGACACCATTCTCAACAACCACGAATGGGTGCGCGGCGTCTCTGGATCCGCGCTGAAATTCGATGGATTCACCACCCTCGTAACCCGCAGCCCAAAGAATATCCCGCGTCTCGATCGGCACTTCACCATCGAAGCTTGGATCGCACTCCAGTCATATCCGTGGAATTGGGTGGCCATCGTCGATCAGGAAAAGAATCGGAACGCGGGCTATTTCTTCGGCATCGACTCCGAGGGGCGCCTTGGCCTGCAACTCTCCGTGTGGGACCAGTGGGAGATTTGCCGTTCCCAAGTCCGATTGCCTTTAATGCAATGGGTACATGTCGCCGCCACCTATGATTCGCAAGAAGGCATCACCCTGTATATCAACGGCCAATTTGCCGGCAAGCTGCCCGTCACCGGACGCATGACTGCGACCAGCGACATTGGACTCCAGATCGGACGCAATTTTCAAGAACTTCCGCCGACCGCGAACGTTCGCCCCTATGAGAATTTCCCCGCATCCTACTCGCTCGATGGCATTCTGGATGAGTTGGAGATTTACGATCGCGCACTTTCATCCAGCGAGATTGCGAGCTCTTACTCTGGGGCTAAACAAGCCGGTCCTCCTCCGCTCACTGCCCGCCACTGGCCGTCCCTTCCTCATTCCTCCAATTTTGAGGCCGTATATGCCGATCTCAAGCTCTATCCGGAGTGGGACGCGCTCTGGCGCGTCGGTCCTTACGCCGATGTCGTCGTGAATTTTGCCAGCGCTCCTTTTCATTATGTGTTTTGGCATGGAGCCAACTTTGGCGACGGCATGGTCACCGGCGACGGCATCTGGATCGGCGACCAAAGCTTCGAAAGCCACACCGTCCTCGAGGGACATCACCTCACCGCCGAACACATGAATGACAAGCATGATATGCATTCCCATGTCGCCATTGTCGAGAACACTCCGGCCCGGGTCGTTCTGCATTGGCGGTATGGACTCGTGGATGTAATCGGCAGATTCTCCAATGTGGATCCACTGACCGGCTGGGGCGACTGGGCTGACGAATATTTTTATATCTATCCGGACGGAACTGCTGTGCGTTTCGGAACCATTCATGGAACCGCGAGTCACTATTCCTTCACCGAACCGACCATTCTCCTGGAACCGGGGAAGAAGGCCGAAGATTACGTATCGCTGCAAGCGGCGACAATCGCTAACGATCAGGGTGAAACCCGCACTTATTCATGGGCGGACTCTTCCCCGCCATTTCCATTCACCGACCAGCCCAAGGGTGCGAACATCGCTGTTGTCAATTTGAAATCGACCTACAAGCCCTTTTATATTTTCCAACCCGGTACTGAGTTGGGACCGTACGGCGCGCCTCCAGAGCTCAGACCCGCATACTCTCATTTCCCAACGTGGAACCATTGGCCGGTCAATCAAATTCCCTCCGATGGCCGCTTTGCCCTGTTTTCCGATCATTTCAGCAGCGCGGCGATCATGTCCCCGGAAACCAGCCCTAGGAGATCGCAAGGATCCTCGCCAACAAGAAGCATATATTTCCTTTTTGGTCTCACGAATCAACCCATTTCATCTCTAGCAACCCTGGATCGCTCCTGGATTCATCCCCCTGCCATCAGTGTTGCAGGAAGAAGCTTCGCCGCCATATACGACCCCTCGCAGCGCGCATATATTTTGACGCGCCAGCCTTCGACTCCAAGACAGCAAAAAACACGGCTACAGCTTACCCTCTCAGCCAGCGAAACCTCTCCTGTCGTGAACCCGGCATTCGTCATAAAAAATTGGGGCGATCGCCAGACGGAGGTGCGCATCGACGGCGCCAGGCTGCCAACTGGAAAAATTCGCACTGGTTTCGTCGACCATCTCGACGGGACGGATCTGATTCTGTGGATTCAGTATCGATCCACCCATCCGTTTCGGCTGACGATGACCGCACGCGGCGAAAATTCTCCGTGGCATTCCCGATAATAGGTAGATGGTGCGCAAGCTCCCCTTGCTGGATGTTCCGAATCATTTGATGAATCTTTATCATTGCTGATGATCTGATGGGTGCCTGCGACGCGGCCTTGCCCTTTGCCTCTCGCGGCCTGCGGCTGAACTGATGTTGGATTCGCAAGATAGAGTCGAGACCGATCTGCTTGCGGTGAGCACGGACACCGTCAAAACTAAGCAAGGCTGCCGGCAACTTCAATTCAATAGCAACTTTGAAGTAATGATAAGGGTCTGCGTTTACGTTTCCGAGAGGGGTACCCTAAGTGAAGTGAACCACCGCCTCCAATATCGTTAAATGTGCTTGCACTGCGAATGATGCAAGATGACAATTAACGGTGGACGCATTATGACAACTGCCCGAGAAGCGACACCTCCCAGTCAGGTCGATAAGCAATTCAACGCGCTTAAGTATTTGCCGCACTAGAAGAGAACACTCTCTTTGGTGGAGTGCCCGGCATTTTTTGAACCAGTGAAGAAGAGACAAACTGGAACAAGAGGAGCTGGAAATGGCAGGAGGGAAGAAGCATACGGCGGAGCAGATAGTGAACCTGCTGCGGCAGGTTGAGGTTGGAGTAGCGAACGGGAAGACGTTGCCGCAAGCATGCAAGGAAGCGGAGATCGTGGAGCAGACCTACTACCGGTGGCGCAAGGAGTATGGCGGGTTGAAGGTGGATCAGGCTCGTCGGCTGAAGGATCTGGAGCAGGAGAACGCCAAGCTGAAGCGACTGGTCTCGGAGTTGAGCCTGGAGAAGCTGGTGTTGAAGGACATCGCCTCGGGAAACTTCTAAGCCCTGAACGACGGCGTTGTGCGGTGGATCATGCTCAGGAACAGGGCTTGAGTGAGCGCAGAGCGTGCCGGCTGGTGAAGCAGCCACGCGGTACGCAACGCTATCAGCTGACACAGCGCGAAGACGAGGATCGACTCACCCGGGCCATCGTGGAGTTGGCCAGCCAGTATGGACGCTACGGCTACCGGCGGATCACGGCGCTGCTGAAGCGCGATGGATGGCAGGTTGGCAAAGATCGGGTAGAGCGGATCTGGCGTCGTGAAGGGCTGAAGGTTCCACAAAAACAAAAGCCGAGAAGGCGGTTGTGGCTCAACGACGGATCCTGCGTGCGGCTGCGTCCCCAGCACGCCAACCATGTCTGGTCGTATGACTTTGTCAGCGCGAAGACGTATGACGGAAGGACGGTGCGGATGTTGAATCTTATCGATGAGCACAGCCGGGAGTGCCTGATGATCCAGTCGGAACGAAGGTGGAGTTCGGCGAAGGTGATTGAAGCGCTGGCCGACGTGATGGTGTTGAAGGGAGTGCCAGAGCATCTTCGCTCCGACAATGGCCCTGAGTTCGTCGCCCGGGATCTGCGGAAATGGCTTGCCGGCATAGGCGCGAGAACGGCTTACATCGAACCAGGGAGCCCATGGGAAAACGGCTACTGTGAAAGCTTCAACTCGAAGCTGCGGGACGAGTTTCTGAACGGTGAAATCTTCTACTCAATGAAAGAGATCAGGGCGCTGGCAGAGCGCTGGCGCGTTCACTACAACACCGTCAGGCCACACTCTTCGCTGGGCTACAAACCACCGGCACCAGAGGCATGGATGGCAAAGAGCTTGGGGTATGGAGAAGTGGAAACCGCTACGCGCTTCCCACTTCTCCACACCCCCGACTGCGACGGACTTACTAACTCATCCGTTGCGCTACACTAACAATCTCACTGGTACAAAACATCGGGCAGACCACCGATTGAACCTAGTTCCAATCGTCACGCACGACGGAAAAAACGTGTGTTCAACAATGAGGCGGCGTCTCTGGCATCCACTTGCTGAACGGTGCGGGAACCCGAAAACTCGTAGCACACACCGCTGACGAGTCCGCGGACTCGGATCGGCGAGTTCTCCAGATAGCGAACGCTGACCGAAGGGTGCGGCGTCGAGGTCGTCGTCGAAGCTTGAGGCTGGTTACTTCGCATCTGCGCGTTGACGGCGGGGTGCGGAAGAACTGTCTGCATCACCGGCGTCGTCGGGGGTTGGGTTCGTAATGCTTGAGCCCGGCTATTGCCGGAGATGGATCTGGGGATGTTCGGCGTCGTTCCCAGTGTCTGACTGTTCCACAACTTCGCGCGTTTCTGGCCGCAACACATCGTTACTATCTCCTTCTGCCGGCTGTGACATGGGCTGAATCACAACTGGCTCTTGTCCAATTCTTTCGAGCAAGCAAGCGCCGCCCGAAAGAGCCAGCCAACTCAATAACCACTCGAGAGGCCTGCGAGAAACAAGTAAAGCGGCAGGTGCCGCGATCCACAAACTCAAGCAGTTGAAACAATCCATCAGCTTGCCGACGATGCTCTGGCCCAACAAGGCTCGAAATCTAACAATGATGTCGGCCGGGCCGTCCTCGCTCGCCAACAGGTGAGTAACCCGCCAGGTGGCGAGGACGGCCAGAACTAACGGGAGCCAGTAACTCGTTTCGTTCAACGCCCCATCACCGATTCGCTCCCGGTGTAACAGCTGCTTGATTGCAGATGCAGATCGGGAAGGTATGGTAGTTTTCGTGGTGCCCTCCAGACAGGCCGGGGCAAATTGTGTTGTCCCAGACCTTGAGGGTAACGATGAACCCGCAGCACTCGCCGGGCTTCAGGGTTAAATCGGGCTCCGCTGGGTTACAGGTCGCGTCGAGACGGCGCATGTCGAGGACCGCCAGAATTCCATCGCCCGGCGGCGGAACGGTGCTGGTATATGGGCAGACATCACCGCCGGGATTGCCGACCCTTCCCGTGCCCACGAATGGACCGGGCCACGGTGGTGTCCCTGGACCTGGAATCGGAATGGGGTATCCGGGATCCGGCGCCCCATCCTTCTTGATCCAGAGGCTGTAACCTCCAAAATTGTCGCTTGGTATCGAAGAGTCACTTGCGAAGATGAGCTCATCGAAGGCGACTCCCAGGAGATTGGCTTTCCAGGGCACAGTGCAGTCTCCGCCGAGAGGAACGAACTGCTGCAGATCGATCGTGGCGCACGGGTCGATCCCGGCGATTTGCGTGATATGACAGTGACTGAAGGTGATCTGTTTGTTGTCAAACCAGACTTGGCGGAGACTGGTCTTGACGGCTCCGCCCTGTCCTTCTACCTTCAACCGGATCGTGAACCTGCCACTCTGGCAATTGGCCAGCGGGAGGTGCGGCGGTTGCGGGTCTGCGACCGACAGCGGCAGCGGCGTTGTCGTCCACGACGGCGGCGCAAGACAAGGCGCAGGTTGAGGGGGAGCAGGAGGAAACTGCTGAGGCAGCGACTCAGGATACAAGTGCGGCCACCACGTAGGCTCCAGGGAATCGAAGACCGGATTACAGGGGTGAAGCAAGAATGGGATATTCGTTTCCGTCCAGTAGCTGGTCAGAGCGTTTTCGAATATCCGATTTAGCCCATCGTCGATCTGTAGAGGGGTAATGTAATCGACCTGCCAGAACTGCACGAAACCGGGCAAGGTCGGATCAACGGTGAAGTCAGGATAGTAGGCGAGCGTGTAGCGCTTGATGTCCTGGCCCTGACATCCACCAACCACCGCACTCCCGTTAATGAGCGATTCATTCCCGAATGACTGCACCACACCGGCTCCGTTCACTATCTGAGATGTGGGGTCGAAAATGTCGGGAGCATTCACGTATTCCACGCCCCGGATCCATACTGCATTGCGCTGCAGGATGAACTCGCTCGTGCAGCAGCTAGGTGTTCCGCCCTGCGTGGAATACACGCAGAGCTGGATTTCCGTAGTTGCTGGTCCTGGCGAGACCAGAGGAAGCGTTTGCAAGTAACCGAGGGTGCCTCCGATGACGCCACAAGCGCCCTGTGCGGCGCCGCCAGGATAGACAATGCCGGTGCTCTGCCAAGGCCCTCCCTGGCGCCATTGCAGAGTGTAGTGATCGCAGAAAGCACCCGCGGCTGTTCCTTTGATTTCAACTCCTCGGAGAATGCCGAGAGTGGGAAATGCTTCCTCTTCGACGCAATCGTGGGGGTCTGTTACGTCACACGTCAGTGGCCGGAAGCAATCGTTCAGGCACCGGTAGTAGGCATAGAGACACAACACCACCTGCTGAATGTTGCGGGCGCGGGCGAGACAGCAGCCGAAACAAAGTGCGCACAGACACCAGCAGCGGCAGAACCAGAAGAACGTCTGTTGACTATGCTCCTTGAATGCGGCTGCTCCCAACAAGGCATGCGCTGCTTCAGTGGTTAACAGCCGCTCGAAGATGATGCAGGCTTCCGAGTCGTCAACGGAGCAGTCGATTTTGCCGGAAATAATCTCGTCGGGAACGCCTGCTGGGTACTCCACAGTCGCGAGTTGATCTGTTAGATACGGCCGGTAGGCCTCGGCCAGGATCTTGACCAGGATGTCAAAGTCGCGCCGTTGCTCTTCGGTGGGAGGATTGCTGACGGGGTTGCCGATGACCTGGCGCACGCATTTCCAGAATTCGTAGAGGTAGTAGGCATAGCCTCGGAAAGTGCGAGGCCAGCGGCACACGAGCCAGCCAAATACGAGGCAGCAAAGTATGTGCTGCAAGCACCACCGCCATTGTTCGACCGGGCCGAGGATTTCTCTTGCCTGCGGAGGCAGCAGTCGTATGGCAGTGTCCTCGTTCATGAACTTGCCGAACCTGCTGTAGGCTTCTTCGAATTCCTGGGCACACGTACGGGTGGATATAGCCTGGGCCTGTTTTTGGAGCTCGTCCGGGTTCTTCGTCAGACTAAGCTGCTGTTCAAAGATGGGCTGGTAGACGGCCAGCAGGGCCTTAAGAGCAATCTGAATGTCCGGGTTGTTCAATTCAGGGGGGGCGGATGCTGCAGCGCCCGTCTGCGGTGGCTGGCGTTTATCGGTGTCTGCCATATACATTCTCCTTCACTTTTCATGAGCCATAGTTCGCGAGTACACTTAGCTGCCTTCAGTCCGGAGCTTCGGACATATCTTCAGTGCCGATTACGTGTGACCAAACCACTTCACGGGATTTCTATTGCGCCAATTCAATGCCACGAACCAAAGGCCGTCACTGATCCTGCAAGGATCCCGTCTCCTCTGAATCCAGACATTCAGGGTTGCCAGTCCCAAACCGGCATCCCGAGTCGTGGATCATTCTTGCGATGGAGACTAGTGAGAACGACTGACGGAGTCGGTGCGGTAGCGCACATAACACGCGAATTTCATGAGGCAGCACTTACCGGTCGAATTTGCCCGATCACTCGTGAAACCCAGAAAGACTGAAACGATCGCTTTGAGAACACCAGTCAGGCCGTCTGTTTCTGCGAGGACAGAAATCGTTTCGTGGCTTAGCGCACAGACACACCGGCCTCCCTTTGGTAAGAGAATGACGTTCCTGGTAAGGCACCGTGATATCTCATCCAGAACAGCGTTCGGTAATCCTTGTGATTGAGGACGTGGAAGAGACGCGCTATGGGATAGAACGCTTGCTCACAGCGAGCGGTTATCGGGTGAATACAGCCAGAGATGAAGAGGAAGCGGTTCTGAAAGCGAGCCTTGACCGTCCTGATTTAATTCTCGTCAGCCCGGGACTTGATGTTTTCCAGGTACTTTCAGTCGCCACGCGAATACGCGAGCGTGCTGGACTGAGCGAGGAAGTTCCGTTCGTGGTTTTCTGCTTCCCAAGCATCGATGAGGGCACCGAAGTGGCAGCCGGGCACAACGTTTACATGACCCGGCCCGACAATTTTGAACAGCTGAGAGCCTTTCTCAGCCGACTTCTTCGAGAACTTCCCCGACCTTGCTGAATTGGGGCTCCCGCTTCCTGCTGAACAAACGATCAACTTCGTCTTCCACGATGCGGTAGCATTCGCAGACGTTCGACTCGAGTCCATTACGATCCAGAATGCTGATGCGGCCACGGCAGTAATGGATCAGTCCGGCGTCCTGCAGGTGTCCTGCCGCAACCGTTACGCTCTCTCGACGTCCACCGAGCATATTAGCGATGAGTTCCTGGGTCATTAGCAGATCCGAGCGATTTTTCCGGTCGTGACACAGGAGCAGCCAACGGCAGAGCCGTTGTTCCACAGAATGCAGGCGGTTGCACACGGCGGTTTGGGAAACCTGCGTGATGAGGGCCTGTGTGTATCGCAGAAGCAGGCCTTGAAGCGGCCCGGGATGCGCGAATTCCTGCTGCAGCCGTTTCGCTGGCAACCTGAACGCATCTCCGGCTACGGCGACGACAGCTCTGCTGCAAGTCGATTCTCCTCCCAAAAAGACGGCGACACCCGTAACACCGTCATTTCCGACCAGACCCATTTCCGCGGTCGATCCGTCCTGCATGGTGTAAAGCAGGGAAACAACTGAGCTGGTCGGGAAGTAACAATAATTAACGCGTTCGCCTGCTTCGTGAACTACCCTTCCCAGCAGGAAGGTCACCGGCTCGAGGTACGGCAACAAAAGTTCCTGCTCCGCTGCCGGAAGCGAGCACAATAGAAAATTCCGATCCGCGTTCAACGCTTGTATCGCCTTGTGCATAGACCGCTCGTCCATCGCGAGTACTACGTGCATCCGAAAGGATGCAAATCCTTGTACCTGAACTCCAACCGCGCCGTGAACACCGGTGATTGTTTGCCTCGCAGTGCGTCATCCTCTGCAATTGAAAGATGGGGAAATGAAGTCAGCCAGTAACGCAAGCCCACAATCTTCCCTTCTCCAGTGCTTTGGCCGGGCGTGGAAACCAATCCGAAAGCTGAGCTGGAGCGTCTGCCCGCGCTACGCGGACTAAGCATCGAAGTACTAAAAAATAGTGACAGGATAGCCAGTTTCGTTTCATGGAAAGCAAGAATATTCAGAAAACGCGAAGCATAAATGACTGCCGGGCATATTCATCCAATTTCAAGGTCAAACCCGAAAGCGGTCTCTTGGTTGGCGATACCAGGTCAACGCAGTCACTGAACCTGAGTTGGGCGACATTTCGAGATGAAGTTGCTTTTTGCACAGATCATTGTTTCCAAACTTCTACGGTCAACTATCCGTTGATGTTCGAGTTCATGCTTGACAATCCTTCTTCTATCAATGAAGAATGATCACCACTAAATCGATTGGACTGGACGCGGGTGGAATGGGCGCTTCCCGCTCTTCGGTCTCTGGCCTCGGTTAGAGTGCCGCCAAACGATTCGCACTTGGAGAGATCTAACCAACGATCACTTCGATCGGAGGCGGTGCATGGAATTCATCGAGCGCGTCTTTCACATATCACCTGATGGCGGTTCTGGCTCACTGGAGCTGGCGCTTTTGCTGGTTCCCGTTATAGTCGTTGTGATTTTTCTACTGGCTCGACATTCAAAGCGAATTCGAGCTTGAGAGCTTTGGCCGCGAGGCGAATTCCATTTCATCGAATGCCAGCCCGAGTCAGGCTGGATGCAGAAGACGCGTGAAGTGTCCGCAAGAGTGCTGGCGTCTTCCGCCACGTAACCCAACAGGTTTTTGAGGAGGGCCATCCTCCATGCCGACATTTATCCGACCACAGGCCGTGGGCTTTGCGGGCGAAGTCAACGCAATCGCAATCGATGCATTCAACGACAGCGAGATTCTTACCGCGGTCAAAAACGGTTCCGGAAATCTTGAATTGATCGCGTGGCGATGCGCCCCGACCGATACGGAGGTCATGCGCGTTTCCGATAGCGGATCACAGGCCGGATCGATCGGCGAAGTCGCGCTGTCGGCGATCGGGCGCACGGCGATTACAGCGGTGCGCAACGGCAGCGGCAATCTCTTCATGATCCTGTGGGATGTGCCCCCAGGTCTCGGTTCGATCACGCGGACCTGGGATAGCGGAACCACCGCAGGCGAGGCGAGTCGCATCGCGATGGCTCTGCTCCCTTCCAATATCATCGTCACGGCCGTGCGCAACGGCAGCGGCAATCTGGAGCTGATTTCGTGGCGCCTGGAATCCAACGGAACGCTCTCGCGTCTTCACGACAGCGGATCACTGGCTGGATCCGTGAGCCGCGTCACCATCGCTGCCATTGACGACAGTAACGTAGTCACCGCGGTGCGCAACGGCAGCGGCAATCTCGAATTGATCGGCTGGAGCGTGGCCTCGAACGGCACACTCACGCGCTGGGGTGACAGCGGATCGCAGGCCGGATCGGTAAGCGAAATTTCCACCACGACGATGGACGGACCCGGTCCCACCAACGATGTGTTGACAACGGTGTGCGACGGTTCGGGCAATCTGCTGATGATCTCCTGGAGGCCGGATCCGGGATCAGGGACCATCGAGCGGTTGCCGGATGGAGGCGCAGGGACGGCGAGCGATTTGAGCTCCTGCTTCACGGTCACGGATTCGGGTCCGAAATACATCGCTGCGATGCGCAACGGCTCGGACAATCCGGAGCTGATCGCTTTCGACGTGGTCGGAGCGGGCGCGAGCAGCGGATTCGTCCGCACCGGCGATTACTCGGGCACCGGCGAGGTTACCGCGACGGCGATGGTCGATCTCGGCGCCGGTCGTATCGCGCAAGCCATGCGCGTTTCAGAGAGCGGACATCCTGATAACGCGCTCGCCTTGACCGTATTTCGCCTATCCGCTGTCGAGCCGACGTTCATCCTGCCACGCGCCGAAGGAACAGCCGGCGAGATCGGCGGAGTCGCGGTGCAGACGTTCAACGATACGGAGATTCTTACGGCGGTGGCGAACGGCTCGGGGAATCTCGAACTGATCGGCTGGTTATCGCCTCCGACACAAACCGTGGTCACAAGAATGTCGGACAGCGGATCGCAGGCCGGTGCGATCGGCGAGGTCGCGCTCGCGCTCATCGACCGCACAGCGATCACGGCGGTCCGCAGCGGCAGCAACAAACTGTTGATGATCTTGTGGGACGTGCCCACGGGTATGGGCTCGATCACGCGTATCTGGGACAGCGGCACTACCGCCGGTGAAGCCAGTAATATCGCGATGACGGTCGTTGGAGCGGATATCGTCGTCACCGCGGTCCGCAACGGCAGCGGCAATCTCGAGCTGATCTCGTGGCAATTCGAAACCGACGGAACGCTTTCACGATTGCACGATAGTGGATCCCAGGCGGGCGCAGTAAGCTGGGTGACGATCACAACCATCGATTCGTCGAATGTGATCACTGCAGTTCGTAACGGCAGCAACAATCTAGAACTGATCGGCTGGGGCGTGGCGCCCAACGGCGCGATCACGCGCTGGGCCGACAGCGGATCCCAGGCGGGCGCGGTAACCGAGATCGCGCTTACGCCGATTCCCGGGACAAATCCATCTAGCGACATCCTGACCAGCGTTGTCGACGGCGCGGGAAATTTGAAACTGATCGCCTGGCGTCCTTCGCCCGCGGCTCACACAATCGAGCGCCTGTTCGATCGCGAATCCGATGGTGCGAGCGAGCTGGCCGCCTGTTCGACGGTAACCGCATCCGGTGCGAAGCTGATCACCTCGAGGCGAACCGGCTCCGGCACGCTCGAGTTGAACGCCTACGGCGTCTTTTCGGATGACCTGGGAAGCGACTTCGTCGATTGCGGTGACTTTTCTCTGCCGCCGAATAATGATGTCACCGAGACAACGCTCGCCCCGGTCGGAACGGAACGGATCGTCAGCGCCATTCGGATTTCGAAGAAGTGCAAGAGCCCCTCGAATCAGTTATCCGTCACCGTCTACGACATCTTCGATCCGCCATCGCCCGCGCCGGCCAATATCCTGGAGATCGATTTCCAGAATCCCGTGCTACCTTCCGAGAACGATTCGAGCTGGGCCGAAAGCGGCGGCAACGAGTTCCCACTCTCCGCAGACATTGAATGGATGCAGGCGCTCGACCATTCACAGGACTACGAAAAAGCCAACATAGTCGGCTGCACGGGCTGGGTCGTCGCGCCGGACTATTCGGGCGCGGACGCTCCGTTCGATCATCCCTTCGGCTTCGACTGGGAGTTTCAAGTCGCGCTCGATGACGACAAGAACGGATACCAGGCATTGCTCAGTCCGGCCAATATCAACCCACAGGAATCCGGCATCGGGCAGCTGCTCGCCAGTGAACAGGGCCTCCCGATGCGGCGCGGGCTACTCGGCGTCGAATGGGACGGCAACCTGATTCCGCAGAGTTTTAAGGCGCGCGTGCGGCACGGCGATCGCGTAGCGGCATTTGGACGCTGGATCCTGGACACAGGCCACAACTTCGTCAAGTTCTGGCGGACTGAGATCCATCCTCCGCTTGCTGCTGGTGAGCGCAACCGTCGAAAAAAATCTTCGCGCGCCGGACTCGACCCGTGCGCTGTTCATGTCGCGGCCGTATCTTTCGGGGCAGCACTATGCGGTCAATCCGGCCAACGTGTATCTGGACTCGGTCGACGACGACGGGCCGTTCCTCTCGCACCTGGTGAACGAGCTCGTGAATGTAATCACGCTGGGTTCCCGCATGGTCGAGGCACATCCCAAAATCAAATCCGCGCCGTTTGAAGGCTCCTATCGGTTCACGGTCAAGGTGCGTCCGCCGGCAAGGCCGGAGGGTGCTTATCGCTTGGCCGTGTCGTTCCAGTTCACAGTGCGCAATGGATGCTCCGTCGAAGTCTCGGCGGCGGACAACGAAACAGTCGAGGTGATCGTCGCGCTCGAGTCAGGCAAATACACTCCGCCGAAGCTCCTTACGCGACACAACTGCGTGTATTCGAAGGACGAGCTCAATGCACTGTCGCCCGGGACCGGCACGGATATTCTCGCGATCGATATTATTGCCCCACTGGTGGAATTGCTCATCGGCGGGCTTTTCCTCGCGCTCTATATCGAATACATCCTGCAGAAGGGCATCGAAGTCGACGCCTACGATCCGATTCCCGAAATCAATGTCCTCGATTCGTCGCATGCGGTCTTCAATACCCTGCCGGAGGACATTCCATCCGGCGCGGGGATCGTGGTCGACAACACGCAGCCGTATCCGATCTTTGGTTGGGTGGAAGCAAAATGGATTCCCGGGAATACCATTCCCGCGGGAGCGACGGAAGCGGGCTCATCCCGCCTACGGGCAATCAAGAAAAAGCAATCTGCGAAAAAGAAGAGACCAGTCCGCAAATAAGGAGGCACCATGCCGCAGAACGACGCATTCGGAAACATTCTGCACGATATTCATTAACTCGAGACCTTTCTTCACAAAGTAATCGGCCCGCTGGCGAAACAGAAGTTGAAGACCGGCGAAGACATTCGTCCCCACATCGAAAAGATGGGACTGAAAGTTCCCGCCTCGCTCGAAAGTCTGCCGATAACCTGGGGCGGTGAGGATACCAGCGGCGCCAAAGATGAGCAGACGATTACGTTGGTTCGTCCGGGTTTGTCCGAAGCGCTCGGCTTCACGATCGGATGCATCACGATCAGAGGCATCAGGTTTTGCCTCGAATGCGGATGGTTGTACTGCCGCGTCGTGATCAGAGGACGATTCTGACGTTCAATCTCGCCATCGTAGGCCAGTTCAGCCGTGGAACCAGTTCCCTCACGAACGCGCCACTTGCGGCTGAGGAACTTCCAACCGGGATTCTGCCGTGGTGTGCCTGAGCTTCTGCATCGGCAGCGTCAATTTACTTGACTCTGCGAATGAGCCACTAACTCCGATAAATAACCCGGTCGACATGCGAGTAATATCTCACAACGAATAGCACGGATCGGGATAACAACGCGGACGGGAGGGCGAACCTGCCTGAAACGGGGTTTTCGGAAACGAGCATATCGATGGGCAGATGATGGGGCGGCGGTGAAGGAGACTGCTGCCATGCAACAGAAAAACAGGACCAAACGCAGATCACCCAAGACTGTCTTACGTCTTCCAGACCTTGACCATTCCAAATCCTCGGTTCTTCAGAGCTTGGGATCGGCTGCGTCGCAACGTACCTATAGATTCGCTATCGATGACTTCATCAATTGGTACTGCTCAGAGCCTCGCCTGGCATTCGGTAGGACAGTTGTATTGCGGTACCGCTATGCATTGGAATCGCGCCAATTAGCTCCGGCCACCATCAATCTGCGTCTGGCCGCTGTGAGGCGGCTCGCGTATGAAGCGTCTGACAATGGATTATTGAGTCCTGACCTGGCAGCAAGCATCCGGCGAGTAAAGGGCGCCAAGCGGCTCGGCCTTCGACTTGGCAACTGGTTGACGGCCGCGCAAGGGAAAGAACTGCTCGGCGTGCCCGACCGTTGCTCTGTGCAGGGCAAGCGAAACTACGCAATACTGGCTGTGCTTTTGGGCTGCGGTCTGCGTCGGTCTGAACTCACTCGGCTCACCATCAACCACCTACAACAGCGAGACAACCACTGGGCAATCGTTGATCTGTTTGGGAAGGGCGGACACGTGCGGACAGTTCCTGTTCCAGCCTGGGTGAAAGCGGCAATTGACGCATGGATCAACGTTGCCGATATCACGGCTGGAATCGTCTTTCGTTGCGTCAGCAGGACGGGCCGAGTACGGGGAAGCCACCTCAGCGAGAAAGCGATCTGGTGGATCGTTCGTGAATATGCAAAGGTCGTGGGTATCGACAATTTGGCTCCCCACGATTTGCGCCGGACTTGCGCACGGCTGTGTCATTCCTCCGGAGGGGAGCTTGAACAGATTCAGTTTCTGCTTGGTCACCGTTCCGTCGAAACCACAGAACGATATCTCGGGTCGCGGCAAAGGCTGGTAAACGCGGTCAACGATCACCTTGGATCGAGCCGCTGGGAGGGTCGACTTAAGCCGTTTGACCTAAGCCTCTCCAACTTGGTCAAAACCCGACTTTTCAGGAAGTACGCTTCTCGCATGTTTGGTTCCTGCAAAACGGTATTGTTGGACAATCTGCTTCAGTCCTAAGCTGGGGTCGAGGGCGGACGTGGCGGATTGCAGTCCCTACTTCACGGTTGCGTTCACGACGCTCTCCCACTTTTGGCCCGGGGTGTTGGTGGCGATGACGGCGAAGCGATGAGTGCCCGCGGCCACGCTGACGGAAGTGGTGAGTGTAGTGCTACCTATCCGCTTCTAAACCTGAGCATGGGTCCGACCTCAGGGAGACAGGCCCTTTAATTGCAACTTCAACTCACGCGTTCCGAGAGAGACATCAGCGCGTTTGACAATTCGGGCCGCGATGATTTCACTAGGTCGGCCGCCTTTGCCAGATGCTGGGCTCGGCTCGGGGTTGAGTCGTGCAATGCGCGAGTAATAACATCGACCAGATCTGAAGGGTCGCCAGGTTGTGGAATCCCAAGGATTACGCCTAGGTGGTTTGAGAGACGCATTCGGTAGTTACAATCCTTCACTATCTTGTCGTGATTGGCATCCGGGATGATTTCCTGATTCGTCAAACTAAATAGAAGAGGTGACGCTCTCTTGGTCGAACCTCCGCCCGCTTCTATGCTGTCGAAATCTTCTATTACGCTCGCAACGATATCGAGCACCACGTTGCCCGCTTTCGGCCCAACGTTAATGTCCAGTTCGTTACTTCGAACCCCCGCCCAAAATGTGCTCAGAACCGCAGTGGATGGCTTAAGATCAAAGTCCGGGAAGAGGGGATTAGACGGTGGCTCGTCCTGCCATGTGCAAGGCACCTCGAGTGTGCCCTCAAGCATTGACACAGAAGACCCATTTATTGTGAATAGGATGTTTGGAGATTCATAGTCTTCAAGGTTGGCGATAATTTTGAGGGAGTTCAGGTAAGTTCTTTCGAAATAATTGAAGTAGGCTGCGCCGCCACAGATTGCCGGAAGATGAATGTACCCTTGCCGAGTAGGGCCATCGTATGGCATGGGTTTCGCCACGATCTTTGAAAGCGAGACCCTTCTTGTTCCAGAGGAAGGAACGATGCAGGCCTGATCGGCGATAGACCAGTAGGCAGAAACTCCAACGCCGTCGACAAGGGCTCGTTGATTGCAAGGGTCTGCAATTTGATCGGAACCGGCGGGAGGAGGAGGAGCGGTCTGCTCCCATCCAGAATTGAATGGATCGGTAATGGATTCCACCAGCTCGTGACTAAAAGTTTTTAAAGCGTCGTCTACGGTGCGATTTGAAGTGCTGACCCAAGCCCACTCGAAGCGAGTATTATCGTCCAAGAATTCGAATTGCGTGATTGTGCTGTTGGATCCACTCACCGTCGAAGAGTTGCCCGCGCTGCTTATGTCTACGGGTGCGGAAATATCCGGGTCGAGAAAGACCACAACAATCAGATCGTGGTTGTCATCGACGTTGTCAATTTTGTCGTTTTTCAGGAGCCAGCTAACATATGCAAATGCCGCACTGTTCACCGTGGAAGACTGGGCTACGCCTGGGGCTGAAGTCGGCAAAGGGATACTGATGGGCGTGGAGTCTATCGTTGCGAGACGGAGTTGCACTGGCCCAACATACCCATATTGTTGAATTCCGTTGAGGTAAGGACCATTTAGCAGGGTACGAATGGCCTGCATAATCTTATCAACGGAAAAATCCCCGTTTCCAGGCCAGTACGCTCCTCGAAAGATAGGTAGTATGTCGGGATGCTCAATTTTGCTTCCTTTCCCTACGAAAGTGGGACTAACTCCGGTAGTGGGTTTGAAAGTAATCGTGTCCCCGCTCATAACATCACCTCCGAACTTAGTATCCGCTCACTTCAAGCGGCGAGCCTGAAAGCAGTGGTACGCTATAGCCCCTCATTCCCCAAATGACGGCAGACCTGGCTTTTCCGGGACCCTCTACACCCCTCGCAAGTCTTAAAGGAGATTTGACTTAGTCCGCCAGTCCATCCTGATGCCTTTGAGATACCCTGGCCAAAAGCCCTTTACAAACCGAAGACGAAAATCTATTGATAATGTGAGATTTACAGGATGTCGCAAGAGATGACCAAAATGTAGGAGCTGCGGCCTATCACAGTGCGACCATTTGTCCCGAATCGTTGCCGTATACCTACATCGCCAATCTGTGAGAGGAGCTGTGTGGAGTGTCCCCTCATTCCACTCGACCTCCTAAGATCTGCTTTTTGTAAACGCGGCTCTCAACCAATCCTGAATCGGTGACGATGGCTCGAAGCTCTACCCCATCCTCGTCGATCACAAACTCGGCGTGTACGGTGACACCTAATGGAGAAACGTTGAGCGCCATGGAGCCTGTACAGTCCCGATTTACCACATAGGTGCCTTCCACGGTCACTTTGGAGATGTTGCCGTTTGCACTGAAGGTCGCGGTTGCGTCAGTATCACCTCTGCCATCGAACCTCTGCCTACCCACTTCAGCGAAAGGGCCGGCAAGAGGGCGTGGGACATAGCTATCGAGAAGAGTTCCGATGCTGGTGTATCCGAAGCTACCCCGCAGAGTAGCGTTCGAACAATCTTTATCCATGCCGGCCTCAGCCCTGGGCACGATACCCAGAAAAAACACGGTGGCGAAAACCGCAATGAAAAGCGTCGGTGCAATGGTGCGTTTCATCACACTCCCCTGTTTTCAAAAGCGAACTGTCAAGAATTGGAAGTTGGAGCAGTCCAGTTGGATGTTCTGAGTCTGCCCATCAACGGAATAGTGCGTGACAAACATGTGAAATGTCCTAAAACCTGGACTAAAATCTTCCCAATTGTTCTGAAAGGCTCGTATGAACAATGAAGCGAGACATTTATACGAGTTCGGCCCCTACCGGCTTGACCCGGGCAGAAAGTTGCTGCTCCGCAACGGAGAACCTGTTGCTCTCACTTCCAAAGCTCTTGAAATCCTTCTGGTGCTGGTAGAGCGCAGCGAACACCTGGTGACAAAAGACGAGCTGATGAAAGAGGTGTGGCCGAACACCTTCGTCGAAGAGGCGAACCTTAGCCAGCACATTTCCATGGTGCGCAAAGCCCTCGGCGAAACTCCGCAGGATCATCGCTATATCGTGACTTTTCCTGGTCAGGGTTACCGCTTCGCAGGAGGAGTCCGGGTTGTCTCTCCGAACGGGACAGATCGAGTGCTGGAAAGTCGTTTCTTATCGCGGGCGGGGATCGGGCAAACGGAAGACTTCCCGGTGCGATCTGCGACTGAGTCACACGTGGCGGATCTCGCGACCTCGAAAAGCCGCACTTTCTGGCGGGCTGGGATGTCTGTCGTACTCGCGCTAGCTTTTGCTGGCGGTGTATTCTGGTTCGTCTCGCACCGCCCGAAACCTCTCACAGCAAAAGACACAGTTGTCCTTGCCGATTTCGCCAATTCGACCGGCGACCCAGTTTTTGACGGTACGTTGCGACAAGGATTTTCCATACAACTGGAGCAATCGCCTTTTCTGAGCATTACTTCAGACCAACGAATCCAACAGTCGCTGAAGATGATGGGGCAGCCCACTGAAACAAAACTTACGCCGGCTATAGCGCAAGAACTCTGCCAGAGAACAGGAGGAACGGCCGTGCTCGACGGCTCAATTACCCAAATTGGCACGCGGTATCTGCTGACCATTAAGGCGGTCAACTGCGCAAGTGGCGAATCGCTGGCGAGCGCGGAAGCTGAGGCCAAGGACAAGAATCATGTGCTCGATGCTTTGGGAAAGACAGCTTCGGAAATTCGGAACAAATTGGGCGAGTCGGTGAGCACTGTGCGGAAGTTTGATACTCCTCTTGAACAAGCGACTACACCGTCGCTTGATGCCATTAAGACTTATAGCCTAGGCCGGAAAGCGATGGCGAGCAGCGAGTGGGCTGCCGCAGTCCCGTTCTTTCAGCGCGCCATCCGCGTTGATCCGAATTTCTCTATGGCCTACGCCAGGCTCGGGACTTGCTATCGAATGTTAGGCGAGCCGAACTTGGCCGCCGAGAACACTCGGAAGGCCTATCTCCTGCGCGAACACGTGAGTGAACTGGAGATGTTCTACATAGAGTCTCACTATTATCAGCAGGCCACCGGAGAGTTGGAAAAGGCACGCCAGGCCTATGAACTCTGGGCACAGAGCTATCCGCGAGATTGGGCACGGGCGAGCGCCGAGGCTGCCGTCTCCTCAATGACGGGGGAATATGATCGGGGCCTTTCCGAATCCCGTGAGGAACTTCGCCTCAACCCCACAGGAGAGGGTTATGCTGACCTTCTCTACTTCTATCTGTCTCTGAATCGTCTGGACGAGGCGCAGTCCACGGCTGAAGAGGCTCAGACAAAAAACTTCGATTCCCCTTTCCTGCGCGCCCTTCTCTACCAGCTTCGCTTCTTACAAAACGATGCGGCGGGGATGTCTCAGGAGGTGGCCTGGGCTGCGGGCAGGCCGGGAGCGGAGGATGCGTTGCTAGGTTTGGAGGCCGATACCGCTGCCTATTCGGGGAAGCTGGGACGGGCCCGGGATCTTTCCCGTCAGGCGGTGGTTTCGGCCAAACGGGCCGGAGAGCCAGAGGTGGCAGCTGAATACGAAGCGGACGCCGCACTCCGGGAAGCTCTCTTCGGAAATCCAATCGAAGCCCGTGAGAGAGCTGCGGATGCGATTGACCTTTCAACCAGCGCAGACGTGCAGTTTCTGGCGGCTCTGGCGCTGTCCTTTGCTGGCGACGCGGCACGAGCGGAGAAGTATGCGGATGATCTAGGCAACCGGTTTCCAGAGCATACACTTGTTCAGTCTTATTACCTTCCGACCCTTCGCGCCCAACTGGCGTTGAGCCGCAATGACCCCTTAGGCGCCATCGAGGTCCTTCAGACTACAGTGCCGTACGAACTGAGTTCGGCGGGCGCGCTCTATCCCGTTTATGTGCGTGGGGAAAGCGATCTCGCCGCGCATCGAGGAAACTTAGCCGTCGCTGAGTTTCGGAAACTCCTCGACCATAAAGGGATTGTGACGAACGCTCCTGTTGGGTCACTGGCGCATCTCGGCCTCGCTCGTGCGTATGCATTGCAAGGACACATAGACAAATCACGTGCCGCCTATCAGGATTTCCTTAATCTATGGAAAGACGCCGACACTGATATCCCCATCCTGCAACAGGCCAAAACCGAGTACGCCAAGCTGCAGTAGGGAGATTACTCCAATAGCGTTCAATCCTGAGCGGCCCACGTGCACGACAAACGGCGTTTCTGTGAGTAGGTCGCTCTAGTTACGGGGTCTTCACTTTTTCCTTCGCTGGCATTTGTCTTTGATTTTGGTTTCTGTTGCGATGCCTGTTGTCCTCCACCGTGTTTCTATGCTCACTTTGTATGAGCCTTTGTGGCTCTCTGCCGGTTGAGGTTCAGTATGAGAAGCGACGCTGCGAGTTTTAGGTCGGCTCCTTGATGACAAACGCCCTGCGCAAATACCGGAACGCGGGATCGTCGCAACAGTTCAACGTTCTTTGATTAGGCTGCCGCTGTGTAGAACGGCACGTAAATCTCATATGTGATCCAGATGTGATGGAGGAGAACCGCAAGCTTCCTGGCCGCGGCCACGGCGGCTCGTCTTCGCGCATGGCTGCCGCCACGTCCGCCCAGACCGGACCCATGCTTTTGCGAGCTCCGCCAAACCGCATTCAGTTCATTTCCCGGATTTTCTCCAAGTCCTCACTGCTGCAATGAACGATTAGTTTCGCTCGAAAGTCTGGATCAGGGTCCGGACCGATAAGGGGAATCACCATGTCTGATATGGTCTCATGCTTATGCAGCAGGTCAGTTTGACATATTTCGGGTCCTTTGCTGAAGGCTAGGTAGACTGCTCCCGCGCCGACGATTACGGCTCACATCAAGCCCCAAGAAACACCAAAAGTAGTTCCAAGGGCAAATCTGGCAGCGAACCGGAAAATCCCCGCATAGGCTAAACATCCCGCTACGATAGCGGCGACTGCGGACACAACCACTATCGGGATATAGACCGTGACATCATAAGTTGTGAAACACTAGTGCGCGAAAAACGGCGTTTTCGGAAACTCCGCGATCGAACTTGCCGAAAACCCGACTTTCAGGGAATGTCCGACCAAGCGCCGTTCAACCAATAGAAGCGCGTTTTCCATCACCGACCCGAGAGGGCCCAGCGGTCGGCCCAATCTTCGCCGCTAGGACAATGCCACTGAAGTGAACAGGCTTCAGTCGAAAGATTTTTTCGCTGGCGCCTTCCGAGCCTTGGAAAGTATCATCGACGCGCACTCGTTCTGCCCAATTTAGAAGACCCACGTAATCAGGAGGCCGCTTGCAAGATCAATGCATCGCGTATCATCAACCAGCCGAAACAGGCCCGTCGTACTGGGGTCCAGGCGATCGTTACACCTTCCTGGTCACTGGCGCCCAAAGCAATGGAGCCTCTTTCATCATGGAAGGAATCATCCCTCCCGGAGGCGGACCACCGCTGCACATTCACCATCGCGAGGAAGAGAGCTTCTACGTGCTCGAAGGCACTCTCGAGATCACGCTGGGCGAAAAAAAGTTCAATGCCACGCCCGGAAGCTTCATCCAAATCCCTCGCGGACTGGTCCACAGATTTCAGAACGTAGGTAGCACCAGGGCCAGGATGCTGCTCTTATTCTCACCGGCCGGAATGGAAAAATATTTTGAGGAAGTGTTAGATCCGGTGCAAGACCGCTCCGCCGCCATCCCACCCATTACAGAAGCGCTGATCAACCGCATGGTCAGCGCAGGACCAAAATATGGAATAGAGTTCGCTTGATGCCGCCCACGAATGCAGTGGCGCGGACAGTCGGAGCCATCGCTACCTGGACAGTTGCTCCACGATGTCTCTCGCGTCCATTTGCAGCCAGTGCTCGACAATCAGGCCATCTTGCACACGATAGATGATCATCAGGTCGGAGGAAACTGGCTTGCCAGTTGGCTTTATGTCGGCGAAATCTCCCTTGTGGACTCCCCGGAACGTAGCTCGAACCGCGACAAGATCGTCTTCGGCGATGATTTGGCGTGCGATGAATTCATAGGCCGGAAATGCCGTTTCGACTTGCAGGATATGCTGTTTAAGTTCGGCGTCATTGAGAAACCGATCCAAAAGCTTCTCAGGTTTCGCGTGGCCGCTGATCGCGTTGAGATAGTCCTGAACAAGGTGCTTGGCTTGAGTAGTGGTGATGGCAGCGTGCATTCTTTTCTCCTCGAAGTGAAGTTGCAGCAATACTAAATCCGATTCACTTGATACGAGCTCACAGAAATTGCATCAAAAATCAAACTAAAATGAAACGATGGCGGATGATACCTATCTCTTCGGTGAATTCTCCATGTCGGTCCGGGAGCGGCGATTGCTTCGTGGCGGCCAATGCGTCGTGTTGCCTCCCAAAGCGTTCGATGCGCTACTTCTGATGGTGCGTCGTCACGAGAACCTGGTGTCGCGGACTGAGATATTCTCAACGCTTTGGCCGGGAATCCATGTTTCTGAAGCGAATTTAACCAATGTCATCGTGGTCCTGCGCAAGACGCTGGGACGCGATTCCATTCAGACCGTTTCAAAGTTTGGCTATCGATTCATGCTCCCAGTGACAGGTGAGCCGGGAGTGACGCAGGTTGCTTATGAGAGTTTCGTCCGGGGTAAAGAGCTTCTGGCAGAACGATCGCCGACTTCAATTGTCCGCGCCCAGGATTTGTTCTGGCTGTGTGTCGCGCGTGACCCGCAGTTTGCGGCCGCCTGGGCCTGGCTAGGGCGCAGCCGCCGATTGCTAGAGAAGTTCAATGGTTGCCCGGGCACTTCGGACCTGGCAGAGGCAGCCTTCCAGCGAGCGTTCGCCATCGATCCGGAACTGCCCTGCGCTCACCAGTTTTACACCCAGTTGCAGGTCGATTCCGGACGAGCTTCGCAGGCGATGATCCGGCTCGCAGCTCGGCTGGCGCGTCACGGTGAAGAGGCGGAGTCTTTCGCGGGTCTTGTCCAGGTGCTACGCTGCTGCGGCCTTCTTGAGGATTCCATTGCCGCCCATGACAGAGCCGCTGCGCTTGATCCAACGATTAGGACGAGCGTTGCGCATTCCCATTTCCTGCGCGGCGATTTTGCCAGGGTCTTCGAAACATACACGGGTACTCTCTATTATCTTGACGCGGCGGCCTGGGCAGCCCTGGGAGCAACGGAGCGAGCCGCGACCCTGCTGCGCGAGCGATTGGCGAAGCTTGAACTGGGGCCCGTCATGTCCGTTCTTATGACCTCGCTTCTCGCGGTTCTGGACGGCAAACTGACAGCAGCGATGGATCTCATCGAAAGCACCGAAGTCGTTCAAGAACCTGAAGTCCTTTTCTACCTGGCCCGACACTGCGCCATGCTGAGAGCTACTGAACCAACCGTTCGTACCTTGCGACGCGCCCGCCTTGAAGGATTCTGGTCGTCCTGCACATTGAAGCAGGACCCAGCATTTGCCGGGTTGCGGAATCTGCCTGAATTCGAGTGTGAGCTCCATGAAGCCGAGCGTCTTGAAGCGCGTGCGTCAGAGTTACTGCACAAGGCACTTGGGCCTCGATCCGGCTGGCTAAGCTCCTAAATGGAGCTGGCGCACAGCGAAGAAACTGGAAGGGTGCGCAACGCTCATCACAACATGGCGTCATCTTTCAAATCTGGCCGGATCGTTGTGGTCGGTTTCGCGAGGTCTGCCCCAATCGCTAAAGCAATCCGTGGGTGCGTTGGGCTGTTATAACCATTTGAACTTGCCGAAAACGTGACTTTCCGGGAGTGCTGCCAATCCCCATGGGATTATTCGGGCAATTTGAGGTGGCGCGAGAGCGGACAGGCAGAACTTCGCCGCGCAGGTTCTGATCAAGCAACCCAAGCGCGTTTCTCGGAACCTACCTGTCCGTACCTTCCTCGAAGTAAGCTTGCCTGGAGAGGCCAAGTGATGGCAAACAAGATCGTGAAGCTATGCACAACTTCGGTATGCTTTGCGGCGCTGCGGCGGGAGTCCTTCCCAGTTAAAACGACCAAATGCCCATACTGCCAAGGCTTGGTCCAATCTTTCACCATTCTGAGCCCCGCGAGCAAAGGAAGCGCCAAGGGCGGTGGCAGGTCGGACACTGGCAAGAGTGTTTGTCGCTCATCAAGGGGGCCGACGCCCGGCGCGAAAATCCGCAAAAAAGCTGTAAAGAAACAGCCTTTCAAGGCAGGCATGATGAAGGACGATCCGCTGAAACCTCTGTCCCGGAAGCGCACGCCGCGAAAGCCACTACCGCGGAAGCGGTAAGACTTAGAGGTCTTTGGGTTGCTCAGCTTCCGATTGGTACCGATTTGTCGGCTTCTCGGAAGTGGTAAGGCGATTCCCCGGAAATGGGGTTTGTAGCAACTCCGGTCCGGAGCTCCAAAAAACGAGGGACTCGGGGATTTGGCATAGACCCGATGCCGATCTTCGTATTCTCTCACAGGTGGACCTAAGCAACATCTTTCCTACTCTGTCCGAAGTGCTCGCATGGGATCGATGGAGGCGGCGCGGCGAGCGGGAATTATGACCGCGATCAAGCCGGAGATCGCGAGCAAACCACAAACAGAGAGAACTGTAATTGGGTCGTAACGGCCGACGCCGAAGAGAAATGCCTGAATGGCACGCGTGGCGAACCAGGAGGCGACAAGCCCGGTAAAGAGGCCAAGCGCAAGCAAGAGGGCGGCTTTCTTTAGCACAAGCAGCATCACGTCCGACCGCTCGGCACCAAGGGCCATGCGGATGCCGATTTCGCGTGTGCGGCGAGCAACGGAATATGCCATGAGGCCGTAGAGGCCGACCAGCGCGAGGGTTAACCCGATCGCTGCGAAGATGGTGAGCAGCGACGTCTGGAAGCGACGGCGCGCACTGGCTGCGGATTCAAGCTGTCCCATGGTTTCTATATCGGAAGCGGCGAGGTTGGGATCTATCGCATGGAGAGCAGCACGGATTTCGGCAGCAACGGCTTTTGCCGGCCGCGACGCGCGAACAACAATATATCCGTCACCGACCGAGGAGACAGGTTGATAGATTTGCGGGACGGCGGTTCTTCCAGGCTGGCATGGCGTACATCACCGACCACTCCGATGATGGTGCTCCATTGCACATGGTGATCGTCAACGTTGACGCGGCCCCCGACAGCGCTGCGATTTGCGAAGTATTTATTCGCGAAGCTTCGATTGACAATGGCAAGTTGCTCCGTATGAGCCGTATCGCCGTTGCTGAAGCGGCGACCGGCAAGGAGGGGAATGCTCATTGCGGAAAAGTATCCTGGAGTAACCCATCGTCCCTCGACTAACTGATCTTTCTGATTCGCATACCCCTCAACATCGAACAGATGCAGGGTTTCTGAGTTGCTGAGCGGGAGAGCGTTGATGCCGCCGACGGCTATCACACCGGGGATGGCACTCAATCTGGAACAAAAATTCCGATAAAACTCGGCGCTCTGCTGCGGCTGGCGATAGTAGGAGTCGGGCTGAATGTTGGCGGATAGAGTGGATTGCGAGAATCCGGTGTCGACCGACTCCACGTTGATGTAGCTGCGAATGAGCAGACCGGACGAGGCGAGCAGCACCACGACAAGCGCCGACTCGCCGACGATGAGCGCGCTTTGAATGCGGGTATGGGCCCCCGCAATGCTTCGGCTACCGGTGGCGGCGAGAAAGCCTGTGAGGTTGATGCGCGACACGGCAAGTGCGGGGAAAGCGCCGGTAAGCACGCTGGTAACCACCGAGATTGCGATGGTGAAGAGCAGCACACGCAAGTCAAGCGAGGCTTCATTCAGGCGAGGAATATCGCCCGGATTGATGAGTGGGAGAACTCGTAGGAAGAGAAACGCGAAGGCCACCCCGATAGCTCCAGCGGCGAGGCCAATCAACAGAGCTTCCGTGATGAGCTGACGAACGATGCGATTGCGGCCGGCGCCGAGCGCGACACGGACGCCGAGCTCGCGCATACGCCCTTCGGCTCGGGCGAGCAGCAGATTGGCGGCATTGCCGCAGGCGATCAACAGCACAAGTCCCACGGCACAGAAAAGAAGCCACAGCAACGAGCGAACGTGGCCCACGGTACTGTCAATGAAGTCTTCTAGTAATGCGCCCCAGCCACGCATGCTTGGATCGTGCAGCTTATCCAGACGCGTCATGATGGTGCTCACCTCAGCCTGGGCTTGAGCGATGGAGACGCCTGGTCTGAGACGAGCGACGGCATTGCCGCTAGAATTGTCACGGTCGGCCATTTGATGAGTATTGAGCGCCAACGGCAGCCACACCTGAGTTGTCTTGTATTGAGGAGCTCCCTCGGGGAGATCGGAACTGTGCGGATATTCGAAGGCCGGCGGCATAACGCCGACGATCTGATAACCGTTACCATCGAGGACAATCGTGCGATGGAGTATGTCCGAAGCTGATCCGAATGCGGACTGCCAAAGAGCATGGCTGATCACGACCACTCTTTCGTGGCCGGGTTGATTGTCCCCAGGAGTGATTGCTCGGCCAAGTTCAGGCGAGACTTGGAATGTCTGGAAGAAATCGCCGTCTACGCGCGCGGCGCTGACACGCTGCGCAGAACCTTGCTCTGCGAGACTGAACATCGCCTGATCGAATGCTGTTATGCGCTCAAAGGAGCGGCTCACTCGCTTGATGTCGTAAAAGTCCGCGTAAGCAGGTCCGAAGCCTTCCCGGGGAATGTTAAACCGTGGATTGGGTGTATAGAGGTAGACGAGCCGGCCAGCTTCGCCATACGGCAATGACCGGATTAGAACAGCATTCACCAGGCTGAAAATGGCCGAACACGCGCCGATGCCGAGAGCGAGCGTGAGCACAGTTGCTGTCGTGAAGCCAGGACTCCTGCTTAATGTGCGCACGCCATAGCGCAGGTCCTGCACGGCTTGTTCGACCCACAAGAGGGAGCGTTCGTCGCGATGCGCCTGCTTTGCCTGCTCCAGGCTACCGTAAGCGCGCCGCGCGGCGATGCGCGCTTCTGCCGGTGGCATCCCGCGGTGTTCAAAATCGTCGGCGAGGAGGGTAAGGTGCGATGCGACTTCACGAGCAAGGTCCTCTTCGGCGCGAGTGTTTCCGAGTAGACTGCGGAGCTTGGCGATGATCCTTCTCCAATGCGCCATGGTTACTGTTCCTCCGCCAACAGCTTTTCCACCACCCCGGCCATCTGCCGCCAGCGTTCGGTTTCTTCTTGAAGCGCTTCCAACCCCGCTTTGGAGATGATGTAATACTTCGCTTCACGGCCGTTTTCCGTCTTGCTCCAGGAACTGCGTGCCCAGCCATGCTGCTCAATCCGGACGAGAGCTGGATAGATGGTGCCCTGGTTGAGATTCAAGGCGTCCTCTGAGACCTGCTGGAGCCGATTGGCGATGCCGTATGCATGCTGCGGACCCATGGTGGCGAGGGTGCGGAGGATCATGAGGTCGAGGGTGCCTTGCAGTATCTGCATTCGAGTTTCTCCACTTGGCATTCAAGTGAACATATTCATCACTCGAGTGTCAAGTGGGGCGGGATTTGGTTGCGCTGGGGCTTGGAGAGATCGCACTGCTGCTTGCACTGCGCCGAACGTCCGCGGCTTTGGCCAACCGAGCCTTGATGGCTCAGTCGGGAACGGTGCCACCCGCACTGTCTTAACTTGGCGTCCCCTTCCGGCGATGTCCACAATCTGCCTTTTTAACTCTTGCATTCAGTAACTCAACATTGAGAATCGTTGCGGTAACAAAAGCAGAATCGATACGGACAAACGCGCTTCTCGCGACTTACTCCCATAGTCGATTTTCCGGAAGCTAGCGGCATCGGGCAGCGCTTCGATTCCATACACTTTTCACGAAAAACGGTGTTTTGAGCAACTACGACGCAATTGGCATTAGATCGAAATCCACGGCTTTCTAAAACCTTGACGCTGAAAGAGTCACTGAGTATGGTTGCGCAATGGTACAACGCGAGGGCACATCCAGAGTCGCTGAACCTCTAGATCTCGGGCCAGGTTACCGGCTCGACGCGAGAGGGCGCCAACAGGCCGAAGACGATCGGTTGGGTCTCTTGGAAGATATCTTCGACCCGCTCTCTCGCAGACGACGTCAGCTGGTCCAGCCTGGCTGGCGATGTCTTGAGATCGGCGCGGGCCGGGGATCCATGGCCGTTTGGCTAGCCGAGCGAGTCGGAGAGAGCGGCCAAGTGGTGGCGACCGACATCGATGTCACCTACCTGAAGCGACTCAATCTTCCGAACCTCGAGGTGCGTCAGCACAACATCCTCGACGATCCACTAGACGCCTTAGGCCCGGGTTCGTTCGATCTGGTTTGTTCGCGTTTGATGTTGTTCTGGCTCGCTGGCAAGCAGGAGTCGGCTATTCGACGCATGGTGGAGTGTTTGCGACCAGGAGGATGGCTCGTCGATGAGGACGGTGACTGGGGCACGATTGCTCCAGTGGATCCGTCTCATCCGTACTACTCCCGCTACCAAGGCGCTTACCAGGGTGGCGAGTGGTGGGTATCACGCGGGTATGACCCCACATTTGGACGCAAGCTCCCGGTGCTATTCGAGCGCTGCGGTCTAGTAAATATCCGCCACGAGGCCACTGCTGAGGTCGTGCGCGGAGGTAGCCCGTGGGCGCGGTGGTGGCAGGCGACCCTGGAGGCCATCCGCGCATGGGAGCAATCTGACGGTGTCCTGACGCAGGCGCGGGAAGAGGAGTACAAGGCGCTCATAGCGCCGTGGACCGACCCGTCGTTCTGGTTCCTCAACGCACTTCTCCACGGGTGCTGCGGTCAACGTCCTGAGCACGAACCAATGTCGGGCGGTTAGAGGAGGTGATACTTGTGGTGATACTTGGCTTTGGACTTTGGGGCTGATTGGTGCAACCTAGTGCAGAGATCATCCCGAGAATAAGCATCGGGAAAATAATTAGTTCGCGCCTTTGTGCTTCTTGGTGCAATTTGGTGCAAAACTGGCCCGGTCGCACTTAAAATCCGCGGCGTCCGATCGCAGTTTCGGGTAAGCCATTTTGTCGCAGTTTGTTCCGGGAATGGTGCATCGTCTCGCACTCGCAGCTATGCGCGGCGGCGCGTCTTGGGTGTGGCCCACGTCCCAACAACGAGTGTGTTCAACCTGTCCTGTCGGCCCTGTACCCACTTTGCATAGTGCCGTTCAGTTGTCTTGATGGACTCATGCCCGAGCAACTTGCTAACTTCCTCAAGCGGGACGCCTTTTTCTAAGAGGTCCACGGCAAACGTATCGCGGAGCCGATGGCTCATCATGTTGCCGCCCCGCTCAATCTTCGCGGCCTTGAATAGAGGTGAAATGAAATACTTCGTCCAGGTCTTGACGATGTCGCTCTCACCATCCCAAAACAGGAAGCGCTTGTCCTCATTGGCTACTGACAGCACTTCCAGGGCAATGGCCGGAGGCAAAGGCACAGAGACGTGTGTGCCCGTTTTCTGACGGCTTGTGACGACAAGGTATAGGTCTTTCGCATTCCGGTGAATGGCGGAGCGTTCAAGCGTGAGCGCGTCCCGAACTGACAAGCCGCTCCACCGCATTAGCTGGACGAGAGCCCGGACGCGCTGTTGTCGCACGGGGTCCGTAAATATCTCCACGGCGTCCAACAAACGTTGGTACTCGTCAGCGGACAAGGGCAGCGTGGGCAGTTCCTCAACCTGGATGTTTGGCAACGCCGGAATTCTAGCGAGCCATTGCGACTCGTAGCAGTACCTCAAGAATGACCTGCATCGGGCGCGAACCATAGAGCGTGTTTGTGAAGACTCGTAGGTGTTGGGCCATGTCGCGGCGAATCCGGAGAGAAGATCGCGGGTGAGGCCCTGGACGGTGAAGACACCCTTACCCTCGCAGTATTCCCGGAGCCGCTCCAGCTCACGCGTGTACTTGGCGATAACGCCATCCGTGATGCCTTGCACCCCCTTGTCCTCAAGAAAGACATCGATTCCGGCTTGCAGGTCTTTGGCGTCCGCCCGTGTCTCTCTTCCGGCTAGTTGGTCCTCCAGGTTCCGCTTGGCTTGCTCCGCTTCCGTCCACGAACGCGTACCGGCTGTGCGGCGGAATTGTTTGCCGTTCCGGGACCAACGGAAATGTTTGCGGCAACGGCAGCGTTTGTCGAATTCGTCGCCGCTATATTTGCAGCCATCCGAGTGCCGGACAAAAATCGTAACCAATGGGGCTGTGCTCATATTGCGGAGATGCTAGCACATAATTAGCACGAAATAAAAGGCCCTCTCTTAAGAGCCTTTTGTTTCAATAGTTTAATATGGAGGCGCGGGTCGGGATCGAACCGACGCATAAAGGTTTTGCAGACCTCTCCCTTACCACTTGGGTACCGCGCCTAATGGGCAAGATGAAACGTGAACCGTGGCTGCTGGCATGGGAAGGTTGGCAGCGACACGCCGCTGGAGCGGGAGACGGGGGTCGAACCCGCGACTTCGACCTTGGCAAGGTCGCGCTCTACCACTGAGCTACTCCCGCCCTTACTGCATTGAAGTATATCGGGATGCTGCGCATTGGGTCAACGTAACTGCGTACCTGGGCCTACCCACGAGTGATTTTTTTTGAACGGCAATTAGACCGCTTTCGGGGAGTTCTCTTCCAGAGCCGCATGAGTCTCGGCGTCCAGCAGTTCTCCGTCACGCATGTGCAGAATGCGGTCGCCAACCGCAGCCGCTTCCGGATTATGCGTGATCATCATGACGGTCTGCTTCAACTCCTGATTGGATCGGCGAAGAACAGCCAGCACCGCATCGGAATTTTTGGAGTCAAGATTGCCGGTCGGCTCGTCCGCCAGCACAATCGCAGGACGGGCAATCAATGCGCGCGCGATCGCGACCCGTTGCTGCTCGCCGCCGGACAACTCCGAGGGCCGATGATGCAGCCGCTCGCGAATGCCAAGCAATTGCGTCAGATGTTCGAAATAGCTCTTGTCCAGTTTTTTCGTGCCTGAAGCAATCTCGTGCGCCAACACAATGTTGTCCATGGCGCTCAAAGTTGGCAGCAGATTGAATTTCTGGAAGACGAAGCCAATCTTGTGTTTACGCAAGCGAGTACGTTCCGCGTCGCTCAATGAAGCAAAATCGACACCATCAATCAATAACCGGCCAGTGGATGGGCGCGTGAGACCACCCAGGCTGTAAAACAATGTGGACTTGCCGCTGCCGGAGGGCCCGACGATGCTGACAAATTCGCCCGCGGCCACGGAGAAAGAAACCGATCGTAGCGCGTGAACTTCTACTTTTCCAGTGCGATAGGTTTTTCCGAGTTTCTCGGCGACAATGACGGGCTGCATTCTGCTCTATTGTAACGGCTACGGGCGTCAGTGGCGGACATGCCGCGTGTTCGCTACGCAACAACCGGCTCGCGAATGGGCTGTCCTACTTGAGCAGGCGGCGGGACGATCATCTTTTTGGGACCACGTTTCCGCACCAGCAGCACTCGAACCCGCTCCAGCAGCTCCTGCGGGGAGCACGCGCCTTTCGGCAAGAAAGCATCCGCACGTGTGGTGGGATCAAATTGTTTTATGCTGCCGCTGACCAGCACGGCGGGCACCCAGGGCGCTATCTCCTTCAATTGCATAATCAGATCGTTTCCATTGCAGTGCGGCATCACCAGGTCGCTGATCACGAGATCAACTCGCCCGCAATCGTACAATTCAATCGCTTGTTCGGCATTCTTCGCGGTCAACACGCGATAACCCCGGGTTTCCAATACAAACTTGCGGACGGACAAGGCCTGATCATTGTCATCGATGCACAAAATCACTTTTTTTGGACGCATTCATTACTCCCTGCAAGCACTACGCCGCGCGTTCCCCGACAAGGGAACTACGTGGTCCAGCCGCAGTCCGCTGCAAAAAGACACAGCACTCCCCGTGAGCGCCAGCACCGATCCTCGCGTACGACGCGAGAAGCGGGACCATAATGCACCCTGTGCGGTTCGGGTCGCCCTTGGCGACGCGGACTGCGGGGAACGAAAATCAGACACACTTTGCCTGCCGCGCCATCTTCCAAGCCGCTAGCATCCGCTCGTCGAAAAAGTACGGGCGAATGAAGGATTCTCAGCGGAATCGGTCGCGAATGCGCTGGGTTTTCCGTTCCAAGTTCAAGTTGTGTGAATCAAATAGGCGAAAGAGGTGCGTTTCTGTTTCCATCAACGCTCGCCTAGACTACGAATCGAACCGAAGCGTGTAAATGGCGAAAGTTTGGTGAAATTTACACGATTTCAATCTAGACTTGCACCGCTTCCACCGACACGCAGAAATGACGGGGCGAAGCGCTCGCACAGCCTGTTGAAACCATGTGCATCGCTTTCGGAAAAGCCGCCGGTATGCACTGCAAACTGGGCGGCACTCCGCGCATCAATCCGCCGAAACAATAGGCGCGGATTTTCAGCTCGCACGAGTGCAGTAAATTGCATCCTAAAATTGCACGAGTTTTTATTCATGACGCCATCCTCGATTCAGCTTTCAACGACTCGATCCAGGAGTCCGCTGCTGGCCGCGCTGCTTTCCGCATTGCTGTGTGGCCTTGGTCAGATCTACGACGGACGAATTCTGCGCGGCGTCATCCTGATGGCTCTGATGTTGATTTTGTGGACAATCGGCGGCTTGCTGGGCGCGCTAACTTTTGGGCTGGGCATGCTTCCGTTCGCAATCGTGGCAGGCGCGCTGTGGATTTTTGGCGTCGTCGACGCGTATGCGGGCAGCCGCAGAATCCATCGGGTGGGCTTCAGGGTTTAGTTTTGGCCGGCGGCGGTTCCCACAACTCGATTCGGTTCCCTTCTGGATCGACAATCCAGGCAAAGCGCCCATACTCGTCATTCTGCTCGTGCAGATGAGTCTCCACGCCCGCGTCTTCCAGTTTGCGAAGCAGCCCGTCGAGATCATCCACTCGATAATTCACCATGGCCTGCTGCGGTCCGGCGCCAAAATATTCCGTGTCCACTGGAAACAGCGACCACACTGTTTTGCCAATCGTCTCGGGCGAGTCTTTCTCACGCCATTCAAATTCGACGCCAGACCAGGGCGATAGTGTCATGCCCAGATGATTTTGGTACCAGGCCGCCAGCAGATCCGGCTTCTGCGCCTTGAGAAATATTCCACCTATTCCAGTTACGCGAGCCATCACGAAATCCTTTCCACGGTCACCGCGGTTCCGTACGCCAGCACTTCTGTCACTCCCTGCTGGATGTCATTGGCGTCATAACGGGCGCAGATGATGGCGTTGGCGCCATGTTGTGCCGCGTGCTGCATCATCAACTCGAACGCATCCTCGCGGGTCTTTTCGCATAGATCGGAATAGAGAGAAATATTGCCGCCGGCCAGCGTTTGCAGGCCCGCGCCGATGGTTCCGAAGATCGATCGCGACCGCACCACGATGCCACGGACCACGCCCAAATTCCGCACAATGCGAAAGCCTGGCAATTCCAGCGCAGTAGTGACCATACTTGGGTCCACCATAGGATTCACGGCCATATGTCCCCTCCAAACATCATTTACGCGCAGTGTATCGCCGGATGGGAATCTTCGCCCTTAGAAAATCGGCCGGAAAATTGGGCTGCAAATTCGCAGTTCGCGCGGCGGCAGTGCCATACTGGAGGTTGACACTGGAGGGCTTGCCATGGAAGAACGCGATTTTTACAACGAAAAACCAGAGCAGCGGCCCCATACTCTAACTTGCCCACATTGCCGCCAGGCGGCGGAGTATCAGCTGAACTGGCTGGTTCGGCGCAAGAAGAGCGGCCTGCCCCCGCGCGCCGACGAGCGTGACCGGGCACGATTTGCCAAGGCGCAATCGTACATGGTGCTGCGGGAAGATCAGGTGGCGTGCCAAAACGTTCGCTGTCGCAAGCGCTTTGAGTTGGCGGGCATCAAGTCGGTCGCATTTATCGACGCATGACCCGCGATGCCGATGAAAGATCCAGCCGGCCGGCAGATTCAAGCCAGAGGGCGCGGTGCATTGGTGCGCGATCTTGCCCACTGGGCGATCCCACAAGGCAGTTGGGTGGGCGCTGCGCGAGGCCGGCAAAGTTTCCGAGTCTGGCTTGCTGGCCATTTCTCGAGCGGCATTACACGTCGATGCCGCGAACCAGGTTGCAATATGCGATGGAACGCTTCCCGCAACAACAGCGCAAACGAATGCTCGCTGCAAAATTCTAACGCGGGCGGCTGCTATCCTTGAGTCAGGCGGCCGGACCGCACTCCGCAGATCAAAGGATGTACCGCACGCTTGCCCCCAATTCTCAACGGACAATCTCTCCGCAAGGCGTACGGTGCCACGCCACTGTTCGACAACATTGCGTTCACAGTTTCTGAAGGCGACCAGATTGGCGTCGTCGGACCGAACGGCTCCGGCAAATCCACTTTGCTTGAAATTCTTGCGGGAAATATTGAGCCCGATTCGGGCGAGGTTTCGCGGCGGAAGCTGGCGCGCGTTGGATACATTGCACAAAATTCCGAATTCGCTGCCGAGGACACGATCCGCTCGGTGCTGCAGCAAGCACTCGTGCGGATTCGCGCACCCCAAGCTGAACACGAAGCACGACTCGCGGAAACGCTAGGGCGAGCTGGATTTGAGGACTTCGACGTCCGCGCGGCGACTCTGTCGGGCGGATGGCGCAAGCGGCTCGCGATCGCAGAAGCGCTGGTGCAGCAGCCGGATGTACTGCTGCTGGACGAACCCACCAATCATTTGGATCTGGCCGGGATTGAATGGCTGGAAAAACTGCTGCTGAACGCGTCGTTCGCCTATGTGGTCGTCAGTCACGATCGCTATTTTCTCGAGAATCTCGCTCACACCATGGTGGAGTTGAACCGCATGTATGCGGAAGGCATCTTCACTGTGCGCGGAAACTACAGCGAATTCCTCGAAAAGAAAGATGAATATCTGCTGGCGCAAACCAAGCGGCAGGACGCGCTGGAGAACCGCGTACGCATTGAAATTGATTGGCTGCGGCGAGGACCGAAGGCGCGCACGACGAAATCGAAAGCGCGAATCGATAGCGCCAACAGCATGATTGGAAATCTGGCGGACATGCGGTCGCGCAGCCAAACCTCCACCGCCAACATCGACTTTTCGGCTACTGACAGAAAGACCAAGCGATTGGTGGAACTCGAAGGCGTCTCCTGCAAGATGGGCGAGCAGGTTCTGTTCGACAAGATGGACGTCATTCTGACAGCCGGCATGCGCCTGGGTCTAGTCGGACCCAACGGCAGCGGCAAAACAACGTTGCTGCGGCTGTTGCGCGGAGAACTGGAGCCGGACGCCGGCGAAATTCGACGTGCGCAGAATTTGCGAATCGTCTACTTCGACCAGAACCGTCAGCTCGATACCAACCTGACGCTGCGCCGCGCTCTGGCACCGGACAGCGATTCGGTAATCTATCAGGATCGAGTGCAACACGTCGCATCCTGGGCAGAGCGCTTTTTGTTTACCAGCGAGCAGTTGAATCAGCCGGTCGAGCGCCTGTCTGGCGGCGAGCGGGCGCGAGTGTTGATCGCCAAGCTGATGCTGCAGCCCGCAGACCTGCTATTGCTCGATGAACCGACCAACGACCTCGACATTCCGACACTGGAGATTTTGGAAGAAAGCCTGCTGGAATTTCGTGGCGCCCTGGTGTTGGTGACGCACGATCGCTTCATGCTGGACAGAGTTTCGACGACGGTATTAGGCCTGGATGGACGCGGCGGGGCCGAGCGGTTTGCGGACTACTCTCAATGGAACGCGTGGAAGAATGAACGCGGTCAGAAGAAAAGCTCCGAGCTTTCGCCGCGATCGACGGACATCCCCGACAATACCGCGAAGCACACGTCACAAACATCTTCCAATCAGATCAAGAAAAAACTTTCCTACCTGGAAGCCCGGGAGTACTCCACCATCGAGCAGGAAATTGCCGATGCGGAACAGCGGCTGCAATCGCATCGAGAGGCCATGGAAGATCCCGCGATTGCCACGGATGCTGCGCGCCTGGAGAAGGCGATGGCAGATGTTGCCGAGGCCGAAGGGCGCGTCGATGAACTCTATTTGCGATGGACGGAGCTGGAAACCAAGCTGAAATAGCGCAGCGCGTAGAATCAACTTTTCTGAGATTGGAGGTTCCGTCGCCATGAGCCGTTTCCCAGTCCGCAGGCACACTATTCTTCACTTTGCTCTCGTTCTGCTTTTGGTTTCCGCAACGATTTCAGCCGCCGCCCAAAACAATCCAGCATCGCCCGCTCCAATCCGTGTCGCCGTCGTTGGCCTAGTGCATGGGCATGTAGCAGGCTTTCTACCCGCACTGAAAAGTCATCCAGAAATTCAACTAGTCGGCATTGAAGAGCCTGACCGGGCGCTCGCGGAAAAATACAGAAATCAATTTCACCTGGGCTCTAGGCTTTTCTTTACCAGCATCGATACGATGATTCAACAGACGCATCCGCAAGCGCTGCTGGTGTACACAGCCATCAGCGACCATCGTAAAGTGATTGAGATTGCCGCCGCTCACGGCATCAGCGTAATGGTCGAGAAACCATTGGCGACGACCCTGGCCGACGCGTTGGCAATTCGAAATACCGCGCGCCAACACCACATTCAGGTGCTGGTGAACTACGAGACTACCTGGTACTCGAGCAATCGCGGAGCCTATGACGCACTGCAGCAAGGGAAGCTGGGCGAGCTGCGTAAGGCGATCTTCCGCGACGGCCACCAGGGACCTCAAGAAATTGGAGTGGGGCCGGAATTCCTACGCTGGCTGACCGATCCGCAGAAAAACGGCGCTGGCGCATTGTTTGATTTCGGCTGCTACGGCGCGGACCTGGTCACCTGGCTGATGCACGGAGAAACTCCCATCAGCGTAACCGCGGTGGCGCAGACGGATAAGCCGAATCTCTATCCGCATGTCGATGACGACGCCACAATCATCGTGCGCTATCCCAAAATGCAGGCGGTATTGATGCCTTCGTGGGATTGGTCATTCAACGTGAAAGACATGGCGCTGTATGGAACCAAGGGATCGGTAGTAACGGTGGGCTCGGACAAATTGCGGGTGCGCCACCAAGGGGAGAGCCAGTCAATGCTGACAACTCCGGCGCCTCTTGTCCTACCGCAGGACGATTCGCTACACTACCTGGTTGCAGTTTTGCGAGGGCAGCTGATGCCGCAGGGAGACCTGACGGCACTTGATACGAACATCATCGTAATGCAGATTCTGAGCGCAGCGAGCGACTCGGCGCGGAGTGGCCGTACGATCCTGTTGAAGCCGCTTCCGGAATAAAAAGTCAGGGAGTGCAAAACGTACGCTGCACTCCCTGTATCCCTACGAAAACACTCTTTGATTTGGCTGTCAGGCGTGTCTACCGGCCATCGCCGCAGCTCCAGAAAACTGTTCGATGATCGATTGATTGAAGGCCGGAATGTCATCCGGCTTGCGGCTCGTCGTTAGATTCCTGTCGACGATCACTTGCTGATCGGTCCATTCTGCACCGGCGTTCTTCAAGTCGGTTTTCAGCGAAGGCCACGATGTCAACTTGCGGCCTCTTACTACGCCCGCTTCAATCAACATTTGGGGCCCGTGACAGATCGCGGCTACCGGCTTGCCGGAATCGAAGAATTTCTTCACGAAATTGACGGCGTTCGGCTCCAGGCGCAATTTGTCCGGATTCATGACGCCACCCGGAATCAACAGCGCATCGTAGTCATCTGGTTTGGCCGCTTTCAGTTCACGGTCCACTTTCACTTTGTCGCCCCATTCGGTCGACTTCCATCCCTTGATTTCGCCGCCATGGGGAGAGATCACTTCAGTTTTGGCGCCTGCTTTCTCCAATGCTTTCTTAGGCTCCGTCAGTTCCACCTGTTCGAACCCGTCCGTGGAGAGAATTGCGACTTTCTTTCCCGAAAGATTGTCCATGGTTGTACCTCTCCTTAGTAAGAGGCCGAAAACTACCCAATTGTTGCCGAGACGACACTATTAAAAAGGCGTGAAATAGAAATGCTTTTGCGCTCTTACAGTTCCCACCAGAAGGTTTGTAGATTTTCTCCGGTCACATCGTGCGCAGCGCCGGGAGATGGAAGAAAGAGTGAAATATTTTTCTCAGCGGCAACGTTCATCAAACGTTGAATCGGCTCCTGCCAGGGATGAAACGCCAGATTGAATAAACCCCAGTGGATCGGCAGCAAAAGTTTCCCTCGCAGATCTAGATGCGCTTCCGCAGCATGGACAGGACCCATGTGAACATCCGGCCAATCCGCGTCGTACGCGCCGATCTCCAGCATCGTTAGATCGAATGGACCATAGGCATCGCCGATAGCGCGAAAGCCGGGAAACATTCCAGAATCGCCCCCGAAAAAAATATTGTGTCCAGGTCCGCAAATCACAAATGAAGACCACAAGGTCTGGTTCCTTCCCCCCAAACTACGCCCTGAAAAATGGCGCGCAGGCGTAGCCGTAATGCTGCGGCCGGAACCGAGGCTGATTGATTGACCCCAGTTCAGCTCTGTGATCTTCTGCGGCGCGATTCCCCAGGATTCCAAATGATTTCGAAGCCCAAGGGAAGCGACGAAGCGCGTGCGATCATTTTTCAATAGCACGGCCAGGCGTTCTATGGTGGCGCGATCCAGGTGATCGTAATGGTCGTGCGACAGCAATACTGCGTCGAGCGGCGGCAGATCTTTCAATGCCATCGTGGGAGGATAGAACCGCTTTGGACCAGCAAACGAGACAAACGACGCGCGTTCGCTCCAAACAGGATCGGTCAGGATCGTCATTCCGTCGATTTCAAGCAACAGGGTGGAATGACCCATCCAGGTGACACGTAGTCCCTGCAATGACGGTATGCCATAGACAGAAGTATCCGTGTGAAAGGGTCCGATCGCCTTCTTCAAATCTCCACGCCTCCGCTCGAACAGCAAGCGGCGAATCATGCGCGACGCCTTGGCGCCTCCCATCAAGCTGGTTGGCACTGTGTTGAGAAATTTATCTCCCAGCATTGGCGCTGGAGCGAAGGCTTGTGCGGCAGGTTCCAAAGGTGCAATCAGTTTCGACATAGTTGGGCCACGTATGGTGCGACCATGTGGAGCAATCCATTAGATGCGCAAACCCGGGACATGACGCAAGACAATGCGCCGCCATTGAAACGGCGCAGGTGTAGCAGATTCGATGGAGCTCGGCGGCCCTTACCGTGGGAGTATTGGGGGCCTGCGGCTTTCTCTGTACCATCCGCTGGAACCTATCGCGAGACGGCTTCGCGGGTCTGCAAAAACTCCGCATACGGCCCTTTGAAGTCCTCAATCTTGTGGTCCTCAAAGTTCCAGATGCGGGTTGCCACCTCGTCAATCAGTTCCTGATCGTGGGTCACCAGCAAGACTGTTCCCTCAAACTTTTGTAACGCCTGATTCAATGCGTTAATGGCTTCCAAGATCAAGGTGATTCGTCGGTTCATCGAAGATAAGAAAATTCGGTTTCTGCATCATCAGTCGACAGAAAAGCAGCCGCGCCGCTTCTCCGCCCGACAACGCCTCGGTTGGCTTCAGGCCTTCTTCTCCGCTAAACAGCATCTGTCCCAGCACCCCTCGGATATCTTCCTTGGTCGCCTTCGGATCGAACTGATGCAGCCAGTCCGCCGCTGTCGTTCCCTTCTCAATAGTCGAGGTGTGATCCTGCGCGAAGTAGCCGATCTGGGCCTCGTGCCCCCACTTCACCTTGCCACTGTCGATGTCGTTGCTGGGATTTTCTCCCGGCATATGATCCATCTTGGGAGCATGGGCCAGCAGCGCTTTGATCAAGGTCGTCTTTCCCTGTCCGTTGCGGCCAATCAGGCAAATTTTCTCTCCGCGCGTCACCGAAGCGCTGAATCCCTTGATGACAACGTGGTCCCCGTAGGCTTTGCGGACGCCTTCCGCTTCCAGGATATGTTTGCCTGACGGGCGCAGCTGATCGAAGCGAATGTATGGCCGGGCGATGTTCGACCGCGCCAGTTCGCTGGTTTGCAGCCGCTCCACTTCCTTTTTGCGCGAGGTCACCTGGCTGGAGCGTGTGCCAGCAGAAAACCGCGCAATAAATTCGTTGAGTTGGGCGATCTTCTTTTCGCGCTCTTCATTCTGCGCTTCCAGTCGCGTCCGCACCTGCGTCTTGGCCAGCACCATATCGTCGTAGCCGCCGGTATAGGTGATGATGGTCTGATAGTCGATGTCGGCAATGTGGGTGCAAACATTATTGAGGAAATAGCGATCATGCGAAATCGTGATCAGCGTGCCTTCGCGATGCGTAAGAAAATCTTCCAGCCAGTGGATGGAGTCCAGATCAAGGTAGTTCGTCGGCTCATCCAGCAGCAGCGCCTGCGGATTGCCGAATAGCGCCTGCGCCAGCAAAATTCGCATTTTCTGGCCACCTTGCAACTCACCCATCTTGCGCTCATGAACGTCATTCGGAATGTCGAGCCCCTGCAAAAGAATGGCGGCATCGCTCTCCGCGGTATACCCATCTTCTTCGCCGACGATGCCTTCTAATTCGCCCAGACGCATTCCATCGTCGTCGTCCAGCTCAGGCTTCTCGTAGATTCGGTCGCGCTCTTCCAGCGCAGCCCACAACCCTTTGTTGCCCATGATGACGGTGTCGATCACTCGATAGGCATCAAATGCGTACTGATCCTGACGGAGGACGCCCAGCTTTTTCGGGCGCACCACCACGCCCTTCTGCGGATCCAGATCTCCGCTGAGCACTTTCATAAACGTGGTTTTGCCGGCTCCGTTGGGACCGGTCAGGCCATAGCGGCGACCCGCGGTAAATGTGGTGGATACATCTTCGAACAAAATCTTCGAACCATAGCGCATGCTTACGTTGCTGACAGAAATCATATCTACCTTAAGTTTTTCACATTTGCGACGCAAACGGGCGCTATACGGCCCGGAAAAGCCTGTCCGAGACTGACTGATTTCATTTTCATTTCAACGTCAACTATCATGCGAGCAGTCCAAAAGATTGCGTGAGGCGGCGAAGGATCAACAAAACTGCGCCTCGGGCAGAGGACTGAACCCGGAAGACATTGAAAGGAAATGCAGGAATGAGCGATACCAAACAACTCGACCTGAAGCCGCGTGAGACCTGCCGATGGGACCTCGTCAGCCTGGGCGAGGTAATGTTGCGTCTGGATCCAGGCGATGAGCGGGTCGCCACGGCGCGGAATTTTCGAGCCTGGGAAGGTGGAGGCGAATATAACGTCGCCCGCGGGCTGCGACGCTGCTTCAATTTGCGTACAGCAATTGTCACTGCCCTCGCTGATAATCCGGTGGGTCGCTTGATTGAGGACCTGATGCTGCAGGGCGGCGTCGATCTTTCGCACCTGCTGTGGGTTCCGTATGACGGCGTTGGCCGGACGGTTCGCAATGGATTGAATTTTACGGAGCGCGGTTTTGGCGTGCGCGCGGCGCTCGGCTGCTCCGACCGCGGACACACAGCAGCGTCGCAATTAAAGCCAGGCATGATCGACTGGGATGAAATTTTTGGCCGCGAAGGAGCGCGCTGGTTCCATACCGGCGGCATTTTCTGTGCGCTTTCAGAAACAGCGCCGCTGGTAGCGCGCGAAGCCATGCAGGCTGCGCATCGTCACGGAACCATCATTTCATACGACCTGAACTATCGCGACTCGCTCTGGAAATCGATTGGCGGCAAGAAGCGCGCCTGCGAAGTGAATCGCGAACTCGCCAGCCTGGTCGACGTGATGCTGGGCAATGAAGAAGACTTTACCGCCGCGCTTGGATTTGAAATCAAGGGCGTCGACGACAATCTCGCTGACCTGGATACGGCGCAGTTTCGCGCCATGATTCACCATGCCGTGGCAGAGTATCCGAATTTTCGTGTGGTGGGAACCACGTTGCGCCATGCGAAAACAGCCACCCGTAACGATTGGGGTGCGATCTGTTATCACGATGGCGAATTTTATGAAGCCCGACCCATGCCGGACCTCGAGATCTTCGATCGGGTCGGCGGCGGCGATTCATTCGCTTCCGGATTGATCTACGGATTGCTGAGTGGGAAGGGACCGCAGTGGGCGGTCGATTGCGGTTGCGCCCATGGAGCGTTGGCGATGACCACTCCTGGAGACACCACCATGGCAACGTTCAACGAAGTTGAGCGACTGATGCGAGGCGCGAGCGCACGCGTCATTCGATAGTTCCCGACTCGATTCGAATGGCCAACCAAGGAGAACTCTGGTGCAGGCGACCCGCGGATGTATCCTAGATTCATCCCAATGATCAAACATTCCAGCACAGGAAAGGTGCAATCGATGCCTCCAGTTACCGAATCGATAATTGCCGAACTCGTCCATGACTTCTATGGAAAAATCCGAACTGATGCACTCCTAGGCCCGATTTTTGCCTCGGCGATTGGTGACAACTGGGGCCCGCATCTTCAAAAGATGACGGCCTTCTGGTCCACGGTAATGCTCGCCTCCAGAACGTATAAAGGCAATCCGATGGTCGCCCATATGAATCTGCCCCAACTGACACGCGAGCACTTCAATCGCTGGTTGGGACTGTGGCGTCAAACAACTGCGGAGATATGTAGCGAGCCTGCCGCCTCTCTCTTTGTACAAAAGGCGGAGGGGATCGCCGAACGGTTGCTCGCTGGAATTTCAGCATACCGCGATTCATTGAATGGCTCCGCGAGTGGAAACCCTACGCTGCAGACCGGTTGAGCGTGGCTCAACTTCCGTATATATACGCGGATCGGCGGTATTCCTTCACCTCCGGGTTGATCCCCCTTTCTGAGTGGCAAAGGTCCGCAGATGGTGGTCGATTGCAGTTGCGCACCTGGAGCCTTAGTGATCACCACTCCGGGCCACCACCATGGCGACTTCCAATGAAGTGGAGCAAGATGCGAGGCTACCGCGCGGGTGATTCGACAGAGATGGACCAGCGCCCACTAGCCCAACAAGGAGACTTCCGATGGACAAAACGAAAATAACGCAGCACATACATGAGCTGGGGCTGGTTCCTGTGCTTCGCGCCTCCTCTGCGCAGGAGGCGATCACCATCGCGGACGCCATCATGGCGGGCGGCGTCAACGTTCTGGAAGTGACGATGACAGTCCCGGGAGCGATCCGCGTGATTGAGCAGCTTGCGAATCACCATGGCGAAAAGCTTCTGCTGGGCGCCGGAACTGTGCTCGATCCTGAGACTGCTCGCAGCTGCATCCTTGCGGGAGCGCAATTTATCGTCAGTCCAGCGCTCGATCTGCGCACCATCGAGCTATGCCGACGTTATAGTGTACCCATCATGCCGGGCGCATTGACCCCAACGGAAATCGTTTCCGCGTGGCAGGCGGGTGCCGATGTCGTGAAGGTATTTCCGTGCAGCGCGCTCGGCGGAGCGAAGTACTTGAAGGCGCTGCAAGGACCACTGCCGCAGATTCAGTTGATTCCCACCGGAGGCGTTTCGCTGGCCACAGCGGAAGAGTTTCTCGCCGCAGGCGCGTTTGCGTTGGGTGTTGGCGGCGACCTGGTGGATGCCAAGGCAGCCCGCGAAGGCCGCACCAGCGTGATCACAGAAAACGCACAAAAGTACATCAGCATCGTGAAGAAGTTTCGCAGCTCAAGCTAGACCAGCCTCGCGATCAATGTTTTGATCGGGATTGAATTTCACGCCCTTTCTGCAGGCGGGCCTGTATCTTGGGATCATTGATCCGGTAGCGGAGATCGTGACGCCGCGCCGGATCGAGTTGTGCCGCTGCCTTCAGGCGTCCCCGACGAGCTACGCCGGAACGAATCGACAACCACTGGACCGAATATGACCACTCAACTAGCCGACGCTACTGAAGAACTGCGCGAAGCCTGGCCCGCGCTGGGACATGCCGAGCGCCTGAAGCGGTTTCGAGAGATGCACACCGGGGAGAAGGCTGATTTCTTCCTGGAGTTGAGCGCGCATGATCAATGCGATCTGCTTCTCCGCCTGCCGCAAGATCAGCGTCACGTCTGGATCCGCCTGCTTGCGCCAGATGATGCGGCGGATTTGCTGCAGGAAGCCGGGTCCGAGCATCGCGATGAACTGCTGGCACTGCTCGACGAACCCACTCGAAAAGAAGTGTCCGCCCTGCTCGCCTATAAGGAGGACGAGGCCGGCGGCTTGATGAGCCCGCGTTTTGCGCGCGTCCGGCCTGAGTCCAATGTTGAAGAAGCAATCTCCTACCTGAGAAAACAGGCGGCGACTGTCGAAACAATTTATTACGCCTACGTGCTGGACCATGATCAGCATTTGCTGGGCGTTATCTCTTTGCGCGAGCTTTTCTCCGCCGAACCCAACAAATCGATTCGCGAGATCATGCACACCGACCTGATTGCGGTTCCGGAGAGAACCAGCCAAAAGAGCGTGGCGGATATTGTGCGCGACAGCCGTTTGCTGGCGGTTCCTGTCCTCGACAAGCATGCCCGCATGGTCGGCATCGTCACGGTCGATGACATTGTCGATGTGGTGGAAGAGGAAAGTGCTCGCGACATACAGAATATGGGTGGAACGGCGGCATTGGACGGACCATACCTGCATGCACCCTTTTTTGAATTGGTCCGCAAACGCGCTGGATGGTTAATGATCCTGTTCGTCGGCGAAATGTTCACCGCAACTGCGATGAGCTTCTTCGAAAAAGAAATTGAAGCCGCTGTCGTTCTGGCTCTATTTCTGCCCCTGATCATCAGCAGCGGCGGAAATTCCGGATCGCAGGCTACCACCCTGGTAATTCAGGCGATGGCGGTCGGCGATGTTCGCCTGCGCGATTGGTTCCGCGTCATTCGCCGCGAACTATTTGTCGGCTTGTCGCTGGGCGTGATTCTCGGGTGCATCGGACTCGTGCGCATCTTTGCCTGGCATGCACTCTTCAACATGTATGGAGCGCAAACGTTTCTGCTGTCGCTGACGATTCTGTGTGCGTTGATCGGTGTCGTGGCCTTTGGCTCCATCGCCGGCGCAACATTGCCGTTCATCCTGCGCCGATGCGGCTTGAACCCGGCGAGTGCCTCGGCGCCCTTTGTGGCAACCCTGGTAGACGTTACCGGACTGGTCATCTATTTCTCAATCGCCAGGGTGATCATGCTGCGCCCGCACTGACCCCACCATAATGCAATTTCAGCCGTGCTGCGTGCGCGGGGTTGTCGGGTTCGCCCTCGACCGTGCCCAGTCGACTCCGTTACACTACTCTTCGCCGCCTTCTTCGGCCGACACAGTTCACCACTCATGAAAATTCTGGTTTGCATCAAACAGGTTCCGCAGAAGGACGCCCCCCTCAAACTGAATGCGGAGGGCACCTGGATTCGCGAGGATGTCTCCTACGAAGTGAATGAGCCGGACGCCTACGCGTTGGAAGAAGCTCTGCGCCACAAAGAAAAGCATGGCGGCGAAGTGGTGGTGGTCACGGTGGGCCCGGCTCGTGCGCAGCAGGTGTTGCGCGAAGCCCTGGCGAAAGGCGCCGATCGCGCCATTCATCTTGTCGATGATTCCTTTGTCACCATGGACGCCGTCAGCACGGCTCTCGCGATTGCGGCAGCCGTCGAAGGCCAATCTTTTGACATGATCTTTACGGGTTTGCAGTCGGATGATTACGGATTCGCCCAAACCGGTGTTTTGCTGGCAGAAATCCTTGGCTGGCCGCATGCCACGATCATCATCGGCATTGAAACAACCGAGACTGGCCTGCGACTGAAGCGAGAATTGGAAGCTGGCCAGTACCAGTGGATCGATATGCCCTTACCCTGCTGTGCTCACCATCCAAAGTGGAATCAATAAATTGCGGTACGCCACTCTGATGGGCATCAAACAGGCCAGAAATAAGCCGCTTCAGCAGTTGACGAGGGCGGAACTGGAAGGCAAGCTGGGAACAAATTTGCAGACGATTGAGCGGCTATACGTGCCGACCAAACAGAAAAAGACAGAGATGCTGCAGGGCTCGCCGGCGGAGATTGCGAAAAAACTGGTCGACGTACTTCGCAATCAAGCTCGCGTGATTTAATAAATGGTGGACCGGGAAGACGACCTTCCCGCCGCCGAAGAAATGCAAGGGAGAACCGAACCGATGCCAAACATGTTGTTGCCTCCGGAAGAACGCGATTTGACGCCTGACCAAGTGGTAGCACTCGACAAGCGCCGCTTCCGTGGGCTGATGCTGCAAGTGATGGGCGGAATTCTGGCGATCATGGCCATCTTGCTGACGGTGTGGGCGGGTCAGGATTTCACCTACGATCCGGGCTGGATTCATCCCATGGGGTATTACATGATCGTTGCCGGCACGCTTTCGCTGGTCTGCATCGCGGTCGGTACGGTGCTGCGCAAAGGCAGTCCAGAATTCGACTAGGAGTGAGTTCCCTTGCCCCGAACTCCTCTGTCCGGGTCGCTTCTAGAGCATTTTCACAGATAGTGTAATGTCATGGGTGCCCCATCCTGGCGAAGCTAGGGTGGGATAGAACGAAGCCCGCACTACAGGTAATAGTGAAAACGCTTTAGCTTTTGAAATTGAGCCCTATGTCTGAAACCATCCTGGTTGTCGTCGAACAGCAGCAGTCAAAGCTGAATCGCGTCTCTTTGGAAACCATTGCAGCGGCACAGGCCATCGCCAAAGAAACCGGCTGGCAGGTGGAAATTGCCGTGCTAGGCCACGATATCGCTGCGATTGCGGAACAGTTGGCAGGCAAGAAAGCCGCAAAAGTTTACGCCATCGAATGCCCTCAACTGGCTGCCTACACCTCCGACGGCTATGTCCATGTGCTGAAGGAATTCCTTGTCGGCAAGCAGCCGAAGCTGGTGCTGATGCCGCACACCTACCAGGTGCGCGACTTTGCTCCCCGGCTGGCGTTGGCGTTGGGCAAGACTGTCATTCCCGACGCAATCGGCTACAAATACGAAAACGGCAAGCTGCTGTTTACCCGGCAGATGTTCCAGGGAAAATTCGCCGCCGATGTTTCCTTCAGCGACACAGGATCGTTGTGGATGGCGACATTTCAGAACGCAGCCTTTCGCGGCGACATGGCGGAAGCGGGAACGGCGCCGATTGAAACCCTTCATGTGACGGTGCCGGATGGCGTAATCCGTGTGCAGGCGCACGAAGTTTTCAAAGAAGCCAAACAGTCCGTCGATCTTTCACAGTCGGAATCTATCGTTGCGGTGGGACGTGGCATCAAGGAACAAAAGAACATAGCAATGGCAGAAGAACTGGCAAAACTACTCGGCGGAGATATCGCGGCTTCGCGACCCATTTGCGATGCGGGCTGGCTGCCGTTGGACCGGCAGGTCGGCAGCTCCGGGCAGACAATTGCGCCCAAACTGTACGTCGCGCTTGGCATCAGCGGAGCGATCCAGCATATTGTCGGCATGAAGGGCTCGCGCATGATCATCGCGATCAATAAAGACGCCGAAGCTCCGATCTTTGAGATTGCGGATGTCGGCGTTGTGGCCAACTTGTTCGACGTGGTGCCACCGCTGATTGAAGAGATCAAGAAAGCCAAGGTTGCTTCCAGTTAGAACGATCCTAGCCAAGTGGTCACCGCGCTAGCGATTCCTTAAAAAGCGCCAACTCTCATCCATCTTCGGATAGCGGTGTTCCAAACTACGACGGCTTGCAACTCCGCCTGTGCTACCTTGACCCAGTGGAAATTGCCGGCCCCATCACAGTAGAGGAACTTCAGGAAGCGAATGTTCTCGCCGTTCCGAAGCTGCTGCGCGGCAGGGTCCGCCGCCGTTCGCAGCAATCTCTTCATCCTTCGAAATGGCGTTCGGGAATGGTCGCCCTGATTGGCATGTTTTTTCTGATACTGATTTGGTTTTCATCCAGCAGCGGCGCGCAAAAATGGGGACTGCTTCTCCTGCTGGTTCTGTTGCTTGGGTATCGGGTCTTTCTCAGCGCGAAATCAGTGCACAAGGGCTATGCACGTCGCATCGAGCGCATTCCGCGCGTCCTCTCCGTCGACTCGGACGGAGTTCGTTGTGAAGATCGTGCCGGGACGTTTCAGTTTCGTCCCTGGTCCGCCTACCAATCCTGGCGAGAAGGCTCCAACGTTTTCGTGCTGCGCGGGTCGGAAAGATTGTCCAATATCGTTCCCAAACGGGGTCTGACGTCGGAGCAGGTCGATGAACTGCGTGTAATGCTGGCGATGCACATGCCGGACTGTGCCTGAGACACGTCTGAAATTTGGCCGGCACGCCCGATCCGGGAATCCCTTTATACTGGAAGAGTCTTCCGATCGCTTCCGCCTCCCGGGCATACCCTGGCGGTTGCGGCGGTGTTCCGCATGCAGGAAGCAGGCAGGAACCAAGGGCATGGCTGGAAACGGCTACGCCTCCCGCGATTTGAGGCAACATCAAGTCGCATTGGAAAGGAAGCTCGGCGGTCGGCCTCTAGCTATGCATGGGCCTCGTCGTCCTTGCTCCCTGCGAACCGTTTCCCGCATCCGATACTGATAGAGAAATGGCCACGACCACAACGCATCCCGAAGTTCCCTCGCAGTCCGCCGAGTCTCGCCTGACGGACAAGTACGGTCGCGCCATTACGGACTTGCGCGTCTCGGTGACCGACCGCTGCAACTATAAGTGTGTCTACTGCCGCACCGGCACGGAAGGCGCGCAGTACGCTGAACTGCCGATTGCGGATTACCTCCGCATGGTCCGGGTGTTTGTTGCTTTGGGCATTGAAAAAGTTCGGTTGACCGGTGGCGAACCACTCCTGCGCAAAGGCCTGATCGGGATGCTTTCTGAACTGGCGCAGATGCGAACCGCGTTTACCGCCAATGGTACGCCGCATTCCCCCGCCATGGGTCAACCACTCGATATTGCCCTGACCACCAATGGACATTTGCTGGAAGATTTGGCGCAGCCGCTGAAAGATGCCGGGCTAAATCGCATCACCGTCAGCATGGACGCGGTTGATCACAAAAAATTTGCGCGCATCACGCGCGTGCCCGACAGCTTCAATCGAGTGCTGGCCGGAGTTCGCGCCGCCAAACGCGTCGGTCTCGATCCGGTGAAAGTCAATTGTGTTCTGCTTGCGTGGATTTAACGAGGATCAGATTGTCGAGTTCGCAAAATTCTCGCGCGATGAAGGCGTGATTGTGCGCTTCATTGAATTTATGCCGCTGGAGGAAGACCGAGTCTGGACACCCGCGGTGGTCGTCCGCCTGGAAGAAATCCTCACCGCGCTGAATACCTTCCAGCCGGTGGTTCCGCTGGCCCCCAACACCGCCAGCGAGACGGCGTTGCGCTACACATTTCAAGACGGTCTGGGTGAGATGGGCATCATCGCGCCGGTGTCGCATCCTTTTTGCGGACATTGCAGCCGGGTTCGCCTCACCTCGGACGGAAAACTGCGCACCTGCCTGTTTTCGCAATCGGATCATGATCTATACGGAGTACTGCGTCGCGGCGGAGACGACGCCGATCTGGCGGAATTTATCCGGCGCACAGTGGATCGGAAAGAAGCTCGACATCATATCGGCGAGCCGGATTTTCTGAAGCCATCCCGCAGTATGGTCCACATCGGCGGATAGAATGCATTCCGAATGGCTGGCCGGGGAGGTTTGCTTCCATCGGCTGGGGTAGAATGCTGCCATACTCATCGCTCTGATTTGTCCCTCCCTGGCAGCGCGAAGAATACCCACGGCACGCAATTAGCGAGCCCACCGAATACGCTGAGAGAAGGGGTTCTGTTGATGAAGACGATTCGCTTTCCGGATGGCCAGCCTGCGCTGGAGATTCAGACGTTTCATGAGGTCGCACGCGCACTCACGTCGTCCGTCGACTTGACCGGCATATTGAACGGCATCATGCAACAGATGACGCGGTTCTTCAGCCCGGAAGCCTGGTCGTTGCTGATCGTCGACGAGAAAAATCACCAGTTGTATTACGGCGTCATCTCCGGCGGCCAAACCGAGAAACTACGTCACAAACGCATCCCGCTGGGCCAAGGGATTCCAGGCTGGGTTGCGCTGCACGGCGAACCGATGATCCTGGCCAGCGTGCCCGACGATCACGATCTAGCCGATGAATTGCCGGAGAGCAGCAAGCGGGTTGAGTCCATCATTTGTCTCCCGTTGCGGGTGCGGAACCACATCTACGGCGTGCTGCAACTTGTGAATTGCCATCCGGAGAACATGGACAATCATGAGATATTTTTTCTCCATGCTCTCTGCGACTATGCGGCCATCGCCGTGCAAAATGCGCGAGCCTTCGAACAAATTCAGCAGTTGACGATCACGGACGACTGCACTGGACTCTTCAACGCCCGCCACCTCTATGATCGACTGGAGCGTTCTCTGGAGCGCAGCCGCCGCAGCGGCAAGCCGGTCAGCCTCATCTTCTTCGATCTCGACCACTTCAAGATGGTCAACGATACCTACGGCCATTTGAAGGGCAGCAAGCTACTTGCTGAAATCGGCGAGATGGTGCAAGGCAGCCTGGGCCTGATTGAGACAGCGTATCGCTATGGCGGCGATGAGTTTGTCGTGCTGATGCCGCATCAGTCGAAACAACGCGCATTGGATCTGGCGAATCGGCTGATGGACAAATTGCGGACAACCACATTTCTGCCTGAGTCAGGACTCAACCTGCGCATCCTCGCCAGTTTTGGGGTGTCGAGCTTTCCCGAGGATGGCCTGGATATTCATGCTGTCATTCGCGCCGCGGACGCAGCCATGTACCACGTGAAAAATACGACCCGCAATGGAGTCGCCGCTGCCGGGCGGTTCCCTAACGGACCAAGCGACTGAAATCCGGCCAACACCAGTACGTTCGTCTTCCGCCGATTCAAGCGGAGTTCCCTTTAGTCGTCGCTGTCAGCGCCAGCCTTACGCAGGTGGATGTCGCCCTTTTCCGCAACGATATGCAGCAACGGGCCGCCACCGCCCACCTCGCCTGAGGCTGTGGCGCGATCGTTCGCCGACGATTGAGACAGCTTGAAATCTGAATTGATTTCGCCGTCCTCGGCGACACCCTGCACAGAAAACTTGGCCTTCTCGGGGACCGTGACATCCACGGAGCCATTGCGGTTTGTGATGTCCATCGCGGCGACCGGGCTGACCGCATTGACGGCAATACTGCCGTCAGAATTCTTCACCGTGACCACGCCCTGGATTTGTTTGAGCGAAATATCCATGGCGCGGGTGCTCACCAGAATGGGTCCGACGGCGTTATCTACTGTCAGGTCGCCATCGCTCAAAGTGACCGTACCGTTGAGCCGGGCGGACCTGAATTTCCGTCCGGCTGGAATGCAGGTGCACCGTTCCCTGCAGATGATCCAGATTCACATTCCCGAAAAAGTCGCCTGTCAAAGTGGAGGATCCAGTGACCTGTGACAACGAAACATCGTTCATACGCCCGCTAATTGTGAAGTTGCCCTGCAGGTCGCGGCCGGTGAAATCCCCTTGATGCATGGCCACCAGGGTAGCGCCTGTGATGCCGGTCAGTTCCACATCGCCCTGGTTGGAGTTGACGGTGACCGCTGCCTTGCGTCCGCTAATGGTGACATCCCCGTGATCAACCTTGACCTGAGCCGGCGCAGCCGCGGGCATTGCAATCGTCAAATTGGCCATGTGTCTGTCATTGGAGGGCATATGGACGGTGACAATATTGCCCGCCGATGTAATCAGTGGTTCAAGCGCGGCCAGCTCGCGTTGCGCTTCGCGGTCGGAGTTGCTGTACACGGTTTTATCGACCGTCAGATGCATCTGCTCGTCGCTGCTGGCGGTCAGGATGATGTCGCCGTGCCCGTTCTGAATGACCACGCTCGCATCGGTCGGCAACGGGTGCGCAATCTGTTCCTTGGCCTGGTGCTTGTTGCCGAACATTTCCGCAAGATTCATATTGTCGCCCAGCTGCAACTGGTCCCCAACAGACTGCCAATTGATGTGGTTATGCGCAGCGATAATTCCTGCGAATACCAGCAGCAGAACCAGAAAAACCACGCCGCCGCCCACCCGAACCCGCGTTTGACCGGCCAGGAACAGCGATTCCAATGCCAGCAAGACGCCTGCGCCAATCAATAGCAGCGGCCACCATTGGCCATACCAATGCCAGAAGTAGTCGGCATTGATCCGGTGCATCGTCATCAGCAACGCCAGCACCCCTATGGCGACCAGGAACAGGGGACCTAGAATCGATCGGTGCGCCGTTCCGCGAAACGAAGCGCGATATGCAGCGCGCTGCATTCTCCTCTGCATCTTCCACTGAGCGCGCTGGGCTTTCATCTGAGCGCGCGACTGCGGATATGGCGGCGGATATTGTGGCGGAGGTTGTGGAGGCATGCCCATGCAGCTACCGGCCTTCTCTGCCGGGATCGTCCGGCGCGGGCGGCTGCGATTGCACAAACGGACCCGAGCCAACGTTGGAAGGCGGAGGTGCAGCCCAGGACGCGGATCCAGGAGAGCCGCCCATCGGCTGACCAGGAGGGTAGGCGCCCATGCTAGCTGCATACTGCTGCTCTTCCTGACGGGCACGAACATCAGCCGTCCACACCGCGCGTTCGAGAATCATCAACACGCCCAGAACGATCAGAATCAACGGCCAGCTGTTACCCCAACGCAGAATATTCCACTGGTTCAACAACGCCAGCACGCCGATCAAGATCAGGATTACCGCACCGCGCAAGCGGCGAATTTGATACCAGCGATTCATCGTGCACCTCCCACAGGCGGCTTCTGGCTATGACGAATCACCATCCAGACACCGATACCAATCAGCAGAATCGGCCAGCCTCGATCCAGCCAGTGCTGGCTGAGAATTCCCAGGTTCCCTAGCAGAAACGCCACGCCCAGAACGATCAAAACCACCGCTCCCACGTGAATTCCGCGATTGGGCCCGAGGGTCCCGGTAGAGTAATACGGATTTATTGGATCCGCCGGGTTTGGAGAAGTCGGCGGGACGTACGGCGGAACATATTCCGAGGCCGGGGCGAAGCCCGACACCGGCCCTGCACTTCCGACCGGCGGCACTCCCGTCGAAGCAGGATTTGACGGCGGATTGGCCGCGTTCGGAGGCGCCGTGCTGCCAACCCACGGATTGGTCGGAGGCGCGGGTCTGACGCCAAACCAGTGTGCAATATCGTTTAACCCCAGCGGGTTGGGCAAGGGGAGACCGTCGCGGCGCGCGATCGCAGTCTGATAGGCGTCAAACACCTGATAGACGACCCAACCAAAAACCACAACACCCAGTACGCCGTTGTAATGGGAAAAATCGACGAGTAGCGCAAAAATCACGACATGAGCCAGAGCTTTGGCAAACTGGCCGTTGTACATTGCCCCTACCCCCGGGATCCAGCCAAGGCCAAATGCAACCCACGGATTCGTACCCCAGCTGGGCGCCACATTACCGAATGACCCGGGCGCGCTGGAAATGTATTGATAGCCCGGACCGGCGGTGTACTCATTCCCCTTGCCGTCCGAAACGTGGATGCCATCTGGAGTCTGGACGAATTTTGCCCCGCCCCCCACATTGCTCCCCGGGGGTGGTGCCGCGCCGAGCCGCGCCGCCAGGCAGGGCTCGCAACTTACTATGTTGTTGACCTTATGAACACATTGATCGCACAGCGGCTTTCCGCAGAACTGGCAATAGGCTGCAACCGGTATATCGGGATGATTTGCACAATTCATGCCGAGTTCCTTTCTGGCATACAAAAACGACCCAACTGAAACAAGTGTGACGAAGCCTGCGTGGCAGGCCGGCAGACAAATTCAGAGAGCACTGTAGACATTAACTGGGGGCCCCCGCTCTCAATGGCATTCAAGCCGAGGCGAGGCTGCAGAGTCATGGACGCGTCGATCACCGGGCCAATGAAGACGGGTGCGGGTTCAACCGGGGTGGAACGGTTTCGCTGCGCGTTTTGGTCCTTGACCGGCGTAACGTCCATCCGTTCTCGATGCACTCCATCGCGACCCGTTTGGTCGTTTCGTTCGCTGCGACGATCCTTGCCGTCTCTTTCGGATCCCTGCTTGCCCTGCGGATAGCTGGTCTTGTCCTGCGTCGGCGCGGAGTCGGCAGCCTGACGCAGTTGATGAACGCGAGACTCCACTTCGTACACAATACGGAGATTCTCATAGTAATGCACGACGCGTGCGTTTGCCTGCGCATATTGGCGGGTGACCGCGCGGCGCATTGCCTGCGGCCCCAGATCGGCAGCACGAAAACTGGTGAGCTTGACTCCAACCAGGTTCAGGGTGAGCGAAATAGAGAAGAAGGCCATGGCGGCCACCAGGGCGATGCGCGGATCAAACACCGTCTTCCGCAGTAACACCACGGACGGACGTTGCCAGACCGGGGAGGAGATGGCCGGCGGAATCCCGTCATGCCGCAGTGCTCTATTGTCGCCGACTGTCTCGCTCCGCGATGGGGGCTGTTTCGGAATGCGGGGAAGAATAGCCTGGCAAGCTATACCGCTCCGCGGCACGCGTATCCGAATCCGCAGGAATCTTTGGCGTCGACCACCGAGCATGGGATGTTTCCGCTTCGCCCGTGGTTCTGGCAAGGATTTTCGCAACAAGGTCGGAAGGAGGGACCAGCGGTTCCAGCTTCAGCATCAGCAGCCACTCGCGGCCCTTGCGCGCCAGAGAGATTTTTTCGCGGCAGGACGCACACTCGCTTGTATGGGTAGCAACCTGCGCGGCCACTGCCGGAGCTAATGTGCCCTCGGCAGCCTCAACCCACAACAGCTCAACCGCGGCGCAGTCAAGCTTGTCCGATGGGACGTTTGCCGACTTTCCAGCCGGCTTGTCTCCAAATTGGCCGTGGTCTTTCATTTACATCACCTGCCCTTTAGTACGTTCCAGCAGCCTTGCCAGTTCCATTCGGCCGCGGCTAATGCGCGACTTTACAGTACCTTCTGGAATGCGCAAGACTTCGGCAATTTCCTTGTAATCCATATCTTTTAAATCCCGCAGGATCACAGCCTCCCGCAACTCCGGGGATACCTGCAGCAGGGCGTGCTGGACCAGCGCCTGCAATTCGCGATCCATGCAGTCTTTGAGCGGGTCGGCCTGTTTTGTGTGGAGCTTTTCGGCCAGGGAGGTCGAATTGCCTTCCGGGTCCTCCCACCCTGTATCCAGTGAGTGGGTTGTCTGTTCGGCGCGGGTGCGGCGGAAATGGTCCACCAGCAGGTTCCGGGTGAGTGTTGTCAGCCAGGTAGGAAAGCTGCCGCGCTCGACGTCAAACGTCTTCAGGTTGCGATAGACCTTCAGAAATACATCCTGGGTCAGGTCCTCCGCATCGCCGGCCGAGCCGGTAAAGCGATAACAGAGACCATAAACGCGACGATGCTGTGTCTCGACGATCTGCTGCCAGGCATGGCCATCTCCCTGCAAGCAACGTCGTACGAGTGCGTTGGTCTCTTCCACGGAGTCGGAATTTGCGGGCATCCGCTGCCTAGGTTCAGCTATCCCCTTTGAAGAAGGGATTATAGTGTGGCCCAGCGGCCGCGGCAAGCCGCGTCGATCCCGCAAGTCAAATCGCGAGATGCTGCTGCACGGGTATGGCAAGGCCGACAATCCCATAACACAGGATACGTGGGCTACCATGTTTCGGTTCCCTCACGTACTACAGAAACCACGATTATTGGGCGACAGGATTTTCGCTTTTAAAGGTGCTGGCTACATGTCATGCGGCATATAGTCAGAGGCGACCGGGTTTTCGTACAGCGAATAGTCCCGGCTGACGACCGTGATGCCGCTCTCCGTCACCAGGTAGTTCTTGCGGTCTTCGTTCGCGTCGAAGCCGATCACGGTTCCTTCCGGGATTTGAACGTCGCGATCGATGATGGCGCGGCGAATGCGCGAATGGCGCCCGATCCTGACATGGGAAAAAAGGATGCTCGAATCCACTTCCCCATAGGAGTTAACGCGGACGTCGTGCGACAAAACGCTGTTGCGCACGGTGGCCCCGGAGACGATGCAGCCCGCGGAAATGACGGTATTGATGGCCATGCCGGTACGTCCGGGCTCGCCAAACACGAACTTGGCCGGGGGATACTGCAGCGGTCGGGTACGCATGGGCCAGCTTTTATCGTAGAGGTTAAAGATCGGGGTCACCGAGGCGACGTCCATATTGGCGTCGTAGTAGGCGTCGAGCGTTCCCACGTCTCGCCAGTACAGCGCCTCCTGCTTATTCTCATCGACAAAATTGAAGGCGTACATCTTGTACTGGCCCAGCATCGTGGGCAGAACATTGTGCCCGAAATCGTGCTGTGAATTCGGGTCTTCCGCGTCGCGGATCAGCGCCGGCAACAGGGCGTCGGTGTTGAATAGGTAAATGCCCATGGATGCGTCCACCTTGTCCTGATTGAAAGGCGAGCGCATGTTGGTTTGCTGCGGCTTCTCCTGAAAGCCCGTGACTTCTCCGCTTCGTGACACCTCGACTACGCCGAAACGCGAAACCTCTGACGGATCGATGGGCAGCGTGGCCAGCGTCACATCGGCGCCCGAGTCGATATGTTGCTGCACCATGCGGCCGTAATTCATTTTGTAAATGTGGTCGCCGGAAAGCAGCAGGACCCGCTTCGGCTGTTCACTGCCGATCGAATAGATGTTCTGATAGACCGCATCCGCCGTGCCCATATACCAGTTGGAGCTGACCCGCTGCATGGGTGGCAGAATCTCAATGAATTCGCCCAGCTCGTTGGCCACCACCGAGCCCCACCCCTCGCGAATATGGCGATTCAGTGAGAGAGCTTTATATTGCGTCAGGATGTAGATTCGGCGAAGGTCGGAATTGATGCAGTTGGAGAGCGTGATGTCGATGATGCGATAGTTGCCGCCGAACGGAACAGCCGGCTTGGCACGATCGCGGGTCAGAGGATAGAGCCGCTCGCCGGCCCCACCCGCCAGGAGAACTCCCAAGGTGTCTTTCATCGAGGGCATTTGCTTTGCCTATCCCGCCGAAATAGCGATTCGTTGCGAGTATACCAATCCATGCAGACTTGTCATTGCAGTCGCCGGAAGATGCTGAGTGCGAATATTCAAATGCGTGAAGCATTGCTGCTACCTAGGATGCGTCGTAAAGCCTTGTGGCAATCCTGACAAAATTTGGATGCGACAATAAATCATATGCGCTTTCAACCTACGCTTCGAGCGCGAACACAATGCTGCAGCTAACCCGCGCCGGCAAACGCTTCGGCCACAAACTTCTGTTTGAAAAAATCGACTGGCAGATCACTCCGGGAGAGCGCACCGGACTGGTCGGCGGCAACGGCACCGGCAAATCGACGCTGCTGCGAATCCTGGCCGGCCTTGACTCCTTGGACGATGGTTCCATGGAGTCGACCGGCGGCATGACGTTCGGCTACCTCCCTCAGGATGGCTTGCAATTGCAGGGACGGTCTGTCTTCGATGAATGTCTGTCTGCGTTCGCGAAAACCCAGGCGCTCGAGCACAAGATTCAACGGCTGCATTCGCAACTGGCGGAATTGCCGCCTCATTCTGGGGAATACGCCTCCGTCATTGATCAATTGGCGCGCAGCGACGCTGAATTTCACGCGCAGGATGGCTATACCATCGAAGCGCGCGTCGGAACGGTATTGTCGGGCCTTGGTTTTTCCAAAGAGGATTGGCAACGCAAGACGGAGGAGTTTTCCGGTGGCTGGCAGATGCGAATCGCCCTCGCCAAGCTGCTGCTGGAAAAGCCCGATCTTCTACTGCTCGATGAGCCCACGAATCACTTGGACCTGGAAGCCAGGAATTGGCTGGAAGGCTATCTCCATGCCTATCCACATGCCTATGTTCTGGTCTCGCATGACCGCTTTTTCCTGGATATCGCGACCGACAAGATTGTCGAGCTGTGGAATCACCGCCTGTACAGCTATTCCGGAAATTACGAAAAGTATTTGCAGCAGAAGGCAGAGCGGCAGGTCCAGCTGGAGGCCGCGTATCGTCACCAGCGCGAACACATTGAACATTTGGAGTCGTTCATCACTCGCTTCCGCGCGCAAGCCACCAAAGCCCGCCAGGTGCAAAGCCGCATCAAGGAGCTGGAGCGGATCGAGCGCATCGAACTGCCGCCCGCGGAAACCGAAATTCACTTCACTTTTCCGCAGCCGCCAGCCAGTGGCCGTACCGTCGCCGAGGCGCAGCAGATCAGCAAAAGCTATGGCGCCAAGGAAGTATTTTCCGGCGTGCAGTTCACCATTGAGCGCGGCGAGCGTATTGCGCTGGTGGGACCGAATGGCGCAGGGAAATCGACACTGATTCGCCTGCTGGCGGCCATGGACGAGCCCACGACCGGCCAACTTCGCCTGGGACACAATGTTGTGCTGCAGTATTTCGCCCAGGACCAATATAAGGAGCTGGATGGCGATGCTCGCATGCTCGATGACATCGGACGCAGCGCCCCTCGAATTCCGCAAACAGAATTACGGAGTTTGCTGGGATGCTTTCTATTTTCCGGCGACGATGTATTCAAGCCGCTCGGCGTGCTTTCCGGAGGCGAACGCAATCGGTACGCCCTGGCGCGCCTGCTGGTAAGTCCGGCGAATTTTCTTCTGCTGGATGAGCCGACGAATCATCTGGACATGCGCGCGAAAGAGGTACTGCTGGAAGCCATCCGGAACTTTACCGGGACCGTCGTGTTTGTCTCGCATGATCGCGCCTTTATCGACGCGCTGGCGACCCGGGTCTTCGAGATTCGCGATGGCGCCGTGCATGTCTATACCGGAAATTACGAAGATTATCTGTGGCAGATTTCCCGGCAGGCCGAAGCGTCGGTGAAAACTCCCTCTGCGGACAATGGAAAGAAGACGAATGAAAACAATGCTTCGGCGGCGTCTCCTGAGCCATTGCCGAACGGGCAACCGGCGGAAAACCCAATTGTCAAGCGCGTCAGCCGCATCAATCCCATCCGCCTGCGACAGATGCAGGACCGCTGTAACGCATTGGAAGAAGAGATTCCTCGCATCGAAGCGGCCATACAAACCACTGAAGAGCAGTTAGCCGTGTATGTTTCCGCCGAGCACTACCAGTCGCAGCAAAACCAACTGGACCAGATGCGCGCCGACCATGCAGCCATGTTGACTGAGTGGGAAGAATTGGTCGTGCAACTGGAGGAGCAGGCAGCAATTTCTTCCTCCAGCTCTTAGGAAACTGCCCACTCGCTCCTGCATAATGCAAATACGTATGGACCTTTTGTGGAAGCCGGAAAACTGGGCGGAGCGCCTGGAAGAATTGCAATCGTTCGATCCGGAACGGAAAGACGCTCCGCTGCGCCGCGACGTTCGCTCACTGGGAACGCTGCTCGGGCGCGTGCTTCGAGAGCAGGCCGGGGATGCGCTATTCCAGGCGGTGGAAGATTTACGTCGCATCACCACCGACGGCCGCGAAGCGCGATTGCAAGGCGACCTGAAGAAAGCCGATTTCCTGCTGGCGGAAGCGATAGCCCGCATCGCCTCCTGCGATACCGGATTTGCGGAGCAACTGACGCGCGCCTTCGCCTTTTATTTCGAACTAATAAATCTTGCTGAAACCAATCATCGCAAGCGCCGACGTCGCGCCCATCGCTTATTGGGCAGTCAAAGCCCGCCGCAGCCTGGAGAGATGCGCGGCACTCTGCGACGCATGCGCGAAGCCGGCATCACGGCCAGCCAAGCTTTGGAATTTCTGACGAAAATTTGCGTCATCCCGGTGTTTCACGGCGCATCCGACCGAGGTCGCCCGACGCTCAGTTCTGTTCAAGCGGAGACGCCTCGGCGAAACGCTTGAGAGCCTGAATCAGATTCCGCTGCAGGATGAGGAACTCGCCAGCCGAGAAGAAGATATCCTCGCGGAAATCACAGCGCTATGGCAGACAGATGAAGTGCGCAGCCATCGCCCCACGGTGCAGAACGAAATCAAACTTGGTCTAGATTATTACGACATTGCCATCTTCGAAACCGTGCCACAGCTCTTCGAGGAAATCGCCGGCGCGCTTCGCGACGAGTATGGTTTGGAAATCGAAGCGAATGATGTGCCGCAAGTGGTGCGTTTCGGTTCCTGGATCGGCGGCGACCGTGACGGCAATCCATTTGTGACGCCAGAGGTGACGTGGCAAGCCATTTCGATGGCTCGGCGCAAATTGATTGAGCATTATTGCGCTCGTATTCAGTTGATCCTCGACCTGTTGACGCCTTCGATCCAGCGAGTCGGTCTAAGTCCGGCTCTGGAGAAGAAGCTACATAGCTATTCGTCGCAGCTGGAACGCTCCGGCGCGGGCATTGATCAGCTTTATCCTCATGAGCTGCATCGCCGCTTCGTCTTGTGCATTCGCCTGCGTCTGGAAGCTGCTGCGCGGGAGCTGGATGAGAAGTCGACCCCGGTCGGCTTGCCGCCCTATCGCTCCAGCCAGGAGTTGCTGGACGATCTTCACCTGGTGCGGGACAGTCTGGCACAGGAAAAGAGTCTTCGCCTGGCGCGCGCAATGGTCGATCCGCTAGTTCGCGAAGTGCGCACCTTTGGCCTGCACCTGCACACGCTGGATGTTCGTGCGCATGCCCGTCAATTGACGCAGGCTCTGCGGGAGATTGAAGAGAACTGCGAGCAGGATTCGTCGTTGGAGAATTTCGCCAACCCGTTGTCGCGAGAAACAGCCGATGTTCTGGCCACCTTCCGAGCGATCGCGCGGATTCAGCGCGAAGAGCCGGTGGAAACGATTCAGCAATACGTCATCAGCGGCGCAACCGGCGCAGAAGATGTCTGGCGCGTGCTGCATCTGGCGCGTACCCATGAAGTCTCCTGCATGGCGGGCGAAAATCGCGCTGCCATCCGCGTAGTGCCGCTGTTCGAGACCATAGAGGACTTACGTGGAGCCCCGTCGATCTGCCGCGAAATCTGGACCGCTCCTGCGTATCAGCCCTTGCTCGAATCCTGGCAGCGTCGTCAGGAGGTGATGCTCGGATACTCCGACTCCAACAAAGACGGCGGCATGCTGACCAGCACATGGGAGATATACAAAACCCATCGCGCCCTCTACGACGTCGCTCGCGAATGCGGCATCGATCTGCGCCTGTTTCATGGCCGCGGCGGCACCGTCGGTCGCGGCGGCGCACCTACGCATCGCGCCATCTATGCCCAGCCCATCGGCGATTTCAACGGTGAAATTCGCATCACGGAACAGGGTGAGGTGCTGCACTGGAAATATTCTGACGTGGTGCTGGCAGAATGGAATCTGGAGTTGATGGTCGCTGCCTCGCTCGATGCGCTGGCACGTCCGGAGGCAAATCGCCCGGGCGGTCATCGCACCGGAGAAATGATGCCCGGCTGGGAAGAAGTGTGCGAGGAGCTTTCAACCACTGCCTACGGTTTCTATCGCAAAAATATCCCCGAAGATGAAGACGTCCTGCAATATTTCGCCGAAGCCACGCCGGTGAATGAACTGGAATTTGCGCGGATCGGGTCGCGTCCCGTGCGCCGCAAGGCAAAAAGCAATTTCGCCGACCTTCGCGCCATTCCGTGGGTGTTTGGCTGGATGCAGAGCCGTCACGGCGTTCCCGGATGGTTTGGCGTCGGGCATTCCCTGGAGCATTCCATCGAACAAGGAAATCTTCCCATCCTGCAGCACATGATGCGGGAGTTTCCCATGTTCATTGACCTGATTCGCAACGTGGAATTGTCGCTGGCGAAGGCCGACTTTCACATCGCCAGGCAGTATTCCCTCCTGACGCAGGATCGTGCAATGGGAGATCGAGTATTCAATCGTCTGGAAGCAGAGTATGAAAGCACGTGCCGCGCGGTGCTTGCCGTGACCGGGCAGAAAATTCTGCTGGAAACCAACCCGGTGCTGTCTCGTTCCATTCGAGTTAGAAATCCCTACGTCGACCCAATGAGCCTGATCCAGGTAGAACTGCTGCGGCGCAAGCGTGCCGGCGACACCAGCGATTCCCTGCAGCGCGCCATTGCCGCCACCATCAACGGCATCGCCGCAGGACTCAGAAACACTGGATAGAAGCGAAGGCCCGAATCGCCGTAGCGGTTCGGGCCTCGTCTCATTCATCGACTATGTAATTAAAGCATTTTCACAAACGGTGGTATCTCATCGGTGCGGGTGCCCCAGGCCTCGCATCTGAGACCTGGGATCGATGCTGCGTGCCCCATCCTTGCGGCGTATTTGTTTTTGCCGCAAGGGTGGGAGGCAAGGAATCACAGGTCGAAGACCTAGTCGGTTTGTTCCTTGCGGGCCTTCTTGCGATTGCGCTTGCGGGCCAAAGCCTGCTTCATGCGCATCTTCTCGCCTGGCTTCATGTAGTACGAGTGCCGCTTGACTTCCTTAATGATGTCTTCCTGCTGCACCTTGCGCTTGAACCGGCGCAGTGCATTCTCCAGCGGTTCGCCTTCTTGAATCTTTACTTCTGCCAAATGAGATTACACCTCCCAACGCTCCGGTTGGACACCCTCTAGAATACCGGAAATCCCCCAGATTCGATAGCCGCCCCAAACCTGGTAGCATACCATAATTTCTCGGCAATTATATTCGTGACGAGTCAGGCTTCGGGGGTCAACAATGATTTCTGAAAGGCTGGTGAGTCTCTTGGAATCTACTTCGCTTCTACGCTGAAATCCTACATGCAGGTCGCTAAGAATTTGCACGATCTTCAACTCTGTCTTCAAATGGATCAGGCTGAGGGGAAAATTACGCCAGAGACCGCGAACAGTCTTCAGGCAATGTTGATAGTCACAAAAACATGTTGTGAGGATCATCTGGCCTTCAGTTGTCAACCAAACATGCCGGATGAGCAGCGAGTGCTCGATTGAGGCTGGGCACGGATTGGGCGTTGAAGATGCAAGATGTAAAAGCGTTGCGATGACAATATCCAGCGTGAGTTGAGAATTGCCGATTTTATGACTGGGGATATCGGAAGCATCGCATAAGAAGCCTATTGCGTACAAAGCCTCAAGGGGTGCGGCAGGTTGTGCTGACGCGTTTTCCAGCGGCAACTGAGGATGTTAGAGGAAATGAATAATTGTTATGCCACTCTTCGTCCATGGCTACTCGGCGTGCTGTGATTCCAATCGCCTGCTCGTGATGCGAGCACGGATGTGAGTTGCGCGAGGCCAAGTCGCTTGCGTGTAAACGATCCGAATCTAAAAGGAGTTGCATGCTATTGCTGGATTTGTGGTCTTTCAGTATGGCGAGCGTCTGGGCAAGAGTACATCCAAAAGGTTATCTTCAGGGACTTAGCTCATGTTCGAATCTTCCTGAGAATCACAGTAAATACCTGTATTCAGGTCATTAAACTTAGCTGGAGAAACAAGGTAAACCATGCAACGGAATAGCCAATGATTATGCTCGGCGGATTTGAACTCCACTATGTAGCCGACACTCGATGACCATTACGGCCTAAACCAGATCTGATTCATGCGCAGGCTTGCGGAGGGATTGTCATGTAGACAGTACGATGTTCGATAGTTTCACGTCGCCGGGTGCCCCATTCAAGCCCTCAGTTGGCTTGAGTGGGATGAGAAGAACTCATCCCCCAACGCGCCGGGTGCCCCAGGTCTCGCATCTGAGACCTGGGATCGATACACCCTCCGCGCGCAAATTCGGCCAAACCCAGACTCGTCACCATCGTTTGCCCATCCATAAAAAAATCTTGTCATTGGATTAGTCGCGGCTCGGCTTTGCGTTCAGTAGAGGCAACTTCATTGGACCGGCATCTTATTTGATGGGATCGAAGGCTTTCGCGGAGACCTGAAGCAATGTCTGCTCATCACAGGCTATGATTAAGTCGTTTCCACCCTCCCCTGACGCCGCCCCCAGCGACGGAAATCAAAATTTGACTTCCCTCTAACTTCCGTGTGTTTTGCGCGGAAGAGAGAATTGCCGGTGAATCGTCATGAAACTTGTCTGTTACATTCTCGCAATACTCCTTCCATGCGCGGTTCCCGCGTTCGCAGGTGTCGCTGGCCAGGCAGTTGAATCGGCATCCAGCTCGCCGGCGCCCACGGGCTCGATCACCGCCAATCCCAAGTCGATCGCCAAGGGAACTTCTTCCGTCGTGACCGTGTCTGTCAAGAACGCCACACAGGTCACACTCAACGGAAGCAATGGCAGCAAGCGAACCATGTCCGCAACTGGGGGATCCGTGTCGGTCAGCCCAGCCTCGACCACCACTTACACCGCGACAGCAACCGGGGCTGGAGGCACAACCTCGGCATCTGTCACTATCGCTGTGGGAACGGGTTCTTCGTCCATCCAATTGACCGTGCAGAGCGCAGGTAGCGGCGCGGGAACGGTTACCAGCAGTCCGGCGGGGATCGATTGCCCGCAAAGCTGCACGGCCAGCTTTCCCAAAGGAACAGCCGTCATATTGACGACGACTCCCGAGTCGAACACTACCTTCGCCGGATGGTCCGGCGGGTGCACAGGCAAGGACACGTGCAAGGTGAGACTGGCGGAAAGTACTGCGGTGACACCGACATTCGAGGCCGGAACGGCAGGTATCACTTCGCTCAATCACATCATCTTTTTTGCCCAGGAGAATCGTTCGCTCGATAACTACTTCGGTGCCATGCGGAAATACTGGAAGGACAACGGAATCCCCGATCAGTCATTCGACGGCCTGCCTCAGTTCAACCCGACCAGCGGGGCGGCTCCGCACTATGGTCCCCCTCCCGCCATCCCGGGATGCGACCCCTCCAGCCCTTACCCCGGCAGATGCATTTTCGATAAAAGTCACACCGTGGCCTCATTCCACATGATTTCGGTGTGCAACGAAAACACCAGCCCTTCATGGCAGGAGGCGCATAACGACTGGGACTACTCGGATCCGGTGGGCACGCGTCCGGCAAAGAATAACGGGTTTGTGCACACCGCCGCGGGCGACGCTCGCGACAACAACGGACATCCGTTCTTCGACACGGACGGCATCCGCGCCATGGGCTACTGGGACGGCAAGGACCTCAATTACGACTACTTTATAGCTACCAAATTTGCCACGTCGGACCGCTTCTTCCACCCGGCAATGTCTCGTACCCAAATCAACCGCGAGTATCTCGATGGAGCGACATCAGGAGGATATGCGTTGCCGATCGGCTCGAACGCCAAGGATGCGGCCAAGCTGAAGACGAAGCCGATTTTCCAGGAGCTTCAGGAAGCGGGTATCAGCTGGAAGGTCTACATTGACCCGCAGGGCACCGGTTGTGCCGGGCCGCCCTACCAGGCGTCCTGCCTGGTCAAGACGGTTGCCCTTAACAGCTTCACCTATGTAAGCACCATCCTGGCGAAGTATCCACAAAAAATCGCCCTCATCTCCGATTACTTTACGGACCTGAACAAGGGTACTCTGCCCCAGGTCGCAGAGATCTACGCTCCATCGGACGCAGGGCTCGACGAACACGGATCCGACTCCGACGCCCATGCAACAAATGTCCAGAAGGGAGCGCAGTTCAACTCCAAAGTCATTAACGCACTCATGCAAAGTGGTTCGTGGCAGGATTCGGCGCTTATCTTTACCTTCGACGAGAGCGGCGGTCTGTATGATCACGTCGCGCCGCAACCGATGCCCAGTCCCGATGGCATCAAGCCCGTCGATTTACCTGCGGGCTACATCTGTACTGGGAAGACGGGTCCGATATGCAATTTCACATATACAGGCTATCGCATACCCTTGACCGTCATTTCGCCGTATGCCAAGAAGAACTATGTCTCCCATACCGTGATGGATTACACGGCGATCCTGAAGCTGATCGAAACGCGGTTCAATCTGCCTGCCCTCACCAAACGGGATGCAGCCCAGCCGGATATGACGGAGTTCTTTAATTTCAACAATCCGCCCTGGATGTCCCCGCCGACGCCTCCAGCACAAAGGGTGACCAACCCGTGCTACTTGAACAAGCTGCCCTAAGGGCTTGTTCACCTTGGTCAGATGCGCTGCGCGACTTGCGGACCATTGCTGTGACGGACCAGTAGGAGGCCCGGCTTCCGCCTGCGGATTAGAGCCAGCCCTTAGCCCCTCGGAGGGTCTCGTTCGCCGCGGCGGATGAGACCTGGGATCGCTACACCGTCCCGCGCAAATTCGGCTACACCCAAACGCATCACCATTTTTTGTGCACGAGTTTAAAAAAATATTGTCATTGGATTTGACGCGGCTCGGCTTTACGGTCAGAAGATGTGCTGGGCTTTTGTCATTTCCTAGCTAAATATCTAGTTGCCTGTTGACCAGGAATGAACTAGCATCGGGGCCCTCTGCAGCAGAAAGAGGTATTGCCATGGGCCCCAGCACCGATGGTTTGTCCAACAACGGCCGAACACAGTACTTTAACTTCCAATACGATGACCAATTGAGTCTATCTCGTGGGAAGGGACTCGCAATCCAGATGATGACAACCTGCGATGCAGACCTCGCTATTTTGTCGTCGTGGTTCTCAGGGCGTCAGCTTGACATGTCTCCACCCATCAATCTCTCGATTAATACGGTTGCGACGGACGCGGCGGGAAACCCCACTCAGTTCGTCGGTGGTCATTGGGCGGGGGCGCTGTTTGTGCCCTTACAGCTTACGATCAATATCGGCGAATTCCCCATGGCTTCGGGCACGCCGATCATGCTGGCACGATACCTGCTCATCTCAGAAATAAGCGAGATGTACATGCGAGCATTCTCGCCATATGGGTCCGATCCCTGGTTCCGCCTCGGTGAAGGCAATAAGGGCGAGGGCTTGTCGCGATTTTTGGCCGAGCAGTTCCTGCTCAGGGAATATCCTGGTACTACGGCACTCCCTTCGCTGACCGTGGGCGCCTGGAACTGTACCAGCTCCTGGTTGAACAGTGCGCGAAACAATTTCCTCGAGGTCAACGATGAGGACATCGATCCAGCTAGTCCTGACGTAGGTGGCGCGACGCTGTTCCTCATGTATTTGCACGACCAACTCGGCTACTCGATCGAAAGCATCATCAACGCAGGCGGTGGCCACCTCTCAAACGTCTACGAGAACGTTTCGATCCCGCACGACAGTTGGACGAACGCATGGCCTAAATTCAGCACGCTCGTGAATGCTCATTACCCGACTACGCCTGGCACAAGCGGCTTCACTCCAGGTGGTTTCTTCCCACCGCTGGACACGGTTTTCCCTGTCTCAGACCTGACAGTGTTTGCCGCGCCGACAGTCGCCACATGGGTCGCAACCTCCCCGGGCACTATCGTTGTTGCCGTGGATCATCCGGCTGTCCTCCCGATTCCGCTCGTGATGACAAGCAGTGACCCGACAATCATTCCGGCGCCTTTGCCCACCATCGGTGCAGGAACGACAAGCGCATCTGTACCTCTAACAGTACTGCCGCAGGCGGCAGGCTTCATGACAACCAAGGTGACATTGACTGTTAGTTACGCCGGTAAGACGCTGACTCGCGACATTACCGTTCTGGATCCTGGTGCAACTACATTCGATCCCCTCGACATCGATATTGATCGGTCGGCGGACCCGTGCGCGGTCGCACTTGTCGCGAGCAAAGAACAGACTTTCGTCATTACAAACCTCAATGTCTTTCCCGATCAGTCCGGGTTGACGTTCGCGTGGTCTGTTACCGGAGCGGCGCCAGGCGCCACAAACGCAGCCAGCCTTACGATTGCGGCACTGCCGGCTGCGGGGACTACCGTTGCGATCAAGGTAACTGTAACCAACCCACAAGGGCTGAGGGCCGCCGGTACGTATACATTTCAGACCATCGCACAGCAGACCGGCTTCCAGGCGCTTGAAGCTGAGCTCAGGTGCCGACTGAGTCGATTCAAGAACGGCAGCCTGTCGATCCCGCCGTGGGTGCCGATCGAACGTGGCGGCGAAGCTCAAGAGCGATTGATGGCGCTGGAACGGCAGGTGCAGGCCGCTTCGAAATCTGTGACGGTATTGAGCCGGCTGATCAAACAAATGCAAGAGATGAGCCGGGAGCACGCCGAACGCTAGCACTCCTGGGTCTGACAGGGTTTGCCCAAGAACTCGCGGAGGTCGTGGCGCCCGGTGCCCCAGGTCTCGTATCTGAGACCTCGGATCGATGCAGCGTCATACGCAAATTCGGCTGCATCCAAACTCGTCACCATTTTTTGCGCACGAATTTAAAAAAATATTGTGATTGGATCTGGCGCGGCTCAGCTTTACGGTCAGAAGCTGTGCTGGGCTTAGCGGGACAGATTTTCGCGGCAGTCGGTGACGGCGGGGCTCGATGAGTGCGTTGCCTGGAATCGACAATCGAACTTGTCGAAAACCAGACTTTTCGCAGACTTCGCCGCATAGGTTCCGATCAGTCGACACAAGCGCGTTTTTCCGGGACGTATCGCGAATCAAGGGGTCTCGCCCTTCCGACCATTCCGCGATAGAACTTCACCCAACAGACCGCCCAGAGGGTTCCCGCCGCTTGCCGCGATTCAGGAATGCAGCTCAAGCGAAAAAATCCGCTTCGGGGGTGAGTCACCTTAGACCGCCCTAGAACGGGCCGCAATGACCCTGCCCTTGAGAGCTGCGAGCGCTTGGAGGGCAAGACCGTGGGCTCACTTGGGATATTCCACGCTTTTGTGTTGGTTCAGCGTGAAATGGAGAGCTGGCGCTCCCGGTTAGCGAGTATACAGCTTTTTTCGATGGCGCGGTTTTGTCGACGCCGCCCAATGCAGTGGCGGCTGGTAGAACGAGTTAGGCGCTGAAGCTGCGACTGTTAAAAAGAAGCCGAAGGCTCAAAAAGACTTGCACTGTTGCATTACTGTGATACAGTCAGCTCATGTTCATACGCCTAAATCCATCGTCAGGAGTTCCGATTTACCTGCAGATCGTCGAGCAAGTCAAACACTCGATCGAAATCGGCGCTTTGGTTGAAGGAGACCAGCTGCCGACGATTCGGACGTTGGCGGAGGAACTTGTCGTTAGCCCAAACACGGTGGTCAAAGCATATGACGATCTCGAACAGGAGGGCCTGATCCGGCTCCGGCACGGCGCGGGCGCGTACGTGGACAAAAGCAACTTCACAGAATCGCGGACCCGCAGGTTTCGGGAAGCCTTTGTTGTTGTGAAGGAAACCGTACGAAAGCTGCGAAGCATGGGTCTTAGTGACGATGAGAGCCGCCGTCTATTCGAAGCGGAATGGATCGAGGAGGCCGTGACGCGATGAATGCCGTCGTCGAAACAAGAGATCTCACCAAGCGATTCGGGAAAAATTCTGCGCTAGCAGGCCTGACCATGACCGTTCCCAAGGGGTGTATCGTGGGTTTCCTGGGTCGGAACGGCTCGGGCAAGACCACCACAATCAAAATTCTACTCGACGTGATCCGTCGAACCTCCGGTGAGGCGATGGTGCTTGGCGAGCCCACGGGTTCTGTCGCAGTTCGCCGCCGCATCGGTTTTCTCGGCGAGGACAAGCGGCTCTACTCGTACATGACGGTGCGGGAGATCATTGCATTCACGCGTCCGTTTTTTCCGACATGGCGAGTCGAGACCGAAACACGGCTGCTCGCGGATTTTGAACTTCCCCTGAACCGCAAGGTCAGCGCTCTCTCAAAGGGCATGCGCACGAAGCTGGGCCTTCTGCTCAACCTATGCCGCCATTCGGAGCTCCTTATCCTCGATGAGCCGAGTGAAGGTCTCGATCCGGTAATGGCCGAGCAGATGCTGCAGAGCCTGGTTCAGCAGGCGGCTGACGGTACCACCATATTCTTCTCGTCTCATCAGGTTGCCGAGGTTGAGCAAATCGCCGATCACATCATCGCCATCGAAAAAGGACGAGTCATGCTCGAAGGCTCGCTGGACCATCTCCGGCAGAAGTTTCGTCGCGTCAATCTCGTATTCGATGATCCTCCTCCGCCGGAAGCGTTCAGAAGGGACGGCGTGGACCAGGTCATCGTGCGGGGAAGAACCATAAGCATTCTCGCGAGCAGCAACGTCGACGAGATTGCCGCGCTTGGTCCGCTACTTGCCGCCAAGTCCGTTGAAGTGCAGTCCGTCGGACTGAAAGAGCTATTTCTGGAGAAGGTGAAGGGAGACCATGCCAATTCGTAAAGTCTGGCGCGAATCGCGGGCGCGCTTTTTATTCATTCTTGCCTTTCTGCTGGTCATGACCACGACTAGGGTGTTCTACAACAGCCAAGCCGAAAGGGTCGTGATCGAGTCGAAGAACTTCCATGAGGCCGGGATGGTAGCGATCACGAATATACTCTTTTATTTCTGGGGCTTTTCCGCTATGTTTCTGGGGTTGGGCGGTTTTCTTCGGGAACGTGCGCTCGGAACTGTCGACTACACCTTATCCTTGCCGGTCAGCAGAACCAGGTGGTTTCTCTATCGCTCGCTGAACGGCGCTGTTCAATCCATGGCCGCCGCGCTTATTCCTGCGCTCGCGGTTCCCGCCCTGGCCGCGCTGTGGGGTGGCGACTATCCGGTCGGCGACGCGTTCATACTTGGCCTGCGAATCGGACTTGGCGGAATGCTGTTTTACTCCCTTGGCTTGCTGGTATCGACGCTTATTCCCGGAGACTTTACGAGCGCCGGGATCGGAATTGCGCTCGTCTTTGTGATAAATATAAGTACGCGCGTCGTTGAGCCATTGAAGCGGCTGAATCTGCAAGACGCGATCGCTCCAGAGCACATGATAGATCGATCCACCCACCTGATTAGTGGGCAATTGCCCTGGACTGGAATCGTTTGCAGCCTTCTTCTAAGCCTCCTGTTGTCAGCGTTGGCTTGGAAGGTCACGAGCGCCAGAGACTTTTGAGTGGGTAGTCGCTACGAATCGAGCGTGCCTGCGACTAATGTGACCTCACGGCCCGAGGAGCACTCTGATTCAAGCAACTCGTCAGTGGATCTGTGGGCTTTTCGTAGAAGTGACCCAGAGCGTATCACCCAGCCTGCTGCCGGCAAACTTGCCGGGTGCCCCGGAGCCTGCCCCGAGCGAGCCGAAGGCGAGTCGAACGGGTCTCGTATCTGAGACCTGGGATCGACACACCACCCCGCGCAAATTCATCGGCCGACCTGGCATTGAATTTCGACTGAAAACGGTAGAATGGTTGTAGACGCCGCTATGCGTCCAGTTCCCTCATTGGCACAGAACGTGCGGTTTTTTTACAAACGGGCAACTTTTCCCCGTCTTCGCCGGCAAAAACCTACGGGGCCACATAGAATCAATAGCTTGCCTAATTTACCTTCCTCTGCATAATCCTTCAACTATCCTGCATAATCCTTCAACTATCCTGTATAAACCTTCAACTATTTGCCTGTTGACGCCCTCCCAAACCGCCCATCCTCGCCCCCAAAAGCACCCCTTTGGCTTTTCCTCGCTCTCCCCGGCAATCGCGCTTTGCCATGCCCGTAAAATGAAGCAGGCGCCTCACCGAAGCGCGAAGAATTTCAGGCCACCCATGAAGGGAAACTTCCGCACAGCTCATGATTCGTTCCTATCAAGGCAAATCTCCCATCATTCCGCAATCCTGTTATGTGGATGTCTCCGCCCAAATCATCGGCGACGTCACGCTCGGCGAACATTCCAGCATCTGGATGAACGCGGTAATCCGCGGCGATGTCCACTCCATCCGCATTGGAGCCAACTCCAATGTGCAGGACTGTTCCGTACTGCACGGCATGCGCTATCGCTATCCCGTCATTGTTGGCGACTGGGTAACGATCGGCCACAATGCCACGGTGCATGGATGCATCGTGGAAGATACTTGTTTGATCGGAATGGGCGTGGTGATTTTGAATAACGCGCGCATAGGGGAAGGCTCGATTATCGCTGCGGGCGCAGTGATTCCAGAAAATGCCGTTGTGCCGCCGCGCACGCTGTGGGCCGGTGTTCCTGGAAAGCAGCGCCGAGAACTGAGCGACGCCGACCGCGAGATGATCTTGACGTACGCGAAAAATTATCTCGACTACACAAAAATCTACTTGGAAGAAACAGACGCCTCATCCGCCGTTTAAAATTCGCCGTCTACGTCAATCCTTCTTCACGCGAGACATGCTGCGACCGAAGCAAACTGATTCCCAACACCGTACACTAGAGAAGAGAAGATTTTTTGGAGCGAACAAGCATGGCACACATGGTTCAATGCGCGAAGTATAAAACGCAAATGGAAGGACTCGACGAGCCGCCTTTCGACAGCGATTTCGGCAACAAGGTGTATCACAACGTCTCCAGGCAGGCGTGGGGCGAGTGGTTGGAGCGGCAGAAGATGCTGCTGAATGAATATCGCCTGCAGCCGTGGACCCCAGAGGCGCAGGAATTTCTGGTGGAGCAGATGAACCAGTTCTTCTTCGGCGAAGGCTCAGCCATGCCGAAGGAATACGTTCCACCGACAGCATAGAAATTTTGTGGAGTGTGTTTGGGGTCGAGACGGCAGTGTAAACTGTGTCAGACCCTGCGTTCATCCTTGAACGCGACCGTCGGGACGTGGCTCAGCCTGGTAGAGCACTCGCTTGGGGTGCGAGGGGTCGGCAGTTCAAATCTGCCCGTCCCGACCAATCTTTCAATTTGGCCCTTTCGAAGATGGCATCGAATGGGTATCTGTAAGTAGGGGTTACTCCTATATCCCGGACCAACCTTTATCGATGGGAACGTTGGGCCGTGCCCAAGAACAAGGATGGCAAGCCCGGCCACGACAAGGCCATGGCAGGCGACGATCTCCGCGATTTCGCCAACGGGAAGCTCTTTTCCTGGCCAACCAGGGCCCGTACCCGCGGCACGTCACAGACCTCCTCACAAGCTGGCGATAAATTTGATCGCGGCGATGCTCGGCAGAAACACGTACGCAGCGGCCTTGGTCGTCGTGAAGCTCGACAGACCAGTTATGTTGATCGACGGGCTCCCATTCGCCTGAGGTATCACGAAAATACTTTCCGCTGGATCTTGAGTGCCAGCCAGCGGATCCTTTGACTTCGGATTAAGCCTGACGGCGCCTGCGAATTCAGCGTCATTGAACCAACGTCGAAGTACGAACTCATATTGGTTTTCGATGTTCGAGTTAATGAAATAAAAGAGGATTCCGCGCTCAATACCATCATAAGGTTTCCCTGGATCATAAATCGGCCCGTAAGGCAGGCCGCGACGAATCAGCCGGTGAGAATTATTACTGCCCCCGGGCACCCCCTGGCCTGCTATTGGCTGACCTCGTGGATTGGCGCGGCGGATGTGTGCGCCCACGGGACACCGTATCCCCTTCGGATCCCCCGAACTATCAGAATTTACGTACTCGAAGTTGTTCAGCTCTTCTGGCGCAATCGCTTCCGCAGGACTATCGGTGTCAGGCGACAAGGCGAGGGGAACGCCGTTGCGCCATCGCCCGCACATCTTTGCGGCGAGCAGCTCCGGATCTATTTTGTCTTTATTCGACTGCAGGAAATTTTCAAAGGCAACGACGTCCGTCTCGATTTTTTTGAAAACTGCAAAGCTACCGTTCAGGCCAAGGATTCGCGGCTCCGGTACATAGTAATTCTCGGCGTCTTCCCGCAAGAGAAAGAGCCACGGCTCGCAGGGCTGCTGGTGATCAGGGGTATAGTTTTCCGGACCGCCGCGAATGGCGGTCATAGCGATGCCGTCGGTATACCCGAAGTGAATTTTGGAAGTGGGGACGGGCTGGCCATTTTGTATCTCCACTAACGCCATCCCGTCCTGGCGCCAGATTTCCTGAAAAGCATTTCCCTCGGCAAACAAGGCACATAACCTATCACTGTAGCTCTCCATGGCTTCCGGACTGATGGCGTGCAGCGTCACCAGGACGTGATCGTCCCCTTTTCCAAAGCCGCCAGTCCACTGCTGAGGCGAACTTGCTCCAGTTTCCCCGAGCAGCCCTGCTCGTTGCGCGGCTCCTTCGATGAACGCGCCAAACGACTTGAAAGACAACGTCGGGACGCGCTCTTTTACCTCCAGCGCAAGCAATCCGGGCCAGGTAATACCGATATTGAGGCAATAGTCGGGCGTGTGACGGGGTGCATCCTTAGGATTGTCTCCCGGTCCGGGCGCGAACCCCACGTGCCAGTCCGCTCCGGTAGTGATTTGCGGGATTTCGGATTCGTCGCCGCTTACGAGCGATCCGAGTTGCCTGCGCGCTTGCGCGGGATCTCCTACTCTCAGCAGAAAATGCCGCACCATCGGCATTCTGTAAGCGCGGAGAATGAGGCCCTGAATGTCCGCCAGATCGAGCGCGGACTCTTTCAAGGCTCCCGAATCGCCATCAGTCTTTCCGTTCTGGTGCCTGAGCCGATCAACTAGCCGGTGAAGAATCCCCTCGTCCTTCGCCGGTGCTGCTCGTGTTTTGTTCTCCGTTGCCAAGGCGGGCCTCCTGATTGATCCTGGTTATTGATCTGAGGTAGTGACCATGTGCCGTTGGGACGAGACGGTGCGGACGATAATCTGGGACCGAGCAGCAAAATGTTGCTTACGCCCTCTGCCTCTGATCGAATACCTCGTTCATACTGGAAGGTTCTTTTTGCGACTGCTGGTTAATTTGCCGCCGCACGTCGGCCGATCGCCGGTAGACCTCACGCCGTACGGTCATAATCTCGCCCATTGGAGTGTGATCGTCCCGGGTTCTCCAGGGTGTGATCGAGATCCGATCAGCCATGTCCAGATTGGCGGGCGATGAAATATCCTGCTTCGGAATGTGAATGGTTGCGATCTTCGTAAATGGAGAAAGCTTTTCTGACCACTCGATCGAGGTATTTTCAATCGGCATTCGCAACGGATCGACACACAACTGCGCTTGCAGTTCGAACGTGTAATCGTGCTCGCCGATATCCGCCACGAGCGAGTCTCGCACCGCTTCCGGATTTGTCAGAGGATCCAGGTCGCGGATTCTCACCTGCGCAGCCGCGGATGCCTCCGGATTGATGCGTACTTTGGCGACGTACTCGCCGTGGCGCACAGCAGCCATGGTCCAGTAACTCGAAAGGAGGGGGTTACGGAATGGCGTCTTGCCTAAAGACAAGACTGCGAAGAGCTCATCCCAAAGCCACTTGTCAGGCGGCAATGCACCTCCGCGCGTAACGAAATCGTGAAGCCAGGTCTTCGCGGTCCGAGGATCCATAAGCGGTCCCGGCAGCGCATCGAACAAACGCTCAAGTACGACATAGTCCTTCGCTGTGTTGGCGAAGAATACTGGAGCGTTGATCATCGCATAGTCGAAGTTGCTGGCCCCCGCCTCGTTCTCGATAATGGAGTGCCCGGGAACATTGAAAAGCTTCAAACCCGCGCCGAATATCGGACCAAGCATCGCATCCGGCCCTAGATGGCCGAGGCCGTTCGAAAAACGGATCACGGCCTCGTAAGTGGCCGGAATTGCGTAGATACCCTGCGCATACTCCGGGGCCATGCCGCTGTCGATTTTGACGGAGGCCCGGACGATGCCATAACTTTTCGCGTGCGCAAAGCGCACCGCCCGTCTCTGCTTCTCTTTCTCGAAGGAGGCTTTGACCGTCTGCTCTATAGAATTGACGATCTCTGCAATCTCTGAGGCATAAGTGGATTCTGGGATCTGCGGCACGTCCTTGTAACGTATCGGTGGCATTTGCACATCCTTGACCTTTCAAAACAGGCCTTACTTCAGATGTCGTTCTGTAACAGTCGCGAGCAGTGATCTCATCGCACATCATCCGCGACTTAAGCAAAGCGTGACATCTCCAGGTTAATCTCTGCTCGCGAGCGGGGAAAGAACTGCTATGAAGCGGCGGCCCGTTGTGACTTGCGATCGGCGAGCAGGGCTTTTATGTCCTGAACAGAGAGGCCTGGATAGGCGCTGTAAAACCCGATGGGCGGATAGTTGTTTTCCGTTGCCCACCGCAGGAAAGCCTGAGCGTTCTTTTCTACTGGAGTTGGAGGGCCGCCAACGACATTTGGAAAGAGAGTATTGAAAGTGAACGAGGTTTTATCTGCGAAGTCCTGAATATACTTCTCGAAAGAACCATCGAAGATGGTGAAGAAGCCTAATTGGTTGTTCTCAAAGGGCACAAAATGCGAGACATGCACCGTCCCAACCGCAGTCAGCGCATTATGTCCTTTCTCCCCGAGCAAGATCGGCCCGAGCAGCTTCAGGGCAAAGCCTTGCACGCGTGACTTGAAGGCCATGTATGTCAGCAAGGGGCTCTGCGGGGTATTGTCCGTAAAGCCAGCCGCACGCGCAGCTGCCTTGACGTCCTGAACCGAAGCGTCGTACGCGAAATACAAATCGATAGGCTCACGGGTATGGTGCCTCAGCCACTTGGTGACTTTCTCAGGGTTACCAGCCACGGGCGTGGCCGGAGGGTCTTCCACGTGTTTGAAGATGGCGTCCAACACTGGGCCAGCACTCTGGACTAGCCGTTTAATATGATCATCGACCTCGCCGTCAACGTCCGAAAGGAAGAGCAGCTTCTCGTCTCCCTTCACCATGAAGCGGGAGAAATGCACGGTACCCATTTCATCCTGCGTTTTCGCGAAATCCGGCATCAACGGGGGCAACTCTTCGGTTAGCGCCTTGGCGCTGGCGGGCGACTTAATTGGGAAGTCGAGCGCGACATGACTTTGAAATTTATTTCTCCCTGTTTCGCTCATATTGCAATCTCCTTTTGAATGAAATTTGCTTTTAAGGTGGAAATGGCGAGGAGAGCGTCTGCGTTAACCGGCCACTTCGGCCTCACGCGAATTCTCAGTAACACGGGGATGCTAGATTAACGCATCCACAGTTTCAACTGTCAAAAGTGATAGACGTCGATCGAAGTCGGATTAGACCTGAATATTTGCATCCAACAGAATCCGTGCATACGAGTTGCAGGAGAACCGCGGCGTCGGTCCACTCCAAATAAGGCGTGACTATCGCTGCTTTCCCTCGACAGTCGGCGAGGTGCTGAACGTCTCAATGGTTGTAATCGCCCATCGGAGCAGAGTCCCGTCAGATTTGTTATCCTTCTGCAGCCGCCGGAGCATAGGTAGCGCCTGCTCATCTGCCTGCCATGCAAGGATCTCGATGAGTCGCCGCCGCAAGTCTCCCTGGCTCGCCGACAGTGCGTGTCGAATGGCGGGCAAAATATTCGGACCTGCCTGGATCAATGTCCACTCTGCCCAATCCGCCTCGCCAACGTCCGACGAGCTTAGGGCGTCAATCGCGGGTGCAGGGTTCTCCGCGAGCCGGTCCCAAAGATTGAAACCAGCTACGACAATAGGCGCCATGGAGTAATCATGGCCGGGGCGAAATGCCTGCGCAGCCAGTGGCTGAAGAGCGGCGCGATGGGGCAAAAACGTCAATGCCTGGAGCTCCTTCATCTGCGCGCGAAACCGTTCAACGGCTGTGTCTAACTGTGATTGCGACAGCTTCGGTCGTCCGCGCGCCGTCCATTCAGCGTTGAATGAATCTGACGTTTTCTCCTCTTTTTCCAACTGCGCCGGCACTTCGCGTTCTGCGATGGAGGGATAATACTTCGCCAGTACAACGGCCGCGAGTCCGCGCAGAACTGGCACCTCCCCGGAAATGACCTTTAGCAGCGCATCGGCGGGCACGCTTTGGGGGTCCGCGGGACATCGAGAGAGGCCCACCAGTGCCTGCTCGATAACAATTGTGCTCGCGTCATGCACCAGCGGCGCCAGCAACGGCGCGCATTGCGCGCTGTTATGCGCGGAGCGGCCCAGAGAACCGACGGCCCAGGCAGCATTGCTTCGAGTTGCTACCGAGCCAGAACGCAATGCCGCTTCAAATGAAGCGAGCGGCGGCTGAGGTCGACTGACCACCAGGGCCAGAGCTGCTTCATGCGACACCCGCTCGTTGGAATCCATCAGCCAGTGCAGAAATAGTCGTTGAAGGGGGAAGCCACTGTAGTAAGACAACTCACGAATGGCTTGCACCCGCAAATCAGTTGTGCCGGTGTCGGCTTGTCTTGAGAGCCTCTGGATCTTCACTTCCACCGGCCGGCCCACCGCTTCGGCCCCAAGTCGAGGGTAGTCAACCATGATCCCGTCGACTCCGAATGCAACCGCCTGCTTCATGCTGTTCAGGTCGAATTCATGGCCATTCAGGATGAAATTGCCGATCACAATCTTCTGTTGCCGATGCAGCAACTGCACTTGCTGGCGCGTGAATCCCGGCTGAAGCCAAACACTTTGATCGCCATTGGCGGACGGATCGAGACGACGAACGTCGTCCCATTCTCCTCCAAAGATCACATCCTTCGTCATGCCCTCACGTGCAAGCGCGGCCAGTACCTGCGGGCCTATGCCTTTGGTTTTGATATCCAGAAAGAGGCCGATTTTCATCTGACGGGCCAAACGAAGCGCATCGTCAAAGTGCGCAATATGCATTCCAGCAAAGCGGGGACCCATCCAGGCCCCGAAATCCATTCGATCGAGTTCGCGGAGATCTGTGTTCTCCACCTCGCCCGTTGTGTCGGTGAAGCGATCCAGGAATCCGTCGTGATTCAGGACCAATTCGCCATCTGCCGTGCGCCTGACATCCACCTCGACGATGTTGCAGCCCATGCGTGCTGCAAGGGCAAGCGACTCAAGTGTGTTTTCAGGCAAATCTCGATTCGCAGTACGATGGCAGAGCAATAGAACCTTGTTGGCGCGAAGAATTCCTCCGTGTGCCATCGCAGGCATGAGGAACAAAAGGCTCAATAGGGAGGCTGCTGCGCTCCACTGTCTCATTCCCATTGCACATCGCTCCGTCACAACAAGTTCGGCCCAGGAAAAATGGCTCGGTCAATATCTAGTCAAACTCTTGAGCGGACGATAGGTGAGATTGTCATCCACCTGTCAACCCAGGACGTCAGATACTTGTGCATGCTCCTCAATCTGTCGGCGGAATACAGTCTATGGGTTCAAGAATCGCAGGAGTGCCTGCTCATCTTTCTTACTAAGAGACGCTCGCACGCGCATATGGCGCGCGATCGTACCGGAGATCTGAGGAGGAAAACCTTGAGGAGCATTGTGACAACGAGAGCAATTCTGCTGGAACACTCGTTCGCCGTCACTTGCCTGCGAGGATGGTGCTGCTGACGTTTTTTCGTGGTGATTGTTTTTTGCTCGCGCGGTAGTTTTGCCGCTCTGAGAGAGTATCGGCAATGTGATCAGCAGAGCTACGGCTAACAGAAGATCTCTCCAGCGATTCATTGTTTTCCTTTCCATACGGGAAACAGAAAGCGATATACGATCCCGGTTTCCCAGACATTAACATTTCTCGACGACGAGAATTGGCGGGAATAACTGGTGTTGATCCTGACTTCATGTGGTAGTCGATAGTCCAATCCGAAGTCGGCCCGCTGAGTATCAGCCGAAGGTAGCCCGTCGGTGGGATCGGGACTGTTTCGGAACGTCTGCTGCATGCGGAAAACTGGTTCTATTCGTCCCACCAGAGTCTCTGGACCTCCCCAGTGGGTGAGGCGGTAGTCTGCTTCGATCCAATATCCCTGGGAGTGTGGACCATGCGCATATTCGGAGCGCAGCCTGAACCAGCTGTTTGCCGGCTCCCACCAGACATGCAATCCCTCGAAATTCTTGTGTGTACCTTGAAGCAGCCGGCCATAAGACGTGCCAAGTTCGAGCCGCTGCTGCGGAAAATAAACATCCATTCGACCACCGGCGGATCGCTCCGCCTGGAATTGCTCAACCGTACTGCCCGCTGAAAAATATGCAGCGTAGTCGATGGAGAACTTGGGTGTGGATAGGGCCGAACCGCGAAGCATCCCGCCAAGACTGGATCCGGTGCCCATGGTGCCAAGGCTCGTAATCAGCGGAGCGCTTTGAAAATTGCTGATCCAGATCGGCGAAAGACGCTCGTTGTAAGTGCCGAAGGGTGTTAGAAAGTAGCCGCCGGTGACAGTGACGTGAGAGGTGGCAAGATAATCCAGTTGGAGATATGTCAATCCCGCAAAGCCAGAGGTGGTATACCCGCTGCTGCCATTAGGAAAAAACGATTCGTCCAGAAATGCTCGGCTTTCTAATAGAAACTTCTGTCCTATGGGTGCAGCCAGCACTGGTGAAATTGCCGGATAGTAAGTGGTATTTCCGCCATTCGTGTTTGTGAAGAATCCGACTCCACCGGAAATCAATGGCACATTCTGTGCAATGCAGCGAGGCACACAAAACATTGCACCAGCCGCGAGTATCGACACATAGAGGAAATGGCGGCGCACGTTTGTTATGAGGTTGGACGCGTTACGCATACCCTCAACGTATCGCTGGGCGCCTGACATGGTGTCAGAGTGTCGTCTTCCCATTGTCAAAAGTTTGTCATCGCGGCGCGTTAGTCTGGCCCAAACCTTTTCGCTCCCTTCCTTTGGAACCACCCGCTGACTGCGGCTCGGCGACCGCGACAAAATCATGACAATCCCCTTACAGCAGCATGACACCCTGATTTCGTCGAGTGTTTAGCGTAAGGATTGTTCACGTGGGCTCCACAAGATCTTCTCGGCTGTGTTCAGGCAGAGATTTCAATTTACCTGGATAGCCGGAGCCAAGAATTCAATCTATATCGGAAGGAATCAAATTCAATGCGAATATTTTCCAAAACAAATAGGTGCCTGTCGCTTGTCGTTGCCGTCGTGATGGTCTCCGCAATTTGGACGTGGGTTCCAGCAGTGTCAGCGCAGACGGAAGCCAAAACGATCAACATCACAGCAAGGCGCTCTACTTACAATCCTAACGAAATCACGTTGAAGAAGGGTCAGCCGGTTGTGTTGATTGTCAAAAGCCTGGACGTCGCTCACGGCCTGAGCCTTCCAGAACTAAACATAGACTTGAAAGTCAAAAAAGGTGGAAGCAGCGAGGTGAAATTCACACCGGAAAAGACCGGCGATTTCGTCGGCCATTGTTCAGTGTTTTGCGGCAGCGGGCACGGGTCAATGAAATTGACAATTCACGTCGTGGAGTAATCATGCCTCGTCCGTTCCATTGGGTTCTGATTACCTTCCTGCTGGCAGCATCAGGATGCAAAGCAACTCCGCCCTCATCGCTGGAGACCGTAGCTATGACGAAAGCGAAGCATCAAATTTTTATTGGCAACCGAAATCAGAAGGACCCCCTTCCATCGGACCCGAGCACGATCGACGAGGGCAAGGAAGCGTTCCGACACTACTGTGTCGCTTGCCATGGGATGGATGGACAAAACACGGGCGTGCCTTTCGCTAACCGAATGTCGCCGCCTGTCCCATCCCTCAAGTCAGATTCTGTCCAGAAATATACGGATGGACAACTGAAGTGGGTGATCGACTACGGCATCGAACCTTCGGGCATGCCGGGATCCAAAGGAACGTTAAGCGACGAGGAAATCTGGTCGATCGTGGTTTTTTTGCGCCATTTGCCACCTGCCGGTAGTCAGGGCGAACCGGAAATGTACAGCCATTGAGGGCATCATGCTTAGTCTCCAATCAAATTCAGAATTAAAAATTCCGAATCGCTCTGAACGTTTGAAGGAGGCCGTCATCGCCACCTTCTGTAAACCCGCTTGTGAAGCGGGTGAACGCCTGGTTGAATTTTATGAAGATGACTGGCGAAAGGCCTTGTATTGGCTGGATGTAAGCGGCCTTGCCCTGTATTTCCTCGACCGACTTACCGTGCTGAGCCTGAAATGCTGCATACCAGAATTTGTTTTGGAGAGGTTGCAGCAGAACCTGGACGACAACCGCCGCGCACAAACGCCCTATTCCAGGAAACGGTAGAGATCAGCCACTCATTTCAGCAGCGCGGAGTTTCTTTTGCGGTGCTGAAGGGCTTCACTCTCACTCCCGATTCAGTTCCAGACAGCGCACTTCGATGTCAATCAGATATCGACTTTCCTGATTGCAGCCAAGGATGCGACCACCGCCCTATATTGCCTCAACGATTTTGGATATATGCTCCATGCCGTCGGCGGCAAGACGTGGGAGTGCAAGGCGGGCGTATTGCAAAGGCCTGACATGCGAAATCCGTACAAAGTCCAAACGCAACGATCCGTAGAGTTGCATCTTCAGCCCGCTTTCGGAGGTAGCGGGGGGCAAACACGGGGAAATCGACTCACGCGCGCACAGTGTCGCTCGATTCAAGGAGTAGATTTGCCGGCACTCGCACCGAACGACCTCTTGTTGCAACAGGCATTACACCTCTTCAAACACCTGTGCCACGAGCATACCCGAGCTTCGTGGATGTTGGAGTTCCGGCAGCATGTTCTTACCCGCGGCAAGAATCCGAGATTTTGGAGCGAGGTCGAGGTGCTGGCGAACACGGAGCCCCACGGGGCGATAGCGGTCGGGGCCGTTACTTTATTGGCGACACAGATGTTTGGGAATTTTGCTCCCCAAGGACTTCGGGAATGGTCGATGGAGCAACTCTCGGCGCCCGTTTGTCTATGGATCGAGATGTATGGCCGACGTGCGTTGCTGACGGATTCTCCAGGAAGCAAGCTGTACTTGCTGCTTCGTGCGCAGTTGAAAACCAACTTTAGTTCCGAATCGCCATCTTCACGGCGCCTGATTTTCCCCTTCCACATGCCGCCGCAAATCACGCAACCTGAGGTCGGCGAGCGAATCTTGTCAAGGCTTAGGCGATACCGGATACAAGCTGATTTTGTATTTTTTCGACTTCGCTTTCACTTGGTGGAAGGTCTGCGATATGCGATCGAATCGTCGCGCTGGCATCGTCGCCTGACTGGAATGGCACAGTGACTGTTACACAATCATCTTCGGCACATTGGCAGGGATTGCGCAGGCGAGTCGCATCGCTGCTCATCGTCGCATTATTCGGTATGGCCATGACGTGTTTGGACAGAACTCTCCGCAAGCTACTTCGCAAGCTACTTCGCCACCACGCAATCCGGCCAATCCGGCACCAGCGACTCAGGTTCAGCAGCAACAGCGAATCCATCGAACGATACGGACGACAGTCAATCGCCGGGCTCAAGCGCCCAAGTCACGTTGACCTCAAGCCAAATCTTCGCCATTTTGCAGGAGAAACCGGAGGTCGTGATTGAACTGAAATCCGTGTTGGCTAATGCGCTTCAGCAACAAGGTGTCTCAGTTCAGGCAGACTCGATTACGGACGAAATGCTCTATTCTCAGATTTCGTCCAGCGTTGCCATACGAACAGACGTTACAACTTTCTTGCGGGCTCGCGGGTATATTTCGGAAGCTGATCTGCAGCGGTTCACGCCGCCAGAAGAGGGTGGCAATGACTCGTCGGTTTCACTGCAGACTCTGGCGCAAATTCCAGGTTCAAATCTTCTTGAAGGTGGTTTACCGAGCAATGGGACGAGTGTTGTTCCCGTGCCAGGGAACATGTCGAATAATGGAAAATCGTTCTCCAAATCCCCGTCCTCGTCTTTAGGAGCCGCAAACAATGCGAATGCGATTTCGAAGCAGCAAGGGAAATATGCCGCCAATATTACGGACCCACCCCAGGGCTTACATCTCCCAACACCCTATAATCTGCTTTCTTTACGTGACCTCTACACGCAGGTTCCCGACTCGACACCAAAGTTGAAGCGCTTTGGATCAGAGGTTTTTCTGAATCGAGACCCTCGTTCCTCCCTCCGGCTTGGAGGCGCCTTGAATCCGCTTCCGCTCGATACCCCTATAGGTCCCGACTACGTGATAGGTCCGGGCGACGGCCTCACGATCAACATCTGGGGTGGCATCTCACAGACGTTCAGACGGGTCGTCAGCCGGGATGGCCGCATTATGTTGCCGGAAGCGGGAGATTTACAGGTTGCCGGGCTGACGTTGGAGCGGGCACAAAACGTGATTCAGACTGCGCTTCGGCAACAGTTTCGAAACGCTCAGGTAGCGGTCACCGTTTCCCAACTTCGAACAGTGCGCATTTACGTGGTTGGCGATGTACAACGTCCCGGGGCATACGACATCAGTTCGCTCTCTTCTCCCCTGAGTGCGCTCTATGCCGCTGGCGGCCCCACCGCCATTGGATCACTGCGGATTCTGCGGCATTATCGTGGCAAGGTGTTGATTGGGGAGATTGATCTCTACGATTTTCTGCTGCACGGTATTCGCGGCGGCGATGACACGCTGCAAGCAGGTGACACGCTCCTGGTCCCCCCCGTCGGTCCTCAGGTTGCCGTATCGGGCGCAGTGAAGCGTCCAGCGATCTACGAATTGAACGGGGCGACCAACTTGGGTGATTTGCTGGGGGATGCTGGCGGTGTGACGGTCGCCGCAGCCCTTGGACACATCACGATCGAACGCATCGATGCCAACCAGCACCGCGAAACCGTCAGCCTCAATCTAACTTCTGTCAGTGATCCGGCCGCCGCACGCAGTGCCATCGCAACCTTTCAGGTGAAGGATGGCGATCGCATCCAGGTTGCACCGATTCTTCCATATAGTGAGCGAGTGGTGTATCTGGAGGGCCATGTTGCGCGTCCGGGAAGGACGCCCTACCACGATGGCATGACGATCAACCAGATACTTCGGAGTTATCAGGACTTGTTGCCTGAGCCCGCCGACAAAGGTGAGATCGTTCGGCTGATACCGCCCGACCTGCACCCGGTGGCGATCACTTTCAGCGTTCCGGACGTACTGATTGGAAACAGTAATTTCGCACTTCAACCTTTCGATACGATTCGCATTCTTGGCAGGTACGAAGCCGATGCGCCCCAGGTAACGATCCGCGGAGAAGTGCTGCGCCCCGGCTTGTATCCACTTACGCAAAACATGACGGCTGCGGAGTTGGTTCGTATGGCTGGCGGCTTCAAGCGAGATGCCTGGCTTCAGGATGCCGATTTGATGAGCTATCGCGTCGTGAACGGCAGTGCGATCGTGAGCCAGCGTTCAGACATCAAAATCGGAGATGCAGTTCTCACGACTGATAGCGCTGCGGACGCTGTCCTGAAGGCCGGCGACGTGTTAACGGTGCATCAGATCACAGGCTGGAACGATATCGGGGCGTCGATCATCATTGAAGGCGAGGTTGCTCACTCCGGAAGTTATGGCTTTCGGGAGGGTGAACATCTCAGCGATTTGCTGCGGCGCGCGGGTGGATTTCGCGAGACCGCTTACCCCGCAGGCGCGGTTCTCACGCGCGATCAAGTACGCGACTTGCAGGAGAAAAGCCGCGCTCAGTTGATCAGCCAGATCGAGGCAAGCTCAGCGGCGGCACGCCTATCGCCAAATATCGGAGGCAGCGACCAGGCGGCTACCTTGCAGCTGATTCAGCAACAACAGGATCAGGTACTCGCCCGCCTGCGCAGTCAACCGGCAAGCGGACGACTCGTAATTCACATCACTGCAGATATCGATAGTTGGGCGGGAACGCCGGCCGATATTCAGGTGCGAAGTGGGGACGTGCTGCGCATTCCCAAACGTCCAGGATTTGTCCTGATTAGCGGCCAAGTCTATAACGCTACGGCGATCACATTCGTTCCAGGGAAGACGGCGGAATGGTATCTACAGCACGCGGGGGGAACGAACGGCATCGCAAACCGTAAAGAGATTTTCATCGTTCGCGCCAACGGTTCGGTCGTGGGAAGACACTCCGGCGAATGGTACGATCACGTCCTCTCAACTCGCATGGATCCCGGAGATGTTGTCGTCGTTCCGCAGAAGATTATCGGCGCATCACTGTTCTGGCGAAATCTGCTGACAGTTGCTCAGATTGCGTCTTCCGTGGCATTCACCGCCGCTGTAGCAGGGGTGTTTTAGGTGAGCCAGAGATACAACAAGAATTTCTCTGAGGCGATGCTGTCGGTTGGCATTTTGAGGGTGTGGTGATGGATTCACAATCGGTCAATTCAGCCTTTGGAAGCACGGACACGGCGACTTCTGGGTCGCCAGCTAATTGGTTGGTAAACGCAACGGTACTGTGGAACCATCGCCACACGCTGGTCCGAACCGCGATAATTGCATTCATCGCCAGCCTGGTCATCGCCTGCGTGATTCCGAAGCGGTACGAATCTACCGCCCGTATCATGCCGCCGGATAACCCTGGAAGCGGCGCCGCGATGTTCGCTGCCTTGGCTGGCCACGCCCTGGGAGGACTTAGTGGACTGAGCAGTCTAGCGGGAGGCCTGCTGGGCGGTCGAAACACGAGCGTTCTATTCGTTGCTTTGCTGCGCAGCGGCACGGTGAGCAGCCATCTTATCGATCGCTTTCAGCTTCAGCAGGCTTATCACAAGCGATATCGAATCGACACGGCGAAGTATTTGGCCCACCACACCACCATTGTGGATGACAAACGGAGCGGAGTGATTTCTGTTACCGTTCAGGACACCGACCCCCGGAGAGCTCGCGACCTTGCGCAGGGTTATCTGGATGAACTGAACCTGCTGGTTAACCGCACAAGCACGTCATCAGCACATCAGGAGCGTATTTTCATCGAACGCCGGCTCAGAAAGGTGCAGGCGGATCTGGAGCATGCGCAACTGGAAATGAGCGAGTTCGCAAGCACGCACACCACCATCGATATCCAGGCGCAGACTCGCGCCATGGTGGATGCGGCGGCAAAACTTAACGGCGAAATGATCTTTGGCCAGTCCGAACTTGACTCTCTTCAACAGATATACGGCGACAACAACATAAGAGTGCGTGCAGCACGCGCTCGCGTAGCAGAACTGCAACGCGAGCTGACGAAGATGAGCGGCACATCTGCTCCCCTCACTGTGGGAGATGCGAGTCCGGGAAAGGGAAATACCTCGGGCGGAGGCGATAGCAACCAGCTGTATCCACCCCTACGGCAGCTTCCGCGTCTGGCCGTTCCGTATGCCGATTTATATCGACGGGTCCGCGTCCAGGAAACAGTGTACGAACTGCTGACGCAGCAATACGAAGTGGCTCGTATCCAGGAAGCCAAAGATGTTCCTGTTGTCAGCGTGATCGATGCGCCCGGAATTCCAGAGAAAAAATCATTTCCACCGCGAGCGTTGCTAACTCTCTTACTCACATTTATCGTCGTCACCGCAACCGCTGCGTACCTCGTCTTACGTCATCAATGGGATCTGGTAAGCGCAAGCGACCCGCGTAAACAGCTGGCTGAGCAAATGAGTCTTACATTTCGGAGAAGAGTGAGCCGCGGGAAATCCAGGCTCAAGAGCGTAAAGAATGCGAACTCATCTTCCATTTCACCTACTCCGCAAGACTGATGAACGCGGTTTCATCGCCGCTAACAGAAAGCGGGTTGAACACTTATGAAGATTGTGATTGCAGCTGTGTCGTCCGCTACTGGACTCTCGGGAGTGGCTCGCCACGCCGCAAATGTGGCGCGGTGTTTGCTCACGCGACCAGAGATATCCGCCGTCCACGTAGTTGGTGCGCCGTGGCAGCATCAACTGTTCTGCGATGCGGTTTCTCGGACTGATGAAAGACTGCATATTCATTCCGTACCCCTTGGCGCTGGCACTTTAGCCCGCAATCTGTGGTATTACAAGGATCTTCCGGCGATTGCGACCCAGCTGGAAGCAGATGTGGTTCATCTAGCTTATCCGGCACCTTTGCATCGCGGTGCTTTCCGTTGCCCGACGGTGGTCAGTCTCCACGATCTCTATCCCTACGACGCTCCGGCGAATTTCGGATTCCCCAAAGTGCTTTTCAATCGCCGAATATTGTGGCAATGCCTGCGAGCGGCCGACGCGATTGCGACTGTTTCAGATCACACCTTGCAGCACCTCGCCGCCCGAGCACCAGCCTCAATGCTCAGAAAAGCAGTCAGGATATATAACTGTGTCGAGCCGGTTTCGATTCAGAGTCCCCTATCGGGCTGGAGGGGCGCGCCATTTTTCTTGTGTGTAGCGCAACATCGGTGGAACAAAAATATCCTACTGACAATTCAGGTTTTCCAGCGCCTCCTCCAGAATCAGACGATCGATTCCGAGTCCGAACTCTTGATCGTCGGAGTACCGGGTCCCGAAACTCCGCAGATCCGCCGATTTTTGCGCACGACAGGTTTACATCCAAAAGTCGCCCTGATCACCGGGATTCGTGACGCTGAGATGCAGTGGTGTTATAGAAATTGCGAACTTCTCTTGGCTTTATCCAGCGTCGAGGGCTTCGGTCTGCCGGTTGCCGAGGCATTATTGGCCGGATGTCGAATCGTGTGTTCAGATATTGGCGCATTCCGAGAGTTGCAAGCCGAAAGCTGTCACTATGTTCCCCTTACGGCAAACGCGGCGGAGCAGTTCGCACGGACAATCCCCACAGTCCTGGCAGAACCCCGCAGCAAGCCGATGCCGATGCCGCAGTTATCGGTTCCGGTGATTGCTGACCAATACATGCAGCTTTACCGCAGACTGATGCGCGTACGAAGCACCTGCTGATCTGCGGCGCAGGATAAGGAGAGCACCATGGACAAGTTTAAGGCTGAGTATCTTTTCGCCGGGTCCGATTTTGAGGGATATTTTTCGACAACGAGGGCCAAATGGGTGGAGAATAATGCCATGTTGAAAGAGATGCAGCGCTCCACACCCTTGCAAGAGGAAACTCCCGCGGAAGCTGGGCTTGGCACAATCCTGATCATTGAGGATGACCCGCGCATGCAAAAAGTGCTTCGAAGGATGTTTGTAGAGGAACGTTACACCGTAGTGGTTGCTGGCGATGGTCAAACCGGCCTGGATGCTTTTCGCGCCCACCGACCGATCGCAGTCATGCTCGACCTGATCCTGCCGCAAATATCAGGCAGAGAACTTTGTCAGAAGATGAAAGCGCTCTCCGCTGACACACCTGTGATTGTTCTCAGCGCTATCGCGGAAGTTGTCGACAAGGTATTGCTTCTGGAGCTTGGAGCCGATGATTACGTCACCAAGCCGTTTAGCCCACGTGAATTGTTGGCGCGCGTTCAGGCCGCAATCCGTCGTCGCCGTCGGCCGGTTCAGTCTACGGTGTATCCCTTTGGCAACTGTGAGATCGATTTTCAGAAAATGACTGCGCACCGCGGCGATCTTCCCATCGAGCTTACGTCGCACGAATTCAAGCTGCTGAAATTTTTCACTGAACACGCCGAACAGGTTCTGAGCCGCGAACTGCTGCTGAATGAGGTCTGGGGATATAATTCTTATCCGACAACTCGCACGGTGGATAACCAGATATTGAAGCTGCGGCAGAAGCTGGAGCAAGATCCGGCTAATCCACAGCATCTGCTGACGATTTATGGTGCGGGCTATAAGTTCGTCCCATAAAGCTGGCGCGCCTAGTGACGGCTATTTGAGATCAGATCCGGGAGCGGCGCGTATGCGGGACAACCGGGGCTTCCGAACGAGCGATCTGCTGGTCGCTGCCATGGCGCTGATTATTGCGAGCGCTACCTTTGCCAGCCTCCTGATCGTCCGTCATCAGCTGGAAAGTCAAGTGACCCAGGGCCTTGAAGCGGACCTGCTGCATTCCCTCACCACGTTCGAGAATCTGCAATTTGAGAAGATGACCTCTCTCGAACGGGAGAATGCCTTGCTTGCGGATCTGCCAAGCCTTAAAGCGCTGATGACGACCAGCGACGATCGCACCATTCAAGACGGTGCAGTCGAATTTTGGAAAGTGAGCGGCGACGACTTGTTTGCCCTGGCGAACCGGGAGGGCCGGATTGTCGCAGTCGATACCAAAGGTTCGCTAGCAGATGCGGATCTGCGTAATGCACTGCAAAACCTGATTGCAGCGCAATCTCAACACTACCTGGTTAGTAACGGCAGACTGTTTGAGTGCTCTGTGCGCCCACTTTATTTCGGCAGCGAACGAGACGGGACGCTGCTTGGATATGTTGTCAGCGGCTTCGCAATCGATCGCAAGATGGTCGAACAAATCAGCAGAGTCACCACGGTGGAGGCCAGCTTCTCAAGCAATGGCCATGGCCTTGCCAGCACCCTTGCGCCTTCCATTCAACAGGAGTTGATGGGGAGACTCGAGTCGTCGTCAAGCGGCATGTTGCCCGTGCCTGTCAAGTTGGGTGGCGAGAAATATCTAATAGTTAGGAAGGATTTCTCAGTCGTGGCTTCAGCTCCGCTGCAGCTGATCGTATTGAAATCCTTCGATCAGGCGGCGCGTTCCATCCGTCAGATCGATCAACTGGTACTGATCGCGGGCGTCTTGGCCATGTTCCTGGGCACCGCCCTGATGATGGCGCTCTCCCGTGCTGTGACCCGCCCACTCGAGGAGCTGGCTTCCGGAGTCCGCGCCTTCGGTTTCGGCGACAGTTCGCATTTGCTGCCGCATCGCGGTACCCGTGAGGTGAGAGAGCTGAGTACTTCTTTCGCGAGCATGCGTCGTGAAATTCAGCAGGCGAACCGCTCTCTGCTCGAAGCCGAGCGCCTGGCAACTATTGGCCGCATGGCAAGCTCGGTATCTCATGACCTCCGCCACTATCTTGCCGCTGTTTATGCGAATGCCGAGTTCCTTGCTTCGGCCGATCTTTCGGAGTCGGAACGGAGCGAGATCTTCGCGGATATTCGTATGGCTGTGCACGGGACAACAGAGTTGCTGGAATCGCTGCTGATTTTCAGCCGGACCGGAGCCGCCGTCCGTCGTTCGGACCAATCGATCGCGACACTCCTGGAGAGAGCGCTCGTTCTCATTCATACGCATCCGGATGCCGCAGCCGTGACCCTGGTCGCCAGCTATTGCGATCCAACTGAAACCTCCGCAATCGTGGACGACAAGCAGATTGAACGCGCGATCTACAATCTGTTGCTTAACGCATGCCAGTCTGTGCGCCCGGGTATGGGAGACGCGAAGGTGCTTGCAACCCTGCAGGCGCGCGATGGAATGGTCATTTTAGATGTCACAGATAACGGAGTGGGCGTGCCGGAGAATATCCGCAATACCCTCTTTGAACCATTTGTCAGCGAAGGTAAACAGAAAGGCTCTGGCATCGGACTTACCCTAGCGCACTGCATCGCAGCCGAACATGGAGGAGAAGTAATTCTGGTGTCTAGCCGTCCCGGAGAGACGATCTTTCGAATGTCCGTCGCCCGCAGCACAGCGCAACAGCTTTCACCCCAGGAGGATCGAAGCCAGGTGGGGGCAGAATGAAACATTCCTGGCAATCTTCGCAACACTTTGTAGTCGGCTTTATCGCCTTGGCCTGCGTCACCGGGTCATGCTTGATGGCGCAGACAGCGCCGACCCCGGCAGACCTGGCGCAGCAGGTCGAGCAGTTAAAGGAAGCAATGGCGCGTACGCAAGCCCAGCTAAAACAGTCGCAAGAACAATTGGACGAAATGAACCGGCAGCTGACTGCGTTACAGCAACAACTCGCCAAAGCTACTTCTCAGAAGGGAACATCCGACGCGGCGGCGCAACTTGCGGCTCAGGTTGAGGAGGTGCGGGAACGTCAGGCTATGCAGGAATCGCAGATTGCGACCCAGCAACAGGCAAAGGTTGAAAGCGAGTCCAAGTACCCCGTCAAGCTGAGCGGACTCATCCTGATGAACGGATTTGTCAATACGCAGAAGGTAGATGTGGCCGCAACTCCCACGCTAGCAATAGGGGGTCCTGGAAGCACCGGCGCTTCGGTTCGACAAACATGGCTTGGCTTAGACGCACACGGACCCCATCTTTTCGGTGCCACCACGTATGGGGATTTGCGTATGGATTTTTATGGAAACACATCTTCCAGCGACAGCGACTCCTCCGGCGGCTATAGCAACGTCGGGCTGGTCCGGTTGCAAACCGCGCATGCGGGCATGACTTGGCCGCACACCGAAGCGTATTTTTCGTACGATCGTCCTATCGTAAATCCAAATCCGTTGACTTCGCTAACCGCGGTTGCGATTCCGGAGTTAGCTTGGTCCGGCAATCTTTGGTATTGGAATCCACAAGCAGGAGTAACTCAAGACATTTCATCTTCCTCTTCGAATCGACTGCGGATGCAGGCAGCGCTAATCGTTCCTGCGGATCCTCCAGCGGTCGGCGGCGGAGATTACAGCAGCACATCCTCGACATCGACGATCGCTCCCGTATCTACCGCGGAGCGGAGCCGCTGGCCGGGCGTCGAAGCTCGGTTGGCGATATTGGGAGCGCAATCCGAAAGCGGCGCTGAGTTTGGAATGGGCGGATATTTCGCTCCTCACCGTACGTTTTTTGGAGCGAATTTTGACTCGTGGGCAGCCACTATGGACTACCGGCAGCCGCTCCGCTGGAATCTCGAATTTAGCGGAAGTTTCTATCGTGGCCTTGCGCTCGGTGGCCTCGGCGGAGGAGCTTATAAGGATTTTGCATATCGCGCGGATCAGGATATGCCCGGCAACTACTACTTTCGTGCGCTTGATGATATCGGCGGTTGGGCGCAGTTGAAACAGCGAGCGAGCGAGCGTCTGGAATTCAACGCTGCCTTTGGATTGGACGAAGTCCCCGCGGGAGAACTTCGACCGTACGCAGATTCATACAGCTACTACTATCAGAACCTTGCGCGCAACCGTACTTTCAGCACCAACGTGATCTATAGCCCAAGCGCCTATATTCTCTTCTCGTTGGAATACCGTCGCCTGGAAAGCTCTCCTGTCAATGGTCCAACGGCGGCAAGCAACATTATCGGAATCGCTGCGGGGTACAAATTCTAACGATGCGACTGCTATGCGCCACTCTCTTGCTATGCACCATCGTCCTAATTCCAATGCGAGCCACTGCGCAGCAAGACGCATCGCAGGTCAACGTCGAAATTCGGATGCGAATCGAATTTTCCCAACGACCGACTCATAGTCCGCCGGCAGTCATGTGGCTCACGCCCCTGCAACACAGTTCTTCTATTCACTTCGCGCCTCACGGGCCTTACACGCTGTTGCAGAAAAATCGGACATTCGTACCCCATGTACTTGTGGTTCCAGTTGGAACCGTAGTTTATTTTCCTAACGCCGACCCATTCTTTCACAATGTTTTTTCGCTTTTCGACGGGAAGCGATTTGATCTTGGCCTGTATGAAGCAGGCTCCTCGAAGGGGGTCGCTTTCTCCCGCGAGGGTGTTTCGTACATTTTTTGTAACATCCATCCAGAAATGAGTGCCGTCGTTCTAGCGCTCTCCACGCCGTTCAATGCGATCGCGGATACACAGGGAAACTTCAAGTTGGACGGGGTCCCTACGGGAGAATACGAATTGCACCTGTGGATCGAGGGAGTGCCGCAGACTAAGCTCGACCATTTGGGTCGCACCGTGCATCTGACTGCCAAGGGCGGCGATCTCGGCACCGTGAAGATTGCGGGAATTCCGCGACTACCCGCAGCACACCTGAATGAATTTGGACAGCCGTACAGTGAAAGCCCGAACAAACCTTACTGAGTAGACGATGGCTCGCGCAGCATCTGAGTCGACCTAAGCAATCGCGGCCTTCCAATCTCGCAATGCAAATTTATTGCAAGCTCTAGCCTGCTGTCTCGCATTGGTTGGACTGAATCCTATAGAGAATGACTGCGTGCACGCTCCATGATGGTCTCGTCTCTCGCAAGCATGCTGAGCAGGACAATGGCCCATAAGGGTAGCAATAGATCGAACGGCTCAGCCTCAGCTAGTCCTCGGACTACAAAGAAGATCATCGTGCTGATCAAGATGACCCGGACCGAGCCATGTTGAAGTTTTCGGAGGCTTCGATAAAGACTGCCATACAACCCACCCAGCATTACAAGACCTACAACGCCGTACGCGTAAAACTGCTGTAGCATTTCATTTTCCGCGTGTCGGGCTTCGAACTGATCGGGGCCAAAGGGAGGAACAACCTTCCACATTGAATCGAAGCCGTGGCCGATCCACGGGTGCCCAATGGCCGCATTCAGAACATAGATCCATATGGCGGTGCGGCCGGTCAGACTTTCGGCTTGATTCCCGGCGGTCGTGTAGACGTCGTAGTAGGCTGCAAAAAGCCCCCAGAAAACGAGGACGATAGTGATCATTCCAGCGATCAACAACAGCTTGGTTTTCCGGCTGACTGCTTGATCCTTAATCAACAAATAGCCTTCACCCAAAACGAATGCGACGATTGTCGTCTTGCTTAAGGTTCGCAAAAGGGTAATGGACAAGAATGCGATAGCCGGGCCCCACTTTCCTGCTTTGCGGCGGACCAGGAATTGCGCCATGAAAATGGCGAAGGCGCAGAGATTGCCGATCTGGTTCGTATTAAAAAATTGCTCGTCTCCCAAGCGTAGGTCGGCCTGCGCGGGCATGATCCATGCAATCACAGCAAGGCAACAGGTACCCCAGATGAAGCCCTTCATCAGCGAGTGAGAAACCACCGTCACAGACGCTGTGCGCAAGAGCAGGAACACTATCGAAACATCGGCAGCCATACCGCACCAGTAGGCGATGGATGTTGGAAGGGATATGGTCCTGCTCCACGCGAGGCTGCAACAGGAAAAACTAAGGAATACAATCACCCAGCGAATGGTAGGCATCTTTAGCATGGAGCCGAACGTGTAGTTGGGTGGTCCTGCAGAATAAAACCAGGCCGCACAGAGCAAAATGAAATCTGAAGCGAGGAGGAGTGCGGCTCCTGTACGCGGGTCTACCCCTAGAATCCTAACGGAAAATAGTACTGTGATAGTCCGGGCAGAAAAGAACGCACCAACGATCAGAGCCAGACCTGACTCTGCATCTCGGTCCGTTGCTTGACTCGCTAAGATCGCATTCGTTGAGCTCATATGCCTTATGACAGTGGTGAAACCGTAGCACCGCGGACTGCGATGTAACTCTTCGTGAATCCGAGCGCGCGCTCTTTCAAGATGAGGCAGTCGGGAAACAAACATCTCACTTCTTCGTAGGTGAGGAGCCGCACCTCATCAATAATTTCGTGGACAACATCTGGCTGTAGCAGGCCACGGGGAGTCCACCGTGCAATGCGATGCTGCACACTCTTCGGAAGGTATTGAACGTAGGGTGCCAAAAGATGCGCTTCAAGCGGGAAGCTGCGTGCCGGGGTTTGGATCCAGAGCTTGCGTGCCACCCGCCGCGCTTCGCGTGCAAAGGCTTGCTGCTGTTCCCACGTGCCGACATGCTCGATTACCGAATTCGAAAATGCCAGGTCAAATGCATCATCTGCAAACGGCAACGCAGTGGCATCCCCTTCTATCAGCGCGATGCGTTGGTCTCCGAGCCGAGGATTGGTGCGGAGGTTGATCAGTGTGACCGAGAAGTGCTCGCAGCCTTTCGATTCACAGGTCCAGGTTTGCTCTGTACCCCCGATGTCGAGCACACGAACCCGCGAAGATGGCCAAAAGAGAGACATGAATCGGTTCATGCGTCGGCGACGAAAGTGGATGAATACATAATCGCAAAGGCTTTTGAAGGTGATCCCCATATGTCTCCGGCTGACGCCGATTCGTTTTCGATCGAAGTAAATGGTGGCTATACGATCGGACCGGCTTCATGTAGAGCTCTCGAGTCTACAACCACCCGATTCTGAATTCGCACGACCTCAAAACTAGTTTTGGGCGCCGGATACTTTCGCAATCCCGTGAGCTGCAACGCGATGCACCACAAAAATGCTGGATTGTTACGAAGATAACGCCGCCATAAGCGACGAGGTTCTTGCAGAAGCCGGTGAAGCCATTGCAATCCGGCGAGCTTGACCCAATCTGCGCAGTCGCGAATGCGACCGGTGTGGAAGTCAAAGGCAGCTCCCACGCCGAACATTAAGGTGGTTTCAAAATGAGCCAGGTACTTTTGCATGAACTTATCCTGCTTCGGGGTACTAATGCCGACCCAGACGATATCTGGCTTCAGTTGGTGAATGACGTCGATGAGTGCCTCTTCCTCAGCGGGATTGAGATCGCGGAAAGGTGGCGTCCATGTTCCAACAATTCGCGCCCACGGGAAACGTGCTGTTAATCCGGCTTCGAGTTCGCTCGCCACCCCTTCTTTCCCCCCGTAGAGGAAGTGCGTATAACCAGAGAGATCTTTTTGCCCAAAAATCTCAAGCATCAGGTCGGGACCGGCAACCCGCTGCATTTTTTTGCATCCCTGTGCGCGTCCTACCCATACCGTCGGCATTCCGTCGGGCACCTTGATCATTGAATTGGTGTATGCCGCAGCGAGAACAGGATCACGCTGCGCCTCCATGATTCCGTGCACGCCAATCATGCATACATATCCCTTGCGACGTTCGTAGAGGGCTTGTTTAACGCGTGCGACCGCTCGCCCCATATCGAGAGGCTCCACCTGGATTCCGAGTAGATTGGCATAGAATGGTCCGCGGCGCGCGATGTCACGATCGCGAACAGGTTCAGCGACAGGACGCAAGAGTAGTGCCAGGGGAATGTAAAGCAGCAGCGTGATGGGACCGTAACTCAGCCGAGCTGCGGCGACTCCCCACATTCCATAATGAGGCAGCAGCCTCATGATCAGGAAGACCATCACTGCGCCACCGCCCAGGTTCAGCCAGGTGACTGTTCTGACCCGCCCAAGTGCAAGCATGGTGTATGAGCCTGTTACGCTGAGGCCCATGAGTGCCGAGCTCCAGGCGATGAGCGGAAGTATTGGCCTCGCGCTCTCCGCAATAGAGGCTCCTGCCCAGGAGTAGAGAACCCGATTGCCGAACAGAAGAACGACGCTCACACCTCCCGCGACCAGCAAGAGATTGGCGAGTAATCCAACAAGTACGGATTTTCTAAACTCAATCGCGGAACCGCCGCGGCGGGCGGAAAGATATGGGAATAGAAAGTGCAGACCGGAGGCGGCGAGTCCATAGATTGGCTGTGCGAGTTGAACGCATAAAGCATACGAAGCGACTGCAACTGCTCCCAGCGATGCCCCCGTTGCCAAACGATCCGCCTGGCCGAAGATCACGCCTGAAACAGCCTGCAGCCAGCTAAAGATTCCAAATGCAAACAGTGCCTTCGTCGCCCCACGATCGAACGATGGAGTGAGAGAATCAGCACCAAGCAGCTTTTTGAGTTGTATCAATTGCAACCAGACCCCAAGCACAAGCAACATTGCGCTCGCGATCATAATGCCGACGACGCTTCGGCATACGAATGTCATCCCGGCCGCTACTGCGAGTGTTGCTAAGCGCGCAGCCATGCTAATTCTGACAGCCGCTCCGTAGCGCTCAAATGCTCGTTGTGTGCTGATGCATACGCTCTCAACGGAGCGGGCCAAGATCATGATGCTAGCGATTCGAAGCGACCAAAGACAGGCGAACTGAACTGGAGCATCTGACGCAGCAACCTTTGCCGCCAGGTAAGGAGCCAGCATCCAGCAGATCAGTGCAACTGCGGTGCCCAGGATGAGGTGGATGCCCATCGTGCTCCGCACCACCCTCAGCAACGCGCTTCGATCTCCGGCGCTTCGCTGACTCGCCACATGCTGAATATTTGCATCGCCAAACCCAGACGCTATGATGGACCCGGCACTGACAGCAGCAGTTACAACTGCCCATACGCCGTATTGCCCTACTCCCAGATTCCGCAGAACAATTGGAGCAATGAGAAGCATTCCAATCGGATGTGCCGTGTAATCGAGGACACCATAGGCAGCGTTTGACAGCTGGTTTTTCATAATTGTTCACAACCCTGTGGGTCGCGCAGCGCACGCTGCCTGCGCAATCCCTCGATTGCTTTCGTAGTCGAGCTGTCGGGCAAGGCATCGCCAAACCCTGCAACCGACAAAATCGCAGATAGGACTCCGAGTAGCATCGCCTCTAAAGTTAATGAGTGTTTCGCCGCTAGATGTCAGGCGGCGGTCAGGTAAATGTCATTGTTTTGTCATACATTGCAGACACTGCTTATTGGCATCCCACCACCTTTTTGGCGCATCGGATTCATCACTCAGCAGGCTAAATTGATCGAAGAAATGTTCATGACGAGTGGCGTCGCGTAGTAGTTCCAGATTCTGGGACGAGGAAGTGTCAGCCACCCCGCAAGAGCTATGCCTAACGGATCCCGCCAAAGGCCCCAGGGACGACACCCCTTCATGACTTGCAGAAATCGCAACAAAGGAATGACAAATCGATAACAACTGGCGGCTGCAACCTGTTCATACTCAAACCTCAAAGCAGCTGCATCGAATCGAGGGTAAAGTTGAAAGCGCACAGTCTGAATTCCAGCCGATTTCGCAAACGCCTTCTAGCATCCGTGGCCTTCTCTTTCCTCTTTGCAGGTTTCGCCCTCGCTCAAACTCCAGGAACAGGCGCGATCTCGGGCCTTGTGCTTGACCCGGCGAGCCACGTGGTGAGCGGCGTGGAAGTGACCGCCGTAAACGAGGCAACCGGAATTTCTCGATCCGTGACGACTACAGCTGAAGGTGTGTTCCGGGTGCCGCTTTTGCCACCCGGAAGCTATGCGGTCACCGTGAAGGAGACAGGATTTGCGGTGAATACTTCACGCTCAATCCCGGTAATAGTGAGCGAGACAACCTCATTGAATGTGAGGTTAGCCATTGCAAGTACGGCAGAGCGAGTTCAAGTGCAAGGTGCGGCAGAGGGGGTGGACCTGGAAAGTTCAACTCTTGGCGGCGTGATCGACGAAAAGGCGATCCGCACTTTACCGCTATCAAACCGGAATTACACCCAAATCCTGGGGTTATCCCCGGGTGTCGTGGTAGCGCTGCCCAACGCGGCAAACCTGGGTCGAGGGACTCAGGATGTGTCTTCCAATGGCGCCACCCCCACCTCCAACAACATCCAGTTCAACGGCGTTGATGCAAACAATCTTGCGGAAAATTCAGCCGCAAATGCCAATGAAGAGGTTGGTACTGGGATTCCAGCTCCCGATGCGATCCAGGAATTTCGAGTGCAGACAGCAAACTTCGACGCCGCATACGGCCGCGGATCTGGCGCGAATGTCGATTTGGTGAGCAAGAGCGGGACCAATAATTTCCACGGGAGCGCCTGGGAATTTCTGCGTAACAACATATTTAACGCAAACGACTTTTTCTTAAAAGGAGCAGGGCAACCCCGACCAGATTTGAAGCAGAATCAATTTGGCGGATCCATTGGCGGTCCGATAATAAGAAGCAAGACATTTTTCTTTGCTTCCTACCAGGGCCTAACTGAGGTAAACGGCCTGGGAGGAAAGCAGACCGCAACGCTGCCGCTTCTTACAGGAGATCGATCCGCTGCAACGCTGGGCGCACAGTTTTGCGCAGCTGGACACCTGAATGAGTTCGGCCAACCAGCGGCGGGATATCTCACGCATGCGGGTGGAACCCAAGTGGCTTGCGACGGATCGAACATCAACTCGGTTGCGCTGGCTATATTGAATACAAAGCTGCCCAGCGGACAATTTGCCGTGCCCAGCCCACAGGTGCCCGTGCCAAACACCGATCCAGACCAGTTGCCGGTCGGCCAATCCACTTTCGCAATTCCGGCGCATTACCGCGAAGACCAATTCTCAGTGGATATCGACCAGGCACTCGGTTTGCGCAATACGCTATCCGGACGATTCTTTTATGCGCGTGCTCCGACCACCCAGCCATTCTCGCCGGCAGCCGCTAACGTTCCAGGATGGGGAACAGATGAACTGGATCGCAACACCATGTTTGTACTCACGGACACGCAGATTTTCACTTCCAATCTTGTGAACATCGCCAGGTTTGGATACATGCGTTTCGACGGGTTGTCGGCGGTACAGAATCCGCTGCTTGCATCGGCGATTGGACAAGGCACGCCGACGGGAGTCGCTGACCCTTCTTCGCCTGCTCCCGGACTAACCATCGACGGCCTATTCACGATTGGCGACGCGGGAACTCCGTCCCAATGGCAAGTCACGAACACATTTGTTTGGCAGGATACGCTTGCGTTTACCCGAGGCATGCACAATATGCGGTTTGGCGCCGAGGTCAAGCGGCATGAGGTGGATATCGACACGCCCGAGGAAACCACTGGACTGCTCGACATTAGTACGTTCGGTGATTTTCTGCTTGGCCAGAGCGCGACCCAAAATGGCAGCCCGCAAGGCCTTAGCAACGTGACCGAGAGCATGGCGGGCGGCGGGATCTTCCGCAGGGACGAACGCTATACGGATTTTGCCGGGTTTGCACAAGATGACGTGAAACTGACTCCGTTACGACTCACTATGAATCTGGGTCTGCGATATGAGGTCTTTGGCGCTCCGACAGAGATCCACGGCCGGCTGGCAAACTTCGATGCAAATACTGCGGAAGGGCAAGTTCCACCGACGGGATCGTTTAGCGGCTTCACTGTGCCCTCGAATTTCCAGGGGGCCATTCCGGATGGCGTAACGCAAACATCCTATGCGGGAATGTGGAAGACGCCACTTTCAGATATTTCGCCGCGGCTTGGTTTCGCCTGGCAGATGACGGAGAAACCACTGATTGTCGTACGCGGCGGATATGGAGTGTACTTCGACCGGCACTCTGGCAATCTTGCTTCAACTACCCTGAGCCAGCCTCCGTTCGCTACCCTGCAAATCGTTTCGGGCGCCCCCAACGGACCCGCAACATTGGCAAGTCCGTTTGTTCCTCTGGTGCTGCCGAAATCAAGCTACCCGATCTTTATGCCACGCACTCCGACGTCGGTTCCCTTCCTTGAGGGCACAGATCCAAACATGCGCGACGGCAGGACACAGGAATACAACTTGAATCTGCAATATCTGCTGGGTCGCAATTACGTCTTGCAAGTGGGGTACGTAGGAACGACATCCAGCCATCGGCCAGGCCAGATTGAATTCGATCAGGCATTACTCGCCAGTCCACAAAGCCCTGTGAATGGGCAGACGACTAACTCCGTCAATAACGTGATCAACCGGCTCCCTATCGCGGGGGTGAGTCCGGGCTCGCTATTTACGCAGTCGCATTTTATTGCGAACTATAACTCGCTCCAGGTGAGTGTTTCGAGACGGATGCAACATGGTCTTCAGCTACAAGGGAGTTATACGTGGTCAAAAAGCCTGAATCAGACAAGCGGTTCAGGAGGAGCCGATGTATACGAACTATGGCTGCTGACGAACGATCAGCACAATCCGCATCAAGCGTATGGGCTTACGGATTTTGATCGGTCACAGCGAGCCGTCGCTAGCTTCGTCTGGGCAGCACCAACGTTTTCTGCAGCTTCACAAATGACCCGACTGTTATTTGGGAATTGGGAATTCTCAGGTATCGCCGTACTCCAGTCGGGCAGTCCACTCACGATTAACGACACAAATGCAGGATCGGTCTACGGAAATCTACCTGGCCAGGTGAGAGCTCAACGGACCGGCAGTAATCCGTCGACGCACGGATCGCTATACTCGCGAGTTCTTGGAAGTTACCTGGATCCAAACGCCTTCACTCGCGCTCCTGAAGCGCCGTATGGAACCAGCCTCGCCGATCAGGATTTTGGCAATAGTGGGGTCGGTATTGTTCGCGGTCCGGGACAGCACAATCTTGATTTGGCAATCGAGCGACTCTTTCCGCTCAAAGGGACAAGCAGCCTTAGCTTCAGGACAGAATTCTTCAATTTGACCAACACCCCCCAATTTTCCAACCCGAGTACCAGCCTGGGATATGGTGATCCAACGGCAATCCATCCGGTAGCGAGCGGGTCGTTCGGCAGGATTACGTCGGCCGCGACGAACCCGCGTATTATCCAATTCGCATTGAAGTACACCTTCTGAACCTGAATGGCGCTGGGCGCCTTGAATTTTCCGGCGCAGCGAGTGGAGAGATATCGATGATGACAGTGAAGGACATTGAACGCGCATGCGATATCGGGCAGAAGCTGGACTTTTCCCGGCACGAGCTCGCGGGCGACGAACTCTCGCTGAAGAAGACTTTTCATCCGTATGGGTTCGCTGTCGAGGTTAGAACCAACCGTGTCGAAGTCTTGGAGTTACTCGAAGAGCTCTGGGGAATGTTTAACCGAATGCATGACAGCGAGCCGATCCGATCTGATGTGTATGTCGCGGAGGGTGGATCTGCCGAATGCCCGCCGACGCCGGTATATCAGCTTCAGTTGCCCTGGACGATTAGCATCGCTGATGGGATGAACTACAGCATTGTCGACCTCGACAGAAATCGGGCGCAGATTTCGATCTCCCGCTCAGCGCTGCAGCACCCGCTTTATCTGAAGTACTTCTTGCTGGGCGCCCCGGTGTGCTGCATCGCCACTTCCTATGCAACTCCGATCCATGCGGGGTGCGTGGCACTGGATGGTCACGGCATACTACTGTGCGGGGATTCGGGTGCAGGTAAATCCTCGCTGGCATTCGCTTGTGCGCGCGATGGATGGACATACGTTACGGACGATGCCGCGTTTTTATTGAATGGCGGTACGAAGCGCATAGTGATGGGGGGGTGCCACCAGGTTCGCCTTCGACCTTCAGCCGCGACGCTATTTCCAGAAGTGCTTGGGTTGGAAATTACTCCGCGCGCGGCAGGCAAACCCTCCATTGAGATGCCGACTGCCTCGTTACCTTACATGACCTGCGCCCAAACGGCACAGGTGGACTTCGTTGTCTTTCTGAATCGAAATAGCGGAGCTCCCCCAGAGCTGGTCCCTTATCGTAAGGACGTGGCGCGATATTTCATGCGGCAAGTACTGTCTGGATCTGCGAATTCGCTTGAAACACAGTACCAGGCGATCGATCGATTGCTCACGGTAGACGTATTTGAGCTTCGCTACACCGATCTCGACTGGGGAGTTTATCGGCTGCAGAAATTGGTTCGGGAGGGTATATAGTGGCGCAGTTGCTGCGACCGCAAATGGAAGACACCCTTGGCCGAAAACGCACCTCGTTCCTGAGGAACCCCATCGCGTGGTTACGCGAAGAACAGTTAAGTCGAGGCTTCTGGGTATTCTTTGCCGCTGCGTTCTTTTTTGATTTCGGATTTTCGGTTTATTTCTTTCTGTACAACCTCTACCTGTTGGACCTCCGATTCAACGATCGCGCCATCGGCCTGATTACTGGCGCGGTCACACTCGGGTCGGTCGCCGGAACATTGCCGGCCGGTTTTCTAGCGCGGAAGTTCGGGCTGCGCCCGCTGCTGATTGTCTGTTTTTTAGGTGCGTCGATACTGGGCGCGTTCCGAACCATGTTCAATGGAGAAATGGCGCAAATATGCCTCGCGTTCGTGGCGGGGCTCGCCATGTGTTTGTGGGGCGTGTGCTTCTTGCCCGCGCTTGCGCGACTGACAACGGAGAAAAACCGTGCCTCCGCATTCGGCCTCATATTTTCAGTGAGCATCGGCACCAGTACGCTAGGAGGATTCGTCTGTGGCTATCTGCCTCGCTGGCTGGATATGGCTGGCTTTACTCTTCAACCTGAACAAGTAAAACGGATCATCCTTTTGGCTTCCTGCGCGATTGCGGCCGTCGGGTTAACTGCCGTGTTGCGCTTGCGGCTGCCACCAGCGGATTCCGAATCATCCGAACAAATTCAACCAGTAGAAATCCGGACCCGTAAGAGCCGTATCATCCACCCTTTCCTTCTGCGCTATCTGCCGGCGATGGCATTGTGGACAGGAGTCATGGCTGCGTTTAACCCTTTTGCAAATGTTTATCTTTCACGCAATCTGCACATTTCCATGGAGAGTATTGGAGTGATCTTTTCCGGTTCGCAGATTCTGCAATTGTGCGCGGGTCTCTTAACCCCCTTGCTTTTTCGTCGGCTCGGATTGCTGAATGGAATTGTTGTAACGCAGTTGATGACCGCGAGCGCGCTGGGTGTTCTAGCTATAACTCGCGACAGCCGACTGGCAGTGGTCTTATACCTGGGATTTTCTGCGATGCAATGGATGTGCAGTCCAGGCTTATACAACCTATTGATGACTCGGATGCCTGATCAAGAGCGAAGTTCGGCTGCATCAATGACACTGTTCTGCAACGCCGTGTTCGCGTCCGCGGCAACGGCCGGAGCCGGCATTTTATATGTGAGGTTCGGCTATCCCCACGTGTTGATAGGCATTGCATCTCTTGCAGCGCTGGCTGCTATGCTCTTCTGGATGCTGGTCGGCTCCAATAGCTGCCGAGGTTACGAAGGGCAGCGAGCGCAGACGCCAACCGGCTCATAATCTGCCCCTCGTACTCCAGTTTGTTTCCGTTAACAACGGGTTCCCTTTAATTGAGTTGTGCCACCTGTGCCTTGCCGGACGGCTCACAAGCATTCCCAAGCTCGAGAGTATCTTTAGTCGCTCGATTCGGGATGCTGCGCGGGAGGGCCCTTACGACGTTCGAGCTATGCCAGAATGCACTCGACATCATTCTTCTTCAACATCTGCTGAAATTCCGGATCCAATTCTCTATCAGACACGATCTGGTCAATATCGCTGAGGGGGGCGACGTGGATCATGGAGTCGCGGCCAAATTTCGACCGGTCCGCCACGATGACGACTTTCCGCGCCGCACGAATCATAGCGCGAATCGACTCCACGTTCAGGCTGTTGGAATCGCTGATTCCGGCAGCGGTCACGCCGCCAATCCCCATGATGAGGATGTCGGCCGAAACGCTATCCAACATTCGCTCGCATATTGGGCCAATCTGGACCCCCAGTCGCGGATAGAGGTAGCCGCCGGTGAGCGTGACCTCGGCCTGCTTGCTATCCCAAAAGGCCTGCGCAACCGGGACGGAATTAGTAACGATCTGGATTAATCGGTTGCTGAGGTTGTTGGCGACCTCGGCCACGGTCGATCCCCCTCCCAGGATCACGGTCTGGCCGTCTTTGACCAAGGAAGCGGCGACTTTCCCGATGCGGACTTTCTCGTCATGACAACTGATGGAGAGACGCTTGAAATCCAGCGATTCGTCTCGCGTCTGGAGTGAAATGGCGCCACCGTGCACCCTTCGCAGCACACCTTTTCGTTCCAGTTCAATCAAATCCCGACGGATGCTGGATTTGGAAGCCTTGAAGCGCTCACAAAGGTCTTCAAAACTGACAAACTCTTCCTTCGCGAATAACTCTTGCACCTTGATTTGTCGCTGCGCCTGCCTCATCGCCCCCCATCATACAAGCCAAGATCGAGGCAGTTCAATCGTGATTTAATATGGTTGATTGTGGATTAATATGGAACTATACTGGCATCTGCCCTTCAAAATGACCCATGGAAAAGCTCGATCAAAACCAGATTTCGAACATAGTTCGTCGCGCCGTCCTTGAGTGCGTTGCAGCCCAACGATCACGGCAAATGGCGGCGGATGACCCGCTGGAGATTTTCAACTCACCCGAAGCAAACGTATTGAAAGAAGAGATTTTGCGTGTCGGCAGGAAGCTTTGGGAACGACAGTATGTAGACGGAAACGGCGGCAACATCTCCGTCCGTGTTTCGCCGCACTACGTTCTATGTACACCGACGCTATGCAGCAAAGCCGACCTTTGCCGGGAAGATTTGTCGCTGGTGGACCTGGACAACTATCAGATTTGTGGCGATCGTCCGCAGACCAGCGAGATTCTGCTCCATCTTGAGATCTACAAAGCGGTCCCGGCGGCCAAAGCGGTGATTCACTGTCATCCTCCCTATGCCACCGCACATGCGGTTGCCGGGGTCATTCCCCAGGGGAATTTAGTTCCCGAACAGGAAGTCTTTGTTGGGCCCGTCGCGCTGGCGCCGTATGAGACCCCAGGAACGCATGCCTTCGCCAAAACCGTGCTGCCCTATGTGAGGGATCACAATACAATTCTGTTGGCGAACCACGGCATCGTTTGCTGGGCAGACACGGTGACGCACGCCGAGTGGTATGTTGAGGTGGTCGATACTTACTGCAAAACCGTGATGATTGCTTCGCAACTGCGGCCAAAGTTAAACGAGATTCCTCCCCATAAGATCGCTGACCTATTGGCGATTAAGAAAAGGTGGGGATTGCCCGACCCGCGGTTAGCCCGTGATCCGAAGGCCGCCGAGACGCCCGAGATCCACGCAAGAGATGATGCATCGAGCAATAAACCGGTCCGGCAACCATCCAGCTATGACGTGGATGAACTGGTTAGCCGGTTGACGGCGGAAGTGTCGGTTTTTCTCAATGGAACAGAATGACCCAGTCGGTACATTTCGTGGCTGCAGATTTGGGTGCATCCAGCGGGCGCCTGATGGTGGGCCGCTGGGATGGCAGCAAGTTTTCGCTCGACGAATTGCATCGCTTTCCAAATAGAGGCGTTGAGATCAGCGGCAGCCTGCATTGGGATGTTTCAGGAATGTGGTCTGAAATTCAACGCGGCCTGATGCTGTATCGTGAGCGCTTTCATGATCCGCCAGCCGCCATTGGAGTGGACGCCTGGGGAGTGGATTTCGCGCTGCTCGACGGAAGCGGCGAATTGCTCGGCAATCCGTATCACTATCGCGATGCGAGAACGGACGGCATTCCCCAGCTTGTCTTCCAGCGGATTGACGAGCGCCAACTGTTTTTGTGGACCGGCGTGCAAACCATGCAGATCAACACCATTTTTCAGCTTTATTCCATGGTGCGCGATGCCGACCCAAAGTTGAAAGCAGCAGCAACGCTGCTCATGATTCCGGACCTGTTCCACTATTTTCTCTGCGGCGAACGAGTGGTGGAACACACCGAAGCGACAACCACCCAGATGTATTCGCCCACAAACGGTTGGGCGCGACAAGTCTTGGACACGCTGGAAATTCCACCGCGCATCCTACCCGATGTTGTTCGTCCGGGAACGAAGCTGGGCCCGGTCCGTGCTGAAGTTCTGCGCGACATAGGATGCAGCCATGGCTTTCCAGTGGTAGCAGTCGCGTCGCACGATACCGCCAGCGCTGTGGCTGCAATTCCAGGCATGAATGAAAACAGCGCCTTCATCAGCAGCGGCACGTGGAGCTTAATGGGAGTCGAACTGCGAGAGCCGATTACATCCGATCGAGCCTACTCGCTTGGATTCACCAATGAGGGCGGCGCCGACGACTCAATCCTGCTGATCAAAAATCTTACCGGGCTCTGGCTCTTGCAGGAGTGTCAACGGCAATGGAGCCACGAGGGACACGATTACACATGGGGTGACATTTCGGCGATGGCGGCAACTGCGCCGGCATTCGCTTGTTTGCTGGACGTGGACGCGAGCGATTTTCGCGCGCCAGAAAATATGCATCGCGCTATTGCTGAATATTGTCGCCGCTCCATGCAGCCGAATCCAGAAACCATCGCTGTGGTCGCGCGCGGGTGCTTTGAAAGTCTCGCGTTGAAGTATCGCTCGGTGCTGGAGTCGCTGGAAGCCGTGACGGCGCGCCGGCTCGACACCATTCGGATTGTCGGGGGAGGCTGCCTGAATTCGCTGCTCTGCCAAATGACGGCCGATGCCTGCAATCGCAAGGTAGTTAGCGGTCCCGCGGAGGCCTCCGCCTTTGGCAACGTCATGCTGCAGGCCGTCGCCACGGGACACGTTTCAAACATTGGCGCGGGTCGCGCCGCAATCGCTGCATCCATCCAATGTGTGACTTATTTCCCGCAGAGTACCGGTGTGTGGGATGAGGCCTACGCGCGGATGGAACAAACACACATGCACGCATGAACCGGGAAAGTGAGGGACCCTATGCACAGCACAGTCACGACGCTACCTCGGCATCAAATGTTGATTGACGGCGAATTGGTGGCATCGCAGAAAACCATCGCAGTGATCAATCCTACGACAGAAGAAGTGATTTCCGAGGTCCCCAGCGGAACTTTGGACGACGTGAACGCGGCCGTCCTGGCTGCGGAAAAAGCGCAGAAAAGCTGGAGCCAATTGCCGGCGATTGAGCGCGCACAATATCTGCGCGAGATTGCTCAGGCCATCCGGGCGGATCGCGAGCGCCTGGCACATGTGATTACCGAAGAGCAAGGAAAGATCTTGTCGCTGGCACAAGTAGAAGTGGATTTCTCTGCCGATTACCTGGACTATATGGCGGAGTTTGCGCGCCGCTACGAGGGCGAAATCATCCAAAGCGATCGCCGCGGAGAAAATATTCTTCTCTTCAAACATCCGATTGGCGTGATCGCCGGCATTCTTCCTTGGAATTTTCCGTTTTTCCTGATCGTTCGCAAAATGGCGCCCGCACTGGTCACTGGAAACACGATCGTGATCAAGCCCAGCAGTGAAACACCCAACAATGCATTCGAGTTCGCCAAGATTGTCGCCAAGTCGCGATTGCCGAAAGGTGTGTTTAATCTTGTGTCCGGCAAAGGCAGCGTAGTGGGCGATGGCCTCGCACGGCATCCGAAGGTTGGCATGGTTAGCCTGACCGGCAGCGTGGAAGGCGGCATTGCTGTGATGCGAGCGGCGGCGGACAACGTGACCAAGGTATCGCTCGAGCTAGGCGGGAAAGCGCCGGCGATCGTAATGCAGGACGCGGACCTGGACCTCGCGGTGAAATCCATTCGCGCCTCGCGCATCATCAATACCGGTCAGGTCTGCAACTGTGCCGAGCGCGTGTATGTTCAAGAACCAATCGCAGGGCGCTTTGTTGAAGCGATGAAGAAAGCCATGGAAAAGACAGTCGTCGGTGATCCGTTCAAGAAGGATACCGAGATGGGGCCGATGGTCAGTCGAGCGCAGATGGAGTCTGTCGACAGAGCGGTGCAGACGGCGGTCGCCGAAGGTGCAGAGCTGCAGTGCGGAGGGAAAAAGTATGCCGATCGAAAGGGATATTTTTATTCGCCTACGGTGCTGACGCGCTGCCGCCAGGATTCGCAGGTGATGCAGCAGGAAGTGTTTGGCCCAGTATTGCCGATCACTACCTTCAAAGACCTGGATGAAGCCATCGAAGATGCCAATGACTGTCAATATGGACTGACCTCCTCGATTTACACACGCAGCCTGGACGTCGCCATGCGGGCCTGCAACGAAATCAAGTTCGGCGAGACCTATGTCAATCGTGAAAACTTTGAGGCGATGCAGGGCTTTCATGCAGGCTGGCGCAAATCCGGCATCGGCGGTGCGGATGGCAAACATGGACTCGAGGAGTATCTTCAGACGCACGTGGTCTATATGAACTACGACTGGAAGAACAAGGCCTCTTCTTAGTGCCGGGACATAGCGGCCACGGACCTGAATGCGCACAAAAAGTCGATAGAGTTGAGAGCGGAATACATTGATGTCGAGAGGAATTCGCCTGTAATGCTGGTGCCTCCTGTAGAAACCGAAATAACCACGCACAACCCGCACCAACAGCACCCGCTGATTCCGCAGGGGATGGGCCTGCAGTTCTTCCTGGTCGCGGGCTTGTTTTTTCTTTGGGGCGTTCCCAACAACCTGAACGACGTCTTGATCCGTCAATTCATGACGTCATTTGCGATTTCTCGATTCCAGGCGGGTCTGGTGCAGTCCGCGTTTTATCTGGGATATTTCTTGCTGGCCACTCCAGCCGCTTTGCTGATGCGAAAATTCGGCTACAAAATGGGCTTCATCACCGGCCTGCTTCTTTTCGGTATGGGATCATTTCTTTTCTGGCCCGCCGCCCTCGTGGGACGTTACTCATTTTTTCTGGCAGCTCTGTTTGTGATCGCCACCGGGCTGTCTTTTCTGGAGACGGCATCGAACCCATTCGCCGCACAGATGGGAGACCCTGAAAGTGCAGCCCAAAGGTTGAATTTTGCGCAGGCCTTCAATCCCCTGGGGTCGATCTGCGGCGTCCTTATCGGGACAGTGTTTATTTTTTCTGGCATTGAGCTGAACCCGCAGCAGGTTGCGCTAATGCGGGCTGCGCATACCTACCAGGCTTATCTTCATCGGGAAACCATGCGAGTTGTCACGCCCTATATTGTCATCGGGGCGATCGCATTTTTCTGGGCTTTCCTGATCGCGCGCACAGAATTCCCTGCTATCGCAGGGGAACATGAAAGCGCGAACGAAGACCATGGCAGATTTGTGGAGTTGCTGCACTATCCGCATTTCCTGCTGGCGATCGTCGCGCAGTTTCTTTATGTCGGCGCGCAAGTGGGCACGTGGAGCTACTTTATTCAGTATGTTGAAAGTTCAACCGGCGAGCCGGAAAAGGTCGCGGGATATTTGCTGACAGGGACCCTGGTTGCATTTGGCGTCGGTCGGTTCGCCTCCTCTGCCCTGATGCGGTATGTACAGCCTCACCTGTTAATGGGCGGCTATGGCCTGATCAATATTGCGCTGCTTGCGATCGCTATTTGGTTTCCGGGATGGATCGGACTCTGGGCGATATTTGCCACCAGCTTCTTCATGTCCGTCATGTACCCAACGATCTTTGCTCTCGGAATTCGCGGGTTGGGCCGCAATACAAAAATTGGCGGATCTTTGATTGTGATGGGAATTGTTGGCGGCGCGGTGCTGACACCGGCGATGGGCTTGATTTCCGAGTGGTCGCACAGCATCGCGCTCGCGTACCTGATTCCCTTGCTTGCCTATGCAGGCGTTGCGTTGTATTCCTTCTTCGGAACCGAACTTTCTCACAGAACGCTGGAAGCGGAGAATCCGGTGACCTAGTGGCCTTCAATCTTCACCTCGATGCCGCCAACCCGCACGAATTTGCAGTCAAGATTCAAGGAGACCAAAAAAGATGACAATCGATGCAATTTCACGACGCTCCTTTTTGAAGCAGGTTGGCGCTGCAGGGGCCTTGGCGTACTCCACTCACGCAGAAGCGCTCAATCTTGCTGCTCCGCAGTCTGCCGCCGGCGGCGACGCAGTTTCGGCCGCGGACGCAACGCAAGCCGCAACCCGTGCGCAAAGAATGGCATGGTGGCATGCAGCGAAGTTCGGAATGTTCATCCATTGGGGACTGTACAGTGTTTTGGGTCAACACGAGTGGGCCCTGGAAGCCGAAGGAATTCCGATTCCGCAGTATAAATTGATGGCGAAACATTTCAACCCCAAGCCCAATGCCGCGCGAGATTGGGCGAGACTCGCGAAGAGGGCCGGGCAGAGGTACATGGTGATGACGACCAAGCATCATGAGGGCTTCTGCATGTTCGATACGAAGCTGACGGATTATTGCGCGCCCAAGCAGGGTCCGGGACGAGACCTGGTGCGGGAATATGTTGAAGCGGCACGCGCGGAGGGTCTGCGAGTTGGATTCTATTATTCGCTGATGGACTGGCACCATCCTGACGGTGCGCGCTGCAAAACCGACGAAGCGGCACGGAAGCGATTTGTCGCCTATACCCATGGACTGATTCGCGAGTTGATGACCAATTACGGCAAGATAGATATTCTCTGGTACGACGTGGATGCGCCATTAACCCCGGAGCAGTGGGAATCAGAGCGCATGAATCAAATGGTGTTCCAGCTTCAACCGGAAATCATAGTGAACAACCGCAATGGTCTGGATGGAGATTTCTCCACACCGGAACAGCACATCGAGGCGTCGAAAGAAGGACGTGCTTGGGAAACATGCATGACGCTGAACGATAGCTGGGGCTATAACCGCGGAGACGACTCATGGAAAACGCCGAAGGAGATTGTGAGCAATCTGGCGACCTGCGCGGCGGGCGGTGGAAATTATCTGCTGAACATCGGGCCCGAGCCGGACGGATCGGTTCCGCAGGAATCCGTCGATGTTCTGGATAAGGTCGGCGCGTGGCTTGATACGAATGGGAAGGCCATCTATCTGACCGATCGAGGCTCGTTCCCTGCCGCGCCTAACACGCAATTTACTCGTCGCGGAAACACTCTGTATGTACATCAGAAGTATTGGCCTGGAGTGACACCAGCGGCGCAGTGGCTGAGCTTTTTCCAGCCTGGAGTTGTGGTCGCCATTGGCGGTCTGAAGGCCAAGGTCACATCGGCACGCCTGCTGAAAACCGGACAGAGCGTTTCCTTCACGCAGAATGAACCGCTCACGTTGCGGCTAACTGGATTGCCCGTCGACGCGCCGGATTCGCCCATGACAGTAATCGAGTTGGAATGCGAATCGGAACCCACCATCGATGCATGGGAGATGATTTCGAAATGGCCTCGCTACAAAGTTGGCATCAGCTAGGCATCGTCGACGGCAAAGTCCCTGTCAGAAGCGGCATTGATTAGGAGGTCAGCCGATTCGGAGAAATGGGCGTGAGCTGCCACATCTCCAGGCTGGAGACCTTCGTTGTTTTGCCAAGAATGCGCAGACTCATCGCGGGAGCATCAGTGCCGGAATAATAGAACCGCTTCGTATACGTGATCTGTTTGTTCACGAATACTTCTGCGACGGAACCATCGATGTAGATGTGCACTTCCAAAGTATTCAGATCGTTCAACTCCACGGGAATGACAATCCCATCGAGCGATATTTGATGTTGCGCCGCGGGATCGTACTGCAACGTGAGCCATGTCTCCGTCGCGCTTAGATTCGGCCGCGATCCGCGCAATGAAAAGCTAACTTTGTCCCGGCCCGGCTTCAACGTACAGAAAATCTCTCCGCAACAATTCTCGATGGTCATGTTGCCGATTTGCTCGGTGTTTTTTTCTTCGCTCAATGTGACCCTTAGAACCTGCTGCCTTCCGCGCAGCACCTCAGCCGCGGGCGCCACTTGCATCGCCAATCCACCATCACTTGCCAGTGTCAGCACTCTAGGCAGAGACATCATTCCGGCCCACCCCGCGGCACGATATTCCGCGAGGGGACGCGCTTCGAGAATCCATCCCCACAGAATGCGATTCCCACGCAGGTCCAGTTGCGTCTTGGCTGCGTAGTAGGACCCATAATCCACAATCCCATCCTTATCCGCATGGAAAAGCATTTCCTTCGGATCCAACTCGCCGACCTTCCAATGCGTTTTTCCCTGGGTTGAGAAAATCAGAACATGTTTTCCGCCAAGCGGAAAAAGCTCTGGACACTCCCACATATCTCCGGAGGCCACAGGATGGGTTGCATTTCGTTCCGCAGGCTCTCCGCTGACCAGTACATGCAGATATTCCCAATGACGCAGGTCTTTCGATCTATACAGAAGCACCGCGCCAGACTGATGCGGAAATCCTGAACCGATTGTCATGTACCACCAGTCCCCTTGACGCCATGGCGAAGGGTCACGAAACCCCGTGACGTGCATGCCGGCGGGAGGCGCATCGATAATCGGCTTGGGCAGCTTCGACCATTGCTTCAATTCCGGATCTGCGGAAACCGCCAGGCATTGACTCTCGCGCAAGCTATGATTTCCATCGCGAATGGTCGCTAGATTCTCCGGCGTCGAAACCACACCTGTGTAGATTGCAGTCACCATCCCCGCGTCAACAACGGTGGTGCCCGTGAAGCATCCACCTGCATCTGGACCGCCAGCAGTAGGCGACAACGCAACGGGTAGATGTGTCCAGTGGACCATGTCGGGACTGGTCGCGTGAGCCCAATGCATATCGCCCCAATACGCGCCGTTGGGGTTGTATTGGTAGAACATGTGGTATTTTCCGTGCCAATAGATGGGCCCGTTAGGATCATTCATCCAGTTCGCTGCCGGCAACAAATGAAACTGCGGGCGTCGAGGATCGGCGGCAAGCCCGTGTGGCGTAGCATTCGACAACGCCTCGCACACAGGCAGCCTGCGAAATATACAGAAAGCGCTGCCGGCGGCAAGCCCTCGCGACAGTAGGTCTCGTCTGCTGATCTTCATCCAACCACCTGCAGGAAAGTGTAGCCCGTCTCATCAGCGACAATTCGCAAAGTCCGAAGTCGATCATGATGGATACATGGAGCGGGCCGGAGACTTCTATCGAGGCCACCGTTTAGATAATGGCGGAAAGGGAGGAAATGGCGTATGGGGCTCCATTTGGTACCAGTAGGCAACTGATGCAATGTCATCTCCCTCCGGTTGATACACGCCGTTCGGATACCATCCCAAATCTTGAATCGTGACTTTCAAATCCTTGTGGAAACTGATCGGATCCATGATGTGCCAGCGATACAAGCTATGCCGCGGAGGTCCCCCTTCTGGGCTATTACTCTTGGGGTTCAAGACATTTCCGACATACGCGGTGGAATATAGAGCCGGGAAGCCATAATCCGCTCCAAAGTAGTCCTCCGTACCGGTGCCCACAATGGTGGGAAATTTCGTATCGCCGTCGAGGTAGAACTTCACTTCACCTTCACCAAACCATCCGGAAGACAATTGCGTCCACGCCAGAAATGTCCCGACATAGCGACCTTCCCCTTTCACTCCATCCAGAATGGTGTAGACCGGATCGGAAAAATTCACCGTTGCCCGTCGCCATTGCGCGTGAAAGTAGGCCGCGTTGGCAGGCATGGCACTCAACCGATAGTCAATTTGGTAGGTGAACAGCGGAAGTTCTTTGTCTGAATCATTGGTCACCGTGATTTTTGCATGCTCGCGAAATGGCATGGGCCAATAACAATTCATTGAAGATGTCGGAACATCGATAACTGCAAGAGAATTGACCGGCGCGAAACTGTCGTTTCCAATGGCAAAGAAATCCGTCAGCGGCACCTCGACGGATGGACTCTTCTCCCCATCCCAGTAGAATCGCAACACAGTTGCTCGACCGTTTCCGCTAAAGTTTGGGCTGCTCGCCATCCAGATGTGTTCAATCGTGCCGGGCCCAGAGACATCCATGATCGTTTCCGTGCTGTGAGGGGCAATTTTGATAAAGGGTCGGACTTTCCACCCTTGTCCAAGATGCGCAGCAGCAGCGCTGAACGGGATCGATGGACTGGGAATCGCCATTGCGCCTTGTCCTTTCCCTCCCGTGGGATTTTCAGGCGAGACCATTCGCGATTCTGAACCTTTGGTAAGGTTCGGCAATGATCCAAGACTCGGACCTATTCCGGCGTCAGAGGCCGTTGCTTGCGCGTACAGGAATGTGCATGACAATGCGACTGTAACCAACATGCCTGCGCAGGCACGAACGGTTCGCCTTACGATGTCACATGTCTCAATGCAACGAATCATCGACACCTCCGATCGTCTGGAGATCTGCTTGTCTGCATTCCGGGGTTTTCCGCGTTACCACAGGACTTTGACGGCCAACTGGATCTGGCGCGGTAGATTGACCTGGCTGTTCACTACACCCGTGGTTCCATCCCCCAGCGTGGTATCGGGCGGTCCGAAGGTGGGATGGTTGAACAGGTTGAACGCCTCCGCTCGAAACTGTGCTGTGATATTGCCGTGGATTGGGAAGTTCTTTATTCCAGAAAGATCGGTACTCACAAATCTAGGGGAGCGCAGGTCGCCTAATTCTCGCGGAGAATTTCCGTAGGTAAATGGCGCCGGCTGGCTGAAGTAACTGACGTTGAAATATTGATTCAATCTTTCAGGGATTGGACCGGACAAAGAAGGATTTCTACCGTTCCAGTTTGCACGCTGGGCACCGCCGTAGTTGAAGAGTGTGTTCGATGCGGTAAACACCTCCTGCGGCGTGCCGCTGATGAAGGAGGTAATGCCGTTCAGCTGCCAACCACCGATGATGAAGTTTGCCACCCTGCTCTGGTTGAAAAAGCGCCGATCGTGTCCGAAGGGTAATTCATAAATACCATTAACGGCCAGATACTGCGGCGTATCAAAGGACGAGACAGACCACTCAGATCGCAGGTTGTACCAATCCTGCGGATACGTGCCACCATAGGAGCCACCGGGGAATCCTGTTTCAGATGCCGGCATATTGTCCATCAACTTCGACCACGTATACGCCACCAGAAAATTAAAGCCATGTGAGAACCGCTTATCCAGCTTTGCCTGGAGTGAGTTGTAGGAGGAAGCTCCCCAAAACGAACTGTTGCCCAGGATCACGCTTGTGAATTGAGGAAAAGGTCTTAGCAGCTGACTTGCGGCCACGGTCGGACTGCTCAACCCTCCGGACGCGATCTGTCCGTAAAACGGATTCGCCACCTGCTGGTTCAGCGTATTTCCTTGCCCCAGGTATTGATCGGGCAACTGGTCAGGATTGTAGTCGTAATAGAGATGGATCCCATGGCTTCCGGCATATGCGATGTCCAAGAGCATATTTCCTGGAAGTGTCCTTTGCACGTCGAGATTCCATTCTTCCGCGTAAGCAACGGGCCGATGCCGTTTCATTCCCACCACGTCCTGCCCAATCTGGGTCGCAAGTCCCTGCGAACTTCCCGTAGGCAACACAAACTCGTGCGGAAATGGATTGCTCAGCGTATTCAATGGCGTCACTCCGTCGAGCGTTCCCACCCATGGTGTCGTTGCTGAAAATCCTGTATTTGGAACTGCCAGCCCGTTGAAACCGGCACCGTTAAGAGGAGCAAAAAAGATCCCATAGCCGCCACGAATCACGGTGTTTGGGGTTGCGGCAAACGCAAATCCAATGCGAGGCGCAATCTCTTTCCGGAAAGGGTCGAACTCGGAGCGAGGCAACCCGTTGGCTCCAGGGAACTCAAGTCCACCCATGATCGGGGGCAAACCCGAGACCTGCAAGGGTGAAAGCGCGGTTGAAGTCCAGTCAGTAAACCGATCGTGACGCTCAACCCAAGGTGAGTCGTAATCATAACGAATCCCTAGGTTTGCGGTGAACTTGGGTGTCACGCGCCAGTCGTCCGCAAAATAGGCGCCCCAGTATTTGCTGGAGAGAATCTGATCCGGACCGCCGCTGGAACTGCTTCCGCTTCCCGTACCCGCAAGCATCGATGCGAATCCGACGCCCGAGCCGTTCGAAGCAAGAGGATTCGGCCCTTGAGTGAAATTCGGCCCAAAGTTGAAACTTGGTCCAGCCGGCGTATAGCGGGTGGTGGAAAGCCATGCGATCCCAAAGTCGCCGCCCACCTTAAACGTGTGGGGTCCGTGAACGATCGTCAAATTCCCGTATTCGTGTAGGTCAGGATACGCATCGCCAAGGTTATAGCATCCGCCGCCCATGAATCCTCCCCCGATATTTCCCAGAGAAAGATTTAATCCCATACCGGAGACTCCGACCGACGGGAAGCAAGGAGTGTAACTCTTCGCCAAGGTGTCGAAATAGCTCGGCAGGCCCACTACGGTCGGATTCACGCCAATTCCAGGCAGGCTTCGTCCGATCCAATAACGAACGTAGCTGCTGTTCAAATCCAGCAGCTTATTGGAACTAAACGCATTTGTGTAGTCGATGGTCACCTGCTGTTGACGCAGAAAATCGTTCCCCGCGGTGGGATTGCTGATGACAAATTTCGGATTCGTGCTGCCATAGAGGTCAGGGCGAGTTTGAGTGGTGTCGTTGATGGAATAACGACCGAAGAGCTTCTGGGTCGCCGAAATCGCTTGGTCAATTCTGAGAGAAAATGAGTTTTCTTCGATGGGCGAACTGAAATTCACATAGTAGTTATTGTTGCCTGTGACAGAATCCCCGGGCTGATTCGGTAAAGGAAGATATGTCAACATCGAGGCTGCGACTGGATTGATCTCCGTTGTGGGGATCTTGTTGTCAGGATATTGCGTCCGTATAAATTGGCCAGGATTGGCTGGATCCGGTCGGGTGGAGAACGGATCGTAAATCGGAATGACCTGTCCTTGAGCGTTATAGGTACTAGAGAAATCACCGCTACGTTGAGCGGCTGTTGGAAGTGTACCGACTGCAGATCCGCTCTGTACCCACCGAAGACCTTCGTAGGCAAAGAAGAAGAATGTCTTGTCCTTTTTAATCGGGCCGCCAAGCGTCCCCCCAAACTGGTTAAACCGAAACTGCGCCCGCGGCAGCCCCGCCCTGTTGGAGAAAAAGTCATTTGCTTCGAGGCCAGTATCGCGGAAAAACTCCCATGCGGACCCATGAATCTGATTGCTGCCTGACTTGGTGATGACGTTGATCAAACCTCCGCCCGTGTGGGAGAACTCCACACCGAAGTCGGCGGTCTGGACCTTATACTGCTGGACCAAGTCCACACTTGGGAAATATCCCGGGCCGGTGAATGCAGGCTCAGAGTTGATTCCGCCGTCGAGAAGAAATGTGTTCTGATTGGGCCGCGATCCATTGATAGAAATGAACTGATCGTTGTATTCGTCGAATGCAGTTTGCGTAAATCCATACGGCGCGATCACTCCTGGAACCAGCGCAGCAAACCCATAGGCATTACGGCCATTCAGGGGAAGATCGACAATCGACTTATTGCTGATGACCTGGCCGAGCGAGGAGGTCTGAGATTCCAGCAACGGAGGCGCACCGGTGACCGTGACCGACTGCGATACCTGCCCAACCTGCAGATCGGCATTGATGCTCAAGGTGGTGGCAACGTCCAGCTTTATATTTTCCTGCACAAACTGCTTGAACCCCGGCGCCTGAATGGTCAGCCTGTAAAGTGCGGGCTGCACCAGGGGGAAGGAATAATATCCCAGCGCATTCGTGGTTGTGCTGGCGACCTGATTCTTGGCCACATTCAACAAATCCACCTTCGCGCCGGACACGACGTTACCTGACGCATCGCGAACGATACCGACAATCGATCCGGTTGCGGTTTGCGCTTGGAGCGCCGGAGCCATCGTTAGAACACCCAGAACGGAGAGGCAACACAGCAAGCGAAGCAGACCCGGAATCCGACTGGCGATCAGATTTGTAAACACTGGAGCCTCCTGAAAAGGTGTGAATTGGGGCCACCTGAGCGCAAAATTCCCGACAAAAAGCGGCTTGTTTTCGTGCCGAGAGGTTTATATAATGATTCAAAGTGACGTGTCAAGAGTTACAATGAATTTAGATGAAGCGACACGAAGGATAACTTCGAATGCCAGTGGAATAGAAAGGACTCCCATCTTCCACTCAACACGAAAGAACTTTCGGAGGACAATGGGAACTTTTGATCCTCCCGTCGATTGCTGTTGAATCCGGAAGGCTTCTAACTTGCAATCTTTCAGCCGCATCTCGTTGAGTTTATAGAGGTTCCGGTTGGCGTTGGCGTCTAGCACTAATAAAGCATACATTCTGGGAATGTTTTCCGTCCCGCGAAACTGGCCACTCGAAGGCAGGCGTAAAGTACACCCGACGGCTTTGTGAGGTGAATCTCAATGAAGTTTCTGCTGGTTCTATCGTTGTTTTTGTTTTTCTGGATGCCGATGAATGCGGCGAATCCTATCCCGTGGCAGATGAAAGTTCAGCAGGAAATACCGCTCCTGGGACACCGAAATTGGATCGTCATTGTCGATTCGGCATACCCGTTGCAGACCTCTCCGGGCATTGAAACCGTGGTGACCGGGACCGATCAGCTAACCGTTGTGCGGGGCGTTTTGCGATCGATTGCTCAGTCCAAGCATGTCAGGCCGGTCGTGTTTATGGATGCGGAGCTCCCTTTTGTCACCGAACAGCAAGCCCCCGGAGTCATCAAGTTTCGTGGCGAGATCAAAACCGCTCTGGGAAACCTACCGGTTCATTCCGTGCTTCATGAACAATTGATTCAACAAATGAATCAAACGAGCAATAGTTTCCACATTTTGATTTTGAAGACTACTCTGACCATCCCCTACACATCCGTTTTTCTGCGCCTGGATTGCAGGTATTGGAGCGACGCAGCGGAGCAGGAACTGCGACAAGAGATGAAAAATCGAGGATCTGCCGCATCCGATATCGGCGTTCAATAGCGATCGCAAGGTCCACGGCGATATTCGGATTCAAGGATGCGCGGCAATAGCAACAGCCCCGGTCAAGTTGAAGTAGCAGGAGGAGGAGCAATGAGCGGAAAGAGCAAATTGCCGCGCCGTGACTTTCTAAAACAAGCGGCCGGAGTGATTGGCGCAGCAACCCAGTCGGGCCATTGGACCGGAACCATGCAGGGGCAGGCGAGCCCATCTCAGAACCTCGGCAAAGATCACCCGCTCGGTCAAACCGAAATTACTTATCCTCGTATATTTGAGGGCCGCCAACTCAAGATGATTTCGTTTCCATTGGGCGGTGTCGCCGCCGGCAGCCTGGGCCTTGGAGGTCGTGGACAACTGCGTGATTGGGAAATCTTCAACCGACCCAACCAGGGCGGCTCGCCGGCGTATGCGTTCCCTGCAATCTGGATTCAGTCCGGCAACTCCACACCGATCGCACATGTGCTGGAATCGCGCATTCTCCCGCCATATCAGGGAGAGTCCGGGCTCGGCTCGAACAATGCTCCGGGACTCAGCCGACTGGAAGGGGCGAAGTTCACCGGGGAATATCCGCTCGCGCACATTGATTTTGAAGATCACCGGCTTCCGGTAAAAGTGGAGCTCGACGCTTTCTCGCCGTTCATTCCCCACGATCCGGACGACTCCGGGCTTCCCGTCGCCGTGCTGCGATACCGCGTGACGAATCCTGGATTGTCGCCTGCCAAAGTCGGCATCGCCTTCTCGATCGATAATCCCGTGGCAGCCAACCCCGCAAAAAGCAGTCCACTCTTGAAGTCGGATGCACGCCTGAACGAATATCGCACCGGCCAACAATTAGAAGGCCTCCTGATGAGCAATCCGGCACTGTCGTCCGAGGACCCGATGCACGGCAGTTTTGTTTTGGCAGCCATGCGGGGGGCCAAGACAAACGTGACCCACTGGCGCGGATGGCCGAAAGAGGCATGGTGGACCGCTCCCTTGTTGTATTGGGATGAATTTTCAAAGCATGGTCAGTTGGGCACCGAACCTACTCCTCGCAATGCTGTCGGCGCGCTCTGCCAGCAAACGACGATTCCTTCCGGTCGCTCCGGAACGATCACATTTCTGCTTGCCTGGCACTTTCCCAATCGCACACCCGACTGGTGCGGCTGGTCGGCGCCCCCGGGAAAAGGAAATACGATCATCGGCAACTATTATGCCACCCGCTTCAAGGATGCGTGGGAAGCTGCGCAATATACCGCGACCCACTTGCCGCAGCTGGAAAGACGCACTCGCGCCTTTGCCGATGCGTTCAGAGCGAGCACTCTGAACGATGTCGTGAAGGAGGCGGCCAGCGCCAACTTGTCGACCTTGGCTTCTACAACTTGCTTCCGCACGGCCGATGGAGAATTCCACGGATTTGAAGGCAGCAACGACGCACTTGGATGTTGCTTTGGAAACTGCACCCACGTCTGGAATTATGAAACCGCGACGCAATTTCTATTCCCGTCATTCGCGCGATCGTTGCGGAATGTTTCTTTCGGCTACTCCGAAGATGATGCCGGCGGAATACGCGCGCGACAACTGCTTCCCGAAGGACTTCCACGCTTTCCTCTGGTCGCTGCCGACGGGCAGATGGGCCAGATCATGCACGCCTATCTGGGTTGGCGGTTGTCTGGCGACAACGCATGGCTCCAGGCCAGGTGGCCGAAAATCAAAAAGGCGATTGCTTTTGCATGGGAGCCGGATGGCTGGGATCCAGACAAGTCCGGAGTGTTGACAGGTGTTCAGCACAATACCTACGACGTCGAGTTTTATGGACCAAATCCTCTCTGCGGAATTTACTATCTCGGTGCGTTGCGGGCTGGAGAAGAGATGGCGCGTGCGGTCGGCGACACGACATCCGCCGCGGAATATCACCGAATCTTCAGTCAGGGCAGTCCCTGGGTCGATGCGCACCTATTCAACGAGGAATTCTACATCCAGCAAATTCGCGGTTTGCCCGCAAGCAAAATTGCCCCGCATTTGCGCGGCGGCATGGGAACGGAAGAAACAGAAGACCCTCAATATCAGGTCGGAAAAGGCTGCTTGATCGACCAACTACTCGGTCAATATCTTGCTCATGTGACGAACCTGGGTCCTTTGGTCTCTCCGGCCAATGTGCAAACGACGCTTCGATCCATCTATGAGTACAACTACAAACGGACGCTCGTCGATCACGACAACGTGGAGCGAACGTTCGCCCTGAACAACGAGGCGGCTATGGTGATCTGCGACTACGGCAAAGCACCGCGGCCGCGCATCCCGTTCCCGTATTTCGCTGAAGTGATGACGGGATTTGAACATGCGACAGCCGCACTGATGATTTATTCCGGAATGGTCGCGGAAGGAATCGAGTGCATCCACAACGTCCGCGCCAGATACGATGGCGAAAAACGCAGCCCGTGGGATGAAGCGGAGTGCGGCCATCACTACGCTCGTGCCATGGCTTCGTGGACCAGCTTCGTCGCGCTCAGCGGCTTTCAATTCGATGGGCCCCAGGCCTCCGTCGTGGCGGTTCCGCGCGCAGCGCACAGGAACTTCAATTGTTTCTGGTCCACCGCAACAGGCTGGGGAACGTTTGCCTACCGACCTGTTGCCGGAGGCGGCACTCGCTTTATGATTCAGGTGCTGGCGGGTGCGCTGCCCTGTCGCTCCTGTGAAATTTCAGGATCAGGATCGTCGGCGACCGCTCGCAACAACGGCAGCGCCGCTACACATTCGATGGAAAAGCACGATGGCACAACCATATTTCACTTCGAGTCTCCACTCCAGTTAACTGAGGGTCACACGTTGCAGATTGAGTTGAAGGCATGACGGCTGTTACCACTGGCCGCAAGCCCTGGATCGCAATGGTGGGCGGATTTCTTGGCGCAGGAAAGACGACGCTGATCCTGGCAGCCGCGAAAGAAATGGAACGCCGCGGCATGCGCAGCGCTGTGATTCTGAATGACCAGGGAAACGAGCTGGTAGATACCGGCTACGCAACGCACAACGGAATACAAGCGGGCGAAGTGACCGGCGGCTGCTTTTGCTGCAAGCTTTCCGATCTGCTTCGAGTGATGGAAGATCTGCTCACCTATAAGCCCGACGTGATCTTCGCTGAGCCGGTCGGCAGCTGCACGGATATTTCAGCCACCATCCTTCACCCGCTGATTGAATATCGCGACCAATTTCGACTGGCTCCTTTTACTGTCCTCGTCGATCCAGACCGAGCCAGGAGCTTGCTGGCAGACGATGCCGATCCCGATCTGAGCTTTCTTTTTCACAAACAATTGCAGGAAGCCGATCTGGTTTGTTGGACAAAATCGGATCTCTATCAAGATTGCCCGGAAATTTCGGCGCAACATGTGCGCCAGGTCAGTGCTCGAATTGGTCAAGGCGTTGCAGGCTGGCTCGATGAAATCTTTTCAGGCACCTTGAGAGTGGGAAAAGAGATTCTAGATATCGATTACGCGCAATATGCACGCGCCGAAGCGGCCTTGGCGTGGCTGAACTTGCAGGTGACGATTGAGCCCAGGGTCCCCTGCTCGCCAGCCGTGATGTTGGGGCCGCTGCTCGATTATCTGGATCGACAATTCACCGCGAACCAGATCACAATTGTCCACCTGAAGGCAATCGTCGATTCCGCCGCGGGATTTCTGAAAGCGGCCATGTGCGCCAACGGCCAGGAACCGGCGGTCGAGGGAGCGCTCGACGCCTCTCCAGCGTCACAACATGACCTGCTCCTGAACCTGCGTGCTGTTGGTGCCGCGCAAAAGGTTCTAGACATCGTAGAACAAGGACTCAACCGCATCGACGGAAAATTGACTGGATTGCATATCGATTGCTTTCACCCTGCTGCGCCCAAACCGGAACGTCGAGTCGCGCGATCAGAAACGACAATGACGCCATGAGTCTTCCTGCAATTTCAGGCCTTCCCTCCGCGGTTCACTGCATCGTTGCCGCGGGTTTTCTATTGCGAACCTTGCAATCCGGTGAAAGCAGGGTCCCCGTTCTGTCTTAGATACCGTGGACAATCTTGCCCGCTGTGGCGTACAGTATCGCCATCCGCCCTCCCCAGGGGCACCCCTCCCTATTTCGATTTGTACCCAAGGAGGGACTATGAACCGACTTCAATTCGGTGCGCTCGGGTTGTGCCTGTTGTTGCCCGCAGCTGCGCTCGCGGATTTTCAATATCAGGAAACGACGCAGATTACCGGTGGCTCATTAATGGGCATGATGAAATTTGCGTCACACTTCAGTAAGCAGGCCAAGGATATTAGCGCTCCTGTTGTCTCTAGTGTGTACGTACAGGGCAACCGCATGGCCCGTTTTGATCCGCAGACGATCCAGATCATCGATCTCGATGCGGAAACGATTACCAATGTCGATCTGCAAAAACACACCTATACGCGAATGACATTCGAGCAAATGCGCCAGCAGTTCGAGCAAGCCGTGCAGCAGGCGAAGGCACAACAGGCGAAGCAACAGACCCCCGCACCCCAGCCGCAACAGCAACCGGAGAACGTGCAATTGAGCTTCAAAGTGAATGTGCGCAACACCGGATCTACGAAGCAGGTGAGCGGAGTCGACGCCAACGAATCGATTCTCACCATGGAAATGATCGGGACCGACACCACGAACGGGCAAAAAGGCGCTTTCGCGATCACCAACGATATGTGGATGGCGCCGGAAATTCCGGGCTATGACGAGCTGCGTGATTTTCAAAAGAAACTTGCAGTCAAAATGGGAGAGGCATTCAGAGACAGCGGCCTGTCTGCCACCCTGACTGCCATGCAGCCGGCGGCGGCCCAGGGAATGTCGGACATGGTGAACGAGATGTCGAAGCTCAAGGGGATTCCCGTGGAACAGATCATGCGGATGGGGGCGACGGCCAACGGAGAACCGCTGCCGGCAGCCAGTGAAGCTCCGCTGCCGCCCAGCCCGTCTGGTCCAGAAATGCCTTCCGCGAAGGATGTCGCGCAGCAGTCGGTATCCACTGCGATTACGAGCAAACTAGGTGGCTTGGGACTTAGTGGATTTGGCGGCTTCGGACACAAGAAGCAGGCGCCGCCTCCCCCGCCAGCTGACGATAACGCAAATACGACGCAGCAGACTCCCGCCGCAACCGTGCTGATGGAGTCAAAAACGGAAATGTCTGGATTTTCCTCTTCGCCGATCGATGCTGGGAAATTTGCCGTTCCCGCTGGGTTCACTGAAATTCAACCGCAGCAGCCACACGCGAAATAGAGTTGAGTTCGCTACCGCTTCATTTGCTTCGTGGCGTCGACTTCGAGCCCTCGCTATGCCCGGGTCACTTTGTGGATTGCCAGCAATGTTTCCAGCAGCGGCTTCAATACTTTCAGGTCGAGCGCATTGGCGCCGTCTGATTTTGCCTGCGCCGGATTGTCGTGGACCTCGAGAAAGATTCCGTCCACGCCCGCGGCCACTGCGGCGCGAGCCAATACCGGAATAAATTCTGGCTGGCCGCCGCTGACGCCATTTTGTGCGGAAGGCATCTGCACGGAATGCGTGCCGTCGAACACCACTGGGGCGAACTCCCTCATGATCGCCAGAGAACGCATGTCGACGACGAGATTGTTGTATCCGAAGCTGGCGCCGCGTTCCGTCAAAAATACCCGCGCCCGCCGCGGCGGGTTGCTGGTGGCGTGAATTTTCTCCACCGCATGGCTCATGTCCGCGGGCGCAACGAACTGTCCTTTTTTCACATTCACCGCTCGTCCAGTCTGCGCCGCCGACACCAGTAAATCTGTCTGGCGGCAAAGAAATGCCGGAATCTGCAGCACATCCACATCTTCCGCAACGCGCTCGCAGTCATGCGCGTCATGCACATCTGTCAGCACAGGCACGCCGGTTGCCTGCGCCAGACGTCGCAGAATTCTGCAGCCTTCTTCCAGTCCTGGCCCACGAAAACTTTTTACTGAGGTGCGATTTGCTTTATCAAAGCTGGCCTTGAAAATGTACGGCACGCCAAGATCAGCGGCGATGCGTTGGATTGCATCGGCCATGGTACGAACGTGGGTTTCACTTTCAATGACGCACGGCCCTGCAATCAGGAACAGCTTTCCCGACCCGACTTGCACATTCCCAATTTCAAACTCATGAGGCTCTGGATTGTCCACGAATTTATAAGAACACAAATGCGATGCAAGTGCGGGATTGAGAGATTGGCTCGACGCCTAGTTGACCGAGACTTGCTGAAATCCCAGGCCCAGCAACATCGAAGTGACGGTTGCGCTCGCATTTTTATTAGCTGTCGCAAGAATGCCGTCAGCTAATGCAGCCTGTTGAATCTGCTGCTGCGCCTGCTCGCGAACCTGACTTTCAAGATTGGGATCCTCTGGAACCAGCAGGCCCGTCATGCGCGAGTAGACGCGAGTTTTTGTATTATCGAGAGCAGTGACAAAGACCTGCGCTGGCGGCAGATGCACCTGGACGGTGCGGCCTTCGATGTGCACATCGCTCGTCTTCAGCTGGCCCAAGTCGATACCTGCGATGACATTTCCATGTACCACCAGTAATATTTTATCGCCGACTAAAAAATCCGGGAGGACAGAACCTTGACGATCGCCTTCGACGATTTTGTCGAGCGAATAGTTGACGGTTTCCAACCGCTGCAGGCGCTGAATCTTATTGACGACGGTTGGCAGTGAAGTATCACTCGACAGGCTTCGTCCAGTCACCACGGCAGCCAATTGATCCCAGATTCCAGTCTTCGCTTCGCGAGTGAAGACCACAATTCCAATGATCCCCAGGACCAGCCCGAGCACGAATGCCGGGAAGCAGGCACGTCTGCGCTTGGGTTCGACCACGTAGTTCCGGCTGGTTCTCATATGCCCCTCAGTTGGATGCCCATTCGCACTTGCGTGGCCAACGGAATCTCCGTCCGCCTTCAGATAACGACGGTCTCCTGATATTCTCCGAAGACCTTTCGCAAAGTGCCTGCAATCTCGCCTACCGTCGCATAGCTTTCCACGGCTTCCAGAATCGCGGGCATCAGATTCGCCCCGCCGCCAGCAGCATCCGTAACACCCTGTAATGCGGCTTTCCAGCGAATCGCCTCACGGCGAGTGCGTAGGGCACGCACCTGCTCCACCTGCTTGCGCTCCAGCGCAGCGTCTATATGTTGCAGCGGAATTTCCGTCTCATCTTTCGCGAGCAAACCGATTGACTCCCACGATGACCGCAGATCCGCTGTCCACGGCTCGCTGAAATTCATACGCTGCATTCTGAATCTCCTGCTGCACAAATCCTTGCTCGATGGCACGAAGCATTCCGCCCATCCCAGCAATCTTTTCCAGGTATGCCGAGGCTCGTTTTTCAATTTCGTCCGTGAACGCCTCGATGCAATAGGAGCCGGCGAACGGGTCGACGGTCTGGGCCACACCCGATTCATACGCGAGGATTTGTTGTGTGCGCAGTGCCGTGCGCGCCGCTTGCTCGGTGGGCAATGCCAGCGCTTCATCGTAGCCATTGGTGTGCAGCGACTGCGTTCCGCCCAGCACGGCCGCCATCGCCTCTACAGCCGTGCGAACAATATTGTTTTCCGGCTGCTGCGCGGTAAGTGTAGAGCCGGCGGTCTGCGTGTGGAAGCGCAACATCCACGAGCGCGGATTCTTCGCGCCAAATTCTTCCCGCATGATCCGGGCCCACATGCGACGCGCCGCACGGAACTTCGCTACCTCCTCAAGGAAATTGCTGTGCGCGTTGAAAAAAAATGATAGCCGTGGCGCGAACTTGTCGATGTCCAAACCGGCATCGATCGCGGCCTGCACGTAGGTTTTGCCGTTCGCCAGGGTGAACGCTACCTCCTGCACTGCGGTCGAGCCTGCCTCCCGCATGTGATAGCCGGAAATGGAAATAGTGTTCCATTCCGGCACATTCTGGTTGGCCCACGCAAACATATCGGTGATGATGCGCATGGCGTGCTTCACCGGATAGATATAGGTTCCGCGCGCGATATATTCCTTCAGGATGTCGTTCTGTACGGTGCCGGAAAGTTTTTGGATATCGAGCCCCTTGCGTCGGGCCACCGCGACATACAAGGCGAGAAGAATGCTCGCCGTCGAATTGATGGTCATCGAGGTGGAGATCTTGTCCAGCGGGATGTCCGCGAACAGACGCTCCATATCCTCAATGGAATCGATCGCGACGCCGACCTTGCCCACTTCGCCCAGCGACATGGGATCGTCGGAGTCATAGCCGATTTGCGTCGGCAGATCAAAGGCAACCGAGAGGCCCGCGGTTCCGCTGGCCAGCAGAAATTTGTAGCGGCGATTGCTTTCTTCCGCGTCGCCCATACCGGCGTACTGGCGCATAGTCCACAGCCGCCCACGATACATCGTAGGTTGAATGCCACGCGTGAAGGGATAATCCCCGGGAAAGCCGATATCACGGCTCGCATCATGTTTCTTTTCGATGTTCGACGGCTGCGAGCTTGTAGGGCCGGTTGTAGGGCCGTAGATAGGCTCGACTTCAAAGCTGGAGGTGGCCGGAACGGGAGAACCCATCGCGGGATCTTTCATTGCGGAGTGGCTTGGCATGGCGCAACAACCCCTTGCGACTGCATGGATTACGGCAGTCATAAAATCCTATTGCGGCGTGCGACGTGATCGGACGAAAGCGCTAATAGAAAAATAAAGAAATAGGACAGTCATTACCAGATCAATCTCGAAATGCCGATGTTCTGGTCCGAATCTCCAGGCATCGCGCACGCGCCAGAGGCTCTGTCCAAAAAACAGAGCAAATAACGCGAAGAAAAGTCCTGTCACCTCATGCCACAATGCATTGCCAGCCGCGGAAAACGCCTTCCAGAAAGCTCTACCGAATCCGCGACCGCCTTGCGCCGCCTTGCGCACCAAGTTGCCCTCGGGAACCACACGGGGCGTCTTCACAGGGCGCGGCTTTGGTTCTGTCCTGGGTGGCGCGGGGGCAGGTCGCCTTTGGGTCGCAGGTGCGGCGGGCGATGCATTTCCCGTGGAAGTCAAATTCTGCGCCTGCTCCCGCAGAGCCTTCGCTGCCAGGCGGGTGCCGATCCCAAGCCTTCGACCTAGACGAACCTTATCCACACACAAAAAGTGTAGCAGTCGGGCGGTACGACATTGCCCTCTTCTCGAAAGCAAAGTATGGTAAGAAAAACGCCGTCATTTCGGCGCGGGGAGGCTGAATTTGAATCGCAAGATACGCAATCTCATTGAGCAGCTTGGCGAAGCCATCCACGAGACCGTAGCTGAATCCGACCAAATCGCCGGCGTGGTGCGCAATATCCGCGCGGAGGGTTTTGAGGTCATGCTGGTCCTGGAAGCGACCATCGGGCTCAATGAAGCCACCCCCGAGACGGCAGAATCGCAACCTGCAGATACCCCCGGCTCCGGACCTTTCACCTCCCAGGATTTGAACTTCCTTAGCTCGCTGCGGATTCGCGTGAACGAAGAACCAAATAGCCCCGGCGTAACCGACAAATCCGAGGACGCCAGCTAAGTTTCGTCTGCGCGGCTGTGGCCGATGACCGACTCGGTCGCGAAATAGCCAAGCATGATCGTAACCGCACAGGCCACACAGCCCAGAACAAGAGAATTGCGACACAGCCAGCGGTTCATGTCATTCCGATTATAAGCACACCGATCGCAGCATATATCCGACGTCAGTTAATAGAGCGAACGGGTTGACGCGCCGGAGCGATCAGCTCCCCCAGGAAGCATTCGGGCGTCTGCGTCGCCTGGAAGAAGCTGATGTGCAAGGCTGAATTCAGCGGCGCGGAATGCGTGAACCTCTCGTGCGCTGAGTTGGTATACTCGCTATTGACCAAGCTCTTGTACATACAGGCCATCATCGAGGCCGGCCGGTGGGCTTTCCAGCACCGCTTCAATGATGAACAATAGATTTTCAGGCGGCTCCCTCCCATCGTTAAAATTTGATTCATGCGCTTACCTTACCCAACGCGAATCAACATCAACTACGTGTTGATTGCGGCGGTGTTGCTGCTTTTCGCGCAATTGCTGGATGGTACCGATCCTGTTTTCGCGTTTTTGGCATGTTTAGCCATGGTTTTCAGCGCCATGGCTTTCAACCTACTGGACGGCTTGGCCACAACGAGTGGAGCTTTTGTATTTTTCCTGGCCATTCCCACGTTTGTCATTCTGCTTTTCCTTAAGGTTTTCACCTGGGAGCCAACGAACCTCCATTTCGAACAACCCATGATCACGATCACAGCCACGGCGATCGGATGGGCAGGGATATTAGTAGCCGCCGGTCTAAGCCGCAGGTTCTCGACCAGGCGCAATTTTGTGCGCTTCACCGCTCGAGACCTGGAAAACCTGAAGAACACCTCGGCCGGATTATTGGTGATTGGACTGTTCAGTCAGATCCTTCTGACGAATTACAACACCGGCGCCAACGGGACAATTTGGGCTGCCTTGAATCAGCTGAACATCTTCATCCCCATGGCAACAATTCTTGCCACGTATTATGAGATCTGTATCAGCCGCGGGACGCGCAGCATGAACTGGATTGTGATCGTAAGCATCTTCTACGTAGCTGGTTTTGGCTTTATTGCTGCCTCAAAGCAGGGGATGTATACCCCCTTCTTCTCCTACTTCCTCGTGTGCGCCGCGCTGGATTACCGGTTCCGGCCCTTGCAAGTGATGGCGATGATGGCATGGCTGGCCTTCGCCCTTGGATTTCTATTTCCCTGGGCGCAATATGCCCGTTCCATGACTCGGCAGTCGACACTGACGGGGACCATCAACGCGACGATCGACCTGCTGAAAAATCCCGCCACGATCCCGGCGATGTATGAGTGGTACGCAGATTCCTTAAAGAAGAATGAAGACGTCAATCAGGTCTCTCTCTGCTATGACCACCCGCATGGCCTGCTGGATCGTGAATCCTTGATCTGCCAGGACGACCGACTCATTGAGGTCACGCAGCATACGGGTCCAGTGGGTCTTAGCTATCTGGTGGACGGATTTGAAATGGTGATTCCGCATTTTCTTTGGCCCAGCCGGGTAAATCTTTATCTGGGAAACATTTATGGCCGCGAAACGAACGAAGCGAGCTCGGAGGACTTTACAACGGAAGTGGCGTGGGCGCCCATTGGCGACGCCTATCGCGAGTTAGGCTGGTCCGGCATTGTAGTCGTATTGCCAATTCTGTATTTTTTTACCTTTATCTTCTTGAATGGCGTCTTCGGAGACGCCCGCGAGAGTCCATGGGGGCTTGTCTTAGTCGCCTATGCCGCCTTTGCAGCACCAGGCCTGCTGTTGCCTGTCCATCCTCAGCTCTGGGGTCATTATGTTCCGGAGATCCTTATGGTTATGTGGATCACGCGATATGTTGCGCCGCAAGTCGGCGTCTTGTTCGGGTTTCGAAAGTTGCAAGCGAAAATTGTTTTGCCCGGCCAGGAACTGGTGCCAAAAGCCCGAGAAGTTCGCAATATCTAGTCGCTCAATTCCTTGAAATTCGCCCGGAAGTCATTTCGTCGACCGCAATCCTGCGGGAAATGCAATGCGCTGTTCGCCGTCTTCATAGGCATGATGCAACAGCGTCATGCGGAGAGTCAGGCGCGTAGGCATTCGCGAAGTGAAAGCGGCGCAGCTCGTCGGGTAGATATCTGCGCCACGCAAATCCTGCAAACGCCAGACGTGACGGGTTCCCTAAAAGCCCATGGAATCATCCGCCGACGGGCCGTACGTCCCCGGCAAGGGGACATCATTCAGACGCAAATAGACCCCCAATTGGGCGCGGTGGTGGATGATGTGGTTCAGAAACATTTCGCGATAGATCAGGAATCGCGGTGCATCAGCAATGGTGTGCCCCTGAAAGCTGAGCTTCCAATTCTTCTGCCATTCTTCGTCGGAAGCATCTGCAATCGCAGCCCGCGCTTTCTCGATAATCGCAGCGAAGGCACCCAACAACTGCTGCCGCGATTCCATCACCAGAGGTTTCATGTCCGACTTCGCAAAGTCAAGCTCCGGAAGCTCAACGATTCGCACTGCAAATTCCGGCAATTGCGCCGTGTGTGCGGCCAGCTTGCCCAACCCCATCGACTTGTTATGCGGTTTGAAGTCAGGCCTCCCCTCGGGCACTCGCTCTAGAATGGCCCGAGTCTTCTTCATTTCCTGGTCGAATTCCGGTAGAAAAATCTCTCGAATTTCCATGATCGTTCCCCTTCTAAAGTCTCTACGACAATTACGAATGACCGATGACGAATGAAAGATCCTCCAAGTGATCCACAGGATTCTTTTAATTTCGAAGGCAATTTACGCCGCAATTATGGCCGCGTCTTCGTGATTTCCGGACGCAGCGACATTTCCGACTCCTCGTCCAGAACTTCATCCGTACTTCCAGCTTCCGGCTTCTTTCCGCCAAGATGCTTCGTCGTCAGCGAATCCTTGAGAATCGCAAATGCATCTTCTGGAGTATCCGCAAAATGGAGCAGCTTCACATCCTCTGGAGAAATCGTTCCCTTCTTCACTAGGGTGTCCAGATTGACGACCTCGTTCCAATACTGCGACCCGTACACCACAATCGTCATCTCCTTCGCCAGTTTGCGGGTCTGCGTCAGGGTAAGCAGTTCGAACATTTCGTCCAGCGTCCCGAAGCCACCCGGAAACACGACCAGCGCTTTCGCAAGATACGCGAACCAGAACTTGCGCATGAAAAAATAGTGAAAATCGAGGCTCAGTGAGGGAGTGATGTACGGGTTGGGAGCCTGCTCAAATGGCAGCCGAATGTTCAGGCCGATGGTCTTGCCTCCGGCCTCGCTGGCGCCGCGATTGGCTGCCTCCATAATTCCGGGGCCGCCGCCAGAGGTGACCACAAATCGATGGCGCTTATAGTGCAATGTCATCGACCATTGCGTCAGCAGATAGGCCAGCTTTCGAGCATCTTCGTAGTATTGCGCCATCTCAACCGCGGCCTCGGCGTGTTCTCGTTGCAGTTGACTTGCCTCTCCAAGAGCCACCTGTTCCGGCGTAGCCGGCTGCTCTTCGATTGGCGCTGGTTTCGCCGATCCAGGAGCATCCAACAACTCCAGTGTGCGAGAGGCCTCGTCCAAGGCGATGAACCGGGCCGATCCAAAGAAAACAACCGTATCCTGAATTCTCTCCCGCCGAAAATGCGCAAACGGCTTTACATACTCGGCCATGATCCGCAGCAGACGTCCGTCAGGACTATTGATAAAGCCCATATCTTCATAGGAAAGCGGAGCGGGCTTGCTATTGGTCATCGAGACCTCATGTTTCAAATTGTGAATTTGACGAAACCGTGAACCATATGGTGGGATGACATCCGCATTAGTAACGCTGCAGTCCGGCCACGGAAGGTGAGGTAAACACGCTCAGGATCGATGCTCGTGGTAGTGGATGATTTCCGATATGCCTATCCAAACATCCAGCAATCCAAGTCCGGAAACGACTCCGCGCGTAATGCCGGAGCTCATCAATGGGCCGATTGGGGAAAAGGTCAGCAGATAATGATTTTCGTTCCAGTATCTCGTCCATGGAAGAACAAATACCAGCAGCCCCACGTAGAAGCAAAACACCACCAGGATGACGATGGATACCCTTTGCAGCCAAAGCGGAGCCGGGGATTCTGACCAGTTTTCTGTCTTCGGCAATGCGGAGGCCTCGGGTTTCAAGCTTTCCGTGGAGAACAAATCCTGTTGCGACATTTTCCTTTGACCCAGCTGTGGAGTCCTCGATACCAGGGCTCCTCGTTCAGCCAGGGCACCTTAGCGCGTTCCTCGATTTTAGAGCAGCTCCGCCATGGGCATCACTAGACCGAGGCGGCCACCGCATTCCTTTTGGGTCGACGATTGGCCTGTAATATCTTCTTGCGCAGACGCAGACTCTTCGGTGTCACCTCTACCAATTCGTCCTCATTGATAAACTCGATCGCCTGCTCCAGATTCTGCGGCTTAAACGGTACCAGGCGGATTGCATCATCGGCGGAGGAAGCGCGCATGTTGGTCAGCTTCTTTTCGCGTACCGCGTTGACGTCCAGGTCATTATCCCGCGAGTGTTCGCCAACGATAATGCCCTCGTACACTTCATTCCCGGGCCCAAGGAACAAAACCCCACGTTCTTGCAATCCATCCAGAGCGTACGTCGTGGTTGTGCCCGCACGGTCGGCGATCAAAGCACCTGTGGATCGCTGCGGAATCTCTCCTTGGTGCGGCATGTAACCGTCAAACAATGAGTTCATGACGATCGTGCCGCGAGTTTCCGTCAGCATTTCATTGCGCAGACCGATCAGGCCGCGGCTGGGAATGCGAAATTCCAGTCGTACGCGCCCATAGCCGTGGTTGTGCATCTTCACCATTTCTGCTTTGCGCGGCCCCAGCCGTTCCATGACAACTCCGACAAAATTTTCTGGAATATCAATCGTAAGCAGCTCGACCGGTTCCATCAGCTTTCCGTCGACCACGCGGGTCACGATTTCCGGGCGACCCACCATCAGCTCATAGCCTTCGCGACGCATCATCTCAATCAAAATGGCCAGCTGCAATTCGCCGCGACCCAGAACTTTAAAGTTGTCGGCGTTGCCGGCATCTTCCACGCGAATCGAAACGTTGGTGAGCAATTCTCTTTCAAGCCGCTCGCGCAAGTTGCGGGATGTGACGTATTGCCCTTCCCGCCCGGCGAAAGGAGAATTGTTGACGAAAAACTGCATGGCGATCGTAGGCTCGTCGATTGAAATCGTCGGCAACGGCACCGGATCCTCAAGGCTGGTGATGGTTTCGCCAATCGTGATTCCGCTGATACCCGCGACCGCGACGATGTCGCCGAGTGTGGTTTCCTCAATGTCTGTGCGCTTCAGTCCACTGAAACTGAACAGCTTGGTAATCTTGGTTTTCTCCAGCGACCCGTCGCGCTTGGAAATCGCAACCTCATCCCCGGTGTGCAGCGTGCCGTTAAAAACACGCGCAATCGCCAGGCGTCCCAGGTAGTCCGAGTAATCCAGATTTGTCACCAGAATTTGCAGCGGCCCATTCGGCTCGCCGGTGGCCGGCGGAATGGTCGACACAATCGCCTCAAACAACGGCTGCAAATCGGTGCCGGGAGTTTTCGCGTCGGTCGATGACGTGCCAAGTTTCGCATTCGTGTACAGCACCGGAAAATCTAGCTGATCTTCGCCCGCGTCCAGATCGATGAACAGGTCATACACCTCGTTCAAAACTTCCTGCGGACGAGCATCGGGACGATCAATTTTGTTAATCACCAGGATGGGAGGGAGCTTCGCCTCAAGGGCCTTCGACAGCACATAACGAGTTTGGGGCAGCGGACCTTCGCTGGCGTCGACCAGCAGCATGACGCCGTCGACCATTTTCAGGGCGCGCTCGACCTCGCCTCCGAAGTCGGCGTGGCCCGGCGTATCGACAATGTTGATCTTGGTATCGTGGAAGAAAATTGCTGTATTCTTCGCCAGAATGGTGATTCCGCGCTCACGTTCCAAGTCGTTCGAGTCCATCACTCGTTCGGCGACCGCCTCATTGGAGCGGAAGGTCCCGCTTTGACGTAGCATGGCGTCGACAAGGGTGGTCTTGCCGTGGTCGACGTGGGCGATGATAGCGATATTACGGATGACGGATGACACGATAAATGAAGTTTCCTGTTCTGGTATGTAGATTGGCTGGGCGGCAAACGCGAGAATCCAACTGGCAAGCGCGCGGATTGCGGGAGTATCCCGATCTCCCTACTAGTTTACCGCATGGAGCCTGCTAAATTGCTTTGTCGGCTCCGGCGCGCTGTGTCTAGCTGCTAGCGAAGGATTCGATTTTCGCGCAGACTTGTGTGGCCTGCGCTCCCAACAAACTCTTTGGATAGTTTGGCCACCGTCATCGGCTGCGGTTGCTTGGCCCGCAGCAATGCCAGATTCCGCTCCAGCTTCCGCTGCTTTCTCGTGAAAAACACCGGATAGAACCGGCTTCTGTGCGGGGGATGGAAGCCGTCGTAGTAATTGAGCAGGCTGGCACGCAGGTCGCTCGAAATGTCGGCATTTTTTTCGTGCGTCACCGTATCCAGCAGTTTCGCGTAGCTTTTATCGGCCAGCGGATATTCACCGCGCTCGGTCGGCTTGCCGGTGTCGAAATCTAAATCTTTCAGTTGCAGCGTGCGATCAGGAGTGGGCTCACTTCGCAGTTGGTCGACATCTTTTTCATAGCTATTCACGGTGGATTGCATGCTGTCGAGATACAGCTTCTGATCGGCAGCAGATGGAAGTTGCAACTTCAACGCGGAAAATGGACCGCGCTTCGGAAGAATCTTGAGGATGAAGGCGATCACATGCGCTCCGAATCCCGGCTTGTGGTATTGCTTACCCCACTCATGTTCGTAGTCGACGCGGTTCACACGATAGACAAAATGGCTGCGGTCGAAGTTCGGAACCTGCTCCTGGATCTGCTTGCTGTAATGCAGCACTGCGGCGCGGGTCATTTCTGGAATGACAGTGCTGACGGAATAACGATAGGTGTTAACCGCCAGGCCTTCATGCTTCAGCACAGCCTTTAGATCGATGCCGTAGGTGTCTTTGAAGGCTCGCTCTAACACCGGCGTTGCGACATTGAAGCCGATGAAGTTCGTGTAATTCTCTTTGACGTAATGGCCTTGAGCAACCTGAACCACATCAAACCCATATTCGGTTCGGATATGAGCCGTAGGTGAATCGTAATAGCTGACAAAAGGACCAAAGCGACTTTCCAGGTGAGGATATTCACGAGCAGTCGCCAGGCCCACTGAAGGGTGCCCAATCGTATCGCCCCGATAATGCGCCAGCGCTCCCAGTGCGAACGCGTATTCATTCAAGTTATCGGAGTCTTTCAGCAAATTGTTGATAAATTCCCCGGTGCGAACGTAGTGCAACAAGTCGCTGAACTCTTTGCTGCCGAAGGGATAATACCCCAGGTCCTGAATGATGCAGCCGCCGTACGCGTAGGAGTGCGCAATGCGTAGATCATCCGGAGTGGCATTGGGATATCGCTTCCGCAACAATGGAACAATATGGCGGCTCCATGCCATGTCGACAACTTCTTCATGCGAAAGCACGGAATAGGCGTTCGCTGTCGATGTCGTCAATGTGAAGAGAGCCAGGAGTGCGCATGCGATCCCTTTTCGCACCCAGGTCAAAATGAGACGATCTTTTTGGCAGCTGTTCGCAGACACTGGGTTGTTCCGATGGCATTCGGATGAATAAGGTTGTGCGGTAACTCTAGACAGCAGCGGCACCTATGGGGCTGATTGGAAGCACCTCAAACGGCCGCACCATTTTGTTTCTTCACGTCAACGCACATCAGCCCGGACCTGGCGCGCCGGAGAACATCGGAACCGCCGCTCTCAGCCCCTCACATTCCGCCGAACTCTCCTGCGATGCTCTTAACAGATGAGACAAGATGGCTCCGCATGGGACAAATCATTGCGTTAGGAGGGCGCGGAGCGACTTCGAGCTGCGACTAAATGTGCGTCCGCCGGTTCGCGGGCTCTCACTTACTGCCGCGTTCAAATGAATCTAACGCGTACGTTCGTCCCTGGTTGCCAGCTTCACTTACTTCCAGTTTTGCCTTTCTCCAGATTTTTCGCGTCATCGAGATGCTTCTGAAGAACGGGCAACGCTGTCTCGGCATAGGATTTCAGAGCCGGATTCTGCGCATCTGCCGCTTCTTTTTTGTAAACGCTAATTGCTTTCGTATGCCCAGCTATCATTTCACGGACGTAACGACGATCAAAGGCAGCGCCCTGCAGTTTCTGGAATGGGTCAACCATTGCCTTATTGTGTTCGGCATCGATGGCATTCGGCACATCCAGATTGGCCTGATGCGCCGCGGCGTAGAGCTGGTTGTAGTCGTTGGTGTGATCGGTGACCAGCATCTGGCCGTAGTCTTTGATCGGCTGTGTGGCAGCCGCGGTTTGCGCCAGTTGCCCGAGATTGGCTTCCACCATATCAGTCTGTGCGGCGAGATTAACGAATTGCTGGTCCGTCATTGCCGCTCCGTGAGCGGCTTTCTTTTGGCCCAGCGCCGGGATCGAACAGAGGATGATGCAGCAAGCGGTTACGAAGATCTGTTTCATCGGGTTTCCTTTCGATCGGAACTTCTCTACCACATTGGATGCAGAAGTTGGACGCAGAAGTCTTATCAGGTGTTTGCACAAAAGAAGAAGCCGGGAGCGGTTCGCCCGGCCGGGGCTGCCAGAGTCCGTCTATTCCACGGTGACAGACTTGGCCAGGTTACGTGGCTGGTCGACGTCACACCCGCGCCGCACCGCAATATGGTAGGCAAGCAGTTGCAGAGGAATCACTTCCAGAATCGGTAGAAGCAATTCCGGCGCGTGCGGAATGTAAACAACGTGGGTGACCAGTTGAGCGATTTCCTGGTCCCCTTCGATCGCTACCGCAATCACCTGGCCGGATCGCGCCGTCACTTCCTGAATATTGGATAGCGTTTTTTCATACCGCAGCTTGGAGGTAGGATCATTGCTGTCTTGCGTCGCCAGCACGACAACCGGCAAAGATTCATCGATCAAGGCGTTTGGGCCATGTTTCATTTCGCCCGCAGGATAGCCTTCCGCGTGGATGTAGGAAATCTCCTTCAGCTTCAGCGCGCCTTCCAGCGCAATCGGGTAATGAATGCCGCGGCCAAGAAATAGAAAGTCGCTGGCGTTCGAATAAATCTTCGCCAGCGCCTCGCACGCAGGATTACAGTGCTTCAGAATGTCGCGAATCTTGTTGGGGACACGCGTCAGTTCCTCCACCAGAGCCAGGCTTTCATCGGCATCAACCGTGCCACGTTGCTGCGCGAGATATAGCGCCAGGATGAACAATGCCGTCAGCTGTGCTGTAAATGCCTTAGTAGACGCGACGCCGATTTCTGGCCCGGCATGCGTATAGATCGAGCCGTTCGCCTCGCGGGCGATCATCGCGCCCACCACATTGCAGATGGCTAGCGTCCTCGAGCCCTTGGCAGCAATCTCCCGCTGCGCCGCAATGGTGTCGGCGGTTTCGCCAGACTGCGTGATCAGCAGGCCGATTGCCTTCGGGTCGGCGATGGGATCGCGATAGCGGTACTCGCTGGCATAATCGACCTCGACCGGCAGACGCGCCAGCCGCTCGATCATATATTTGCCAACCAGACCCGCGTGCCAACTGGTTCCGCATGCCGCAATGTTGATTTTTGTCGCTGCTCGGAATTCGGCTTCCGGAATTTGCATTTCCTCCAGAAAAACCTTGCCCGTATCGAGGGAAACCCGGCTCAGCGAGGTGTCGCGCACCGCTCTTCCCTGCTCGAAGATTTCTTTCAGCATAAAGTGCTTGTAGCCGCCCTTTTCCGCCTGAATCGGGTCCCACAAGATGTTCTGCACTTTGCGTTCGATCGGATTGCCACCGAAATCCGTCAGGGTCACACCCTGCGGCGTCAGGATGGCCATGTCGCCATCCGCCAGAAAGTAGAGCTTGCGAGTGTGGTGCAGGATGCCGGGAACATCGGACGCGATGAAGTATTCTCCATCGCCCAGGCCAACGACCGCCGGCGGTCCACTGCGCGCCGCAATCAGTGTCTGGGGGAAATCGGCGGAAAGGACGCCGATGGCAAACGCTCCCGTCAGGTGGCGCACGGCGCGCCGCACCGCTTCGTCGAGCTGAATGGCTCGACCTTTTTCTTTTGCCGCGGCTAACTCCGATTCAATCAGGTGCGCGATGATCTCCGTATCCGTCTCGGTTACAAATTTGTGGCCCTGCGCCGCCAGCGAATGTTTCAGCTGCAGATAATTCTCGACGATGCCGTTGTGCACCACGACCAGCCGCCCGCTGCAGTCACGATGCGGGTGCGCATTCTCTTCCGTGGGGCGGCCATGCGTCGCCCAGCGCGTATGGCCAATGCCATAGGTTCCGTGCAGGGGCTGCTGGCGCAAGACTTCTTCCAGATTTTTCAGTTTTCCTGGCGCGCGACACAGTTCCAGACCGTCAGGACCGCCGGCAACAGCAATGCCCGCAGAATCATAGCCGCGATATTCCAGGCGCCGCAGCCCCTCAAGAATCACCGGGACAGGATCTTTGCTGCCCACATAACCAACAATGCCGCACATGGTTGTCCCATTGTACGTGCGGGGAACGATTTTGCGTTCGTTCGTGCCTGTTGGATGCCTATATCGGGTCGTTTTCGAGGAGCAGAAAAAACCGGAGATCAAGGGCGTGCTTCGTAGACAATGTTGAACGGAGTTTCAGTTGCGCGCCGGAAATGGCCGAATCCGGCCGACGTGATTACCTGTCGCACGCGTGACTCTCCAGCTTGCGCTCCCAGGCAGAGTGCCACCTCCTGAGACCGTGAACATGGCGTGCATAACAGAGTGGAAAATGAGTAGTAAACCCGGCCCACGGGGTTCAGATTGTCCTTCAATTCATCGTTCGCGAACGGCTCGACGATCATCCATGTGCCGTTTTCCCTCAGTGACGAGCGCACATGCGCCGCCGCTCCCACCGGATCGCCCATATCATGGAGGCAGTCGAAAACCGTCACAAAATCGTAGTCTTTTCCCGGATAATCTTTGGCTTTGGCCACTTCGAATGAGACCCGGTCGGCAACGCCATCCCGTAGTGCATTGGAGCGCGCCGCTTCAATCGACTTGTCGTGGTAATCGAATCCCGTGAACTTGGATTTGGGAAATTCTTTCGCCATCAGGATCGTGGACGATCCCTTCCCGCAGCCCACGTCCGCCACTCGCGCCCCCGCCTCCAATTTCTGCTTAACGCCATCAAGCGCGGGAATCCACGAGCTGATAAGGTTGGCCGCGTAGCTGGGTCGGAAGAATTTTTCGGTTCCATGAAATACGTCGTCGGTATGTTCGCCCCACCCCATCCCTGACCCAGTACGGAACGAGTCCGCGATCCGCGGGACTGCCGCCAGTGCTCCAAGTGCCACTTGGAAGGCGCCGGGGATATATGCAGGGCTGTCCTCTGTCGCAAGCGCGAACGCCTGTTCTTCGGTGAGACTGAAATTTTTCGTCTTGTCATCGTACGAGACGTAGCCGCCAGCCGCCTGCGAGGCCAGCCATTCACGCAGATATCGTTCGTCGGTTTGGGTTTTGCCGGCAAGTTCGACGGAGGTCATCGGCCCGGTCGCAAGCGCCTTGTACAGCCCAAGCTTCTCGCCGATTACCACCATGCCCGCATGCACGGTCGCACCCAGATCCCCGACAAACCGCCCCATAAAAGCGTTCAACTTATCCATATCCACAGCCATGACAGTCCTCCTTTGCTGGTGTTCGAATGGAAACAGGGCGCCAATTTCTGCGACCGAACTGGAGGGGATCGATCAGGTGAGGAGGATCGCGAACTTCAGCAAACAGAACGGGGGTTTTGGCAGTCCCACGCCTCTTGGGAGCAGATTCTAGGCTCCCGAGGATTGGGTGTCAACGCGCATCTTTTTGGCTTGAAGAGGTTGCTTCTCCGCGGAACGTAAAGTTTCCGCTCACGGCTCCAGTCGATACGTGTACTCTTCAATCACGGGGTTTACGAGAACTTCGCGGGCAATTCGCTCCACCTCCAGCTGCGCTTCCGGCAATGCCAGCGTATCGCTGAGGGTCAGGACGAAGTATTTGCCTTGGCGTACATCTTCAACACCGCGATATTGCATCTTTCGTAGAGCTCCGTGGATGGTCTGCCCCTGGGGGTCCAGCACGGTCTTGCGAAGCATCACATACACATGGGCCTTCATCGTGACTGAATTATACGTAGACGGCCCGCCGATTTCCCAAAGGCAATCCACACTCAAGGAAAATGAATGACGAATTATCTGGAACTTCCCGCCGGGCCAAAAACTCCTGAAGTGATCACGGCGGTCATCGAAATACCCTACGAGGGGGTGAACAAGTACGAGTACGACAAGAAATTTCACGTCTTCCGCCTGGATCGCAACCTGCATTCCCCAGTCCACTACCCCGGTGACTACGGATTTATTCCCAGCACTCTCAGCGAGGACGGCGACCCGCTGGATGTGCTGGTGCTGGTCGATTCACCCAGCTTTTCAGGATGCGTGATGGATGTTCGTCCTATCGGCCTGTTGCTCATGATGGACCAGGGCATCCCGGATGAGAAGATTCTGTCGGTCGGCCGCAGCAATCCACGCTATGCGGATGTATGGAATTACACCGAAATCTATCCTCACATGCTGCGCGAAATCACCCATTTCTTCGCCATCTACAAAGATCTGGAAGGCAAGCGGGTGGAAGTGAAGGGTTGGCACGACGCTTCGCGCGCTCGCGAAGCCATTACAGCGTCGATGAAGCGCTATGAGGATGGCAAAGCGGCAACAAATACTGCCGGAGTGGAAGATAAGCACAACATCCTGGTTCCGCGATAGCCGCGCTACGCTCGGCTCGGACGAATTTGCAATCCGATCACAACATAAAGACCCGCTTTCATCGGCGGATCTCACCTTCTCTGCCAGCCTTTTGGCGGACGAACTATGGGACTAGTCTTTCGCGGCATCCTGCCGGCCTGCGCCCGTTTCGGCGAAGCTGTTGATGGTCGGCCCGGCGCTCGCAGTCTGCGGGCCTGTGGGTCCATTTCCTGGCAGGGTTGCCGGAAGGTCCGGCGGCCGCTCCAATCCTTCAAGCGTAAACCGCACAGAGGAACCAAACTGTTTGTAGTCGCCGTACTTCACGATTTCCCTCAGGTGGACATCGCTGGGCAGGCACGCTTTGCAATTCTTGAAGTGCAGCACGCCTTCCGCGCGGGTATACACCGGGAACCAGTATTTCCCATCGATCTGCTGGCGGTACGTCGTGAACGGGATGGAAAGATCTTCCCGGCCGCGCCGGGTATCGTCTGGAATATTTTTCCCGTTGGTCACGATGATCTGAAAATCCTTGGCGTCAACCCAGATGCGCCCCGAAAAATAACGCTGATCCTTTTGCATGTGCCGAGGCTCCACGTCGAACACATATGTGTCGACCTGGTCGACCCGCTCGGTGCCGACGTAGGTCACGCGATATTGCGCGACATCCTCGGTTGTCAAAGTAAACGGCAGCCGGTGCTCAATGTCGTCGAAATCCGCGGGGCTCAGCAACGCCCGCGTCAAGGTGTTGTAGGGTGCATAGACGACTTTTTCCTGCTTGCGTCCCGACGGGCTCAGCACGATGTCGTCCACCTGGAGATACTCTCCATCAATGCCGCCGTTGTCTCCAATCGAGTCAAGCTTGACGGTGCGACGGTAGGTGTAATTTTCCAGTGCGCGCTTGAATTGCGTTTCTTTTTCCGCGAAGCGTTGGATGATCTGCTGCGGCATGATGCCTTTGGGCTGCGCGGTATCCAGAGGTCCAAACCCTGCGTCGAGGGGCGCCGGAGTAAATGCTGGTCGAGGGCTTTGGGAATCCAGGACGGTTTGTGATGAAGATTGCGCCGTCGCGGACACTCCCATTCCAAGCGACAGACAAAGCAATCCAATTCCAAGAAATTGACACAGCCGCGGGGGCGAGACGAAGCCAGTCAAAACACGGTCCTCGTGAGTGACCCGCACAATCGATCCACTAGACGAACGAAGAAAAGTCACAACCGACCTCGGGATTTGAGGCTTCTCAATGCATGCCGCGTCTTCCCTGTTTCACCATAGCCTCAGAAGCCAATCTCTAGGATGCGTTGCCCCTCTTTTGCGTTACCAAGGTTACTGGATAGTTAACAGTGAATTACCCCAGCCGGAGCGCTGCCCCACGCCCCGGAAATCAAGTGCCATGATTGTACGCAGCGGCGGCGGGCTTGCAACTCCGCAGATCACAAGTCCGGACTGCATGTCGTGGCCACATAACTCGGCGTAGGATTTGGGCAGGAGACATTTGTGGCCTTTGGCACTTTCAGTCGGTCGAAAACCCGGAGCAAACGGCCGCGGGAGCCGCTCGATGCGGCTGCACTGTACGAGTATGCAGTTCGCAGCCTGGGCAGCAAAATGCGCACCGTCGCCGAGTTGAAACGGTTGATGCGACGCCGCGTGGAGCCCGACGAAGCTGGCGAGGCCAAGGTGGAAGCCGTCGTTCTTCGGCTTAAGGAGCTCCATTATCTCGACGACACCCGCTACGCCTCCGACTACACACGGCTGAGGGTGGAAAATGAGAAATTTGGCCGACGTCGCGTGCAACAGGATTTGATGCAACGCGGCGTTCACGAGCAAGTGATCGGCGACACCCTGGACGCCGCTTATGCTGAATTGCCCGAAGTTGAATTGGCTCGCAAGTACATCGAGCGCAAACGACTGCGCAAGCCGACCAACGAAAAAGAAACCGCGCGCATCGTTCGCAGTCTGGTGCGTGCCGGCTTCTCTATGGGCACCATCTTCCCGCTGCTAAAGGCCTGGAAGGTAGAGGAATCAACCCTCGCAGCCGTCGCCGAGATCGACCTGGATACGCCGGAATCCAGCGCATAGATCCAAGCTAATCTTATGTCCATCCAACGCAAGCCGCCTCGCCGTGCTTTGGGCTGCGAAGAAGCCTGTGTAGTCTAGGCCCATGCGAGCCGCGCGGCGGATTTTTCTCCTTTTTTTTCTCCTTTGCCCGCTCTACACAGCTGTAGTTTTCGGATTGTACTTTTTTGCGCCGCGGCAAGACGCGCAGCTCGGCAAGGTCGAGACATTGATTGTCCTTGGCTGTCCCACCATGGCCGATGGATCGCCATCACCGGAGGAACGTGCGCGCGTCATGGAAGGTGTCCGAGAGTTTAACCGGGGAGTCAGCCGGCACATCATCATGACCGGCGCGGCTGCACACAACCGGTTTGTCGAAGCCCATTCCATGGCAATGCTGGCAGAGGCCAATGGCGTTCCTGCCTCCGCGATCCTTCGGGAAGACCACGCCCAAAACACGATCCAGAACATCTACTACTCCGACAAAATTATGGAAGCGAACGGATGGCACACGACGGAGGTCATCAGCTCTACCTATCACCTGCCGCGCGCCGCGCTGATTCTCCGCCACTACCCGCAACTAGCGGTGGAAAACACATTCCGCGCCCTGGCCGCCGAGCTATAGCGCGTGGAGGAAACTCAAGCTGGAATCAGAAGAGGCCTTCGGCTGCTTCCGCATCCGAGTCGTCGGATTCCCACGATCGAAGTATCTGCCAAATTAGTTTGGCTAGGCCGTCGACGGTGACCCATTCAAGCCATCCTTTGGCTTGAGTGGGTAGTCCCATTGCTAAACTCAAAGGGTATGCCAAGTTCGCCCAAATTCAAGTCCGGTTCTGATGTCCGCGAGATGTTCCTGAAGTTCTTTGAAGGTAAAGGGCACACCCGTGTCCATTCGTCTTCCCTGGTGCCGCAAAACGACCCGACCTTGCTGTTTACCAACGCAGGCATGAACCAGTTCAAAGATGTCTTTCTCGGCCTGGAAAAGCGGCCTTACTCCCGCGCTACCACGGCACAAAAGTGCGTGCGTGCCGGCGGCAAGCATAATGACCTGGAAAATGTCGGCTTCACGCGCCGCCACCACACTTTTTTCGAAATGCTCGGCAACTTCAGCTTTGGCGACTACTTCAAGAAGGACGCTGTCGCCTACGCGTGGGAATTTGTCACCTCGCCGGAATGGCTGGGCCTGCCCAAAGACAAGCTGTACGTCACTATCTTCAAAGGTGAGAATGGCGTTGCCCGCGACGACGAAGCCTACCAATTCTGGCTTGATATCGGCGTCGAAAAAGAACGCATCTTCGAGATGGGCATGAAGGATAACTTCTGGCAGATGGGCGACACCGGCCCCTGCGGCCCATGCAGCGAAATTTTCTATGACATGGGTCAGGCCGCATCCGAGACGCCCGATAAGGATTTGCCGTTCGGCGAAGATGACGCCCGCTATGTCGAAATCTGGAACCTGGTGTTCATGCAGTTCGACCGCGCTGTTACATACAAAGAAGTTCGTTCGGGTGAATTTGAACTCAATAAGCCCTTCGAAAAATTAGAGCCAACCGGATTTCATCTGATACCGCTGCCGAAGCCCTCCATCGACACTGGCGCGGGCTTGGAGCGCATTGCCGCCGTCATGCAGGGCAAGCTGTCGAATTTTGACACTGACTTGTTTACGCCGCTGATCGCCAAAGCAGCCGAACTGACCGGCGCTACATATAAGGATGGCGAATCCCGCAGCGATGCCAGCCTGCGCATCATCGCCGATCACTCTCGTGCCGCAACATTTCTGATTTCCGATGGGGTCTTGCCCGCGAACGAAGGGCGCGGCTATGTGCTGCGAAAAATACTTCGCCGCGGCATTCGCCATGGCCGCTTGCTCGGCCAGGAAAAGCCCTTCATGTATCAAATGGTCTACGCTGTCCGCGATGACATGCAGAATGCCTATCCAGAACTGAAGGACTCCGCCGATCGCGTATCGAGAGTGGTGCTGACAGAAGAGCAGCAATTCGCACGCGTGCTTTCCCTTGCCCTCTCGGAAATGGAAGATGCATTAAAACTTGAACAGCGCATAAGCCAATCACGAATCCTTCAGGCGCTGCATGAAGTGGAGAAGGACAAACCTGGCGTTAGCAAGTTCATTCAGAGCAAAATGGCTGAGTACGAAACTCCGTCACTTGAACAGCTACTGGATTGGTTCACGCAGTTCTACGGTAAGACCGTTGGACCAATCCTCTGGCAAGATCTTCGCCCAAAAATGGTAGCGGGACGTGTTTTCCGAGGTAAGACTGCCTTCCACCTCTACGAAACTTACGGTCTGCCGCTGGACTTTATGGTCGATGCGGCACGCGATGCCGGCATCGACTTCGACATGGAAGGCTTCGAAAAAGCCCGCGCGGAAGAACAAGCTCGTGCTCGCGCGTCGTGGAAAGGCGGCTCGAAAGCCACTGCCAGTCCGGCATATCGCGATCTGCCGAAGACCATCTTCGAAGGCTACCGCCAACTCGTCTCCACCGGCTGCGAAGTCCTGGCGCTGGTGAAAGACGGCCTAGGCGCGCAGGAAGTGAAAGCCGGAGAAAGCGCGGAAGTTGTCCTCGACCACACCAGTTTCTACGCCGACTCGGGCGGTCAGGTGGGCGACCACGGCTGGCTCTATTCCGAAGACGGCAACGTGATTGTTGCCGACGTGCTGGGCTGCACCAAGCCGATGCAGGGCATCTTCGCGCACAAAATCATCGCGAAACAAACCATCGCTCTTGGCGACAAGGTGAATACCGTCGTCGATCCAGCGTTCCGTTCGGCCACGGTGCGCAACCACACCGCGACTCATCTGTTGCATGCCGCCCTGCGCGAAACTCTGGGCACACATGTGAAACAAGCAGGCTCGCTGAACGATCCGTCGCACCTACGCTTCGACTTTTCACACTTCACCGCCGTGGCCGATGAAGAATTGCAGGACATTGAAGACAGCATCAACAAGAATGTTCTCGCCAACACCAAGGTGATCACGCTGGAGGATGTTCCGATCGACGTGGCTGTGAACGAGTACCACGCCATGGCTTTGTTCGGAGAAAAATACGGCGACAAGGTGCGCGTGGTCAAGATCGGCGACTTCTCCACCGAGCTGTGTGGAGGCACGCATGCGGCCGCGACCGGCGAAATCGGCCTGGTGAAGTTGCTGGGCGAAAACAGTGTCTCCTCCGGCGTGCGCCGCATTGAGGCGGTCACCGGAACGGGAGCGCTGGATGAATTTCGGCGTGGCTTTGCCGTCGCCAAAGTGGCCGAGCAGGTCGCGGGCAAGGCAGACGCCAGCACTCCCGCCGATGCGCTTCGTAATAAGTTGACGGCGCAGGAAGAAGAACTGAAACGACTTCGACGCGAGCTGGACGAAGCGCGGATGAAGTCGGCCGCCGGCCGGGTCAGCAATGCCGCCGCGGAAGCCGTCGAGGTTTCTGGCGTGAAAGTGCTGGCGCAACGCGTCGACGCGCTCGATCGCGGACAAGTGCGCACGCTGGTCGACAATCTGCGAGGCAAGCTCGGTTCCGGGGTCGTCGTATTGGGAGGCCTGCAGGAAGACGGAAAAGTGGCACTCATCGTCGGCGTCACCAAGGATTTGACCAGCCGCGTACAGGCCGGCAAAGTGGTGGCGCTACTGGCGCAAATGGTGGGAGGCTCGGGCGGCGGACGGCCAGACATGGCCGAGGCGGGCGGAAAAGATGCCAGCCAGCTCGACGCTGCCCTGCGCAGCGCGGCCAAAATCGTTGGCAGCTTCTTAGGTTAGGCTGTATCGAACGGGAAAATTCGTCCTTGGACATCGCCCCACAGACTCGCCGAAAGAATGCTACGTCATTCGCAAGGCACGTTCCCAAGGTGTGGATGGAGTCTGTTTTTCCTTTGCTTCGCCCACCGGAAAACCTATACTGAAGGTGCTCTGGCGTGTTGTCTGCAACTTAGACGCGTGCCTCTTCTCTTCTGCCATCGATTCTTTTCCCGCTCGGGCGCGGTTGCCTGCGTCGCATCGCTGAGTCTGGGAACATTCCTGCTGTGCCCTTCGCCGGTGCAGGCTTCCAGTTCGCACCATACGAGCCAGGTCGCCTACGCGCGCGCCATCGCAATCCAGCGGCGACTACAAGCCAAACCTGTCGCCGAGCGAAGCCGTCTCGACTACGAGCGTGCGATCGAAGCCTACCGCGCCGTCTACCACGGCGACCCAGCTTCTACGGATGCACCCCGCAGTATTGCTGCGGTTGCCGGCCTGCTGGCGAATGAAGGACGCTACGCTCACGATAAAAGGTTGCTGCACGACGCGGTCGCCCAATGGGAATTCCTGCGGCATCAATATCCAACCAGTCCATTGCGCCAACGAGCTCTCTTTGAGGAGGCGCAAATTCAGCAGTACGATCTGCACGATCGCGCCGCGGCGAGGAAAAGTTATCGCCTTTTCTTAACAAAATATCCGAACGATGCGCTGGCGGAACAGGCAGGGGCTGGACTGAAGGATAAGCCGATTGCGGTTGCCTCCATGGCTCACGTGCGCGTGGCCAAACAAACGGCCGCTGTGTCTGCCAGAACGCCTTTCGTGCCAACCGAATCAGCTCCGGCGGAAAAAAGTCATGTCGAACCGAGCAGTACGGGCAGGTTCATCTCGGTCGACAACGATCCTGACTTGAGACCCGCGCGCCCGTCCCCCACAACGGCGACCGAAGGCACAACAGAGACCGATGGCAAAACAGCGAACACTGCCACACGTGCAAACGCAGCCAAAGCATCGCCCTCGGCGGCCGTGCTGAAGGATGTGAGGTATTGGGATGAGAATGGTTCGACGCGGCTTGCGATTTATCTCAGCGACGCGGTTCCCTACCACACCTATTCAGACCAGACTGGCCGCCAGATCACGGTCATTTTTTTCGGGGCCCAATCGGCTGCCACCTTGTTGGATCACCCAATCATGGCATCGCACGATGAAAATCTTCGCTCCATGCGCGTGAGTATGCTCGCCCCCAGCCAAGCAACATTGGTGCTGCAGATGAAAGGACCGGTGAGCTTCAACTCCTTCGTGCTGTCGAATCCTTCGCGGCTGATTGTGGATCTGCAGCCTGCGACGGCGAATGATTTTGCGCAAGAGGATGCGCCACCGATCGAGCACACCCCGACACCCACGTCACCGTTATTTGCGTCACAGTCCCCAGCCGCCATTCCGCCTGCGACAAGCCCGAAGCCGCTTGCTATGGCGAAGCGGACTTCTCCCGGGACTCACTTACCGGCGCATGCGGCCGAACCTACGCCAACTGTGCAACCCTCGATGGCTCGGGTGCTGGGGTTGCGAGTTCGCCGCATTGTGATTGACGCGGGCCATGGCGGCCATGATTCCGGCACCATCGGACCGGGTGGAATTGAAGAAAAAGACGTCGCTCTGGATGTCGCGCTGCGCCTGGGGCATCTTTTGCACCAGCGCTTGGGTGCGGAGGTCATTTATACCCGCCGCACCGACCAATTTGTTCCGCTGGAAGAGCGCACGGCCATCGCGAATGCGGCGCATGCCGATTTGTTTCTCTCCATCCACGCCAACTCCAGCTCCGATCCAGACGTTCGCGGCGTCGAGACCTATTTTCTAAATTTCACCACGTCCGCGGACGCAATGGTGGTGGCGGGCAGGGAGAATGCCGACTCCAATCGGTCGGTGTATGACCTGTCGGACCTGGTGCGCAAGATCGCCCTGAGCGACAAGATTGGTGAATCGCGCGAATTCGCCGGGGACGTTCAGCAGCAGCTATACGCCGGGATGGTGTCTGGCAATGCGGGACTTAAGAACCGTGGCGTCAAGCAGGCTCCCTTTGTGGTGTTGATCGGAGCGCAGATGCCCTCGATCCTGGCAGAAATTTCGTTCCTGACCAATCCCGAAAGCGCCTCGAAACTCTCGCGACCCCGGTATCGTGAACGACTTGCCGAAGCACTCTATCGCGGCGTGGCGGAATACGTTGACGGGATGAGCGGAGTTCGTATCGCAAAAACAATCCCCGTCGAAGCCCTGCCTGCCCCTGCCGAATAGCAGCCCGAATGATAGTCTGAGTTCGGAACCATGCTCCGGACTTTGTCTGTACCTCGACCGTTTCTTTCGCTTCTGATCGTCACCCTGACGACTCCTTGTCTTACACGCACAATCTCGCCCTGCACCACATCCGGTCAAGCAGCCCGTCACCGCATCGAAGAGTACATCGCCGACCGAAACTGCATCCCCCGCATCCGAGCCTTTATTGCCTGAGACGTTCGCCGGCTGGCAGATCACTGGAACACCGGATCAGTCTACGCAAGCCTCGGGCGCCGATCCAGGAGACGCGGTCCCATTGCAGGAATATGGATTCACTCGATACGAGTCTGCACGATATACCCGCGATGACGGGAATTTGGCAGTGAAAGCCATGGAATTCGGAGACGCGACCGGCGCATTCGGCGCGTTCACCTTCTATCGCCGGCCCACCATGTCCGCAGCCGATATAGGAAGCGGCGCAGCCTTTGATGGCAAGCGCGTGCTTTTCTGGAGCGGAAAGACCTTGGTCGATGCGAATTTCGAACGCATCACCCCCATGTCCCCCGCCGAACTTCGCGACCTGGCGAGCCAGCTGCCGAAGGCTATCGCCAACCAGGCAACTCCGCCGAGGCTTCCCGACTACTTGCCTCACCAGCATCTTGAACAACAAACTGTGAAATACGCGATCGGCCCGCAATCGTATGTCATGAGCGGTGGCGTGCTTCCTCCCGGCCTGGTGGACTTTGGCCGCAGCGCAGAAGTGGTCACGGCGGAATACAACGCGCTGGGTGGCACCGGCACCCTCACGATCATCAACTATCCGGATTCAGATATCGCTCTTGACCGGCAACATGCGATCCAGGCCTATTTCGCAAGCCATGGCAGCGCGCAATCTCCTTGGACACCGGCGCTGACTGACAGCAATTCCTCCGCGATTCAGTTGCGCCGATCGGGCCCACTGCTTGCGATCAGTTCGGGAAGCTATTCCAGTGGAGCTGCGAATGAGCTGCTGCAACGCGTGCACTACGAAGAGATTGTGACCCTCGGTCATCAGAGACCACAGCTCGACGATCCAAAACTGGTCGCACAAATTATTCTGGACGTCGCCGCGTTGGTTGGAATCTTCGCGTTGATTGCAATTGTTCTGGGAATATTTCTGGGTGCCGGTCGCGCGGCATTGCAACGATCACGAAATAAATCCGGACTGCCGGAAGACGGATCCTCGGAATTTATTCGATTGAACCTCAAGTGAGGTTACTTTCCCATCGTGATTAACCCGTTTGACGAAGCCTCGCGCATTGTGGATCGGACGAAAGTGGCGACGTTTTGCCTCGGAATTTCCAAGAATACGATTTAGAATCAATAGCTTAACTGAGCAATTGAAAGGCCAAAAGCGAACTTTAGGAGAAAAACCAGCTTTCCCAGATTGCGACGAACGATTTTCCGTAAGTCAATGATTCCACAGCATTTATTTTTGATAAAAATTTGGACCTGAAATGCCTTGACACCCTCTGGTACGGCTCATAGTATGACGCCAGAAAGTTCTGATGGCTTTGCCTCCGTTGGAACTATTCTCCCTTGAAGGAAAGACCGCCCTGTTGCCGGGCGGTTTTTCCGTTTGTAAGCCTCCTTGAAACAATAGCTTATGTTTCTACTGTTGACTTTCCCGATTCTCGCGACGCTTTATTCCTTGCCAATGATCTTCGGATGGGTAGGTCCCAACGCAATCTACGGTTTTCGGAATGAACGCACGCGCTGTGACAGTGCGACATGGTATTGCGCGAATCGCATCGCAGGAATTTCAATCCTCGTCGCGATGATATTTTCTGTCGCCATTGAATTTGCCATTCCCGCTTTGCGCAACACACATGCCGGATATCTGACATCCGTCCTGATTCAGATCAGTGCGCTGATCATTGCGAACGCATGGACCACATTCCGCATCCTGACGAAACCAGGCTCGCGACGATAGAGCAGAGTTCGCTGATTGGATTCCAAAATTAAGCCGCCATTCTGAGGCCGCCGCGGGTAGCAACAAGAATCCAGAGGGTGATGGCAAAAAGAAATCGCATCGTCTGGATTCTTCGCTCCGCTGTGCTCGTTCAGAATGACTACTCTTCCGGTCAACCTCAAGAATGTGATTCGGATAGCTGCTGCAGCTGCTCATTCGCTTGTCCCCACGGCGCGTTCTGCAGTTCGTTGATGCGTTGCTTGGGCAGGCACTGTGGATAGTTCTGCTGCAGAAAGGCAATCATCTTTTCCCGGACATAACAACGCAGATCAAACAATTTCCCAGAGTCGGCGGCACTCATCAGTGCGCGAATCTGCATCGTTTGCTCAAACAGATCCGTCACCTGCAGCACCTGCGCCTTGCCGTCCCACAATTCTGTGCTCTTCAACACGCGCAGGTATTCCTCCCGCAATGGACCGATCGGACAGGAATAATCCGCGTAAATGTAACAGGTGCCGATCAGGTTGGCGGAGGTGCGGGTCCAATTTTGAAATGGATTTTCAATGAAATAGCTGAGCGGAACGATCAGGCGTTGCAGATTCCAGATGCACACCACAACATAGGCCGCAGTGATTTCTTCAATCCGGCCCCATTGGCCGTCCACAATCACAACGTCGTCGATGCGAATCGGTTCGGTTAGGGCAATCTGGATGCCGGCCAGAAGATTGGAGACGGTGGTCTTTGCCGCCGCCGCAAGGGCGAGAGAAGCCAGGCCTGCGGATGCCAGCAGACCCGCGCCAGCCTGCCACAATCGGGTGTGATTGAACGTGTAGAGGACCAGTCCCACGGCAAGAAGCCCGATGAATCCAATCGCCAGGCGCCGCATCACGGCCATCTGTGTGCGCACTTGTCGCGCCCGCAAGTTGTCCGCCAGGTTTATGTCATAGCGACGCAGCAGAATGTCTTGAACTGCATAGACGCCGGCGATCAGAAGCCAGGTTAGAAAAATGATGAAAATGATGTGCAGGACGTGTTCCGTGATTGCATCGGCTTGCTCGGAGATGCCAAATGTTGGGACCGCGGCCATCGCCGCCAGAACCACGAGAATCCAGAAGGCCGGCTTGCGAAATCGGCGGAGAGTTTGGTGATGTGTGGGCGAAACGGATTTGCGAAAAATGAAATGAAAGAGGACCCAATAGATCGCGAAACCGGCGATCAGGGCTCCACTCAGGACAGAAGAACCGAAAACCAGGCGATGAACATGGCGCTCGATCAACCGCAGCCATTGGGTTGAGAAAGCAAAACTAACGAGCAAGGGCAGTTCGCGCATTCTTTCTCCATGCGTTGCGGTGTCTCCATGAACGAAGAACAGCGGACAGCAAATACCTTATGTGGTTCGCGGAGCTCGGCGATACTCTCCACTCTTGCCCCCCGACTTCCGCTCCAGCACGACCTCCCGGATGAGGATGCCCTTGTCCATGGCCTTACACATGTCATAGATGGTCAAAGCGGCGATCGAGGCTGCCACCATCGCCTCCATCTCCACGCCGGTCGGTCCAGATGTCGCCGCAGTTGCGCGGATAAAGATGCCGGTGGATCGAATTTCCGTGACGACATCTACAAATGTCAGCGGCAGGGGATGACACATCGGAATCAATTCCGCCGTCCGCTTAGCCGCCTGAATGCCGGCGAAGCGCGCGACTTCCAGCGGATTGCCCTTGGGATTAGCAGGCAGCGCGGCCAGTACTTCGGCGGACATTTCGACCATCGCGGTCGCTTCCGCCTCGCGCTTCGTCGCGGCTTTGTCGCTGACATCCACCATGTGCGCGCGACCGGCAGAGTCGTAATGCGATAGCTTGCCCATCACCAACAGCCTAGCAGGAGTGGCTTGGGAGTTACACGTCGGCGACACTGTTTGTACGACTGGCTGACAAGGAACTAGCGCAACAGCACGCGCACAATCTGGTTGGCGCTTAGAAGTTCACAATCCTCCGGGACGATCAGATAACAATTTGCGCGCGCGTTCGCCGCCAGATCGCCAGAGCCCTGGCTGCGGACTGGATTCACCGTCGGAACCAGCGACGCCGTGTCGAGAACCGCTGGCAGAAATCGCGTCAGTCCCATCTTGATGCGAAGATCGCCGCCGAGCTTCGCCATCGCGATGTTCGGCTGCCAATTCCGTTCTCCCGCCAGTGCCGCCAACAAAGGTGCGACAAAGACTCGAAACGTCACCATGGTGGAGACTGGATTCCCTGGCAATCCGAAGAAATAGCGCGCGGGTTGGTCGGCTGTTGCCGGAACTCGACCGAAGACGATCGGCTTGCCCGGTTGCATCTTTACGCCGGTAATGAAAAACTCCGCACCCATCCCGGCGAGGACTTCTTCGACCAGATCGAATTTTCCCATAGAGACGCCGCCGGTCAGCAGCAACAGAGGCGTCGCCTGTAGCCCTTCCCGGATAGAGCTAGCCAAGTCGTCCCGCTCATCCCGCGCTGGGCGTTGTCGCAGGGGGTTTCCGCCAGCCTGCTGCACCAGTGCGGCCAGGGCATGGCTATTGGAGTCGTAAATCTGATGCGGTTGAATGGCGGTCGGGGCTTCGCCCGAAATTCCTGTGAATGATCCCACCTGTGCCGAGGGATCGACAAGTTCGTCACCGGTTGCAAGAATGGCGACATTCGGCTTGGGGAAAACCGGAACAGAAAGAAAACCGCAGGATGCCGCCAGTGCAATTTGTTCCGGCCCAAGTCGAAACCCAGGCTCCAACAAAACATCTCCGCGGCGAGCTTCACTGCCCTCCGGAACGACGTTTTCGCCCGGTGCGAGAGTTCGACCGGCATGCGGGCGCACCCATCGTTGCAGCCGCACGTCAGCGCTCGCGTTGGCCCCCGATGCGCCACCGGTTTCCTCCGCGTGTTCTACCATCAATACCGCGTCGGTTCCTGGTGGTAACGGCGCGCCCGTCATAATTTCAACCGCCTCCCCTGCGGCCACTGGAGGACTTCCCGCAGGCCACCGCTCCCCGGCGCGAATCTGGCCCGTCACGCGCAAAAGTGTGTCGGGGTTCACGTCGTTTGCCCGAACCGCGAACCCGTCTCGCGTGACTCGTGGAAATGGAGGCTGGTCGCGGTCCGCAATTAGCGCGACGGCTAATTTGCGACCCAGGGCATCGATCAGATCGCAATTTGCGGCTTCGCTGACGAAACTGGCTTGAATAGCAGTCGCTTGCGCCGAAACGATCGAGCAAGCTTCTGCGAAGGAGATGGGACCGGCGTCCCCGACCAGCGAAACATCTGGCGACGGACTTCTCTGCATCCGGCAGACCTCTTTAGCAAACGCCAACGGCTCCCTGGTATCGCTGGGGAGCCGTTGCGCTAGGCGTTATGTTGCATGGACAATCGGCGCCTGGTCCTTCGATTCCGCAGACCTGGCTCAGTGCTTCTTAAATGACGAGTGAACCGTCTGGCCGGCTTGCTGCAGAATATTTTGGGCATCCTGCTCTAGTGCCGGGCTGTTCGGGTTCATGGAGAGAAACTTCTGATAGGCTTCCGCGCAGCCCGGTGGCAACACGATTTTGTTGGTCTTGGGATCGATGGTGGCATGCTGGACCAAAGACCATCCTTTGATGTAATACGCAATGGCCTTGTTTGGGTCGGCAGCAATGGCTTTGTCGGCTGCTGCTCCAGCCGCGTCGCCTTGGCCGGTTTTGAACAGCACGATTGCCTCATTCGTGTAGTACATCCCGGCCTGTGTCGGATCCGCCTTGGCAGCCGCCTCATAGGCCGCGGTCGCATCGTTCACATTACCTGACTTCGCCAGCGCCTCACCCAGATTGTTGTTGGCGGCCGCGATGACATCCGGCTTCGGTGCCTTTTCCGCAGCCAACAAGGTCAGAGCCTTCTTGTAGTTGGTCGCTGCGTCCGCATATTTCTTGGCGGCCAGTTGGCTATCTCCCAGCTCGTACCATGTCAGGCCTACATCCGGTTTGGCTTGGGTGGCTTGCGTATCCAGCGCGATCGCCTTGTCGAAGTCGCCGGACTTGCGCGCCGTGCGGGCATCGGTGATCATTTTATTCACGTTCTTGATCTGACTATTTTGCTTCTCCGTCGCTTCATTCTCTTTGCGCACTGTGGCAATCTGCTTTTGCACGTCTGGAGGCAGCTTGGAGATATAGGCCTCGCGGGTCATATCGAAGTCGACTTGAGTATCGGTTCCGGCTGTCAGTTTCACATTCTGCTGGAAGTCGATGATGCCCTTCGTCATCTTGCCGTCTTTGCCCTTGATGTCTCCAAAAAGAATGATGGTGTACGTGCCTGGCTTGATGCCGCTGCCTTTATAGTCGCCGCTTGCGTCTGTCTTGAATGTGTCCAGCGGCGTTTTTGCATCGGTTGTCACCTCAACCGCCGTATTGGCCACTGGCTGGGACAACGGATCCTGGGCGTGACCGTGAATGCTGGCCGTTGTCTCACCCGCCGCCGGCGCTGGGCTGGCAGTCGCCTGGGCCCACGCCGCAGAAGGCGTCAGACTTCCGATGATGACGAACACTGCCGCACATATTGCGGCGCAGGATACCGCCGAAATTGCCGCAAACATTTTTGCGGACCTTGAAGATAGAAAGCTTCGAACCTTTACCATTTCTCGTCTCCTCGACACATCTCGACGCGGTGATTTTCACTCAGCGCCGGTGAAAACACTGCTACAACGCCATTCTAAAGCTACAACAGTACCAAGAACACCGCACCCCCAACTTTCCTGATATCCCGAAGGTTCTTTGCAGCGCAGAGATCTTTGACTACGCCCCACCATACGGAATGGGATCCGTGACTCCCGCCTCCGCGAACGCTCTCAAACGCAACACACAGCTGTCACACACTCCGCAAGCGTGCTCCTCGGCGGAATAACACGACCAGGTAAGATGCAACGGAGCTTTCAGTTCCACACCTAGCCGGACAATTTCACTTTTCTTCATGTGGATCAGCGGCGTATGGATGCGGATATTCCCCTCCTTGGTCCCCGTCTCGATCACCTTCTGAAACGCAGCGTAGTAGGCTGGCCGACAGTCGGGATAGCCGGAACTGTCCTGCTCGACCGCGCCAATAAAAATTGCTTGAGCTCCCAACACCTCCGCCCAACTGACCGCAGCGGACAAGAAATGCGCGTTGCGAAATGGCACGTAGGTGACTGGAATCTCTTCTCCAATCTTCGTTGCGGTGGGAGCCTCGGGCACCGCGATGTTCAAATCGGTCAAGGCCGAACCGCCAATCTGGCGAAACAGATCTATCTTAAGTGTTAGAAACTGGCGAACTCCCACCACGTCGCCAATTGCCCTTGCGCTGATCAACTCCCGTTGCTCCGTGCGTTGACCGTAGCTGAAATGAAGCGCGTAAACATCGTAATCCCTGGCGGTCAACGCCAGGCAAACGGAGGAGTCCATTCCTCCAGAAAGCGAAACTACGGCGCGCGGCCGAGCGGACAAGCCGCTTTCACTTTTCAATTCCAGGCTCCGACTGCGCAAAAGTTCTTCTTGCAAACTGAGCTTGAGTCACCCCAAATCGATCGCGAAGCGGAATCGCGCGGCGTTTGCCATGCCACGCTGGATGCTTCGCATTGTACTGGGATGAGCGCGACGTCACGAATGATGTTATCGCGGCCACAGAAATCCAACATTTCTTTGGATTTTTGGGTTTTGCCGATTGTGAGTCCGCATCGCACCGCCGATCTGGGAGCGATGAAACTACCATCCGACTGAGGCGATTACCAACTTTGGCAGTCAGCAAGCTGCCCTCTTGCATGTTTCCATGGCTTATTCCATGCCGCTCCCAGACCCAACGCCGCTTTCGAATCGGCGAACTATCTGTCGTCAAATTCCGACTCTGGACCGGGGTTCAGGATTTCCAGCGCGGCTTCGGCATCCGCTTGCCGCACCTGCACGCGAATACCGTCGCTGCCCGGAACCATGCTGCCCAGCATGCGCAGATAGTTCTCCCCTTCAATCCTCGCCTCAATGCCGAAGGATGAAAGCAGGCCGACCAGCATTTGCGCCTCGTTCAACGTGGAACAGTGGCTGATGGTCGTAGGCGTAAGCGCTGCTTCTTCGTCTGCGGATGTTGCCGCTGCATTCGGTTCTGTTGGTTCCATCGCGATGCTGTCCTTGTCAGCGACTATAGCAAACCCAGGGAAACTGTATCTCGGAGCCACATCACTCCAATCGACGCATCCAACGGGAGAGCGGCGATCTTGAACAAGATCAGGCAGGATTATAGTATCCCTGGTTTTGCTCTATACCCCTTTCTTCAGGGGCTCCCAAATGAACTTGTGAATTTGCAGGCTGAGGCGGGCGGGGACGTGATCCGCCAGCATCCATTCCACCAGCAGACGTGGATCGATCACGCAATTCTCTGCCGTCCGCTGCGATGTCGGCGTTTTCGTAAATGCCGGCGACAGCAAAATCTGTCCACATCGTGCCGCCAAATTGTGCTGCTGAATAAATTTGCGCGCAAACTCATAGTCGGCTCGGTCGGAAATCACGAACTTCACTTCATCCCGCGCCGTAAGAGCCTCGAGATTTTCAAGATGGAATCGCCCGCTCTCGCCGGATGCCGGACATTTCACATCCATAATTTTATGGACGGCCTTGGGCACCTTCGCCAGCGGACGCTCGCCGCTGGTTTCGATCATCAAGGTATACCCCTGCCCCAACAGGCGATCCATCATCGGCAGCAACTCTCGCTCCTGCAGCATGGGCTCTCCACCGGTAAACTCCACCAGCTTGACGGGCGCCAGAGCGGCGATTTTTTCTTCCACCTGGTCGAGCGTGAATTTCTCGCCGCCATGAAACGTGTATTCCGAATCGCACCAGGAGCAGCGAAGATTGCAGCCCGCCAGGCGCACGAAGATGCACGGCAGCCCGGCAAAGCTCGACTCCCCTTGAACGGATACGTAAAGCTCAATCAGGACCACAAAGTCACTCGTAATAGGTTGCCGTGGTGGTGTCGGTCTCGAAGATGGTGCAGTCCTTGACGGTGACACGGCCCTCGGTCATTTCGCGCAGCTGCACGTTGGTTTCGTCGAAGAAATAGTGGGCCAGATTCTCCGCCGACGGATTCAGTTCCGTGAAGGGCGTCAGGTCGTTGATCATCTGATGATCGAGACGGTCGATCACGGGCCGCATGACTTGCTTCAACTGCTTGAAATCCAGCAGCAAACCGGCTACATCCAATTCGCGGCCGCGCAGAGTGATGCGGACTTTGTAATTATGTCCGTGCGGATTTTCGCACTTGCCGCGGTAATTGCGCAGGTAATGGCCTGCGGAAAATCCCGCTTCCACGGTAACTTCGTACATGCTTTTCCTCGAACGGCGCGGAAAATTTCCCAGCCTCTTATATTGTATCGAGCGAGAACGAAATCGGCAGAACCCGGGTGGGATGCGGACAGGTCGTACGAGCTATTCCTGGTTGCGCTGCCTGCGCTCACGCTCTTCGTGACGGCGACTCGCTTGCTCAAACAGGTTGGTCACAGTACCGGACAAGCATGCCAGCGCTCCCAGCACAAACAATGTCAGCGCGATCATGCGCCACATTTGCGCCACTCCGGGCAAGCCCGGCTGGTTCGCGCTATGGGTCCAGGACATGCCAAACGAAGCCAGCGCAAAAACAATCAAGACAGCCGACAATAGATAGAGATTGCGTGACATAGGGATAGTTCGGGGGTGCAGGAAAGCACCCCTTCAGACCCATGGTAGCAGTACAATCGGGCCGCTTGAATGTGAGCGCCATCACCGAATACCGACCATGCCTCGGGTGGATTCAATCAGTTTTGCCGGGTCATACCCGATCCCTTTTTTGAAGACATAGTCGACGTGCTCGACAGCCGAAATATCTTTTGCTGGATCGCCAGTCACAACGACCAGATCGGCTTGCTTGCCAGCGGCGATGGTCCCGATCCGATCCTCGCGCCCCAGATATTTCGCGCCATTCTGCGTGTAAATCTGGATCGCCTGCTCCGGAGTAAAGCCCGCCTCTACGAGAAGTTCTAAATTGCGTTCATCCCCGAACCCTGGCAACACGGTGCCATACCCAGTCGGATCGCAGCCCGCCATTAGCAGCCCCCCAGCGGCAACAAATTCACGCTCAAACTGCATTTCTTTCTTGAGTAGAACTGGCCACGGAGATTGACTGGCGTGTTCGGCGATCTGGGATCGAATTTCCAGGCTGCTGGCCCAGGCCTCTGGCATCATCGATGTTTGTTCACGCGCCAGCAACGAGTACGGGGTGGAATCTTCAAAGACCGCAAGCGTGGAAGTGACCGCAACATGGTGTTGGACCAAGTTGTGAATCATGGCCTGAACCTGTGGACCAGCAACATCCAGACTGTCCGCCATCTGCCTGGCAGCCGGACGAAAGGCAGGACAGGCGCCAGGTTTCTTCCCAGGATAAAATTCTGTGTCCACCAGCAGGCCATGCTCAAGGTTGTCGATACCCATATCCGCGGCCTCAGTGAATCCGACCGAGCAAAGATGTCCGGTGATCTTCAGCCCATGCGCATGCGCGGCGTCGATGGCAGCCTTCAGTTCCTGCGGCGTGATGAACATGTAGGCCTTGAACGAGGTGACACCTTCTTCCGCCCAATAATTGACCGTTCGGGTAGCGTCCTCGGCACCGGAGAGTTGATGCAGTTGAGCGATGAGAGGGTCTGGACCGTCGAGATAAGGGCCCGTGATGTCGAAGTCCGGACCGGGTGTGAGGCCGCCATCGACCAATTTCTTGGCGTTCAAATCGGCATACGGCTCGATGCTGCCCGTCGTACGCGCCGTGGTAACACCAGCGGCGAGATACAGCCGCGGGCCCGTCTGAAACATCTCACCGCCGACCAACCCGCGCAGTGCCGCACTGCCCGGCTCTACATAAAACAAATGTTCATGCATCCCCACTAGACCCGGGTAGACGGTATGCCCTCGCAAATCGAGGACCTTCGCCGCGGCGGGAATCTGCGAGCTGGCACTCGAACCGACAGTCGCAATCTTTCCGTGATCGAGTATCACTGTTTGGTCGAGCAGCGGCGGCGCCCCGGTTCCATCGATGATCTCCACATGGGTCAGGGCAATCACGGGATCGGAAATAGAGATATACGGTGCCAGCGGAGATTTCGCAATCTGTGCGAAGGCAGCGAGCGACACCGTTGTCAGGCAAGCAGTGGCAAGGAGCGCGGTCAAAGTTCGCATGAACACAGATCCTCTTCGATGGATTTGAGGGAATGCACCATGCTCGACGGCGGCCAAATGCCTTGTCAAGGAATTTCGAAAGGGCGACTGTGCTACTCAAAAAACTCGCGCACATCTTCCAGGCGCTGTGTCACTCGATACGGTGGCAGACTTTCCATGAACACGCGACCGTATCTCTGGCGCTGCAGACGAGGATCGAGCAGCACCAGCACCCCATGGTCGTGTAATGAGCGGATCAGCCGGCCAAATCCCTGCTTCAATGCGATGACCGCCGAAGGAATCTGATATTCGGCGAATGCATTGCCGCCTTCGGCTTCGATCGCCTTCATGCGCGCCGCCACCACTGGATCGCTGGGGACTGCGAATGGAAGCTTGTCGATGATGACGCAGCTGAGTTGTTCTCCCTGCACATCCACGCCTTGCCAGAAGGATGAGGTTCCGAACAGCACGGCGTTTGGCGTAATGCGGAACTCCTCCAGCAGCGCGTTGCGCGGCGCGGTGCCCTGCAGCAGCAGCGGGAATCCCACGCGCGCGATTAGCTGTTCATGCACCTGCCGCATCTGGCTATAGCTAGTGAAAAGGCAGAAGGCGCGTCCACGCGTGATCTCCAGAATTTCGCAGATCTTGTCCACGGCAGCCTTGGTGAAGGCGGCCTCGCGCGGATCGGGCATTTCCGGAGGCAGATATAACAGAGCTTGCTCGCCGTAGCGAAAGTGTGACGGCACGACCAGTTGCCGTGCGCCGGTGAGCCCTAGCCGACGCTCAATATGATCGAAGTTTCCTTGCACCGTCAGCGTCGCTGAGGTCAGCACCACGGAAGGAATCGACTCAAACAAATCGCTGGCCAGCAAGGATGCAATTTCAATTGGCGTGGCCTGCAGCCAGGTGTTTGTTCCTGACTGGCGAAATCCGGTGGAACTGCGCCGTTCAATCCAGAAAACGAAACCGCGATCCGTCGACTCCAACAGAAACATTAATTGGTTTGCCAGCTCGGCCGTCCGCTTTTTCAGGCCAGTCGCCTCTTCCACTCCTCGCAGCCGCTCCAATTCCCCGGCAAGACGTTCCAGCGCGTTCACCAGTCCGAGATACACGTCACCGGATTGCTCCAAAAATTCCTCGCGGTCGGTAAATGGCATGCGACCATCCGCACCCCTCGGCTCCGGAAGCGTGCCAAAGAACATACGACCACGTTCGCGCACCAGTTCCGCGGCAGCGGTCAGAGAAGCGGATAATGCCTGCTTGGCGCGCAGCAGAATCTCGACATCGCGAGCCAGTTCTTCAAAGCGCACATTGCTGATGCTGACCCCGAAATAGCTGGACGCAATCTCCTCCAGCTCGTGCGCTTCATCAAAGACGACGGCTGCAGCCTCGGGAAGCACGCCCGCATCGGGAGCATTTTGCGCCTGCCGTCGAATCGATAGGTCAGCAAAGAACAGATGATGGTTCACAATAACGATGTCGCTCTCGAGCGCCCGCCGCCGCATCTGCGTAATAAAGCATGGCTCGTAATTCGGACAGGACGATCCCAGGCAGGCTTCGCCGCGTGCATCAAGCCGACCCCACAGTGGACTGTTTTCCGGAATTGTCGTCAGTTCGGCGCGATCTCCATGCTCCGTGGTTTGCTCCCAATCGCGGATGGTATTGAACTGATCGACCATATCGATGCCGGTAAGGATTGGCTGATCGCGCAGCGCATATAGCTTTTGGCGGCACAGATAATTGCCGCGACCCTTCATGTAGCTGACCCGCAATGGCCCCAAGAGCGACTCGAGAAACGGAATGTCCTTGAAGAAAATCTGCTCCTGCAAATTGCGTGTTCCCGTGGAAATAATGACGCGCTGACCCAGTCGCAGCGCAGGCAACAGATAGGCAAGCGTCTTGCCGGTGCCGGTGCCCGCTTCCACAATCAAATGACGCTTTTCGGTGAACGCACGTTCCATCGCACGGGCCATTTCCAACTGACCGGGACGGTATTCATAAGGCAATCCAGAGCGCGACAGAATGCCGCCGGGCGAGAAAAATTCTTCCAGGCGGGGTAGCTTGCGATCGGTCGAAGGTTCCGTCGAGGAGGGTAGGGGCAAGGGTGAGAAGCACTCCAGATACTGCTTGTTCCTATAATAGAGAAGCCAAGCGTTTTTCCCACGCTTTGGCAGGACGGCATTTTCCCACCCTATGACTCCCATAAAAAAAGGCACGCAAGCCGGAGCGCGCGATCGCCGCCGCAGAAATCCCGCAGCAGACGCACGCTGGCCATTGATTGCGATTGTTGGCCGACCTAATGTGGGCAAATCAACGCTGTTCAATCGCCTGACCCGCAGCCGCCGATCCATCGTCGGCGACGAGCCTGGAATCACGCGCGACCGCATCTACGGAGTCGTGGACTGGAGTGGGCGCCATGCCCGCCTGGTCGACACTGGCGGAGTTTTGCCGTCCGATCAGGAATTTATTCCGACTGAAATTTTTCGTCAGGCCAAGGTTGCCTTTGATGAAGCGGTCGCAGTGGTGATGGTAGTGGACGGACGAACCGAACTGGCTGCGCCTGATATGGAACTGGCCCGGCTGTTGCTGCGCCTTGGCAAGCCGCTGATTCTCGCCGTGAACAAGATGGATGTCGACGCGTTGCTGCCGCAGGCGGAAAATTATCGCCGACTCGGATTCAAAGAAATGCTTCCGGTATCTGCCGAGCATGGAACTGGCATAGGCGATCTGCTCGACGCCATGTTTGCCGCGGTACCGGTCGATGATTTTGCTCCGGAAGACGAGGAAAAGGAATCTGCGCCCCCGGAAAAAAGCGAGACCGAGGAGCCTTTATCGGGCGAGGAAGAAGACATTCCTTCCATTCCCGCCAAAGCTCCGGATGAAGTGAACGTTGCCATCATAGGCAGACCCAACGTAGGAAAAAGCACGCTATTGAACGCACTCACCGGCAAAGCCCGGGCGATCGTTTCGCCGATCGCCGGAACAACGCGCGATGCCGTAGATGAACTTGTCGAGCGCAACGGACAGAAATTCCGCTTCATCGATACGGCGGGGATTCGTCGCAAAGGCAAAACGCATGAGATGGCGGAAAAACTCTCCGTGCTGATGGCGCGAAAGCACCTGGAAGCTGCGGATGTAGCGTTGCTGATCGTCGATGCCACTGCGGGCGTGCTCGCTGCCGATGCCACCATCGGCGGCTACGCGCATGAGAGCGGCCGGTCGATGGTGATCGTGGTAAACAAGTGGGACCTGGTCACGTCAAAACGCACAGACGGCAGGCCTCCCGCGGACAAAAAGGTTTTTGAAGAACAATTGCGATACCACCTGAAATTTTTGTCCCATGTTCCGGTGGTTTTCGTTTCCGCCGCGGAAGGAAAGAATATCGACCAGGTCTTCGCCACTGTAGTTCGGGTGGCCGCGGAACGGCAGAAGCGCGTAGGCACCGGTCAGATGAATCGCTTCCTGGATCGGGTCGACTTTGAGCGCGCCCCGGTGCCGATGTCCAGACGCATGCGCATCCTATATATGACGCAGGCCGGAGTGGCGCCGCCGACGTTTGTCCTGTTTACAGATCGCGACGTAAAACTGCATTTCTCCTACGAGCGCTTTCTTGAAAATCAGATTCGCGAAGCCTTCGGTTTTGAGGGCTCTCCGATCCGCTTCAAGATTCGCGCTCGCAAGCCACGATCGCAGCGCTGATGCTGCGTCGGGCCCAGTACGAATGAAAGGCAAAGTTTTCTCCGTCCGGCAAGCATCAATCGCCCTGGATATTCACACCATTGCAAAGCCGGCAAGCACGCCGGGTTTGCTATCCTGAGCATTATGGCAGACAAAAAGACACTCCTAAGCCACCCAATCCAGCACATTGACATCAAGCAGCATGACGTACGCTCTCTGGTCGACGCCATGCAGGCAATGGCCTACTCCTCGCGCGATTTGGCGCGTGCCGCCGAGATCTATGAGCGCATGCTCCGCGACCAGGAATGCGGCGTAATCCTGTGCCTGGCGGGTTCGCTGATCAGTGCCGGTCTCAAGCAGATTTTCGTCGACCTGGTGCGCAACAACATGGTGGATGCCATCGTTTCGACGGGCGCGAACATTGTCGATCAGGATTTTTTTGAGGCGCTCGGTTTTCGACACTATATTGCCGGCGATGAATATAAGTCTGGCACACAGGATGGCGTGCTGCGCGAGTTAATGATCGACCGCATTTACGACACCTTCATCGATGAGGAGGAGTTGCGCATCTGCGACGAAACCACTCAGAAGGTTGCCGATTCCCTCCCCCTCCGCCCGCATAGTTCACGTGAGTTTATCCGCGCCATGGGAGCCTACCTGCAGAAGGAAGGAAAAACGCCAGCAGAGGGCGGTGCCGACTCCATCGTTCTGGCAGCATACGAGAAAGATGTTCCCATTTTCTGTCCAGCCTTCAGCGACTGCTCCGCTGGATTTGGCCTGGTCGCCCATCAACATGCTCGCCAGGATAAGCCGAAAGTCTCAATCGACTCCGTAAAGGATTTTTACGAGCTGACCCAATTGAAGATCGCCAACCCAACCACCGGTCTGCTGATGATCGGCGGCGGCGTGCCCAAGAACTTTGCCCAGGATATTGTCGTGGCCGCCGATGTTCTGGGCGCCGAGGCTCCCATGCACAAGTACGCCATCCAGATCACGGTGGCGGATGTGCGCGACGGCGCGCTTTCCTCCAGTACGCTCAAAGAAGCCAGCTCCTGGGGCAAGGTCGATACCACATTCGAACAGATGGTCTATAGCGAAGCGACACTGGCGCTACCACTCGTTGCAGGATATGCCTACCACAAGCGCGCTTTTGCGGAACGCAAAGAGCGCCGCTGGGCCCGTCTGCTGGAGCCGGTCACGGCGTAAGATGGCTGCAGCAAGGCGTGCGGCAAAGTTCCGCGGTGGTGCCCGGACAATCGTTGAATGCATCCGAAAAAACCCGACGCACGCTCGCAGTGGTGCTGTTTCTCGTTATGGCCGCCACTGCGTGGGCGATGCTGCATGAGGCGCAGCATTCGGCGACCGGAGCCGCTCACCAGAATTTGATTTTCAATCCCGGATACCAACACATTGAGCGGTTGAAAGTTGGCTGCGGCGCGCGCCGCCATGGACGTGCTGGGGATGGCTGGCGGAGACAAGCAGGATCCCGACGCGTTCGAGCAATATCAAACAGACTACCGGCTGCAAAGAATGCAAATTCAGGCCGACTCCGAAGGCCTCGACCGATGGGGCGCTAAGGATCGCCGACGCAAGGGATTGCTGCTTGAAATTCGCGCCGGCCTGGTGGACCTGGAGGCGGCCCTGGACCAGGCGGCGGGCGCTTCCCCTGGCAACAGCAGCCTCGGCAAAGTTCCTCTTTTGCCCGCGCTGAATCGCGCCGAGAGGGCCTTCAGCAACTACGCCGCCAGCCTCACCGAGCCATCACGACCGCAGACGACAGATTATCTGTTGGCCGCTCCAGTATTGCTATGGTGGCTGCTGATTCTTCTGCTGGTCGAGACGGCAATCCTGACATGGTTAGCCGTCTCGGCATGGCCCACTCGCTAGATCCCGTCATCCAACGTTCCATTTGCCTGGGTCTCTTCTAGAAAGAATGGCTTTCATCAATCGCGGCTTGATTTACTGCCAGATTTTTCCGTTGATCGGCGGATAAAAGAGATGCTTCCGTTTGCGAGCGCAACCCGGTAATCTGGGTCCAATTACTGCGTTTCCCAGGCTCGGGGTAAAACGGCGGTAGCTCCTGCATCAGCAATCGTCCCAGCTGAAACGCCTCCGGCTCGTACATGGCACGCAGTTCCCGCAGCCGCTGCACAGAAGTGTCTCCGACACACAACTTGAAACCCGCGTTGGAGAGCTGATTGCAAACGTTCTCCAGGCTGGTCGGAGGCAATCGGTCTTGCCCCGGGGGGGTACCTTTCAGTCCAAAAATATGGGCCAGGTCCAGGACGGCGTGCCGTGCCATCACGAAAGTCAGCTGTGCCTGTCGCGCCGCATCGCCCTCGACGGTAGCAATCAACACCGCGCACGTATCCAGCATGGTGACCAGGGCAGAAAGCCAACTCTGGTTGTCGTGCTGAGAGCGAAAGAAGCACAGCTGCGGATAGGAAATGTGACTCTCCAACAACTCAGCGCTCCAGCGTTCCCATTCCACCAGCAACGTTTGCAATGCCAGCTCGCCGGTGGGTCCGGCATGGCGGCGAAGCAGTTCCAGCGCCGTCGGCGGGGAACCCGCGCGAGCATCCAGCAAAATAATGCTGACTTCCCTCCGGGAAAACGCGCTGTACAGCACAGGCAAATAGCCGATGACGCCGGCAACGAAGGCCAGCCCCATGCCGCCCTCCAGTGCCACCAGAATTCGCCCCGGCACCGTGAGCGGCACCACATCGCCCAGACCCAGCGTGAACAGTGTTGTTCCGCTGACGTACAGGTCCGTCTCCCATTTGCCGATGGAATGCGCATCCGAAAAAGGCGAGCCCAGCGAATGGAAGATCAACGCAAACCCGAAGATCAGGCCCAGCGCCCAAATCACCACCAGCATTAGCAACGAGAGCGGACCAAAATAGCTCAAGAAGCTCTCACGACGATTCTTCTGACGCAATTTACGGGCAACAGAGCGCCAGCGAATCCATGTGGCTGTCATCACGATTCGCGACACGCGAAACCGGCCGCTCGCCCGGCGCGGCAGAATGATCGTCTGGAACGCGTCCAGCAAAACCTCCGCAAGGCACAGCAAACCGAGGATGAGAGTGAAAAAGCGCATAGAGGTGCTGCTGCGATTCAATCATGACTGGCTTGAGTGCGCAAAAACTTTGCCAATCTGCCGGATGGGCTCGGCTCGCGATCACGAGCCTCTTTTTTACTCGCTCCACAAAATGTGCTCAAAATCACAAACTTAGACGTACGGGCTCACCAGCATTCCTTCGATCGGGATTGCACAATACCCCCAACGGTAAGCAACGTGACAATCCCCCGTTGCCCACGATTCCAAGCTGCCGTGCTCCTCTCTGCAAAGCATTGCGCTGAGCCTCACTACGAGCATGCACGGGCTACTGCGCTGGATGGATTTTGGGTGAAAATCGGCCGCAAACGAGGAGTTCAGACAGGCGATGAAGCACAAAGTACTAGTCGTTGACGACGAACATGCGGTTGCCGATACCCTGTGCTTGATCTTTAAGAAGCAAGGATTCGATTGTCGCGCCGTATACACGGGAGAATCGGCCATTGCCAGTGCAGATGAGTTTTGCCCGGAGCTGTTGTTGTGCGATATCTCGATGCCTGGGATGAGCGGCCTGGAAGTTGTTTCCAGAGTCACGAGGAAATGCCCTGGTTGTCGCGTCCTGCTGTTAACTGGGCATTACACCAACCTGGGATACGCGCAGGCGTGGGCGATGTCGCATCCCGCGCCCAGTCGCATCATGACCAAGCCTGTTCCGCCGGCACAGTTGCTGGAAGCTGCGGGCGCTCTGCTGCAATCCCGCCAACAGTAAGACGACGTGCGAACCGGCGTGGCGCAGGCCTACACTGGACAGGATGCAAGGACTAGGGCGATTGCTGATCTTCGCAGGTTTCTTCATCGCCATTCTGGGCGTGTGCGTGTTGCTCGCGCAAAAGCTGGGCGTACCGCTCGGCCGTTTGCCCGGAGACATTGTCTGGAAGGGCAAGCATTCTTCTGTCTATTTCCCGCTGGCGACCTGCCTGCTGCTCAGCGTGATTCTCTCGGTGGTTCTATATGTTCTAAATCACCTTCGCCGTTAACGGCCGGGAGGCCCCTCAAGGTGCGGACTGAAACCGAGCGCGGCGCGGCCGCGATGCTAGACTCATCGTTGCAATACCTGGAGAGCGTGTGACGGTTCTGCCCAATGATGAATCCCATATTCGCCGCCGAATGAGAATCCCCGCATGAGTCCGTCGTATAAGCCGCCGTGGGAAAAACCGCTCGTCAGTTCGCGGCAGCCCGGCAGTTCTCCCGCTGCGCGCCCTCAGATGGACCTGCTGTTTCCAGCTAGCTCTTCGTCGCCTGAAGGCGCCGAATTTGTGCGGCCGCCGTGGAAAGTACACCAGCTCGTCTTCGAGATTCGCGGCCACGTCGAGAAAGAGTATCGCGATTTGCGGGTCGAGGGAGAAATCTCAAATCTGCGCCAGGCCGCCTCCGGTCACGTCTACTTCACCCTCAAAGACGACCAGAGTCAATTGCCAGTAGTGTTATTCCGCGGCAAAGCGCGATTGCTGAAGTTCACGCCAAAAGACGGACTGGAAGTCCAGGTACGCGGCGGCATCTCTGTGTATGAAGACCGTGGTCAATTGCAGCTCTTGGCGGAATCCATGGAGCCGCGCGGCAAAGGTTCGCTGCAGGTTGCCTTTGAGCAACTATATGCGTTGCTCAAGGAAGAAGGACTCTTCGAGTCGGATCGGAAACGCTCGCTTCCACTGTATCCACACACCATCGGCGTCATCACGTCGTCGAAAGGCGCCGTCATTCACGACATTCTGCACGTGCTGGCGCGCCGTCATTCGCGTGCCCACGTGGTGTTGTATCCGGTCGCAGTGCAAGGAGAAGCGGCAGCCAGTGAGGTGGTCGAAGCGCTCGCCTGGTATCAGAAGAACCCGTGCGTAGATGTGCTTATCGTGGCGCGCGGAGGCGGCTCGCCGGAGGACCTGGCGGCATTTAACAGCGAAGGCATAGCGCGCGCGATTGCTGCATCGACGATTCCTGTGGTTTCCGCCGTTGGCCACGAGACCGACTTTACCATTGCAGATTTCGTTGCAGATTTGCGCGCTCCCACGCCCTCCGTCGCCGCCGAGATGATTACGGATGCGCAATACCGCGTGGAAGAATATCTGGAATTATTGGCGGCGCGATTGGAGCGGGCCGTCGGCTACCAGCGGATGCGCGCGCGGGAACGATTCGCACAATTGAATGCTGCTGCTGTGTTTGCCGGGGTGCATCACGGTTTGGCGCGTCGCCAGCAGCGCCTCGACGAACTGCGCTTTCGACTGGAAGCCTCCTGGCAGAAGGTTTATGCCGCTGACGGCCGACGGATCGATGTCGCGCAAGCAAACCTGATGCGCCAGGATGTTCGCCGCCAGATGAAACTCCACGGAGAACGACTGCGTTCGTTGGAAGCGGACTTAGGACGCGCGCTGGCTTACGCTACTCTGAACGCTGCCGCACTCGATCCAGCCGCGCTGCCGACCGGCTGACTGCGCTGTCGCCGCTAGCCGTGCTTGATCGCGGCTACGCATTGGTGTATGACGACAATGGCGCTCTTGTCAAGACGGCGAAAAGTCTGCACCGCGGCGATCCCTTGCATTTGAGGTTCGCGCAGGGTCAAGCTGATGCGACGGTGGTCGATACGGTGCCGCAAGCTAAAAGGAAATCACGCGAGAATTGAACGGGAGACGATGAGGAAACTTTTCGGAACGGATGGGATTCGCGGGGTTGCCGGACAATTCCCGCTGGACAGAAAAACCGTGTACGCAATTGGGCTGGCCGTCGCGCATTCGCTGCGCAAACAGCACCCCAACCCGCGCGTGTTGGTTGGCATGGACACCCGCGAATCCAGCACCGAGATCGCCGCCGTGTTGACCCTCGGCCTTTGCCAGGGAGGCGCGGAAGCCACCAGCGCCGGCGTCATTCCTACACCTGGAGTTGCATACCTGGCGCGCATTCGAGGCTTTTCCGCAGGTGTCGTGATTTCCGCTTCGCACAATCCCTGGCAGGATAACGGGATCAAGATTTTTGGTGGCGACGGCTATAAGCTGGCAGATGCGGTTGAGCTTGCCATAGAAGATGAAATCTTTACACGCCTGGCGGAGATGCATGAACCCACGGCTTCTTCCACGATTGCGCCCGCCGTGGACGGGGCCCTGCCGGCTGCCTATATTGATTTTTTACGAAGTCAGGTTCCGGACTTACGGCTGAACGGCAAAACCATCGTGATGGACTGCGCGAATGGCGCCGCGAGCGCAATCGCGCCAGAGTTGCTCGCTCATTTTGGTGGCAATGTCCAGTTGACTCACGCCTCTCCCAACGGTCGCAACATCAACGATCATTGCGGCGCACTGCATCCGGAAGTGGTCGCGCAGGAAGTGGCGGCCCGCAAGGCAGACGCAGGCATGACGTTTGACGGGGACGCAGACCGCGCCATGCTTGCCGATGAACACGGAAACGTGGTGAATGGAGATGCGGTGCTGCTGATTGCGGCCCGCGATTTACACGCTCGCAACCGTCTGGCAAAGAACATGGTCGTCGCCACCACCATGTCGAACATGGGTCTGGAAGCCGCGCTTCGAAGCAACGATATCAAGATGCTGCGCGCCCCCGTGGGCGACAAATATGTTCTGGAAGAGATGCAGAAAAATGGCGCGGTCCTGGGCGGCGAACAGTCCGGCCATATGCTGTTTTTGGATCGCAGCACCACCGGCGATGGCATGCTGACGGCCTTGATTGTTCTCGATATTTTGCAGCGTTCCGGTCAACCGCTATCCGCTCTGACAAAAGATCTGAAGGTCTTTCCGCAAGTGATTGTGAATGTGCGAGTGCGGGAGAAACAGCCCCTCGACTCACTTCCCGCCGTCGTTGCCGCAATTCATGACGCCGACACCGATCTCCACGGCAACGGCCGCGTCGTCGTTCGCTATTCGGGAACCGAAGCCCTGGCGCGCGTCATGATTGAAGCGGAATCCGAGCAGGTGATGAAGCACCACGCCGACCGCATTGCAGAAGCAATTCGCGCAGAACTGGGTGCCTGAACTCTAGTGCAGATTGCTCTGAAATTGGCGCACCAGAACCACGCTGCTATTTTAAATCGCGCCAATTGGGACCCACGGCGACCTCGGCGACGATCGGAACTTTCAACTCGATCACCTGCTCCATCGCCTGGCGGACACGTTCCCGCACCTCATCCACTTCTTCCGCGGGAACGTCAAGAACCAATTCGTCGTGAACCTGCAGCACCATTCTCGTGCGTAGCTTTTGCTCCCGAAGCTCGCGTGCAACACGAATCATGGCCAGCTTGATCAGGTCCGCGGCCGTCCCCTGCAACGGCGTATTCACCGCGGTGCGTTCGGAAAATCCGCGCATGTTGGCATTGCGACTGGTGATGTCCGGAATGGGACGCACCCGGCCAAACAGTGTGCGCACGCTTTGCGTCTGTCGCACTTGTTCCAGCGTCTGCTCAATGAACGTCTTGACGCCGCTGTAGCGCTCAAAATAGCGATCGATATACGTGCGTGCCTCGCTGGGTTCGATGTTCAACTGCTGCGCCAGCCCAAACGGCGAGATGCCATACACAATGCCGAAATTCACCGCCTTGGCACGATTGCGCGTCTCTTTGTCCATCAATTCGATGGGAACACCGAACACTTCGGAGGCCGTCAGAGTGTGGATGTCCACATTCTCGCGATACGCTTTCAGCAGCAGAGGATCTTCAGAGAAGTGCGCCATGAGGCGCAATTCAATCTGCGAATAATCCGCCGACAGCAGAACGTTGCCGTCCGCAGGAACAAATGCCGCACGAATCTCGCGACCTAACTCCGAGCGGATGGGAATGTTTTGGAGGTTCGGATTTGCAGACGACAACCGGCCCGTCGCCGTACCCACGGCGTTGAAAGTAGTGTGCACGCGATGCTGTGCATCCGCCAGCAGGGGCAAGCTGTCAGAATAATTCGATTTCAACTTCGCTAGCTGGCGATATTCCAGCACCATGCGCGGCGCTTCATGACGCTCGGCCAGTTCTTCCAGCACATCCTGCGCGGTGGAAACAACTTTGCCCCGGCCGTACTTGATCGGCTTCGGCAGCGCCATCTTGTTGAATAAGACATCACCCAACTGTTTCGGAGAATTGATGTTGAATCGATGGCCGCAGTTTCCGTAGATGCATTCTGCCAGCGTGTACATCTGTTCCGCCAGGCGTTCGGAAATGCGCTGCAGATACGCGGAATCAATGCGAACACCGGCCTCTTCCATATCCAACAAAATGGGCGTCAGCGGAAGGTCGATGGTTTCGTAGATTTTCAGCGTGTCCGAGTCTTCAACAGCTCGACGCAACTGCGGCGCCAGCCGCGCAATGGTGGCGGCCGCCATGGGCAGCACCTCTTCTCCTTCGCCGCGCAACGACTGGTTATCGAATCGCGCCGCCACATCTTCCAGGCGATGGGTGCTATGCGTCGGGTTCAGCAGGTAGGAGTAGAGCATCAGGTCATCGCGAACGCCCGCCAACTGAATCCTGTGAGACTCCGTGGTACGCAAAAGCGTTTTCAGGTCGTGAACGGACTTCGGTAGCGTTTCGTCTTCCAAAGCGGCGCGAAGCAGGGAAGCCGTCTCTCCGTCCCATGCCACACGGAATGCCTTGGTATCGTCCGCGGCCAACCCAAGCGCAAACACGGAAACGGGAGCCGCCGCGGCCTCAATTTTGCTGTCGGCCGACTCAATCGCATCCAGCAGCGACAAGGTCTGCTGCATTTCCGGCTCGGCGAATTCTTCTGTTTCAACTGCAGGCTCCGTGGCCGCCGCCTTCTCAATTGCGCTGGCAATCGTCAGCGTGCCCCCGCGAGCCATGATCAGCAATTGTTCCAGTTCCGGCAGCGTTGGATACAGCACCAGTTCCGCTGTCTGCTTCGGGGATTCGGCCAGTCCGAGCTCTTTGATGAGAGTCGTGAATTCCAGTTCAGTAAACAGCGTCCGGCTGGCAATTGGGTCCGGCGATTGAGTTTCCAGTTGCTTCAAGTCCAGCTCGAGCGGAACGCTGCAGTGAATCGTGACCAGCTCTTTGCTCAGCAGAACGGTGTCGCGATTATTCTGCAGCGACTCGCGATAGGTTTTGCGTTTCACCTCGGCGGCGTGCTCCAGCGCTGCTTCAACGCTGCCGAATTGCTGGATCAACTCGACAGAACCTTTGTCGCCGATGCCGGGCGCGCCCGGAATATTGTCGATCGAATCTCCACGCAGCGCCATCACGTCGACCACTTGTTCCGGCGGGACACCCAGGGCTGCCTGCACGCCGGCGCGGTCCAGCACCAAATTATCTTTCGCAGGATTCAGCACAAAAACGTTGTCACCGACCAACTGCATCATGTCTTTATCGTTCGACACGATGTAGACCGGATGGCCCTGCTTCGACGCCTGCTGCGTCAGCGTTCCGATGAGATCGTCGGCCTCAAAACCCTCCTGCTGCAGCATGGGAATGCGAAACGCTTCCAGCGCGCGACGAATGTACGGGATTTGCTGCGACAGATCCTGCGGCATCTCCGCGCGATTCGCCTTGTAGCCCGCGTACTCTAATTCGTCGAACGCCTGCGTCGTGGCGTTGAACTTGCGAATCTTCAAATCTTTGGCGCGCTCATCGCGAAACACGGGCGTACTGACGTCAAACACGGCGGCAAGATATTGCGGCTTGAACTCTTTGCGCAGCCGGTTCAACATGTTTACAAAAACATATACTGCCGCCGTGGGAATGCCGCTTCGTGTCGACATTGGGCGTTGCCGCTGCATGGCGTGGTACGCGCGAAAAATGAAGCCCATGGTATCGAGCAGGAAAACGGCGGGTTTGTCGGACGTGGGAGCCATCTTTTTCGAGTCTACAGAATCCGCATCAAAGCGTTATGCCAGGAACATGCAGTCGCCGTACGAAAAGAATCGATATCCCTCGGCGACCGCGTGGTTATAGGCGGCCAGCACCTTTTCCGTTCCAGCGAAAGCACACACAAGCATCAGCAGCGTCGATTGCGGCAAATGAAAATTGGTGAGCAGTCCGCGGACCACGCGGAACTCATATCCGGGCGAAATAAACATGTCCGTCTCCCCGGAATGGGCGCGCAACTCCCCGGCTTCGGAAATCCTTGCGCAGTGTTCCAGCGTGCGAACCGTTGTGGTACCCGCCGCAATCACACGACGTCCTTCGCGTCGCGCGAAGTTGACAGCCTGTGCCGTGGATTCCGGCAGCGTATACCGCTCCGTGTGCAGGCGGATGTCCTCCAACTTTTCAACTCGAACAGGCTGAAAGGTTCCCAGGCCCACGTGCAGGGTCAGGTGTGCAACTTCAACCCCACGCGCACGAATTGCGGCCAAAATCTCCGACGTAAAGTGCAGCCCCGCTGTGGGCGCAGCGGCCGAGCCCCGCTGGGTTGCAAACACTGTCTGATAGCGTTCGCGATCGGCAACATCATCCGTTCGATGAATATAGGGAGGCAACGGCATGTGACCGATGCGGTCCAGGATCGCGTAAAAATCCGCGACAGGATCAAAGCGCAACCGCCGCTCGCCAAATTCTCCGCGCCCAACAATCTCCGCCGTCAGCAGCGGCTTCGCATTCCCTAGCTGAGTCGACATCGCCCGGCGCGAAAAAGAAAAGTCTTTCCCCAACAGGAAGCTTTCGGCCCGGATGCACCAGAGTGCTCCACTCCAGCGGCGTGTGCTGTTCAGTCAGCAACACCTCGACATTCCCCTGCAGATGCTCCTTCGCTGCCGGATTGCGAGCACTGATCGGCTGCGCATGAATTCCAGCACGACGCGCGAACAATCGCGCCGGCAGCACCCGCGTGTCATTCAGCACCAGCAAGTCGCCAGGAAGCAATATATCCGGAAACCGGCGAAACCAACTGTCCTGCACGCTTCCACTGGCGCGGTCAACAACAAGCATGCGAGAGGCGGCGCGATCCTGCAGCGGCTGCTGCGCGATCTGCTCCGGCGGCAACTTATAGTTGAAATCGCGAACCAGCACAACAAGTATTCTAGAGCGGCTCTCCAGTTGTGGAGGCCGGGCCAAAATTAGCGGCCCCCCATCACGCATCGAAAGAAAGAGAATATCCTGTTGCTTGCGCGCGAATGCCAATCCTCGCGCGCCGAAAATGCGAAAAGGAATGAGGTTCAGCTTTTTATGCCAAATTCGAATGCAAATTCTCCCATTAAAGATGTGGTCCTGATCACCAGCGGCGACCTGCGATTATCTGCCAATCAGGTCTGCTGGCCCGCTCAGGAAGATCTGGAGCGCAAGCTGACGCAATGTTTCAAAGACTCCGGCGTTTCCGTGCGGCGTGCCTTCCCGGTCGATTCCCGCAGCGGGCACGGTTTCATCTCCAGCCAGCGCATGGGCATGGATATCTTTGCCGATATCGACCCCGAGGCCAACCTGGTTTTCGCCACCGCTGCATGGCAGTATAGCCACCATGTACTGCCCGGAATGCGCAGCCATCGAGGTCCCCTCCTTACTGTCGCAAATTGGTCCGGACAATGGCCGGGACTTGTAGGTCTTTTGAATTTGAATGGATCGCTGGTGAAGGCCGGCGTGCCGTTCAGCACTCTGTGGAGCAAGGATTTCACCGATGCATACTTTCTGACTCGCCTGAAGGAATGGATCGATAATAGAACCGTCACCCATGATCTCTCGCATGTGCGCGATTTGGATGTGAAGGCGCTTCCCGCGGAAGCAGCAAGCAAAGGGAAACAGCTTGCCGCCGAACTGCAAAAGAAAAAAGCTATCCTCGGCATCTTCGACGAGGGCTGCATGGGAATGTACAACGCCATCATCGACGACGAATTGCTGAATCCCATTGGAGTGTTCAAAGAGCGGTTGAGCCAGTCCGCACTGGTAGCCAGGATGCGCACTGTCACGCCGGAAGAAGCAAAGGCGGTGCGCCAATGGCTCGACAAGAAAGGCATGCGCTTTGTCACCGGCAAAGATGAAACGTCCGAGTTAACCGACACCCAAATCAACGAGCAATGCAAGATGTATATTGCCGCTGCTCGTATCGCGGACGAATTTGGTTGCGATGCGATCGGCATCCAGTATCAACAGGGATTGAAGGACCTGGTGCCCGCTTCCGACCTCGCCGAGGGTCTATTCAACAACTCAGATCGACCGCCGATATTCCAGGAAAACACCCGCAAGGAGCTATATGCCGGGCGGCCCCTGCCGCACTTCAACGAGGTGGACGAATGCGCCGGAACCGATGCCCTGGTGACCAATCGTTGCTGGACTGCGCTCGGCCTCGATCCTTCGACCACCCTGCATGACGTGCGCTGGGGAGAACAGTTCCAGGGCGACGGCATCAACGATTTCGTTTGGGTGCTGCAGATTTCCGGCGCGGCGCCTGCCAATCATTTTGTCGGGGGATATGCGGGTGCATCCAGTGAGCGCCAACCTTCCATGTATTTCCCCCTGGGCGGCGGCACGTTGAAAGGTGTCGGCAAACCCGGAAACATTGTATGGAGCCGCGTTTTTGTCGAAGGCAACGCGCTGCACGTTGACATGGGCCTCGGCAACGTCGTCAAATTGCCGGAAGAAGAAACCAAGCGTCGATGGAAACACACCACCAGCCAATGGCCCATGGTCAGCGCGATATTGAATGGGATATCGCGAGACTCTTTCATGGCGCGACACCGCGCCAACCACGTAAACATCGCGTATGCACCCGACGCCATGGCGGCTGTGAATGCGATGGCGGTCAAAGCGGCGATGTTCGACGCGCTTGGGGCCCGCGTGCACCTATGCGGCACGGTGAAATTTGATTAACTTCCCGCTGTTTTCCACCCCATCAAGGATCACAAAGCGTCCATGACCATCAACGGGAGCGTCATCCGAAGCACCTTGGTAGGCGCGTTGGGCGGACTGCTGTTCGGATTCGACACAGCCGTCATCTCTGGCACGACGCACGCATTGTCACTCACCTATCACCTGACACATTTTCTGCTGGGCGTCACCGTCGCCAGCGCTTTGGTGGGGACTGTCGTCGGCGCATTGACGGCTGCCATCCCCGGCCAAAAATATGGTCGCCGAGACAGCCTCCGCGTGATGGCGGTCTTTTATGTCATCTCCGCGCTGGGTTGCGCGTTTGCGTGGAACTGGCCCGCGCTGATCTTCTTTCGCTTTATCGGCGGCCTCGGCATCGGCGGATCGTCCGTTCTGGGTCCGATGTACATCGCCGAAATCGCACCTCCCAAGTGGCGTGGGCGCCTGGTGGGAAGTTTTCAGGTCAACATCGTTGTCGGCATCCTGCTGGCGTATCTTTCGAACTTCTTGATTGCCCGCCTGCAACTCGGCGCGACGGAATGGCGATGGCAACTCGGCATTTCCGGCGTTCCGGCGTTCTTGTTTCTCGTCGCCTTATTCGGCATTCCCCGCAGCCCTCGATGGCTGGTCATGAAGTCAAATCTGAAAGAGGCGCTGCAAGTTCTTCGTCTGACCGGTGTCGAACATCCGCAGCAGCAGCTGGACGAGATTGTCGCCTCCATCCACCTGGAGCGCTCGTCGCCCACGGACCCGCTCTTCTCGCGGCAATATCGTTTTCCCGTGTTCCTCGCCATCACGGTTGGAATGTTCAGCCAGCTATCGGGAATCAATGCGATTCTCTATTACCTGAATGACATTTTTGCGATGGCGGGCGCCAGCCAAATCTCCGGCGACCTGCAGGCTGTTGCGGTGGGGGCGACCAACCTGGTGGCCACGTTGCTTGCGATGACCGTGATCGATCGATTTGGTCGCAAGAAACTGCTGCTGGTTGGAACCGTGGGGCTGACAATTTGCCTGTCGGCGATCTCGTACGTTTTTGTCACCCACCGTCACCTGCACTGGCTGGTGTGGCTGCTGATGGCCTATATTGCCTGCTTTGCTGCTTCGCAGGGTGCAGTGGTCTGGGTCTACATCAGCGAGGTCTTTCCCAATCGCGTGCGCGCCAAAGGTCAGGGCCTGGGAAGCTCGTCCCATTGGATTTCGAATGCCATCATCTCGCTCGTGTTTCCCATCATGGCGGGCACGTCTGGAGCGTATCCGTTCATCTTTTTTGCCGCGATGATGGCGCTCGACTTTTTCCTGGTGCTGTTCTTCTACCCGGAAACGACCGGCATCTCTCTCGAGAAAATGGAACATACACTCGGCATCGACTAAGAGAACCGCCTAGCGCGATCACGTCGCGCCGGTTATGCTATCGCTGGGCTCTGGATTGTGCCAGCCGCCATCTTTAGCGATCAAAGCGTCCGCGGCCTTCGGTCCCCAACTGCCGCGTTTGTACGGCAGAGCGCGGTGATGTTTTTTCAGAACGGGTTCAACCACCGACCAAGCTGCCTCCACCGATTCTTCGCGAGTAAACAATGCGCCATCGCCCTTCATGGCGTCGCCCAACAGCCGCTCGTATGGGCTTTCCGCGCCCACTTGTTCTTCACTCAGGAAAAGTTCCCTCGGCTCGCCCCTAAACTCTTCGCCCGCGAGCTTCACTCGGGCAGCCAGCGCAATCGCAGAGTCGGGAGAGAGCCGGAAGCGCAAATAGTTCGACCGGTCCGTTGCCGATACCGAATCCGCGAATAGCTTTTGTGGCGGCGGCTTCAACTCCACCATCACCTCGCTTGCGGTATCCGCCAGATACTTGCCCGACCGCAGATACCACGGCACTCCCTCCCAGCGCCAGGAATCAATCAGCAGCCGCAAGGCACAGAATGTTTCAACGTCAGAATTCTTCGCCACATCAGGCTCTTGGCGGTAACCGTCGTATTGTCCACGCACAAGGTCTTCCGGTCGAAGCGGACGCATGGCCTTGAAGACTTTTGCCTTCTCGGCCTGCACCGCGCCAAACTCGCGACCTGAAGGCGCTTCCATCGCCAACAGCGCAACAATCTGGAACAGGTGATTCTCGACCACATCACGCAGACATCCGGCGGTCTCATAAAATGCACCGCGATCCTTCACTCCGAAATCCTCTGAAAGCGTGATCTGCACGCTGGCCACATAGTTGCGATTCCATATAGGTTCCAGGAACGAATTGGCAAAGCGGAAATAGAGGATGTTCATGATCGCCTCTTTTCCCAGGAAGTGATCGATGCGGAAGATAGAGTTCTCAGAGAATACCGATCGCGCCACGCGATTCAGTTCTCGCGCCGAGGCCAGATCGCGACCGAAGGGCTTCTCCACAATCACGCGCCCATTATCGGCCAGCTTGGCCTTGCCCAGGCCCTCAATTACGGTTCCAAACAGTGCCGGTGGAATCGCAAGATAGTACGCCGGACGTCGAGCCTTACCCAGGGCCGTCCTGATCTCGGTAAAGGTGGCCGCGTCGTTGTAATCTCCGCTAACGTATGTAAGCGCCGAGAGAAGATGCTTCAAGGCTCGCTGATTATCGATTCCGCCGGACTTGCGAATGCTATCGGTCACGCGCCTGTGCAGCCGATCCAGACTCCACTTCGGGAAAGCGACCCCAATCACGGGAACGTTCAGGTTCCCTCGTTTCGCCATCGCATACAACGCCGGAAAAATCATCTTGTGAGCAAGGTCGCCGGTCACTCCAAAAAGCACAAGCGCGTCGGATCGAGTTTGTGTCATCAGGCAAGTCCTTTCAAATTGAGAACGGCATTCGAAATGTCGAAATGCTTGGAGTGTCCAGACGTTTGCGGCTCAGCGCATCGCCGCCCTGTCGGTCAGATTGTCTTGCTGGCGACTAGAGGATTGCGTCGTGTTGGCCGGCCCGCTCAAGTATTCGCGATACTCTCGATCGACAACTCCGAGGCTTCGTGCCAGCGCAATCTTCGCGACATTGTACTCATACAGGCTGTTCACCAGCCGGGCCTGCGCCGTAGCCAGGGAAGTTTGAGCCTCGACCACAGGAAGATCGTTATCCACCCCGTTGCGAAAACGATCGGTCGCATCGTTCACCGTAGCCTGACCCAGGTCGACATTGCTACGGGCCACGTCCACCAACTGCTGCGCCGCTGCAACGTCGAGCATGTTGTCGCGAATCTCAGCCTCAATCTGCTGATGGAAGTTGGCCAGCTGCGCCGTGGCATCCCTGGTTGCGGCGTCCGCAACATCGCGATCGCCCCGGAATTCCGCTTCTTTGAACAGCGGCACGTTTAGGGTTCCTTCTGCCAGAAAAGTTCCGTGATAAATGCTGCCAACCGTACCGGTAACGCCGTAGTTGCCCTTGAACGTCAGCGTGGGCAGTCGCTCGTAGCGGGCGGCACGGGATTGATATTGCGCGGACCTCAACTCCGCCTTCAGGTACAGATATTCCTGCCGATTGGAGTAGGCCATCCGCAGAGCTTCGTCCAGCGGGATGGTCGCCAGGGTCGCATACGGAGTGCTGTCGGTCAACTCAATCGGCTGGTCGGCAGCAAGCCCAATTTCCCGGTTCAAGTCGACCTTGGCCTTCTCAAACGCGTTGTGTTGCGCGATGACGACTTGCTGCTGTTGCTGGTATTGCACTCGGGCCCGCAACTCGTCCAGTTTCGCCACGACGCCGGCCTGGTCCTTCAGCGTCGCCTCACGGAGCACTTCGGCATCCGTGGCCAATAGGCCCTTGGCGTTGTCAACGTTGGCCGCCGTCGCGAGTACCCGCAAATAAGTGTCGGCCACAGTTTGGATCACCTGGCCCCGCGACGATTGATAACTGAAATCGACAGCTTTGATCTCTTCTTTGGCGGCACGATACAGCTCAAATGTCTGCAGGTCGAACAGCGGTTGCGTCAGGTCGGCCTGCGCGATCACCGCATTGACCGTTACCACCGCAGGAATGTTGTTCAGATCGGCCGGAGGAATAAATCCCGGCGGAAAACTATGGAGCAATTTTGAGTTGAAGCCTTCCGCCGCAAGATTGTACTGGAGGCGCTGACGTTCTGCCTTCCAGGTGAGATTCGGCATCAAGTAATTGATGGCCTGGAGCCGCTCGCCGGACACAATCCGCTGATCCTGCTTCACCAGCGTCGTCTGCAGATTTGCCTGCAGCCCTCGGCGGATCGCATCATCCAGCGAAAGCGGCAGAACGGTGTTGATCGGTGGCCCAGAACTGACGCTTCCATACACGGATTCAGCCGGTACGTTCAGGGCTAATGGCCGCACCAATCCGCTGTTTTGCGCCGACACCATTGGCGTTGACACAATGGCCCCCACCAACAGGCCCCATAAGTTTTGTCGTCGAGAAAATTTCATCATTATCAAGCTAATTAGATTCGGCCGAACCGCGGTAGTTGCCAAAGTTGTGCCGCGCCGTGCAACAAAGATGCCGCCCCGCCGGTTCCATCTATAGACTACCGAGTTTTCGCTTCAGAGCACCCCTCGGCGCGGGATTCCGCTGCCCCCAAATGCGTCGCACGAACAGGACGGTACCGTGGTAACCGTTTCACCTGCGGAACCCCCCACAAATTTGCTTGCCTATTTACAGAGTGGCATGTTAACTACATAGTCAATACAGTTCAGCTGCTCGACCACGCCCTGGCGGTGTGGCGATTCGCAATCGTTTTTTAGTCCAGTTGTTCACATGCGAGGCCATCATGGAAGCACTCAACATCGGCACTACGATTCGCGGCGTCCGTTTGCAGAAGGGTATGTCGCAAGGGGACATTGAAAAACGAACCGGCCTTCTGCGCTGTTATTTGTCGCGGGTAGAAAACGGTCACACCGTTCCGTCGCTCGACACTCTGCACAAAATCGCCAGCGCACTCGATGTCCCGATGGCTCATTTCTTTGCCGAGAATGCCCTGAGTTATGAAATGCCCGCACAGCGGTTCAGCGAAGATGAATTGCGCTTTTTGACCCAGATTCGGCGCTATTCCGCCAACTTGAATGAAAGCGATCGCAGGTTGTTGCTGGCGATGGTGAAGAAATTTGCCGGGGCCGAAAAGAATTAATCCGATTTTTGTAGTTTGTCCCCGCGCCCCATTGAGACCGTTGCCGGATCCAAATAATTCGCTGGCGGCGTCACACTCTTCGAAAGTGAACGAACCAGTTCGCGAACAGTAGCAAAATCAGAGTCACCACAGAGAAGACAATTCTCTGCCGTTTAAAATACGGCTCTCTTCCGGTGCCGAGGATCGGCGCCAGCGGTACCCCCATGGCCATGCCCGAGAGAAATCCTCCAAGATGCGCCATGTTATCGATCTTGATACCTCCTGAATACATCAGTGTAGACGCCCCGATCACAAGATTGATGGCCGCGAAATAAATCACACTGCGGCGCAATCGCTTTAACTCCGCTCGAGGAAAGGGCAAGTGTGGCGAATTCAGCAGCAAAATCAGGACGCCTGCAATCCCAAAGACAGCCCCGGAGGCGCCTGCGCCAATCGCACCTGGATTCACAGCCGAGCTCAACAGATTTCCAGTCACGCCGGTCAGCAGGTACACCGCAACAATCCCCACCGGACCTAACAAGGGTTCGCCCAGCAAGCCAAGGTTCCAGAGGCACCACATGTTGGTGCCGATGTGAATAATGCCGATGTGGAGAAACGTCGCCGATATCAGGCGCCACCACTGCCCATGCAATTCGAGCAGCCCGTTGTTGGCCCCCCAATGCAAGATCTGTTCGGCCGTCGGGTCCCACCATGAAACCCCGCTCAACACCATCGCCAGATAAACGGCGCAGCTGATGCCAATCAAAATGTAGGTGGCCGGAGCGTAGGCCCAGCCTGTCAGGATTCGCGAGCGAGTTTGCGAAGGCTGCGGCGCCTGCGTGTGGTATCCGGATCGCAGATCGTAGTCTGATGGACCGTCCTGGGCCGCGCCGCCACTGCGCTCTATCTGCTGTGACGCAGGTGGCAGAATCTCAGCCCCGCGATTTCTTCTGTCATTGTGGTCGATCAGATCAAACTCCCCATGGAGGCAACAAACCTTTTGCGACTAACGATTGGACTATGTACAGGCTAACCACCAGGCACCCAGATTACAAATGACAAGATGCGAAATCGACACGATGCCAGGATGCCTTCCCGAGTCAAACGGTCAAAAGTCCAGCGCAATCGATGGATTAAACTGAATGTTGCTCCCATTCCATTCCATCGAGGTTCTTCAGGTCCATGAAGCCAATTCGGCGGGTATTGCTCAGCGTCACAGATAAATCGGGAATCGTCGAATTTGCTCGAGTTTTAGCGAAATACGGCGCCGAACTGGTGTCTACAGGCGGAACCGCCCGCACCCTCCGCGACGCCGGACTGGCTGTGTTGGACATTTCCGAGTTGACGGGATTTCCCGAGATGCTGGATGGTCGCGTCAAGACCCTGCACCCCAAGGTACACGGCGGCATTCTCCACATTCGCGCCAATCCGGAACACCAAAAAGCGGTGGCGGAGAACGGCATTGAGCCTATCGATATGGTGGTAGTAAATCTCTACGCATTTGAAGCGACGCTGCACAAGCCCGGTGTCCACTTCGCGGAGGTCATTGAGAACATCGACATCGGCGGCCCGTCGATGGTGCGCTCCGCCGCAAAAAACTTTGACGATGTTGCGGTTGTGACTTCCGTCGCGGACTATGCCGCATTGACGCAAGAATTACAGGCGAACCAGGGTCAACTGAGCCGCGCGACGCGCTGGCGACTGGCACAAAGGGCGTTTGCGCTGACCGCTGCCTACGATCTGGGGATCGCAAACGCGCTGGAGACGCTGCCTGCGGTTCCCCCCGAAGCGTCCGCACCAGTAGCCGCTCTCAATTCCGGCGAGGAGCTCCTTCCGGCAACTTTGCGGCTGGCCTATTCGCAAACCATGCCGCTGCGCTATGGAGAGAATCCGCACCAGAGAGCCGCCTTGTACAGCAACGGCACGGGCACCGGGATTGCCGGACTGCGCCAGTTGCAGGGCAAAGAATTGAGCTACAACAACCTGGTCGATCTGGATGCCTGTTGGGAGCTGGCGCAGGAATTCAGCGAACCCGCCGTCGCCATCATCAAGCACACCAATCCCTGCGGAGCCGCCACCGCCGCCACCATCCTGCAAGCCTACGAGAAAGCGCTGGCCTGCGACCCTGTGTCGGCCTTTGGAGCGGTCATCGGAATCAATCGAGAAATCGACGGCGACGCTGCGGCCGAGATCGTCAAGCTGTTTGTGGAAGCGATTGTCGCGCCCTCCTTCAGCGCCAAGGCGAAAGAGACTCTTTCCGCCAAAAAGAATTTGCGACTGGTAGAGGTAAAGCCGGCCGTCGGCGCCCCGACCATGAAATACATCTCCGGCGGCATGTTGATTCAGGACGCGGATCGCGGTCACGTTGAGGCCGGCGAATTGAAAGTTGTCACCAAACGTGGGCCGACGAAAGAAGAACTGGCCGCTTTGCTGTTCGCCTGGCGAGTGTGTAAGCACGTCAAATCGAACGCAATTGTCTACGCGCGCGACGGTCAGACGCTGGGCATCGGCGCCGGCCAGATGAGCCGCGTCGATGCTGCGAAATTTGGCGCAATGAAAGCCGTTTTGCCTCTGCAAGGCTGCGTGGCCGCCTCCGACGCCTTCTTCCCCTTCCCCGACGGTCTGGAAGTCGTTGTTGGGGCGGGAGCTACCGCCATCATCCAGCCGGGCGGCTCCGTTCGCGACGCGGAAGTGATCGCTGCCGCGGACCGGCTAAATACCGCCATGGTTTTCACGGGAATGCGACACTTCCGACACTAAGATCGTCTTGCTCGCAAAGCCAATTTCCCTCGGATCGAGGCTTTCGCGAGTAATTCCGGCGTACAATCAGGGAAAAGGGGCCGAATTGCTCCATTTCCGTGCGTGAACACCGCGGCACAAGGTGCGAGGTAGTGTTTCGAATGACGAAGGATCGTGTCGCCGAAGGGAATCCCCTTTCTCTGTGGAGATGGCAAAGATCCGCTGCGCTGGTCGCAGCGTTCGCATGCTCCGCGGCTGCAATTGCCCAGACCAATTCCGCTCCGAATACACCGCAGAAAAGCGCGCCGATCGGAATCAGCACTCCTGCGGCTACGCCGGCGAACACTTCAGCGCAAGCTTCAACTCAGGCTCCCGAGCAAGCGGCGGGCGAGACCGGAAAACGCGCCCTGTCCTATTACCATTTCGCGCTCGGCCATCTGTACGAGCAATCAGCCGAACAATATGGACGACCGGAACTGGCAGTCCAGGCGATTGAGCAGTACAAGCTCGCGATTACACACGACCCCGATTCGGTGTTTCTGCAGAACACCTTGGCGGACACGTACTTCAAGCTGGGGCGGATCCGCGAGGCCATTGAAACCGCACAGAGAATCCTGAAGACGGATCCCGATAATCTGCAGGCGCACAAGCTGCTTGGACGCGTGTATCTTCGTTCGCTGGGGGACACAGAGAGCGGGCAGCAGCCCGGCCCCATGTTGGATCTTGCCATTCAGGAATTTCAAAAGATTGTGACAATCGAGCCGAACCAGGTAGAAGATCGCCTGCTGCTGGGTCAGTTGTACACCCTGAAGCACGACACCAAGAACGCGAAAGCGCAGTTCGAGGAAGCTCGGCGAATCGACCCGAATTCAGAAGATGTAGTTCTTAACCTGGCGCGCTTGTACGGGCAGCAGAACAATCTGCCCGCCGCCATCCGCGTGTTGCAGGGCGTCCCTCCAGACGATCGTACCTTCAAGATCGAGCTCGCCCTTGCGGCTGCCTACGACCAATCTGGAAATAACACCAAGCTCGCCATCGCCGCCTATCAGAATGCGCTGACGCTGCAGCCGGACAATCTGGATGCGCAGCGTGGCCTGGCGGAAGATCTACTGGCTGACAATCAACCCGATGCTGCGCTGAAGCTTTTCCAAGGTATCGTCTCGCAGGACCCGGAAGATGTGCACTCTTTCCTCCGAATCGCGGAACTGGAACGGACCCAGGGCCATTTAAAGCAGGCCGCAGCCGCATTAGATCGCGCCAAGGCGCTCAGTCCCGATTCTCCTGAAATCCAGTACAACGAGGCTCTGATCGCGCGAGCTCAGGGGCATCTGGACCAGGCGGCGGCACTGCTGCAGCAGCTGGTCGACAGCACGCACCACGCCAGCGAAAAATACACATCGGACGAAAAGAACAATCGCGCCATCTTTCTCGATCGTCTGGCGAGCGTGTATCGCGACCAAAACAAAACGCAGCAGGCCATTGCCGTCTATAAGGAAATGATTCTCCTGGGTGGCGAAGATGCCGAGCGCGGGTATCAAGGCCAGGTGGATACCTACCGTGAAGCCAAAATGCTGCCGGAAGCAACATTAGCCGCGCAGCAGGCGGTGCAGGCGCTCCCGAAGAATGTAGATCTGCAACTGACCCTTGCCGGCCAGTTGGCAGATACAGGCAAGGTGAAGGAAGGGCTCGCGCTGGCCAAAACGCAGTTGAGCGGCTCCAAGCAGGATCGCGTCGTATGGTTGACGCTGGCACAAATGTATACCCGCCTGCACAAGTGGAAAGACGCAGAATTGGCCATCGATCAGGCGCAAAAACTCAGCCCGAATAAGCAGGAAAAGAGTTTGATCTACTTCCTGCGCGGCGCCCTGCAGGAAAGACAAAAGCACATCGATGCCGCCGAAGTGGAATTCCGCCAATCCCTGGCGATGGATCCTAGCAACGCGCTGGCATTGAATTACCTGGGGTACATGCTGGCCGACCACGATCAAAAGCTCCCCGAAGCGCTGCAGTTAGTGGAGCACGCAGTCAAGCTCGACCCGGAAAATGGCGCCTATCTCGACTCGCTGGGCTGGGTGCATTTCAAACTCGGCCAATATGAATTGGCGGAACAGGCACTGGAGAAAGCCATCACCCTGATCCCGAAGGATCCAACGGTCCACGACCATCTGGGCGAGGTCTACGCCTCCACCGGGCACTTGCAACAGGCGGTGGCGCAGTGGGAAAGCTCGCTGGCGAATTATGCCAACTCCGCTCCGGCGGATGCCGAACCCGCAGACGTAAACAAAGTCCGTAAACGCCTGGATAAAGCCAAGGTCAAGCTGGCGAAAGAAGATTCGCACGCGGTTCGGATCGCGCACTAGTGTCTCTGCTTTCGCACTAGAGCTCTCAACCCTCTCATGCAGGCAACTTCGCTCAGCGACTGCGCAGTGATCGGCGATGCGTCCGATCCCTTGACTGCGCGCGAGCATGTGGAATCTCCCCACGCCTATCGCTCCGCGTTTCAGCGTGATCGCGACCGCGTCATCCACGCGCGCGCCTTTCGCCGCCTCGCCGGAAAAACACAGGTATTTACCCATCGCGACTCCGACCACTTCCGCAGCCGACTCACGCATACGATTGAGGTCACTCAGATCGCCCGCACCGCTGCCGCAGCCTTGGACCTGAATGGTGAATTGGTCGAAACCCTGGCGCTGGTCCATGACATTGGACACCCGCCGTTTGGCCACGCCGGCGAACAGGCGCTGGATCGCCAGTTGCAAACCTATGGCCTGCACTTCGACCACAACCTGCACGCCTTGCGCATCGTGGAGTATTTTGAACAGCGCTATGCAGCATTCCGCGGACTGAATCTGACGTTGGCGGTGCGCGAGGGCATTATCAAGCATTCGCGCGACTATTCGTTTGCACAGCATCCTGAACTGCAGCCATACTTGCTGGATCAATTACCTCCTCTGGAAGCGCAATTGATCGATCTTGCCGATGAAATCGCGTACTTGACCGCGGACATGGACGATGGCGTCGAGGCAGAGATTCTTTCGATCGAAGATCTGCGTCGCAATGTTTCACTGTTCGGAGAGTTTTATCGCAAGATGGAACTTCGATATCCGACAGCCGCGCCCAAGCTGCTGTTCCATGAAGCGCTCAAGCGCATGTTGAACGCGCTGGTCAATGACCTGGTGGTCAACACCCATCACCGCGTGACTACCGACGGAATCCACTCGCTTGCGGCGGCTCGCCATGCAGGCCATCGACTGGTCGCATTTTCTGATGGAATGGAACAGCGCCGCCAACAAGCCAAACGATACCTGCTGCAGGAGCTGTATCACGCTACCTACCTGGAACGAGATCACGCCCTGGCGGAAGAAATTATCGCGGGACTGTTTCAATACTGGATGCAGAACCCGCTCGAACTACCTTCCAGCCACGAAACGCAGATTGCCAGCGAAGGCGCTCCCCGCGTGGTCGCGGACTACATTGCGGGAATGACGGATCAGTTCATTGAAGATCAGTGGCAGCAGGTGCAGGCTTCTGCGAAAAAATAATTCCTCACAATCCACCTATGCCCGGTTGCGTTCGCGCACTGTCGACCCACGCCGTGTAGATCATGTCGCGCAGCATGGTCGCGCCCGCCGCAAGCCTTTCCGCGGAAAAGGTGCGCGATGCCGCGGTTCCGCGACCATCGAAGTCGCCCCGCTTGTCAAAGCGGTAGACCTGGGCGACCTGCGCATGTGAGTTCCGAAGATACTGCAAAAAATCCTGAAACGGCGCTTGGACAATGCGCGCCGTCGGAATCAGCGGTGCAACGTCCCGCGCCTGAATATTGTCATGCACAAATTCCGTTTCGAACCTGCTATGAATTCCGCTCTTGCGCGAGAAGTGCTCAGGATTCTCCGTCTCGACCCACCCGTTGTAATTGATCGTAGTATGCAGCGGCTGCGACCCGTCGCCGACATAGTGCCCAAGACACCCAATGTCATACAAAATCGCCAGCTGCGCTCCGTAGGGTTCCGCATGCCCCCACTGCAATCTTCGAAATTCGCCCATATCCACCGTGAGCCGCTCAAAATCTTCCGTGGTCTGCCACGGCAACAAACCTACCTTTTGCGGAGTAAGCCGGTCGGCCATATTTGGGTGCAGGCGATCAGCCGCGTTCAAGTCTTCGAGAAAATCGTAGCGTTCTGTTGGAAGGCCGTCGGGAGCGGCAAGGTCCGCCAACTCGAGATCAATGATATGTTCTGGAGCGCCGCCAAAATTTAACTCCGGTTCGGCGGAAGAACGCCAGCGATCCGGTTCCGGACCCAGATATTCAATCTCGTCGAGAGCTTGCGGCGTGCGCAGGAATGCCGGCATGCTCGACGGCAACTTTTCCATCGCCACCCGATTGATGATTTTGTGACCATCGCGCCCCCAAGCGAAAGAGCGCGGCGCGGCAACAGAAAGTAACATCGCCAATATAAGTACACCCAGGATAGACGGCAGACCCGCTCCAGCTTTGGCAGTGCCGCCGCTGCGAAACCGCTGCCACCATGCATCAAATTGCGCCAACGCGCGTTCGCATTGCAGCTTATGACGCTCGCGCTTATCGCGAATCTTTCGTCGTGTCTCCCCTTCCAGCGGCTCCAACAAGTCGAACGTGATGTTCGCCGGCTGAAAACGCGAAGGATCGGCGTGGGTAATGTAATGCACCAGCGATCCGAGGCCCGTGGATCGTGGCACCGGCTCCGGTTGTTCCTCTCGCGCCAACGCCGCCGCGTACAAACCCGCCAGCATCCCCGTGGCGATCGATTCCGTATAGCCCTCGACCCCGGAAATCTGCCCGGCAAAAAGAATGCGCGGCTGGTCGCGCAGTTGCAGCGTCTCCGTCAATAATCGCGGCGCGTTGATGTAGGTGTTGCGATGGATTTGGCCATAGCGCAAAAATTTCGCATTCTCCAGCCCCGGAATCAGCCGCAGCACGCGCGCCTGTTCGCTGAACTTCAGGTGATTCTGGAATCCAACCAGATTGTAGGAATCTGCCCGCAGATTTTCGCAGCGCAGCTGTACGACTGCCCACGGCGTCTTGCCGGTTCGCGGATCGCGCAACCCTACGGGCTTCATTGGGCCAAAGCGTGGCGTATCGCGTCCTCGTCGCGCCAGCTCTTCAATGGGCAGGCAACCTTCAAAATAGGTCAGCTTCTCCCATTCCTTCTCCTGCACAGATTCGGCCGTAACCAGCGCATCGTAAAACTGGTCGTACTCCTCCGCCGTCATGGGGCAGTTGATGTAATCAGCCGTGCCTTTATCCCAGCGCGCCGCCATGTAGACCCGGTCCATGTCAATCGACTCAGCGTCCACAATCGGGCTGATTGAGTCATAGAACGCAAGGTGCTCGCTACCCGTTAGTTGAGCAATAGCGGCGGACAACGCGGCAGACGTGAGGGGCCCGGAAGCAATTACGGTCCACCCATCCGCCGGATCGAGAGTAGTCACTTCTTCCCGATGCACGGTGATGCCCGGCTCGGCGGCAATTGCCGCCGCAACCAGGCGCGAGAACTCCGCCCGATCGACGGCGAGCGCATGGCCTGCAGGAACAGCGGCGGCATCCGCGGCCTCTAACAACACCGATCCCGCCCGGCGCATCTCCTGCTTCAGCAGCCATGGCGCGGTATTCTCGCTCTCTGACTTCAAGGAATTCGAACAGACAAGCTCGGCGAAGTCCGCCGTCTGGTGCGCTTCCGTCGAGCGCACAGGCCGCATCTCGTACAAATCGACGCAGCAGCCTCGGCGCGCCGCCTGCAGCGCCGCTTCCGGGCCAGCCAGTCCGGCGCCGAGGACTCGAATACGGGGAAGATTTTTTGCCATCCGATGGAAGGTTTCTCTTTCTCTATGGTAACGGCTGCGGTACGCTGCCCGCTCGACACGTCTGCGAGCGGCAATGGCGACCGCAGCGAAGAGTAAGGTAGTAGAGAGATTCGCTATCGGGAACTTTGCGGTACAGCGCAGTTCGATTCGCAAAAAGTAAGCACGCTATTTGCCCATGATGCTGCTCTACAGTCTGGCGCTGGTCGTCGCCATCATTGTCGCTTCGCCGTATTGGCTGTTCCGCATGGCATGGAGCGGTCGCTACCGCCATGGGCTTGGCCAGCGGCTGGGACGGATTTCGCCCGGTCTTCGCAAATTTGTCGGGGACCGATCCACGATCTGGATCCATGCGGTTTCTGTTGGAGAAGTGATTGCCGCCAGCCGCCTGATTGAACGAATTCAGACCCTCGATCCAGATTTGCGGCTGGTGATCTCGACAACCACCAGGACTGGACAGAAGCTGGCGCGGGAACGCTTCGATACCGATTCCGGACCGATAGACAATCTAGCGCAAGCCCCGACGCGGGTGTTCTATTACCCGCTCGATTTTGCATGGATCGTGCGTCGCTACCTGAAGGCGCTAAAGCCTCGCGCGCTCATCCTGGTTGAAAGCGAGTTATGGCCCCGCATGCTAGTGGAGGCGCGGCGGGCCAACATTCCTATCATTGTGGTTAATGGTCGGATTTCCAATCGATCGCTCCCTCGATACCGTGCTCTCCACACTCTATGGGCGCCGCTGCTGCGCAAGTTGACGCTCGTGCTGGCGCAGAGCGAGGAAGATCGACTCCGCTTTATCGACATTGGCGTGCCTGCGGAGAATGTGCGGTCTGCCGGCAATCTGAAGTACGATGTGCGGGCAGCGGTTGAATTGCCCATCACGCGCGAATTGCGCACGCTCCTCCCTCAGTCGGGTAAGGTCATCATCGCCGGCAGCACTCTGGAGGGCGAGGAAAAGCTCCTTCTCGAGGCGTTTCGCGAATTGCTTCCCAACATTCCTAAACTCACTATGATCCTTGCACCTCGCCATCCGGAGCGTTTTCGCTTCGTCGAGAAATCGGTCACAGATGCGGGCTTTCCGATGATTCGCCGTTCGGACTGGCTGCAGCACCCGGAGCCAATTAAGGCGGGCAGCGTATTTCTTCTCGATACCGTAGGTGAGTTGGCGTCTGTCTATTCGCTGGCGTCCGTGGCGTTCGTCGGCGGAAGCCTGATTCCCGCCGGCGGACACAACCCGCTGGAACCCGCACGATTCGCGGTCCCCATCGTGATGGGCCCTTATACTGAAAATTTTCGCGGCATGGTCGCGGCATTGCTGGAGCGGGAAGCTATTCGGGTCACTCCGCCGGAGCGCTTGTGTCCTGCACTGCAGGAAATGCTGACGTCTCCCGATGCGAAATCGATGGGCAGTCGGGCTCGCCATGTTTTCGAGGAGCAGTCAGGCGCATCTGATACCTGTCTCGTCGCCATTGGGAACATACTGGCCGAGTCCGCTCCGGCGGCGAAAGCGGCCACCCAGCGATGAACCGCCCGACAGAGAATCCTCAACGCAGCATCGCATCCATGTTGCTATGGCCGTTGACGTTGCTTTATGGGATTGCAGCGCGTTTCAAAAACTGCGCCTACGACCGCCGCTGGCTGCAATCAAGAAAACTGTCCTGGCCGGTGATCAGCGTCGGCAATCTTTCCTCCGGCGGCAGCGGAAAAACGCCCTTGGTGTTGTTGCTTGCCGATCTCCTGTCGCAGCGCGGCTGGCATGTCGACGTCCTGAGCCGTGGCTACGGACGCAGCAGCAAGACTGTCGCGCGTGTCGATGCTAAGGGAACGCCAGAGGAATTCGGTGATGAGCCTCTCCTGATGGCTCGCCATGGCCTTTCTGTGTACGTGGGAGCAAACCGCTACGAACCCGGCGAATTGGCTCAAGAAGAAGCCGCTGCCGGTTCATCTAACTCGCACACGCTACACATCCTCGATGATGGATTTCAACACCGCAAACTGGCCCGCGCGGTCGATATAGTTCTGCTGCAGCGTGCCGACGTGAATGGGCAGCTATTGCCCGCCGGGCGCCTCCGAGAACCCGTCAGCAGCTTGAGCCGCGCCGACATCTGCTTGTTGCGCGCAGAGGACGCCGATTTATCCGACCACGTTCTCGAACTCATGGGTCAACACGGCCAAACCTCCGATGCCTCCCGCGTTTGGCTCGTGGAACGTCGAACCATCCTGCCTACCGATGCAGCTTCCATTCCGAACGCACTGGCATTCTGCGCCATCGGTGATCGCCACAGGATTTTTCGATGGCCTAAGGCGCGCGGGACTGACGCCGCAGACGACGTTTGCCTTTCGCGATCACCACGTCTACAGCCGTCGCGATATATCCCGCCTGAAAGCAGCCGCTAACCATTCGGGTGCCAATTGCTTTGTGACGACAGAAAAAGACAACGTGCGGCTTGCCGGTGAGCTTCGCAGCGGAACTGGAAAAACATGGTCCGGTCTGTCGATTGCAGGGCTGGAGCTTCGCCTACAAGAGGAGAAGCGCTGCGTCGATGAGTTGGAATCGCTCCTGCAGGAACGGCTTCAACTCCACCCGCGCAACGTGCGATGATGGATCGTTGCTCACTCAATCTCAATCTCTGCGTATCCTCATCGTTCGCCTCGGAGCGATGGGCGATATTCTGCACGCCTTACCGGCGGTGACAGCCCTGCGCACAGCGCTCGACACAAATCATCCCGACAGCCAGATCGGCTGGGCAATAGAGCCCCAGTGGGCGCCACTTCTGTGCGCAGAATCCTGCGGACAGACCTGCGAACGCGGACCGCAGATGCCTGTCGTGGATCGACTGCATCGCGTGCCGGCAAAGCAGTGGGCCCGCCAGCCGATTTCGTTTTCCACCATTGGCGAAATTCGACAACTTCGCAGCGAATTGCGCGACCAACACTACGACATCTGCATTGATCTGCAGGGTGCAATCCGCTCGGCATGGATCGGGCGAATGGCAAAGGCGCCGCGCATGCTCGGAGAAGCCGAACCCCGTGAACCGCTCGCGCGCTGGCTGTTTCGCGAGCGCATCGCAACCGCCGGCGTGCACGTGGTGGAGCAGGCCAATGAAGTCGTGAATGCCGTCTTCAAAGAAAACCTGCCATATCAGGCGCCTGCACTGCCCGTCGATCCCGTTGCAGAAAACTGGTGTGACATATGGCTGGCGGAACGGGGCATCGACCGATTCGTGGTGATAAATCCCGGTGCAGGCTGGGGAGCGAAGTGTTGGCCCGCTGAGCGGTATGCCGCCGTTGCTGCTGAATTGTCCGCGATGGGTTTGGCGGCGGTTGTCAACATCGGACCGGGCGAGTCAAAATTGGCGGATGCATTTTCCGCTAATCAAATTGCGCGCGTCTTTCCCATGACGGGCAGTATTGGCCAGCTGATCGCGTGCACCCGCCGGGCCAGTTTGTTCATCGGTGGAGATACCGGCCCGCTGCACCTTGCCGCCGCTCTCAACATTCCTGTGGTCGGCATCTATGGACCCACCAACCCGGCTCGCAACGGTCCCTACGGAACCCGCGCGATTGTGCTCCGGCATCCCGCCAGTAAACGGGATCACACCCGCAGAAGCGAGCCTGAAACCGGCCTGCTGACCATTACAGTGGAGGATGTGATGGAGGCGGCGCAACAACTGCTCCGGCCTCAGGCGGCCGCGCAATGAGCTCTTCCTCATTCAATCGGCGATGGAAGAAGATTTCGCGGCGCATTCGGGTCCCGCTCGGTTTTCTGTCCGCGTTTTTCTATTTCTGGCTCGCGCATCCCACTTGGCGATCGTTGCTGCTGAGCCTCGTCCTGGTAGTGCCCGGAATTCTGCTTCGCAGCTACGCCTCTGGTCACGTCACAAAAAATGTTCAGCTTACAACCACCGGGCCTTACAGATTCACGCGCAACCCCTTGTATTTCGGGTCAATTTTGATTGCGTTCGGATTTGCGGTCGCGGCAAGAAGTTGGTGGATTGCGCTGGTTTTCGTGGTACTTTTCCTCATCATCTATTGGCCCGTGATCGTGGACGAAGAAGAATACCTGCGCACCCAATTTCCCGACTACGACGCCTATGCCGCCCGCGTGCCGCGACTGATTCCGCGCCTGGGTCGGCCGCTGCCGAGAGCGGAAGGCAAATTCTCTTTTCAACTCTATCGCAAACATCGCGAATACAACTCGATTTTAGGCGCCGTATGCATGTATCTTGTTCTGGTAGGCCGCATATTTCTTTGGCGCTGATGGCCAAAGCTGGAAGCTTTAATTTTTCTGTCCTCGGCACAGACAAATGCAATCAAGAAAAGAGATATGCGAAATTTTTTAGCTGCCTTTGTCGCCGGATTGCTGCTCCTTGCTAGCGTGTCTCTAACCGCGCTGGCACAAATGCCCGGCCTTCCTGCTCCCAATCCTCAATTTCAAATTCCAGTGAATGAATCACTGACTTATGGCGTCGATTGGCGAGTATTTCCTGCCGGCACGGCCACGTTTCACCTGCAGGCCCAGGGGAATAACGTGCACGTCGTGGCAACCGCCACTTCCGTAGGGACCGTAAATCTTCTGTTTCCGGTCAGCGATCGATACGACAGTGTCTTCGATCGTGTATCCGGTTGCTCCTTCGAATACCGCAAGCAGATTCAGGAGGGGCATCGACGCATCAGTGGCCTGATGCAACTGGACTACGCCCATCACCTGCAAAAAATCAGTGAAAAGAATCTGGTCTCCGGAACACACAAGGAGCAAACCTCGCCCATCCCCGGCTGCGTGACCGATGTTCTTTCCGCAATCTTTTATGTTGGGTCACAGCCGTTGCAGGTCGGTCATGATCTCCACTTCCCTCTGGCTGACGGCGGCCACGTTGTTCCTGTCACCGTCAAGGTGGAGGCCAAGGAATCCGTCATCACTCCGGCGGGAACCTTCGCCGCGATTCGCGTGCAGCCCACCGCAGCCGCAGGCGTAGTGAAAAATCGCGGAGATATCTGGATCTGGTACACCGATGACGCGCGCCATCTTCCCGTGCAGGTGCGCGCCCACTTATTCTGGGGCACTATCACCATGCGGCTCACTCGCGTCGATCATCCCTGACACCTCCACAACGCCGGCCGGGCTAAACATCGCCGATTGGTCGCTCCCTATCGTACAGACTGGATTGTGGTCCCATTCAGCAGAAAGCTACTAAGTCCCAGCGTATCGGTCCTATAGACGCGCACATGTGCCGCCCCTAACTCGTCCAGGACCGAGACACGAGGGTGCCCGAACGGATTATGGCGGCCGGCGGAGATCACCGCAAACTTGGGATGAACCGCAGCCAGAAAAGATGGAATCGTCGACGTATCGCTGCCGTGATGGCCCACCTTCAGCAGCCCAGCCGCCAGCGGCTCCGTGGCCACCATTTGTTCCTCGATTGGCGCTTCCGCATCACCTTCCAACAGCGCGGCCGTGTTCTCATATCGGATACGCATCACCAGGGAATCGTCATTCGTCGCTCGCGCACCCGGGCGATAGCCAGCGGCAGGCGCGAGAATTCGCACATGGATCCCGTCAAACACGAAGCGTTTCCCAGCGCTCATCCGCTCGACTGGGATTTTTTCTTGCGCAGCCAACGCCAACAGAGCACGGTAATCAGGAATCATAGGATTGTGGCCCACCCAAAATACTTTGGGATGGAAATTCCTCAGGATGGCCGGCATGCCGCCCATATGATCGCTGTGCGCATGGGTCAGCGCAACCGCGTCCAGACGACGAATATGGCGCGTCCATAAATATTGCGAGACCACCTCCTCGCCAATATCGAATTGAGGATCCTCGGTGTGCGGACCGCCAACCGGACCCCCCGCATCCACGAGCAGGGTATGCCCGTCCGGCGTGACAATCAGCAGAGAATCTCCCTGGCCCACATCGATCGCCGTCACCTCCATCACGCCACGACGACGAGAGATCGGAGCGGGCCACAGCACCAGCAGCGAGCCGACAACAATCGCCACGACTGCAGCCAGCATCCATCTGCGGGACAGTCGAACCATCCACAGGGACACGATCCACGCCGCGGCAAAGCAGAAGAGAGACCACGTCGGCGGATTAGGCGTTCGCAGCGAAGAGGCCGCCAGGTTGCCAAACAAGTGGATCAACCATGAGATCCCATGCAGCAACAACGCTGTAACGGCTCCGCTGGGCACTGCAAGCGCGGGATGAATGCAGCCCAGCAGAAACGTCATCAACGCTAGCGGCAGCATAAACGCCAGCAACGGCAGCCCGAACAAATTCGCCGGTAACGCCACCAGCGTGATTCGATGAAAATAGATGGCCATTGGCAGAACCATCGCTAGCTCCACCACCAAGGCGACGATCATCGCCTCCGTGAAGCGAAGTCCCCAGCGAACGATGCCGAACGGCAATCTCCAACCCCAGCGCGATCCAACTATGTACCGCAATCGTTCGACGTACATGCGCAAAAGCACCCGCATTTGAGCGACTTTCGGCGGTAGAAAAGGATCCAGCCGCAGTTGCCTCGGAAGCCGAACGCCGCGCAGATACGGCGCCAGCGAGGCCTCAATCAGCGGCATGGCCACGCCTGCAATTGCCAGCACCGCGAGAAACGTCATCTGGAAGCTGGCGTCAAACAATGCCGAGGGATTGTGCGCCAGCACGCCGATTGAAGCGATGGCAATTGCGTTCAGGACGGCACGTTCCCGGTACAGGATGCGACTGAAAAGATACACCGCGCTCAGCCACAGCGCGCGCTGCACCGGCGGTGCAAAGCCCGTCAGAAAGGCATACGGCAATGCCAGGGAGATTGCCAGCAGCGTCGCCGGCAGCTGCCGCATACGCAGTTTGCGTGCCACCCAGAAAATCAGACCAATCACAATAGTGATGTGCAAGCCGGAAACCACCAGCAGGTGAAAGGATCCTGTGCGTTCGAAAGCGCTTCGCATGGAATGCCGTAAGCGCGTTCGGTCACCAAACAACATGGCGCTCAGCACACTGCTGTCCTGCGAGTTGAGGCGCATCCACGGCGGCAACCAGCGATAGGAAGCGCTGATCGCAGCAATCCGATCCAGCCGGGTTCCTGCCGATGTTTGCGCGGCTGTAGCCAAGCAACTCAACGATGGACGGCCATGCGTAGACGTGACATGAACGGCCTTGACATCCGCGCTCCCCAGAACCGCAATTCCGTGCTGCGCGAGATAGGCTGGATAGTTCCATGCCCCTGGGTCAAGAAAATATTCCGGCTGATGAAACCGCAGTTCTACATTGAGCCGCTCGCCACAGCGGAGTTCCGGCAGGCTTTCTCCCCGCTTGACGTACACGTTCAGCCGCAGGCCACCTACTACCGCCGTTTGCCAATCGTGATCCGCGTTGAAATCCTCCACATGATCCAGCGACAGATCAATCTGCTGCGTCTGCTCTGTTTCTGCGGGCCTTCCGAAGGGGCTGAGTCGCGTCTCCGTTCGCGTCGGATGAATCGCGATAACTGTCCCATTGACGCTGCGTTGAAGCCCATCGGCAAGCTGCACAAGCGCAGGAGATGTCGAAGGCGCCGGAGCCACAAAGGCGCAGAATTGTCCCGCGGAGAACCACAGTAATACCAGGGGCAACCACAGGGTGCGGATCGCGGTCCGAGCCGCCAGAAACGTCAGCCCGATGGCCAGGAGGGCGCTGACCAGGCAGAGAAGCGGAGGATGCCAAACCCAGTGCGCATCGATAATGCCGAGCGAAAATCCCCCCGCTGCCAGCAGCATGGGCGCGCTGCCGAACGACAGGCGCTCTCTGCGCAGACGATGCCGCGTGGCCCGCAAGGGCGCAGGCTGGTAGCCGTGCAACCGTCGTACGGACCGCGTCGTCTCCGCAAGGGGTGTGCCTGGAACCATGATGTAGCCCGCGAACTCAGCGCTGAAGCGTCGCGATGGTTTCCATGTGATACGTTTGCGGAAACATATCGACCAGTTGCAGGCGAAGGAGGCGGTAGCCGGATTGTATCAATGCCGACAGATCGCGGCCCAATGTCGCGGGATCGCAGGAAACATAAACGATCCGTTGCGGCCCGACCGCTGCCAGCAATTTCGCAGCCTCGACACCCGCGCCAGCGCGCGGCGGATCCAGCAGAATCAAGTCGGGAGCAGGCTGCCTCCGCTCCATCGCCTGCCGCAGAAAATTCAGCGTCGGAGCCTGGACGTACTCGGCCCGCGTGCCGCGCAGGTTGTGACGCAGATCCTTGCAAGCGGCTGCGCTCGACTCTACCGCAACCACTTGCTGAAACCGCTCCGTCAGCGCAACCGAAAACAGTCCCACCCCGGCGTACAGATCCCACGCAAGACCGGCGGTATGCTCGTCCGTAACTGCTGCGACAAACTTGTCAAGCAGCGTGCAGTTCACCTGAAAAAACGATGCCGCGCTCACTCTATATTCGAAGCCGGCCACGTGGTAGTTCACGCTCTGGCGTCGCCATTGCAGCGGGGCCGTCGGAGAACGAACTTTCCCGTTGCCCGAGGCAAGCATCTGCGCCCCCACCAGCTGCGGAGTTTCTCGCTGGAGACTCTCGAAAAACAGCTGATAGCCTTTTTCGCGTTTGCCGGCGTGGGGCCGCGCCCAAATCGTAACGAAAAGTTCGGACTGATCATGGTTCGTGAACAACTCAATTTCCTGCGCATCCATCGGAACAATTCCACGCGTCCCTAGTGTCCGAATGACGCCGATGCATTGCTCCAGCAGCGGCGCCGCGATCGGGCAACCTTCAATTGCCGTCATGCGATGCGATTTCCCCTGCCGATAGCCGACCGAAAATTCCGGGCGCGTCTGCATTTGAAGACGAATGCGGTTGCGGTATCGCAGTGCCTCGCCAGTTAGCGCCGTAATTTCCGGCAGATCACGGTCGCCTCGGAGACCAGCCCGCGTCAGAGTTTCCCGCAGCATCTCCCGCTTCAGTTCTACCTGATAGAAGTAGGCGCCATGTTGCAGTTGGCAACCGCCACAGGTCGCAAACCACGGGCACGGAGGTGTTGCGCGAAATTCGGAGGCTTCGACGATCTGCCGCGCGTCGGCCACGGAATATCCGCGATGTTCCTGCGTGATTTCCGCTTCCACGATTTCCCCGGGAAGCGTAAACGGCACAAAGACGCTGAGACCGCCTTGCGTCGCATCCGCCGCGGGCATTCGCGCCAGGCCCTGACCGCCGTAAATTACTTTTTCAATCGTCAGCTTCATGTGTGGCGCATATAAAAAAGGCTTAGGCGCGGGATGTGGTTCTGTTCGAACAAACTTCGCCGCAAAAACTGCTGTTCAATCTGGCGAATCTGCACGGTCTGCAGACGGCTGCGATACGGCGCCAACTCTCGGCTGGACTGCTCGCGTAGGGCCAGCAGATCTTCCGCAGGCGTGAATGCCTGCAGCGCCGCGAACAACTGGTCCTCCAGTACCTGCAACTGCTGCTCCAGCGATTCAGTCGCGAGCGCAGCCTGGCTCTCTAACGATGCGGCAATCGCCTCAAGTCGCTGCGAACTTTCCGCATAGGTATCTTTAGCTTTTTCAGGAGCTTCACATTGCCGCACGGCCTCCGCGTTCGCCCGCACAAACACTGCAATGCGCGACGATTCAAAGCCACTGTCTTCTGGTGTAGTTGGCGGCTTGCGAAGCGCACCGGTTGCGGCCTCGTGCATGTCCTCCACGGCGCGCAGGACCTCCTGAGCGCAATACGCAAGTCCGTTAATCCGCCGCATGCGCCCCTTTGCCTGACGCGCGGCATATTTTTCAAACGTCGCGTCAATGCCGGCAAGAACGGCTTCCAGCGGAAATCCCGCCTCCTGCCACGTGGCGATCAACGACCAATCCAGGGTTGACAGCATCAATAGCGTGCCGCGCTTCCGCTGAAAATGCTCTTCGATCTCGGTGTAGTAGTTAAAGTAGTTCTGCAAGGGTCTCGATTAAGCCTTCCGCGGGCTGTTGCTTTTCCGCAGCCGCGCACTCGCGACCAGGTTGCGTTCGTAAATGATTCGCAATCCTTCCAGCGTGAGTGTGTCGTTCACCTCGGAGATGAATTTTGACTCGCCCGCAATCAATCGAGCCAACCCGCCAGTGGCAATGCATTTTGTTTCTGGCCCAAGTTCCGCGATCATTCGCGCCAGAATTCCGTCCACCAGTCCGATGTGACCATAGAACAATCCAATCTGCAGATTATCGACGGTGTTGGTGCCAATCACCTTGGGCGGCCGTTTGATCTCGACTCTCGGCAAGCGCGCGGCCCTTGCAAACAGCGCTTCCGCGGCAACATTCACCCCAGGAGCGATGGCGCCCCCAAGAAATTCTCCTTGTTTTGAAACAACATCGAAGTTTGTCGCCGTCCCAAAATCCACCACGATGCAAGGTCCTCCATATTGCTGGAAAGCCCCAACACAATTAGCAACGCGATCGGCGCCCACTTCTCCTGGATTGTCGGTCAAAATGGGAAGTCCGGTTTTGACTCCAGGCTCAATAAACAAAGGTTTGTGATCGAAATACCGTTCGGAAAACTGGCGCAAAATCCAATCAATGGGAGGAACGACCGATGCGATAATTACACCGCTGATTTCCTTGCTGTCGACGCCTTCGATTTGCAGCAGGTTGCGAATCAATATTCCATATTCATCCGCGGTCTGCGCCTGCCGCGTGCTGATCCGCCAAGTCGCGCGCAATTCGCCGATGCGTTCCCCCATCACCGGATAGATCGCAATCACGGTATTCGTATTGTTGACGTTCAGCACTAGAAGCATGGCTCTTTAACCTTTCGCCGGTCGTTCTCGAACGCCCCCGGATAAAACTCTGCGAACGCCATGATCGGTTTGGACCCGGAGAAATCCCTTTTCATCCAGGCCCGCGGTGACGCCAGTGTACCCCCCGGCCTCATCGACAAACACCTGTTTCCCATGAATCCAAGTCGACTTCGCCTCCAGTCGCTGCAGGATTTCCGCGCAGCTGCCAGCAAAACTCTCCGGCTGAATCAGCGCGTCAAATTCTTCGCTAAGGGATTGCAACATCTCGACCAGCAGGTCTTCCCGCGCGATCTCTCGACCCGTTTCGAGACGCAGCGAGGAAGCTTCTCTGCTAAGTTGCCCCGGGAACATCCGTTGGTTCACGTTGATTCCAATTCCGATGACGGCGTAGCGAATGCGGGATGCCTCAGCATTCATTTCCACTAGAATCCCACCGACTTTTCGCCCGTTCAACAACAGATCGTTCGGCCAGCGAATGTCTGTAACTGATCCAGTTACATTTTCAATGGCGCGCTGCGCTGCCAGCCCGGTCGCCAGTGAAAGCCACAGTCCATCAGCGGCTGCCAGCTGCGGTCTCAGCAAAATACTGACATAAATTCCGGTATAGGGTTCGGAGTGCCAGGCGTGATCGCCGCGTCCTCTGCCTGCAGTCTGCTCTTCCGCAATGTAGACCGAGCCATGGGGAGCGCCCTTCGCAGCTTCCTGCATGGCGTGCGTATTTGTGGATTCAATAGAGAGAAAGAGAAACAGTTGGCCGTCAAAAATCGTTCCAGCGAGAGCCTTCTGCATCACATCGAGATCGAGCCTCTCCCCCATACGATCGATCTCTAGTAGATTTCCGCTGTGATCTTCATGCTCAGATCGATGGCCGTAACTGAATGGGTGAGAGCACCAATGGAAATGTAGGTCACCCCTGTCTGCGCGTATTCTTGAATGGTAGCCAGGGTGATTCCACCGGATACTTCGATGGGAATGTCGGGCACCTGCTTGCGTGCAATGCCGACTGCGTGCGTGGCTTCCGCAGGCTTCATATTATCCAACAGCAAGGAGTCGGCGCCGCCTTCCAACGCTTCATCGAGTTGCGACAGCGAACGCACTTCAATTTGAATTTTCTGCCCCGGCAGCCGCCGTTGCATCGCTAACGCCAGCACCTTGGCGACGCCGCCACCCAGGGAGATATGGTTGTTCTTGATCAGCACGCCATCCGCGAGATCCATGCGGTGATTTTGGCCGCCACCACAACTGACGGCATACTTATCCAGCAAGCGCAATCCCGGCGCGGTCTTCCGAGTATCCAGAATTACCACCCCGGTTCCCGCCACCGCATCCACATATTTGCGGGTTTCGGTGGAGATGCCGCACATACGCTGCAACAGGTTCAGCGTCACCCGTTCGCAGGCCAGAATGGTTCGCGCATTTCCGCGAATTACTGCGATCGCCTGTCCGTCGCGCACGCGCACCCCGTCAAACATCTCAGGATGATGCACAACTTCAAAATGTCTTGTCGAGGTCTGGTCGAGCTTGCGAAAGATCTCCAAAACCCGCGGAATCACTTCCGAGCCGGCTAATACGCAATCCTGCTTGGCCACAATCACCGCGGAGGCCGATAGTTTTGGATCGAGCGTCAACTCGGTCGTGGCATCATGCGTGGCATGGTCTTCGACGAGTGCCTGTTCCAGAATGGCCGTAACGCGAGTTGTTTTCCAGTCCATATGTTTGACTCTTCGCGATGCCCTATCGAGGTTCCAGCGATTCCAACGCCCGCAGTGCTGCGTCGGCCTTTTCAATCAATGTTTGCAGCTCTTCCGCCCTTGCGCGCAAGCCATCCACCACCTTCGATGGAGCTTTCGCAAGGAATGCCTCATTTTGTAACTGTTTCTGTTTCGATTCCATTTCCTTTTCAAACTTCGCCAAATCTTTCCCCAAACGCTCGCGCTCGGCAGCAACATCGATCTGTCTTTCATAGTGCAACGCGACCTCATAATTCACACCTTGCCGCGTCGAAAGGCCTGGCAGCGTTGGCTTCGCATAGGAGATTTCAGAAACACGCGCCAGACGTTCAATCATGTCCTGATTGTTCTGCACCACTCGGATCGCATTGTCTGCGCCGGTCAAAAACACTGGCGCGGCTTCCTTCTCAGGTACTTCTTGCTCCTTGCGAAGGTTGCGGATGTCCGCGATGATCTCCTGCAATAAAAACATTTCCAGCTCAACAGCGGACGGATTAGTGTTGACCTGATTGCTGCGCGCTTCGGATTCGCCAGGAAACTTCGCCAGCGCAATCGACTTCAACGGCGGCGCGCCATCGTACAGCGCGGTCCAGATTTCTTCCGTCAAAAATGGCATGAACGGCGACAGCAGTCGCAGCGATGCCTCAAACACGCCCAGCAACGTGGCCAGGGCTGCCATGGTGGTTGGCTTGTTTGCAGCTTCGCCAAAATCGAGGCGAATTTTTACAACTTCTAAGTACCAGTCGCAAAATTCTCCCCAGAAAAACTGGTAGATACGATTCGCCGCGTCGTCAAAGCGATAATCCGCCAGCGCCTGGTTCACATCCGCCACGCATTGATTGAACCGCAAAACAATCCAGCGCTCTTCCAGCGGTGCGTGCTCATTCGACGGAAGCGTCCGGGCTAGATGCCCCACGTCAACCGCGATTCCGGCTTCTTTCGCCCGCTCCATTTGCATAAAAATGAATCGGGACGCGTTCCAAATCTTGTTGGCGAAGGCGCGATAGCCTTCGGTACGCGCTTCACTGAAGGCAATGTCTGTCCCCGGCGAAGCCATGGATGCCAGCGTAAAGCGCACTGCATCCGTACCATACTGATGGATAATCTCAATCGGATCGATGACGTTGCCCTTGGTCTTCGACATTTTCTGGCGGTCTGCATCACGAACCAGCGCGTGGATGTAGACCTCGCGAAACGGGATCGCATCGGCCAGCGTTCGCTTCGATCCATCCGGCATCGGCACGTCGAGCATAAAGTGGCAGCCGAGCATGATCATGCGCGCGACCCAGAAAAACAGAATGTCAAAGCCCGTAACCAGCAGTTGCGTCGGATAAAACGTTGCCAAATCCGCCGTCTGCGCCGGCCAACCGAACACGGTAAACGGCAGCAGGCCGGATGAAAACCATGTATCCAGCACGTCGGTTTCCTGTGTCAACTTTGAATTGCCGCAATGCAGGCAAGCTGCGGGCGCATCACGTGCTACCGTAATTTCGCCGCACTTGCCGCAATGCCACGCTGGAATGCGATGCCCCCACCACAGCTGGCGCGAGATGCACCAGTCGTGGATATTGCGCATCCACTCGAAATAGGTCTTCTTGTATTGCTCCGCCGTAAACCGGATGACTCCGGTCTCCACCGCCTCAATCGCTTTATCCGCCAAGGGCTGAATCTTCACGAACCATTGCGTCGACAGCCGCGGTTCGACGACCGTTTTGCAGCGGTCGCACTTACCGATGGAGTTGACATAGTCCTTCACGGCCACCAGCAGGCCCTGTTGCTCCAGATCGGCCAGCATCCGTTTGCGCGCTTCATAGCGGTCCAGACCCGCATAAACGCCTGCTTCGGCGTTCATGTGCGCCGTCTCGTCCATCACCACGATCGACGGCAGCTTATGTCGTTCCGCAATCGCAAAATCGTTCGGGTCATGAGCCGGCGTCACCTTCACCGCTCCTGTGCCGAACTCAGGATTCGCCCATTCGTCCGGCAGAATCGGAATCTCGCGGCCGGTCAGCGGCAAGCGCAGCTTTTTCCCGTGCAGATCGAGATAGCGCGCATCGGTCGGATTTACAACAACCGCAACATCACCCAGCATGGTCTCGGGCCGAGTGGTCGCAATGGTAACGTATTCGTTACCATTGACCAGCGGATAGCGGATCTCGTACAGCTTACCCTGCTGCTCCTCATGCACCACTTCTAAATCACTGATGGCGGTCTGGCAGCGCGGGCACCAATTCACAATGTACGCGCCGCGATAGACGAGTCCCTGCTCGAAGAGGCGGACAAACGCCTCCTTCACCGCGACAGACAGTCGCTCGTCCATGGTGAAATATTCGCGCGACCAATCCACACTCGCGCCCAGTCGTTTCATCTGGTCGAGGATGGCGCCGCCGTATTCCTTCTTCCACTCCCAAACACGCTCGACAAAGGCCTCGCGCCCTAACTCCTGCCGTGTTTTTCCTTCTTTCGCAACCTGCCGCTCCACCATCATCTGCGTGGCAATGCCGGCGTGATCAGTTCCAGGAACCCATAGGGCCAATTCGCCGCGCATGCGGTGCCAGCGAGTCAGAATGTCCATTTCCGTCTGGTTGAGCATGTGGCCCATGTGCAGGCGGCCAGTTACATTGGGGGGCGGCAGCAGAATCGTGAATCGCGGCGGAAGCCCTCGAAGGTTTTGCGGAGTCGGGACCACAAAGAGCCGTTCGCGCACCCAGTACTCTGCCCATCGATCTTCGATCGCGGTCGGGTCGTAGGCTTTAGGAAGGTCACGAGGCATGGGTCAGGAAGGCCGAGTACTGCATGGGAGGCCAATTTTCACGATAGCACAGCGGGCATTCCGCATCTGTAACACGCGGAAACAGTACCAATCTGTTTACTTCGGCTGAAACAGCAGCTGAGAATACTGGATCAGATTTTTGCGCCACACCGGCCACTCATGCATGCCCGGCGTTTCAACGAACGTGACCGGAATGTTGTTCGAGCGCAGCCATGCAACGAACTGCCGATTCGCCGTGATCAGCGGAGTTTTACCGACATAGCGATCATCCTTGCCGCAAGCGACCCACAGCAGCCGCAGCCGCGCCGCAGTGGTTGCATTCAAAGCCGGGAAATCCTGGCCATAGTCCGGATTGAGTGCGCCCGCGCTGAAGGAGCCGACCCAAGCGAAGGTATCGATATGGTTCAAACCGGTCAGCAGACTTTCTGCGCCACCCATGGACAGCCCCGCAATCGCACGATCATTGCGCTTGGTCGAAACCTTGTACATGGACTGCACCTGCGGGATTACTTCCTTGAGCAGCGCCTGAGTGAACAGCTCATCGTTCTTCTTCCGCAAGCCTGCGCCGTTGAACGACGCTCGAGGTCCCATGACGATTTCCGGCGCCCCATAGCCCAGCGGCATCACGACGATCATCGGCTTGGCTTTGCCTTCGGCAATCAGGTTGTCGAGGATCACATTGGCGCGACCCAGAGCGGTCCAGGCGCGGGCATCATCGGTATAGCCATGCAGCAGGTACAACACAGGGTACTTCTCGTGGGCGCGAGGATTGTACGTGGGCGGGGTGTAGACAAAATAGTCCCGCTGGTCGCCAACAATCGCCGATTTGTAAAAATGTTGATGCACAACTCCGTGCGCGACATCCTGCACATCCCATAGCTCGGGTTGCGATCCGCGCACTTCGAAAACATTCGACGGGTCTCGCAGATTTGGATTGACGACTGCATTGGAAGGGTCGAGCCTGGGCACGCCATCCGCGACGAAGAGGTAATCGTAGAGATCCGGCTGCAGCGGTGGGACCGTAATAGTCCAAACGCCGCGATCGTCCTTCGTCATGGACAGGCCGCCGGCATGCCCATCCATGCTCAGTTCAACCCGATTTGCGCCGGGATCATAAAAATAGAAAGTGACCGAATGGTCCGCGTGAACTTCGGGAGTTTGCGGCAGTTGTGGAGGTCTCCGATTATCGGCCGATGGCTGCGCCTGTGCGCTCAAAGCCAAGCCAATTCCGAGCAGAAGGATACCAAACCAGTTGAAGTGGAAGGGTGAGCCAGGAAATCTCAAACGCCGCAACGCATACCCCTTTCATGTTGCAGAGAAGTGCGATTTGGGCCGACAGGCAGCACCGCCCGTGCGATGCCGCCGCCTATCTGCCTGTCGGTTTAGAACGGATTGAGCTTGTGCAAACCCTTCTTTTTCTTGTGGGTGCTGGAAGATTCTTCCTTGCCCTCAAACCCCGGCTTGGGACTCTTCTTCTTTTTCTTTCCGTTGGTCGCTGTTGCCTGAGTGACGGTGTTCACCGGTTGGCCCGTCTGCGCCACATCGTTCACCTGGGCCGGCGCCGGCGCTGCCTTTTGCGCTTCAGGCAGCGGCGTACTGTTCGGCGGCGTGACGGTCGGCAATCCACCATTGTCCCTGCGAGCCGAGGGCCACTGCGCAGCATTTGCGTTGGTGTCGGTGGTGTTCACCGGAGGCACCTCGGGGTTGCTGTTGCCGCCGACGGAGGGCGCCGTTGCTGGTGGAACGGATTGCGTGCCCACCGGCGGTTCCACCGCATTTGGCGGCATCGGTTGCGTTGACTGGTTCTGATCGGAGTTGTTGACCACGCTTCCGTTTACGCCATTGTCGCCGTTAATGTCGTTCATCTGCAGTCCGCTGGATGCAGGTTGTGTCTCGCCAACGGTCCCAGAGGCGTTGGGTTCAGTATTGGCAGCTTCAGCCGTCTTCAACTTGTTCGAGGTACCGGCCACTGAGGGAGCTGGCTTACCCTCGGGCTTGATCGCCCAGCGAACATCCGCCATTTCCGACTTCACAAGTTGCGGAGCGAGGATTTCCGGCGGGTTGCTCAGACTCGGTTCACCGACTCGCGCTGCCTGCACTGTAGAAGGACGCGCCGTGATCAACAGGAAGGCCTTGTACTTCAAATTCACCGGTGCGCGGCTTTGCTCGATCGCGGCGCTGTTGGCAATTTGTTCCTGCGTCGGCTGCGGCACCGGCATATTCATCGCCTCAAGCCGATCGCGCGCGTCGTCCGCATGGGGCGCCATTGGATACTCCACCACCACACGGTCATAGGCATTCGCGGCACGGTTCTTGAACAGCTTTTCCAGCCGCTCCTTCGCGGCCGGGTCCAGGCGCATGGCAGCAATGTTGCGAGCCTGTGCGGAATACCCATCGCCGACCTCTAGCAGCGCTTCATCCACTCGGCTATAGAGCGGATAGGTATCGATCACCGATTGCAGACGGGCGGTGGAAGCCGCGTAGTTCATCCGCGTCTGATAGAACGAACCGATGTCGAACTCGTGGTCGCCCAGTACTTCCTGCACCTCTCGCAGCCGCTGCTTGGCCTGCGGAATCAAGCTCGAATCCGGATATTGCAGAATCATTGCCCGGTATTCTTCCTGGGCGCGGGTCGCATTGGTCGGGTCGCGATCCGGCTTTTCCATCTGCTTGTAGTAGATGTCGGCGACCTTCATCTGCGCTTCCGCAGCTTCCGGCTTGTCGGGGAAGAAGGTAATGAAATCCTTGTATTCCTCTTCCGCCTGCTGCATCGCGGCGGTGCCGCCCTCTTTGTACCAGGTATCGCCGATGGCAAGCTTGGCGCGCATCTGGTATTCCGAATCCGGATAGGTATTCAGCAGCGTCTGCAGATCCAGCCGGGCAATGTCGAACTTGCCCTTCTTCATGGCGATCATTGCGCGGTCGAACAACTCTTTATCCGGCTGGTTGCTCGCCACACTTGCCAGCGCATCATCTTTCTGCGAAAGCGGCTTCTGCTTGCGATGAAAAATTCCTGCATGGGCCATGCTGCCGCCCAAAATCGCCAGCGTACCGACGGCCACCCAGCGTTGCAGAACGTGATTGCTGGAACAACGGTTGAAACGACTCATACTGTACTTCCCCTTCGCAGACCTTTTCGCTTGCCTGTCATCCGGTGAATGGGCCTGCCATTTTCCCGTACGTTTTTTTGAATATCTACCTGTTTCGCGGCCGGCCTCAATCGCTCACCGGCAGCGGCGCGTGCCATCTGCAATAACTTCCGCGCATTCTCTTCCGGATGGCCGTCGCCAAAGACCGCATTGCCCGCCACCAGCAGGTCGGCTCCCGCCTCTACCACCTGTGCCACGGTATCATCCGCAATGCCACCGTCTACTTCCACCCGATATTCCAGGCCCAGCTCCGCGCGAATCGCGCACAAGTGCCGAATCTTTTCCAGCGAAAACGGAATAAACTCCTGGCCGCCGAACCCAGGATTCACGCTCATCACCAGGACGTGATGCACCATCGGCAAAATGTCGATCAGCAGGTTCACCCGCGTGGCTGGATTGATGACCACCGCCGGCTTCATCCCATGCTGCTCAATCAGTTGCAGCGAGCGATGCAGATGGCGGCAGGCTTCGTAATGCACGCTCACCCAATTCGCTCCCGCTTCCGCCAGCGCCGGGATAAACTCGTCCGGATTCTCAATCATCAAGTGGCAATCGAGCGGCAACTTTGTCACCTTGCGCAACGACGCAACCACAGGCGGACCCATTGTGATGTTAGGCACGAAATGGCCGTCCATCACATCCACATGGATCACAGTTCCGCCGCCTCGCTCCGCGGCCTGAATCTGCTCGGCCAAATGGGCGAAGTCTGCGGAAAGGATTGAGGGTACTAGTTCCACCACGATGTTTTTAGTCTATCAGCGGGGCGGAAGGCTAGTCAGTCGCACAATCGTTTTGTCCACCGGTTTCGAGCAGCTTCCACCCATGAGAGACCGCCAGCCCCTTCTCGCGGCATGGCAGCAGAAAATACCTCGGATGAGGGCCGAACACGTCGCTCACGTCACTTCCGGGCACGATACCCACAATTGGATAGCGCTGGATCAGGTCCGCCGGCAGCCAAGGCTGGCTCGGCAAAACGTCTTTCGGCAGGCCGTCCAGCACAATGGCATCGAATTTATTTTGATCCACGACCTCGGCGATTTCCGCTTTCACCGCGTTGCCAACTCCGGGCAGCTCCGGACGTAGCGCATCGTGCAGCGAAGTATTATCGGCATGCCACTGTTTGCCGGCTAGCGCTCCCTCATACGGATGGGCCGGAAGGTAGACGTCGCCGGGAAACACGCGCAGCCAAGCAATCAAATCCTCCTGCGATGCGACAAGGTCACGATGCGGCATAAAATCGTGCGGGTTGTAGACCCGGCTGACCAACGGGATCGCGACCGCGGCCAGCAGAAAAACGCGAGCCGTCTCTCGCGAACCAAAAGCAAACGCAGCATCCAGCCGAGCGAATGAGATTCCAAAGATCACAGCCAGGATCGCATAACCAGGCATCGAGGTATTGGCTGTTGCGCCCGCATGTGCCTGCAGAAACCAGCAGAGCCCGAATAGAGCTGCTCCGGCCTTCAGGTAGAACCAGGTTCTGAAATCTGCCAGCGAAGGGCGAGTCCACACCCACGCCGCAGCGACAACCAGCAGCGCCACTCCAAATGGCGCAATCCATTGCGAGAACACGTAGAACACAGCCGGCCGCAGCCACAGATCGGCATTGGCGTGCGGAACGGTGAATGCATAGAACCAGAACCAACTATGAGTGGCGTGGTCCAGCAGGCGGCTGGACACAGCCGTCATCAGCAGAAAACTTCCCACTCCCAGCAGGAACCGGCGCGGACGTTTCCAGTCCACGCAAAGCATGATCAGCGCGACCGGAAAAATTGTTTGCTTCGCCAGGAATGTCAGCGTCCAGATCGCGGCGGCGAAGATCGGGTGCAGGTAGCGGGTCGACAGTAACGCCAACAGCAGCAAAAGAATATAGAAGGAGTCGAGGCGGCCGAGATCGAACCATTCGCGCGTCCAGGGATAAGCAGCCGCATACAGAGCCGCTCCAGCCAACGCAGCCAGATGTCGCCGTCCTCGCGTGCCGGGCACGTCAAGGAGAACAAAAAGATACATGACGGCCATTGATGCGCAGGTGCTCAGCAATGAAATCAATCGAAGCGCCAGAAAACGAGGTCCCAGCAGCCGCACCGCCCAGCCGGAGACGTAATAGTACGCGGGCGCGTACATGTAGGGAATGAAGGTGAAATTCGGCCGCACGTAAATCGGCTGACCGTGTGCCACCCGCTCGGCCGCCAACAACATGGAGCCTTCCAACTGCTCCAATGGGACTGCGGATCCCAGCCGGCCGAGAGCGGATGTGAGAAAAAGCCCAATCGGAATCAGTGCCAGCAGCGCAAGCAGCACTTCGAGCCGAGGACGCCAACGCCTCCAAGGATTCTCTGGAAAAGCCTCAAAGGTCAATGCTGCATTTCGGGACGGCTGTCCAGTCACACGATGCTGCCTTCCCGCAACGGCGAACGAACGCGGCTATTGGCTGGCGTGATCATATTTGTCTAACCATAAGAGCTCGTCCCGCACTTTGATATAGCCGTGCCATGGATTGTTGGCCAATCCGTGCCCTTCTCCGGGAAACACCAGAAATTTGTGCGGGATTTTCTCGGTCTCGAGCGCCCGCTCAAAAAGATAGCCTTCTTCCGCCGCCACGCGAATATCCGCGCCCCCAATCACGTCGTGGACCGGCGTCTTCACCTTGTCGAACTGGAACAGAGCCGCTTCGCTTTGATACCGCGCCGGATTCTGCCACGGAGTTCCGCCCAGCATCCAGGCATCGTCGAACGACATATCGTCGTTGCCCCAGTTGGCGGCGTGTTCCACCGCACCGGCGCCCGAGACCGCCGACCGAAACCGCGTTGTCTGGGTGATCAGCCAGTTGGTCATGTAGCCGCCATAGCTGTATCCGCCGACCGCCAGGTGGTCTGGATCGGCAATGCCGTCCGCCAGCAGTTTATCGACGCCTGCAAGAATATCTTTTCCGGGCAGCGACACGATCACCGGCGAAATCTCCAGCTGAAATTTATCGCCATAGCCGCTCGAACCGCGATAGTTCGGCCGGAAAACCAGCCAATTGTTTTCCGCAGCAAGAATCGCCCAGTCATACCAGTCGGCGCCGAATCGATCGCCATCCGCATCCGCAGGGCCACCGTGAATCAGTGTGAACATGCGCAAATGTTTTTGCCCGAACTTGCCGGGCGGATAGAGGAGCACTCCTTCCATCGGCGTGCCGTCCGGCGATTTCCAGCGATATGGAGTCCACTTCGGCAGAGCGCGTTCCGTAAACAATTTGTTGAATTGCGTAATCGGCTTGGCCTGGTCAAGATGCGCGGAATCTTCCGCCATGTACACTTCCGTCGGCTCATCGATCGCCGAGTGGGTGAACAGCAGTCGCGGCGAATGGAGCGCGGCGTGTACATTGCCGTAGCTGCCTTCAACACCCGCCAGCTTGTTCGCATTCGCGCCATGCACGCCGTAGATTTGCGTTTGCAGCCCGCTCATGCCTCTGCCCAGCAAACTTCCGTCGGACTGGATCGCGTAGCCCTCCCAGCTGCCCGTGTAATCCCCGCCCAGGCGAGTGATTTTCCCGCTGGCCGGATCCATCCCGTACAGGCGGCCTTGCACGTCCTGATAGGCCTGCTCCGCCGACCCCGCAGCGGCGGGAACAGAAAAATACAGCGTTTTGCTGTCTCGGCTCCAGTGCAGCCCTTGTTCGTATGCCTGGTTATGCGTCAGTTGCCGCGGCGTAGCTCCGGTTGCCGCGGCCGCAACAGAAAAAATTTCATAGTCCGCGGGACTTTCCTGACGATTTAGAAGCGAGCGGCTTTCGAAGGCGAGCATGCTGCCATCGGGCGCGGCCACCAGCTCAGTGATCGCCAGCGGGCTGTGCGCGACCACAGTCGCATCGGCAGGCAATTGCGGTTTTTTGTTGGCGTCCGGCTTCGCCTCGCTGTCAGAAGCCATCAGCAGCTTGGGTTGCGGAATCGCAGCGGCAATCGGCACTCGCAGAATGTCATCGCCACGCCTTTGCTCACGCCAGCGCACCGTGTCCTTCCAAGCCTTCTTCTCGGCGGTCTTGGCGTCTTCAGAAATCGGCCGTTGCGTCGCAACAAAAATCGCTTTGCCATCCCCCGACCAGGTGAAGGCATCGACGCTCAATGGTTCCTTATAGAGGGGAAACGCGCCGCCCCCATGTACCGGCAGAATCCACACCCGCTCGACGGCATCCTTGGCGGCCTCTCCTTCGGCGATCACTGGCCGGTTCGACAGAAACGCAACGTATTTTCCGTCGCGCGAAAAATGCGGGTCGCTGTCGTGCCCGCTCGTACTCAGCGGAGTGATGGAATTATCGACCGCGCGCCACATCCACAAATCTTCGCGGAAACGGTTCTGCTTCCAGTCCGCCCGCTCGGTGCCGATGACGGCAGTGTTGCCGTCCGGAGCGAGAGCCAGCCCATGAATCTCGACGAAGCTAAAAAACTCGTCCAGGGTGATCGGCGGCTTGTCCGCAGAGTTCGCGCACCATGCCAGCGGAGAGCACACGAGCGCAGCCAGCACCAAAAGTAGAAGCGACTCGAGAGATGTTGAAGAAGAAATTCGTCGGCCATTCATAAGAGTGGAAAAAATCGTATCACAATCCGCGTTTGTCGCAGGTAGATTACGACCCGCCAGCATCCACCGCGGCTTCCGAGGTGTCTTTCTGTCCGCAAAAAACGCGAGAAATGCCGCGCAAAATTCGCGACAGCGGAAACGGCCTCTCCTCTGCCGAATCGATGGCAGTTGTCTCATCGCGGAAGAAGATTTCTCCAATGCGCCTGTGGGCTGGCCGATAATACCAGCGCGCCAGCAGCGACAAATGCTCGCTCAATTGTTCTGGCGAGGTTTTTTCAGATCGCGCCTGCGATTCCAACTCCTCCAAAACTGCCTGCAGCCGCTGTTCCAGTTGACCTCGGGCCAACTTGGTCCCTGCGGATTGCACACCGGAATCTGCGCCTTGCGTCACCGGAGGAGCTTCCAGCGGCGTCGGTTCCAGCAGCGTGGGATGCGCAAACAGCGAGGTGGAACCAGACCGCTCGTTGGGATGGCGCATTCCTTCCACCGAGTAAAATCCCGGCCCAACAATTCTGCCGCCACAAACCAGATAGATCGCGACGTGGGTGGCCTCAGTGCGCAGCGTTCGGTTGGACATCTTCTCCGGCTTTCCGTCGGCTGCAACGATCGACTGCGCAACCGCTGGCTGCAAGATCACCGCGTCGAGATTTGCCAGGGGATGCACCAGCGGTGCGGCCTGCTGCGCTACGGTCTTCATTTTTTGAATTTGCTGGTGCAGACGAGCTGCCTTCTCGAAATCCAACGCCGCCGACGCCGCATCACGCTCTTTCTCCAGCCGCGCCATCGTCCACGCACCGCGCGACGCAAAATATTCTCGCACCTGTTCCGCCTCTGCTGCATAGCGCTCATCGCTGCAACCCTTGAAACACGGCGCCAGGCACATCTTCATTTCAGAGTAGACGCAGCCCGGAAATGTCGGGTCAGGATGAAGTTCTTCCGTACACCGTCGCAACTCAAAAAAATTCAACGAATCGTCGAGATATCGTTCGGCCGCGGTGCGCGACTGGAACGGTCCGTAGGTTGTCGCCAAGGCGCGCTGTGTAACCCGATTGGTCACGTACACGCGGGGATAGCGGTTTTCCCACGCCAGCCGCAGCAACGACGGAGAGCGCAAATGCAAGTGCTTTCGAACCCGCTCGCTGCAATATCGCCGCACCGCCTCCAGCATCAGCAGCGATGTCGCGAACTCCGATCCTACTTCGGAATAATCCAACCGCACCGCGGTTCCACCCAGATGCAGCCGCTTGCCGCCTGCGAACGACGGAGCCAGCAACCGATACATGCGGCGGCGCAGATTGGCGGTTTTTGAAATGTATGGCTCAAGCGCCGGACTTTCGGTCGGACGCCTCCGGACCGAACAACGCGAAGACCGCAGGCCGCGCAGGCAGGTCATGCAACCACGCTTCCAGGTCGTTCGCCGGGATCGGGAGAGAGGTATCCAGCACACGCTGATTGTAGTCAATCTATGCCGGCGGAATGAACCAGGAATGCAGATATTGGTGTCTGCGTCAGGCAGCACAGTGCGGCGATCTTCTCCGAGAAATTTCTAAGACGACTTCGAGCCACCGGAGCTTCCCGCACTTGTTTTGCTGGAGCCCGAATCGCTCGACGACGCGGTGCTGGAGGAAGACGAAGAAGAATCCGCGGTGGATGCCGCAGGCTTGCTGCTGCCAGAGTCTGACTTGCCGTCGGAGGCGGCCGCAGAGATGTCGGTCTTGCCGTCGGACTTGCCGTCTGAATCGGACGATTTGGCAGGCTTGTTACCAGACTTGGCGTAGTCGTTCACATACCAGCCCGCACCCTTGAACTGGATGGCCGGCGCGGAAATAACCCGCTCCAGTTCGCCGCCGCACTTCGGGCAGATCGTCTCGTGTTGCGCGCTGAAGCTTTGAATTTTTTCCAGGCGCTGGTGGCACTGTTTACATTCGTACTCGTATAACGGCATGCAAGGATACCCTTCTACAAAACGAGCCTTCGAATCACTGCTTTCGGTCCAGCATAGGCTCGGGCGCTGCATTTGAGATGCTACTGCAGGCGCGCTCGATGCTGCAAGGTTGCCCTGCCTTCGCGATTCAGCTTACGTCAGTTTGACCAGCCGGACACTTGTAATCGCCTTCAGATTGGTCAAAGCTTCCACGGCCTTCTGCATCTGAGCTGGCGTGGTCTCGACGTCCATGTGGATCACAGCCAGCGCCTGCCGAACGCCATTGCCGTCATGGCTATCGGCGCGGCCCAAGGCAAAATTGGCAATATTCACGTCGTTGTCTCCCAGCGTCGTACCGATTTTGCCGATGACGCCGGGAACGTCCTGGTTGCGCAGGAACAGCAGCGTTCCTTCCAGCGGCGCTTCGATATCAATGCCATCGCACGACAGCAGGCGGGGAAATCTTCCGTGGCGCGCCGTGCCGCTCACCGTCATGCTCTGCTGGGCGGCATGCAGCGTCAGCTTCAACACGTTGCCGGCGCCACCGATCAGAACCTCCGTTGTTTGCTCGTGCACACGAATACCATGCTCGGCGGCAACAGAAGCCGCATTGATGCGATTCACGTGTTCGGATCGGCTGAGAATTCCGCATAGCGCAGCGCCGCGAACTAACTCCGTGCGCATCTCCGCCAATTGGCCGGAGTAGGCTAGTTCGACGCTCTCCACACTCGATCCGAAGGTCGCGGTCACGAATTTGCCAAGACGTTCGCCCAACTCAATGTAAGGTGCCAGCGCGGTGTATTCCTCATAGGAAAGCGACGGGAAATTCACCGCATTCTGGACCACGCCAGTGCTGAGATACGCGCGAACCTGTTCCGCGATCTGAATTCCGACTGCCTCCTGCGCTTCTGCGGTTGAGCCGGCGATGTGCGGCGTCAGAATCACATTGTCGAGCCCAAAAAATGGCGAATCCTTCAGCGGCTCCTCGCGGAAAACATCGAGCGCTGCCCCCGCGACCTGGCCGCTCTTCAGCGCAGCCACCAGGTCTTCTTCTACGATCAGTTCGCCGCGTGCACAGTTGACCAGTCGCACGCCTTTCTTCATGGTGGCAAAAGTTGCAGCATTCAACATGCCTTCTGTATCCGCGGTCAGTCCGACGTGCAGCGTCAGATAATCGGCCTGGCGAAACACTTCCTCGCGGCTCGCGAGGCGCACACCATTTTCGCGGGCGATCGCTGCAGAAACAAAGGGATCGTTGCCGACGAGTTCCATTCCAAAGCCACGGGCACGCCGCGCGACCTCTAACCCCACGCGACCCAGACCGACAATGCCCAGCGTTTTACCGCGCAGCTCCGTGCCCTGCAGCGATTTCTTTTCCCAGCTTCCCGCATGCATGGTCGTATTCGCGCGCGGCACCATGCGAGCCAGATCAATCATCAGCGCCAGGGTCAGTTCCGCCACCGCGACCGCATTCGCCCCTGGAGTATTCATCACCACGATGCCGTTGCGCGTCGCGGCTTCTGCGTCGATATTGTCCACGCCTACGCCGGCACGTCCAATCACGCGCAGCTTAGGAGCTTTCTCCAGCAGAGCGGCATCCACCTGAACGGCGGAGCGAACAACCAAGGCGTCGGCGTCCGCCAACTCGGCGGACAGGCCATTCTTGATCTGATCGTGAGTGACAACTTTCCAATCAGCGGCATCGGCAAAGACAGCAATCGTAGCTGGAGAGACCTTCTCTGCGAGAACGACTTTCATGGGTGGTTTTCCTATCATTGGTTCTGAAGCTACCGTCCCAAGGCCCTGGGCAAAGGGCGCTCCGCATCTTTCTGAAACGGGAGCACCCGGAGGAAAACAGCTATCGACCAACCCCGGCGGGTTCGGCGACAGCATTGGTTTTTGAAGAATTTGAAGAGGCGGCGCTGTCCAGGCTGCGGCTGCGCTCTGCGAATACGCGCTGCGCGGCGGCAAGCGCATCGCCCAATTGGAATTTCGAAGGCGGCAGCGAGTCAACGGTCACCTGTTCCAGCGCGCCAATCACCGCCAGCGTGTCCAGCGGATCGAAAAATCCGAGATGCGCCACACGGAACAGCTGGCCCTTCATTTCTCCCTGTCCATTGGCGACAATCGTCCCAAAGCGCGCCTTCAACTGCTTCACAATAATGCCGGAATCCACGCCGTCCGGAGGCATCACAGCCGTCACCGCCGCCGCGGGCGCATCCGGCGCGAACAGGCGCATCCCCATGGCGGGGACAGCCGCACGCATCATGGCAGCGCAGGTCTCGGCATTTTCCACCAGCGCCACGCGGCCCTTCGCCAGATCCCCATCCGCCTGCGCGGCAATGTAGTCGAACGCTGCTCCCAACGCGGCGATCAGCGCCACTCCCGGCGTGTATGCGGACTCACCCTTCGCGGCTACCTTCCGCTCCCTACGGAGATCAAAGTAGTAGCGGGGATTCTTGGTCGTCTCCATCCGCTTCCAGGCGCGCTCGCTGACGGCCATGTAGGCCAATCCCGGCGGAATCATGACAGCTTTCTGCGACCCACCAATCAGCACATCGACGCCCCAGGCATCCATATCCAGATGCGTGGTTCCCAGGCCGGTAATGGCGTCGACCACCAGCAAGGCATCGCTGCCGGCCGAGCGCAACATCTTCGCCACAGCTTGCACGTCGTGGCGAACGCCGGTCGAGGTCTCGGTCGCCTGCATCAGCACCAGGCGCGTATCGCTGCGCAGCCCAGCCTTCGCGACTTCTAAAGAGAATGTCTGTCCATAAGGAGCGCTCACGACGTCTGGCTGACAGCCAAACGCCTTCGCCAGGCCAGTCCAGCGTTCGCCGAATTTACCGGCCGTCAGCACCAGCACGCGGTCGCCCGGAGAGGTCAGATTGGAGATGGCAGCCTCCATTGCCCCTGTACCGGAGCTTGTCAGCAGAATGACATCGTTCGTTGAGCCGACAAATGTCTGGAGCTGTTCCAGAACGCGCTGATAAAGGGCGCGAAATTCCGGAGTGCGGTGGTGCAGATCAGCGGCAGCCATGGCAAACTGCGCCGCTGGCAGCAAAGGAGTCGGGCCGGGAGTGAAGAGACGCGTCTTATGGAACATGCTTCCATTCTAGAGAAAAAACAAGGGTTTTGCTGCACGCCTATAATTGAAGGATTGCGGTCTTTTTTCAGCGGCAACGTGGAGAGGCGGTGGTTTTAGTGAGCTTGACGGACAAAGTGCAGCAGGACATGGTGGCGGCGATGAAGTCGCGTGAGGCAGACCGCCTGTCGACTCTCCGCATGATGAAATCTGCGCTCAAGAATAAGGAAATCGACAAACGCTCACCGCTGACCGATGCCGAAGCCGAGCAGGTCCTGGTCACCATGGTGAAGCAGCGGCGGGATTCCATTGAGCAGTTCACCAAGGGCAACCGCATGGACCTGGTGGAGAAGGAAGCCGCCGAAATTCCCATCATCGAAAGCTACCTGCCCAAATCCGCCTCCCCAGAAGATATCCGCAGCAACGTCGAGGCCGTCATCGCGGAGATGTCCGCCGTAGGTTCCCGGCCAACTCCACGCGATATGGGTAGTGTGATGAAAGCGGTGCAGGCCAAATTTCAAGCCGCCAGCTTGCGCGCCGATGGCAAGCTGGTCAGCGAGCAAGTCAAAGCCGCATTGGCTGGCTGAAACGGCCTAGCTTCGCGTCACACACAGCTGAACCGCCACCTATGGCTTGCCTATTCTCTGTCCCAGTGCCTTTTCCGGCATCACCACCACGATGGTTCCCTCTGGAATCGATCCTTCCAGCAGGTTGATTCTTCCATCCTTCACGATGCCACGCAGCGGTCGCACCGGCGGCTCTGCAGCAACAACCGGCGCACCGGGCGCACCAGCCTTCGCCTCAGACTTCCGCCGCATCCCTCGATCCATCGCCAGGTTCGCCAGTTCATCGGCTTTTTTATTCTTGCCTCGCAGCACATGTTCAATCTGGAAGGCCTCCAGCTGGGCGATGCGGCGCTTGGCTTCCTCATACAGCGGGCGCAGATCCGGACTTTGCACGCGATACTGCCCACGGATCTGTTTCACCATCAATTCCGAATCGGAAACCACGCGCAGTCGTGGATGACCCTTGGCCAGCGCAAACTCCAGGGCCGCCAGCAGGCCTGAATATTCCGCAACATTGTTGGTGCGCATCCCTAGAAATTCGCTGAGTTCGCCGAGAACCTTTCCATCTTCCCCCAGAATCACCACTCCATAGCCAGAGGGGCCGGGATTGCCGCGCGATCCTCCATCGGTATAGGCGACGGCCCAGTTGCCAGCGGCCGGTTTGCGGGCTGAATCACTCGAGAAAAATGAGGATTGGGTGTCGGCGGAAGTTCGATGGGAAACAGGAGTCATGAGGCCCAGTGTAGAGCAAAACCGCGGTCTCCATTTCTTGCTGCAAGAGCCTCTTCCCATGTGTATGCCAGCCACACCGCCCCGAACTATAGCTAAGGAAAGGAGGATGTCGGTGCCGCGGTCATGCTTGCCTGCCCCTTGATCACAAACACTGGATCGGCTCACGTTTGCCTAAAAATGGCGTCAAAACGATTGGAGACATAACCGATGGAGCCGCGGCGATTCGCCATCCTTTTCCAAGACCCCTTTGCTACCCCACAAAGCCGAACTGCGCCCTCACGGATACAATCAAAACCAAGGATGTACGCCGATAGTTCAGCGCGGCTGCAGGACGCGGAACTGATCCGCGAGGCCCAAAAAGGCTCCCGCGAAGCCTTTGATGTCCTCGTGCGCCAGTACGATCAGGCCGTGCTGCGCCTGGCCCTTCACCTGACCGGTTCAGAGCAGGATGCGCAGGACATCCATCAGGAAGCGTTCCTGAAGGCCTATCGACATATTGGGAGCTTTCGCTTCGAGTGCTCCTTCTATACCTGGATCTATCGCATCGTCACCAATCTTTGCCTGGACCTGCTGCGCCGTCGCAAAACTCGCCGCGAAGATCCGTCGGTGATCGTGGACGGCACCGGCGAGGAACACGACACCATGATCAACGTGTCGGATGATCGCGCCATGGCCAATCCTGGGCGGGAACTCGACCGAAAAATATTGGCGGAGAAAATTCAGATCGCGTTGGGCACCTTGACCCCGCGCGAGCGCACTGTATTTGAGCTGAAGCATTACCAGGGTCTGCGGCTGCGGACCATTGGCGAGATGTTGAACACAACGGAAGAGACGGCGAAGAACACGCTCTTCCGTGCTACCCGAAAACTGCGGACACAGTTGTCAGTCGTGCGATAAAAGACGGTAAAAGATGACGTACTTTTTCAACTTCAGGAGCAGGCCATGAAATGCGATCATGCACAACAGTTGATTGTGCAATATATCTACGGAGAGCTGTCCGACGAACACAGCCACAGCCTGGAACTGCACATGGCAGGCTGTGAATTTTGCCGAGGTGAGTTGCAAGCTTACCAGGCGCTTCGACAGACCATGTCTCTGGCGCCGGTCGAAGAACCCTCCCCCAACCTGCTCGCTCAAAGTCGGGTCCGGCTGGATGGCGCACTGGATCTGTTGCCGCCTGCCGGCCTGTGGATGCGATTTCAAATCGGATGGCAGGGATTTCTGGCCCAGTTGCACGCCGCGCCCGGCATGGCGGTGGCGGTTGCCGTGGTGGGCGTGGGGATTGGAGCCTCCGCTGGACACTACTGGAAGCATTCGTTGCGGCACCACCCCGCCGCGCAGCTCGTCGCTGCAGCCACCCCCACAGAAAGCACTGCGGCTCCGTCGGTGTATAACGTAAGCCAAATTGTCCAGCACCCGAATACCGACATGGTGGAGGTCCACTTCAACACCATGGTGCCCGCCACCGTCGAGGGTTCGATTGACGACCCCGAGGTGCAGAAGCTGCTGCTGATGGCCACTCAGAATGCCGTTGATCCAGATGTCCAAAGCAATTCCATCGCTCTGCTGGCTGCGCAATGCAAGGCGGGTCACTTCTGTGAGGATGGACCGGTACGGACTGCCCTGATGGTCGCTTTGCGGTATGACCGGGAGCCCGGGGTGCGGTTGAAAGCGCTGGAAGGGCTCAAGCCGTATGTGGGCAAGGATGTTCGAGTGCGAGACGCTGTGCTCGAGTCGCTGATGCATGACCCCAGCCAATCGGTTCGAAGCCAGGCGTTGCAGATGCTGGAACCTGTCCAGGCGGATAGCAGTGTCCGGATGGTGCTGCAATCTGTCTCTACCGCAGATAACAACCCGGCCATTCGCGAAGCGTCGCTCAAAGTACTGCAGGCGATTCCCCCCACGGAATAGTCGCGCTCGACTCAACCCCGCCTCAATGTGGATGCGATGAGGCGGCAGTCCGACATCCAACGGGATCCATGGCAGTCGATCCTATGGGTCCTAAAAACCTTCCGAACACCGGGAACTGATTTGCTGCGAAGCAACGTCCTGATACAGTAAGGCGCGGAGCCGGATTGCGAATCGAATGTAAATGAAGCCGCCAACGCGCTTTGCAATACAGAAATGAATTTATGAAACGTCCATCGTTCTTATGGAGTCTTGCCTGCCTTGTTCTGCTGGTGCTGCCAGCGGCAGCCGGTACGCATTCCATGGAACCGATGGTCGGGATGAGTAGTTCTCATCATCATGGCGGGTACCTTGGCGTAGATTTCGAAAACCTGAACAGGCAACAACGAAAAACGCTCCATCTGGATTCGAATGAAGGCGTCGCAATTGCTGCCGTGGATCACGATGCGCCGGCGGGAAAAGCCGGTCTGCATGCGAACGATGTGATCGTGAAGTTCGCCGGGAAAAAAGCACAAAGCGCCGAAGGCCTGACCGACACGCTGCATAAAATGAATCCCGGAGAGTCCGTCGTATTGAATATTGTCCGGGGCGACAAACCCATGGAAATTACGGTTGTGCTGGCGGATCGCGACACGGTGGAGAAGGAAGCCTGGTCGCAGCACTACACCGTCCCTGATCCCAACGCGCCGACGGCTGCGCAAGATCCCGTCCAACCGCCGCCGCCCAGCGGATTTTTTGGCGTGGCATCCTCCGACATTGGAAAAACCTTCAGCTCCAACGGCGGCCTGATGAGCTACATTCCCGGCACGCCTCCCTATACCGGCATCACGCTGGACGTTCTAAACCCACAGCTGGCGCGCTATTTTGGACTGAAGAATTCAACCGGTCTGCTGGTCAAGAACATCGATCCCAACAGTCCTGGCCTCCGCGCCGGCGTGCAGGCGGGCGATGTGATCTGCAAGGCCGACGATGTGCCGATGACCTCCCGCAGCAGGTGGAACCATGCGCTGCGCCAAAATAAAAACGCGGCCATCAAGCTGCAAATCATGCGCCACCGCCAGCCGCAGACATTGATCCTCACCCTAGCCGCCAGCAAATCCTGAGCACAGCCGCTTGCCGATGCCCGCGGATTTCATCTTATGCTTTCACTGCATTCGCGGATGGAGTCGGTCGACTTAATCCATACATCAACCCAGCACCAATGGCCAGCGTGATCGCGGCGGCCAACAATCCAGCCGAAAAGAAATGCGTGCGGTCCACCAGCCAGCCCATCCAGAACGGGCCAAAGAACCCGCCGAGACAGCCAATCGCGTTGATGAGGGCGATTCCGGCGACGCCGTTCTCTCCAAGGTGTTCTGTCGCGGCAACCCAGAACAGCGGTATGGCGGCGCAAATTCCTAAAGCGGCGATAGAAAAGCCTGCCACGCTGACTGCGACGACCTGCGTGACCGAGGCGACGTACATGCCTAGAGCCGCTGCCAAAAATGCGATCACCACATGCCACTGCCGTTCGCCCGAGCTATCAGAATGCCGCGACCACAGCACCATGCCCACAGTCGCAATCACGTACGGAAGCGCCGTCATCCAGCCAGTCTGTGCGACCGGAAGCCCTTGCGAGGTGAGGATGCGTGGAATCCAGAAGCCCAGACCATACAGCCCAATCATCAGGATGAAGTAGCCCAGCGCAAAACCGAGCACCGTGCGGCTGCGAAATAGGTGAACCCACGAAGCGTGCGCGGTTGTCGGACGCGATTCAGCGGCGATGGCAGCGACCAGCCAGGTCGATTCCTGCGGCGACAGCCAGCTCGCTTTCTTCGGTGAGTCAGCAAGGATTTTCGGAATCATCAGACCGACCACGACGGCGAGTCCGCCCTCCAGAACAAACAGCCACTGCCAGCCTCTCAATCCGGCAATGCCATTCATCTTCAGGATGGCCATCGACAACGGCGCGCCCACCACCGTCGACAGCGGAATTGACACGATGAACAACGACATCAATCCGCCGCGCACTGAAGCCGGCAGCCAGAAAGTGAGATAGAGCACGACGCCCGGAAAAAATCCGGACTCCGCCGCTCCCAGCAGAAAGCGCATCACCATGTAGGAAGTGCTGGTGTGCACGAAGGCGAACCCTGCTGAAACCAATCCCATAAGAACCAGCAGCACCGTCAACCACAATCGCGCGCCGACCTTCGCCAGCATAAAGTTGCTGGGCACCTCAAACGGGACATAGCCGACAAAGAAAATTCCCGCACCAATGCCGAACAGAGTATTGCTCAGGCCCAGGTCGCTGTTCATTGTGAGTGCCGCGAAACTGACATTCACGCGATTCAGGAACGCGACCAGATACAGCAACATTAGAAATGGAATCAGCCGCAGAGTGATGCGGCGATAAATTCGTTTCAGATCCAATGCCGTATGTGCTGGACCGGTTCCCGCGAGTGCGGGATTGGAAGGAGTCATAGTCGTCTCGCCACGGGTGCGTCAAGCTCCCCCAAGTATAAGCAGACCGGCTCACCTGCGGCACAGGTAGCGCAGGCAACGCCAGGAAATCAAGAGCACCGACATTCGACATTCATCGTTGCCGACCCGATCAATATTCCGACAAATGTTTCCTCGGCATTTCCGGCAGGCGACGCGCCAGCAATGGAGTCACAAATAGCACCGCGAATAACGTGGTGACCATGCCGCCCACCACGACGCGGGCCAGCGGCTGCTGCGCCTGCGCGCCGATGCCGTTCGAAACGGCTGCCGGCAGCAGGCCCAAGGCAGCGCACATACACGCCATCACCACCGGGCGCATCTCCTCCAGGCATCCTCGCAGCAGGCCCGGTTCCTCTCCCATTTCTGCCTGCGAATGTCGCACGCCGCGGAGAAACACGACCGCGCCCAGAGTGTTCAGGCCCAGCACCGAAGTAAATCCAACCGCAGCCGAAATGCTGAATGGTGTATGAGTCAGCAAAAGCGAAAACACGCCGCCGATCATTCCAAATGGAATCACCGCCATTACGATCAACGCATCCCGGAAGGAAAGAAACAGAATGTAAAGCAGGCCGAGAATCATGAGCAAACTGATCGGCACAATAATGGCGAGACGATGCAGTTCTTTTTGCAGGCTGTCGAACTCTCCCGCCCATGTGTACTCATAGCCGGTCGGGAGCTTCACTTCGCGCGCCAGTCGTCCTTGTAAATCTCGGATGGTGCTCGAGAGATCGCGCCCGCGCACGCTGAACTTGATGGGCACATAACGCCGGCCGCCCTCGCGATAAATTGCAAACGCACCGTCGCGGATGCTGACGTCGGCGACTTCTCCCAACGGAACCATGCTGCCATCGGGCGCGGGCAATAGGATTTTGCGGATGACATCAGGATTATCCCGGTCGGCCAGGGGATAGCGAACCACCAGGGCGAATCGACGATCTTCGAGGATCATTTGCGTGATGGGCGCACCGCCTACTGCCGCTTGAATCGCATTGTTGACGTCCTGCGCCGCCAATCCGTAGCGAGCCGCTTTACCGCGGTCGATCTGGATCAGCAGATTGGGTTGTCCGCCCACCTTGAAGATGCCTGCATCCTGCACTCCCGGCACAGACCTCATGATCTTCAGAATTTGCTCTGACAGCGTCGACAACGTATCGAAATTATCGCCGAACAACTTCAGGGAGTTTTCACCCTTCACGCCGGACATCGCCTCTTCTACGTTGTCCTGAATATTCTGTGAAAAGCCGAGCACTACACCGGGATACTTCGCCAGCTTGGACTGCATCTCCTGAATCAGTTCGTCTTTGCTGCCGTGCAGGTGCGAAGGCCACTTGCTTTGCGGCTTCAGGTCAGTAAATACTTCCACGTTGTTGAATGTCGTCACGTCTGTGCCGTCATCCGGTCGACCCACCTGAGAAACCGTCTGCGTGACCTCCGGAAATTTATCCAGCGTGGCGCGCATGGAATCGGCAATGGCAACCGCCTGCTGAAAGGAGATGTCCTGCGGCAGTGTGGCGCGAATCCATAGATTGCCTTCTTCCAGGGCGGGCATAAATTCCCCGCCGATAAAGTGAAAGACAAAAGCAGTCAGCAGCAGACAGCCAATGGCCCCCACCCACACCAGCTTGGAATATTTCAGTGCGAATTCCAGCGCCGGCTCGTACAGTCGCAGAATGTTCCGCAGCAGCCACGTCTCCTTGCCGGTGATTGGTTCCTTCGAGGCTGTTAAAAATCCCAGCACCGGCGCGAAGATCACGGCGTAGATCAATGCACCAATCAGCGCGAATCCGTAGGTCATGGACATGGGCGCGAAAATCTTTCCCGGCACTCCCTGCATGGTGAATAAGGGAATAAACGAGATCAAAATGATGATCGTCGCGTAGATGACCGGCTTCGCGCTTTGCGTCACGCCTTCCACAATCAGGTCGGCCGTATCCTCCACTTCAATCCGGCGCGAGAGTTTTCGATACACATTCTCCAACACCACGATCGACGCATCCACCAGAATCCCAAAGTCGATGGCACCAATCGAAATCAAATTGGCCGAGTGACCGGTCATCACCATCAGCGTCAGCGCAAACAGAACGGCGAATGGAATCGTCAGCACCGCCAGCAATGTCGTGCGAAAATCCCCGATGGTCACGACCAGCACCAGAGTCACCAGTGCAAGGCCGGTCAGGATGATGTGCTTCACCGTTTCCGTTGTGACGTGAATCAATTTCGTGCGGTCGTAGAATGGCTTGATCTGCATGCCCGGCGGCAGCAGGTTGCCATGGTTCAAGTTGAAAACTTTCTCCTTCAGTGCATGCAGCGCCGGCAGCGATTGCTCGTCCTTTTGCAGCAGTACGATTCCTTCCACCACGTTGCTGTCGTTGTTGCGTCCAATACGACCCATCGGCGGTTGAAAACCTTTGCGCACCGTGGCAATATCGCGCACCAGAACGGGAACTTTGTTCCGCTCTGCCACCACGATCGATTCGATATCGCCGACGGTCTTCAGCAGGCCGACCGAGCGCACGTTGACGTTTTGCGCGCCCAACGCAAGATAGTCTCCGCCTACGTTGGCATTGCTGTTCACGATTGCATTCACAACCTGCGTCAGGGTAACGTTATGCGCCAACAATCTCGACGGGTCGACGATTACCTGGTACTGGCGCGTGGTTCCACCAAACGTGGTCACGTCGATAATGCCGGGAACCTGTTTGATCTCCCGTGTGACCAGCCAGGTCTGCGTCGCCTTCAGTTCGTTCAGGGTGTAGCCGGGTCCAGTGAGGATGTAGCGATAAATTTCGCCAATCGGCGACGTCGGCGAAAGCGTCGGCTGCAGGTTATTTGGCAGTGTTAGTGTTTGCAGGTGATACAGCACTTCCTCGCGGTCGTGGAAGTAGTCGCTATCGAAGCTGAAATAAAGCTTCACATCACTCAGCCCGAAAATGCTGGTCGAGCGCACCTGTTCCAGATGCGGAGAGCCGTAGATGGCATTCTCGACTGGGATAGTGACTTGCTGCTCCATCTCCTCTGCGGACCAGGCCGGATTTTGCGTGATGATCTCAACCAGCGGCGGTGAAGGATCGGGATAGGCTTCAATGTCGAGCTTGGTGTATGCATAGCAGCCGACCAACAGCGCGGCCACAAAAACCACCAGCACAACGATGCGATATTGCAGGAGAACGCGGATGAAACTGGTCATCTTATTCTCCCGCAGGCGCGCGCAGCAGCGCCGCCCCGAGTGTCACAACCTGATCGCCGTCGTGCAGGCCACTTAAAATAACATTATCCTGCTGCTGCATCTGGCCGATTTTCACTGGACGCCGTTCGTATTTGCCGGGCGAGGTCTGGACGAAGACAGAATCGGAGTTGTTCTCGTGAATTACCGCCGCGGATGGGACGAGAAATCCCTCCATCGAGGAACGATCCACCACAATGTTCGCAAACATCTGCGGCTTCAGCTTCATCTGTGGATTCGCCAGAACAACTCGCACTTTCACGGAAAGCGTAGTTGGATCGAGCGACTGCGATAGGTTGTCGATCTTGCCCCTCAAAGATAAATCAGGATACGCCGGAAACTTCACCGTCACGGGCCGACCCACTCGAATGCTGGCCAAGTCGCCCTGGTAGGAATCTCCCAGAACCCATACGTGATCGAGGTTCGCGATGGTGGCCAACGGAGTCGCATTGTCGAGCGAACGCTGCCATTCCCCTACGGCCGTGCCGGTATCGAGAACAACCCCGCTGATCGGGGCGCGAATCGGAGCTTCATCGCTGTTGTTGTTCTCTGAAAATCCCAGTTCGTGAATCAGGTGCCGCGTTCGTTCCTGCTCCGAGTGTGCCGCGTCATCCGCAGCGACCAGTTGCTCGTAGTCCGCCTCCGCCATCACCTCATGCTGCAGCAGCAGTTTGCCGCGGTTCAGCGCCTGGTCTGCCAACAGAACCTGAATCTTGGCCTTTTCGAAATCGGATCGCGCCTGCGCAATCTCACCGCTCTGCAAAACTGCAATCACTTGACCTGCCTGCACGGTTTGTCCGGGCAGCGTGGAAAACCGCACAATGCGTCCACTCAGCGGCGGAAATACCTGCACCACCTTGGTCGGATTGGCAACTACGCGCGCGGGAATATTGATTTGGTCGACGACTTTCTGACTGTGCACAACTATGGTTTGCACAATGCTCTTCGACGCCGGCGGTGGCACGTTCGACGCGGAATTCGAGCTGCAGCCCGCGGCGCATAGTGCCAGGAACATTGTTAACAGGGCCAGTTGAACCGTTTTCATGGGAGAATCTCCGTTGCGGTTGCATCGCTGAGTTGATGCAGACTCAGCCATACCTGCGCGTTCGCGTTCAATGCGTCCAGGTTTGTTTGCCGATCATCGTGCAGCGCATTCAAATAATCCAGCAGCGTGTAGCTGCCGTGGCGATAGCCAAATTCCAGATTGTTCAAGATGGTTCCAGATTCCTTTAGGTAATGTGTGTTGTAGCGATCGGATAACCGCAGCGCGGACTGATACGCGGCCCATGCTTGATCGACATCCGACAGCACCAGGCTGCGGACTGCAATCTCTGAGAACCGGTCAGACTGCGCCACAAATCGAGCCGCCTGCTTTTCGCCTTGATTGCGATCGAAGATGCGTATCGGAATACTGATGCTGAAGCCGGCGGAGTTGTAAACACCGGTGCGTTCATACTCGCCCGCCACCGTCGGGTCGGTAGTTCCATTTGCATCGGCCAGTTTCACATTGGCGTCCGCCACCAGGATTGCCTGCTGCGCCGCGCGATAGTCCGGCCGTGCCGTCAGCGCCTTATGTTCCAGATCCGGCAGCGACAACGTCAGCTGGGGCGGTTTGAGCGTTCCGGCGATCGCGAAAGTACGGCTAGGAGCCTCAAAGCCGAGCAGTTGCTGCAACTGGTCGCTGCTTTGAACCAGATTGACCTGCGCATTCTCGTAATCGGACTCGAAGCTGGCCAATTGCAAATCGATGCGGTCGAAGTCGGTCTGGCTGATCGCACCCGCCTGCAGACGAACATGGCTCAAATCCACAATTTTGCGATAGCTGGTAAGGTTGTTGTCTGCGAGTTGCAATGCCGCCTTCGCCAGCAGCATGTTGGTGAACGCATTTTTCACGCTCAGAAGCGTTTGCCGCTCCAGATCGCGATACTGGCTCTCGGTCACCTGGGTAGAGGCGCGCGCACTGTCCAACCGCCAGCGCCGTTTTTGTCCACGCTCAAACAGCCGCGAAATATTGCCCGAGTAGGAATATGGGTTGGAGGGATTATCTCGCGGGCAACGTCACGTCGGTACCGCTCAGGCTGAAGACGGGATTCTGCCGCAGCCCTGCGGTAATTTCTTCCGCTCGTGTCGATTCCAGGTTCCGTTGCGCCGCCAGCAACGTGGGGTTTTTGCGCAAAGCCAGCTCCACCGCCTGCTGCATGGTCAGCGGGGCCGAGACTGTGTCAGTGGTTTGGGCTGTGGCATGCAGCCAACAGAGCAGAAAAAATGCACAGACTCCCACACGCAGTGTTCGGGAGAGCTTCATGATGATTCCTTGTCCTTCACAATCAAACGCTTTTCCCAGACGGGTCATCCCGGGAAACATTGCCTACGCTCATCCGTCGCGAGCGCAGGCAAGACAGCGATCAGAAACGTATCAGGAAAGCAGAAAATTTAGGCGAGTAGGCAGTCAGGCGACGGCCGGGGGAGCACGACCTTGAGTCGTTTGCCGGTGACAGCAATAGGAGGGATAAAAATCTCGAACAGTTTCCAGCGGACGAGCCTCGAACACAGGCGCAAGCGATACGCTTCGCACATGCAGAAACACCGTTCCGTGAAGGTGAATCGTCGAGTGGCCCGGCACCGAGGCTTCAATTCGGCGAACGATCTGTTCGCTATCCTTGGTCGTCAGCATGGCCTGCATGTCGTCCGTCATGGAGATGACCGGGAGCAACATCGAGGCCAAAATCAGATAGGAGATCCAGGCCGCGGAATGCGAGTGGATCCTGTCTTCCGGCGCACAGGCGCGCCAGCCTCTTGAGTTGAGCAATAGAACGCCCAGGCTCGCCGAAGCCGCCAGCCACAAGAGATTGAGTAGTAGCTCCACGGATGTAGTAATTATCGTATGGTATAGGCGTGTTTTTCTAGTGAATCTCGGCTAATATTTGTGCGCGGCTCGCGGTTTTCTGACTGCAAGCAAGCGACCAAAACCCTTTTGCTGCATCTACTTGGATTGGTGTTAACAGGAATCTGTGGAGTTACGAGAGATGGCGTGGGACGAGTCCTTCATTTGCAATATCTGCGGCACCGTCAAACTCGAGTCCAACCACTGGTGGATGATTACGTTGGGAAATGTGCTTTGCTTTGATGAAGGGCAGCCGTCGCGACACTTTACGCTTCTGCCCTGGAATGAAGATCAGTCGAGGAATCCTGACGTCTACCATGTGTGCGGCGAGGGGTGCGCTTCCAAGGCGCTGGAACGGTTCATGTCTTCCGGGACCCTGGAGGGAACCCGGTCGGCCTCACGTGCCATTGCCGGATGATAGCGGCTACATCACCATCGCAATCTTTTCCAGCTCTGCCTGCATGCCGTCGATGGAGTGGGAAATCCCTTCTCCCCGCAGCAGCGCGTCGAGAGCGCTCTGCCGCGACGCGCCATAGCCGCGACCAGCTAGGAAGCTGCTGATCAGGTCGGCTGCCTGCCAGCTATCCAGTCCTTGCTGCAACAAGCCATCTCGCAGCTCCTGTAGTTCCAACGTCGGAAATTTCTCAATGTCTCTCCCAACCGGCATTTCGCGTCCGCCCCTTCCCTGTTGCGAAGCCCATCACGACCGCAACATCTTCTCCTGTGCTAGTAAGACACGATTTGCGTGTGCTTTGTTGCTACGGCATCGGAATTAATATCGGAATTAATTTGGATTGGAGCAATCTATCTATAAATCCCTTATCGGCGAGGGGTGAACTCGCACCAGAAAACTTTCGTCATTCTCCTCCGGGTTACCTTGACGAGATTCCAGTCGTCTGCATCCATAGCGCGCCACTCACCCCACAGCTTCCAGTACCATAAGGACAAGCCATGACGACCACCGTGACCTCTCGATCCTTAGACGGAAATGCCATCGCCTCCGCGATCAAAGCGGAAGTGGCTGCGGATATACAAAAGCTGCACGCGGAAGGCGTTCGACCCGGCCTCACCGTGGTAATGGTCGGCAACCATCCGGCCTCGGAAGTCTATGTGCGCAATAAGGTGAAAACCAGCGCCGAACTGGGCATGAACAGCGACCTGATCACGCCCCCCGCGTCAGTAACTACTGAAGAGATGCTCGCGCTGGTTGCACAGCTAAACGCCAGGGAAGACGTGGATGGAATCCTGATCCAAACGCCACTGCCCCCCCAGGTGGATAAGCGATTGCTGGACCAGGCCGTTTCTCCGGAGAAAGATGTCGACGGATTCCATCCGGTGAATGTTGGCCTCCTGCAAAGCGGACGGCCCTCTCTGGCGCCCTGCACGCCGGCCGGCATTATCCAGATGCTGAAGCGCAGTGGAATTCCCATTTCTGGCCAACATGCCGTCATCGTCGGTCGCAGCGATATCGTGGGCAAACCCATGGCGATGCTGTTGCTGCACGAAAACGCCACCGTCACCATTTGCCACAGCAAAACGCGGGATCTGCCTGCCTTCTGTCGTTCAGCCGACATCCTGGTCGCGGCTATCGGAAAGGCCGGCATCATTCGTCCGGATATGATTCGCCCGGGCGCCGTTCTGGTCGACGTGGGCATGAACCGCATCACCTCACAAGAGGATTTCGACCGCTTTTTTGGGGGCAACCCCAAGCGAGAAAAGACCTTTAAGGAAAAAGGTTCCGTACTGATGGGAGACATCGACCCACACGCGTTCACTCTCGCCAGCCATTACACACCAGTCCCAGGCGGCGTGGGCCCGCTCACGATTGCCATGTTGATGGCGAATACCGTCCGCGCAGCCCGCATGCGACGCGGGTTGGCAGCGTAATTTTCTTCGGGAGAATACGTGATGCTGCGCGTCGGCCTTACCGGAGGACTTGCAAGCGGAAAAAGCACAGTTGCCAGCCTCTTTGCCCGCCGCGGCGTCCACATCCTGAACGCCGATCAGATTGGCCGTGAATTGATGCAGCCTGGACAGCCGGTATACGATGCGATCCTAGCTCACTTCCACGGCTACACTGACGCACCCCGGTTGACGCTTGCCGATGGGCAACTCGACCGTTCGACCTTGGCGCGCTACGTATTATCGACGGGCAAACTCGAGGAGCTCAGCCGTATTGTCCATCCTCCGGTGGTCGCGGAGCAGGAGCGACGCACGCAGCGCATCTTCGCCGCAGACTCGGACGCCATCGTCATGGTCGAGTCCGCACTCATATTTGAAGCTGACCGTGCCAAAACTGCTCCCGGGTTCAGCCATAGATTTGATAAGTTAATTCTGGTGACCGCTTCGCAGGATGTTCGGCTGGCTCGATACACGAACCGCGGCGGCAAAGTACTTTCTCCAGAGGAATTGACCGCACTTGAGGAAGACGGCCGAAAACGAATTGCCACGCAGATGACGGACGAGGAAAAAGCTCCCCTCTGTGATTTCGTCATTGAGAACTCAGGATCGCTCGAACACCTTGAATCACAGGTGGAGATTATCCTAAAACAGTTGCACCGGAAAAACGTACGACAGAAAAATGACGGAGCAACACCTGCCACACGTTGAGCACGACACAACGGAAATGCCGGATCTGAATCCAAACAGACATGGTGGTATGGAGCACTGACTATCAATTCTGTTGCCGCGACCTGCGAGGCCCATGTTTTTCGGCAGCCGAAGATTGAGAGCTCTTGATCGATGAAAGCACGCTTGTTGATTTTGACCGTTGCCATTCTGGGCGGATTCTACTTCGTCACGACCCATACATTCTCTACAGGTGGCAGCCACGCAGGGTATGGGCGTGCCGTCAGCACATCCTCCGGGCAAAACAGCGGGCCTTTGCCGGGCGGCATGGAAATCACTGACGCCCATGCGGCGCCAGCCCTTTTGCCGGCTGAGCAGAGCAATGTCGCGGTTTACAAAAAAGCGCTTCCCTCGGTGGTGAATATCACCTCCAGCATGGTCACCTACGACTTTTTTTATGGAGCGGTCCCGGAACAAGGCCAAGGCTCCGGATTCATCTTGAATAAAAACGGCGACATTCTCACCAACTTCCATGTGGTTTCGAACGCGCAGAACGTGGAGGTCACGCTCTATAACAAGCACCAGTACAAAGCCAAGATTCTGATGACCGATAAGGTGCACGACCTGGCGTTGCTGAAAATTGATGCGACAAACTTGCAGCCCGCCACCCTGGCAACCTCGCGCAATTTGCAGGTGGGTCAACTGGTCTATGCCATCGGCAATCCCTTTGGTCTCAGCGGCACCATGACGCGAGGCATCATCAGTTCCATCCGCTCCATCCGCGGCCCCATGGGGAATTTGATTTCAGATGCAATCCAGACGGATGCAGCGATCAATCCCGGCAACTCCGGGGGACCGCTGCTCAATTCGCAGGGTGACGTGATCGGCATGAATACGATGATCGACACTGGTGGCGGCGCCGACCAAAATGCCGGAATCGGCTTTGCCATTCCGATCGATGCGGCCAAGGCTGCCCTGAACGACTTTGCCCGCTACGGCAAAGTCCTGCGACCGACCCTTGGAGCCCATTATTTGTCGATCGGACCCGACATTGCCAGCCAGCTTGGATTGCCCGCTGTTCCCGGAGTTCTGGTGGAGCGCACCATTCCCGGCGGACCGGCCGACCACGCCGGCATCCTCGGCGGCAAGCAAAAAGCCTACCTCGGCAACACGCCGATATACATTGGCGGAGACCTGATTGTTGCCATCGACGGCGATCGAGTCACCAACGATCAAGACATCGCGGAGATTATGGACGGTCATCAAGCCGGACAGACGGTAACGGTCACGATCTATCGCGGTCAAAAACGAATGGATATCAAAGTGGTTCTCGGCAATGCTGGGGATACCGATAACGTGCAGGTGTAGCCAACCGCGCTCCGACTCCCTCGCTCACCGAACCAGAGCGGCAATTTTTCCGCATCGCGGCTCTCGGAGAATTGTGCGCGTTTTCGTCCACCGGAAGACTGCGGATTTCCTATTGGTGTAGCTGAAGCGCTCAATCTCCGCGCGGCTCACCGCGGCGGCCGGGCCATCCTTCCAGTCGAATCGCTATAGTAGTAGCAAATCCTCTTCAGGAGCCGGAACATAGTGAGCTGTCAAGGTGTGATGCTGCCGAGTGATTCATCCCAAAGCCATTCTCGTCGCAAATTTATCCAAAGCGCTTCCGCTCTGGCAATCACGTATTCACCGCTCAGCCAGGCTTTGAACACTAAAGTTCGCTCCGGTACAGGCAAAGTGCTTGCGTACGTCGGCACGGATACCGGCGCAATCGACGGCAAAGCGAATGGAAAGGGGATTTATCTGTTCGAGATGGATTCCATCAGCGGGCAATTATCGCTCCTCAAGCTGGCTGCGGAGGCCAGAAATCCCTCCTGGCTTTGTCTCGACCCCTCACACCGCTATCTATACACCGTCAACGAAATCTCAGACTATGAAGGCAAGAGCGGTTCCGTCAGCGCGTATGCAGTGGACCGATCCAATGGCGATCTCCGACTGCTGAACACAATCAGTTCGCAAGGCGCAGGTCCGGCATATCTGAGTGTCGACGCTACCGGCAAATCTGTTTTCGTGGCCAATTACGGGGACGGAAGCATCGCCGTGTTTCCGGTTTCGTCAGACGGATCGCTGGGTGCCCCCACCTGCACGCATCGGGACGAGGACCATGTTGGAAGTCAAAAAGCGACCAGCGCGCCTCCGGGTAGCTTTGCCATTAGCGGGCACGACCGACCGCACGCCCACATGATCGGTCCGAATCCTGGCAATCGCTTCGTTCTGCAAACGGATCTTGGGCAGGATCGTATCTACGTTTATAACTTCGACAAGGAGACGGGTAAGCTTGCGCCAGCAGCGACTGCGTTCGCGTCGCTGCCCTCCGGAGATGGGCCGCGCCACTTTGCATTTCATCCCAACGGTCAATGGCTCTACTCCATTCAGGAAGAAGCCTCGACCGTAGTGTTCTTCCACTTCGATCCGGAAACTGGATCGATGGCCGCGCAGCAAACTATTTCGACCCTTCCGAACGGCTTTACAGGAACCAGTTTTGCCTCCGGTATTCGAGTGTCGGCGGATGGTCGCTTCCTCTATGCAGCCAACCGGCTACACAACACAATCGCCGTGTTCTCGATTGTCAGCAATGGGAAGATGAAGCAGCTTGGCGAAACCCCGACTCTGGGCGATTATCCATGCCAATTCAACTTCGATCCGAGCGGAACTTTCCTCTACGTGTGTAACCAGCGCAGTGACCAGATCACCTCGTTTCGCATCGACAAGCGGACAGGTTTACTCCGTTTCACTGGTCAGTACACACCGGTCGGTACTCCAACGTGCATCATCTTCACGACTTGATCCAGTCGTCAACAATAAATGTCATTCTTTGCAGTCACTTTGGTGAAAAAAAGATTTTTCGTTACACCAACTGTCGATCCGCGTTAAGCAGCCTTGCCCAGCGCTCCATGCGGATCGATGACAAATTTCTTTGCCGCTCCTTTGTCAAAGTCCTGATAGCCCTTCGGCGCATCGTCCAAACGAATCACCGTGGCATTCACGATTTTCCCAATCGGCAGACGATCATGCAGAATGGCCTGCATCAGTTGCCTGTTGTACTTCAGCACAGGGGTTTGTCCGGTAAAGAAGCGCTGCGACTTCGCCCAGCCCAGCCCAAAGCGCATGCGCAGATTTCCCTTCTGTGAAGCCTCATCCTTCGATCCCGGATCTTCAGTTACGTAGAGGCCCGGAATCCCGATGCTGCCCGCGGCTCGAGTAATGGTCATCAGCGAATTCAAAACGGTCGCCGGCGCCTCGGTGTCATGCTGCGAACCATGCCCGTGCGCTTCGAAGCCAACGCAGTCGATCGCGGCGTCCACTTCCGGCACCCCAACCACCTGGGCAATCAGTTCCTCCAGCTTGTCGCTTTTGGTCAAGTCGATCGGCTCGAAGCCCACCTTCTTGGCGTGCTGCAGCCGTTCTTGATTCATGTCGCCAATCATTACAACCGCGGCGCCGAGAATCTGCGCCGAGGCCGCGGCGGCCAGACCCACCGGCCCCGCACCGGCCACGTACACAATCGAACCCACCCCGACCCCCGCGTTCACCGCGCCATGAAATCCCGTCGGCAGAATGTCGGAGAGCATCGTCAAATCCCTGATCTTCTCCATCGCCTGCGCCTTGTCTGGAAACTTGATCAGATTGAAGTCGGCATACGGCACCATCACAAATTCAGCCTGGCCGCCGACCCAGCCGCCCATATCGACATAGCCATAAGCTCCGCCTGCGCGTCCGGGATTCACGTTGAGGCAAACTCCCGTCTCGCCCGCTCGACAGGTCCGACAGCGCCCGCACGCCACGTTGAAGGGAACCGTGACCAGGTCGCCCACGTTGAGATATTCGACATCCTTCCCTTTTTCGATGATTTCTCCGGTGATCTCATGGCCCAGCACCAGCCCTTTCGGTGCTGTCGTGCGACCACGCACCATATGCTGATCGGACCCACAAATGTTGGTGCAAACAATTTTCAGAATGACGCCGTGGGTGATCTCTTTCCCAGCCGGGTTCTGCATCTTTGGATAATCGATGGACTGTACTTCGACCTTGCCCGGGCCAAGATAAACAACTCCGCGATTCGTAGCCATAGATTCATTTCCTTTCAAATTGGCGCAGATTCAAAACCTTTAATCTCGGCGGCAGCCTTGCCACGCAGGATTCTTGCATCAAGAACCCTGCGGCAGACCTGCTGACCGAGATAAATAATAGCCATCCGCTATTAGTAAGCCTCGACACCCGCTTCGGCAACTGCCTGATCCTGCGCACCCATTCCGCCGCTCACTCCAACCGCGCCGACAACTTTACCATCGCGCTTCAACGGGATGCCACCGGCAAAGATCATAATCTTTCCGTCGTTCGATGCATGGATGCCAAAAAACTGTCCGCCGGATTGGCTGTGTGTTGCAAGATCTTTTGTACTGATGTCGAAGGCGCGAGCCGTGTAGGCCTTCTTAATGGAGATATCGATGCTGCCCAACCATGCACCGTCCATGCGCACATGGGCGACCAGGTTACCGCCCTCATCCGCAACCGCGATGTTCATGGGTTGACCGATGTCCTTGGCTTTCTTTTCTGCCGCAGCAATAATCCTTCGTGCATCTTCCAGATGAATCATCTCTTTCTCCTTTTGCATCGAGTTCACTTCCATAGGTCGCAGCCAGACTTCGATGTGGCCCTAAGACAATTGGACCATGCCGCCTGGACTGATCGTTTTCGGGTTGAAAAGGTTTCGGCAAACCGGAGAGTGAAGCTGGAGTCAACGCCGCTTCTTTGACTTCATTCGCGACTTCTTCGTTTGCCTCTTTTTGCTTGGATGCGCGCTGCGCTTTCCCGTCGACTTGTGGTCAGACGGTTTTTTCGCAGCGCCGGTGGAGACCTGCTCCACCAGGGCAAACTGCAGTTTGTTTTCAACTGCGTCGATACGGTCCAGAATCACCCGCACCGCGTCGCCAACCGAGATACGGTGTCCGCTTGATCCCCCCAGAATCTGGCGGCTGTTCTCGTTGAACCGGTAGTGATCCCCTTGCAGCGTTGCCAGTGGAACCAGGCCCTCCACGAACAAGTCATCCAGTTCGACGAACATTCCATACTTGGTGACGTTCAGGATGATTCCAGAAAATTCCTCACCAATTTTGTCCTGCATGAAGCGGATTTTCTTCCACTCAATAAGTTCGCGCTCTGCATCGGCGGCGCGACGTTCGCACTGGCTCACCTCTTGCGCAATCGCCGCCAGTTCCTGTTCATCCACCGGAGCTTCAATCGCAGACCCCTCCTGGCGACGACCATGGGGTCGTCTATGGGTGATGGCAGAAGTCGCTCCGCTCCGTGGCAATTCACGATAGCCATCGGCGCCCGCAGCTAACAAAGCTTTAGCAATTCGATGCACGATCAGATCGGCATATCGGCGAATCGGTGAAGTGAAATGTGTATAGCTTGTCGTGGCCAGCGCAAAGTGGCCTTCATTCTTTTCGCTATAACGCGCCTGCTTTAGCGATCGCAGCATCAGGTATGTCAGGATGCGTTCTTCCGGCTTGCCCGCCAGCCGCTCTGTCAGCTTCTGATACATCTGCGGCGTGACCGCAATGTCCTCCGGAATTTCCCGCATGCGTTTGTCACTGCCGCCGCTGCGCATGCGGTCCCGGCGATCGCCGCGCAGTTCGATTCGCCTGACTGGCAATGCACCCACGCCCAGCGAATAACCAAAGTGCGCTGCAATCTCTTCGAAGTTCGCCACCCGCTTGGCATCCGGCTTTTCGTGGATACGATAGATGCTCGGCACGCCCATCGATTCGATCCAGCTGGCCACGCATTCGTTGGCCGCCAGCATAAACTCCTCGATCAGCCGATTGGCCCAGGTTCGCTCGGAGCGGACAATGCCCCGCATGCGACCCTGCTCGTCAAATTCAATGACCGGCTCCGGCAGATCGAAGTCAATCGACCCACGCTGCTCGCGTCGCGCATTCATTTTCTGCGCCAGCGTCAGCATGCGCTCGAATTCCGGGACCAGCGGAGCGAATTCTTTTCGCGTCTCCACATCGCCCTGCAGAATATTGTGGACCTGGGTGTACGTCATGCGTCGGGCCGAGCGAATTACACCTTCCGATACTTCGGAGGAAAGAACTTCTCCGTCCGGGCCCAACTGCATCACGCAGGAGAGCACCAGCCGGTCTTCATTGGGACGCAGACTGCACACATCCGTCGACAACTCCATCGGCAGCATGGGAATTGCGCGATCGGGAAAGTACACCGAATTGCCGCGCAGCCGCGCCTCCAGATCAAGCGCCGTGCCCGGACGAACATAATGCGCCACGTCCGCGATATGCACCTGCAGCTCATACCCGCCATGCTCTCGCTCACGAACCAGCACCGCATCGTCGAAATCCTTGGCCGTTTCGCCATCGATCGTGACGATCGGCAAATGGCGAAAATCGCGGCGACGCTGAGTTCTGGGAACCCAGGTCTCAGGAGTAAGATCCATTCGACTCGCCTTACGCTCGCTCAGGGCGGGCTCTGGGGCACCCGAATTTTCTTTAGAGGGCGGCACCGCGACCGAGCGCGCTTCCTCAAGCGCCCGTTCTGGGAAAATATGCGGCAAATAATGCTTGCGAATCAGGATTTCGACGTCCACTCCAAAAGCATCGCGATCCCCCAGCACCTCAATCACCCGGCCGCGTGCAGGCCGCGTCGCGGTCGGCCAGTCCGTAATGGCAACGTCGACGACTAAGCCCTCCAGGTCTTCATAGCTCTTATGCAGCTCCGCCGCCTCCGCCCCAAGGACTCGATCCAGCGTTTCCGCGTGCTCCGGAATCTCCGCGCCAAACGGAACCAGGATCGCCTCGCTGATGCGCGCATTCAGCGGCGTAACAAAATTGCCGGACATGCGATCGCCACGCGCAGTTCGCCTTCCGCCGGCGTAGTGGAAGATGCCCACCACAGTCGGATTGCGCCGCTCCAGCACCCGCAAAATGCGTCCCGCCCGCCGGCCATCTCCTTTGGCGGGCATCGGTTCCACCAGCACCAGGTCGCCCTGCATGGCGCTTTCCATGCCGTCCGGAGGAATAAAAATGTCCTCTTCCCCGGTCTTTTCGCGCGTGTCCGAGCGGACAAAGCCGTAGCCGTCGCGATGCAGATCTAAACGTCCGCTGATCCAGTTGTTGCGCCTGCGTGCGGCGGAGGCCGACTCGCCATGGCGAGCGACTGCCCAGAATTCGCGATCCAGCTTGACCAGTTGGCCGCTGGCGGTCAGGCGATCCAGTTGCTCCAGCAGCAACCGCCGTTCCCGCCCACCGCCCAGCCCGAGTTCTCGAACCAGCTGTTTGTACCCGGCGCGCTGCCCTGCGGAGCGGGAAACGCGCTCGAAAAGTTCCTTGTCTGTCATGCATCCAGCCTCAGCCGTGCGCTCCCCCCAGCCCTCTGGACCAAAGGGGTTAGCATTGACCATGATGTTACCCTGCGAACGAAGTTTGCAAATTCTCTTAGGATTGATTCCCCATTTTGCGATAGAGTCAGTAAAATTTGAGTAACTCGACAGAACTGTGCGACTCGCCCGGGTACCCATTCCCCCGCGAGATTTCAAAATTCAACCGATGACCCGCTCTGCAAAAAATGATGCCTGGGACGATCGATGGTGCGTTGGCAGACGGAAGAATGCAGCAATAGAAAGGATTTATGAACGCGATGTGGAAACCGAATCAACCTGGCACCAGCCCCACTTCCCCTTCGGACCCGATCCGTCCGCAAACGCCTACCCCGCTTAGCCCGGAACCGGTGGCGCAGCGTCCCAACCCAACCCCATCCAGTTCCACCAGCGAACAGGCGACGATTGGCAAGTCCCTCACCATCAAGGGCGAGATTACTGGCAGCGAAGGCCTCTACATCGACGGCCACGTGGAAGGTTCCGTCAACCTGCCGGGAAATCGCGTCGTGGTGGGCCGCAATGGCCAGGTGTCCGCCAACATCTCTGCCCGCGAGGTCGTCGTTCTTGGCAAAGTCAACGGCAATATCAATGCCAGCGATCGCGTCGACATCCGCAACGAGGGTTCCCTGACCGGCGATGTGGTTGCGCAGCGCATCAGCATTGAGGATGGCGCCTATTTCAAGGGTGGCATCGATATTCGCAAGCCTGCCGCGTCAGAACCCAAGGCGAGCGAAGCGCCCAAGCCTGCGGCAGCAACTCCGGTCCACGCTTAGGTCCGAAACACCCGGTTTCTTCCGATTGCGGCAGAGGGTGGCGCAACGGTTTCGCTACCCCTCCGGCGAAGCCGTTGCGTGCAAGTAGTCTGCGCGCAGTTCGCGTCGCTGTGCCTCCTGCCCCTGGCTCACGGGATGAATCCTTTTCGATCCTTCTCCATCTAAAGAGTCGTAAATCGGAGGTAGTTTGATGTTAAATATTCGTTTAAACGAGGATCGCGGTAACGCCAACCACGGCTGGCTGGACACCCACTTTACGTTTTCCTTTTCAAATTACTACGATCCGGAGCACATGGGATTTCGCGCCCTTCGCGTGATCAATGAAGATTTCATCGCGCCCGGCATGGGCTTCGGCACCCATCCGCACAAGGACATGGAGATCCTTTCCTACGTGCTGAATGGGGAGCTTGGCCACCAAGACTCACTCGGATCCGGCGGCGTCATTCGCCATGGAGACGTGCAATTCATGTCGGCCGGTACCGGAATCCGCCACAGCGAAGCCAATCCGTCGCCAACAGAGACAACCCACATGCTGCAGATCTGGCTGTTGCCAAATCGGAACGGGCTCGATCCGAAATATGAACAGAAGACGTTTCCGATCGACGCGCAACCCAATCGGCTGCACTTGCTTGCGTCCCGGGATGGCCGCGATAGTTCGTTTCTCATCCGCAGCGATGCCGAGGTATACGCGGGCAAGCTGCACGCTGGCACGACTGTCGATCAGACACTGACCGGCAACCACGGATGGGTGCAGGTGGCTGTCGGCGAGGTGGCCGTGAACGGTAAGACGCTGCAAGCCGGCGACGGTCTGGCGATCGACGGCGAGGGCTCGGTACAGATCGATGCTATGGTGAACGCCGAGCTTTTACTGTTCGATCTCGGTTAAGAGTGGCCTAAAAAGTTAGGTACAGCCAAGCGCTCACGGGAATCATTCTGAACGAAGGTCGTCGCGACGACCGAAGTGAAGAATCCAGACTATATTCGCCTTGTAAGCGTCGCGATCACCCTCTGGATCCTTCACTCCGCTCGGGATGAAAGACAATACGGCTACAGCAACTTTGAATTTGCCGCATGTAAACTGCTCGCAGACGCTACAGAAATTTCTCCATAAAAACAGTCGCGCGCGCATAGGGTGAAGGCGGTGCATCTTCCGGGCGGAGTGCACAAAGCCTTCCGCTTCGTAAAGTCCGATTGCGTTCTTCAGCGAATGATGCGTCACCAGGTACAGTCGCCGCGCTCCTAACTCGCGGGCGGCGGCAATCGTTGCCCGTAACAGCTGTTTCCCAAGTCCCTGCCCACGATAGCTTTCGGCGATCGCCATCTTCGCAACTTCAAAGCCGCCATCTTCCATCGCCAGCAAAGCACAGCAGCCAATAACTTCACCGCTCTGCGGATCAACAGCAAAGTAAATATGGCCGCCAGCGTTCAGGATGTGGTGTTGCGGATCGCCCAAAACTACAGCGTCTTCTTCTTCCAGTTTGAAGGATGCCGTGATCCATGCTTCATTCAACGCGCGGAAGTAAATCTCATCTCCGGGTTGAAACTCGCGAATCCGGACGTTCATACTTCAACGGCAGGCGCAGGCAGAATGGAATCCACATCGACCCACTGCGTTGGATATACGCCGGTATAACAGGCGGTGCAGTAGCTGTTGTTTTCCTCACCGTGACAGGCTTGCAGCAGTCCGTCCAGCGAAAGATAGGCCAGAGAATCCGCCTCGATGAATTCGCAAATCTCCCGCACTGACTGGTTGGCGGCGATCAATTCGCGCTTGCTGGGAGTGTCCACGCCGTAGAAACAAGGCGATGTCGTCGGTGGACAACTGATGCGAAGATGCACCTCGGTCGCGCCGGCGCCGCGCACCATGCGCACGATTTTTCGACTTGTGGTGCCGCGAATGATCGAGTCGTCAATCAAAATCACTCGTTTGCCTTCCAGCAGATTGCGCACCGGGTTCAATTTCAGCTTGACGCCGAAGTCGCGCACCCGCTGCTCCGGCTCAATAAATGTGCGCCCTACATAATGATTGCGAATCAGCCCGAAGCGGAATGGAATCCCGCTTTCTGCCGCGTATCCAATGGCTGCCGTCACGCCGGAGTCCGGCACTGGGACCACCAGGTCAGCTTCGACGCCGGATTCGCGCGCCAGTTGGCGGCCCATCTCTTCTCGGCTCTCCTGCACCCACCGACCAAATACTTTGCTGTCGGGCCGCGAAAAGTAAACGTGCTCAAACACGCAGCTTGCCTGCGGAAATCCGCTGGAAAACTGCCGACAGGTCACGCCTTCGCGCGAAACCATCACCAGCTCACCCGGCTTCACTTCGCGATCGTAGGTCGCTCGCAGCAGATCGAAGGCACAGGTTTCCGATGCGAACACGGTCGTCTCGGTGCCGTCGGCGTTGGCGATGTGCCCCATCGAAAGCGGGCGAAAGCCGCGTGGATCGCGGGCAGCGAAGATGCGATCCCGCGTCATCATGACGATCGAGAAAGCTCCCTCCACCTGGCGCAAGGAGTCAGCAATGGCGTCGATCAGCGTCGGCTCTTTCGAGTGTGCGATCAGCTGCACAATAATTTCTGAGTCGCTGGTCGTCTGAAAAATCGCGCCTTCGCGTTCCAGCTGCGTCCGCAGGTTGCCGAGATGAACCAGATTCCCATTGTGGGCAATCGCAATCAGGCCCTTGGTGGAATCCACCCGAATCGGCTGCGCATTCAACAATGCCGAGTCTCCCGTGGTCGAGTAGCGCGTGTGGCCGATGGCTAAAGAACCCGGTAGCTTGGCCAGAACATCGTCGGTAAAGATTTCCGCGACCAGGCCCATGCCCTTGATGTTCCACAAATTTTCATGATCCGCCGTAGCAATGCCTGCGGACTCCTGCCCGCGATGCTGCAGCGAGTAAAGCGCCAGATACGCCTGCCGCGCGGCATCCGGATGGTTGTAAATGGCCACGACGCCGCACTCTTCGCGGAGCTTGTCGAATGGAGTGGGGTCATGCTCGGGTATGGGCATTGGATCCATCGATGGTTTGTATGCGTTCATTATGCCTGATCCACCGCGGAATTCTCGCGATGAAATGTAGACTCCAGTGCGTCGGGCAATCCACGGCGCCACGGCTCAAAAAGACTTGCAATCGATTCCAGAAATAACCGGTTCTCCGCTGACGCTGATCTCCAACCGATCCGCTATAGTTGGCCGAGTTGAAAAGCTAAAACGTACATCAAACTCTTCCACAATCTTTCTTGATTTTCTCTACGGATTCGTTAGCGCAGGTCACTAGACCTGACTCGGGCTCTTCTGCGAACAGGGCGCAAACCATTCGATCATCGGCAACCCGACCAGCGAAGCCCGAACCCCAACTTATGGGCGAAACATCCTTCCGCAAGTGCGACCGCAATGCCGCCGTCAGAAATGTCGCGCGCAGAATTCAATAATCTCTCATCCGCCAATTTCGCGAGACACTTATGCAATTCCGCCTCCGCTGCCAGTAAAAGCGCCGGTGGCGTCCCCCACAAGCTCCCCAGAATCGCTTTGCATATTCCGACGATCCAAATTCCTTGACGCTGGCACTGTCCCCGGCCATCGCTTGCGGTCGCAGCAGCAAAAGACCGCGTCGCCCGCTCGCTGAAAATCTGCCGGCACCGCTCTTCGAAACATCTTCCAGAATCCCGACGATTCCGACCACCGGCGAAGGATAGATCGCTTCCCCTTTGGTCTCGTTGTAGAGCGAAACATTGCCGCCGGTGATCGGCGTCCCGAGTGCAGTACAGGCCTCCGCAATACCGTCAATCGCACTCGAAAGCTGCGCCATAATTTCCGGCTTTTCCGGGTTGCCGAAGTTCAAACAATTCGTCGCCGCAATCGGCGTCGCGCCGGTGCAGGCCACTTTGCGAGCAGCTTCCGCCACCGCATGAGCCGCACCCAATTTTGGATCGAGATAACACCACCGGCTATTGCCGTCGAGTGCCATCGCCAGCCCGCGCTGTGTCCCTTTCAACCGCATCACGCCGGCTTCTCCGCCCGGCCCCTGCGCGGTATTGGTTTGCACCATGGTGTCGTACTGCTCAAATACCCACCGCTTATCGCAAATATTGGACGACGCCAGCAGCCTTTTCAGGTCAGCGGTCAAGTCACGCTTCGCCTGCAACTGCTGCAGAATTTCCGCCGATAGGCTCACACGGCACCGGCGCTTTCCATGTCCCAATCGGCCGATGATAGCGCGGCGCTTCATCCGTCAACGACGCGTTGGGAATGTCCGCAACCAACTCGCCGTGATGCAGAATGCGCAGCCGCCCTTCGGCAATCACCGTACCCACCGCAACCGCGTCCAGTCCCCACTTCGCAAAGACCCGCGTGACTTCATCTTCGCGCCCCTTGTCGGCCACCAGCAGCATGCGTTCCTGCGATTCGGACAGCATCATTTCGTACGCCGTCATCCCGGTCTCGCGCTGCGGAACCCGGTCGAGCTCCATCTCGATGCCAACCCCGCCGCGGCCACCCATCTCGCAGGAAGACGACGTCAATCCCGCCGCGCCCATGTCCTGAATGCCAACAATGGCGCCGGTTTGCATCGCTTCCAGGCAGGCCTCCAGCAGCAGCTTTTCCATGAACGGATCGCCCATCTGCACGTTTGGACGCTTCTGCTCCGAGCCCTCATGGAACTCCTCGCTGGCCATGGTTGCGCCATGGATTCCGTCGCGCCCCGTCTTCGCCCCTACATACAACACCGGGTTGCCGACGCCGGTCGCCTTGCCATAAAAAATCTCGTCCTTGCGTACTATTCCCAGCGCAAACGCATTCACCAGCGGGTTGCCGGAATAGCACGGCTCGAAGCGAGTCTCCCCACCCAGGTTGGGAACGCCAAAGCAATTCCCATAGCCGGCGATGCCGCTCACCACGCCTTCGAAAATCTGGTGATTCTTGTTCAGCAGAGAGGTCGATGTCGAATTTTTCCCATCCGCTTTCGGCGAACCCTCCGCAACAATCGGCCCAAATCGCAACGAATCCATCACTGCCAGCGGCCGCGCGCCCATAGTAAAAATGTCGCGCAATATTCCGCCCACTCCCGTCGCAGCTCCCTGGTAGGGCTCTATATAGGATGGATGGTTGTGCGATTCAATCTTAAAAGCACACGCCCAGCCGTCCCCCACGTCGATAATGCCCGCATTCTCTCCCGGCCCCTGTACGACACGCTGGCTTTCCGTCGGCAGACGCTTCAAATGCACCCGCGAGGACTTATAAGAGCAGTGTTCGCTCCACATCACGCTATAAATGCCGAGCTCCGTCAAGCTCGGGACTCGCCCCAGCGCGTCCAGAATGCGCTGATATTCGTCAGCCGTAATGCCATGCTGGGCCAGCAGCTCTGGCGTGATCTGTGCCGGGTAAGGAATCGCGGAAGAGGAGGCGGATTTCATTTTTTCTGGTAGAGGGACACTTTTATTGTTACATGGCCGACGCGCTCGGCGAGCGTTACAACTCTCGCAGACAAGATAGCGTCGCCGCGCCATCCGCAAGCGCCGATTCTGTTACACTTTTGAAAGCGTCAGCGGCCAGGATTGTTCCCGCTCGCGCCCTTTCGCCTGGCAATCATCGCAGTTCGGGGAGTGGCTCAGCCTGGTAGAGCACCTGGTTCGGGACCAGGGGGTCGGAGGTTCAAATCCTCTCTCCCCGACCATTCATTCAATTTGCCCCTTTGAAAGATAAGGTCAAAGGGATATCTGTATGCAGGCGTTGCGTTTGCGTAATCCACGGAAAAGTTCCAACACGGGATTCTGAGCAGTTTGGCCTTTTCAGCAAAACTTTGCGTAAGGTACAGGTAATTCTTCAGATCTCAGTGTTGACCGTGGTCTGGCTCTCGGCGGTTCGGAACCCAAAATCCAAGCCGACGTGCGAGCTCAATCCTGGCTGCCTCATAGCGGTAAGGATTGTTCGTCCACTCTCCCGGGCAGGGACCATAGTTGAAGTCTGGTCCAGTGGAGTCCGGCTCCGGTCGGGCCGTTGGGCAGCCCATTTGGCAGCCCTCCAATTCCCGGCGTGGAGTCGACGCAGTTGCCTTGATACGCCAGCGATTCCGGCTCGACACCCATTTCGTACCAAGCTCCCGTGACGTTCGTCCAGTCCAACGCATCCCAGGAGGTCGTTCCGTCGCCTCCCTCCGTGATGCCTGCTGCACCCATGGAATTGATGATCTCCAGCACAGCTGAACGCCCTCTCATTTTGCCAAGCAGATACATGTATTCGTAGTCTTCATAGCCACGGCGCACTGTCTCCAGCCGCATGGATGCCACTGGACCGCTGATCCCATTGCACACGCTATAGCCTTTCGATGTGCAATCGGTGTTCACTGCCGGCGAGGATGTCAGGACGGCCTTACCCACAGAGTTCCCCGTGTAATAACATCCGATTTCGTTGCCGGGGTAGAAGAGAACGCCATCTCCATTGGTGGGTGCGCTCACATATGGCGAAGGCGCGTTTCCGTTGCTGCAGTCGCTCGGCGAGGAGGTGCCGTTGTAGCCGCCCCAGAAATCGCCTACCCAATCCCACACGCCGCCGGGTGCCGGCACCCGTGGATGCGGAGCACCCACGCTCGCAATCGTCTCATCGAGGCCATACTTATAGGCAATCCAGTAATTCGCTCGCCAGCCCACGCCGGTGTTGCTCAGAGCGTCGCCCGCGGAAAATGGGTCGCCTCCCTGGTAGAACCACCGCTCGATGGGCACCGGCGCGGTCGACCGCGCGGGAACGCCCTGCGTCAGATCCAGAGTGTACTGATATCCCGTTCCAGCAACCAGGGTGGGAGTGGGGCTGTAGCCGGAATGAAAGGCCGGACCGGGCCGACCGGGCATGAAGACCGCCGGGTTCGGAGACCAGACAACATCCCAGGAGTTGCTGTAGCCCGGGGTTGCGTTGGGCCCTCCCGGATATGACAAATTGATGTGGTCCGCGCACGCTGAATCGGGGTACCAAGTGTAATCGCCCTCTTCTGCGCACGCTGGCATGTCAGTCAGAAATGTATGGATCGGCGCCGTCGAGGCCGACCAGGTCCTGGATAGCGCTGTGTTGGAATTGTTTATCGCCCGGTTGAACAACGCAATATTCTGATAAACCATTGGATCAGATCCCAGTTGACCCATCCCATCGTTGTCGGTCTCGTCGTAGTCATAGGCGATCAGCTCCGTTGTCGCCCAGCCCTTTTTTATGTGGTTAGCCGCAAAGTGCTTTGAGATTTGATTCGCGTAATTGCCGAATAGTTGAACCATCCCCGCGGGCGCAAGGCCACCAGAAAATCCATCGTAGTTGTTGTCGTACCAGGAATAGCCCCCACCCGACCAGCCGCCGGAGCCAGCTGTCGACAGCGGAGAGTCGAACACTCGCATCGCCGTGCCATCGGAAAACAAGCGGCCGGGAGTGAGAGCAGGACCCACATAGGCATCGTATGCCGTCCAATCGAGCGAACTCTTGGTGCCATCAGTCGTGAAGCTGGTGCAGCTCCCGGTGGGATAGCATCCGTTATTGGTGGGCGCATCCGCATCGATCTGCACGTCCATGTCATAGTTGTGGCCCATGATCTGGTATTTCTCGTAGAGCGCCTGTTCTGTCGTGCAGCCGGGTCCTCCGCAGGTCATGCCTTCGCCGCCGTCGAAGTTGCTTCTGTAGAAGGGTAGCCAGGATTTCAGCATGTCAGCATACTTGGCGTCGACCGAACCGGCATCGAATGCCGGCAAGCTCCCGCTCCAGACGGTCAGGTGCAATGGAATGGTGGTCCTCGCTATGCCGTTACCGCTGATCGTCACTCTTCCGGTGTAGTTGCCGGGCCGCTGATTCGCCGGAATCGAGATGTTCACCCACACGCCCTGCGTCGTGTTGGCCTGCACGTTGAAAGGGGTGGCCACCGCCGGGTTGCCGGGATCGTATGGATCGTAAAAAGGAATCAGCGGATCAGGCATTTGTCCGTTCGCCTGAACCTGTGTGGGCACGTCTGGGTTCAATCCGCTGTAGGGGACATACCCCTCGAGATACCGCGTGACATCGGACTTTCCAGTGTTGTCCGATGTGAGCGTTCCAGCGCCGGTTAATGGGCTCACGTTCACCGAGACGTGACTCAATGCCGCCTTGGAACTGGCGCTAATGAACAGCTGGAACGACACGGTCTCCCGGCCCGATCCAGCCATCGTGATCACAGGAGAGCCTGACGGACATGACCAGACGTCGTTCAGTTCCGCGATCGACTGCGGATGCCCCGGAAACCCCCATGGATTGAAGTTGCCGTCAAAGTCATAGGTCGGAATGACTGGCTGGTTTGTCGAAGCGTCGTTATTCAACATCACCTTGATGCTGCCGTCAGCTGCCCACACATTTGGGATCGGGCTTGCCCAGTTCTGGGCACTGCAGGCCTGAACTGGAGCGGACTGCGCGTGCACTGTTAGCGACCCGGCCATCATTAACGCGGTGAACACGCAAATCCCTGTCGAAAGCTGGTTTGAGTGCGGATGTCTCATGATTGAGCTGTTCATCTGGAAGCCTCTCCTGTCGCACTTACCGGGAGTTCAATTTGCCTCCCGGCTGCAACGGAAATCGCTCGGATCACCGAGCTGGGACTAGAACGTGTAGACGCCCGATATCTGGAACTGTCGGGGATTGCTGGCTGTGGAGAGAATTTGACCATATTGGCTGCTGCCCGTCCGTGAATTGGGAGCTGCGTAGCTGGCCAGGTTGAATGCATTGTAGGCATCGATACGGAGCTTGAAGGATTGATCTCCCACAGTCCGAAACGCTTTGAAAAGCGACAGATCGATGTTTTGGAAGTTAGGGTTACGTTCGGTGTTGTTTCCGGCAGTCCCAAAGTTGCCCGTCTGCTCCTTGGTACGGTTTGCCGTAGGCGCAAGGGTCACCGTTAGCGTTGACGAGGACGCCACCATGCGTACACGGCAGGTCGGTACCGAACCAGTGCTTTCAAATCCCGGCCCACAATTTTCAACGGAAAGTACTGGTTGTCCCTGGATGCATAGTTGTAGTTACTGTTATCTGCGGCGGCGTTCAGGTTGGAATTTCCGTCGGTATAAAACATCGTCGCGGGAAAGCCGCTATGGAAAATAGCATTCGCGGCCAATTCCCAACCGCCCAGGCCTGCATCCGTCAACCGGTTCCAGTTCGCGCCATACTTCTGGCCATGGCCGAACGGAAGCTGGTAGACAGCGGTCGCGCTGAAGTTGTTCCTGACGTCGAATGCAGCAGGTCCATACTCTGCGTGTGGGTCATACGCATTCTGCGCGAAGGCGAAGGTGCCGCCCCCGCCCACTCCATCGACGTTTAGAAACCCTCCTGGGGTATCGGTCATCGCACGAGCCCAGGTGTAGTTCACCGTGTATTCCAGACCGTTGGTTACCTGTTGATGCAGGGTTGTCTGCAGCGCATTGTAGTTTTCCGTTCCTTCCGAGACCGTCTCGACGATCTGGCTGCCACCTCCCACCACTGCATAGTACGGCGCAACCATGTCCACGCATCCCGTGGTATCGGTCGGGATGCAGACGGCTGGAACTGGAGCAATGTACTGGTTCAGGAGTCTGGGCTCCGCTAAATGCTGACCAATCTGGCCGACATAACCAATTTGAAGAGATGTTTTGCTGGCAAGCAGAAACTGTGATGTCAGGTTGAATTGCTGCACCGCAGCGGGACGGAAATTAGGGTCCCAGACATCGAACTGCGGTTTGGGCGGAATCCCGCCGGTTCCCGCAAGAAGGCCATCTGTCACGCTAATCGGGTTTCCATCCGTGGTTGGCTGGGGCCCGTGTTGGAGATTCGTGACCGATACCAGGAAGGGTGGGTTTTGCGTCATGCGCAACCCAGTACCTGTACCTTCCGAGTCATCCGTAATACTGTACCCGCCGCGAAGAACAGCGCGCGGTCCGATTTGCCAGGCGAAGCCGACACGCGGCATAAATTGGTAATAATACGGATTGACCAGACCGCGGCTATTGCGGCCATTTCCGTTAACCTTAGGCTTTCCGGCCAACTCAAGGTACGGGGAAGGATCCGGACCGTTCGGTCCGACGGGCGCGAAGTAAGCGGCCTTCAGATCGATGGTGGACATCTTGTCATGAGCCTCATACATCGGCTGGTCATAGGCGTAGCGCAACCCAAGATTCACGGTCAAGTTCGGAAATGCCTTCCAGTCGTCTTGAACATAGAACGCATTCCGCCACTGCCTGGCGCCAAACAAGCCGGTGGATTGAGCCATAAGAGCGATTTCGGCCTTGTCCAGTTCGAAGTCGGCAAGGCCGTCTCCGTTAGAACAGATACCAGTTGGGCCTCCGCAGTTATAGTTCGCTGTGTAATCGGCGTAGTAGGAGATATATCCGTTCTCTCCACCTAAGTTGCTCGGAGTGTTGTAATTCTCCTGGTAGCGGACGAATTGAGCGCCCGCTCTGGTGACATGTTTTCCGTGCACCCACGTAATGTCGTCGGTATAGTCGAAGTTGTTGTCAATGGTCGTGCTGCCAGCGGAAATGTCGGTGCCGAAGCTGCCGGCGTCCGAACCCTGGATATACATATTTGTAAATCCGGGTTGTGGTTGAGTGCCCGGATATCCAATCCCCAGCAGCTTATCGCCATTCGTTCCGAACACACCACTTGGATCGTAGGTGATCGTGCTCTGGACGATCCGGGAATATCCGGCACGGAATTCATTCACAAACGACGGCGAAAAGGTGTGAATCCAGTCGACCACGCCCATAGCGAAGGGATAGTCATGCTTCAGGGGGAATATGACTGGGACGACTGCGTTGGACGGGTAGTCATAGGCATCACCATAACTGCCCTTGACCATCAAAGTGTCGTGACTGCCCAGAGTATAATCCAGGCGGCCGTCGCCCTGGTTGTTGTTGTAAGTGTTCGTGACCGAGTTCTGATAGTCATTCCTTGAGACTGTGCCCCCGTCTGCTGGACGGTTAGGCAGCGGCAACAGTTCCGGGTGGGCGAACAGGTAGATTGCCACCGGGTTCACGATGGCGGGAATTGTGTAGTTTGGATAAATCGTCTCGTTGTCTAAGCCGTTCGACGTATCGAAAATTGGATTCCCGTCGATGTCATTGACTTCAGTAAAGTTGCCCTGGCGTTCCAGCGGAGTGGGGAGGCTGGCGAGGTCCACATTGAACTGCTTGTTTCGCAGCCCTGAATAGTCGGCGAAGAAAAACAATTTATTCCTGAAGATCGGGCCGCCCACCTGCCCGCCAAACTGGTGCTGATGGAACTTCGCTCTTGAAAGATTGTTATGGTTGTTCGCCCATGAATTGGCGGCGAAGTTCTGATTTTCAAAGAACTCGAACGCATTGCCATGGAATTGGTTCGTTCCCGACTTTGGTGACCATAAGAATTTCGGCGCCGTATACGTTTCCGTACTCGGCGTCCGCGTTTCCGGTGATGACGCGTACTTCCTGCAATGAAAATGGGTTTGGCTTATAACCGCTCAGGTTTTCTGTCGTCTCGTTGATTTCGACGCCATCGAGAACGAAGTTGTTGCCCTGCTGCCGATTGCCGTTGAAGGACGGAATTTCATCCGGGGATGTCGTGCGATACGCTGAGCTCATCGAACTGACAGTCGGATTGAGCGCGCCAGGCACAAACATGGTCGCGTACAGCGCGTTCTGGCCCGGCAACGGCATGCTCTGCAGCGAATTTGCGCTGATGCTGGTCCCCAGCGTGGCATTTTCCGTATTCAGAATCGCGCCCGTCCCGCCTGCGACCTTAACTGTGGTGGCAGCTGCGCCGACTGACAGCTTGGCGTCAATTTTGCGCGATCTGGTCAATCTGCAAGTGGAATGGGCCGACCGAAGTGCTATTGAACCCGGTTGCCGTCACGGTGATGGTGTAATTTCCGAGCGTCAGAAACTGGAAATTATAGAGGCCGCTCCCATTGGTGGTGGTGTGAGTCGCGACGTTGGTGGCGACGTTGGTGGCGGTGACATCCGCTCCAGATACCACAGCACCGCTCGGATCGGTGACCGTTCCTCTAATTGATCCTGTAATCGTCTGGGCGACCGCGCTCAATCCGCAAAAGAGTAGAACGAAAGAACAAACCAAGGCCACAACTTGTTTTCTGCTCACAAAATCCTCCCGAAAAATTTCAATCAAATCCGATATCGGCTCGATTTGAACCTGAAGCTACAATCTCGCTGCTACGACTTGAATCCATCGATACAGCCACCGGACCGACATTCTGTCGCTCCGCAGCGATGGAATACTTTGCGTTCATATCCCCGGATCATGTCTCGATCAGGTTGGGGTCAATGTAGAGAGCGGGAACTTAAAAGTCAAGATAATTTTCTTGCTATTTAATGTAAGTTTTCTATAGAATTCCGCTAATTACATTTCAATAGGGGTAAAATAACTCGTCAGGACGATGGAATTGCGCTCCAAGTAACTATCCGAGAAGTTAAAGACAGAAGTTAGAGACAGAAGTTCGCTCCGTCTATGAGCAGCTGCCTTGGGTGCAAAATGAAATGTCGGGTTGAAGACGTCAGAAGTTACAACTCAACGGAAACCAGCGCGTAAGTCCCAATTTCCGGAACAGTAAAAACGCTGGTGGAGCTGTCGCTGCTCAAGGCCAGCGACTGCGCATCTGCGGACTCAGGAGCATGGAGCGTCGCCGTTCGCGCCTTCTTGCTTTCCGGCAATAGCATGCGCACGCGGACACCGGACCGGATGGGGCCTGTTGCCGCACCATAGTTCACAAGGTGCAGAAGTATCCTTTGCTCCTGGTTTTGAAACGTGTAGTTTGCCACCAAGTATTCGGGACCATCGACAGTGACCGAGATTTGGTCTCGCCCCGCCCACTGTATTGCCTCGACGATTTCCTCCCAGTTTTTGGGGCGCTTCCAGAAAACATTCGTGATCGCAAAATAGGATTCGAGCGGAGGCATCGCTCCATCAAACTCCACGGCCGGAACATACACCACCCTTCCGGAACCAACTTGCGTTCGGATCGGGACGCTGGGATGACCCACCTCCGATTTCACGGTCTCCTGGTAAACAGTTCCGTTCTCCTGTCCTTTTACCAACCCAGCCAGACCTGGCTTGATTCGGACACGTCTCCACTCGTCGTACAGACCAGCATGCTCGGTGACTACCAGCCCACCTCCCTGGTCGACATAGTGACGGATCAGAGAGATCTGCTCGTCGGAGAGGCATTCAGAGTTCGGCAGGATCAGGACCTTGTAATCGGCAAGATTCCGGAGATGCTCATCAAAAACAAGCGCGAACGGAATCCTGGATTGAATCAGGGCCTGCTCAACCAGGACAGTGCTCAATTGCACGCTGGCATTGTTGTAGGTCAGCGAGGCATAAGAGCGAAATACCGCGACCGGAGTGATATCTTCGCTGCCCCGATACAAGTCCAGGTGCTTACGATAGAAGTCGATGTAGCGTAGAGTTTCTGGCTGCAGTGGGTTGTTTCCGACGTAGCCTGGAGTTTGGTTGAAGGCGAGACCCTCAGCCAACGCAACAGTATTGTCGGCGGTATACGTGAACAGAACGTTCCTATAGATTCGGGCAAGTTTATACGTCCGGATTTTTGAAATCAGGCGGCCGTCCGGGAGGTACGACGGCATATCGTCCTCTTCACTCCAGAAGCTCTCTGTGAATTTCAAGAGTCTGGCGTGATCGACTGCGGATGTCCAAGGCCGGTTTTGCCCGTCAATGCCACCGGGATTAATCTCGATCGCCACTTCGGGGTTGAGAGACTTCGCATATCCAGACATTTGCTGCAGCGCGTTGGCCATTTCCTGGCAACGGAAATCCACCCAATCCTGAATCGCCGGATCATAGATGATCTCCATGCCGCCCGGCGGATTGTCGCGATTCCACTGCGGTGGATTGACGAACGAAATGTTCTCAAAACCGAATCGTTCTCGCCGCTGTTGGTCGGTGTACTTCGCCTGAAGAAATTTACGAAATCCCTTCACACACCATGGGCAATGACAAGAATCCGGCTCCGCATTCAAATCGAAATTGTCGAAATGGATGAAGTCGGTCTTCACTTCCTCGATCGCATAACGGACAACTTTCTTCAAATAGTCCAGATATTCCTGATTGGAAAAACAGGGGCGATATCGGAAAGACTGCTGGTATCCATACGGCAGCAGAATCGGCAGGCCTGCAACATCTCTCTGTATCCAATCGACGGCGCGCGGCTCCTCGGCAAAGAAAGTCTCGTACATCATCGTGTTCCACTGAATGTATGTATCGACCTTCATACCAAGCCGGTGCGCGATGGCAACTGCTTTGCGCGTATCCTCCATCCCCGGCTGTTCCGCAGCCATGCCGAAACCTTTGTATAGATGAGTGTGAAAGACCTGAACTCCCTGATCGTGGAGTTGTCGAATCAACCCTTCGCTCTGCTCATAGTCGCTGACTTGACGAGCATCGAGGCTTTGCCCTCCACGTCGCACCACGAAAATATACGGTTCGTGCGTGCCACCTGCATCGATCACGCCACTGCGCGCCCACGCTCCCTGTGAAGTCGTCGCGGCCGTCGCCGGACCCAGGGAAATGCCTAATTTCCCAACGGTGGCCGACGCAGCGATCGCGCCGATGAAATCTCTGCGATTCAGAGTCATTGCAACACTCCTTGTTGAAAATCTTCTGCACCCGAACGGACGATTTCGTTGTCGTGGATCACCTCAATCGTTGCGAAGGAGTCGACTGAGGCAAGATCCATCGGCGCCCAGGGATTGTCATCCTGGGAACCATCGCTGAGGGGGACCGGGTTTAGTCCGGCTGAGGTGGGTTCCCCCCGCAGTGAAACCGGAAGGATCCAGAAGGAACGCATACGAAACTTTGTACTTAGGTAAACAGTTGCCTTCCCCTGAAGTCAAGATATTTTGCAGGTTAGCTATGATATGTTTCCCGCATAGGCCCGGTGGAATGTTAGAAAGAGATTGGCAAATTCTCCGTGCTTGATAGAGTCAAAGCAGCCGCGTGACCACGAGGTCGCGGGAAAATCGTGAGATCATCGTAATGGAACGGTGAAAGTCCAGTGAGAACGAAAGAAGATGCGAATCCCCGGAAACATAAGATAGGCCTTCGGGAAATTGCAGCCGAATCAAACGTCAGTGTGGCCACCGTTTCGCGTGTTTTGAATGGAAATAGCCGAGTCGATTCAGCCATTCGCGACGCAGTCCTGCAAACTGCGGCAAAGATGAAGGTCGACGTCTTCCAGCGCAACAAGACTAAGGCCCTGGCATTCCTGCTAAGCAATCGCGCCATGCTGCATGCATTTCACTCCAGAATTTTGTCGGGAGCGGAGGCATATTGTTCCGCCAATGGATGGGACGTGGTCTTTCTTTCCTATCACTATTCCTCGGCCGTTCCCTGGAAAGAACTTCATCTGCCGAAAGTGATGCAGCGCCATGATGTCGTACGCGCGGTCATTCTGGCTGGAACAAACTCTCCCAATTTGCTGGAACTCTTCGACCGGAAAGGTATCGTCTACTCCGTTTTCGGGAACAACATCATCGGAGAGCCAACAAATTTCAAGGGAGACGCTGTCTATTCGGACGATCTCCAGGGCGGCGAGGACATGACAAAGTACCTGATCGGACTGGGCCATCGCGACATATGGTTTATCGGGAATACCCACCTCCCGTGGTTTGCCCGACACTTTGAAGGTTATCGTCGTGCGATGACCGCCGCAGGCTTGGTCCCACGCCTCAGCGGCTTGGAGTTCGATGACGAAATCCAAATGGGATATATAAACACCAAATCCATTCTGTCGCGGGGCGGGCCTCGGTGCACCGCCATTCTCGCTGGGAATGATCAGACGGCTCATGGCGTTTACAAAGGATTGCGTGACGGCGGCCTGAGAGTTGGGGATGATGTAAGCGTGGCCGGGTGTGACGATACGGCCAGCGTCGTGCTTGATCCTGGACTAACAACAACTCGAGAATTTCCCGAGCAATTGGGTCAGCAGATGGTGAAACTGGTGCTGAATAGGATTTTTCAGCCCGGTCTTGCGCCCCAGGTAGTGACCATTCCCACCGAGCTAGTCAAGCGAGAATCGTGCAACCGAATTCTTACTCAAAAGGGCTCGTCGACCGAAATCTCCAATCGATCCTAAGCAGAATTCGGCACGTCGCGACCATAGGGTTGATGCTCTCGCAACTCTCCTGCAAGTAGAACGACACCTGAAACAGTTCTACGGCTTTCGCAGAAATATAGCGCGACGAACAATCTGGCCAATCCGAGTTTGCCCAACGCGTGGGCACCTGTTGTTACAGCTGCAGGTATAAGTCGTTCCGGCAACGACAACTTGACTGTGTCGTCGGCCGAGGGAACAGCGTAGCCCGTAATTACGGGCCGAACCTATCTATATAGACATCGCTCGACATCGTGAACACAATATTACTGTCAGCCTGCCAGCACACACCGTTTTCGGTACAGACCCATCCGAACACATGGGCCTGTTACCGATGCGGCGGCGATCATCTTAGCCGTCTCAGAAGACATGGATCAAGTCGTTGCCGTCATCCGCGATGTAAATGTTGCCGGACCCATCGATGGACAAGAAATAAGTGGTGTTCATCACTGCCGAGGTGGCGCGTCCGCCCTCCCCGGTGTAAGTTCCACTCGTGCCACTGGTGCCGGCAACCGTGCTGATGTTGCCGTTGGTGCCGATCATGCGCACCGAGCTGTTGCCGCTATCCGCGAAGTAGACGTTGCCGCTCGCGTCGAGAATGACGCCGATCGGTGCATTCATTTGCGCGGATGTGGCCGGACCGCCGTCTCCGCTGTGGCCCACTGTGGTTGCTGTTCCCGCTGCCGGGCCACCGATCGTCGAAAGAACCGCCGTGGTGCCTGATAGCTTCTTGATTTTGTTGGAGCTATTATCCGCGAAGATGAGATCGCCCGCCGAATCTCCGTAGATGCCCGAAGGGTTATTGAGAGCAGTGTTGGCTGTGCTGGTGGACCCGTTATAAGCGACAGAGCTTCCGCCATCATTGTCATACGGATATGTTGTGGCGCTTTGGCCCCCCGCGACGATGTAAGCGTAACCCTGTTTCAAGCTGGTATAACCCTCTGCCGTGAGGATGGCATTGGCGGAGGTTCCGGTGGTGTTGTACACCACCTCGACTAATCCATTTCCGGCGCCATCCGTGAAGAAGACGTTCTCCTTGCTATCCACCGGAACCGGTGTGGGTGGAAGCAATCCGCAACTGACCTCCATCAACCCGCCCAGCGGCGCTAGCGGCACTTCAGTAACGGTGACGGGAATCTGTCCCGAGGAATTTACCTTCTCGATCACGCTGATGTTCTGGTCGGAGATATAGAAGTTCTCCCATCCATCCATCACCATGCCCGTCGGTCCATTCAACGCCGCGCTAGTAGCTGCCTGCGGAGTGGTGCTGATCGGGGTACTGCCGCCGCCGGCAAAGATGGCCAGCTGTCCGGCGGGAGTCACTTTCTCCACCATGTTGTTCTGATCGCCGCCGTTGATCGGGCTGGTTCCGTTCGTCGTCGTTACCGTTACATCGACCACACCGCCGTTGTTCGACGAACCCTGCGGCGAGACCACCGTTGCGCTTGTCGAGGAGTTCACGGTCACGCTGCTGGCCGCATTCGCTCCAAAGTCCACCGGCATGTCGCTGGCGAAGCCGGTTCCGCTTAGCGTCACCGTCGTCCCGCCCGTGAGGGTTCCGCTGTTCGGGCTTACCCCGGAAACTGTCGGCGGTGCTTCATAGGTATAAAGGTCCGCGCTATTATCTGAACTGGTTCCCTGCGATGTTGTGACCGTCACGTTCACTGTGCCGCTGCCAACCGGCGCCGTCGCCGTGATGCTGGTGGCCGAGTTCACCACCACATTGATCGCTTCGCTGGTGCCGAACATCACCACCGCTCCGGCAGCAAAATCCGTTCCCGTAATATTGACGGAATTGCCACCCGCTGCCAATCCGCTCGACGGACGCAGCCCCGTCACCGTGACCGGAGACATATATGTATAGGATGACCCGCTGCTCGGCTGGCTGCCGCCGCTCGGCCCAAACACCTGCACATCCACCGTGCCATTCCCGGCCGGCGTTATCGCAGTAATGCTGGTCGACGAGTTGACGACGAAACTGGCCGCTTCCACCCCCCGAACTGAACCGCGGTGGCGCCGGTAAAGTTCGTTCCGGTAATCCCTACGGAGGTGCCTCCCGTATTCAGGCCGCTCGAGGGGTTCAGGACAGACGCTGCACCCGTACAGCTATAGGCCGTTTTACGATCCTTACGACGCTGGAAATCCGGCTGTTGCGACTCCTTTCAATGTGCAGCAGGGAACGACCCAGGGCGTAGCCCTCAAGATACCGGGTGACATTGGAGGTTCCTGTATTGTTCGAGGTGAGAGTGCCGGGGCCGGTCAGAGGAGTGATGTCCACAGAGACGCTACTTAGGGCGGAGGCCGCGGGCGCGGTAATGAAGATCTGGAGCGCGACTGTTTCGCGCCCCGAGCCGGCTATGGAAATCACGGGAGTACCTGAGGGGCAAGACCAGTTGGTGTTCAGCTGCGTGACTGGCTGCGGATGCTGCGTATATCCCCACGGGCTGTAGGTGCCATCGTACAGCATGATCGGGATCGTCGGCCGATTGGTCGACGGATCGTTGTTCAGCATCACAGTGTCGCTGACGGTAGCGGCCCAGATGTTAGCCGTTGCGCCCGCCCAGTTCTGCGCCGGACAGGCCTGCCCCACCGCTTGCCTTCCGCCCAGAGTGAGCAGCAAAGCTGCGGCTAACGTTGCGAACATCGAAAAGCCAACCTTCGAGATGAACCTCTTATCCCGGCTTCCATTCATGGTCTCTTCCTCTCGCCAGCTCATTTTGTTTTACTGTTTCTCGATTCTTCAGAACCGCGTCTCTGGGCCCACTTCGAAGTTTGGAACTCCAGCCTCGACAGACCGGTACGCTTCACTCCCAGAAAAAAACGGCCTTTCATGCCCTCCACAACAGCTGCGGGAAAGGTGCCACGATCCCTTGCGACCGATTTCCCTTCAACTTGACTCCGATCTCGGAATTAAAGATGGGTACTTCTATGCCTTTTGGGGAAATTTGGCAAGATAACTATTTCTTATAGCCAGAAATACTCTCTGGGATGTTGGAGAATGTTTCTCATGCGTGGCCCGGAAATTCGCAGTTTTATAGCTTGTCGTGCCGTGTCGGAGCCTCGGTCAGCTGGCGAAGGCGGCGGCCCGAAGATGAGCGAAGTCGAAGTCAACGTAGATTGTGAGCAGCACGGCGCCAGTGATCAGCCACCACAACCGACCTGCGTTCTACGCACTCAAGGAAGCCAGGCTCGACAGTGAAGTGGCTCGCCTGCGTCGTTCGCTTGGAAAGGGGGTGGTAGGCCGATCGCGGAGAGCCCGGTCAGTAGATCCTGGGTTGCGGCCACAGCAGTTGCCGCGTCAGATTCTGCCTTCAGCAGGGTCTTTGCAGATATTGATCGGAGCCTGGCGTACCAGTCGGCTAAGGGAGAAGCTGAACTCCTCCCTCCTTTGTCCTCGAGCGATTGGATTGATTCCAACTTCTTCGAGGCCGATTGCTGAAGAAAGTCCGTGGCCAACTGGCGTTTGCCACCCTCCCACCACACCAACAGGACAACCCGAAGATCGGCATCCAGATCTCCGCTGGGGCCATCCTCGATGAGTATTCGCCAGCCACTCTTCAGGAATTTCCTGACCCTGGGAGTGATGCTGTGGTTCGTTCGGCGTCGCGCGCCTGGCTTTCCTTCGCCAACGAATCCGGCTTCCAATAGCCTTTGGAGCGCCGGGGATCGTGGCTCCGGGTGATAGCCCGGCTGCCACGTGAAACTCGTACGGCGTCGAAATTCCGCTGTCCGGCGCCGTCTGTCACGGGTTTCAGACATATTCCATCAGTATAGGAAGCACGCTTCGCGAGCGCGATGAACTGCGGGCGCCCTGTGGCGTGAATCTGGATTCACGCCTTACCGCCGTGTCCTCCATCGAAAAGCGATGAGTGATGAAATTGTCGCCATCTGGTCCGATGCAACAGTCGCGGGAGTTCAAATTGCAGGTCCTGTGGACAGGATAGAGATCGAAAACGTGGGTCTGCTATCACGATCGCTTCTGTACCATGCTTATGGCCTTCAAAATAACGGCATTACTTTCAATAACCTGACCCCATTCGTTGTCATAGCGGTCGGAGCCGCCGCGAAAACCTGTCGTGCCTTTCAAACGAATCTCCCGAATGACTTTGCCTAAGCGGGGATTGATCCACTCCAGCGCAAAAAATGTAACGCCGTTGGTCGAGTCGCTTCCGACCGAGACCGCATCGGCTCCATAGCAGTAGTCCTTATAAGAAACACGTTGATCCCAGTTCCATTCCATAATATTGACGCCATAACGGATGGGAATGGTGGTGACGAAGCCATCTTCATAAACGACTTCGTACCATCCGAGAAGGTCGGCGGTATCTTCCTGGTCCCAGATCAACCGAAAGCTTTCTTTGTTGGAAGCAGGCTTCGCAGCCGCATGAAGAAAGATCAAACTAGTCGGGGCCGCTCCAATCAGGACACTGGTCACGGCCTTCGGCAGGTTCGTGGCTCTCTTCCCATCTGTTCCGACAACAATGAAATCCATACCATTCGCGGACTTCAAATCAAACGGAATATTGTTCAGTTGGATGGTTCCAGTCGCCATCGCGCTCAGGTCTGAGCCGAGCACGCTATTTCCAGCATTGAACTTGCTCGAAACATCTACCGGCACAATTGAGCTTTCTGTCTGAGTAGGAGAAACGATTCCGCTCAGCCGTGATCGAATGTCGGGAAGCATCGACTGTACTCTTCCCGATAGATCCTTTCCCTCGATCACCCGACCTGTCCACAGAATGCTGCTGCATCCAAGGAAGGTGGACATAAGATTCTTTCCAAACCCAATTTCATTGGTGGCAAACCAGGCCGAAGGCGCGCCGCCCAGCAAAGTAGGACGTTTTTTTCGCGTGTCATAACTCTGGATGGTCGGTTCGAAGTTACCATAAATTTGTCGAAACCCCATCTTATCCAGCGTGGCCTCATTCAATTCCGCATTTTCGCCTCTTCCACCCGGCTCGTTACTCCAGAACCAGTTGAAGATCAGGCAGTCTTTTGGAATGAGCCGCTGTACCTGCTCGGGAGTCATGCCACCCGGCATGTAGTAAACCCAGCCATCTTGCGTTGTATGCTTTTGCAGCCCGCGCCCACGCACCGACTCGAGTAACATGTCGCCCCACAGAGCAGTCTGGACTCCGCGGGAAGATAGATGGTCGTGAACCTTCTTCACATCCTCCCCAAATAGTTCTCCAATATCCTCGTCGTGGCACTGGGGAGAAACTCCCACGGGCAGGAACAGTTCATCATGCCCAATGTGGATCATCCCGGGTTTGAGAAGGTCGATGTATTCGTCGTACACCTCATACACCAACGGGTAGCATTTCGGATTCGAGGCACAATAGATGTCAGGCCACTTACTTTGTGGTACCGCTGCTAGGTCTCGATGCTTCGTAAGCAGGTAGTAACTATGAGTAAATGATGCAATCTCCGGAATTAGTTCGATCTGATACTTTGCCGTAAAGCGCGCCAGGTCGGCGACTTCTTCCTTTTCAAGGAAACTACCGTCGGCCGTGTCCTGGTGAGATGAGTTCTGTTCCACGTCGTGGTAAGGGCCCGGCGGATAATTGCGGCAGCTATAGTTGCAGTCCCGGACTAACTCTATCCATCCGGAGTTCAACTCTGGGTGGCTGTCGAGCCGCATGCTTGCGCCCATTTCCATGATGAGCGTGTTGTATTTATAGAGCGCCATGTAGTCGCGAATGAAGCGCTTGAAATAAGGAACATTGGCGCGCCCGGGGAGATATAGATAGATCCCCCGAAATTGTTTCTCGGGCCAATCGCGGATCTGCACGCCGCGAATTTGTACTTGGTTATCCTGCTTGAATACCAGTTGCCGCAAAGACTGCAACCCGTAGAATGCGCCATGATCGTCGTTGCCCGCCACCAGCACAACGTTGCTGTCGGTTCTCAGAATGTAACCTTCCGGGCCCGGAATCCGCTTGTCGCCACTCGTGGCCATTCGCGACCAGTACTGCCGGACCAATGGATTCTGCAGCGACCCCATCAGAATTACCCGTGCCCCAGCCTGGATACTCGGAGTTCGTTCGATTTGGAGATGCAGGTCGAACCTATCTCCTAGCTCGTTCGCAAGCTCGCGTGCAAGAAATAGATCTTCCTTCGATGCGTTCGGCGGCACGACAATGAGCACCTGGCTATCGAGCAAACAATTACCGCCCGCGCTGGAAATTTCCTGCGGTTTAGGGAAAATGACAGTGTCGATGGGCCCGGTGGGCCCAACGTATTGCGCGCCGCTCGCCCCTGTCATTGGAGCGGGGGCGTCTCCCTGTTCAGCGTTCAGTACTCTCGCATGGCCAATCAATGCGCCACTGATAGCAGCTCCTGCGGCTGTATTCAAGAACTCACGACGCGTCCAATCATTCATTCCAGTAACTCCGTGAATTTCTCAGATGTGGTTCCCAGGCGGACAAGTCGGCTCGTTGCTGCGAGCCGAACATTTGCGTCACACGTGCCATGTATTAGCGCTTCTCCTCCTCATCTTGTCCGAGTTGACTAACACGATGAGGAAGAGAAGCAGTGAAGGTGAACTTCCTGCATTCTGCGCGAGCCGGGTGATCGTCGATCAGACCGGAATAACACTCCGGAGGAATCTTGCCTCTCCGTCTAGTTCGGCAGCGACCAAATCTGGTCCGGCTGATTATGTCCGCAGGCCGATACGCTCAGCGGCGCTGATTGGTTATCTGGACCGCTGGCCGTGAGACATACGCCATCGGCACTCACTAAGTTTCCGAGCAGGGTGTATTTCCAGTGCTGCGCCTTGCTGTCGGAACATGTATCCATCGCCGTCTTGCCATCCGCTGCGGTAAGGCATTTCCCCCCGGATTTTAGCGTCCCACCCGGAGTCATCGTCCAGGTTTCCACCGAAGTTCCCGCACAAACTTCGACGTTTCCCGAAGCGGTCAGACAACGGGTATAGGGGTCGATGAACTCGTAATGGTCGTGGCTGCCGACTGCGATCATGACGATCGTTCCTGTGCGCGTCGGTGTCCCGCAGGACGAAGATGGGCGGATGCGCCAGATCGCGGTATCATGACCGGCAATGTTAGCCTGCAAGCTGGATGTTGCGGCTTGATTCGCGCCACTCCAAAGATCGCGCGCTTCCAGGTGGCAACCAGCGCTCGCCGAAAAACCTAGCTCGGACGGATCCAGTTCCACTTGAATCGCTGGAGTTCCTCGATTCAGCACCGCCACCGCATAACTTCCACCGCTAAGTTTCTTGAACAGGACATCCGTGGTCGGATTGCGCCGCACCAGGGTCGCCATCTTGCCTAAGGGATCCTGATCGACGGCTAGAACCGACTTATTGCTGAGAATCTCCACCGCCTGCGGACTCAGCTTTTCGATATCGGAGCTAAGGATCAGCGGCGCCGACATCATCGACCACAATGCCAGTTGGCTGCGGGTCTCGGGCACGGTCGTGCCGGCATCTCCGCCGATGATGAAATCCGCGTCATTCCAAGTCCCCGGCTTCTGAAATCGTCCCAGCGGAAGATTGTAGGAGTAGTTCCAAAGCACACTGTCAAAGCGCGGCTTATCTGGGTTCGAAGAACGGAAGATGGCGACATCCGTCCCTTCGCGCCAGAGTTGTCCGTAGTCGCGAACCCAGCTCAGCACGTCATACCAATCCGGCGTTCCCTGGAAATACGCCGGAGCCGATTCTGAAAAAACAATAGGTCGGCCCACAGCTTTCAGCGCCTTATTTTCTGCTGCGTAGGCACTGCGGTAAGCCTCAGCCTGGGTACGGCCCGCGGGCACGTAGACGTTGCAACCATCCAGCTTCAAATAATCGACGCCCCACGATGCAAACAATCGCGCGTCCTGGAGAAAGTGGTCGCTGCCACCGCCGTCGGGCACGCCGCTGCCGGCGAATTTGCCGCACGTTTGATAGCCCGCGTCTTCATAGATGCCGAATTTCAGGCCCATGCCATGGATCGCCTGCGCGATTGCCTTCATCCCTTGCGGGAACCGCTGCGGATCTACTTGTAAGTCGCCTTTGGCATCGCGATCCTTCTGCATCCAGCAATCATCAATGGTCACGGTATTGTAGCCATGTGCGGCGAGGCCGCTCTTCACCAGTTGCTTGGCATTGGTGAGAATTGTTTTGGCGGTGAAGTCACACTGATAGTGGGCCCAGTCGTTCCACCCCATCGGCGGAGTAGGGGCTAGCATCTTGCCATTCGCGGCCGCAGCAAAGCTGGGAATGGTGATGCCGCAGATCAGGGCTACCAGAAGAGCCATCAGAGTCACAAACGGAAGGCGCAGCCGGGAAGTTTGGACAGACATGTGACTTTGTCCCTCGATGGAGTTGCTACGACCGCCGGTCTTATCCTGGCAGTCTGCTTGATGTAGGAAGCGGTTGGTCATCGTTATCCTATAGGCTGCTTTGTAGGGTTGGTTTGGAGTTGACTTAGTCATCCTTTACTCCGTTCTGGTTGCTTGCACGAGTAATTCGACTGATGGCGCGAACATGTCCAGCAAGACAGCCTGGGGCGGCTCGGCAGATTTAAGGACTTCGATATTGTGTTGACGGTTCTGCGCGGCAACGGTTCGCGTTACCGACGCATTATTGCGTTCCCGTGGATGTCGCTCGCATGCTGTTCGTTGCGGTTTCCAGGTCAACCCAACCATGTCTACGTTGGCTCCATGGTTGGAATTGGAAGCATACCGCCCGTCGATAGCAAAAAGCCGACCCGCTAACTTAGCGCCATTGATTCATGAGATGAATTGCTCGTCAAAACAGAAGGTTCAGAGACGGAACGCGCCTCTGAATCTTCTGTCTTACATTCCACGTTTAGGACAATTTGCATCGCAAAGAGCTTTCTAGAATGTGAAGGCCCCTTGAAATGTAATCTGTCGCGGCGTTGCGCGTTCCAGCGAACTGAATACGCCCAAGCTGCGAAGTATATTGATTACCGCCCGGCACGGAGATGTTTCCGCTCGGCGGCAGGAATTCAGGGTGATTCAGCAGATTTGATATCTGAGTTGTAAAGTGAAAATCAACGCCATGGGTAACGGGAATAACTTTCAAAATTCCCAAGTGCGTCGCGTATAAATGCTGGTTCTCAAGACTGTTCGGCTTCGCGTTGCCGAAAGTTCCAGACTGAGGAACCGCGAATGCGGCATCGTTGAATGCGTCCAGGGTTCCTTTTCCGTTCGGGAAGGAGTTAGGATCGCCGACTTTATCGGGCAGACCTCCAAATGTTCCGGTGTTCGACGGATCCGAACCGGAAAAGGCAGGTGAATACCAGATTCCAGAACCCAGGTAGGTCAGTGAGGTCAGCGTCCATCCGCCCGCTACTGTCTGAACTGCCCGCGAGGGAGTCGACAGAAAGCGCTGTCCTTTGCCGAAAGGCAGAGTCCAGGATGCGGTGATGGACGCGTAGTGGCGCATCGTGGGTCCATCATTTTCCCAACCGTGACCGAGCACATTATAAGGATTCTCGGTATCCAGGTAGTTTTGGACACTTCGCTGGAAACTGTAGTTCGCATCGAATAGAAAGCTGCCCGCGCGCCGTAGAGCCTCGAACTGAAGGCTATCGAACTGGGCGCCTCCATTGTAGTAAGCCTCGTATGCCTGGAAAAACTGTGGGTAGGGCAATTCGCTCGAAGTAAACGGCGTGGTGCTTGGACGAGGCAGGTCTATGTTAACCAAATAGTTCAGTCCCGAACTCCGGGAGCCTACGTACGAAGCACGCAGGCCGATGTTGCTGATCTCTCTTTCATAAGTTGCGCTAAACTGCTGAATCCTTCCCAGGCTGGACTGTCTGGGATACCCGTACACAGTCTGGCTGGGAACTGAGGCGAACGAGGTGCTAGCGGGATAGGGATTTGGAAATTGAAAGAGTGGTGGCTGCCCTGTGTTGACTACGTTGAGATAGTTTTGGCTAATGGAGAATGGCCCGGTCGAGCCTAGCTGTGGATTGATCAGTTCAAAAGGATTGTAACTACCCGGACCATTTCCCCCAAGCTGGGCATCCAGGCGCGCGGTATAGAGTCCATAACCGCCGCGAATCACGGAGTGCTCGCTGATGCGGTAGGCCGCACCAATACGCGGCGCGAAGTTCGTTTTGTCGCTGATCGCCTGCACGGCTCCGGATACAACGGTTATGTTCGACGGATAGAGCGGGCTGACTTTCGATATCCCAGCTGGATCGACAATCACGTTGCCTGTCGCCGGATCAAAGTTGTACATCAGATGATCCGGGGCGGAGGGAGTTCCGTAGTAGTCCCACCGAAGCCCGTAGTTGAGAGTAAGTCTGTCGGAAATCTTGAAGTCGTCTTGCGCGTAGAGCCCCAGATCGCCAACGTACTGGTACCGTGTTGGCAGCGGGTTCACACGCGCACTCGATTGCGGGATGCCCAGCAGAAAATCGGCGTACGCGTTTCCGGTAGTTGGCGAGTTACTGGTGATCGATCCGTCAAAGGTAACCGTGCCGTAATCGTTCACAAAGCCATAGCCGTTCTTATAACGCTGGATCAGGACACCGAATTTCCAGACATGGCGCCCAACCTGCCAATCCGCTGAGTCTGTTACAGTCACCAGCCGGTCAGAAATCTTCAACCCGCCTGGAACATCCGCGATTCCCTGGATGCCGCTGATGTTAATGGTGGGGAGTCCTTGGCCGGAGGAGTTGCTCGGATTCGAACCCTGTAAGCCTATTGCGGCAAGCACCGCCGCGCCATTCGGTGGCGTCTGACCCTTTTCTGTCTGACCGTCGTCCATGTAGTCATACTCGAGGCCCAGCCTGAAGTTGTTATCGAGGTGCGAAGAAAAAATGTGCGTATCGCCAATCGCCCACTGCTGCTGCTTGCGCACGCGCGTCCAGACAGACGACGGAACGCCATCGTTCAGCACATACGGAGTGATTCGATCCAACCATCTGACAAACAGCGAATTATTCTTTGTGACGTTGTAGTCCCCACGCACCATGGGCCAGTCGCCCCGGTATAAGTCACTGTTGAACGGGAACTCAAATGGGTAATTGTTGACTGGCGGCAGGTTGGCATAAGCCCCTGTTGGGGTCGGATAGAACTCGTTCTGGATCGCCAGCGACACGGGACTGATACGCTTTTGAGGAATGGTGTTGTTTGGAAATGGCTGACCGGTCTGAGGGTCAATGATAACTTGCGAATTCTGCAAAAACACTCCCTGGCGCCATGCAGGCGTGGGGACGCTGATGAGATAGGGCGTTCCTAAAGGGATACGCTGCGCGAACCACTCTCCATAGAAAAATGCCTTGTTTTTATAGATCGGGCCCCCTACCCCAATGTTCCATTCGTGCTGGATATAGGGGGTTTTGGGCGGGGGGAAATACTCGGAAGCGTTGAGTACGGAATCATAAATCTTGTAACTCGCCACACCATGAAAAGCATGGGTACCGCGATGGGTGATCAGGCTGAGATCCGCTGGCACGGCGCTTTCGGCCGGGGCGTTGGCTGTCGTGACCGAAGTTTCTTCAAAAAAATTCGAGTTGTTATTCTGCTCGCCCTGTAGATCGTTGGGAATTCCGTCGAAGATCTGGGACTCGTCCGTTTGCTGCTGGCCATTCATTACCGGGAAGCCGCCGAAACCTCCCTGAACCCCGGATGCTGTCGTCAACAGTGAGTAGGCGCTGGGATAAATGTTGACCAACGGTGTTCTGTCGTTTTGTGCCGCACTGAACGTCGTAGAAACCGTAGCGGTCTCGGTGTTCATCACAGCAGCGCCAGCCGAGACAACCACCTGAGTCGTCGTTGCGCCAACTGCCAGGACCGGATCCAGTCGTCGAACCTGCCCGGGATCGAGGAGGATGTCCTCGGCGGAAAAGGACTTAAAGCCTGCCTGATCGCAGCGGAGTGTGTAGGTGCCAGGTTGCAGTTGGTCAAACTCATAGTCGCCGGTCGCAGAGGACACGGCTTGTCGTGCGACGCGACCCGTAGCTGGCTCGGAGAGGGTGACCTTGGCACCGACGACACTGGCCCCGGAGTTATCCTTGACGGTGCCTCGAAGCGTGGCGTTGACTGCCTGGGCGAAACCTTGATGCGATGTCAGCCCGGAAGCCAGTAGGAGGAGGAGGAATATTGCGAAGCCGAGGCGACCAGACAGGCGCCTGGAGCTTCCGAGAACTGCTGTGCATAGGGCCTTGAAGGTAATTCGGCTCACTTGGCACCCCGTAGCTTTATGTTGGGTTGGTTATGTATTCCGTTGTTTACGAGCTAATAGCTTCGTTTTTCATATATTGGGAAGTTGTATACCAATCTCAAGAAATGTGCAAGAAATGAATCGACAGTATCTTTCAGGCAGCAGCTATCTTTCATTGGCAACGCAAGATAGGGTGCTGCCCTTCCGCGGGGCTCCGGTCATTCTGCCTGGCAAAATCATCGTTCGCAGCATCGCGGTGATTAGTCTTCGGTCAGGGAAGAAGCTTTTTACCGTTAGCCTAATTTACGGGTGCGCTCGACAAGGACGAAGACTCGCCGTGCCGACGGCTCAATCAGAAAAACTCGCGCACGTAACGTTCCGTCTTGGACTTTTATGTGTTGGGTTCAGCCCGAATCTTTGGGAATTATTTATCCGGCATTTGTAAATGAACTCGCAGCTGGTAGGGCCTCGAGAGGCTTTGAGTCTGCAAGCGAGGTCGTGCCGGGCGAAAACTGCAAATTGGGTTTTCGCACAATTGAACACCGCCTGCGTCACTTTCCACGATTCTGGGAGCGGACGCTGTGCTGTCTTTTGCCCGTAATCGATGGTTTGGATATCGGTTCCTGAGATGGAAATCGACGCACGTACAGCTCAAGCCTACTGCGCGATTCTAATTCCAGCCCTTTGCCGCTTGTGGCTTTCTTTTTCTGTTTGTCACCCCTTAAATTCGGTTGATGGAATGTCGGCGAGGGTTTCAAGTCTTGTGAGCCCAATTCCATAACATTATCTTCTTTGTTTTTGTCTTGCATGCAATACGTTTCTCACAGTTATGCCAATGCGTTCACTATGTTTCCTATTGACATGCATTTCTCGATTAGAGCCCACAGTGCCGGGAGATGCGGAGGTTGAAAGCCATCCCGCCGCCATCCCCAACTCAATTCCGGCCGTTGCCCTTCCAAGGCTGCGGAAGCTTGTAATAAGGTTAAGAAATGCTTTCCCCTCCTGAGCAGGCGAGTAGTTCCGCCCTCCTTCTCCTCGATCTTCGCAAATTGTACGGTGACGTTGCCGCGGTCAATGGCCTGAATCTTGAGGTCAAACGCGGAGAGTGCTTCGGTCTGCTGGGGCCTAACGGCGCCGGCAAGACTACAACGATCGAGATATGCGAAGGGCTGACATCTCCGGACAGCGGCACAGTTCAAATGCTTGGACTTACCTGGCGCGACCATGCGGCCGAACTCCGGCAGCGAATTGGCGTCCAGCTTCAGGAGACACAATTTCCGGACAAACTGACAGTCGAAGAGACGCTGAGACTCTTCCGCAGTTTTTTTCATCGAGGTTTAACCATTGAGCATTCGATCCAGATGGCGCAGCTTGAGGAGAAGCAAAAAGCCCGCGTAGGTGGTCTTTCGGGCGGTCAGAAGCAGAGGCTTGCCATGGCTTGCGCCCTGGTTGGGGACCCGGAATTGTTATTTCTTGACGAACCCACTACGGGGCTCGATCCGCAATCGCGAAGAAATTTGTGGGATCTTGTCGACGGATTGAGAATGGCTGGGCGCACCATCGTCCTGACGACTCATTATATGGATGAAGCCGAAAGGCTCTGCGACCGGGTAGCTGTCATGGATCAAGGACGCGTCATCGCGCTGGGTACTCCCGGCGAGTTGATAGCCTCAGTTGGCGGTGAGCAGATCGTGGAATTTGCAATTGCCGCAAGCGCGCCCTTTAACCCTGCTGCGTTGATGGAGATATCCGGAGTCCAATCGCACCGTCTGGATGCTGGCCTGCATCAGCTTTCCGTCTCCGAATTGCATACGGCTGTGCCACGCATCTTTGAGTGTCTCGCGGCGGAAGGATTGGAATTGAGCGAGTTCCGTACGCATTCGGCCACCCTGGAAGATGTCTTCGTCGCCCTCACTGGAAGGAACCTCCGCGATGAGTAGGCTATCGGAAAGTTCTCTGTGCCAACTTACAATTACCCGGTTTCTTATTTTCTTTCGCGAGCCAGAGGCGGTGTTCTGGATCTTCGCCTTCCCTATACTGCTTTCGATCGGACTTAGTATTGCGTTTCGCAATCGCCCGCCGGATGTGCTGCCGGTTGCCGGGACCACAATGCAGATCACTGAAGCCCTCAACGCAGACAAGGGCTTGAGAGCTATCACCCTCGACAAGGTAGAGGGTAGCCGTGCGCTTGCGCTTGGAAGAATTCTTCTCTTGGCCGTTCAGCAGCCCGGCAGCATCGTTTTCAACTACGACAATACCAATCCAGATGCACGAACAGCACGACTGATCGCGGATGGCGCAGTTCAACGAGCCGCGGGTCGACGAGAGCCGCTGATAATTCGGAATGAGTGGATTCACGAAGCGGGTTCGCGATATATCGATTTTGTTATTCCCGGCCTGCTCGGAATGAGTTTGATGAGTTCGGCAATATGGGCGCTGGGTTTCTCAATTGTTGAGGCGCGGCAGAAAAACCTTCTCAAGCGATTGGTTGCGTCTCCCATGCCTCGCTCGCAATATCTTGCTTCCTTTCTCCTATCGAGGCTTTTCCTGCTGGTGATCGAAGTCGGGGTATTCCTGGGATTCTCGCATTTTGCCTTTGGCGTGCCGCTCAAAGGTTCCTTGTGGCAACTTGGTCTGTTGTGCGTTCTCGTATCCCTAACCTTCTCCGCCGTCGGTCTACTCATTGCATCGCGGGCAAGAACGATGCAAGCCGCTTCCGGGCTCATGAATCTTACAATGCTGCCCATGTGGATACTTTCAGGAGTCTTTTTTCCAGCCAGCCGCTTCCCAAATATTGTTCAACCTTTCATACGTGCCTTGCCGTTGACTGCAGCGGTAGACGTCTTGCGCGGCAACATGCTTCAGGGAACCCCACTTACACATCTTTTTGTTCCTGTCGCGATTTTGCTCACCTGGTTGCTCGTAACTTTTCCACTTTCTTTGAGACTTTTTCGCTGGAGATAGGCCCTTATAGTTTCAACGGCAGGCGCGGCAAAACACCGCCCGGCACCGCTTCCATATATTCTCTATAGCCGGCCAGGTTATGTTTCAGGAAACTGTCCTCCTTCCGCGCTCGCCAGACGGTGAAGGCGCAGCAGGCCGCGGCTGGGATCAGGGCAATCCAGGAACCAATGGCGAGTGCACTGGCCGGAACGGCAACCAGGTTAGCGAAATAAGCGGGATGCCTGAGAATGCGATAGGGTCCGCGAGTAACGACGCTATGCCCGCGGTTTGCCTGAATGTGAATGAGTGGCGAGTAAAACGAATTCACGCTCATTGCCCAGGCCTGAAACCCCGACGCGACCGCAAACATAATCAAGGCAATCACGCTGAGCACGATTGGAACGTTGTCGGATAGATGCAAATGCCCAACATCGAGAGCCGCCCATGCGAGGGTAACTAGAAAGAGACAAACCAGAACTGCTCGCACCTTTCTATCCGATCCTCCCTTGATTTCCGCCTGCTTGCAATCTTGAGTGATCCGCGGGGAGACGGCGATCATCATTGCCAACAGAGATGGCGCAAATACCAGAATGAATGCGTTCAACATCCGCAAATGCATACTTCCAGAGACAAGAAACAGCACCGCGGCCAACAGAAGCGTCATAATTGTCCACCGGACAACAACGAGGAGAAAGTAAGTGATTGCCATAGCCTCTCTCTTATCACAGCTCCGGCACAATTGCCACGCCGACAGGGATACTGCGAGCATCGCTCGACTGCGACCAATAAGAGGGGAGTAATGAAATCATCGATGTTACATTCCGACGCTTTGATGCGGGTGTCGTATTTACTGCTGCACAGTTCATTCCTCACGTTGATCACTAAAGCTGTCGCCCTTTTGTACTCTATGAGCGTCGACAACGCCGATGTATCTTAACGATAAGCTAGCGATGTTATTCTATCTTGAAGATAAAGCGACATTCGCAACGATTTACAGCACGCTTCCTGTAATGAGTACGATAGGTGCGCGCTGACGTCGTACCTTACGCATGCAGTTTGACATCATCGGCTGCTGATACTAGCATTACTCACATACAATCGACCACGGTATGAACGATGTCCAAGGACGATTTAATGCAAATGCAACGTAAGTCATGTAGTCTCGATACAGATTCACGACACTAGAACCAGCTAGAAGTTCGCAAGGGTACAACACCGGATGGATCCCCCGACCGGTTCTAGTGAACTTAACTCCTAGAAGACACAGATCGCCAGTCGTCTAAGACCTCTCATCATTGTTCTTCCCATCTGTCTTCATTTGTTACTGACGAGGAGCTGACCTCATGGACACAGAAGCAGGCTTGATCCCTGTTTTCGGAGGGTATTCGATTTATTTCGAATATCACAAAAAAGTCGGCGCCACCAAAACCGCGGTTATGGTTAACGGTGCCTTAGCGACAACAACCTCTTTCAGCCAAACGATTCGCAATTTAAGAGATCATGTGAATATCGTTCTTTTCGACCTGCCTTTTGCCGGTCAGTCGAGGGAGCACAATAAGGTCAATGGTGTCTTAACGAAGGATGACGAAGTAGAGATCCTTTTACACGTGATTGAACACTTTAAAGTGAATTATCTTATAGGCGCTTCCTGGGGAGGCGTTGCCTCACTGCTATCATTGAGTAAAAATCCTCCTAGTATAGAAAAGGCTGTAATCTTGTCATTTTCTCCGGTAATTAACGAAGCCATGTGCAGTTACATGACAAATGCTGTCCGTTTTCTGCGCGAACAGGACATCCCGGGAGGGGCGCAGCTGCTGAATAGCACCGTAGGAAAGTATTTACCGCGCTTACTTAAAGCTCACAACCACCAATACCTGTTATCGATGGTCCAAGGCAATGAGGAACAGATCATGTTCCACATCAATCAGATCTTTGAGCTTGTCCAAAGTCAGTATGTGGACCAGTTTGCCGCCATCGATGTGCCAGTCTTATTCATTAACGGCGATCTGGATGAGTATACGACCACCGAAGATGTGCGGTCGCTCGCCCAATATATCCGTCACAGTCAGTTCGCTGTAGTTCCGAACGCGGGCCACTTCCTCGAGTTGGAGAGTACGCAAGCGCGACTGGTAGCCGGCGAGATCCAGAGAAGTTTCTTGTTAGGCAATAACTTCGCTGCCTGACTCACCCATTCGGCAGAATTTGGGGAAACGGAGCAGACTTGCACATAATTGTCATTGCAGTCGGTTCGTCGGGCGATGTCCATCCCCTTCTAGGATTGGGCCGCGCCTTTGCGAAACAAGGGCACCGAGTATCGTTCTGCACAAGCCCCGCCTTTGTAGAAGTAGTGGAACGCTGCGGTCTTAGATTTCTCCCGTTCGGAACAAAAGAAGAATACTTTGCGGCGATCCACAATCCCGCCTTGTGGAACCCACGCACCTCGTTGAAAACCTTGTGGAAGGCTGTCTCTGTAAGAATACGGCCTTTATACGACCTGTTGTATGCGGAGGTTGATAACGACACAGTGATGGTGGCACACCCCTGGGCATTTGGCGCAAGACTGTTGCACGAGAAGCATGGTGTGCCGCTTGTTTCGGTGCAAATTTCCCCGTCGACATTTCTTTCCGCGAAAAGACCGCCAATCCACAAGCAATTCACGATTTCTATGGCACTGCCATATCCCGTGAGGGCCAGCCTGGTTTGGGCATTCGATCGCGGTGTGCTGGATCGTATATGCGCGCCGGACATCAACCGCCTGCGCGCGAAGCTTGGAATGCCGCCAGTTGCGCACATCATGGGCCGCTGGATGCATTCGCCACAAGGTGTACTAGGGCTGTTTCCAGAGTGGTTCGCACCGCCACAAAGCGATTGGCCCCCCAAGGTCGCCCTGACCGGATTTCCATTATTCGACGAAGCAGAGTTTCGGACGATCGATGACGAACTTGGCGACTTTTTGGCGGCTGGTTCGTCACCGGTGGTCTTTACGCCCGGCTCCACATTGGTCGACGGGTTGTCTTACTTCACCGCCGCCGCTCACGCCTTGAACGTCCTTGGCTGCAGAGGTATTTTCTTGGCAGCCCAGAATATGAAGTTGCCTCGGCTAACTCGTAATATTCTGGCGCGCAACTATGTTCCTCTAAGTAAGTTATTACCAAAAGCCAGAGCGCTGGTGCATCATGGCGGCATTGGCACCGCATCCCAGGCCTTTGCGGCGGGTATCCCTCAACTCATCACTCCGTTCGCCCATGATCAATTTGATAACGCGGCACGTGTCGGACGTATTGGATGCGGTTTGCAGATGAAGTTGGACGCGAACAGTTCATCCATGCTGCAACCGCTTGAGCAGCTATTAGAGGACGAGCGAATTCAGACCAATTGCACCACCTTTCAGTCTAGAGTTGCGCCTGGAGAGTCGGCTTGCATGAAAGCCCTGTCCGAGGTCGAACACATTGCCGCGAGCGCGCTCGGGAAGCACCGCAAAGATGAGCGATTGAAACAACGACAGGGACTGGCGACGGTATAAGTAACCAGCGCGATAACAAGAAACTCAAAGATGACTCGCAGGAAAACGGAAATGATTCCAGGGGCGTTGGTAGTCTTGTTCAATCCGTCTGACTCCCATGTGGATCGATTATTTCGCCTTAAGGACTTATGTGAACACGTAGTTGCCGTCGATAACTCGCTGGTACTGGATGTGTCGTTGCAACAGCGTATTCAGGCTGCGGGAATCGAGATGTTGTCGAATTGTAATCGCGGCGGCGTTGCGGGAGCTTATAACAGCGGTCTTCGGCGCCTCATCGAGAAAGAGTGTCAGTTACTGTTTATCTTCGATCAGGATTCAGAAATACCAGACAACTATTTCCTGCATATGCGGGATCGCTGTCTGAAGCTGGGCAGCAGGTTGTTCCTGATAGGTCCGAAGATCTTCGATATCAATGTAAGCCGCTATCTGCCAGCGCATCTCATTCAAGGATACGGGGTAAAAGCGCTGGCAATCACCGATGAGGATCACGGTCTTTTTCGATGCTCCTCGATTATTACTTCAGGGTCGGTGTTAACTGCCGAGACGCATCGCACCCTCGGGCCGTTTCGAGAAGACTTCTTCATCGATCACGTGGACACTGAATATAGCTTTAGGGCGGCCGCCAAGGGAATACCCGTCTATATCGATACTTCACTTAAATTGAAGCACGAGGTCGGGAAACGCATCGATCGCAAATTGAGCTTCCTCACTATTATTCAATGGAACACGAGCCCTCTGCGACAGTACTACTCCGCTCGCAACTGTATTCATATTTCGCGTCTGTACGGTGCGCGATTCCCTATTTTGGTTCTGGTCAACGTGCTGACTATGCAGCAGCTTATTTCGGTCGCGCTTTACGAGGAGGATAAGACAAAGAAGATCGCGGCCATAGTCGCCGGCATCATGGATGGATTGCGGGGCCGGTACGGTACTTTCGAAACTTGCCGGCCGCGAAGCTCCGCCTTTTGCGCTCAGGCCGGTCGGAGGCATCATGCGTCGTAACAGCAATTGAAACTGTAGCTTCGACCGAGCCGCGAGGGCTGCATGGAAGGATCCGGCACCGATAGGACATGCGGATCGGTATCATCCGCTTTTACGGTTGTGGATAGGACAGATCGGAACAAGCGTTATGAAGAGAAAAATGCTCTTCTTTGAAAGACTCATGTATGTCGACGGCCACACGCCTGTCAACTGCGTAATGACAGCAAGGCTGCGCGGAAATATTGTTGCAGAAAATATTGAGCCGGCGCTCGAACAAATACAGCGAAAACATCCTCATCTCCGTGCCCGCGTTATTCAAGAAAATGGACAGCCTTATTTTCTTTTTAGCGAGTGTCCAGCAAGGATTCCCCTAAGAGTGGTCGAACGTCATAGCGACGAAGACTGGCGAAGCATCACAGCCGCGGAGTGGAAAACCCCTTTTAATATGGTCGAGGGGCCACTGGTTCGTGTTGTGTGGATAAAGTCGGACGGGGTCTCCGAACTAATGCTGACTGGCCATCACTGCATATGCGATGGCGCTTCGCTCGTCGCGATCTTCCGGGAAATATTGGAGCTGATCGATCGGCCAGATCTGCAGTTGACCCCCTATCGGCCTGTACAGTCCCTGCAGGATTTGATTCCTCAAGAAATTACTTCGGATCTGAAACTGAGGGCGATGATTGCGCTTAAGGCGGCGCTATTCAGGATATTTGCCTTAACTGTGAAACCCGTAAAAACCAATCCCGGAGGGGAGCACTATCTCATCTATTGGAGAGCAGACAAGAGGCAGTCTATTGCGCTGACTCAACGCTGCAAACTGGAAGGCACGACTCCATACGCCGCATTGTGCGTGGCTTTCTTGCTCGCATTCCGCCAGGTGAATAGCGCAAGATTCAAAAACAAAATGATGTGTCCAGTAAATATTCGGCGGTTCATTTCCAGCATCGGGCCCGACATGATGTTTAATTATGCCCCGACCGTTCCGCTTTCATTAAGCGGCGATTTACAAGAAGAGTTCTGGAGCCTGGCAAGAAAGTTGAAGCAGTCAATGTCGACCAAGGTCATGAAGTTGAATGCATATGAGCATTTGATGGCAGCCGAACAGCTTCACTCATCCACTTTTAAGCTCATCAGTCTCCTGCGGAAAAGTAAGGGAAGCTACGACTTTGCATTTTCCAACGTGGGGCGTATCGATATATCGGAGAACTATAAATCGTTTCAGCTAGAGAGCTTTCTAGGCGTGACAGTGGCTGTGCCGTGGAGAAATGCCACTACACTGATAACCACTCACTTTCGTGGGCTGACCGATCTGGCATTTGTTTCCAACGACGGTTTCTTGCCACACGCAGAAGCAATGGCGATCAAAGACGTAGCCGTAAACATGCTAACAAACCTCTGATGGGGGTATGCTGCCGGGCAGAATCCGGTGCTTCATTTTCAGGTTTTGCCGAACTTATGTTTTTTTGGCGATTTTGTGATGAATTCACATTCCACATAAACACGAAGCATCCGTGGGCGGTTTCGCCGATGGGTGCTTCTTGCGATACGGTAGATGTCAGCGTGACGACCGCGTCAGCTTCCTGATGCCTCTTTCAATAAAGCCCTCAGGTTCTTGTTGGGGTATGCTGTCGGGTGGCCAGGCATGATCGGCGACTGCCGCCCAGCCTTAATGGACCTTTATGAGTGCATTGGCCTGATGGAGTGACCGTGTCAAAGCATGCTTTGCCAAGGAGGGCGTTTCAAGCCAAAATCTCCACACCATTCATCGTCAAATTTCAGCAAATGAACACGCAGAGGCAATTCATGAAACGGAGCAAGCCGAAGAACGCAAGGATGATCGGTTTTCTGAATGCGAAAAGCTCGTCGGCAAGGTTGGCCATAATCGCGACGCTTATGTGTATCACGCCTGTGCTGTTCGCTCAACGGGATGTGCATGCTTCACTGATCGCCCCGGCAGATCGAAAACCAGCGCCGCCGTTTAACCTAATTGCAGAGACCGGAAAGTTCACAAGCCTTTCAGATTATCGGGGTCAAGTTGTTCTTCTCAATTTCTGGGCCACAGACTGTGGTGGCTGCGTACTCGAAATTCCGTCGATCATAGATGTGGAGGCGGCCTACAAGAACAGAGCTTTCACGGTTGTGGGTGTTTCGATGGATATCCCTTACGAAAACCTGAAGGACGCGAAGCAGGCGTGGGCCAAAGTAAGACCATTTGTTGCGAAGAGCAAAATTAACTATCCAATCCTCATGGGTCATGAATCGCTGTTTAAAGAGTTCGAATTAAACGAATTGCCGGATACTCTCCTGATAGATAAGGCGGGGAGAATTGCCGCCGTCTACGTCGGCCTTATCAGCAAGGAAGATGTGGAAACAAACATCAGGAAGCTCCTGTCGGAGTGATCAGGGTTCCGCGTACAGTGGTTCGGAGCATGACTGTCAATCCTCAAGATCGCTGTTACATCGGCGTGTATTCTTGAACTGCGGTAGCCTCGTAGGCGTCGTACGGACAGTTTCGCGATGTATCTCACGCATCGGTAAACATTTACTTAATGAGGCTTCCAGCTTCCGCGGGCCTGAGGGCAATGACTTCCATGTCTTTCCGATCATCATGCTTTGCGCCGGTACAATCTGACGCAGCACCAGCGATTCAGAGATCCTGTTTTGTTCGTCCAATTCTTTTGTGCCTCGGTCAGCTGATCTTTTATTGCAGCCTGGCCTGGGCGGCGCCTTCTCCCGCCTCTATCTTCGGCGACCATATGGTATTGCAGCGCGACCGGCCCATTCCAGTGTGGGGCACAGCCAAGCCAGAAGAAGTCGTAACCGTGTCGCTCAACATCGGAGTTCATAATTCTGCCACTACCGATGCATCCGGGCACTGGAAGGTGACGCTACCCGCCATGCATAGTGGCGGTCCATTCACCATGAAGCTTGAAGACCGGGACGGTACTCTTGCACTGCACGACATACTGATCGGAGAAGTCTGGCTGCTCTCCGGGCAATCAAACATGACGTTTCCGCTATATCGCGCCAGCACTTCGGATCGAGCCATTGCTTGGGCGGACCGACCTGAAATCCGGCTCTTCACTGTCTCGAAAGCAGAGGCGCTACAATCGCGAACGCAACTCACCGGAAGTTGGCAACAATGTTCTCCCCAGAGTGCGCGCGACTTCTCCGCGGTCGCATATTTCTTCGGCATCGACCTTGCGAATCGTCTGCATGTGCCCATTGGCCTCATCCACAGTTCCTGGCCGGGGAGCGCGGCAGAGGAATGGGTCACCGCGCGATCGCTGCAGCGGGATCCTGCATTTGCGCCGATACTGCAACGCTGGCAGGCGGCGCCGGAGTCTGCAAAAGCCGCGGCAGGGGACGGCCTTCCATTTTCACTGGAGTTTTCTGACTTTGCGCTGAAAAAGAAAGACGGAGGCAAGCAGATACTCTCCGATTTTTCACAAGGTAGTTCTGAGAACACCTTTGGTGGCGCATGGAGCTACACGTGGCGCGACGCGCCTTTGACAAGCTGGACATTGATCCCCAACGGACATGAGGGTTTCGTCGCTCGATGGAACGGTAAACTGCGCGATCAGGACACGGCCCTGCTTCGTCTCAACTTTGCTCCTGGTGGTAAGCCGTTCGATCTGTCGCCGTATACGGCGCTTGAATTTCGGGTACATGGCACCGGATTCTATCAGGTGCAGTTTTTACAGCCCTCAATTCAAGACGAAGCGAATTATGCTTTTGCCGTGCTCCACGGCAGCCATGAGTGGAAAACAGTCGAGCTGCCATTCTCGCAATTGAAGCAACCCGATTGGGGAATGCAGGTGCCTTGGACACAGAACTCCCTCACCGGCTTCCAGTTCATTGCTTTGGCAGATGATTCCCAGTATGGGGAAGTACCGCCGTCCGGCTTCTACAACGGAATGATCGCGCCGATGATTCCGTTTGCCATTCGCGGTGTGGTCTGGTATCAGGGCGAGAGCAACGCGCTGCACGCCTATCAATATAGGAAGCTTCTTCCAGCGCTCATTGAAGACTGGCGTGCGGCGTGGCACTCGCCCGATCTTCCATTTCTAATCGTGCAGTTGCCGAATCATGGGCCCGCTGTCACCGCTCCCCAAGAGAGTGCCTGGGCGGAACTTCGGGAGGCACAAATGATGGCGGCTGCGCGCCTGCCGCACACCGCACAAGTTGTAACCATCGATCTTGGCCAGCAGAACAACGTGCATCCACCCAACAAAGCCGATGTCGGCAAGCGTCTCGCGCTAGCGGCGGAGTCGACTGTGTATGGTCAGCAAATCGCTTACTCCGGCCCTCTCTATCAGTCAGCAACGGTTGACGGCAACAAGATTGTTCTTCACTTTCGCGATGTCTTTGCGGGCTTGCGCACACGCGACGGCAAGTCTCTACGAGGCTTTGCCATTGCCGGAGAAAATCATAGATTTGTTTGGGCCGACGCCCACATTGCCGGCGACCAGGTCATTGTTTCCAGTCCTGCGGTGCCCCATCCAATCGCTGTTCGCTACGACTGGGCAGACAGTCCAGACGGAAATCTCACCAACAACTCAGAAATTCCCGCATCTCCGTTTCGCACTGACGACTGGCCTGGTCTTACGATCGGCAGCGAATGAGACGGGCGACAGCGGTCGATTGCGTCACATGTGAGACTGTGATCTTACTCAGTAGTTCACCAGATAGAGTTTGCCCTTCAGCATGACTGGATCTTTTTCCGTGGATTGGAATGTAAGCGTCAGCGGAACTCCCGCGTGCAAGTCCTTCCTGCTGATTTCGCCGACCGCCCAGGAGAGCCCGGCCCAGATCACGCGATCGTAGTTCTCGCGAATTGGCACTTCTTTCCCAGACTGCTCGGCCTTCAGCAGAAAAATCTTCCCCATATTCGTTCCGTTCGGCGCCCAGGTCCGGCGCAGGCTCCCATCGGGAGAATATTGCTGCATGATAAGCCGTAGATTGCCGCCCGATGGCGCCGAAATCGTCGCCTGAATCACGCCTTTACCAAGCGCCTTAAACTCCGCCGGCACAGATTGAATCTCGCGCGGAATCACTACGTCCTGCTGGATGCCGAAATCGTAGGCGGGCGCGGCATACTTGCCGAAACCCACCATGACCATCTGTCCAGGACCAAGTTCGATCGTATGTCCGATCAGGCGTGGGGGAAAACCCGCGTCCCGGAACAGCAATCGACCATGGTCGAGCGCATTTTGTCCGCGACCGAGCAGCGGCAATTCTATCTTCACCACATGCTGGGCTGGATTCACCACCACGTACACACTTCCATCGCTATCCAGCGCGCCGAAACCATAGGTTTGCGCTTCGCCAGGGATCCCGCCAAAGGTATGAATTCGGCCTTCCGACTGAAAATGCAGATAGAGCGACTGCACGCGTGCAAACCAGCCAGCATCCTGATCGCTCATCAATTCAAGATTGCCGAACGTGGTATTGATCCACCCGCCTCGCGCCATCATCAGGATGAGCGACCCTTTCCATTCCTGCATGGCACGGCGATAGATGGTACTCGTCTTCCCCGGCATGAAACTGGTGGAATCGGTCCGCTCCAATGGCAACCCTGCTTGTTGAAAACGTCGGACCTGATGATCGCTGTAGATGTCCACCGATCGCCAAAAATTCATTTCGGGTACGTCGCCTGGACGCGGATCTCCGCAGTAGATGGCGTCGAAAACGCTTAACCAGCGCAGGTCGATGGGATTCTGAAAAGGAAAAGAATAATACGTAGAATCCATGTCGCCGCCAAATCCATTCAAAGCCTCAAGCACCACATCCGGGTTCTCTCGGCGGAATGCTGCGAGCGCCTCCTGCAAAGCGGCGGAGTTGCGGCGGATGATTTCCTCCTTGGTCAAGCTAGCTCTTTCATGCGGCGTAGCAGCTGTCAGGTCCGCGAAATCGAACACAAACATGCGAATTCCATGGTTGTACCAGTACTGCAGCGTGTCCATAAAATCCGGCAGAAATCCGCCCTCAAACATGGACATCTCTGTGCCCTTCTGGTTGAGCGAATCGCGCCACTGGGGTGCGGCCTTAATCTTCACCAGCGTATTCGTGCTGAACCACAGGCCGGGACGGATGTTATTTTCCTCGCATTTTTTGATCCATGCATCCGGACCATTCGGCCAATTCGGTTTTTTCCACTTGCGGTAGGCGCCGTCGGGATCAAACCAGAAGGCATCCATCACGTAATAGTCGAAATGGGCGCCGAGTTTCTTCAGGCGCAGTACGTTATCGAGTTCCTGCATCGCCAGGTTCTCGGTGAGGGGAACGTTATCGGAAAGCTCGTCATACACCGACCAGTCGTCATAAACGGAGATCGGTCCAGCAATCGTCGGCGACCCGAGAGCGCTACTGGAATATTTCTGCGGCGAAGAAGAGTCCGGCGCGGCGGACGACACTCCAACTGCAAAAGATAGAACAGCGATCGCCCCGGTCAAGCGACGCAGACAATTCATTGACCATCACTCATATCTTTTATCTCCATTTGCGAATATGCTGGATCGCCCAGCCAGCGACGAAGCGCGAGGCCCAGAACTGCAGGTCCGACAAACCCATCCCACTCGCCAGCCGTCTTTCCATCCGGACTCAACAGCAGCGTCCGCTCGCGCCCGCCGGTGGAAGCCTGGGTGATCGTGACGCCCTCGAGATCAAGGTCGACCACCACATTACGGAATTTCTGAGTGCTGAAAATCTGCGCGTCCGGATAACTCATCCGTACAATCGTCCGCAATCCGCGTGCCCGATATTGCTGGCTAAGACTCTTCAACACCACAATCTGGCGCAACGCTGCATCGCTGATGATGCCGTTCGCCTTGATAGAAAACGGCAGCGTGCAATCGAGCACCCAACCTTTCTCCGGTTTCGCTTGCAAGGGCCATTCCTGCAGCGGCACGGATCTGAAAGCGCTTCCTGCCTCCTGACCGGTGCTGCTTTGCATTGCCCGCAGATTCCCGAACCGCTGCTTCCCGTACCTCCACTTTGGAGATTCAGCCCCGAAATAAGTGTAGTGGTTGTGTCCAAAAAACAAGGATGGATTGCTATCTGCCATCCAAGGGGCGGTTGAGTTAATCGTGTTATTCCGAAAAACCGCCGTGCCAGCATGGATGTTCGCCTCATTCAACAGCGCTGGCGCATTTTCATACGGGCTCCAGTACACCGTGTTGTCCTCGATCGAAAGTCCATCAATGGAACCACCATTCCACGACAGTAGGAATATCGCACCCTGATACTTTGCCATGCGCGGGCTTCGACCGTTATTGATACACAAATTTCCGCGAACGGTGCTTTGCCGCGTGACAAATCCAGCGCCGAAAACAGCAACGCAGTAGCCCTGCGTATCGTGGCCATAGTTGTCGAGCACGGAGTTCTTCGTATTCCCATAGTCGATATCGAACGCGCCGCCATCGACTCCGGGACTGTCCGTCAAATATGCCTCGTTCTCGATGACAGTGCAGTCGTCGCACATCCAGGTCCAGATTGCATTCGGGGTGCCGATCGATTCCGTAATCTGCATTCCCGTGTTCCACGCCACACTGTTTTCAATCCTTCCTCCGCGCACGCGGAACAGAACAATGCCGTCTCCCTGCACATCATGGACAGTGGAATTGCGAATTGTCACATTTGTGTTCCACGCGCTCTCCGGGGGGAAGCCGAGATTTCCCCCGCCCACTTCGATTCCCATCCATTGATGCGTGTTCCAGGCGTTCACACCATCCACCAGTACATCGTCGAAATGCTGGTGGATACTACCGGAAGACAGTACTACCAGACCGGTATCTTTGCTCTTCATCTTCTCGTCGCCGAGCACATCGTGCACCGCGAGGTTGGAGAGATGGATGTGGTGCAGAATGCCTTTGTTTCCGCTGATGAAAATCCCATAGACTCGTCCACCCCGAAGGTCGAGCGAATCGATGTTCCAATATTGTTGATTGAAGAGGCGGAGCGATTCCTGGTCGGACTCCGCCGCCACTATTTTCGGACGCGGCCCTTCGCCGTAGGCCGTCAAGCGAATCGGTGCGCCTTCCTGTCCGGATCCTCCGGGCGCAAGCCTTCCGTGGCAGACCGTCCCGCGCTTTAGATAGACCGTGTCACCCGGGGCGAACTCGGTGGCATTCAATTGTTCGAGTCGATTCCACGGCGACCGCACGGAGGTACCGCTTCCGGTCGCACCGGAACTGCCGCAATCCAGATAGAACGAGCGCCCTGCCGGTTGACCATTGGATAGATTCGTCTGTGCAAACCCGCTGGCGGCCATGGCCAGTGCGGCAATCAGAATGTTGTATTTGTACGGCCGCATCAACAAAGTGGACTCGCGCTCCGATGACAATACTTTTGCTCTGCGATTCAAATTGATGGCGTGTCATTCTGAGGTCGCCGCAGCGACCGAAGAATCCAGAGGATGATGGCTCTGTGATCCAGGCGGACATCCTCTGGATTCTTCACTTCGCTGCGCTTCGTTCAGAATGACTCTTCTTACTATCCGACTCGTTCACTCTGAAATAACGCTAAAAGATAAATTTGCCCGCGACCTGGACGATCCGATTCGCAGTCGAGATGCCATTGTTCTGATGCAGGATCGCGCCAAAGGTGCCGTCGTTTTCATCTCCATCTGGATTGCCGAAATGCGGCGTATTCAAGGCGTTGAACATCTCCAACCGCAACTGCAATCGGTAACGGTCGGAAGGAGCAAACTCTTTGAAAAGCGACCCGTCGAGATTGATGAACCCCGGCCCAACGACGATATTGCGGCCCGCGGTCCCTGGCGCAAACTGGTTGCAGTTCGGCGGAGCAGTCGGCGCGCCGCAGTCGAATCGCGCCGAGCTGAAGGCCGCAGTGTTGAAATATTGCGTAAGCGTCCGCTTGCTCCGCGGCAAAGTCGGATTGCCGATCAGGTCGGGCCGCAGTCCGGGCAGCACGCCGGTCGGATTGTTCCCGCGAACCACGTTCACAGGTGTTCCCGATTGCATGGAATAGATCGCGTTGACCTGCCATCCGCCGAGCAGCAGGTTCGTTGTCCTGCCCCAATCGGAGAAGTATTTCTGACCGCGGCCCACAGGCAGCCGGTAAAGTCCGCTGAAGATGAAGATGTTCCGTACGTCGGCATCGGAGGATGCCCACTCCGGATGCAGATTGTAAGGATCCTGCGGCTGGTTGTTGTTGATGCCCACATTGAAAGGGGAAGGCCCGTTGTCGAGGTTGTGCCCAAGCGTGTACGAGAGCAAAAAACTCAGGTTGCGAGATTCACGCTTGGTCAGTTTTACCTGCAGGGAATTGTAGCTGGACGATCCGTAGTCGCTGAGATATTGAATTTTTCCCAGATGCGGAGTGATTCGATTGTCGTAGTGATTGGTATTGTCCAGCGGATTGATATTGATGTCGTCTATCTGATACGACAGGGCATGGGCCAGCGATCCCACATAGGCCACGTCCAGGGCCAGGCTAGAGTTGAGTTGACGCTGTACGGCCAAATTGAAAAGCTGGGACACGCCGGTCTTCAGGTTAGGATTGACGGAGTAGGTCGTCTCGAGATTTCCGTTCGGCAGCGTCGCGGGGTCAATGCGTCCGTTGGGAGGAACATTGATGGTCGTGCTGCGGGGCACGCCTGTGTCGTCCACATACTCATACGGTGGTCCATTGTAGACAAAATTCGTATAGACCGCCTGGTTCGCAAAGGGCGCGTTCTTGGTCAGGAAGTCTTCCCGTCCATCGTTCTCTGGCGAGTAGAAAAGCCCCCACCCGGCGCGGAGCACAGTTTTATCGTTCACCATATAAGCCAGTCCGACTCGTGGCGCAAAATCATTCCGGCGCGGGTGGATCAGCGAGCGTGAGTTGCCACCCAAGCCTGCCAGCAGGATGTCGCCGCTGGCCAGATCGTAGTTTGATTCGTAGTTATGGGCTTCCACGTATGGGTTGTAATATTCGTAGCGCAGTCCGTAGTTCAGCGTAAGCCTGGGCGTGGCCCGGTATGTGTCCTGCGCATATAGGCCAAGGTACCAACTTTGCGTATGCGGATTCGTCAGTTGCAGTCCAATGTCGGTATCCAACGGCAAGCCAAGCAGCAGGTCGGCGATGTCGGAGCCGCCGTTATAGAAAAATGCGTTGGGATCGAAGTAGCTATAGGTCGGATCGGCCGTCTGCGAGGACCCGAAGCTGCCGAAGTACTGGAAGCCAGTCGGGAACAGCGAGAACTGCGGATTGGAGTTCAAACGCCGGTACTCTTCGCCAAACTTAAACTCGTGCCGCGCAATCGAGCTCCAGCTAAAGTTATCCGTTACCTGAAAATTGTTGTCGAGCACATTGTAGGGCTTGTATGTCGAGCCTCCGGTCAAATATCCCGATCCCATGAACATGTACGGATATGCAATCGTGGCAGGGAATCCCGGCACGGCGATATTGCCCATGCCGTACTTGGTGGAATAGTCGGTCCCATCCAGCAGGCTGTACTGGTGCTGTACGTAGCGTGACCATCCGAACCGGAACTCATTCAAGGTCGTCGGACTGAAGACATGCACATAGGTGCCGGAAAGGGCCGTCGCTTCGTTGTCCTCCTTGTTCGCCTGGTCCGCATCGCCGCCTCCCGGCACCACCGTGTGGCCGTTGTATGGATCGGTGACCAGCGTGTTGTACACAAAATAGTGGTAGGTCAAGTACAGCCGGTCTTTAGCGCCCAGGTTGTCGTCCAATCGGCCATCGACCTCGTTGCTGAAGCTCTTCACCGGAGAAAAGGCTTGAAAATTCTCGAACCATCCGTTCCCGGTTCCGGGCAAGGTCGGCTTCGGAAAGAAATCGAGCAGTGTGTTTTTCCCTGCCGCGCTCACTCGATTCGCTGGAATGATGTCGTTTGCAAATTTCTGTGAACATCCTCCATAACAAGCGAAGGAGACATTCGGATCGAAGATCGGGATTTGTTTCCCATCGGAAGGATCGACCATCGCCGAAAGATCCGCCGAACCGTCCGGCAGAAAACTAATCTGGCTCATGGGCGGCGTGGAAGTCAGCTCCGTGTAAGCGGTTTCTTGTTTGTTTCCCTCGTAGGAGCCAAAAAAGAACATCCTATTGTGCTTGATCGGCCCGCCGAGCGTGCCGCCGAAGATATGTTGCTTCAAGGTCGAGTTCGGTTCCTTTGCTCCTCCAAACCCATAGGGACGGGCCGCGGTGAAATTCGGGCGGAAAAACTCAAATGCGTCCCCGTGCAAGGTATTGGTACCCGCCTTGGTCTCGATCGAGATCACGCCGCCGGCGGAGCTGCCGAATTCCGCGTTATAAGCGGAGGTCGAGACTTTGAATTCCTGCACAGAATCCACGCTGGGCTGTACTGTGACATCCTGCGTGCGGTTCGTTGTCGACTCTACGCCGTCGATCTGGATGGAATTTCCATACTCGCGGTTGCCGCCCACAGAGAGGTTGAAGCTGTTGGTGTTGCCGCTCCCCAGGGTCACACCGGGAACCAGTAAAGCCAGGCTGTAGAAATCACGGCCCAGCAGTGGTAAATCAACGATCATGTTCGACTGCATGACCGCGCCCGTTTCGGAACTCTGCGTCTGCAGCAGCACCGGCGTCTGCGTCACCACTACTGTGGTGCTGGCCTTCCCAGGCTTCAGCCGAAAATTCTGCAACAGCTTCTGATCGATCACCAGAGTGACATTTTCCGCCTCGCCAATCTCGAATCCCGAAGCCGAGGCGGTCATCTTGTAGTGCCCAGGGGTCACGTTCAGGACGACGTAGTCGCCAATGGCGTTTGTCTGTCCCGTAAACTGGATGCCCTTATCGACTTCGGTGACCGTGATGGCCGCGCCCGGAATCACCGCGCCGGTAGGGTCTGTCACCTGCCCCACAATGGATGCCGTAGTACCCTGAGCCTGCAGGTTGCAGGTGGAAAGCAGTACAAGGCAGAGAGCTGCGCACAGGCCGAAGCATTTCAAACAAAAGCTTTTCATCTCGATCCTCTTCCATCCTCAAAAAGAAACAGTCTTCCTGGTAATCGATTACTCTCTGCACGCCTCAAAACCCGGGCATATGATTGCCTCCTGCGTTTCGTGCATCTGAGTAAACGAATTCTCAAGCAGCAACAAAACTAATCCCATACGTTTGCTCTGTCAACCAGCTTCTGCATGTTTTTTATTACCCCATGATTACTGGCGCTGGTTAGTCTTCTCATGGGAATATCCGAATTTGAACGATACGTTGCGGCGACGCAAACGCGTCGGCCTTGTGCCTCATGATAGATTTCAAGTAAATGATTACTCAGGGAAACATCGACCTGATCAAGGACGGAATATGAAAGCGTCCAACAAGACCCTGTTTGCTCTGCTGCTGGCAATCTGTCTGTCTGCCACCATGCCGCTCGCCAACGGACAACATCGCCCGCAGAACCGCGATACGCCATCTGAGACGGCACTTTCAAACGTGCTCTACGGCGCCGCCTATTATCACGAGTACGAGCCTTACGAGCGCCTCGATCGGGACGTGGCCATGATGCAGCAGGCCGGTTTCTCAGTCGTCCGCATGGGAGAATCCACGTGGAGCCTGTGGGAACCGGAGGACGGACATTTTGACTACGCATGGATGGATCGTGTTGTCGATGCCATGGGCAAGGCGGGAATCAAGGTAATCCTGGGCACACCCACCTACTCCCTTCCCGTCTGGCTGTACCATGAGCATCCCGAAATTCTGGCTCGTCCCCTCGGCGGAGCGCCGGGATTCTATGGCATGCGCCAGAACATGGATACCGATAACCCGGTCTTCCGCGCCTATGCCCGCCGGCTCATCGTCCATCTTGTCGACCATTACCGCAATAATCCGAACGTGATCGGCTGGCAAATCGATAACGAAACCTCCTCCTACGGGGCGTCGAATCCCGACGTATTTGCCGGCTTCGTACGTCATCTCCAGCAAAAATTTGGCACACCGCAACACCTCAATAAAGCGTGGTTCCTGAATTACTGGGGTCAGGACATCAACAACTGGAACGAGATGCCTACCCGAGACAGCGCCCAGAGTACCGGTTACAAGCTGGAATGGTCGCGCTGGCAGCAAATGCGCGTCACGAATTATTTGGCGTGGCAAGCTGATCTGGTGCGACAGCACCGTGGACCGCACCAATTTGTGACCACGGACTTTGCCGGGGCTATGCACCACGACGTGGATGAGTTTGAGGTTGCGAAGTCGCTCGATATCGCCGCCGACAACATCTATCACGGCACGCAAGACAATATGGATGGATGGGCGCAGGCGGAAAATGGCGATTTCACCCGCTCGCTGAAGCACACCAATTACCTCATCACCGAAACCAACGCGCAAACCACCGACTGGACCTCCGCTTTTCAGTACCCTCCCTACGACGGACAACTGCGGCTCGATGTGTATACAGATCTTTCCAGTGGGGCCAACATGGTGGAGTACTGGCACTGGGGCTCGATCCACTCTGGGCAGGAGACATATTGGAAAGGGGTGCTATCGCACGACCTTGAGCCCAATCGCGCTTACGCGGAGGTCTGCCGTATTGGCAGCGAGCTGAAGCGCATCGGTCCCCAGCTCGTCGACTTGAAGATTGCCAACCAGGTGGCGATTCTCTGGAGTGTCGATTCACTGAACGCAATTTCCTTCATGCCTTTTACCAGCTCCGGCCCGGAGTGGTCGAACTCAGCGCCTGTCGCAGACTACTCTACCCTCGTCAACCAGCTGCATCATGCGCTCTATCGGCTCAATGTGGGAACTGATTTCGTCTTCCCACAGGATCCAGATTTCTCGCGCTACAAAGTCCTGATCGTTCCGGCTCTGTACATCTCTGACGATGCTTTGCTCCAGAAAATCTCCGATTACGTGAAGAACGGCGGTCAGGTCCTGATGACCTTCAAGAGCGGCTTTGCCAACGAGGATTCAGCAGTTCGCTGGGTGCGCGCGCCCGGTCCACTGCGACAGGCTGCCGGCTTCAGCTATCAGGAGTTTTCGAACCTGCAACACCCATTGGCTCTCAAAGGCGACCCGTTCGGAGTTGGCGCGCAGAACCAGGTGAGCCATTGGGCGGAATTCCTAATGCCCGAGCATGCCAAAGCCCTGGCTTGGTACGACCACCCATTTTTCGGACAATGGCCAGCCATAACCCGCAATGATTACGGAGCGGGGACGCTCACCTATGAAGGCACATATTTGTCCGATGACTTGCAGCGCCAAGTCGTCCTGGAAGTTCTTCGGCACGCCGGCTTGACCGGTCCAGACCAAACGCTGCCATCTTCCGTTCACGTGAAACATGGCATCAACCGCTTCGGCAAACGCATCGACTACTACCTGAATTACTCAAGCACGGCGCAGCAATTTTTGTACCCATACGCGAACGGAACGGATCTGCCCACTTCGCAGTCGATCGCACACGGGCAAACTGTCACCGTGCAACCATGGGGTGTCGTCATCGTGGAAGAAAAGTAGGCTGCCAACTGAATGGTTCGATCCAGCCCTGAAATAATTTTCGCCGCTTGCAAAACCTCGTCAGCGGGAGCGTGCGCTCGACAAAACACTGAAAGGAAACAGCTGTGAAAATATGCGAGCCTGGATGGATTGAAAGGAAATGGGCGCCCATGACCGCCCGTTTCGATGGAGTGGGAATGGGTTGGAATTACGATAAATGCTCGTGGGGCTGGTTGAGCCAGCGACCGTTGGTTTATGAGCCAAGCGGCTCTCCGAGAGTCGGGTCATTCAGACTCCGGAAAGTTCTAAAATCATCCAATAGGGCGACCATTCTTTCAATTTGGCCCTTTCGAAGATCAGATCGAAGGGATGTTTGTATGCAGCCATTGCGATTGCTCCGTCGACAGAAAAGTTCAAACCCAGCATTCTTAGCAGTTTGGCCTTTTCAGCAAAACTCTGCGCAACGTACAGCAGATGGGCCCCTAATCGCGAGTTCCAACACTCTCTGCGCGTACAGTGCTCTATCGCCAATTTTCGGCAATCGGCATATCAAACAGCGCGTGGACGATGATGCACGGAATCGCAGACCGGGTCCACCCGAAAACAATCCCGAAACTCGCAGCGCGGAACCTGAGAATATTCGCGATATTTGATTACTGCGGGCAAGGACTTGATGAGGGCTTTTGCGGGTCCACTTGGTTGGGTATTCCTCCAAAGCAGAACCATGTGGGGTCGAACTTGCGTCCTTCCACAGTTACAATTCGAAATCCAGAGAGCGATCCTCCCAGTGGCATGCCGACGGCACCTGTCACAACCTCCGTCAGCCGCCCATCTACTCCCTTGGCGTTCCGATGATAGTGACCGGTGAAAACGTATCTCACCCCTGCTTGCTCGAGTAGGTCGAGATATTTCCGGCGAGCAGGCTGCGGGATATTGAAGTAACCGTCAGGTTCATCTGGAGAGTGAATGAAGTAAGGAATGTGCTGAAAGACAACAATCTGCCGCTGGGGATTCGACTTGGCGCGTGCCAGCGTCTTCTCAAGCCATTCTTCCTGCTGCCGTGCCGCCTCCGGATCCTTTTGGGGTGCCTGGATGAGGCTCGAGTCAAGCGCGATCCCGAAGATATCGCCCTGCGAAAAGGTGTAATAATCGCGGCCGAAAGCGGCGTGGTACCGGTCGAGCGTTGCAGGCTTAGGAACATTTCCAACATCGTGATTGCCGGCGACGTTGTAAACCGGAATTGATGGATCCAGCTTTTGCAGCACGCGTTTAAATTCCGCAATTTCAGAGGGATCCCCAGTTCGGTTCACGAAGTCGCCGCAAATCACCACGAAGCGTGGATGCAGTCGGTTGAGATTCGCGATTGCGAATTCAAAATTGGCAGTTTCCTGGGCAAAGTTCTTGTCTTTGGCGTACATGCCGAGTTGGGGATCTGCCAGCACCGCAAAAAACCACGACTTCGGCTTTGGTGACTGAGCCGTGGCCGGCAGCGAAATCGCGAACAATGACAGGGCGAGGAACAAACGGCGCATTTAGAACTCCAGGGCCGACCACTTGTAAAATTCGAGGATCGCCCGCGGATGTAATTTTACCGAACGTGCTGGTGGCGCTGACGTTGTTGCCCGGTTGGTTGAGATGCGGATGATTGATTGCGTTGAACTCTTTCACTCGGAATTCGCTCTCCAGCAATACCTTCAACCAGAAATTCTCGGAAGCACGACGCCTTCTGAAATGGGATGGGAATGTTGCCCAAAATGTCGCTATCTTACCGGTGCCCAAAATAGGTGGTTGCCGATGCCGAATGTCGTGCTCGACGTGGTATACCGGTTGATCAAGGCTGACCATTCATTTGGATGTATTTTCAAAGAAATAGACTCATACCGGCGACACTTTCAGGGATCGGTTCGGTGGGAAAACGGTACGGGCGTCATTGAATCAAATGTTCCCTCCGCACATCCAATATATGCCGTCGTTTCAGGAGGAAAACCATGTCCCTACGCCCTGTTAAAGAGGTCATTCAAACGAAGCCCACGCTAGAGGGGGCAGGGGTCAAGTTGCAGCGGGCCTTCGGTTTCGGCAAGACCAAGGATTTCGATCCGTTCCTGCTGCTGGACGATTTTCGCAACGACAATCCGGCGGACTATCTTGCCGGTTTTCCCTGGCATCCGCACCGCGGCATCGAAACCATCACCTACGTGCTGGCCGGCTCGGTAGAGCACGGCGACAGCCTGGGCAACAAAGGCGCTATGACCGCCGGTGATGTGCAATGGATGACGGCAGGCAGCGGCATCCTGCATCAGGAGATGCCCAAGGGCGATTCACAAGGTCGCATGCACGGCTTCCAGTTATGGGCGAACCTGCCGGCATCCCTCAAGATGACAGACCCTCGATATCAGGACATTCCCTCCAGCGCCATCCCTGAAGTCACGGATGACGATGGCACCCACGTGCGCATCATCTGCGGCGAGTTCTGGGGCAAGAAGGGTCCCGTTGAAGGCGTGGCAGCCGATCCAAACTATCTGGATATTTCAGTCGCCCCAAATCAGCGCAAGCGGCTCAAAGTGGAAACCACGCGCAACGCGTTTGCCTATGTCTTCGCGGGCTCCGGCACGTTTCGCGATGCCTCCAACCCGCAGGCAGTTCTCACTGAGCAAGTGGCAAAGCGCGAAGCTCCGCCAGCGTACGACATCGGGAACCATTCGCTTGTCTTGTTCGGCCGCGGTGACGAGATCACCGTGCAAGCTGGTCCAGAGGGCATCCGGTTTCTATTGGTATCGGGCCGCCCCATTGAGGAACCGGTGGCCTGGTACGGCCCCATCGTCATGAACACGCAGGAACAGCTGCGCAAGGCTATGGCGGAGTTACAGGAGGGCACCTTCATCCGCCACGTTTAGCCACACCTCAACTACTTGCCGACAACGATCACAGTGAAGCTGCCCGGAATCATAGGCGGCCGCGAATGTTGTTGTCCTTGGGCTGCCGCTGGACGTGGACCGAATTTCGCCGTCACCAGGTATGCCGTGCTTCCATCCGGGCTAAGTGTCATAGTGCGCGCCCCCTTCTCGGTCGGAAGACTCTGTACGACAATGAAATGCTGCGGGGATTCTTCGCGGACGATCGTCAGCGTGCCGCTTTCTCCGTTTGAACTGAAAGCATATCCGCCGTCCTCAGAAAAGCTCGCCGCGTCCGGGCCATCGCCGATGGCCGGAGTCGCGATCACCTTGCCTGTCGTCGTCGACACAATCGCCATCTTCTGGTTATCGCACACACTAAACAGAATGCCGTGGGTGCGGTCAATGGCTAATCCGGATGGGCTTTCGCCGGGAGCAACCGGCCACGTCGCCAGCAGTTTTCTCGATCGCGCATCGAAGTGGACAATCTCGCTCTTGTCCTCGATGTTGTCGTAGACGCCGCCCTTGCCATCCGCCACCGGAAATTCAGGTTTGCCCGGCAGCTCCAATGTTGCGAGTACTTTGTCGTCTTTTGTATCAATCACAGTTGCATTATGGCTGCGCCCGTTAAACGCCCACACAGTACGCGTGACGGGTTCATACAGAATACCGTCGGGATTAGTTCCCGCGGGAATGGTGCGGATCACCTTGAAGGTTTTGCGATCGAATACGACGACCTGATTGCCACCACCGTCGCTGATGTATCCATTTCCACCCTCCGCAAAAACAACGCCATGCGTTCGATGCATTCCGGTAATGTCCGCGACCTGCTTGCCACTGTCCCGATTGATCACCTGCACATGGTCGCCGCGGGTAATGTACAACAGATTCGTCTGCGGGTCGACGGCAATATAATCCCATCCTCCATCGCCGCCCACCTGCCATGTGTGTTCAACGTGAAATGGACCCTCGGCTGCGAACGCCACCGTTGTGGCCGTCGTAGTCGCCAACATTGCGCCTGCAGCCAGCAACAGGCTCCCGCAAATCAATCCGCGTACTTTCATCTTTGCTCTCCTTTTGTTTCGCCACCGGGAATACTTGGCGATTCGTCAACAACGTTGCACTTATCGATTGCTGAGAACTTCCTGAAGAGGGCGATCAATTCTTCTCTCATGCCACCCCGGAAGCGTCACCTCAGCAACCGTCCCGCGGCCCACCTCACTGTTGATTTCGATCTGGCCGCCGGCAGATTCAGCCAGCGCCTTGCAAATCGCGAGCCCTAATCCGGCTCCGCCCGTATTTCTCGACCGCGATGGATCGCCGCGATAGAAGCGATCGAAGATGTGAGGCAAATCCTCCGCAGGGATGCCTTCACCGTTATCCTCGACACGAAATCCTGTTGTTCCGTCACGCGACAAAACTTTCACGAGCACGGTGCCCCCCGCGACAGTATGCTGCAGCGCATTCAGCACCAGGTTGGTCGCCAGCGTCGCACAATCGTCGGAAGCAATGCGTGCAGCTGCACCCCGATTTTGTTCGACAACCAGGTTGACTCCGCGTACAGAAGCCAGCGGCTCCATCTGATTCGCTACTTCGCGTACGCATTCGCTCAGGTCAGTGTTCGCGGAAGCGAGTTGCTCTTCACGCGGCTGTTCCAATCGTGCCAGTAGTAGCAATTTCTGCACCAGGTCTTCTAAACGCGCGCAGTCTGACAGGCACATTTCCAAGCCGCGTTCATATTCCGTTGCGGTTCGCTTACGAGAGGTGAGCAACTGCAGCGACGACTTAATAATCGTGACCGACGTCTTCAACTCATGCGCTGCATCGTGCACAAATACCTGCTGCTGCACAAACGCGCGCTCTAACCGGCTCATCGCCGACTCCAGCGCATGTGCAAGCACGGCCAACTCCTGCACCGCAAATGCATTGGGCGGGGCGCGAAACCTCAGCGAGTTCGACGAGATGCCCGCAGCAGCCTCCGCCAGTTCCTCCAGCGGAGCCATCCCTCGCCGCAGTAGGATTAGCAACGTTCCCGCGGTAAACAGCAGGATCAGAAAATTCGAAATCGCCAGAAATTTTGCCGCGTGGCTCATGGCGGCCCAGAAGGGTCTCAACGAAGCTGCATAGAAAATCACCACCGGTCGCGCAATTCCTGGGCCGTTGTCATCCTGATCGATCTGCCGAACCCCATGCAGCGCAAACCCGCGATAGCTTTTTCCATTCACGCGGAAGTTATGGGCTTTTTCGCGATCTGCCAATTTATGCTCAACTTCGTTTTTCCAGTTCGCCGAACGTCCAACCACGCGTCCGCCCAAATCGCGGACTTCATACAGATCGCCTCGCGGTAGATCCAGCGCCTTCGGATCGAGCATCACATTGTCATTGGCATCCTCTGCGTCCTGCACCGCGCCCAGCAAGGAATCAGCCCGCCCCCGCAGCATCAAATCGAAAGAATGCAGGTTCTGCTGGCGCTCATACAGCAATGCAAGTCCTGTCGCCGCCGCCGCCAGCAACAGTTCCACCAGCAGCACAGTCACAACCAGCCGTCGCGTCAACGAGTACGGGTTCATGTCTGCGTCTCCCGCAGCGCAGCGGTCAGGCGATATCCCCGACCGCGCAAAGTCTCAATCCATCGCTCTTCTCCCCCGCGGTTCAGCTTGCGGCGCAGGTTCGAGACATGCGCTTCGATCACATTGGAGTGCCGTTCCCAGTTGAAGTCGTACAGGTGTTCCAGTAGCGATTCCTTTGAGACAATCGCACTGGGCCGATGACTCAGGTATTCGACAATGCGATACTCCGTCGGCGACAATTCCACTTCCACGCCCCCACATCGCACCGAACGTTCCACCGTGTCCACTTCCAAATCTCCCACGCGAATTAAAGGATGGCTGACGCCTTTGCCGCGACGAATCAGTGCCTTCACCCGTGCCATCAATTCACCCAGGTCGAACGGCTTTCCCACGTAGTCGTCGGCGCCGGAATTCAATAACTCCACGATGGAAGCCTTCGAGGTGATCGCCGTCAGCACCAGCACCGGCGCCTTCTGACCTTTCTTCCGCAAACGCTGCAAGACATCCGGACCGCTCACCTTCGGTAGCATCAGGTCCAGAACGATCAGATCGTACTCGCCCATCTCCGCCAGGTACGCGCCGGTTTCTCCGTCGCCGGCAATGTCCACGGCGTAGCCCGGCCCTTCTCGCAGCGCCGCCGCGATATTCTCCGCCAACCGCTCTTCATCCTCCACAACCAGCACTCGCATCGGCTCTACGTTCACCTTCGACCTTCTATTGCGGAAGCCCTCAACTCTTCCCGGCCATGTAATAGTGCACCGCTGGAGTAATCACCAGCGACAGCACCATGGAGATGAGAATGCCCCCAATCACCGCGATGGCCAGCGGCTGCAGCATCTGCGATCCTGCGCCCAGCGCCAATGCCAGCGGGAACATCCCCGCCACCGCCGCCACCGCTGTCATCATGATGGGGCGCAACCGTCTGCGGCCGGCCTGGATCATGGCATCTTTCGGAGACATGCCTAGCGCGCGAAATTTCACATCTGCATCCAGCAGCAAAATTCCATTCTTCGCAACGATGCCCACCACCATGATCAAGCCCATGAAAGAGGAGATGTTGAAGTCGGTTCCGGTAATCATCAAGGCAAGAAATACTCCCGATGTAGACAGCACCGCCGACGCCAGAATCGACACCGGCGCGGAAAACGATCGGAACTCAAACAGCAGCACCAGAAATACCAACAGAAGCCCTGCAAACAGCACCATCAGCAAATCGTGGAAGGACTGCTGCTGGGTCGCGTACGTTCCGCCATATTCCACTCGAATCTGCGGCGGCAGGTTCAGCGATGACACTGCTTTTTTCACCCCGACAATCGCCTGCCCCAGACTTGTCCCCTGCAGGCGGGCGGAAACTTCCACCAGCCGTTGCAGATTTTCCCGTAGAATCTCTGTCTGCCCTGGAAGATTCTGCACCGTCGCCAAGGCTCCCAGCGTCGCTGTCGTTCCCGCGGAGCTGACCAGCATGGTGTTGTCCATGGCCTGTGGCGAAGCGCGATTCCGCTCTGGAAATCGAACACGGATGTTATAAGCGCGATTGTTCACCACCAATGGTGTTGGTGCCGTCTCGCCCTGCAGCAACGCAGTTGCATCCGTCGCCACTTCCTCCGGTGTGAACCCGCTGGTCGCCGTCACCGACGGTTGAATGTGATACACCGTCTCCGGACTGCTGATGGTGTCGTCTATTCCGTTCAAGACTCCCACCACGCCCGGAACACTCGAAATTTTGTCCGCCACGATCGGTGCCCAATGACGCAGCAGGTCCGGATCTTCGCTGAACAGCTTGATGTCCACTGGCTGCGGCGCATTCGTCAGATCGCCGATCATGTCCTCCAGTGTCTGATGCAGGTCAAGATCCAGCGCCGGTTCCGCTCGACTGACCTTGTCCTGGACCTCGTCCATGATGGCGTAAATATCGCGGCTGCGATGACTTTTCAGGTTCACCGAAATATCTCCGGTGTTCGCTTCTGTCACCGCGGCCAAACCCAGTTGCAGTCCGGTACGCCGCGAAGTTGCCTGCACCTCGGGGATGGAGCGAAGGATCTGGACGACGTGGCCGACCACGCGATCCGTCTCCGCCAAAGAACTTCCCGGCGGCATGATGTAGTCCACCGTAAAATCGCCCTCATCCATTTTTGGCAGCAGATTCGAGCCCAGCGACGCATACGAAAAGTAGGAAATAATAATCAGAACAATCGCGAAACCAGCCAGCCACAACGGCCGTGCCAGAACAACTTTCAGCAGTCGCTCATAGGCGCCAATGACGCGCTTCATGAAACCAGTGATGCTGGCCTCTTCGGCTTCCATCATCCGTCGAGTTTCATCCTCATGCGATGCGAATGTGCCGACTCGATCCGACGCTGCCACAGTCTCCTTGCGCCGAACAAAAAACTGGCTCAGCGTCGGCGTCCACGTCAGCGCCAGAAACAGCGAGGAGATCAGAGCGGAGCTCATGGTAATTGCCAGGGCGCGAAAGAATGTTCCCGTCACGCCAGTGATGAGAATCAGCGGTAGAAAAATGACCACCGGCGTCAGCGTCGAGCCGACCAGCGGCACCTTCAGTTCGCCCAGCGCACTTTGGACCGCCTGCATCCTTCCCTGCCCCGCATCGCGGTGCAGTACAACGTTCTCCACCACCACAATAGCGTCGTCGATCACCAGGCCGACCGCGGCGGCCAGCCCGCCCAGCGTCATCAGGTTAAAAGTCTGTCCCAGCAGCTTCAGCACGATGAAAGTCAGTGTGATCGTCACTGGAATGACCAGCCCCGCCACCAGTGAGCTTCCCCAGTCCCGCAAAAAAACGATCAGCACAATGCACGACAGGACGATGCCAATCAGGATGGCGTCGCGAACGCTGGCAATGGCTTCCTTCACCAGTTGCGCCTGGTCGTAGTACACGGAAATGTCAATTCCCGGCGGAAGACCTTTTCTAATCTGCGCCAGCTCCGCATACACTCCGTCCGCCACCGCCACCGTATTGGTTCCCGGCTGACGATTGATGCTCAGCAGCACTCCGGGTTTGCCGTCTGCCGTAACCACCGTGTAAACCGGCTTGACGCCGGCTTTCACCTCGGCCACATCGCCGATATGCACAGGCACGCCCGCGGAGGTGTTCTTAATCACGATGTTGGCGATCTCGCTGGGATCGTGAACCTGCCCGTCTACCAGATCGAGCACCAGGTCGTGATGTTCCGCAATCAGTCCGGGAGATTCGATCAGGTTGGTCCTGCGCACCGCGTCCAAGATTCCTGTCACCGTCACGGAGGTCCGCAGCAGTTTTGCCGGATCCGGAATAATGTCGAACTCCGGCTCTTCCCCACCCTGGACCAGCACCGTAGCAACGCCGTTCACACGGTTCAGACGCGGCTTCATGTCGTATGTCGCCAATTCCCACAGCCGGGTCGCCGGCATCGTGGTGGACGTCAGACCAAATCCAAGAATAGGAAAGCTGGAAAATCGCAGGCGAGTCGCTTCAATTGTCGCCGTGGGCGGCAGCGACGCCTGAACTGCAGCCATGGCAGAATTCACCCGCTGCAGCGTCTGGAACATGTCCACTTTCCAGTCAAAAAACAGATCGACTTCCGCCGTGCCGCGGCTGGTGATCGACCGCACCGTTTGCAATCCCTGCACGCTGTTCACGGCTTCTTCAATGGGTCGAGTAATCGTGACCAGCATCTGATCGATCGGCATCACGCCGTTGTCGATGGCGATCAGCACCCGCGGAAAATTTGTCGTTGGAAATACAGCGATAGGAATCCCCAACGCCATGAACGCGCCCACCAGGGACAACGCAATAATTACCGTAATTACGGCTTTCGAATAGGTGACGAACCACGCAGGCTGCTCTGCATCGCCTATCCCACGCGGGCGTCTTTCGGGCGCGACTTGGACTTCACTTTGCGCGTCCGTCTCCGGCCGCTGCTCAGGATCACGCGCGTTCGAAGGAATATCCGTCATGCCCTTCTACGCCTCTGTCTTCTTGCCAGGGCTGGCGCTGGCAGACGTGGCCTTCACCTTTGTCTTGTCGGGCAATCCATACTGTCCGCTCACAATCACCGGCTCTCCCGGCTGAAGTCCGCTGACGACCTGGATCATCGTACCTTGCTGAATGCCCGTCTTCACGTCCTGCGCATACGCGCGATTGTCCGACTTCACCACCATCACGGAGGATTGCCCATTGGGACCCGTCAAAATCGCCGCAACAGGAATCACCAGCGCGTTCGCAACAGTTTTCGCCGTGATCGAAACTTGTGCCGTCGTTCCCGGTTTCAGTTCGCCCTTCGGATTGTCCGCTTCCACCCATACTTCTTCCGTGGTGCTGCTCGGATCGAGCGCGGGACTCAGCACGGTCACTTTGGCGGGAACATCTTTATCGAGCCCCGGAACCCGAATCGTCGCCTTCTGGCCCAGCTGCAACAGCACCGCCTGTTGTTGGGGAATATGCAACCGCACCACCACCTTCGATGTATCCATCACCGTCAGCAGCGGTGTTCCTGCAGGCGCAATGTCGCCCGGATAGACAGCACGATCCGCAACCGAGCCATTGATTGGGCTGCGGATTTCGGTATACCCCAACTGCGCCGCCGCGCCCAAATACTGTCCATGCGCCGTTTCAAGTTGCCCCTTCGCCGCTTTCTGTTGCTGTGAAACTCCTTCCCCTTGCAGGTTCTGCAGATGTTTCTCCGCTGTCTCGTACGCGCTCTGAGCCGCCGTCAGCGCGACTTTCGTCGCATCCAACTGCTTGCGCGCAATTGCGCCCTGCTGGTACAGCTTGTTTTCGCTGTCATACAGCTTCTGCTGCGCCGCCAGAGTCGTGCGTGCGTTCACCACATTCAAATTGGCGGTCTGAATTTCTTCCGGCAACCCTGAAGATGTGGTGGAAGCATACGTTGCCTGCGCCTGATCGTAGCCGCCTTGCGCCGATACTACGGCAGCGGACAGGTCCTTATTCTCCAGCACCGCCAGCAGTTCCCCCCGATGCACCTTGTCGCCTCGCTGCACATAGAACGTGCGCACCGGCGCGGTAATTTTCGGCGAGATGGAAGCTTGACGGATGGGATATAGGACGCCCTCAGCAGACACCACGTCCGCGATGCTCTGCATTTGCACCGGCGCGGTCTCGACAGTCACAACCGCCTCCGGCGGAGGTACCGTATTGCCACTGCTGCATCCGGACAACATCGCCATCAGTCCTGACGCCACAATCATCCGCACACCGATTGAAAAAACTCGAAGGTGCACCCGATGCGCTACTGAAGCCCTCCCAACGGCCAGTTCGAAACATCCCGCTTCTTTCGCCCGATGCATCAAAACTCTCCTGTCAGAGTCTGCAGCGTCGCCAGTGCGACTCGATAGCGAGCCTCTCCCATATCCAATGCATTCTTCGCGGTAGAAAGCGTTGATTGCGCACTCAACACTTCCAGCTCAATAGCATCCCCCGCCTTATACTGCAACTTTGTCAGGCGTAGGGAATCGGCAGCAAGATTGGCGTCCTGCTGCAGTGTTGCAAGTTCCGAGCGGGCTACCCTGGCCTCGCTATAGTATGCGGTCAAATTGCTAAGCGCCTCACGTTGCGCCTGCGACAACTCCACCCGCGCTTGTTGACGCCGATAGTCGGCCTGACGCAACTTACTTTCTGTCGAGCCCCAGTTCCATATCGGGATATTCATGCCTGCGGTGATGAAATAGCCGAGATTCGGCTGGGGGCCAAATTGCGGATAAGAAACGTCCGTGCTGTGCAGCGCGAAAGCGTTGGCCTCAATGCCGTAATCCACATCGATCGTGAAGGTCGGAAAAAAGCCAGCCCGGGCGATCGAAACATCCTGGCTCGCCTGCTTTAGCGCAGCCATGGCCGAACGCAGGTATGGGTTGGCGTGCTGTGCCAGTGTATCCACCTGATCTGCTGAAGGTAGTGCGGGAGGATCGTCGAGGTCATCGACAATCGTAAAGTTCTCGTCCAGCACCGGCGACAACAAAACGGCCAGCGCCAGATGTGCGCGCTCGCTCGCCAGTTGCGCTTCTTGAAACGCGATCTTCCCCTGATCGAATTGGAGCTGAGCCTTCACAACGTCGGCGCGAGGAACTTCTCCGCCTTGCTCCAGTTCTTTCGTTGTCGTCAGAAATTCGGTCGCGGAATCCATGCTCTGCTGAGCGCTGCTCATCTCCCGTTGCGCGACGATGGCGTTGTAATAAAGAGTGGTCACCGTGACCGTCATCCCTCGCTTCGCAATTTCGGCTTGTGCCTGCGCAAAAGCATCCGCCGCTTGCGCGCGTCGATATGGCGCCAGCGTAAAAAAGCCAGCCGGCATGTCCTGATGAAGTACCGCCCAGGACCGGTAGACGTGTACGCCATCATTGGTGACGAAACGTCCAGTCGGAACCTTGGTGCCCCCGTTCGTACCTAGAAATTGCTGGGTAGAACTGATCGAGGGAAGCAGCGATGCCCGAGCCTGCACACTGTCCTGCTTTGCGAGTTTGGCGTTCATCTCCGCCGCCGTGTACTGCGCGTAATAGTGGCGCGCTCGATCGATTGCATCCTGTAGGGTAATGGCTGTGGGAGCGCCCGCAACCTTCGCCGCCGACTGCGATGTCTCCGTCGCGGAAGCAGCGTGCGATGCATCGGCTGCAGGCATGGGCGCCTGCACCAGGACTTGGCCCTCACATCGGCACCACGACATTGCCAGTCCCAGCAAGAGCAGCATCGCCGACCACTGCTTCAGTCGAGGATATCCTTTGGTCCGCGCTCTGCGGGTGATCGATAGGCTTTGACGAACCGTATCGCGAAGGCACATAGCTCATTTGTATGGATCTCGGCTGAAGATAACCTTAAGATGAACCGCTGAACGATCCGAGAGTAACTTCGCCATCACGCAATAGCCAAGCCCGAAAGTTCCAGACTCTTCAACCAACAGACAAAGAAGGTATATTGGCTGGCATGAAGAAATACGCTCTCTTCGCCACCTGGATCCTGGTCGCTTCCCTGGTCATCGCCCCCGCCGCAATCTCGGCACAAACAACGGCGGCCACGGCGCCCGCCAAAGATTCTAGCTACATCGATTCGCAGGGAACCGCACATGTCACGCGCATCGTTCCCCTCCCCAAAACTGTCAGCCCACAAGCCCAGCAATTCCTGGCGCAACCCATGTCCGACGCCAACCCGAACCTTTCTCTCGAGCAGCGCAGAAAGGGCACGGACATCTGGCAGGCGCGCGCGGGAAAAGAATTTGAGCGGGTGTACCCGGTGAACATCGCGCACAGCACCATCGCCGGTGTCCCGGTGCTCATCATCACTCCGCTAAAGATACCGGCAGAGAAGCAAGATCGAGTCCTCATCAATATTCACGGCGGCGGGTTCAATTCAGATTCAGGTTCATTGACCGAGACAGTTCCAATTGCAAACCTGACCCAGACTAAGGTGATTGCGGTGCTCTACCGTCTGGCGCCGGAGCATCCATTCCCAGCCGGTCTCGACAACGTCATCGCCGTCTATAAAGCAGAATTGAAAACGCACAAGCCAAAAAATATGGCGATCTACGGCACCTCCGCCGGAGCAATCCTGACCGGCGAGACGGCGGTTAAGCTGAAACAGCTTGGCTTGCCGCAGCCCTCCGCGCTCGGAATTTTTTCCGGCATGGGCGACTTCGACCGCTCCGGAGATTCGCAATCGGTGTATGCGCTCTTCGGCCTCTCCGGCTACCTCGCTCCACCTTCCGGTACGCACGATCCAGAATATGTGGCTTCAACCAGCCCGAAAGATCCGGTGCTGTCGCCGGTGTACGCCGATCTGACCGGAATTGCGCCGACACTTTTCATCTCCAGCGAACGGGACATGCTGCTGAGCGGCACGACTATTCTGCATCGTGCGTTTCTGAATGCTGGAGTCGATGCGCACTTGATTGTTTTCGAAGGATTGCCCCACGCTTTCTGGAATAGTGTCAAGCTTCCCGAGTCGCGCGAGGCGGACCAGGACATGGCCAGATTCTTCGACCGATATGTGGGAAAATAATGGCTTGGAGTGGCTGACGTTCTTCCCCTCGGAGGGCGATGTCGCTCAGCCGCCACATTAATATTGTTGGAGTCGAAGTATGTCTTTTCCCATCAAAGTTTGTGTCGTTTGCTCAGAAGAGTTTGAGCTGAAGCCGGACAAGCCCGGGTTCGCCAACCGCTGTCCTGCGTGCAGCGAGCCCGAATCCATCGCTGGCGGAAACCGTTCCATGGATGCCGACGAGCGCAAGGCCCACAGCGAACTGAATGAAGCTCGCCGCGGCGCCATCCGCGAATTGCTCTATCGCAAAGACAGCTAGCCTCCCCCAACATTTTTTTCGCGGCGCGGTTGGCGTCCGGGGCGTTGCGCGTGGTATCTGGCGAAAACCTCCCTACCCAGAAACCAGGCCTGTATCGATTTGGTACTATACGGCGATGGAAATCTCTCGTCGTGATCTGTGCGCCTTATTTCCCGCCGCCGCGTTATTGAGTGCGATCCCGCTGCAAAGTGAATCCACGGAAACTCTTTCACACTCCCAGGTTTTTCCCTTCGACAAACTGCCGGTCCACCGGTCCGCCGACGGCGCGGAGTCGCGTTCTGTGCTGCAAGGCAAATTGCCGACGGGAGAAATGCTGGAGGTCCACGAAACTACCTTGCCGCCCGGAGCCATGCCGCATCCGCCACATCACCATCTGCATAGCGAATTGTTTCTGGTGCGCGAAGGTACCGTCGAGGTGACAGTGAATGGCCACAGTCAAGCCATTGGCCATGGTGGAGTAGGTTTCTGCGCTTCCAATCAGCAACACGGCATCAAGAATGTCGGCAAAATCCCGGCGCAATATTTCGTGGTTGCAGTCGGCCCCGGCGCTTAGGCTGACCGCAGCCTGAATTATTCGTCGCCGTCAGCCAACGGAATGCGCGTTCGCCCCACTCGCGCAATCAACTCTCCCAAGGCGGCCACATCCATATTGCCCTTGAAGGGGAGCCGCGCCTCGGGGGCTTCGTGCCTCCGGTAGCATCAGGTCCACCGCCTCCGCGCCCACAAACTCTACATTCGCGCGCGTGATGTCGAAATGCGTGTTGTTCGACACCACATCGCCCTTCTTGCACATCACGTGGAACAGAATCCTCTCCGCGGCCCTGCTCTGGTGCGTCGGAATGACGTGCGTGTAACCGAAAATATCCTGCACCGACGCCTTGAAGCGATCGAAACTGCGGCTGCCCACATAGCTCTCATCGCCTTCCATCACCGCCGTACACAGATCTTGCTTTTTGTCTGAATACTATGCAGCAGATTCGCGTCGCCCTCGACGGCTGTGATTCGGGTCACGGCAGCGTGTGTACCAGGAAACTTTGGCGATCTGGCGTTGGTGTCGTGGCAGACACCCTTTCGTTTCGCCCACCGTAACCCCTTCGCACAACGGTAGAATCGAAAGGATCGAACCAAGAGAATCCATGGCAGAGGATACGCACCTGACTCCCGAACCCATCAAGTCTGCCGCAGGTGCCCGCCCCAAACCAGCCCACCGCCGCCGCCCCGGTTGGCTGCGGCTTTCCCATGAGCACACGGCCTTTTCCGCCATGCTGCTCCTGATGGTTTCTGTCCTGTTATCGCGCGTCATTGGGCTGGTGCGCATCAAGGTGATTGCGTTCCTGTTCGGCGCTGGTTCGCTCACCGATGCCTATACCGCAGCATTTCAGTTGCCAGATATGCTGACGTATCTGCTGGCAGGCGGCACCGCTTCGATCACCTTCATCACCATCCTCAGCCGATACCGGGAGCAGGGACGCGAAGACGAAGGTGAGCAGGTGCTTTCCGTCATCCTCAGCAGCATGCTGCTGGTGCTGGGCACGGCCATCATCTTCGGCGAAATTTTTGCGCCACTCTACATCAGCGTCTTCCTTCACAAATTCGATCCGCAAACCGCCGCCCTATGCGTGCACATGACCCGAATTGTGCTGCCCGCGCAGCTTTGCTTCTTCGCCGGGGGAGTTCTCAGCGCCGTCTTGTTGGTCCGCAAACAATTTGCCTGGCAGGCAGTCACGCCGCTCATTTACAGCCTCGGCATTATTCTTGGCGGGATTCTGCTGCACAAAGTCCTGGGCGTATCTTCGCTCGCCGTCGGCGCTCTGGTCGGCGCTATCTGCGGGCCTTTGCTATTGAACTACTATGCCGCGCACCGCATTGGGCTGCGCCTTCGCTTCTCGCTCAACTGGTCGCACCCCGGCCTGCGCGAGTGGGTTCGCATGTCCATCCCGCTGATGATTGGCGTCTCCTTAGTTTCGGCAGACACCTGGATCCTGAATTATTTTGCTTCCGGCGGTCGCGGCGAGATTGCCAAGCTGAACTACGCCAAGACCCTGTTCACCACACCCATGGCAATTCTTGGCCAGGCGGCTGGCGCTGCATCGATGCCGTTTTTTGCTGCGCTGATTGGCAGGGGGCGGCACCATGAATTTGCCTCCTCCGTCAATCGCATTGTCACTCGCATCTATGCCTTCGCCTTTCTGCTTTCAGGCTGGATGATCGGCATGGCCTACCCCGCGGTCGACCTGGTGCTGCGCGGCGGCTCGCTGCATCACCGCGATGTTGGCTCCATTGCGCTTTACTTCACGCTCTTTGCCGGATCGCTCTGCTTCTGGTCGGCGCAGGCCATCTACGCGCGCGCTTTCTACGCCGCCGGCAACACCGTTACCCCCATGGCCGCCAGCACGATCATCACAGCCGCCTCCATTCCTATCTATTGGTTCCTGTTTCATCACATGGGGGTGAAAGGGCTGGCCATCGCTTCTGACTGCGGCATCCTGGTGCAAACCATGGGGCTGGCGTTCCTGTTGCACCATAAGGGTCTGGTCCCGTTGCGTGGTTTGGAGTATGCCGAAATGACCAAATCCCTGGCGGCGGCCATCGTCTCCTTCGGCGTCTTGTTTGCCGTGGTGCGCCTGCTGCCGAGATCAGGCTCTTTTCCCCACGATCTGTTGCAACTCGCCTGCGGTACCGCCGTTTGGCTGCTCTCTGCCTGGGGAATCCTTCAGCTCTTCCACTCCAGCCTGCCCAATCAGCTGATCAGCCGCTTTCGTAGCCGTCGCGCTAGCGCCAGCCCCACCCCATTGGACCCGGCAACGCAACACATCGCGAAGATTTAGTCGGGTTGCCGACACAGTATTCTGGGTCGCTCGCTCGCCGGCCAACCTTTACAATCCAAATATGCCGGACCCATCCGATCCGCCCGAAGTGGCCGATGAGGACTACTATTTCGACGGGCCGTACCTCGTCTTCACCGAGGCCTACCACCGAAAACGCGGATTCTGTTGCCAATCAGGGTGCCGTCATTGTCCCTACGGCTTTCTGAAACAGGACGGCCAGTCTCGCGAAGTTGCAGAAAATGAACCCAATTCGCTGCATCTTCCATCTAAGTAGACTCAGTCGGCTGCGTCGCAGATGCCAGCGACGAATGTTCATCCGGATGAGGTAAACTGCGCCGAATGCATTATGTAGCGAGTTCTGACCACGTTGAATCCCATTTTGAATCCACGGAGCTGGTGCGCGACGTCGTCATTGGCATGTCCGATGGCTTGACCGTCCCCTTTGCGTTGGCGGCTGGACTTTCGGGCGCGGTCGGGTCATCGCACATCGTGGTGCTGGCAGGCTTGGCGGAAATCGCTGCCGGATCCATTGCCATGGGGTTGGGCGGATATCTCGCGGCTCGCAGCGACGTGGAACATTATGCCAGCGAGTATCACCGCGAGGAACGAGAAATCGTCGAACGCACCCGCGACGAAGAAGAAGAGATTTACCAGATTTTTGAGGAGTATGGGGTCGAGCGGGCCGAAAGCGATTCCGTATTGACGGCTTTGAAGCGCAATCCTAAAGCCTGGGTCGACTTCATGATGCGGTTTGAACTTGGCCTGGAAAAACCGGCCAGCCACCGGGCCCGCCAAAGCGCGGCCGTCATCGCTTTCTCCTACATAGCGGGCGGATTTATTCCCTTAATCCCCTATATGGTACTGCTGCACGCCTCCTCCGCATTACCAGCTTCCGTCGTCATCACCTTGATCGCGCTGTTCTTTTTCGGTGCTGTCAAAGGACGTCTGACCGGCGGCGGCACGATGAGGTCCGCATTGCAAACTGTTTTCATTGGTGGCCTGGCTGCCGGCGCTGCATACACGCTTGCCCGGCTGCTCAGCGTGCATCCTAGCTTTTAGGGCAGATTAGGAGATGATCACGTGGGCGTTTTGGAAGTTGCACCATTAGAACTAAACTCTCCTTCCTTACAGCACCAGTTTCAAGCGGTGCGCGACATGACAGAAGCGCTGGTACTGCCGTTGACCGCGGAAGACATGATGGTCCAGTCGTGCCCCGAAGCAAGCCCAGTAAAATGGCACTTAGCGCACACTACCTGGTTTTTCGAGACGTTCGTCCTGCGTCCACATTTGCCGGACTACAAGCCCTTTCATCCGGATTTTCAGTGGCTCTTCAACAGCTATTACAAATCTCTCGGCGGTCATCCGGAAAAACAGCTGCGCGCCTCCTTTTCGCGCCCCTCTATGGAGCAGATTCAGTCCTATCGGCGCCACATTGAAAACGGCATCGCGCAATTGTTGGTTGCAGGTGCATCCGCGGAGATACACGACCGCATCGAATTGGGAATGCATCACGAACAGCAGCACCAGGAGCTGATCGCGACCGACATCAAGCACGCTTTCTGGTCCAATCCCTTGCAGCCGGTCTACGCCGAGCCTCGCTCTGCGCGCGGCGACAATTCCGAGCCGCACCACTGGGTGGACTATGCTGGCGGCCTGGTTGAAATCGGCAATCGCGGCGACCGCTTCGGCTTCGATAACGAATTCTCGCACCATCAGGTTTTTCTTCAGCCCTTTCGCCTCGCTTCACGACCTGTAACCTGCGCGGAATATCTTCGCTTCATCGAAGACGGTGGCTACCGGCGTCCAGAACTCTGGCTCTCCGACGGCTGGGACGCGATCCAGTCCTTCGGCTGGCAGGCGCCTCTCTATTGGAAGCAGAAGCCATCCGGCGGTTGGGAAGTTTTCACATTGCACGGTAAGAAATCGCTCGATGACCTGCGATCGACTCCGGTGTGTCACCTGAGTTATTACGAGGCCGATGCCTACGCCCATTGGGCCGGTTGTCGGCTGCCCACGGAGTTCGAATGGGAACACGCCGCGCAGAACGTCCCGGCTGCCGGAAACCTCCTCGATAACGGAACCCTGCATCCACAAGCTACGCCAAGCGGCACCAACCCGCACCAGCCCGCGCAGTTCTTCGGCGATGTTTGGGAATGGACGCGCAGCCCTTACGTTGCCTATCCCGGATACAAACCTGCCCCGGGCGCGCTCGGCGAATATAACGGAAAATTTATGTGCAATCAATTTGTGTTGCGGGGAGGATCGGTGGCGACGCCTGCCTCTCACATTCGCGCCAGTTATCGAAACTTCTTCGCGCCAGCCACGCGCTGGCAATTCTCCGGGATCCGTTTGGCTGCGGATGGAGGAGTTGCGTGAACACCCCTTCTCTGCTCGATAGCGTTCTTAGCCCATCGATCCAATTACCTCCGAAAGAAAGCCTGGGCGTGGCCCGCGCCGCCATCGAAGGCCTGTCGGCGAGACAGAAATCTCTGCCCGCATGGCTTTTTTACGATGCCGCAGGCTCTCGGCTTTTTGAGGAAATCACGCGTCTGCCCGAGTACTATCTCACCTCGCTGGAGCAGTCCATTTTTTCTCGCCATGCAGCCGATATCGTGGCTGCAGCCGCCGGATCCGTAGAGGAGCCATTGTGCGTGGTCGAACTCGGAGCCGGAAGTGCCAGCAAGACTCTCACCCTATTACGCGCCGTCATGGCTCGCCAGGGCGATACGTTATATCTTCCGGTCGACGTGTCGGAAGCTGCGCTGGAGCAGGCTTCAAAGAATGTCCATGCCGCGTTGTCCCAGATTGACGTCCAGCCGATCTGCTCAGAATTTACCCATGAGAAAGATCTGAACCTTCCCCCGATGGGCCGTAGGCTGGCCCTCTACATCGGTTCCAGCATTGGCAACTTCGATCCAGAGGATGCGATCGATCTGTTGCGCTGGTTGCGCACACAGTTGCAACCCGGCGATGCGTTGCTGTTGGGCACCGATATGGCCAAAGACATCGCGCCCATGCTCGCCGCCTACAACGACCGCGCCGGCGTCACCGCGGAATTTAACAAGAATATTCTTGCTCGGCTGAATCGCGAGCTGCGAGCAAATTTTGCGCTGGATGCTTTTGAACATCGCGCCATCTGGAACCCATCCCAGAGCCGCATTGAAATGCACCTGGACAGCAGATGCAATCAGATGGTGCATGTGGAATTGCTGCATCGCAACTTCGGATTCAAGCGCGGAGAATCCATCCATACCGAAAACAGCTACAAATTCAGCCCGGAACAAATAGAAGAAATGCTACAGAAAAGCGGCTATGTTCTGGAACAAAGCTGGTATGACGATGATCGCTGGTTTGGCGTTCACCTGGCTCGCATCGTGGATGCAGAAATCCTCCCCAGTGACGAAGACGCCGCTGCATAGAAAGAAATCTGGGTGCCCCACGTCTCGCACCTGAGACGTGGGTTGCGCGACGCTGCCACGCTACGGCAGAAAGTTCTACTCGCCCGCGATGGTCATGCCTTCAATCACGATTGTCGGGCACGCCACAGCGCTGCGAAAAGTTAAATCACTCCCAATGCTGGAAATGTTGCGCAGCATCTCCTTCAGATTGCCCGCCACAGTAATTTCTTCCACCGGATACGAGAGTTCCCCGTTTTCAATCCACAAACCCGAAGCCCCATGAGAATAGTCTCCGGTGACAATGTTCACGCCGTGCCCAATCAGGTCAGTCACGTACAAACCATTGGGAATCGCGGCGATGATCTCCTCCGGCGTCTTCTCCCCCGGCTCCAGATAAAAGTTCCCGCAACTGATTCCCGGACTCCCCGCGAGACCGCGCGAAGCATTTCCAGTGGACCGCAGACCCAGCTTGCGCGCTGTGTAGGTGTTCAGCAGATAACTGCTGAGCACGCCCTTATCGAGCACCGTTTTGCGTCGCGTCGGCAAGCCCTCTCCATCAAACGGCGCGCTGCCAAACCCCCCTCGCGTGGTGCCATCGTCGATAATCGTCAGATTGCTACCGCCCACCGTTTCGCCCAGCTTCCCCGCCAAAAATGAGGAGCTCCGATACACAGCGTTTCCGTTGATTGCGCCGATAATCGCGCCCAGAATCGAGCTGGCAACCTCCGGCGCAAATACCAGCGGCACCCGCTGCGTAGGGACTTTACGCGCTCCTAGTTTCCGCACCGTTCGTCGTGCCGCTTCCAGTCCCACCGACTCCGGAGAATCGAGCAGCACCAGCGACCGCTGGCTGGAATACCAATAATCTCGCTGCATGCCTCCGTCGGGAGATAAGCGCGATTGGTTGGGCCGCAATGGAGCAGGACGAGCGCCTCACCTCCCCGACAAACCGGCGCGAATTCGCCAGTATTTTGCGTCCGGTCGCAGCATCGAAACTTCCTCCGCCGGAGTTTTGAATCCGTGCATCGGCAGCCATCGCCGCCGCTTCCGTGCGACGCGCATATTCAATCCGCTCCGCCGCAGGCAGCGAATACACATCGTCGTAATAAAGATCGAGATCGCCCTCCAGCTTGCCGAATTCCTCCGGCTCCGGCAGTCCCGCAAAAGGATCTTCCGATGTCACCTGCACCAGCGCCATCGCGCCTGAAATCAGCTTCTCGACGCCTTCCGCAGTCAGGTCGCTAGTCGTGGTCGAAGCCGTGCGATTCCCCTGAAACACTCGCAACCCCAGCGCACGTGAACCCGCTTCCTTCAACTGCTCCACCTGGCCTAAACGCACCAGCGTTTCAAATTCATCGCCCTCAGAAAACACAGCTTCCGCATCGCTGGCGCCTGCCCGCAATGCCTTTGTAACAATGTCGGTTACGAAATCAGTCGAAATCTGCTTTTCTGGAACTGTAACAGTTGCGTTCTTCATGAAACACGGTCCCCTTGGTCTCTGAGTAGGCTAATTTCCTGTGCCGCCCACGGTCATCTTGTCCAGCTTGATGGTTGGCATACCAACGCCAACCGGAACGCTTTGCCCGGCTTTGCCGCAGGTGCCCACTCCCTCATCCAGCTTTAGATCGTTGCCCACCATGGACACATACTTCAACGACTCCGGCCCATTGCCGATCAAGGTCGCGTTCTTCACCGGCGCGGTAATCTTTCCATCTTCGATCAAATAGGCTTCCGACGCGGAGAAGACAAATTTCCCGTTGGTGATATCCACTTGCCCGCCGCCGAAATTCACCGCATACAAGCCGCGCTGCACGCTGCGGATAATGTCTTCCGGATCGTCCTCGCCGGCCAGCATGTAGGTGTTGGTCATGCGCGGCATGGGGATGTGCTGATAGCTTTCGCGGCGGCCGTTTCCGGTGTCGGCGATGCCCATCAGCCGCGACGAAAGTTTGTCGCTCATGTACCCCTTCAGCACGCCGTTCTCAATCAAAACAGTTTCCTGCGTCGGCGACCCTTCATCGTCCACGTTCAAGCTGCCTCTACGATTCGGCATCGTCCCGTTATCTACCACCGTCACTTTAGGACTGGCCACCATCTGTCCAACCAGCCCGGCAAAGGCAGACGTCTTCTTGCGGTTGAAGTCTGCTTCCAGGCCGTGCCCGACAGCTTCATGCAGCAAAACTCCCGGCCACCCCGGGCCCAGAACCACCGGCATCTCTCCTGCGGGAGCAGGCACCGCACCCAGTTGCAACACCGCCTGCCGCGCCGCTTCGACGGCAAAATATTCCGGTGTCTTGTCCGTCAGAAAAAAGTCCAGCAGCACGCGGCCGCCGCCGCCCGAGCTGCCGCGAGCAATGTTATCGCCTTGCTTCGCGATCACCGAAACATTCAGCCGAGCCAGCGGCTGCGTGTCGGTCGCAAAACTTCCATCCGAGCCGGCCACCAGAATGCGCCGCAACTCGTCGCCAAAACTGGCCTGCACCTGCACGATGCGCGAATCGTAGGCCCGTGCAGCACGGTCGGCCCGCTGGATCAGCGCCAGTTTCGCCGATGTTTCAGATTCGGTTCCCGGAGCTGCCACGGTGTACAAACCAGCCGAAGGCGCTTCGCGAAATCCCTGTACCTGCTGCTTGGAAGGACCGCTCGCGATCAGAGCCGCCGTATGTGCGGCGCGCAAAAGTCGTTCCGGAGAAAGATCGTCCGTGTATGCGTACCCGGTGCGCTCGCCTGAAACCACACGCAAGCCACAGCCCGCGCTGATTCCCTGGCTGGCAGACTTCACCAGCGACTCATCAATCATCAGCGAACTGGCCGTGATGTACTCGAAATAGAGATCCGCATAATCCCCGCCCGCAGACAACGCGGCCGACAGACACAGCTCCAGCAATCGCTCATTGATACCAAGGTGTTCGTAGAAAAATTTTCGCGTGTCGGGCGATGCAGGTTTCATGCAATAACTCCTTCAGAATGTCCCGGTGTCCTAGCGCCTCAGCACTCACCTGATTCGATTCTATCTTTTTGATTCAGCCCAACCTGGAAAGACGCATTGCAACTGCTCGGTCGGCGCCGTTGCGCGATGCGACTTTCGTGCTCTGCGACCGTGATCCATGGTAGCGTGGAGGGCATGAATAACGATCTGCGCCATCCCATAGGAAAATTTGAGCGACCCGCCACCCTTACCCCACAGGAGCGTGAACAGGCCATTCGGAGGATCGCCGAACTGCCGAAGAAACTGCGCGCCGCTGTCGCCGGCCTCTCCGAATCCCAGATCGATACACCATATCGCGACGGGGGCTGGACAGTTCGCCAGACCGTCCACCATCTTGCCGACAGCCATATGCAGGCAACCGCGCGCATGCGGCTTGCGCTTACCGAAGATTGGCCCGCAATCACTCCGTACAAAGAAAATGTGTGGGCGGAGCTGGAAGATGCACGCACCTTGCCCGTCGACGTTTCGCTGCAACTGATCGATTCGCTGCATGCGCGCTGGGTCACACTGCTGCGCTCGCTGGATGAATCCAGCTGGTCAAATCGCGGCTACAAACATCCTGAATCCGGCAAACAGACCATCGAACAGGTCGCCGCACTCTACGCCTGGCACGGCCGTCATCACACCGCCCATATCACCTCGCTGCGTGAGCGGATGGGATGGTAGACGGACCCACACCGGACCAACTCGCACAGCAGCTGCAAACTTTTTTCGACGACCAGCCTGCTGCTGTGCTGCTGGAAAATGGCCGCATCCTTTTCGATCTGCGACTCGCCACCGCGACCGTCGCAACGGAGCATGGCCACTGCGTGTTGCACGTGTGGTCGGAAGAACGCAATTGCATTCGCCACGTCGTCGACATCAAAGTGCGGAAAACCGGCCTGCGCCTGCACGTGCTGCGAATGGGCCAGTCCAAACCGCAAACTTTAGAATTGCAGCCGCAACAACGGCGTCTGCCCTCCCAGCGAGACTCCACTCGAACTCGCTTTATTCCGCTGTTGGAGCGACTCCTGCCCTGTTATTTTCCCGACTTCCAGCTAGAGGGGTTGCGCACTGCGATGGATCTGGAGCGCAGCTTCGGCCCCTCCTATGCGCGCGGCACCCTGGTGCGCGGCAACTCCGCCTGGGCTTTAATTGCGATCAATTCGGAAGAAAGTCAGTCCCTTATCGACGGCATTCTGACACTCGGCGTCTTATGGCTACATCACTGTCGAGAACACAGTGGCGGTCGACGTCTCTTCGAAGGATTGCGCGTAATTCTTCCTCGTGGCAAGTCCGCCGTAACCGCGGCCAGAATGGCTTGGATGAACGCACGCGCCGCCACGTGGGAACTGTACGAGCTCGACGAAAAAACCGAAGAACTGTACCGGCGCGAATTTAGCGATCAAGGCAATTTCGAGTCTCGCCTGGTGCATGCGCCCAACACCACTGCGGCGCAAGAACGTTTTCAGCCTGCCATTCAACGCGTGCAAGCGCTGCTTCCAGCCCATGCCGTCGCAGAAATGGAAGTTGTATTTCGCAGTGGCTCCGAAGTCGGCTTGCTGTGGAATGGGCTCGAGTTCGCCCGGGTGCGAACCAGCGTGGCGGAAAACAGCTTTTCGCGATCGGAAGAAACTCTCTTCGGCAGCGGAGCCAACGCAACTCTATTGACCGAGGAATCGGCCCCCAGGCTGCGCGAAATGGTCGGCGAACTGATCGCTCGCAGACGCCCAAGCGGCGACAAACGCGACACGCTCTATCGCCAGCAGCCGGAGCGCTGGTTGGAATCCATGTTGCGCCGCTCGCTCGATTCCATTGACGCCATGGTCGAGCCGCAGCCCGTGTATGCGCAGGTTCCTGCGTTTGCCGCCGCCGATCGCGCCGTGCTCGACCTGCTTGCGATGCGTCGAGATGGGCGGCTGGTCGTGATCGAAATCAAAGCGGATGAAGATTTACACCTTGCATTGCAGTCGCTGGATTACTGGGTGCGGGTGCGGCAGCATCACCACGCAATAGCGAACAAACCCGGCAGCGCCGTGTCGCAAAGCGATCTTGAGCGCTTCGGATATTTCCCAGGGAAGCAGCTCCGCCGAGATGCACCGCTGCTCTACCTGATCGCGCCCGCACTACGCATTCATCCGGCTACGGAAGTGGTGTTGCGCTACGTGTCGCCGGAAGTGGACTGGACCTTGATCGCGCTTGACGAACGCTGGCGAGAAAAGATTCGAGTCGTCTTCCGCAAGCGCCGCGAAAAATGATGCGCAGAGAAATCGGCGCTACTGCAGCGACACCGGTTCTTCCATCTCTCGCGCTTCGTTGACAGGGAGCGCAGGGATGCGAGTTGCAAAGAATTTTTCGACCGCTTCGATGATCGCTGGCCCGGTCTTGGCTTCGTAAATTGCTTTGCGCAGTCCCGCGCCGCCGGGAACTCCGTGGGTGAACCAGGAAGCAAATTGCTTCATCTTGCCAGTCGCGTCCGGAAATTCCTGATCGAGCAGCATGGAAAAGTAGGTGCGAATCAAGTTATAGCGATCCAGTTCCGTGGGCTGTGTGTAGGTTCCGCTGGCAGTGTACTCCGCGATTTGACGAAAGATCCATGGATTAGCCGGAGCAGCGCGGCCAATCATCACAGCATCGCAATGGGTCTCGGCGATCAGCGCGCAGGCATCTTCCGGCGTACGAATATCCCCATTTCCAATCACCGGAATGGCCACCGCCTGCTTGATGGCGCCAATCCATTCCCAGCGCGCCTGTCCGGAGTAGCCCTGCTCGCGGGTGCGCGCATGCAGCGCCACGGCGTTCAATCCGCTCGACTCCGCCAGCCTGGCGAGTTCCACGCACACAATGCTGTCATCGTTCCAACCCATGCGAAACTTCACCGTGAAAGGAATCTTCACAGCTGCGCGCACCTGCTCAAAAATTAGAGCAATCAGCGGCAGATCGCGCAGCAAGCCGCTGCCGCCATTGCAGCTGACGACGCGTTTCGCAGGACATCCCAGGTTCAAATCCACAATGTCGAAGCCCGCGTCTTCCACAATGCGCGCCGCCTCTGACAATGTCTCCGGATCGGAACCAAACAGCTGCGCGGCGATTGGATGCTCGTCTTCGTAGTAGGTCAGGTACCGTTTGCGCTTTGATTCGCGCATGCGTGACAGGCCGTCCGCGGAGGTGAACTCGGTCATGATCAACCCGCAGCCCGACTGCTGATTGGTCACGCTCGCTTCAATCCCATCGGAAAAATCGGTCGACGTGCTTTCCGATCCAGCGCCCTGATGGAACAAACTCGCATTGCGAATGAATCGACGAAACACCGTGTCCGTCACGCCCGCCATCGGCGCCAGTACCGTCGCCGGCGCAATGGCAACGGAGCCGATCTGCAGCGACGCGGGCACGCGTACCCTCTCGGGCATCGCGTGCTCTGCCGGATTGTCCCAATGCTTTTTCATCGCCTCGACTGCTTCCCCATTTCCAACAACCAAAAGGCCCCCGCCGCGGCGGAGGCCTCAGTGTAGTTCGAACGCGTGCGCCGTTACTTCGCGGTGCCGGCCTTAGCCGAATCCGACTGCGCATATTTGCGGCGGAAGCGCTCCACGCGACCGGCGGTATCAATCATCTTCTGCTTGCCGGTGAAGAACGGGTGGCAGTTGGAGCAGATTTCCATGTGAATGTCGCCCTTATGGGTCGAACGGGTCTCAAAACTATGACCGCACGCGCATACCACGCGGATGGTTTCGTAATTTGGATGAATTCCTTGCTTCGGCATGGTGACTCAAAACCTTTCCCTAAACGCTAACTTCCAGTTTATGCGAGATTCCCACAGCTTGCAATCCAGGAATTCTTCTGCCTCCCAGTCCCGGCCTGCGATACTGAGAGCAACAGAAATCCTGAATCGCTCACGATGGCAAAGCTGACCGACAATCCCGCAGCCACCTGTCCCCATTGCGGCGGCATCGGCGTCACCCTGGTGCGTCGCGGCCACGAACAATTCGCGGCTGAATGTTCCTGCCGCATCAGCAAAAAAGCCGCACTACGCGTGCAGAAAGCCCGCATACCCCAGCGTTACACTCATTGCTCGCTGGAAAGTTTTGACACTGGCTTTCGCGGCGCCGATCCATCCCTTGGCCTGGCTCTGATGACCACTCGCCGATTCGCCGACGGCTATCCGCTGGAGACCGCTGGACGTGGGCTTTTGTTGACCGGCAGCATTGGTTGCGGCAAAACCCATCTCGCTGTCGGTCTGCTGCGAGAGATGGTTGAGCAGCGCGGCGCCACCGGAATTTTTTGCGATTATCGCGATCTGCTGAAGCAGATTCAGAACTCCTACAATCCTCAGGTCGCCACCACGGAACTAGAGATTCTTCGCCCGGTATTTGAAGCGGAAGTTCTGCTGTTGGATGAGTTGGGTGCGGTCAAACCGACAGACTGGGTTTGGGACACTGTCGCGCACATCCTGAACACGCGCTATAACGACAAACGGACCACGCTGATCACCACCAACTATCCGAACCAGCCCTCGGCCTTAGTGCAAGCACAATCGACTTCCGTCACTGATCGAGATGTCTCTCGGGCAGCCCCAGCCAACGCAGCCACACGCGCCATGCGTGAAGAAACCCTGGGAGATCGGATCGGTGACAGGATGCACTCTCGTCTACATGAAATGTGCATCACCGTTTCCATGCACGGAGACGATTTTCGCCGGACCGTGCGCCGCGCGAGTTTCCTTTAGGACGAAACGGCGCACTCACTCGACAGTGCCTCGCACGCCAGCCACCTTCGATCGCTCCGAAACCCAGCCGCCTCCGCCGGAATCAAAAAAACGGCGCAGCCGCCAGCACCATCAACGCCGCCGCAACCGCGGCCGCACGATAGATCGTGTCCCCTTGCGGTTGAACAGGGCGTTTTCGCGCTTGCCTCTTGATAGCCCGCAACATATTTGATCCCGTCCGATACCGTCCAAGCGAAAGCCACAGCCAAACGCCGCGTGCATTCACTTGCAGTGGCTGTCTCTATGACGTGTGTTTCGGCGAAACGGATTCGGTTCTTGAATCAATTTTCTGTTTTTTCATTGTTGACTTCTAATTCGGGATTGTTTCCGCCACCCTCCAGGCGAGTTACAATCGGCGCATGAACGACCCAGAATCACGGCCGCCTCAACCCGCCACTCCGCACCGCGAACCCATTCTTTTCGCAGCCGAGACTCCTTCAGGGAGTGGTGCAGCCGAGGGGGCGGATCGTAACTGGATGCCATGGATTGTTGCGCTGGTTGTGATCTGCGGTGGGCTCGGAGTTGTGTTCTGGGTGGGGCGTCCGACCGCCAACTCCAACGGCGATCGCGTCGACCCCTACGCGAAATACGTCACTTTGGGCAATGTGCAGGTCAGCCAGGCCAGCAATTTTGCCGGCGACCAGCTCACCTATGTCGATGGCACGATACAGAATCGAGGCAATCGCGCCATCACTTCGATGACGATCCAGGCGGCATTCCCCAATGTCACCGGCGACGCCCCTCAGGTACTGCAGGCGCCCCTAAGCCTCGTCCGCTCCCGCGACCCGTACGTGGATACGCAGCCGATCAGCGCCGCCCCCCTTGCTGCAGGCAAAACCCAGGATTTTCGTCTGGTTTTCGACAACGTCTCTCCTATGTGGAATCAGCAGCCTCCCTCTCTGCGAATTGTGGACATCGGAACCCGCCCTTAACTCCCCGCCGATCGACGGGTAGATGATCCCGGCTAGCTGATTTACAGGCCTTACGACGGTACTTTTTGCCGGGTTACGAGCAGGTTTTACGCGATTCCCAACGCCCCTTAATCGATGAATTTTCACTAGCTTTCCAATCCCGCCCCTTCTCATCTTTAGAATCAGCAAGTTAAATCAATTCCATGCTCCTTTCGGAGCCGCCTGTTCTTTGGCATCGCGCTTGCAATCAGGAATGGCACTACCAAGTGCCAGTAGCGCGGCACGGTCATGGAAGAGTGATGAAAACGTACAATTCAAAAAATTTGCTCAGAATTGCAACGATAGTACTCGCCGCCTGCACCGCACTCCCGCTCATGGCACAGTCTGCGAACCAGAGTTCAGCGTCTAATGCTCAAGTGCAGACCGGAACCTCAGCCACTGCATCAACTTCCGGCAATACTGCAATGACTGGCACAGGTCAGCCGCCGCTGGAAACACAATCCCATGAGGGCTTCTGGGGGCACATGAACCCAATGGCCCGTAAAAAGTGGGTCCATCGGCAGTTGAACCCGGTAAAAGAACGCTTAAACGAGCTGGATCAGGTTTCGGCCGCAAACGCCCGCGACATCAAGGATGTTGACGGTCGCGCCCAGGCTGGCATTAGCAAGGCACAGCAGACCGCGAACACGGCCGATCAGCACGCAACGGAAGCTGGCAACACTGCCAATCAGGCGCAGCAGACAGCACAGCAGGCTAATACTCAGACCGCTGCGATCGGAACGGCAGTCAGCAATCTGGATCAATACCAGACTGTGACGACGGTGGAGATTCGCTTCCGCAGCAGTCACAGTCCGCTCGGCCAGAACTCGAAAGATGCGCTCGACCAGTTGGTCAGCCAGCTTCAGGGGCAGCGCGGAACTCTGATCGACGTCCAGGGTTATTCACCCCTTCGTGGTCAGGCTGGTATCCAGGCCTCCCACAATATGGCCTCGGCCGTGACACGCTATCTAGTCACCGACCGTCAGGTCCCGCTGTATAAGATTCGCCAGATCGGGCTCGGCAACGCTCCTCTAAATGTGAGCGATTCCAACAAGACCCGCCGTGGCAGCGTCGTGGAAGTCACACTGATGCATAACAGTTTGTCAACCCTGAGTGCGTCGAACCAAGGCGCCTCAACTACCGGCGCGGCGCAGTCCGGCACCGCGCAGTCCTCCTCGAATGGGACTGCGTCGCAGCCCAGTTCGACGCCGTAGCAATAAGGTTGACTCAAAAGCTCTCACACAAGAGAGAACCAAGGCAGATTGGCCCCTCACACGAGGGGCCCTTTTTTTTCTGTTTTCAATGCGGAATTGATTGTGGCAGGTTTCGCCGCGTGACTGCCCTGGCCCCCCGCCGACACACACCGGCACCCCAAGTCCCACATTTGTTCGACGAATGTCGTTTGGCTTTGTATCAGGGTCCGACTTCCGTCGGGCAATTACATGGCGGAAAACAGTTTGGCTTTAGCCGCTGAGTCGTGCTATTTGAATCACTTCAATTCGCCGAAGGGCTTTAAAAAAGTGTCGGCTCGTCCGTCATCTCGCGGCCCTTTTTCTTACGCTGGACGGGCACAGAAGCCACTGCGGCATGATTCGCTGCGGACGCTGCGGGGTTGATGTTTGCTCCCGAGCCCAACATCGAGAGTAAGGCGCGCATCTCTTTGCGCAGTTCGTTGAACTTGGGACTCACCGCTGTAGGCTTTGACCCCACGGCTGAAATCCCTGCTCCGCGTCCAGTCTTCACGGTCGCCTGAGGAGTAACGAAGTCCGTCTTGCGTCGCATCGGGTGCGGCGCTGTTCCATTCTGCGGATCGACGGCTACGAGTGTGGTGCGCTTCTCCGCCAGAGATTTGCGTGCACCGGCAATGGTGAATCCTTCGCCGTACAGCAGTCGCTTGATCTCGAGAACAATTTCGACGTCGCGCTTGCGATACAGCCGTTGACCGCTGCCACCTTTGTGCGGCTTCAACTGCGGAAACTCCGTCTCCCAAAATCGCAGCACGTACGCGGGCAGGCTGCACAGGCGTGCAACATCCCCAATTCGAAAATACAGTTTGTCTGGGATGGAGACAGGCGTCTTCACGGATTGCATCTTGCGTCGGGCGGGTTGCGGTTGTGCCATCAGACTCCCCAATTCCCCAGGCAGAGATGCATCAACGTTTCACCTTTAGAAGCGAGAACAGAATGCATTCTCTTGTGCTGGCTGCGCAGCACTTCAGGTTGAGTCGCTTCAATCTCCTGCGCCTATCGATGGCCGCAATCGGCGACCTTAGTCAAAGTATAAGTTGTCGCGGGCCAATTGCGCAGCACCTATTTTTCATCCTCGAACAAAAAAATCAAGACGCAGTGTCCAACACGGATTTTCTCTTCCAGTCGCATGGATCGCGCCATCTCATCTCACTCCACCGGGTCGACCCGTTGCGTGTGTCCCGTTTCGTGTATTAAGGACATGTTCTCCGGCGGAAACTCCCGCACTGTCGCAGGACCAGCAGCGCGACCTGCCGCTAGGTTCGTCCACTGGCCCGGATCGAGCGGACGTCCGGCATTCTGGCGCAGCGCCGGCAATTGCTGTTCAAAGCTCGGGCCAGCCGAGGGAGGCGCGGTTCGTGCGATCAACCAAAACTTTTCACCCGGCTGCGACGCCAACTCCTCAACCCCGGTCTGCGGAGCGGTCGTAGCCGCCGCATGCAGCGCCACAATCACCGACGCCCTCTCGGCGGGAACCGCCACTGAACTTACCCGCCGCGGAACCACACTTTGCATCGTAGGCGAGACCACAGGATGCGACAAGATCCGCGCAGAGGCTCGTTGTTGCGCCGTGGGATGGATCGCCGTTTCTGGCGTCACCGCTCCTTCCGCCGCAAATTGATCCGCCGGAATCGCAATCGTCGCCGTCTTCTGGTGTACATACCGAATGGAGCGAAATCCGGCGTGGGTATGGTAGTAGCCAAAATAATTTGTTGCACTCACGCGGCGCGGACTCGAATGTGCATCGCTCAAATTAGAAAGATTCACTTGGGTAAAGCAAGCGCGGGTACAAGTATATGCGGGATAAAATGGCTCTCCCGCTCCCAGCGGAAACCACCCCGCCAACGGCTTGCCTGCTTCATTGGAAAAGCTTGCACCGCTTACGAACGCAACCATCGCGGGAGCAAACACGGGACTCGCTTCTACCGGCCCGGGAATCCAGCCCCACCGCGACCCGAGGTCCGTCCACCGCCCGTAATGGAATGGCGCAAATCCCCACGCATCCGCATCCACCCATGTCCATCCCCAGGGCGCGATCCAGGTCCAGCGACCATTCGAATACGGCGACCACCCTGCCGGAAGATTGGTCGGATACCACACCGGACCATATTCCAGAGTGTCCGACCACTTCCCGTATGCATCCAGATCTTCTGATCCGACCGTGTCCGGATTGACATACCTGCGCGAATCGGAGCTCAAAAATGCGCGGTCGCGCTGCTGGCTCCAGACGTCGAACGGATCCTTGCCCGGCATGCGCTGCGCAAGCATCTGAATCGGATTGCTTCCTACCAGGTGCATGCTTTCCCCCGCGCCCAACACCTTGTCCACCCCCGGACCGCTGACTCGGATCGCACCGGCGTCGACTGTCACCAGCGTGCCACCGCCATTGGTATACGCATCCAGCCGAAAATCGCCGGGCTGCGTCACCGTGATCGCGCCGTTCGGCGTATCCACCTCGACAAGCTTTTCCGCACTCAGCGCGAACGTTCGCACATGCAGGCTTCCCTGCGCCACTGCAAGCTGCGTCACATGATCAGCGAGGTCCACAACGCTCAGATCCGTAAACTCCCATGCTCGCACCGCAAGCTCGTCCATCTGCAACTCCGCATGGCCCTCGTGATTCACATACAGGCGATCTCCGTTGGTCAGAGGAGTGTTCGGCACCGCCTGCGTCCATTGGCTGGTTCCCGCAGGTTCCAGCGCCACATGGGCTGTCAAGTGCGTTAACCGCGCCACCCGCGCCGGCGGATCGCCTGCAGCGGCCCATGTCTGAGCCACCCCCAGCAGCAGCGCCATCGATACGCTGAACAAACTTACATGAAGGAAACACGCGCGCGGACGGTTCCTCACTTCGATTGCCTCCAGGCTTCGAACATGAACTCTCATTGCACGAGTTCCGCTCCCCGGAGTTGCTCCTTCCAGCGCGATCCTTCGTTTCGCCAGTGAAAATTCCCACGCCGCCGATGCACCCGGCCCATCAAAATCCACCGCACCCACCGATCCCGCTCCATCGCGCAGAAAAAAACGGCCTTGCGATGATTGCAAGGCCGTTGCCTGGTGTGTTGCAGAAGGTTGCCACTCGCTGCACATCTCGGAGCATTTGCCTCCGGCAGCTTCTTCTCCCGAAAAGCTGTTTGTCGCACGAGCCCTAAGAGTTGCGCTTGTAGGTGGCCTCGCACTATATATAGTGTGACGAGTGTAACAATGTCAACAGAAAAATGAGCCCGCCATCGGCTCAACACGAACTTCCCGGATTCACGGAGCGTATCTTTGATCACAGGGTGGCTTAGGTTGACCGCAGGAGGGGAAGCTGTATGGCTGTAAATAACCTCAAGAATGTTCACTGGCCTGCTCGTCCAAAAAATATCCTCTTCGAACAAATGCGCGCCTCTTCGCGTCCCTTCTCCATCGCGGCGCTCTCCGTAGGAGTTTTGCTTTTCGCCGTGTCCGGCTGCTCCGTGAACGAGCACAAAAATGGCGATGCCGAAAATGTGCACCTGCACACGCCGTTGGGAGGTCTGGACGTTCGCACCAATTCCGCGGCCGCGGTCAATGTGGGCATTCCCATCTACCCCGGTGCCGTCACGACCGGCGACAAAGGAAAGGACTCCGGCGCGGCGGATATCCATATGAGTTTTGGCAAGTGGCAACTGCATGTCAAGGCAGCGGAGTATAAGACCAAGGATCCCGAGTTTAAAGTGGTGGCGTTTTACAAAAACGCCATGGCCACCTACGGCGATGTGCTCACCTGCAAAGACAAGAAACCCGTTGGACAACCGGTGGCAACTAGCCAGGGACTGACCTGCGCCAACGATCACGAATACGACGTCAGCATGGATGTCGAGTCCTCAAAAAAGCACCTCAATGTCGGCACTCCGAAAATCTCGGGCGATATCAAGTTGCTCGCAGGCTCCCGTGATAATCAGCACATTATTGAGTTCACTCCCATCTCGGACGGAACAAAATTCTCGATCGTCTCTGTCCAGTTGCCCCATAAAGGTCAAACCGATTAGGGTCGCGACGCGCCTCGATTGCAGCAGATGCGACAGTAGTTTAGCTTCAACATATATGGACTTGGTTTGTCATCGTTGCAGCGCCACCCTCGAACCGGAATCCTATTATTGCCTGGCGTGTGGAGCGCCCCAGATTCGCTATGTCGCAGACGACGGCGAAGCCGCCCAGGCGATGCCGGGAGTCAGCGTGGATCTCCAGGCGGGCGCCGCCGGGACAAGCGTTTCTGTTTCCTGGAAACTGGCGATGCGAATCGCCGCCGTCGTGGGAACTGCAGTCGGAGTCCTCTCCGCAGTCTTAGCGGCGGGCAGTGTGCTCTGGGTAGCGGTAGGCGCGGTGGTGTCGATGGGAATCTATCATCGACGCCGGCCATTGACGAAGCTGGGCCCGCGGGTTGGCGCTCGCGTCGGCGCGCTGCTGGGGCTGATCGCGGCCACGGTAGCCTTCGCTGCCAATTCCGTCTTACTGGTGATCCAGCGTTACGGGCTGCACCAGGGCAACCAGATTGATACTCAGTTGACTGCCATTGTTAAGCAGGCTGCCGCCCGGGCAGCCACCATGGACCCCCAGGCACCGGTTGCGACATTCACAAATTTCTGGCTGTCCGCCGAAGGCCGTATCGGGCTGATCCTGCTGACCATGGCCTTCTTGTCTGTGTTGATTGTGTTGTTCGCCATTGCCGGCGGCATCTTAGGCGCACAGATTTACCGCTCGTCCCGCGGCAAAAAAGCACTTTCCTGATGGTCAGTCAAAAAAATCTGGCTCCCCACCCTTTGTGCGCCTTTTGCGCAAAGAATGGGAGGGCAAAACGGCGCGTTGCGTAGATCACCCGAAGCCCTGTTGAGAATGCCTACGCGTCCACGCCGTGGCACTTCTTGAATTTCTTTCCGGATCCACAAGGACAGGGATCGTTGCGCCCGACCTTTTCTCCGGTGCGTCGCTGCGCGGTTTCCGTCGCTTCACCGCCGCCCGCCATGCGTGCCTGCTGTAGCTCACGCTTTTTGCGTCGCTGAAATTCCTCTTCCAGTGAATCGATCGTGGTCGAAGGCGCTCGCATCGGAACCGGAATCGACGACGCCACTCCGTTGGAAGACGATCCGCCATTCATGCCGGCGCCGTTGTTTCCGTCCACGCTGAAGGGCAGCGCCGCCGATCCTGGCTCGGCTGCGGTCGCAGAACCTCCGCTGAATACAACCGACTGCGGATGAACCCGCGCCGGGATCGAGATTTCTTTCCCATCCGGTCCCATGATCTGCATGCGGAACAGGAAACGCACTGTATCTTCCTGGAAGCGGTTCATCATGGCTTCGAACGCCTCGAAGGACTCGCGCTTGTAAGAAATCAATGGATCCTGCTGGCCGTAGCCACGCAGTCCGATGCCTTCCTTCAACTGGTCCATCGCCAGCAGGTGGTCCTTCCACAGGCCATCCAACACGCTCAGCATGATCATGCGTTCGTGGTAGCGCATGGGTGGCGCACCGATGATCTGCTCCTTCGCGTCGTAGCGTTCCTTCAAGTGCGTGAACAGCGCTTCGCCCAGTTCGTGCCGGTTCAGTTCGCGAACTGGAATGCCCTCGGCCGTAATGTCCATGCCGAACTGCATCAGCACCGCATCCTGCAGTGCTTTCGTGTCCCACTGATCGGGATGCAGCTTGTCCGGAGCATGTGTGTCGAGAATGGTGCTCAAAATATTCGAAACGTAATCGTCCGTGATCAGTTCTTTCTGGTCGATGCCTTCCAGCAGCTGGCGACGGGTGCCGTACACCGCCTCGCGCTGCTTGTTCATCACGTCGTCGTATTCCAGAACATGTTTGCGCGACTCAAAGTTTTGTCCTTCAACTGCCTTCTGCGCAGCCTCAATCCGCCGCGTGATCAACTTTGACTCGATCGGAACGCCTTCTTCCATGCCCAGGCGCTGCAGCAGGTTCGAGACCCACTCCTTGGCGAAGATGCGCATCAGGTCGTCTTCGAGCGATAGGAAAAACCGCGATGCTCCGGGATCGCCCTGGCGACCGGCGCGGCCACGCAACTGGTTGTCAACGCGGCGGGACTCGTGCCGCTCCGTACCCAGAATGATCAAGCCGCCCGCGTCCAGGACTTCCTCACGCTCTTTTGCAGCCTGCGCCGCGTAGCCAGCGTAGACCTCTTTCCAGTCGGACTCGGGCGATTCAAATTCCTGGCCCTGATAGTAAAAACGCATCATCCCCGGCGCCGCTGTGGGAGAAATCTCGCCTTCCGCCGCACTTACCGCGCGGGCGCGATTCTTCTTCACCAGCTCCTGCTTAGCCAGAAATTCCGGATTGCCGCCCAGAACAATATCCGTTCCGCGACCTGCCATGTTGGTAGCAATAGTCACCATGCCCAGGTGACCGGCCTGCGCCACAATCTCCGCTTCGCGCTCGTGGAACTTGGCATTCAGCACCACGTGGCGAATGTTTTTCCGCTGCAGAATCTGCGACAGCAGTTCCGATTTCTCAATGGAAGTGGTACCCACCAGCACCGGCTGCTTGTTTTCATTCAGCCGCGCAATCTCATCAGCCACCGCAAAATACTTTTCCTTTGCCGTGCGAAACACAACGTCGGTGTTATCGATACGCCTCATCGGCATATTCGTCGGAATTACCACCACGTCCAATTCGTAGATCTTTTCGAACTCGGCGGCTTCGGTATCGGCGGTTCCGGTCATACCGGCAAGCTTTTTGTACAGGCGAAAATAGTTCTGGAACGTGATGGTCGCCAGCGTCTGATCTTCGCGCCGGATATTCACGCCTTCCTTGGCTTCAATCGACTGGTGCAGCCCATCGGACCAGCGACGCCCCGGCATCAGGCGACCGGTAAACTCGTCGACAATGATGATTTCGCCGTCCTTGACGACGTAATTTACATCGCGCTTGTACAGCGCATGCGCCTTGATCGCGGTTTCAACGTAGTGCTTCAGGTCCCAGTTTTCCGGGTCGGCGATGCTCTCAATCCCCAGCAGCTTTTCAATCTTCTCCCAGCCTTCGTCAGTGACGCCGATGGTGCGGTGCTTTTCATCCACCACATAATCGCCGGTCAGGATCTTGTTCTCCAGCGAGTCGATCTCCTCGCCCATTTCCAGCTGCGGAACAATGCGCACTACCCGCGCATATTTGTCTGTCGTCTGATCGGTCGGCCCGCTGATGATCAGCGGCGTCCGTGCTTCGTCGATCAGGATGGAGTCCACTTCGTCGACAATCGCGTAATAGGGTGGCCGCTGCACGCACTCCGACAGCTCAAACTTCATGTTGTCGCGCAGGTAATCGAAGCCGAATTCGTTGTTGGTTCCGTAGGTGATATCCGCGGCATAGGCGGCGCGTCGCTGTTCGTCGCTCAGGTCGTGCACGATCACACCGACCGAAAGCCCCAGGTAGTTATGGATCTTGCCCATCCACTCCGCATCGCGTTTCGCCAGGTAATCGTTCACGGTGACCACGTGCACGCCATGACCGGCCAGCGCGTTCAAATAGCAAGGCAGCGTGGCGACCAGCGTTTTACCTTCGCCGGTCTTCATTTCTGCGATGTTGCCCTGGTGCAGCACCATGCCGCCGATCAGCTGCACGTCGAAATGGCGCATGTTAATGACGCGAAGCCCTGCTTCCCGCACCAGCGCGAACGCCTCCGGCAGAATCTGCTCCAGCACATCCTGTTCCGCCTTGTGCCGCTCTTCGGGGTCCGTGATGTCGGCAATGGCTGCGGCAATGCGGACGCGAAATTCGTCCGTCTTGGCGCGCATCTGCTCGTCCGTAAGCTGCTGCATCGCCGGCTCCATGGCATTGATCGCCTTGACCGTCGGCAACATGCGCTTCACGGTGCGCTCGTTGCTGGTTCCGAAAACTTTGGTTAATGCTTCGCCAAGCTGTATCACGAGAAAATCCAACCTTTGTCTTGCAGCGTCTTTCGCTGTTGCGTATTCGCCGCCGCACCATGCCTTAAAACCGGCGTATACAGTGAATTGTAAGCGGTTGTCGCGGCGGAAGCTTCGCGCCTATTGTCAGCGACTCACAGGGAGGGCCACATCTCTATTGTAATGGCCCGATAGCCGCATCGCCAGTCGCAAAAACCAGCCTCCGGCAGCAGCGTTTCGCGCCCAATGTCAGCTTTTCGCTCTAGGGTGAGTCCTGTCATAGACAGCCGCCACCTGCCCCGAAGTTAAATGGGTATATCGCTGCGTCGTCGAAAGCCGGGCATGCCCAAGGATTTCCTGGATCGCGCGCAAATCCGCACCCTCCTCCAGCATGTGCGTACCGAAGGCGTGCCGCAACGTATGCGGATGAACATCCGCGGCAAGTCCATGGGAGAGCGCCATCTGCTTCACGATACGGCCGACGCTGCGGGTAGTCAGGCGGCCATCTCCTCGCAACCGAACATTCAACAGCAACGCCTCGGACGCCCGCTTCGCGTCCAGCAGCTTCTGCACCCGCTGTGGCAAATACGCGCGCACCGCTATGGCCGCCGCATCGCCCAGCGGAACATACCGCTCCTTGCGCCCCTTGCCGCGCACCAGGATGCACTCATTGCCCCACTGAATATCTCCGAGGTTCAGCCCCACCAGCTCCGCGTTGCGAATGCCGCAGCCATACAGCAGCTCCATGATCACGCGATCCCGCTCCGGCCACGCCGTTTCCGTGTCCACGTCGTTGAATGCCTGGTTCAGCTGTTCCGCTCCCGGCACACGCGGCAGATGTTTCGGCAGCTTCGGCGTCGACACTAGCCGTGCGGGATTCTGCTCGATGTGCCCCATCTTCGCAAGCCACCCAAACCACGACCGAATCGCCGCCAGCGCCCGCGCCACTGAGGGTTTCGACAAATTCTTTTCGTACAGCGTTCCCAGATATTCCCGGATCACGGGATGTTCAATCTGCGCCGGCACCACGCCTTCACCACAGTGCTGCGCCAGAAACGCCGCAAACGAATGCAGCTCTCTCTGGTAGGCGCGCACCGTGTGTTCCGACGACGCACGTTCCACCGTCAGCACGGCCATGTATTGCGTGATCAGTCGCAGAATCTCCGGTGCTGAAGGCATGGGTGCCCCATCCTTACCAGGACCTGGGTGCCCCGTTCTAAATGAATTGTCATCCCGACCGTAGCGCAGCGCAGTGGAGGGACCTGCTTTTTGTCGATCGCGAGCCGAATCGGACGCCCCCTCCTCACCAAAACCTGGGTGCCCCAGGTCTCGATCCTGAAACCTGGGATTCTCCGGCGAGCGACGGACCTTGAGCTTCATTCCGCACCGTCCAAAACATGACCCTGCATCTTTCCGCGTGCCCGCATCTGCCCCCGAGGATGATGTGCGCGATGCACCGCCTTCAGCCTGCCCAGCGCCAGATGGGTATAAATCTGCGTGGTCGCAATATCCGCGTGTCCCAGCAGTGTTTGCACCGTGCGCAGATCGGCTCCGTGCTCCACCATGTGGGTGGCGCAACTGTGCCGCAGCATATGCGGGCTGGCGCGATGATTCACCTGCTTCACCAGCGCCCAAACCGTTTGCCGCGTCAGCGGATGTCCACGCTGCGATAGAAACACCTCGCGCACATTTGCTTTGCGCAGCAGCTGCGCGCGGCCGTGTTCCAGATATTCCGTCAATGCCTTGATCGCAGGCTGACCCAGCGGCACGATGCGCTCCTTGTCGCCCTTTCCGCGCACCAGCATCTGCCCCTGCTGCAGAGAAATGTCCTCGACCGCGAGTCCCACCAGCTCCGACACGCGCACGCCACCACCGTACAACAGCTCCAGCATGGCCCGATCGCGCAACGACTGCGGCGTGCATCCTTCCGTCTTGCTTCCCGCGGCACCGTGCCCGGTCTGGTCGATCATGGTCACCACTTCAGTTTCCGATAACGACTTTGGCAGCACCTTCCAACCCGCCGGCGTTTCCAGGTGAATCGTCGGATCGTACGCGATGCGCTTATCGAGCAGCAGCCAGCGATATAAGCCGCGCAGGCAAGACAGCTTTCGAGCCCGCGAGCGCGCCTCTACCTGGTGCGCCTGCAAATGAGCGACGAAACCTGCCAGGTCCTCATGTTTTGCGGACGTCAGCGAGCCGTTCGTTTTCTCCAGGAATTCCGCGCACTGCAGCAGGTCGCGCCGATACGCCTCGCAAGTTAGCGGACGCAGACCCTTTTCGACGCGCAGATACGTCAGATAACTCTGGATCAGTTTCAGATTGCTTCCGACGGAATGTTGATCGTTCTCCACCCAGCGCCTCGCCTGCAGAAATTATCGAACATTGCGCGGAGTCTCCAGCAACTCTTTCCCGGGAATCAACTTTGCCAGCCCACCGTGCATCGCGAGGTTACAAGCTGGTGAATCCGCTGCGATGCATCTGGCATAGTTTCCGCCGATGCTGCATCATAGAGGGGAAGGCAATTGACAATTCAACATCATCCCGCCTTCCACAATTTTTCTTTTTTATTTTTTGATTTTGATAAGGTCGTTCCTTTTGGCACAACAACTCATCACCCCGAAAGTTTCCACTCTTTCCTCTTCTGAATTTTTTCGTCGCATCGACATCCTCCAACCCGCTGTCGCTGTTTTTGACTGCGATGGCACCCTCTGGTCCGGCGACGCCGGTGTCGGCTTCATGCAATGGTCCATGGAATCGGGCCTGCTCTCTCGCGAAGCCTGCAACTGGATGGACGCTCGCTATCGCGCCTATATGCGCGGCGAAGTCTCTGAGTTCGCGATCTGCGGCGAGATGGTGCAAATCTACCGCGACCTGCGCGAATCCGAGCTGCGCCAGGCCGTGCATACGTATTTCGATGTGATGATGCGTCCCAACATTTTTCCTGAAATGCTCGAAGCGTGCACTCGACTGCAACAGCGCGGAACTATTGTATGGGCCGTCAGTTCCACCAACAGCTGGCTCATTGAAGATGCCATGCAGCACTTCGGCATCCCCGCCGAGCGAGTCCTCGCAGCCCGCGTTCGCGTCACCAATGGATTGATCACCGAAGAACTGCTCGACATCCCCACCGACGAAGGCAAAGTGCAATCGCTGGCGCGGGTCGGCATCCCCGAACCCGATGCGGTTTTCGGCAACTCCATTCACGATGCCGCCATGCTCGGCGTCGCGAAGCATCCCTTCGTCGTCAACCCCACGGCGGAGCTGACGGAGATCGCTGCCGTACAAGGATGGCCGGTATTTCAGCCCGGTCCTGTCCATGCATGACGAACATGGGGACGGTGGCCCATTCAAGCCTCGGGGTCCCCGGCTAGCGGTTCTGCTCGCTCGGGTGAAAGCCCGCATTCGGCTCGAGTGGGGTTGAAAAAGCAATGTCATCCCGACCGAAGCGAAGCAAAGTGGAGGGGGCTGCGTTTTCCGCACCAGACCGGGTGCCCCAGGTCTCCCCATTTAGACCTGGCATCGAGTCTGACCCTCTCCGCATCGCATCACTGCAACCAAGCATCACCCTCACGTTGCAACGGCTCGGCCATCTCGATGATCTCGTCGCCTGCACCCGCTATTGCGTCGAGGCGTTGCCGGAGCTCGCCAGTCGCGACCTGAAGATCGTTGCCGACTCCTGGTCGTCCACTATGGAAGAACTGCTCGCGGTCGAACCGAATCTGGTGATCGCCTCGGTCCCGTATCGCATGGAGTCACTGGCAGCAATCCTCCGCGCGGGCTGTCCTGTGTTGACGCTTGCCCCGCACACACTCGCCGACATTTTTGCTGACATCCGCCTGATCGGCTCAGTGGTTCATGCCTCCGACCGTGCCGAAGACCTGGTCGCCGAACTCACCTCCAGCATCGAGGCCGTTCGCCTTCAATCTGCAGCAGCCACCGAACGTCCCCGCGTGTATTGCGAGGAGTGGGGCAAGCCGCTTATACATTCTCAACCCTGGGTGAAGGAACTTGTCGAAGCCGCCGGCGGCGAATTCGTCGGCGACGCAGGCAAGACCACCACTGCGGAGGCCATTGCGGCCATTGATCCCGACATTCTCATCTTCGCCTGGTGCGGCGCCGGTGATCGTGTTCCCTTGGCTCGGGTGATCGACCAGCGTGCCTGGCAATCGCTGCGCGCGGCCGGCAACGGTCGCGTCTACTGCGTTCCCGACGAGCTCCTCAACACCCCCGCCTATCCAATCCTCGAGGGGCTGGCCTGTCTGGCGGCAGCGATACATCCAAACCAATTTCCGATGCGTCCTCGACTCATTTCACTCGCCCATTCGCAGAAGCAGCGGTAAATCACTATCCTAAGGAAGTGATGGAATCGGATGTCGAAGTAGCACCCCAGCCTCAGCCAGAAAAACCTCGGATGCGCGCCGTGGTCGCGGCCTTGATTTTGCGAGACAAGCAAGTTCTCATCTGTCAACGCAAGGCCGGCACTGCCATGGGATTGCAGTGGGAATTTCCCGGCGGCAAAATCGAGCCCGGTGAAACCCCCGAGCAGGCGCTGCGCCGCGAATTGGAGGAAGAGCTTGGCATCCAGGCCAAGATCGGCCCTTTTATCGCAGAGGTGCAGCACAACTATCGCAATGGCGGCTCCATCCACCTGCGATTTTTCGCCGTCTACCATTTCGAACGCGATATGCAGAACCGCATCTTTCAGGACATGCGCTGGGCGGAACTGCGCGACCTGCCCGCCTACAATTTCCTCGCCGCCGATCGAAAATTTATCCGCGATCTGGCCCAGGGAAAAATTCTTTAGCTGCCGTGCACAAATAGCATCGCCAACGACAATCCGATCACGATGATCGCCGTACCCCACGCAATCACATTGAACCAGCGATTGTTGGTGTGCTTTCCCATCAGCTCCGTTTTGTTAATCAGCACCAGCATAAAGATCATTACAACCGGCAGCAGTACTCCGTTCAGCACCTGGGAAAGAATCGTCACCTTTACCAGTGGAAAGTGCGGCCACAGAACCACTCCAGCGCCCGCCACAATCAACAACGTGTATAGCCAGTAAAACGCCGGCGCTTCGCTGAAGCTCTTATCCAAGCCCGATTCAAAGCCCATGCCTTCGCACACCGTATATGCGGTCGACAGCGGCAGGATCGACGCCGCAAATAATGACGCATTGAACAATCCGGCCGCAAACAAGATAAATGCGTACTCTCCAGCCAGCGGCTTCATCGCTTCGGCTGCATCGGACGGCACTTGAATCGCGCCCATGCCATGCACGAACAACGTGGCGGCGCAGGCAATGATGATGAACCAACCAACAATATCGGTAAAAAGCGAGCCCACAATTACATCCGCTCGCGAGGCCCCCAATTGCTTCACGTTGGTTCCCTTTTCAACCACCGAAGATTGCATGTAGAACTGCATCCAGGGCGAAATGGTGGTGCCAATCACGGCGACTGTCATGTAAATGTAGCCAGTTTTATGCCAATAGCTGTGCGGAGGAAGCTTCACTGTGGCCAGCAGCGCAGTATGCCAGTCCGGATGGGAAAAAAATCCAGCGAAGATGTAGGCGAGATAGAAAGCAGACGCCACTAGAAAAACTTTCTCCACGCCTTTGTAGTCGCCTTTGACTACCAGGAGCCATACCAGTAATGCGCAGATTGGAACCGAAATATATTTGCTGATGTGGAACAGCTGCATGCTGCCGGCAATCCCGGAAAATTCTGCGATCACGTTCCCGAAGTTCACAATGACCAGCAGGATCATCATGATGAACGTGATGCGAAGACCGAACTCTTCGCGGATCAGGTCGCTCAGTCCCTTGCCCGTGACCACCCCCATGCGCGCGCACATTTCCTGCACTACGATCAGTGCCAGGGTGATGGGAATGAGGGTCCATAACAGCGCGTAGCCGAACTGCGCACCTGCCTGGGAGTAGGTGAAAATTCCGCCAGCGTCGTTATCAACGTTGGCAGTGATGATGCCCGGACCAAGCACCGCTAGAAATAAAATGAGTTGGGTCTTCCAGCGTTGCTTCATCGTCGGCTCCGGATGTTTCAGGGTACACGATTCCGATGAATATCCGCACCTGTCCCGCGAGGCATCAATGCGTTTCGGATGTGCGGATTTCGCGGCGCTTCTCCGCCACCAACTCCAGAAACCGCATCCCTCTCGGCTGTGCGCTGATCTCTTCCGCCGCCTGCACATTTGCGCGGATGTGCTCTGGAAGGCGCGACGAGAACAGCACCATCGCTTCGGGATTCGCCGTCAACGTAGCCTGCAACAAGACTCCGGCCAGAAGTTTGGCATCCGACAAATCCAGATCCACCGCATTCGACCATGCGCGGCAAAGATCGGAATCCTGCTGAAGAAATCGGCGTATGGTTCCGAACCCTCCGGAAATGGCGCGATGATGAATCACGAATGCTCCAGGAAACCTTGCCTGCTCTTTCTCCAGCACCGACCACTCGAACTGCAGTACACGACAATAATTCCGATGTTTCTCCCACACCTCTTTGAGGCGTCCTCTTTCCGCGCCCACTCCATAAGCTCCGATCAGGTCCTGCTGCTGCGCGTCTTGAAGCATTGGCAGCAAATCAGAACCATCCAGATCCTCTGCGGTCGCCTCATGCAACAGCCAGATATCGATGGCGTCGACGCGTAGCTCCCGTCGGCTATGCTCCAATGATCGCCGCGCTTCCTCCGCGGAAAACGTCGCCTTCGATCGCAGTCCAGCCGCAGCCTGCGCCACTCGTTTTCGAACCGCAGGCAGCCGTGCAACCGCGGGTCGCACCACGCTGCGCGCCATCTCCAGCAATCCCGCTCGCGCCGGTGGCAGAATGCCGTACTTCGTCGCGACCGTGACTCGATCCCGTTTTCCCCGCAGAAATTTCCCCAGGCAGCGCTCCGCCAGGCCATGGCCATACGCAGGCGCAACATCGAAGTGTCGAATCCCCTCGTCAAACGCCGTCTCCAGCAGCCGCAGCGATTCGCGCTCGCTAATCCCGCCCATCAATCCGGAGCCGCCAAATCCCAGCCGCGTGGTCACGCGACCGCTTCCAGGCAACACAATCGTCTCAAGCATCGGCCCGCACCTGCGTGTCCGACCGGCAGTCGCGCCCCTTGCGACTGTCTCTTGTGTTTCGCTGACCGGCGGTTGCGCCGCCAAATGATCCGCCAGCCGAATCGCCAGCGCCAGCAGCGTATGCACTGGATTCGCGAATCCCGAGGTCGGATAGACCGACGCGCTGCACACATACGCATTGCGCACGCCGTGTAATTTCAGATTGGTATCTACCACACCATCGACAGCCGAGGCCGACATCCGCGTGCCGCCCATCCAGTGATAGCTGTCGTCGAATGTCACCTGGCGATAGCCGTCCTCCAGCGCCAGTTCCGGCTGAGGCTCCAGCTTCGCCAGCCCCGCCTTCTCCAGCGCCTGCTTCGCCATCTGCGTAAAGCGCTGAATCGTTTTCCACTCCAGCGGCGACACCTGCCAGTCGATGCGGCTGCGAAACATCCCCATCGCGTCGCGTTCCGGCGAAAGCGTAATTCGGCTGGCCGACAGCGGTTCCTGCTCGCAATGCACCCGCAACCAGTACGTCACATCCTTCGGCCAGTAGGCGCGATGGCTCAGGTAAAAGTTGTACGCCAGTTGCACCAGGATGGGCAGCCGCCGCAGCGCCGGAAGCGTGTCCCGCACACCGATTGCGGACCAGTTTCCTCGCAGCAGGTTGCGTGCCGCCGACTTCATCTGGCGCACATCTCGCTCCACACTGCCCAGGCTGATGAATGAAATCGCCCCGGCAATATTTAGCGTTTCGTCTTCCCGCTGGCGCTCTTCCGTCACTCGCAGCTTCGGCTGATATTTTCTTCCCTTCAGATACACATTCGGGAACACCTGCTCCATCCGCTTGCGATCCACATTCATCAACTTGGCCGAGTTGTAGTCGATATGGCTCTGCACATGCCGCCCCAGCCATTCATTTTTCTGCCAGGGAGCCTGCCCCTTCTCCATCGGCTGCAGCAGCAGCTGGATCGTCTCCATCATCCCCAGCGAAAGCACATACGTCGGCGCATGAAAAATGTGTTCCGTGCCTGCCAGGCTCCTGCAGCGCAGGCCCAGCACCGCATCCGCGGCGTCGTTCATCATCAGCCCGCACACCGTCGCATGCAACACCACGCAAATGTTCGTCGATGCCAGCGCGCCACGATACAGGCGAGCAAAGTTCGGCTCCGGACACCACCGTGTGAAATAAGGAATCAGGTCCTCGGAAAGATTTGGCGCAGCAGAACCAGACTCCCGCCAGACTTCGTCATCGGTTCGCAGCACCGGCAGCAATCCCTCGGCTTCGAGAGCTCGCTCGTAAAACGGCGTCAGCTCAGACTTCGCAATCGGCCATCCGCCCCCCGGAATTCCAGGGCGCGATTCGAAATCCCGCTCCTGCATCTCCTGAATCTGCCCACCCCAGCGGATGGTCGTCCCACCCAGCGCGCGAAAACGCCCGGCATGCACCGACTTCAGCGGCTGGCCAACTCTCTCGCTGCGGTTCAGCTGCTGGAACGCTTCATCCTCATTGCGACCGCCGCTCTCCAACAGCAGCACGCGTTTGCCTTTGCGCATCAATTGCGCAGCCAGCACAATTCCCGCGGCGCCTGCGCCCGCGATACACACATCCGCCACGAAGGCCGGCAGCGTCCGCTCGCGTTCGAAGTCAACGATCATTTCGACGAACCGTGTCCCGCGCGAATTTTCGGCAACAGTTCCTCCACTACGTCGAGCACCTTGGCAAGCTGCGTGTCATTGTCATAGCCGCAGGTCACCGCGCGACGCCGTCCAGCGGCAGCAATCCTCGCCCGCGCCGGTTCATCGTTCAGGTAATGGCGAATCTTGCCCGCGCACTCCTCAATATCCGAGAAAAAGACCGCTTCTTCGTTCTCTCGAAACCGCTCACTGTGGCCCGCCGATCGCTCCGCCAGCAGGAATCCGCCGCATGCGGCAATTTCAAAGCTCTTGTGCGCGTACTCATCTTGGTTGCCGTGGGTCAGAAAGCTCAGGTTGATCTTCGAGCGCCAAATGCCTTCGCGATAGGCGGCGTCATACAGCTCGTCCGGCTTTGGATACAACGCGCCCAATGCGGCCGGATCGAGTTTGCGGGTCCAGATGCGCGGCCCGGAAATCACCACCGGCAAATCATATTTGCGCCAGAGATCTGTCAAAAATTGCGGACGTTCGTCATAGGGCGTTCCAATGAACGAAACCTCTCGCGTTCGATCTTTATCCGACCAGCCGGCCGGCGGAGGAAAATGCACGCTCGGCTCAAACGCCGTCTGCACCTTCACCACGCGTCGCGCCCCCCGCTCCAGGTAAGCTTGTACGCTCACATCCCGCTGTTGCACATGCAGGTCGTACTCCGGAATGGTGCGCACATACAGACGAAATCCTGGATCGCGTCTCGGGCCAAACGGATTGTCGATCATGTAGTCCACGGTCGCGATGCCCATGGCCCGCAATCGCCTCAATGTCTCCGCGCGGATGAACAGCGGCTTATCGAACCACACTGCATCGACGGCATGTTCTTTCGCCAGCCGCAGCACGTCCGCATTCATCTGTGTCACCACGCTGCCGATTTGCAGGCGGTAGCGAATCCGCGCCATCCACGGATTGCCTTGCTTTTCATATTGCATGATGTCAATGGGGAAAACCGTGTGCCCCAGTCGCTGCAGGGTGTGCTGCCGATAGAGCCCGTACCAGCCATAATTCATCGGCGCGATGTACAGGATCCGCAGCCCGTTCGGCGATGGCTGAAATGTGGGCTGGCTCTCCATGCTGGTTTTCTTATTGGCTACGCCTGCTGGCGCATAAAGGCGATCACCTGATCCGCGTTGACCACGCCCACCAGCTTGTTATGCTCCTCCACCACCGGCAAGGCATGCAAATTGTAACGATCGAACAGCTCCGCCACCTGCTTATCGCGCATATCAGCCGGGCAACTCACAAAGCGGGATTCGCTCAGCACCGCCAACCTCGTATCCGGCAGCGCCAGCAACAACCGCGCCAACGGTACCACTCCCAGCAGCACTCCCGCTTCACTCAGAAGGTAAACCTCTGTCACAATTTCAGGATCGTCGTCAAAATTGCGCAGCGCTTCAACCGCCTGTGTCACGGTGGCGTCCGATGGTACCGAAACATAATTTGTCGTCATGCGGCCAGCCGCGGAATGCTCGCTGAACTCCAGCAGCTCTTTCACTTCCTCCCGTTCCTCCGGCTCCATCTCTTCCAGGATGGCTTCGGATTGCTCTTTGCGCAGTTCACCTAGCAAGTCCGCCGCCGCGCTCGGATCCATCTCCTCCATAATGTCGGCGGCACGTTCGGAGTCCATCGACTCGAGCAGCTGCTTCTGCAGCTTCGGCTCCACTTCCTCCAGCGCCTCGGCTGCCACTTCCTCGTCCAACTGGTTGAAGATGGCTTCGCGCTGTACTGGCGCCAGGTCTTCCAAAATATCGGCCAGGTCCGACGGATGGAACTTTGCCAGGCGCTCATGGGAAATCTTCAACCGCACTCGACGCGCCGGATCCACTTCGATCAGGTCGACAAAATCCCACGGAATCGCGCGCGAGGGGATTTTCCGTGTAATTCGCTCAATCGCCCGCTTGGTCGCGACGCCTTTCAGCAGCCGGCGCATCGCTCCCAGAGTGCCCACCTCCACCTCAATGGCGCGCAGTTCACCTCCGGAATCCTGAGGCAGCCATAACATGGATACGTCGTTGACCCGTACCACTTTCCGCCCATGGACGTCGATGATCTGCTGATCCATCAAGTCGCGATCCAGCAGCAACAACGGCTCGCTCATGTTGAAAGATCTAGGATGAGCGTCGCCGCGCAATCGCAACTCGCCGTTCGGCGTCTGCTCCATACCGGCCGGCGAAACCGCCTGCAGGGCATCCTTCTTTCCCCAGATCAACTCCGTCACCAGCGACGCCCTCACGCCCGGCGTAACCGCAACCTCGCGCACATGGCCAACGGAATGCCCAGCCGCGTCCAGAATTGGACTGCCAAGCAACAAGGAAAGATGAATCAGGACGGAGTCTTTCGCGTTCGACCCCTCCCTATGATTTTTCTTTAGCTCGTCGACCTGCATGGGCTGTACTCTCTTCTTTTTCGATTGTGACTCGATCGTTCATCCGTATACGATGCCGCCGCGGGTCAGATTTGTTTGCGAAAATGAATGCACCAATCGACGCCCTTTTACCCCAGCAAAAGCACGTACTTCGCCTGCATGCACAGTCTACTCAACTCAAGCGAAAGGGAGAGCAGTTTCTTTGCTCTCTCTCTGTCTCGCCCTTCAAATCTGCCATTCAACCCCTCCATGAGATGCATTGGCGGCCCAACTCCGTCTCCCGAGGCTTATAGATCAGAGTCCACGGGCGTGCCCAACGTAAAGACTTCCTTGACACTGGGCCGACCGTGCAAGCAAACTTCCCCTGTGGAGAGATTCTGCGTGTCCTTGGCGACAATGACCGCAATCGGAACCAGGAACCGATAATTGAGCGGGCCCGGGGCGTGTGGTGAATTCCATGGTTAGTCGATTCAGCTACACTTTGGACTCATCGCTGGACAGCGTGAACAAAGTGGAAGAAGCGGCGGAACAGCTGGCCCAGAAGTCGGGACTGGATGAGGATCAAACCTTCCAGCTGACGATGGCAGTCCGTGAGGCCGCGGTCAATGCCGTGCTGCACGGCAACGCCTACGATCCAGAGAAAAAGATTACTGCCTCGTTTGAGAATAACGGGTCTTCGTTGATCATTCGCATCAGCGATCAGGGAAATGGCCTCGACCCGGCCACGCTTCCCGACCCCCTGGCGCCGGAAAACCTGCTCAACGGCTCCGGCCGCGGAATTTTCCTCATCCGATCATTTATGGACGAGGTACACTTCAAGCTACTGCACCCCGGCACCGAGTTAACACTTATCAAGCATTTGGATTCTACCCAGAAAAGCGCCTAAGGAGGAATACCACCGTGAGCATGAAGATTAGTACCCGCCAAGTGGATGGAGTCACCATTCTCGATCTGAGCGGTCGCATCACACTCGGCGAAGGCAGTGTGCAACTCCGCAATGCGGTTCGTGAATTGTTGGGCAAGGGATCGAAAGATATCCTGCTGAACCTGGCCGACGTCAATTACATCGACAGCTCGGGAATCGGCGAGCTGGTGAGCGCGTTCACCGCTACGCGCAACCAGGGTGGGGAGCTAAAATTGTTGAAGCTCACGAAAAAAGTTCATGATCTGCTACAGATCACCAAGCTGTACACCGTGTTTGACGTGAAAGACGATGAGGCGCAAGCCATCGCATCGTTCAACCACAAATAGATTTCCGCCTGAAGGTAAAGGAAACGGCTGGTCGCCCAAGCGACCAGCCGTTTTTCTTGCCTGCGAAGCGTCAGGGGCCCTCCTACTTGCCGGAGAAGTTCACCGTGGGAACCTGTTGCGAGGCGGGCGTGCCCTCAAAATAGGCATTGTTGCGGTGATATCCCGCAATCCCAGCCCAGATGCTGTTGGGAAACAGCCCGATAAAAGTGTTGTAATCCTGCAGCGCCTGGTTATACCGCCGCCGCTCCACAGCGATGCGATTTTCCGTTCCCGCCAGCTCATCCTGCAATTGCAGAAAGTTCTGATTCGATCGCAGCTGCGGATAGGCTTCCGAAATCATCAACAAATGGCCCAGTGCATTATCCAGCTGCCCATTGGCCGCGATCTTATCCTGAGGATTTTTGGCTCCCAGCAACGCTGCCCGCGCATTGGCAATATCGCTGAAAACGGTAGTTTCATGCGAGGCGAATCCCTGCACGGTCGCCACCAGGTTGGGGATCAGGTCAGCCCGCCGTTGCATCACAATTTCCACCTGCGACCAGGTCTGCTTTACCTGCTCATTCTTGGCCACCATTTGGTTGCGGGCGGAAACATAACTGCCAAAGACTAACAACCCCACCACTACAATAATTCCCAGCAGTGCCAGAAGCACGACGCCTGTCCGTTTCATCTCGATTCTTCTCCCCTTTTCTTTCCTTGATGCAGCTCTTGAAGTTCTTATACGATTTCCCATCCTGGCGCATTTTGCCAAAGCGCTGGCAGCACGGAATCATGGGCGCCCCAGGTCTCGATTTGGAGACCTGGGACTCTTCAACTCGAATCTCGTCCGCCATTACCAACTTCCAGAAGCACCGCCGCCGCCAGAAGTACCCCCACCGAATCCGCCAAACCCCCCACCCCCGCCGCCATCTCCTCCACCAAAACCGCCACCACCGCGGCCTCCGCCCATGCCACCCAGGAACATGCCGAGCAGAAATCCGGCCCATCCACTCGACCCGGATCGCAACAGCGAAATCAGCACAAACACAGCAAACAGCGCCAGCAGAATATCTTTCACAGCACTCCGGGGATGAGGCTGCGGTTCCGGTCCAACATTTTCGGAAGGCGTTTTGAGGATGACGCCGGCATCCTTCGCAATCACGTCGGCAATGTCCTGCGTGGCCATCGTGACCGCCGCGTCATAATTTCCTTCGCGCAGATACGGCACCATCTCGCGGCCAATGCTTCCCACCTTGCCATCCGGCAAAATGCCTTCCAGTCCATATCCAACTTCAAATCTGTAATGGTGATCGTCGGTCGCGAGCAAAAACAGCAATCCGCGATCCGTGCCCTTCTGCCCTACTTTCCACTTCTCTTCCAGGTGAACCGCGAAATCATCAATCGTGTCATCGCCCGTGGTGTGGACGGTGACCACTGCAATCTGCGCGTGCGCCTGCTGGTCGACATCCGTACACAACTGTTCCAGATGACTGCGAGTATCTGGGGATAATACCCCGGCAAAATCATTAACGTAGCCGGTGGGCTTCAGGTCATTGATGTTTTCTGCGTGAGCACTCGAAATCGTCAGCCAGGGAAGCAGTGCCAGCAACAGCAGGACACACAAGCCCGATCGCGACCGCGGGCTTCGCGCCTGAGAGGATGGGGTGTTGCGTTGTATGCGGCTCCCGGCGCTGTCGGAGGATAAACTACCCCATCGATCTAACCAGGGAAGCCGCGGTAATCCTTGCGATAGCATGCTTGCCCTGATTGTACGACGACGCGCCCGCGAAAGTTCCCTATCTCAGAACGGCGCGGCATTCACCGATTCTCAGCGATGCGTTCGAGTTATTGGATCTGGAAGCCGGCTGCCTGCGTCAGCGTGCCAATCTGCTTGGCGCGGTCTTCGGAGAGACTCTGCACCCGGTTTACCACCTCGCTCACTTTGGGCACACTCATCATGGCCTGGCCGCTCCGCGCTACTTCCTGATCATTCTTCACATAGGCATCCATCTGCACCAGGTACATCTGATCGAATGGTTTCCCCGTCAACTTTTTCATCTGTTTTTCGGCCTGTTTCGTCTGATTGGGCACCGTTTCCGGCTCCATCATTTCGCCGGTCGAATTCGGAATGATCAGATCATTCGAAAGCCCGTGATTTTCGGTTATCACCTGCTGCGCAAATTTCTTCACGTCCTCATCGCCGCTGTTTTTCAGCGCCATCTTACTCAATCGAGTCTCGACATCGAAATTCCTGCGAAGGTTCCCGAAAGTATTGCGCTCCATCATTTGGTCGTTGCTTTGCGTCCCCATGCGCTCACTGGGCTGCATCCCGTTCGGGGACATATTGTTATTGTTGTTCATGTTATTCATGTTGTTCGGGGCGCCGCCCATCGGCGCGTTTCCATGCATCTGCGCCAGCACCGTCGGCGCCATCGTCAAAAGCAACAACCCTGCAGCCAATGCCCCCGCTCTGAGAAAGCTGAAGTTGTTCCGCCTCATCTCATTCCCCTCCGGTCACTACCGCGACTCCGAGTCGTTCGACCGCACCTAATATCTTCATATCTTCGCTCAAGACGCACCCCGATACGCAACAATATACGCACCAGATACACAAGAATCCGAGGCCGCCTCTGCGCCATCAAAGTCGGCATGAAAATATAACTTGAACGAAGATCGACGCGGCTGGGCGGAGAGCCTGCCTGACCCTCCATGTTTTCTCAACCCAATCCGCGCCTATTTCGAAGAGGAATCAACCCTACTGAATCTTCATATGTTCTTCCTGGGTCAGTTGAGCTATTTGCTTCTGGTGTTGCTCCGCCACGGGCTGCATCTCTGTCCCAACTTGGCTGACGGGCGGCACACTCGTCATCTGGGCGGCTTTGCCCGCGATCTGTTGATCGTTTTGGATGTACGCATCCATCTGCACCAGATACAACTGATCGAACTGCTGGCCAGAGAGCTTCTTCATCTGCTTCTCGGCCTGCTGCGTCTGCTTTGGAACCTCTGGCGCAGCCGGCAACGTGTCGCTGGATGCTGGCACGCTTACCTTGTCCTGCAGTTTGTGATTGTCCGCAATCACCTGTTGGGCGAAGTTCTTGACGTCCGCATTGCCGCTGTTCTTCAGCGCCATCTTGCTCAGCTTGGTTTCCACTTCGATATTTCGCCGTATGATGCCAAATGCCTGGTTCTCAACCGCCACCTGCTGGTTGTTCTGGGAAGTCGGCCCCATCGGCTGCATCCCATTCGGCTGCGCTCCATTCGGCTGCATTCCGCCGGCTGTCCCGGGGCTCGAACCGCCATTGTGTCCCCCTCCCGGCGCCATTTGTGCCAGCAACGCCGGGGTGGCCGTCAGCAGCAACAGCCCTGTTGCCAATGCCATGATCCTGGATGAGCAAAAAAAGCCCTGTCTCATTTTGTTACCCTCCAATCTTCCAATCTGTGGATCCGTGCAACGCACATTGCCGCCTTTGCTCAAATAGCCCGGACTCCCCACACTTGTTAGGATGGCCCGCCCCGCGGGTTGGTCTCCTGACACCCTACATTCACAACCCACGCCAGAACTTCGACTTAGGAGCATCCTACGAGCCAGTCACAATGCGACATCTGACCCTCTACAGTTCCCACCGCTACAGGTAGAGTGAAATTGCGCGTGCGGGCATCCAGATCAAGAGGAGTAATCACGACGTCGGCCAACCGCTCGGGCGTCAATGAGTAACTCGGCGATTTGGCGCCCACAGACTCACACGCTGAAGGGCAAAGTTCATAATTTTGCCCCCCGGCGAGCCGTCACTTAATCGCGAAACGGCGGTCACGCCGATCTCAACGCGCATCCTTGCAGAACACCAAGGCACGTTCAATGTATGAACGCGCGCGAGCCTTGGCGCCAGCTTATTAATTGGGAGTATTCCCGACCGAGGAATTACGGTGACACTGCGAATCCCTGGACGTCTCGCATATCCCCGAGTCCTCACGGATGAACGCGGATGATCGTCTTTCCCTTGATGCGCTCGGCCGGGTTGAAGGCGGCGACGCCATCGTCGAGGGCAGCCACCTTGCCGATGTTTGTCCGCAGACGACCATGCCGGACCCGCTGGGCGACCTCACTCAATTGGGCGCGATCGGGTACGACGACGAAGTCGATCGTAAGGCCGCCAGCGGGGCGCCCCTCGGTCGGGCCGGTGACGGTCACCAGCGTTCCTCCGGCGCGAATCACGCCCGCAGACCGCTTAGCGATGTCGCCGCCGAGGACATCGAACACCAGATCGACTTCGCCGACGTCTTCCAGGGCGTCGTTATCGAGGGCGACGAACTCCTGTGCGCCGAAGTCGAGAGCCGTCTGACGGCCGCCAGCGTGCCCGGTGCCGATGACATATGCGCCGGCCTCACGTGCGAGCTGGGTCGCCATCGAACCGACTACGCCGGCCGCTCCGTGCACGAGGACGCTCTGCCCCGCCTGAAGGCGGCCGTGCTCGAACAGCCCCTGCCACGCGGTCAGCGCTGGCATCACGAGGGCCGCGCCCACCGTGAAGTCAACGTCGCCCGGCAGCGGTGTGAGGTTGCGTGCCTCGACGGCCACATACTCCGCCAGGGTGCCGTCGCGATACCAGTCAGTGAGGCCGAACACCCGCTGTCCAATCGACAGCCCCGTCGTGCCATAGCCGAGAGCGGTGACCACTCCGGCCAGTTCGTGTCCGGGGATTGAGGGCGTCCGGTCACGGCCGACGCGATCGGTCCACGTCGAGGGCCACGACAGCTCATCCCCGGTGAATCCCGACGCATGGATCTGAACAACGACGTCGTTTATCGCCGCCTGCGGCTCGGGTCGCTCCACCAGCTTCACTCCGGCCGTTCCCGCAGACTGATCCGTCACCACGATCGCCTTCATGAGTCACCTCCCTGTGTCGAGTTCCTGCCTGCACGGTAGCCGATTCTCTCTCTGTCCCAGGACGGATTATCGGAGAGAAACAAATCGATCAAAATCCTGGCCGCGCCCACCTCGATGCGAAATGCGGAATGGCCGCGCCATGTAACTTTCATAGGAATTGTCTCACTGGTGATTTGTCTCACTTTCGTGATCGATTCAGAAGTTTGTCCAACGTGAATCTGTCAGGCTCCCGGGACGCCAATAAGAATGCTGCAGCCGCCGCTGAGAAGACCGAATAGTCGAATGGCGTCTTGATGCCAAGACCTGTGGCCATACCCATAGCAAATGACAAAAGGAGAAAACCGGAGAGGACGGAGACCATTCGTGTTTTGAAGCCTGCGATGAGCAATATCCCAAAGAGTGTCTCCGCGACGGTAGCTGCCCACGCAAACGACACCGTCCATGAACTTGGGAAGAGAGACATCACCGCGCCCGTGTATTCCACGAAATGAGCGAAATCTCCCCAGGATACGTTCTTTGCTCCATATGGCCCCCACAAGCCAAAACGATCAGCCACCGCGGACAGAAAGGAAACTCCTAGCGCAAACCGTGCGAACAAACAGACAATCCCTGCCCCATTCTCAGTGAGTTGCGTGGCTTTGGAATTCACCCGTGCCTCCACGTAAGGAAGATTACTTTTAGGCAAAAAGGTTTCATCGGGGAAATACATTGCGCGCGTCCGAAGCTGGTGAACGGGAGTGAGAATCGGTGTTCCTTCATCTTTGATGAAAAATACGACGAACTCGCTGGATTCGTCTTACTTGCTTTACGGCTTACGGAATGAACGTCTTCAGATGTTGCCCACAGACCGAGTCACTCATCCAGGTCCAGGACAGCCGCCGCCGTTCGGTCCTGCCACACGCAGCAGCATACCTCACGGCAAAATCAACCCAACTCGCGACAACGTCACGAGAGCTCCGTCCCGAGCACCATGCCTATATGTGTGCCTTGGTCGTAACTCTTCGTCCGGCCGAATCCGGCTCGCTATCAAACCCAAATCACCCACAGCCTGAACCTGCCAGCGTGTTCGCGTCAGCCTCGCCGCGCGGCCTCGATGGCGGCGATGTCGATCTTTCCCATCCCCATCATCGCCTCGAAGGCACGCTTTGCCTCACCGCCACCAACCGCAAGCGCATCGGTTAGCGTGCGCGGGGTGATCTGCCAGGAGAGGCCCCAGCGATCCTTGCACCAACCGCACTGGCTTTCCGTGCCGCCGTTGCCGACGATCGCGTTCCAGTAACGGTCCGTCTCTTCCTGATTCTCCGTCGCGACCTGGAAGGAAAAGGCCTCGCTGTGCCGGAACGCCGGGCCGCCGTTGAGACCGAGACAGGGAATGCCCAGAACAGTGAACTCCACCGTCAGCACATCGCCCTTCTTGCCGCCCGGATAGTCACCGGGAGCCTTGTGTACAGCGGTTACTTTACTATCCGGAAAGGTGGCTGCGTAGAAACTCGCCGCCTCATGCGCGTCCTTGTCGTACCAGAGGCAGATCGTGTTCTTTGGCTTCATGTTTGCGTGCTCCTTGTGCTCGATTAGATGCGAACACCGCGGTCTTTGCGTCGATCCGTATCAGTGACCCACCTTACCCCTGAGGAAATCACGCACATTCTGGCCCAAACTTCGCTCGACCGGAAAGACGTTTCGTATTCTCAATGACGGACGCGATGTAAAGGTACAGGAAAACGCATCCACGAGCGCAGTGCCACCACCCCGCCAGCCATCCCATGATGATCGCTAACCAGCGTACTTCGCCGAATTCAGTCGTAATACCAGCTTCAGCCTACCGATCGGGCCGCAATGGGTGACTCGGCTCCGTTCTCGGCTGAATGAGGCACCGGTTGCCATTCGTGTAACGTACACATATGTACGCTGGAGGACCCATGGCAAGTACACAGACTCTGATAGCTCAGGCCTACGCTGCTTTTAACCGGCGAGATATTGACGGCGCGCTGACGCTCATGAGTGAGAACGTCAGCTGGCCCAAGGCGTCGGAAGGCGGTCGTGCCGTCGGCAAAGAAGAGATTCGTGCCTACTGGACCCGTCAGTGGAAGCAGTTTGATCCTCACGTGGAACCGATCGAAGTGATCGACCGCGAGGGCGGCATGATCGACGTCAAGGTTCATCAGCTCGTGAAGAGCCTCGCCGGCGACGTTCTTTCCGATGGCGAAGTGTGGCACCTGTATACCATCGCCAACGGTCTCATCGAACGCATGGATATCAAGCAAAGCCAATCCAGCTCCGCCCCATCCCCCTCCGCCGCCTTTTCCCGACACTAGCCCGCGGCAATCCTGAGCGACTGCGCAGGCGCAGCCGAACACTCCTATATCTCAGCACCTGAACCATGATTCTTAAATACCAAGCACTCTTCTTAGGATGGTAGAAAGTTGTTGGGACCGCTCACGATGGTCCACCCAGAAACAGAGGGCAAATCCCATGGAAAATCTCTTTGACCCCACTCTAGTAGAAGACATAAAGCAACGCATCATGCGCCTCCATCCTGAGAGTGAGCGGCAGTGGGGCACCATGACCCTTGCCCAGACCCTCGCCCACTGTACCTCCGGTTTTCAGATGGCCATGGGCACCATCAACCCCAAACGTGCACCGTTTCCAGCCAACCTCATCGGCCCGCTGATCAAGCCGCTGGTTTTCGGCGATGATAAGCCGATGCGCCGCAACTCACCCTCCTCACCGGAACTCTTCTCGGCGGACCCAACGCAGTGCGACTTCGAGCGCGAGCGTGTCCAGCTCATCACAACTATCGATAGCTTTGTTAACCAGGGTGCAGCTTGCTGCTCCCAGCACCCACATCCTTTCTTTGGTTCGCTCAAACCGCATCAGTGGGCCATTCTCATGTACAAACACGTCGACCATCATCTACGACAGTTCGGAGGCTGAGGGTTCCAACTCGCCGCGATCCAGCATCGACCCGAACGCTCGATCAGCCGGGCGACCCAAAATCCCTGCTTAGGTTCGCTCCCTCGCAGCAAGTATCAGCGCACCTTGCTCAAGTTCGCTCGCCAACCCAACTCGCGAAAACGTCACAAGAGCTCTGACCCGAGTACGATACGGTTTAAACTGGCCCTATTACCAGCGGGGCTATCCTTGACAACAAATGCAGCCGTACTGGAAGCGAGGGATCTGTCCCGGACGCTCGATCAGCCGGGTGGCCCAAAATCTCTGCTGCGCAATGTCAGCTTTCGTCTTGACCAGGGACAGGTTCTCGCCGTACTCGGCCCCAGCGGAGCCGGCAAAAGCACCCTGCTCCGCATGCTGAACCGGCTGGATGAACCCACCAGCGGCGCAGTCCTGCTGCAAGGCGCCGACACCCGCGAAATGGACCCCCGAAATCTGCGCCGTCGCGTCGGCATGGTCATGCAGCAGGCGTATTTATTTCCCGGCGCGGCCGCCGCCAATGTCCGCTACGGCCCCGCGCAGCACGGAATCGTCCTGCAAGACTCCCAGGTGACCGACCTGATCCAGCAAGTTGGCATGGCTGGATATGAATCCCGCGACGTTGCCACCCTTTCCGGCGGCGAGGCCCAGCGAATCTCCATCGCTCGCGCCCTGGCAAACCAGCCGGAAGTCCTGCTGCTCGATGAGCCCACTTCCGCCCTCGACGATCTCTCGAAACAAGACATCGAGCATTTGTTAGCCTCTCTCGTCCGCGAGCGCAACATGACCTGTGTCTGGGTGACTCACGACGTCGCGCAGGCCCGCCGCGTCGCCGACCTGGTGCTAAGGCTGGAAGCGGGCCAGGTCGTTGGCTTTGGTACCTCGCAAGAGTTACTGCATGCTTAAACTCCTGTTTCATACGCAAATGGCTCTCGGGCTGGGTCAGGCCGCCGCCGTGGCCGTGCTGGCCATCATCGTCGCCCAGTTCGCTTCTCGCCGCGGAGCCAAAATCGGCCGCGAAATTCCCCTGGTGCTGCTGCGCGGCATCGTTCAGATTCTGCTCGTCGGTTTTCTGATCGTCGCCCTCTTGCACGGTCCCTGGTGGACTGGAATTCCGGTTTTGATCATCATGATCTTCATCGCCGCCACCATTGTGCGCCGCCGCGTGCCGGAGCTACCCGGCGCCTACACGCTCTCCCTGCTCTGCATGGCTGCCGGCGCAGGCGGAGTTCTCACGGTGATGACGGTACTCGGCATTGTCGAGCCAAAAATCATCATCCTCATCCCTGTGGGAAGCATGGTCATCGCCCAGAACATGAACATTCAGTCGCTGTTTCTCAATCGTTTTCTGGGCGACATCCGCTCCCATCGCGGTGAAATCGAGTCCGCCCTGGCGCTGGGCGCCGCCCCGGACCATGCCGCCGAACCGTACCTGCGCGCTTCCTTTCATGCCAGCCTGATCCCCGCCACCGACAATCTTCGTTCGCTCGGCATCGTTTGGATCCCCGGCATGATGGCCGGCATGGTGCTTTCCGGCACGTCGCCGATCTACGCCGCGCTCTATCAGTTCGTCATCCTCAGCATGATTTTTATCGCCGGCGCAGTCAGCTGCCTGACAGCCACCTATCTCGTCCCGCGCAGAGTCTTCACCCCGCAACAGCAATTACGGCGGCTGACGTAGCGGTTCCTGTCCCGCCCGACATGGAGCCATTTCCGCACCAAATTCAGTGCAAAACAGCTTAAAAAATTTAGTTGCTAAGGCAACCATATTGCTCAAAATCGGCCAATTTCGTTGCTAAGGCAACTAAATTTTCCCGCGCGTTATTTTTCCCCCGAGCTAGCCGGAATCTTCACCAGCACCAGCGCATTCGGAGCCAGATGCAGCGTCAGATGACTCCCGTCCAGATGTTCCTGCGTCGGCGGCGGCAGCGCGGAAGCCGCATTCAGCTTGGCGATTTGCGCCATCGTAGGATATTGCGGACTCCCCATCGCACGATACGCCGGCATCGGATCGCCATGGCTCCCATCCACTCGGCTCACAGTAATTGCCGCGCCGCTGGGCACGCCCGAGAAATCCAGCCGAACAGTTTTCGTCGCGCCGTTTTTTCCCGGATCAACAATATTCCAAACTACGACCGCTAACCCCCCATCCTTGCTATGAGTTACGAGAACATTATCTGCAGCGTTGGCGAGCCTTTCATCGCCCAGTTGATGCAGCAGGCCGAAGTCGTAGTAGCTCGGCTTCTTGATGCCGCCCAGCGCGATTAATCCAAAACCGCCATCGAATGGGGTATGCGCCACACCACCCTCCTCAAATACATCGTCGAAGGTCCAGAAGGACATCAGCTTCACATGTCCATCGCACTCGCGAATCGTGTTCGCCACTCCCGGTCCAACAAACGGAGTGTCACGGGAATCGTCCATTCCCTGCACGTTCCACTCTGTCCAAAACAGTGGCAGCTTCGGCAGCGGCGAAGCCTCGATTTGCCCTTGAACTTTTTTCACTGCGCCGCACACCCGGTCATCCATCGGCACCGGCTTGTCGTTGTGAAATAAGTTTTCAACCGTATCGTCCGCATACCCGTGCGTGGAAACAAAATCGATGGGCACATGATTTGCGGCGACATGCTGCAAAAACGGCACGATCCAAGAGGCCGCCGCGGTTGCCGGCCCTCCAACCCGCAGGCGCGGGCTGACGCTCTTCAAATCGCGAGCGGTGTGATCGAACAGATCAAAGTATGACGCCTGCCGCGGAACGCCTCCCCAGAAGTCAATGTTCGGTTCATTCCATACCTCGAAATACCATTGCGACACTTCATCGATCCCATAACGATCGATCAGGTGCTGCGCGAAATGCTTCATCAGTTCATCCCAGAGTTCCCAGCTCTTCGGTGGCGACACATTCGGCTTGTACCAGAAGGCATGCAGATCGTCCGGATTGAATGCCAGCTTTCTGGGCATAAAGCTGATCTCAACAAACGGCCGCACACCATTCTTCAGCAGCCCATCGTAAATCTGGTCGACGTAAGAAAAGTTGTAGACCGGCTTGCCGTCGTCGCCCAGGTTGTAGACCCCTACCTCGTGATTCAAAATTCCGTGGAAACGAGCATAACGAAACTCGGTCACACTTTTCACTGACCGCACATCGCGGCGATAATTGGCGCGCAGCGAAAGAATCGCGTGCCCGGAGCCGAACATCTGCTCCCAGAAATGCGGAAACGCCGTGGTCTGCGCATGCGCGTCAACGGTGATGGTTTCCTGCGCGCCGGCTGCGGTGCTCACTCCGAATGCAATGACAAGCGCAGCGAGGGTCGCCCCAAGGCTGAAGAATGATTTTCGTTGCAGCATGCAAATCCACTCCATAAATTCCGCTCCCTGGCCCTATCCAAAAATGTAAGGGGTGCACTCGTATGCACCCCCAGAAGAAAGAAAACCGCAAGTGCATTCTAGAAACTGAAGCGAGCCTGCAGTTGAACGGTTCGGCTTCCGAGTGCGGGATTGTTGAAGCTGTTAGGTAAGCCAAAGTGCGAATTGACCGAGCTAATCGTACCGTCCGGGTTCGCTGAACCGATGGTGTTGTCCATGGATGCGGTGTTGATGTTCGTCTTGTTGAACAAATTATAGACATCGGCGCGTACTTCGAATCTCGCTGCATCACCCAGAACCCGCATCTTCGGCAGTCCGAACGCCTTGGTCAAGCTGGCGTCCACGTCGTTGTATCCCGGACCGTTCAAGCTGTTGCGGTGGATGCCCGGCGTTGGAGCTGGAGCGGTCGCTGGGAAAGCCGGCCCTTGAACGTAGACAGGAGGCGCGAAGTATTTCGTCGCATCGCCGCCATAGTTGGGGTTGACGTTTCCCTTGAAGACGCTGTTGTTCGTCTTCGAGCCCGCGCCGCCCAGATATTTGGAAGGACGCAATGCTCCATATCCGCTGCCCTGGTAATACGGTCCGGTGGTGTTATAGACCGGATTGAACGGGAATCCGCTGTGCACATTCCAGATGCCGCCCAGCGACCAACCGCCGACTACCTTCTCCTTCCAACTGTTGCTTCCGTGGAAGAAAATTGGCTGCCACAGTCCGAAGAGCTTGAACGCATTCTGCACGTTGTAGTCAGACCGACCGTACGCGGCATGAACATCGAACGGATAGGGATCTTCCGAATACGGGCCAGAGTTCTCATCCATCGCCTTCGCCCAGGTATATTGCACTTCCGCCTGGAACTGGTGCGCGAAGTTATGCGTCAACGTCGCGGTCATCCCGTTGAAATTGCCATTCGCGGTGTTCGAGTAGTAATCGACAAAATTGGCCTTGGGATTCAGAGGGATGCCGTGACCCAACGCGATCACGTTAAAGTTTGCTTGCGTCAGCAAGTGCCGCGACTCGCTTCCCAGGTAGCCGATCGTGACCACGGTTTCGAACGGGAATTGATACTCCGCCTGTAGGGAGTAGTGATAGTTGACAATCGTCTTTGGATTGGCCTGAAATCCTGTCACGGAAATCGGTTGCGCGCTGAGCGGCAGGTTGTCAGGCCCAAAATTCGTAATGGCCGCCGGGTTGGGCGCGTATCCGAAGAGAGAATGAATGTCCCCGGCCGTTTCGTACAGAATGCCAGTTCCCTGCGCAGGTAGGATTGTTGGTGTAAGGATAGGGGCACGTGAAGTTTGCCGAGACCGCATTCGGCGGGTTCCCAAATCCATTGGCCAGGATGGCAATTTCATTCTGGTTGTAATTGACACCAACGCCGCCACGGAGGACAGCTTTGCCGTTGGACACCTTGGGTTGCCATGCAAACCCGATCTGCGGTCCCCAGTTGTTCTTCTGCGGAGTGTATAAGTTGCCTCCTACCCTGATATTCATACCCGTCAAAGCATTGGCGCCTGATCCAAACTGCAACACGTCCAGATTGTTCTGCTTGGAATACATTCCGCCGAAATATGACCAGCGCAAGCCCAGATTCATCGTCAGGTTGGGCCGGATCTTGTAATCATCCTGCGCGAAGAAGCCCCACATGGTAATGCGATCGTCCTGGCGGTTGGCAAACGGGACGCCGGTGGAGTGATCGAACTGGCCGCTCTCAAAATAGGGTGCGTCGTTGGCGAAATCCCAGAGGTTTTTGAAATTGAAACCGGGTCGCGCCGCATAGACGGGATTGTTCAGATAGTACAGCCGGGTCAGCTCACCGCCGACCTTGATGTTCTGGCTGCCCAATGTTTTCGTGAGAACGTCGTTGTAATCGTACGTCCATTGATTCAGGTTGCTGGGGCCGGGCGCACCGAAGAACTGGGGATTCGCGCTGCCAGTGTTGTCGAAGTTAGCCTGAGGCAATCCAAAGGGCGCCTGCGGATTCGAAGTGATCTCATTCCAGCGATAACCGGCCGCATTCGCTCGCGCCTGGTTCAGCAGCGTCGGGGAGAATACATGGTTCCAGACCACCGAAAATGCGTCGTTGATTTGCGAGTGATGCCAGAAGTTGGCGGGGCGCACCGGACCGGTGTAGGACGTGGTCGTCACCGGCACCCAATAAATCGTAAAGAAAACATGATCGTTTTGCCTTGCGTAGGCGTCCAGACGGCCGTTGTACTGTGCCTGCGACGTGTTGCTTGGATTGACCGTATTGTAAAGTCCCAGATCAGCTACGCCATCCAGCCCCCCGCCAACACCAGGAGTCCCGGAATTGCCTCCGTAGGTCAGGTCCTGCATTCCCAGGCCAGTCTTGATGGGGGACCCAACATCCAGCCCGTTGGAGGTCGTGTTGCAGTTCACTCCCTCCGTCAGGCCGATCTGTGAGCAGCTTTGGGCAATCAAGCCGCTGGTGGCTACCCCTTCTCCCGGATAGGACAAATATTTTGCCGCAATACTGCCCGTCGCCGCCGAGGTGTCGAACGCAGACGTCGTATACCAGCCTTGCCCAGTCGTCGTGGCTGCTTCCGGACTGGTTTCATAGTTGAAGAAGGCGAAAATCTTGTTCTTCCAGATGGGCCCTCCCACGCTAGCGCCATAATTGTTGGTGCGTTCAGCATTCCGATTCACACCCTTGTCCGAAGGGGAACTGCTGGCGTTCTCACCCGCAACATAGCCATTCCATCGCTGATAGGCATTCAGCCCGGGCCGCGATGCTTTGAAGAACAAACTGCCGTGCAGGTGGTTGGTCCCGGACTTGGAGGTCACCTGAATGTGCGAGCCGCTGAAGCGACCGTTCTCGGCGTCGTAACTGTTGGTGACGATCGTGACGTCCTGAACTGAATCCTCGCTAGGCGTGATCACCGACGTGCCACCCCAAACTGCGCTCACCGTGCTGATGCCATCCACGGAGATGCCGTTGGTCTCGTATTGTCCGCCGCGGGTTTGAATTTGCGGTCCGTTTTCCGTCTGGAAAATGCCTGAGGCCCCGTTGGCCGAACCGCCCGGCCCCTGATTGCCAGGCAAGTTGTAGCTGCCGCCGCCGCTGGCCTGGGAAGCGTCTCCGAACGCGCCCGGCGCCAGTTGCGCCAGTTGGAATACGTCGCGGTTGAACGACGGCAAATGCTGGATCTGGTTGCTGTCGATATTGCCGCTGAGCGTCGCCGTCTCCGTATCCAGCTGCGCCGCCTGCGCGCCGCTGACCGTCACCGTCTGGGTTGTCTGTCCAAGGTTCAGCGTGACGTTCACCGCGTTGGCCTGCTCCGGCAGAACGCGGACGTTGCTCAGCGTCTTCTTCGTGAATCCGGGTGCGGTCACCGTCAATGTGAACTGATCCGGCGGCAGAGCATTGAAGGTATACACACCACTGCCAGAGGTCGTCGTTGTCATCGTATGGTTCGTCGAGTTATCCGTCAGAGTGACTGTCGCGCCGGGAACGATCGCGCCGGTTGGATCGGTAACCGAGCCCTGGACGGATGCGCGAAACTGCGCCATACACGGCAGAGTCACGAAGAAAAAACTGGAAACGAACAAAAACAGTCCGAGGAGCTTCCTGGATTGCTGGGGGGAGTTGTGCGGCATGATGCCTCCAAACTGTAAAGCCTCGCTGAACGTGGGCGGGCCCGGCTCGGGTTGGCTTGTGTAATCTCGCACCGTCACGGACTGCGTTGCCTTCAGAAGAAGCGAAGAGTGTCCGCGGCGGCATCATCATTTTGGTTCTGTGAATAGGGTCTTCTGAACCAAAAACAGTGCCAGTCAAACTGGATGCCCGCAAAAGAAATGCGGTTGTAAGAGGGGTTCCTTGCTGCCAACCTCCTGCAACCGCCTCTCGCTTGTCGCGGAACGACTGTCTTCTAATTCTTGATGAGAGCGTCTATCCCGTTGTTATTGCGGAACGACGGTTGGCGGGACCTCGCCGGTTGGCGTTGTCGAGATCGGCGGCAATCCGACCGCCTCCGGTGGAGGCAGCGTATGCGATTGGTACCATTGAGCTTGCGCTTCGCCAAAGCGAACGCCGCGCTGAATCCACAACTGCATGGCCGTCTCATATTGCGCGGAAACATTGTCCAGCCAGTAGGGACGATTTTCTTTCAGCCACGCCGCGCGATACAGGTCGCGAGTCAGCCCGTAGCCATCCCGCAAATCCTGGCATCGCCCATTATTCGACGAGATGTCATAGAGCCCGGACCCTAGATGCTTGTTATTCGCCGGATCATTCTGCTCCTGGTAGGCGCGATTATAGGCGGTCAACATTTCCTGCGCCGCCTCGAACTTGTATCCCAGAAAATCCATGCGGCGAGCCCCCATTTCCATCGCATCCAGCGCATCTTCTTCCCGCAGCGGTCCAGCAGCCCGTGCCTGATCGATCAGGATGATGGCCTGCTCCGCCTGCTCGCGCAGCGTTTGCACCACCGGCAACAACTTCGCGGAGACCTCCTGCCCTTCCTTGCTCCAGGGATCCACCCAGAAAAGGTCGTCGCTCGATTCGTCGAGCCCTGTATCGGATAGCGTTTTCTGCGCCGCCATCAATTCAATCTGCGCCTGGTTGATCTTGCCGGTCCGATCACCATGGAACACCTGCCCATAGCTATCTTGAAATTGCGGAATGCTGCTAGCACCCGGCTGCCATCCCGCGGCAGCGCCAAACAAAATACCATACCAGTCCTGATTGAACAGTCCTTCGCCATCATCATTCCATACCGTGTTCAACACGCCGGTGGAGCCCAGGCGTTGGCCGTCGCGCACAAACTCCTGAATGTTCAGCAGGCCCGAATTGCTGTCCGGATAAACCCGGCTCCAATTGCTCACTCCCGGCGCAACCCACGTCTGCAAGCCCGCATTGGTGAACGGCAACAGCCATTTGTCGTAGCCTTCCGGCTCCGGACTGTAGACCCAGGCAATGGCGATCATGTCCTTCGGCAGTGTCTTCACCAGGTCCGGATCGTTCATCGCAATATCACCCCAGAACAACAGCTGCTTGTGCAGCGGCTGCAGCGCCTGGTGAATCTGGATCAGGAAATCCATGTAGACCTTGCCCAGACCCTCTTTCGTGACCTCATCCTTGCTCTGTCCTTTGCCTAAATCGGAGGTTTCATCCGCGCCGATATGCATAAACGGTCCCGGGAACATCGCCGCAATCTCCGTGAACCACTGCTGGATCAGCTGAATCGATCCCGGCTGCACTGGCGCCAGCACCGCGCCGTGCGGCGTCTCCGCCAACTTGGCGTACTTGTCGAACATCAGGGTGTGATGCAGATGGCCAAAGGCCTCCTGCTCCGGCACGATCGTCACGTGATATTGTTGCGCGTACTTCACCAGGGCTTCCACATCCGCCCGCGTCATCGCTCCTCCCGGAGGCGCACTCAACGGGTTCGACGCATATGCCAGTGTGTTCTCAAAGTATGGCGAGTAAAGGTTCACCTTGTATTCCGAAAACACTTTCACCTGGTGCTTCTGAAATGCGAGTGTTGGAATCGGGCCGCGGGAAAGATCGTCATCCACTCCGCGATACTTCATCGCCGGCCAATCGCGAATCAACACCCCATGGAGCACCGCAGCCGAGCCGAAAGCCTTTCCATCCGGCGTTCCCCCGACAACCAGTTGCTTGATGGTCTGCGCGCCGTAGTAGAGCCCAGCGCTGGTCGCGGCAATGTCGTACGTCTTTTTACCGTCAGTCACCAGAACGTAGCCTTCGTCATGCATCGCGGGATCAAAGCTGACTCCGGCATGCTGCAGAATCTTCGCAGCATCCTTGTCATCCAGCCGCATCAGAATCAACTGGACTTTGTCGTGATGCCCTTCACGCGCATTGACTCCACGGCCTTTCAATGTCTCCACCAGGTCGGTCGCAGCGAATTTGTCTTCCGGGTCATGGCTGGTGGTGTCGACGCTGATGCCGTCTTTCAGCGACAGCACTATCGCGCGGATGAATCTCCCGCGGCATTGGCACCAGGGCGAGTGAGCTTGCGGAGGTTGCGGTTGAGGCGATAGACTGTTGCGGATTGTGCCAGGGCAGAAGTTGAGAGAACGAGAACGCACACGCCTGCCGAGATCGCGAACCCGGCAGAACGGCGAAAACGATTCAGAGCAGTGGAAGGGAGTTTGTTTTTCACCCTATGAGAATACAACCCGCCACCCTCTGCTTCCTCCGGCTTCAACCACTTGCAACCCAAAAAAGAGGCGCTCCCAATATTTCAGGAAGCGCCCCAATCAAGCGAACAAGTTTTTTCTACGCAGTCAGCGGCATCTTCACCCGGAACCGCTCCATGGTTATCTTCAACGCGCGCTCAATCCTGCGCAGATCGCCTCGTTCTTCTGGAGCTTGAAACGTAGAGGCGACGCCCGTTTTGGAAGCGCGGCCAGTGCGGCCCACGCGATGGACAAAGTCTTCCGCCATTTTCGGCATGTCATAGTTCACAACGTGTGCAATGTGAGCCACATCGATGCCGCGAGCGGCAACGTCAGTCGCCACCAGCACGCGATGCTGCCCTTGCGTAAAGCTGCGCAGGGCCGCGCTGCGTTGTGCCTGGGTGCGATCGCCGTGGATGCTGGTCGCATTCCACCCTGACATGCTCAGCCGTTTCGCAACGCGATCGGCGCCGTGCTTGGTGCGAACGAAGACCAGAAAGCTGCCTTTCTCTGAGCGCAGCAGGTGCTCCAACAACGGCATCTTTTTGTCTGTCGTCACTTCGAACGTTTGCAGGCGAACATTTTCCGCCGGCTTCAGCACCGAACCAAGTTCAATGCGGACGGGGTTGCGCAGATAATCGCGAACCACTTCCGTTACCGGAGATTCCAGCGTTGCCGAATAGCAAAGCGTCTGGTGCTGCGCCGGTAAAGCCGCGACAATGCGCTTGATGGCCGGCTTGAATCCCATGTCCAGCATGCGATCCACTTCATCCAGCACCAGAATTTGCACCTGATCCAGTTGCACCAGTTTGCGCCGCAGAAAATCTTCCAGACGGCCCGGAGTCGCCACAATCAGGCGCGCTCCACGTCGAATCGCCTGTAGCTGTGGGCCTTCCGATAATCCACCGACCACCAACGCTGCCTGGCTGGCGGCGTCGAGTGAAAGATTGCGGTAGGCCTGCTCCACCTGCATCGCCAGTTCGCGAGTCGGCAGAAGAATCAGTGCGAACGGACTTTTGCCCCTGCCCTGAGAACCCTGCCGATGCCCAGGATGCTGCGCCGGTGTCTGGTTCGCCTTGTGCATGGCTTCAATGATCGGAATCAGGAAGCTGAGAGTTTTGCCGGTTCCGGTCTGCGCTGTTGCCAGCACATCGCGGCCTTCCAGCGCCGGCGGAATTGCGCCAGCCTGGACCGGGGTGGGAGTAATAAATTTGGATTGCGCGAGCTTGCTTTGAAGCGCGGGCAAAAGGGTGAAATCTGTAAATTGAGTCAAAATATTCCTTCGTTTCCAGGCCTGCTTTGCCTTGCACCCATGTGCAGACGGGCCGGAACACAGCTTGCCTTCGCGGTCTTCGCGGCCGCAATAGGTAAGGATGAAACCGCAGGGGATACCGGAGTTTCGAAGGAGAACGCGGCTCGACAGTTGCGCGTTTCAGGAAACTCTAAAGCAGATTTCCATGCTTATCGGATCTGCTCGGGGTCGACACGAAGAACTGGTTCGACCTCGGATGCCACATGACAGCTGGTATGGCGAAAGCGCTTTGCTTCGCCGCACCGCGACGCATACGTTCGCGAAGCGATCACGCTGTAGAGGCTTGGGAGGGTGCAACTGCGAACGGCTTGCCGTACGTCCGACAAGAACGGCTCACAACCAAATCACTGAGCGTAGATTCATGATAACACAGGCAGGTCGCGTGTCTGCGAATCCTTTTGTTGGGAGATTTGCGGAATCGCGAACCCATGCTGATGCTATCGCCGAATTTCTACGTGCGGACCGTCGCGCCGCGCACCGATTCCTTGCGCTGTTCCTTATCCGGGGCGATCATGCCCGGAACCTTCTCCACTGGCCGCTTGCGATCTTCATGCGCGACCAGCAGCGCTTCTAGTTGCTGGATCAGAGCGGTGCTGTTCATCGGCTTCACCAGCATTTCGTCGGCACCATCGTCGCGCCAGGCGTCGTCGCTCGTCGGGAAGGCGGTCAGCAGCGCCACCGCAGGTTGATACGGCGCAGTCTTTGCTGCTCGTGTCACTTCCAGGCCGGCTTGATCGTTCTCCATGCGCATGTCCGTAATCACCATCACAAATGTGGACCGGAGCAGCTTCGACTTGGCATCGCGTGCCGACGTGGCAGTCTCCACTTCAAAACCATGGATCTCCAGCAGAGCTTTCAACGTAAGCAGGATGGCAGGTTCATCGTCGACTAAAAGAATGCGGCGCTTCATATGGATGGGATTCCCTTCTATCTCCGCAATCAATGTAAGCCAAATCAGGTAGGGTTGTCGATCTGCAAGTGAATAGATTCGCCGCTGTCATCGCTGTTGTACGCCCCCCGCGATTGCTACACTGGCTGGGTGACAGGATACCATGTGGAAAACTTCGGTTGCCGCGCCAGCCAGGCCGATGGAGATGCAATTTCCGCGGGCCTAGAGGCGCTCGGCGCCGATCCGGCAGATGCCTCCGCGACGCCCGACGTGGTTGTGGTGAACACCTGCACCGTCACCGCGGAAGCCGATCGCGATGCCCGCGCCTACATTCGCCGCGTCCAGCGCGCCAATCCGCAGGCACGCATCGTTGTCACAGGCTGCTATGCGCAACGCGCGCCGGATGAAGTTGCTGCTCTCCCCGGCGTTTTCGCCGTCGTCGGCAACAGCCACAAAAGCCAGGTTGCCTCCATTGCGCTTGGCTCATTTCATCCTCAACCAGCATCTTCGACGGAACAGAATCGCGCGTCAGCCGATGGCCAGAATTCCCGCGTTGCTATGGCAACCTCGCCACAGCATTTTTTTCCCGTCTCGTCGCTCACGACGACCCCAAATCTTCGCTCCAGAGCGGCTGCCTGGCGCTCCCGCATTTGTGCTCGCCGGAAACATCTTCGCGCACAGCGATTTCGAATTGCCGTCGCTTCCGTCCTCCGCGATCAAGCGCCTGGCGGATTCCTCCGCCGCACACCGCACCCGGCCAACGCTCAAAATTCAGGATGGCTGCGGCAATCGCTGCACGTTCTGCATCATTCCTTCCACTCGCGGCAACAGCCGTTCCCTGTCCAAGCCGCAGGTGCTCGACTCCGTCGAACGCTTCATCGCCGTCGGTGGGCAGGAACTCGTCATCTCCGGCATCAATCTCGGGCGGTGGGGCCGCGATCTCGATCCGCAACTCCGCTTTGAAGACCTGCTGGTTGAAATCTTCGAAATCACGTCGCTCCCGCGCCTCCGCATCAGTTCGGTCGAGCCCATGGACTGGAGCGATAGTCTGATCGGGCTGCTGCGCCATTATGGAAAAGGGCCGCATCCCAGGCTCGCCCGCCACGTCCACATGCCGTTGCAATCCGGCTCGGATCGCGTCCTGCGCCGCATGCATCGCCGCTATCGTCCGTGGCATTATGCCGACCGGCTGGCTAAGGTTCGCGCCGCTTGCCCGGACGCGGCCATTGGTGCCGATGTCATGGTCGGCTTTCCGGGCGAAACCGACGAGGAATTCCGCGAGAGCTATGACTTCATCACCGCCCAGCCACTCACCTATCTGCACATCTTTCCGTTTTCTGCGCGGCCCGGCACGCCTGGCTGGGAGCTTCACCGGCTACATCCCGTCCCATCCACCGCCGTCAGGGAACGGATGGCTGCCTTGAGCGACCTGATCCAACAGAAGAACCTCGACGTTCCGGACAAAATTCATCGGAAAGCAGCTCAGCGCCGTGACCCTGGTGTCACCGAAAGAAAATTCTTCGCCCCGACCCAGCATTAGCCCGCAAACCCCAGCCATGCGAACCTCCGCCATGACGGATAACTTTCTTTCCGCCGAGATCGCAACCGATCTGTCGCCCAATCTATTGATTCCCCTGCAGATCACTGGCCTCACGCCGCAAGGCGTATCGGCCAGCATCGCTGGCAATATACGTTCCATCGCATGAAAATTTGGCAACCGCGCCGCCACGTCCATCATCTGCTGGGGTAACGACGAAGTTGCAGTCCGTCATGCTGTCGACGGCCTGTTCGGACGGCAATGGTATACTCACGAGGCGAGGTATAGCCTCGCGCACCTGGAGGCGGCACATCGATAAGCGTTCGGCGAAACAGTTTATCCGCATCAACGATCGGATACGCGCGCGTGAAATTCGCGTCATTGACGAAAATGGAGAACAGCTCGGCGTCCTCCCACCCTTTGAAGCTCTCAAAATTGCCCGCGAGCGCGGCCTCGACCTGGTAGAGATTTCTCCCAACGCCGTGCCGCCCGTCTGCCGCATTCAGGATTATGGCAAGTACCTCTACGAAAAAGATAAGAGCGAACGGGCTGCACGCAAAAAACAGAAGGTCATCACCATTAAGGAAGTCAAGCTCTCGGTCACCGTTGACGAGCACGACTACCAGACCAAGAAAAATCAGGCCATCCGTTTTCTTCATGAAGGCGACAAGGTGAAGGCTTCGCTGCGTTTCCGTGGCCGGCAAATGGCCCATCGCGAGCTGGGATATCAGATCATCAATCGCCTGATTCAAGACGTTGGCGATGCCGGCATCGTGGAGTTTCATCCGCGCATGGAAGGCACCACCCTGCACGCCATCCTTGCCCCCGGCAAAAAAGTGGAGTCAGCGAAGAAACCCGAAGCACCCAGGCCTGACTCGCGAAAGACTGCCGCGGCCAAGCCGGTGGAAGTCGCCGAACCTGCTGAGACTCCCGCCGCGCAAGCCTGAGCGGGGCTGGCTCTTCTTTGTAAGTCCAGAGAACCGAATAGCCGTTCGATGGGATATCCCGCAGCCCCATCGTGCGGCTTTTGCCATGGACCCGCTTCCACAGTCCTCATCGCTCTCTCGCGTGAGCCGTCAGCATCCAGTCCAGCGAATGCGCGGCTGTGGCTGGAATGAATGTACTACGCGCGGATTTCGGAAGGTTCTGCGGGAACAGCGGATCGGCTGCCGCGACGGCGCTAACATCGACGTCGGCAATTTTCGTATTCAAGGCCGCGTTCATCCGATCTATGAAGACATTCGCCAGCAGGGCGTAGCCGGTGTTGGTCGGATGAATGCCGTCAAGCGAGAAAAATCCACCAAGGAACGCGAAGCTGGGCTGGATGCCATTGATTGTCGGCGGGCTGTCGTGAATCTGCGTCAGTGCGGCGTTCATATCGACTAGTGTTCGCCCCCACGGCTTTCACCTGGTCGGCAATCGCGGTGTTGTATTGCTGGATCGTTTGCTGCACGGTGGCAATCTCCGCAGAACTAAGAAAGCCGCCGTCGTCCACCGGGCCAGCCTGTTTTCCAGCCAGAATGGCCTGGATTTCAGAGATACCCGTGGCGTTGACCAGATCAGTTCCCTGAATGCCGAGTTCTGTGCTCAATTGCGCTACTGGAATGCCGCTCGACTGCGAGAATTCTGCCAACGCCACAGACCCGGGTGTGAGTGCCGCCACCAAAGTAATATCAGGGACATTCGCCACGATCAGGTTGGCGGTGGTATTCGTCTGCAGAGCCTGCATCAACTGGGTGAACTCCGTCGCGAACTGCGCCGGCTGTGTCATGCTGGAGGGCATGCCGCTATCAACCGCCAGCAAAGCATCATTCGAGCCGATCCACACGAACACAGTGGTCGGGCGTAGGTGCTCCGCCCACTGCAATTGCGTATACTGCTTCCCTGACGCCAAACCGGGGTACCCCAACACCAGATCGGTGATAATGTCTTCATCCGTCGTGGGAACGGCGACTGGCTTCCGGTTGAGCAAGTCCGTCAACAAATGACCGGGAACGGCCAGATCGGCAGCCTGGATCGTGACGTCGTCGCGGCCTGTGGTGACGCCCGACGCCTGCTTCACGACGGGTGGCGGCCCAACGCTGACCAGTTGTAGAACCGCCGGAGCGCCTGGCGCGGCGATCAGGGGCAGCTCCAGTTTGAATCCTGCCTGCTTCGCGATCAGATTGGCATAGCCATTCGGCTGCTGAGTATCGAGCAGTGATCCATTCTGGAATCCAGCGCTCAACGAGTCGCCAATAAAAACCGTAGTGGAGAAGTTGCCTGCGTTGGAGGAATGCGATCCGCTGCCGGGCTTGCTTGTGCCACCGATGAGATTGCAACCTGTCGTTGAGAGCAGCAAGGACGCTGCGAATACGCAAACGGTGCAGATTTCGGTAAATCGCCGTATCGCGGCACGCGCGGAAACGGGAACAATGGGGGTAGCCATAAAAACCTCGGTGTGGTGTTCCGTAGGATGCAAACCGATGCGGCGATGCTGCATGGGGAGCCCGATCCTTGTTCGACCCGAGGTCGCGAAATAGAAATCAACAGCACTTCGATGGTTGATAATTTCTTTTAGGGAGAACTAATGCATCGCACCATTCGCGCAGGACTGGTTGGATTCGGACATGGCGGCACCATCTTTCACGCGCCGTTTCTCAACGCCATCGACGGCCTGCAACTCGCCGCCATTCTGCAGCGCCACGGCGATTCCGCTGCGCAAGCCTATCCCGGCGTCGCCATCGCGCGAAGCATGCCGGAGTTGCTGGCGCAATCGGACCTCGACCTCATCGTCATCAGCACGCCTCCCTCGACACATTTTGAGCTAGCCATCCAGGCCCTCGAAGCCGACAAGCATGTGGTTCTGGATAAGCCGTTCGTCGCCACCAGTGACGAAGCGCGCCAGCTCATCGAACTGGCCCGCGCTCGCCATCGCATCCTCTCCGTCTATCAGAATTGCCGCTGGGATGGAGATTTCAAGACCCTCCAGAAAATCCTGGCTTCCAAGGAACTTGGCCGGCTAGTGACGCTCGAGTCGCGCTATGACCGCTATCGACCCGGTCCTCGCACCAAGCCCTGGCAGGAGAAGACTCTTCCCGGCAACGGCGTCCTCCATGACCTGGCTGCACATCTAGTCGATCAGGCGCTGGTGCTGTTTGGCACGCCAGAGGTCATCATGGCCGATGTGCGCCTGGAACGCGACCTTGCCGTCGTCAATGATGCATTCACCCTGTGCCTGCACTATCCTCTCTTGCGCGTTTGGCTCAGCTCCACGATGCTGGCTCGCACCCCGGGACCGCGCTTCGTTGCGCACGGCACGCTGGGTTCTTTTGTGAAGTATGGCCTCGATCCACAGGAACGCGCGCTGCAAGGCGGCGCAACCTTAGGCGGTCCGCACTGGGGAGAAGACGCTGAAGCCAACTGCGGAACACTCGCGACCATGCGCGATGGACAACCTGTCGAGCGTCGCATCCCGACCATCCCCGGCGACTATCGTAAGTATTACGAAAATGTTCGCGATGCCATCTGGGGAGTAGCGCCGCTCGCTGTCGCTGCGGAACAAGGCTGGCGCACCATCCGCCTGCTCGAACTGGCGCTCGAAAGCAGTGCAGCGCGCTGCGCATTCTCTTGCGCCTCACTGGATGAAACGCCGTAGTGCATTTTCCCTAAAGGTATGCAGATGCCTGAAATTCAGGCCTGAACAGCTGTTTGGAGCAATCCAGCTATAAGCGGCCAGTTATCGATGAAAATCTTCCATTGTTGTAGCTCCCGTGGAAGACATGCACTTGCGGATCGGGTCAGTTCCCACTTTTCAACCGCCCTCGGTGTCTGCCCCGATCTTCCTCTCCGAACCCATCCGCTGGCTTCGAGTTTGGTCAAAGCGATGTAGAGGGAGTGTTCTCCGACACAATCCACTCCGCTGATTCGACGTTGCAAATCTCTGACAAGCAGCTCGGATTTGCACGCGCCGTGCTCCTCGAGTGCGCTCAAAATAAGTATTTGAATGACAGCCTCAAATACGTCGGATTTGCCCGCGGTATACATGTGCAGCGAGAATTCCTCTTGAACCATCAGACTTGGCTGGTATCACTTTGGTTGCAATTATTCCTCGTGCAAAAGCTGGTTTGGATCGATGTGGAGCGCGCGCCGTGCTGGAATCCAAGTTGCCACCAATCCCAGCGCTGCCATTGCTATCACGACGCCGATCATCACCACCGGGTCGCGCGGCGTCGCCTCGTAAACAATTTGCGCCAGCAGTCGACTGGCGAGCGCTCCCAGGGCCAATCCCGCGGTCGAGCCAAACAGGAGCAATATCAGCGGCCTTCCCAGTGCAGAGCGCATCAGCTGCATTCGCCGCGCGCCAAGGGCAATACGAATACCCAACTCCTTCATGCGTCTTGACACGCCGTACGTTGCCATGCCGAAGATGCCCGTGATCGCCAGCATCGCTGCCAGCAGACCCATGATGCCCAGCGCCGCTGTCGCTACCCGCGCCGGGAATAAGGCAAAGTCGAGCGCATCCTGCCAGCTACGGATCGTGAACGGTAAGTTCGGGTTGATGCCGGTCAGCATGTGATTGAGCGCGGCAGCCATCTCCGCTGCAGGCCGGGTCGAACGCACCAGCAAGGTCACGTTGCTGGTCGGAGTTTGCGAAAAGGGAAAGAACATGGCGGGGATCGGATTTTCGGTCAGAGTCCCATATTTCGCGTCCTCCACCACCCCGACAATCTCCCACGGATCTTTTTCATTAAATAGCAGAAAGCGCTGCCCGACTGCGGGGGCTTTGCCGAACATCTTACGGGCAAAAGCTGCGTTCACGATGGCAACTTTGGGGGACTTGTCAGTGTCATGCCAGGTAAAGTCCCGCCCGGAAAGCAAGCGCGTTCCAGCGGCCTTCAGATAGCCGGGAGAGAACGAAAAGCTCACGGCACCCATAGCAGCATTGGAATACCGAAAATCGGTTGTGCCTGCACGATAGACAGCGGAACCGCCGCAGCAGTTGGCGAGAGGCGTGTTGCTACTGATTCCCACAGCCGTGACTCCGGGAATTTGCGCGGCTCCCTCCAACATTCGTTTTTGCACGGATTCCTCCGCCTCCCCCGGATACCCTGCCATGTCCAAATCGGTTTCCGCCAGCATCGCGCCCTGCGGTTGAAAGCCCAGCGGCGCGTGCCGCGAGCGCTGCATACCGCGCAGAGCCACCAGCGATGCCGTTACTAGCAGGGTGCAGAGCGCAATCTGGATGACCAGCAGAGCATCACGCACCGTAAAGCGGCGGAAGTTAGCGATCGTAGCCGCGCCGCTTTTCATCACCTGCGCGGCATCGGTGCGCCAGATTTGCCCTGCCGGAAGCAGACCAAACATCATCCCGCTGCCGACAGACAACAACAACGCAATTCCAAAGACGAGCGCATCCGGGACAACAGTCACGTGCATTGGAATATCCCCGAACGGCTGCCAGCGACTTAGCGCTCTCAACAGTCCTGTGGCGACCAACGTTCCAGCTAAACCTCCCACAATGGAAACGAGAACCGATTCCGTCAGAAGCTGCCGTAAAATTCGTCTCCGAGTCGACCCAACAGCAAGACGGATGGCCAACTCTCGGCTGCGATCGGCGGCGCGCGCTGCGAACAGGCTGCCCAGGTTGGCGCAGGCCGCCAACAGCACCAACAAGGCAAGCAGCATGATTCCGGTAAGAAACCCCCGGATCGGATCGCCAAGCCGATCGCTCACCAGCCCAGGCTTGGCCAACCGCAAACGCAGGCCGCCATCGGAAGTGGGATATTGCTTTGCCAACTGAGTGGCAATGATGTTCAGGTTGGCGGTCGCCTGCCGTGCAGTCACACCCGGCTTGAGCCGTCCCAATATCTCGATGGTGTTCATGCTGCGCTGGGCCAGAAAGCTATACCCTTCGATCTGCTCCTCATTCACCATCGGTACCCAGTAGTCCGGCCAATAGGTGATCTCGATTCCGTGAAATCCCTTGGGCGCAATGCCGATCACGGTATAGGGGTGCGTGTTCATATCGACCGTCGTGCCCACGATGTGGGGATTACTATTGAAGCGCCTCTGCCAGAATTCGTGGCTTAGCACGATATACGGCGCAGAGTTTGGCCCATGCTCGTCGCTGGCGTGAAAAAGTCTCCCCAGCGCGGGCTGCACGCCCATCATGTCAAAGTAATCTCCGGAGACTTCATATCCATAATTTTTGGTGGCTGGCCCCCCCGCACTGAAGGCCGCTACTTCACTCGTGATGGCGGCCATCCCGCTGAAGGTGCTGTTGCGATTGCGATAGTCCAGATAATCGGGATACGATTGACCCCCTCCAACCGAAGCAGGCCTCACGTAGAAGAGAGTTTGCGGCTGTGGCACGCTCAGCGGCTTCAGGATCAGCGCATTGATCACGCCGAAGACGACCACATTTGCGCCCACGCCAAGAGCCAGAGTCAGAATCGCTGTGATGGCAAATCCAGGCGACTTGCGGAGTTGTCGAATCGCATAGCGTAGATCCTGCGGCAAAGTTGGCATGGAGACGCACCCCTCAGGAACAAATTGATTTATTCCTCGTGCAACAACTGGTTTGGATCGATGTGGAGCGCGCGCCGAGCCGGAATCCATGTCGCCAGCAGCCCCAGCAGCGCCATGGTTACGACGACGCCGGCCATCACCACCGGATCGCGCGGCGTGGCTTCATAAACAATCTGCGCCAGCAGTCGGCTCGCGAGCGCGCCGAGTGCCAGCCCTGCAATCGAGCCGGAGAGTAGCAAGATCAGCGGCCTTCCCAGCGCGGAACGCATCAGCTGCGCCGGTTGAGCGCCCAGCGCGATGCGAATCCCCAGCTCCTTCATCCGCTTCGACACACTATATGCCGCCATACCAAAAATACCCGTCACCGCCAACATCGCTGCCAGCAGCCCCATAATGCCGAGCGCGGCCGTCGACACCTCAGCAGGAAACATCGCCAGCCTCAGAGCATCCGGCCAGCTGTGCAAGGTAAAGGGAAGATTTGGGTCGATTCTGGTGAGCATGCGATCCAGCGCGGCGGCAATATCCGCGGATGGCCGTCGTGATCGGACCACCAGCGTCGTATCATTATCCGGGTTCTGCGCAATCGGAAAAAACATGGCCGCTTGCGCATTTTCCGTTAGGGAATCGTATTTGCCATTCTCGACCACGCCCACAATCTCGTACAGAGAATCCCCACCCATCATAAAGTGGCGCCCGATCGCAGTCGCGGTCCCAAACATTCCTCGGGCAAATGTCTCATTCACCAGAGCCACTTGGGGGGCTTTGGCGTCGTCATGCCAGGTAAAATTGCGCCCAGTCATCAATCGCGTTCCCGCAGCCTGAAGATAGCCGGGCGAGATGGAATAGTATTTCGCGCCAAACACGCTATTAGAGTCGCGGAAATCCGTTGTGCCTTGCCGAAACACCGGGCTGCGGCTTCCACCCGTTCCCAGCGGTGTCTCATCGATAATCCCTACCGCGGTTACACCAGGTATGCGCGATGCTTCCTCGATCATTCGCTTTTGCACGGAAAGCGATTGCGCGTCTGAATAGCCTCCCATACTCAAGTCCGTCTCCGACAGCACCGTCCCATTGGGTTGAAAACCGAGGGGAGCGTGCAGCGAGCGCTCCATCCCACGCAAAGCGACTAGCGATGCCGTCACTAGCAACGTGCAGAGCGCAATCTGCACAGTCAGCAGGACATCGCGCAGCGTGAAGCGCCGGAATGTTACCACCGCGCTGGCTCCACTCTTCATCACCTGAGCCGCATCGGTGCGCCAGATCTGCCGGGCCGGTAACAAGCCAAACAAAATCCCGCTGGCTAGAGACAACAACAGTGCAACAACGTAGACCTTGGCATCGGGATAGACGCTCACACGGACAGGAAACTCCGCGAATGGCTGCCAGCGGCTGAATACTCCCAGCAGTGCAGCGGCAAAGAACGTTCCCGCAACGCCACCGACAACGGAAACCGCGACGGATTCGGTGAGCAATTGCCGCAGAATGCGCCGACGGCTGGAGCCGATAGCCAGCCGGATGCTCAACTCACGGCTGCGGTCTGCCGCCCTCGCCGCAAATATGCTGGCCAGGTTGGCGCATGCGGCCAACAGCACCAGCAACGCCAGTAACATGACGCCGGCCAGATATGCCCGCGTGGGTCCGCTCATAACGTCGCCCATCAATCCCGGCTTCACCAGGTTGGGGCTCAAGCCATCGTCCTCGGGATACTGCTTCACCATCTGGCCAGAAATGGCATGAAGGTTGTCCGTTGCCTGTTGAGGAGTCACTTCGGGTTTCAACCTTCCCAGTACCCATAGGACGTGGTCAGAGCGTCGGCTCAGAAAATCGAACCCGTCAGTCTGCCGCTCATTGATTATCGGAACCCAAAAGTCCGGCCACATGAAAATTTCTGTCCCATGGAATGTCCTTGGAGCCACACCGATGACCGTGAAAGGGTGCTTGTTCAAGTTCACTTTTGTGCCGATTATGCGGGGATTGCTGTTGAACCGAGTGGTCCAAAAGTTGTAGCTGAGCACGATGAACGGCATGGAATTCGGCCCATGCTCATCGATCAAGTGAAAAAACCTGCCCAACGCAGGTTGCACGCCCAGCATGTCGAAGTAATTGCCGGAGACTTCATAGTCCCAGCGCTTTTCTGCGGAAGTTCCCGTGCTCAAAGCGGCATCGGTCATCCTGTACGCAGTCATATCGCTGAAGGTCGTATTGCGGCTGCGGAAGTCGAGGTAGTCCGGGTAAGACTGACTGTCATTACCAGGGGAGTTGTGAACCACGGTGTAGAGCCGTTCCGGTTTGCTCACATTCAGCGGCTTCAGGATCAGCGCATTCAGCACGCTGAAGACGACCACATTTGCGCCCACGCCAAGAGCCAGAGTCAGAATCGCTGTGATGGCAAATCCAGGCGACTTGCGGAGTTGTCGAATCGCATAGCGTAGATCCTGCAGCAAAGTTGGCATGGAGACGCACCCCTCAGGAACATGTACGCAGACAAGCCCTGCATGTTCCCGACCAAATAGATACGAAGGGGCGGCTGAATAGGATCAGCTAGATAGGGAGAGATACTTGCAAGTAAACGCTGGGAACTGTCCGCTTCCGGACGCTGGAGTCCGGAAGCGGACAGCGTGAGGAGTCAACAATTACGGCCGAGTATCGTCGCGAAACTCGACATGAGCCGAGTTCGATTGCTGCAATTGCTTGATGGCCGCCAGGACTTCTTCGCTGTGGTGGCTGGGATCAACGCCAATCCATACCTTCACAATCTTGCCTTCAGGATTGATCAGGAACGTATTGCGCTTGGCCAGTTTCATTCCCATGTAGTTGCCGAGCGAACCATATTCCTCAACGACCTTGTTATCGGTGTCGGCAAGTAGCTTGAAGTGCAGGCCGTCTTTTGTACAAAATTCCTGGTGACTCTTCACTGACTGAACGCTGACACCTAGCACCACCGAGTTCAGTGCGTCGAACTTGCTCATGTCCCGCTGAAAATTCTTGGCTTCAATAGTGCAGCCGGAGGTCATGTCCTTGGGATAGAAGTACAGCACCACCCACTTGCCGTGGTACTGGTTCAGGCTGACGTTGGTGCCTTCCTGCGAAGGCAGCGTGAAGGTCGGCGCCGTCTGGCCGACTTGAGGAATCGGATCGGAAGCGGCAAACACGCGCACTCCCATATACAGAACCGCAACGGTAAGCAACGCAACGAGCGAAATACGGGTCAGGTTCATAAGAAATCTCCGGCCTCGATTATACGGATGCGCCCGTTACACTGGCGACTAGGGGATCGCCGCTCCAAGTTATTTCTCTTCCCCGGCTGGCTGAACGGCGTCCGCAACGATGGAGATCCCAGCATGATCGGCGGCAGCGGTCACTGCCTCCCGATCGAAAATCAACGTGCGTTCTGCCTCAATCGCCAGGCAGGTCGCGCCCGCCTGCTGCATCGCCGTCATGGTCCCGATCCCGATCACCGGAACATCGAAGCGCATGTCCTGCTTGGGCTTGGCGACCTTGACCACTGTCAGCGACCGCTCCAGCGTGGACGCCTCACCGGCTTCGGCGAGCGATCGCAGAATCTCTCCGGCGCGCGCAATCACCGCGTCGGTGCCTTCCATTGCCTCCACGGCAACGCAGGCCTGCGCCGCAATCACCACCGTCTGGCCAATGTCATATGCAGCCAATGCCTGCGCCACGCCGCGGCCATAGGCAATATCGCGCTGCTCCGTCGGATTCGGGCTGCGCTTCGACAGTACGCCTCGCCCCGCCAGCAATGGCTCCAGAAATGTCGTTGAGGAAATCAGCTCGATCCCCTCGTCGTGCAGCACCTTCGCGATCGCGCCCAACAGTCCATCGGTATTTCGCGACGAAAGCGAAAGCAGCAGCTTAGCCAGCAGCCAGTCCGGTCGAATGCTGGAGAAAATCTGCTTGTGCTTCACCTGCCCGGCCATCACCGCCTGGGTGACGCCTTCCGCATGAAACATGGCAATCAACCGCTCCAGCTCGCCCAATGAAAACCAGTGGACTCGCACGCCGGCATCGCGGGCGGCGCGCGTATCCATCTCCGGCTCCGTCTCCTCGCGGATCGCGGCGACGATCACCTCCGAGCCATGCGCTCGCGCCGCATCCAGCAGCAGAAACGGAAATCGCCCATTTCCCGCGATCAGCCCCAGCCTTGCGGGTCGAGCTGCAGCGGCTTGGACAGGTGTGGACATGTTTGGTTGTCAGGCTATTTCAGAACGCCGCGCGTGGAGCTCTCGATGAACTCGATCAGGTAGCGCACATCTTCGGACGCAGTTTCTTCCGCTTTCAATTTCTCCACTGCCTGCGTCGTGTTCAGCTTCGCTCCGCGCAATATTTTGTAGGCATGGTGCAGGTCGCGCATCTGCTCAGAAGAAAATCCTCGGCGCTGCAGTCCCACGCGATTCAATCCGAACGCATGCGCATCGCGTTTCGCGGAGGTCAGCGAAAACGGCAGCACATCCTGAACAATGATTGTGCCGCCGCCTACATAGGCGTAGCGGCCGATTCGGCAAAACTGGTGCACGGCGCAGAGCGCTCCCAGCGTCGCATAATCCTCAATGGCGACGTGACCGGCCAGCGTGGCGCCGTTCGCCAGAATGCAGTGACTCCCCACCTGGCTGTCGTGCCCGGTGTGGGCATAGGCCATCACCAGGCAATCACTGCCAAGCCGTGTGATGCCGCCGCCGCCCTTCGTTCCCCGCGAAATAGTGACATGCTCGCGGATGACATTGCGCTCGCCGATTTCAAGACGCGTCGGCTCGTCCTGGTACTTCAAATCCTGTGGAGGGATGCCGACTGCAGCGAAAGGAAAAATCTTATTTCCGCTGCCCAGCCGTGTGTGACCATCGACAACAACGTGCGACACAAGATCGCAATCTTCCGCAATCTCGACATTCGCGCCGATCGTGCAAAACGGTCCGACGACGCAGCGCGCGCCAATCATCGCTGTATCCGCAACGACGCTGGATGGGTGGATCAGCGCGGTGGAATGAATACTCACGCTTCGACAGCGGCCTCTTGCGGTATGCTCGCTGCTTCGCTTGCGGCTTCGGCCTTGATCGGGCGATTACGCGGTACCATCTGAGACGTCACCGTTCCCTCGCAAATCAGCTTGCCGTCCACGTACGCTTTTCCCTGCATCCGCATCACGCGGGTGCGCCAGTTCAGCACATCGATTTCCATTCGCACCTGATCGCCCGGCAGCGCGGGACGTCGAAATCGCGCGTGCTCCACCCCGGTAAAGACAATCAGCTTCTCGGTTGGGTCCGGCAGCTCCACCATCACAAGGATGCAGCCGGCCTGCGCCAACGCTTCCAGCAGCAACACTCCCGGCATGATCGGATAGCCGGGAAAATGTCCCTGGAAAAACGGCTCGTTGACGGTGACATTCTTGATAGCGACAATCCGCTTTCTGCGCTCCATCTCGACCACGCGGTCGACCAGCAGAAAAGGATAGCGATGCGGCAGGAGTTTCATGATCTCGACAACGTCGAGCGGAGCCTTCAGCAATGTATCTTCGGGATTTGCGTGCTCATTATTTTCCATAGCGTTCCAGCAGATTATAAAACGTCGCGAGGATGGAGCGCCGAGCTTCTATGCTTTGACCGCGTTTTCGTAGCGCGCTTTCAGGTCCTTGTAACGGTCGGGCCGGGTGCTCCCCGCCAGATGGTCTTCCAGTTGATCCAAAAATCGGTGCCACCCTGCACCCAGTCCTGCCAGCAATTCAGGACGAACTCCCACATGAGAAAAATGCAGCCTGGTTTCTGCCGCGTAGCCCTCCAGCTTCCAGTTCACCAGCGAATCTCCCCAGGTGTAGATCAGCAAATGCGGGGGTTCAAACTCGCAGACGATCCCTTCCAGCGAACCCTCCGCGGAAAATGCAATGTGAATTTTGCCCCCCACCCGCCGCTCCAGCTGGGTCGGAAACTTCATCCATGCCGTAATCTCCTCGGCATTGGAAATTGACTGCCACACTCGCTCCAGGCTTTGCGGATACGAGCGCTCCCAATCGAGCCGATAGATCGTCTCCACGGACGCAATGGAATCATTTGGTTCCTCCTTCGCGGGCTCCACATGGTGCGCAAAAGGATTTTTCATCGTTCCTCCATCGACTACTTCAGGTGCGCCGCGGCATAGTCCGGATCAAATAAGTTTTCCGGGAAGTCGACGTTGTATTCGGCCTGCAAGAGGAACGTCTGCTGCACAATCTCACCATTGTGAGTCCGCGTGACGGTAAACGGCGTCGCAATGCCACCGATGCGGTGATAGTTGTCGAACTGGATAGCATCCACGTTCTTGTCGTGAAAGCGCGGATCGCGCCACTCGAAACTGAGCCGCAATGGCAGATGACTCTCCGCATCCAGGTCGAGCGTCACTGCGTTATGCCCGGCGTTCATCAGCGTGAACTGTTGCGCCGGGTGTCGCTCTACCGGCTCGCTACCATCATCCAGAACCACCGTGGCCGGATCGTCGAGCCACCGATCCAGCACTCGTCGCAGAGAATGCCTCTGCCAGCGCACATGGTCCTTTATTTTTTCTGCCGCCAGATATTTCTTTCCCTTGTAGGTGATCTCCCAGCCATTCGAACCGGAAAAAATTTCAATCACGTGCCCCTTATCGAGCTCGACGCGCTCCTTGGTAGGATGCTCGCGGCAGATCACCGCGTCGGCTACTTCTCCGGTTGGATTGCCCTGAAAGAAGGTTGCAATGCGAACGTGTTCCCGGCTGGTTCGCAGACTCACCCATGCCGGTCCGCCCAGCGCCTGGATCGTTGCCGCCAACGCCGCATGCGCTTTTCGCTGGCTCGCAACCGCAGCAGCATCGGTGGCCTGTGCCCTCAGCAATGCCGGCCACGACACGACAAAGATCAATGCCCACGCCAGCCCCGGCCGCAGACGTCTCGTCGAGCTACCCCACCAGCACCGAGCCGCCGTTGACATTGAAGACCTCTCCGCTGACAAAGCCCGCGAATGGTGTGCACAAGAACAGCACCGGTCCGGCAATCTCCGCTACCGTCGCAGCCCGTCCCAGCGGAATTCCAGAAACAACGCGCTCGTATTTCTTCGTGTCGCGCAATGTCGCCGCCGACATGTCCGTGTCCACCCATCCGGGCGCCACGCAATTCACGTGGATGCCGTCGCGGATCAGTTCGCTCGACAAGCTCTTCGTAAAGCTGATGAGCGCGCCCTTCGACGCCGCATAGTCGGAGTGCATCGCTTCTCCGCGCTGTCCCGCGGTCGAGCTGATCAGCACGATGAACCCCGCCGCCGCATTCTTGTCCGGCCTACCCTGTTTTTTAAACTGGCCAACCGCCGCCTGCACCACGCCAAACATGCTGTCCAGGTTGATGTGCATGGTGCGATGCCATTGCGCATCCGCCATCCGCTCAATGGGCGCATCGTCCGGCGGCCAAATGCCATGATTGCCCACCAGGCAATCGAGCCTGCCAAATGCGCGCACCGTATCCTCGACCAGCTCACGGCCGTGCGCCGGAGTTGTCAGCTCACGGCGTACTCCCCGGCAGCGCTCCGGACCACCGCATTCTCCCGCCAGCGCTTCGGCTTCTTTCGCCGCGCTGCGATAGTTGAACACCACTTTGGCGCCTGCCTCGACAAACAGCCGAACCGTGGCCGCGCCGATTCCACGCGACCCTCCTGTGATCAGCGCAACTTTTCCCTGGAGCGAGAGCATCACTCCTGAAGATGATCCCTTTTCTGTCATAGTCTTGACGCTAAAAGAAGGCACGCAATCGTGCAACCCCAACGGCATTCCCCTGTGAACTTGGGGATGAGGGAGATTAGTGGCCTGTCGTGGGGACTCCCGGGCACGGCGGCGCCACATAATGCGAAACATCCGCCTGCTGGCGCTTCAGTGCGGCATCGAGCATCTGCAGCGCTTTCGCATTTGCCGGGTCCAGCAACGACTGCGAGCACGCCACAGAACGGCCCGCCACTCCCTTCTGAAAAAATTGACGGCTCCATGGCAGGTACAGCAGAGCCCCGTAATTGCCGGCGCAATCCCTGGCGTCGCATCCGCTGAAGCTGACGCCGAAGTTCGTTCCCGTGCCGGGAGACAACACAAAGTTGTCGGTGCTGGCCGCCTGAAACGGACGCTTCAGATATCCGGAATCCCAACTCACGTTGGTCACTCCGCCATCGCGCAAAAACACCGCGATTCGCCAGCCATGTTTGCCGCTGGTCAGCGCGGCGGCGTAGGGCGACGCATAAGGTGGAATTTCCAGCTTATCCAGGTCCAAATGATAGAACTGCAACCATTGCCCCATACGCTGCAGGTCCGCGCCGGTGTAGCCCTTCTGGCATAGCGACGAGCTCGCGGGAGCCAGCCATACCGCTGCCAGAAGCCACGCAGCAACCAGCGAAATCGTCGATCGTCGCGACATGTCTCCTCCGGTTCACGGGGGTTGCGCATCTCCCCGGCTCGACTCCCTTCATAGTTTCATGAACGGAAAGATCGAGACCAGAACTCGGCAATCGATATGATTCGCTTTAGCCGGCGGCAATCTGCGTCGTTAGCTTGACGGTGGCGGCAACCGCCGGCTCGCTGGCCGCCAGTCGCGTCAGCGTCAGCACCGTGATGTCATCATCCTGGCCGAACGCGCTGGCTTCCTCCGCCACTTGAACTGCGGACGACCCTGCCCTCGACATCTCCTGCACCCGGTCGAAGCCGAACAATTCGCCTTGTTCGTTACGGGCCTCCACAATGCCGTCGGTATAGAAGATCAGTGTCTCGTTTTCCTGTATGCGGAAGACAATCTGGTCATACGTTGCATCCGGCACAATGCCGAGCGGCAACGCCCCTTCAAGTGGCAGTTCGCTTCCCTCCCGCAACGGCGAAAAATGACCGGCAGTCGCAATCGCGGCGCTTCCATCGGGTTCGATGCGCATGACCACGCAGGTCGCAAATCCGCCCTGGGTGCGGCCAATCAGACGGCGATTCAGACCCCGCAGAATTTCTGCCGGCTCCTGTGTAAAGTCAGCCAGGGTGCGCAGCGCGCCCACAATCAGTGACACCACCATGGCAGCCTTCAATCCTTTGCCGCTGACGTCCCCCACCACAACCAGCGCTCCTCCCGCCTCGAGCGGAATCACCTGGTAGAAATCGCCACCAAGTTCAGTGGCGGGCTTGTAGATGCTGGCAATCGAGAAGCCTGGAATGGCGGGGACGTCCTCCGGAATCAAAACGTGCTGGACTTCGCGCGCGGACTGGATTTCCGTGTCGAGGTGCGTCTGACGCCGGCGCTCCTGCAACTGCTGTTGCGCCACAGTGAAGACCAGGACGAGGAAAAGCAGCGTGTCCAACAGAAAAGCTGGGCTGAAGGTATAGCCTCCGAAACGAAGACCCCATATCTGCAAAATGCCAGAAAGTGTCCAATGGGTGAAACGCTGGCCCTGACCGACGTTCTCATTCAGGAAGGTCCATAGGCCGAAGAGAAAGACCATAATGGCCAAGGGCCAGAGCGTCCGGCGCTTTCGTCGCCAAAGACCGAAACCGACAATGAAAAGAATATAGAGCGGGGCCAGCTGGTAAATCGCGGTGGTAATGGCGTCGGTCCATTGCATGCCGATGCCGGCATATTGCCAGTTGGAAATCATGATCGCGTCCACTGCCTGCGCGGCCACATAGAACACGGCCAGCGCAACCGTCCAGCGCCGCCAGCGAGGCTCCCGGCTGAATCCGAAGAGCGTGAGCAGAAGCAGCCAAAGCGAGATGTCCTGGGATGTCTGGAGAAACTGTACGATGTGGCTCAATGCAATAAAATGCAGATTGCCGCCCCAAAAGAAAAAACTGGTGATGAATCCGCTGGCTAGCAGGTAGATGCCCAACCACAGATACAACCACTCCTTACGATCGCGTAGAAACAGCAACAGGGTGAGCAGTCCGGCGACCAGCATCACGGCAGAGATGAGAGTTTGCGGAAGCTGCTGCTGCTCCTGCAAGTATTGCGGCATGGCCGCCTGCATGGTGAGAACAGCCGGACTGCCCAGCAGCGGAGGTGCAACCAGGCCGCCAATTGTAGAAGGATCGCTAGAGGAAAGCGGCGCCATCCAAACCCGCAGCGCCAACACGCCACTGAGCGGCGAGGGCCCGAGCGGGTAGACGGTGTCGTGGCCCATCCCAAGCTCCCACCACGCCGCGTGCGGCGGAAGGCCGCCATAGCCTCCAATCTTCTTGCCATTCCAGTAAATTTCATATGCGTCATCAACCGGCGGTATCAGAATGGAAAGCTTGCCCGCTGGGCCGGTCACATCAATGCGCTTGCGATACCAGGCAAATCCTGTGTAGCCGGGATGGGTCTGCGCACCCCAGGTGTCGTCAGCGCGCAGTTGCTCCCAGCCGGAGTCGTTGTAGGCGGGACTTGCCCAGGACAGATCATCTCCCATGCGGAATTGCCATTCGCCTGCGACTGCCACGTAGCCTGTGCCGGGATTAGGAGTTTGAAACGCCTGGCCATGCATGCAAATCGCAGGAAGCAGCAGACAGGCCAGCAACAATGTTCGCGAGAGAGCCCGAACGGGCGAAGTGCAAAACGGCCGCCGACAACCGTCGGTCTTAAGAACCATCGGACACTCCTCTGACACATTGGGCTAAGGCGAAGGGAGACTTTTTCTCCGCCAAGCATATCAGCTTCCCGAGTCACCGCTACCAGAAAGAATTCGCGGGTATCTGCCATGTTTTCTGTGCCCGCGGGTGCACTTTACATTGCCGCGACAGCCTTGGCGAAGCGCGCAATTTCTTCGTCCGTGTTGTAGTAATGCACGGAGGCGCGCACCATTGCGGTCAGTCCTCGCTGCTCCATGTCAATGCGCGTTGAACTAAGCGGGGTCACCCGCACATTGATCCGCTGCTCGCGCATTGTTGCGACGATGGCTCTCGCGTCATGCTGTTCATGGGTGAAGGTCACAATACCGCAGCGCATCTGGCTGCCGCTGCCCGGCAGGTCCCGCACCGTGACTCCAGGAATTTCGCCCAGTTTCTCGCGCAACTGTTCCGCCAGCGCAGTTACCCGCGCGGCAATGTTGTCCAGCCCCACCGCCATCGCATACTCGACCGCGATTCCCAGGCCCAGCTGGCACGCCACTGAACCGCCTGAAATTTCAAATCGGCGTGCATCGTTGCGCAGTTTGTATTCTTCTCGCGAGCTCCACTCAGCCGAGCTCATGTCGATGGGTGTCGGCTCCAACCGCTCCAACATCGATTGCCGTATATACAGAAAGCCCGTTCCTCGCGGCCCACGCAAATATTTCCGTCCGGTGGCGGCCAGCATATCGCAGCCTAGTTCCTCCACCTTTAGCGGCATTTGTCCGGCCGCCTGACATGCATCCAGCAAATATGGAATTTGATTCCGGCGCGCGATACGACCCACCGCCACCGCCGGCTGCACCAACCCACCATTGGTTGGCACGTGAGTCAAGGCAATCAGCTTCACCCGCTCCCCATGTTGCCGAATCGCCGCCTCCAGTGCGGTGAGAGAAATCTCTCCTTCCGGCTCGTTTGGAACAACAACAATTTCGATGCTTCGCTGGCGCGCCACCTGCAAAAACGCCAGGTAATTACTGACATATTCATTCGACGCGGTAAGAATTTTGTCGCCCGGCTCAAAACTTTCAGCCAGCGCGTAAAACGCCGCATCCCATGCGCGCGTCGCATTTTCTACCAGTGCGATTTCGTTCGCCGCGCATTCCAGCATTCTCGCAATGGAGCCATATATACCCTGGTATTCCTCGGCGACACTGTCCTCGGCCTCATACCCGCCGATCGCGGCTTCCAAGTCGAGATGCGTCTTCACCCGCTCCAGCACGGGAGTCGGCGACAGACTGGCGCCGGCATTGTTCAAGTGCAGAACGTTTTCGCACCCCGGCGTATCCGCCCGAACCGACGCAACATCAATCGCCACAGCTCACCCCGCACCGCAGGAACCCGCCGCAGCAGGCCACGCAATCTTTATACTAGGTTGCATCATGTCCAATTTTGATCGCCATGGCGAGTTCGCCCCTGTCGACGAACAACTCGAATACCTCAGGAAAGGCACTGCAGAAATTATTCCGCTGCCCGAGCTGCGCGCCCGGCTGGAACAATCGCGCGCCACTGGCCGCCCCTTGCGCGTCAAAGCCGGCTTCGATCCCACTGCGCCCGATCTCCACTTGGGCCACACCGTTCTGATTCGCAAGCTGAAGCACTTTCAAGACCTGGGACATACCGTCATTTTTCTGATTGGCGACTTCACCAGCTTGATTGGTGATCCCACCGGCCGCTCTGTCACTCGCAAGCCACTCACGCGCGAGGAAATCGACAAGAATTCCCAGACCTACACCGATCAGGTTTTCAAGATTCTCGATCGCGAAAAGACCGAAGTTCGCTACAACTCAGAGTGGCTCGGCAAACTCGGCTTTGAAGGCATCATTCGCCTGGCCGCAAAATTCACCGTCTCCCAGATGCTCGAGCGGGACGAGTTTCACAAGCGCTTTCAGTCCGAACAACCCATCTCGCTGCACGAAATGCTCTATCCGCTGGCGCAGGGCTACGACTCCGTCATGCTGGACGCCGACGTCGAACTCGGCGGCACAGATCAACGATTCAACCTGCTGGTCGGCCGCGAATTGCAACGCCAGGCCGGCACCCCGGCGCAGATCGTCCTGATGATGCCGATTATCGAAGGCCTCGACGGCGCGCAGAAAATGTCGAAATCACTCGGCAACGCCATCGGTGTTCACGAGCCGCCACAGGAAATGTATGGCAAGCTGATGTCAATCTCCGACGAGCTGATGTGGCGTTACTGGACGCTGCTCACCGACCTGCGCCCGCACGAAATCGAAGCGATGAAGAACGATGTTGCCAGCGGTGCGCTGCATCCGATGGAGGCCAAGAAGCGCCTGGCTCGCACGATCACCGCGGATTTTCATTCCCAGGCCGCCGCGCAACAGGCGGACGAAAACTGGGCCAAACAATTTCAGCGCAAGGAAATGCCGACAGATGCGGAAGAAGTCCACGTCAGTCGAGATACGTTGGGTTGGAATGCGGAAACCCGGTCAATTCGCGTCGACAAGTTGCTGGCGCTCTGTAGCCTCGCAGATTCAGCCACCGACGCGAACCGCAAGCTGAAGAGCAGCGCCGTTGCAATCAATGGTGCATCGCACTCGGCGCCCTGGCTGCGCCTGGAAGCATTGCCGGCGCATGTACCCATTCGTGTCGGCAAGCGCGCAAAAATTGCCGTCATCGAATAAATATACGAGTCATTCTGAGGTCGCCGCGGCGACTTGCATTCAGAGTGACTCTGCTACGAAGCCACTTGTATCCCGGCTCGCGCTCGGCTACTCTCGGGCCATGGCCTGCCCCAAGTCGCTCGGCGTTTGCGCCACTCTTCTGCTGTTCTGTCTTCCTGTTGCCGCCAAGGTTCACTCGGTGGCGTTGGGTGGATGGCGCAAGGTACCCTACACCGCCCCCGCTGCCGCATCCAGCCTATCTCCTGCCGCACCCAGCCCATCTGCCGATGAACCCACCCGGCTGCGCGTGCGTCCGCTGGTCGTCGACGGTCAGGTCAAGGATTGGACCACTGGTGAGATTCATGAAATCACGGATCGAACGTTTGTCGCTCGCCGCGCCGTTAAGCTGAACGACGCATTGCCGGATGAGGTGGGTGCCCACTGGCTCTGGGTTCTGGGGCCCTGGCTGCTTGTCGATCGCAGTTCCGCGCACATTAGCGTGCTGCATTTGCCGGACTTCGATCCGGCTGTTTCGGAGATTGTCTGGTTTCGCGACTATGCCGCCTATTGCGGTGTTAACACCACCGGCAAACATCTCTACGCGGTGGTTTCGCAATTAGGAGTGCGACGACCGCTGGTGGCCAAAGCCCTTTCGCAATGGACGGTGGACGATCACCCCACCCCGGCCTGCGCTCCGGCAACCTGGCAGCGCCAACCGTTGCAGGTTGTCTTCCATCCGACCAACAGCGCGGCCGTCAGTTATAAAATCTTCGGCCTGGCATCAGCTCTGATTGAGGAGGGCGAATCCCCAGACGACCAATAATGCAGCCCGCTCTTAATACCTCACAGTGCGGGTCGTACCTGGTGTGAGCGGCGGAGGTTTCAGTTCAAGAAACATCCGTCCCTGCGGCACATCGAAGATGACAGCGCGGAAGTTCTGCAGGATTCCGTTGCCGATCGCTCCCGGCAGCGTCCGCTCCGCCGCGGCCGTTTCATTCTCCGCCAAATAATCCACAGCCACGTTATGGGTTTCCGCATCACCGATTGAAAAGGAATCGATGCTCCCCAGCGCTACAGGATAAAATCCGTTCAATCCAAAGGCCAGCCGGGATACGGAATGTTGTCGGCTGTCCTGCAGTTCCAACCGGCGAACGTACTGATCGTACAGCATCATGGTCGCGTCACTTCCGGTGTCCACTGCCATGTCGACGCTGTAGCGCACCAGGCGATCGCTTCCCAGCGCGATGGGCGTAATCACAAAGTCACGACTCGGTTTCAACGCGATCTCTAAGCCGGACCCCCGATAGATATATCCGTCCCTGGGAAATAAAGTCAGAAGCTTCTTCTGAAAATCCACCTTCACCACAAAGTTCCGCAGGAATGGGTAGCCCAACATGCCGTCGGTCCGATGACCGAAGTGCTGTTCAAACCGGTTCAAGTCGATCACCGCCATCGTTTGCGCCACCTGGATGGAGCCGATGGTCGCATTGATACGTTCTTCCGGAGCGACATAGACAGGCGCGTCGCCGAATCCGACGTTTTTTTCCTGCTGCAATTTGAGTGGCTGCATGCCAAGCAGCTTCGAGGTTCGCAGGTTCAAAATATTTCGATTTGCGCCGCTGTCCAGCATGAAAACAAAACCCAGCTTGCCCTGCAAGCTGACGGTCACATAGATGTGCCGTCGAAAATACTCAAATGGCACCGTCAAAGCGGCAGTGGGTCCTTTGGAGCGTCCCAGCACCAGTGGCGGCTTGGATTTCGGCTTTAACGTCCGTGATGGATCGGCGTGCGGCATCATGCAAACCATTGCCGCCAGGGTGACAATGATCCTGCGTCTCATGCCTTTCACCTCCGCTTCGCATGTATCCATGTCAAAATACAAATGCACGTAGCTCAGCCTGTGCACAATTGCGCCAATCCACAATCGCTATCGAATCGATCGCTTCAACCCTGCGCCTTCCGTCAAGGAATCGCAGGAAGTAAGGGCCGGTTTGTCGAAACCTGGCTCGCCGGATTCAATTCGAAAATAATGTGGCCCCGCGGCACATCAAATACAACCTTGCCGAACTGGTCCAGCAGCGACGTGCCGATTACCCCGGCGAAGCCCGTTCGGGTGGCCATCGGCTCGCTCAGCATTTTGAAAATTGTCAGATTGCTGGCTTGTGTTCGGCCCATCAGCAGGGCACTCAATACCCCATACTCCATCGAAAAATATCCTCCCAGCCCGTACGCCTGCAGTTGCGACTTGGCAGGAAACATTCCCTCCATGTGAGCGCCATGCACAAACTGCGAATACAGCAACAGGGTCACGTCGCTGCCGGTATCCACCTCCACCTTGATCTGTCGCTCCCTATGGTCCACGGTGCTCAGCATCACCGGGATGGAGGTCGCCTTCGATCGACTGGTCAAATACAGCATGTCGCCGGTCCCTCGATACGAGTATTTCTTTGACGGCATTAAGGTCAGCACATGCTGAGTGAAATCCAGTTGCACGACGAAGTTCTGCAAAAATGGAAATCCCAGAATCCCGTCAATGCGATGTCCAAAGCGATTTTCCAGGTCCGTGAGATCGACTACCGCCATCAAGTTCGCGATCTGGATATTTCCGATCCTGGCGTCGATATCCTTGGCCGCCGCGATGTTTACCTTGCCAGCCCCCAGCCCAAGCCCTTTTTTCTGTTGAATGCTCACCGGCCGCAATCCCATCGAGGCCGCGGTAGCCATGCTCAAAACGTTGCAGTTGGTCCCGCTGTCCATAAGAAAAACCATCCCCGGGGTGCCGTTCAACGTCAGCGTGATAAAGATGTGTCGATTGAAGTAATCGAAGGGAACGGTGACCGGTGTGAAATGCTGCGCGGGGATCAGCGGAGCCACCTGCTGCGGTTGTGACGTTTGCGGTAGCAGCGTGGTGGAGATTGCGAGAAGAAGGCTGCCAATCATGGCGGTTTCCTCCTTATGTGACACACATGATATGCCAAACTAAGAAAATGTGCTTGTCGATCTTCTGCCCGTCCGTGCGTACTCTACATACATGAAGGATATGGACGAATTGCTGAAGGAAGCCGAAATTGCCCACGGCCATCTCTGCGCCGGCCAGGTGCTGGGTGTGCGCATGGCGATGCTGGGATGCGACCGCCTCGGTCTCTACGATCCCCGCGGAAAAGATCGTAAGCGGCTTGTCACATTTGTGGAGATTGACCGCTGTGCCACCGATGCTATCGCCGTCGTCACCGGCTGCCGCCTGGGCAAGCGCGCGTTGAAGTTTCGCGACTGGGGCAAGATGGCCGCAACATTTGTCGATGTCGAAAGTGGCCGGGCGGTGCGCATCTGCGCTCGCGAGTCTTCCAGGGAAGCGGCGCGCCGACTGCATCCGGAAATCGAGAACAAGAATCAGCAGCAGATGCTGGCCTATCGCGAACTTCCGGAAAATATCCTGTTTAGCGAGCAGTGGGTGCAGGTACCGCTTGGCGCAAAAGAATTTCCCGGCTACAAATCGGAACGCACACTCTGTGCTATTTGCGGAGAGGGCATCAATTACGACCGGTATATCGTGCGCGACGGCCAAAAGATATGCCACGGCTGCGCCGATCCAGAGGCACGTTATTACCACCCCATCGAATCGAGGCCAGCGGAATAACGGCTTCTGATCTTAAAACTTTGTCCTCACCCCCACATGCTCCAGACGCAAAAATGCCCGGCATCCTTGCCGGGCCCTTTTGCTTGCCTTGAATTACGTTACTTCTTCTTTGCGGCCTTCTTGGCTGATTTCTTTGCAGGTGATTTCTTCGCTGCAGCCTTCTTGGCTGGAGCCTTCTTTGCTGCCTTTTTGGTTGCCTTTTTAACTGCCAATTTAGTACCCCTTGTTGAAGTAGATTTACCGTGTTGCTTGACCGCTTTCTTGGCGGACTTCTTTACGGCTGACTTCGCCGAAGCTTTTTTCGCTGTCTTCTTCACGACCTTTTTCGCCGGAGCTTTCTTGGCGGCTTTCTTTGCCGGAGCCTTTTTGGCGGCTTTCTTCGAAGGCGCTTTCACAGCCGCCTTCTTCGCCACCGCTTTTTTCACCGCAGTTTTCTTGGCTGGCGCTTTCTTGGCCGCCTTCTTTACTGCAGGCTTGGCAACTGCGCTCGCCGGTTTCGCCGCTGCCTTCGCCGGCGCCGCGGGCCTCTGATAGTCCACCACCGGAGTTGCTGCAACCATGGTCCCCTCATCTTCGTCAGAGTCTTCATCGTCGTCCGACGTGATGGAGATGGTCACTTCTTCTTCCTCAAATCCATCACCGGCATCTTCGCCAAACTCACCCGTCTCCGGTTCGTACTCACTTTCATCGGACATTCGCTTGAATTGATCGTCGATCATGGTCATCTCCCTTGGCCGTTACCGCTCTTGGCCGTATCTTACATCTTCAGCAATCTAGCCGCAGCAGGCAATCGAGTCCATACCTGCATAAGGATGCTACGAGTTCGTCGGAAACACAAGCGGCAAGTTTATGCGGCTGGTTACTTCGATGCGATCGGAACGCGAGTCACTCCGTCTTTTTCTTGTGATGCTCGCTGGAAGAAGTCTGTGCATAACTCGACGAACCGCTGCGGTGCTCCTTCTTTCCGATGGAGGAAGGGCTCCTGGAGCTATGCTGAGCGGTGCTCCCATGCTGATAGCTGTGGCTACGATGCCTTCGCACCGGCTCCGATACATAGATATATCTGCCCGTTGGCAGGCGATTTCCATGCAGACCATTCCAGCGGCGCAACTGACTGGTGGTCACGCCATATCGATCCGCCAGCGTCACCATGGTGTCGCCGCGACGCACGCGATAGCGCATATGCGCGGAGGTGACCGGGGGCGGCACCGGAATCAACAGCTCCTCATCCGCGTGCAGTGAATCGTCCGAGTGCAGCCCGTTGGCCTCCGCCAACTCCTTCGTGGTCACATGAAATGTTTGCGCGATGCTCGCCAGGGTGTCGTCTTGCGTGGCGATATGGAAGCGCCATGCGTAGCGATGTTTTTCCGGCACCAGTGCCAGGCGCTGCTGAAACAACGGAGCGGTTCCCGGCGGCAGATGCAGATCGAAGGGAAAATCGCTCGGCGTGCTCATCTGCAACAAGCTGGGATTCAGTTCCTGAATCTGCTCCGTCGTCGTTCCCACCAGGTCCGCCACCAGGCGAAGATTGATGGTGGAATTCGTCGTCACCGTGTCGGAACGCAGCGGCGGATCGACGGGAATATCGGAGAGCCCATACTGGCTCGGGTTCTTCGCCATGATCGCCGCCGCCAGAATAATGGGCACATAATTCTTTCGTCTCGGCCGGCAGCACGTTGCGCTGATACAGTTCCCAGAAGTCCGCGTACCCGGTGCGTTGCACGGCGCGCTGCACCTTGCCCGGTCCCCAGTCGTAGGCCGCCATTGCCAAATACCAGTCGCCGAACTGCTCGTGCAGCTCTTTAATGTAGCGAGCGTACGCGCGGGTCGATTTCTCCGGATCAAACCGTTCATCCACCCAGGCGTTCCGCGCCAACCCATAATTGCCATGCGGCATAAACTGCCACATGCCACCGGCGCCGGTACGACGATTGACGGCCCGCGGCCTGAACCCGGATTCCGCCACGGCAAGGTAAATCAGGTCTTTCGGCATGCCGGCGTTGGTCAGCACCTGCTCCACCATGGCACGATACGGTCCCTCGCGGGTCAAGGAATTTTCGATCGTGTTATGGCCTGTTCGGGTATTGGTGAAGTAGTTGATGTAGCTCGCCACATAATCATTCACCACCAGCGGAAGATCGGAATGCGTGATCTTCAAATCCGCCTGCGCTCGCGCCAACAGATTCGGATCCACCGGGAAGGTCACATCATTGGCTACGCCGACGGGCGTCTCTTCCTGCTGGCTGAATCCGTTGCTCTGCTGCAGCGAATTGAGTTCAAGAGCGTTGATCGCATCCACGCGCTGCTCAAATGCATCGTTCAGCACGCTGTCGCTCTTTAGATCGCGGCCGCTCCTCAGGAAGATATCGACCGCGCGATCGAAATCTTCGCGCGCCGCCTGGTACTCGCCTGCTTGATACAGCGACATCCCGGTATCGAAAGCTTTCTTGGAGGCGGCGATCAGCGTCTGGTCCTGCTGCGCGGGAGGTTCCGGAGAGGCGACTGAGGTCGCCGCGGTCGAAGTCTTCTCTGTCGTCGGTGCCGTCGCTCCGCTGTTCAGCGTCGGCGCGGTTGCGTGCGACGATGCGCTTGCGGGTGCGCTCGGCTGTTGCGCCGGACATCCACAGAGCAAGAGCAGCACGCCGCTCGCAATCGGGAGGAGCAGATATTTCATCAAAGGCAGTCAGGGACGTTCGCTTCCCATTGTATGGCCTTGTATGATCATTTCAATGCAAGAGCATCGATCCGCATCAATAGGTATCCTCGCGCGGCAACCCACAGAAAAGGGGCGCAACTTCGATCGCTGAAAAGGTGCCGCCGAACTCCCAGGCCGACAGTACGCAGGTCGGTCAAATGAGAGTACCAATCTTCCCGCCTGAATGCTCTCCCCGCCTGCATCAGCTTGGCACGCTGTTTGTCTGTCCTTTCGCTTCAGCCGCCCTCCGCGCAGCCTCGCCACGTCGTTTCATTCGTCTTGCATATAAAAAAGTCCAGAGTCCCAATGCCCCCATCGTTCCGTAGCCCAGGAATGGGCTCGCGATCAGGTAATTCCGAATTGTCATGCGGAAGACCAGCGCGCAAGCGACAGCAGTTTGCGCGACCAATCCGAATCCCCACACCAGAGTCATCATGGTCATACCCCGTCGAAATTGCCGGTGGACACGGAGCTGCTCGAACTTGTCCGCCTCCGATTGCGATTTTCGCAGCATGGATGCGCGGGCAAGTTGATAGATCAGTGGGCGTCCGATGGCAGCCGAGCCAAGAAACACCAGGCCCACCAATCCTGTCACAAGGTTCTCTCGCAATTGCAGAAACCGCACCGAGCCTCCGCCAAGGAATGCAAGTAGCGACAGCACGATACTTACAATCACCAGCAGCGACAATGCATCGATTCGTCGCTTCCGCGCGAACTCGATCACACTCCACAGGATCGGCGGTAACGACGCAGCCATTAGGGCGTGAGCCGCGCCAATTCTTGACTCCGTTTGGATGTAAATCGCGTACGGAAGAACGAAGTTGACGAGGATTTCGACCCCGATGTTAATCGCCGTCCCGCGGTTGAGCCTCATCCTGTCTCCCACCTTAAAATCTTCCCTGCGTCAGATGGTAAACTCAGCTGAAGAGACTCGCTTCCAAACGCCATTACAGTCGGCGTGTGGAACTTTTCTTTTCTGCCAGCCGGCTTTCCTTCATGGATCGAGAACACATCCGCAACTTCGCCATCATTGCCCATATTGACCACGGCAAATCCACGCTTTCCGATCGCCTGCTGGAGCTGACTGGCTCTCTCTCCGCGCGCGAGATGCAGGCGCAGGTGCTGGATGATATGGACCTGGAGCGTGAACGAGGCATCACCATCAAAGCCCACGCCGTACGAATGGCTTACAAAGCCGAGAATGGCGAGACCTATCAGCTGAATTTGATCGATACTCCCGGCCACGTGGATTTTTCCTATGAAGTTTCGCGCTCGCTGGCTTCCTGCGAAGGCGCGCTGCTGGTTGTCGACGCCACTCAGGGTGTAGAAGCCCAGACCCTGGCCAACGCGCACATCGCCATCAACAACGGCCTCGACATTATCCCCATCATCAACAAGATTGACCTGCCCAGCGCCGATGTGGAACGCAGCAAGGAAATGATTGAGCAGACCATCGGGCTCGACGCCACCGACGCGCTGCCCATCAGCGCCAAGACCGGCCTCGGCGTAGAGGCAGTGCTGGAAGCGGTCGTGCATCGCCTGCCGCCTCCCAGCGGCAACGCGGAAGCCCCGCTGCAGGCGCTCATCTTCGATTCCTGGTTCGATTCGTATCGTGGCGTGATCGTGCTGACGCGTGTCATCAACGGACGGCTGAAGCGCGGAGAAAAAATTCGACTCATGTCGAATGGCCGAACGTTTGAAGTGGAATCGATCGGCGTGCAAACCCCCAAGCCGGTTGCGGTGCAGGAACTTTCCGCCGGCGAAGTCGGTTTCTTTGTGGCAACCATCAAGAATGTGGCCGACGCGAAGATCGGCGATACCATCACCCACGACGCCAACCCGAGCCCAATGCCGCTGCCCGGCTTTGAAGACATCAAGCCGATGGTCTTCGCCGGCCTCTACACCGTGGATGCTCACGAGCACACCCTGCTGCGCGAGGCCCTCGAGAAACTTCGTCTCAACGACTCTTCTTTTTTCTTCGAACCGGAAAGCTCGGTTGCGCTCGGGTTTGGCTTCCGCTGCGGCTTTCTCGGATTGCTGCACATGGAAATTATTCAGGAGCGGTTGGAGCGCGAATTCGATCTCGACCTGATCACCACGGCGCCCGGCGTGCGTTATCGCATCACGCTCACCGATGGCAATGTAGTCGAAGTCGACAATCCCTCGCGCTGGCCAAATCCCACCAACATCGAAAGAATCCAGGAGCCGGTCATCACCGCCACCATCCTGACCAATGAGGAATATGTCGGCGGCATCCTGAAACTGGTGGAAGACAAACGCGGACGCCAGAAGAATTTTGAATACGTCAGCCCCACCCGCGTGATGCTGACCTATGAACTGCCGCTCAACGAGATCGTGCTTGATTTTTACGATCGCCTCAAATCCATCTCTCGCGGGTATGCCTCGCTCGATTACCACTTGTCCGACACCTGGGACTCTCCTATGGTCAAGCTCGACATCCTAGTTTCCGGCGAGCCGGTGGATGCGCTGTCGATCATTGTGCATCAGGAGTTTGCATATGAGCGCGGTCGAGCTCTGGTCTCGAAGATGCGCGAGTTGATCCCGCGGCAAATGTTTGAAGTGGCCATTCAGGCTGCCATTGGAGCGAAAGTCATCGCGCGCGAAACGGTCGCCGCGCTGCGCAAGAATGTTCTCGCCAAATGTTACGGCGGCGATATATCCCGCAAGCGCAAGCTGCTGGAGAAGCAAAAAGAGGGGAAAAAGCGAATGAAGCGGATCGGGCGAGTCGACATACCGCAGGAGGCCTTCCTGGCGGTCCTCAGGATCGGCGAAGACTCGTAAAAGCCCCTGAAATCAGTCTGAAATTCACGTAGCCTTCACGGCACACTGTGGAAAGCTAAAAGGGTGCAATTTAGATTTCCATCGGATCGAAAATCCAGTCGACTCCTCGTTTGTTAATAGAATCAATAGCTTACAAAATAAAAATGCAAAAAAACTCAATCGCCCGAGAAACCGTCGACTAGCAACTGTCCCAAAACCGAATTTCCCACAACTTTTTCCACAAGAAAAGGCGGTCCGCCGGAACGCGGCAGGAACCGCCCCAATGTGTTGCAATCAGTTGCCGTCTACTCTATCTATCGGCAGGCAATCGCAAAGCTTTAATGCGCCGCAGGTGTGGTGCGGTGATGGGTCGCCGCAGGCGCTGCCGGCTTGGCGGCGGTTCCCGCAGGAGCCGGTACACCCGACTTCTGGTTGTATTCCTGCACAACGGCTTGGCTGATATCTGCGGTCTTGCTCGCCCAAACCACAGGTGTTTGCTGCGAGCTCATATCGAACACCGCGCCGTATCCGTTCTCTTTGCAATAATCCTGCAGCACTGCGTAAAACTTCTGAGCGATTCCCTGGTAGGCTTCCGACATCGCCTGCTGAAAGTCAGATTGCGCGTCCTGTCCTTGCCGTTGCAACGACTTTTCCTTGTCGTCGATGGTTCGCAGCCGTGTCGCGCGCTCCTCGGGACTGAGCGTGCTGCCGTCGGCCTGCAATTGCTTCTTCAGCGCGTCGATCTGATCGCTCAAGCCTTTCAATTCCGTTTGCTTAGGCTGGAACCTCTGCTGGACCTTGGCAAATGCCGCGCGTCCTTCATTGGTGGCAGCGACCGCAGGCTGGAACGCGATCACGGCAATTTTCGAGGCGCCTGTTGGCGGAACATTAGCGGATGCGGGTGCGGGTGCGGATGGTGGTTGGCTGGTCTGCGCGCCGGCGCCGACGGTGAAGGTCGCTGCCAGTGCGGCAACCACAAATAAAGAACGCTTCATAATAATTTGGAACTCCTTTGACTTCCAATCGGTTTTCACCCTGCAGGTGGAGCAGGATTTGGAACTTTCATCATTTTTGGAGGCTGGCTGCTGGTTCGTGGCAATCGGGCATTCTTCCCGGCTTGCAGCGTAGACAAGCGAAACCGAATCTCATCGTGCAATCAATTGCGAATTCCTTTTGTGCGGCTATTCCTTCAGGAAGGGCCGCGCTTCATTTCTCCGCGCAAAACCAACCTCACCAGAGTCTGCCGAGGGGGAAATCCATAACATTCGGCTAAGAAGTGATCTGGAAGGATTATAGGAGTGCCGAAAATCTTCCGTCAAACCGCTCCCACCCGGCTCTCCTCATGCTTCCTCCCCGTTTTCGCCCGGCCATGTCGCTGTCGCAACCGCTCCCGCGAACGCTCCACTCCCGATCGACTCCAGCGACTCCCAATTAGAACGATGTACTCACACTTACACGCAGCGTCTTGCGTGGCTCCCACAGGAAATACTTCGCTCCATAATTTGCCAGCGCTTCGTTATACGTAAAAGTTCCCGCGTCGCCCGGCGGGAAGAAACTGCGATCAAACAGAATATTTGAACCCTGGATCTGGTGTAAGCGGTTGGGGTTGAAAGCGAAAAAGATGCGTACCGGCGCATTGATAATGGGCAGCATGGCCGTGATCTGCGGACCGACCGATGTGCGCGGAAGAATATTCGTACCGGGAATGACGCTCAAACGAGACGGGAATGGAACTCCGCCCTGTGCCTGCTCCCATGTCACACCACCCTGGCAGGTGCCATTCACCAACTCCGGACACCCATACAGCGCACCATTCAGATTCGCCTTAGCCTGCGGGTTCAACTCCAGCTGGTCATGATTCAACGCCATATCCAAATTGAAGTCGACAAAGAACGAGAAGTCCACCGGCCCTGCGACAGGGATGCGGTATTCGATATTGTTGGTCATTTGCGTATCGCCGCCGACCGAAGCCACCGAATACACGGGCAATGGAATCTGTACCGGGCCCAGCGTTGGATTCGTGGGATCCCTCGGCACTAAGCTTCCGTCCGGATTGGTCAGGTTGTACAACACCTTGGTGGGAACGAAAGAATACGGCGTCGCCGAGCGTACATCGAAACCGCGAATATCGTTTTCACCGCCGGCGTAGAAGCGGTCAAAGGGTGACGCCACCAGTCCCGCGATGCCCTGGATGTAGGACAGCTGGACGCGATAGGCGAAGACGTTGCGTCCCTCAGGATTGAAGTGGAACTTCGTAATCGGCTTGAAGATCTTGTATTCCACCAACGGCGTGATGGAGCTGACGTTGCCACCCAGTCCCGAAGCCTGCAGGACAACATTGAGGCTTTGACCGGTGCGCGGCCGGTAAGGATTGCCCACCGTGCTGTAGCTGTAGCTCAGAGAAATCTGACTGGTGACGATTCCGTTCAGCGCGCTTCTTCCCGTAGTTCCATGGCGGAAGTTCAAATACTGAAACAGGTTCGTCGTCGCCGGGCTAAAGGCCTGGATATTCGACTTGCTCAGACTGTACGTGGCGCCAACACGCTTGAAGGTGCGCGGGATCGGATAGCTCGCCGACAAGCTCAATCCCGTCTTTTTCTGGTTGTAATTCTGCACAAAGGATTGCTGCGCGGTATCGAAGTTCTGGCTCTTCCCCGTCAAAGACAATGGATTCTTGAACGCGTTGTACTCCGACTTTTGCGCAGTCACCTGAAAGCCCAAAGACAGCGGATGATTCTTCACGTAGGGAATCGTCATTCCAAAGGTAAAGTTACGCTGCAGATCACCCAACGCCGCTTGCAGGGTCAGCGATTCACCCAGTCCCAGGAAGTTGTTGGTCTGGTAATTCAAGCCGACGAACGCACCCGACAGACCGCTGAATCCTCCATTCAATCCAATGGAGTTCTTGCCCTTTTCCTTCACGTTCAGCAGCAGGTTCACGGTGCCGTTGTCGGCATCCTGCTGCGTCTCAGAATCCTGATCCACTTTCAGCGGATTGAAGTAGCTTAGCTGGTTCAGGCGCAACAAACTCATCTCCCACAGGTGACTGTTGTAAACTTGGCCTTCTTCCAGCAGCAGCTCCCGTCGAATGACACTGTCGCGCGTGGTGGTGTTGCCGCGAAACTCGATCCGCGAAACGTAGTACGGCTTGCCTTCGTCGATGTCGATGCTCAGGTACACCAGCTTCTTGGGCTCATCGATGCGCGGCGTCGGAACTGCGGTGAAGTTGATATACCCCAGTTGTCCGTAGGCCTTGCGCATGTTCTCCAGGCCCTTGCCAACCAGCGATGCGTTGAAAACCTGTCCATCCTTCAGCTTGAACAGCGACCGCAGCGCCTGCTTGTTCGTTACTCGCTTGTTTCCGGTAAACGTAATGCCGCCCAGCCGATACTCATCGCCTTCCTCCACCGGGATTGTGATGTCGATTGACTTACCCTTCCGCGAATGAATCAGCGGAATATAGAGTCCACCCTGGTTGCGAATGTGGGTCAGCGGCTGCTCCACGCTGGCCCGGAAGTATCCACGGTCGCGGTACGCCTGCCGGATCCGCTCGGTATCCTCTTCCAGCTTGCTTTCATCGTAGGTGCGGGCGAACAGGTTCTCCAGAATGATCGAATGCGGAATGCCGATCGGCTTCAGGTTCTTCATGGAAGCCCGCAGCGCACGGCCGGATACCTGCTTGTTCCCTTCAAACTTGATGTGGCCCACTTTCACCGTCGGGCCTTCCTTCACGTTGAAGTTCACCGAGACGGACGCCGGAGGAATGGTCCTGATCACTGTGTGAATCGTTGCAAACTGGTGTCCGTGCTCGGCCAGCAATTCCTTCAGTACGGTTTCCGCCAGCTTGATCTTGGTCGGGTCATACTGACTATCGACCGACAACGGCACCTTCGCCTTTTTGTACCGGTCCAGCACGTCGGAGACAGAGACCGAGCTAAGTCCCTTGTAATTGATCTCTCGAATGGTCGGCCGCTCGCGAACGATGATCGTTAGAATCACCCCCTTGGGCGTGGTCTCGCGGTTGATCTGGACATTCTCAAAATATCCGGTGTTCCACAGTGAATTGAAATCACGTTCCACAGTAGCGGAATCATAGGGATCGCCCACGTGCGAGAAGATGCGCGCCAGGATCGTTTCCTTGGGGATTCGACGATTGCCGATCACGCGGATTTCGCTGATGATGCTGCCCTGCGGGGTGCTGGCTTCGCTGGCAGGCGCTATGTTTTGTAGTGGGGACTGGGACTGGGCCCGGGCGTTCAAGCCTATGCCGATGAAAAACAGCACCGCCGCAAGGACTTGGACAGTCCAGCGGGTCCACAGGCGCACGCTCGTGGTCGGTTGATTTGGGACATGGAAGCCCCCTACACTCGCCGGAAAAATATGCACACCCTCACTGCCAAAAATCGATACCAGAGGAAAACACGATTATACGGGAGATGACCGCTCGATCCTAGCGACCGCGCTTCCAACCTGGCTCATTTTTCGTTGTGGAACGCGGTCGATCTGCGTTCCAGACTGCAAAAAACATTTTCAGACCAGCTAGCTTTCCAACTGGGCTTCAATGACAAATTCCCCTGCCGCACTGTCCCAGCAGATATCCAATACATTCGGCTTGCAGCACACCTGGCAATCTTCTACGTACTGCTGGCGGCTACCACCCGATTCATCCACGACCGTCTCGTTCCACTCACCACAGCCAGCACACTGGAACCCCGCCGCATCCGCCATGATCACGGCCTTTCCGGCAATTTGCCTCCGCGGTGATCTGGTTGCGCTCGGCGCACTTCCACCAGCGTGGAGTAAAACGTCGGTCCTCCACCCAGGTCCGTCAGCGTCTCACTTGTCAGTGAGTTGACCCCCTGCCCGTCACGAGTGAGCTTGTTCCATCCTAAACGGGAAGCGGCCACTCCGGCAGGCACAGTTGTCCCCACTTTGGCCCGAAGCGGAATTTTTCCTCGTTCGTTGAACACCTCGATCTCGTCCCCATCGGCGATTCCGCGAGCGTCGGCATCTTCCGGATGCATCTCCAACACGCCAAAATGCGCCGCCTCCATCGCTTGGTGGGCCGGTAGTCCTGCAAATGTCGAATTCATAAAGTTATCGTTCTTGCGCGGCAGCAGCTCCAGCGGAAATTTCTTCGCCAGCGGCGAGTGCCGCGACTCATCGGCCGCCACATAGCCCGGCAGCGGGTCATAGCCCTGCGCCGCCAATGTCTCGGAATAGAACTCCGCCTTTCCTGAAGGAGTGCGAAACCATTCCTCTGAAACAAACGGTTGGAAGCTACCGCCCTGTTGCTCCTGGGGAAATTTCAAGCGGATGGAATGCTGCGCCTCCAGTTCTTCGCGCGTGATTCCTTCCATCCAGGGAGAGTTCGTTCCCCGAAGCGCCTGGTCGATCATGTCCTCTTCGCTATCCAGAAAGCAGGACTCAGTAAAGCCCATGCGCTGCGCCAGCTGCCGAAACAGCGTCACGTTCGATCGCGCCTCGCCGATAGGCGTAATCGCCGGCTCAGAAAGCTGCACGTAGTAATGGCCGTAGGTGCCTTGAAAATCCTTGTGTTCGAAAAATGTCGTGGCGGGCAATACGATGTCGGCGTAGTCGGTGGTGTCGGTGAAGAGTTGCTCATGCACCACCGTGAACAAATCCTCCCTCCGCAGTCCCTGCAACACCGCCTTCTGGTTGGGCGCAATCGCGGCTGGGTTGGAGTTGTAGACCAGCATCGCCTGCACCGGCGGCCCGTTCAGTTCCGTCAGCGCGTGCCCCAGGCGGCTCATATTCACGATGCGGCCGGCTCGGCCGATCGGGCTCGCTTCCGCCAGATCCGGCCGCTCCAGCGCCTGCTTATTGAACTGGAACGCCCCGCTGGTGGAAAGCTGCAGCCCTCCGCCCAGATGTTTCCACGCGCCGGTCAAACACGGCAACATGGCGATGGCGCGCGCGGCTGCTCCGCCATTTTGCGCTCGCTGCACCCCATAATTCATGCGAATCACGGACGGCGTTGCGGTCGCATATTCTCGCGCCAGCCGCACAATGTCTTCTGTGGAGAGACCCGTCACCTCCGCCACGCATGCCGGCGGATATTCCTTCGCACGGGCACGCAGCGGCTCAAAGCCATGCGTGAAACGCTCCACATAGTCCGCGTCATACAGATTTTCTTCGATCAGCACATGCATCATGCCCAGCGCCAGCGCCGAGTCCGTGCCCGGTCGAATCTGCAGATGCCAGTCGGCGGCCTTCGCAGTTCTCGTCGTATAGGGATCGATCACGATCAGGCGCGCGCCCTTTTGCCGCGCTTCCTGGATGAACGGCCACAAGTGCACATTGGTGCCGAGAATGTTCGCTCCCCACGCCAAGATGGTGCGGGCATGACGAAAGTGTTCCGTGTCGGTACCCAGCTTGGCTCCATAGACCGACATCAAGGCCTCGCCACCGGCAGCCGAACAGATGGTGCGATCCAATCTCGAAGCCCCCAGACGCGAGAAAAAACGCCGGTCCATCGAGCCGTACCCCAGCGCCGCCATATTTCCGGCGTAAGAGTACGGAAGGATGGCTTCCGGCCCAAATTTTGTGGAGATATCCTGCAGGCGCGCCGCAATCGTATCCAGCGCCTCATCCCAGGAAATGCGCTCGAAGACCTCTGCCTGTTTCCCCGGCGGAATCTGCCCCTTGGCAACACCCGGCTGGCGCCGCATGGGATACATCACCCGCTCGGGGGAGTAGACAAGGTCAAGATACTTCGTCACCTTGGCGCAAAGAAATCCGCGGGTGACAGGATGATCTGGATTGCCTTGAATTTTTGTGGCGCGGCCGTCGCCGTTCACCGAGATGAGCACGCTGCACGAGTCCGGGCAATCCAACGGGCAAACCGCGTGCACAACCTTCAGGGAATCCATACTGGCATTTTAGGTTCCCAACGTCCATCAGACAATGGAGGCGCAGCGATTTCAGGCGTTCCGCGTGCTATGCGCGACCATTCGGTACCCATTCGATCCGCCCGTTGGCTTGAATGGAAGTGGACAAAATCGGATGTCCTAAATTCGCACGGCTAACATGCCTGTTTCGATTCGCTCCGCCGCGCTTTCAGGTCCGTCACACTTGCATCACTTCTTTTTCCTTCGCCTTGCACAATTCTTCCATGCGCTTGATCTCTTCATCCGTCAGCTTCTGCATTTCTTCCAGCGACCGCTTCTCTTCGTCTTCTGAGATCTTCTTGTCTTTCGTGGCCTTCTTGAGCAGGTCGTTGCCGTCGCGGCGAATATTGCGCACTGCGGTGCGATGATCTTCCAGCACTTTGTTCAGATGCTTCACCACTTCTTTGCGTCGCTCTTCGGTCATCGGCGGCACCGGAACCCGCACCACTTTGCCATCGTTCTGTGGATTGAAACCCTGGTTGCCGGCGCGCAGCGCTTTCTCCACTTCCACAATCAAGCTGGTGTCGTAGGGTTGGATCAGCAGCAGTTGCGGTTCCGGCGCGCTGATCTGGCCCACCTGGTTTAGCGGCATCTCTGTCCCGTACGCCAGCACCTTCACCTGGTCCAGCATGTGCACGTTGGCGCGTCCTGTGCGGATGGAAGTTAAATTGGTGCGGAAATCCTCAACCGCTTTGTCCATCCGAGCCTTGAGCAATTGGTACGTTTCTTTCAACGCCGGAATACCGGCCATCGCTGTTCCAGCCATGATGTCTTTCCTCCTCCCTGCAACACGATATTGTAACCAAGCCGATAGCACTCTGTTTCCTGGACAGCCACGACGGCTTTCAACTTGCGCACCCTCCGCGTCACGCAGTCAAGTTTCTCCCGTTTGCATCTCGATCGGAAAGCCACTCTTAAAACAATCAGAGAACCAGTCGCAAAATTGCTGGCGTGGTAAGTGCTGCCAGCCATTTAGAATAGAATTGTCGTGAACGACCTTTTTTCCCTAAATTCCCCTATGCATACCTGCCCGGTCTGCACCATGCCGCTGAGCCTTCGTCGCTCTTTCTTCAAGGCACGGTGGAGAGGGTTTTTCCGCTGCCCCTCCTGTCGCGGGCATTTGCAGATTCACGGCCGCGTGCTTCCGATTGCGACGGCAGTGCTGGTCGCGATCGGTTTCCTCATGCTCGACTTCAGCGGCAGGACCGACGTCAATTTCACAACTCTTTGGTGGGACGCCTTCCAGGTTGCCTCTGTGCTGTTTGTTTTGTTTGTGATGTTCGGCTGGCTATTGCGCGTCGACCGTCGCCAGCCAATGCGTAAGTTCGTCCCCTGATTGGGAACAAGTGTACTGCGGTTGCCCCATTCTTCGCAGTTTCACCGCGAAGGGTGGGCAGCATGTTTCCCTACGCCAGAACCTTCAGTCCCGTCGACGCAGCCTGTTCATGCGCGTGGTAAGAAGATCGCACCAGCGGGCCCGATTCCACATGGCGAAAGCCCATCCGCATCGCTTGCTCTTTCATCCACGCAAACTCCTGCGGTGTGTATATCCTCGCCATCGGCAGATGATCTTTCGAGGGACGCAAGTACTGCCCGATGGTCAGAATGTCGGTGCCGACACGCGCCAGGTCGCGAAACACATCCAGCAGCTCGTGCATCTCTTCGCCCAGCCCAACCATGACGCCGGACTTCGTCACCAGCTTCGGATTCACTTCCTTGGCAGTACTCGAGCAGGCGCAGCGTGCGTTCGTAGCGCGCCCCGGAACGCACCACGCGGTAGAGTCGCGGCACGCTTTCCGTGTTGTGATTCAACACTTCAGGAGCAGCATCCACCACGATGCGAATCGCATCTTCCTTGCCTTGAAAATCCGGGATCAGCACTTCCACCTGGCAGCCGGGAGCTTGCCGGCGAATTTCCTCAATCACCATAGCAAAGGCGCGCGCCCCGCCGGCGATATCGTCGTCGCGATTCACGCTCGTAATCACGGCATGCTTCAGACCTAACGTCGCCACCGCTTCCGCCACCCGCCGCGGCTCGTCAAAATCGATCGCCTCCGGACGCCCCTTGGGCACGGCGCAAAAACCGCAGCGACGCGTGCACAGGTTACCCAGCATCATGAATGTAGCGGTCTTGTGATTCCAGCATTCGCCGATATTGGGGCAATGCGCCGACTCGCACACCGTGTTCAGGTTCAGGCTGCGGGCCAGCTTCTTCAGGTCGTGGAAGACTTCGCCCATCGGCGCGCGCGCCTTCAGCCACTCCGGCCTGGGCTGCAGCCGCTTCGGCAAAACATCGATCTGGATTAGTTCAGGAGTGGTTGCCATGAGATGAATAGGCTGCGGATGCCACTCTTTATTGTACCTGTGAGGGGTTGAGGGTGGCCAAAGAGCAATGCGGCCGGCAGACGTTGAATCTTGGTCAGCAGAGTATACTGGCGGCGATCTCAGCTGGAGTTGGACAGCGTGCGATGACAATATCTGTTTTTGTCGGGATCAGCGTTGACGGATTCATGGCGCGGCCCAATGGTGATCTTGATTTTCTGCCAGCGGGCGGCGGTGAGCCCCACGGCTACGACGAATTTATGGCAAGCGTCGATGCACTTGTGATAGGCCGCAAAACATTCGAGACGGTTCTGGCTTTTGCGGCATGGCCGTATGGTCGCAAACGCGTTGTTGTCCTCAGTAGCCAGCCCGTCGATTTGTCCGGGGTACGCGGAGGCGTTGTGGAGCAGATGGCCGGAGCTCCAGCCGAAATTGTTTCGAAGCTCGCCGCCAGTGGCGCGCACCACCTCTATGTCGATGGCGGAATCACGATTCAAGGGTTCCTGCGCGCCGGCTTGGCTCAACGCCTGATCATCACTCGAGTGCCGGTGCTCATTGGGGATGGAATTCCCCTGTTCGGCACGCTGCCGCGCGATATCCAGCTCCGTCATGTGAGGACTCAGCACTACCCGAGCGGACTGGTGAAGACGGAGTATCACATCATCGCGTAGCGCTTGGGTTGCCATTCAATGACGGTCGCGATTGGGAGTCTTATTCGGCCGCGGGATTTGAAGCTTCCGCCTTCGGCTGGCTGTCCGCCGGAGAAACTCTCCAGATCGTCAAATAATTTTTCCCGGTCCACACAATATGCGACGGCGGCAGAGATATATATCCCGCCGGCCCCAGCGGTATCCGCGAATATACCTCGACACCGGTGATCATCCACTGCGGCTCCCCATGCGGTCCCGCCATCCATGGCTCGCAGGTATATTTCGTGCTGTCCAGAAAGAGATGACCGCAATAGGTGTCCTTGCCCCACTGGTCGAACGGCACCGTCGGTCCCGCAAATCCGTCGATATTGTCCCTGCGAATGAACTCGCCGATCCCCTTCTGCGCCAGCTCGGTTTGAAATTCGCGATCGGCCATCAGGCCATCCAGCGGCACCACTTCGGCATCGGTAAAATATGCCATCCCGCCCGGTTGATCGTAGGCCAGCAGGCGGTATAGGTGATCATCGTCCAGCACGTGTCGCAATTCGGGAATGGTAATCTCTTCCGCAACCTGCTCGCGACTGTGTTTCCAGCCCATCTTGTACCAGAGCAGCGCGGAAAACACGATCGCCAGCAGGATGCCAACTGAATGCAGTGTCGCTGCCACCGAAGAAGTGCGTCCGCGCGCCGTTGCCGGAGTTGCACGAAACAGGCATGCCGTCGTGCGCGAGGCAGTCAGCGCAGCCAGCAACGCCCAGCTGACGTAGTACCAGGTCCAGCGCGTCTCTCCGGTCATCCGCAGCGTGATATACGCGGCATGCATCAGGATGCCGAGAAAGAACGGCAGCTCCGCGAACAGGAACCAGCGGTCGCGCTGCTTACGCCACAGAATCGCAATTGAAATCGCGCAGATGATCAGCGAGATCAGAGCCGTGTGCGGCAGGTTGTGGCCGAAGGCATGGTCGCCACCATTGCTCGACTTCAGCAGCCCGCTAATCGGCATCAAAATGTCGAACCAGAACAGGTTGCTGCCCAGGTAGGCGCCCCACAGCACCGCATACAGCGGAATCCACGCTAGATGAATTCGCAGCGCGCGCGAGCCGTCCGCCTGATGTTGCTGTTTCTGCTGCATACACCACAACAGCACCGCAATCCACACGCACGCGATCACAAAGATGGAGTCCAGCCGGCTCAGCACCGAAAACGCCGCCAGAACATTGAACGCGAATCCGCTTTTCCAATTTGGATGCTCGAAAAACTTGTACAGCGCCAGCAGCGTTCCCGCCAGCATAGCCGCGCTCAAGGAAGACTCGGTCCCCAACTGCAGCCCAAAGAGAAATGGAATCAAAATCGTCCACGCCACCCATGCCGGCGCCCGCAGGCGGCGCAGCAACCGCCCCGCCACCACCAGAACGACAATGTTCAGCAGCACAATCAACGCCGCAATCATGTGCAGGCCGATGGTGCGACTGGGAAACACCCGGTAGACCGCCGCACACAACAGCATCCAGATGGGATGGTAGCCATTGGTCTGCATCAGGCGATTGAAGGTACTGCCATAACCCAGCGCAAAATTGCGTCCCACCTGCAGATAGAAAAAGCTGTCATCGGCGAAGAATGGGTTGGGCTGGCGAACAAACAACACCGCATACGCCGCCGTCAGCAGCGCGAAAAAAATATCCAGCCACTGCGGTTCCCGCTCTCGCTGATCGTCGCCTGTTGCCTGGGGTTCTATGTCTGTCATGGAAAAGGAACGGCAAATACCGGGTCAAGCTGATTTGCCGTTCGAAGGTCAGTATAAGGCGTACCGGGGAAAGTGGCCGAGCTGGCCAAAAGGCCAAAATGCGGTGGCATTTCTGGAAAAGCCGACAGCGAACCGCTCAATCGCACCCGTAATCGCGTTCAATAATACAAATATTTTCTCCAGCGAAGATCGCTGCTGCCGATCATGCGCATGATGTGCCGGCTGGTGTGCAATGAAAACGGCCGCGGTTCGCGCATCAACCGCATTCCTTCCAGCTCGTGAATCATCTGGTTGCCCTTGGTGCGATTGCAGGTGTGGCAGCACGCCACCAGGTTTTCCCAGGTCGAAAGTCCGCCGCGCGAGCGCGGCACTACGTGGTCAAGCGTTAATTCGCTCGCCGGGAGAATGGTCGCACAGTATTGGCAGGTGTTGCGGTCGCGCAACAGGATGTTTTTTCGCGATAGCGCCCGCGTCTGGTGCGGGATGCGGCGATACTCCAGCAATCGAATCACCGACGGCACCGGCACACGCACCCGCGCCGCATGCAGCAGCGTCGCGTGTTCTTCTTCCGGGCGAGCCACTCCCTTCAGGATCAGCACCAGCGCGCGTCGCGCCCCGCAAATATTGATTGGCTCGTAGGAGGCATTCAGCACCAGCACCGGCGTGTGCATCGGCGACGCCGTTAAGGTCGACGAGCGCTCCTGCGGCTTGGGTTCAGAGTGACCCGTGTGCCATTTCGCTTGAGGCTTCTGTTTGCGGGCATGCACCATGGCTCTTCCCGTAGACATCTGATTTCCTCCCCCTAATCCCGATTCCTGAAGCTTGTAACTGCCATTGACCTGTTCGCAGACAACGGCGCGACGTTCATCCGCGACCCCGCTCCCACTGCATCCCAAAAGGCCACGCCCTCCCGTTGCGAGCGCGCCAGCGTCGCCACATGGACTGAAAGCGCGCCTGCACCCAGCAGCGTTCGCGTGCACTCCCGCGCTGTCGCTCCGGTGGTGTAAATATCATCCAGCAGCAGCATCGCATGCCCTGCCACCTTCTCCGGCTGGCGAACAAAAAAAGCGCCGCGTAAATTGCGGCGTCTTTGATGCGGGGTCAGGCCAGCCTGGGTTTCCGTGGCGCGCTGGCGTCCCATCGCATCGAACGCCAGCAGCAATGCAAGATCCGGGCGTTGCCAACGCAGACTTCGCACCGTCGCTTCCGCCAACAAAATGGTTTGATTGAATCCGCGTTCGCGCTGCTTGCTCCCATGCAGCGGAACCGCCACGACTGTCAGGCCCGGCGGCAAATCCTGGCGTCGCGCAATCGTGCCCGCCAGCAGCGAACCCAGCGGCTCAGCAATCGTCGGGATGTGCTCATATTTCAGCAGATGGATCAGCGCCCGCAGTGTGCCTTCATACTCGCCATACGCGACCGCTAGCTGGAACTCCGGCCGTGCCCGCTCGCACAAGTGGCAAAGATTTTCATTGTCGGAAACTCGGCCGCCGTCGTCGCAAAGCGCAAACCGCCGACGCTCAGCCGCTCGCCGCACAAGGTACATAAATTGTCTGGGATTTGTTCCGGCAGATCGGCCCAGCAAACGGCGCAGATCGGCGCGGTGGAAAGATGCAGCAGAGGTTGATTGCAGAGCCTGCATTGGGAGGGAAAAATCGCACAACTGACAGCGTCCACGGGACTTCGGAGGACACGCGCGACCGCGCGCCAAGCGGCCATCTCCGATGGCGGAAGTGTAGCTGGCTCGGTCTAAAGACCTCGGGGACTGCCTAGGGAAGACGCACCTCCCAACCATAAACCGTTCCTGTCAGGAACGCTTCAAGTGCCAGAGCGTGTCGGCCATACGCCTCGTTCGATCCGGCTGAGTGCAGTATATTCGGAATTCACGAAACGAACAGCCTACGGCGACAGAAATTTTCATCCGATGCGAACCGGCCGGGGTTCGGGGTGCCCCATTCAAGCCCTTTTGGCTTGAGTGGGAGTAAACAAAAAGATCATCTATCGTGAAGCGTAGCGAATGCTCTACACTCAACGGTTTGCTGGAATTTGTTTCACGGAGGTTTAACGTTGGCCAGCACTGTTCGACCGTCCAACCCACCCGCTGCTTCGCACCCCTCGGCCGGCCACGCTACATCTTCCACTGAATTTCAGTCGTATGTAAAGCCGGAGGATTCCCGCCCGGAATTTACCTTCCGCGCCATTATTCTCGGTTGCATCTTCGGCATTCTCTTCGGCGCCGTCACTGTGTATGTCGGCCTTCGTGCCGGGCTCACCGTTGCCGCCTCCATTCCGATTGCAGTGTTATCCATTAGCGTGCTGCGTGCCCTCGGCCGCGCCTCAATCCTGGAAAACAATATTGTCCAGACCACCGGCAACGCCGGCCAGTCCATTGCCGCCGGTGTCATCTTTACTCTGCCCGCGCTCATTTTTCTCGGCTTCGATCTCGAATACTCCCGAATCTTTTTTCTCGCCCTGCTCGGTGGGTGGCTCGGCGTCTTCTTTATGATTCCACTGCGACGAGAACTCATCGTGAAGGAACACGGCAACCTTACCTACCCCGAAGGCACAGCCTGCGCCGACGTTCTGCTTGCCGGCGAACATGGCGGCTCCTTTGCCAGCCGCGTTTTCTGGGGTCTCGGGCTGGGCGCCGTCTACACCCTGTTTCAAAACGGCAACCTGTTCAGCGCCTGGCCCGGCACGCCGAATTACGAGCCCAAATGGCTCCCCGGCTCTGCCATCCGCGCCGATGCCACACCGGAGTATCTCGGCGTCGGCTACATCATCGGCCCGCGCGTTGCCGGAACCATTTTTGCCGGCGGCGTGTTTTCCTGGCTGGTGCTGATGCCTGCGATTCACTTCTTCGGCGCGCATTTCACCGGCCCCATCTATCCCGGCACCCAGCCGATTTCGCAAATGTCGCCCAGCGATCTGTGGGCGGCGTACGTTCGTCCCATGGGAGCAGGCGCAGTGGCCGCCGCCGGCATTCTCACGCTGCTGCGTACGGTCCCCACCATCTGGGGCGCGTTCCGCGAAGGCATTGCCAGCATCGGCAAATCGCGCGCCGCCGCCGCTGCGGAAAAACGTACCGACCGCGACTTCCCAATGTCCATCGTCGTCGGTGGCTCCGTCCTGTTGGTCATGTTGATGTTCCTGTTCCTCACCTTCAAGCCCGTCCCCGGCGCGCAAACCAGCCTGCTTGCCAACCTGGCAGCATCGCTGCTGGTCGTCGTGTTTGGGTTTCTATTTGTCACGGTTTCCTCGCGCATCGTCGGCCTGATCGGCAGCTCCGCCAATCCTATTTCCGGCATGACCATCGCGACCCTGATGGCCACCTCTGCAATTTTTCTCGTGAAAGGCTGGACAGCCCCCGCCTTCGGGGCGCTTGCCATCACCATCGGCGGTGTGGTGTGCATTGCATCGGCCAACGCTGGCGACACTTCACAGGATCTGAAAACCGGCTTCTTGATCGGCGCGACTCCGTGGAAACAGCAGCTCGCGTTGCTCATCGGCGTCTGCATCTCCACCGTATCGATTGGCATTACGTTGACGGCCATGAACAAGGGCCTGGAGGAATTTCGCCCGACCAATGTCCCCTACAATCTTGCTCAGCCTGCCGATGGAGTCACCGTGCAGCAGGAACATTTTTCCCGCCGCGAATTTCGCGTCAAGCTCGCCAACGGAAAAGAGCAGATTGACCACGGAAGCAACTATGTCCTGCTCAACGCGCTGGGTTCACACAAACTCGCCGACGGAAAGTATCTTTTCAATCCCGCGACGGGTCGCATTGAAGTCCAGTGGATTGAAGGTATCGGCAGTGAGCGTGCCGCCGCCCCGCAGGCCCGCCTGATGGCCACCGTCATCAACGGCATTCTCACCCGCCAGCTTCCCTGGGGTCTGATTTGGCTGGGCGTTTTTCTTGTCATCGCGGTCGAGCTGCTCGGTGTCCGCTCGCTTTCCTTTGCCGTCGGCGCGTATCTGTCGATCGGCACAACTCTCGCCATCTTCTGCGGTGGTGTGGTGCGCTGGATGATCGATCGCGCGATCGCATCGGATGGTGCTTCTCCAGGTGCGCTCGACGGCGAGATCAGTCCCGGCTCTCTTTACGCAAGCGGATTGATTGCGGCCGGCGGCATTGTCGGCCTGCTCGGCGTCGCCCTCAAGCTGTATGAGTCGGCAACAGGCCGCTTCGACATCCTGAAGATGTCGCCGAAAAATCCTCTCTATCATGACTGGGTTTCGGTGCTGATGTTCGCGCTGCTGGCCGGCTCGCTCTACCATTTCGCCCGCCGCCCGCTCCGCCCAACGAAAGAAGATGAGGCATCGTGATTCTACGGATCGATGGATGAGAGCTAACTATATTTATGTCGTATTCTTCGGAGACCCGCTGATGGGTTTAGTTCGCCTCGAGAGTTTGGATATACTATATGCAATGTATATCTGGAGGTAGGTCCTATGCAGGTGTCCAAGTGGGGAAATAGTCTGGCGGTGCGTCTACCCGCAGTGGTGGTGGAGGCCCTGGACCTGAAAGAAGGGGACCAAGTCGAAATTCGCATCGAAAGCGAACGCCAGTTTCATGTGAGCCGCGACAGCAGCCGTAAACGCGCGCTCGATCGCTTGCGAAAATTGCGGAAACCGCTGCCTTCAGGATTTACATTCGACCGGAAAATGGCCAATGAGCGGTGAGTTTTTCTTCGATACCACCGTGCTGATCTATGCCGTCGCGAGTGACGATCCTCGAGCGTCGACTGCGGAAGACTTGCTGGCGAATGGCGGGACCGTCAGCATACAGGTTTTGAACGAGTTCGTTGCTGTAGCGCGGCGCAAACTTCGAATGCCCTGGGAAGAAGTCGTCGAGGCTTTGGCCGCCGTCCGGGTCTTGTGTGCCGCGCCCGTTGCACTCACGATCGAGACTCATGATGCCGCGCTTCAAATCGCCCAGCGCTACGGATTCCATATCTATGATTCGCTGATCGTGGCGGCGGCCATCGAAACCGGCTGCACCACACTTTACTCTGAAGACATGCAACATGACCAAACCATTGGCTCAGTCACCATCCGCAACCCATTCCGCGGCAGCAAGGTTCGCCGTCCGCTCAGCCTTCGGAAGCCCGCTCCGCCGCGATAGCTTGCGTGCCGGAAACCCGCGCCGGCGGAAATTGTCCCCGCGTTTGCTTCAGCGCCGGCAGCACCTGGTGCAGCCAGTTGCGCGTCGGCCGCTCCAGGAACCGATAGACCAGCAGCGCGGCAACCTCCAGCATGAAGTAGGAGATCCAGGGATCGAAGCGCGCAATATGCAACCGCACCAGCATGCCGCTCTCGTGGAACCAGCGCCACAGATTGAAGTGAAGAATGTACAGGCAATAGCTAGCCTCGCCCACCGCGACGAACAGTGGAAAGCGCAGGACCCGCGTGATTGGATGATGCCCCGTCAGGCCCAGAATTGTAATGGCGAACAACGGCGTGATCAGCCCGTCGTGCATCAGCAGAAACGGCATCTTCTGTCCCTGCATCAACACCGTGCACACAGTGCCCAACCCTATAATCGCCAGCCAGTAGCGAGTGCGATTCGCCAACCGCATCCGGTCATTCAGTCTGGAGAGCACAATACCGGCGATAAATGTCGGCAGATGCGGCAGCGGCGTCATCTTCACCGCTCGCAACCAGTAGGTGTTGGACATGCGAGTGATTGGCCCCAGCCCATCCGGCCGTATCCACATGTAGATGAACGGAATTACCAGCGACGCCAGCCAGCATCCGGCCAGGATCAGCAACAGCTTGCGCGCTTGCTTCGGCCATGGGATCGTGACCAGCATCGGAAACAGAAAATAGAACACCGTCTCGCACGACAGCGTCCACGCCGGCGTATTCCAGAACGTGCACAACTTCGGGCTCCAGCCCTGCTGCATGATCGCCGTCAGCCCCAACCCCTGAAAAAACTGCGCATGCGTGCGATATTTCCATTCCAGTTCCAGAATCGGAATGGAAATCAACAGTCCCACCACATACACCGGATACAACCGCGAAAACCGTGTCTGCCAGAATTGCTTGCGGTCGAACTGGCCGGCATCCGAGCGGTCGGAATAGTTGTAGGCAAGAATGAATCCCGACAACAGAAAAAAGAAATTCACACCCACATAGCCGTTATCCATCATTGGAGCCAGCGGGCCGAACCAGGCCGGGTTCCAGAAATGAAAAAACACGATGTTGGTCGCAGTAAAGGCGCGAAGACCCGTCAATGCGGGCATTACAGGCCGGCGGGGTATTGGAATAGCGACTGCCATTTTGCCTACGTTGTGACCAGCGAGCCAACTTTTTCGCCAGCGATTGCTCGCCGAATGTTGCCCGGTTGGTTCATGCTGAAAATGATCATCGGCAGATCGTTATCTTTGCAGAGGCTCACAGCCGTCATGTCCATCACCCGCAGATTGCGCTGCAGAATGTCCATGTAGCTGATTTCTTCAAACTTCACCGCGTCTTTGTGCAGCACCGGGTCGGCACTGTAAATGCCATCCACCTTCGTCGCCTTCAACAACACGTCGGCCTTGATCTCCATGGCCCGCAGTGAGGCGGCGGTATCGGTCGAAAAATATGGATTTCCCGTACCTGCGGCGAAAATAACCACTCTTCCTTTTTCTAGATGCCGAATCGCCCGGCGACGGATATACGGCTCGGACACCTGGTTCATCTCAATGGCGCTCATCACTCTGCAAAAAACATTCTGCTTCTCCAGCGCATCCTGCACCGCCAGCGCGTTAATAATAGTGGCCAACATGCCCATATGATCCGCCGAAACGCGATCCATGTCCTGCGCCTGCTCCGCCACGCCGCGAAAAAAATTGCCGCCGCCAACCACAATCGCCAGTTCCACGCCCATCGAATGCACGTCGGCAATCTCCGCCGCAATTTCGTATACCCGCGCAACGTCGACCCCGAAGCCGCGGTCTGCCGCCAATGCCTCGCCAGAAAGCTTGAGAAGAACTCTTTTGTACATGCCCTTTGAGTATCGCAGAAGTGGATCAAGCGCGGAAACCGTTACGACACCAATCTGTGTCTCATTTATGGCGTGCTAGGCTGGTGCTCTAGATCTTTATGAAGAATGGGACTGTTGGGCCTTGGATTATCTTTTCACTCGTTTTATTCATGTTGCCCTGGATGGGCGGCGTTACCTTGGCGCAATCTCCTCGAACAACTTGGAGCCATACATACGATTTTGGCGTGTTTGGGGAGTATTCTCCTACCTCTTCCCACATGGTGATGGGCTATGCACGACAAAGAAAACTCGTTGGAGTCGGAGGTTCTCTCGCTTGGCGACTGATCAATCGTCATTCCGTTGAATTGGCCTATCTTGTTGAAGTCCGGCCAGTGTTGATGGAGAGCGATCCGATGCTGGTCAGCATTGCCAATGCGCAGCTCGGGACCATTCGGTTTGTTCCGCCGTGGGTTGTGGTCAATCCGATCAATCCAATTGTCTTTGGCGTGAGTCGGCCCGATGGAAACCCCCAAATCGACTCGTTTACCGCGAACTATTCACGGCGCTGGACATATACAGGCGGCGCCAGTCCTGTCGGCTTCAAGTTGAACGGTTTTACGCATCGGCGAATTCAGCCGGAGTTCATGGGCAATGGAGGATTTCTGATCGCGACTCGCGACATCCCCGTTCCCAATAGTTCTTCTTTCAACTTCACATTTGAACTTGGAGCGGGACTGCAGTGGTATCGAACCCCGAGCCAATCGATTCAGGCGGAAGTCCGTTTTCATCACCTGTCGAACGGCGACCTCGGGACAGCGAACCCAGGCGTCGATTCGGCGCTTTGGAAAGTTACCTATATCTTCGGCAGAAACCATCTGTTTCGCTGACCAGCGGAGGGTTATACTGCGGTTGCCATGCGTCCATCAATCCCGTTGTTCCTTGTCCTGACCGGTATTTGCCTCCTGACGCTCACCGTCCGTGCCCAGTCCAGCGCCAAATCCGCGCCTCTTCTGGTCGTCGTCAACCAGGGAGATAAAGACATCAGCCTGGTCGATACCGCCAGCGAACAGCAGATCGCGACCATTCCCGAAGGCGTGACCGCCATGCACGGTCATGAAGCCGCTGTATCTCCCGATGGCCGCGTCGCCTACGTACCCATCTACGGCAATGTCGGCGTGGGCAGGCCGGGGCTCGACGGCCACGAGATGCTGGTCATCGATCTGCCCTCGCGCAAAATCATTGGCCGTGTCGACTTCGGCCACGGCGTTCGTCCGCATTGCGTGATCTATAACAAGCACGACGGACTACTCTACGTCACCACCGAACTCGATCAGGATGTCACGCTCGTCGATCCGCACACCCTGAAAATTGTCGGCACCATCCCCACCACGCAGCAGGAGTCGCACATGCTCGCCATCTCCCCCGATGGAACCCGCGGATACACCGCCAACGTTGGTCCCGGCACTGTCTCCGTGCTTGACATCAAAGCCCGCAAGACACTCGCCGTCATTCCCATCTCCGGCGAGACGCAACGCATATCCGTATCGAACGACGGCAGCATGGCCTTTACCTCCGACCAGACGCAGCCCCGCCTCGCCGTCATCGACACCGCGACCAATAAAGTCAAGGCGTGGGTTCCCTTACCGGGAACCGGCTACGGCACAGCATCGACAAAAGATGGCCGATATCTGTTGGTGGCGATTCCCAACCGCGACCTGGTGGCCGTGGTCGACCTCGCCACGCTGCAAGTCATCAACACCATTCTCGTTCCCAGCGCGCCGCAGGAAATCCTTGTGAGCCCTGACGGCAAGCTCGCGTACGTCTCCTGCAACGTGAAAAATCAGGTCGCCGCCATCGATGTTTCCGACTGGAAAGTGCAGAAACTCATCAATGTCGGCGCCGGTGCCGATGGCCTCGCCTCGGCGCAATAAAAAGGCACGATCCATCGCGATCGATCGATGCCGCAAAATAAAAAAGCCCGACAAGATGTCGGGCTTTTTCTTCGAGCTAAAACCAGCCTATGCAGTCGCCTTAATCTGGGCAACAGTCCAATTTGCATCGCCGACCTTGAAGCGGGCGAAGCGGCGCACCTGGATGTTTTCTCCCAGCTTGCCGACCTTTTGCGCGATCAACTGCGCAATGGTCACCGTCTGCTCCTTGATGAAGGGCTGCTCCAGCAGGCAGACTTCCTCGTAGAACTTCGACATCTTTCCCTTCGACGATCTTCTCAATCACCGGGGCCGGCTTGCCGGTCTGCGCCGCCTGCGCGCGATAAATTTCCTTCTCGCGTTCCAGGTCTTCCGCCGTCACATCTTCCTTGCGAATGTAGCGCGGATCGGTGGCCGCGATATGCATCGCAATGTCCTTCAGCAGCTCCTGAAAATCCGGCGTGCGCGCCACAAAATCGCTCTCGCAGTTGATTTCCAGCAGTACGCCAATCTTGCCGCCCGCGTGGATGTAAGTTCCCACGGCGCCTTCGCTGGCGGTGCGACTGGCTTTCTTGGCCGCCGATGCCATGCCGCGCTTGCGCAGCACGACCACCGCTTCTTCCATGTCGCCTTTCGCTTCTGTCAGTGCATTTCGGCAGTCCATCATAGGAGCGCCGGTCTTCTCGCGCAGCTCCTTCACCATTCCAGCTGAAATTGTTTCGGTCACCGTAGACATCCTTTTCCCATCCAATCTTAAAATTTTCGGCTTTGAGAAGTGAGAGCTGTCATTCTGAATGGAGGTCGCCGCGGCGACCGCGGTGGAGAATCCAGAGGGTGCTTGCCTAACAGGAGCAGGCCACTACCATCTGGATACTTCGCTGCGCTCAGAATGACAAATCTATTTTCAATTGCAGATCGCAAACCAGCGCTAGACGCCGCTCTCAGCCGCTGCAGCTTCCGGCTCGTCCGCAGAGACCGCTGTGGGAGCTTTGCGAATTCCACCGCCCAGCGCCTGCTCCAGATCAACCTCGTCGTCGGCCAATTCAGGGTCATACTTCGCCGCATTAAAGCTGTCCGGAGCCGCCGCAACGCCGTCGGCAGACGCTTCATCCGCGCTCGCCGTCACGCCGGCCAGTTCCGCCTGCTGCTTGTCGCCGCTCATCTGCACGCCTTCGACAATCGAGTCGGCCACTTTGGAGGTGAATAGCCGAATCGCGCGCAGCGCGTCATCGTTGCCCGGAATAATGTAGTCGACCAGCGTGGGATCGCAGTTCGTATCCACCACGGCTACCACCGGAATACCCAGCTTGCGGGCTTCCTTCACCGCGATGGTTTCATTGTTCGAATCCACAACGAACAGCGCGTCCGGCAAACGGCGCATATTTTTTATGCCCGCCAGGTTTGCCTGCAGATGCTTGCGCTCGCGTTCCAGCTTGATGACTTCTTTCTTCGTCATCAGGTCGTAGCGGCCGTCGGTGGCCATCTCATCCAGTTCTTGAAGGCGTTTCACAGACTTCTGCACGGTCGCCCAGTTCGTTAACAGACCGCCCAGCCAACGCTGGTTGATATAGAACATGCCGCAACGGGTGGCTTCCTCGGCAATCGCATCCTGCGCCTGCCGCTTGGTGCCCACAAACAAAATCGTCTTGCCGTCGAGCGCCAGGTCCGTCACATACTTACTGGCTTCCTTGAACATCTTCAAGGTCTTCTGCAGATCGATGATGTAGATTCCGTTCCGTTCGCCAAAGATATATTCCTTCATCCTTGGGTTCCAGCGCTTTGTCTGATGCCCGAAATGGACTCCCGCTTCGAGCAGTTCCTTCATGGTGATAGTGGCCAAACGACCTCCTTGTGATTTGCATCCTTCCGGCTCGTCAAAACCGGCTCGGATTGATCCCCGTGGGGAAATTTACTTCCAAAACTTGCGATTCACTTCACTACCGCAACTTTCACGTGCAAAGGCTGCACTCGCGTAAGAGCGCAGCCATCGCGTGTCTGAAAGAAGTTGCCAGTGCCAGCCGCGAACTAGCGCTTGCTGAACTGGAAGCGCTTGCGAGCGCCCTTCTGCCCGTACTTCTTGCGTTCCTTCATGCGGGCATCGCGCGTCAAAAAGCCCTGTTCCTTCAGACTGCCGCGCAATTCAATGTTGTATTCGAGCAACGCGCGAGCGGTGCCCATCTTCACGGCGTCCGCCTGTGCGGTCACGCCGCCGCCCTTCACCGTGGTCAACACGTCGAAGGTGGCTGCCAGGTCAGTTGCGACCAGGACCCGCTTGGCCGCGATGCGCTGCTGCTCGGTGACAAAATAATCTTCGAAGGCGCGGCCGTTCACCGTGAACTTGCCGCTGCCAGGACGCAGAAACACGCGAGCAATGCTCGTCTTGCGCCGTCCGGTTCCGTAGTACTGTGTCAGTTCTGCCATACGTTTCGCTGTCCCGTTACTTTCTTGCGGTTGCTGAATCATCCAGTGTCATGGCAATCGGCTTCTGCGCGTCATGCGGATGCGTGCCGCCCTTGTATACCTTCAGCTTGGTGGCCATCTGGCGGCCCATCTTGGTCTTCGGCAACATGCCGGTAATGGCCTGCTCGACTACGCGATCCGGTCGCCGCGCCATCAGGCGCACAAACGATTCTTCCCGCATGCCGCCCGGAAATCCGGTGTAGCGGCGATACATCTTCTGCTGGCTCTTCAACCCGGACAGGCGGACCTTCTCCGCGTTCAACACAATGACATGATCACCCGTGTCGATGTAGGGCGTATATTGCGGGCTGTTCTTGCCGCTCAACACCCGCGCGGCTTCCGTAGCCAAGCGCCCCAGCGTTTTGCCGCTGGCATCCAGCACGTACCACTTGCGGTTGATGTCCTGCGGACGCGGAATAAAGGTAGACATGGTTCCAGTTCTCCCAAACAAACAAAATCTGTCTTCGCGAGCCTATGCACACCGCCACTACAAACAAGGCGTTCAGCTGCCGGAAATTCTGCCAGCAAATCACGCAATGGAGTACAGTGGGCCAACTGCATGCAGCGTCGAGGGGCGGTGAAACCGAAAGACGCTTTGCGTGCCGCCAACGCACCGGAAGAGGTGCAAGCAGACTCACGCAACACTGCACAAGGATTTAAGAATAACCAAAACAAGGGCCTGAGTCAACGAAACCCGCACAGTTTATGCACAAACCGCGGGCTAACTAGAAGGTGTCATCCCGACCGGAGCGCCCCCCGTATTATCGCGCGTAGCAGAAGGGACCTGCTTTTGCCCAACCGGCGCAGCTTGCCCGTGGATTTCGATAGAGCGAAGCTTGCAGAGGCGAGGATGATCTGCTTTCAAAACGAATGCCATCCTGAGCGAAAGGTAGTCTGGCGACCGGAGTCGAAGCATCGCACTTAATTTCCCATTGACACTGGCATTGGACCCTATTTACTCTAGGCTTGTTTGGAACAAGCCTATGACCCCAAAATTACCCGAGTTGCCGTCCGAACCGCGCGACCTGTTCCCCGGCGCGCTCGAACTCATGATCCTGCAAACGCTCCACCGCCAGCCCATGCACGGATACGCCATGGTCCAGCATATTCAGCAGCGCTCGCGCGATCTGCTTCAGGTGGAGGAGGGCTCGCTCTACCCTGCGCTCCAGCGCCTCCTGAAAGCCGGCCTGGTCGACGCCGAATGGACGATTTCCGCCTCCAATCGCCGGGTGCGAACCTACAGCATTACGCCCAACGGGACCAAACATCTGGAGCGCGAGGTGTCCCGCTTCGAGCAAATGCTCGAAGGCATCACCCTCGTCCTTGCGCCCAACGTTTCCTGAGAAATCCGGCTCCCCCATGTCCCGCCTTTGGGACATGGGTTCATCCTCCACGCGATCGTTGCTGAGGAGTCCACCATGACCCGCTTCCGACGACTATTTTCCCGGAACCGAATGACCGCCGACCTGTCCGAGGAGATGCAGCAGCATCTCGAGGAAAAGATCGAAGGGCTCATCGCCGGCGGAATGCCGCGCTCAGAAGCCGTCCACGCCGCCCGCCGCGCCTTCGGTAATGCGACGCTCATCGAACAGCGCAGCCGCGAAGTCTGGATGTGGCCGCTGTTCGAAAGCATCTGGGCCGACATCAAATTCGCGCTCCGCCAACTACGCAGGAACATTGGTTTCACCTGCACGGCCATACTGATGCTGGCACTGGGCATTGGCGCCAGCGTGGCGATCTTTGCCTTTGTCGATGCGGCACTCCTGCGGCCGTTGTCCTATCCCAGTCCATCGCGGCTGGTCGGATTGTTTTCGAGCATTCCGCTGGGGCCGACATACAACATTTCCTATCTGGATTATCTCGATTGGAAAAAGCAGAACAACGTCTTCAAATCTTTGGAAGCGTACGAGAGATGGAATTTTATGGTGAACACCCCGACAGGCGCACAACTGGCGCACGGGGCGCATGTGAGCGACGACTTCTTTCGCACGCTTGGAATCAGTCCGGCGCTTGGCCGGGACTTCCTGCCCGGAGAAGCGGAAAGTACCGCGCCGCATACAGCGTTGCTGAGCTATGCCGCCTGGCAGAAGCGGTTCGGCGGAGAAGGAGATGTGCTGGGCCAGACGGTGACGCTGGACGGCGTGCCAAGCACCATCGTGGGCATTCTGCCTAAGAATTTCCAATTCGGGCCGGCGGGAAATGCGGATTTCTGGACACTATTGGATCCTTCCGGTCCATGTGAAAGAAGGCGCATTTGCCACAACCTCTTCGGCATCGCACGACTGAAGGACGGCGCCTCCGTTCAGGTAGCGGACAGCAATTTGAAAGCGATTGCCGCCCGGCTGGAGAAACAATATCCGGATACCAATCGCAATCAGGGCGCGGTCGTGATGCTGTTGGCAGACGTGATTGTCGGCGATATTCGACCCATCTTATGGGTGCTGCTCGGCGGAGCCGGCTTGTTGCTGGTGATTGCGTGTGTGAATGTGGCGAACTTGCTGTTGGTTCGCACAGAGAGCCGCCAGCGTGAGATTGCCGTGCGCGGCGCACTGGGCGCATCGCGCGCGCGCCTGATTCGTCAATTTGTAACGGAAGGATTGTTGCTGGTTGCGATCGGCAGCGCGCTGGGGATTGCGTGGGCGTACGGGGCGATCTACTTGCTTCCTCGAATGATTCCCCCGAACATGCTGGCGGAAATGCCGTACCTGCAGGCACTCGGGCTGAATGTACATGTAGTGGGCTTTGCCGTGGCAATCTCGCTGGTTGCGGCTGGGCTGTTCACGGTTGCTCCGATGCTGCGGATGTCGTTGCGGGAAATCCGCGCGCGCCTGACGGAGGGTGGTCGCGGCTCCGATGGCACTGTATGGCGGCATCTGGGCGCAGATTTAGTGATCGTCGAACTCGCTATGGCGTTTGTCCTGCTTGTCGGCGCTGGGCTGCTGGGCAGGAGTCTCTATCTCCTGTTGCGCGTAGAGGTTGGATTTCAGCCGGACCATCTGGCCGCCCTTAATATCGGGGCGCCTGATTCCGGCTATTCGCAAGATGCGCAGGCAGTTGCGCTGGAGCAGCAGATCATTCGCAGGATCGGGAGTTTGCCCGGTGTACAGTCCGTGGGTATCACCAGCTACCTGCCCCTGAGCGGGTCTGGTCCCTTCATCGACTTCGTGGTCAACGGTCGCCCGAATCATGGAGAGCACCACGAGGCCACTCGGCGACAAGTGAGCATCGGGTATTTCTCCACGCTGCAGACGGAAATTCTGCGTGGCCGCTATTTCACCGATTCAGACGATGCATCAAAAGCTCCCGTCGTCATTATCAATCGAGCCATGGCAAGGAAGTTCTTTCCGGATGAGAATCCGATCGGAAAGCAGATTGCTTACTCCGGTACATGGGCGCATCCGCTGCCCCCGATGAATATCGTCGGCGTAATCGGCGACATCAAAGAGGGACCGTTGGACTCAGAGAACTCTCCGACGATCTATTTCCCTTTCAAGCAGACTCCCGCGGAGTGGTTTTCCATCGTGGTTCGCACCCCGCAAGCTGAGCGGTCGCTGCTGCCCACTTTAGCGACTGCAGTCCGCCGGATCGATCCAGGCATTGCGACATACCAGGGAGCCACGATGAACGATCGGATCGAAAATTCGCAAACCGCGTATCTCCACCGCTCCGCAGCATGGATGGTAGGAGGATTTGCCGTCATGGCGCTTCTATTGAGCGTGGTGGGACTCTATGGCGTGATCGCCTATTCCGTAAGCCGGAGAACTCGGGAGATTGGAGTGCGCATGGCCCTTGGCGCGCAACGCGGCACAGTGTATCGGCTCATCTTGAAAGAGGCAGTGAGGCTGACTGTGTTCGGCATCTTTGCGGGGATATTTTGCGCATTGATTGCAACGACCTTAATACGGAAATTGCTCTTTGGCGTCCAATCCTGGGACGTGGCGACTCTGGTCGCTGTCGCTGGTGTACTCGGAATCTCAGCGCTCGTGGCCAGCTATATCCCGGCGCGTCGCGCAGCTTCGATCGATCCAATGGTTGCTCTGCGCACGGAGTAAAGACCTATGAAGCAATGGCTCAAGATACGTTCGCGCCGTAGGTTATCCGCCGACCTGTCCGAGGAGATGCAGCAGCACCTCGACGAAAAAATCGAGGCGCTCATCGCCGGCGGAATGCCGCGGGACAAAGCCGTCCACGCCGCACGCCGCGCCTTCGGCAATCCCACGCTGATCGAGCAGCGCAGCCGCGAGGTCTGGATGTGGCCGCTAGTCGAAAGTATCTGGGCCGACATCAAATTCGCCCTTCGCCAACTCCGCAAATTCCCCGGCTTCACGTTAACTACCATCCTCACACTCGCGCTCGGCATCGGCGCGAATCTGACGGTGTTTCTGATTCTTTATGGGGTGATCCTGCGGCCGCTGTCATTTCCGAACCCACAGCAGTTGGTGCGCATTAACCGCTTCTATCCCGTGCTTCATGACACGCTGGTTCCAGCCTATTCGGGAACCAAAGCGCTTTTTATGATGCGTGCCAGTCGGACGCTAGACTCCGCAGCCGCCTACGACTTTATCCCCAGTCATGTGAACTTGGTGCAGGCAAGCGGCGCAGTTCCAGTCGACGATCTCCGAGTCACTTCGGGTTTTTTCCATGTGTTTCAGATGGAACCGCGCATCGGTCATGGCTTCCGGCCACAGGACATGGCGCCGCATGCACCGGGCGTTGTGGTCCTGAGCTACGCGACCTGGCGGCAGCGCTTTGGCGCAGATCCAAACATCGTTGGCCGGGCAATTATTCTAGGCAACCAGCAGTACACGGTGATCGGCGTAGCGGATCCGAAATTCCGCCTGGATGCGAAGGTGGACGTCTGGACGCCTCTTCAGATCGCAGAATCTCCAAAAGATCAAGCCAACGACTATAACTTCGTTGCGCGGATGAAACCCGGCGTAACACGGGCGCAGGCTGAGGACGACCTGAAGCGCGTGCTGCTGGAATTCAAGAACACCTACCCAGACCTATGGAGCCAGTATGAATCCGTGCGCGTGCTAGATCTTCACGACTCATTGGTCGGCCAAGTGCGTTCTTCACTTGAGATGCTGATGGGCGCAGTGGGTCTGGTGCTGCTGATTGTGTCGGCCAACATTCTCAGCTTGCTGCTGACGCGCGCCATTGCGCGCCGTCATGAAATGAGTCTGCGGGTCGCCCTGGGCGCTTCCGGCTGGAGAATCCTTCGACAACTGCTGGTAGAGAACGCGGTCCTTTGTATTCTCGGCGGAATCGCCGGAATTCTACTGGCGCAGCTCGCGACGCCGGCGCTGATGCATCTCAGTCCGCTGAAGCTTCCTGACTTTACCACTCTGCGCATAAGCGCACCGGCACTCCGGTTCGCGGCAGCGCTCACGATTGGCTGCGCATTGCTTTTCAGCCTCGTCCCCGCTTTTGAAAGTCGCCGCACGCATTTGAGTGAATCACTGCGGATGAACTCGACGCAAGTCGTGGCAGGACGCAATCTTGCCCAGAAATCACTGGTGGTCGGCGAAGTCGCCGTCTCACTGATGCTGCTGGTTGCCGCGGCCCTGCTGCTGACAAGCTTCTGGAGGCTCATCCACACCCCTCCTGGTTTCAGCGCGGAAAACGTCATCACCTTCAAAACTGCCTTTACCCAGCAGCAGATGGCTACGAGTGCTGGGCTGGGCTCGCGGCTGGACGAGTTGACGGCCCGCCTTGAAGCGCAGCCAGGAGTTACATCGGCAGCCGCAGTTGGCAGCCTGCCGACGCAGCTCACGCCCGACCTCCCTTTTGAAGTCATCGGGCGTCCTGCCGGGCGGCAAGATTCAAGCGGCAACGGGAAGTACATGCCGATTACCGCGCATTATTTCGATACACTTCGCATCCCTATCCTCGAAGGACGGGCGTTTCGCATCTCCGATACGCATGGCTCCGAGCCGGTGGTGATCATTAACCGGCAAATCGCGCGCACGTATTTCAAACAGCAAAATCCCATCGGCCAGCACATCCTCATCGGCAAGGTGATGGGGCCGGAATTTGCCGATAGCATCCGAGAGATTGTTGGCGTCGTCGACGACACAAAACAGAGTGGCCTCGATCAGCCTGCCGATGAAATCATGTATCTGCCGGCAGCGCAAATTCCCGATCATATGACGCAAAACAATTTTCTGTTGGGCACAAGCTGGGTGGTTCGCATGAAGTCTCGACGGATAAATATTCTGCCGGCCGCGCGCCGCATATTTCTGGACAATGCGCATACCCCGTTGTTCAGCGTGGAGCCAATGCAGGAGGTGATTCGAGCTTCGGTTGCGCAGCAGCGCTTTATGATGTTGCTGCTTTCGATCTTCGGACTGACCTCGCTGGCGCTGGGCGGTGCCGGACTCTATGGAGTGATGTCCTACACGGTTGCGCGGCAAACCAAGGACATTGGTGTGCGCATGGCCCTGGGCGCACAGCGCGGCTCCATTGTTCGTATGGTGCTGCGAAAAGCAGGCACGTTGGTAGCGATTGGCATGATCCTCGGTGTTGCAGCATCACTTGCTGCAGCTCAGTTGCTGCGCAGTCTATTGTTTGAAGTCGGTCCGCGCAACCCACTCACAATCGCGGCCATGTGTGCGTTGCTGCTGGTGACTGGATTGTTGGCAGCTTGGTGGCCCGCTCGGCGCGCAGCTTCGATCGACCCCATGGTGGCGCTCCGCGCGGAGTAAAGACATATGAAGCAATGGCTGAAGCACATACGTTCGCGTCGTAGGTTTTCCGCCGACCTGTCCGAGGAGATGCAGCAGCATCTGGAAGAAAAGATCGCAGCACTCATCGCCGCCGGAATGCCGCGCGAGGAAGCCATCCACGCCGCCCGCCGCGCCTTCGGCAATGCGACGCTCATCGAGCAGCGCAGCCGCGAAGTCTGGATGTGGCCGCTGCTCGAAAGCATCTGGGCCGACATCAAATTCGCTCTCCGCCAACTGCGCAAATCCCCCGGTTTCACCGCTGCGGTGGTGCTCACCCTCGCGCTTGGCATCGGAGCAAACACTGCTATATTCAGCCTGGTCAATGCAGTGATGCTGCGGTCGCTGCCGGTACGGAATCCCAGCGAATTGGTCGTCTTGCGATGGTCTGCACATCATGGGCCGGAAGGCGATCTGAGCAGCTATGGCGATTGTGGGCCTGAAACAAATGGGGGGAGTTACAGTGGTTGTTCCGTTTCCTACCCGATGTTTCAAGAGATCGCTGGACGCAAGGACCTGTTTTCGAGTGCGATGGCATTCGCCGGGCCGCAACAGATAGACCTGAGCGGCAACGGGCCAGCAAGCATTGCCCAGGGAGAACTGGTTTCAGGCAATTATTTCGAGACGCTAGGGGTCCGCGCTGCTTTGGGCAGGACGCTGCAACCGCAGGATGAGAACCCGGGAGCTCCAGCTTTGGCGGTGCTCGATTATGGCTACTGGCAACGCACGTTTGGCGGCGCGGCAAACGTTCTGGGGCGAACCGTTCGCCTGAACAATGTCGTGTTCACAATAGTGGGAGTGGCGGATCGTGGGTTTACCCGGTTGACACCAGGGAAGTCCGTAGATTTGTGGGTACCGCTGCAGCAGGCGACGCCGTTAGGCATCGGTTGGGCGAGCCCATCGGATGCCAGTTCCTGGTGGTTGACGGTGGTGGGGCGACTGCAGCCCCGTGCCTCCAGAGAACAAGCCCAGGCGGCGATGAATGTCTGGTTCGTCAATCAGACGATGAATGGCAAAAAGCCCGCATGGAAGAAGACCGCCGATCCCCGCCTGAGCCTGCTGCCTGCGCAAAGCGGGCTGGAAGGGTTTCGCGCTAATTTCGGCGAGCCGCTTATGTTACTGATGGCCGCGGTAGGAATCATTCTGGTGATCGCCTGCGCAAATGTGGCAGGGCTGATGCTGGCACGCGGAGCGACCCGGGAAAAAGAGATGGCGGTACGGCTTGCCGTGGGCGCGGCAAAACGGCGCGTGATTCGACAGTTGTTGACGGAGAGCTTGCTGCTCTCGTTCATGGGAGCGGCGATCGGTACGCTGGTGGCCTACGTGGGAGCCACAGGACTGGCGGCGTTCTTTTCGAAAAATATGGACAGACGGATGCAAATGAATCTACATCCGAATGCGCCGGTGTTGTTGTTTGGGATTGGTATAGCAGTCCTGACCGGCATTGGGTTTGGGCTGGCACCGGCGTTCCGTGGAGCGCAAGCCGACGTCGCAACGGAGCTCAAGGGAAACTCTGCCACAACAAAACACGGGAGCAGGCGGCGATTTACTCTGGGCAGCGGCCTGGTGGTGTTACAAGTCGCGTTGTCGGTGGTGGTGCTGTCGGGCGCAGGTCTTCTGCTGCGCACTCTCGACAAGCTGCATAGTGTCGATCCTGGATTCGACACCCGGAACCTGCTGCTGTTCTCGATTGAACCCGAGCTCGCCGGGTATACAGGACAGCGAACCTCCGAGTTGTATGCGAATTTGCAGAGACGGCTGTCCGCGCTGCCGGGAGTGGAGAGCGTGAGCTATTCGTCCGGTGCGTTGCTGGATGACGGGATCTGGGGAAAGGGCGTGCGCGTGGAGGGTCAAGCGAAAAAGACCGGTGTCGAGACGCAAATGCTGGCCGTGGGAGCGGACTTTTTCTCCACCATGAAAATTCCCCTTCTGGCCGGGCGGGCAATTCGTCCAGGTGACATGAGCGGAAAACCCTTGGTCGCGATTGTTAATCAGGCATTCGTAAAAGAATTCGTTGGAGGAAGAAACCCGATTGGGCTGCATTTCGGCGACGACGACTCGAAAGAGCCGAAATGGCTGATTGTGGGAGTGGCGCGCGACACGAAGTATCAAAATTTGCGAAGCGCCGATGCTCCGACTGCATACGTACCGTTGCTGAAAGGCGGCGCGACGTTTGAATTGCGCACAGCGGCAGAACCATCAGTTTTCGGGCCGACGGTGCGGCAGATCGTGAATCAGACCGACGAAAACTTGCCGGTGATCCAGATGAGAACGCAATCCGAAATCATCGACTCGGACCCTTTTTAATGAGCGGTTGGTCGCGCGGCTGTTTGGGCTTTTCGGATTGCTCGGGCTGGCCTTGGCATGTATTGGCGTCTACGGATTGCTCTCCTATGAGGTGGCTCGCCGCACCCGCGAGATCGGAATTCGAAGTGCTCTGGGCGCGCGGCGAGTGAATCTGCTGCTGCTGGTAGTGCGGCAAGGCTTGGTGTTGCTGCTGTGTGGAGCGGCAGCGGGGATTGTGGCTGCCATGGGAGTGACCCGTCTGCTCGCAAGTCTTCTCTACGGCGTGCGACCGACCGATGCTGTCACATTCTCCGCAGTCGCCGCAATCTTGATCGTCGTCGGCCTGATTGCCTGCTTGCTGCCCGCTCGGCGCGCAGCTTCGGTTGATCCCATGCATGGCTCTTCGCGCGGAGTAAAGACATATGAAGCAATGGCTGAAGCAGATATTTTCGCGTCGTAGATTATCCGCCGATCTGTCCGAGGAGATGCAGCAGCATCTCGAGGAGAAGATCGAAGCGCTCGTCATCGACGGAATGCCGCGCGAGGAAGCCATCCACGCCGCCCGCCGCGCCTTCGGCAATGCGACGCTCATCGAGCAGCGCAGCCGCGAAGTCTGGATGTGGCCGCTGCTCGAAAGCATCTGGGCCGACATCAAATTCGCCCTCCGCCAACTCCGCAAATCGCCAGGATTCACTGCTGCAGTGGTGCTAACGTTGGCGCTGGGAATTGGCGCAAACATTGCCGTCTTTGCTCTGGTCGAAACCATGCTGCTTCAGCCGTTGCCGGTCAGAGCTGCCAATCGGATCGTCGTCATCTGGATCGACAACCTCAAAAATGGCTGGAGTCGAATGGGACCGACGGGCCAGGACTACCTTGACTGGAAAGACCAAAATAAGTCTTTCGAAAATAAGTCTTTCCAGGATCTTTTCCTCTTTGAACATGGGACGGGCACGGTAACAGGCGCCGGCGAACCCGAGCAGGTAGCAGGATTGCGCGTGACCACCAATTTCGGCGATTTCTTCGGAATCAATCCCGAGCTTGGCCGTACCTTCCGCCTGGACGAAGCGACTGCACCGCACAACCTCGTTATTCTGTCCTATGGCTACTGGAGGCGAAAATTCAATGCCGATCATCGCGTAATCGGCCGCAGCCTAGCCCTGAACGGCACCCCCTACACCATCATCGGAGTACTACCCCCGGATTTCAGCAAACTTTTCCCCGCCGATGTCGTCGTTCCTTTCGACAATGCCTGGCTGAAAAGAGTGGACTCCGACCTCGGCGTCTTTGGCAGGCTCCGGCAGGGAGTCACCCTCCAGCAGGCATCCGCCGAGATGGGGGTGATCATGCAGCGAATCGCGCAACAGCGACCTTCCCGCGAAGGCTACGGTTCTCTCGTGGTGCCTCTGGCGTCAGCCCGAACGGCGTCCATCCGGACTGCCCTCCTCGTGCTCTTCTGCGCCGTTGGCTTTGTCCTCCTCATTGCCTGCGCCAACGTGGCGAATCTCCTGTTATCCCGCTCGGTTGTGCGTCGCAGGGAAATTGCGGTTCGCATGGCCTTGGGTGCAGGGCACGCCCGGCTCGTGCAGCAATTCCTGGCAGAGAGCACCTTGCTCGCGCTTCTAGGTGGTGGAGGCGGCCTTCTGGTAGCGTTGTTGAGCAACATTGCGTTGGCAGAATATCTGCCCTCGCGCATCTTCGTGCCAAATGCCGCCGATCAGGTCTCGCTGCCCCCCGTTCACCTGGATCACACAGCCTTCGCTTTCGCGTTTCTCGTCTCTTTACTGACTGGAGTTGCTTTTGGCGTGATTTCCGCCTGGCAAAGCCTGGGTTTCAACGTCAATCAGTCACTGAAAGAATGCGAAAGAGGCTTCCTTGGAGGCCTGCAAGGACAAAAGAGTCGAGCCGCACTGGTCGTAATCGAAGGCGCACTGGCTTTCGTGCTCGTTATCGGCGCCGGATTGATGCTGAAGAGCTTTTCGCGTCTTCTGACCGCCAACCCGGGCTTTCATCCAGATCATCTGCTCACGCTGCGGATCAAACTTCCCAATGATGCAAAGGATTCAAGGTATAAGGAACCGCGGCAACAGACAGCTACATTTCATAATTTCCAAACGCGGATCGAAGCGCTGCCGGGCGTACAGTCTGCTGCCTTCGCCAAAATTCTGCCGCTCAGCCAGGATGATATGGACATGGGTAACTTCGTCATTAAGGACGCGGCACCGCTGCCGCTAGGCGAGCATCAGGCGGCCAATTTTCGTGACGTCAGCCCGAACTACTTTCGCGCAATGGGCATTCCGCTAATACAAGGACGAGCTTTCACGAACGACGACAATACTGATGGCCAACGAGTTGTTATCATCGATGCGAGCCTGGCACGCCATTTCTTTCCCCACGAAGACCCTATTGGCCGTCATCTGCAAATCCCCAACGGGTCCGCAGTGCAGCGCGAGATTATCGGAGTCGCAGGGGGTGTTCGTGAGACAGGCTTTGACCAGCAGCCACGTCCTACAATTTACTTTCCGTCGGGGCAGACATCAGATCAAACTATGAGCCTGGTAGTCCGCACGGAACTACCGACTGGAACAATCCTGCCAGCTATCAAGGATGCGATCTGGTCGGTCGATAAAAATCAGCCAGTATTTGAGGTAAGGACGATGGACCAAATCATCGCGGAAATCACCTCGCCGCAGCGGGTCGCTTCCTTCGCGTTGGATGCACTTGCTTTTTTGGCGTTCATACTGGCCGCAATTGGAATTTACGGCGTGACTTCATACACCGTCAGTCAGCGAGTCCATGAAATCGGCGTCCGCATGGCCCTGGGCGCGCAGCCCCGTGACGTTATGCGCCTGATCTTAGGCCAGGGTGTGAAGTTCGTTCTATGGAGCCTGGTCATCGGCCTAGCGGCGTCTTTCGCACTCACACGCCTGATGGCGAGCTTGCTCTACGACGTTAGCGCCACCGATCCATCCATCTTTATCGTTGTGGGCGTCCTTTTCGCGCTGACCGCTGTGGCCGCTAGTTATATTCCTGCGCGTCGCGCCGCATCGATCGATCCCATCGTGGCTCTGCGCGCGGAATAAAACTTTCTCCAATCAGAGGCTTGCCTGGCATAGGTACGGGTATGCTCCTTGAGTTTCCTGTCTGGCGACAACTCCATCTCTCATTTTTGAATCTCTTATTACCGTGAGACAAACTATGAGAAACAAACTCCTCAGCACCACCCTCGTCGCCGCCGTTCTTTCCATTGGACTTCCCGTCATCGCGCAGTCCAGCACCGATCCCGGCTTTAAACAGGACATGAAAGACGCCGGCCACAGCACGAAAAATGCCGCCAAAGATACTGGCCATGGCATCGAGAGCGGCAGCAAGAAAACCTGGCACGAGACCAAGCACACTACCAAGAAGGCGACCCACAAAACCGCGCAGAAGACTGACGAAGGCGCCAGAAAGGTCGAGAACAAGACCAGCCCCGGATCGGTAGATTAGATCTGCAACCGTTGCGACTCAGCAACGCCAGCGCGGTTGCCTACAAAATTTTTTTTCCGAAGGCGGAGGAGGTCAGCTCCACCGCCAGTTGCGCCGTGCGGTTGTGCTCGTCGATCACCGGATTCACTTCGACCAGCTCGAAGCTCAACATGCGGCCATCGTCGGCAATAATTTCCATCGCCAGGTGCGCCTCGCGATAGGTCGCGCCGCCTCGCACCGGCGTGCCGACTCCCGGCGCATCCTCCGGATCGATCCAGTCCATATCAAGCGAGATGTGATAGCCGACCGTATCCCGCGCGGCTGACCGCACCGCCTCTTCCATCACCGTGCGCAGTCCGCGTTCGTCAATATCGCGCATGGTGTACACCTCGGTAATTCCCGCTCGTCGGATGTTGGCTTTCTCGGTCGCGTCAATATCGCGCAGACCGATCAGCACCACGTTTTCCGGAGCAATCTTCGGTGACCATCCAAAAATATCCTTCAGTTCATCCGGCCCCAGGCCGGTCAGCGCGGCCATCGGCATGCCATGCACATTCCCGCTTGGGGAGGTCTGCGGTGTGTTGATGTCGGCATGCGCATCGATCCAGATCAGGCCGATCTTCTGCTTCTTCCGGCGATAAAATTCCGCCACGCCGGAAACCGTTCCTGCCGCAATGGAATGGTCTCCGCCCAGCACCAGCGGCGTTTCTCCCGCAGCAAGCGTCTCGATCACCTGCTGCGCCTCGCGTGTGCACGTTTCCGTAATCGCGTGCAGGTATTTCGCATGCTGCTCGCCCATGCATTGCGTCTCGGCAATCTCGACTGAAATATTTCCGCCGTCCACCACCTCGTGACCCAGCGCTTGCAGTCGCGCCTGCAATCCTGCCACGCGTACTGCCGACGGACCCATATCCACACCGCGGCGCGACTGCCCCAAATCGAGGGGCACTCCAAGGATGCGAATCTTCTGCCCTGGAATGCTTTCCGCACTGGCGATTGAAGACCGGCGCGCAGCCTGGCTCGCTCCACCGCGGTCCGCGCGGCTCACTGGCGTCGTACTTCTGCTTGGCTTCGACATGGGATGTCCTGCTTGCGGCGCGCTCTCTTTGTCAGCGCACTCGAACCTCGGCTAGGGATAGATGCGGTTCAGCGTCCTGGCGAAGGGAATCGTTTCACGCACATGATCCAGGCCGCAAATCCAGGCCACAGCGCGCTCGATACCCATGCCAAATCCCGCATGCGGCACGGAGCCATAGCGTCGCAGGTCAAGATACCACTGGAAGGGCGCCAGCGGCAGTCCATGCTGCTCAATCCTCTGCTTCAACAATTCATAGGAGTGGATGCGTTGCGACCCGCCGATAATCTCCCCATAGCCTTCGGGAGCCAGCACGTCCACACATAGCGCGAATTTGTCGTTCTCCGGGTCTGGTTCCATGTAAAACGCCTTGATGTCCGCAGGATAGCGATGGATCATGACAGGTCGATCAAATTGCGACGAAATGTACGTCTCATCCGGCGAGCCAAAATCGTTTCCGTAGACAAATTCCTGCTCCAGCTTGCCCGCCTTGAATGCCTCGGCCAGCATCTTCGCCGCTTCCTCATAACTCACTCGCGGAAACGGCGGCCGAATCGCCTCCAGCTTGCTGGCATCGCGGCCAATTACCTTCAGGTCGGCGGCACGATGTTCCAGCACCCGCCGAACAATGTGGCTGAGGAATTCCTCGGCCAGCACCATGATGTCGTCGAGGCCCGCAAACGCGACCTCCGGCTCGATCATCCAGAACTCCGTCAGATGTCGGCGCGTCTTCGATTTCTCCGCGCGAAATGTCGGCCCAAAGGAGTAGACCTTGCCCAGCGCCATCGCCGTGCTCTCGATGTAGAGCTGTCCGCTCTGCGTCAGATAGGCCTCGTCACCAAAATAATCGACGGGAAATAGTGTGCTGGTGCCCTCGCAGGCCGCCGGCGTCAAGATAGGCGGATCAGTCCGCACAAACCCATGCGTGTCGAAATATTCCTGCGCCGCTCGCATGATTTCCGCGCGCGTGCGCAAAATCGCCGCCTGCCTTGGCGTACGAATCCACAGATGGCGATGCTCCATCAGGAAATCAACGCCATGCTCTTTCAGGGAAATCGGAAAGGGCGCGTCCGCGGGAACTCGATCGACAACTTCCAGGTCTTCGACGTCCAACTCGACGCCCGCTCGGGGCGCGTTTGTCGGCGCGAACTTTGCCGCGCACGATCACGCTCGACTCCTGCGTCAACTCCTTGATGCGTTCGAAAACGTCCGGCGGCACCGCCGACTTCGGCACAATCCCCTGCACCGTGCCCGTGCCATCGCGAAAAATGGGAAACAGCAGCTTGCCGCTTTCGCGCAGATTGTACAGCCACCCGCGCAGCGTGATCGTCTCGCCCTCATGCTGGCTCAGACTTGCGATCGTGGTCACAGGCGCGGTGCTAATCGTGCTGGAAGTGGTTTCATCCATAACAATTCACTCTACATCGGCGAAGCATGGCAGAAGAGAGCTGGCGAACCTATCGCGCGTCGGGTGGGGCTGAACCCGCTTGATCCAGAAATTCAAGAGTCTTTTGAAAGCGGTCGACGAGCGCGCCCTCCGCATTTTCAAGCGTCGGATGAATCTCCAGCACTGCTGCCGGCGGTTTCGCCAGCGCTTCGAGTGCGCGCATGGTTTCCGGCCATCCAATCGTGCCGTCTCCCGGCCACAGATGCGCGTCTTTATCGCCCGAGTTGTCGTGCACATGCACCGAACGAATGCGCGGCCCCATAATGTCGATGGTCGCCGGAATTCCCTCGCCAATATGCGCATGTCCCAGGTCGAGGCACACCCCGATATCGTCGAAATGTCCCACAGTCAGAATTTCCATCAGGTTCTGCGGCTCGGCCACCTCATTTTTCTCCAGATTTTCCAGCAGAATCTGCACGCCCAGCGGTCGCGCGAACGCCCGTAAATGCTCTACCGCCGTCATCGCGTGCTCCAGCGTGCGCGGACTCCAGGTATCCCCGCGCTCGCCCAAGTGCAAAATCATGTGAGTAAAAGGGATTTGCTCTGCCGCTTCCAGCGCGCGTTTCACCTCGTCCATGGAGTCGATACGGCGCGACTTTTCCACGTGCACCACATTAATCGCAGGGCCCGTGCTGCGCTCGCTGTCGCCTTCGCCTTCCGCCCGCAGCGGCGCGTGCAGCGCCCAGGGCGCTGTCGGGCTGCCGCGGAACCAGTCGCCAATCTCGCGCACCTGCACCCGGCTGGTGTAGTCGAAATGCCGCCGGGTGGCGAAGATTTCAATGGCTTCCGCCCCAGATTTGCGCAACGTATCCAAATGGCCGCTATGCAGGCGGTGCTTCAGGAAAATGTGTGTAGAAATGGCTTTCAACATGGAGGAATCAACCTATTTCTAAGTTACCCCATCCGGAGGGCTTAGCGACCAGGGGGTACCGACGATGCCATGGAATAGATCAAAGTCGCTTTAATATCCGGCTGCTTTGCCGTAATGGCTGCGATGGTCCTGGCCGCCTTCAAGTTCACCGGTCTTGGGATCGACTTCGATGCACTCGCCGTTGCTCCAGTAGTGCTGCCCGACATCGACCGTGTACTGCATCGCCTGCAACTCGTTAACAGTGGTCTGCGGAAATCCGGGCTCTAGGTACACAATGTCGGGTAGGTATTGATGATGGAATCTGGGCGCATCGACGGCCTGCTGGATGTTCAATCCGCCATCCGCCACACTTAGAAAAATATTCGCTACGGTCGTTGTGATCCGCGGCCCTCCCGGCGAGCCCAGCACCATCGCCACCTTGCCATGCTTCGTCACTATGGTCGGCGTCATGGCGGAGAGCGGCCGCTTGTGCGGGCCAACCGCATTCGCCGGTCCCTGGATCAGGCCATACATGTTCGGCACGCCTTGTTTGGAGGCAAAATCGTCCATCTCGTCATTCAGCAGAAATCCCAGCCCCGGCACCGTCACGCCAGAGCCAAAGGAGTTGTTCAGCGTCGTCGTCACTGCGACCGCGTTGCCATCCGCATCCACAATCGAGTAGTGCGTCGTCTGGTTCGATTCGTGATGCGGGGGCGCCAGCTTCGGCGGGGATGGCAGAAATCCCGCCGGACGCTTTAGCGTGCTCGATGGCGTGGCCTTGTCCGGCAAAATACTGGTGCGAAACGCCGCCGCATACGGCGGGCTGATCATCTGCTTCACAGGAATCGGGGTAAAGTCGGGATCGCCCAGATAATCCGTGCGGTCCATGTAAGCGCGGCGAAAAGCTTCAACAATATAGTGCATCTCGCGCGGCGAACGATCGCCCATCGCCTTCAGGTCATACGGCGCAAGGATATTCAGCGTCTCCAGCAATCCAATGCCGCCGCCCGACGGTGGAGGCGCGGTCAGAATTTTGTATCCGTGATATTCGCCCAGCAGCGGCCTACGATCCTTCGCATTGTACGCAGCCAGGTCCTTCGCCGTGATCAGGCCGCCGCCTTTCTGGATCGCTTCCGCAATCTGCGCGGCCATCGCACCGTGATAGAAATCTCTCGGATTCTTCGCAATACGTTCCAGCGTGGCCGCCAATTCCGGCTGTCGAAATGTCTCACCAGCGCGATAGAAATCTCCATCGCGCTGAAAAATGTGGCGCGAGGCGGCAAACTTCGTCAGGAGCGGATCATGCATCTCCTCAGCTTCTTCTTCGCTCAGCACAAAACCATTGCGCGCCAGCCGAATGGCCGGCTGCATCACCTGCGCCAACGTCAGCTTGCCCCATAGTTTTTCCGCCCGCACCATGCCGGCGACCGAGCCCGGAACGCCAATGCTGCGATAGCCCACCGTGGATGCATCGGGAATCACATTGCCTTTCGCATCCAGATACATATTCATGGTGGCCGCGCCCGGGGCTTCCTCGCGATAGTCCATAAAGTGCGATTTGCCGTTTTTGAAGCGCACCAGCATGAATCCGCCGCCGCCAATGTTTCCCGCCTCGGGATGCACCACCGCCAGCGCGAAGCCAACCGCAACCGCGGCGTCGACCGCATTGCCACCCTGCTTCAGAATTTCGACTCCAGCATCGGTGGCATCGTGATGCACCGTAACCACCAGCGCGTGGCGCGCCCGTACCGGCTGCTCATTTCTGTAATCAATCCCGGCGTCAGGCGTTGTTTGCGCCGCTACGACAGACACAAAGAAGCTGCCGGCTACAAATATCGTGCAGTATAGGAGGACTTTCTTCATAGGCATTCCGCGCGTGTCCAGTAGAAGAAAGTGTAGCTTGTCGAGCTGCCATTTAGAATCGTCACTGCATGTCCACCCGAGTACGATCGCACGCAAAAATCAATCTTGGTCTGGCCATCGGCCCCTCGCGGCCCGATGGCTTTCATGCGCTGACGACGATCTACCAGACCCTGGCCATTCACGACTTTGTCGACGTTACCGCGGTTGCGCTGCCCAGCGGCTCGCCCAGCGAAATCTTCCTCAGTTGCACCGAAAAATTTGTTCCCTGCGATGACCGCAACACATGCTGGCAGATCGTCGGGCGGGCGCTCGACCGGCTTAACATCTCCGCCCAGGTGCGGATCCATATCGACAAGCGCCTTCCCGTCCAGGGTGGCCTGGGAGCGGGCTCCGCCAACGCTGTCGCCGCCCTGATCGGCTTGGAAAAAGAGCTCGGCATTGCTCTCGCTGCCGAAGAGAACCTGCAGATTGCCGCCGAAACCGGTTCCGATGTGCCCCTGTTTTTGATCGGCGGCGCCGCGCTCGGCCAAGGCCGTGGGGAGCAGGTCTCCCCCCTGCCTGACCTGCCGGAAACCCACTGTGTACTGGCGGTTCCCGACGTGCGCATCTCAACGCCGCTGGCCTTTCGCGAATGGGACCGGCTCCACGAGCAGCAAGCGCCCGCGCGAATACCCGGCGAAACCGCGGAAAACCAATTGACCCACAGCGATGCTTCCGATAGGCTGGAACAGTTGGGTCGTACGTGGGGTGCCGCTTTCTCTGCTCCCCAGCAAGTTCGTGCGAACGCCACCGGTGTCTTTCCTGTTGTACCGGGGAAAGACCGGGCCGAGAATCTTCTTCTCGAGCTTGTCCGCGCCGGGATCGTGAATGACTTTGAATCTGTCGTCTTCACTCAGTATCCCTCTCTGCGCGGCATTCTCGAAACGCTGAAGCAAAATTCTCCAAACGGAAGCCCTGCTATCTACGCGGCGCTTTCAGGTTCCGGGTCGGCGCTGTTCGGTCTGTATCGGACGGCGAAGGACGCTCGGGCGGCGGTCGAACGGCTGGAAGCGCATAGTATTGCCGCGTACGAAACCAGGACAGTTGGCCGACAAGAATACTGGCGCACCATGATCAGTGATCGTGACGGCCTGTAGTTTTGGGCGATCGACTAATGGTAGGTCAAGTGCCTTTGGAGCACTCGGTCTAGGTTCGAATCCTAGTCGCCCAGCCAGTTTCACTTGCAAATTGCATGTGATCTGTACGGTTTCACTTGTGATTTGGAAGTGATCGGCAGGATTTGTTGCATTATTAATGCAGTTTTCGCTCATGACGCGTCGCAGGATCTCCACCGCCTGCGGCAATCAATTCCGGTATTTCGGCAGCTTTCAACCCCAATTTGCCGCGATCCAAAGTTTGCAGTTCGGTTCACCAATGCCAACCAGCTTGGGAGGTCCAGACAAAGATGAGTGCGGGCGAAAATGAAAACGGGGACGGAAATGCGACCCTGACGGTGGATGCGGATGCACCCACGACAGGGTCGATCGCAGTAAGCGCCGATGCGAACGCTGCGGGATCGGCCAAGGCCGCTGCCAGCCGCAAGCGGGCCAAGTCCTACACAGAGGACAAGCGGTTCAAGATTTTCAGCGGCTCGTCCAACCTGCCGCTGGCAGAAGAGATTTGCAAGTTTGTCGGCGTTCCGCTGGGTGAAGTTCGACTGCAGCGGTTTTCTGACGGAGAGGTGTACTTTCAGCTTTTGGAGAATGTTCGCGGCGCCGACGTATTTGTGGTGCAGCCCACCTGCCATCCCGTCGACCAGCATCTGCTGGAACTGTTGATTATGATCGACGCGTTGAAGCGGGCATCGGCACGCCGCATTACCGTGGTGGTTCCGTATTACGGTTACGCGCGGCAGGATCGCAAAGACCGTCCGCGAGTCGCGATCTCTTCTAAGCTGGTGGCGGATTTGTTGACGACGGCTGGAGCGAATCGAGCCCTGTTGGTCGATTTGCATGCCGCACAGATTCAAGGCTTTTTCAATATTCCGGTGGACCATTTGTTTGCCAGCCCGGTGCTGGTCGGTCACTTCAGGGAATTGAATCTGCCCGACCTGACGGTAGTATCGCCCGATGCCGGCGGCGTGGAACGGGCGCGTTTTTTTGCGCAGAAGATGGAAGCTCCGCTGGCCATTGTGGACAAGCGGCGCACGGATTTGAATGTTTCAGAAGTGATGCACGTGATTGGCGATGTGCAGGGCAGGACCTGCCTGATCCTCGACGATATTGTCGATACGGCCGGCACGCTGATCAAGACCGTGGATGCGTTGTTGGAAGTGGGCGCGAAAAAGGTGTATGCCTGCGCCACGCATCCCGTGCTTTCCGGTCGAGCGATTGAACGGATTGTGGATTCCCGGCTGGAGCAGCTGGTGGTCACTAATACGATTCCGCTGCGGGAAGAAGCCCAGCATGCGGGAAAGATTAAAGTGCTGTCGATTGCGGGCCTGATTGGCCGCGCCATTGAGAGCATCCATATGGAGACCAGCGTTAGCAGCTTGTTTAACTGACGCCTCTCTGACGAACGAAGCTTTCTATTACACGCCGCCGCTCTTATAGAAAGCGGGAGTGAATGGAACATTAACAGTGTGGCCGGGCAAAATTTGTCAAGGTCGCGAGAAGGGAGCGGCGCAACCCGCCGTGCCCGAAGGTCAATTGAAGGGAAACAGGACAAACATGAGCGCACCTGAAGTTGTTACAGCCACGCCCCGCGAGGGCAAGTTCACAAAAAATATTGCCCGCCGCGTACGCGTTGCCGGCAGCATTCCAGCCGTGGTGTATGGAGCCCAGCAGCCGTCGGTCGCGGTCACCGTCGACCCCAAACAGATTCGCCGCATCCTCCATTCCGAGTCCGGCCACAACACAATTTTCGATCTCGACGTCTCCGGTTCCGTCGCCAAGGTGATGGTAGTGGATTGGCAGAACGACCCGATCAAGGGCAACCTGATCCACATCGACATGAAACGCATCGCGATGGACAAGATGATGCGCGTCGAAGTGCCTATCCAGTTGCTTGGCATTCCGGTCGGCGTCAAGACCCAGGGTGGCATCCTCGACCAGGTGTTGCGCGAGATTGAAATTGAGTGTCTGCCTGGGGATATTCCAGGGAATATCAGCGTCGACGTCAGCGAGCTGGCTTTTGGCATGGTGCTTCGCGTGGTCGATCTGCCGCACAACGAAAAGCTGAAGTTCATTACCGACGAAGAAACGACCGTCGCCCACATCACCGCGGTTCGTGAGGAAGTGGTGGCCACGCCAGATGCACTGGCAGCCGAAACTCCTGCGGAACCTGAAGTGGCCAAGAAGGGCAAAGTGGAAACTCCTGAAGCTGCCGAAGACACAAAGAAGGAGAAGAAGTAGTTCCGTGAGCGCATGGAACCTTCTGGCGGCATAAGTTCGAACTTGATTTCTGGCGGCGATGCGGGAGTCACTCTCATCGTCGGGCTGGGCAATCCAGGAATTGAGTATCAGTTCACGCCGCACAACGCCGGCTTTCTGGCTATCGATCGGCTGGCTGAGCAATGTGGGGCGGTAGTCACCAATCGGCGTTCGAAGGCTCTGACTGCTTCGGGGCGCATCGCAGGCCGGCAAGTGCTGCTGGCCAAGCCGGAAACCTACATGAACCTGAGTGGGTTATCGGTGGCGGCGCTGGTTGAGGAACTGGAAATTGATCCGCGGCGGCAGCTGATCGTGCTGTATGACGAAGTAGCCCTGCCGCTGGGGAGTATTCGTATCCGCGAGCGTGGAAGCGCGGGCGGGCACAACGGGGTCAAGTCGATTTCGAGTGCGTTGGGCACAGAAGAGTGGCTGCGGATTCGAATTGGAATTGCTCCGGAAGACGCCATGGCGGCGGAAAACGCCCGCCAGCGGCGCAGGGATTATGTTCTGACGCCGTTCCGGAAGGCGGAACTGGCGGTGCTGGACAAAGTTCTGGATGATGTTTCGACGGCGATTGAGCTGCTTTTAACCGAAGGCGCAAGCGTCGCGATGAACCGGTTGAATCGGCGAATCACTGCCGAAGAGCAAGAGTGAAGCAAACGACTGAACGGTAGACTGAGCAGCCCTGAAGGTTGCGACAGGCAAAGCTAGAAGCTTTTGCCGGAAACGAGAGACGAATGGAACGGAAATACGAAGTGATGTTTATCCTGCGCCCGGATGTGGTTGGCGAAGAGGCCGACAAGCTGATCGCCGGCTTTGAAGCCACCATCACCAAGGGCAACGGCAAGCTGGTATCGAGCGAGAAGCTGGGAAACCGTAAGCTGGCCTACACCGTCCGCAAGTTCAACGAGGGCAACTACAACCTGTTGACCGTGCAAGCGGATGGCAGCCTGGTGGCCGAACTGGAACGGCGCCTGCGCGTGACCGAGCCTGTCATCAAGTTCATCACCGTCCGCATGGATGAGGAAGAAAAGCGCATCAACAAGATCAAGAAGCTGCGCTCCACCAAGATCAAGCAAAGCACGGTGAATGCCCAGGCCGCGCAGGCTGCCCAGGCAAACGCCGCCGCAGCTGCGTCCCAGGCGGCCGCCGCACATGCCGCGGCTGCACAGCCCGCTGCCGCGCATCCCGTCGCCCCGCAGCGCAGCGCGGAACAGCCGGCAGAAGCCGCGCCGGTTCCAGAAGCGATCGCATAGCGCAACTATTTTGTGGGCAATGCCCACGGCATTTCCAACCGAAGCATAAGTTCACGCGGCGGAGATGCTCTCCGGCCGACTAAGAAGGAGTCGCAGCATGGCAGAAGAAAGATCGCAATCGACACAATCAACCTCGGATGGACCCTCTCATTCTGGTCCGCGGCCACCGCGCCCGGCAGGCGGCGGTCCCGGCGGACGCAAATTTTTCCGCCGCAAGAAAGTTTGCAAATTCTGCGTCGAGAAAATCGACGCTATTCCCTACCGCGATGTGCGCTTGCTGCAGGGCTTCGTGGCAGAAAGCGGGAAGATTGTTCCCCGCCGCCTGACCGGTGTCTGCACCACGCACCAGCGCCGCGTCACCCGTGCCATCAAGCAGGCTCGCAACATCGCTCTGCTGCCCTTTGCGCAGCGTCACTAGAGCGCCTCGTCACTGAGGAGGTCGCTCGCGGCTATTTTTTAGGAATTTTTGGAGATTGAGATATGGAAATTATTTTGAAAGAAGATGTCGAGAACCTCGGTCATCGCGGAGATGTCGTGAAAGTGGCGCAGGGTTATGGCCGCAATTTTCTGTTGCCGCGCAACCTGGGCATCGAAGCCACGCCCGGCAACAAAGCGGTGATCGACCAGATGAAGGCGTCTTCGGTTCGCCGCTCCGCAAAGGAAAAGGCCGACGCCGAATTGCTGCTGCAACAGTTTGAAAATGTCGAGCTGAAGTTCACCCGCAAGACTGGCGACAACGATCACCTGTTCGGTTCCGTCACTGGGCCGGATATTGCGCAGGCACTCGAAGCCAAGGGCTTTCAGGTGGACCGCCGCAAGGTGCAGTTGGAAGAGCCGCTGAAATCGCTAGGCGAATTCCTGATTCCCGTGCGCCTGCATCGCGAAGTCACGGCACACGTCAAGGTCGTTGTCGAAAAAGAAGCCGACACCGAGTAGTTTCGGCCTGGAAAGGTCTGGGTGCCCCACATCTCACCTTGAGATGGGGGTTGTTTTCTCGGCCTAAAGTGTTGTGGGTGCGCCATCCTTCGCGGCCTCCTCGCGAAGGATGGGAGAATTACCGCCCGATACTCAGCCGAGATGCCAGCATGTCCGGCAGGCCGGCCCGCTGAATGCGCATCTGCGCCGCCTGCACATCGTATGGAACGCGGAAGAATGTAACCCGCGCGGCTTGGTCGTCGTAGAGCGCGAAGGCGGCTCTCCAATCGCGGTCGCGTGGCTGGCCAACCGCGCCAGGATTGATCAGGTATTTCGCGGAGTCGCGCAGATCCAGATCGTAGCTTTCGACAATTTTGTCATCGCTGTAGGCGGGCGTCAGCTGGAACCATTCGCCGGCATCATTCGCGGCAAATCCACCCTGCACATGCGTATGCCCGAAGAAGGTGATCGGGGTGCGCGTGCGCTCAAATTGCCCTTCCGCGTCCTCGGTGGAGAGCAGATATTCATCCTCATCGAGCAGCGAGCCATGGACGCAGCTCACCAGGGCCTCGGCGGGCATGATTGGGCCGGCGGGCATTTCCTTCAGCCATTCAAGGGAATCCGGACCGAGCTGGCCTCGCGTCCACTGCACGGCTCTGTATGCAATCGGGTTAAAGCTTTCCGCCCCAGTCAGGCCGGCGCAAGCGCGGTCATGGTTTCCCCGGACAAAGATCGTGCCAATCTCGCGTGATCGCTCAATGACGGCCTCGGGCGCGGCGTTGTAGCCGACTACATCGCCCAGATTCCAGACCACGTCGTGTTGGGGAGCAGCCTCGAGCACCGCGTCCAGGGCATCGATGTTGGCGTGGATGTCAGAAAGGATCAGCGCTCGCATAGTTGGGGGGCCCGCCCTGCGACAGGCAACATTCCCCATCCTACCCGAAGCGACTCTCCCGCGGTGACCCTCTTTCCATGTTCCCGCGCATTCTTTTCCCACCTATCGGCAGAGGCGCTGGGCCGCCTGAACGATCCCGGGAGCGAAGCTCCAGGTGAGCGAGCGCAACGTTGTCGGCATCGACCGCACGGTCGGCGGCACGGATCTCAGCGAAAAAGAACGCAGCACAGGAGCCGACGCCTGGGGCGAGCGAATTCCAATTCGCGACGCACCAGTTCCAGGCTGCGGCGAGCCAAAGATCGCCCGCGGCATGGACATAAGCGACCGCAGTGACGCACCCTGGGAACGAAGAGCGCGGAGCGGACTGAGCGGACCGACTTTCTCTCCATTGCCCAGCGGCAGGAAATATTGCGTGCCGTGCACCGGCTCCTTCAGCCGCCGCAGCAGGGTCTGCAGGTCCTCGTTATTTCGTACAAAGTCGATGTCGTCGGTGTTTACGATCAGCAAATCGCTGGCGGTGTAGTGGAAGAAGAAATGCTCGTAGGCCTCGGCCACCTGCTGCAGATAACGGCCGGAAATCGCCTGCTCCTCGGGTACGCCTTTGCGCGCCAGGCGGGTGCGCAGCACCTTGGGCGAGGCGTGCAGGTAAATCACCAGGTCAGGGGTCGGCAACTGATCGCGGAAGTATTGAAACTGTCGTTCGTACAGGGCCAGTTCGTCATCGGTCAGATTCAGGTTGGCGAACAGCTTGTCTTTCTCGAAAATGTAGTCGGCCACCATGGGAACCGCTTTTCCGGTCTTGGCATCGCGCTCGGCGGCGGCACATAGCTGCTCATACCGCGACATCAGGAACCACATCTGCGCGGGAAAGGCGGCGCTTCTTTCGCCGCGATAGAATGGCGACAGGAAAGGATTCTGCTGCGGCTCGCTGATTCGGGTGGCGCCGATTTCCTGCGCCAGCAGCGAGGCTAGCGTGGATTTCCCGGCGCGGATCGGGCCTTCAATTGCAATGAATCTCGGGTTTTCGAAAAGCTTAGCCATAGCGAATCTCCTTCGTAATAAAAGCGAATGAAAATCGAAGATAGCATGCTCTGGACGACTCGGCAACCCGCAAATCGATACCTTATGGATACCCCTCTGAACCCGTTCCGATACACTCAAACGCGATGACTCCACCGAAGATTCTGACCCTTCCCGTGCCTGACCGAACGGCTGCCGCGACTGCGAATCGGCGCGAGCTCTCCCAGCGCTGGAGCGATTGCCGCGACCGCTTTGGCGGCTGGCGTCCTGGCTGCGGGAGCCTACGCCTACGCGGGCATGTGGCCGACCTCGCAGATCTTTGGCCGATGCGTGGTGGCGGCGAAAAATCCCCGCCAAATTGCCCTGACGTTCGACGATGGCCCGAACGATCCCGATACTTATCGCCTGCTCGAAGTCCTGGCGAAGCACGGCGTCCGCGCGACCTTTTTTATGATTGGACGATTTGTTCGGGAGCGTCCCGAGATTGCCCGCGCGGTGGCGGCGGCTGGACATTTGATCGGCAACCACACTATGACGCATCCGCTGCTGCTGATCCGGCCGCCGCAGGTCGTTCGGCAGGAGTTGCGCGACTGCAATGACGCGCTCGAAGATGCGCTGGGCCGCCGGTTCGCTGGTTTCGCCCACCCCATGGCGGACGCCGACCGGATGTGCTGCGCGCTGCTCGCGAACTTGGGCTGACGCCGGTGCTGTGGAACGCGATGGGGTACGACTGGAAGCCGACGACCGCCGATGCCGTCGAGCAGAATATCCTGCGCAGCTTCCGGCGGAACGTGCGCGCGGGAAACGCGACCAACGCCCTGCTGCACGATGGCGGCCAGGCCGCACTGGGCCAGGATCGCCGCCATACCGTCGTCGCAACCGATCGGCTGATCCAACGCTGGAAGGATGAATTCGCGCTGCGCGGCGAAGTCTGCGAGTTTGTGACGCCGGAAGCCTGGGCGTAATCTGTCCGATTTGACTCCTCGCCGAGGCAATCCCACACCCATTCCATCTTTTTTCATTTTTCCTACAATATTTGCCTTCCTCATCCGTTAACACTGGTAGACCTGCTCGTAAGCGCGGATAGGGGTCGCGGTTTTGAGGAACAGAATGCCCAGCCAGGATTGGACGATCGACGAGCAGGACCAGTTCATCGCGCAGGCGTTCGAACGCGACCAGCCGCGGCTGCGCAACTTTATTCGCAAGCGCGTTCTGGATTCCGGCGACGCCGAAGACATTCTGCAGGACGTTTTTTATGAGCTGATCGAGACGTATCGCCTGCTGCAGCCGATTGAACAGGTGACGGCGTGGCTGTATCGCGTGGCTCGCAATCGAATTACGGATCGTTTTCGGCGACAGAAGCCGGCGTCACTCAGCGAACCGATTGGCGAGGACGCATCGCTATCGCTGGAAGATCTGTTGCCTTCGCCGGATGCGGGTCCGGACGCGATCTACGCCAGGAACGTGCTGCTGGAGGTGCTGGACGATGCACTCGACGAGCTGCCCGCGAATCAGCGGGAAGTCTTTATCGCGCACGAGTGGATGGGCCGCAGCTTCAAGGAACTGGCGCAGGAAACCGGGCTCAGCGTGAATACATTGCTATCGCAGAAACGCTACGCGGTGCTGCATCTGCGCAAACGGCTGCTTGCAGTCGACGAAAATTTTGGAAAGTCATGAGGGCAAACAAATGAAACATCGTATCGGAAGAGTTTTGAAAGTGATTGCTTTTGTCGTGATTGCCGCGGCCATTTTCGGCTTCATCATCATGCAGCTGTGGAACTGGTTGATGCCGGGGATTTTCGGCTTGCACACCATCACCTACTGGCAGGGGCTGGGACTGTTGATCCTCGCCAAGATTCTGTTCGGCGGATTCCATCGCGGCGGTGGCGGACGCCGCCACTGGCGGCAGCATATGGAAGAGCGATGGGCCAGCATGAGCGAGGAAGAACGCGAAAAGTTCCGCTCCGGCCTGCGCGGGCGCCACGCTGCGGCTTTGGGCGTCGCGGCGATTTCGAACAGGCGCCGAAAGAAGGGCCTGCAACCACGCAAGGAATCTAAAGCCATGAATCAGACGATGGGAGTGATCGAATCTATGCCGCACACGGAAAGCGTGGCTCGGCGAAGCGTGGAGAGTGTCGATCGACGGAGCAGCGAAAGCAGTGTCCTGTCGCTGCGAGCCAGGTTGATCGAAGTGGAAGCAGAACATGTCCGGCTGCAGCGGCTGGTGGCGGAGCTGCTGATCAAGAATCAGAAGCTGCGTGAGCTTCTCTGCGAACAGGCGGGAACTTCTACTGCTGCGGCGAGCTTCTGTCGAGGCGACGGGGCAATCGGCCACCGGCACGCCTCGTCGCACTGATCTGCTTGGTCGTAATGATCCCGCGGCTGCATCGGAGAGTTTGTCGGCGAATTGGGCTGGGGAATTGAAGGATGATGCGGAATAGTTGAAGGATTATGCAGCGTAGTTGAAGGATTATGCAGGATAGTTGAAGGATTATGCAGCACTGTTTTTGCGGCAAGCGCTTTGACTGCCGTGCTATCAGGTTGAAACCTCAAGTATTTTTGCTTTCATTGCCGCTTTTCTACAAAAAAACGAAAATCAGCCGCCGAAAACTCCGTGCGATTCGAGAAATACGCTGGCTTGAGGAAGGCGCTCGGAGTGCTTACCTCTATTTTATCAATTTCGGAATTGTGGATGCGCCAACGAGAAGCGTTTTCTAGTGGTGGGCGACCGGCATGGATACTGTGCGGCGCGGCTTGCTTCACTGATCAGGAGGATACCAGATAAGGAATCAGGAAACGTGGCCGCGTGGTGGGGTCATGCGGAGAGCGACCTTTCAGAAAGGGGAAAGAAACGTTCAAAACGAGGCCACCATCGCAGTGCGAAAGCTTTTTTAGCATTCAGCTTCTCTGATTTAGGGTTAAGCTTACATTGCACTCCAGAGAGACTATTTATAGCTGTGCCGAATATATTTGCTTTTTGTTCGCCTCGGAGGCTACACTGTAAACCAAGACTACTCTTCTTCGACGAATCGCGAGAACAGTCCGCCATCAAGAAGCCCGAATCATAGCAAAGTACTTTTGGGCATGGGCGAAAGTCATCATTCCAACTGCAAAGACTCACGATCGAATCGAATAGCCTACATCGATCTCTTTGCCGACCCGGGCCGATACCGAGACGGCACTATTTCAACGCCGCTAAAGATTCTCGAACAAGCCATAGCTGACTCGACATGAGTCAAATGTTGGTAACGTTGTTCAATGACAAAGAAGCCGACAACGCAGAGAGCTTGAAGCGGCAATTAACCAGCTCCTGGAATTGAAACGACTCAAATACAACCGCAGGTGGTTAACCAGAAGATTGGAACCGAAATCGTTCAATTGTTCAACGCTAGGAGTGTGGTCCCGACATTCTTCTTCGTGGATCCGTGGGGTTATAAAGGCTTATCGCTTGGACTAATCAATTCGGTTCTCAAGAACTGGGGATGTGATTGTGTCTTTTTCTTCAACTACAACCGCGTGAACATGGGATTGCCAAATGAGTCGGTAAGAGAACATATGAATGTGCTGTTCGGCGTCGACGAGCCGAAACGGGTTCGCGAGAAGCTAAACGGATTGAATCCCGAGGAACGAGAGTCACTCATCGTCGAAGAGCTATCCGAGGCCCTGAAGGAAATGGGCGAAATTTGTCACTACCATTCACCTTCCAGAATGAAGCAGGATCACGAACTACTCATCACTTGATCTACGTCAGCAAAGCGTTTCGTGGGTACGAGATTATGAAGGAAATAATGGCGCAAGAGAGCTCAGAGTCTGTCCAAGGAGTTCCCTCTTTCCAATATTCTCCCGCCTCGAAGAAGTTCCCACTACTTTTCGATCTCACGACGCCGTTGGCAGATTTAGGCGATGAGCTATTATCTAAGTTTGCTGGTCAAACATTCACATGGCAGGAACTATATATGCTGCACAACGTCGGACGACCCTTCATTAGTAGAAACTACAAACGCATTCTGAGTGATCTGGAAGAAGACGGAAGGATAACAGCTTTTCCCGCCGGCGGCGAAAAGACAGATGCGAAATGGTGAAAGAACCTTCGGTGATAAGGTTGAAGCACTTTTCCAAAGGCGGTCTATAATGAGCGTCAATTCGGAAATTGAACTGGACCGACGCCACCTGGAATCCAGTACGAGGCTGCACCAAAATAAGCCCTGGCTGTAAACACTGTTACGCACAGACATTTGCTGAACGTTTTCGAGGTGTTCCCGGCCATCCGTATGAGCAGGGTTTCGACCTGAGGCTCGTCCCCGGAAAAGCTGCTGGAACCGTTCAAGTGGAAATCCCCGAAGATGGTCTTCGTCAATTCGATGAGTGACCTTTTCCAAAAGGACGATCCAAAGCGAGACTATATTCGGCGAGTCGTGAGCGTGATGGTAGAGGCTGACTGGCACGTTTACCAGGTCCTCACCAAGCGCTCGGAGCGAATGCGCACGTTGCTTTCGAAAGAACTTAAATTCGCCGGCGCAAGGGAAAATATTTGGTGGGGTGTCAGCGTAGAAGACAAGAAGCATGGACTTCCTCGAATAGACGACCTGCGAAATAGCCCTGTGAAGGTTCGGTTTCTTTCTGTCGAGCCCCTACTCGAAGATCTTGGGAGAAATCGATCTTCTCGGGAATCCATTGGGTCATTGTTGGGGGAGAAAGCGGGCGCGGAGCGCGCCCGATGGATCCCGGCTTGGGTCAAGCGGATACTCAGTAATGCGAGAGCAAAGCATTCCCTTCTTCTTTAAGCAATGGGGCGGCGTAAATAAGGGGAAAGCAGGCCGCGTACTCGGTGGTCGCACATATGATGAGTTCCCGACGATTCCCATGGACCGTGGAACTGACCGTAACTCCAGAAAGGACATGTTTGAAGATCTTGTCCAGCTTGCCGTTTGACGCCACTTATCTCACGGCTTGTCGCCCGGTCATGCCCGTTCTGGTGAGGTAACCACGCAATTTAGCAGCTTAAGGTTTTTCCATCCTAACCTTCGATCGCCGCGAGTCGCCACGGCGACCAGGCAACTCACGAAGGATGGGGCACCCAGATTTTTGTGGTGCGAGGCGGGGACAGCAGGTCCCTCCACTCCGGCCGCCCAAGCGACCTTCGGTCGGGATGACAAACTTTCCAGCTCCCGCCTTGTTGCGCTAAGCCGACTTGGCTGCGGCCATGGCGTCTTTCGCGGCGGCGAGGGTGGCGCGAATCTCTTCTTCTCCATGGGCGGTGCCCAGGAAAGCCGCTTCAAACTGCGAGGGCGGCAGCCATACTCCGGCCTTCAGCATGGCGTTGTGGAAGGCGGCAAACTGCTTCGTATTGGAGCGTGCCGCGCTGTCGTAATCTGTCACCGCATCGCCGGTAAAAAACCAGGTAAACATGGAGCCGACACGGTTCATCGTGACCGCAACTCCCGCTTCGCGCGCAAGGCCGGCTACGCCCTCCGCCACGGCGGCGGAAACCTTCTCCAACTGCGGATAGATCGTATCGCGCTGCTCGATCAGGGTTCCAACTGTGGCGATTCCTGCCGCCATCGCCAGCGGATTGCCGCTGAGCGTTCCCGCCTGATAGACCGGGCCAAGCGGCGCCAGCAGCCGCATGATTTCGGCACGACCGCCGAAGGCCCCGCACGGCAGACCCCCGCCGAGAATCTTTCCCAGGCAGGTCATATCCGGCTCGATGCCGTAGCGCTCCTGCGCTCCGCCCAGCGCCAGTCGAAAACCTGTCATCACCTCATCGAAAATCAGGATAGTTCCCGCACGCGCAGTGATCGCCCGCAGCGCCTTAAGATAGCCTGGCTTCGGCGGAATACATCCGGCATTGCCCACCACCGGCTCGACAATGACGCAGGCAATCTGCTCTTTGTAACGCGCGAAAGCTTCCTCAACGGCAGCCGGGTCGTTGTAGGGCAGCGCGATGGTGTGCTGAATGGCTTCCTCCGGCACGCCGGCGGAACCGGGAATGCCGAGCGTGGCGATGCCGGAGCCCGCCTTGACGAGCAGCCCGTCGGAGTGACCGTGGTAACAACCCTCAAATTTGATGAAGTACTTGCGGCTGGTGAAGGCGCGGGCCAGTCGGATTGCCGACATGGTCGCTTCGGTTCCGGAGCTGACAAATCGCAGCATTTCGATCGACGGAAATGCCTGACGGACCATCTCCGCCAGGTCTGCCTCCGTGGGCGTGGACGCGCCAAAACTGACGCCTCGTGCCGCAGCTTCCTGCACCGCCTTCACCACTTGCGGGGCGGCATGGCCCAGAATCATAGGGCCCCAGGAACCGAAATAATCCAGGTAGCGATTGCCGTCCGCGTCCCAAAGGTAGGCGCCTTCCGCGCGCACGACAAAGGGCGGTTCTCCGCCGACGGCGCGAAACGCGCGCACCGGAGAATCGACGCCACCCGGCAGCAGAGTTTCGGCGCGCCGCTGCAACTGGCGGGAAAGCTGCATAGATCGCATCGATGGAGTCATCGATATTCAGTATAGGAGGAGCCGCGAAATTCCGAGCAGAACAGCTTGCGATGCTACACTGATGCTTCCCGGTATGGTCGTGTTCCGTCACTTCGCCTGCCCCCATATTCCGTAGAGTTCGGGCGAGAGGGTCGTACGGTTTCAGAACATTGCCCGCCGAAATCCTTCATACCCCGGAACGCGACGCCAGTGCCCAGCAAGTCTTCATCCAAGCCCCCCTCCACAATTACATACGCCGATGCAGGCGTGGACATCTCCAGCGGAGACCGCACCAAGCAGCGCATTAAATATCTTGCCCAGCGAACCTTCAATAAGCAGGTGTTGAGCGAAATTGGCGGCTTTGGAGGCCTGTTCAAGCTGGACACCGCGCGATTCAAGAATCCTGTGCTGGTTTCCAGCGCGGACGGCGTGGGAACCAAGCTGAAGATTGCCTTCCAGATGAACATGCACCATACCATTGGCGCAGACCTGGTGAACCATTGCGTGAACGACATTGCCGTGCAGGCGGCGACGCCAATGTTTTTTATGGACTACCTGGCGTCCAGCAATCTGGATGGAGACGTAGCGGAGAAGGTGGTGTCTGGCATGGCCGATGCGTGCCGCGCTAACGGCTGCGCCCTGATCGGCGGAGAAACCGCGCAGATGCCCGGCTTCTACAATGATGGCGAATACGACCTGGCCGGATTTATTGTCGGCGTGGTGGAGCGAGAAAAAATTATCACTGGCTCCGGAATTCGCCCAGGAGATTTGTTGGTCGGCCTGCCTTCAACCGGACTGCACACGAATGGATATTCATTGGCGCGCAAACTGTTTTTTGAGGTTGCCAAATACACGCCCGAACAATATGTGAATGAGCTGCACGAAAAGGCCGGCATTGCGTTGATGAAAACGCACCGCAGCTATCTCAACATCATCCGTAAATTGACCGCCGCGGACCTGGTTGTGGGCATGGCGCACATTACCGGCGGGGGCATCACGGAAAATTTGCCGCGCATTCTGCCGAAGCATGTTTCCGCGACACTGGAGCTAGGTTCGTGGCCGGTGTTGCCGATTTTCGATCACCTGCAGTCGCTGGGCAATGTGGAGCGCGACGAAATGCTGCGGACGTTCAACATGGGCGTCGGGTTGATCTGCGTTGTGCCTGGCGAGAAGTACAAGCGAGCCAAGGCACTGCTGGACCGCGCCAATGAGCCCCATGCGGTGATTGGAAAAATCATCAAAGGCGACCGCCGGGTGTTGTACAACTAACTGCAGATGAAGCATCTCGGCATTCTTCTTTCCGGTCGTGGCTCCAATTTCCTGGCGATTGCCGATGCTATTGATCGCGGCCAGATTGAAAACGCGGAAATCTCCATTGTCATTTCCAACCGGGCCGAAGCCGCCGGAATTGCCGCTGCCGGAGCGCGTGGGCTGGCTACACAGGTGATTGAGGCGCGCGGACGAAAGCGTGCCGAACAGGATGCCGAAATCATCGCCTGCCTGCAGGAACATGACGTGGATTTGGTCTGCCTGGCCGGATACATGCGCCTGCTATCGCCGGAATTTATCGCCGCTTATCCGAATGCGATCCTGAACATTCATCCTTCCCTGCTGCCGTCGTTTCCGGGTCTGGACGCACAGGCGCAGGCGCTGGCGTACGGGGTCGGCATTTCGGGCTGCACCGTGCATTTTGTGGATGAGCAGCTGGACCACGGGGTGATCGTGCTGCAGCGGGCCGTTCCGGTGCTGCAGGGCGATGACGAAGAAACTCTTTCCGCGCGCATTTTGGAGCAGGAGCATATTGCCTATCCCGAAGCCATCGCGCGTGTGCTGAGCGGAAAATATACGATTGTGGATCGTCGCTATGTTGCGCGTGCGGCGCAGACCGCGACACTCATTGAGGAAACCAAGTGACCCGCTTTGTGAAAGCGCACGCCTGCGGAAATGATTTTTTGATTGTCGACGAGCCGGTCGAGGAACAGCGCCTGAGCGAAGTCGCGAGAATACTGTGCGCGCGAAACATGGGCGTAGGTGCAGATGGAATTGAATATCTCACGCTTGGCGACAATGGCGGATATTCCATTCGACTGTTCAACGCAGATGGCTCGGAGGGAGAAATCTCCGGCAACGGCACCCGCTGCGTGGCCGCCTACCTGGCTCAGGAGGACGACGCCAGCGAGTTTTCGATCCGCACTCACGCCGGATTACGCCGCTGCCGCATTCTGAAGCGCGATGCCCCTCGATATCTCATCTCCACGGAAATGGGGATTCCGACTTTAAAGGCACATACAGTTAGGCTGAAAGATGGGACTTCCGTTGTTGGCGCGGATGTATGGATTGGCAATCCGCATTTTGTTACCTTTGTGGACGAATCGGATTTTTCGTGCGCAGGCCGGCCATGGCAGCATGTCGGAGCAGAAATCTGCACTCATCCGGACTTTTCAAAAGGCACCAATGTTGAATTTGTGCGTGTCACGGATACAAATAGGATTGAATTCCGCATTTTCGAGCGAGGAGTTGGGCCGACGCTCTCCTCCGGTACTGGATCGTCCGCATCCGCGGCGGCAAGTATTGAGTTGAGAAGCGCGGCTCGAACGCTGACCGTGGTTGCAGAAGGCGGCGCTCAGACGGTCGAGTGGCTGAAAAAGGATTCGAGTTTGATGCTGACGGGGCCTGCGGAAATCATCGCCCAAGGGGAATGCCTGCTGGTATGAGTGCGGCAACGACATCACGGAGCAAGGTGCCAAAGCCAGCGGTTCTCCCAGCGGCGTTGCGGTCGGGAGATGTCGTCCGGCTGATTTCTCCGGCCAGCTGGTTTGATCCCGATAAGGCGAAGACGGGGATGAATTCCTTGCGCGCGCTTGGCCTGGAGCCGCAACTGGGAGCGAATGCGCTCGCGCATTATGGACAATATTCTGCCGGCACAGCGGAACAGCGCCTGCAGGACTTGCACGCCGCCTTCGCAGATGACTCAGTAAAAGCAATCATTTGTAACCGCGGCGGTTACGGATCGGCAGAAATGTTGCGTGGGCTTGATCTCGATCTGATTGGACAAAATCCAAAAACCTTTGTAGGGTGCAGCGACATTACCAGTCTCGAGACCTATATTCACGATCAGACCGGTCTGGTCGTATTTCATGGACCGATGGCGGCTGGAGATTTCGCGCGACCCAACGGCATCGACCCCATCAGTTGGCAGGCTGCGCTTTCACAGGACAGTGCTTGGCAACTAGGGCAGGAAGCGGGTTTGCACACTCTGAAACCCGGGCGCGCGCAGGGAAAATTCTATGGCGGATGTCTGTCGATGATGGTCGCCTCCCTGGGCACGCCGTACGAAATCCAAACAGCAGGCACGATCCTCTTTCTGGAAGATATCGGCGTCAAGCCGTACCAAATCGATCGCATGCTGCTGCAACTGCGGCTTGCGGGAAAACTTGGCGACGTGCGCGGTATTGTTTTCGGCCCTATGCTGGAATGCGTGCAACTGGGAAATGCGGATGAATTGCTGGACGCGGTATTGTTGCGTGTCCTGGCGGATTTTCCGGGCCCGGTCGCGATTGGACTGCGTTCCGGCCACGTGCTCGAACGAAACATTACGGTGCCAATCGGAGTCGACTGTGAACTGGACCTGACGCATTCGCCGACGCTGCGGTTTCAGCCCTCGGTTATGTGCAAGCAAGGATCACGATGAGCGAACTCCAAAAACTAAGCCGCAATGGACAAGCCGCTCAAAAGCGGCACGTCCACCTGATTGGGATCTGCGGCAGTGCCATGGCGTCCCTGGCCGGCATGTTGCAGTTGCAAGGGTGGCGCGTTACCGGCTCGGACAAAGCCGCGTACCCGCCCATGTCCGACCTGTTGGAGCAGCTTCGCATCCCGATCGCGCAGCCGTTTGCGGAACAAAATCTGGAGCCGCGACCCGATCTTGTCATCGTTGGCAATGCGATCTCGCGGGGCAATCCAGAGCTGGAATATGTACTTGATCAGCGCATTCCTTTCCGCTCGCTCGCGCAGTTGATTCACGAAGAATTTCTTGTCGGCCGAGAATCGCTCGTGATCGCAGGGACGCATGGCAAGACCACAACGACCAGCATGCTGGCGTGGATCTACGAGACTGCCGCAGCTAACAACCCATCGCTGGCTCCTTCATTTTTGATCGGCGGAATCGCGGAAAATTTCGGTTCCAGTTTTGCGCTGCGTCCAACGCGGCCATTTGTTTTGGAGGGCGACGAGTATGACACCGCCTTCTTCGACAAGGGCCCGAAGTTTCTCCATTATTTTCCGGACGCGCTGATCCTCACGCATGTTGAGTTTGACCATGCCGACATCTACGCGGATCTGGAATCCGTGAAGACGGCATTCAAACGACTGGTGAACCTGGTGCCCCGGCGCGGTCGGATTGTCGCCTTTGACGGTTCCGCGAACGTGACTGAATGTGTGGCACGCGCTTTTTGTGCCGTCGAGCGCTACGGGTTCGCGCAGGATTCGCATTGGCGCGTCACAGATGTTTGCATCCAAGGTAACCTGAGCCACTGGCGTATCGGGCAAAATGGAAAGCCGTGGCTGCAGGTTGAGATGCCGATGATTGGCGAACATAACGTGCTGAACGCAACCGCAGCCGCGGCGCTTGCGGCTGGCCAGGGCGTTCCCGCGGAGGATATTCAGCGAGCGCTGCAAACGTTTCGCAGCGTCAAGCGACGTCTGGAAGTCATTGCGGAGATCAATGGGGTCACCATCATCGATGATTTTGCGCATCACCCCACAGCCATACGCGAAACACTGCGCGCGCTGCGACTTCGGTATCCTGAATCGCGCCTGTGGGCTGTCGTTGAGCCGCGCTCTAACACGCTGCGACGGAATATTTTTGAGCAGGAGCTGACGGACAGTCTCTCGCTGGCGGATGAAGTTGTACTCGCCGCGGTGTACCAGGCAACGAACATCCCGGTGGATCAGATTTTGCATCCGGAACACATTGTGCGCTCGCTCGAATCTCGCGGGCACTGCGCTCAACAGCTGCCGGACGTGGCTGCAATTGTTGCGCACCTCGCCGCAAATCTAAAACCAGGAGACGTCGTAGCGATTCTCTCCAACGGCGGCTTCGACGGCATCTATCAAAAACTCCCGGAAGCGCTTCGCAGTGGCGCAGGCCGCACTGTCGCTCCATGATTTCTTCCCTGACAATTCTTCTGTACTATGTGCTGCTGGTGCCAATCGGCGCGCTGCTGGGTTTTCCGTGGACCTGGATCACCGGCGACGTCACCTTTCTCTATCGCTTTTCCATGTGGATTACGGGCTCTGGCCTGCGCGTGGGCGGTATTCGTATTGAATCTTCCGGATTTGAAAATATCCCGCCGGGACGAGCCTGCATCTTTATGGCGAACCATGTTTCGAATCTCGATCCGCCATTATTTATGCCGCTGATTCCCGGCCGATCGGCAGTCTTCCTAAAGAAGACGCTGATGAAAATTCCGGTCGTGGGGATGGCCATGCGGATGGCGGATTTTGTACCAGTGGAGCGTCGCGGAAACCGCGAGGATGCGCGGGAGAGCATCGACAGCGCCGCCAAAGTACTGGCGTCCGGCGTGCATCTCACCGCGTTCCCAGAAGGGACTCGATCAAGAACCGGAAAGATGCTTCCCTTCAAGAAGGGCCCTTTTTATCTGGCCCAGCAAACGAACGCGCCCATTATTCCAGTGTCGATCTACGGCACAGAAACCATGATGCGGAAAGGCAGCCTGAAGATTTTTCCCGGCGTGGCGCACATCCACTTGCATCCGCCGGTCTACGCTGCGGATTTCTCCACACGCGAAGAACTGATCCAGGCGGTGCGCGAATCCATCGCCGCCGGCCTGCCGGAATGGATGCGCGAGTAGCGCATTTGCGGTTACGAGCTCTTCAGAATTGCGTGGAACCCGCTCGCCATCACCTGATGCCGCTTGCTTTGCGCCTGCGCAACATCTTTGAACGGACCAATCTGCACGTGCAGGAACTTGTCATGTTTCTCCACATAGATTCCCGCGTGGAAACCCTTCTTGCGCAGCTCCGCCACCAGCCTCTCGGCGTCTTTGCGATCGCCGATCGCTCCCACCTGAACCATGACGTGCGCGCTGCTCTTGTCGATCGCGGGCGCATTGCCATGTTTCACAACGGGCGGCGGCACGGTCTTCTTTTCTACCACCGGAGCCTGCGCGTGAACGACCGACGCCATCGCAATGGGCCGCAACGTAACCGAGGGCTTGGATGGAGCAGCCACCGAAGGTTGGGCATTGCCATTGTCCGCGAGATTTGTGATGGGGGAGGGCTGATTCGACGCTGCCAGCGGAGTGGACTTCGCTGGCTGAACTGTTGGTTCGGCAGCGGTGCTTTTCGTCGGAGCCGAATCAAATGTCAGCAGATGTTTTCCGTTTCCAGCTCCGCCAAAGGAATATCCGAGACCAAAAAAAACAGCCGAAACCAAAGAAGCAGCAAAGAAGATTGCAAGGATCGTGCTGGAACTCCAGTGCACTTCCACCGGGTCGTGAACATCAAAGTCCTCTTCGAACAAGGCCGTCATGGCTAGACATCTCCGCCAGCTTTTGTTTGAACTGCTTGACCCACTTGCTTCAGTAATGAGACCAATTCCAGCGGCAGCGGAAACACGATTGTGGTATTTTTCTCCGCGCCAATTTCGCTAAGCGTCTGCAGATAACGCAGCTGCATAGTGATCGGCTGTTGCGCCAGAAGAGTTGCCGCCTCCACCAATCGCTGCGCCGCGTTGAACTCGCCTTCCGCGTTGATGATTTTGGCTCGCTTCTCGCGTTCCGCTTCGGCCTGGCGGGCCATGGCGCGCAACATTGACTCCGGCAGATCCACCTGCTTCACTTCTACGCTGACAACCTTCAATCCATAAGGGGACGTGTGCTGGTCGATGATGGTCTGGATTTTTAAATTCAGCTTCTCGCGGTGCGCCAGCAACTCGTCCAGTTCCACTTCTCCCAATACCGATCGCAATGTTGTCTGCGCGAATTGCGACGTCTGATAGACGTAATTTGAAACTTCCACCACAGCTTTCGCGGCATCAATCACGCGCAGCGTAATCACGGCATTCACTTTCAGTGTGACGTTGTCGCGGGTGATGATGTCCTGCGCGGGAACCTCCATCGCTTCCTGGCGAAGGGAGATGCGCACGATCTGATCGAACGGGCGAAAGACAAGCGCAATGCCGGGGCCTTTCGGAGAACTAAGCAGGCGGCCGAGGCGGAAGATCACGCCACGCTCATACTCCTTCAAAATTTTTATGGAACTGAATATGTAAAACGCCACGATAACGATAACGACCAAAACTGCAGTGGATGGCATGTTCAACTCTCCCCGAGCATGGAACACTCGCCTTAGGTTGTATAGCATGAACCGCGCGCCAAACGGGCGCGAAACGGCATTCAGGAACCTCGCAGGTCACGTTCAACTTCCAGCAAAAGTCCGTTGCGATTGCGGATGAGAACAGGCTCGCCGGCTGCGATCGCGACGCGAGAATGCGCTTGCCAAAGTTCCCCCCGCACCAGCACCTGTCCATTCGGATTCAACGCGGTTTGTGCCACCGCAATCGTACCCAGAAGCGCCTCTCCACCGGTCTGCACTTTGTTGCGACGAGCACGGACTGCGATGGTAGTGAGAAAAATTGTGATCAAGCCGAAGCCGATGCCCGCGCCAAGAGCTGTCCCTAAGTGCACGCGCATCTCCGGAATCGGTCCATTCACCAGAGTCAGCAGGCCGAACACGAGACAGCCGATCGCCGCCAGTCCGAGAATTCCGTGGGTTGTAAATTTTATGTCCAGCACAAACAGAACAAGCGCGCCGATAAGAAATCCAACCGCTGTGTACTCCAGCGGCAGCAGATTCAGGGCGAAGAGAGAAATCAACACTAGAAGAGTGCCCAAAGCGCCGGGAACAATAGTGCCGGGTGCGTTGAATTCCATATAGATCAGCAGGCCGCCGAGAATCAGCAGGATCACGGCAAGATCGGGATCGGTCAACGCGCCCAGGATTCGTTCTCGCGTGCTGGGCGGCATCACCTCAACATCCGCATCCTGTGTACGCAATATCTGTTTGGCGCCGCTGAATCGCGTGACTGTAGTGCCGTTCAGGTGGTTCAACAACGTGGGAGTGTCGGGCGAAATGACATCAATCAACTTCAGGTTCAGCGCTTCCTGATCGGTGTAGGACTTCGAATTCAGCACCGCATCCTGCGCCGCCTGCACGTTGCGTCCTCGACGCGAGACGTATGAGCGGAGGAACGCCATGGCGTCGTTCTCGATCTTTTGTTTCAGGATCGGGTCCATCTTCTGGCCTTCCAGAATGGGATGGGAGGCGCCTGCGTTGGTTCCGGGCGCCATGGCGGCAATGTCGGCGGACTCCAGAATAAAAAATCCCGCAGAGCCGGCGCGGCTGCCCGAGGGTGCGACGTACACAATGACAGGAACTTCAGATTTCTCGATCGCCGTGACCATGGCACGCGTGGAGGTCAGCAATCCGCCCGGGGTTCCTAACTCCATCAAGACGGCCTGCGCGTGGATTTCCGCGGCATGACGCAATCCGCGATTCAAATAGGCCGCGCTGATTGGCTGAATGGTATCGTGCAGCGGCAACTCAACCACTATCGGTCGCGACTGCGCAGCGTTCGCCGTGGAGACGGGAAGGAGACATACGAGGACCAGCAGTCCGACGAAAATGGCGAATCCGAACCGCGACCAGAGAGGGAAATTGGATAGAGACTTTCGTGTTGTGTGCATGTCGATCACGCTCCCACACACTACTTCGTTTGCTCTTGCTGGGTCTGAACCGCCTGCAGGATTCCCTTCGCCGCAGTGTTATTCGGCTCCAGCCGCAAAGCGCTGTCGATGTTGCTGCGCGCGTCAGGCAACGCATGCTGGCTTAACGCAATGCGTGCCAGCACCATGTAGGCGGCGGCGTTCGGTTGCACCTGGAGCGACTTGGTCGCTTCCTGCTGCGCGATCTTTATGCTGCCCGCATACTCGTGCACTTCCGCCAATCCGGCATAAGCCGCCGAACTGCTGGGGTCCGCAGCCAGGGCCAGTTGGAACTGGCGTTCCGCTTCCAGCAGCAAGCCGTCATTCACGTAAGCTCGCCCTTGCTGGCACAAACGCTGGGCGCGTTCGGCCGGTGGCAAGGAACGCAGTTTCATGGCGTTCACCTGTTCCAATGCGAATGCACCCTGCCGGAGCGCGGTTTCGTCATAAGTGCGCGCGATGCGTTCCAGCGGTTCGTAGTCTGGGCTGGTTGCGTCAGAACCTGAGGACGCTGAAGCGGAGCTGGGCGCACTCTGCGCGCCTTTCGTGTCCGGCTTATCCGTTGCGACCTCGTCCGAGTCTGACGGATCGTCGGCTGCATCCGAAGTGGCCTGATCCGCTGATGTGTTGTTCTCTGCGATTGCAGGTTTTGCGGGTGTTGCCGTGAGCGCACCGCTTTTCAACATCGTCAGATTCTTGCGAAGGTCCTGGGCCTCTTCATCCTGTGGATGAATCGTCAGGCAGTGCGCGACCGCATTCAGCGCGGCCGTGTAATCCTTTTGCCGCCGCAGCGAGACAGCCAGGTTGAACCAGTAATCCGCGCTCTGCGGATTCATCTCGACCACGCGCTTGAAAAACGCGGTGCCGTTCTGGCCGTGGCGATTGAACGCAATTCCCTCGTTGTTCAACACTTCCGGCAGCGGCAGCACAGAACCGATGGAAGCGAACGAAGTCTGCGCGCGACCATAATTCCCGGTGTACAGATCGCTCAGACCGGAATAGAACATAGCCTCCAACGACAGACGGCCGCCCTTTGGGACCTTGGCGAACGCGGCTTCTGCCTGGTCGTATTGCTGGTTGTCGAAGTACGCCTGCCCCAGCGCAAACCATGCCGCAACATAGCCCGGGCTCAGCTGCACCGCTTTCGTCAGATGCCCGATCCGCTCCTCGACTCCTGGCTCTACCAATCCGCGAATGTAGTTTTCGAAAGCATCCAGACGAAGATTGCGGCTGGCGGCGAGAAATGTCTGCTCTTCCAAATTAAGATTGGGATCAATCTGCATGGCCACCTTCCATGCCAGTTCGTCCTCAACATTGATCAGCTGGTCCAGATTGCCTTCCTGCTCCAGCGTAGCGCCCATGGTGGGCCCGTGCATATCCAGCACCCGCGCCGAAGCTCGAATCCGCCCGTTCGCGACCGTGTAATTTCCGAAGACGACATAGTCCGCGTCGAGTGTTTGCGCAATGCGGTAGGCCGTAGCCTGGGTTGGATGAAAATCCGCAGGCAGCCCAAGATGCTGCAAGGCGTAGCGGCGATCTTCACGGCGAATAGTCAGGAAGCCGGCGGAACTCAGACGCGAATTCAAAATGTCCGGGAACGAGGCCCCCATCCAGTCCAGGCCCGGTTGCGTGGAATTGTTTTCAAATGGAAGCACCCAGATCAGATGTCCGTTCCAGCCCGTTTCATTGGCCAGCTCGGATTGCGCCAGCGAAGGCAACGAGGCGACCGCGACCAGCACGCAGAGGATCAGGCGGCGCCACATTCGAAAACAATTCATAGTTCCGGTTTTCTTCACGACACTGGTGATTATAGAGTTCGGCATCCGATTCAGCGGGAAACTCCGAAGTGCAACCGTTGCGGATTGGGCGACGTGCGGCTTGCGGCCCTGGCCTGGAGTGGCGTCGCATTCGCGGGCACGCTGACTCGCTGCGGACGATTGAACAGCAACACGGCGGTCCACAACCCTCGCGTTTTCGCCAGCCAAACTACATCTCCGTGCAGCAATTTCGCAATCAGCGTGGGGGGCAGATCGTAATGGTAGCCAAAGTATTCCCTGTTCCACTGTTCGTCGCCAAAATGGGTCCATCGGAGTGAGTTCGGGAGCTCATACTTGGTCGCAAACACCAGGGCTGCATCGTAGTTGTGCATTTGCGAAGCGGTTTCAATCTGGGGCAGAGAAAAATTATCGATGGCCACCACATGCACCGGCTTGCGAACATATCCCAGTTCCGGTCTGCGCAACTCATCCGTCGCGGGCCACGCCGTCAACACGGTGCCACCCGGGGCGCGATGGATCACCTGGGCAATCGCCTGCTGCTGCATAATGATCAGGCTGCGATAGGTCAGGTTATCTTCCGGTGTAAATCGGTAGGGAGGATTGACGAACAATCCCGCCAGAAACGCCACGGTACTCAGCGCGACAATCCACGGCCACTGCTCCACGCGTCGTCTCCACGTAGAAACGCAGAGCAGCAGAATCAGCGGATACAGCGGCAGCAAATAGCGCGCCAGAACCGCTCCACCGGCGATTGAAAAGAACAGCAGATTCACAAGCAGGAGCAATCCAATCTGCGCCTGCACGTTCCAGGAAACACGGGGACGCCTGGTTCCGTCGGCCTTGCGAAGCGCGGGCAAAAACATCGCAGCCACCATACATAAGATGGGCACGAAAAGATTCATATAGACGGTGACCTGCATCAGCCGCTGGCCGAGGGCTAGCAAGAAGCGAAACAGGTGCAAGGTCAGCACGGCGTTGTAGCGAACGTACTGTGGATTGCCGAAGATATACCCGGTCTTATGAAAGTGGTAGGCATACCAGCCACACAAGGGCAGCGCGGGCAAGGTGAACTGCATCGCTGCGCGCCAATGTCCACGGGCTTGCGCTCGCTTCCGACGCGTCTCCCACACATGCCATGCAGCCAGGGTCAACGGCATCACAATGGCGGTTTCTTTTGACAACGCAGCCAGCGAGAACCACACGGCCGCGATCCAACCACGCCGCGCGGACGGCAGCTCGTCCAGTGCATAGGCGAGTGCCCACATGATTCCGGCAGCGGCATAAATGTCGGCTTGCGCCAACGTGCTCTGCGTAAACCATACCGGATAAAGCGCGGTCAGCAGTGTGGTTGCGAAGGCCACCGTGGTGTTGCTCAAGCGGCGCACCAGCGCAAAGACCGCCGTCAGGGCGACGGCAGCCACCAGGCAAGTCGCCAGCCGCGTCACCACCGGGGTAAAGCCGGAGACCTTCCACCAGATAGCCAGATAGATTGCCGGCAGTGGCGGATGGGCGTTGGTCAGCGTCGAATATGGAATCAGCGAGCCCTTGCGGAAAAAATCGTACGCGGCAGGAATGTAATAGCCGGCCTCGTCCCAGAAATATGGCAGCCGCAGCAACGGCAAATGAGTCAGCAAGACGAAGGCGTAGATGACAGGGAAAATGATCCAGGTGGGTACGGGTTCGTCGCGGTGTTCGCGAAGAAGGAATTGTTGCAGCAGCGAATGCGGCGGTGCGACGCGCGCGGATTTCAAAGGCGGATTCGTGCCCGGCAAATCATCGCTCCTGACAAATCGAAAGGGTAAACTGGGGGACCTTCCAATGGCTGATTCGCACCAATCCGGCTTTAGTGTATCGGACCGTTCCCCGGTCCCGCCGCCGGAAACGCTTGCGTGGGCTCCAGATTGATAGCACCAAAGGCCTGCTCATATTGCGCCAGGTTCTGTCCCAGCAGGTTCCACAAGGCCTTGGCCTGCTGCGGACTGATATAGATTCCTTGAAAATTTCGCAGAACTACTTCATCGGGAGAATCCTGGCGGGCGGCACCAAAGATCAGCATAAAATCCCACACGCTGGCCCTTACCTGCACGCTGTTGGCATAGCCGTCGCGATAGTCCTGCGCCTGAACAATGTTGATATTCGGAGAAGAATGCATGGGCTGGGTCATGCAACAAGGGTATCGCGAGTGCGCGGTTGCAGGCTGCATCAAACTGTGAGGGATTCTCCGCGCTAACAGGAGACGGAATGGCAGGGCTAGCGTTTTCTGTTCATTCCACAAGCCCCCGGGGGTATTGAAATCAGCACCCCTTAAAGCAGCAACTATCGCGCAGGGCGCGGGTTACCATCCATATCAGTTATCTCGTCGAGTGTTTTGCATCACTTGCACGGATGTACGGATACAGCAACGCAGCTTGCCTTCAGTTAGAGAGGGAATATGAAATCCACCAGAAAGCAAAAGATATCTCCGGCGACCTTATTGATGCAGGGCCTTACTGGCACGCTGCCGTCATCTCGATCCCGTTGGAGCGGCATCGGACACGTCGCGCTGCTGGCTCGACAGGTCTTCGCTCTCGTCCTGGCTGTGCTGATCGTACCCATGGGGCAGGGCGCTCTGTTGTTTGCGCAGGCAGCTCCTCCGCAACAGGAGCAATATAACGGAGCGCCACCCCCTCCTCCGCCGCCAGATCAAAATGGCTCGCAAGATGATCAAAATGCCCAACAAGACCAGGGTGGACCGCCGCCTGACCAGGGTGCTCCCCAGGGACAGCCGTTAAGCCCGGAAGAGCTGGGTCAAATGGTTGCGCCCATCGCGCTCTATCCGGACGCATTGGTGGCGCAGGTTTTGGCAGCGTCCACCTATCCCACTCAGGTTGTGGAAGCAGATCGCTGGGTTCAGTCGCAAGGCAAAATGCCGCCAGATCAATTGGCGGATGCCGCCAACCAGCAAAACTGGGATCCCAGCGTGAAAGCACTGGTCGCCTTCCCCTCGGTCCTGGCCCAAATGGATAAAAACATTCAGTGGACGACCGATCTGGGCAATGCCTACTACAACCAGCCCGACGATGTAATGTCGGCGGTGCAAACGATGCGCGCCCGTGCCCAGGCTGCGGGAACGCTCCATGACACGCCGCAGCAGGTGGTGTCCAATGACGGTGGAGACATCGTCATCGCGCCTGCCAACCCGCAGGTGGTGTACGTTCCGGTTTACAATCCCTGGGGCGTGTACGGGACTCCAATTGGCGTGTTTCCGGGCTACTATTACGGACCGCCTGCCGGGGTGTACTTTGGCAGCGGGCTCGCCATCGGCTTCGGTGTCGGGATTGGGATTGGAATATGGTCGCACTGGGGCTGGGGCTATCACAACTGGCATCCTGACTGGCATCACCACTCTATCTACTATGGCGGAAACCGTTACTACACCCGCAGCGTCACCGTCTACAACCGTGGCTACAATCGCCCCGGCAGTCCTCATGGCCGTCCCGGCACCCGAGGATCGTATTACAACCATGACGTCCACTATAACCAGGGCGGCAACCATGACCACGGTGGTCAGCCGTACCACGGCAACAACCAGCAGTACCATGGAAACCAGCAGTACCATGGAAACCAGCAATACCACGGGAACCAGCAATACCACGGGAATCAGCCACCCCACGGCAACGAGCAATATCGCGGGAATCAGCCACAGCACAGCAACCAGCAATATCACGTCAACCAGCCGGAAAACCGTGGCAACCCGCAGTACCATGCCAATGCTCAGCAGAATAACAACCACAACGGGTCGCAGCCGAAACCGAACCAGTCCAGCTATAAGGGAAATCCCGCCGGTCATCCCCAATCGAACGGTGGACACGAGGGCGGCGGACATCCAAGCAATGGCGGTGGTGGCGGCCACGCAGGTGGTGGCGGTGGAGGACATCCGAGCGGCGGAGGTGGCGGCGGCCATGACGGCGGACACCACTAATCGCGATTGAGTTTCACCCAGCTGACCGTACGCAATCATCCATCAACAACGCAAAAGCTCGCATCCCTCAGATGCGAGCTTTTGTATTTCTGAGACTTTTCCCAATCGCTGCAGACGCGCCGACAATAGCCGCGCCCGCAACCGGGTAGGAGATTGTTAGTTTCCTGACGAGGGGGCAGTGCCGATCGCTTCGCCGGAAACCACGATTTCCACGCGCCGGTTCTGCTGCCGACCCGCGGATGTGTCGTTACTGGCCACCGGGTCTGCGGCGCCCATGCCCACCGAGGTCACCGAATCCGGAGTGAGACCCTGCGAAATCAAAAATGCTCGGACTGCATCCGCCCGTTGTCCTGAGAGCTTCAGGTTGAATTGGGGACTTCCCGTGCTGTCGGTGTAGCCTTCAATTTTTAATGCCAGCCCCGGATGAGCCAGAATGACTCCGGACATTCTCGCCAGCGCCAGGTTTGCATTTTGCGACAGCTGATATTTGCCAGTGGAGAACAGGATGTCCGCCATGGTGACTACCAGTCCCCGAGGCGTATCCACGGTTTGCAGCACAGAGTTCAGCTGGGCCAAAAGCTGTGCGCGCAATTGTCGTTGCGCTTCAATGGCCTCGGCAGCCTGCTGGGCAGATTTTTTAGCAGCTGCGTCCGCCTGCGCCTTGGCCGCTTCCGCCTGCGCGCGAGCCTCGGCCTCCTGGGCAGCAGCGGCCTGAGACTTCGCTGCGCGAGCTTCCGCCTCAGCGCTTTGCAACGCTGCTGCTTGTTGCTCCGCCCTCAATTGCGCAGCTCGGTCGGCTTCCGCCTGTTTTGCCTGCGCCACCTTCTCCGCCGCCTGGGCTCTCACGGCCAGCGAACGCGCGTCTTCCGCCTGCTGCGTGGTGCTGCGCGCGGCGGTCAGAATAGGATTCTTCTGCTTCCTGGCAACGTAGTCATCCATCTGCGCCTGCGACTGCTGCGCCGTGCTCCACGCATTGGGAGCATACTTTTCCGCACCCTGTAGCTGCGCGATCCGCATAGCATTGCGCGCTTCATACACCGCGAGCGGGACTTTGGGATCCATGGCGATCGGCTGCAGCTGCGACTCATGGTAGGCGCTGCGGCTCAGGAGTCGCGCCGCCACAGGAGTGGTCATACCCTTGGTATTGCTGCCCGGAACACCCATAAGCACAACCACCTCGCTCGGTTCGGTCACTGCAAAATAGGGTTCTGCCGTAATGATCAGAGCGAAATTCGGCGTTCGCGTTGTCGCCACCGTCTTGGCTTTATCGCCGTTGAGCAGGAGTTCGCCGAGATTGGTCGCGCGGCCCTCGGGCGTGATAGCCCACAAAACGTAAGTCAGAAATTCCGGCCCCAGTTGCGTGGCGGGCGACATCTTCTGCAATTGCATGTCGATGGTGATGACGCCCTTCTTGTTATCGACCTTTGCCTGCCCTTTGGCGAACGGCAGCAGCGGAGTGCCGGTGAAATCAATCCGACTGGAAGTATTGTTCGGATAGCTGACCGCCTCCACCGTCTTGGACACATTGATATTGATATTCACCACCGACGGCGCGGGTGCGGCCTGGTCCTGCGCGAACACGGGTGAACTGCATAGGACGGACAAAACGATAAGCAGTGCTGTTTTCTTCATGGCGAACCTCTCGTGCAACCCTGCTACGTCAAACCACTGGGCAAGCCAACCAGGCTGGCGACCGGGAGAAGTGTCGAGGCACTTCGCCGGGCCGGTAGATTGACTGATTTTACTGTCCAGCCAGCGACGTCGCACACAATAAATAATAGTCAACTGCTGTCCGATTCTGCCGAATTCGGCATTCACTTCGCCGCTAATTCACGCATCTTTGACAGACGCAGCGGAAGATCCGACGGTCATCACTGAGGACGATCGAACCAAATCGGTGTGGCCGCATCGAGGTCCTTAGGGACTCGGCCGCGTCGCTGCTAAGGGCCCGTCAATAAATGAGCTTGAGGGAAAACTGGATCTGCCGCGAGGTGCCGGCGGTTTTGCTGATGACGCCAAACCCGGAACCCCTGAGGGTGTTCGCGGGCAGCCCCATGTTGACGATGTTGAAGAGGTTGAAGAATTCTGCCCGGAACTGCAGGTCCGCCCGTTCGAGACCACTCCGCCGGCGTCCGATCGGAGTTGTCTTGATGAGCGCGTAGTCAAAGTCGTAATACGCCGGCCCGCGGAAGGTGTTGCGTCCCAGCGTTCCGAAGCGGCCGGAGTTCGGCCCTGAACCTCCTGGAATCCCAATGGGGATGGAGAAGAAACTGGCGTTGTTCACGCCGCGGCCGAAATAATCCTCCCTGCGACGCGTTGCACTGTGGGCCGTGGAAAGGTCCGGTGTACCAATCTGATTCGGGCGGTCGGCGCCTACCGTTCCGTAGCCTGTTTGCTGGATTCCTGAATACACCGTGAAGGGAGATCCACTGGTGATGGTCGAGATGCTCAGCAACTCCCAGCCTTTTGTCACCACTCGCGCACTCGAAGGGAAAAAAGCCAGACTTTCCAGGTGTAAATCCTGCGCCGCGCTTACGGTAAAAGCGTGCGTCACGTCAAAGTTCGATGGACCTTTCTCGGCGTGGGTGTCGAATGGGTTCTGCGGGCTGAAGAGGACCACGGCTCCGGCCGAGCCAGTGCCGCCTAGAATGCCGCTGACATCGTCCAGTGACTTGCTCCACGTATAACCAGCCTGCAGGGCCGGACCACCATGTCCGACCTGCCCCGCCAGCGACGTCTGTAGCGCGTTATAAGACGAGTGTGCTGTATCTGTAATCACGGACTCGAAGCCGAAGCCACCCGTTACCGTGCCGCTGCTATTGAAATCCGTGAAGGGCGCAAACCCGGAATCGGCTCCGGGATAAGCATTCGGATAGGATATGCGCGGCAAGCGAAACGACTCTGTGCCCACATAGGCCGCATCGGCCGTGAGCCCGGCAAACGTGCGCTCCACTCCCAGCGTCCAGGATTGCAGAAATCCGTTTCCGAAGCGCCGATCGACCGCGTTCAGGCTGAGCAAGGAAAGCTGGTGCCCAGGCGACAGCGCGGCCAGATCCTGCTGGTAGCGATTCACATCCATCACCGTGTTGGCCGACACATCCTTTGTATTGCCGCTGGCAAACACATTCTGGCCCTGTGGCGTATACGTTGGGGGAAGTTCATCCGGTGTGATTTGGAATCCGTACGCAATCTCACCGTCTTTCGCCGCATTGACGCGCGGATAGACGCTAAATGGAGTCGATCCAGTCAGGAAATTATCCTGCCAGATGTTCGGCGGAATGACCGTGATTGCGCCACCCGCGTGCACCCGAACATGCCCCGGCGCGTTCCAGTCGATCTGAACGCGCGGCCCCCAGCCGTTCCATCCACTCTGGTAGGCCGGCTGCGGATTGATTACAAACTCTTGCCCCACGCCCGGCGGCGGGAACGCATTCAGAAAGCTCGAGGTGCGGTGCGCCCGCTCCGAAATGGGCGTGTACACCTCATAGCGAAGTCCATAGTCGAGAGTCCAATGCTCGTTGATTTTCCACGTGTCCTGCACATACGCGTTCACGTCGTTACGATTGATCGCTGCTGGTCCGATGTGAGCTCCATTCGAAAAGTAGGGCGGCGCGACGGCTATCGTATAGCCGTAGGGATAGCCAACCAGCAGACTGCTCAGCGTATCCGGCAGAGGATCTCCCGGCTGCACATCGTGCTGGCCGCTCGCAGAGGGGATGAACGTTGGCGAATACACGGTGCCGCCGCCAAAGTCGTACTCGCCGTTTGGGCTGGTACCGAAATAGGTCGTGTCGCGGTTGAGCCGTGCCTCCACGCCCCACTTCACCGCATGTTGCGACGATGTCCACGCGAAGTTCACTTGTCCCTGGAAAAGATTTCCAAAGGATGACATCACCGAGCCTGCCGCTGCATTGAAGGGCTCGAACAGGCCATCCGTGAACTTCAGCGCTGGCTGGGTTTGGTTCGGAGTGGGAAATGACGGCGTTGTCCGCGTGATGCTCAAGGACGCCGACCACAAATACCGCGGCGACACTGTGCGCGTGTATGTAAACGCCACATTGCGCTGACGGTCGATGTACTGCACGCCAAAACTTGGATCGAGCAAGGTTTGATCTGGATTGGTCGTCGGTCCGGTCAGGTTGTCAAAGGTAAGACGGCCCAGAAACTGGCCCTTCTCGCCCAGCTTTTGATCGATGCGAATCGAGAATTGATCGGCGTCGGTGTCCACATTGGAGGGAGCCGCGTAGGTGCGCGCTCCATAGGTGCCTGTCGGATTATTCGGCAAGGGATACCGGGCAAGCACCTGGGCAATCTGCGGGTCGACCGGAACATGGAGCGTGTCCGTGCTGCCATCGGGATACGTGATCGTGTCCTGGCCCGAACGCTCCGCAGGCGTCGGCACTGCCAGCACCTGGGTTGTCCCCAGCACCTGTCGGAAGCCCTGATACTCGCCGAAGTAGAAGGTGCGGCCGCGGCCGTCATAAACATGCGGCAGCAGCACGGGCCCACCATTCGTGAATCCGAACTCATTTCTTCGGAAGGGCGGAATTCGGCCCGGTTCCGCAATGGACGGATGGTCGAAGTAATTCCTCGCATCAAGCGCCGAGTTGCGCAGAAATTCAAAAAACGAGCCATGAAAGCCGCTGCTGCCAGAGCGAGTAATGATGTTGGTGAAACCGGCCGCGCCCTGCCCAATCTCCGCCTGCATCCATCCGGAACTCGACTGCAGTTCCTGGATCGCGTCCACGTTGAAGTTTGTGAACGTGCTTCCGCCCATCTCCGGATCACTGATGTCCGCGCCATCCATCGCGAACACCGCCTCGACGCCCCGCTGGCCGTTGATGGCGAATTGCTGTGTGAAGTTGGTGGCGCCGTTGACATCGGTCATGGTGCCGGCTGCCAGCAGTAGCAGGGTGCTGAAGTCGCGACCATTCAGAGGCAGCTGGCTGACGGACTGGCTCGATAGCTTTTCGCCGCCGGTCGCGCCTGTCGCGTTCGCGTTTGCGCTTGGGTTTGTATTCGGGACCACCGGCGTGGGAGCTTCGGGTTCGTTGGCGATGGTCAACGTATTTTGGTCAGAGACGGTGAGCACGAGGGAGGCTCCGCCGACATTCACCGCGTAGGGCGCAGTCGGCGGCCTGCCCGGCAGTTGCACCGTGATGGTATAGGGAGTGGGAGGGACGACGGAAAGCGTGAAATGCCCATCGGCTTGAGTGGCCGCGGCGTAACGATTCTGGTGCGCGGCGGCGACCGTCACCGTCGCGCCAGCCACCGGTGCTCCAGCCGTGGTGCGAACCACGCCTGTCAAAATCGCCGAGGGCGGCGCCGACGTCACCTGCGCGCTGACTGACATCACAGTTGGAAATCCCACGACCCAGGCCGCTGCCAAAAGCATCAGCCTGATGCGCCATCGACCCACGACGTGGGCGCCGTTCAGTCGCTTTCCTGTGCTCCCCATCACGAGGAGAAATTGCGGAATACGCTTCTAGTTTTCGTTACCGCTTCGCTGTTGCTGATTGTCACCTGCACGAAACCTGCTCAGAGCGTCTTTGAGCTCTTGTTCTTTGGTGCTGCTTCAATGCGCCTTCTCTCTGGATGCACAAATTAGGCGAAGCGGAAACGGTCGGTCCTTTGATCCACACTAAATAGTTGGTGCGAAAGGGGGGACTTGAACCCCCACGGTTTTACCCGCCAGATCCTAAGTCTGGTGCGTCTGCCAATTCCGCCACTTTCGCGTTCCTGGTTGGACAGTCCATCTGGTACGCAGGATCGCAATGCAATTCCGAAAGCGAGCCACGGAGTACCCGCCCGGGGAGGGTCTCTGCGTCGATGGCCTGTAGCCATCCCGAGTCTACCGGCAAACGACCCGCAGGTGCAACGCCAGCTTGTTCCCTACTCTTTGCGCTCGAAGGAGCGGAATCCATGTTTGCGCACCAGGGCGTCGCGCTTGGCTTCTTCCAAATCGCTCTGCACCATTTCTCGCACCAGTTCTTCAAAACCATTGCGCGGCTTCCATCCGAGGCGATCATTGGCATAGGTAGCGTCGCCGAGTAGTGTTTCCACTTCGGCGGGACGAAAATAGCGTTTGTCGACAGCGACAATCGTCTGTCCGTTTTCATCCAGAGCTTTTTCATCTTTGCCGCTCCCGGTCCAGGTAAGCTTCATGCCCAGATCCTCGGCGGCAATCGACACGAATTCTCGCACGCTGTGTTGCTGACCGGTGGCGATGACAAAATCTTCCGGCTTCTCCTGCTGCAGCATCAGCCACTGCACTTCCACGTAGTCGCGCGCATGCCCCCAATCGCGCAGCGCATTCATGTTGCCGAGATAGAGGCAATCCTGCAGTCCGACTTTAATGCGAGCCAGCGCACGGGTAATTTTGCGGGTGACAAATGTCTCTCCGCGCGTCGGTGACTCGTGGTTGAACAGAATTCCATTGCAGGCATACATGCCGTACGATTCGCGATAGTTGACCGTAATCCAATAGGCGTAGAGCTTGGCGACCGCGTAGGGCGACCGAGGATAAAACGGAGTCTTCTCTGTTTGCGGAACCTGCTGCACCAAGCCGTACAGCTCTGACGTGGAGGCCTGGTAGAAGCGCGTTTTCTTTTCCAGCCCCAGGATGCGAATCGCTTCCAGAAGGCGCAACGTTCCCATAGCATCGACGTCGGCGGTGTATTCCGGCTGCTCGAACGAAACCGCGACGTGGCTCTGCGCGCCCAGGTTATAGACCTCGTCCGGCTGCACCTTCTGCACAATATGGACCAGACTCGAAGAATCCGTCAGATCGCCATAATGCAGAATGAAATTTCGATCATGGACGTGCGGGTCTTCATACAGGTGATCGATGCGATCCGTGTTGAATAGCGAAGTCCGCCGCTTGATGCCGTGAACTTCATATCCCTTGCGCAATAAAAAATCGGCGAGATACGCTCCGTCCTGCCCGGTAATTCCAGAGATTAATGCTGTCTTCTTCAAAGCCTCACCCGAATAAAAGCTGCGTCCAGTTGTGCTGGCGTGATCTGCGATCGAGTTGCCGTCAATGCGCCGAAACAATCTCCGATTCCGCGCTGAACCGCCGCTTCTTAGTGTACCGAAGCGGATGCTGCCGACGAATGCATCTGCTTCTACTTCGGTTGGAATATCCAGATCTTGATTCCGCCCAGGAAGGCGCGACCGGGCATGGGCACTCCGGGAATCTCGTCATAGCCGGTATTGCTCAGGTTCGTCATCTGCAGAAACGGCTGGAATCGCCCGTGTTCATGCACGACGGAGACATCCCACACCGGATACGCTGTCTGCTGAAACCGTTGCTGCACACCCACGCGCGTGTTCACCATCACCCAACGCCCAAAGTTGGAGTACCAGTTGAACACGGCATTGTTGACGGGGTAATTGAAGAGATATTCCGACTGCAGGCCGTTCAGCACGCTTTGCGCTCCATGCAGCCAGGTATAGGCAAGATTCACCTGCTGGCCGTGCCCCGCCTGCCAGGTCAACGATGCCTCTGTGCCTGCGAACGAGAATCCATTCAGGTTGGTTGCGTGCCACATGGCCGTCGGAGAAGTTCGAACGTAGTCGATGAAATTTGTCTGCGGCGAATAAAATCCTGTGACCGAGGCTGCCAGCGAGCGGCGCGGATACCAGTCGAAACCGCCTTCATAGTCCCACGTCGACTCCGGCTTCAGGTTCGGATTGCCCACGGTGGTTGGATCGCTGTAATAGAGATCGGTATAGGTCGGCAGGCGAAATCCATAGCCGATCGATGCGCGCGCTTTCAGATCCGGATGAATCCAATACGACGAAGCGATTGCAGGGCTGAACACGTAGTATCCGCCACTGATGATTTCCTCACGCGCACCGACAGACAACGTGGCGCGTTTCCACGACCGCACATCGAGGTCGACATAGCCCGAGCCCCAATTCCTCGCGTGCTGGCCCAGATTGTTGCTGTGGATGGAATCGCCGTCAAAGTCGAGTCCATAGTAGAGGCCGTTGGGCCCGTTCCACACCTTCTTGCGACGCAACAGCGCCTGCCAGCTCGAGTCGATATGGTTATTCGCGTAGATGGCCGGGTCATCGCGGAACAGCACGAAATTATCGGTGTGCCTGCGATAGGCAAAGCCGCTATCCGTCACCGCTCCCAGCCCTTGGCGGATCGAGGCGAACCAGCCTTTCGTCCGCTCCCAGGAAGGATAGTTTCCGTAAAAATTATTCGCGCCGAACGGCGTATCGCTGCCCGCCAGCAGAACGTCACTGGTTCCCAGCGGCGACTTCACCCATGTTTCCGAGCTTCCGTTTTCATTGCGATAGTCGCGGTCGTACATAAAACCGGATGAGAAATCGCGATGCCCGGCAATCTGCTCCGCCCAGTTGCGGCGCGCATAATTGCCGACAAAGGTTTGCTGATTTGTTCCGAAACTGCCCGCACCGGCGGACACCCAGAGCGAGCTGGCCGCGGGACGGGCGGTGAGAAAATCGGCCACGCCACCTAACGCGTCCGCACCATAGAGGGTAGATCCGGCTCCGTGCAGCACTTCAATATTCGTCATTGCGTCCAGCGGCACCGGCAAGTCCAGATTGTTGTGCGCCGCTTGCGCGTCGTTCACGCGAAATCCGTCCAGCAGCACCAGCGTCTGCTCAAACGATGTCCCGCGAATCGACAGATCTGCCGGATAGCCGCCGGCCCCCCGCTGATTGATCTGCACGGAAGAGTCGGTGCGCAAATAATCCTCGACGGTGTTGTAGGCGAGCGGATGCTCCTGGGTATCCATCACCACCACGGAGCGGGCAGACTCGCCCAGCGAAATGGGATCGGGCGCGCCCAGAACCGTGACCGTGGTGCGCACCGTTTCCAGCTTGATTTTCTTCGCTGGCGTGGTGTCCGCGCTGGCCGTAGGAGCATCGGGGAGCGGCGAGCTCTGCTGGGCGACTCCGCAGAGAGTACAGCCGCAAAGGAGGAAGGCCGCAAGCCAGCGTCTACTGATCAAGCGGGCATCCCCGTACTAAAGACGCGTATCGCACAGAAAAAAATCGAAACGATCAAACGGAAACTCCTGCCTCATCATTCAGTAATTTCCGAAACGGCACAACGATACTTTTGTCTTATCCTAAATAATTGATGCATTAAACTACTCTTTGTCCATGATGCGCATTGAAGCCTTCCTTCGCGAGAGTCCCATGTTCACGGTCAAACGTGCGGCCCTGCGCTTCGACGCGGTCGCGGCCGAAGCTTTTGCTGCCGATGACCTGGGATTTATGGAAGGCCTTGTCCTGGCAGCCATTTTCTTTGAAGCTCCGCGGCCCATCAAACCATCTCATCTGGCTGCCACCTTTGCCACCACGCGGGGCAACATCAGCCATGCCGTGTCATCGCTGGAAGCCAAGGGCCTGCTGCAACGAAAGATCGACCCTTCCGACGCGCGGGGATATCTTTTAACGCTGAAGCCCACGGGAAAGAGATGCGCCCTGCGTGTTATCGCGGCATTCGACAAGATGCAAAACGGCTTTGAACGCGAAGTCGGGGCCAGCACGCTGGCAAACGCACTCAAGGTGATTCGCGCGCTTGAATCCTGCAAAGTTGGCTAAAGAGCTCGCGCTTCATTCCAGCTCGTCCGGCAACGCAACCTGCTCATCGCACGTCGTCCTCATCGTAAAATGAATCGTCCGGTACAGCCTTCTGCATTCCGCGCAATCGGCAAATGCGGTCGCCCTTTGCGTTTCCCATGGAATACACTGCAGAACGATGCGCCGATTCCGGCTCGCGATTGGAAAGGTACTGAAGCATGGCTGCATTGGCAGACACATTCTGGCGCGGCAAACGCATCTTCATCACCGGGCATAGTGGATTCAAAGGGGTCTGGTTATCGCTGTGGCTGCAGTCTTTAGGAGCAGAAGTTTTTGGCTATTCGACTTCTTCACCGGCCTCGTCGAGGGAAGTCAAGTTCACGGTTCCGATGCAAACGTTTCATGGAGATATTTGCGATTCCGACAAATTGCATCGCGCGCTCATCGCAACCCGGCCTGACGTTGTGATCCACATGGCGGCGCAGCCTTATGTCCGCAAAGCGCTGCAGGATCCTATTGGAACCTACCGGGCCAATGTCATCGGGACGGCAAACTTGTTGGAAGGCGTGCGCCAGTGCGACTCCGTGCGGGCTGTCATCGTAGTCACAACCGACAAATGCTACGAGAATCAGGAATGGGATTGGGCCTATCGCGAGATGGATCGCCTGGGCGGCAGCGACCCATACAGCAGCAGCAAATCCTGCATGGAGCTGGTCGTGGGTTCGTTTCGCGACTCGTTTTTTAGCGGCGATGGCTTTGGTGGCCGCCGAGTCGGCGTAGCCTCAGCACGCGCAGGAAATGTGGTGGGCGGGGGCGATTGGGGAAAAGACCGGCTGGTTCCCGATCTGATGCGCAGCTTCGCCGCAGGCGAACCCGTGGTGCTGCGCAATCCAACCGCAAAGCGGCCGTGGCAATTTGTGCTGGAAACGTTGCGCGGCTATTTGTTGCTGGCCGAGGCGCTCTATGACGACCCTGCGCGCTATTCCGGGGCCTGGAACTTCGGACCCGGCGCCAGCGAGGTTCGAACCGTCGAGTGGATTGTCGAGAAGCTCGCCGACGCCTGGGGCGCGGAGGCGAAGTGGGAGGTCCAACCAGGTCAGCATTCGCAAGAGGTGCCGATGCTGCGCCTCGACTGCTCCAAAGCTGCGAAGGAATTAGCGTGGACGCCGGTTCTCAAACTTGCCGATGCATTGCAGATGACGGTCGATTGGTACCGCGATTTTTATGCCGGAAAGAACGTCGCGGAAACCTACGCGGCACAGATTGCCGCCTACTCGTCGCGCTCCAAAGCGATTTGGGAAGTTCTTGTTCCGACCGTCCGCGGAGCCTGACGCAGCCACCGCGAACGCTGCCGACCGTCGGAATGCAATACACTCATCCCTATGCGCCCCACACTTTCTGTCGCCATGATCGCCCGCAATGAAGAGGCGAATTTGCCCCGAACGCTGGAGAGCGTGCGCTGGGTGGATGAGATTGTGATTGTCGATTCCGGATCTACGGATCGCACGCCGGAGATCGCCCGCAGCTACGGCGCGAAGCATTTCTTCAACAGAGATTTTCAAGGGTTCAATCCGCAGAAAACCCTGGCCATCGACGGCTGCACCAGCGACTGGATTTATCTGTTGGACGCCGATGAAGTAGTCACGCCAGAGCTGGCCGAAGAAATTCGGCAGGTAATCGAAAATCCGCGCTTCGATGCCTATTGGCAGCCGCGCGTGAACCTGTTTCTGGGGCGGTGGATTCGCCACGGCGGCTTTTATCCCGATCACAAACTACGGCTGTTCAAGCGAGGCACGGCATGCATGGCGGGCGCTGAACCCCACGGAACTCCAGAATATGCCGGTCCCAAAGGCACATTAAAAAACGACCTGCTGCACTATGCGTATCCCAAGCTGGAGCTGTACCTGGAGCATATGAATCGCTACAGCTCGCACAGCACACGCGAGCTATTCGCAAAGGGAAAAACGAGTTCCTCTTTCGCCGCGTTTGTCTGGAATGTGATCCTGAATCCGATCGCGACTTTCCTGAAGAACTATATCCTTCGCCTGGGATTTCTCGATGGCCTGGAAGGCTTCGTGCTGCACTTCAACCACTCTGTGTACATCCACTGGAAATACGTGAAGGCGTGGAATGCAGGCAAACGGAGGCGAGGCGCGGATGGCTCAGACGCCACGCGCCGACGCTTGGAATAATCCTGAAAATGATCAGGGTGCTGGGGGAGGACAGGCTGGATTGCGTTAGCCGACCAGACCGGGCAGGGTCCACTCATGCGGTAACATGGACCTTGCGATCTGCACAGACTTAGCGCGTGGAACCAGTTCGATCCCGTTTTCAGTCCATCGGCGGATCGAGTACACCTGCGAGCAGGGTTCGCATAACCAGAAATACCGCCGGATTACCACCGGGGGCTTACTGTGTGCAGACGCTGACACCGCAGGGATCGAACCACCTTTGGTGAGGTTGGCGCCGGTAATTTCTTCGGGCGAAATCGTCCGAGCCGACGGCTTACGCTCCATCAGAAAAAGACGGCCGCCGCGCAGATATTTCAACTCCGCGCAGCAATTCTTGTTAGCGCATGTCATGTTCATGGTACTCGCCTCGGTTACTTGCGTTTAGCTGGTTACTTACTTTAGTAAGAACCCACCTGGGCAGAAAAGGGTTGGCCAAAAAAGACCAATATGCAAGGAAGAAGATGCTTTATCTTTTTTGACTGCTTCCCGGAACAAGAATCCGATGCTGCGGATCGAATCGCAGGACCTGTCGGAGTGAAGTAATCCATCGCTAAGCTTTTCGATGGCCGAAAAGCTGCTGACAAATCGATCATACCCCAGTAGAACGGCACGAAAACTACAATATTGTTAATTTTCATTACCTGAAAATAAATCACGGCGCGCAGACAACCTTGGCTGTCGTCAATCCGCCGAATCAAATTGCAGGTGGATGCGATCCGATAAATCGGGATCTGCGCGGATCCCGGCCAGGGTCGGGATCCTCCAGTTGGCGTCCATCAAGGTTTCTGGGGGATAGGTCGTCAAGACCGCCAGCACCGGACATCCGGCTGCTTTCCCCGACCCGACTCCAGCAGGAGCGTCTTCCACCACCAGGCAATCCGCGGGTGGGAGCCCCCAGCAGCGCGGCGCCAAACCGGTACGGTTCTGGATGAGGTTTCCCTTGCTTCACCGTTTCCGCGGTAACAAAGTGCTTTGGAATCTTGATGCCAGCGTGTGCCATGCGGCTCCGGGCCAGACGTTCTGTGGCAGAGGTCACCACTGCCCATGAACCCTCGGGCAGCGCGGCCAGCAATTCCTTCACCCCAGGCAGAACCACCAACCCTTCGTTATCTTCCACTTCCAGGTCTTCTATGTAGCGAAGCTCGGTAGCGTCATCCAGATCCGGCCGGAGCGCCCGAACTGTCTCAATGGCCCGCCGTCCATGTGCCAGATGAATGGCGTGCTCCGGATCGAGACCGCGCGAGACGGCATACTGCTGCCAGCTGCGTTCAACCGAGCCGATCGAGCTCATCAGCACTCCGTCCATATCGAAAAGCAGGCCGCGGACGCGCAAGTCAACCTTCATCGGGACCCGCCGCCGGATTGCAGCGTGAATTCGCGACCCGCTTGTAGCAGACGCTGCACGGCTTGCGGCGAGCAGGATTCCGCATAGATGCGCAGTAAGGGCTCCGTGCCAGAGGCTCGCAGCAGCAGCCAGCTTTCCGCCGCTCTGGGCTTGCTTTCCGCCTCCGGATTGCGCAAAAAAAACTTCATTCCATCCAGACTTTCCACTCGTTCCACTTCCATCCCAGCGAAGGATTTCACTCCTGCGCGCGCCCTGGCGATCGCCCCATTTTTTATGTCATCGCTGATGTGCATATCAATCCGGTCGTAATGATGTTCGCCGTACTCCTGCTGCAAATCCGCCACCAGCTCACCCAGAGATTTGTTTTCGTCGGCCATCACATTGGCCAGCAGCAACGCGTTCAGCAAACCATCGCGTTCCGGCAGATGTCGCGCGGTTCCAATGCCGCCGGACTCCTCGCCACCGATTAAGATTTCCCGAGCCAGCATCAGGTCGCAAATATATTTGAAGCCGATCCCGGTTTCGTGCAACTTGCGGCCGTGTCGCGAACAAATGCGATCCACCATGCGGGTGGTGTTGAATGTCCGCACCACTTCTCCGGGCCATTGCTTGCGTTCGATCAACCAACGCAGCAGGATGGCAAAAATTTTGTGGGCATCGACCACATTGCCATGTTCATCCACCGCGCCGATGCGGTCAGCATCGCCATCCGTGGCAAATCCAGCCTGACAACGGTGTTCGACCACCGCCTGCTGCAGCTCTCGAAGATGCGGCAGGATCGGTTCCGGATTGATTCCCGGAAACAGCGGATTCGGTTCTCGATGAATCTCAACACAGGGAACATCGACGCGCGCTAAAAATTCCCGCAAGAATCCCGCCGCCCGCTCCGTACATGGAATCAATGGCGAGTTTGAACCCACTGGCTGCGATTTTTTCCAGGTCAACAAATCCCGCAATCTTCTCGGTGTAAGCAGGAAGAAAATCCACTTGCTCGATCTTGGCCGCCACCGAAGCGCGTGCCAGCGGCTTGCCCAGATGCGACTCGATAGCAGCGATCATGGAAGGCTTGCCCGAGCCGCCGTAGCTGGCTTTGAACTTGACTCCATTCCACTGGTAAGGATTGTGGCTGGACGTGATCATGATGCCACCCGCAGAACCGCTGTCGCGCACCGCTAACGACAATGCAGGCGTGGGCGTAATGCCGCTGGCCAATCGCACCGGAATCCCCGCGGATGCGACCACCTCTGCCGCAGCCTGCGCGAAGCGAGGTGAACCAAATCGCGTGTCATAGCCGATGCAGATGCCACGCGCCGAATCTTCCTGCGCCAGGATGTAATTTGCGATCGCGCTCGCCGCCACGCGAAGATTGGCGAATGTATAGTCCTCCGCAATGATGCCGCGCCATCCATCGGTGCCGAATTTTACAGCGCATGCGCGGAAATCGTCAGTGGCCGTCAAAGTTTCCATTCGAAAGTCGATCAGATCAGTTTGTCTTGTTTTTCCTGCTGCAGGTGCTTCACCAGCTTGCCAACATCCTGGCATCCCTCGCGCGTGGTAATCAACAGAACGTCTCCGGCATCCACCACGACTAGATTTTCCACGCAGACCAGCGCCACGTGTTTGTCGGGGGCGTAGACGTAGTTGCCGCTGGCCGCCAACACGCTTTCCGCCGCTGTATCCATCACGTTTTCGCCGTGCCGGACATTTTCTCCCTGCGACAATTTGTGGTCGTACAACGCGGCCCACGATCCCAGATCATTCCATCCAAAATCCGCCGGCAGGCAATAGAGATTTGAATGATGTTCGCCCTTTGCGGAGCGCGGTTCGATGATCGCGTAGTCGATGCTGATGTTTTCGCATCGCGGATATAGGTCTGCAAACTTCGATGAAAATTCCGGCGTGCCAAATGCCTGCGCAATCTCTTCCAGGTAAGGAGCCGTTTCCGGCAGATGCTCGCGAACGGCGTTGGCAAGGGTGCGGGCCGTCGCCAGAAACATGCCGCTGTTCCAGAAATAATTTCCGGCGGCCACAAACTCACTGGCACGCTCGAGGTTCGGCTTCTCGGTAAATCGATGCACACGGCAAGCATTTCCAACTAACGATTCGCCGGTTTCAATGTAGCCGTAACCAGTTTCCGGGCGGCTGGGCTTGACTCCCAGCACAATGATATTTTCGCCCGCCGTTGCCAGATCGCTGCCTGCCAACAATGTCTGCAAAAAAGCCTCAGCATCCTGAATCGTATGATCCGCAGGAAACAGTCCAAGCACCGCACCGGGCAACTGGCGTTCGAGCAGAAACGCCGCCAACCCCGCGGCCGGGGCCGTGTTTCTGGCCACAGGCTCGGCAAGGATTTGCGCCGCAGGAACGTCGGGTAATTGCTTCTCTACCGCTGGCAGTAACCATTCGTTTGTCAGGACCCAGATGTGTCGGCTGTCCGCCAGCGGCAGCAGACGGCTCACCGTTTGCTGCAGCATGCTGTGCTCGCCATTTAAGATGAGCATTTGCTTGGGATGGGTCCTGCGGCTGCGGGGCCAAAAACGCGTGCCGCTGCCACCGGCAAGAATAAACGGTCGAAACTCGAGAGTTGGAGTCAAGGTAGGTTTCATCGTAAACGAAAGCAACTGGAGCAGCGGCGAAACAAACGCCCAGAGAAGGACAATTCCAGACTAGATGGACCAAAGCGGTGCCCGAGTTGCCAAGGTCACGGTCGAAATTATTCCGGAATCGCCCGAAGAATCTCCGTGGCAGCCGTCGAAGTGAAGCTCCATTCAGGTTTGCATGCAGGCACCACGGCCAATTCTCCGCGTCGAAGTGGAATGGGAGCTTGCCCGCTTGAATGCAGCTGACCCGAGCCCGCACCAACAAACACCAACTGCACTGTGTTCGATTTTTTCCCCGCAGGCAATGAAAAATTCTCCGTCTTCGCGTCTGCCAGACGGGTTCGATCGACGCGAAAATATCTCGACTGCACCAGAATTTCGCGCCCTCCTGCGATCGATTGCGAGCCGCTGGCCGGTTCTATTTTCGGCGCAACCCGACCCGCTTCCGTCTCCAGCCGAATGGCTTGCAGACCATCTTTCAGATGCAGTTCGCGCGGTCGTCCGTAGTCGTATAGCCGATAGGTCATGTCGGAGTTTTGCTGCGTCTCCAGCATCACCACTCCGGGAAAGATCGCATGCACGGTCCCTGCATCGACAAAGATCATCTCGTCTTTCTTTACCGGAACAGATTGCAGAAGGTTCTCGAGCGTCTTATTTTCGATGGCGGCCTTCACGTCGGGCAGGCTTGTCCCCTGGCGCAGCCCCAGCGCAACCGTTGCTCCCGGTTCCGCATCCAGCACGTACCAGCATTCTGTTTTCCCGTGCGGCTCGCCATGTTGGCGCGCCATTTCATCTCCAGGATGAACCTGCACGCTCAACTTCTCGCGTGGAAAAAGAACCTTCATCAGCAGCGGAAACCGCTCCTGATGCACGCCATCTTGTCCTAGTAGATCTTCCCTGCGCTCGTGGAACACCGCATCCAGTGTCTTTCCAGCCAGCAGACCGGTATCGACAACGCAGTCATTTCCGCTGAGCCACACCTCTCCAATGGGCTGGTCGGAAATCTTGTAATCGTACCAGGGAGCAAGATCTCGCACACCCCAGACCATGGGGCGGAACCAGGGACGAAGGCGAAACGGAGCGAGTGTCGTCATATCGATTGGCGGCCGACGGTCAGGCGTGAAGCGACTTGCTCATGAGGACGAAATGGATCGGAATCTTCACGCCGGGAAAATTCGGCGCCGGTTCCGTACCCGCCTCCACATAGCCAAGCTTGCGGTAATACGGCAGCAACTCTTCGCGCACATGTACGATGCGCAGATCGATGGCGACGTGACCTGCGCGGCGAGCAAAATCCTCCGCCTCGAGCATCATGCGGCTGCCGATTCCGCGGCCTTGAACATCCTGCTCCACCGAAAGCATGCCGAGATAGACGCGATCGCTGCGTGGCTCAAGGTAAACACAAGCTAGCAGTCGCGCCTCTTCTTCGAGCAGCAAAAATAAGCCTTTGCTCAGCAGCTCCCGCACCTGTGCGGCATTCGTGCGGTCCGCTGATTTGAACCAGCTCTCCGCCAGAAATGCCCGATTCACCAGTGCGGCGATGCGGTCCGCATCTGCTGAACCGGCCTCGCGGAGTGTCCCATCCATTGCCATTAGCTGAGCTTGGCGAAGTACGCCTTCATCCGCTTCAGGCCTTCATCAATGTCTGCGTGCGACACGGCGTAGGAGAGACGGATGTGGTCGTTGGTGCCGAACGCCTCGCCGGGTACCGTGACCACGTTGGCTTCATGCAGCAGGCGTGTCGACAACTCGGCGGCGCTGTTGATCTTTCCGCTGCCCAGGAATGCGGAAATATTCGGGTACACGTAAAACGCGCCTTCCGGCACGGTGCAACGCACGCCAGGAATTTCGCTGAGCCGTGCAAGCACCTGATCGCGCAGCGAGATGTAGTCCGTGCGCATCTCCTCTACGCATTGCTGCGATCCCGTCAACGCAGCGACCGCCGCCTTCTGCACAAACGTCGCGGTGGAAGACGTGCTCTGGCTTTGCATCTTGGAAATGGCCTGAATGATCGGCTTGGGTCCCAGGGCAAATCCAGCGCGCCAGCCGGTCATCGCGTAGGTCTTCGACAAGGAGCCGAGGACGACGACGTGCTCTTTGCAATCCGTGAAACTGCCGCCGGAAATCGGCACGCCCGTGTATTGCAGGTACGCGTAACACTCGTCAAGCAGCACGTAGATCCCGCGCGCATGGGCCAGCCGCACCACCTGCTCCAGGTCCTTGGGAGCGATGACGGCACCCGATGGATTCGACGGCGAATTCAAAATGATCGCCTTGGTACGCGGCGTAAGCATCTGCTCAATGGCGGCGGCGGTGATGCGGAAATTTTCCGCTTCGTTGGTTTCGAGGTACACGGGAGTACCACCCGCAAACTGGATGATGTCTTTGAAGGAAACCCAGTACGGCACCGGCAGCACAACTTCATCGCCGTGGTCGACAAGCACATTGATGGCCTCAAACAAGGCCAGCTTGCCTCCGGTGGTGAAAATCGCTTCGTCGGGAGTGTAATTCGATCCAAAATCCGTCGCGTGGCGCTCGACGATCGCTTTGCGCAATTCCGGAATACCGCTCACCGCGGTGTAGCGCGTGAAGTTGCCTTCAATGGCGGCGATCGCAGCGTCTTTAATGTGACGCGGCGTCGCAAAGTGCGGCTCGCCCGCCCCAAAATCCACCAGGTTGATACCCTGGGAACGCAGCTTGGCTGCCTCTGCAGTCACGGCCATGGTCGCGGAAACTTCAATCCGGTTGACGCGATCGGCGAAGATTTTCTGGGCAACTGAGGTGGTCATAGTACTTCTAGTTTCGCAGAGTTGACGGCTCAGGCCAAGTGGGATCCAGGAAAGCGGTGAAGAGCCTAGCCTTCTTGCCCGCGATCCCGGGAAGCGCGAGCCTGCAGGCGTTCGATTACGGTCGGCGGCACCAATCCCTCGACCGATCCGCCCAGCCGGAACACCCCGCGAATCAGGCGCGAGCTGACGTAGGAATATTGTTCCGCAGGCATCAGGAATACTGTTTCGAGCTCCGGCGCGAGGCGCCGATTCATCAGCGCCATTTGCAGTTCGTACTCGTAGTCGCTGATGGCCCGGATGCCGCGCAGCAAGGCCTGGGCATGCTGCAGACGCGCAAAGTCGACCAATAAACCGTCGAACTGGCTGACGGAAACATTGTCGAACTCCCGCGTAGTTTCCTGGATCATCTCCACCCGCTCCTGCACAGAAAAGAGCGGCTGTTTTTCAGAGTTATTCAGGATGGCTACGACCAGGTGATCGAAAATTTTGGAGCCGCGCGCGATCAGGTCAAGGTGACCGTTGGTCAGCGGATCGAAGGTGCCGGGATAGATGGCGCGGACAGTATTCACAACACATTGGATTGTAAGGGGCTGCCATGCAACAAGCAACGCAGCTCCGCCGCGACGGCACCAACAAAGGGCGACCATCATTGAGATGGACGCCCTGATGAATGGCTGTCCTGCAGCCAGCTTCTACTTCTTGCCAGCTGCCTTGACAACTTCCTGCGCGGCGGCGGCTCCGTTCATCGGGATCGGCGGAACCTCCGGCGCATCGCTCTTGGCGGCGATACCCAGTTTCTGACGCAAGGTCGTCTCGATTCGCGCAAACGTGTCCTTGTTGTCTTTCAGGTATTGGCGGACATTTTCCCGGCCCTGGCCAATGCGCTCGCCGGAGAAGCTGTACCAGGCTCCGGATTTCTCGACGATGTTGTGCAGCACCGCCAGATCGAGAACATCGCCCTCGCGCGAAATACCTTCGCCATACAAAATGTCGAATTCAGCTTCGCGGAATGGCGCGGCCACCTTGTTCTTGACGATCTTCACCCTGGTCCGCGAACCGACGACAACGTCGCCTTCTTTGACCGCAGCGATGCGGCGAATATCGACGCGCACCGAAGAATAAAATTTCAACGCGCGACCGCCGGTGGTCGTCTCCGGATTGCCGAACATGACACCAATTTTTTCGCGGATTTGATTAATGAAGATCAGCGAGGTACGCGACTTCGAAACCGTTCCCGTCAGCTTGCGAAGCGCCTGAGACATCAACCGCGCCTGCAATCCCATATGCGAATCGCCCATCTCGCCGTCGAGCTCTGCCTTCGGCACCAGCGCAGCTACCGAGTCGACGACCAGCACATCGATCGCGCCCGAACGCACCAGAGCCTCGGTAATTTCGAGGGCCTGCTCACCATAGTCCGGCTGCGAGATCAGAAGATTGTCAACATCGACGCCGAGCTTTTTCGCATATTGAGGATCGAGCGCATGCTCCGCGTCCACAAACGCCGCCATGCCGCCGGCCTTCTGTGCTTCCGCGATGATCTGCAGGGTGATGGTAGTTTTGCCGGATGATTCCGGCCCGAAAATCTCAATCACGCGGCCCCGCGGAACTCCGCCGACGCCCAGCGCAGCATCGAACGAAATCGATCCGGTGGAGATAACAGAAATCGGCACGATCGCCTCTTTGCTGCCGAGGCGCATGATGGATCCCTTGCCAAATTGTTTTTCAATCTGCGAGAGCGCCAGATCGATCGCACGTGTGCGTTCTTTATCGTCTGCCATTTCTAATCTCCAGGGATGAGTTGGAATTGATTTGTCCGCGACACGCTATGACCGGTATTTGTATCGAAGGTGCAATCGAAATCCACTTTGGGTACTGGCGGGATTTTAGCACCAAAACGGGAATAGGCGAAACAATAGCGAATACTTTTCCCGAACCAAAGTAACCGGTGGCGCTCAGGATTTATACAATTCTTCCTCGCGCACGACCGGCTCTTGTTCCGCGACCTGGCCGGCGCGCCTGGACGCACCAAACATAGAGCCGCGAGCTGGATTCACCGGAGCAAATCGCATAAATCCGATGGGCTGCGAAATGTCATCATAGATCGCCTCCATGCCGCCCTGCATCAGGTACGTCTCATGCCAGAAACCTGTGCCGCCCGTATCGCGAAGAAAATTCTTCCACCATACGCGATGCGGCTCCGATCGCGACCACGACAGTAGTGACTCCATATCGGTCCAGTATTGCCGCATACCAAGATGCATGGGGAAGAGCGACATGACAAAGTTCTCATGGGACAACAAGCCTTTGGGTTGAGCTGCGACGGAGCCGGAAATCTTCGGTCCAAAACCGAACAGCGTTTTTAATCCAGCGGTGCGGTTGACGCGCATCCCCAGATAAATGACAACTAGGTTCGGATATTTCGCTAAATCCACGGTCTGACGATTCACGGCTGTGGGCATCGGCTCACCTCACGCTTCCTTGTGACCCCTTCGATGATCCCCAGCCACGGATCGATGCGCGAACATTGCAGGCACTCCCGATTCGGTCAGGTCCGGAGACTCGTGTGGAATTCCAGTGCTGCCGGACGGCAACCATGCGCAATGGCGCACGGTTGCGTGGATGCCTTACATCGGAATCTTGTCTTACTTTTATTCTTGATAAGATGTCATTATTAATATATATTGGCTTACATGGATGAATCTACTGTTACTGTCAGTACGAAAGGGCAGCTGGTCATTCCAGCAAAAATGCGAACCGCGTTGCAGATCAAGCCCGGTATGCGATTTGCCGTGCTTCGAGAGCGGAATCAGATCATCCTGCGCCCGCTGAACCGGCAGTTTATCGATGAGTTGCGCGGGAGCACCTCCGGTCGCCCATCCGGCAGCGACCTGCTGTTGAAGGAGCGGCGTGAGGAGGACAAACGTTCCAAATGGTGACGTATGCCTTGGACGCGAGCGCGTTGCTGCGGTTTCTCGACGATGAGGCCGGGTCCCTGAAGGTGAGCGAGATCCTGAACCGCTATGTAGAAGGCGATTGCGCCGTCATCGTCTGCGCGTTGCATTGGGGAGAGATGGCAGGGATTCTGTATCGACGCGACGGCCGTAAGGAGCTCGACCGAATCCTTTCCCGCCTGTCCAGTGTAGGGATGCAAAAGATCCCGGTGACGCACGAGCGTGCGGTGCGAGCCGCCATAATAAAAGCGGATTTGAAAATACCGTATGCAGACGCATTCGGAATCGAGCTCGCTGAAAACGTGCCCTGCACCTTCGTCACGGCAGACTACGATCTGAAACCTGCGGCGAATCGAGCCGAAATCATTTTCCTGCCGAAGAAGTGAGTTCGGATTAAGCAGTAATTTCGGAAAGAATCGTTCCTAGGGCCCGATCAATCTTCATTCAGCGCGATTTGACGTCTGATCTGGAATCGAGTCGGACCGCTGCAATTATTGAGAGAGGAATTCGAACATACTCGCTCCAATACATGGACAGGATTATCCATGGACGCGGAGACAATTTTGCCAGTGAGCGTCGATATTTTGATTTCGTCGGTAAATGTTTCTTTGCCAATATCGGCAGCATACTTTCCACTGGGCATCTTCTCCACCTGAACCCAATTATTTGGTGAATCGGAGACTGGAGTTTGCATCCATGCGGCAGGAAGTTTGACTTGCGGATGCGAAGGAGGAACGTGGCGGACAACAAGGGTAGCGGTGTGACCCGCATGGTTGATTGACTGGAGAGTTATGTCGAAGTCAATCGAGTCTTGGCCCAGCGTGAAATAGTTCCCATCGGCCCATGAGTTCGGAGTTCCATACTTGACATAAACATGATCTCCTACGTGAACGAGCGTAGGCTCGTTCATCGCGAGTAGGGCGTCTGCATAGAACGTCAGCAAATCTGTAATTGGGCCTATCAGGATTGGCTGAACTCTACTGAGGTCCGGCACGGAAAGCTTGTATTTCGGGGAGAGCGAAAGGTCTTCGCGAAACTTTTGACTGGCCGGAGAGAGCGGAATGGCGTTGTTATTGACGTCCAGGTCTGACCAGCGAAATTCCTCCACGACAATTCCAGAGTGGTTTTTCTTCACCACTCCTTCAGCGCGAACCATATAACGAAGCGTGTTCAGGTGTCCCTGGTTTAAGCCTTGCATCCCGTAATGCAGCACTTCACCTTCCCGATAATGCCGGACCAAGCCGAGCGGCGGCCCCGCACCACCGAGCTTCCGCGACGGCAGGTTTTTCTGAGAAGAGAGTGTTGCAGGAACAGAAACTAAAAATCCAAACAGCAGGGTAATTCCCAAACGCGATCTGGACGGTTGATGATTCACACCGTCCAGCCGACCTGTCGATCCTGTGCACATATTAAGAATTCGCCACTCGGAACTAGCTTAGCGTTGCAGCGGGTCGATCGGTATGTTGACGTCGGTGATGCGGAAATTTTTCGCAAGCACAGGATGGCGTTTGGCGATGGCCTCATACATCTCCCAGGCGACGCGGCGGTAGGAGATGTGACCCTGCGGCGCGCTGCGCAACTCGGCAATGTAGAGCGCCTCGGCGAAATCCATCTTGAACAGCGAGCGGCAGCGGGTTCCAAGCGGCAAAACATATTGGGCGGTTTCCTTCGCCTCTGGAATGGCGGCTCGCGACAAGGTGTCGAAGGCGGAGTGGGCCTGGCGCACCGCATCTTCATAGGGCTGGCGCAGGTCGGAGCCAGCTATCAATTCAGGCACGTCGTAGCCGTGAAGATTGGTGAATTCTTGCAGGGTCTGGACGCAGCGGCGATGGCGATGCATGTCGCGGAAGCCGCCGATATCCATGAGAATGTCGAAGCGCAACTGGTAGCCGGAAGAGAAGGCGCGCGACAGCTCATCGTGTCGGCCGCGATGGCGCGTGCCCATCAGCAGCAACTCCTCGCGGCGCGTCGCGTCGAGCGAACACACGTGATCGCGAATCTGACGGTAGGAATAATGGCAGGCGCCGTAGAGCAGGGTGGTGACAATTTCAATCTCAATCGATTCGCGCTCTGACGTCGGGTCATGCCGTCCGGCTCGACCAGATCGACGAGTGGTGAGGGCTGGATGGGAGTGGAGTTCATCAAATCCAGCGCCGCCTGTTCCAGGTCGATCCGCGATTTCTGGATGTATTCCACCGGAGCTGCATATTTGACCAGCGTGGGAGCGACTGAGACATCGCGCAGCAGCAAGGCGGCGGCGCGTTCGCCCAGCGCTGGATCGACGGCGGCAATCTCACGCTGCAAGTCTTCGAGCGCGGCGCGCTGCACATTCCAGCAGGGATTGGCGGCGGCCTCGCGTAGTTTCTCTCCGAGCCGGCGCACCTCCGCATGCGGTTGCGACAGCAGCCGGGAGACCTGCGTCTCCAGGGTGCGCGCGTTCACAATCTCTCCCAGAGAAGTGTTCGCGGCCAGCGGCAAAAGGTAGCGGGCGCCATCGAAGGCACGGGCACGCAGGGTGCGGTCGTAGGCCTCCTGTTTCATTTCTTCCGGTTTGGCAACCTGGGAGCGAAGCAATTCGATGGCACCGCGGGAGATTTCGTCATAGCTAGCGAACAGTTTTTCAATTTGTTCTGTATAGAGTTGGCGCGCGTCGGCGTTGGAGCCGAATGCGGGCAGATACCAGCCGCTTTTTTTGAAGTCCTGATAGCGGGTGGAGCGCTCCTGGCCGTCCCAGCGCTGCTCATCGACGAGCACGATCGCCGCCAGCAGCGACAAACGCTCCACAGCAAAGGCGATGTGCGCCAAGTCGGCGATTGAGCGGTGGCCATACTGGAAATAGAACGTGTTCAGGAATTGCTCGGCTCGCTGGGCATTCAATTCGCGCAGAGACTGCTTCATGGAGAGCGCAGAACGGGAATACTTTGCCATGGCGTAAGCCAAAACCTCTGGATCCGCGCCGTGGATGGCGTAGACCTCAGTCGAGTCAGCGTCTGGAGAAGTGGGGAGCGGATGTTCGGGAGGCATGCTTTCTGAGTCCAATCGGTTTCAATCAAAGGAAGTCGACCTTCAGAGTATCGCAGGCAAATCCTGGCGTGTCATAAAAGAGGCGACCCGGCGCTTTTGGAGTTTGCCGGAGCGGAAAAGCAGGTACGATGCGGTGGAGGCCTGCGGTCGGCTATCTTTTTGGACGCCGGCCAAGCCACTTGCGTAGCATAGTGGAAAGAATCGATGAGCGACGTGATGACAATCTCCGCCGACCGGCCGTGGGCCATCCCTAAGCGGCCGTGGGTGATGAGCCAGCGGTGGCATAGCCTGCTGTTTGCGCATTGGCCGATTGCCGCGGAGGAAATTACCCCACTGTTGCCCCCTGGATTGGTGGTCGACGGATTTGCCGGAACCGGTTGGGTGGGGATTGTGCCTTTCGCCATGGATCGGATCCGATTTCGTGGCCTGGGCAGCGTGCCCGGCGCTCGCCGCTTTGCGGAGCTGAACCTGCGCACATATGTCCGCGAAGAGCGTACCGGCAAACCCGGGGTATTTTTCTTTTCGCTGGACGCGGCGAATCCAGCAGCCGTGATGGCGGCGCGGTTGTGGTTTCACCTGCCGTACTACTGGGCGAAGATGCATGTCGAGGAGCGGCCGAATGGCTGGCTGCATTATGAAAGTTCTCGCCTGCTGAGCCACAATCCGGTGAATTTCCGGGCCACATATCGCGGCATGGGGCCGCAGACCGCCGGACGAAGCGCACGCGACACCATTGAATATTTCCTGACCGAGCGCTATTGCCTGTTCACCCATGACCGTGCCGGACGGCTGCTGCAAGGCAACATCCACCACGCGCCTTGGCCGCTGGAAGCCGCGGAAGCCGAAATTGAAGTAAACGATTTGCCGCGGGCCCATGGGATTCGCCTGCCCGACATTCCGCCGGTGCTGCACTTCGCGCGCGAGCAGCGAGTGTACATCTGGCAACTGGAGCCGGTGCTGGCCATGGCGTAAGTTTCTGGGCTGATGTTCCGGTGAGCCGAAGCTGTTGCATTTGCGTGTTGCGGGAGAAACCCAATGCAAAGATTCTTCGCTCCTCTTAGGATGACGCAATTTAATTTATGGCGACTCGAGAAATGCTCCAATCCAGGAGCTCGTGTCGATCTTGGCTTCTGCCTGATACATATTGAAGGCACACGCAAGCTGTATCATGCGAACTATGACATCCGTCAGGCGCGCTCACATCCTGCTACCGCAGGAACTTGTCGGCGAAATCGATGAAATCGTCGGACCTGGAAAGCGCAGCGCGTTTCTGGTGGAGACGGCGCGTGCGGAGATTCGCCGGCGCAAGCTGCTGCAGTTTCTGGAGTCGGAAGAACCTGCGTGGAGCGACGAAGATCATCCTGAGCTGGCAAAAGGTTCGGCTGCCTGGGTGCGCGGCTTGCGGCAAGAGGGGAAAACATGCTCCGCTACCATTGCGCGGCATGCCAGCCAACGTAAAACGCGTCCTGGCAAGGGAAAATGACCTTGCTTCTCGACACGACAATTTTGATCGACGCGCTGCGGCAGCGGCAGGGCCGCCGAGAATTGCTGGCCAAGGCGATCCATCAAGGCCACACGTTGGCGACCACCACAATCAATCTGGCGGAAGTTTATGCTGGAATGCGGCCAGCCGAGGAAGCCAGGACTAAGATGTTTCTCGACGGTCTGGAGTGTTATGCAGTGACGGCATCGATTGCGCGGCGGGCTGGGAGACTGAAATGGGAGTGGTCGCGAAAGGGCCGGACGTTGGCTCTAGACGATATGCTGATCGCTGCGGCGGCCCTGGAACATGGCCTGACGCTGATGACAGACAATCGGATGGATCTTCCGATGCGGGAGCTTGAAATGTACGAGCTACGGTAGAGACGACGAGGCTGCAGCCGCACATCCACGGAACTATTGTCCTATAGGAGTTGACTGCATGATTTCATTGGATGGCCGGGTGGCCATGGTCACTGGCGCATCGCAGGGTATCGGTCGCGCCTGCGCTGTGGCGCTTGCCAGGGCAGGAGCACAGGTGGCGCTGGCGGCGCGCAACTCCGCGAAGCTGGCAGAGGTTGCGGCGGAAATTGAGGCGGCGGGCGGAAAAGCCATGCCGTTTGAAATGGACCTGGCCAGCGAAGACTCCGTCAAAGCGGTCACCAAAGCGGTGGTGGCGGAGTATGGAAAATTAGAAATTCTGGTGAATAATGGCGGCATCACGCGCGACAACCTGATGCTGCGGATGAAGCTGGCGGACTGGAATGCGGTACTTCAAACCAATCTGACGGGGGCATTTCTGCTGACGCAAGCAGCTTCCTCCAGCATGTTAAAGGCGCGTTGGGGGCGAATCATCAATATCAGCAGCGTGGTGGGCGAGACCGGACAGGCCGGGCAGGCCAATTATGCCGCCAGCAAGGCGGGGTTGATCGGCCTGACCATGTCGCTGGCGCGGGAGCTCGCGTCGCGGAATATTACCGTAAATGCTGTGGCGCCTGGCTACATTTCGACGCCGATGACGGATGTGCTGAACGATCAGCAACGCAGCGCCATGTTGACGCAGATTCCGCTGGATCGGGCGGGCACGCCGGAGGATGTGGCCAGTGCGGTGGTGTTTCTCGCCTCCGATCAGGCCAGTTATATTACGGGCCACGTTCTCGACGTCAACGGCGGCATGCACATGGGTTAGGCCTGGCTCCGCGGAGTATGGAAACCTCGACCGGCTGACGATTTTCGGTTTGTTGCTTCCGGCGTTGGCGAACCCGAAAGGCAAGAGAGTGTCAGTCCCGACCAGGCGCGAGGCATTCCAGGGAACGGCCGAGCTTCTCCGGCGATTGCTTTTTTTCCAACTCTAACCAACAAGGCTATCGAGCAGCAGGAAACGTATGAGCACACCAGATATTAATTCGTATGGCGACAGCCTCATTCCGACCACCGGCAGACACGGGGCGGATATAGCCTCACAACGGATCGATGATCTGGATAGAGAAGCGCTGAAGCAGATTTTGGAGCCTGCAAATACTCGCATCCATTGCCTCGATATCGGATGTGGGTTCGGTTGGCAAGGCATTCGATTTGCCGCGCTCGGGGCCGCTTCCTATTTGTTCGACTTGCTTCCAGAGAGTTCGCTCATTCGAAATTTCCGGGAAAACACCGATCTCGCGCTGTCCTACAAACAAGTTGATGCGCGTCAGTTGAATCCAGAGGATCTTCCCCAGCCGATAGATCTGGCATTTTCCCAGCGGTTTATCCATTACCTGAGGTATCCGGAGGCTGAGCGGCTGATTCACATCTTAGGCGAGAACATGCCAGCAAACGCATTGTTCTATATCTCAGCGTCGGGCCTTCACAGCGAACTGGGCGACGGTTATGGGGGGGCAGACATTGCGCTGCAAAGTCGCTTTTCGTTGTTGAGTCATTCCATGCAGATGAAACACGACATTCGAGAACCCGTTTGTCTATATACTGAGTCCGAACTGATCACGCTGATGACCTCCAACAAGTTTACGGAACGGAAGGTTTGGAAATCTACGTTTGGGAACGTGAAAGGTGTCTTTCAAAAAGCTCCTTAGCCGTCTTACAGCTTTCGCTCCGGCAGACTATATCCTGGTCATTGGTGCTGCTCACATCGATGTCTTAGCCGATTACAAGTCGGCCGAGCAGTCCCAGATGGATAAGGTCGGGAGCGTCCGGTATTCTATCGGCGGCACCAGCTACAACATCGCGATTAACCTGGCTCAATCGGGTATTCCGGTGAGCCTTTTAACGGTTCTCAAGAAGAACAGTTTCTCCTCGACCTGGGTCCGAGAGCGACTTGAAGCGGCAGGCGTCGGGTCGGAGTTTATCCAGGTCTCGGATCACCTTCCGGAGAGCGGCTTCGTCGGCTTGCGCTGCGATGGAGTTCTGAAATCCGCTGTGACATCGACGGCAGTCGCAGAATATACATTCCAGTCAAGGCTGATCGATCAAGCCATGAGCCGTGCCCGGTTTGTTGTGATGGATTGCAACCTGGCAGTGGATCAGATGTCCTTACTGCTGGACTCCGCCAGGCGTCACAATCGCCCGGTTGCAATCGCTGCCGTGTCAGACAGCAAGGTCACTCGTATTCTCCAGTTAGAAGATCATCAGTTGGTTGACATTGTGGTGTTGAATGAGTTGGAAGCGAGGGCGGTGACTGGCCCCGAAACCGGTTCCGGCACGCAAAATTTATGCAGCCGACTTGGCGCAAAATATGTGGTGCTGACTCAAGGGGCCGCAGGCTACCAGGTGATCTCGGAGGCGGGCCAATCGGCCAAGCAATATCCAGCACCGCAGATTGAGAGACTTGTCTCTCAAAGTGGTGCGGGAGATGCATTGTTCGCAGGAATCCTGGCGTATTGGTATAGAAATCAGACGCTGGATTTCGACGGCGCCAAATCGACCATTGCCAATTCAGTCCGCAGAGTGCTGCAGCAGCCTGGCGCAACGTTGGGCTCACTGGCCACCGATGTTGATTTTGCACGACTGGCCAAAATCGCGGTTCGTGACGAGCCTTTTTGGAAACAGTTTTTCTCGCCTGAGATAGGTGTTGCCACCTCCATTATCGTCGCAATTCTTACGGTCGCAATTCTCTTTCTCACCTATAAACTCTTACCAAAATCAGTGGTCACTCCGCCTTCGGCAATAAGGGGTTCCGTCAATAAAAAAAGTGTGCCGAATGCTGCCAGGCCTCCACAATAAAGACGCCGGATTCGAACCGATTTGCCATAGTCTGAAATGGCGGGTCGATTTCCAGCCGAGCAGACCATCTTCACGATTCCTGTTGACGCGGTACGGCTTTTGTAGCAAGATTCCTGCGGGGAGTGGGTCATGAAAAAGCGCTTCTGGTTTCTTTCGCTTTCTGTCGCACTCGCGATTTCCTTCTCCTGTCTTGCGGCACCTTTGCAGGTAAGCGGTCCGGAAAACGTCAACTTCCCGAGCGGAAGCGAGACGGTGCGTGGTGTTCTCTATCGCCCGCATGGAGCTGGACCGTTCCCGGCGATCGTCATCATTCACGAGTGGTGGGGATTGAATGATTGGGTGAAGCAGCAGGCGCAGATGTTTGCCGAGCACGGCTACGTCACGCTGGCCGTGGACCTCTATCGCGGGCAGGTCGCGACCGATCCGGAAATGGCGCACGAGTTGATGCGGGCGCTGCCGCAGGATCGCGGAGTCGGTTATCTCCGCTCCGGCGTGGCGTATTTGAAAACGCTGAAATATGTGAAGGCGGATCGTATTGGGGCCGCGGGCTGGTGCATGGGCGGCAGTTTCGCCATGCAACTGGCAGTTGCGGAGCCGTCGTTGAAGGCGGTGGCCATCAACTATGGCGCGCCTGAAACCGATCCGGCGCAGCTAAAGAAGATTCGCGCTGCCATTTTGGGGAATTTCGGAGCACAGGATCACGGCATCACGCCAAAGGATGTTGCAGACTTTGCCGCGGCGATGAAGGCGATCGGCCATCCTGTCGACGTGAAAGAGTATCCGGACGCGGGGCATGCCTTCCAAAATCCGAACAACAAGGCCGGTTATCGACCGCGAGGATACTGCGGATGCGGACAGCCGCATGTTTGCCTTCTTTGCGAAATATTTAAAGTAGGCAGCGTCGGTTGCGCGGAAAACTATTTCAACCGGCGAAGGATTTCCGGGCGGATCAGGTAGAAGAAGAAGACGAAATTCGCCAGCGTCATGACCCAGTAATTGTTCTGATGGAAACGCAGGATGATGTAAATGCCGTAGCTGCTGGTCAGGAATGCGGCGGCCAACGCCAGCGCCCATCCCCAGCGACGCATCTTCAGCAGGCCAAGACCGGCGAACGAAAGCAGTGTGGCCACGGCCAGCACCGCGATGCGGGCGCCATGGCTGGCAAAGTGACCGGTGAGCACCCCGAACACTCCGATCAGCGCCTCCAACAACATCCATAAAGCGATCGCGGCTACGCCGGGAAATCGGGCGGCGCCGTCGTCAGGACTGGGTTTCTGTTCGGGCTCGGTCATAGAGTGCGATCGAGTGGACTGCTTCAAAATTTTCTTCCCTCAGCGAAACTGTGGGCGTGTGATTTCCGCCCAGGTTTTTTTGCGATGACTTAAATGGTATGCAGATGGGCCAGCAGATTCCTCCAGGAATCTGCAAACCGGGTTGTCCTAAGTCTAGCCGGGAGAACTCGCTTCGCCAATGTTAGAGCGTATGCAGATACGCCAGCAGATCATTCATCTGCTGATCGTTTAGAACATTGCCGTAGGCCGGCATCATGTTGCGACCATCCAGAATAGTGGCACGAACGCGATCGTCATTCGCCGGCGCGCCGCTGGGGAGATAGGATTTTTTGAAGACTCCCTGCAGACCTGGACCATGCAACGGTTTTTCGCTATTGGCGTTGTGGCATTGCGCACATTGCTGCTGAAAAACGGTGTAGCCGCGCAACTCCGTGGGCGTCAGCTCATTCAACGGTTTCGACGGCGGCAGATGATGGCAACCGGCTAGCAGGATCGCAGTTGCAACGCCTGCAACCGCGAACAATCGAATCGCTTGCTTCAACGTCTTCTCCTCCGAGCAAGCAGATTTCCCACCGGCAACACTCGTCATTTCCACGCGCCGCGATCAAACGCGGAAATTGTCGGCGCGCCAATTCTGGATGGCTTGCTTGATCTGTTTTTGCGTGAGCTTTTCGTTCAGAGTGCGCTCGACCAGCGCCGGTATCTCGGCATCGGAGGCAAAGCGCAACCCGATCAGCTGGCGAATGTCCAGCTCGTTAATGCGGGCACGCAAGGGTTCGGGCAACAGCGCTGTCAGGCGCAGCCGCTCCTCCAACCGGATGATGCGGTCCTGGACCCTTAGCGGATAGGTGCGAAGCTTGAACACCAGCATGAACAAGGCGAAGGCCGCGACGACGTGCACAACACCCCACACGTGGGGATGGCGAACCAGATGAACAATCGATGCGATGAAGATGATCAACGCGATGGGCGCCAGAAAAAAGTGGTACCAGGGATCGAAGCGGGCGTGGTTGGCGTAGGTCTGCGGCTTTGTTGTCGACATGGCATCCTCCTGGAACAGAAGTGGACAATTCGGCTCAGGTTTTAGAATTGGGCCAGTCCGTAATCATCATCGCACCGAATCGGTTTCTGCCGCTGCGGTGACGATGGAATCGATGGTTTTGGTGATGCCTTTGGCTTCTGGCATGTGCCCATTGCAGAGAACGGAGAAGACCAGCGTGTGGCCATTCTTCGTGGTCACGTAGCCGCTAAGCGCATTCACTTCTTCCAGTGTTCCGGTCTTGGCGAAGACCCTGCCATGCAAGGGGCCATGCAGAAACCGATCGGACATTGTTCCATCAATTCCACCGATGGGCAAAGTGGTACGAAACTCCGCTCCCCACGGCTGTTCCGCGATATAACGCAGCAATGTAGTCAAAGCGCGGGGAGTGATACGATCTTCCGGCGAAAGGCCGGAGCCATCGTAAAAAAACAAATCTTGCGGCTGCACCCCGGCACGCAACATTTGCGCGCGAACGACTCGAGCGCCTTCTTCAATGGAACCGTCTTCACCAAAGTGCTGGCCGAGCAGACGCAGCCATGTTTCCGCGTGCAGGTTCTGGCTCACTTTATTGGTCACGGTAATGTCTTGCAGCAGCGGAACGGAGGTGCGCGAAGCCAGCACGACTGCATTGGCGGGGACGGCGGGAGCAATCTGCGTGACATCGCCGGATTGTGTGGCGGCGGGGAGCGTGAGGGGCCGCATCACGCTTTGCTCATAGATCGCGGTATCGACCGAGGGGCGATGATGCGCGGTCGCGCTTCCGCTGACGGAAATGCCGCGAGCCTGCAGCATCTGGCGAAAAGCTGTCGCAGCAAACTGCGCCGGATCGATGACCGCAAGTGCGATGTGCGATGGAGGGCCACCCGCAGGCAGCGTACCGAACAGGCGAAATTCGTGCGAGCCGAGCGGACGGTCCAATCCTAATGACGGCTGCGATCCGGCAACAGAGGTGCGGGCGTCGTTCTCGACCGTATAGAACGAGCTGGTCAGGTCAGGATTCCAGATGAAGGTGACGGGATCGCCGGGCTGCGCCCCCGGCGCGACGGCGAGGTAGACGATATTGTCGTTTACCGTGAGCGCGGAAATTGGAGCGCCGTAATCCCACACCAGGTCATCCCAGGCCCAGCCGGTTCCATAGGGCATTTGGGGAAATGCGGTATCGTCGCCCACGATGTTGCCTTGCACACGCTTGACACCGCGTTGTTGCAACTGATCCGCAAGCGCCTGGAGTGCGCTCAAGGGCGGGTTGGGGCGTTCGGTTCTTTCGCTATACGGATAAGTGCGGCCGGACATGCTGAGGTCGCCTGCGCCGACAATGGTCACGTCGCCACGGACAGTTCCCTGCGCATCGGGCGCGCTGGGTGCGAGGACGCGGGTCTCGATGGTCGTATTCGGACCGAACAACGCCAGCGCGGTCGAGGTGGTAAGCAATTTGGCGTTCGATGCGGGAGCGAACAGCTGCGCGTCATTTTTCTCGTACACCAGGCGTCCGTCGAGTGTGGTGATGGAAATTCCCCAATGCGCCTGGGCTGCGGTGGGAGCGGCCAGTAACGCGTCAATCTGGTGCGACAACGTGCCTATGGGGGTGTGTCTGGCGCGGTGATGACGATGCGCAGCCAGCCCACTGAACGGCAAAACGAGGACAGCCAAGAGCAGAAAAGTATTGCGGCGAAAAAATCTCATGATGGGCGCGAGTGTACCATTTTGGCGCGCCAAATCAGGAGCGGCGGGGAAGTCTTTTTCGCGGTTGGCATGCGCGGAGGAATGAAAACATTCAGCCTTAGAATGAAGTATGGCTGTCGCTCCACGACCGCATTTTGGCTGGGCTCTGGGTACACGCTCGCTTATGCTCGGCGAGCGAACCCTGCTGGTGGGCGTGGTGAATGTTACGCCGGATTCGTTCTCGGACGGCGGAAAATTTCTATCTGCGACGAGCGCGATCAATCATTCGCTGCGCCTGCTGGAGGAGGGCGCGGACATTCTAGACATTGGCGGCGAATCCACGCGGCCTGGCACGCGACCGCCGGTTTCCATGCAGGAAGAACTCGACCGTGTGCTGCCGGTGATGGAAGGCATTCTGCAAAAGCTGCCGGAGACGATCCTTTCCATCGATACCTATAAAGCTGAAACCGCGAAAGCTGCGGTGCAGTCGGGCGCGCAGATTGTCAATGACGTCAGTGGACTTCTATGGGACGCAGCGATGGCTCCCACCTGCGCGGAGATGAAATGTGGGGTGATCTTGATGCACACCCGCGGCCGGAGCAGCGAATGGCGCACGCAGCCGCGCCTAGCGAGGGAAGAAGTAGTGCCGCTGGTGCTGCGCGAACTGCAGCAACGGGCGGATGCCGCCCTCGCCGCCGGCATCGAATCGGCGGCTATTGTGCTTGACCCCGGATTCGGCTTCGGAAAAGTTCTGGATGAAAATTACCCGCTGCTGGCGCACTTTGACGAGCTGCACACACTCGGCTATCCCCTGCAGGCGGGCGCATCGCGTAAGGCATTCTTAGGCCGAACGTTGTCACAGATGTACGGTCACGATGTCACGGTCGATCAGCGCGGAACTGCTAGTGTGGTCGCGGTGACGGCCGCCATACTGGCCGGCGCTCACCTGGTTCGCGTCCACGATGTGAAGGCTGCGCGGGAAGCCGTAGCCATTGCGGATGCGATTCGCAATGGCTCGATTGCCGCGCCCTTATTTCCCGCCGGTTCCAGTGCTGCCGGATAGATCGACTTGCTTGGCCAGCGGAAGATCCGCGGACGAGCCGCCCACCATGAACGTATAGCTACCCGACACCAGCTTCCAACCCGGCTGCTGCTCATCGTAGATGGACAGATAGAGCTGCGGGACGGTGATGCGTACCTGCCTGCTTTCGCCGGGGTTCAACTGCACCTTGCTCCAGCCGACCAGGCGCTTCGGCGGTTCGTTGGCGCTGGCGGGCAGGCCAGCATAAAGTTCAGCAATTTCCTGTCCGGCGCGGGTGCCTGTGTTCTTGACGGTGAAGGTCACGGTGGGCGTGGCGCTTGGCTCTACCTGAAGATCGGAGTAGCTGAACCTGGTGTAGGACAAACCAAAGCCGAACGGGAACAGCACAGGTTTGTGCTCCGCCTCATACCATTTGTAGCCGACCTTCAAACCTTCTGTGTAATGCACGGTGAAGGTTGGCTTGGCGACGCCGGTGCGCATGATGGCAGCTTTCCCTTGCGCTCCTGGCGGAGGCACAACGATTTGCGGCGGCGGCTGATCGGCCTCAGTCAGCGGGAACGTGATGGGCAGCTTGCCGCTGGGATTGACGTCTCCAAACAGAACATTAGCGACCGCAGCGGCCCCATCGCTGCCGGCGAACCAGGCTTCCACAACCGCACCGACTTTTCTAATCCACGGCATCAGGACGGCGGTACTGCTTTCAAGCACGACGATGGTGCGCGGGTTGGCGGCTGCAACTTGGTCGATCAACGCATCCTGATTGTCGGGGAGGGAAAGATTCGGCAGGTCCATACCTTCACTCGACCATTGATTGACAAATACGATGGCTACGTCGGACCGACCCGCCAACGCAGCCGCGGCAGCGGGATCGCTGCCTGAATCGAATTTCACGGTGGCCCCGGACGCCATGGCTGTGACTGCTTTCACGGGTGACGGCGGAAACCAGACATGCGATTGCCACGCCGGATCGGTGCTGCCCGGAGGGTCGACCTGCGCTGAGCCGCCGCCGGAGAGCATGCCGACATCCGCATGAGAACCGATGATGGCGATCGAATGGATTTTCTCTGGATCGAGCGGCAGAAGGTTGTGGGCGTTCTTCAGCAGGACAATGCTGTTCTCCTCCACGTGAAGCGCGATTTTCAAATCTCGTGCTGCCTCGACTACGCTTTTCTGGGTCGGAGTATCGATGATGCCGGCGGCAAATTCCGAACGCAGGATGCGATGCACGTGATCATCGAGCTGCGACATAGGCACGGCGCCGGATTGCACAGCCTGTTCCAACTTCGGGCCATAGAAGGTGTCGAGCGGTTCCTCATTATCGAGTCCTGCCGCCGAGGCTTTGACGGTGCTGTGCGTGCCGCCCCAGTCGGAGAGGACGAATCCGGGAAACTTCCATTGGCCCTTCAATACGTCGCTGAGAAGGTATTTGTTCTCGCAGGAATAATCCCCGTTGACGGCGTTGTAGGCGCACATCACCGCCCCAGGCTGGCCGATGGAAACGCCGATCTGGAAAGCAAGCAGATCACTTTCCTGCATGGCGCGCTTGCCGATGATGGCGTCGTACTCGTTGCGGCCGCTCTCCTGGTCATTCATGGCGTAGTGCTTGATGTCGGCAATGACGTGCGCCGCCTGCTCGCACTTGATGCGGTTGCCGACCATGGTGCCGGCGAGAATTGGATCCTCGCCCATGTACTCAAACGTGCGACCGCCGCGCAGTTCGCGGACCAGGTCAACGCCGCCGCCGAGCGACATGTTGTAACCCTGGGCGCGCAGCTCGCGACCGATCACGCCGCCATATTCGCAGGCAGCCTGCGGATCCCAGCTGGCGGCGGACCCCAGGTTGGAAGGCATGGCGGTTGAGTAACGACCATTGCGGGCGCTGAAGCGAACACCATAGGCGGCGTCGTCCATCTGAATCAGGGGAATTCCCAGACGCGACACACCCAGCACAAAGCCTGCGCCACCATTGCTCAGGTGTGCATTGGGCATCGGCTTGCCTTCCCACCCGAGCATTCCCTGGCCATGCAGCAGGTCAATCTTTTCATCCAGCGTCATCTGCTGCAGGACCATGTCTGCCCGTTGATCAGGGGAAAGGTTCCGATTCATCCAAGGAGCCGAGGCCGTTGGGTTCGACGCGGACGTGCCCGAATTATTGGGGTGATGATGCTGGGCGAATGCTGGAGACACCAGCGCAGAAATTGCAACGATAGAAAAGAATTTCAAACAGGGAAGTTTATGCATACTGGTTTTCGCTATCCAGTCGATTCGAATTTTCACGCCACCCCATCATACCCCGGCCGTCTATAACGATTTACCTTGATGCATACAAAGCTACGGACGTTTCAAGGTCCATTAAAAGTTGCAGGCGGCTCTCGATCGCAGGTAGCTTGACCATTCTGCATTCAATAGAGGAAGCTTGGCGAACAGCCCCGAAAACAAGTTGTGGCCGGTCTGTTGAGATGCGGCGCGCAGGGGTCGCGGCAAGTCACAACTTATATAGTTGCAGGGGGAATGAAACTGAGAAACCATCGACTTGCAGGATTGGCGGCGCTACTTTTTTTCCTCGCATGTTTGATCGCACCCGAAACGGCTCAGTCAACGGCTGCGAGCCGGCCCGTCAGCGTTTCCGTCTATTACCGCGCGCGCGTAGAAGTTTGGCAATGGTTCGCCGCGCCACCCGAATCGAATTCCTATGCATACCTGAACTCACTCCTGCGGATTTCGGTGTCGCAGCGCATTCACCGTTGGGACTGGAGGCTGGAACTATCGCAACCAGCCGAGCTTTGGCTGCCTAACAACGCAGTTTCGCCGATCAGCGCGCAAGGTCAGCTGGGCCTGGGAGGCACGTATTATGCGTCGAACGGCAACAACAGCTATCCTGCCGCGGCTTTTCTAAAGCAGGGATTCCTGCGGTACCGGTTTGACGGCGTGGACAAAGATGTTCGAATTGGGCGGTTTGAATTTTTGGGTGGGCTGGAGACGCAGCCGAAAAATCCGACTATCCTGTGGCTGCAAAATAATCGAGTGCAGCAGCGGCTGGTGGGAAATTTCGGATTTTCCAATGCCCAACGTAGCTTCGACGGCATTGACGGTCACTATGGGGCGGGAACGTGGGACCTGACGGCGATGGCCGGGCGCTCGGATCAAGGTGTCTTTAATATGAACGGAAATCCGGAGCTGAACGTTGATCTGCAATACCTCGCGTTCACCCGCTCGCTGGGGAACAATCGCATTCTGTGGCGCGCGTTTGGCATTGGCTATCATGACGGCCGCACAGGAATTACCAAGACAGATAATCGCCCGCCGGCGGTTCGCCAGGCCGACCACAAGAATATTCGCCTGGGAACCTATGGCGGGGATTTTCTGGCGACTGTGCCCGTGGGTCCTGGAAACTTTGATTTCCTGTTCTGGGGAGCACTGCAGAATGGAAACTGGGGCGAGCTTCACCAATCTGCTGCGGCCTATGCGGCGGAAGGTGGGTATCAGTGGAACAAGATCTACACGGCTCCGTGGGTGCGAGCCGGTACATTTCGCAGCACGGGAGACAACAATCCCGCGGACAACGGCCACAACACCTTCTTTCAGATTCTGCCGACTCCGCGCGTGTATTCACGCTTCCCTTTCTATAACCTGATGAACAGCCAAGACACGTTTATCCAGGGAATGGACAAGCCGGCCAAGCGCGTTGTGGTGCGCAGCGAAGTTCATTGGTTGCAGCTGACAACTGGAAAAGATCTTTGGTACCAGGGGGGCGGGGCCTTCGACAACAAGGTGTTTGGCTATACCGGCCGGCCCGGGAACGGATATTCTTCCTTTGCCACCGTAGCCGATCTGAGCGCAGATTGGCAGGCGACCCGATCGTTGGCCCTGAACCTTTACTATGCTCACGCGTCGGGTGGCAGTGTGATTTCCGCGATCTATCCTACTGGCAAGAATGCGCAATTTGGCTATGCGCAGCTTGTCTATCGATGGGGCGTGCAGCAAACCGTCCCGACAAAATGAGACTGTCCTCCACCTAATGGTGGATGCCGAAGGTTGATTGCACTCGCTATACTTCGGCAACGAATCGCGGGTTGCAACGCGGCGCCTGTTTGGGATGGATACCGAGAAACGAATGACGATTAGCAACGCACACGACGCAATGCGGAGATGGGAACAATGAGACGGTGGCTGGTCGGGTTAAGCGTTGCGCTGGCGGCGAGCGCTTTTTACCTGTACGCGTTTCCCACGGCAACGTTGATTTATGAAGCCATCGTTGTGTTGCACATCTTTGTCGGCTGCCTGTTCGTGGTGTGCGTCATCCCCGGCATGGGGAAACTCTTGCGGGGAACAAGTCTGCTGGAAAAAGCGGGATGGGTCGTTTTTACGCTGGGCGGCGTTGTGGGCGCGGTCCTGGTGTATACCGGCACACGGCGTCAGCAATGGCCGATTCTCTATACGCACGAATTGATCTCGATGCTCGCAGTCGCGATGCTGCTGGCTGTTTGGGCTGCGAACCGCGGATGGCTGCAACATGGTGGCGCCAAAGCTGCGCTGCGAATTGCGACATCGCTAGTGCTGGTCGTGGCCGTTGCTGCTGGAGCTTGGTGGCTGCGCACGGTTCCCTGGCAGAAAGATCATGCCATCCACAATCCCCGCATGGCGCCGGCGGATCAGGCGGATGAAGGCGGAGGGCCGAAGAATCCTTTCTTCCCAAGCGACGCCGAGACCTACACCGGCAAGGTTGTGCCGAAGGATTATTTCCTCGACTCTGCTACCTGCAAGACCTGCCACGCCGATATTTACAAGCAGTGGGAGAGTTCGGCACATCATTTTTCATCGTTTAACAACCAGTGGTATCGGCAGTCGATTGTCTACATGCAGCAGGTGGATGGCGTGCAAGCCTCCAAAGTGTGCGCCGGATGCCACGACGCGGCGCTGTTCTTTCCCGGCAACTTCAATACGCCCATTAAAGATCGCATCTTTACGCCGACAGCGCAGGCCGGCATGGGTTGCGTGGTATGCCATTCCATTCGCGTGGAAAAGAGCACCATGGGAAACGCCGATTTTATTCTGGAATATCCGCAGCTGCAGCGGCTGGTGGCGAGCAAAAATCCTATTGTGCATCGCGTGATCGACTATCTGATTGAGGAAGATCCGGAGCCGCATCGGCGCACATTTCTGAAGCCATTCTTGCGAGGAAGCCAGTCTGCGGAATTTTGCGGAAATTGCCACAAGGTGCACCTCGACGTGGCCGACAATCACTATCGCTGGATTCGTGGCTTTGACGACTACGACAACTGGCAGGCCAGCGGTGTTTCGGGTTTAGGCGCGCGATCGTTTTACTATCCGCCGAAGCCGCTGGATTGCGAGAATTGCCACATGCCGGAGACGCCGTCGAACGATGCCGGCAATGTGAACGGCATGGTGCACTCGCATCGCTTTATCGCGGCCAATACCGCGCTGCCTTTTGTGAACAAGGATGCGGTGCAGCTGAAAGACACCGAAGACTTTTTGAAAGATAAGAAAGTACGGGTCGACATTTTCGCCATCTCGCCGGAAACGGCGGAGAATCGCATATCGAAGAACAAAGTAACCTACGCGAGTCCCCAACTGGCCACTACATTCGCGGTCGGTGAAGAATCTGAAATGCGATCTCCAACGGGTGCTGCGGGAGGGCCGCCGGTGGCGCCGATCTCAGCGCCTCTGAACCGCGTACAGACGGCGGTTCGCGCCGGAGATACGGAACGCGTCGATGTAGTCGTACGCACGCTGAATGTTGGACATTTCTTTCCGGGCGGAACGGTGGATGCATTCGATTGCTGGCTGGAGCTCAAGGTCACCGACGACGCGGGGCGTGTCCTTTTCTGGAGCGGTATGGTGGAGGACAACGGCCACGGACCGGTCGAGCCGGGAGCTCATTTTTATCGCTCGTGGGCGATCGATGCGCATGGCAATCCCATCGACAAGCGCAATGCGTGGGCGGCGCGAGCAACAATTTATGCACATTTGATTCCTCCCGGCGCTGCCGACACGGTTCACTTCCGGCTGCAGATTCCCAAAGATGTGCGCGGAACAATCCATCTGCAGGCGAAGTTGAATTACCGCAAGTTTTCCTGGTTCAACACTCATTTTTCCTTCGCGGGAGTTTCTGAAAGCACGGGTCCGCACGATGTGACGCCCGGCTATGATGACCGGCACATGGTCTTCACCGGAAATACTGCGGATGTCTCGGGAAAGATCAAAGCCATTCCTGACCTGCCGATTGTGGTGATGGCAAGCGCCAAGGCGGACCTGGCGGTGTTGCCGCCGAACGCGCCCAAACCCGCGCCCCAGGTGGTTACCGACAAGGCAGATTGGCAACGGTGGAATGATTACGGCATTGGACTGCTGCTGCAGGGAGATTTGAAGGGAGCGGAGGCGGCCTTCGAGAGAACGACGCAGGCCGACCCGACCAACCCAGACGGTTGGGTGAACATCGGTCGAGCGCGTCTGCTAGTTGGAGATTTGGCGGGCACCAAGGTCGTGCTGGACAAAGCGCTGCAGCTTTCTCCACACCTTGCGAGAGCGCAATATTTTTACGCGCGCGTGCTGCGCCAGACGGGCGATTACGATGGCGCGATCGCACAGCTCCTGCAGGTGGTTCAGCAATATCCGAAAGATCGCGTGGTACGAAACGATCTGGGACGCGTCTATTTTCTGCAACGCAAATATGCGTTGGCCCAGGCGCAGTTTCAGCAGGCGTTGGATATCGATCCCGAAGATTTAGAAGCGAATTACAACATGATGCTGTGTGCCACCGGCATGGGCAAGCCCAACATGGCGCATCAATATGAGCTGCGCTATCTGCGCTTCAAGGCGGATGAATCGGCGCAGGCGTTGACGGGACCGTATCTGGAAAAACATCCCGACGATAATCGCGAGAGGCAGCCGATTCACGAGCATATTTCTGTTCCGCTGGCGATTGCGAATTCTTCCGGCGGGCATGATGCCACCGTTGCCGGCGCGGCATACGATCGCGCGTCGGCTTCCTCAGGCCTGCACAGGGGTGGCAATTGACGCGGAGAAAATTGGATGGCTCAATCTTGACGGAAAAAAAGCAGCAGCCGCACCGCCGCAAATTTCTAAAACTTTCTGGAACGGCACTGGCAGCCTCGTTGTTCAGCTCGCTGCCCTATTCCGTTGCTGAAGCCGCGATCGCAGGACCCGCAGGAATTGGCTCGACCGCGATACAAGCTGCGAAAACGGTCGCCGACGCAGGCGAGCGCATCCGCTTTGAAGACATCACTCATGAGGCTGGAATTCGATTCGTACACAACAGCGGCGCCTTCGGGAAAAAATACTTGCCGGAGACGATGGGATCGGGCGTTGCGTTTATCGACTACGACAACGACGGTTGGCAGGACATTTTCCTTGTGAACGGGATGAACTGGCCCGGTCATCCTGGTCGCGTCACCACGTCGGCTCTTTACCATAACAACCGCGATGGCACGTTTACTGACGTCACGCACAAAGCGGGTCTCGCGATACCGATGTATGGCATGGGTGTCGCCGTAGCGGACTATGACAACGACGGTTACGACGATTTGTTTGTGACAGCGTACGGACAAAATCATCTGTTCCACAACAATGGGAACGGCACATTTACTGACGTGACGAAACAGGCTGGGCTGTGGGGAGTCAACGAGTTCAGCACCAGCGCGGCCTGGGTTGACTATGACCGCGATGGTCATCTGGACCTGCTGGTAGCGAATTATGTGGAGTGGACGCCGCAGAAAGATTTGTATTGCTCGATGGACGGAAAAGATAAATCCTATTGCACGCCGGAATCGTACAAAGGGGCGTCGGTGCGGCTATGGCGCAACCGCGGCGATGGGACCTTTGAGGACGCCACCCACAAATCTGGTCTCTACGACACGACATCCAAGAGCATGGGGATCGCAATCCTCGACACCAATCAGGATGGATGGCCAGATTTCGCCATCAGCAACGACACCGAACCGAACAAGCTCTACATAAACAACCGTAACGGCACGTTTACAGAAAAGGGAGTGGTCTCCGGCATCGGATTCAGCGAAGATGGCGTGGCGCGCGCGGGCATGGGGATCGATGCCGCCGACTATAACCACTCCGGCTATCCGAGCCTGGCGATTACAAATTTTTCCAACCAGATGATCTCGCTGTATCAGAACCAGAAGAATGGATTGTTCGTCGACATTGCTCCGCAGTCGGAAGTGGGGCGAAAAAGTTTGCTGACGCTGGGCTTTGGATGTTTCTTCTTCGACTACGATCTGGACGGATGGCTGGATCTGTTTATCGCGGACGGCCATCTGGATCCCGACATCGAGAAAGTGCAGCAGCGGGTCCATTACCCGGAGGCTCCGCATCTGTTCCACAATGAAGGCGGCGGCAAGTTTCAGGACGTTGCGACGGCCATGGGCAAATCCTTCGATGAACGTCGAGTGGGTCGCGGGGCAGCGTATGGAGACATCAACAATGATGGCGCGCTGGACGTGATCCTGACGACAAACAATGGGCCGGCGGTGCTGTTCCGCAATACAGGCGCGACGAACCACTCGTTGCGCGTGAAGCTGTGGGGAACCAAGTCGAACCGGAACGGCATCGGCGCGGTAGTGTTTGTGCAGTCGACCCAGACCGGACAAAAGTTGACCATGCGCAGTGGATCGAGCTATCTTTCATCGAGCGAACTGGTGCTGACCTTTGGATTGGCCCAAGCGGACAAGGCGGATGTGGTCGAGATCCATTGGCCGAGCGGCCTTAGGCAGCGGCTGACAAATGTCAACGCAGGCCAGACGATCACGGTGCGCGAAGACAAGGGCATCGTCCACGCAGATCCATTTCAGAAACGCGCGCTCTAACTGGTGAGTCGACGACATGGTGCCATTCGACGCACCACGCCGACAGCAACTACGGCACAGTTGGCTCGACCTGCTGAGCGAAGGCCGCGCTGGACTGTGCCCGGCGCACGATCGATAAAAAACACACAATCATGACGCCCAGCGCGAAGACGGGCACCAGCAAACCATCCCGCAGAGAGCCGGTGTGCGTGGAAAGCCTGCCGGTCAACCAGGGCAGCACGGAGCCGCCCATTCCAGCCACGGAGAAAAGCCATTTGGTCTGGAGCGATTCGTGGGTAAGCGCCAGAACGCGGGATGCGCACAGCGGGAAAATGGGCGCTAACGCGAGACCCGCCGCTACCACGGAAACCAGAATGGCCACCGGCGAGTGATTCAGCAAGATTGAAAGAACGCTGCAACAGGCGACGATCATAGCCGCCAAAAGCGTGCGCGACTCCGACACCTGCAACAGAACGGCGGGCGCGAGAATACGGCCGCACAGGATCGCAAGCCAGAAGCAGGAAGTAATGAGCGCTGCCCACAAGCCTCCGCCGATGGGAAGGCGATGAACGAACGTCATCATCCAACCGCTCACAGAAACTTCGACGCCGACGTATAAAAATCCGAGCAGCGAAAATCCTGAGATCAGGAGCCATGGCGTCGCGCCGTCGCTGACTCGCAGGCGACGGATGTTATCTCCCAGCAGATTGGCGCGATAATGCCGGAGGATCAGCGCGATCGCTGTGAACGCAACAGCAACGACAAAGTAGATTTGCATGGGGCGCTGGTATCGAACCCAGCGGGTCGCGATTTCCGGCGAGAGCGCTGCACCCACGATCCAGGAGGCGTTCAGCAAGGAGAGCGTAGCCCCCGGACGTTCGAAGACTGTGCCGCCGAGCATGTTGATGGCGGTCATGGCCCATCCCATGCCCACGCCAAAAAAGAAAAAGGCTACAGCAGCGGCGTCGCCATGCAAGGTTCCCAGGACAACGGCGCTTGCCACCATGACGAGATAGCCCTGCTGAATGCTGCGGAACAGATCTTTCCGCACCATCAAGGCTCCGAGTGCGGCCCCGGTAAATTGACAGGCAAAGAGGAATCCGGCTTGCGCGTCGGTGAGGTTCCATGCGGCATGCAAAGCAGGCAGCAGGCAGCCCAACAATGTGGTGCCGAATCCTGTGGCCGCAAACGCCACATGCAGCCACACGACGGAGATCAGGCGACGATCATTCACTGGCAAAGGAAACGACCCGTTTCCTGGGAGATGCATGCTTGTTCTTCGCTTCCCTTCTGGGTTTGCGAAGCGTGTCCGGTGCATCGTCGACCTGCGCAACGGCGGCGGTCGATTCGCGTACGACGAGTTCGGGATAAATCACGATCTGCTCGCGAAATTTCTCCACGCCCTGCAGCCGGGCTAGCAGATACTCCGACGCCATCCACCCCATCTGGCGAAGCGGCTGCCGCACTGTTGTGAGGCCGGGGCTGATAAAGCCGGCGGCCCGAATATCATCGAAGCCGATGACGGAGACATCGGCAGGCACGCGCAGGCCGGCATCCTGAAGGGCATGTATGGCGCCGATCGCGGCAGTGTCATTGAAAGAAACCAGAGCTGTAAAGCGTTTTTTATTTGCCAGCAATTGCTGCACCGCAGGATACACCAAGTCCGGAGTAATAGAGTCGCGCTCGAGCTGGATAACGAGCTCAGCCTTGATTGCGAGACCGAGCTTCCGCGCCGTGTTCACGGTGCTTCGCCAGCGGTCGGCGGTATCGGAGCTGAAGGGATGCCCGTGCATGAAGGCAACTTCCCGGTGTCCCAACTCATAAAGATGGTTCAGAGCTAATTCAGCGGCCTGATCGTGGTCGAGCACGAGGTTGGTGATGCCCTCCACGCGAGTATGGCCGGCGACCGCCACAACGGGAACGGGAAGCTTGTGCTCCAGCAACGTGTCGATTGCGATCAAGCCTTCGGCGCCCCGGCTGACGAGCATGTTGCAATATTCCTTCACGAGATCTTCGCGATGGCGATGATGGACGGTGAAGTAGAAATATCCCTTGCTCACCAAATAGTCGCCGATTCCGCTCATGATTTGCGTGTGGTAATCCTCGGCCAACTCGGGCATCAGAATGCCAATGGTATGTGTCTTACGGTTACGCAAGGAACGGGCGAGCAGATTCGGTTGATAGCCGAGCTTTTCGGCCGCAGCCTTGATGCGTTCGCGGGTCGGCTGGGGAATGGAGCGCCCTGGAACGTTGTTCAATACGACGGAGACGGTCGCGGGATTCAGACCAAGATACTCCGCCAGTTGTTTCAGACTGACGGGCTCGCGTGGCAAGTTGAGCTCCGGCTTGCCGGGGTGGCCACTGTTATTCGGCATCGGTGCTCACCTTGTATGAGGCAGGCAGCCCAGCTGTAGCCATCCGGCCCTTTGCGTCTTTCGAAATATGAACGCCACTCCTGCGAAATTCTGAAAAGAGGGCCACCAAAGTCAGGGCGCGGCTGGCGGAAACCGGCGGGAGAAGCGACTCTGTACCGACTCGCTGAACAACGATCGACTGGCGACACATGAGACACGTGCTCCGCTCGAATCGACGAATACTGGCCATGCTGTGACTTCCAATCTCCCACGGACATAAGAATATTGGCCGAAAGAGGGATAACCAATGCAATCGTAGACAATCGATTGACTGCAAGGCTACAACAAACCTTCTCCAATTGACAAAAGAATAACGCCGGCCACCTGGTGGTCATGGCGGATATCATCCATGTGGGCGAATGCAACGGAACTCCTCAGCCTTCAATTGCGGGTCTAACAAGTGAACCGTGGCATGGAAAAACTTTTTCAAGAATTGTCACTTTACAATTCATTCTGCCCGATGAGCGGGATTGGAGGCTCTCATGAAATTGAAATCGCTCGTACATCCGTTGTTTGCCATTGTGGCTCTTATGCTCTTTGCGGGCGGCACATTGGTGGCGCAAACTGCAAGCGTCTGGTTGACAGCGCCAGACAGGTCTTCGCTGTTGGCGCAGCAACCTAACGGGTTGCAATTCTCACACGCCAAGAAGGATGTGCCCACGATTGCGGTGGACGATGCGAAGAAATTTCAAACCATCGACGGATTCGGCTTTGCCTTGACCGGCGGAAGCGCGCAGTTGCTGATGCATATGTCAGCGCCGGCGAGAGCTTCCCTGCTGAAACAACTTTTCTCGACCGATGGCGACGGAATCGGCGTCAGCTATCTTCGGGTCAGCATCGGCTCGTCGGACATGAATGCCAACGTGTATTCCTACGACGATATGCCGACGGGTGAAACAGATCCGACGCTGGCGAAATTCAGCCTAGCTCCTGACGAAGCCGATGTGATTCCAGCACTGAAGGAAATTCTGGCGATCAATCCGAAGATAAAAATCCTGGGATCTCCGTGGTCGGCTCCTACCTGGATGAAGACGAATGGTAATTCCAAGGGTGGCACGCTGAAACCGGAGTACTACAAGACCTACGCGAAATATTTTGTGAAATACATCGCAGGCATGAGAGCTACCGGAATCACGATCGACGCCATCACGGTGCAGAACGAGCCGCTGAATCCGAAGAACACGCCCAGCATGGTGATGTTTGCCAAGCAGGAAGATGATTTCATCAAGAACGCGTTGGGACCGGCCTTCAAGAAGGCGCATATCCGAACCAAGATTCTGATCTATGACCACAATCCCGACGTCACCTCGTACGCGCTGTCGATTTTGGCAGACCCGGACGCCAGCAAGTATGTCGATGGATCGGCCTGGCATTTATACGGTGGAGAAATCTCGGCGTTGACAAGAGTGCATGACGCTTTTCCCAACAAGAACATTTATTTCACAGAGCAATCGATTAGCGACGGACGCCACCACACGAGCATCGATATTTCAGAGCCGGTCAGCGATGTTGTCATTGGCGCCACTCGGAATTGGAGCAAGAACGTTCTACTGTGGAACCTGACGGCCAACCCTGAAAATGGACCGCACACCAACGGCGGATGCACCTCCTGTACAGGTGCAATCACTTTGGATGGCGACAACGCCACGCTGAACGCCGCCTATTATGTGATTGCACAGATTTCCAAATTTGTGCCGGCAGGCTCGGTTCGGGTCGACTCGAATGATGTGGAACAATTGGCGAACGTGGCATTCCGCACGCCCGAAGGAAAGATGGTGCTGGTCGTCTCGAACACGGGGAATTTCCCGACGACCTTCAACGTGAGCTATCACGGCAAAGCGATGACGGCGACGCTGCCTCCCGCCGATGTCGCTACCTACGTCTGGTAGGCCGCTGGCCATTTGTAACGAACGATTGCAGCAGTTCTGGGATGGAGTCAATGATGGTTGGATCGATCAAATTTGCCGTGTTCTTGATCCTGGCGTCGCTGATGACGACACCGTTGTTGGCTGCCTCCTACTACCCCGTTCACCTGAATGATCCGACCGCGGTGTACCTGACGCCGGACAAATTTCCTGTCCATGGAGATGGTGTCGCCGACGACAGCGCCGCCATTCAACAAGCGATCGACCAGGTTGAGGCCACCACGAAACAAGGCATTGTTTTCGTTCCGTCGGGGCGGTATCGCATCACCAAAACCATCTATGTGTGGCCGGCGGTGCGCGTGATTGGATATGGTCCGACGCGACCGGTATTGGTGCTGGGAAAAGATACTCCCGGATTTCAGCAAGGCATCGGTTACATGGTGATGTTTGCGGGCGGCAGGCATCCGTATGTTCACCGTGGACCTTTCCCCGGAACCGTACCGGCGACAGAAGTAGAAGACGCCAACCCAGGAACGTTTTATTCCGCGATGAGCAACATCGACTTTGAAATTCAAGATGGCAATCCGGCTGCTGTCGGCATTCGATTTCACGTGGCGCAGCACTGCTTCCTAACCCACATGGATTTTCATATTGGCTCGGGACTGGCGGCGCTGAAAGACATTGGCAACGAGGCTGAAGATTTACATTTCTATGGCGGCCAGTATGGAATTATTACTGAGAGGCCCTCGCCTGGCTGGCAATTCACCCTGCTCGACTCCACATTTGAAGGCCAGAAGCGTGGCTGCGATTCGGGAGCACGAGGCAGGGTTGACGCTGGATCATGATGCATTTCGCAATGTGCCGACGGTTATTTCGATCGATCCTGGATATCCCGATGAATTGTGGGTGAAGAACTCACGCTTTCAGGACATCAGCGGTCCGGCCGTGATCATCAGCAATGAGAATAATCCACGGACGGAGATCAACCTGCACCGAATTGTTTGCAGGCATGTGCCGCAGTTTGCGTTGTTTCGCGAGAGCGGAAAGAAAGTTGCCGGACCGGGAGAGATGTATCGCGTCCAGGCGTTTTCGCATGGTTTGACTATTGCCGATCTGGAAGCGCCCGCGAAAATTGAAACTTCGTTCCACACCGTGCCGCTGACCGCGTTGCCGCCCGCAGGCACGCCTGTGATTCGCAATCTTCCGCCGCGCGATACTTGGATGAACCTTCATACTCTGGGAGCCAAGGGCGACGGCGTGACCGATGATACTGCCGCGATTCAACAGGCCATTGACGAGCATTCGACTATCTATATTCCGTCGGGACACTACATCGTCAACGACACGCTCAGGCTGAAGCCGGACACGGTCCTGATCGGGTTGCATCCCAGCACGACAGAGTTTGACCTGCCCGACTCCACCCCGGGATTTCAAGGTGTCGGCAATGTAAAGCCGATGCTGGAGACGCCCAAAGGTGGAACCAATATCCTGACCGGAATTGGAATCTATACCAACGGCATCAACAACCGCGCCGCAGGTGTCATGTGGATGGCCGGTGAGAATTCCCTGATGGATGATGTGCGGTTCCTGGGCGGCCACGGCACCAATCGCATCGATGGCACGCGCGTCGATCCGTATAACAACACGCATACCGCCGATCCGGACATTCATCGCCGCTGGGACGCGCAGTATCCCAGCCTATGGATCACGAACGGCGGCGGAGGTACGTTCGCCGACATCTGGACGCCCGACACATATGCGCAAGCGGGCATGTACATCTCCAACACGACCACGCCGGGGCATGTGTACGAGCTATCCAGCGAGCACCACGTACGCAGTGAAATTGTCCTGCGCCATGTTTCGAACTGGGAAATCGATTCGCTGCAGACGGAAGAAGAGTGGGGGGAGGGTCCCTTCGCGTTGCCGCTCGAGATCGATGATTCCAGCAACATCACTGTCGCAAACTTTCACTCGTATCGAGTGATCGCGAGCTATCAGCCTTTCCCCTATGCTGTGCGCGTCGCCCGCTCCAGCAATATTCGATTCAAGAATCTGCACGTGAATAGTAACAGCAAAGTTTCCTTCGACAACTCCGTCTTCGACCAGTCCTATGACGTGCAGGTGCGCTACCACGAGCTGGCATCGCTCTCGATTTCAGGCAAGAAGCCGGAACCTGTAAGACTGCCGCCGGCGCCGGTATTGGCAGAAGGAGCGAAGCTCACAAAACTGTGCGGCGGGTTCTTCACCATCTCGGGAGCGACGATGGACGCGCAGGGACGTCTCTATTTTGTCGACACGCATTGGCAGAGAATCTATCGCTGGACTCCGGAAACCCACGATCTGAAGATTCTCCGGGACAACTCCCTGCAGCCGACCCAGCTTGCAATGGATCGGGCGGGAAACCTGTTGGTGATTTCCTATGCCGGCAAGGGCGCGGTGTATACGTTCCGGCCAGACGCGCTGGACGACCGGATTACATTCATCCCGCCAGTCGCGCCAGTTGCGCGCCCGGGAATGACAGCTGTTCTTCCGGTCAATTATTGGGGCAGCCATGATTTTGTCCAGAAGGTAACGACGCCAAGGGAGTTTCAATTCATTTCCCCGGACGCGACAACCTTCATCCCGGCAGGCAAGGACTTCATCGATGGCGAGACTCACTGGGGCGTGAAAATGTCAGACGTCTTGCGCGCGTTCAGCCTGGCGAAAGCCGTTCCTGGACGGCCGTTCTACGTCAGTGAAGAATCAGAGCAGAAGACGTACTCCGGAAGTGTCGGTCAGGATGGCACGCTCTCCAACCTGAAGTTGTTCGCAGAACGAGGTGGCGAAAGCGTCATCCAGGACAGCAAGGGAAACGTCTACCTGGCGGCCGGCAATGTCTTTATTTTTGACGCCAGCGGCAAGCAGATCGGCACCATCGACGTTCCAGAGCGTCCGGTTGACCTGATCTTTGGCGGCAAGGGTGGCAAGACGCTTTTCATCCTGACACATAGCTCTCTTTACTCCATTCAAACCCGCTTCTAGCTTTTTGGACCGGGAAATTTTGAAGTGGAGACGGTGCTACGCAGCGGACGTATCCTGGTTTCGGCTGAATCGCGGCTGGTTCCAGGACGGAACGAACGCGTTTCTCGAGTCGGCTGAAAATTCCGGTGGAGAGTTGGCGTGCCAACCCGTGGTGGCAACAGACATTCTTCGCTGACTTATCGCGCTGGGCAAGCCTTGCCATCGCACATTGCCGCCGTCACTCCTTTGCCTTCCGTGATGGTGTAAATGCGGTCGACGGCGTCCAACTTCAGCGTTTCCTTGGCGCCGCTGGGCCAGTGGATTTCCACGCTGTCGATGGTGGTCGCATTTCCAATTCCAAAGTGAACCCGCAGATCATTCGAAGAAAGATAGCTGCCTCCGCTGAGTACATCCCCACGCTGGCGTACGCCATCGGCTTTCAAGTAAACGGTCGCACCGACCGCGTCGCGCGGGCTCTTCGGTCCGCCGATCAACTTTAGCTCAACCCAGTGGTGATGGTCCGGGTTGACGTTGCGCAGCAGCACCGGGACGCCGTCCATATTGTTGATGACCACGTCGACCCTGCCGTCATTGAACAGATCGCCGAAAGCCGCTCCGCGCCCCACGCTGACCACGGCCAGCCCAGTTCCTTCTACCGCAGGCACCAGGTCGAACTTGCCATTTTTCAGATTGTGAAACAGCAGCGAGCGCTCGGCATAGCTGGTCCCCCAGTCGGGATGCTGGTCGACGCTGGGATAGACGTGGCCGTTCACAATCAGCAAATCTTTCCAGCCATCATTGTCATAATCGAGAAATCCATCGCCGAAACCTACAAAGGGAATGGTGGGTGCGGCAATCCCGCTCTCATAACTGACGTCGGTAAAATTGCCGGTGCCGTCGTTGCGGAAGACCACGTCATAGTCGTCGCCGAAGTCAGTGTTGACGATATCCAGATGCCCGTTGTTTTCGTAATCGCCGGCGGCAATGCCCATGTTCGCAACCTCGCGGCCATCGGCGTTCAACGCGTAGCCGCTCTCGAGACTTTCGTCGGAAAATGTTCCGTTGCCCTTGTTGATGTACAGATAATTCGGCGTGGTATCGTCGGCGACCAAAAGGTCCGGCTTGCCGTCGTTGTTGACGTCAGCGAACAACGCTCCCAACCCGTAGTATCCAGGCGGGTCGCTGACTCCGAGTTGCTTGCTGACGTCGGTGAAGGTGCCGTCGCCGTTGTTGTGGAATAGATGGTCATGCTCGCCGGGAAGCCCGGCTGGACCGCACATCACGGGCGTGCCGCGAAATGCACAGGTCTTGTAGGCGACCGCTTTCGAGCCGGAAACCGGCGGATTTTTGTAGTCGTAGTGGAGATATCCGTCGACAAAAAGATCGAGCTTGCCATCGCCGTCGTAATCGCCAAAGGTGGCTCCGGCGGACCAGGTGCCAACCGTCACGCCTGCCTTCTCCGCAACGTCGGTGAATGTGCCGTCATGATTGTTGCGATAGAGACGATTCTTTCCGTAGTTGGTGACGTAGAGATCGGGCCAGCCATCGTTGTCAAAATCGCCGACCGTGCAGCCGAATCCCCAGCGTGCATTGCCCACGCCTGCTTTGGCGGTGACATTGGTGAAGGTTCCATCGTGGTTGTTATGAAACAGCGCAGCTTGCGGCGCAGCGGCTTTGCCATCGAGAGCACTCGTAGGTGGAACCGTTCACCAGATAAATATCGAGCCAGCCGTCGTTGTCGTAATCGAGCAGGCAAACCCCGGGACCCTTGGCTTCCAGAATGAATTTTTTCTCCGGAGTGCCGGCGGTGTGATGCCAGGTGGTCAGCCCAGCTTTCTTCGCGACATCCATGAAGACGATTGGACCGGACTTGACGAAACCGCCCGCAGTGATGGGGCGATGCTGGGAATCGTAGATGGCCTTCGATGGAGGACCGCTGGCCATGCCGCTCTGCGCCTGAGGGGCCGCATGCGCCAATCGAGAAAGCGCGACCAGAGTCACGAAGGAAAACAGCACAGCCGGAAACAGCCCACGACGCAGCAAGAATACTCCCCACTGCGAAGGATTGTACCCTATGTAATGGCGGCTTCTACCCAGCCCAATCGATGTCGATCGTGCCTTAATGCGACAATGTTCCTCCGCGCTCGATCCGTCCATTGACGACAGAGATAAAACTCTCCTCTTTCATGGCTGAAAGGCCAGCACACCTCAACGCGTTTTCGCCGGGATGCAAAAGCCGCAGCGCACATTCGCTGCTGTCAATCGAGGCCGAAACAAACGCGCCGGCATCTTTAGTTTCAATTTGTATCTTGTAGACTAGGGGCTTGGTGGCATCCAACGCAGCGAACTGAGGTAAGTCGCATTCCAATGTATTCACGCCTCCGGCTGGCCCAGGTTTTCTCTGTTCTTCTACTCACTACCTCGATTGCGTGGGGCAACACAGCCCCTACCCCGCAAAAGGACACGATTCAGCTGAACAACCTCGGCGTGGCGTACATGAATCAGCAGAACTTTAATCAGGCGGAAAAACTGTTTTCTGCCGCCATCGAGAAAGATCCCACACTGCTGATTGCGCAATTGAATGAGGGGATCGCACTGCTCAACAACCAGCAGCTGCCGCAGGCGAGCGCCGTGCTGCGCAAGGTGATCGCACAAGATCCGAAGAACACGGCCGCGTGGTACAACCTGGGGCTGGTGGCGCGCAAAAACGGGAACACCGCGGAAACAATCGAGGACTTCAAGCAAGCCGTTGTGCTCGACCCAAACAATGCGGACACGCATTATTTGCTGGGCAGCGGCTATCAGCAAAACAAGGATTTCAAGAATGCCATTTTGCAGTACCAGGCGGCGCTGCAATTAAATCCACTGCATGCGTCGGCGGAGTTCGGGCTGGCGCGGGCCTATCAGGAAACTGGCGCGGTGGACAATGCCAAGCAGGCGTTTCAACGATTCCAGCACATCACCGGCGAAAAGCTCGGCTCCCCGATGACGATTTCCTACGGAGAGATGGGCCGCTACTCCATGGCGCAGTCGATCCATGTGGCGGAGCCCGAAGTCGGCCCGATGATTCCTGTGCATTTCGTGCGCGAGGCGATCGGCAGCAATGTGAAGACGTCGCTCGGAACGAACGGTGCGGACGAAGCGGGTGCCGGCGCCTGCATGGTGGATCTGTTCGGCGATGGAAACACCGATCTGATCTCTCTGGGCGACGGCGCGCACGCGATTCATGTCTATCGCAATCTCGGCAGTCGATTTGAAGAAGTGCCTGCGAATCAGATGGGGCTGGATGTGAGCGGAGACGCGATTGCCTGCACGGTGGGCGACTTCGACAATGATGGGCTTCCGGATATCGTGGTTTCCCTGCGAGGTCGCGTCGTACTTTTTAGAAATTTAGGCCACGGAAAATTCTCCGACGTCACCAAGGCCGTCGGCATTACGCCGCAGAACGAGCCGGCTGGCCTAACCTTTGTGGACTACGACCATGACGGCGACCTTGACCTGTTTGTGACCGGCAAACCGTTGGCGGGTTCGAGCGGTGCGAACGTGTTGTGGCGCAATAACGGCAATCAAACATTTACCGACGTGACTGGCCCCACTGGGCTGGGCGGACATGGAGCCACTCGCAACGCAACTCTTTCCGATCTGAACAATGATCGCGCGGTCGATCTTGTCGTGACTGGCTCAGAGTCTCCCACGTTCTATGCCAATCCGCGTGAGGGAAAGTTTCGCGCGACTCCTCTTTTCGCCGATACAAAGTTAGCGCCGACGAATGGCGTCTACGTTTTCGATTTCAATAAAGATGGTTGGATGGATGTTGCAGTCACGCACACCGGTGCGCCGGGTGTGACGCTGTGGCGCAATGTCGACGGCAAACGCTTTGAGCGCGTGCCGCTGCCGATTGCAGACGCGACGCGCGCTTGGGGACTGACTGCCATCGATATTGACAATGACGGCTGGATTGATCTGGCTGTGTTGATCGGCACGGCACACGGCGCTGAATTGCGGATCCTGCGTAATTGCGGACCGCGAGGATTCCAAGATGTAACAACGGCTGTGGGGCTTGCAAACTTGAAGCTCAATCATCCGCGCGCACTGCTTGCTGGCGACTTCGATCGAGACGGCGATGCTGACCTGATCGTGACGCAATTGAACGACCCACCGGTTCTGTTTCGCAATGATGGCGGCAACAAAAATCATTGGGTGCGGCTGTCGTTCCGAGGATTGGCGGACAATAAATCTGCGCTCGGCACCAAGGTAGAAATATTTTCCGGAAACCTTTGGCAGAAGTGGGAAGTTGCCGGCGCCACCGGCTACATGGGACAAGGCGCGCCGGAGATTCTTGCGGGTCTTGGAAATAGAACGCATGTGGACATTGTGCGCATGTTGTGGCCGACCGGCGTGCTGCAGGACGAGCTGAAAGTTCAGGCGGATGGGTACACGCGGCTGGATGAGATCGATCGGCGCGGTAGCTCCTGCCCGGTGTTGTTCGCCTGGGACGGAAAGAAATATCAATTCATCACGGACGTGATTGGCGCAGGCGTGGTGGGGCACTGGATATCGCCGACTTCGAGAAATATTCCCGACCCTGAGGAATGGATCAAAGTGGCTGGGAACCAGCTGAAGCCGCACAACGGCTACCTGAGCCTGCGCTTTGGCGAGCCCATGGAAGAGGTCAACTTCATTGATCAACTGCGGCTGGTGGCCATCGATCATCCTGACGGGACGGAAGCGTATCCGAATGCGCGCTTCCTTGAAGCGCCTCCTTTCCCCGCAGACAAAGTGATTGTCACCAGCGCGGCGCGGCCGGTGGTGGCGGCATGGAACAACCATGGTGAAGATGTGCGCAGCGTGCTGCTCGATCGCGATCATCACTACGTGCACGACTTTACCAACCTGCCTTTTGCCGGCTTTGCCAATCAACATACTCTGACGCTGGATATCGGTCTATGGACACCGAAGAATCCACTGCGGTTGCTTCTGCACGGCTATGTGGAATATTTCAGCGCATCGTCGATGTATGCGGCTTGGCAGGCGGGACTGAAGCCTGAGCCGCCGGCGTTGCAGGCGCAAATGCCCGACGGACGCTGGAAAACGATTCTGCCCGACATGGGATTCCCTGCGGGGCTGCCGCGGACAATCACCGTCGACCTGGCGGGCAAGCTGCCGCATGGAACGAGGCGGCTGCGCATCGTAACGAACTTACAGATTTACTGGGATCAGATTCTGGTGGACAATGGGCCAGATCGATCGGCAGAAATTCATCGAACAGAATTGCCGCTGGCACTTTCGACACTGAAATTCCGCGGCTATCCGGAACAGATTGAACAGGAGAGTCCCGGCGATCTGACCTATCGCTACGATCGCATCAGCGCGACCGGCCCATTCGCTCGCGAGCGGGGAGCCTATACGCATTACGGCAATGTCACGCCCTTGCTGAAGTCCGTCGACAACCACTTCGTCATCTTTGGCAGCGGAGAAGATATCGACGCGGAATTTAGTGCGGCTGCGCTGCCGCCTCTACCCGCCGGATGGAAACGCGATTATTTCTTCTATGCGAACGGCTACGTGAAGGACATGGATTTCTACGAGGCCTCGCCGTTCACCGTGAATGAAATTCCGTTCCACGGGATGAAGTCGTATCCGTACTCGAAACCCACGGCCTACCCTATGAATCCTTCGGCGCTGCGATATCGCTTGCAGTGGAATGATCGCTTCAACTCCGGCGAAAGCTCGCAGGAATATTTATTCCGCTACGTGCCGGCTCACTCGACGCCGATCGATCCTGTTTCTGCGGCTCCTGCCCCGCCGAACAATTCCAATTTTCAGGGCGCCAATTGAGCCAGGTCACACTGCTGTCCGCAACGGAGCAGCTGGCGTTGCTGCGAGCGGAAAAGATTTCGCCGCTGGAGTTGGCCGAGGAGCATATACGCGAAATCAACCGGCTGAATCCGCAACTGAACGCGATCGTACATTTCAACGATGCCGATGCAGACAGGATCCGGACGCAGGCACGCGCATTGATGACGGCATCCGAACCGCACGGCCCGTTGTACGGATTGCCAATGACCATTAAGTCTTCAATCGCCGTGGCTGGACTACATTGTGAGATGCCATCGGCTATTTTGAAGACGATGGACTCGTGCCAGTGACCGCGGAGACGCGGCTCGCAATCCAGGCGGCCGTGGTACCTGTCGGCAAATCGCCGGAAGGCTTGCCGATTGGAGTGCAAGTCGCAGGCCGGCCATTTCAAGAGGAAATCGTTCTTGGAATCGCAGAAGCAATCGATGCGGAATTTGGATTTATCGCGCCACCGCTCTCGGCGAATCGCAAATCAGTGCAGCGAGATTAACTCTCGCGCTCCAGTAAGGCTCCCGCCAGCAGTTCTGCACGGCTGCTTAGTTTGCGGCTTTTCAACATCTCCAGCGTCAGTGTTTTGCTCTGCTTCAGGTCATCCTCAAATTGATCGACCAAAGTTTCTGCCAACTTTCTGTCAATGGCTGCGACGTTGACCTCATCATTCAGCGCGAAGGAGCGATGGTCGAAGTTGGTCGATCCGAAAATGCACCATCGTTCGTCGACGACCATAATTTTGGCGTGAATCATGGATGGCTGATATTCGTAAATCTTCGCTCCAGCCTGTAGCAGATGCCGGCTATCGTGGCGACTCGCGCGTCGAACGGCGGGATGGTCGATGTGCGGACCGGCAACCAGGATGCGAACCTTCACACCGCGTTCGCTCGCTTCCTGCAACGCATGGCGGGCGCTGCGATCGGGCAGAAAATACGGTGTTGTGATGACAATGCTTTTCTTCGCGCTTTTGATGAGAGCCTGAAACAGGATGCGGGCATGCGTGCCGCCCCCGCTGGGTGTGCTGGAGACAACCAGGGCGGGAACGCCTCGATGACCGCCCTGAAATTCAAACTGCTTGTGACCGGTCAAAATCTGGCCGGAAGCTTCTAACCAATTTTCCGAAAAGGTCGAGATTAAGCCGCCGGCAGCTTCGCCTTGCAGATGAAACACGGTGTCGCGCCAGGGAGGGCCCTGGCGAGTGTCCATCATCCAGTGATCGGCCACGCCCGCGCCGCCGACGAATGCTGTATGCCCGTCGATGACCAGCAACTTGCGGTGGCTGCGGTTGTTCGCAAACTGCCAGGTGTTCCAACGCAGCGGATGATACCAATGCATCTTGCCGCCGGCCGCTTTTAATTCTTTAAAGTAAGAAGTCCTGGTCCTGAAGCTGCCAATCGCATCCAGCACAATGCGCACCTCAACACCGGCTTGTGCGCGCTCTGTCAATGCCTCGAGGAATACCGCGCTGACTTTGCCTTCTTTGAACTCGTAAAACTCCATGTCGATGGCGCGGCGGGCCCGGCGAATGGCGGCGATTTCCTGCGGATAAAATTCGGGGCCATTTTTCAACGCCTCGATATGCGCGTGGCGAACGGGTGCGTCGGTGACCAGGCTGAGGAACTCGAGAAACTCGGCAGATTCGTTGGAGCCGCCGGGACATTCGCGCATGGAATAGGGCAGCGACGGCCCGAAGAGATTGATCAGGACACGCGCGCCGTAGATCGCCAACGCGCCTACACCGATCGCTGCCAGGGCTCGTTTTCCGGCGCCGCACTTTGGACGGTTTCCCTGTTTGCTCTCAAAATATTTACGCGACGCTTCGTTGGAATGCTCCATGAAATATCCTCTCTACCAATGGATGCGATGAGGCGGTCGCGTGGTCGATGCGACTTATCCTGCCGCTCCAACTAATGCGCCGACACCCGCGGTTACGGCCATGGCGAGCGCTCCCCAGAATGTAACCCGGAGTGCGCCTGCCAGCACTCGCGCACCACCCACCCGAGCCGCTAACGCCCCCAGCCCGGCCAGAAAAAACAGCGAAGTGCCAGCCACCAGATACAACAACATTGTTCCCGGCGTTAGCACGGCAACACCCAGCGGCAATGCCGCGCCCACGCCAAAGCTGACCGCCGACGCGAGTGCCGCCTGAATGGGACGCGGCTTGTTGGTGGTGGTGATACCCAACTCGTCGCGCGCGTGCGCCTCCAGCGCGTCATGGGCCATCAACTGCTGCGCCACCTGCTTGGCCAACGCGGCGTCCAGACCGCGCTCCACATAGATCGCGGCAAGCTCCTTGTGCTCTCCCCTGTTGTCCGTCTTTAATTCGCTCCGCTCCAGGTCCAGCTCGGCATGCTCGGTATCCGCCTGCGAGTGGACGGAGACATATTCTCCTGCCGCCATCGACATAGCACCCGCGACCAGGCCAGCCACGCCGGCGACAACAATACTGCTGTGCGATGCATGCGAAGTCGCTACGCCCAGCACCAGGCTGGCCGTCGACAGAATGCCGTCGTTTGCGCCCAGGACGGCGGCGCGCAGCCATCCGACGCGGCCAATGCGATGCCGTTCCTTGCGGCGTTGCATTATTCCTCTTGCCTTTCTTCCGCGGCGGCCAGCGCCAGCGGCTCATCCCAATGATCCGACTGCAAACCGCGCGTCGCACTTTCAATCGGCAACACCTCGGGAATTTCATCCTGGCCGATCTTCAGCTCATGAAGTTTGGATGCCAACGAGAAGACGCTGCCACGACCTTCCACAGCTCCGACCAGGTCGTTGAATTGCTTCACCGAGCTATTCAATGCATTCCCAAGCCGAGTGAAGTATCCCTGCGTTCCGGCCAGCTTTTTGTAGAGGTCTTCCCCGGCTTGGCAGATGGCAATGGCATTGCGCGTGATCTCCATCTGCTGCCAGCCATACGCCACTGCTTTCAGCAACGCGATCAAGGTGGTCGGAGTCGCCAGAATCACGTTCAACTGACTGCCCACTTCAATCAGGCCTGGGTCCTGCTCCAGCGCCGCGCTGAACAGCACTTCGCTGGGCAAAAAACAAACCACGAAATCTGGCGAACTTTGCAGGCGCTGCCAGTATTGTTTGCCGCCAAGCTGGGTCAGATGCGTCCGCACCTGTGTGGCGTGAGCTTTCAGAAATATTGTTCGCTGGATCTCATCGGTGGCGCTCATCGCGGATAGGTACGCGTCAAGTGGCGTTTTGGCGTCGATGATAATCGCTCGTCCGTTGGGCAATTGAACCACCACGTCGGGGCGTTGCGCTGGATCGACGTCGTTGCCCTTCATGTGTTTCTCCACATCGAAGGAACACCGCTCCACCATGCCGGCAAATTCAATGCAGCGCTTCAGTTGCAACTCGCCCCAGTTGCCGCGCGCCTTGGGCGCTCGCAGCGCCTGCACCAATTGCGTGGTTTCCATGCGCAGGGTTTCGTGCGTGCGCTGGATATTCTTGATCTCGGTCAGAACTTCCGTATACGCTTTGCCGCGTTCCGTTTCCAACTGCTTGGTCTGCGACTCCAGCTTGCCAAGTGTTTCGCGAACCGGCGAGAGCAGTTTTTCGATCGATTCCTCTTTCGCGGATAACTCCCGATTAGCCAGCCCCAGGAATTGCGCGTTATTGTCTTTCAGAATGTCTCCGGCTAGAGATTTGAAGGTGTCGCTCAATTTTTCGCGCGCCTGGGTCAGCAATTCACGTTCGCTGGCCAGGGCCGCGTAGCCGGACTTGAGTTGCTCCTGGACACGCGCAATTTCTGTTGTTAGGGCGCCGCACTGGCTGCGAAGTTGCTCCAGTTCTGCTTTCTGCATGTCTGCCTGCTGTGCGAGCAGGGCTGCCTGAGCCTGAAACCGAGTGCGATCGGAGATGAGTGTTTCCCGCTCCCCGCGCAGCCGTTCCAGCGCCGACTGTCCGGATCGATTTCCCAGCCACCAGCCCACCAGCAGACCGAAAACAGCCAGGCTGGCCATTCCAATAACGAAAGCCATATTCATTCCAAATTTGCCTCTGCCTTACTGTACCTTCGCCGGCGTCAGAAGCGGAATTCCGCCCAATTCCAGTGCCGGCGGGTCTGAAAGTTGCTCCTGCGGCTTTACACTGGCACAGGCCCTCAGTACACTCGAATTTCGAGCATAAATGCTTGCAAGGGAACGGTGCGTCCGCAATGGCGGTTTAGCTGTACTCTGAATGAGGTGCCCGAAATGAGATCGCCAGCGCATGCCTGCCGAACAGCAGATCGCATGACGCCGATTCGATGTTTGCATGCAGCAAAGTTTTGACGTTCAAACAAAGGTTTTAGGAGAAAGACATGGCCGTTGAAGAAAAAGTGAAACAGATTATTGTGGAGCAGTTGCAGGTTGATGAAGCGGAAGTAACCCCCACGGCATCCTTCCAGGAAGACCTGGGTGCGGACTCATTGGATGTGGTCGAACTGGTCATGCAGTTTGAAGAGGCATTCGATCTGGAAATTCCGGATGAAGAAGCCGAGAAGATCAAAACTGTGCAGGATGCTGTCGACTACATCAAAAAGAACGGTAAAGGCGGCAACTAGTCTTGAAGCGGCGTGTCGTAGTTACAGGCATTGGCCTCATTTGCGGTGTAGGCAAGACCGCCAACGAGGTGTGGAACCATCTGCTAGCTGGCGAAAGCGGCATGGCGCCCATCACGGCCTTTGATACGACCGGATTCTCCGTCACGTTTGCGGCGGAAGTCAAGAATTTTGACCCGCATCTTTTCATCGAGAAAAAAGAAGCGCGCAAGATGGGCCGATTCATCCACTTTGCCTTGGCCGCGGCGCAGGAAGCTTTGGAGTCCTCTGGATTGGAGATCACGCCGGAGAACGCCGAACGGGTGGGCGTTCACATCGGCTCCGGCATCGGTGGATTCGACATTATTGAGCGAGAACACAGTGCCATGCTGGCTGGCGGTCCCCGCAAGATCTCTCCATTTTTTATTCCCGCAGCCATCGTGAATCTTGCCGCCGGCCAGGTGAGCATTCGCTGGGGAGCCAAAGGGCCGAACGAGGCGACCGCGACGGCCTGCACCACCAGCGCCCACTCCATTGGGGATGCCTATCGAATCATTGAGCGCGGCGATGCCGACGTGATGATTGCCGGCGGGTCAGAGGCAGCCATTACCCCCATGGGAGTTGGCGGATTCGCGGCAATGCGTGCCCTATCTACGCGCAATGACGATCCCACGCACGCCTGCCGTCCATTCGACAAGGATCGCGACGGTTTTGTGATCGGCGAAGGCGCGGGAATTCTGATTCTTGAGGACCTGGAATACGCCAAGGCTCGCGGCGCGAAGATTTTGGCGGAGATTATCGGCTATGGCATGAGCGCGGACGCCTATCACATGTCCAGCATGGCGCCGGAAGGCGAAGGCTGCGCGCGGGCGATGCAGAATGCCATTCATAGTGCCGGCATCCAGCCGCACGAGATTGATTACGTGAATGCGCACGCGACATCGACGCAGTTAGGCGATGCGCTGGAGTCGACGGCGATTGCCGCGGTCTTCGGCGAACACGCCACCAGCCATAAGCTCAAAATCAGTTCCACCAAATCGATGACAGGCCATTTGCTCGGCGGCGCCGGAGGCCTGGAGGCCGGCATCACGGTGATGGCCATGCAGAACAGTATGCTGCCGCCGACCATGAACATGGTTGATCCCGACCCTGCCTGCACCCTCGACTACACGCCCAACAAGCCGGCTGCGCACCACGTAGATGTCGCCCTGTCGAACTCGTTCGGCTTCGGCGGCACCAACGGCGCGCTTATCTTCCGCCGCTGGACGGAATAAGCCCGGACTTTCATCGAAGGCTCAATCGCAGCTTAAAGGCACCAGGAAACATCCTCCTCGCACCCTTGAGTCCCGCGCAAAAACGCACAACCTCGCCGCGCGGGTTAGCCTCGGACAAATTCAACATCGATATTAATCTTCACTTCGTCGCCGACCATCACGCCACCCGTTTCCAAGGCTGCATTCCATGTCAAGCCGAACTCCTTGCGGCTGAGCTTGGTGGTTGCGGACGCGCCGATACGCTGCTTTCCCCACGGATCTTTCATCTCCGGCGAGGGGCCTTCGACGTCCAGAGTGATTTCGCGAGTAACTCCGTGAATCGTCAAGTCGCCAGTGACTTTTCCGCCGCCCGACTGAACGTTAACCTTCTTGCTGCGAAACGTGATGGTGGGAAACTTCTCTGTATCCAGAAAGTCCGCGCTCTTTAGGTGCCCGTCGCGCTGCGGCTCGCGAGTGCTGATGGAGTTGGCGTCAATGGTGGCCTCGACGCTCGACGTTTCGGGCTTTTCGGGGTCGAATTTGACGGTGCCGGAAACTTTGGTGAATTCCCCGCGCACATTGGAGACCATCAAATGGCGCACGCTGAAATGGACGGCAGAGTGGGTCGAATCAATTTCGTATGTCATGGGCGGCATAGGTATTTCTCCTTCTGCCTACTATGGATGCATGGATTCTGGAATCGATGCTCGTTATGACGACTATTTTCGGTGGCGGCCCCTGTTTGCTTTGCTGTGTCTCTTCCAGAACAATTTTTTTGGCGGACTCCGGCCGGATTGAACCCGACGTTCGTTAGCTGGATCGGGGCTTCGCCCCTCATTGAGGATTGCTGGTTCCGGTGGAAACTGCCCGGCGCGCGTGGTGCGCACACCTTCCGTAAAGGCGGTCGGCAGGTGTGTCGGATTACAGTAGCTGAAAGTTAGTTAGCATTAGACATTCCCGACCCTCTTCTAGAGATCCAACCGGGAGTGGAGAATCGGCGCGCTTCACGCTTTTCCACAAGCCGCAGACATCATCCCGCCCGTTGGTACCCTTGACGACGTTGCAGTAAATTGGTAACTCCACCGAATATTGATTTTCTGCCGGATAGCTGAATCTACTGCTTGAGAGATACAGCCCACTCTTTATGTCAGGTAATCCTTGAGTATGCTGGACATTCACGTGATGCGATCCTCACATGAACCTATATTGACTTACTGCTCGATAGCTCAAAGTAAGGTTTGAGAAGCGTAACTCACCGTTAACATTACCCCACCCATTCGTACTCTAGACAATTGTGCGACGGAATCGCTAACTTCACTCTATAGTTACTTCCTGCTCGATAATTCGCTCACATCAGAGAGGTGCAATATTCCACTAACAAAAACAAACACAAATAACCCAATTCGGGGAGTTGTAGTCCCCAATCAAGCCCAAAGCAACGATTGTCAAGCTGTCATCGCACAGCTCGATTTTGCAGACATGGGTCGCGGCGCAGGAACCTTGCATACCGTAGGTGTTGCTCGTCTCGACATGCAGGGTCGCACACAAACAGGCGTGAATCTCCAGGTTCAGATAGGAGTAGGCACGGTGGCCGCGGCATTGATCGACAATTCCGTCCTGCAAACGACAGACCCAGCAAATCAGAGAGGCGCGAGTAAAGGTGCAATTTCAGTACTGAATCAAAGCTTGGACTCTGGGACCGTTTGGACTCTGACCGGCACACTCCCATAGTTTACCTATGAGCATTTGACCAATGTTTTTTCGCTCTCACGAATCAACCCCGCCTCAGTAAGCCCTAGAACGCCCACCTCCAGTCGCCAGACTAATAAGGATAAAACTATGAATAGCCAAGAGCTCAGTATTCTAAACACGTCTCAGAATCAGCTAACCCACTTCATAACGGCAGCCCATCAGACACGAAATGCCAATCTCCTGGGGCGAAATTTCACGATGTTGGCCGCGGAACCGGCTCCTGCCGGAACTCCAAGCACCACCGACCTGAACGATATTCTCAACAATGCAGTGAAAGCGCCCGGCACCACATCCATTGCGACCGTGCCGACAACACCCGACACAGTCATGTATCAAATGCTCGGCCAGGTGCAAACGCTCGATTCTTACATCTCACTTCTCACCTCGTTCTGCATCTATAACGAACATCCTGCTCCCTACGACATCACCATTCCAGACCAGGCCAGCGCATTTGTGCGATCGATGGCAAAGTGGCGCAACTACGTCATCACTGGCGGCAGCGTCAAGGCGATGGCAGGATATCTCCCGGTCAGTTCGATCGTCACCCAAAGCTATTCTCAACAAGTGACAAGCGCCGATCTGCATCTCGAATTTCTCGGAGAACTTTTTAAAAGCTTCGCGTTCCCGGAATCCGCGATGCTTGAACTAGACGGCATCCTCACAAAAGTAGTCTCGAACCTTGGAAACTTGAAGATCTCGTTCCAAAGTCAGAGCGATACGCTGGACCATTTCCTGAGCTATTACTATTTCTCCACAGTTCAAGGAACCGGCGGTAAAAATCAACCCCCAGCAATGTACGCCGCCAAGGTGCGGACGTTTTATCTTCACATCGATCAAGCCACCTGGAAACTCTCGGTCGGCAAGTCCAGTGTCAGTCAATTCAAGTTCAATATGAATTACTACGACATGGATACGACGATGAATTCCGGATTAGTTTCATCTGATATGACGGCGATTAACTCAACCATTTCGACTCTTACCGGCAAAACCGCTGCACAAGTCAATGCCCTGATGAACATGCAGGCAATTCATGCAGACCCCAAAAAAGCCTGACCGGGCAGAGAGTTGAAACCAGATGCTCGCGGACAGTAAGAAAATGCGAACCAGCGAAAGGGCCTCTTTTCGCCGACGCTGAAACTTCCCCGCTCAAGTCAACCAACAGAAGGCTTGAGTGGGGAACAATTGCAGCCTAAGTTTCCCGTTCCCTGAGGATTGTGGATTAGTTCTATTTCAGCGGCCCAAATACGGCCACTCCCGTCTGCGTGCCGACGTAGACTTTGCCATTCACGATCATCGGCGTGATGTATTTGTTCCCTGCGCCGAACTTGTCGCGACCGCCTGCCGCCTGGTTGCTGTCGTAGAGCTCCTTCGTCAGATTGGTTGCGTCATACGCGTACAAAACTGCAGGATTGCTGTTGGCGACGGCCCAGACAATTCCATTCGACGTGCCGTTGGAGGAAATGCTCGGCGTAGCGCCCGGATACGGAAACTGATGCGCGGTCTTCGAGCTGGGACTGGTGGCCAGTTTCGCCTGCGTGATCGGATAGGCGCGAATCGAATCTCCAACTGCGCCGTAGTACACGGTGTTATTCCAGAAGGCGGGCATGCCGAATTCCTGCCCGGACAATGCCCCTGCCAATTCCTGATAGATTTTATTGCCGCTGGAATTGAACTTGCCCATGTTGCCAGTGTCCACAACATAGATGTTGGCGTCTTTCCCGGCGCCGACGGCCAGGTGCCGCACGGTTCCAGACGCATCCGTCTCATCCGGCAGCAACATGGCTCCGCCAGAGCCCAGATCCTCGTCGGCATTCGACTCCGCCACCGTATTCGACATGGTGAAGTAATCCGCGGGCGTAAGCTTGTTGCCTGTGGTAGAAACCTTCATGAACGCGTTGCCGTAATCGCCGTTCGCGGGCATTCCGTTGGCGTTCAACGTGGTGTCGAAACTGCCGTTGGCATCGAGGAAATAAATGTTGCCGGAGGAGTCCGCAGCCGGTCCTGGGCCCGATTGCCAGATAGAGCCCTCCGACCCGTGGGGAGTCAAATTCAACACGCTGGTTTGGGCCAGAGAATTCTCGTTGTATCCCATAAGCCAACCAGTATAGGGATCGATGTCGCAATGCGACGACCAGCCGAGATACACCACGCCATTTAACAGCAAAAGTCCTGCGCGTTCGTTATATTGCTTGGGATCGAAGACCACCTGGCCGTTGGAGCTTCCTTGTCCGGTGCCGGGATAGGTGGCCTGTATGCTGACAGGACTGCCCGACTGCTCTGCCCCGCTGATCAGATCGAGCGCGTGCAGGCGTTGGTGGTAGTTGCCGCTGCTGTCCTGGCTTGCGGCCACCATGTAGATGGTGCCGTGCGCGCCTGCCTCAGGGTCTATCACGGGTGTTGAGGTCATGCCTATTTTCGGAGACACCTGATCGCAATTGTGTGGAACGCCCGGGGTTTCCCCGGTCCCGAGTGTAGACACTTTCCACAACACAGACCCGGTGTCAGCGTCAAACGCATAGGCGGAGTCATTTTCAGATACCACATACAGAACGTTGTGAGTCGCGCCGCCAATCGTCACTCCAGGAACATAGAGCGGCTCGGCATCCACTTTGCCATCTGTCGAGTAGAACCCCACCTTGCCGAAGGTGGACGAGGTGACATTTGCCGGGGTCAGAACCATCTCCTGCGTATTTTGGCCTTCGCGGGTATTGTCGTTGTGATACGTCAGCACCTGCACGCCGGTGCCGGCGCTACCGGTTGTGCCTGTGGTACCGGTCGTCCCCGTGGTGCCGGTTGTTGCGGTCGTGCCAGTGGTTCCCGTCGACCCGGCTGTTCCGGTCGTACTTGCGGAATTGCTGCCGGAGCCGCAGCCGTTACATCCTACGGCGCAGGCGACACTCAACATGAGTAAACCCGATATAGCCCGAAAACCAATCTGTAGACGTGGATGCATTCTGCACTCCTGTGCGAAATTTTGGATCGCAGATCGATTGAGGCCCGATCTTTGACTGTTTCGATGCAGGTCTTTCGCCGAACAGTCGAGCCTTGGCCATAGCGTACACCGGCGCGGCTGTCCCGGGCACACTAGGTCCGGCCAGACTCGATCCTGAATTTTAATCCCATGGCTGTGAGACGATGGGTACGTCATGGAATCTCAACCATTTGCCACAGCTATTCTTGCCGCCGGAAAAGGGACGCGGCTCAAGTCGAAACGAGCCAAGGTGCTGCACTCCATTGCCGGAAAACCGTTGTTACAGCATGTGCTCGACGCCGTTTTGAAGGTGACTTCACCGGATCGGGTTTTCGTCGTCGTCGGTCACCAGGCGGAGGAGGTAGAGCGCACCGTATCTGCGGCCGGAGTGCATTTTGTGCTGCAAACGCAGCAATTGGGCACCGGGCATGCGGTGCAGTGCCTGGGCGAATCCGTCCGTGGACTGGGCGATTTGCTGGTGCTTTCTGGCGACGTCCCACTGATCCGCCCGGAAACCATCGAGCAACTGCGGAATTTTCATCAAACGCAAAAGGCGGCGATGACAATTCTGACAGCGCGGCCCGAAAATCCCTTCGGATATGGACGGGTGATTCGCGTATCGCCGACCAGTCCGGAGGTTGCCGCGATTGTGGAACAAAAGGCGCTGGCGGACGTACATCAGCACGTTGGAGAAATCAATTCCGGCATCTACGTGTTCCATATCGATACGCTCTACCGGCACATTGACGCGCTCGAATCCAACAATGCCCATGGGGAGTATTACCTGACCGACATAGCGGCCATTCTGCGCGCGGCGGGCGAACGTGTTGTGGCATATGAGGTCGGCGACGCGACGGAAGTGCTGGGCGCGAACACGATTGCCGAAATGATGGAGTTGGAAAGCGCGTTACGCATGCAGGCTGCGCATCGGTTGATGGCGCAAGGTGTCACCATTCATCGGCCAGAAACCTGTGTCATTGATGCGGATGTAATCGTGGGCGCGGACACCATCGTGGAGCCGTTTGTGCAATTGCTGGGCAAAACGCAGGTTGGCGAGGACTGCCGGATTCGGTCGTACTCCGTGGTCCAGGATTCGAAGATTGGTGACGGTGTGCTGATTCGGAATGGTTGCGTACTGGACGAAGCGACCGTCAGCAACGGTGCTTTCATCGGCCCCTTCGCGCACCTGCGTCCCGGCAGCCAGATTGGGCGCGAGGCTCACGTTGGCAACTTTGTCGAAACAAAAAACGCACGGGTAGGAGAAAAGTCGAAGGCGAATCATTTGACCTATCTCGGCGATGTTTCCGTGGGATCGGGCTGCAACATTGGCGCTGGCGTAATCACGTGCAATTATGACGGCGTGAATAAGCACCCGACGCAGATTGGGGATCGCGTTTTTGTGGGCAGCAATTCCACGCTGGTCGCGCCGGTCTCGCTGGAAGACGATTGCTATGTTGCGGCCGCCTCCTGCATTACGGAGCCGGTACCCGCTGGCGCGCTGGCTCTTGGCCGCTCTCACCAAACGGTCAAGCCGGGATGGGTGAAGCAACGCCGCGCAGCGCAGCAGAAAAAGAAAGAACGTTAGGCGACTTCGCGGGCAGGGAAAGAGCCGGCGTCAGTTAGTTGGCGCAATTTAGCTTCACGATTCCGCCGGCGCTTTCTGGCTTCATTCAATGCGACCAGAATCAGGACAGCAAAGGTGACGGCAACCAGCGAAATCGCCATGATGCCATGGAGCTGCTCCACCTCGCCATAGAGCAACGCGAGTCCGGCGAAGACGAAGAACAGGTGCGCGCAGTAGACATGCAGCGAGGCTTTGCCCAAGGTCAGAAGTGGCTCGACCGCAACCGCGCGCAGCACGTATTTTCGCAGCCAGTAAAAAACCACCGTGAAGGCCAGCAAATTGAGCACGCGGAGCGGACCGATTTGCCATTTGTCCAGCCACATTCCCAGCGCCTGTTGCGTCAGGTGCGGCCCCAGCCAGCTATGGCGCACCCCCACAAAAAACAGGCAGACAACGGCGGCAGCGGCGGCGCCCCAGTTCGGGATTTTCCGCAGAGGAACCACGCCGACGGCCGACTTTGCGCCCAGCCACAAGCCCCCAATCCAAACCGCCTGCCAGGCAAACAGGTTGAAGGCCCCCGTCTCCTGCAACGGAATCCGCAAATGGGTCACACTGACGATGGCATTATGCGCCAGATCTCGCAAACCAAATTGAGCCAGCAGCCACACCAACCCGCTGGCCACCAGAATTTTCTTCCACCCATAGCGCCACGACGCCGAAAGCAGCAACGGCGTGAAGAAGAGAAAGGTGACATACATGGGCAAGATGTCGAGCAGCGGTGGGCAATAAATCAGCAGGATGGAGCCCACGATCGCCACCTCTGGATGCGCCAGATAAAAGTCGAGAAGATTCGTCAGCGCAGCTTTATGGGTGTGGACTGCGACCGCAGCGGCCACGGTAAAAGCAAAACCCAGCAGCAGCAGATGATAGCCGTAGATTTTCAGAGAGCGCTTCCATAGCTTGCGTCGCACTCCAGGCTCGTCCTGCAGCAACTCGCGGACATAAAGCCGCCCCACCAGCAGCGCGGAGAGGAACACGAAACCTTCCGCGGAGGTGACATATCCGATGGGTTGATTGACGAGGTCGCTGAACCGCGTGGGAAGATGCGTCAGCGTCATCCATACCAGGAAAAGCCCGCGCAAAGCATCCAGTTCAGGGCGGCGTTCAAGTTTTGGAAGATGCATAGCAACGCGCCCAGTTGCGACGATATGTGATTAGACGCCAGCCGAAGGGTGGAGTTGCGCGTTTACCGCTGAATGTGTGGCGGTTGACCTTCTAACCTGAACAAAACAATTGCGCGACTATTCCCACTTGGATGTATGCCGCTTGAGCCACCAGCAAGGAGGATTCCATTTCTGTGGAAAAATCGAGCGACTGCATGTTTCCTGAGTCGTTCCCATCAAGTCATATTCCGTCTTCTGCCCTTTTAGAGCCGTCGCGAGAAACTCATTGACTTCCACCGTGCTGTAGGCGGTGCCATGCCCGAGACGAACTTCAAATACCGACCAATCCCCGACGTACAGCAGCAAAACGAACCCGACGAGAACCGGAAAGTATCGAATCAGCCAGCGGACCAGCGCCGGATCACGAGGCGATCTCCTCGCGTACAGAGATACGATAGGCAGCCCAATCCACACGCCAGAACGGCAACTCTATTTGGACTGTATCGGCGCATCGTCGCCTCGTATGAAATCTTCTCCATCATAGGCGAGCAGAGTTAATTGGTCTGGTTATTTTCGTCGCCATCTTTGGGCAGTTCGATGTACGCCATACCGAAGCGCGTGGAACCAGCATGCGACGTATCAATCCCGACAAGGCGGTAGCGGGTAGGTCGGCCAGCACGCAGTTCATGCCCGCCGGAGGAATCGCTTTTGGAATCGGAGTGGATGCCGGCGTCGTCGCTGCAGGTAAGACCGGTCCGCGTCACCGTCAGCGAACCCAGGGGACGTCCGTGATCGCATTCCAAAACCTGGCCATAGTGCGACAGTGGCTTGCGATAGAAGTCCAGGACCTGCGCTGGAGAATCGTGAGTGATGTAACTGGCGGCTTTGACTTGGAAATGCACATTGCCAAAGGTGAAACCAAGGTCGACCGCCGAGTCGGAATCCTTGTCGTCTGGATTTTTGTAAGGTGCGGCGCCCGGATACTCCGGCAGTCCGATGTCCGCAGCGGTGACGCGGGTGTTGGCATGGAGCGCCAGGTTGAAATTCGAGTCCTTTTTCGCGTCCGAATTCTGCGCCACGCATGCGAAACTGCAAGCGGTTAGAATGGCGGCGGCCAGAATTGTCCTGGATGTTAGGGATGTCCGTCCAGTGCGCAGGATCATCGTGTTACCTCCAATCGAAACCTATCTCGATTGGAGGTACGTCACGATCAAGCGCAAAGTTCCCTGGGCGCAACGCAGCCATGAACCACGATGCAACTGGGTGCCCGGTCCGGATTAGGAACGGATTCCGCAGTTTCACAATGGTCTCGCCGCCAAGATGCGGCGTTTGCGCAGCAAGCCGCCCCGACGCGCCGCATGCAAAACTGAACAACAGAACCGGAAAAAGGAATAGCGTCAGCCATGCCAGGCTTCGCAATGGCCAACCCTCCTTGAATGAAATAGCCGACTCTTCCGAAAAGGGTATAGTATGTGCTCGATTCATGAAACCTTCGCACAGATCGAACGTCACTTTCTAAAGAACAAATACGCGTGTGCAAGTTCTTCTGTGGCATGCGAGGAGAAAGGTTTTCCATGGGCTCTCTCCGGTTCCTTGGCTCACTTGTCCTGATCGGCGGACTGATTGTCGCCGTGCCGCCTTCCGCTTGCCGCATCCTGGCGCAGCAGACCAGCCCCCAACCAGCGGCCGTGAGCCGATTGGTGGGATCGGTGGTTTCCGTGAAAGGTCAATCGCTGACCGTGCAGCCTGACTCTGGACCGCCGACCACGGTGACAGTCGCCGATTCGGCACGCATGCTGGAAACCGTGCCGGGAGCAAAAACCATTGCGGGTGCACAGCCGATTCACCTGACAGATTTGGCAGTCGGAGACCGGGTGCTAGTCGCGATCCACCCTGCTGCCGATGGATCCGGTCCGACCGCAACCCTCGTCATCGCCATGCGACAGGCAGACATTGCCAAAGAGCACCAGGCCGAAGAGGCAGACTGGCAGCGACGCGGAGTTGGCGGAATCGTCAAATCTGTCGACACAGCGGCCGGAACGGTGACGATCACTCACGTGAACACCACGGTGACGATCCACACCACTCCCAAAACTATGATCCGCACCTACGATCCGGGCTCCATCAAGTTCAGCGACACCAAGGTGTCCGCTCTGGATCAAATTCATCCCGGCGACCAGCTTCGGGCCCGGGGAGATCGAAGTGCGGACGGCGATCAGATGCAAGCGGAGGAAATTGTTGCCGGCAGTTTCCGCAATATTTCAGGGTCTGTAGTTTCAACCGATCCAGCTGCCAACACGCTGACGGTGAAAGACTTCAAGACCAAGAAGCCGGTGGTCATTCACTTGAATGCTGACTCCCAGCTGCATAAACTCGATCCCACAACCGCGCAGGCGATCGCGGCAAGTCTGAAGGCGACTTCAGGCCATCAGGCGCCGGGCGATCATGCCCGCGCAGAAGGCGCAGGACATGCGTCAGCTTCGGCTACGCCATCTGCCACGCCCCAGCCCGCAGCGGCTCAGGTTTCCGCGGAGCCGGGTGCGGGGCGCCGCGGTGGGGAGATCTCGCAAATGCTGCAGCGTGCTCCCATCATTCTGTTGCCGAATCTACATCGCGGCGACGCGGTGATGATCGTCGCGACCCAGGTTGCGACCGGTTCGCTAACCGCGTGTACCTTGCTCGCTGGCGTGGAACCAATTCTGAGCGCCTCACCGTCGGCGGGACAGAATCTGTTCTCCGCGTCCTGGAGCCTGGGCGGACAGGGTGGCGGCGGTGCCGGTGGAGGAGAAGCGTCGGGCCAGCAATAGCCAGACGGTGGTTGCCCACCGAGCTGAACGTCAGTGCCACGACTCGGCAAGTATATTTTTCATTGTCCCCGATATTTTCCTTTCGGCGGATGCGTCGCAATTGGACACGGGCAAAATGCCGCCGTCGATGTAGTGCGAATGAAAACTCCGATCCCGCAGCAATTCTGAAATAAAGCACCGCAGAAAAATTTCCTAAGTCGAGCGATGGTTGCGCTTGTGCGCCGGGAATTGGACTCGTATGATCAGCGGAGAACATGAAAAAGACCGCCAAAGATGTAGCTTCCGCCCCGCTACTGCGGGAAAAGTCCCGCCTGATGTCTTCTTCGGAGATTGAGCGCACCTTGGTGCGGCTGGCACATGAAATCGTCGAGAAAAATAATGGAACCGACCAGCTGATCCTGGTCGGAATCCATAGGCGCGGCGTACCCCTGGCGAAGCGACTGGCGAAGTTGCTGGAGACGATCGAAAACAAGCCGATCGAAGTGGGAACGCTCGATATCGGTTTCTACCGCGACGACCTGACTACCCGCGGACCTCGTCCTGTAGTCAACCCGGGGGATCTCGGATTCGACGTGACGGGTCGCGATGTGGTGCTGGTGGATGATGTGCTGTACACAGGCCGCACGGTTCGTGCCGCGCTGGATGCGCTGATCGATCATGGCCGCCCGAAGCGAGTGCGGTTACTGGCGTTGATTGATCGCGGACATCGGGAATTGCCGATTGAAGCCAGCTTTGTCGGACGCACAATCCAAACCACGGACCGCGAGATTATCGAAGTGAAGCTGGATGAGGTTGATGACAGCGAGCAGGTATTGCTGATGGAAAGAGTCGACGGATAAGCTCTGCATGGCCACTTTTCGCCATGGCAGTCGGATGATCTTGAACGGAAGTATGCCAACCAAACGGAAGACGGCGATCCACAAAGCGAAAACGAAAGCGCCCACAGCCAAAACCGCTGGCAACGGAGTGGGCAACAGCCATTCTTCTTCCAAATGCCCCCTAGTTGCGCTTGAGATTTCTCCCAGCATCGGGCCGCGAATCACGACTCCAGAATTCCATTCTTCAGCGCCGATGGGGTATGTTCACCCAGGTTCGTCCATCTCCGTTACACATTTCACGCTGGAAGATATCGATCGCATTCTGACGGAGGCGGCGGAATTGGAAGCGATGCCGACATCGCGCCGTGCGCAACGCTATACCAAGCGTCGCGTGGCGCTGCTGTTTTACGAATCGAGCACGCGCACCCGGACATCATTTGAACTGGCAGCAAAATCTCTAGGCGCCGACACGACTTTGGTGAGTTCGCTATCTTCCAGCATTGAGAAAGGTGAATCGCTCAAGGACACGGGAATCACGCTGCGTTCGCTGGGCGCGGAATGCATTATTCTGCGGCATCCAAATTCTGGCGCGCCCTACGTGCTGGCACACTTTACAGGCTTACCGGTTCTGAACGCAGGCGACGGCAGCCACGAACATCCGTCGCAAGCGCTGCTGGATTTGCGAACCATTCTGGCTCACTTACCGAAGAGCGCGCGAGTGGCGGGCAAACGAAATCACACGATCCACGAACGTACATTGCAGGGAGTAACGGTCACGATCGTGGGCGACATTCTGCACAGCCGTGTAGCCCGCTCCAATGCGTTGCTGCTGCCCCGGCTGGGTGCGCGAGTCATTTTCTGCGGACCAGAAAGCCTGTTGCCGGAATACGCGGCCGGCATTGGACTGGGAGTGGAGATCGAACGGAATTTTGATCGCGCGCTGCAGCAGTCCAATGTGGTGATGATGCTGCGCATTCAAAAAGAGCGGCTGGCCGGCCTGGAAATCGATTTGGAAGACTATATAGAACAGTATCAGTTACATAAGCAGCGCCTGACGGCACTGGCGCCGGAAGCGATCGTTCTTCATCCAGGTCCTGTGATTCGCGGACTGGAAATCACCAGCGAAATCACGGACGGGCCGAGCTCCGTGATTGCGGAACAGGTGTACCACGGCTCAATCATTCGCATGGCGCTGCTGGCGCGCGCACTGGATGCACATCCCAAAAGAAAAGACGAATCGAGTAGGAATCGATGACAGCAATGTTGATTCAGGGCGGCCACCTCGTCGATCCTTCGACGGGAACGGATGGAAGACGAGACCTGTATGTGCGCGACGGACGCGTCGCCGCGGTGGAAATGCCCGGCAAGCTGACGGCATTGGCGAAGACAGAAAAGGCGAGCATCGTGAACGCGAGCGGCATGGTGATTGCACCGGGCCTGGTCGACATCCACGTGCATCTGCGTGAGCCCGGCCAAGCCTATAAAGAAACCATTGCAAGCGGAACACAAGCCGCGGCCGCCGGCGGGTTTACCAGCGTGTGCGCGATGCCGAATACATCGCCGGTGAACGATTCGCCGGAGACCACACGCTGGATGCAGGCGGCGGATCGCAAGGCTGTGGTGCGGGTATTTCCCATTGCAGCGGCCACGCTAGGAAGCCGAGGCGAAGCCGTGGCGGATTACAAGGCGTTGCAGGCCGCCGGTGCGGTCGCGGTCTCTGATGATGGGAAGCCGATCCTAGAAGACAACATTATGTTCGAGTCCCTGGCGCAGGCCGCGCGCGTCGGATTGCCGGTCATCCAGCATGCCGAAGACACGCGGATCACGCAGGGAGCAAGCATGAACGCGGGCGCGCTCTCATTTCGGTTGGGATTACGGGGTATGTCGGTCGATGCTGAGAGCAGCATTGTGGAGCGCGACATAGAGTTGCTGTCGCGGCTTCGCAAAAGCGAGACTTCCAGCCGCGCGCATCTGCATGTGGCACATCTCTCCACGGCAAAAGCGCTGGAGGCCGTTCGCCGCGCGAAACGCAGCGGGCTGCACGTCACCTGCGAAGTCGCGCCGCATCATTTCGCCCTAACGCAAGCGGCCATCGGCGACTACAACACCGATGCGAAAATGAATCCGCCCCTGCGCAGCGAAGAAGATCGCACGGCATTGATCCGTGGCATTCTGGACGGAACCGTGGATGCGATCGCCACTGACCATGCTCCGCACGCGCTGCATGAAAAGGAACAGGAATTCGAGCGCGCACCGAACGGCATTATTGGGCTCGAGACGGCGCTGGGGCTGTCTTTGCTGGTGCTGCACCGGCAGCATCGCATGCCGCTGATGCGAGTATTGGCGCTGCTAAGCAGCCAGCCGGCACAGGTATTGCGCTTGAAAGATCGCGGATCCCTTGCCGTGGGTTCGTTCGCGGATATCGTTCTGTTCCGGCCCAACGACGACTGGCAATTTCACGTGAGCGAATCGAAATCGAAGTCGAGAAATTCTCCGTTTGATGGATCGAAGTTGCCGGGCCGCATCCAGATGACGATCAGCGAAGGCCGCGTCGTTCATGATGCGCGGAACGATGCTCCCTCAAGGCGCCGCTAAACCGCGCCAGAACCACTCGTATCCAGTTCCAAACTTCCATACGATGATCCGGCCACCCGTCGACAATTCTTTCGTCGCCACGCCGTCGACATTTCACCGCCCCATGTTTTTCCCATCGCGATTGGATGCGCGACGGCCTCATGAATCGGCACTCTCGTCCTATATCGTATTGCTATAATTTATTTGGCATATTAAATCGTATATTCTCGCTACCAATTGAACGCCGCCTGAATTCCATCACATGTCGCTTCCCCCCTTACCCGCCAAAGGAGAACTGTCATGGAGCCTGTCTCGTCGATCGTCGCGCTTGAAAAATCCGGTTGTGTTGAGAGTTGGATGGTTCGAGCCTTCGGCCTGCTGATCCTGGTGGTGTTTTGTACGACTTCCGGTCGTGCACAAGTGACGGCATCTCTCTCCGGGACGATCACCGACCCGTCGGGCGCAGCTGTACCTTCTGCAATGGTCAGTGTGCGAAATGTCAACACAGAGGCGGTGCGCAGTGACGCTACGGATGTGAGTGGTCGCTATCAGATCCCGTCTTTGGCCGTCGGAGAGTATGAGATCAGCGTCAAGAAATCTGGATTTGCCGAAGCGATTCGAGCCGGCATCCATCTGGCGGTGAACCAGGCGGCAGCCGTCAATATTCAATTGCGGGTAGGTAACGTGAATCAGCAGGTCGTGGTTCACGCGGATGCTCCGCTGGTGAATGGCAACACGGGAGATATTTCCGGATTGGTGGGCGAGCGCCAGATCCAGAATCTGCCGCTGAATGGCCGCAGTTATGACGAGTTGCTTACGCTGAATCCTGGCATTGTCAATTTCACATCGGTAAAAACGGGCAGCGTCGGTGTATCCAATTCCACCGTCGGCAATAACTTTGCGGTTTCCGGCAATCGACCGCAGCAAAATCTTTTCTTGCTGAATGGCGTGGAATTTTCCGGCGCCGCGGAGAACAACATGCAGCCCGGAGGAGTGAGCCAGGAGCTGCTAGGTGTGGACGCTGTGCGCGAATTTAACGTGCTGCGCGACTCCTACGGTGCGGAATATGGCAAGAGACCAGGAGCCCAGGTCCTGATCGTCACCCGCTCGGGTTCGAACCAGGTGCATGGAAGCGTGTACGAATTTCTGCGGAACAACGCTTTCGATGCGCCCAACTATTTCGATCAAGGATCGGCTCCGCCCTTCCAACGCAACCAGTTTGGAGGGGCGCTGGGAGGACCAGTCCAGAGAAACAAGACATTTCTTTTCGGCAATTATGAAGGGCTGCGCCAACACCTGCACCAAACCGGAGTGGACCTGGTTCCAGACGCAAATGCGCGCCAGGGATTGTTGCCGTGCAAGCTGGTTACGCCTGCTCCGAATCCGTGCCCTCCTTCTGGATTGGTCGACGTCGGGGTTGGCCCAGGAGTGGCACCTCTGTTTGCGCTATGGCCGACGCCGACCCCGAATGCTCCCGAGTACGGTGGTATCGCCGTGGCCTATAACAATCCGCTGCAAACCCTCCGAGACGACTTTGGCACGGTTCGCTTCGATCGGACTTTTTCCCAGGCCGACACATTCAGTTTGGTCTATACGATTGACGACAGCGCTGACGTCACCCCTACCAGCACTAATCTATACAGCACGGACCTGGAAGGATTGCGCGAGCAAGTCCTGAGCCTCGAAGAGATTCACGTCTTTACGCCGACGCTGCTCAACACCGCTCGGGCAGGCTTTACCCGCGCCAGCTATTTCTTTACCGGCGAACCCTCGCCAGGCACTCCGGCAGCGGATCTGCCAGGATTTGTCGATGATCACCCGGTCGGCGCCGTTGTGGTGGGCGGCAGCGCAGCGTCGAATCCCTCGGCGCAGGTGAGTCTGGCAGGGAGCAACAACGGAAGCAACCTGCATATAACGCGGAATCTGTTCACCTACGAGGACCACATCACCTGGACCAAAGGACAACATCAATTCACTTTTGGCGGATGGTTCCAGAGGCTTCAATCCAATGAGGAACTGGCATTGAGCCAGTTCGGCCAGGCCACGTTTACAGGATTGCAGCAATTCCTGACTGGAACTGTCGGAACATTCGTGTACGATCCGACGCCGACTGAAATGAACTGGCGCTCCTGGCTAGGTGCGCTGTACGCGCAGGATGTGATTCGGGTGACACCAAAGTTGACGCTGTCGCTGGGATTTCGCGATGAGTTTACAAGTGGCTGGAATGAGGCTCACGGCCGCGCCGCCAACTTCGTATTCGTAAATAATGTCATTCAAACCCAGCCGAGAATTGCGGATTCCGCTTTCACCGTAAACAACGCGAAATTTCTGCCGCAGCCGCGAATTGGCGTGGCATGGACGCCGTTGGGCTACGGAACTGTTTTGCGAGCCGGATTCGGAATGTACAACGATCTGCAAGACGCGCTGGGATATCGGATGGACCAGAACGCACCGTTCAACCCGACCTATGGCATTTCAGAGCTTCCAGTGTCCGAGCTGCCTTTGCCGACATCCCCGGTGCCGGCAAAGGCGAAAGTGTTGCCGGCTGGTGTGCAGCCCGACATGAAGACGCCGACATTAATCTCCTACAGCCTGGGGATTGAACAGGAACTCTCTGCGAACACAGTTTTGCGATTGGGCTATGTTGGATCGCACGGGTATCACGAGATCGTGAGCCTGGACGACAATGAGCCGACACCGACGGTGTGTCCGGGTTCGCCCTGCCCGATGAATTATCCCGCCAGCTTTCCCGTGCCGCTGGCGGGCGCAACCATTCCAGCAGGGTCGTACTACATTCCTGCTGGAACGCCGCTGGCGAACCCGGCGTTGGGAGCGGCGTGGGCGTGGTTTGCGGTGGGGTCCAGTTCCTATAACGCGCTGCAGGTGGATTTAACCCATCGATACAGCAACGGGCTTGCACTGCGCGGTGTCTACACGTGGTCGAAGGCACTGGATGATGGCGATTCTTTGAATGCCACAGCGGCCGGCAATGCTCCTGGGCTGGTGTCGAACCCATTCGATCTGCGGGCCGATTATGGTCCTGCGACGTATGATGTGCGAAACATCGGGGTCATCAGCGCAACGTACGATCTTCCTTTCGGGTATGGCAAGCGGTACTTGAGACACGCTTCAGGAATTCAAAACGTCCTCGTTGGCGGGTGGACCGCGAACTCGATCGTGACCTTGCAGTCTGGCTTCCCATTCACGCCGGAGTTGAGCTACAACCCATCGAACAATGGAGACACAAAGAACCCGGTGCGTCCGTTCATCAATCCGCTGTTCTCGGGGCCGGTGATCCTTGGTTCTCCAAAAAAATGGTTCAGTCCCGACGCATTCCTGGCGCCTCCGAATCGAAGTGGCTTCTACGGAAACCTTGGACGAGACACATTGACCGGACCTGGACTCGCGACGTGGGATTTGTCGTTCCTGAAAAATACCCCGATTCACGGGCGAGTATCGACGCAGTTTCGAGCGGAGCTATTCAACGTGCTGAACCGCGCGAATTTCAACACGCCGAATACAGTGGTGTTTACTCCGTCTGGGGTATCGCCCACCGCAGGCGTGATCACCAGCACTTCGACGACATCGCGCCAGATTCAATTCGCATTGAAGTTGCTGTGGTGATCGAAAGAGGTCTGTGCGCCCAGGTCTCGACCTTGAAACCTGGGATTATTGGAAACCTTTATTTCAAAATTTCCATCTGTTTGCCGACACGAGTCATCGTCTCCAGCGCCTGATCCAGCTGGGCGCGTGTGTGCTCGCTGGTCATGATGGTGCGAATGCGCGCCTTCCCTTCCGGCACAGTTGGAAACGCGATTCCGGTCGCCATTACACCAGCATCGAATAGCTTGCGGGAAAATTCCATCGCAACTCGACCTTCGCCCAGAATAATCGGGGTGATTGGCGTCTCGCTGGCTGGGGTATTGACGCCACCAATATTGAAGCCGGCAGCTGCCAATTGCTTTTTGAAGTAACGGGTGTTGTCCCACAAGCGCTCGATCCTCTCCGGCTCGTTCTCCAGAATGTCGAATGCGGCGATGCAGGTGGCAGCCACCGAAGGCGGATGCGACGTAGAAAATAGAAACGGCCGCGCCCGGTGATACAAGTAATCGATCAGATCGCGCGAACCGCAAACATATCCGCCCAGTGCGCCGATTGCTTTGGATAGCGTTCCCACCTGGACATCGACTCGTCCGTGACAATGAAAGTGATCCACACTGCCGCGACCATTACGGCCCAGGACCCCGGAAGCATGTGCATCGTCGACCATCATGATCGCGCCGTACTCGTCGGCGAGGTTGCACAGTTTGTCGACCGGGCCGATGTCGCCATCCATGGAAAATACGCCGTCGGTGATTAGCAGCTTGTGGCCGGGCTCCGTTTGAACCTCCTGCAGCAATTCTTCTGCATGCGCGGTGTCGCGATGACGAAACACTTTTACTTTGGCGCGAGAGAGCCGGGCACCATCGATAATGCTGGCGTGGTTCAATTCGTCGGAAATGATGAAGTCGTCTTTGCCGAGAATGGCCGAGACCGTCCCAGCATTCGCAGTAAAACCGGATTGAAACACGACGCAGGCTTCGACATTTTTGAAGCGTGCGATTTTCTCTTCCAGTTCCATGTGGATGCGCATGGTGCCGGCGATGGTGCGCACCGCGCCGGAGCCGACTCCATACTTTCGTGTGGCTTCAATCGCGGCCTCGCGCAGCTTGGGATGCGCGGTCAGACCCAGATAATTGTTGGAGGCAAGGTTGATGACCCGCTTTCCGTCATAGGTGCAAACCGGCTCCTGCTCGTCTTCCAGGATGCGCAAATGGAAGTACGTCCCTTTTTGCTTCAACTCGTCCAATTGGGTAGTTAAATACGCCAGTTGCGGGCGCGCAGCGATCTTGGTGGCCATGTTGCAAACTCCATCGTGCAGAAAGGTTCCAACGTTCCATCCTAATCGGTTCTCTGGAGTAGCGGAAATGGAAAGGAAGTCCCACAATGCTCAGGGAAGATCGCGCAGAGGGGGCCAGCATTTTCGTTCAGTGATCGCTCCAAACAGGCCCAGGGATACGGCAACAGCGCCAGCAAGAAAAAGCAGCAGCAGGTTGGGAATTCCGCGCGTACTGAGCTGGAGAACGAATTGTCCGCAGATCGCGAAGACCAGGAGGATGATGCCGCCTGCAAGAAGAAATCGCGATGCGATGCGTCGCTGATAGAAAACGGCGATAGAGCCGGTGAAAGTGAGCAGACCGCCGGCAAGAATGATGAAAACTTCCAGCCAGGAGCTGCCCACAATGCTGGTCAACGCGGCGACCGGGAAGTAGATGATGTTGGAGAACCCCCACAGCGTGCCCAGCGAGAAGATGGCCGCTCCCCAGAAGCGGCGCAGCCGGACCTGTTGATCCGCATCTTTCATTGACTCAATTCGAAGTCTGGTGCGCGCGGCGGGCGTTTAGAACATACCCCAGGCGCGGCTGATGTAGTCCGTCATGGTAAGGCTGATGAGCAGCATAAACGTAAACAGTCCGGCGGCCACTGTCAGTTTCAGCAGGCGCGAACTGTAGTGAATGTGCATGAAAAACAGGACCACTAGTGACCCTTTCAGGCATGCTATGGCTAACGCAATGACAGCGTTAAAGACTCCCAGATCGATGAACGAAATGCCGGTGGTCAATGCTGTCAGCACCATCAGCGTGGCAAAGATAGCAATATAGACGGGCGGCCTTACGATGTGAATCTCGGAATCCTGATGCGTCTCTTTGGGCTTCTCGGTCATACTCGGTGCTCCGTGTTTCCCGCAATTGGGGGTTCAATTCCTTTTGCACTCCCGTTCGCTATCGGTAACGACTGATGAGATACAGCAATGGGAACAGAAATATCCAGACAATATCGACAAAGTGCCAATACAAGCCGAAATTTTCTATCGGTATCACATGGCCCTCGGTGAAAGCGCCTTTCGACGCTCTTGCAAGCAGGAAAAATAGCATCCCAACGCCGATAACCATATGCAACGCGTGCATTCCTGTCATCGCGAAATAAAGGAAAAAATACAATTGCGTTTTTTGCGCCATATCAGGTGCGAGCGCAAGCGCCTTCGGATTGGTGGGATGAACGAAATCCTGAATCGAGAAATCCATCCCCGGCACGTGATGCTCCACGTACTTTGCATGCCATTCCACTCCTTTGATCACAAGGAAAACCGAGCCCAAAGCAATGGTGAGTAGCAGAAAAAGAATCAGCTGGCCTTTGCGCCGCATTTCTGCGCTGTAGACGGCCATCGCCATAGTGAAGCTGGAGCCGATCAGGACCGCGGTATTCGTGGTACCCAGGGTGATGTCAAGCGTATTGCTACCGGCGACGAACGCCGGATGGTACCAGTTGCGGAAGATGAGATAGGCGCAGAACAATCCGCCAAAAAACATGATTTCTGTCAGCAGGAACACCCACATGCCAAAGCTGGCGGCCTCTCGTTGCTGGCCGATGTCCTCAAAGTGATGCCGCAGAAAAGCGGGATGTTCGTGTGCGTGCGGCAGACCGGCACCATCCAGCTCCTGTGGTGTTGTCGCAATCGATTGGCTATCCAACGGTCTGTACCTCGTGGTGAGTCTTGTTTGCCAGCCACTCGTAGTCGTAGGCTTCGTAATCCACAATTGGAATCTCGGGGAAATTCTCTGTCAAAGGCGGCGATTGAATCTGCCACTCCAGCCCTGTCGCCTGCCAGGGATTATTGCCGGCAATCTTTCCGTACTTCAGCGACCAGGGCAGATACAGCAAGGGCAGCAGGTAGCCAATCCCCAGGATGGAAGCGCCGGCGGTCGAGAAGACGTTCAGCACCTGGAAATCCGCTGGGTAGGCTGCGTATCGGCGCGGCATCCCCAGATAGCCCAGGATGAATTGCGGAAAGAAGGTGACAATGAACCCGATAAAAGTGATGACGGCGGCTGTCTTCGAGAGGCCTTCCGGGTACATGCGCCCCGTCATCTTCGGCCACCAGAAATGCACTCCAGCCATGTACGCCATCAGCATTCCGCCCACCATCACAAAGTGGAAGTGAGCGACGACGAAGTATGTCTCCGTCAGATGAATGTCCATGCCAAGCGTCGCCAGGAAAATTCCCGTCAGGCCGCCAATCGTAAACAGCCCAATAAACCCGAAGGCGTAGAGCATCGGCGTTTCAAAGGTGATGGAGCCCTTGTACAACGTCATCGACCAATTGAAAATCTTGATCGCCGACGGCACCGCAACCAGCATGGTCATCAGGGAAAAAACCAGCGCCGAATACTGGCTGACGCCCATGATAAACATGTGGTGTTCCCAAACCAGGAAGCCGAAGACCGCAATGGCGACCGAGGAGAATGCCACGGCGGTGTAACCGAAGACGCGCTTTCGAGAAAACGTACTGATCACTTCTGAGATGACGGCCATCCCAGGCAAGATCATGATGTACACCGCTGGATGGGAATAGAACCAGAACAAATGTTGAAAGAGCAGTGGATCACCGCCCTTGGTCGGGTCAAACACGCCAATGTTAAATATACGTTCCAGAGCAACCAGCACCAGCGTAATGGCGAGGACCGGAGTGCCAAGAATCATGATGATCGAAGTTGCATAATGGCCCCACACGAACAGCGGCAGACGAAACCACGTCATCCCCGGGCAACGCATTCGGTGAATGGTAACGATAAAGTTCAGGCCGGTGAAAATGGACGAGAACCCGGCCATGAAGATTCCCAGCGCCGCGGTCACCACGTGCGTATTCACGTAGTGTGTGGACAGCGGCGTTGTAAAAGTCCAGCCTGTATCCACGCCGCCAAGGACCATGGCGGTGAGGATGAATAGGCCGCCAATCCAATAGAGATACCAGCTCAACAGGTTGATCTTGGGAAATGCGAGATCTCTCGCTCCAACCATCAGAGGAATCAGAAAATTCCCAATAGTGGCCGGCACCGACGGCACCAGGAACAGAAAAACCATGATAATGCCGTGCATGCTGAACACTTTGTTATAGGTGTCGGTCGCCATCAGGTCGCTGGGCGGCGTCAACAACTCCAGTCGAACCAAACCCGCGAGCACACCGCCAATGATGAAAAAGAAGGTGATCGAAAACAGGTACAGCATCGCGATCCGCTTATGGTCGCCGGTCAGCAGCCAACTCTTTAGCCCATACTCCTGATTGAGATAGCTTTTCGCTGGCAGCTTCGCTGTCGACTGGTCTGGTAGCGATACGATGGTGCTCATGGCTTGGGTACTCCTGGAAGCGGGGCCGCGCCGGCGCCTTGATTGGATGGCCCGATCGGGGCTGGTTGGGCTGAATTCAATTCCGACTTGTTCATCATCTGATGCAGGCGGTAATCGGAATCCAGGCTCTTGATATATTCTACGAGGTCAATCAGTCCTTCTTCGCTAATCTGTCCCTGGTAGTTCGGCATAATCGGTACAAAGCCCGCGGGAACATGCAACGAAGGATTCATGATCTTCTCCCGCAAGTATGCCTCATTCGCAATCATGGTCGAACCGTCCGTCATGCGAACGCGGCTATTGTAAAGACCGTAAAGATTGGGCCCCCGCGCCTGCGAATTGCCGGCGTGACATGCGTTGCAGCCCATAACGGCAAAGAGACGCTCGCCATTCTGCGCCAGCGAAGCTCCGCTGGTATTTCCGGCCGTCCATTCTCTGTATTTTTCCGGCGTCATCACATAGACCCATCCGATCATGGCCGAATGGTCAGTGCCGCAATATTGTGTACAAAACAGATGATATTTTCCTGGCGTGGTGGCCTCAAAGTAGACCGTGGTGTAGCGACCTGGAATGGCTTCGCGCTTCACACGAAACGCCGGGATGGAGAAACTATGGAACACATCCTGGGAAATCAACGTCACCTGAATCGGCACGCCCGCCGGAATATGCAACGCATCGATCTCATGCTGGCCGCCTGGATGCTCCACTTTCCACATCCATTGCTTGCCAACTACGTAGACATTCATGGCATTCGGCGGAGGATTGTAAATCCGGAAATACAGCAGAGCGCCCCACACAAAAAACACCAGGAAAATTCCCAACGGTATTAACGTCCAGGTTGCTTCCAGCAGCGTCGAACCCTCAATCTGAACCGCATCCGGATGCCTCTCTTTGCGATAGCGCAATGAAAAGACCGTGACCATGGTCATTACCAGAACCACGCCAGTGATGGTCATCCCAACCAACGCAAAGTACAGCGCATCCGCGTACGGGGCGATGGTGGAAGCCTCCGGCGGAAAAATGGCAAAGTTCTCCAGCCAGTGAATTAAGAACTGCCAAAGTACAGGACTGATGTGCGACATGTATGTTTTACCCGTTCGCCTTTTTCGTAGCTGCCGCGTTGCCACCCTGCATAGCTTCCTGCCGCAGCGAAATCAAAATAAATGCCCCTAACGCCAGCACCGTTAGCATGCAACTTAATTGCACGATGCGCACCACAATCATGCTGTTCTTCGCCATGTGCGGATCGTAGTGATAGCAATAGGTATAGATCAAATCTACCGGACTACCGATCTCGCCATGCGAGGCTTCGACCAGGCCGGCACGCATATCGCGCGGAGAATACTCGACCCCCAGGTAATATTGCGAAATCGTCCCCTCGGTCGTAATCAGCTCAATCGAACTTGGATGCGCAAACTGATTGATTTTCCCATCCGGTCCCGGGACACTCACATATCCAAAACCCACGGCAGTGGTAAGCGCGGAGATCGAAGATTGCGAACCGGTCAGGAAGTGCCAGCCATTCGCGGTGTTCGGCCGTCCATATCTTTTTACGTAGAGCGCTTTCTGCGAGGCTGCTTCTGCCGGAGTATCACTTGGGTCAAAACTGACCACGATGACGTTGAAGTCTTTTCCCGGCGTGAACTTCAACATATCCAGCGCACCGACGAGCCCGTTCATTTCCTCAGGGCAAAGCATGTTGCATTTGTAGTAGACCAACGCCAGGATGGCGGGACGTTTGCCGAAATAATCACCCAAGTGCACCGTGCGGTTGGTCTCATCACGAAACTCCGCATTCAACGGCAGCGGCCGATCAAGATTCTGTTGAATTGTCGCCTTCCGCAGAACATCCGGTAATTTCGTCTGGGAAGTATCTCCCATGGACTTCTCGCCAATCGGAGCTACCTGCGCATGGGCGATCGCGGGTACAAATGCAGCCATCAGGCAGGCACACAGAATTGTTTTCAGCGGTCGGAAGGCCGCGGAGTGGCTACGAATTGTTGGAACAGTTGTCATAAATCCTATTGATTCGGATGCAACTCAGCGTGGGCTTCAGAATAGGGTCCAATCCCCAGGCGCTGATCCCGCGCTTCGATCATCTGCAACTCAGGTCCGGTGCGAGCGAATCCATTTGTTAAAGGAGCCGTGACAGTTTTCTGGCCGTCGCCAAACATCACCTGTTCTTGCGGCCCTTGCTGGCTTTCAATTGGAAGTCCCTTCTGGGCGAGGACCTGCATGGCCCGTTCAATCGGAATTCTGACCGTTTGCTTGTTCTGATCCACCCAGGAGTAATGATTCAGCAGGACGTCTTCGCGAGCATGCATTTCAGCAACGTCCAGATTGCCGTCATCCGTTTGCAGCCGAGGCGTCGGAAATCTCTTCACCAGTTGCTGCAGTTGCTGCTGTTGAATCTGCGGGTCGGACTGCATGTTGCCCGGTTTCACACCAGCCGTTTGGCTCCACTTATTCGGCGGGCCATCCTGTTTGTTCAGTCCGTAATAGATCAATTTCCCGATGCCGAAAGCGAGGACAAAGACTACGGCGATCGAGGCGCCCAACACCACAAGAAATCCGGCAATGTCGGTGATGTTGGCGTCCGTCAGCTCATAGCCGACCTTACGGCTTTCCGGATCGGACTGCTGTTGCAGCGTCATGAAATCCCCGGACTCGTCTTCATGGGGCGAGCCTGGACTGCCGGGTTGGTTCGCATTGTTAGGATCGTTTGGATTATGCGTGGGCATGTTCAGGCTCCAGAATTTCAGGCAAATGCGGGTCGTTCAAGGGCACCAGGCCTCGGCTCCGCAGGGTCGTGAAGTAATAGGCCATCCACAGTGCGACCATCGCTGCGGGTACAAAAAGATACTGCAGCTCGGCCATGCTGAAGTGAAGATTGCGGCGATCTTCAGGGAAGTTCGGAGCAATCAACCACCAGGTATCCCAGAAGCGGGCAAACAGCATAATGCAGCAAACCGTTGCCAGCCTTCTCTTGTTGCGCTTTAACTCGCGCGACAAAAGCAGAAAGAACGGAAGCACCCAGTGGAACAGGAAATCCAGTCCTGCGATCGGTCCCCATCCCCCGGTGATGCGATCCATGTACCAGCGAATTTCGTTGGGAAGGTTGCCCGACCAGATGATCAGGTACTGCGAAAATGCCATGTAGATATTCAACATGACAAACGCAAGCAGTAATTTGCCGAGATCATGTTGCTCGCGGACATGAAATATGGTGCTGACGGGCTCATACTGCGACAGAGCCAGCACCATCAGAATGGCCAAGGCGAGTGCCGCGTACCCCTGCGCGACGATGAACATGAATCCATACATCGACGAAAACCAGGTGGGATCGAGCGACATGACCCACTCGACGCACATGCCGGTCAACACCAGCGAATAAACCACCAGGCCGGGACCGCTGAGATTCTCAAAACGCTTCTGCCAGAACCAATTGCCGTGCTTCGTGTCGCCGTCGCGCTGCAGCGACCAGCGGTTGAGAAAATACACGAAAATTCCAAAAATGATGAAGTATACGATTCCGCGAATCCAGAAGCCTTCCAGGTTCAGATATGGGCGCTTGTATTCGATGGCGTGTGCCTGCATGGCGTCGATGACGCCGGCGCGAAATGCCGTCTGCGCATCAAGGACGCGCGCCCAGATGTACAAGCGTTTGGCAAAGATCGCGATGGGCAAAAACATTAGAAATACCAGCCACAAAGTGCGGCTCATCGCCTCCAAGGGACGACGAATCAGCAATCCCCATTTTCCGCCGCTCACCCATTGCACCATCAACAATGCGAGACCGCCGATGCAAAAACTGAGACAGATCATCAATCCCATCAACCAGCCACGCAATACATAGTCGAAGTTGCGGCTAATCAAAAGGTCGACAACCGCCAGCACTGCAAAAACGGCGGCTATAGAAATCGCGCGTAGGCGCCAGCGCAGAACCGCCGGCGGGGCGCTCAAGTCTGCGGGCAAATGATTTTCGTGATTTCCCAATTCCATTCGTCCTATCCGTTCCGCCTACTTCTTCGTTTCCGTGGCACGTGATTGTTTCCCGGCAACACCGTGATTGGTGGCTTCCGGACCGGTTGGCTTGCTGGCTCCCGCCGAATTCTTGGCCGGAAACATGTCTCCCGCGCTGGGGACATTGGTTAACGCCGGCAAGGTCCATTCTTCGGTGAAGTTTGGCGCATACCCCATCTGCTGCGAAACTTCGGCCAGCGTCTGAATATTGATTCCTGCCGGGACGTCATCCAGGGTTGCATTTTGGCTGAGTTGCAACGCCCGAATGTAAGCCGCAATTGCCCAGCGGTCCTGCGTGTTAATCTGCGCCGCATAGTCCGGCATGGCGCCATAACCATGGCTGATGACGGCGAAGTAGTGGCCCAGCGGCTCTTGAAGGATGCGCGGCTCCAGCAAGTCGCCCGCGGGCTTGTAGCCGCGTTCAACAATCATGCCGCGTCCATTTCCCACGCGGGAATGACAAGGGGTGCAATAAATGTCGAAGCGTTCCTGCCCGCGCCTGAGTACCGTCATAGTTGCCGGGAAAGGCATCGCATCCTGTTCCTGATTGTTGACCAGGCCAGAATAGAAATAAGAATCCGCGTCGAGCTGGCCGCGGGCTACCGTTCCCTCGACCTGAGGACGAACCGAGCGGCCATCGGCAAAAAACTTGGATTCGCGCTGCGGAATCATTTTCGGCTCATCCTGCATATCTTGCCGGCAGCCCGCAAGCGGGATCAGCACGGCGAGGGCGGCAGCGGCCATCGTCCAGCGAAACAGTGAATGTTTTGAATGCATTGGCATGAAATTAATGCTCCACCTCGACTACCGAGACTGGGTGCAGCGACTCCAGCAAGGAACGAGTTTCCGTGATTGAAAAGCGCGGATCATCGGCCTCCAGGCAGAGAAAAAACTTGTCGGACGTTGCGCCGTTGCGAAAATTCGGCGCGTTGAACACAGGGTGATAGGGCGAGGGCAAGCGATTCAGCGCCAGCATTCCGAAACCCGCGCAGAGTCCGGCCCACAGAATCGTCCACTCATACGCCGGAATAATAAATGCGACCCAGGAAAACTTACCGCGCCCGGCGATGTTCAGCGGATACGCCCAGATAGAAATCCAGGATTCGAGCGTGAACATGGCGAGTCCACCGAGGATGCCGCCCAGCAGGCATACGCGGGAGACTCCCTTTTCTTTTGGCTCATCGAAGCCGATTGCTTCCGCCGCTTCCTCCAAAGGATAGGGCGAATAGCAATCCATGCGCCGATAGCCGGCGGCGTAAGCAGATTTGGCAGCCTCGATCAGCTCGCCAGGCAGGTCGAACTCCGCGAGTAAACCATAAATTCCTTCACGCACTGGCATACGTCAAACCTCGTTCTGCATTTCGTTTTCACGTGCCTTGGATCCCGGCAGAATCTGGCGGATTTCTGACATCGGAATCATCGGCAACAGACGGATAAACAGGAAGAATAGGAAGGTAAATAGTCCAAGGGTTCCGACGAAGGTCATGTAGTCCCACCGCGTCGCGCGATAGGTTCCCCAGGACGACGGCAAGTAATCGCGCGTCAGGCTGGTCACGACGATGACGAAGCGCTCGAACCACATTCCGGTGTTCACAATCAGCGACAGTAAAAACAGGAACCCGACATTTTGGCGCAGCCGGCGCGACCACAGGGTGGTCAGCGGAAAAGCAATGTTGGAGAAGATGAGAATCCAATACGACCATCCCATGGGCCCGAAGATACGGTTCCACGCCATAAAGAATTCCCACTTGTCAGCCGAGTACCAGGCGTAGGCCATGTCCGTCATGTAGCCATACGCCACAATAAAGCCGGTGGCCAGCATCACCTTGCCGCAGTTATCAAGATGTCGAATGGTGATCAGATCTTCCAGGTGATAAAACTTGCGGATCGGGATCGCCAGCGTCAGCACCATCGCAAATCCTGAGTAGATGGCTCCAGCCACAAAGTACGGAGGGAAGATGGTTGTGTGCCAACCCGGCATAATCGCCACGGCAAAGTCGAAGCTGATCACCGTGTGTACGGAAAGAACCAGGGGCGTGGCCAGGCCAGCCAACAGAAGCGACGCACTTTCATAGCGCATCCAGTGGCGGGCAGAGCCGCGCCAGCCAAGAGCCATCTGTCCATAGATGAAGCGACCAAACTTAGACTTGGCCCGATCGCGGAACGTACCCAGATCGGGAATCATCCCGACGTACCAGAACACGACCGAAATCGTTGCGTAGGTCGACACCGCGAACACATCCCACATCAGCGGGGATCTGAACTGCGGCCAATAATTCATCGTGTTCGGATAGGGAAAGAGCCAGTAAATCGCCAGCCATGGGCGCCCCGTATGGATCACCGGGAACATCGCCGCGCAGACAACAGCAAACAGCGTCATGGCTTCTGCAAATCGGTTGATGGAGTTGCGCCAGCTCTGCTTGAACAGCAAAAGAATGGCGGATATCAGGGTCCCGGCGTGACCGATCCCGATCCACCAGACAAAGTTGATGATGGCAAAGCCCCATGCAACGGGGATGGTGATGGCCCAGATGCCGGTGCCTTTCAGGAACAACCAGGTGACAGCGACCAGCAGCATGATCGTAAAGCTACCGGCAATAGCGAAGCCGAAGAACCATCCCAATGGGGTGTGCGGCGTCAGCACAATGCGCGTCAACTTGTCCGTTACCGAGCGGAACGTATGCCCGGGCGCAATGACCAGCTGCTCTCCCGTGACTGGATCGATCATAGGATCGGTGCCCGGCGGATTTTTTGGATTCTGAGGCGAGATATCTTTGGTAGCCATGCTTCGTGCGACCCTCTTCAGTTCGCTAAGGTTTCCCTTACCGCGTTAGCGTTCATGTATCCGTGCATCACCTTGTCGATCAAATGTTTTCCATCAAATCCGGACTGGGATTCATCACTCCGGCGATGTAGGACGTGCGAGGACGCGTGTTGAGATCTGCCAGAACCGTGTAGTTACGTGTTTGCGCTTTGATTTTGGACACGCGGCTGTTCTTGTCGTTGATGTTGCCGAATGTGATGGCATGGGTCGGGCACGCCTCCTGACAGGCAGTGACGATTTCCCCATCCCGGACGGTACGATTTTCTTTATCCGCGCGAATCTTCGCCTTGTTGATCCGTTGCACGCAGTAGGTGCATTTTTCCATGACACCTCGGCTGCGAACCGTCACCTCTGGATTGCGCATCAACTTCAGAGACTCCGTCTCATAATCCGAAAACAGCAGCCAGTTGAAGCGCCGCACCTTGTAGGGACAGTTGTTGGAACAGTACCGGGTGCCGACGCAACGGTTATAGATCATGGCGTTCAGGCCTTCCGGAGTGTGCACGGTCGCGCCCACCGGACAAACCTGCTCGCAGGGCGCGTTCTCGCATTGCTGGCAGGTCATCGGCTGGAAGTAGGCCTTGGGGGCATTCATGTCGCCCTCAAAATAAGTATCGATGCGAATCCACTGCATATCGCGGCCCACCTGGACCTGATGCTTTCCGACGACGGCAATGTTGTTTTCCGCGTAACAGCTGACGATGCAGGCGTTGCAGCCTACGCAGGAGTTCAAGTCGATCGAGAGCGCCCATTGATAGCCCTTGCTGTAATCCCACACCGGGAACAGCGTCGTGCCCTTGGTCGGCCCGTTGAATTCCGGATTTGCCAGGGCAAATCCTGGATTCTGCTTGTACTGCTCGAGCGTGGCAACCCGAATGACGCCGCGCTGTTCCGCTTCGCGTCCTTCCAGTGAATGCGGTGTGGTATCTGGTTTCGCCTCCTTCGCGTCGGCAACATTGCCGTATTCGCGCGCGAATGCGCTGCGCTCGTCGATGTAATGGCTCTTGGTCGACGCACACTCGTACGTTTCGCCCGTCCTGGTTACGGTGGCGCCCACCGCAAACAAGGGTGAGGAAGCCAGTCGAATTGGGAAGGCATCGAAGCCGGCGCCTGTTCCGACGCGACCGGCGTTGCGGCGACCGTAGCCAAGATAGATGGTGATGCTTTGATCTGGATGTCCAGGTGCGACTAACGCCGAGGCCTTGATCTTTCTTCCTTGATATTCAATTTCGACGACATCGCTTTCGCTCGCATTCAGCTTTGTCAGGGTCTGGATGCTCATCAAGGCAGCGTTGTCCCAGGAAAGATTCGTGATCGGCTTGGGAAGTTCCTGCATCCAGCCGAGGTTGGAATATCGGCCGTCGTAGATGGTCGGATCGGGACGGAAGATCACTTCCATCGCGTTCACATCAGGCGAGGGCGCAGCCGAAGACGCGGTATTCTTCGCGCTCACCTGCTTGGGAGCAAACGCGGAGTTGGCAATCCATCCATCGTGCAACGCCTTCCGCCACGGCAGGTCTGCATCGGCATTCACCGCGCCGGTCGCACCCTGCTTGCCGGCAGTCGCCGCGCCGCCAAGCACAGATGTCCAGTTCTCGCGCACAGCCTCCATGGGCGAAAGGTCCGACCTGTCGAGCATGGCCTGGACCACCTGATGTGCAGATTTCCCTCCATACAGCGGGTCAATCATCGGCTGAACGATGCTGACGGTTCCATCGTAGGCGCGGACATCGGACCAGCTTTCCAGATAATGTGCCGCATTGATGTGCCAGTCCACAACGTTAGCCGTCTCGTCGACATACAAGCCGAGATGGGCGACGGTCTTGGCGTGACCCATCGCTTTTACAAATTCCAGATCCGCGGGTGCGCTGTACACAGGGTTGGCATCCAGAATGACCAGCCAATCCACCTTACCCGCATTCAAATCTCCAACCAACTGCTTCAGATCATTGATTTCGACCGTCGGCATCGGATTCACGGTCTCGGTATAGACGACCGTTTTCCCCACATTCCCCAACGCCTGGTTCATGGCAATGGCGGCCAGATGAACTCCCGGCGCCGCCTGCTCGCCAGGGATGACCAGGCACTTGCCGGAATTCGCCTTCAGATCTTTCACCACTGCGTTCAGATACGCCGTTTGTTCCGGCGTCCACGAGGCTCCGCTAGCAGCCGACCCTGCGCCCACACCAGCGGCCACAGCCGCCGCAAAGGCCTCTACCTGGCTGGCCCGCATCCGCAGACGATGGTCTGCCTTGAATCCTGTGGTGGAAGGGGTACTTTCGACCGCATACACGCGATTCATTTCGATGCCGGGTTCAAGTGAACGCCGCTGGGCGAAGTCCGAAGCCAGCTTCAGAAATCCAGGCTGCCACAGACCAGAGAGAAAGTCCGCATCGAGCGAAAGCACAACATCCGCCGCGTCGAGCTTGTACTGCGGATCGACGAAATCGCCGAAAGCCTGCTTCGAAGCGACGCGCGAAGAGTCGCGATTGACCGGATCGTACTGGAACCATTTCGCATTGGGATATTTTGCGCTGGCACTCTTCCACTGGGCAGCCAGGGTTGGCGAAACCACGGTGCCGCTGAGGAAATACAATCCCTGTCCGCCGCTCGATTTCTTCGATTCCAGCATGGCGGTAAAATCCGACACAAAATTCGAATAGTCACGGGTTTCGCCGCGATACAGCACGCGCTTGGAACGATCCGGATCGTACAGACCCAGAAGCGTTCCCTGGGAGTAGGCATCCGAGGTGCCGTGATTCATGGGATGTTCTGGATTGCCTTCAACTTTAATCGGGCGAAAGGATTCGCTTTTTACCAGCAACGGTACCGAACCCATGGGAAACGGGTGCGCCGTGGCAAAATACATCGGTTGTCCCAGCACCAGATCTTCGGGCTGCTTGATGTACGGATAGATGGGCTCGTCCGGCTGCTTGGTACATCCGGTCAATCCAGCCAGGGCGATCGAAGCTCCCATCAATTTCATAAATCCACGACGGGAAACCGAATCTACCCACTCGGCAGCATGCTGTGGAAACTCGCGCCGCAAGGCATCCTGAAAATCGGGGGTATCTGCCAACTCATCGATGGTCCGCCAGTACCGTTTGCCCGACATGCCTGCCAGACGCGCCTGGGCGGTCTCAATCAACTGCGCCGATTTTGACTTTTCAACCGAATCCGTTGCTATGGTCTCGTGGGTACCGGTCTTATGCTCGTTTTCCATCTTCGAATCTTGACCTTTGTGGTTATCGTTCGTGGCTGCGTCCAGAATCGGTTGGGGTTGCCCTTCCATATCGCGATTCATCGATGACAGGTGTCACAGCTGGTCAGCTGCCGCGGCGGACGAATGTGGTATTGCACCAGTAGATAGTTTCCAAGGGATGTCTGGTCTGTGAATTTGACGAAATGCGGATTGACTGGAACCGGGGCATGCACGGAACCCCCGCCGGGTGAAGACCAGTTGCGATTATCGGCAAATGTGGGTGAATCGGGGCCGCTCGGCGGAACTTGCGGCATATCGAGTGCCGCAACTTGAGCTGCGTTGTTGTCAGGATTCTGGGTGACGCAATTCACTAGTTGCGCCGTCGGAACGCCAGGCGTCGTGGGTTGATTGGTACACCAGACTGGATGCAGCGTGGACGGACTTTTCCAGGCCATCTGGTAAATCTGCGACGTGGGGCGAAGATTCCTGGCCGGGTTGCGATGGCAGTTCAGGCACCATTCCATCTGCAGCGAGCTCTCCTGGTAGGTCAGCGGCATTTCATCAATGCGGCCATGACAGGTAGAACAGCCAATCCCCTTGTTGACGTGGATCGAGTGATCGAAGTAGACGTAATCCGGCAGGTCATGAACTTTGATCCAGGGGATGGAATCGCCCGTCGCCCAACTGTTGCGCACCGGCGCCAGCAAGTCGGCATTGGTCCAGATTTGCGCGTGACAGTTGATACAGGTCTTGGTCGGCGGAATACCAGCATAGCTCGATTTTTCCACGGAGGTGTGGCAATACTGACACTGCAGTCCAAGGCCTTGAACGTGGTGCTTGTGGCTGAACGGGACCGGCTGCTCCGCGCGTTGGCCCTGCCGCGTGACCCACGGGGAACGCTGCAGATAATTAAGCGTCACGCCGATTCCGATCAAGATCAATCCAGAAAGAACAAGGCTAATCCGAGTCAGCGAATTGGAACTGCGATCAAAAATCTGCGCCATGTGTAGGTGCTTCCCTGCCTGCTTGCCCGGCAGTCAGCCGAGCTGTCTGAATTTTCCCCGAACCCACCGCCGAAGGTGTTCTGTTGAGCGATGAACTATGACGGGTTTTTGGTTGCAAAACAAGAGTTTGGCGTCGTGAAAAATTAAACGACCCGAAAAAAAGACTACAGGACTGATGGAAAGTTCGGCAACCCCAATTGAAAATTTCTGGGAAAATTTTCCTTCTGAATCAAAATTATATCTGCAGAACCGCTGATCCATTCGACGTTTGCAAGTGCTCCACTTGCGGGTGAAATGTCATGCGCGCGACAGTCTCGCTGTTACTCGTTCGACTTCAGAGCCATCACCAGCAGGCGCGGCTCGGTCATCTCTTCGATGGCGTAACGCACGCCCTCTCGTCCCTCTCCGGAATCCTTCACGCCGCCGTACGGCATCGAGTCCAGGCGCCATGTTGGCGCGTCGCCCACGATCAATGCACCCACCTGCAACGCGCGATAGGCTTCTTGAATCAGCCCAGCATCGCGAGTCAGCAGGCCGGCTTGCAATCCATACTTCGAGGCGTTCACCGCGGCGATTGCATCGTCAAATTTTTCGTACGGTTCTACGGCGATGACCGGACCAAAAACTTCCTCATCGGTGACTTTCATCGGCGAGTGCGTCCCGGTCAAAACAGTTGGGACGATCATTGACCCTGCCCGTTTTCCGCCGGCGAGTTGCTTCGCACCCTCGCGAATTGCCTCGTCAATCCAGGCCTCCACCCGCTCCGCATCGCTCTGACGGATCATAGGACCCACCTCGGTCGAGTCCAACGCCGGATCGCCCAGCTGCAGCTTTTCAACCTGGCTCAGCAACGCATCGCAAAACGGTTTGAAGATCGAGTGATGCACATACACGCGCTGCACGGAGATGCAACTTTGCCCTGAATATCCGAATCCACCCTTTACTGCGGATTGAGCCGCGCCCTCGAGATCCGGCCAGTCGCGGTGAACGATCATGGCGGCGTTTCCGCCCAGCTCCAGCAAGATCCGTTTCTTTTTTGCCATTGACTTCAACTCCCACCCGACGCGCGCGCTTCCGGTGAAACTGACCACGCGAATGCGATCGTCCTCGGCGACCAGCCGCGATGTGTCCTCATTCGAGAGCGGGAGAAACGCCAGCGCCTCCGTCGGCCAGCCCGCTTCCAGAATGGCACGCACCAGCTGCCAGGAACTCAACGGAGTTTGTGGCGCAGGCTTCAAGATCACTGGACATCCGCATGCAATGGCGGGCGCCAATTTGTGCGCGACCAGATTTAATGGAAAATTGAACGGCGTGATAGCCAGAACCGGACCGATGGGAAATCTGCGCGACAGTCCCCACCGTCCAGCGGAGGATGGAATCAGATCGAGAGGCAGAACTTCGCCACCCATTCGAGTCGACTCCTCGGCAGCCACGCGAAACGTCAGAATGGCGCGATCGACTTCCGCACGGGCGGCTGTAATCGGCTTGCCCGCCTCTCGCATAATTGTCTGCGCGAATTGTTCGTATTCCGATTGCAGCCGAGCGGCCACCGCGCTCAAAATATTCTGCCGCTGCCACGATCCCAATTCTGAACTGCGTGCAGATCCCGCAACCGCTGCCGCGACAGCCTGCTGCGCATCCGTCCATGTTGCCTGCCAGACATGGGAGATCAAGGATTGATCGAAGGGTGCGCGCAGCTCCAGCCGCGTGCCAGTGCGATGTTCCTCTCCGCCTACGATCCATCCAATTCCCTCTGCAGGAATGCTTCCGTTGATCTGCTGCACGGCTCACCTCGCGTACCAGAAGCTGTCTCATATCTTCGATATTGCGCGATATGTCGAGCGTGAGACCCGCAATCAAAGCGGGTCTCAGGTCGTTGGCCGAAGTCGCGATGCGGACATGAGACAGCTTCTACGCAACAGTGTATAGACTGGAAACTGTGACTGGCGGTCTCCGCAAAGTTCGTTACGATCACGCCCGCGCCTGTCAGGAATTGACAGCGGCGGACGCACGCCTGGCGAAATTGATGCATGCGTTCCGGACCGTTCGCCATGCGGCTGAAGCCGACGCATTCCACCTTTGAAGCGCTGCTGGAATCCATCGTCTACCAGCAATTGCACGGCCGCGCCGCGAAAGCGATTCATGGCCGCATTCTGGAGTTATTCCCCGATCGCACCCCGACCGCTGCGGGAATGTTGCGCTTGAGCGACGTCGCGCTCCGCGGCGCCGGACTGTCGGCAAGTAAGTTGCTTGCCATTCGAGACCTGGCGGAAAAGAGCGAAGCAGGCATTGTGCCGCCGCTAACGAAGCTGCATCGAATGGACGATGAAGAGATTTGCGCGCGGCTCACCACGGTACGCGGAATTGGCGTGTGGACAGTGCAAATGCTGCTCATCTTTCGCATGGGTCGGCCCAACGTGCTCCCGGTTTCAGACTATGGAGTCCGCAAGGGATTCGCCCTCACCTTCGGCAAATTGCGTCCAGGCGATCCAGTCACCCTCGCCGATCTTCCTGCACCCGATGTGATGCGACGCCGGGCAGCGCGCTGGGATCCGTGGCACTCGGTGGCCAGCTGGTATTTATGGCGCGCTTGTGACCTGGTAGTCAAAGGCGAAACGCCACCCGCGCGGAGAAATCGATGAGCGTGCCGCAACGCTTTGTATGCGTGCATGGACACTTCTATCAGCCGCCCCGAGAAAACGCATGGCTGGAAGCGATTGAAGTGCAGGACTCCGCTGCGCCGTATCACGACTGGAATGCGCGCATCAACCATGAGTGTTATGCCGCCAACGGCAGCTCGCGCATCCTGAATACGCAAAACAAGATTGTTCGCATCGTCAACAATTATTCCCGCATCAGCTTCAACTTCGGCCCCACCCTGCTGGCGTGGATGGAAAAACTCGCTCCGCTGACCTATCAGAAAATTATGGACGCCGACCGCATCAGCATGGAGAGGTTCGGCGGACATGGCTCTGCGATCGCGCAGGTCTACAACCACATCATTCTTCCGCTGGCCTCCACGCAGGATAAGATTACGCAGATCCGCTGGGGCATCGCCGACTTTGAACATCGCTTTGGCCGCAAGCCGGAAGGCATGTGGCTGTCGGAAACGGCCGTCGATCTGGAGAGCCTGGACCTGCTGGCGCGGCACGGAATCCTGTTCACGATTCTGGCGCCCCACCAGTGCGCACGTGTCCGTGCAATTGGGAAGAGAAAGGATTCGAGAACTCGAGCCTGGCACGAAACTCCGGATGCGACGGTCGACCCGACACGACCCTACCTGGTGCACACGTCGAAAGGACACAGCATCGCCGTATTTTTTTACGACGGTCCAATTTCGCGCGCCATCGCATTTGAAGGTCTGCTGAACAACGGCGGAGACATGAAGAAACGTCTGCTGCACGGTTTCCGCGACAACGGAGAGCGTGGGCAGCTTGTCCACATCGCAACCGACGGCGAAAGCTACGGGCATCACCACCAACATGGCGACATGGCCCTGGCGTATGCGCTGCAGTCGATTGAGCAGGACAGCGAAGTTCATCTGACCAACTACGGAGAATTTCTGGAGAAATTCCCTCCGACATCGGAGGCGGAGATTCGCGAAAATTCTTCCTGGAGTTGCGGCCATGGAGTGGACCGATGGCGCTCCGACTGCGGATGCAACACCGGGCAGCGTTCCGGCTCGAACCAGAAGTGGCGGTCCCCACTGCGCGAGGCTCTCGATTGGCTTCGAGATGCAACCACGGCCCTTGTGGCAGACCTCTGCGGCGACGTTGTTTCACGATCCCTCGGTCGCCCGCGACAGCTACATTGGCGTGATCCTGAATCGCACTCCGGCTTCGCAGCAGCTCTTTTTGGAGGACCATTGCCTGCGCGCGCTGTCGCCGCTGGAACGTATTACGGCGTTGAAGTTGATGGAAATGGAGCGTCATCTGCAGCTGATGTACACCAGTTGCGGATGGTTTTTCGATGACCTGGCTGGGATCGAGACGGTACAGGTGATCTCCTATGCCGCCCGCGTGCTGCAACTGGCGGCGGAAGTATTCGGCAGCCCCGGCGCGGCACTCGAACCAGCGTTCCTCCAGCGCCTTGCAGAGGCGGAAAGCAACGGACCGGAGCACGTCAACGGAGCCGACATCTATCGCAAAAGCGTACTGGCGCAAGAAATCGATCTGGAACGGGTGGGCGCTCACTATGCCATCATTTCCATGTTCGAGCCTCAGCCGGAAACCACGCCGCTGTTCTGCTACGACGTTCGTCGCACATCGGGTGAACTGCTCAGCACGGGACGTCGCCGTTTTGCCTACGGTCAAGCAGAAGTCTCTTCGCGGGTTACGCTCGAACAGGAGGATGTTTTGTTCGCGGTGTACTACCGCGGCGACCAAAGCCTTTCTGCCACAGTGCAATCCGTCGACTCAGCGAACCAGGATAAGTTTCAGAATTCCGTCAAAAAGATGCAGGAGACCCTGCTGAGTGCCGACGTTGCTGAAGGAATCCTGCTTTTTGAACGCGAGTTCGACACCACTCGCTATTCACTGACGTCTTTGTTTCGAGATGAACAGCGGCGCATTCTGCAACAGCTTCTGGACACCACGCTAGGGGAGATGGAAGGCACCATGCGATCGATGTACGACGATCACATTTCGCTGCTGCACTACCTGAGTCTGAGCGGAATGCCCAAACCACGTGTGCTGATGTTGGCCGCCGAATTCAGCCTGAATGCGGATTTGCGCCAGGAACTGGCCAACGAACCATTCGATGCTGCTCGGCTGCGAGGATTGCTGACCCAGATACGCGCCGACCAGGTTGGAATCGACCCTGTCTCTGTGCCGTTCGTGGTCAGCCAGCGCATGTTGCGCGCTATGCAGCAGCTGGAATTGCACATGGATCGCGCGTCTCTCGATACCGCGTTGCAGATCTGCGACGTGTTGCATGAGTTGCCGGCTCAGGTGGATGTCTGGGAGGCGCAGAATCTCTGGTACACAATCTCGCGCCAGCGAACATTTGCCGATACGAACGGCATCGAGTGGGAGCAGAAATTCCGCGAGCTTGGAACCAAGTTGGATATCGACGTCGACCAGCTGGCTGTCGACAACGGGGGTGTTCCGCACTAAGCGACCACCGGCTCGGTGCCCCATTCAAGTCGGTCGCCGCAGCGACTGGCTCGAATGGGATGGAAAGATGAGCGGGCCCAAAAAAATTGCCGTCCCGAGCGAAGTTCTTGCGCGGGTCGCCCTTGCGACCAGTCGAGGGACTTGCGTTACTGTTCGCATTTTGCACCGGCGCCAGCAATTCGTCATTGCCGCTTGCGACGGCGGCGCTCAACAATGCATGCGCCGAGCCCAATGAGGGTGAGCGACAATGTGCCCGGCTCGGGAACTACCGGCGGCTGGACAGGCGTAAGTGGAACTGGTTCCCGTCCGCCGCCCGGAGGCGAGCCCCCTACGAATATCGGCGGTGGGGGAAGGGACCAAACCGGTCCGTCGTAGGGTGGCGCCCTCACCAGTTCCGGTGGGGCCACCAGGGGAAACCTGCTGGGCACTGCCTCGGGAATCAGGGGAAGCGGATCCGGCTCGGGTGGAACAAGATAGGCCACGGGCGGCTCTTCTTCGGGCGGCAGGATTGTGCCTGGCGCTTTTGGCGGCAAAACCGCCGCGACCTGGTTGCCGCACGCGCAGAGAAACATCTCCCCCTTCCCGTCGGTGAAGAGTCTTGTACCCGCACGAATGAGGATCTTTCTGCCGGTCCAATGAATCAACTGTCCCTTTTCCATCTTCCAGTAGGTGACATAGCGGTACATCGCAAGCCTGGTCGTTTCCAGATGAAATTTTTCCGGATAGACGCCAGCAAAGATCGATTGCCAGAACGGATCCTGCAGGAGCGCTTCCCATTTCTTTCGCGATTCCTCTTCCTGATTGGGAGCGTTGCCTGGGACGCAGATTCCATGGCGAACCACGGAGTAGGGGTTTACCCTGGCAACCGCCGGCTTCGCGGATTGCGCTCCGGATCGCGCCGCAGACTGCTGCGAAAACGCCGCGTAGTCGAACGCCAGCGTTCCGGGGCTGACTCCAGAGTCGGCCATGCCCGCGGACGCAACAGTGCGCTGCCGGTCCACCCCCCAAAAAACCAAGAACGAAACCCCGGCAACCGCAATCAACATGGCCACGAGAGCAAGGACCCTTTTGTTCCTCATTTCCTCTCCTATTTCGGGGGACGATCTCAGCATGGAGTTACAGTTAAACGTGTTTCAGGATTCTCGGGCGTGCTATTAACTTCTCCGCAAGTTGCTGATTTTAAACCACTTGAAAGCCAAAACTCCGATGCTGCTGAATGGCTGCAACTTGCTGATTCTGTTGAACTTCCTTCAAAGTTAATAACAGGCTCTAGCGAAGAAGAAGCGGCCCCGCAACGCTGCTCATCAGCGATTCAGACATATCGGCACGCCGCCTTCTCGAAGGCTCCCCAAAAAGCCTCTCATTTGGTGCTCTTGATTGGGTAATAGCAATTGCTATTCCAAATCTGAATGTCAGATAAGAAGTGAGTTGCGTGTCATCGCAAGGCCAAGCATGCAAATAATTGCACAAGTTTGCGGAACTCGGTTTCTCAGAGTGGAACACGTTTTCCCACAATGCGGCCTGGCATGGGCTTGCGCCAAGGCAGGGACCCTAGCTGCGCCAGTGCAATACGATCGGACCGGTCAGCGGATGTTCAAACTTGCCGGTGGAAGCCATCTGCAGGCGTGCCTGCTTCAGCGCAAAATACCACTTCGCCGGACGATCGGCATCGTCAATCAACATCAGCGATGGATTGAACTGCAGCCCCTGCGCCTGCTCGATCATGGTCTGACGATCCTGCTCGACAAATCGTCGTCCAAAAGCCTTTGCGATCGAGATAACAAATGGAACGCGATAAAAAACGTTCCACGTGGCACACACATCGATACGGCAGGTAGTAGCCGTCGTCGGGGTGACCGTGGTGAGGCTGGAAAACCATTTATCGCCGCAGCGGATGGTCTCATAGCGGCGGTTGGGGAGTACAAAATCGATGGTCGTCATGATCGCCTGACCATAAACGCCCAGCAATTTATATGGCGCGCTGTTGGCGGAAGGCGCATGCGCGGTCATGCGAAAGCCCTGCGGAATCGGCTCAAATTGCTTTTGTTTTACGTGGATGCTGCTGCCGCTGCGCCACCACCAGGCTTGATGCACGAAAGGACCGTGCGCGGGATCCATCAGGCCGATAATTCCGTGATCGACATTGCAGGGCAACTCCGCCGCCAGATGTGCCCAGCGATAGCGCGATCCAAATTTCTCCACTTCCGGAATGGGCGGCAACGTAGGGAGATCTTCCGGACGCACGCGGCCGGAGCCCGGACCCGGCACATAGACCCACGCATGTCCGTCGCGCTCCTCACAGGGAAAGGCAGTCGCGTAAACGCGAGCGCAATCGAGAGTATCTTCTGGGGTCAGCGATGGAATCTCCCTGCACTGACCGGTGACAGGATCGAACCGCCATCCGTGATATTTGCAGGTGACGCCAGAAGCATCGAATGAGCCGTAGGACAGGGGAATACCACGATGAGGACAGCTATCGCGCATCGCGAATAATTTATCGTCCTCGGTTCTGCCCAGCAGAAGAGGAATCCCGAGCAGCATGGCGGTCGCTGTCTGACCGCGGCGCAATCGATCGCTGCGCATCGCGGGGTACCAGTCGTCATAAATCAACGTTGCAGCCTGAGGCGCAGGCTGCTGCGCTGGAGTGTTGCTGAATGTCGGGACGGAAACCATGTTCATGACCATGTTATCTTCCAATGCCAACGTTCAACCTAACTATATGCCCGACGTTACCGGAGGAAGCCACCCGTTCTTGTCATTGTTTTTCGCGGATCAACTTTCCGTTGCGTAGATGAAAGCGCTCGCCGCGCCAAACGACGGCATCGTCCGCAAAGCTCCAGAACCATACGGCAAGGGCCACAACATCGCGCAAAGGCAGCAACCACAGATCGCGTAGCGTTGCCTGATCGCCCAGCACACCTACGCCAATGCTGAGCGCCATCACGAAGCGGACACACACCATCACACTCAACAACGCGATGCTGTCGAGCGAAGCTGCGGATGCAATTACATTCGCAATCGCCCACGGCAAGCCAAATGTCACCAGCAGACCGAAGTAGCCCAGCGGTCGCGCGTCGCGCACACCACGTGCCCACCGTAGTTGATGCGCCAGAAACTGAGAAAAGGTGTAAGCCGGGATCGATGTTTCGACCACCTCGCGCGCCAGTTCCACGCGATAACCCGCGTGAAATATCCGCGCGCCCAGTTCATAGTCGTCGGCGAGATGATTTACCAGCGGGAGCAAGCCGCCAATGGCGTCGAGAGCTTCCCGCGTCATGGCCAGCGTGGAGCCGAGACCGAAACGCAATCCTTTTTCCATCCACCGTGCCGTCAGGGCGCCAGGCATAAAGTCGGTGCTAATGCCGAGCGCCTCCAACCGCGAACCCAGTGTGTTGTGAGAATGGCCGCGATAGAGCGCCGTCACCATTCCAACTTTTTTACCCGTGTCGCAGGGCAGCGCAAACGCAGGCATCACGCGTCGCAAATAGTGCGGCGTTACGCGAATGTCGCTGTCGTTGATCAGCAGGTGATCGTAGCGCGCGTCGGCAGCCATCTGCACCAGGTTGCTGACTTTCCCGTTTGCTCCGAAAACCTCCGGGCAAATCAGCAGGCGAATCTGTTGGTGCGGAAATTCACGCTGCAGTTGTTCAATCAGCGCAACAGCCGGATCTTCCATGCTGCCCGCCCCAAAAAGAATTTCGTATTCGCCCGGATAATCCTGCCGGCAGTGGCTGGCGAAAGCCTCGTACATCTCCGGATCGATGCCTTTGACGGGCTTGAGAATACTGACGGCAGGAAAGAAGTCCGGCAGCGGCTGGCGCAAGCTTCGCATGTAGGCGTGCGCAGCACGAAATACAAAAATCGAGTACACCAACGCCATCAGTGTCAGCGCGGTAAACGCGATGGGAATCCATTGCGCTGCAAGCGATAGGGTATATGTCGGCATCATCAGGGCTGCGATCTAGGATAAACTGCGTGCCAGGTACCGGAAGAGGTACAGCTATGCCCGAAGATCCGAATTCTTGGTATTGTTGGTGGGCTATAAAAGACTTACAGGTCAGACGGATTACGCGTTATATGACCCTGCAAGATCTGACTCCCCGTCAGAAGCGGCGCCGCCTCTGGGCCTTTGTGGTGACACTGATTGTGGGTGTGCCCCTTTCAATCTATATGTGGATCCTGATGAACCGAGCCATAGGCCATTAATCGATCATGGGGCGCTCACTCGTAGCGCAGCGCGTCGATGGGGTCGAGATTGGCTGCTTTCCACGCCGGGTAAATACCGAAGAGCAGGCCAATGGCGCACGACACTGTGAAGCCAGTGATGGCCCAGAACGTGGAGACGAAGGCTGGAATGGTCGGGAAAATCAGCCGTACCGCCATGGTGAGAATAGCGCCGATGAGCACACCGATAAAACCACCTACAGCGCAAAGTGTGATCGCCTCAATGGTGAACTGCAGCAGGATGGTGCGTTTGGTGGCTCCAATCGCTTTGCGAACGCCAATTTCGCGAGTGCGCTCGGTAACGGAAACCAGCATGATATTCATCACGCCGACTCCGCCGACCATCAGCCCAACGCTTGCCACACCGATCATAAAAATGAAAATTCCGCCGGTCAGCTGATTCCAGATTCGCGTGATGGCATCAGGCGCGAAAATGGCGAAATTGTCCGGCTGATTGAAACGAACTTTGCGCTGGATGCGCAGCGTTTGCTCAATTTCGTCATACACGGCCTGCTTGTTGGCTTCGCTGTCATACTTCACCGAAATCCAGTAATCCAGGATTTCCGGATGGATTTTATGGAAGGTTCCAATTGGGAAATACGCCGCATTGTCGTCCGGATTCTTGCCGCCGCCGAACGCAGTCTTGCGCTTTTCCATCACCCCGATCACGCGAAACATATCCCCGCCGATTTCTACTTCCTTGCCCAGCGGCTCATCGCCTCGGAATAATTCATCCGCGGTATCGTATCCCAGAACCACTACGTCGGAATGCTTTTCCTGCTCATACTGCGAGAAAAAACGACCCTCCGGAATATTTACGGTATCCACCTCCGGCTCGGCGGTGGTGTCTCCTTCGAGAATGGTGTGCTGTACGGTCCGCCCTTTATATTTCACGGCGACATTGCCGAATCCCAGGTCGAAGTTCTGATAACGCAGCTGCGGAGACACGGCGGCAACATGAGGCAGTTTGGCCAACGCCACTACGTCGTCCATAGTCAATTGCTTGCGGGCCAGCATTTCCGCGGTGGGGCGCACATTGATTACCGGAAAACGAAATATCCAGTACACATTCGTCCCGAAGGAGGCGACGAGATTTTCGACGTTCTGATTCAGCCCGTTGATAAACGATGAAAGCGCGATCACTGTAGTCACGCCGATCACAATTCCAAGAATGGTCAGGCCCGAGCGCATCTTATTGCTGCGCAGCGTTTCCATCGCCATTCGCATGGATTCAAGGGACCGGCTGGATCGCAGAAATTTTCTCACAACTCCGACCTCAGGGCGACGATGGGATCGAGCATGGCGGCCTTACGCGCGGGGTAGACGCCGAAGAAGATTCCGACAGAGGTAGCCAGCAGCAAGCTGACCAGCACAGACCACAAAGCGATCGTCGTCGGAAATCCGATAATGAGCGTGATCAATTTGGCGATAGCAATTCCCCCAATCACGCCAATGAAACCGCCGACAAGTGCCATAGTTGCGGACTCGATCAGGAACTGCATCATCAGATCGCTGCGTCGCGCTCCCAACGCCTTGCGTACGCCGATTTCGCGGGTCCGCTCCGTGACAGAAACCAGCATGATGTTCATGATGACGATGCCGCCGATGACCAGCGATATGGTTGCGATTCCAATGGCAACGCCGAAGAAACTCTGGCTGAAACTCTTGAACAGACCGACGAAGCTGGCGTTTGTATCGACGCTGAAGCTGTCTTCCTCCCCCGGAGCATCGTGCCTCTTGGCGCGAAGAATCGCCCGCATCTGGTCTGAAGCCGTTTCCAGCTTTTCGTCAACGCCCCCCGCCTTGCCATAAATGGTGACAGAGTCGTTTGTGCCGTATACAGCCTGGTAGGTAGAAATCGGGATGCCGACAAAGTTGTCCTGGCTTTGGCCCAGCGTGGTTCCCTGCCGCTCAACGACGCCGATAACCCGATACGGAACTCCGTCGACTCGCACTTCTTTCCCGATGGGATCACCGATGCCCAGCACATTGTCGACAACGTCGTAGCCGACGACCGCGACCTTGGCATCATGTTGCAACTCCGTGGGAGTAAAGGACCGGCCCTCGGCGATGTTGAAGTTGTACATGGTCAGCATGTCCGTGGTCCATCCGCGGATGCCGACGTTTGTCGCCGACTGATGTTTCGAGACTACATTGCCGGATTTCGAGATTTCCGCACCCACCGCGACGCAGGCCGTGCATTCATCTTTGACGGCTTCGTAGTCGTCCATGCGCAGAATTTTCCGCTTCTGATATTTCAGATATTGTTCGCTGCTCATGATGACTTGCGGCATCTGGCTGGCGGTGAAAACATCCGCTCCGTAGCCATACACCTTGGTCGCGACATATTTGTTTACGCCATTGATCATGGTGACGATCATGATGACGGAAGCGACACCGATGACCACGCCAATCAGCGTAAGGATGGAGCGCATTTTGTTCGCCCACAATGACTGCAGCGCGATTTTCAGTGACTCCCGGAATCCCATGCCTAGTCTCGCTTTTCGGCCGTGCTCTACCTAAATGATACGGCTGCGCGGCAATATTGGTTCCGGGTTGTGATCTGTCGCAAGCAAATTGGGAGAGGAAGCCAACTACAAGTCCATCTTTTTGAATTTCCATTCGGGAATGGCGCGGATGAGGGCCATGATCCATCGCCAGAACCACGGAGTGTACAGAACATCGCGGCGATGCTCCATGGCGTGCAGAATGTCATGTGCAACGGCATCTGGAGTAGCAAACAACGGTCCTTGCGGCAGATGCGCCGTCATCGGGGTCGCGACAAATCCTGGGCGAACTGTCAGGATTTGCACGCCTTCTCGATCCAGCCGGTTGCGAACTCCAGCCAGAAAAGTATTCAGGCCCGCTTTGGCAGCGCCATAAATGTAATTGCTCTTGCGACCTCGATCCCCAGCTACCGAGGAGATGACAACCAGCCGGCCGTGATACTGCGCCGCAAAATAGTTGGCCAGCCACGTGACCAGCGACACGGTAGAAAGAAAATTCGTCTGCAGGCTGGCGGAGGCAACCGCGAAATCCCGTTCGCCCGCGGCCTGATCGCCGAGCACTCCGTGGGCGATGAACGCGCAATCCAGATTTCCCAGCGCGGCGGCCGCGCGTTCCAGCAGCGCGACATGGCCCGAGGTGTCGTCGAGATTTGCCGTTTCCACATGAACAGCTGCAGCTCCTCGCGTGACCAGATCTTTCGCCACGGAGTCCAGATGGACAGCATTGCGCGCCACCAGAAAGAAGCTGGCACCCTGCGGCGCCAGCAGCCGCATCCAGGCCTGCGCAATCGCCGACGTCGCACCCAGCACGACGATGGTCTCCGGCAGCGGATGCTTCGTGGACCTGTTCTGTCTCTGGCCTGGAGTATCCTCCAGACTTTCCATTTGACTGCGGCGTCTACGCATCGGCCGTCACCCGCTCCCAAAACGCCGAGGTAAATGCCGGATCCCGATATTGCTCGAATTGCTGCCACTGCGGATAGAACGAGCGAAACTGATGGCCGGTCATGCATGCATCCTTGGCCGGATAGAGCCGCCCACCGAGCTCCCGCGTCATCTCCGCCAAACGTTCGAACAAGGGGAAGGTCACTTCAGGCTTAAGCGCGATATCAAGCGCAAGGGTGATGCCCGGCTGCGGAAACGACATCAATCCGACGGAAGGCAACTCGCCCATCACCTTCAACACGGCCAGAAACGATGCCATGCCGGACTCGGCGATGGTCTCGAGAATCGCGATAATCCCATCTCTTCCATAGCGCCAGGGGATGACACATTGAAATTGCAAAAAGCCGCGCTTGCCATAGATGCGATTCCAGTGAAGCACGCTGTCGAGGGGATAGAAAAACGGCTCGTAGTCGATAAGCCCGGTCACTTGCCGCCGCAGCTGCTTGCGATAGTACAGTTCGTTGAACAGTCGCATGGAGGTGCGGTTGAGGGCCCACGATGGAAAATCGAACGGTACTGCCAGTCGCGGCTTAGAGGAGGCCTTTTTCGGCTCCAATACCTCGGAATAATCCCCTTGCATGTAAATGCCGCGAGCAAACGCGCGACCCTGCGAAATGCAGTCGATCCACGCCATCGTACACTCCGACCGGCTACTGTTGGAGATGGACAGGAATTCATCGATGCCGCTGAACTTGATGGCCGTGTAACGAATCTTGCGAGACGCAATAGGCCGCAACCGCACTTCCGCCCAGGTGATCAAGCCGGTCAGGCCCATGCCGCCGATGGTGGCGTGATACATCTCGGGATTTTCATCCACAGAGCAAATCGATTTGGAACCGTCGGAGCGCACCAGCTCAAACCGCGGCACATGATTGCCGAAGGAGCCCGCGACATGATGATTTTTTCCATGCACGTCGTTGGCAATCGCGCCGCCAATGCTGACGTATTTTGTTCCGGGAGTGACCGGCAGAAACCAGCCGCGCGGAACTGAGAATTGCAGAATCTGATCCAGGGTCACGCCGCTTTCGCATCGCAGCAGGCCGGTCGCCGGTTCAAAGTGGAGAAAGCGATCGAGCCCGCGCGTGGAAAGCATAGTGCCGCCCTCCAGCAGGCCGACATCGCCGTAACTGCGGCCCATTCCCACAGCCAGGACGGAGGGAGGAAGACGCGTTCCCCGCGGATATTCATCGGTCCAGAACAGCGGTTCTACGCGAACGTCCAGCTTGGGATAGCGGCCCCAGGATTCAAACACCGGCGCTTTCGATGGCATTGTCATTGACTCCAGTTATATCGAAGCGGAGAGGGCAATCAAAAAAATTGCCACACCGGCCAGCAGACTGGCTCGGTCTGTCAACGCGAAAATCACCGGGTCTTCGTGCATTTGTCCGCGCGATGCGCGCAGCCACACGCGGCTCATCCACCAGATCAGCAGCGGCGTCAGCAGCCATAAACGCTGGGGATGGTGATAGAGATTCCGCACTTCGGGATTGTTGATGTAGAGAGTGAATACCACGATGGAGGCAAAGGCGCTGCCGGTGCCGAAGGCCCGCAACTGCTCCATATCGTGCACCAGGTAGCCTCGGCCATTGCTGGGAGCGACGCCTCTCGCGCGAAGATTTTCCAGCTCGCTAAAGCGCTTGACCAGGGCCAGACTGAAGAAGAAAAAAATGGAAAATCCCGCCATCCAGTCGGAAATAGGAACTCTTGCCGCCGCCGCGCCCGCCAGGATGCGCAGCGTATACAACGCAGAAAGAATAATCACGTCGATGATCACGACGCGTTTGAAATAGAGCGAGTAGGCAAGCGTGACCACACAATAGACCAGCAACCACGAGGTGAATTTGGGCGCCATCGGCAACGAAATCGCCACGCCGGCGGCGAACAGCAAAGCAGCCACGCAGAAACCCGCGATGACGGAAAGATCTCCGGCGGCGAATGGCCGGCGGCGCTTGCGCGGATGAACCCGATCGGCGGCAAGATCGAGAATGTCATTCACGATGTAGGTACTGGAAGCGACCAGACTGAAGCTCACAAATGCCAGGGCCGATTGCAGCAGCACACTCATCTTCAACGCATGGGCCAGGATCAGCGGTAAAAAGATCAATACGTTCTTGGCCCACTGATGCATCCGCAACGCGCGCCCGATGGACCGGAATCCGGAGGCGCGGTCCTGAAACACCTGCTGCACCGGAATTTTCTTGCGCTGCAGCAGACTCTGCAGCCCCACGGTCGGATTGGCGAGCATTGCGCCTTTCGATGCGCCGAGCAGCGGCAGATCTTTGCGGCTGTTGCCGACGTACGCAAAACCGCTGCGACCGAAGCGAGATTCCAGCAGATGCAACTTCTCCTTGCCAGTCAGATTAGTGACGCCGTCGCTGGAGAACACGCCATCAAACAATCCCAGGTGCTGCGCCACCCCATGCGCCAAATGCTGATCTGCTCCGGTGGAAAGATACAGTTGCCGCCCGGAAGCGGCCTGTTCACGCAGGAAGACAATCAAAGTCTCGTTGTAAGGAAGATGTGCGGCATCGAGCGGGGCGCGGGTCGACACTTCCCGCTTGAGCCGGGCCTTGCCGCCCAGCAGCCACCCGGGCAGGCGCAGCAGATCCCATGGACGAGTCCGCGCCAGAACGCAAAGAGAATCGGCGAGAGTGTCCGACTTGACCAGAGTGCCATCCAGATCGACACACAGAGGCAGCATTGTCGGCGGCGACATTTCCTGTGACCCATCGCGGTCACTCAGAACGGCTCCAGTCGCGATCGATTGGCCGCCGGAGTCCGACGACTTCGACGCGCGATCGGCGGTGATGTTTGCTCGACCTTCTGCGGTCATTCCTGCGGGCTCCAATAGCTCCACGTTATGCTGCGTTCATTGTGTTCGAATTTGATTTGATGCTACAACACTTCGGTCCGCTGTACTCGAGACTTGGTGAACGCGGCGCGACAGAAACGCATACGAAAACTACATGAGAAAACAATTGGAACGGCGCCCGGTGCAACCATGCAGCCTAGACGCTGCGCGGCTCATCTGGCCTTGGTATCTTTAGTATGTACACGAAAATTTTCAGGCGATAGCGGAACTGGCGAAAGCCGATTCGAATCGCTTACATACTTGTCTGCAACTGAAAGATTTGCGAGAAGGGTGGCAATCGTGACCACAGTATTGACAGCAGCGAAGCTACTGACTCCGCTGACAGAAATCGACGCACCGCAGGTCACCATTGAAGACGGTCTGATCACCAGCATTGAGTCTCGTGGCGCGCTATCGCTGCCGGAGGGAGCGCAACACCTCGACTTTCCTGACGCCATTCTGGTTCCGGGATATTTCGATGTCCATATTCACGGCGCGATGGGACACAACGCGATGGAAGGCACCGACGAGGCGTTCGATGCCATCGGCAAATTCCTGTCCACCTGCGGCGTCGCCGCCTATCTGCCGACTACGGTGACCGCGCCCATCGACATGACCCTGCGCGCGCTGGAAGGCATGGCGCGGCAAATTGAGCGAGCCAATACGGCGGCTGGTGATTTCGCAGGCGGCGCAAAACCACTTGGCATCCACCTGGAAGGCCCCTTTCTATCCCACAGCAAGCGCGGCGTGCAGCCGGCGGAATACCTGCAGCCGCCGTCGATCGAGTTGCTGCAGCGATTCTGGGAAGCGTCCCGAGGCCACGTCGTTCTGATGACTGTCGCGCCGGAATTGCCGGGAGCTATCGCGCTGATTCAGGAAGCCGTTCGGCTAGGCATTCGCGTCAGCCTGGGACACAGCAATGCGACAACTCCGGAAGCCGAGGCCGGTGTCGCAGCGGGAGCCGTCAGCGCAACACACACCTTCAATGCGATGCGGCCGCTCGACCATCGCGAACCTGGCCTGCTGGGAGTTGTGCTGGACGAGCCTCATCTCTACGCGGAATTAATCTGCGACGGCATCCACGTCGATCCGTTGCTGGTTCGCTTGTTTCACAAAGCCAAGACGCCCGACCGAGGCATTCTGGTCACCGATGCCATTGCCGCCACTGGAATGCCGGATGGCGCCTACAAGCTAGGCACGATGGATGTGTCCGTCGCTAACGGTAGATCCATGTTTGAAGGAAAATTGGCTGGCAGCGTGTTGACCATGGATCGCGCGGTCCGCAACTTGATAGAATTCACCGGCACAACTCACGGCGTCGCAGCTCACTACGCAGCGGCGAATCCCGCCCGCATGACCGGCTTCAGCGAAACCTACGGCGAGCTTGCGCCGGGCCGCAAAGCCGATATTACTGTGCTAACGCCCGCAGGTGAGGTTCGCAGCATTCTTCTCAACGGGCTGGTTGCTTCCAGGTAGTTTTAGGCAGGAGTGCCTGAGGCCTGAACCGTTGCGTTGGAATCCGGGGACGGGTTCGAGCCACAATGTTGCCGTGCTCGCCACAGTGCGCCCAGTACGGGATCCACGGCTTCCGACCGAATTTGAATCCCCGGCAGTTCGCGATGAATCACCGCAATCATCGCCTCTCGAACCGCCGCGATTCGACTCAAAATGCTGCCGGCAAATGCAACCTCCGGCGGCGGGGCGCCTGCTGGTTCCAGTTTTACAACGCGTCGCGCTGTCAGCACCGCGAATGTCCCGAGAAAATATCCGGCCTGCTCCAGGATGCGGATGGCATCGGCATCGCCACGTTGCGCACACTCAACCACGATGGGCGTGAGCTTCGAAAATTGCGGTCCGGGAATGCGATTCGCCACATCCACCAGGTCGATGACGCGCTCCAGCTCCCACGCTTCCTGAACTTTCTTCATCAGCAGCGTTTCTTCATCGCGATCACTCGCGTCGAATACGGCACGGATGGCACGCTTTCCAATCCAATTGCCTGAGCCTTCATCGGCCACCACCGGACCCCAGCCGCCCACATGCACGCGTTGTCCATTGGAGGCGCGGCCAATCAAGTTGGATCCTGTACCTGCCGCAACCATCACGCCGGAACCGCCGGAAAACGCCGCCTCCAGGGCGATCTCCTCATCGCCCGCCAGCAGAATTTCGCCGCCGACGCGTACGTGCAATTCGTTGCGAACCCAGTCGGCCACGCGCGGAACGGAGATGCCGGCCAGCCCGACACAGGTGCAGGCAATCGAGTCGAGGGAGATGCCCGATTCCGCGGCAATGTCACGCAGCAGCGCATCCAGATTTCTCTCCGCATCCTCGACTGGTCTCCGCATGATCTTGATGGTGCCGCTGGAGGCGCGAGCGAGAATTTTCTCGTTGTCGGCCAGCACACACCTTGTTCGTGTCGCTCCCGCATCCAGCCCTAAAAAATACGCCATGCTCTTCAGGATAAACGGAATCTATTTGGGCCGCGGAACGGGCTCGCGCCTTCTCCAATCGCCCCAGTTGAAATAGCGCCCTAGAATTCCCTTCACAATCAGGTGACCGGTGGAGGCGGTCGCTCCCCAGCCCGCACCAATATTGCCTTCCTCGCCCGCGCCTGCCTCGCGCTCGCCACTCTGGCCAAGATGCTCAATCAAGCCTAATAACAGGCTCTAGAAGTGATCGGGTATGTGCCAGGGTTTCTTGTTAATATCCCGCGATATCATAAGCTTCAATGTCCATCTGTCGGATCCCGCCGTCAGGCCCAAGCCCACGCCCGCTTCGATATCCCAGATCTTGCCGTTGCGGTCAAACACGCCCCACACTTCGTGGAATTGGTTATGCAGGTTGTCAAAGCTGCTAAAACGTCCGAACCCGTCATACTCCTCGGCAGCCACGTCCCATGTGTTATTGATGTTGTACACAATGCGCCCCGAGGGATTGAACTCCAAGCCACCCAGTCCACCCGTCCAGTCCGTATCGACAATCGGATTGTAAATAAGCCCCCATTTACCCAGGTGGCCGCCGATGATCGGCCGTATCTCAGCCGTATACGTTCGCGATTCCCAATAGTGGTAGTTGAAGCTGAATTCGAAATTCGCGCCCCAGAAAAGTTTCTGCTGTTCAGCGTGCGGCCGCACGAACAGTTCGCGGATTTTGAAACCATTAATCGACCCGCCGCGCCCCGTCGAATACGGCGAATAGACAGGCATATACAGGCCCTGCTCCATCCATGGCTTCACTCCGTATGCCCACTCCCATGCTCCGTTGAACGAATGATTGGCAATGATGGCGCCGGGGTAAGCGGGGTACGTCCTCCCCTCAGGTGTAAAGTTGCTGTGCACCATGATATTGAAGATGCCTTGTGGCGCGATGACAGCATCGTACACTTGGATTTCGTCCGTCTGGGCAAAGGCCGCAATGGGCACGATCGTCAAAGCGATGCCGATCAGTACGAGTACGCGCAGATGGATTCGTCTGAAGCGCCTCATCGTTAAGCCGCCCCTCCCATTCCCTCACAAAGAACGTTGCGCCTCCTCAACCCCGGCGGCATGGCCCTCGATGGGTATACCTGGATTTCATAGTTATCTTGGGCCTGAAGAATTCGACGGCAACACAGAAGTGTCAGGATAAGAAACGCCGATCGCAGCGCAATGCGACTGTAGGGGTGGGGCGGGGTCAGCGTTGCAGTCACGTTGTCGGCATCCCTTGCTCAATGATTCAAACGACGCACTAAAGTCGGATCTCCTGTGGGTGTACAGGGATAAAAAAGGACCCGTCATCCTGAGCGTAGCGAAGGATCTCTGCATTTCCAAGGAAAGCCAATGCCCAGATTCTTCGCTACGCTCAGAATGTCGACCTTTCCCTCTATAGAAACTGGAGAACTGCTCTAACCGAAAAGGTCCGCGAGGGCGGACCTTTTCTGATGCAGCGTCGATGTCCCGAAACTGCGGCGTCGTTACGGGGTAATGGTCTGAACTGGGTGCGTTCCGTTGGCGGATGTAGCAACGCAGTCCGGCAAGCCGCCTGCGGGGAAGGGACTATTCAGCACAGTCACCAACACGCCGGTTTTTGGATCCAGTTTGAACCCCGTCACAGAATTGTCCAGGTTATTCGCCGTGTAGAGATACCGCCCGTATGCCGGCTCCAATGCGATGCAGGTGGGTCCGGTGCCAGTACCATACCCGGCGCCCGCTGTTGCCAGAGGATTTCCGGTGGACGCCTGAATGTTATAGGCGCGCACGTCGTTCGAGTTGTAGTTGGTGACGTAAAGGAACTTCCCTCGCGGATCGGCCACCATCCCATAGGGGAACAGGTCGGTCGGGAACGGCCCATTCACCTGCGACTGCAGGGATCCATCCGACAAAATGTTGTATCCAAGGATCAGGTTTTGATACTGATCCGTCACGTAGACAAACCGTCCGCTGGGATCGCTGATGATCGCGCTGGGCTTGACGCCAGCCTGAAAATTGTTGGTAGCCAGCGGAGTCAACGCGCCGGTGGTGTAATTCACGGCATATGCAAAGACCGAGTGTGTCCCTTGGTCTGCCACGTAGAGATAGTTGACGAACGCGGTCGCGGTCACTCCGATGGGCTGGGCACCGAGCACAGGCGTTCCAATGGTGAAGCAGTTTCCATCGTTTCCTGCAACGGGGCTACCGAGAGACCCATCCGACTGGCTGATGGGATAAACCACCACGCAGCCTTGGGTGGGAATCCTGTTGGTCTGCAGTGGATTGAGATTGGGCGGCGCAACGCCGTTGAATCCTGGAGCGTAGCTATCGACGACGAACAGGAACTTGCTGCTGGGGTCGATGGTCATCGAAATTGGATAGGTGCCGGGCGTGTTATAGGTATGCGCCTGGTAGATCTTGCCATCCGTTCCAATGGTGAACTGGACCACCGTATTGTCGACTTCGTGCACGACATACAGCCATTTACTGTTATTGCTGACCGAAGCGGCGATCGGATATGCCCCGCCCGACGGGAAGGGTGAATTCGCCGTCTGTGTAATGGCGCCCGATACGCTATCAATCGTATACGCGCTAATGGTTCCCGCCGTGCCCGCGGTGTTAAGGACATAGACAAACCCGAGCGTGAAACTTGGATTACAGGCCGTCATGCTCAATCCAAGAGCCAGCGATGCAACCAAGGCCAATGTGAGCCGGCCGTATTGACTCCACTTCATGCGATTCCTTTATCCCCGGCTTTGGATACAGCAACGAGGGGTAGATTCCTTGCTTATACCTTGTGGGGTTGTTCCCGTTTTGTATTGTAAAAGCGCCAAGCGGCTTTCCGCTAGCGCTCCGCCGGTAATGGCGGCTCATTGCAAACTACTTTCTCCAGGCAGAATGTCGTCAATTGTGACCCGTTGGTTTCTCCATGGAGAGAGGCGGAAAGGGCCTCCCTATAGAGGCCCCAGACAATTCTTCATCCATCTTTTAATACGTGCGACCTGAAACCACTGCGAAGGTTGGCTGCCCAACCGTCGCGAATGTGGTGCCTTTGAACATGGCGGACAACTGGCCGTTGGTTGCGCCCATAATCCTTCCGGTCACCGTATTGCTGTTGTGATCGGCGGTATACAGGTACTGATTGGTTGGATCGATCACCATCCAGATGGGTCCAGATCCCGTTGGAAATGGATTGCTGCCAGATGAAACCGGCAAAGGCTGCAACTGACCGTTTGCAGTGCTGATCGTAAAGGCGGAAATATAACTGTTTCCCTGTGTAATCACGTTGGGCCCGAAGTTCGCCACATACAAGAACTGAGCGTTGGAGTTCGATATGACGGCGTCGGGATAGACGACGTTGGCGATGTTATTGGTGGGGCCGCCTACCAGGCTCTGCAGGACGCCTCCGCCGCCGACGGTGAAGGGAAGGATCCGGCCCGAGCCAACCACCTGACCGTTAGGCTGAGTGCCGTTGTCCGTGATGTAGACGTATTTCCCACCTGCCGCGAGTCCGATGGTGCTGGCTGCTCCGGGCGGCATGCCCAGGGTCAGCGGCGCATTCTGGGTCAACGTGAGTTGTCCGTTTGAAGTATTGATCGCGTACAGGAAAACGTCCGGCGTCACGCAGGATGAGGTTGGCGGCGCGTTGACGCATGCCGCTGGCGGCGTTACCAGATTCGAGTTGTATGCCTGATCCAGGACGTAGAGGTAGCCGCCGGCGGTCACCATCTGCACCGGGTTGTAGTTCACGGTGAAATAGGGCAGCTGCGTACCGTTGGTGTTGAACGTGTTCTGGTTGGTGATCAGCGTCAGCTTGCCGCTGGCACCGTCGATAGAGAACACGGTTACATCGCCGCGGCCAGCATTCTGGTCGACGCCGTTAATCACATCCGGCGGGGCAATCTGATCGAGCACATAGAGGTAATTCCCCGCAGGAGCCAGTGCAATGGCGACGGGATTGATACCGGAAGTGAAGTAGGTGTGCTGGAAGGCAATCACGCCGCCGCCGCCAATCGAATAGATGGATACGCTGCCCGTCCCCGCGACCCCTCGCGTTCCCTGGCTCACGACAGCCAGATAGCGTCCGCCTGGAATGACGGCTTCCTGCATCGGTGTGCCGCCGGCGTTCGGAAACGGCGAGCCTGTCACTGGTGTCAAGTAACCAAAGTCGTGATCAATCTTGTAGGCGCCAATCTGATTGAATTGCGCCCCGGTCACGTACATGTAACCGGTCGTGTAGACGCCGCAGCAAGTGATGCTCAGCCCCAGAACCACTGAACCAATCAGAGCCAGAGCGACACGGCTATACTTCCAAAACTTCATGTGTATCCTTCAACCTCTTGGTCTTGGGTGCGACGCAGAGGACTGCCAACGCAGAATTTATATCTGGATTGCTTGCTCTCCAATTGTAAAAGGCCCAGCGTATTTGTGCCAGCCGAGCCAATCTTTAAAACAACCGCTCCACGCAGCCCAGGAGAGGCGCCGCTCGGCAGTCTGCTCTGTTCTGGCTGTGGTGGGAACTGAAAGTTTTAAGATAGGCTCCGGACCTGTCGCCGCGGCGACCCCGGTCCGCCCGGCACCTCACTGATCGAGCAGCACCTGAACATCATCTTCCGGAGATAGCGAGACGCGCCAACAGGCTTTAGAAGATGTGCAACCGGATGACGAGATATTTCTTGGGATCGGCGCGCACCGCGGCAAGCAGCTTCCGCATCTCCACCACCGCCTGATCGCTGTTGTTATAGAGCGACGGATCGTGCAGCAGCTTGCCGATAGTTCCCTGGCCCGCGTCGGCGCGGTGCAGGATGGATTGCAGATCGGCAACGGTGCGGCTGACGTTGTTGCGGAATGCTTCATCCTGCGCCATCATCCCCAGCGTTCCTTTGCCTCCATTGATCTCGGCCAGCAGGCGGTTCGCATTCGCCGCGGTCTTGTTCACGTTGTTGTAGAGAGCAGGGTCTTTGACCAGCTTGCCCACTGTGCCTTTGCCGGCATCAACCTGGTTCACAATGTCCTGCAGGCGGGCAGACGGTATCGTTGGCGCGCTTGTACAGCTCGTCATCCGCCACCAACTTGCCCAGCGTACCTTTACCATGGTTGATCTTGGAGACGGTCCCCTGCAGCTCTGTGAGAGTGCCAACCGCGTGCTTGTACAGGTCAGGATTGTTGATGAACAAGCCCAGCGAGCCCTTGGTGGTGCTCAGCGAATCGGTGATCTTGTTCAATTTTGCGAGGATGACATTCACTTGCTGGATCGTGCCCTGGCCGGACCTGATCACATCCGATAGGCTCGGCGTCTGCACCACGGGAACTTCGTCGCCGTTCGTCAACGGCGGCCCGGTCGCGTGAGCGCTGTCCAGATCGACAAAGGTATCTCCCAGCACGCCGGCCGTGGCCATCGAAGCCGTTGTATCTGTGTGCAGCGCGCCCTTATATTTCAGGCCGAGGCTCATGATCACTTCGACCGGCGTCTCTTTGCGTCGAGAGCACAATAATGATCTTCTTGACGGAGCCAATGGTCACGCCTTGCAGGTTCACCGGCGCACCCGGCTTCAGCCCGGCAGCATTTTCAAAGAAAGAATGCACGACGATGCGGCGACTGAAGATTCCGCCCGTGTTGCCTGACATGAGGGAAATCAGGAGCGTAAGCGCTGAAAGGGCGACAAGCACCAGGACGCCCACCTTCAATTGTGACCAACGAACCTCGTGCTGATTTGGCACAGCTTCTCCTGGTTAGAGCGGATCGATCGGAAGGCACGACGCACCCGCCTCCCAACTGAATACAGTCGAGCATAGCAGAGGTCTCCACACATCCGATGCTCGTGGAATCGCCAGTATTCAATATGTATGCGATTTTTTGTTTTCGGCTGCAAAAATCAACGCCGATGCAGTCCTTTTTTGTGCTGGAAACACGCGGATTGAAAGGGTTGCGGGGTCATTGCTTAGTCCTCTAAAACAACTTGCGCCAATGCGTCGGTGCGCGAATGTGTCAGCGACACGACGGCGTTTCGGACCGCGAGTTCGCGGGCAATCGCCGCTGCGCGCCCATGAAACAGCAGAGTCGGTCGTCCGCTGGGAGTTCGAACCACTTCAATATCGCGCCAGGAAACACCGTAATGAATCCCGGTGCCTAGTGCCTTGGCAGCTGCCTCTTTGGCGGCAAATCGGGCGGCGAAGCTTTCTGCTCCATTCTTCTTGCTGCGGCAATAGCGAATCTCACCGGGCAGGTAGATGCGCTGGCAGAATCGGTCGCCATAACGAGCCAGCGTCTCCGCAATGCGCGAAATTTCAATCAGGTCCACGCCGCTGCCAACAATCATGGCTGCACAGTATCACATCGCCGGGTGCCGAGTCCCGGTCTCGATTCTGAGACCTGGGATTCTCGAACCCTCGTCGATGAGTCACGCAATCGCTTCCCTCCACCTATCCCGCTTCCACCAGGCCATAATGCCGCTGCCAATGGGCCTTCAAATGGGCCCAGACTATCTCGACCGAGGCGCGCGACATGTCTTTCTCGCCGCTCTCGACAAACCGCGCCGCCTCCTGGTGCGCTAGCTCCAGCAGCTTTCGATCGCGCAAAAGATTGGCCACGCGAAAGTCCGGCAGCCCCGCCTGCCGCGTACCAAAGAATTCCCCCGGACCGCGCAGGGTCAGATCCAGTTCCGCCAGTTCAAAGCCATCCTGGGTGCGGACCATGGCGTCGAGGCGCTCGTCAGCTTGCGGCGTCACCCGCCCCGCTGTCATCAAAATGCAATAGGAGCGCGCCGCCCCACGACCGACGCGACCCCGCAACTGATGCAGTTGCGCCAACCCAAATCGTTCTGCATGCTCAATCACCATCACCGTGGCATTAGGAACATCCACGCCGACCTCGATCACCGTGGTCGCCACCAGAACATCCAGTTCGCCACGTTGAAAGCGACGCATTACAATTTCTTTTTCTTCTGCGCCCAGCCGGCCGTGCAGCAATCCAATGCGCAACCCTGCCAAATGCGTGGCGCGCAGTTCTTCGCACATCGCCACCGCGGACTTCAAGGCTGGCTTCTCAAACAACGACTCCGCTTTCGCCCGCGATTTTGCGCCTGTCTTTTTCTTGGCCGCTGTCTTCCCCTTCGTTCCTGTCCGTGCTGAATCTTCCTGCTCCCCCGCCTCTGCCTCCGCATCGTGAGCGAAATCGAGTTCCGGCTGATCGTCTTTGCTGCCTTCAATCACCGGATAGACGATGTATGCCTGGTGGCCGGCCTCCACTTGTTTGCGAACGAATCCCCACACTTCCTCGGCCCGCTCATCCACAACTCGGCGCGTCACAATCGGCGTGCGCCCCGGCGGCAGCTCGTTCAGCACACTCACATCCAGATCGCCGTAGAGGGTCAGCGCCAGCGTGCGCGGAATCGGCGTGGCGGTCATCACCAGCACATGGGGCTCGGCGGCGTTGGGCTTCTTCATCAGACGAAAGCGCTGCATCACGCCGAAACGGTGTTGCTCATCGACGACGACCAGGCCGAGGTTGGCAAATTCCACCTTCTCCTCAATCAACGCGTGCGTGCCGATTACCAGATCCGCTTCACCGCGCACGATGCGTCCGCGATTCGTCCGCTTTCGATCCTCGTCCAGCGAACCCGTCAGCAGTACCACGTTATAAGGCGGCTGTCGTTGCGATCGTTCCAGCAAGCCGCCGCGCCGCCAGAAAATGCTGGGTCGCCAGGATTTCCGTGGGGGCCATCAGTGCAGCCTGATAGCCGTTCTCAATCGCGATAAAAGCAGCCTGCAGCGCCACGATAGTTTTGCCGGAGCCGACATCCCCCTGCAGCAAGCGGCGCATCGGAGTGGGCTGGCGCAAATCCTGGACGATCTCCGACAGCACGCGCTTCTGCGCCGCGGTGGGATGAAACGGCAACACGCGTTTCAGCGCCTCGCGCACGCGAAGATCGGCGGCGAACGCCGGCCCAAGACGTTCCCGCATGCGACGGCGCTTCAACTCCAGCCCCAGCTCCAGGAAAAAAAGTTCTTCGAAGATGAGCCGCTGATGGGCCGGCGTGGCCGCCGCCTGCAATAGCCGCAGTCCCGTTCCAGCGGGCGGGAAATGTGCCGCTCGCAACGCCTCCGCGCGTGAGGGCAACTGCATCCGCTCGCACAACTCAACCGGCAGCGTTTCCGGCAAAGCGCTGCCGATATCCTCCAGCAGTCGATAAATGACACGCCGTAGCCAGCGTGAACTCAGCTGCGCGCCGCCCAGCGATTCATACACCGGGACAATGCGGCCCACCTCCAGCAGCGTTTCTTCCGGATCGTTTTCTCCGGGAAGAATCTCAATCTGCGGCTGGATCATTTTGAAAGAGCCGGCGCGGCTGCGCGAGGGTTCCACCTTGCCGTAGAGCGCCAGCATCTGGCCCACCTGGAATTTGTCTTTCAGGTAGGTTCCGTGGAACCACATGCACTTCAGCGAGGAGGTTCCCTGGCCGACGGTCATTTCAAAGATCGGCATGCGCTTGGTGCGCAGCAAAACCGTTCCCCGCACCTCGGCGATGACGCTGGCCGTTTCGCCGGGGACCAGTTCGTTCAACGCGCGCGGATTGAGGCGGTCCTCATACCGAAAAGGCAAGTGATACAGCAGGTCCTCGACGACAAGGATGTTCCTCTCCTTCAGTTTTTCGGCCACGCGTGGGCCAACGCCTTTCACAAATTGGATGGGAGTGTCGAGGGCAATCACATTCTGGATGCTACCAGCCCGCCGCGAGACAGTTCGGGGTAGACCTTACGGGGAACAGGCGCTAGCTATACGAAATCCAGCGGATCATTTCCGGCAGCGTAGGTCGCTTGCCGTACATGAGGATGCCGACCCGATAAATGCGCGAGGCAACCCAAAGCACGCCATATGTGGAGGCCACCATCAGGACCACCGACAGCGTCAGCTGCCACCATGGAACCACCATCGCCGACATGCGCAGGCACATCACGATAGGAGTGCACGGCGGAAACAACGACAGCAACACCACCGGCCATGCCGAAGGGTTGCCGAGGATGTAGACCATCAGGATCAAGCCCGCCAGTTGCGGCATCACCAGGATCATGCTGAACTGCTGCACTTCAGATTCCTGGCTGACGGTGGCGCCAAAGCCGGCGCTGAGCGCGCTGTAGAAGAAGAAGCCGAGCAGAAAATATAGGATGAAGAACACCAATTGCAGCGGCGTGACGCCGTACGCCCCGAGTCCACCCTGGCCCAGTTCGGCGCCGAACGCGGACGCGCTGAGCAGCAGCACAGCCGTAATCCATACCGCCATTTGCGTCAGCCCTGCCGCACCCACTCCGAGCAGCTTTCCTGCCATTAGCGATTCCGGTTTCGCGGTTGCCAACAGTACTTCAAACACGCGGGATGTTTTCTCCGAGACGACCGAATGCGCCACGTTCATTCCATAAAACACGACCGCAAAATACAAGATGAACGCCATGATGTAGGCGCCCCAGAAGCCCTTGCTGGCATCCGAGGCCACGTCTTCACCGTTCTTGACCTGTCTGGTTTTCAGGTCGACGCTATGTAACAAGCCGTCCACCTGGCGACTGGCTACGCCATGGTTCATCAGCGCTTCACGCACCAGCGCATCGCCAATGGCGCCCTGCATTTTGTCGGCCCCGAAGAAGTCGGCCGATCCACGGGAAACGTACGTCGCCTGGGGCACCGCTTGCCCGGGCTGCACATTCAACCACAAATATCCGTCGATGGCCTTCGACTCCACCAGACGATTCAGCGCCACCAGATCACCCTCCGCGAGGGGGGCTTGCACAGCCACATGAAGCTGCGCCGGCGGCCCGTTTCGATTATTCCTGGCATCTTCCTTTTGGGCGGGCACCCGCAGCAATTCTGTGCGCGTGCATTGCGCCAGTACGGGATCATTCGACGCGACCACTATATTCTGGGGTCCGCCAGTCATCTTTCCAGAGAAGGCGCCCATGCCGAAGACGGCGGCGAACACCAGCGGGATCAGCACCGTGCTGATGCGGAATGCCTTGCTGCGGACCCGCTCCAGATATTCTCGTTTGGCGACTAGCAGGGCTTCACGCATTGACGCGTCTCCCAACCGTTTGGATGAAGATTTCTTCGAGCGAGGGCTCCATCAACTCAAACTTGTAAATCTTCGCGTTCTGGCAGGCGGCCCGCAGCAAGTCCTGTGCATCGGCGCCATCGCGCAGTTGAATCTCAAGGTGCCCGGCGAACGCTTTGTACTCCTGTATCGCGGGATGATTCACAAAGGAATTGTCGCCCTCGAAGTCGATCACCACGTGATTGCGCGGATAGCGTGATTTCACCTCACGCATGCCTCCGGACAGAACCGCTTTGCCGCCGTCGACCAGGCAGATGGAGTCGCACAATCTTTCCACCTGGTCCATGCGATGGGTGGAGAACAGGATAGCCCTGCCGGCATTTTTCAACTCCAACAGCGTTTCCTGCAACAACTGCGTGTTCACCGGATCCAATCCGGCGAAGGGCTCATCCATAATGATTAGTGCGGGTTCGTGCAGCAGCGTGGAGATGAATTGAATTTTCTGCTGCATGCCCTTGGACAGCTCTTCGGTCTTCAGATCGATCGCGTCCAGGATCTGCAGCCGCTCGCACCACTGGCGGGAACGCGAATTGGCCGTCGGCGCATCCAGCCCGTGCAACTGTCCAAGGAAGACCAACTGGTCGATCACCTTCATCTTTTTGTACAGGCCGCGTTCTTCCGGCAGGTAGCCGACGCGAGTCAGGTTCTTGCGGGAGAAGGGCTGTCCGAACATCGTGACCGTGCCGGAATCCGGCATCGTAATTCCGATCATCATGCGGATGGTCGAGGTCTTGCCGGCGCCGTTGGGACCGAGCAGCCCGAACATCTTGCCCGCCTCAATCTGCAGGCTCAGGGCATCGACGGCCACTTTGGTGTCGTAGGTTTTCGATATTCCGTTCAGCTCAACAATGTTCATGCGGGCGCGCTTCGATCAGTTGTTGGCAGTGTAGCAAAGGTGCATTGCGGGAGGGCTAAAAGGCCAGCGACGATTTGCCCGTCCGTCGATGCGGATGGAGGCAAGGCCCCGGGTGTTCGAGGAGACGACCGCCGGAATTAGTGACGAGAAGGGCGCTTTCCGATACCTATTGAGCCACCCAGAATAAATATTGCATTGGCGAATCGAGAGGCTGGCACTTTCCCTATTCAATCCATTGCAACTTGCTTGACCGCGCAGCTTCACTTATGAGTAACTTCCGGATTGGCTGCGATACACTCGGAACTCCGGAATTCTACTCTCGACCGAATCAACATAAGCTGGTGATTGACTTCGTCCGCCAACTTCATCTTCAGCCAATTCAGCAAACTTACGAGCCAAGCGAAAAGGACTGCGAAGAAGCCAGGTTCATTGTTCAAATTTCAGGAATACGAATTTGGCTGCAGTCCTTCTCGATCTCAGCTAAGTAGTTCTGAAACGCGGGTAATCGACGCAAGTTGGTGAGAGAGGGGTCAACCCGAAAGAACGGCCAGCAGCGAAACCCTGTGCTCACCGCCCGATCGATCCACGCCAGAGCCTTGTTATCTTCGCCTAGGATGGAGTGGACACATGCCACCTGATAAAGGGTGTGATGGGTGTGGCCGAAAGAGCGCGGCGATTCACACGCTCGTTGAGCACATTCGAGAGCTCGTTCCGCTTCGCCTCGCTGCGCGTGAAGCATTCCTTGAAGCGAGACGAAAAGCGGTTCCTCAGGAAATTCGTCGAGAGATTCGCGCAGCATCTTTTCGGCGGTGTTCATTTCGCCCATCAGCAGCAGCGGTTGAGGGCGCAGCCAAAGGGCGTACTTGCTTTTTGGGCTTTCGCGAAGCCACGCTTCGCACTCGCGATTCGCTGCTTCAAAGTCTCCGGCCCAAAGGTAGGCCAGTCCCGCCCACCGGGCCCAGGCGTTTTGAGGATTGCAGCGGTGGGCCTGTCGAAAGGCACTAAGGCCCTCCTGCATGCGTCCGATGTGGGAAAAAACTAACCCCAGTTGGCCGTGTGCACCGTCCACATTGGGGTGCAGCTCGATTGACTTCTCAAACGCTGCGATGGCTTCCCGGAATGCGTAGTTTTTGGCCTGGGTCCAAAACAAATAGCCCCGAGCCAAGTGTCCTTCGGGCAGGTTTGAGTCAAGTTCGAGAGCGCGATTGGAGTGGTATTCGGCCTTTTCCGCCCAGATGCCCCGGCCATCGTAAATCTTGTACTTGTCAGCGTAAACACGTGCCACCGCTGCATGCGCAAGGGCGAATCCAGGGTCGCGATCGATTGCATTCATCAGGTGCCTGACTGCACGATCCATTGCTTCTTCGGCGTCGGAAAAACTGAGTTTCAAGCCCTGCAGATACTCCTCGTAGGCATAGCGGTCTGCGCTGTAACGCTCCCGGGCATTGAACGCTCCCCTGACCAGGTTAGCCTTCAGAGAGCGAGCAACCTGCCGTCCAATTTCGTCCTGGACTTCGAAGATGTCGTCCAGGGTGAGATCGTATTTCTCCGAAAGGACGATCCTGCGGCGATCGGAGTCGTTCAGCTGCACTGAAACTCGCCACCGAGCCGCCATTTTCTGGATATTGCCCTGCAGGACGTACCGAACGTTGAGCTCGCGGCTTACGACCGCAGGATCGGCCCCACCCAGGTACTTCAACATACTTGATGTGGGTGGAACCACAAAATCTTCGAGGGCTCCGAGGGAAGTGATCAGGGAGTCAGCAAAGCCAAGAGACATCGATTCCCGTTCCTCGATAGCGTTCAGGAATACGAAGGGAAGAACGGCGAGTGTAGTTTCCTGCGAAAAGGACGCAGCGGTGTTTTGTTGTCCCCTGTCGACATCGCGCCTGAGTCGCTGCAAGTCGCTGCGAATTTCAGAGGCGTGCTGGTAACGAAGATCGCGATCTTTCTCCAAGCTCTTGTTGACGATGTGTTCAAGCTCGCGGGGGATGTCGGGGTTAAAGCGGGAGGGGGGAACCGGCGACCGGTTAAGGATAGCGTCAAATATCACTCCGGGACTTTCGCCGCGAAAGGGCATCGTCCCGGTTGCGGCCTCGTAAAGCACCACACCCAAAGAAAACAGGTCCGTTCGGGCATCCAGTTCCTGGGCACGCACCTGCTCTGGCGACATATATGCGACGGTGCCCAGAGTCTCTCCACGGACTGTTAGGTTTTCCTCTTCGCGAAGACTGGAAAGGGTTTCTGCGGACGCATTGTAGGTCGGCATGCGCTTTGCAAGCCCGAAATCCAGGACCTTGGCGTGACCACGCTCCGTTACGAAGACATTGGCGGGCTTTATATCGCGATGCACGATTCCTTTGGAGTGAGCAGCATCGAGCGCGTCTGCCATTTCGATGGACAGGGCAAGAAGAAGGTCAGTTCCCAGGGGACGCCCCGCAATGCGATGCTTGAGGGTCATGCCGTCGAGAAACTCCATGGCGATGAACACCTGGACGTCCTCGCCAATTTCGTAAATCGTGCAGATGTTGGGATGATTGAGTGCGGATGCGGCGTGAGCTTCGCGTCGCAGGCGCTCGAGCGCCTGCGGATCGTTCACGTTTTCGGGGAGGAACTTGAGAGCGACCAAGCGATGCAGCCGCAGATCCTCAGCTTTATAGACGACGCCCATCCCGCCGCCGCCGAGCTTCTCGATGATGTGGAAGTGGGAGATGGTACGCCCGATCACATAGCAAGTCCTATAGTTGAAATTCCCACACGTCGACGAACGATGGGAATTCAATGGTATAGCAAGAGTATCGTTCTACCATCTCGAAAAACTGGCTGGTCAGGGCGATCGACAACAACGTCGCGCCGTACGTCAGTAATTGGGTCCCGGCAGCGGAGTCGCAGCGCTAATACATTCTGGCCAAATGCTCGCGCCAAAGCCGTTCGGCAATCCCGTTGTTGCCAACCCAGGAGATGGTCGACTCGCGCGTGTAGTCGCCATATTGCTGACGTGCTGGTTTCCGGTCGCTCCTGGGTCACCGCCTGACCTGAGTCAACGAAAAAGACACGGACCAGGCGGTCGAAGCAGGTCGAGCGTCAACATCTTTTCGCATGTCGCCGATCTCAAGAAGACGCGCTACTCCTAAAGTTGAGTAGACACGGGCTAGCGCCTCTTCGCGACTCGCTATCCTGGTGGCCCCCGAGATAGATTGCCCCTGGCCCCGCGGCCAGCATCACGAAATGCGCCAATTCCACAGGTTTCAGGTTAGAATGCCAGCCAAGCAGTTTGTGGAAGGTGAGACTCCATGAACATTTTGCTGTTGTCTATGCCGGACTCGTTTGAGCACATGCCCTCAATCGTGATCCGGATGCCCAACGGAGCGTTGACGTCACTTGCCGGCAACGTGGATGAGCACCACAACGTGGCCGTCGCTGACCTGATCCTTTGCCAGCGAAGCGTGCGCAAGACGGTCACACGTCTGCTCGAGGAACATGATCCGCAGCTGGTTGGGCTCTCCACCATGACGTTTCAGCGTCGCACGGCGGAACGCATCATCCATTTGATTCGCCAGCTGAAACCCAACGCAAAGATTGTCGTCGGCGGCTATGATCCCAGCCTCGCGTCCGAGGCCTACCTTTCCATGCCGATCGACTTTATCGTGCGCGGCGAAGGAGAAATCGCCTTCCGCCAGCTGACACGGGCGCTGGAAAAAAACGGCGACATGCACTTTATCGCCGGCCTGTCGCATCGCCACGGAGGCAAGTGGGTCCACAATCCGTCGCGGGCCCCCCTCAGCCTGGAAAGCGAGGAGATCCGCCTGCCCAAGAGAAGCGCTCGCGTACTGCAGGGGTACACAATGCTGGGGCGACAGGTGGATGTGATTGAGACATCCCGCGGATGTACTTTTGACTGCAGCTTCTGCTCCATCATTGAAATGCGTGGCCGCAATTTTCATACTTATTCTTTCGACCGCGTGATTGCGGACATTCGCGATGCAAAGAAACACGGCGCGCGCACACTCTTCATCGTCGATGACAACATCACCCTGAATGTGCACCGTTTTGAGGCGCTGTGCAATGCCATCGTCGACGCCGGACTGAATACGATCGACTATTTTTTGCAGGGCATGACGTCGGCCATCGCCAACCATGGAGAGAAACTGGCCCCGCTGATGAAGCGCGCCGGATTCCGCTATGTGTTTCTGGGCATCGAAAACATTCTGGAAAACGATTTGAAGCTGCTGCAGGCGAGCGCGAAAAATACGGCCCGCACGAACGGGCATAATACCGGCAATGCGACGCTGCAGGCGATCGAATATCTGCATCGCAATGGGATTTATGTTGTGGGAGGGCTGATTGTCGGCAGTCCGGGCGATACCGTCGAATCGATCGAGACCAACCTGGCATTCGCGCGCAAATACGTCGACTGGCCCTATATTCAGCATCCGACGCCTTATCCTCGCACCCCGATGACCGATGATTTTCGCAAACGCGGCCTGATCGAGCACGAGCGATTTGAAGAGTATGATGGCACCACTTCCGTCGTGAAGAATGAATTCCTATCGGCGGACGAGATCGAGTACCTGCGCTGGAAGGCGGAACGAGGAATGAAGACTCGACACCTGCCCACCGTATTTCGGCACGATCCATGGTTCGTTGCTCGCAACATGCTGGGGATGGCGGCGAACACCTATCGCGGGTCCAGGCTGCGCACGGTGCTGGGACTGGAAGACGATCGGCAGGCCTTCGCCCGATACAAACAAATCCGCCGCCAGGAACGCGAATACGTCTGATCCAGCGGCGGCTGCGCGGCGGCGTTATGCCATACTCGGACATGCTGATTCGTCCGGCGCAACCCGCCGATGCCATAGCTGTGGCCGGTGTGCATGTGCGCTCGTGGCAGGCGGCCTATCGCAACATTCTTCCTGACGATTACCTGGACCAGCTTCGCCCTGAAGATCGAGCCGCCAAGTACGATTTTGCCAGCCGCGATCCCTTGAAGTCGCAAACCATCGTTGCGGTCGAAGGCGGAATAAATCCTACGATCCATAGATTCGCCAACATCATGGGCTTCGCCACCACCATGCCGGTGATCGACTCGGACATGCCTGGCTACGGAGAGCTATGTGCGCTCTATGTCGATCCGCAACAGTGGGGCAAAGGACTTGGCGTGGCGCTGGTCTCGGCCGCTCGCGCGCAAATGTTCGAGCACGGATTTCGCAAAGCTGTTCTGTGGGTGCTGACCGGAAACCTGCGTGCCGAGAGGTTCTATCAGAACGACGGCTGGGCTGCGGATGGCGTACGCCGCAAAGCCATCGTCTGGGGCATTGAGGTCGACGAAATTCGCTATGCGCGACAACTGGAACTAGCCGCCGCACCGCTGCCCAATCGATAGCGAAGAACAAATGCCCGCACACGCAGAAATCACGCGTGAGCTGCCCAAGCCCGCGTTCAGCGCGGCAAAATCATTCAGCCTTTGTCAGGCCGCGGGCAACCATTCCGCGTCGCTTCCATTTGAACCATCATGCGCGCCGTTACGAAAGCTCGACATTTTCAAACGTGCCAATCATCTCAACGAAATTCCCGACCTCGAGCAACGGGAATGCCAGATTCCACACCTAATGGAATGGCCCAGAAGTGGTTGGGTCGAACTACTCTCAGGATCCCTCGGGGCCTGCCGGAGCAACACCACCGGTTCGCAGAAGCAGCTCTCCCGCAGTGATGCAAGCAGACCTGGGAAGACCCAATCCCCAATAAAGCAGTTAGAAAATAGAGGAGTACGACAATGAAGCAAGATAACAAAGGCACGACGAAGAAGATGTTTGCGATTGCGAGTCTGGCAGCCGGACTCGTCATCGCGGGTTGCAATAGCAACCCAAAGTATCCGGACTCGAAAGATGCCGTGAACAATTCGCTGACGCAGAATAATCTGGGCGCCATCCACGTATCGCAGGATCAGACGAAAGGTGTGATCACGCTGACGGGAACAGTTCCTTCGGACGACCAGAAGACTCAGGCGGAATCGGTGGCTAAGCAGGCAGCACCGCAATACACCATTGCGGATGAGATTGCCGTGGTGCCTCCGCAGAACGCCGACGCGACCAAGGCTGCAAATTCCGATACCGACGATGCCATTGAAGATACTTTCAAGGCGGACTTGAAAAAGCACCACAACCTGGGCGATCAGGATATTTCAGTCAAGGCGAAGAACGGTGCGGTGGTGTTGACCGGCAGCGTTAAGACAGAAGCCCAGAAGCGCGAAGCCGAACGGCTGGCCAAGCATGTGCCCAACGTGCAGCAGGTGGTGAATGAGATCAAAGTGAAGTCAGGCAAACATTCCTCCGCCGGCTAAGAATTTTTTCTCCATCCCTTCCCCAGAACCGCAGAAAGCGAGCCGAAACATTGGCTCGCTTTCTTGTTTGCGAGGAATTCGACCGTCCGTATAATCGAGCTAGGCCGACTGCAATTCCTGCTTCCATGCAATCGCACCCAGGCGATAGAGGAATCCCCGCTCCAGCTCGTAGTTGCAGCGCGTTTCCTTCAGCAGGTCCTGCATTTCCCCATAGGTATAGGCTTGCCGCACAGAGGCTGGCCCGTCGTGTCGGGAGAGCCAGCTGGGATCCATGAACCTTTGCAGCTGTGATAGGAAATAGTTCACGCGCTTTCTCTCCACGTCGTTAATCAATACGGCGACACGGGAGACACGCAGGGCTTCGCGCAGAAAGGTGCGTGCCTCGTCGACACTTAAGTGGTGGAGAAACAGGCAGCACGAAACGACGTCGACGCTGTTGTCCGGCAACTCCAGATCCAGCGCGTCGCCTGTCATCAGTGTTGGAGGGTGCAAATCCTTATGCCAGTTGCGGCTCTGCGGCAGGTGTTGGGCGCAGCGATCCAGCAATGAAATTTCCAGAGAGACATTCTGCTTTTTCAGCATCAGCGATGCGGCCTGCAACACATCGGCGTAGCCGGACGCCACTTCCAGCACCTGCAATTTCTTACCGTTGAACTGCGAGCATACGCGCCGGAATAGCCGCTTGTGCATACGGTGGCCACCGTACAGTCGATTCACCCGCCGGATAGCCCCCAAAGCAGAGGCGACCTCAGCTCCGGACCAAGTATCACTGTCGAGAAGTTCTTCCTTTTGTACCCGTTCCATTTCCGAAAACACTCCGTGCTGATCCTGAACGTCTTCGCAATCATCGCAGACTTCACCCATTTCTGGTCGAGTTTTTTGGTATCGAACTCGGTACACGGGATGATGGATTCATTCTGATTCCATAGAATAGGGGATATGAATTGGCGCTCCTGGTTACGCGCAGGTCTTCCTGCGGTTACGATGCTTGGCTTAGTTTCGTCGTTTGCTTCCGCTGCCACAGCCCCTTTTGATCTGCCTGGACCGCGGCTGGAGATAACAGTCACCCGCGCCGGCAGAAGTCTGCCCATTTCCCAGGTGCCAAACCTGCAGCCCGGCGACGAAATGTGGCTTCACCCCGATCTTCCTGCCAATGAATCGATCCATTATCTGCTGATTCCAGTTTTCCTGCGGGGCTCTTTGAATCCCCCGCCGGAGAATTGGTTTACCAAGGTGGAAACTTGGAAGCCGCAGGTGCGACGAGAGGGGATCAATATTGAAGTTCCAGAAGGCGCTCTGGAAGCATTGATTTTCTGGGCCCCGGAAACCAGCGGCGGATTCAACACTGTCCGAACTGCGGTGCGATCGCGTCCCGGAGTCTTTGTGCGGGCCGCACAGGACTTGTACGCCGCCGACCTGACCCGATCGCGACTGGATGCCTACGTGGATGCGGTGAAGAAGATAGCCAGCACCGATCCGACTCGGCTGGAACCACGCGCCAAATTGCTGGCGCAGACTCTCTACCTTAAGATCAATGCCGGATGCTTCGAACTGCCTCCTGACCAACAGGAAGCCTGCCTGATCCAGAACCCTGACAATCTGGTGCTGAACGACGCCCAGAGTCAATCCATGGTCACGGCATTGACCTCCGGCGCGGCGGGGGACATGATCAATCAAATCAGCGCCTCCACGGCTATGGGTGGCGGCGCGTACAGCCCATACGTCGGTGCTGTCGTGGACATGGTGCGCATTATGGGCAGCCTGCATACGGCGCAATATGCCTATATCCCGGCGCTGTCGGTCAATGAGGACGGCGCGATCGGCTTGAAACTGAGCAGCCCTCCTTCCTTCAGCAATCCCAAATCGGTGATGGTTGCGAGTTTGCCCCCGGTGGCGTCGGTGCATTTTCCCATGCTGCGTGCCGTCCATCCGGAGGAGCTGCTTTGTCTGGAGCGCCCTAAGCTGGTGCTCTCCGTCGAGGGAGCGCCCCTGGTATTTTCCACCCATTACACGCACAATGTGACGCTGCACGTGCAAGATTCCGCAGGCCATTCCGTGGATCTGCCGGCGAACCCCGATGCGGAGCGTGGGGGCTTTGTAGTGGATGCCCGCGCGCTGCAGACTTCAGGAGTCTCCGGTACCGTGACCGGTCACCTGCGTGGCGAGTGGGGCTTCGATCCGTGGAACGGTCCCGACTTCGCCTTCACCAACTCTCGTCCGCAGCAATGGGCGTTCGCGGCCGGTGAAACCAATGCCATCACCGCAGCCGACAAAATATCGCTGCATTTACAAGCGGACAGTGTAGTTTGCGTTCAGGGAGTTACGGTTGCCACCCCGCAGGGAAAGATAGAAAAGGCCAAAATTACCCGCACCCCGCCCAGGCTGCTGGAAGTAAATCTGCCCGTTGCCAAACAGTCGCAGGGGGTTTACACCCTGGCCGTTGCCGAATATGGCCAGGCCAAACCTGAAAAGGTCCCGGTCCACGTCTATTCGCCATCCGCCGTGGTGAATGAATTGATTCTGCATGCCGGAGATGATCAGGCGGTAGTGACCGGGACTCACTTGAAGGAAGTGACCGCTGTTGAGATTGCAGGAACTGTGTTTCATTCCGGCTCAATGAAACACACCGGAACAGAGGACACGCTGCAGTTGAAGACCTCGACAAATCTTGCCGCTTCGAAGGTTTTTGTCGAAGGCGCAACGATGACAGCCCACGTTCATTTGAAGGATGAGCGCGTGTTGGATGTTCCGGTGACGATTGCGCCCGCACGTCCGCAGGTGCAGTTGCTCAGCAAGAGCATCGCGATCACCCCTGGCGGCAGCTCCGCCTTCATCCACCTGGGCAACGAAAATGATTTGCCGCAATATGGGCATCTCAACTTCTTTTTGCAGTCCGTCGCGCCCCAGCAATTTCCTCGGGACCAGACGATTGAAGTGGGCGCCGCCGACGGCGGTTTTGTCACTTCGCTCACGCTCGCCAACAGTTCGCTCACGTTGCAGGATGCCCAGACTGTGTTCGCCACCTTGGATCCTGCCAAAGCCTTCGGTGCGTCGGCATTCGGGCCGCTGCGGTTCCGTCCTGTGACGGCGGCAGGAGTCCAGGGCGATTGGCAACCGTTGGCAAACCTGGTGCGTTTGCCGCAATTGAAACATGTAGATTGCCCGTCCAATCCCGCGGAAATGTGTACGATCACCGGCGACAACCTCTTCCTGATCGACTCGATTGCGTCGTCTCCGCAATTCGCCCATGCGACCAGCGTGCCCATGGGATTTGCTGGAAACACCATGAAGGTTCCGCGGCCGAATGGGACTACCTTGTACCTGAAGCTGCGGGACGATCCCTCGACGGTGGACCTGGTTTCGTTGCCGGTACTTCCTGTAAACAGCGGAAACTAGCCCGGTTTCGGCGGGCTGTGATCGGACGTGGCGTCGGGAGTCATTCTGAAGAGAGGTCGCCAGGATCGAAGTGAAAAATCCAGAGGAATATTCGCACGTTCGCGCCACCATGACCCTGCTGGATTCTTCGCTGCGCTCAGAATGACCACCGTGGTCTCCAGGCTGCTACCCTTGAACTATGGCTGAATTCAAATCCATTGGCGAAATGATGCAAAGCTGCGCCGATCGCGCCGTGAAGATCGCGCATGACCGATTTGGGTTTGAACTCGATTATTCCGAGGAAAGCCTCGAGTCGCTGGAGACAATTCTGGCCAGCGTCAGCGCCAACGTGAATCTGTTGGAAAATGACCAGGTCGAAGAACAAGTGAAGTTATGGGGCGGCTACCTGGGTGAGGTGGTGCGTCGCTACTGGAATGGCGGGTGGGACCTGATCCAATATCCGGGTGGCGTGGCTGCCGTGCCAACGCTGCTGATCTCTGGATCGCAGCTCTACCCTCTGATGAAGATCTATCGCAGGCTGACGATGGGCGACCGCGAGAACATCTGGGACTTTTATCGACGAATCCGAGACCATCTTTCCACCGTTCATCCCTTGAACGGATCGCGCGACGCGGCCGATACACAATAGCCCGCTTCAGGTCGTAGCGGCGACCGCCGACACTTGCGATCATGACTTTCATGGGCGCAACGCGGGTTCGGTACTTAAGCTACAAGCGGTGCGCGATTGTGCGACAATACCATTGAGTAGATTAGGCAGGCGGCGGACAAGCCTGCGGGAGAACAACGTATGGGTGACCTATTACAGCCCTGGCATCTGGTCGTGATTCTGGTGGTAGCGCTTCTGATCTTTGGACCGAGCAAACTTCCCGGCCTGGGGAAAGGCCTGGGCGAGGGTATCAAAGGATTTAAGGAAGGCATCAAAGGCATCGGCAACTCCGACGAAGCCGATAAGCCGAATACCACGAAGACGACGACCGAAGTCAAGTAGATCCTCGAACCGACAGCTTGAACATCGGGAAAACATCTGTTGGAATCGCCTGGACTCAATCCGGTATTCGATTTCCGCGCAAGAGCCGCATACTTCCCTGCGGCTTTTCGCATTTGAGGTGAAGTAACACTGTTCCACTGGTCTCTGGCTTTGTATTTAAAAGTCAGGGCACAAGAACGATGGAATAACGTGCCGCCCGCCGCCGAATACGACCACAACGAGGTCAGCAGCGTAATAATGAAGCTTATTTCCAGGCGTGAACTATTGGAGTGGTCGTTGATGGTTTCTGCGGGTGTTTCCCTCCGGGAAACAGCGTTCGCTGCCGAGCCTTCGATAGCTGCCGATATTGATGGCCGAAAAATCAAAGACTCAACCTTTCGTTTCATCGATCAATGCGCACGCAAGGACGGCGGGTATTCGCCGTCGCCCGACAGAAATTACAAGGGATCATCCGACACCGCGGAAAGCGACCTTGCGGCTGTCACCTACGCGGCGACGCTGGCGAAACCCGAAGGGCGCGCCCTTGCTGACCAGAAACAATCGGTGGATTTCATCCAGCGCCATCAGCAACCGGACGGCATGTTTGTAAATCTCGCTGGAAATCTGGATCCAAAGGCCGATCTCGCTATCCTCTACAACACGGTTCAGGGCGTAGTAGGACTACGCGCGCTGGGAGAGAAGCCGCGAGTGAATCCCGTCCACGTGTTGGATCGATTTTTCGAGAACAACGCCTTCGCAAAACTGCCGTGGTATACGGTCAGCTTTTTCCCGCTGTTCTACGCAACTCTGGGCGTGCCGTTTCCGCCCGCATATCGAACGGCGCTCGAACGTCACCTGCAAGAGCATCAAGCTGCAGATGGATATCTCGAGGATCACGTCGCGGCGACATTCCACCTGGTCCATTTTTATCGCTTGATTGGCCAGCCCACTCCGAAGGGCGATGCGATTGTGCAACGCGTTCTGCACGACCAGCGGCCCGATGGAGGTTGGCAATTGAAAGCGCCCGATTGGGACGTCCATTCCTGCTTTGACGCGGTATTTATTCTGCGCCAGCTCGGAGGCAACTCACCGTCGTGCCGGGCTGCCATGGCAAAAGCGGCCCGCTGGGCTCTTCGTTGCCAAAATGCGGACGGAGGATTTGGCCACTACCCCGGACTTCCGTCGGACATGGACGCGGTGTATTTTCAGCTGGGGACGCTCATCCAGGCTGGGCTTATTCCGGGCACGAATTTCGATCTCCCCGATGCGGAAACCCTCAGCTGGGGACACGTGATGCAGCCCGGCGTCATTTACCAAACAACATAAGACTTCTTCAGGAAATCAGCGCAACCGCGACCAGTGCGGCAGTCATGCCAAGCGCCTGACGCCGATTGGTGCGCTCATGCAACAGCCAGACAGCCAGCAGAATGGTCGAAGCGGGATAAAGCGACGAGAGTACCGCGGCAACATCCAGCCGGCCAATGCGTGTTGCGGCGACGAAAAGAAAATTGCCGGTGGTATCGAAGGTGCCGGCCACCAGCGCTAATCCGATTCCAATCAGCAAGCGTTTGCGAATTGCCTTGTCGCATCGAAGTCGAGGAGGTGGATGGCGGAGTGGTTTGCGGATTTGGGTCAACCGTGAAGCGGCCCCGACTCAGAATCAGCCCGCCCAGAATCGCAAGGGACAGACTTCCGACGCGCGATGCCGCCAAAGGCCAAAAAAGTCCGCCGCTGTTGGCTTCTCGCAACGCGATCAGGAAAATGCCGAATCCAGTCCCCGAAATCACAGCCAGAGCCAACTTTTTTCGCTGACCCTCGACAACGTGCTCGTTGGAACTTGAAGGACTGCTGATCAGCCAAATGGCTCCGGCGGCCAACACGAAGCCGACAAGCTGGCGACGGCTCGGGGCGCCAATGGTTGTCAGGGAAAACAAGACCGGGAGCGCTGCTGTCAGCAGCCCTGTGACAGCCGCGGTTGTTCCCATGCTGCCGAGAGAAAGCGCATAGTAAAACACTAGCAACGCCGTGCCGCCAGCCAGGCCCGAGATCAATCCATAGGCCAGGATGCGCTCGCTGGGAATCGGTTGATGCAGTAGATGGGCAAGCAGCACCAGCGCGATCAGACTGGAAGCGTGGGAGATGGCTAGCAGCCAGTAGACACGGAGATAACGCGCACCAATGCCGCCGCTGAAATCTGCCGCGCCCCAAATGATCGCCGCAGTCAGGCCCAGAACGGTGGTCGTCCCCGTTGCCGTCATGCAGCGTTACTGGTTCGCTGTCGCGGTCGGGTAATAGCCCTGTTTGGCCACCACGGTTACATTAGGCAGCAGCACGCGCACTTCAATCTTGCGGAAACGGCTGTCGAGCACAGAGATGTGGCTGTAATAGCCCAGCGTGTATTGATTACGAACCTGACCGGCGACGCGAGCAAAGCTAGCCTCAATGGCGTTCCGGGAAAGCTCGGCATCCAAAATACCGCCGGTGGCACCGGCATATTTTGGCAACAGATTGTCGGCCATCTGCCATGGAATGTGGAAGCGATCGAGGTAGCCGTACACCGGCAGAGCCGAGTCGCCCACCAATGTTCCATTCACCGCAATTTGATTCGTCAACAGGTAGCGAACGACTTCTTTGTACGACGCAGTGCTCCCCTGGTTCTTGCCGTCGCTGATGACATAGATGATCTTGCGCCGTCCCCGTCCGCGTTGCGAAAGATCGGTCGCAGCGCGCAGAATGGCATCGTTCAGGACATGACTCTCTTTTGGAATGATGCCGATAAAATTGCCATCGTGCATCGGCGTCACATTCGGGTCGACCATCTGCCCGTTGATGGTTGGTCCTTCCGCCATGGGGCCAGTGTTGCTCGGTACCCCCATGTAGCGGCCCGGAGACTTCACCCGCTCCAGTGTCGCCGTCAAACGCGCGCTCTGCGCGCCGGTAAATCCTGTCGCCTGGCTGACGCGGGTGGCGTAGGTGTACACAGAGACTTCGTCATACGAAGCAAATGCGCCCTGAAATGCAGCAAGAGCGTCATTCACCTTTTTCATGGTGTCGGAGGGCAGATTCTGGTCGATGACGAACGCCACGGAGAGGGGAAATGGATCCTCGGAGAAGAACGTGATCCGCTGCTGGACACCATCTTCATAGAGCTGAAAGTCGTTATGAGTCAGCCCGGGAAGAATCGCTCCATGGGAGTCCTTCACCGTGATCGGCACAAGAACAAAATTAACCCGCGTCCGCAAGGTGTAGGTGGCGACGGCGGGGCCCTGGCCTTTGGGTGGAATCACCGGGGGCGGAACATTGGATGGCGTCGCAGGCTGCTGCTGCGCGGGCGTGGCGGTCGGCTTTCCGGCAGGCGTCGCCGCACCGGAACTGCTGGTATTCGCCGGGGGCGCGCCTTCTCCCGGAGTCACATTCTGCAACAGATTGGGCAATTTCAGCGACGACGGCGGAGGATTGCCTTGTCCAGGCTGCTGGGGATTGGGCGCACTCGTATCGTTCTGGCTGATATCGGCCCTGGTGGTACTGGGTGCGTTGGGCACCGGGTGTGCGCTATCCTGTGCTTCGACCTGTGGCCCTGCAATCCAAAGCAGGCAGGCAAATAACCAGAGCCCCAATTTCACCGCACCTCTGCAGGAGAGCCGGGCAAAGCTTTTACTTCCAATCATGAAATATCCTGACCGCATGCGTTCCGCGTCTATTCTAAATTTCCGCTCGGGTTGTCTTCCGCTCTTGTTCATTTCATTGTACGGTGGGAAGCAGAAAGTGCCCAGTCAAGTTGTCAATGGCGCATGAAACTCGTAGCTCATGTGTGGGATCGGGCGTCATCATTACCTCGGCTATAGCAGTTCTTCAGCTGGTATACAGGGAAAGGTCGTCATTCCGAGCGTAGCGAAAGATCTGAGCATTGGCTTTCCTTGGAAATACAGGGATCCTTCGCTTCACTCAGGATGACGGGTCTTTTTCTTACCCCCTATACACCAATTGGAGAACCGCCTTAGAGCGGATCCGGTGTCGCGTTCAGGTGGACAGCGAACCAGCCTGCAAAGAAGGAAAGATTCTTGAATTGCTGCAGCCAAAGCCGACAAAAGAAGCGTCCAGCGTCATGCCGGCGGCTGCGACTGGCGATTTTGCCTTTGGGATTGAGCTTGCTGACGCCTGGCTACTCCCAGAGCTTGGGGGCAAGTGGCTCCCCAGCCGGATGCGCCGCCCGGCCAGGGCGAATCAAATCTCCCTCCGCTGCAACAACCGGCACAACCGCAGTCGGAGATTCAGCCAGCAGCGCCGACTCAGCCTCAGCTCAACTCGCAACCGCCGCCGAGCACACCGCAGCCTCGGGCCACCCCTCCGCAGGCAGAACCACAGACCGCGCCAGAAACGCCAGGCAGGCCACGCTCCCCGGCCTCATCCGGCATCCCCACCCTGCGCGTCAGCGTCAATCTGGTGGACCTGTTTTTTGTCGTCCACGACAAGTCTGGCAAACTGGTCCCCAACCTGACCCCAGCAGATTGCACTGTGTTTGAGGACGAGAAGCCACAGAAGCTGAAAAGTTTTACCGCTCAAACCGACTTGCCGTTGTCGATCGGCATCCTGCTGGACACAAGTTTGAGCGAGGAAAGAGTTTTGCCCGAGGAGCAGAAGGCGGCTTCGGCTTTTTTGCGTCGTATCCTGCGGCCAACGGACGAATCCTTTCTCATTTCTTTCGACGTTACGGTCGATTTGCTGGCCGACTGGACCAGCAACCCCGACGACCTGAAGCGAGCCCTCGATGCGGCGCAAATCAACTCCAGTTCCGGCAACTATGCCAACGGCACGCTTCCCTCGATCACCAAACCGAAAGGCACCTTGCTCTACGACGCGGTGTATCTCGCCTCCAACGAAAAACTGCGCCAGGAGTCGGGCCGCAAGGCGATGGTGTTGCTGACCGACGGCCAGGATGAAGGCAGCGACGAGAAGTTGCAATCCGCGATTGAAGCCGCGCAGAAAGCCGACGCCGTCGTGTATGTTCTGTTGATTAGCGATGCTGGAATCTTCGGGACACTCGACTTCTCCAGCGACGGCGACATGCGAAAGCTGGTGGAAACCACCGGCGGCGAGGTGTTTCCCATCGGAAAGAATGGGAAAAAACTGCCTGCCGCCTTCGATGCTATCGAGAAGCAGCTTCGCACGGAATACCTGGCCGCCTACACCCCCACGAATGCCGCACTGGATGGCAGCTATCGGCATATTCGCGTCGCCTGCCGCCAGAACGGACAAAGCCCTCAAGGTGCAGGCCCGGCAAGGCTACTACGCGGTCGCTCATTGATGGAAACTGGTTGTTATCGTCCTGAGTGAAGTGAAGGATCTCGCAGTTCAGCCATCGCGCCTGTTACTTTAAGCTCACAGCAGAAGCTCGGCGCAACCACGCATCAGTTCGGGTGCCCCATGCTTGCGCAGCAAGGAGATGAGGAGACAAAGCAGTGCGCGTATCCCAGGCCGTGTTTGGTGTCTTCCACCATTTCGAACTCGCGCATCAACTACGCCGCTACGACTATCTCGACACCGTCTACTCCACTTATCCCTGGCGGCGACTGCAACGGGAGCGCTTGCCACACGAGTATGTCCAGACATTTCCGTGGATTCATGGCGGACTGGCGGCACTGGCACGATTTGGCCTCTACCCTGCGCCCTGGACGGAAAGCCTGGACTATTGGAATGGACTCGCCTTCGACCGGTGGATGACGCGGCGGATCGCTCGATCGGGAACGAAGCTTGAGGCGCTGATCGGCATCTCCGGCGCTGGGCTGGCAGCCGGAGCGCTGGTGCAGTCGCGCGGCGGCAAATATATTTGCGATCGCGGTTCGACGCATGCACGCTATCAATGGCGCTTGCTGAGTGAAGAACATCAGCACTGGGGCGCTCCGCTCGACATCTACGACCCGCGGGATACAGAGCGGGAAGAAAAACAGTATGACCAGGCCGACTGCATCGTTGTTCCTTCCAGTTTTGCCGCTCGCAGCTTTGTTGCTGAAGGCATCGCCACAGAAAAGCTGCGCGTCATCCCGTATGGCGTGCGGCTGGATTCTTTCCAACCCGCCGCCGATGTAACGCGCCCGACGGATACCTTCGACCTCCTCTTTGTCGGCCAGGTCAGCCTGCGCAAAGGCGTGCCGTATTTGCTGGAGGCGTTCGCCAAAGTGCGGCATCCGCGTAAACGACTGCGCATTCTAGGCCCAATGTTTCCGCACATGAAACCTCTGTTCGCGAAGCTGCCCATGGAGAATGTCGAGATCGTCGGAGCTGTCTCCCGCGCGGAGCTGGTTCGCTATTTCAGCCGCAGCCATGCGATGGTTCTGCCGTCTCTGGAAGAAGGACTGGCCCTGGTGCAAGGTGAGGCCATGGCCTGCGGCTGCCCCGTGATCGCGACGCCGAATACCGGAAGTGAAGACCTGTTTACGGATGGCAAGGAGGGTTTTATTGTGCCGCCGCGCGATGCTGCCGCACTGGCCGACCGGCTGCAACAGCTTGCCGATGACCCCACCCTGCAACAGCGGATGAGCGCAGCCGCCTTGGAGCGCGTCCAGCACCTGGGAGGATGGAACGATTACGGCGACCGCTGGGCGCAATTGCTGCGGGAACTTTGCGGCCAAGGTTAAGAAATATGGGAAGGCGATGGAACAGGAATGATGCGGGCGCCCCATGTCTCTCTTCTGAGACATGGGAACTGCCTGTTTGTCTAAAATCCGGGTGCGCCATCCTTGCGCAGCAAAGGTGGGATTCAAAAACCTACGCGGTCTTCGTCGCCAGTGCCTTCACGCGAGCATTCAGGCGGCTCTTGTAGCGCGAGGCAGTGTTGTCGTGCAGAATGCCCTTCTGCACGCTCTTGTCCAGCAGCGAGGCGGTCTGGTTGTACTGCGCCCGCGCCGCGGGAACATCGTTCGCAAGCAGGGCTTCGCGCATGGCGCGCAGGCCGTTGCGGAGCTTGCTGCGGTTGGCGCGGTTGACGGCGGTGCGCTTGACGGTCTGCCGGGCGCGCTTTAACGACGAAACATGATTTGCCATGAAAACCTTCTCTTTTCGCTGAATCGGAAGTCTGTTGACCGAGGCCGCTCCATCATCTACCGGAGCTGCGCCTTACAAGGCGCTCTGGGAGCTGGAATTTGCCTGAAGTCAGGATGCGGCGGGGGCGGTAAAATCGCCTTCCTGCGCAAGTATTTAGTCTACGTGAAGGGCTCGACAAGGGTCAATTGAGAACGGAGCAGCGCTGCTTGCTTTCTGATGACCGTAAACACACTGCTATCCAGCGGGCCAGGATGGAACTATCCTGGCATGTTTTTGGGGCCGAAACCGGCCCCGGCATCGTCAAATGCTTGCATATGAACATAGGCAGCGCCTTGCGATGAATATCGCTCCGGCGATCTACGGCCATGCTCATCTCTGAGCTAGTGGCCGGGCGCTTTACCCGGGTTTCAGATATTCAGAGGGCGTGACAATGCGCGTCCCCTTGTACGCGCCGAGAGTCAATAAATCCTTGTCGCCCGCAACCAACAAATCCGCTTTCGCAAGGGCGGCGCATTCCAGAAACATATCGTCGCCGGGATCGCGGCATACCTTTACCGTGCCTCGAATCTTTACACGGATGCCACGCGCCAGAATCGCTTGCAGCGCCGACGTTGCCCGGTGTTGTTCCCAGGAGAACTTTTCCGTCAGTACGCGCACAATCTCCGCGTCAATCTCATCGCAGGTTGCAATCACGTCTTCGCTCATCGCTCGTTCGAGCGCCAGAGTCGGCGTGCCGCGACGTTTCGCAAACTGAAGCGCGGAAATCCAGACGTTTGTGTCGATGACGACGATCACCCGTTGGACCGTACCCTGCGGCGGCGCGGCTTCTCAGCCCTCACTTCTTTAATGAGCCGGGGCACATCTGTCTCGGTGTAGCCCTTCGGGTTGCGGCCTGCCGCATATTCGCCCAGTTCATCCAGCGTCGTTCGCGCCTGCTGTGCGGAGTACGTGCGGAAGGCTTCGCGGAACAATTCGCTCATGGTGCGGCTGTCCCTCTGAGCCAGCGCCTCGGCCCTTTGTGCAAGCTCGGGCGGCAGGCTGATCGTATAAACCTTCGATTTTCTTGCAGTAGCAGTAGCCATACCGGAATATTACATCGTAATGGATTCCATTACAATCAATGGGGCTGGCCCAACAAAATATTCATGTTCGCCAAGTAGCGCGATCCGGGCATTACGCGTGCTCACCGTAAATCATTTCGCACGAGAAGGTCTGGGACTGCAGTTGGGGTACATTGATTCGCGGCAGATTCGGGCGGGCCGTCCAATCAACTTCCGGCTGCATCATTGGCGGCAGGCAAGCCTGAAGACCCTTCTCGGAGGGGATTATCTGAGGGATTGTCGGCATTAGCCTTCGCTTATGACATGGGCTCCGCATCTCTGTTCTCGGAGAGGATTTCCACCTTCCCTGTTTCATTTGATTGGCTGGCGCGTCTCACCTGCACATGATCGAGTGTTGCATTTCTCTCCAAAATTGAGCGGACTGCCGTATCGAGATCACGCCCTGCGCTGAATCCGAGAATGACACTCTTGATCGAATCCGGAGGAATAGCAAACAGAAGCACGTCATTTCCGTAGAGATCATGCGCGGTACACTTCTTCGCTGCATCGTTGAAGCAGCGAAGAATTCTCCATTCCCGTTCATCGCGCCACACATCCCATTTTGTGTACAGGAAATCTAGAGCGGTCACATCCAAAAGGTATTTGTCGGGGCGGGATGACACATACATCACCTGATTCATATGTCGAACGCTGTCTCGTTTCTCTCGTTTTGCGTGAAACCAAGAGTGGTTGGGATCGAATTCGACAAGAAAGCCCCTCCCGCCGTCAGCATAATGACCCCACATCCGCACCTCGGTCGAAGTCTCGGAGAGCGAAAGAATCCCGAAATTTTGATCTAGTACGTCGAACACTGCGTGTGGATTGTTCTCGTGTTTCAGCTTCGTTTGAGGGACGCATTCCGGAATAAAAGACGCGAGACATTGCTCCAGCAGGCCAGGACAGATTTGCTCTAAAGCCTCCTTGATCTCAGGCAAAATCATATCTCGCAGCTTAGGAATCTGCCGCTCAAGTGCAAGCCTCGTTAGACTCTCGTCGTTAGCGACCCCCTTGACCGGAGGCCTCAGTTCGAGAGTGTCATTGAGTGAAGAGGCTTGTGTGAATCGTATCAACAGATCTTCGAGGACATTGATTCGCGGGGGTGGCAGGTATTTGAACAAAGCACTCGGCATGTTTTCCACGCTTATTTAATCCTCCTTGCATCGGGCGGGTGGCCCATTCAAGCCTTCTGTTGGTGGGACAGATTTGAATATATCTTGCACTCCTTCGCAGCCGCACCGCGCCCGGCATGGAGCACCACCGATCCCACCTCCGCAGTACACTTGCGAGATGAAACTTTCTGCGCGGAGCGCGCGCATCCTGAATGCCACCGTCGCAATTCTTCTGCTGGTCGGAATAGCCGGTCTTGCCCACAATCTAGCCCATGCACAGAATGCCGCTGCCAATCCCTGGACCGCGGCGCAGGTCACCCAGCCCAGCCAGTTGGCGGCCCTGCTCTCGCATTCGACGGGCGCGAAACCGGTCATCCTGCAGGTTGGCATTCAGGTTCTGTACAAAAGCAAGCACATCCCCGGCTCCATCTATGCCGGTCCCGCCTCCACCCCGGAGGGTCGGCAGGCGCTGAAGGACGTGGCCCGCAAACTCCCGCGCAATGCGGAGGTTTACATTTATTGCGGCTGCTGCCCCATCGAGAAATGTCCCAATATCCGCCCCGCGTTTTGGGCGCTGCAGGCCATGGGCTTTACCCATCTGCACGTGGTGATGCTGCCCACCAGCTTCGGCAAAGATTGGGTGGCACCTGGCTATCCAGTCGCCGGCGAATCTCCCTCCGGCCAGTAGGAGGCGCTGATTGCAGCAGGGCATCGAGGAGCTACGGCAGGTATGGCGTCAGGCGTTGCAGGACGACGCGCCGAATGTTTCAGCGGAGGACGTTCTGGACCGTCTGCAACGTAAATACAAGGCGCTGGCGAAGACCGCCGTCTCAACCGCAGCTAAAACGGCCTCCCGCGAAACAGATACACCAATTCAATCACCAGAATAATGACGACCGTCAGCTCCAGAAAGAATCCGCGACTCTGATTGAACTGGTCCACCATAAATCGATAGAGTTCCTCCGACGTGCGAACCTTCTGTGTGACCAAGTCTTTGTAGTCGGGCACGCCCACCTTCATCGCCGCCAGCTTGTACAGTCGCGCAGAAAACATGTCGCTCAAGAACTTGATGGCGTTGTCCGCGTGTTCGGTCAACTCCGCCACATCCAGCAGAACCGTATGTAGCCGAGTCGCGGAGCGCGCCAGTCGCCATCGGGCAAATATGCCGGTGCCTTCGTCGAGCAGCGTGTACACGCGATCCAGTTCTTTCGTCAGCAGGTCATCGTAGTGGCGAAATTCCAGCAGTTGGGAATTGGCATACTCCAGCAATTGGATCGCGGTCTGCGCGCCGGAAGTGCTGTCGTAGATGAAAGCCGCGTTCCATCCAATCACGGCCAGGTCGTTCGCATAATAGGAAATGCGCGATTGCAGCACCTCATTGCATTCGCTTTCGGCCAACTGGCCCATATCGCCGCGCACCACCTGCGTAATGCGCGAACCATACAGATGAATCAAGTCGGCAACGGACGGCGAGCCGCTGATTTCGCGCACATGGAAGATGAGGTAATCTTCGCTGAGCCACTCGGCATAGGGTTTCACCAGCGCCGGAGCAGCGCGCGCTAGCCGGCTGCGCACAATTTCCGTCGCCTGCGCTGCAAAGTCGACGTCCCACACCCAGCGGCTCGCCAGCCCGGTCAGCTTTTCCCAGCCGCCGGAAAAAGCCAACACAAAGACCACGCTCAACACGCCGTAATCGTAATATTTGATTTCCCCCTGCAGCCGCTCGCCGCTTTCCAGCACCAGCGGCTCAATGGGCTCAACCACCGGCGGTCGCTGATAGCGAACGTATCCTGGCGGGCGCGTGCTTGGGAATGATGTGCTCCACTTTGTGAGGTCGGATCAGCTCCCGCAGCTGATCCAGGCGGATCGCTTCACACACATCAAACTGCAATAACACCAGCACCGAACCGTGCAACATGGTTTCAGCGGATTCGATCGCGACCTCTGCCATGATGCCATCATCTTATGCTTGTGGAGCAAGCGATGGACTGTTCCTGGGATCACACGAGTGCACCCTGGGTTAGACGAGGCGTCACCGCCAAATGAAACCCTTTCCGATGTCACGAAATATTTTTCATTTGCCGATTGACTCGAATCTTCCCTCGGCGCTACTCTGTGCGCATCATCCTCGTGCTCAACGACGTACTGCGAACCAACCGACCGAACAGCCCATCCTACGGGTTCGAATTCGCCCGGAAAGATGCCGCGCTGCTGGCGGCTCAGCCATCCGAACCCTGTTCCCGGCAATCCAACAAAGTGCAACGTCCGCAGACAGCTCGCGCTGTCTTCCGCCTTGGCGCAGCAGAATCCAATGGAGGCAAATAGTCTTATTGATGAAGAAAACCATCGACATCACCCCCAACATCGAGCCCATCTTCGGCACCCGCGACGAGAACCTTCATCTGATCGAGAACACCCTCAAAGTCCGCATCGACCTTCGTTCCGACGCTCTGTATCTAGAGGGCGAACCGGAAGTGATCTCCCGCGTGGAGCAGATCTTCGCCGACTATGAAGCCCTGCGACGTGCCGGCGTGACGCTGCAAAACGGTGAACTGCATGGGATGCTGAAACTCGTGGTCGCCGATAAGTCGGTGACATTGCGCAGCCTTGTCGACAGCGGCAAGCAGCGCTCCACCGGTATTCGACGGATGGTGCAGCCTCGATCCGTCAATCAGCGGCAATATCTGGAGGCGATTGAACGCTCGGACATGGTATTCGGCATTGGCCCGGCGGGTACGGGGAAAACCTATCTGGCAGTGGCGATGGCGGTGGCGGCGCTGACGGCGAAAAAAGTGTCGCGGCTGGTGCTGGTGCGTCCCGCGGTAGAAGCGGGCGAGCGGCTTGGATTTTTGCCGGGCACGCTTCAGGAGAAAGTGGATCCATATCTGCGGCCGCTCTATGACGCGCTCTACGATTTGCTGGAGCCGGATCGCGTGGACAAAATGCTGGAGCGCAGCGTGATTGAAGTGGCTCCGCTGGCGTTTATGCGGGGACGGACGCTGAACGATGCTTTCATCATCATGGATGAAGCACAGAACACCACCAGCGAGCAGATGAAGATGTTTCTGACGCGCCTGGGCAATAACGCCAAGGCCGTCATTACCGGCGACATTACGCAGATCGATTTGCCCAACCCGCGCAAGTCCGGGCTGGTTGAGGCGATTGAGGTGCTGAAGAATGTCGACGGCATCGACTTCTGCTATTTCGAGCATGGAGACGTGGTGCGTCATCAATTGGTGCAGCGGATCGTTTGCGCCTACGATGGCTATACCCGCGGTCAGCGGGAGCTGCCGCTGGAGATTGCTCAGCCCTTGCGCAGCGGATCCGATGACAAGTCGCCCGTGCAAACGCAATAACGTAAGGAATTCGATACGACTCGGGCATTTTCTGTGAACACGATCGACATGAGGAAGGCGGCGCAGCGTTGCCGTTCTGGGCAGACGAGCGCGTCTGAAACCGCGCAATTCACCGTTTCAGCGGATGCCCTGCGATATCATGCTTCATGCGATGATCATCATCGATCTTGAAGCCAACAGCAGTACCCAAGGAAGAGCCCACGCGGTGCTCGCTCTCTCCGCGCTGCGCCTGTTCCTGCGGCGAGCACGAAAAGCCGTGCCAGTGGCAGGCCAGGTCTCCGTCTTGTTAGCTTCTGATGGCGCAATCAAGTGCCTCAACGGAAAATTCCGTGGAAAGAATCGCCCGACCGATGTAATTTCTTTCCCGGCGCTCGAAATCCCTACACAAAAATCCAGGTCGCGCCGACGCCCAGCGCATCCTCCGATCGCTGGAGACTTGGCCATTTCGCTGGATGCAGCGGCGCGTCAGGCGCAGCGATTTGGCCATCCTGTGATAGTGGAACTGAAAATTTTGATGTTGCACGGCCTGCTGCACCTCGCGGGATATGACCACGAAACCGATGCGGGAGAAATGGCCACCCGAGAAGAACAGTTGCGCCGACGGTTTCGACTGCCCGCTACCCTGATTGCCCGCACGGTGCCGCAGATCGCTCCACCCAAACGGATGCCGAAGAAAAGCGGCGCCTCACGCACATCCGGCGCTCGCACAATCGCAGGCAGAAAACGGGCCGGGCAGCCATGACAATTCTGCAATTCATTTTGATTCTGCTGCTGCTCGCCATTCTTACTCTGGCCTCCTACGTGAACCGCCTCTATTCCGAGATGGGTAAATTTCTGTCGCGTGAGTTTCAGGAAAATATCGATGTCTGGGAGCAGCAAATTGAGCCGCGCCTGGGAATGACGCGAGAACATGCCGCCCAATCCGCGTCTATTTTGACGCTGCTTTCTCTTGCTTCGCTGGCGCTGGTGTTTGCCCACGTCGCATTGCACGCGCACCAGGACTATTCCGCATCTTTTGCAAGCAGCGTCGCGCAAACGGTTCTCGCCATCGTTCTGACCATTCTGCTGTTCCATGAATTCTTGCCGCAGTTGTTTTTCACCCGCACTCGCGGCGATTGGGTGGCCCGCCTTACCGGCGTGCTTCGGGCGCTGTTTTACCTGATGTTCCCCATCACGCTGGTGCTGGGATTTTTGCTTTCCATTGCCGCTCTGGCAGAATCCGACCAGCCGCAGGCGCAAGAAGATTCTGCGGAAGCGGTGGAAGCGCTTATCGAGGCCGGCAAAGAAGAGGGCATTCTGGACGAAAGCGATCGCGCCCTGGTCCGCTCCGCGGTTGAATTTGGCGACAAAATTGTGCGCGAAGTCATGACCCCGCGGCCCGCAATTTTTGCCGTCCCGGCGAGCATGAAGCTGGCTGAATTCTCAGAGCAGTTGCGCACCCATGCGTATTCCCGCGTGCCCGTCTACCGCAGCAATCTGGACGACATCGTCGGGATCGCATTCATGCAGGACCTGCTGCACATCTCCGACATTGAAGCTACCAGCGTGACCGTCGGGTCCATTGCGCGACCCGCTATGTTTACACCGGAGACGAAAAACATTCAATCTCTGCTGCGCGAAATGCAGCGCGACAAGCAGCACATGGCCCTCGTCATCGATGAGTATGGCGGCCTTGCAGGACTGGTCACGATTGAAGACATCGTGGAAGAAATCGTCGGCGCAATCAGCGACGAGCATGAAACTGCGGTCGCCGAAGAAACGGCCCAGCCGCAGCCCGATGGTTCATATATCGTGCCCGGAAATTTTGAACTGGATCAACTGGACGACCTGTTCGACGATTCTGTCGCGATGCCTCCGTCGGAGGACTACGAATCCACCACGGTCGGCGGCCTGGTGACGGAAGAGGCGGGGCATATTCCGTTTCCCGGTGAAGTGATCGAGTTGGCCGGGCTGCGTCTGGAGGTGCTGGAAGCTTCGCATCGGCGGGTCGACCGCGTGCGCGTGCGACCGGTCTCGGATGGCCTCCCCTATGAGCCGCAACCGTCCCAATAAGAAGCCGGCCGGCAGAACACCAGCATCCATACCTATCATGCGAAAGCATCTCGCCACTTTCGTCGAAGATTTTGAGCGGCACGGCAAGCAGATCGCCATCGTCAGCTATCCCGGCAATCGGCGTGTTGTAACGACGTATGCCGAACTGGCAACGTTGGCGGGGCGCTTCTCGCGCATGCTGGCAGATGGCGGCATTGCGCCCGGCGAACGCGTTCTGCTTTGGGGCGCAAACTCCGCCGAGTGGGTGGCGGCGTTTTTCGGCTGCGTGTTGCGTGGCGTCATTGCAGTTCCGCTCGATGCAGCCGGCAGTGCCGATTTTGCGGCACGCGTGATTGCGGATGTCACTCCGCGGCTGATCGTCGGCGATCAGGAGCATTTGCAAAAGCTGTCGCAAGAATCCCCGCCGAATTCCTCCGCGAAAATTCCCTTTGAAGATTTTTCTTCCACACTGCCGCGCTCGCCGATGCTGGAACCGGATCCTTTGCTCAACCCGGAAACGCCGCTGCAAATTCTCTTTACATCCGGAACTACATCGGCTCCCAAGGGGATTGTCCACACGCACGGCAATGTTTTGTCTAGCGTCGAAGTTCTGGAACGCGAGATCAAGAAATATCTGCGCTACGAGCGCTGGGTGCATCCCCTGCGCTTTCTTCATACCTTGCCGCTGAGCCATGTTTTTGGCCAGTTCATGGGCCTGTGGGTTCCTCCGCTGCTGGCCGCCCAGGTGCATTATGAAGACAACCTTGTCGCCAGCCACGTGATGGATCGCATCCACCGCGAGCGCATTTCTGTCGCCGCCGTCGTGCCGCGCGTGCTGGAACTGCTGCGCGTTCATTTGCTCTCCAGCGATCCTCGGCTGCAGGGCCGCATCAACGCCGTCCAGAACCAGCGCGTCTGGAAAAAATGGTGGCGCATGCGTGACGTGCATCGCCGCTTCGGATTTAAATTCTGGGCCTTCGTTTCCGGCGGCGCTTCCTTGCCGGCGGAGGTGGAACAATTCTGGAATGCGCTTGGCTTTGTGCTGGTGCAAGGCTATGGCATGACGGAAACGACCGCGCTGGCGACGCTGAACCATCCCATGCATCCCACGCGCGGCAGCATCGGCAAAGCGCTGGCCGGCCGCGAAGTACGCGTGGCCGAGGATGGCGAAATTCTGGTGCGCGGGCCCATGCTGGCCGCGGGAACCTGGCACAACGGCGGCATCCAGCCGCGCAGCGGCGATTGGCTGCACACCGGCGACCTGGGCGCGGTGGATGCGTCGGGACAGATGCGCTTCCTCGGGCGCAAAAGCGATGTGATTGTCGCCGCCTCGGGCATGAATATTCATCCGGAAGATTTGGAACAGGTGGTGCAGGCACAACCGGAGGTGCGCGATTGCGTGGTCGTTGGCTGGGAATCGCCGCGCGGACCGGAGCCGTCGCTGTCGTGATCCTTCAGGATCGCACCGAGGATACGAATCTGACGCAAATACTGTCCAACTCCAATCGCGAGCTGCAGGAGTTTCAGCAGATTCGCAACATTCTGCGCTGGCCTGCAAACGAATTTCCGCGCAACACCATGGGAAAACTGCTGCGCAGAGAGGTCGCCGCGTGGGTCTCGCAACAGCTTCGTGATGAAAATACTTCATCGACCACTGACGGCCAGTCAAGACCCGCTGCTGCGGCTGCTGCAGCAGGTCACCGGACAGCAAGTGAATGGACTCGATGATTCGGCCGAGTTGGCCACTGATCTGCATCTCGACAGCCTGGGGCGCATGCAGTTGACCATGGCGATGGAAGAACAGTTCGGCGTCTCTGTCAGCGATGCCGCCGTCGCAGGCGCGCGAACCTTGGGCGACTTGCGGAGCCTGTTGCACCCAGCACAATCCGGAGAAGTGCACGGGCTTCAGACTGTCAACGGAACGAAGGTCGCGTCAGAAGAACCTGGGGTTGGTACGACGAACGAGGGCCCTACCTCCTCGTCGCGGCGAGGGCAGGATGAAACACCATATCCGCATTGGCCGTGGAGTGCGCCCGTGCAATTCCTGCGCATGCTGTTTATCGAGTGGAAACTGCGTCCGTTGGCATGGTTATTGGCGCATGCCCGGGTGCGCTGCGATTGCAATGCATTACCGACGCGTCCATCGATCTATGTCGCCAATCACGTGACCGCGATGGACGTGCCGCTGATCCTGTATGCCCTTCCACATCGTGTGCGTGCGCACATGGCAGTCGCCATGTCGGCTGAACTGCTGGAGGCTTGGCGAAAAAGAAGAGATGCGGCTGGAGTGGGTGCGGGACTGCTGCGATGGTTTGCTCCACTGCAGGCCTTCCTGGTGACGGCACTCTTGAATGTGTTTCCGCTGCCCGCGGGCGCTGGCCTGCGGCGAAGCTTTGCACACGCCGGAGAAGCGCTCGACCGCGGCTACAACGTGCTTGTATTTCCTGAAGGCCGGCGTACGCTGAACGGAGAACTCCAGCCATTCCAGACCGGGATCAGCCTGCTGGCGCAGGAATCTCACACCCAGGTGATTCCGGTCGCACTGGTGGGATTGTGGGAGGCGGCGCAGCGGAAAGGCTTCTCGCGACTGCGTCCACCCGGACTTGAAGTGCGCATCGGACAGCCGCTGCAGCAGCAACCGAATGAGTCTCACGCAGATTTTTCCAAGCGCCTGCACAATGCCGTCGCCGAACTGTTGCATCCCTCCGCTCCCAACTAGTCTGGAGCCAAGTGTGCCTCGCTCAGGGACGCGATGCAGACTCCTTTCTGGCAGCCTCCGCCATCGCCGCCGGCAGAATGATCTTCGCCATAATAGAGTTCGGTGGCGTGCCATCCACGTTGTAGGCTCCGCCGGTAAAGACGGCAATCAGACCATACTGCGGCACCAGGTAGATTTTCTGCCCCCCATTGCCCTGCGCAGCGACCAGATGCACATGCTGAGGACCGCTCGGCGTATCCACGTTCAACCACGGACGCCACCAGAAATATCCATAGCTCACATTTTCGATGTGGCTATGCTCTGCCGTCGAGGTTCGAACCCAGGCGGACGAAATCACTTGCCGCCCTTGCCAGCGGCCATCCTGTGAAAATAAGATTCCAAGTTTCAGCATGTCGCGAGGACGCAGGTGAATCTGCGAGTACTCCTTGTCCGCATTGGTCAGGTTGTAATTCCATTTCCAATCGGCGCGCGCGATACCCAATGGCCCGAAAAGGTTCTTCTGCGCATAATCCGGCAGGTACATGTGGACTGCGTTCTCCGTCATGCGGCCAACCACTGCAACACCGCCGGAGCAGTACATACCGTCTGTTCCGGGGTCATGGATCATGGGCAGATCGAGCGTCGCTTTCACCCAATCCGGCGCGTCATCCAGAACAGTCTCTCGCCCCGGCGAATCAGAAGTGTGATCGTTGCAGTCTAATCCCGAACTCATCGAGAGGAAATTCCCCAGCGTCATCGTTGCCTTGCGCGGGTCGGGATTGGCGTAGCTGGTGTAGCTCATCTGCCGCAGCACGCGTTCGTCCACTCCGGTCAGCGCTCCACGATCGATGGCGATACCGGCCAGCGCGCTGACAACCGACTTGGTCGCCGAACGAAGCTGATGCGGACGGTTGACGTTATATCCATAGAAATATTCCTCCATCACCAGTTTGCCGTGCTGGTAGAGCAGCACACCGTGGACGTCCTTGTAGGTGCCGTCGAGAATGCTTCGGACAATCGCATTTGCCGTCGCCACCCCCAGACCGGAATGCGCGATATCGCCAACGGAAATCCCGTCATGCAGGTTGGCCGGTACATGGTCGTGATAGTCCGCGGGTGAATCCTGGCCCTTCGGACGCGGATACGCCAACGCAGCCGATTCCGCAGAGATGGTTGCGGACACCCGCGGATGAAATTTTCCGTCCTGCTCATAACCCGTCACTTTGCCCGCAGGGTTGCGAAGAAACGGAATTGCGTTACCAGTGATGGTCGTAAATCGATCCACGCCCGAGGGCTTGAGTCTGTACTTAGCGTCATCCAGAACGGCAAATAGCTCGTCGCCTGCGACAATTTCAACCGTCTGCCCCGGAGCAAAAGCATATGTGCCGACATAGTCGGAGAGCGGTGCGGCAGCTTGTGTTTGCGCCGCGACCGGGACCGCGTGCAGACCTGCCAGTGCCACCAGGACAGACGCATACCAGCGCATCTTCGCGGAAAGGTGCATTTCAATGGCCATGAGGCATGGTATCTGAGCGTACCCTCCTCTGTTGCGGTCGCTCAAGATGACGGGCCGACGCGCCTTGTCTAGTCCAAGCATCTGAATCTTCCAGAGGAAGCGCAGAAAGCGTCTAAAATCAAATTACCTCTTCATGGCTGTGACCCAGGTCCAGGTTTTGCTCGCCGTCTTGGATACGGCGCATTCCGCATCGTTGGCGCAAGTGCTGATGCAGGCCGGCGCAACGGTGTCGCTGGTCCAGGTGCGCTCTGCGGAGCATCTGCTGGAACAGCTACTGGAGCGACCGCCAAACCTGCTGGTATTGGAGTTGGATAAGGACGGCAGCCTGCTGGAGCAGGTGCGAGCCCGCAATCCTTACTTGCCAATCGTCGTGGCATTGTCCCGGCCCACCGAAGAAATCACGTTCAGCATCTCTCGCCTGGGCGCGGAGGATGTGTGGACTCTCCCGCTGGATGCCGCTTTCATGGTGGAACGAGCGCAGGGCGTGCTGGAGCGGCTTCCGGTCCCAGTCGCCGCGGTACCCGAACAGCATAGCGGCGACGCTGGCGCGGCCGCCAGGACGCTGGCTCCGGTGATCGACGACGGCGAAGAGGTCGATCCTTCCATGCCGCTGCTGCCGCCACCGGCAATGGTGGGCGCCAATCCGCGCATGGCGGAGATTCGCCACACTGTAGAGAAAGTTGCGGGCACCGATGTCACGGTCCTGATCCGCGGCGAAAGCGGAGTGGGAAAAGAAGTCATCGCGCGCCTGCTGTTTGAGCATTCGCGCCGCAGGCAAAAGCCCTTCATCAAAGTCAATTGCGCGGCCATTCCACACGACCTGCTGGAGAGCGAATTGTTTGGCTATGAGGCCGGCGCTTTTACCGGTGCCACGCGCGATAAGCCCGGCAAGTTTGAATTGGCAAACCACGGCACGCTTTTTCTGGATGAGATTGCCGAGATGCATCCGATGCTGCAAGCCAAACTGCTGCATGTGTTGCAGGACGGCACGTTTTCTCGCCTGGGCGCCAAGCGCGATGTTGCCGTCGATGTACGCGTCGTGTGCGCCACAAATAAACTGCTTGAAGAACGGGTCCGCGATGGGTTGTTCCGTGAAGACCTGCTGTATCGCATCAACGTGGTTACCATTTTCCTGCCGCCGTTGCGCGAACGCCGCGACGAGATTCCCGTGCTCACGGACTACCTGTTGCGAAAGTATGCGATTCAATATGGGCGTCCGCTCCGTCGCTTTAGCCCCGAGGCCGCCGAGCGCATGATGCAGTACGACTGGCCCGGCAATATTCGCGAACTGGAAAACCTCTGCAAGCGATTTGTGATCGTTGGCAGCGAAACGCAGATTCTCCGCGAGCTTTCCAGCCACGGCCACGCTGAAGCCGCTACGTCGTTGCACGATCCATCCATCGCAGGCCAACCGGCCACGCTTCCGGCCACGGATAATCCGGGCACCTCCGAATTGTCTCTGCTGGAGGTGGGCCGGCGCGCGGCGTGGGAGGCGGAGCGACGCGCGATCCAGCAAATGCTGGACGCGACCCACTGGAACCGGCGCGAGGCTTCCCGGCGTTTGCAGGTTAGCTACAAGGCATTGTTGAACAAAATCAAGCAAATGCAGTTGGAGGAAAGCGCGTTGAAGGAAATTGGCACAGAAAGCACAACAGAGAACGGGCCTGCCCACTAGTGGTATTTTGATGCTATAGGTACCGAAGAGATCGTCCTGGGCATCTAACGTAAAAGGATCTTGGAAAACGATGAGTCGAAGTGCCAAATCTTCCTGATTATGAATGAGTTAGTGGCGACTCTGGTTCATGAATCGGCGCTTGAGGTATGAATCGAGCAATTTCAACGCGTTTGGCCTTTTGATTGCACCGTTGATGTTCAAGATGAGGCATCCCAATCAGCAGTCCTCTTTCAGAATTTTTTCCCGCTACCTCTGTCGCTCGACAAACTGAGTGGCTCCCATCCTGTAAGTTCCTGCCAATTTATCTTCGCTAGCCTCGATGCAGGGCCCGCCAACGCGGGCCTTTCGCGTCTGCATGCCCCCAAGGTCAACTCCCAGCATAAAATTTAGTGGTGTCAGCGAAAACAACTTCCCAAACCAGCCGCACCAGGATTCAGGAACTCGATGCGCTATTCCAGCTCGGCGGTCTGACCCGCAGTCCGCATAAGAAACATATCGCGGTCAGTCCCGCGGAACCGGACAAGAAGAAATCGTCTACCGCGGTGAAAAAACGCGCTGGTCGGGCCGTGGCAGCAGCAAAAAAGCTTGGGATAAAGGCCCTCGAGCCGAATATCCTTCGCGTGCCGCAGTGGCAACAGTACGGCTGGCTGTTACATGGCTTCAGCACGCGTGCCGGAGGCGTGTCGACCGCGTATTGGCCAGGGGATCAAAAACAGAAATGCGGAGAGCTGAATTTGGGATTGACCACGGCTGATTCCCCGGAGAACGTGAAGCGCAACCGAGAACTGTTTGTGCAGACGTTGCTCACCACCGCCGATCGCACGTCAAAGTCAAAACGAAACAACACGCCGCAGTTGCGATTGCTTCGACAGATCCACTCCGGACTGGTACATAGGTCTGACCGTCGCGCGGGTGAACAATCCGCCGGCGCGAGACCTCTGCGAGGCGATGGATGGATCGCAAGTGAGCCGGGAATGCTGCTCGGCATCCAAACCGCGGACTGCATTCCGGTGCTGGTTGTGGACGTGCGCCAGCGAATTGTCGCTGCGTTTCATGCCGGGTGGAGAGGAACGCTGGCGCGGATTGTGGAGCGCGGCGTGGGTCGCCTGCGAGCGGAGTTTGGCAGCGATCCGCGGGACCTGACGGCGGCCATCGGTCCGGGAATTGGGCGATGCTGCTACTCAGTCGGCGAAGAAGTGCGGATGGAGTTCGTCTCCCAGTTTAGCTACGCGGAGACCCTGTTTGAAGAAGTCTTTGACCTGGATCCGATCAAAGAAAAATATCCAATGCTGTTCCTTACGGCGCGCGCCCCGGGACACAGCAATCTGGGACCAAGCCTGCATCTCGACCTGGTGGAAGCGAACCGGCGTCAATTGATGGATGCGGGAATCGCGCCGCAGAAGATTTATGCACTGAATCTCTGCACGGCTTGCGATACAAAGCGCTTTTTCTCGCATCGTGCCGAACAAGGGTTTACGGGCCGCATGGTCAGTGCCATTGGCATCCGGCCATAACTGCCGCGATCGAATCAGCGGACCAGCATCAATTTTGTATCGAGAGCAACGATGCGATCGCGCCCCTCGGCCTTGGCTTGATACATCGCCGAATCGCATTCGTGCAGCAGATCCTGAATTGTGATGGTGGAATCATGTCCCAGATAGGTGGTGACTCCGATGCTGACCGTGAGCGTGATGTTCTGTCGTACGCCGTTGTCAGGCAATCTAGGGCTGGGCACCGCGATCGAGTCGATGTGATACCGCAGCCGATGCGCCACGGTCATTGCGGCCTCGGCGTCTGCCTTGGGCAACAGCGCCACAAACTCTTCGCCTCCCCAGCGGCCGACGACGTCGATGTTGCGGACGGAATGTCGTAGCTTCTCAACCACGCTGCAAAGAACTGTATCTCCAGCGCGATGACCGTAGCGATCGTTGATCTGCTTAAAGTGATCCAGATCGAGCATGATGAGCGAAAAAACGTCACCGGTGCGGGAAGTTTTGAGTAGCTCCTGCTCGCACAAGGCAGTGAATGACCGGCGATTGTGGATGCCGGTGAGCGGATCGACGTTTGCCAGTCGCTCCAGTTCCAGTCTTATCTGGTTGCCTTCCATCCAGAACACACCAAACCCCAGACCGATGGCCGCGCCAAGAAACACGACAGCGGCGGTCGCCTCCAACGGATTCGGCAGCTGTAGTGTATGCGGAGTCCCGAAAGCCAGAATGATCGCACTTCGGACCAGATTGAAGGCAGCAAAGCCGAGCAGAAGTGCAAAGTTAAACCATACCGGAGCGTCCATCCATCCTTGGTTGGCTTTCTTCAGCCACAAGGCGCTCTCGCCGGCCTGCACTGCCACCAGCAGGCCGAGAGTTACAGCGGAATATTGTCGCAATTCGTGCACATGGAGATAGAAAAGGCAGCTCAGCGCTTGCGCGATGAGCAATGCGATGCCCAGCCGGGGGACTCTCGACTTGCTTTCGCTCAATTCCAAAAAACAAACGTGCAGAAACACAAACGCCAGCAAAATCAAAGCATCCGCGATCGCTAGAAAGGAAGCCTCACCGCGAGCAACCGCCGCTGCAAATGCCACGGCCGCCAGCGCCCCGGAAGCGAAGCACGCGCCGAGCCAGCCAGCGCCTCTAAAAAGCGGATTGGTCATGCGCACGATCGCCAGCCCGATGCCACCACCGGAGAGCAGGATCGAGGCAACAACCAGGATGATATGAGTCTCCATGCCAGGCACTGAGGGGACAAGCACAATCCGGCGAAGATGACACGTGTCGCTGGAATTTGTGGAATGTCAACCCGAGTGTAGCCCTGCAAGAACCCGGCCGCGAGTGACGAAAGTTTGGAGGCGCTCCAGTCGACCTGATTTGGGAATGCCCTCCGGGAGATACCGCAACGGCGGTTTGCCGAATCCCGGCCGCAAAAAATGGTCTGTCTGGCGCCACCAAATGGAGGAGCGACCAACGTGCGTTCCTACTCCCAGGTCAACAAAGCCGCGCTTCCGGCGGGGATATCGCATTCCGCCGCTCCGTAGGTGACGCCGAAATGTTCCACACGGCTTGGCCGGAAAGAGCCCTCCGCGCCGACCGGCGAACCGGCAAAGGTAGTGTCCTGCTCGTCGTCTAATTTTGGGGCGATCAGGCGTTGCAGCGAAACACGTTCGCCGGAAGAATTCGCCTGCAGCTTCAGGCGCACATTCTTCTCGCTGTCTTTGTTGATGGCCACTGCGCGCAGTTTGCCCTGAGCGTCCTCCGCCGCATAGGCCACAAACAGTGGCCCCGCATTGCCGGCATCCAATTGACTCGCAACCACGCGGCCTCCCAACATCTGCGCCATCACCAGCAGCGCGTAGTACTCCGGACGCGCGACAAATCCGTTCTCGAGCGTGCCGACAACGGGCGCATACCATCCATATCCGCCACCGTGGAAGTTGATGCCGCTGCCGCCAATCGTCAACAGCTGGAACATCAAATCCAGCGCCCACAATGACGACGCAAACGTATTGCTGACTCCCGGCTTGCCGCCGCCATAACAGGAATTCGTCTCCGTGAGGCGGTAAGGCAGATGCGATTCCGTCATCGCCTGTCGAATCTTCGGCACTCCCGACACCCACCGTGGATTGTCAGGACTGAGCAGCCGCTGAATCGTCATCGAAGGATCGCTGGGCGGCCCCAGCGCATAGTAGTGCGTGGATAATTCAATAATGTCGTTGCCGAACTGCTGCGCGAACTGCACCAGCCAGTCGCTGGTGCCTGCCGTGTCCGGACCGGCAAACTTTGCCTGCGGGACTCGCGCCTTCACGGCGTCATAAAACGTCTTCCACTCTTTTGCAAAATCCTGATAGCTATACCCCGGCGGACGCAGACCATTATGCGGAAATAGATCGTCTTCATTGCCGATCTGAAAGCTGATCAACCGATCGCCCAGCGTGTCGAAGACAAACGCGGCTTCTTCCGCAGCCTGCTGCGGGGTGCCCTTGCCGAAATTCAGTCCATACATCGCGCGCCAGTTGACCATATCCAAAAACTGTCGCAGATTGCGGATGGAGTCCGGCGTGGTCTGCGTGTTTGCTGGGGCATGGTGGCCTATGTCGGGACCGATCGGCCCGGACGAATGTGCGGCTGCATTGTTCGAAGGATGCGGCGTCCAGAAGGCATACTCGCTGGAGTTGCCGCCAATGCGCAGCACGCCTTGCCCCAGCGGACGCAGAAATCCTGCCAGGCCATTATTCGTCCTCGAAAAATATTCCGGATCAGACAGCTGCGCGGACTCATAGCTGAGCCCAAGAAAATTTCTTGGAATCGGCTGCCCTGGCTGATTCATCTCGATGGTGAGGCGCGCGGATACTTCCGCAATGGGTTCAGCGTGAAGAATCTTCGGGAACGCAGTTACAGCGGCCGTCGCAACAGTAGAGCACAGAAATTTTCGACGATTCATAACGCAGACAAGTGAATCACCCCACACCACGTAAATGCAAGCACGCTGCAGTGAAACGGATAAGTTCAATCCCAGAAATCTGAGGTTTCGCGCAGCCTGCGAATGAAGCCCACTGAAACGCTATCCTCACGCGGAGAGATGACTTGCCGGCTGAGCCTCGGGAGAGCGGTCGATCACCGATCCAAGGCGATTTACGCCATTTCCAAACTTATTTCGCAGAAGAGTATTCATGGGTTCCGAGTAGAAGCGAGCCACTGCCTCGCCAAGCAATCCAGATAGAACAATGACTGTTACAAATAGTACGGGAACAGCAGCGAGAGGCTTGCCGAGCGCCAGAAACAGGCCGAAGATCGCGATGACAAGAAACATGTGCGTCAGGTAAACCTCATAACTGCGCCGCCCGAGCCACAAAATCGGAGCGAGAATTCGCGGTCCGCTCCATTGCGTTTCTGCGGAGACGGCGATCAGCAAGCATGTCCCGACCGCAAGTATCGTCATGTCCAGACCATTGCGCTCCAGGCCCCACGCGTAGGCCGTGCGCGAAAAACCCAGGATGAAAGTGACAAGGATCGCGCCCGAGATGCCGCACATCCAAAGCTGTTTGCGCACAAGATGGACACGCGCGATCAGCAACGCCGTCAGGCATCCCAGGGCAATTGCATCCATCGCGCCTAAATACGAGTACTCATGCCAGACTGGGTTGCCGTGGGCGAGAATAGTCCGGCCAAATGGCCCGAGAACCACGAAACCCAGCAGCAGCGCCACTAATAATCTTCCGCGTCCAAACAATTTGCAGGCCAGTGGAAAGAAAAGATAGAAGGTCTCTTCGACCGAGAGCGACCACAGGATGTCCCAACTTCCCGGAAGATATCCCCGCGTCGCCTCCAGCACATTCACGCGAAACGTAAGCGCCGCGAGCAACGCGGCTCCCAGTCCTCCCGTTCGCGGATGGATGACAAAATGCTCTACGCCGCCCAAGTGAAGCACGCTCAGAACTGCGAGCAGCAGCAGAAGCAGCGGTGCAATGCGGGCAAATCGAAGCAGGTAGAAATCGCGAGGCCGAACATTTTCAGGAGAGCCCCAACGCCGCAGAGTTGTCGACGTAATCAGGAAGCCGGAAACGGCGAAAAACATCTGGACGCCGAACTGGCCATTCCACACCAGTGAGGAGACAAGTTGTTTTGGCAGTCCATGCGTGTACGGAACCCGCGCAAACAGCAACTGCATGTTCACGTGATTCATCAGCACGAACAGGATCGCCAGTCCTCGGATGAGGTCGACACCATCCAGCCGTTTCCAACTCTTCGCGAGGGCGCGACGCGCAGGACTCATCTGATGAGTGTGTCAAACTTGACGCGTCAGCGGAAATAATTCGTGGGCGCGGATGATTAATCTTCCGGAGCGGAGTAGCAGGCGCGGCCCGGACCGCAACGGGCCAAATGAACGTAGTTTTCATCCGGACCAGCGGGGCCCTGCGTCAGCAAACACCAGTAGGACGAAGAAGCATGAATCCCAGGCAGCCAATTCTCTGCCGACTGCGGGCTGTTGCCGTAGGCGATTCTTGGTGCGAAGACAGCGGCAAGGCGGCGCCTTGATTCCAGCGGCGGTTTCAGTTGCGCTCATAGTTTTCTCTCCTTGCAAATTATCCTGCGGCCCGCGGGTCGCGACCCATTTTTCCGGCAGCCAGCAAGACCGTTCGATAGATGGCTACAGGGAACATCTGAACCTTGTATGCATTCATTGAAAGCGGCTGCGCGCCTTCCATCGAAGCTTTACCCGCGGCGCGCGCGGTCTCCTCAGTAATCGGCTTGCCCGTCAGCGCGGCTTCCGCCTGGGGCGAGCGACGCACGATCGGCGACGCAGCGCCCATCGTCACAACGGCGCGGCGACACCTGTCTCCATCCATCTCCAGCAGCACGCCCGCGTCGGCAATCGCCCAGTCGAAGCTCTGCTTCTCGCCGTATTTCTGATACGCGGAGCGCGTGCCTGCGGCTGGCTTGGGAATTAAGACGGCAGTCAGCAACTCATCCGGCTCGAGCACGTTAAACTTTGTCGGGTTCGCATCAGGCTGCACGTACAGTTCCTTAATGCCGACGACGCGCTTACCGCGTTTCGCGCTGGTCAACTCCACTTTGGCATTCATGCCCAGCAGGCCCACGGCCGCCGAGGACGGCGCGACGGCTGGACAACCGCCGTAGTCCATGATCGAGTGATATTGGTTCAGCCCGCCAAACGCGAAGCAAATTTCTTTTCCCTTGCGCAGGCATTGATAATCTTTCGAACGGAAATACCAGCAGCGATTTTCCTGCAGCAGATTTCCGCCCAGCGTTGCCATGTTGCGGATGTGCGGAGTGGCCGCATTGCCGCAGGAATCGGAAAACATTGTGTATTGCGACTGGATCAGCGGGTGTTCGCTGATTTCCGTCAGCGTGGTCAGCGGACCGATGTGCAGGCCCTCCGGCGTTTCGCGAATGCCGCGCAACGACGAGATGTTGCGGATATTCACCAGCTTGGTCGGCGATTCCAGACCTTCTTTCATCCGATCCAGCAAGTCGATTCCGCCGGCCTTGACCACAATGCCGTCCTTTGCATTCTGGCTCAATTGCGCCAGCGCGCCGCTTTCGGTGGTGCAGTCTGCGAATACGAACTGGTTCATGCGTTACTCCTTTGCGGGGCCTTGCTCAGGGTTTCCAGCACCACCGCGGGTGTCATCGGTGTACTGCGGATGCGAACTCCAGTGGCGTTGTAAAACGCGTTGCCGATAGCCGCTGCCGCAGAGATGATTCCTGCCGCTTCGCCAATGCCGGAAGCGTCGGTCGAACTCTGCCCAATGTAGGATTCCACCAGCTGCACGTGCAGCTCGGGAATATCCCGTGAGCCTGCGATCTTATATTGATCCAGATTCGGGTTCACCATATGGCCATGTGTTGGATCGATCCATCGATTTTCATAGAGCGCGAACGAAGTACCCTGAATCAAGCCGCCGTTGATCTGGTTGATGACCTGCGACGGATTCATCGGGCGGCCGCAATCATGCACGGAGAAGAATTTCTTCACGTGGATGATTCCCATTTCCGTATCTACTTCGATCTCAGCCACATCGACGCCGCCATAGGTGTCGTAGTGTTCTGGATCGTAGTCGGGAATGCGCTTCGCCTGTGCGGAAACCTCGTCAGTGTCCATTTTTGCGGCGGCCCTGCGGAAGCTGATCGGCTGCATGTGTCCGCTCTTGCTATGGACTTCGCCTTTCGTCAGAACCAGGTCATCCGGCGTCGTGCCCAGCGCGGGAGCGATGCTCGCCAGAAATTTCTGCGAAGCCTGCCAGGCCGCATCGCGCACCGCCGGGGTCAAGGAAGCCGTCGTCACGCTTCCGCCTGAGTTAGGCCCGACCGGATAATTTGTGTCGCCGATCTTTACCGACACCTGTTGCGGCGGCACTCCAAACTGCTCTGCCAGAATCTGCGCCATCACCGTCTTGATGCCAGTACCGATGTCCTGTACTGCGGAGAGAACTTCCACCGAGCCGTCGCGATGCACCCTCACTTCCGCGGAGGATGGCATGCGAACAAACCGGTACCACACTGATTGCGAAAGTCCCACGCCACGCTTGACGGGACCGGGATCGGCGTTGGGTTTGGGATTGCGCGATTTCCAGAGCGCGCTCTCGCGAACAACCTGCCGCTCTACCCGTCGCACCGGATTGGCATCAATTTTCTCGCGAAACTCCAGCGGCTCCATATTCAGTTTTTCTGCCATTTCATCGATGGTCTGTTCCAACGCAAAGGCTCCCTGGGGATGCCCCGGAGCACGGAATGCAGCCGCAGGCCCCGCATTGATGAAGACGTCATTTTCTTCGGTGTGCAACGACGCCGACTCATATAAATTGCTCGCCGGCCCAGCACAGCCCGCCCCGGTTCCACAACCCGCCGTGCCGAAGCTGACCAGTTGAATGGCCGTGAGGGTGCCATCCTTTTTGGCTCCGATTTTCAGGGTCTGGTCGGAGCTGGGACGATTGCCAACCGACAGCTGCTCTTCCTTGCGGTCCAGCATCAATCGCACCGGCGCGCCGGTTTGCTTCGATAGGGTGGCGGCGACAACGCCCGGATTTCCCGGGCCGAATTTCGCGCCAAATCCTCCACCCATAAATTCCGTAATCACGCGCACCTGGGACTTGGGCAGCTTAAAGAAGTCGGCCAGCCCTTCCCGCACGCTGGCGGTGCCTTGTGTGGAAGCCCACACGGTCAGCAGGTCCGGTTTCCAATCGGCCACCACGCCGTGGGTCTCCAACGCGTTGTGCACCTGCACCTGCGTGGTATATTTCGATTCCACAATCACGTCGGCGTCCTTGAAACCCTGGTCGATGTCGCCGCGCTTATGCACGGAAGGCCCGTGCACGTTGCCTTTTTGAGGAACGTTGCGAGCACCGCCTCCGCCGCCCGCCGACCCACCCTCGTTCGCCGGTCCTGGAAATACCGGCGGAGAATCGGGCTTTCGCGCCATCTCCATGTCTACGACAAAGGGCATGGGATCGTATTGCACCTTCACCAGCAGCGCCGCTTCTTCGGCAGCGTGGGGGTGAGTCGCGGCCACCGCCGCAATCGGCTGGCCGGCGTAGCGCACGATCGGATAACGCGAGACCTCCAATGCCGGATTCAACAACTTGGCCCCACCCATCACGCGCTCAATGACGAACACGCCCTTGACTCCGGGAACTTTCTCGGCTGCGGAGGTGTCGACGGAAACCACCCTGGCATGGGGAACGTTCGAGTTCACCATCTTGGCGTACAGCATGCCCGGCAATTGGACATCCGCGGTGTAGCGTCCGGTTCCGCTCGCTTTGGCGTGCGCGTCCCAGCGCGTTGGAGACTTGCCGATGTACTCCAGCTCCGCGTTGATGGGCAGTACCGGGGGCTCAGTCGCCGGAATTTGACGCTGAACATCATGCAACGTGTAGCCCGGCACTCCGTACGGCATCGTGACGGTTTTCATCGACGCATCGTTCGCTGCAGTCGCTGCCGCTTGAGATTTTTCTGTCGCCATGTTCTCTCCCCTACGCGTTACGGATGGTTTCTTTGCCGGCGCCGCCCGCAGCTTCCAGCGTGGCCGAGAAGATTCTGGGGTAAGTGCCGCAGCGGCATAGATTGCCGGCCGTCGCCTGTCGCACATCGTCTTCTGTGGGATGGGGGTTTTTCTTCAACAGGGCGGAGCAGGTCATCACCATGCCCGGAGTGCAGAAACCGCACTGCATGGCGTCATGCTTGATGAAAGCCGCCTGCACCGGGTGCGGTTCGTCCGGATGCGCGGAAGCATTCGACAATCCTTCAATCGTCGTTACTTTGCGCCCGATCGCGTCCATCGCCAGCGTCATGCAACTGTTCACCGGCATGTCATCCAGCAGGACAGTGCAGCCGGAACAGGTACCGCGATCGCACACTACCTTAGTGCCGGTCAGACCCATGTGGACGCGCAAGGCATCGGCCAGCGTGGTTCGCGGCTCAAGCTGGATGGTTTGTTCTTTGCCGTTCACGTTCAAGGTGACGGGCACCGCACCGGGGCCAAGTTCTTTCACTCCATGGTGCTCGCCACGGGTGGCGGCGGCAGCTTCACGGGTGAAGACTTGCGCGCCCTCCATCAACGCCGTTCCGGCGGCGGCAACGCCCGCCCCCTTCAGAAATCCGCGCCGCGTAATTCCCTTGGCGGCTGGCCGGTCCTTGGCCTGGTTGGATTCCGCAGTATCAGAATTCTGCGGTGCAGTGGAAGAGGAATCGATCGGCTGCGGAGGAAACTTCGGTCCTGACATTTGTGTCTCCTGGTTTCGAATGAAGAAGGAGCCTGCGGCACATCGAGCGATTCGCATGATCTGTTCGAAATAATCTCAGGCGAATCGGGCCAGCTAAGAAGATCTCACATCCACTATTATGCTTCGTCTGCGTGTGAGCTTCGCACTGGATCTAGTCTGACACTCCGGGGAACAGTTCGGCAACTGGAGCGGGACTCCATTTTGACGCACAATCGTTTGGGGAAGTTTCATTTCAATTTGATGAAAGTCACTTTGCCGCATCCGTCTCCACGATCGCGTGCAGAATGGGGTGGTTCAGCCCTTCAACCTTCCGGTCCGGTTTTCCGTCCAGGTCGAACACGATCACCTCGTTTTTGCCGGGCTTCAGCCAGGGCTCCGGAACGTACAACGTCTTCTGTGGGCCGACATTCCAGAATCGTCCCAGCGCGCGGCCATTCAGCCACACTTCACCCTTGGTCAGGGCGCTGGTATCCAGAAACGTATCGTTCGGCGTGGTCACGGTGAAGCTGGCGCGATAGAAACAGGCTCCGCTGCATGATGTTTTCGAGTAACCCAACTGCGCCGGCTTCAACATGGGCAACGGGTAGATATCCCAGCCTGTCAAGACCTTCTGCCCCAGCTTGACGCGGGCCACAATGCCGGCGCGTTCCGCGGGCAGCGCCGGGCCAAAATTCACCCGCCCCGTATTTTCCACCAGGATGTCCAACCGCGCATGAGGGGACGAGATGTGCAACGGCAACTGGTATTGTCCCAGCCGGCGATCGATGGTGCCCACCAGTTTGCCATCTACATAAATTTGCGCGTAATCGTGCAGGGTGTCGAAGGTCAATTCATCATCGACAGGCCCATCCACCTGCGTGCGATACAAAATATATCCGTACGCCTGGCCCAGCGCTTCCATGGAGACCGGCCGCTCGGAGTGCGTTGGAGCCGGCAGCGACTTCCACAGCGAAACACCCTCGGCAAGCGAAATTGCTGGTAACGTCATCGGCGGCGGCACCGCAGGCACGGGAGGTGGTTTGATCCCCGTATCCTTTGCGATGATGTTGCGGAAACGATAATACTTCGGCGTCGGCCGGCCGCTCTCGTCCAGAGGCGCGTTGTAGTCGTAGCTGGTCACATCCGGTTCATAGTTCTTGCCGTTCGAATTCGCCCCGTTCATCCAGCCAAAACTCGTTCCGCCGTGAAACATGTACAAGCTCACGGAATACCCCTGGCGCAACATCCAGTCCAGATCCTTCGCTTGTTGATCCGGCGTATCGGCGGTGTGCGGCGCGCCCCAGTGGTCGAACCAGCCATCCCAATATTCGCCGGTCATCATCGGCCCATTCGGCCGCAGTTGTTTCAGCTTGGCAAATTCTTTCTGCGCGTCTCCCGGTCCAAAGTTGATCACCGCGGGCAGCTCCGGCAGCGAACCATTTGGAATCTCATCCGCCCCGTCCGCGGTATACAGCTGCGCCTTGGTAAATCCCGCGTCGATCAGCATGTGATGAATGTCTTCCATATAGGCGTGGTCCTTGCCATAGGAGCCATATTCGTTCTCCACCTGCAGCGCGATGATCGGCCCACCATTGCCGATTTGCAATGGCGCCAGTTGCTTACCCAACTGCATCAGCCATGCCCGCGCCGCCGCCAGAAACTGCGGATTTCTGGATCGCACCACCATGTCCGGGTCTTTCAGCAGCCACGCTGGAAAGCCGCCGAAGTCCCACTCCGCACAGGAATACGGACCGGGCCGCACGATGACATACAGTCCCTCCTCCTGCGCCTCGTGCACAAACTCCGCCACATCCCGGTTGCCGGAAAAATCGTAGACGCCCGGTTTCGGCTCATGCCAGTTCCAGAAGACATAGGTGGTGATCGAGTTCAGCCCCATCGCTTTGGCCATGCGCAGACGGTTGCGCCAGTAGGCTCGCGGAATCCGAGCATAATGCATCGAGCCGGAGATAATCTGGAATGGTTTGCCATCCAGCAGGAACTCCCCATGCCCGGCCACAAATGTGTGCGGCTGCGTTTTTGCGGCTGCGAAGCCCGGCACGGAAGCAACCAGGCTGAACAGCAGAATGATCCACGCCCATCGGCGCTGAAGAGCCATCACTCAAATTCTCCTTTTCGCTGCCAATTGGAAGCTGCCTCGCTGCCGCGGCAGGTCGCAAGCGTTTGCATCTACGTGTCCAAAAAACTTTTCCGATGAAAATATCTGCGCTTTTTAGCCTACTCCAGCTAGACTGGTGCCCAAGGATTTCAACCCGGTTATTCGGAGACGAGGAAATCACATGACAGCCATGGAATCAGCCGTACAGCAAACTGGGGAATCTGCCGGCCTCAGTCAGGTGGAACGCATTGTCGATACGTTTGTGGCGCCCACGAAAACTTTTACCGATATTCGCAGAAATGCCAGTTGGTGGCTCCCCTTTCTGTTGGGCATCCTCGTCAGCTTTGCGTTTGTCTCCTCCATCGATCACAAAATTGGTTTCGACCAGGTCGCTCAATCCAACATCAACCGCAATGCGCAAGCACAACAGAACATGAGCAATCTGCCGGATGCGCAGCGAGACCAAACCATCCATAGGATTGCGGGCTTTACCAAGGTAGTCAGTTATCTCTATCCCGTGCTCGGTCTGATTTTTGCCCTGATTTCTGCCGGCATCCTGATGCTGACCTTCAATTTCGGACTAGGGGCCAAGAGGCAGCTACAAAGAATACCTGGCGGTTTGGTTCTATGCGGGACTGCCCTTTCTCATCAAGTTCCTACTGGCGGCGATTGCCATTTTTGCCGGAGTCAACGCGGAACAATTCGACATCAACAATCCCGTTGGAACCAACGTGGGCTGGTATCTCACCTCGGATAGTTCCGCAGTGGGTGCGCACCCTATTTTCTTCGGCCGACATCTTTACCGTGTGGGTGGTATTGCTTGTTGATTCTTGGCTGTTCCACCATTGCTCGCGTCAAGCGCAGCAGCGCCGCCATCGTGATTATCGGCTGGTGGGTGCTGATTATTCTGGGTGGCACAATCATGGCCGCATTCCAGAGCTAATCGAATCCGTGCATCCGCGAACTGCATCGAACTGGTGGAGTGAGGGTGTGCGCCGAATGAGTGAGTGGGTCAGGTTGTGCGGTCGGCAGGAGCTTCCAGCAGACGCCGAGGCAAAGGAATTCTCTATTCAGGGCCACACTCTCTGCGTGGCCATGCTGAAGGGAACTCCGTTAGCACTCGATAATGTCTGTCCGCACCGCGGCGGTCCGCTGGCCGAAGGCTCCATTGAACATGGCAAGATTGTCTGTCCCTGGCATCAGTGGGAATTCGATTTGGCCACCGGCCAAGCCACGCATTCTCCCACCACGAAAGCCACCAGCTATCCCCTGCGCATTGAGGGCGAAGACGTCCTGGTGGAACTCTAGCTTTGGAGGCTCAACGGATAGCGTTATTCAGAATGAATGCCAGTTATTCTGAGCGAGCGAAGTTCGCCGGCCAACAAGTCTCTTCCTATTTCCGCGGGACAGACAAATGCATAGATTCCTGCGGTGCCACGAAGACCCCAGGATGACGACCTATCTTGAACTGCCTTATTTCGCGCTGCTTGCCAGCACGTTCGGACATTTCTCCCGCATCCATTGCCGATAGCTCATCTTGTCGCGCCTGGGATTGAATTCATCCCCCGGGCACACCGGACACCCCACGGCTTCCCGCAATTGATCGCTCCAGGAAGAATGCTTTTCGCGCCCATTGGGATCCCACAGGTCCTGCGTGCTGTTTTCTGACGAAGCCAGCGAGACCGTGTAATTGGGAGAAATGCCCTGTGTCCAGTTGGCGGCAGGCTGCTCCGGCGCATCGCCTCCCTGCACGCTGTAGGAGGATGTACAGGCCACGGTTCCACCCTTCCCATCGCTACACGTTGCAGAGGCGCTGCGTTTTGCGTTGCTATGCCCGTTGCCCAGCGTCTGCGCCTTGGGCTGCGAGCCGAAAACATCGGAACCGCCTGAATCGCCGCCGACAGAAGGTAGTGCGATTCCCACTTCCAAAATTGCGTCGGCCTGCTTTGGGCTGGAAACAATCGTCAGGCAAGTGTCCTGATCCAGCCGGGTGATGGCAGCATTCGCCATCACTGGCGACCCGGCATCCACATACACATTGCGCACCGGTTTTCCGTTCTCCGTGGTCAGGGTTCTCTCGCCTTTTTTGGCCGAGCCCATCGCAGGCATGCAGCAGAAGACCAGAACTCCGCAAATGACGGGCAGCATCGAAGATCTCATTCGACCACCATGCCGAATATTTCGCCGCATGTTCAGCGCCGCTCGCGTCATTGCCATCGCCTCCAGTTCAGCCGGAATTATTTTCGAGCGCAGCAAGAGTTTTGTCCAGACTTGCGATATTTTCGACATTCAGGCAGGTACGGCTGGAATCCAGCGGCCGCATCAGGCCACACAGCACCTTGCCCGGACCCACTTCAATAAAGTGCGTCACATCCGCCGCAATCAACTGCCGCTCACACTCCACCCAGCGAACGGCGCCGGTCACCTGGCGAATCAAAGCGTCTCGCGCGCCATTGCTGGTCGCAACCCAGCTTGCATCGACGTTTGTCACCACGCTCAGCTTCGGCTGATGAAATGCCGTCGCCTCCAGATCGCGCGCCAGCCGATCCTGTGCCGGCTGCATCAATGCGCAATGGAACGGCGCACTGACCTTCAATGCAATCGCGCGCTTCGCGCCCCGCTCTCTGCACTTCGCGGAAGCCAATTCCACCGCCGCCGCCGCGCCGGAAATCACGGTCTGCTCGGGAGCATTCAAGTTCGCAGCCGCAACCACCCCGCCCGATTCTTTCGCTGCGTCGGCGCATGCGCGGATAACGCCGTCCGACGTCATCCCGAGAATTGCCGCCATCGCGCCAACTCCCTCCGGCACCGCTTCCTGCATATATCGTCCGCGATTGCGCACCGTCCGCACCGCGTCTGCAAACGACAGCGTGCCAGCGGCCACCTGCGCGGAGTATTCTCCCAGCGAATGCCCGGCGGCGTAATGGCTGCGCACGCCGCGCTCCGCCAGCACTCGCAACGCTGCCACGGAAACTGTCAAAATCGCAGGCTGCGTATTTTCCGTCAGCCTCAATTCTTCTTCTGGCCCTTCAAAACACAGGCGCGAAATAGAAAATCCCAGCGCCTCATCGGCTTCTTGAAACACCGCGCGCGCCACTTGAAATCCGTCGCACAGTTCGCGGCCCATCCCGACCGACTGCGATCCCTGGCCCGGAAAAAGAAATGCAATAGTTGTGTGTGGATTTTTGGTCGTACTCATAAGTCTTTACTTATTCCGCAGGCGCGCCGTTCAAAGCCACCACTCCCTGCTCAATATGCGCATTCACGTTGGCCTGGACAAACTCCGCCGCGACGCGAATGCCATTCATAATGGCGCGATCGGTCGAGGAGCCATGCCCCACGATGCACACTCCACGCACGCCCAGCAGTGGAGCGCCGCCGTATTCCGACTGATCCAGGCGCTTTTTAAAGTCGTTGAATGCCTTGCGCGAAAGCAGCGCACCCACCTGCGCCGTCACCGTGGAGGTCAAGGATTCCCGCAGCGATTCCCGCACCAGTCGCGCCAAACCTTCGGAAGTCTTCAGCGCCACGTTGCCGATGAATCCGTCGCAGACCACCACATCGGCGTGGCCGTTATAAATGTCGCGGCCTTCGACATTGCCCAGAAAGTTCATGGGCAGCTTCTGCATCAGCGGAAAACTCTCCCGCGTCAGCTCATTGCCTTTGCCTTCTTCTTCGCCAATCGAAAGCAGTCCCACGCGCGGACGCTCCACCTTCAGCACGGCGCGGGCATACATTTCGCCCATCACCGCAAACTGCTCCAGGTTTTTCGGCTTGCAATCGACGTTTGCGCCCACATCCAGCAGCAGGCAGGGCTTGCCCGTACTGGTCGGCAGCACCGCCACCAGCGCGGGACGATCCACGCCCGGCAGCGTGCCCAGCACCATCTTCGCTGTAGCCATGGCGGCGCCCGTGTTGCCGGCCGTCATAAACCCGGCGGCAGCACCTTCGCGCACCAGCTTCAGGCCCACGCGCATCGAAGAGTCGCGCTTCGACCGGACCGCCTGCACAGCCTTTTCGTCCATGCCAATGGCTTCACTGGCCTGAACAATTTTTATGGGGAGATGGCGTTCCCCGGCGCGATGCATCTGCTTGGCCAGCAAAGGCCGCAGCGTACGCTCCGGGCCCACAAGATGGACCCGCACCTGAAGCAGCCGACACGCCAGGATTGCGCCGCGAATTTCCGGCTCTGGCGATTTGTCGGAACCCATGGCGTCAAGCGCGATGTCAATCAGCATGGAAGGAGGGCGGTTAGCTCTTTTGTTCCTTTGTCGCTATGGCCAGGACGTTGCGTCCTTTATAGGTGCCGCATTTCGGACACGCCTGGTGCGGCAGTTTGCGCTCGTGGCAGTTTGGACATTCAGAGAGCGATTGCGTCGTAAGAAAGTCGTGCGAACGCCGCTTGGCGGTGCGCTGTTTGGAGTGGCGTCGTTTCGGATTCGGCATGGAAATTCCCTTTCCCCGCCGCTCGTCCCTCTCCTCTCGATCGCACGCCCCGCAAGGCGCTATTCCGGTGAGAGTTTCACAAGGCGGGTGCAACAAACTTTATAGAATTATGGCTTGTCCTGGCTGCGGATCAACTGCGGCTGCAACGCCTTCAGCTGCTCCCAGCGCGGATCGGTCGAAGTTGTCGCGCAATCGCAGGGATCCGTATTGCGGTTCCGGCCACACTCCGGACAAAGCCCCTTGCAATCTTCGCGGCAAAGGTTCTTGGCTGGAAGCGCCAGAAGGATCTGCTCGCGCAGCACATCTTCAAGCAATAAACCGTCTCCTTCATAGTAGCCGATTTCGGTCTCCGATGTGGAAATCGCGCGGTCAGTATTGTCCAGATCGGCCCCCGCAGGACGAAAAATCAGGTCAAAACTGGCCTCAATCGGCTGCGAAACCGGGTCCAGGCAGCGCGCACAGGCCACTTCCATGCGGGTGTCGAGACTGCCACGGACCCGGATGTCCTCGACAATATCAGCTGGTGCCGCGATGCTCTTTCAGCAGATCGGCGCGACCGGGGGTGTGAAGCACCCCCACCTGCTGCATATCGTCCACAAAATCAATGGTTCCCGGAGCAAGAGATTCATCAAAATCGATGGCCTGCCGTTCAAGATCGGCAACGAGGAACTTCATCGCGATGCCTCCAGGCGAGTATGAAATTCGAGCCGCGCGTCCAGCAAAATCCCCCGCAGCCCTCTCCTTCGAGACTAAGTCCCCCAACCCCGCCAGTCAAACATCTACGCTATTGCCGATTAAATGCGGGATTGCTGGACAATTGGTTAAGTTCCGATTTGACCGATTGTGGAGTGTCCGGCGAAGCAAGCAAATAGTCTATGTAGTCTGCCACCAGTGGGTCGTTTCTTTGAAAAGACTTCAGCGACCAACCTGCAGCGGTATATACAATCCCACGGATGACCGGAGGGGTAGGGGACAATGTGTGGGTAGAGGTTTGGCGCAAATTCTCATATTCGTCGTAATCGCTCTTCCAGCCAAGCGCACCGGCAATAGTCTTTACTGGCCTGAACTGCCCTGTGGCCCCGAACACAGCCCACATCATGTCGGGGTGCGAAAACAGTTCTCGTGTTGGCGCCAGATCGTACGGATCTTGCAATTGCGGAAGGGTGAGAAATTTTTGCTGCTCCTCGGTACTCATGGCTTTCAATACGCTGTCGATGTTGTATCCAGCCGAGCGTAGAGCCAACAGCCCAATCGCTCGGACCAAGGGAGACTGAGAAGCAAGTCGCGATTGAAAATACTGCGCTCCGACAGGATCAGCCTTCAATGCGGCAGTTAGAAATGCAGCGAATATCTCAGTCTGTCCTTGGCGCGGACTCTGTGTTTGATCCGCGATTAGAAACTGCGTGGCAGGAAGAAGCCGCGCGGAGTTTGGCTGTCGATAATAGGTCTGCAGAAACGCGCCAAAATCATCAACGTTCGTGAACAGTTTTTTGCTGCCAGTTTCAAAGCTCTGGATTTCAATCGTCGTCGGCGTTTGAGTTTGACGACCACTCGGAGACTCGACAATTGCCGAGACGGAAGCGATTCCGTCGTGGGCGTCGACAGGCGCACAACATCGATCCGCGGAAACGCCTAAACTCGCCATCGTCTTGACAGAGGCAGGCTCCTTCACACCAGCGGCTCCCAGGGCTGCCGTCACAAAATCTCCGCCTTCTGGCTTGATTTGCTTGAACTCGGATGGTGACGCGAGTGGATGGACATCGTTGTGACCACCAAACTGCACACGAAAGGATAGTCTGGATTTCTTCAGGTAATCGTCGCGACCGTCACCAGTGGCATACATGCCAATTCGAATGCACTGCCCAGGATTCAAATGCGAAATATTCTCAGGGGCGTTCACCAAATCCAACATGTGCGGCCACTGCGTCTGAACTACAGCCTCTTCCACAATTACAACCTGCTTCGCAATTTTCGCAGGGGTCGGCTTATGTGGCGGGTACTCCGCGTTCTGTCCCTGAAATGATGTGGCAGCCCACATAAAAATAAGCGCGCCGATGATCATTGCGCGCGGGATCGCAGCCGCTGACCTGCTTTTCGTGTGATTTCCATGGTGGGAGTAGTAGAACCCGGCGCCAAGTGGAACACAAGAAAATGTTGCCGGGTGCCCCACATCTCGATTCTGAGAAATGGGATGTAAACTCTTCTCGCGCTCATCACGCGGCCAGCGGCTTGATCTTCCGGCGCTTCCGCTGCGAAGCTTCCCACAAATCCCGCTGCAATTGCGCCTTCGAGAAGAAATCCGGCGACAGAGAAAATGCCTCGCCCAGGCGAATGCTCAGGTCCATGGTGGTGATGGCAGCGCGGCCTGCGTATCGCTCGCCAAAATGATTCCATCTGAGGCACCCATTCCAATTTGCATTGTCACCGGGATACTCTCCGAACTGAGAATACTCGCGTCCCCAGCAGCGCCCCATGGATTGTAATGGAATCCATTACAATGTAATATTTGTGTATGGCTACTGCGACTGCAAGGAAATCGAAGGTCTACACGATCAGCCTGCCGCCCGACCTTGCACAAAGGGCTGAGGCGCTGGCTCAGCGGGACAGCCGCTCCATGAGCGAGCTATTCCGCGAAGCCTTCCGCACCTATGCTGCACAGCAGGCGCGAAGGACGCTGGATGAGTTGGGCGAGTACGCGGCAGACCGCAATCCCAAAGGCTACACCGAAGCCGATGTGCCCCGACTCATCAAAGAAGTGCGTGCCCAGAAGCCGCGCCGCCGCCGGGTACGGTCGAACGGGTGATCGTCGTCATCGACAGAAACGTCTGGATTTCATCGCTTCAATTTGCGGCTTGAGTGGGATCGCTCACCGCTTCTTCCACCCCAGCAGTTCCTCCAGTTGCAGCTGCGCCACCTCCGGTATCCTCGCGCCTTTCGCCTGCTCGCGTGTGATCAGACCGCCGCTCCAAAATCCCCAGCAGCGCCTTCGACAACTCCTGCGCGAGGCATCGTATCGGCCGCCGCCAGGTCCAGAATCGTCCGCAGCGGCGTCGTCAGCCGATACCCGTTCCGCGCGGCAATGTCGCTCTCCGGCAGGTCGGCATAGTGCAGCGTCAGACCCTCCGGCGTCGCGCCCATCCGGCGAAAGCCCTTCGGCACCGTCATCTCCAGCACCGGATGTACATCCGGCGGCTTTATCTCTGGCGTAGCATAAAGCCCCAAAGCGGTAGAATGACTGTAGACACCCTGTGCCCGCCCCGTCCGGTCCATGGACCACAAATGCCAGCGCACCAGCTCCGGCCGCAGCACCGCCGGAAACGACGTAAGCCGGTAAATGCCGCGAGATTCGCGCGCCCAGTGGCCCTCCCGCACGTGGTAGGTGTGGCTGCTTTCGGAAAATCCGGCGTTTTTTGCCTGTTTCGCGGTGAAAAAGCCCGCCTGACCCTCGGCAACCGAATGTAATCTACGGTTTACCTCGTTGTATGACCGCATCGGGTTCTGCATAATCCTTCAACTTCCCCGTATAATCCTTCAACTTCCGTGCATAATCCTTCAACTATGCTCGCACAATCCTTCAATAAATTTGCATTAAGGTCAAACGAAGGTAAGTGGACGCCCTACATTAAAATCGACGGGATCCATGCGCCGGCAGGCTCGTTATAGAGCCCGATCGTCATAAGAGTGCAGGGCTGCACAACGCGCAAACCGTTTTCCAAACACCAGCGAAACAAAGTTGTATTGCGAGCAGGCAACAGGAATCCGGGCCCTTCGAATCGCTCCGCCGCACCAATCAGCGCCTGAAGGTCCCGGTTCGATTCGGCGACAGAATGCCCATGATAATTGAGTCCTGTGGTGTATCCCGCGACGTGTCCGTCGCGTTCGACGACACTGGCAGTTCCCCGGCGAATCGCGTCGGCGACCTCTCCGGAGCGGGTATGCCCATGCACGGCGGCACACAGCCGATCGCACGCCGCAGCGTCGGAAGAATCCGCTAAGCGAACGGAACAACCTTCTATGGATATTTTCATCGCAGCCCCCTGCATGACGCTCAGCAATTCGCGGACGACGAAGCCAAGCTTCGTGTAGAGAGACAGAGAACGAGTATGAAACGTCGCTTGCACCAAACGTATCCCGGGCGCGCCGCGTTCCGCCGCGCGATCCAGCACGGCCTGCATGAGACGTCTTCCTGTGCCAGCGTTCTGCACGGCGGGATCGATCGTTATGGGACCGATTCCGACTACCGACGACCGCTCATCCATGCAATTGCTGCCGACAATCGCACCCTCCATCTCAGCAACCACACAGTAGAACGATGGGTGAGAAAACATCATCTCCAGAATGCCGACGCCTATCTCCGGAGACGACATTTCCGGCGGAAAATTATGATGCGAGTTGATGTGGCGAAATGCCTCATAGCAGATGCGCCCGCAGTGCGAGGCGTCTTCGGGTTTTGCGCGGCGGATGGAGACTGCGGTGGAGAGCGTCTGTGTCGATCTCATGCGGGCATTATAGTGCCGAGTTTTCGCCCGATTTGAGTTTTTTTGAGCAACTGTCGGTGTGGCAATTCCGTCAAACCCGGAGCAATTTGTGGTTCCGTGTTTCACAGTTCCTGCGGATCCGTGCAGCAGATTTCCGTTCTAATCGACGGCGCCAAGTATGAAATGGAAAGCGTGACCGCCCTTCCTAAAGGCATCATCGCTCTCGGGGACTACAAGGCGAAGCTGGTCAAGGACCAACAGAAGCCGACCCGTGAATTCAACCGCACCTACAGTTTGATGTTCCCCGACGGCAGCACCCGTGATTTCGTCGTGACCGGCGAGCTGGAATAAATACGGTAAGCTGACCGTCCCCGGCGACCTTGACTGCTCCTATCGTCCTGCATTTACGCGGCATTCCGAAGTTTTTTCTCAGCAGCCGGAACCGCCCCGGCGCGCGTCGTCCTTCGTCCTGTACCCCGGATGCACATTCCGCGTGAGTCCCTGCTGATCCGCGACCCGCTGCAGCAGGACCGCCAGCTGCGCCCGCTCTTCGTCCGAAAGCGCCGTCAATAGCAGCCGCTGATGCTCGCGGGCAATCTCGCCGACCGCCGTCAGCATCTTTCGCCCCTTGTCCGTCAGGTAGAGCGCGTGACTGCGACGGTCGTCTTCGTTTCTGCGCCGCTCCGTCAGCCCCTGCGTGTCCAGCTCGTCCAGCATTGCAACCAGCCGGCTTGGCACCATGCCCAGCATCGATGCCAGCGCCTGCTGCGTGATCCCCGGGGTCGCGCCCAGAATCCGCAAAATCCCGGCATGCGCCGGAACCAGCTTCATCTTCGCCAGCCGCCCGGCAAATTTTGCAGCCGCATGGCTGCCCAGTTGGGCCAGCAGAAATGCCGCACCGGAACGCTCAGGCGGTCGCTCACCTGAACCTTTGTTTTCTCCGCGCTGTATTGTTTTCACAATCATATTATTGCATTAGATAATCATTCTATGATAGAACTATTTTCAAGAGGAACTATATTCTCCATGGAGGTTTCCCATGACTGCATCCCCGAACACTCCCGCGGCAAACCCCTCCGCCGCCGTACCACGCATCCGTCACCAGGGCCCGCCGCTGGGTTTTGTGGCGCTCGTTTACACGATGCTGTTCTGCGCTGGACTTTGGCCAGTGACCATCTTCGGCGGCAAGCCGTATTTCCCCGGCCCATGGGAGTCGACCAGTACCATTGTCGCTTTCTTCCTGACGCGTCCCTCGGCGGTATTGCTATGCGCCTTCTTCCAATTTGGCGCCGCCGTTGCTCTCGGCATCTTTACGGCCTGCATTGCGAACCAGATGCGCTTTCTGGGCGTGCGCGCCGCAGGAGTCAACATCGCTTTCTTCGGCGGTCTGGCGACAGCCTTTAACATGTTCGCCTCGGCCTCCACGCTGTGGGCTATGGCGCATCCAGGCATCGCGCACGACGCGACGGTGACAACCGCCTTCTACTACCTGAGCTACGCCTTCGGCGGACCAGGCTTCTCCGTGCCTTTTGGTTTGATGATGGCAGGCGTGTCGATTCCTGCCGCCTTCATGCGACTGCTTCCCAAATGGGTTGTCATTTTGGGAATTGTGTTGGCAGTCTGCGGAGAGCTGAGCTGGCTGAACCTGCTATTCCCGCAGGCGGTGTTCCTCATCCCGCTCACTCGTTTTCCAGGATTTGTGTGGCTGATCGCTGCCGGGTTCCTGCTCCCGCGTACCGTCGCGGCGATCCAAGGACAAGCCCCGCGGCAGCCGGCCAACGCATTCTGATCGCGTTTCATCGGAACCGAATGGCGGGTCCCCATTCACGCCGCTTTTAAGCTTGAGTGGGATGGAGAGAACTCTGGCGGCGATAATCTTCTCGGTCCAAGGAGATTGAAATCATGCGAATAGAGATTGCGCCGGGCGCATCCTTTCCCGACTATGAGTTGCCCGATTCCACGGCAAGGAATGAGGTATTGGCATATCCGTCGACCCGGTGAACCGCAAGGTCGCACAGACCCCCAGAGGCGGCATTATGAATCCTGGTAAGCCACCTGCCATTCAACTGCCTTTGCTGTGCAGAACTGGAAGCTACTTTGCCGCCTGCTCTTCAGCCATTTTGCCGATCACGGGCAACTGGAATTTCTGGTTGCCGTAGGCTTTGACCACAAGGATGATCCATAGGATGATGCCTCCAATGCCGATCACGAAGTCGATCAGCAGATGGATCAGAAATCCCACCACTGGCACGGTGCCAAGCGCCACACCCACGAAAATCATTCCGATCCAGAGAACAATCCATGCGCCGTTGAAAAACAGCGATTGAAAAGCGTGGAAGCGGATAAACCGGTCCTTGTTGTATGGCTCCATCACCAGGAAGATGATCGCCGGAATGAATGTGAAGTAGGCAAGCATCCCCGCGATGTTGGATGCCAAACCACTGGATGGAGCGGCCGTTAGCGCCGCTGCGCCCGCCCCTCCCGTCATGGGCGCGCCGCACGAGCCGCAGAACCCCGTTCCTTCCGCCACAATTGTCCCGCATTTCTCACAAGCTGCCATCTGTCGTCCTCTTTCTAACCGCTTGGTCTATGCAATCCTGATCTTGCTGCCCCGGGGCGATCGGCATCTTAAGCGCTCCGTCCTCGGACCTTCACTTTCGCATCACGAGTCCCTCCTAGTGAGTGCTTTCCTGCGAGCCGTCGGTAAAGATCGTGACGTAGTCGCAACGAAACTTCATCATGTGGTCGTCGTCCGTAGCGATCCACACGGAGCCCTTTACGTCGCAACCAGAATCTCCTCTTTTGGCATTTACCACGGCCAAAATATACCACGCACAGCCTGTTTTGGAGTGATATTCCTTCCGGTTCCATCCAACTGGCGCCGAGAGGCCTCCAACGAAGGCGGGTGGCCCATTCAAGCCTTCTTTTGGCTTGAGTGGGATGAGGCGAACTCAGGCGGCGAGAATCGTGCAGGGGGATGCCATCTTCAGAGAGGCGGTGGACCTGGCGACCGTGGACCCCATATCTACCCTGCGCAGGTTACGGAGAGATGTTGGAATTACTCGCCTTTGTACTTCTGGAACAGATCGGGGAACTGCTTCTTCAGCTCGCCAATTTTGGGCCGGTCGCAGATTTCGATGTATGGATTGTTCGGATTGTGCAGCGCATAATCCTGGTGATAGGCCTCGGCCTTGTAAAAGCCCTGCAGCGGCACCACCTGGGTCACGATGGGTTTGCGGAACACCTTGGCCGCATCGAGTTGCGCGATGTATGCCTTAGCGATGCGCTCCTGCTCCGGATTGGCGTAGAAGATCACCGATCGATACGATGGCCCGATATCCGGACCCTGACGATTCAGCTCCGTGGGATCGTGTGCCACCGAGAAAAAGATGCGCAGCAGCGTGCCATAGGTGATCTTCGATGGGTCATACACCACCTGCACCGACTCCGCATGACCGGTATCTTCCTTCGTGACCTGGGCATAGGTTGCCGTGGAAGCAGCCCCGCCCGAGTAGCCCGCCGCCGTGGCCGTCACGCCCTTCACCCGCTCAAACACAGTTTGTGTGCCCCAGAAACAACCTCCGGCCAGCACCGCCGTCTCCTGGCCGGACTGCTTCGCCAGCGAAGCATCGACGGTGGGGGCAGGAATGGGCTTCTTCGCCGCGCGACATCCCATGCTGAAAATAAAACCGATCAAAACGGTGAAGATCGTGCCGCGTCTTGCAAGCGAATTCATCATGGAAACTCTCCTGAACCAAAGCAACGAACGTGCAACCATAAGACACCGGAATGCGCCATTTGGTTACATTTCGGCGCTCCCACCCGAGAGGATGCGGCGAAGTTTTCGGCTCCTTACCGCTACAGCAGCAGCGGAATCAATTTGCCGACTCCGGCAATCGTGGCCTCGCGAGCTGCGGGGTCCGCTGTCGCGCCCGTCAAATACACTGCGGCCACCAGCGGTGGATGACTGGGAGGCCACAAAATTCCTATGTCGTTGGCGGTCCCGTGATCGCCAGAGCCGGTCTTATCGCCTACTTTCCAGTTCTTCGGTATGCCCGCCCGCAGCTGTTCGCCGCCGGTGGTATTCGCCACCAACCAATCTTTCAGCAGGGCCTTCGATGGGGCAGATAACCTGTCGCCCAACACAAGCGTATCCATATCCACCATGATTGCGTCAGGACTGGTGGTATCGCGCGGATCGCCCGGCAGCGCCTCGTTCAGCGTAGGCTCGTTGCGATCCAACCGGGTCACGTTGTCGCCCATGCTGCGCGCAAAACGAGTGAAGCCCGGCGGACCGCCAATGGTCGCCAGCAGCAGATTCGCGGCAGTATTGTCGCTCAGCGTCACCGCGGCAGCGCAAAGCGCCTCAACCGACATCCCCTGCGCGACCCGCTTTTCTGTCGTCGGCGAGTACGCCACCAGGTCGCTCTTGGAAAAGTGAACCATGCGGTTGAGCTGTTCTTTCCCCTGGTCTACGCGTATCAGCACTGCTCCCGCCGTCAGCAGTTTGGAGGTGCTGCACATGGGAAATCGCTCGTTCTCGCGATATCCAAACCGCGCGCCAGTCGCCGTGTTGCGCATGGCGACGCCAAGTCGGCCGCCGCTCGCCCGTTCCAGCTGGCTGCATTCTTGAGTGAATTCCGCCGAGCCCTGCGCAGCAGCCATGGTATTTCGGCGATTCATGGCAAGCCCGGCAATCGCGACAAAACTAGAGTGCAGCAGCTTCCTTCGGGACATCATGGATGCAAAATCTCCCCGGCGACGGCTGCGCAACTCGGCCGGTCCTGCGGCATCGTTAGCTGACCGTGCGCGCCTGCAGGTTGATCGTCACCGTATCATCTGGAGTCTTCACCACGCCACCGTCGCTCTCCGGGTGGAACTCGATCATCATAGTCTGCGCATTCACCGTGACGCGCAAGTATCCATAATGTGTATCGTCATAACTTTCCAGAGTCAATGTGTTGTCAATCTTGTAGGGCGTGCGATAGGTGCCGCGCATCGAAGACAGTGGCGAGTGGCCGCCGCATCCAGCCACTAGAAAAGGAATCTGCATGGCGTTTACCAGGCGCGTGTAGCGCTGATAATTGTGCGCGTGGCCGGCAAACACCGCATGCGGCCAAACGCCCGCAGCCGTGCACGCACTGTCGATATCCGCCAGCATTTGTGGACTTCCTCCGTGGACCGATCCGCCGCTAAACGCAGGATGATGCACGGCGATAACTACGGCTCCTGAGTACTTTTCGCTCTTGACGCGCTGCAGCGCTGCCGTCAGAAATGCGACCTGTCGATTATCGAGTGAGTTCATTCCGCCCTGGCTGGAAATCACTCCAGGATCTTCCAGCACGTTGCTATAAAGCCCCAGGATGCGCACAAACGGCGCATCGAACGTGTAATACACGCCCGGTTCCGCCATCGTCGTGCGCGAAAGGCCGCCCGAGTCGGGCGACTGCGCCGGACTGGCAGTACAAAAGTTGCGCAGAAACGCGTCGAGCGTCGGTGCGGGATCGCTCGGGTAGACCACGCCATCATGATTGCCCGGGATAGCGACAATCGGCGCCGGATAGTTTCGAAATGGCTCGTAAAACTGATCGTAGTAATACGTGCCTTCGCCGAAATAATAGACAACATCTCCCAGATGAAACAGAAACGACGGCACATCCGCGGGGTTCGGCTCGTCGAAGTCTGTGACCATCTTGTCGGCCACCAAAGATTGTGTCTCCGGTCCTTTCACACTGCCAGTATCGCCAACGGAGTGAAACACAATCTGCCCCGCTTTCTCGATGGCTTGGGTCTTGGCATTGCCCGCGGTGCCGTAGACCTGCGCCAGCGTCAGGATCGGCTCGATTGCGCCCCCAGCCGGCTGCGGAACAGGTTCCAGCTTGGCAATTTCCTGTTCGTTCTGATCTGTCACTGGATGTTTGAAACTTGTGGGGTCGGGAGACGGCTGCGGTTGCGCGAATACCGGCTGCCCACTAGTTTTCGCGGCCAATTTGGATTTAGTGGGATTGCTGGGCTTTTGCGGGGATTTGGGAGGTAGTGACTTTGCCATGGCTGGGCTCCTTGGGGTTGGAGGATGAGGTGCGATTGGACAGATCTCGCGCTACTAGGATCTGTCAGGTTGGTGAGACGTTCGGCCCGTCGTCCCGTGAGCCGACCAACCTGTGAAATTACGATCAATCGCTTACGACGTGTTCAGTCTGCGGCAACCAAACTTCCATTTCCGAGCTCGATCGCAATTCGGCGCCAGGAGTAATCTAGCCAAGAGAATGATTCCTCGGGGGTTTACGATGTTGCAAGAAACGGTCGACCTGATCGCGGCGCTGGAAAGTGTCACCGACTATTGGTCGCCGAAAGTTGTTGCCCAGGTGAACGATCAATATGTGAAGGTTGCGAAGCTACGCGGACAACTTGCCTGGCACCGCCATGACCAGGAAGACGAACTCTTTTATGTGCTGCGCGGTCGTCTGAAAATCGAATATGAACATGGACGGTCCGTAGAACTTGCACCTGGCTCAATGCACGTTGTTCCTCGCGGCGTATTGCACAATCCTGTCGCCGAACAAGAGTGCTGGATCGCGCTGATTGAAACCGTAACCACGCAGCACACCGGCGATGTTGTCACTCCGCTGACCAAAACCATCCAGCAACAACTCGGATAATGGAAATCGCCAGAACATCTGGCTGACCCCAAGCTAGGCCAGATGTTTCCACACCGATGGCGGCTGCTGCATCAGGCGGATCGCAGCGATCCCGGCAGCACCGGCGTGCACGCAGTAAGCTGCATTTTCAGCCGTCACTCCTCCAAGCGCGAACACCGGAGCCGGTGCTGCCGCGCGACAGACCTGCTCCAGCAGCGCGAGTCCGGTGCCGGGAACACTGGATGTGTCGCCGTTATCGTCATCGACCGCGACTTTCTTCTCGGGAATTACTTTTTCAAACACGGGCGCGAACAGAATGCACTCCGGCGACTGCTGTCGCGCGGCATTCACTTCAGCAATGGCGTGGCAGGAAATGCTAATGACCGGTGGCCGAGCGACTCCTGTCGCCGCGAAGATGCGGTGAACTTCCTGCGGCGTCAACGCATCGGGTCCAGAAGGAAGATGCACTCCATTCGCGCCCGCAGCCAACGCCACATCGGCGCGGCCATTTACAAGAACTCGAGGCGAGTTCGTCTTGCCTGTCGAGTGAACGGCGCGAATGACCGCTCGCGTCAGCTTGACCTGCTCCCCGGCGGAGAGATCTTTCTCCCTTATCTGAATGTACGAGACGCCATTCGCCGACCAAATCGCTGCCAGTTCCACCAGGCGCGCCAGCGCATCGGCTTTGTTGTCCGCATAGAGACGGCGATCTGTAATGGCGTACAGCAATTCTCCTCCGGCTCGCGTCCAACCAGTGTAACCAGTGTAGGCCGGGATCGATTGACGATTTGTTTCATCGGCTTGTGATACGGTCGAACATGCGATGCGCGGCCCTGGCCCTCACTTCTTCCGCCGATCGAAAGAGCGGCACAGCCAACAGCCGCGAACGACCCGCACTATGAAGAATAAAATGGACAAGCAGAATGGAATGATGGAAAGGAACAATGGAGATATTTGACCTGCTCGTCCTCGGGTCCGGCCCAGCCGGACAGCGGGCGGCAATTCCGGCCGCCAAGCTGGGCAAGCGCGTTGCCGTGGTGGAGCAGCGCGAGGTCGTCGGTGGCGTCTGCGTCAACACCGGCACCATCCCCAGCAAGACGTTTGCGCGAAGCCGTGCTGCACCTTTCCGGCTACAACTATCACTCCATTTACGGCATCAATTATCGCGTCAAAGAAAAGATCACGATGGCCGATCTTGCCTTCCGCGTGCAGCACGTCATCAAGACCGAAGTCGACGTCACTGAAGCGCAGCTATCGCGCAATAACGTCGAGGTACTTACCGGCACCGCCAGTTTTGTAGACCCCACACACATTCGAGTGACTAATTCACGCGGCTGCCAGCGTGTATGACAAGCCGAACATCATCATCGCCGTCGGTACCGCGCCTGCCGCCTCCCAAAGTTCCGCTCAACGGCCGCAACATCATCAACAGCGATCAGATCCTGTTCATGCCCGAGATCTGCCGAAGACCCTGATCGTGGTCGGCGGCGGCGTCATCGGTGTCGAATACACCTGCATGTTCGCGACGCTGGGCGTGCGCGTCATCCTGGTCGAAAAACGGCCGCGACTGCTGGAATTCGCCGATCAGGAAATGGTGGAAGCGCTCTGCTATCACCTGCGCGACAGCCGCGTCACCATGCGGCTGAATGAAGAAGTGGAAAGCGTGGAAGATCTGCCCGACGGCACCGTGGTCGCCAATCTAGAGAGCAAAAAGAAGAATCTCCGGCGACGCGCTTCTCTACGCGGTCGGTCGCCAGGGCAATGTCGACGATCTGAATCTGGCCGCCGCCGGTCTGGAAGCCGACTCGCGCGGCCGCATCAGTGTGGACGAGGACTATCGCACCAAGGTAGCCCAACATCTTCGCCGTCGGCGATGTGATCGGCTTTCCCAGCCTGGCCTCAGTCTCCATGGAACAGGGCCGCATCGCCGCCGCGCGCGTGTTCGGCGACGACTGTGTCGTGTCCAATCCCGAAATACTATCCGTACGGAATTTACACGATCCCGGAAATTTCCTTCATCGGCAAAACAGAAGAGCAGCTGACCGACGAGGACGTGCCGTACGAAGTGGGCGTCGCCTACTATCGCGAGATCGCGCGCGGCCAGATTCGCGGCGACACCACCGGCCGCCTGAAGCTGATCTTCCATCGCGAAACGCGCCAGCTTCTGGGCGTCCACATCATCGGCGAAGGCGCCAGCGAACTGCTGCACATTGGTCAGGCCGTCATGGTCCTGAACGGCAACCATCGACTACTTCGTCGACACCGTCTTCAACTATCCGACCCTGGCGGAATGCTACAAAGCCGCGGCCTTCAACGGTCTGAACCGCCTTAGCAAGACGGTGGAGGAGATTTGAATCATGGGGAAAAGTCTTGGTATTCATCTGGCCGGGCGCATCGTCACCGGCGTTGTCGAAAACCAAAAGCCGTGTTCGCGGCTGTTTCATTTTCCTGACGACACAGACGACACCGATGCACTGCTGGATACGCCGCTAGACGGCCTGATTGAACTGGTGCGCGAGCAGGCGGTGGGCGCGGTTGGCGACTGCGGACCCATTGAAGCTGTGGGTCTCGCGCTGCCTGGAATTGTGAAAGATGGCGTAGTGGAAGACGCGCCAAATCTCGCTCAGGTGAAGGGCACTCGCATCGCGGAAAAAATGCATCGAGCGCTTTCGGGAGCCGGGATTACCGCGCCTGTGACCGTGTTGAACGACGCCGACGCCATGGCCGCCGGAGTGGCCGCGAAACACGATCGCCTCGATGCTTTCATCCGCCTATGGACGCTGGGATACGGAATTGGATTTGGACGCTATCCCTACGCGCCGGGAATCTGGGAGGGCGGCCATTGCGTGGTGACGCTCGATTCCACCGAAAATTATTGCGGCTGCGGGGGACGCGGACACCTGGAAGGCATCATGGGTCATCGCGCCATGCGGCTGCGCTTTCTCGACATGGAGCCGGAAGAAGTCTTCGCTCACGCAAAGCAAGGGGATCCACGGTGCAAGGAGTTTGAGCGGTTATGGCATCGCGGTCTGGCGGCAGCCACCGCGAACTCCATCCACATGCAGGGGCCGGGACGCTTTTACTATACCGGCTTCAATGTCCGCTTTCTCGACATGAAACTTCTGCAACATTATTTACAGCAGATGGTGACCATGAGTCCGCTGCAGAACTACATGTTGGAAATCGTCCCCATGAGCGACGATCTGGCCGTCACCGGCGCGGCCATCGCCGCCACCCAGGCAGCGAAAACTTAGCATCCATCTAGGGGCGAAAGAGCGCGCTTGCGGTTCTATCGGAGCAAGCTCCTACACGCCGGGCTTATGCAGTCAGGACGCAGTTTCGTCCCTGCTTTTTCGCCCGATAGAGTGCAGCATCCGCCGCGTTCAACAACTCCTCGGCGGGGCGACTTAGCAAAGCATTTTCGCTGCAAATCCCGATGCTAACCGTAGCGACACGGGCTGCCCTGGAACCCTCATTCGCGATCTTCAGGTCCTCGACCGACGTGCGCATCGCCTCAGCGATCCGTTCCGCGCTGTCTTTGGTTGTCTCCGGCAGGATTGCGGCAAATTCCTCGCCTCCATACCGCGCCAGAGTGTCACTGGATCGCCGTATTATTTTCGAGAGCTCCTCGGCAATCTTTTTCAGGCACTCGTCGCCTTCGGGATGACCGTAGCGGTCGTTCAACTCTTTAAAGCAGTCCACGTCGATGAGCAAAAGAGACAGAGGTTTTTGCGTCCGTATCGAGCGCTTCCATTCCGAGAGAAGCACCTCATCGAAATGGCGTCGATTGTAGATTCCTGTCAGTCCGTCGCGGATCGACAGGTCCCTCAGCTTGTCGATTGCCGTCACCAGCGCGCGGCCGCTGCTCGCCAAGTCATGCTGCGACCGCAGATACTTGCTTTGTAAAAGTGCGGCCCGCAGCCCATACAGCACCACCGCGATGGTGATCGATGCGAATCCGATCCATGGGTAGGCAGGCGCAATTCTAGCCCCCATGATGATGATGACAAGCGTAAACAACACCGGACTCAGGTTGTCCAGCAGCAACGCAATGGAACGGTTCGAATCCCTTTTTATCTCGTTGCCTGCCCCCGAACCGTGCGGCCGGAACAACAGCACCCCCAGCAACAACAGGCACGGAAGTCCCCAAAACACGTCCTCCAGCCCCAGCACAATGTTCCGCTCCAGTTCGAAATAACCCACGATAAGGGCCACAACCGCATAGGACCAGAGATAGATCGACAGAGCGATATAGACTCGCCGCTTGGCGGGCGCCGGATTTCCAAACAGGCGCAATAGGACGGCTCCAGCGAGCGTAAGATTCTCCGCGTTATAGACATACATCAGAGATGTCGCCGAGATAGCGGTGGAGTGACCCGTCCATGGCAACGTCAAAAAGATCTGGAAGTAGATCAACACGGCAGCCACGATCGCCTGCGCTCCGTCCAGCCAGAAGAGAACTCTCAGGTCGGCTGCGTCGTTGGTGAAGGAAATCGCCAGTAGAATCGGAATCCCATAGATCAGGAAAAAGAAATCCGCTAGGGTTGCCGTGGTCGGCTGAATATGTGTCAGCGAGTCATACGCAGTCCCGATTTGACCCGCGATCGAGAGAAACAAGCCCGATGCAATCAATATCCATAGCATTCGGGTCTCAACGTTTTGTCTGGAGGCACAGTTAAGGCAACCCGCGGCGGCAAACAAAAACTCCAACGCGATCATCATGTTGGATGCGAATGATGCCTGCGGGTTAACGACCACCAGGACGCACTGGACAAGCAGGCTGATAGCGCAACCCGCGAACAAAAGGCGGGCGGCCATACGCTGTGGATATGCCGCGGCTGGAACCGCACAAGATCGCGTACTTGGCTCAACAGTAGGGCAGGGGGTGGACGCCACACTGTAGAGATCCGTCTCCCGAAGCAGCCCTGGATTATCCGCTCTCGTCATGCGCTACACCACAGGAATCATGTGGTCGCGGGATTGTCACCCGTTCGGGCAAGCAAGACATTCCTGCGGCAGTCACGATACCTAATTTGTCAGCTACGGAGTGTTGTTCCTAATACTGCGCGCAATTTACTCAAAATGGGACATTTTTCTGGGTGGAACAGCACCTTCGTAACCTCCGAGCCTGCGCCGAAAAGCAGAGAAAGTCCCTCCGACGGCGCTCGCGGGGCCTGCGTTCTGCGTTGAGAAGGGAAATTGGGTACCCCGGCCTTTCGCGGCTAGGTCGCTGCGGCGACCCACGAAAAACCGGAGATTCGGTTGGAATTGAAACCTATTTCCGCATAAACCTCGGCAGAACGGCGCCAATTACTTCTTTTTGGTGAAGAGACTCAGGTCGATTGCGGCTGCCATCGCCTGATACCCGGCATCTTTGGGATGCAGGTGGTCACCGGAATCGTACTGCTCCGCAAAATGCTGCGGGTTCTGCGGATCGCGCACGGCTTTGTCGAAGTCGGCAACGCCATCGAAGATCGGGCTGGTACGAATCCACTCGTTTACCGCATTGCGAACCTCATTGCCGGCATCGGAATTATATCCGCAGCCTTCATACGGCGTCAGCGTGGCGCCAATGACCTTGATGCCGTGCTGATGGGCCTGCGCCGCAATTTGTGCGATACCCGCCTCCAGCCGTTGCGTTAAATCTCCATACGGCTGATGATCCGTGGCGAACCGTCCAATGTCATTGATGCTCTCCAGGATAATGAGGTAGCGAGCACCGCTGCGCGCGATCAAATCACGGTTGATGCGCGACACGGCGTTGGGCCCGTAGCCATCCAGCAGAACGCGATTGCCGCCGATGCCAACATTCACCACACCCAGGACGCCGGCCTTCTTCGTTCCCGGATCGGCTGCCAGCCGCCTCGCCAGATAATCTGGCCAGCGATGATTCTCGTTCACCGTCGCGTACGCGCCATCCGTAATCGAGTCGCCAAAGGCAATCACAGCGGAGTCTCCGGGTGCATCCACATCGACGCCGGAAATAACGTACCACGGCTTGCTCTCCCAGGATTTTCCTCCCAGGTCCGCGGCGCTGACTTGATTGCCGTTCGCCGCATAAGAAATCTGGTTCGAATCAGAATGCTCCGTGCTCGCCATGGTGTGATCAGGAAAATACATACTGACGGCAATGTCTGTGAGCGCCGGAACGTTGAGCGCGACCGGATCGCTGACCAATTCAGCTCCCGGAGGAATGACTACTGTATCTCTGCCGTTGAAAGTCAATGCATGGTCGGTATCAGCCTGAATCCCGCTTTGATTCGGAGTTCCGTCGGGATTCGTGCCGAAGGTACCGCTGGCGCTCAACGCGATATGTGCTGCGCCAATGTGCAGCGGCTCCGTGCCGAAGCGGTTTGACAACCACACACGCGCCTGCTGTCCGCCAACGCTGGTGTGCACGATCTCCCGCAATGTCTGGCCGGTGAAATCTGACGCGTTGCCGGGATTGGTTGCTGCCATTCCCGCACCCCAGGTCGCCACCCAGGGGGAGTGCGCGCTTGCGGCGTACCCGGCCGGGACAACCAGCATGCAGCTTGCCATCGCCAACGCTGCGAAAGCGGCAGCCAGGCAGTGCGAGACGCTGCGAACACGCCCCTCAAGACTCAAAGAAGATGAAAAGAATTTCATTGTGCTCCTCGAAATGTCGATGTGGATGGATCTGAATGCAGGAACAGCGCGGGCAGGAACTTCTCTCGCGTCCAGAATACGCTTGCGACGACAGTTTTCTGTGTGCGATCGAATCGTTGAGAACAATACCGGAAGAAGTCCACGCAATCCCTCAAATTCCTGTCATCAGAAATTTACCAGCATTGCTGCTGCTGAGGCGAGTCGATGCAGGTTCGCGGAAAACGGTGACGTTAGTATTCGCGTTGGTAGGTGCGGGTAATGCGATCGTGCCAGCAGAGATTGTCTTCGTCGACAAAGCACCAGAGAAATCCAATCCCCAGCGGTAGAAGAGACACCCACCACGCAGCCAGGCGGCGTTGCAACGCGGAGCGGGTTGGGTTCTGATCGTCGAAGGTGCACAGTGCAATGTGTGCGTACAACATTCCCGCAGTAGCGCCGCTCAGAGAGAAGAACAGCATCTGATACAGCACCCATAGCGCGACATACACAACGCCCGCGAGTGCAGCTGCGGTCAACCCGGTCGGCAGATGCGGAGTAGAGGCGACAAAGACTACCAGAAACCCCATAAATCCGGCCGTGACAGCGGCGAAATCCACCGCGAATGCCATCACACGACGATCAATGGATGCCGGATCAACCATGAACGGCACATATTCTGAAACCGCGGGTTGCGCCTTCCGGCTATACGTCGCTGGTTCCTTATCGAGTGAAATCGAGGCCCACTCCAGTCCTCGAAAATTCGAGGAAGGGGTTGTGGTCGACTTGGCACCGATTGGGCGCGCTGACTTGGAAGTGGCCGTGCTGTTCAACGGCATCGTCGTCGAACGAGCCTGGGCCGCGGAGGCCGACGAGCGCTGCGCCGGAGTTTCCTTGACGCGTTCGCGTGTCGTGCCCTGTACGGTCGGAATCTCGTCTGGGTCGGTCTCGGCTTTCTTTGCGATTTCAGAGCGTATGGCCGCAGACACGCTATTCTGCACGCCCGCCACGAATTCTTCAATCGCCTTACGCTGGGCCTGTGCGGCTTCTTCCAAAGTTGGCTGCAACTCCGAATGTGTCGCGGCTTCAACGTGCGCCTGGGCTTCAGTTTCGGGCTGAACTTCAAAAATGCGAAGCTGCGCAGACGATTCTTCCGAATACAAACTCGATTGCGCGCGTGTGGGATCTTCCGGCAGATGCGGGCGAGCACGACGGGGAGAGATCAACTCACGAGGAAACTCAATCAACTTCGACGGCAGCATGGCGCGAGGTTCAACCAGCGTGGAAGCCAGCAGGTCTTCCAACGACGGCTCCGGTTCCGGGTCCGCCTGGTGCAAGCGCATCTCTCGGCTGCGCTCGGCAAACCGCGGCATCACCGCGGTGCCCGGCACTATGAACTGCGTCTCTCGATCGGCAGTGGAATGGATCGAGGCTGATGTTGCGTCGGAATTTGAGGGGGAGGGCTGAGCGCTAGTTTCCGCGTCCAAATCTTGAAATAAATTTCCTGCCGTCTCGGCTGTTTCAGCCGTCAGTTGCGCGCGCTGTTCCGCCATCAACGCCTCAGCACGGGCCGTTTCTGCGGCAATCAATTCGCTGTAAGTGGGTGCGTCGGCGTATCGGGATGCCACGGCGCGAGCGATCTTTGTCGCTCGCGAATCTGCATGGACTCTGGGCGCCGACAAGGGTTTGGCCGCTGTTTGCGGGCGGTGCGCTCGATAACGATCGAGACGCTCCGTAATTTCCTGTTTCCAATCGTCGCTCAACAACTGCTGCTGAGGGACTAATTGCGACTGTGGCGCGGACAATGCTGGACTCCACCCTTATCTTCTATTATATAGCCCCATTAATAGTGCAATTTCCACAAAAAAACTCCGGCCTGTGGATTTGTTGGCTATTAGCAAAGATGCAACGCATAAACGCAGTTCTGTCTCGTCGCAAAAAGCATTTCAATTCGCCAGAAGAAGGAAAAATCGCGAAGAGGTCAAACGAGGATGGGCGCGCGCCGCAAGCAACACGACGGGCGTCGACCAGGATTGTATGGGTGCCAGAGCGGCGGGGTCAGAAACATCAGCCAAAATTTTCACTGCTGCAGGAACGTTTACACTGAAAGTGTTCCGGCCCATGAGAACCCGTGTCTGTATCTGTACCATGCTGCTCGCGTTTTGTCATGTGCGAATGAATGCGCAGGCTTTGACCATGCGGCTCCCGCCGGGTGGATCCGGAATCCATCTCATCCTGTTTGCCGCCGCGATATGGCGCTCGAGCGCGCCCACCACTTCCAGCCAGAACGCCGTCACGGCCATACCAACCTCCGCGACGAATGCCTCCTCGATATCGGACGCCAATCTTCCGGATGCGCCACAGGCCGGGACTGACAACCTTCCCATTGCGGAGCCGATCCCGGCGCCTCCCGCTGGTGTTCCGGTCACCATTCGCGCGCGCCAACAGGAACGTCGCGGGGATATGTACGATTTACGCGGTGGGGTAGAAATCGATTACAAGGATTATGTGATCCTCGCCGACCATACCACCTACAACACCGCTACAGGTGAGATCGAGGCGGATGGTCACCTGCAAGTGACGGGCGGTCCTGATAACGAAGACTTTGCCGCGGACCACGGCACTCTCAACCTGAATCAACAGACCGGTCATTTGTATGGCGTGATTGGTTCGGTTGGCGTGGTTCGCGCTCCTTCCCTGGCAAACGAGTACATCCCCAAGATTTTTGGGCTTCCGCCGTCCAGCAACAGAAGCTTGTACACGTCGACAAATCCCTTTCTGATCAGCGCCAGGGAACTCATCAAGAAAGGTCCGGACAGCTATGTACTGGTCGACGGCAGCATGACCTCCTGCCGGCTGCCGAAGCCCGACTGGCGCATTCTCGCCCATCAGATCATCGTTGACAATGGCACTGGAAAGGCGAAGAACGCGGATTTCCAGGTGTTGAATAAACCCGTTTTGTACTTGCCCTACGTCACTCACGGCGTCGACGCTTCCGGTCGCCAATCCGGCTTCCTGATTCCCTCGCTGGAAGTCGGCTCCAGCATCAAAGGCACCGTGGTTGGCGAGCAGTATTACTGGGTCATCAATCGCAGCGCGGATTTGCTGGTGGGGTTTCAGTACTATTCCCTGCGTGGATGGGAACAGAACGCCTCGTTTCGCTACAGAGGGCTGGGCCGTAACTTTGTCCACGGAACGTATAACGGCGTGGAAGACCGAGGCATTGCGCAATTCAACTACGCCAATCAAGGCGGACAGGACACAGTCGTGACTGCCCGTCGTGACATGACGCCCTATACGCGCTTTGTCACCAATGCGGAATACTTGAGCTCCTACGTGTACCGACAGGTCTTTTCACCGAACTATTCGCAGGCCGTGTCTTCTGAAGTGAAGTCCTGGGCCTTTCTTACGCACGAAAAAGACGGCTTCGCCAGCACCTTCGCTAGCGAACGATATGAGAAGTTCGCCAGCGACATATCGGGCGATGAGATAAGAATTTTTCATCTGCCGCGGATTGAATTCGACGCTGTGGACCATGAACTGGGATCATCGGGTGTGCTCGCGGGCGGTCAGGGCAGCTTTGGGTTTCTGACTCGATCGGAACCGTATTATCAATCCCACCACGTGGGTCGCTTCGATCTGTTTCCGCACATCACCATGCCGTGGATTGCCGATGGTTGGACGGTTCGCCCAACGCTCGGGGTGCGCGAGACAGGTTATTCGCACAGCCAGACGCTGGGTCCGGTGCCCCCAAACGTGCCGCCCCCGTCCGTGAATACCTTGTCGGGCCAAGACGCTGTCCCTACGGCAATGGATCCTTCCATCAATCGCGCCGCCGTAGAAGGCGACCTGCAAATCCTGCCTCCAGTATTGGAGCGCGATTTTGACGGTCCCTATTTAGCGAAACAGTTTGGAGTTGCGCTTCGGCATACCATTGAACCGGAAATCAATTATCGCTACGTCGCGGGAGTGAACAAGTTCAATCAGATTCCGCGCTTCGACGCCATCGACATCTACAGCGATACCAATGAAGTGGAGTATGGAGTGACGCAGCGGCTTTTCCTGAAGCGACTGCACCCTACGCCATGCGGGAAAAACGCTGCGGCCGCGGAACAAACGGAGCCGCCCGATTACCAATGCGGAGAAGTCTCACGGCAGTGGCTCTCCTGGTTTGTTGGACAGAAATATTTCATTGATCCGACGTTTGGCAACGCGGTCATTTCCGGTCGCCGAAACATATTTACTACGACATTGGATTTCAGCGGTGTCGATTACATGACCGCGCCGCGTGACCTTTCACCGATCGTCTCTCGACTGCGAGTGGCGCCGAACTCCAATACCGATCTGGAGTGGGCCGCCGACTATGACACCAAAGCCGGCCGCTGGGCTGCCAGCAATATCTTCGCGGATTATCGGCGTGGCAATTTCTTTTCCGGACTCGGACATTCGCTGCTGAATGCCGTCGGCGAAACGCCCGTTCCGCCAACCCAACCGGCCAATTTTGTGAACTATAACCAGATGCAGCTTCTTCTAGGCTATGGCGCCATCTCCAAGCCAGGACTCAGTGCGGCGGCCAAAGGCAACTTCTCGCTGGAAGGACGCGCGCTCGAGTATGGCGGCATACAGGGCACCTACAACCGCAATTGCTGCGGCATTACGGTGGAGGTCCAGCGTTTTTCCCTGGGAACGGTTCGCAATGAAACGTCGACGACATTCAACCTGTCGCTGTCGGGAGTAGCCGCGGTCGGCAGCCTGGTTCGCGCCGAGCGTCTCTTCTAGGCTCGATTTGCGACATTCTCCTCTCTAAATAAAACCGCGCTGGTCAGAGTGCTTGGCGTAGAATCGTCCCAAAAATCGGAAAGAGGACCCATGACGACATGGCTTCAGAAAATTTTGGCGGCTGCCTGCTTACTATGCCTGACCATCTTTGTCTCTGCAATCTTTTCTCAATCGGACACAACCATTCAGATACAAGTGCTGCAGTCGCGCCTGAGTCCACAGGCCACCGGCCTTAAGGGAGATGTAGTTTCGATTGGCGTGCTTCAAATTGAGGCAGTCATCCAAGGCCAGACCTATTGGCTAGAGGCAGGCATCGCCAAGAATGGCCTCTTGAAGCCGGGCAAATATCCCGGAAAGCTGATCAAGGATGATGGCAAACTTGCCTACAAAATCAATCAAGAATGGCAACTCACCTATCCGGATGGGAAGCATGAAAATTTCAAGGTCGTCGCAATCGTTGATAAGTAGCGCGGCCGACAGAATCTCGAATATCGGCTTCTGAAAATCCGTGATTTCTTCGTCGTGCCAGAATCTACAGAACGACCCATTTCCTGGGGCCACGCACAGCGGCGACAGGCCTCTGCGTGTGATAATGGAGGTACATTTATCGCTCGGGGAACTCGTTGCGCATATCTCGTTTTTTACTCGCTTTTATCCTGGTTGCCGGAATGGGCTGCAAAGCGCAGACCCCGCCACCCAGCAATGCCCTTCAGGCGAAACTCGATCGACAGATTGAGCTAACGATTCGTTCCCAATTCAACGTTCCGCCGGATTACACCGTGATCCTGGGCGATCGCACTAAGAGCGACATTAACGGATTCGATACGCTGCCCGTTACCTTCAGCAACGGCTCCCAAAAGAAGACAACGCTTTTTCTGATTTCGAAGGACAACAATACGCTGGCGCGGCTGGAGAAGTTTGACCTGACCAAGACCCCCGGCTCCGGAATCAATGTGCTTGGTCGCCCCATCCGCGGCAACCCCAAGGCCAAGGTGACCATTGTCAACTTCGACGATCTGGAATGCCCGTTCTGTTCGCGCATGAATCAGGTTTTGTTTCCCGGCACGGAACAGCATTACGGCAACCTGGTTCGCTACATCTACCTGGATTTTCCGCTGGTCCAGATTCACCCCTGGGCCATGCATGCCGCGGTCAACGTGAATTGCGTGGCGGCTCAGAGTCCGATCGCATATTGGAACCTGGTCGATACATTCCACGAACAAGCTGACGAGATTTCCGGCGCGGGCGGCCAGCAGAACTTGGCTGCCAGCGAAAAAAAAGTGGACGACTTAACCTTGGCTGAAGGAAAACGCGATAACGTAGACACGGGGAAGCTACAGGCTTGCATCTCCAAGCAGGATGAGTCGGTGATTCGCGCCTCCATGAAGCAGGGCGACGCGCTGGGAGTCGATGGAACTCCGACCCTGTTCGTCAACGGCGAGCGTGCCACAGGAGCTCTCTCGCAATCGATGCTTTGGACTGTTATTGATCGCGCCATTCGCGATGCCGGAGAAGTGCCGCCCCCAGGCAACAACTCCACACCGGTCACATCCGCTCCAGCTCCGACTGCGCCCGGCAAATAGCAGCGGACATGGAAGGTGTGATCGCACCACAAACCGTCGAATCCACAGAACGGTAGGAAAATGGAACGGCCGGAAGTAACGTGAACCCGGCAGGCAGAGCAAACCCAGGGAAGATGTATCCCGGAGCCGAAACGCTGGAGTCGACGTAACCAACAGGGAGCGGCGATCTTGAATGGAACAAACCAGGACCGAATCGCCCTGGTTTTGCTCTAAGTGACTGGAGAACGGATTGAACCACATTATGCAGACTTTCTCGAATTCCACCGCCGAATTCTCTCGCGGGCCCGAACAAAAGGCCCTGCAGTGCACCGCCAAGATTGCTACCCTCGCCATGGCTGGCGCTCTTTTCTTTGCCACGCTTGCAGGTTGCAAGCACGCGCCCAATCCGGATGTCTGGGCTACGGTGAATGGTCATCCGATTACGGAATCGGTAATCGACAAGTATTTCCAGAACCAGATGAATTCCAGACAGCAGCAGCAGCCCACCCCCGACGAAGCAGCCATGCTGAAACTGGAAATCCTGCACCAGCAAATTGGCTATGAAGTGATCCGACAGCAGGCTGAAAAATTACACCTGGTGGCCAGCGACGCAGAGGTCGATGCAAAAATCGCTCAATTGAAAGCGCCCTACACGGAGCAGCAATTCAATGAACAGCTGAAGGCCAAGGGTCTTACTTTAGCAGATATACGCCGCGATTACTGGCTGAATCTGACCATAGAAAAGTTAATGAATAAGGAGATTGAATCCAAGATCAACATTAGCAACGCCGATGTCGAAAATTTCTACAATCTGCACAAGGCTGAATTCAACCTTATCGAGCCGCATTACCATCTGGCTCAGATCGTCGTCACTCCAAATCCAAGCGGGCGGGTCGAAAATCGACAAAACAGCAAAGCGCGAAACGATGAGGAAGCGCGCAAAAAGATTAGCGCTCTGCATAATCAGTTGGAGACTGGAGCCGATTTTGCCCAGCTCGCCATTAACTATTCGGAAGCGCCTGAAACCACTTCGAGTGGGGGCGACATGGGCTTTGTGGCGGCGTCGAACCTCAAGTCTGATCCCGAAGTCTACGCCGCGATCAGCAAACTGCAGCCCGGCCAGATCACCCCGGTGCTGCCCATCACCCAGGGCGCATCGAAACAGCCTGCCGCGTACATGATCTGCAAGCTGATTGCGATTGAACCAGCAGGACAGCACCCCCTGAGCGATCCTCGCGTGCAGCAGATGATTCGTCAGCAACTGCACGACAGCCGCTCTCGCCTGCTGCAGAGCGCGTACAACGAGATGCTGCGCGACCAAGCCCGTGTCGTCAATTACTATTCGGAAGACATTCTAAAGAACGCCCACTAGAGAGTGTTCACCGTAATGTAGACCCGGGACGTTCAGTCCGGGGATGAAAAGCCGCCGGGATAGGCCTTCGGACGCTGAGGTTCGAAGGCTGGCATAGTGGAATATGAGACCCGCCCCTAAAGCGGGTCTTAAGCTTTTTGCCGAACCAGATACGCATCGGTGCGACCGCTTTCAGAATCTCGCGATTGCGTTCCGAAGCATGCCAAGTTATCATCACGCCCGAAGGCCGAAGAGTGGAGAATGCGGTGATGAACGGATGAGCACGCCACTCCAACACGTCTGATACTTACCCATTTAAAGATCGCGCGAATCTTCCGGAGTGGAGTGTCGAATGAAATTGTTGCGGTCCCTCGTCGTTGTTCTCTGTTGTGCAGTGACATGTTCGGCGGCCGAATTGCCAAAATGCTATCAGTCAATGAACCGGGTAACATGGATCGTGCACAATGTCGATCACGTTAGCGCAGCATGGCAGGCGCTCGGTCTCTCCGACATCGAGGAATCTCCCTACATCCAGTTCACCGGCGAGTATCGCGGAAAGGCGGTCACCGTTCGTGCCCGGCAGGTGACTGGCCATCTCGGCAACCTTACCATCGATTTCATCCAGCCCGATAAAGGACAGGCCAACGCTTTCTCCAGCTTTCTCTCCCGACACGGCGACGGCATCTTCTCCTTTGTTTTCGAGGTTTCGAGTAAAGAGGCGATGGACAAGGAGATTCAGCGGATGCGCAGCCTTGGAGTCGATGTGCTGCAGCAGCTCACGGCGAAAGAGAATGACGAACCCGTCACATTCACCTACTTCAATACAGAACCTCAAGGAAAATATGTGCTTGGTCTCTTCTACTCGCCGGGTTCGCATGCTTCCGGCGGCAAAACGATGGTCTCGCATTTCGGAGCGGTTGTCCGCGAAATCCCGCCTGTCTCAGCGTATTGGCAGCGGCTTGGATTTCAGCCGATCCCGATCGAGCATGCAACGCCTCGAAAAGATATGCGGTATCGCGGCAAGCCTCTGTGGTTTTACTTCGACGTCGGCTTCCAGCGCTATAACCCGCAGTTCGCCCTCGAGTGGATCTCTGCGCCCGCGACTCCGCCCAACATCTACGCGGATTATTTGAAGCTCCACGGAGAAGGAATTCAGCACATGGGAATTCCCGTCGATGATTTGTCGAAAACCGTAGCAGCCTACGAGAAGCGCGGCTACAGCGCCTGGCAAGCGGGTGCCTGGGGCGACGTCGGAAAGAAAAACTCCGGCCAATACAAATATATGAATACGAATTCCATCGGCGGCATCAGCGTCGAATTACTGCATGCCTACTAATAGACAGTCGTCCCGCTTCATGTTCAGGCGATGGCTGGAGCTGAAACGCGTGAACTCAAATTTGATACACTGGGCGCCGCCTATCCTGGCCGCACTGCTTCTCGCATCCAGCGGCATCCTTTGCGCACAACAATCAACTTCGATCCCGCACTTGGCTCGCAACCACGGCGCCACCCAGATTATCGTCGACGGAAAACCACTCCTTATCCGCGGCGGAGAACTCGAGAACTCTTCCGCCTCCAGCCTCTCGTACATGCAGACAGTGTGGCCAAAGATTGTCGCCATGCACTGCAACACCGTTCTGGCTCCGGCCTATTGGCGGTTGATTGAGCCGCAGGAAGGTAAATTCGACTTCACTACTGTTGATGGTCTGATTCAGGGTGCCAGGCAACACCACATGCGACTGGTGCTGCTGTGGTTTGGAAGCTGGAAAAACAGCATGTCCAGCTACGTCCCAGATTGGGTGAAAGAGAATCAGCAGCTATTTCCGCGAGCGGTGCGAGCCGATGGCACCAGTCTTGAAATTCTGTCCGCTCTCAGCCCAAACAATCTCGCGGCAGACTCGAACGCGTTTGTCGCCCTCATGCGACATCTGCGGAAGATCGATTCCGCAGATCACACCGTCATCCTGGTCCAGGTGGAAAATGAAGTTGGCATGATTCCGAACGCACGCGATCATAGCGCCGCCGCGAACGCTGCCTTTCTGTCTCCCGTGCCGCCCGCACTCACAAGCTATCTCGCAAAAAATAAAGGTTCGCTACAACCCGCGCTTAAGCAGCCATGGGAGTCGCACGGAATGAAGGTGGGCGCAAACTGGCCGGATACGTTCGGCTCTGGCATCGCGACCGATGAACTGTTCACCGCCTGGACAGAAGCCCACTACACCGGCGAGATCGCAGCCCGCGGCAAGCAAGTCTATCCCGCTACCCATGTATGTCAATGCCGCTCTGATTCGGCCCGGAAAAATGCCGGGACAATATCCCAGCGGTGGTCCGCTGCCGTACTTGTTTGACGTATGGCGCGCGGCTGCACCGGCAATTGATTTCTTCGCGCCGGACCTCTACTTCCCCAACGCTGTGGAATGGGCGAATCGATATGCGCGGCCGCACAATCCGCTGTTTATTCCGGAGTCGGGCCGAGCCGACGCGGCGGATTTGGGGGCCAATGCGCTCTATGCCTATGGCCAGTTGAACGCCATGGGCTACTCCGTCTACGCGCCGGAATTTCTACAGCCCAAACAGCAGCAGACGCTGGGTCGCGCCTACGCGACCATCGACCAGCTGACGCCGCTCATTCTTGCTAACCAGGGAACGGGACGGATGATCGGCATTCGCGCGCCTTCCAACTTTACGGGCACCGTCGACCTGGCGCCGCAACAATTCACGCTCGGGGACTACACCTTCCTGGTTCACTTTCGAGAACCCGCGTCCATCTCCGTCGGCGCGAAGGTAGAGCCGGAAATTCCCGGCACGCACGGCGGCCTCATCATCCAAACAGGTCCGGATGATTTTCTGGTGGCGGGAACAGGAATGGTGGTCACCTTTGCGACGCATGGCCAGCCAGGCACTCTCGCAGGTATTGATTCCATCTGGGAAGGGAACTTCGTCCACGGTGCATGGGCACCTGGCCGAGAGTTGAACGGAGATGACGACAATCAAGGCCGCGATCTGCGCATGCCGGCCGGCGAATTCACGATTCGCCGCGTGCGCCTCTATCGCTATCACTAACAGGTGAGTTGTCGCTGGATGGCATTCCTGCCGCACAACTCGATGTCGTACGTCATTGTCGAAGCGCTTCACTGCGTGCTGCTGCCTTCCATTTTGATGGAGTGCCGGATGCAGCGCCGTTATGGGTGGAGGACGCGCCCTCGGAATCCTCGGCCGCCCCCAGGCCCTCTTTCTGCTGAAAGATCGACGCGGCAATCACCGCCACCTGTTCTCGCATCGCCTGACGTTCGGAGCTTCCCTTTTCCGCCTTCAATCTTAATTTTGCCAGCAGCGGCTCCAGGTAACTGATGTCGACCTTGCCGGCGCGAAAGTCCGAATCACGCAGAATGCGGCGAAGCAAACGAACATTGGTCGCGATGCCGCCCAGGTGATACTTGCACAATGCCCGCAACATGCGTTCAATCGCCATGTCTCGCGTAGAACCGAACGCAATCAATTTTGAAATCATGGGATCGTATTCCAGCGGAACCGTCCACCCCTCGTAGACGCCACAGTCCTCGCGGATTCCCGGCCCGGACGCTTGCCGAAAGCGCGTGATCTTTCCCGGTGACGGAAGAAAATCCCTTTCCGGATCTTCGGCGTAGATACGACACTCCAAGGCATGACCGCGAAGTTGAATCTGTTGCTGCGTGAAAGGCAGTGTCGCGCCTTCGGCAATTCGAATCTGCAGATGCACAAGGTCAATCTCGGTGACAAATTCCGTTACCGGATGATCGGCGGACAAACGCGGCTTCATTTCAAGAAAATAGAAGTTGCGCTTGGAATCCAGCAGAAATTCAACCGTCCCCACATTCGTATATCCAGCGGCTCGAACCAGGCGAATTGCGGCCTCTCCCATCCGCGTTCTTAGCTCTTCGTCCACAATGGGCGACGGAGCTTCTTCAATAATTTTCTGGCGACGGCGCTGCACGCTGCTTTCTCGCTCGCCTAATGAAACACAATGCCCGTGCTGATCGGCGACAATCTGCACCTCAATCGACCGCGCATGATCGATCAACTTCTCCAGGCAGACTGCCCCGGATCCGAAGGCCTGTTCCGCTTCAGCGCGAGCGCTCTTCAATGCTTTTTCCAGCGCCATCCGGGAATGCACGATACGCATTCCCTTGCCTCTTCTGCCTGCGACTGCCTTCAACAGAATCGGATAGCCGACCTGCGCCGCCATCTGCTTCGCATCCGCAAGGGACTCGACCGGACCTACCGAACCAGGCACGCGCGGGAGTCCAACGGCATCGGCGATCTGGCGCGCGCTGGTCTTTGATCCGAGCTTTCGCATCGCGTTTGCATTCGGCCCCAGAAAAAGAATGTGCGCGGCTTCACACGCTGCGACAAAGTCAACATTTTCGGCGAGAAAGCCGTATCCGGCATGAATCGCGTCCGCTCCGCACTGCTTGGCTGTTTCGAGAATTAGGTCTGCGCGAAGATAGGACTTGTGTGCGGGCGATGGCCCCAGACGATACGCTTCATCCGCATTTGAAACATGCAGACTGGTGCGGTCGGCGTCAGAGTAGACCGCAACCGAGGCGATGCCCAATTCTTTGCATGCGCGAAGAATGCGCAGCGCGATCTCACCGCGATTGGCGATCAGGATTTTCTTGATCTGCTTCAAGGCTTAGTGTACCGGCTTTGCAGATCGAGATCACGTGAGGCGGATCACCTCGCCCGCGAAAAAAGCAAGGCCCCCGAATGATTCGGAGGCCTTTAGGCTGAAACTTCGTACTGCTGTTTGTAAAGGGCTACTTGCCGAGCACGATGCCCTTCGGAGCATTCTGGTTCGCCTTGATCTGGTTTGCCTTACGGGCGGCCATGGCCTTTTGCACCCACTGGTCAGCCGTCGCCAAATCCGCTTTGCGAGCGTCTTCGTCTCCGCATTCGTTTTCGGCCTTGCGACGATAGAGCAGGTTGATGTAGGCCATTGCTTCGTCGTAATTTTGCTTCAGTTGGGTGGCCTTATTCAGTGCGTCCAAACCTTCCTGGATCAGCGGAGTGTTTTTTTCCGCCAGCGCTGCGCAAGCCTTCTTGTCCTTGATCGGATCGCCGTTATCGTGCAGCCCAAACGATTGGCGAATCGGGATGGCATTTTTGTAGGCAACGGTCCAGTCGATCACGCCGATGGTGTAATACGCAGCCGCATCGTTTGGATCCGCTTCGATCACTTTCCTTTGATAGGCCTTGGCTTGATCGAAGTTCTGGGTGTTCAGATAGAGCGCCGCAATTCCCTTTAGAGCATTGATGTTCTTGGGCTCTTTTTCCAAAACAACTTGAAAATTCTGAATGGCAAGCTGCGCATTTTTCAAATTGTCAGGAGTTTTGAGATTGGGAACCACTTGCTGGGAGTATGCGGTAGCAAGATAGAGGCGAGCCATCGGCAATGTAGGATCGAGCGAGACCGCCTGCTGGAAGTGGTTGATGGCTTCTTCGTAACGAGCCGTTTTGAAAGCCTCTACGCCCTTGTTGAGCTGATCACGGGCTTTAAGTCGGTTACATCCGGTTGTAAGAAATAACACAGTGCATAGCAATGCTGCCATGACCGGAAGACGTACAATGCGATTCATTCGGCTTGACCTCTCCTTACAATCAGTCGACGCCCACCCAGGCTGAAACGGCAGGGAAAACCTTTGCAGAAGTTGTGATTTTCCTTACTGTGCGATCTTACTCTGTTTCGTGCAAATGAGAAAGTTCTCGAAACGCACCTGTCGCTGCCACACGATTGCGGCAGAACAGGGCTGTGGGGCTGTCGCTATTGTCCGGCAGCAATTTTTGGAGTGATCACGCCGATGTGGTCGACATTGGCTTGGTTGCCGATGTCCACGATGTCCGCAATCGCTGACCAGTTCAGATTGGGATCGCCCTTGATGAACATGACCTTGGTGGCACGGGTGGCATAAATCGCCTCTAATTGAGGCAGCAGCTGGCTATGCGCGACATCGGTTTCATTGATCTTGTACGCGGGCTTTCCTCCCGGCGAAGAAAGCACCTGCACCACAATTGTGGTATCGCTATTGTTCTGGTGCTGCGGATTTTTGGGTGGCTGCGGTACCAGGGCCTCCAGGCCGTGTGGCGTGGTCGGCGTGATGACCATGAAAATGATCAGCAACACCAGCAGTACGTCGATAAGAGGAGTGACGTTCGGGGTGGAAGAGAGCCCGCTGCTGCTACCAGTTGTCATTGACATAAGAGTTGTCCTCGCTTCAAAAAATGCGGGTTCGGTGCATCCGGCGGCCCGCGCATTGTTCTGTCTTAACCTGCATTACCAAAGCATGCCTGGGAACTTCGCCCGCGGCACGCGATTCCATCCTTAGTCGCCGGATGGATTTGGCGGAGTCTTTTGATTGGGTGGCGGCGTTGCATTCTGCTGTGGCTCGGTCAGGAATGCGACCTCATCGACTCCCGCGGTGCGCAGGTTATCGATTGCGTCCATCACTACGCCATAGCGAGAGCGCTCATCGGCGCGGATAAATACCGTCTTGTTGGGCTTATTTTCCAGCAGCGCCTGCGCCTTGGGGCCCAGGTCCGAGAGTGGAATCTGGTTCGCGCCCAGATAAACTCGACCATCGCGCACAATGGATACTTTCACGGCGTCATCTTTGTCGGCATCCGGCAGCGGCACTGCGCTGATCGTCCTCGCCAGGTTGACATTCACCTTGTTGTTCAACATCGGCGTGACGACCATGAAAATGATCAGCAACACCAGCATCACGTCCACCATCGGGGTCACGTTGATGTCGGAATTGACCTTTTTACCTTCTTCTCGTTTTGCGATTCCCATAACAAACTCCCAGAGATCTAGAACCCCGCACCGCGCAAGGGTCATGGAACATAGCCCAAAATGTTTTCAGGTTCGGCCCGGCAGGCCGGCGAAGCGATCAAGCTTCGCCAGCCACATCCGTCATTCCTGTGTGAAACCGCGTCCTGAACTTCCAGGCTTCCAGTTAGCGGCGTGCGCCCTGCTTCAGGAAGTAGTCCACCAGTTCGCTGGAAGAGTTGTCCATTTCGACGTCGAAGGCTTCCACGCGGTTGGTGAAGTAATTGAAGGCCATAACAGCCGGAATCGCGACGAACAGACCGAACGCTGTCGTGACCAGGGCTTCAGAAATACCGCCGGCCACTGCGCCGATGCCGGAGGTTTTTGTCGTCGCGATGGCCTGGAACGCGTCGAGAATACCGATGACCGTTCCGAACAGTCCGATAAACGGCGCTGTCGAACCGATCGTCGCCAGACCGCCCAGACCGCGCTTCAGCTTGGCATGCACAATCGCTTCTGACCGCTCGAGAGCGCGCTGGCTGGCTTCGACCTGATCTTCTGTGACCGTGCCGCCGCTGCCGTAGTTGCGGAACTCCTGCAGGCCGGCGGTGACAACTTCGGCCAGGTGAGACTTCTTGCTGCGATCGGCAACCTTGATCGCTTCATCCAGGCGGCCTTCCTTCAAAGCACCGGCGACCTTGGGGGCAAATTCACGGCTCTGTTTGCGGGCAGCCGAGAAATACAGCGCGCGGTCGATCATCACAGCCAACGACCACACCGACATAATCAGCAGAAGGAATACGACGCCCTTCGGCAGCCAGCCCATGTTGTGCCACATGTCCACGATGCTGAAGCCGACCTGCTGCTGATCTTGGAAAAACGCGGCCAGAGAAGCCGTGTGGGGAACGAAATGAGATACTTGTGCGAGAATCACAGGAATTTATCCTCCTTAAGGATAAGCTTGCTTTGGTTATTGCCGGGCTACTGCATGTTTTGAGCGAGTGAATGCGAAGTTATCACTCATTCAAAGTGAAAACAACACTGATTGTCGTGTCGACGTCTACGGGTACCCCATCCAGCACGGTGGCACGATACCGCCAGCGCCGCACGGCATCCAATGCCGCCTGCTGCAACATGGCTGGACCGCTCACTACCTTCAAATCTTGAATGGTCCCATTCTTTCCAATAGTTGCAGCTAACGTAACGGTGCCTTGAATGCGCGCCGCTTTGGCGATTGGCGGATAGACCGGCTGCACTTGATCAATGATCTTGCTGGCTTCAACACCTGACGACACCGTGATCTTCTTGGGCGCCGCAACTTTGACAACCGGACCATTGCCCATGCTGCCCAGAATGCCGCCGATCACACCTTCGCCGCTTCCGCTACCGAGCCCGCTCATTCCAGACACACCGTTTGGCGGAGGAGCCTGATCCTTCACCATCTTGATGACCTTTGGAATTTTGCTGGGCGCTGTCAGCTGATCCGCCATCGACTGCACGTGTACCTGCACAACTTTTACTTGCGGCGGAGGCGGAGGCGGAGGAGGTGGTGGGGGTGGAGGTGCTACCAGTAGGGTTGCCAACGCCTGGTTCGGCAACGCTTCCGGATAAATAAGAGGAATTAGAATCAAGATCGTGACCACACTGGCGTTCAAAATCGCGGTTGCGATCATCCAGTACTTACTTTTTGTTTTCAGCCTTTTACCTGACTCAAATGTGCTGTCTTCGAACATAGCGGACCCCCTCGCGTACTCTTCGCCAAATCTTGCTTTTCCTTAGACACCGGATACGAGGTAGAAAGTTCCCGGAAAATTCACAGTCCGCTCACTTTCTCACAACATTCCGGTCTCCCCATCGTTCCCCGATTTGTGTCCGGCCACTGAAGGAGGATGTGGTCCGGCGCGCCATCAGTTCTTGCTCACACAACAACACTTTTCGGTTACACTTTTGCTTTTTTACCAACCGGCAGAGCGGCAACTTTACCGCGCTTGCCCCGCCAATCCTGATAGGCCACCAACATCGGCGCCGCCACAGCGATTGACGAATAGGTGCCGATCAGAATGCCAATCACCAGCGCAAATGAGAACCCATTCAAAACCTCGCCACCGAACAAAAACAGCGACAGCACCGTCAGAAACGTCAGACCGGAGGTCAATACGGTTCGGCTCAGCGTCTGGTTGATGCTCTTGTTCACCAGGTCAGGAAGCGAGACACGGCGCATCAGTTTCAAATTCTCGCGAATACGATCGAATACCACGATCGTGTCGTTCATCGAATAGCCGATCAGCGTAAGAATCGCCGCCACTACCGTCAGCGTCATCTCTCGATTCGTCAAGCTGAACGCACCCACCGTAATCAGCGTGTCGTGGAATACAGCCACCACCGCCGCCACGCCATAAATCAACTCAAACCGGAACCACAAGTACACCAGCATGCCCGCCAGTGAGTACAACGTGGCTAACAGGGCCTTCTGCCGCAACTGCGCACCTACCTGCGGTCCGACAATCTCCGTGTTGCGTACCGTGAACCCGGACAAATAGGCACCCTGCTGCAGCGCCGACACCACCGCCGGTTCCACCTGCCCGTTCAGCTCAGAAAACGAACCAATCAAGCCGTTCTGCACCTTATCGCGGTAGTTCAAAATCTTGTTCGCAACCAAGCCATATTGCACTGTTCCCGTCGCGGAATTCGCCAGGTGCAATGGATCCACCTTGGTCAGGAAGTCCGTCAGCGTCTCGGTGGTGGCGTTGTCCACGTCGAGCTTTTCTGCGTTCGCCGCTCCGTTGGATGCATAATTCCTCTGCAGGGTATGCACGATGGCGACCCGGCCCGCGTCCAGCGAGGTTTCTTTTGTGTCGCGCTCGGGAAGAGAAACAATGACCTCGTGATCTTCGGGGCGGCCAAACCTGACAATGCTCACGTCATGCAGGCCCACCCGGTCAGCCGCGCTGCGAATCCGACCCTGGTTCGGCGTCTGCTCAAACTTAAGATAAATAAGAGTGCCGCCCTTGAAGTCGACGCCCAGCGGCAACTTATGCCAGAAGAACAGCGAGATCAGGCCCGCGATGCTGAAGATTAGAGAGAAGCCCAGGAAGTACCACTTCTTCCCCAGCCAGTCGATATTTACTTCATGAAAAAATTCCACGCCTTACTCCGATGCTTAAATTCAAAATTACGGCCTGTCATTCTGAGGTCGCGGCGGCGACGGAAGATTCACAGAGTGTTCGCCGTGCTGCCCGCGCGGCCGGTGTTCTCTGGATTCTTCACTCCACTGCGTTCCGTTCAGAATGACTCCTTCAAAAAAACCTGGGCGCTGCCGCTGCATTACGTGAAGGGCAATGCATCGTTTAGCCGATCGAGATCGGCTCGCCCCGCTGCCTGCGATTCAGATTGGCTTCAAAAATCACGCGCGAGACAAACACTGCGGTAAACAGGTTCGCCAGCAAGCCAAACGTCAGCGTTACTGCGAATCCCTTCACCGGACCGGTGCCAAACAGGAACAGAATCGCGGCTGAAACGATGGTCGTCACGTGAGTATCGATGATGGTCTGGAAGGCATGTGCGAATCCTTGATCGACGGCGGCCGCGGGCGATTTTCCAGCCCGCAGTTCCTCTCGTATTCGCTCAAAGATCAGCACGTTGGAATCGACACCCATACCAATGGTCAGGATGACTCCGGCAATGCCGGGTAATGTAAGCGTCGCGTGCGCATACCCCATAAATCCCAGCAGGATCACCAGGTTCAGGATCAGCGCCAGGTCCGCATTAATACCGGCGCCGTGGTAATAGAACAGCATGAAGATCAGCACCGCCAGCAAGCCGCCCACCGCAGCCTCAACGCCGTGGCGAATCGAGTCCGCACCCAGCGACGGGCCGATGGTCCGCTCTTCCAGAAAGTGAATCGAGGCAGGCAGCGCACCCGTCCGCAACATCAGCGAAAGGTTTCCCGCTTCCTCTTTGGTGATGCCACCACCCTCAATTACGCCCTGATCGCGAATCGCGCCATTGATCGTGGCCACTTCACGTACCGTGTTGTCGAGCACAATGGCCATGCTCTTGCCGATATTCGCGCTGGTGTATTTGTAGAAATTGTTGCCGCCGGAGGTGGTCAGCGTAAAGCTGACATCCGGACGTCCATTCGTGTCCGTCGAGGGCTGCGCATCGCGGAATTCCGTACCGGATACGATCGGGATTCTGTTGAGCAAATAGGACTGGCCCACCGCTCCTGCGCCACCATCGAATTTCACTAGTTCAGAATTCGGCGGCAATATTCCGCCGTTCGATTGCAGCGCCGTCTGTTCGTCCGCATAGGGACCACCCAGCACTTCATGAATCTCAAGCCGCGCCGTGGACTGAATCACGTCTCTCACTCGGCCCGCGTCTTCGATTCCCGGCAACTCAACGAGGATCTCGTTCGTGCCCGGCCCATAAATTTCTACCAGCGGCTCGCTGACACCCAGGCGATCGATGCGCTCATAAATTGTCTCTCGCGATTGCTCCAACGCGCGCGATTCGATGTCGCGCAGCACCGACGGCTTCATTGTCAGCGTATAGGAGTTGTCCGCGCCTGATTGAATGGCGTACTGCGTGGAGAATTGCTCTTCCAGCGAGGAACGTACCGCGTTGTCTTTGTCGATGGGAATGCCGGTGACGCGGATGACGCCTGGCTGCCCCTTCGGATCGGGCTTGGTCGCCGTCGCTCCCGTCGCGCCCGCGGTTTGCAGGTCGGTCAGGATGCGCGCCAGATCAGTGTCACTGCTGGAGCCGACCGCTTCCGCCACCATCACCTGCAAAATCAAGTGGGTGCCGCCGCTCAAATCAAGTCCAAGGTGGATGCGATCTGTAATCGACTGTTTGAACGCTGCGGGACTGAACCCGCCGGGAAGGCCAATGATACCGCCGACGAACACCAGCAGGATGGCCAGAATAAGGATGGTTTTTCCAGTGAGATTCTTACGCATTTGGGTCTACAAGGTTGGTATGGAATTGTGTGCTGATGGTACCGGTATTGCGCTTCATGACTTGGCTTCATCCTCGGCGGTGGTGACGGTGGCGATGGCGGACTTGACGACTTCCAACTTGATGTTGTCCGGCGCGACCCGAATTTGAACTATGTCGTCCTTGACGGAAAGAATTATGCCTCGAATGCCGCCCGTGGTTGTCACCCGATCGCCAGACTTCAGTTTGGACAGCATCTCCTGCCAGGTCTTCTGCCGCCTCTGGCCGGGACGAATCATGAACATATAAAAAACGACAAAAATCAGGATGAATGGTGCGAACGTGGTCAGGCTTTGCAGCGGGTTCGCGGCGAACAACACAAGGCTTGCCATGCGATACTTTTCCTCTTGTCTTGCGGCTTCCAGTCTTTTCTTAGGAGGCGGGGCCGAGGGTCATGCGATTTGAATTCCTGCGCGTGCCAATCCGAGCCGACGCGCGAATTGTCGAAAAGGGAACCTGCCTGCTGCTCCCATTTCCTTTTACCTGCATCTATTCTCTAAGCGGGAGTACCGCAGACCACCTGATCCAGACGTCTGAATATTTCCCTGAATCTTCTAGCTTACATCATGTTGGCGGGCGCGTCCCCGCGTTTGCGCCGCCAGTTTGTCCAGCACACCTAGGGAAATAGCATCGCGTACCGACTGCATCGTGTCAAGGTAGGCATACAGGTTGTGGATGCTGTTCAGCGCCCCGCCAAGCGGCTCTTTTGACATCGCCAGGTGTCGCAGATATGCCCTGGTGTAGCGTGCGCATACCATGCAGCCGCAGGCCGGATCGGGCGGATTCTGGTCTTCCGCATATTGCTGGTTCTTGATGTTCATCCGGCCTTCGCTGGTAAACAGCAGGCCATGCCGCGCCGCCCGCGTCGGCAGCACGCAATCCATCATGTCCACGCCCATGGCGGCATACTCCACAATCTCATCGGGATAGCCGACGCCCATCACATAGCGCGGCTTGTCCGCCGGCAGCAGCGGAAGGGTCGACGCAATGACCGCCCGCGTATGCTCTCGCGGCTCGCCCACGCTGAGTCCGCCAATGGCATAACCAGGCAGGTCCAGCTCCACCAGCCGCTCTGCCGATTCGCGCCGCAAATCTTCATACATTCCACCCTGCACAATGCCGAACAGACTGGGAGTCTTTCCGCCAAGCTCGGCAAACCATGGAACCTCTTCCGCATGCGCATAAAAATGGTCGCGGCTGCGGCGCGCCCACCGCATCGTCAGGTCCAGCGAAGCGCGAGCGCGTTCCCGCGTGGCCGGATATTCCGTGCACTCGTCGAACACCATGGCGATGTCCGCGCCCAGCGCCAGCTGCACCTCCATCGAATGCTCCGGCGAAAAAAAGTGCAGCGAGCCATCGATGTGCGAGCGAAATTCGACGCCATCCTCGGTGACCTTGCGCAGATGATTCAGGCTGAAGACCTGAAAGCCGCCGGAATCGGTCAGGATTGGGTGCGGCCAGCTCATAAACCTATGCAGTCCGCCCAGGCGGCGAATGCGTTCATGCCCCGGCCGCAGATAGAGATGGTAGGTATTGCCCAGCAGAATCTGCGTGTGGACCTGCTCCAGAACATGCTGCGGCACGGCTTTGACCGTGGCCAGCTGTGCCCACCGGCATAAAGATGGGGGTTTCTACCACGCCGTGCGGCAGCGTCAGGGTTGCGCGCCGCGCCGTGCCGTGTGTGGATTGAATGCTGAAGGAAAGCGACATGCTTCCTGAATTGTATGGGGAGTGGGCTGAGAATATTCGGAATGAAAATTCAATCAGGGTGCCCCACATCTCGTCCGCCGCGGCGGATGAGATGTGGGATAAAGAGCGCGGCGCTTATGGCTGATCGTTATCGACGTACGACTTGCATGTGACGTGTTTCATGGGCCCGCCGATCTCTGCCCCGGTGACGGTATATCTGGGTTGCGCGTTCAACTTCTGGATAGCCGAGATAAACGCCCCTTCCGCATCGGTCAGCCCGAGCGGCGGCACCACGAAGCTGATGGGCCCTTTTCCATCGTTCAATTGGACGAAGGTGGTTCCATTCTGAATGTCGAACAGCTGGTGATTGTGATATCCCGAGTAGAAGATGGAGTACACCCGGCCAGCGAAGTGATTCGATTCCGATGTCGCTACCAGATAAAGAACTTTCTTGCCCGGATAGGATTCTGTGTCCGTCCAGGATCCCAGACTCAACGAAGAGTTTGCCGCTGCCGGCAGCTGCCTCTTCGACGCCAGGCAGGTGGCCGCTTGCAGCAACAGAGGAGGTGCCGCCTGCTGAGCGCAGGCCGCACCGCTCAGCCCGCTCAATAATAGGAGTGCCGCGAAGCTTTTTCTCACGTTGATCTCTCCAGTCGCGACCAGTGTACCTGAAGGAGAGTCAACCCTCCGATTGAATTGGCAACGGGGTATCTCTCATGCCGAGAGGGGGAAGCTGCCTGAGGACATGCGGCGAAAGATACTAAGCGCCGGTTTAATCCGGCCCACACAACAGTGATTAAAAACCAACCCGAATGCGCCGCGAACAGGGCGGCCCACCCGGGTTAGCGACGGGACGCGGAATTGCCAGCGTGCGCCCGCGTCGAGCTTACAATCCGTCCGCGCTAGCGGTGCGCGTCATCATCGTAGGCGGTGCGAACCGCAATCGCGCCTCACCTAGTTAGACGGTTTAGAACGCTCGAAGACGCAACTCGCACCGGGCTGATGTGGAGTAAATGGAAATGGATTGTTAGATCGGCAGGCAACCTGCGGAGAGAAGACCGGCCCGCTGGACTGTCCCGCCCTGCTGGACTGTCCAATTGTCGCTCTGACGAGTGTGCGCAACCGGGCGCTGCAGCGCGTTTCGCCGATACTATTCGCGAACGCCGGTGATTCGCATGGAAAGCCACGCCGCGGCAAAACTCACCAGCAACGCCAGCGCACTCCACTCCAGCGCAACCACGGTGGAAGTCGCAATGTGTACCTGCGGCAGCGATGAAAACATTTCCATTGGCGATGCGGTCGCGACCGAGGGGGCAGGGTGGCCGGCACGCGTCCAAGAATAAAGCCAGCGCGCAATCATTCCGATTGCCATGGCTACGCTAACGATCAAGCCGGGCAGCGCCCACTTCCATGGAAATGGAATGGGGGGAAATGGAATCGGCGCGGACGCAGCCGCCTCCTGTTGCACCGCTTCCATGACAGAGGCGACAAAGCCGGACGACGGCACGATTTCTTCCCTGTCCATCAACATGCGATCCAGATCATTGTCGTTCATGCAGTCTCCTTCGGACACGCGTATGGATGGCTCTCGCGCGCGTCCAGCAACGAGGGCAGCTTGCTTTCCAGCATCTTGCGCCCACGGAACAATCTCGCCTTCAGAGTTCCCTCAGCAATTCCCAATCCAGCCGCCGCGGTAGGAACGTCCATTTCCTGGAAATAAAAGCAGATCAGCGCCTCGCGATATTTTGCCGGAAGTGTGTCGACGGCACGACGCACCGCCCTGTCGCGATCCAATTCTTCCAGGCCGCCGTCAATCGCGCGCGGATCTCTCGGTTCCGCGATATCTTCGAGCGGCATCGCGCCGGCAGGAATCCGCCGCAGCTCCGACCTATATAGGTTGGTCGCCAATGCGAACAGCCAGGTTGAAAACGCAGAGTCCCCGCGCCATTTCGGCAGCCCGCGATAAACCCGCAGAAACGCCTCCTGCGCCATTTCCTCCGCACGACCACGGTCGCGGCAAAAGCGGTAGGCCAGGTTGATCAACGGACTTTGCCAGCGACGCACGATGCCTTCAAACGCGGCAATCTCCCCGGCAAGCACTTTGGCCACATCCGCTTGATCTTCGCTAGCGCTCATTCGGCTCACATCGGTACGACTCCGCTCCGCTCCCGGCGGTTGCGTTTTATTTTTGCGCTGCTCCCAAAAGAAAATGCAACCGGAGATAACTCTAGTCTGTCCCACCCAATGTAGCGAGAAATTTCACCAGCATTCGTTCTTTAAGGGAGGATTTCCATGGGAGCCAGCGTAGCCGTATTTGTATGGTTAAGCATTGGCAGCATTGCACTTTTCACTTTCCTTGGTGTGGCGACATGGACGGGCACGCGAGCCAAGGAGCGCGAGCTCTATTACAAGAACGATTTGCTGAAGAAAATTGCCGAATCGCCCGAAGCCGGGGGTGCCGCTGCGCTGCAATATCTGCGGGAGCAGCATCGGATGGCCCAGGAAAAACGACGCGGAGGCCTGCAACTCGGCGGACTGCTGCTAGCCGCCATTGGCGTGGGGACGATGATTTTTCTGTTGGCTATGGTCCATCAGCCGGTATTCTTCGTCGGGCTGATTCCGCTGTTGATTGGCGCAGTCCTCTTCTTCTTTGGCCGCTTCATGATGTCCGCAGCGCCGTGGGAAGAAAACGCTTCCGCGATTGAGCCGACGCATCGCTTCTAACGGCTTCGCAGACGCGTAGAAAACATCTGGGTGCCAGCCTTGGCCAGCTTCACGGCAAAGGTTGCGGCACCCTTCTATTGCAGCATCGGCCAGCCATTCTGCCAGCCGACACTCTTCACCCACAGGCCCGCATCGCCGTCCTTTTTGACATTCAGCGCGTGGAACACGATCATCTCGCTTCCACTTTGCGGATCCAGGTACACCGTGCCACCGCCCGGCGCGCGCCAACCGCTGTTCCCTTCAATCAAGATGCTGCCGCCTCCCTGCATCAGCGGCACGCCATCGGCATCCACAAACGGGCCATTTGGACTGTTCGATCGACCCACCATCTGCTTGTAATTGTCGTCAGAAAAACTGTTCTCGCAGCAATGATCTACGGACAAAAACAAAAAATAGTAGCCGCCGTGCGCCACCAATGACGCGCCTTCGATCGGATGTCCGGCGATATTCGGACGCGCTGCCAGTTGATATCGCACCGGGTTCGACCGCAGCAGCACGCCCGTCGCAGGATCAATCTGGCGCTGCTTGATGCCGCTCCAATAGCTGCCGTACGTCAGCCAGATTTTCTGATTGCTGTCGATGAAAATGTTCGGATCGAGCGCATTGAAGTCATCTCCCTTGTGCGACGCCAGCACCATACCTCGATCGACCCACTTGTACGCAGGATCCGCAGGGTCGAGCGTCGTATTTGTCGCCAGACCGATCACGGAAGTTTGCTTGTGCAATTGGGACCCAACGTAATAAAGGTGATACATTCCGCCGAAGTAGGAAATATCGGGTGCCCACAGTCCTGTGATTCCGGGCAGCGCATGCCGCACCCACGCAGGAATCGCATTGAAAACCTGCCCGCAAATTGTCCACGTCACTCGATCCGTCGAGCAGCGGATCGGCAGATGCTGGTCCGGCGTTTCGCCGCCCGCATCCGTGCTGAACAGATAATAAGTCCCGTTTTGGAGATAGATGCTAGGGTCGCGCACCGGAGCGGTATCGCCCAGCAGTGGGTTGGCGGCCAGCGAAGTAGACCGCAGCACGCTCAGCCCTTGTGGTGTGAAGCCTGCGCATCCAACCAGGGCAAGAAGAAAGATCGAGACTAAGGCAACAGCTAGAACGCCCTGGCGGCGCACGGAAATCCACTCACTGCATCTGAAAATTGACTTGCTGGGTTGTGCCCATGCTAGTTGCGCCGCAGCTCAACGTCAACAAAAATTTGCAGAGACTTTTCCGTCGCCGGCGCACGCAATTAAACCTGCGCGCCCTGCTTCTCGCTTCTGAGATGTGGGAGTGGTTTCAAATCAGGTACGCCATCCTTCGCAGTCTCATTCGCGACAAGGATGCGAGGAAACACGAACATCCCATCATCTATGGCTGCGGCGGAGGCGCGACCATGGTCAGTCCATAGCGGTGCATAAGCTCCACCATCTTCGCGCGGTCCGGCGGTCCACCGGATGCCGCCTTCAATATTTCGGCCGCTTCGCGAAAATACTCCGGGCCCAGCGCGGCCGGTGAAATCACGCACAGCGACTTCGCATCCAGGTCTCCGTTGTTATCGAAGCGATGCACCGCGCCTCGTGGAATGCAGAGCGCCTGCCCCGGCCCTATGTCGATTGGCTTTCCGTTCATCGTCCACGTCATCACTCCGTCAAGCCCGTAGATGGTCTCTTCGTAATGGTCGTGGCTATGCGCAGGAACCGGCAGCCGCTGCGCCGCGGGGACAGTCAGCTCAAATATGGCGACGCTGCCGTTCGATTGCTCTCCGGTCAATAAGAATCGCACGACCAGCGGCCCCAGCCGAATGGTCTCATCTGCAGGATTGATATTCACTTCTGTGGTCTGTTGCGCCATCGTGGCCGTCCTCTCGATCGGGAATCGACACCCATGCTATCCCAGCACGATGCTCGCAACCTAGAAATCTTCTCGCGCTTTTAGGTTTTATGCTCCCGAAAAACTCTCACGGTACCCTCGTGAGGTTCATTGGATCATGAGCGTAGCTGTCCTCTGTAATCTCTCGGATGGAGTCGTAATTGGAGCGCATTGACGGCCGTCGGATGAATATCGTTGTAGCGCCTAGTGACGGATGAACTGGGCTTGTGTGGCACTGGAACCTGCGTCCGCACGAGTGAGTTCCCGCGGGTGGGATGAGAAGGCCATCTGTACCAGCTTATTTCCCCTTAACTTGGTGCCATAGAAAGGCATGAGAAAGAGCCCGCGGAAAACATCTTTCAACCACTCCCATTGCTGGGTAAAGCAGATCAACGCGCGCCAACCGAGCCTTCCAAGAAGAGCAAGCCGCAATCGTGCAAGGCTGAACGCCATATGCGACAAAGAGGACGGAATGTCCTCTTCATAGTGGTTCTCGTAGAACGGGTAATTCATCGACTCGGCGGACTGCACTTTGATGAAGTTATGGATTGCACGGTTTTTCGGATTGGCGGCGACCTCCCGAATAAGGTCCTGGAACTTCATGGAATCAGCCTCAAGCGTTTCCAGGCGGGAAAACCAGTTGACCAGTTTCACCCCCAGCGGGTCCCAGAGATAGTCGTTCAGGAGGAACGGAAGCGCGAGGTGAAAAAGTTTAATTACGACCAGGTGTACACGCAGATGGCATTGGTAAGGATCGCCCATACACTCATACAGTCGTGACGTATCTCGCGTCACACTGCGTTGAAACGCGGTGACAGCGGTGTCGAGGTCCTTCGTGAACTCATCGGTATTGTGGCCGTCCAATTGCCTTTGGATGATCGCCGCGATCTGTCGGATCTGTACCGACGACAAAGCCAACCCAATGCTGTACAGCGGATCGACCGTATCGCCCGCGTCGCCGATAATGTACCATCGATCGGGCGAATAACGCTGACGGCATTCCCACATGTAGGAACTGTAGAAATTGGAGTCTGCAACCGTTCCGCTGTTCACGAACTCGACGAGAACCGGATGCTCCTGCCCGACGCACTCGAGAAACTGCTCCATCGTGCGCACCTCGCCGTAGGGATAGAGATCCTTCCGGTAGGTGATGCCGATGCTGACCAGCGGCACGTCGTCCGGTGACCGCATCGGGATGAACCAGATCCAGTTGCCCTTTCCAAAAAAATGATGCGTCGCAAAGTAAGGAACGTAGGCCCGGTGTTGCTTCTTGAGTGCGTGGATATGGCTGAGGATCTCAGGATTGAAATTCTTCAGCCGGAACCAGAAAACATTTTTCTGTTCATTCACCGTGTCCTGGAGTTGCAGCTGTTTGGCGAGTAACCGGTTCCGGCCCGTGGCATCGATAAGCCAACGCGCGCTTAACTTTTGTGTTTGCCCCTCAGAGTCGGAAGAGTTGTACACGGTCACGGTATGCAGGCCGTCGCTGTTGATGTCGACGCCGGCCACGGTGCCGTCGATGAGTTGCACACCATTCTCCAGGTTGCGTCGCCGCACCTCTTTGTCGAATGTAAAACGGTTAATCTGGAAAGAGAGCAGTGGCGGCGCCGTCGGAATCTCGTCGACGATATAGGTGCGATCCGTGGGATCGTCGATCGCTAGCTTGAAATAATAGGTCAGGCCGTATTTCGGGTAATGCTTCTCAACCAGGTAAGCGCCGAGTCCTAGTTCAAGTAAGAAATCGACACTCACCTCAACCAGAGATTCGCCGACGATCGGCCGATTCTTGTGCGGCCCCTCCACCACGCCTATCCGCAGGTCGGGAAAACGCATCCGCAGGTAAGCGGCGGCAAGATGGCCCGTTGCTCCGCCTCCCATAACCAACACATCGCTTGTCATGGGGCACACAGATAGTCTCTGCCTCCAACCTGCGCGTCGACCGTGGGGATCGGCGGATGGAAGGTAATTCAATTCGAGAAGGGCTTAGTTCGCCAGGCGCTGCATGCGCAGACGTTCGACGCCGTCGAGTGCTTCCCACAACGCCTTGGCTGCGGTCTCCGCAGCGTCGAGAGCCCGGTCGGCCGACGCCGGATCGCGCTCCAGTTCCCTGGTGATGGCCTGCTTCCAGACCTCCGCGTGACGCACATCGGCGGTCTCATGCACGGTGAAATAGCGGCAGGTTTTTGCGTCGGCATTGTAGTGATCGCACAGTCCGGCGGCCTTCTGTTGCGCTATTGCGGGCACGCGCGACTCATATGCGTAGAGTGCGGCCAGGCCCACCGCCGCATTGTCCTGCTGGATTAGCCGAAAGAAAGTTCCGATCAGCGCCTTTGTCTCCGGCTGCACTTCGCGTCGGCGCACGGCGCTGTTGCTTGCGCCCATGCCATTGGCAAAATCCATCCACAGCTCGCTGTGCGGCTTGCGATCGGGGGAGTCGATGCCCTCCTCATCCACCAGGTTGCGCAGCACGGTGCGACGCAGCTCCGCATCTTCCAGGCGCGAGTGCAGAGCGCTCAGATACGTCGGGAACGCGGATACATGATGCCAGTATTCGGCGGCATATTCGCGCAGATCGATCGCCGTCAACTCACCCGCCGTCCAGGCGCGATAGAAGGAATGGGTCAGCAGGTCGTAGGGTGCGATGCGGCTTTCCAGTGCTTGGAAAAAATCCGAACTTGCTGGCATAGGGGGCCTCCTTCGGGATCGCGGAAACTGTGCGTGTTGCTTGCACTCTACGTGAATCTACGGAGAGGCTCAAGAGGAAGCTGTGGAAGACTGGACATTGCGGATGGGCTGGCTGGAATCCTCGCCGCGTTGCAATAGCTCCGATAACAAAATCGCGGCGGTTTTTCCGCTCACTGGATGGCGCCACTGCGGTGCAATTTCCGCAAGTGGCACCAGCACAAATCGACGCTCGGCAAGCGACGGATGCGGCAGCGTCAGCATCGGCGTCTCCATCACCGCATCTCCATACGAGAGCAGATCCAGGTCGAGCGTGCGCGGACCCTTCGGCACTGAGGCACTGCGATCGCGGCCATGCTGCTGTTCAATGCGCAACAGCGCGGCCATCAATTCCTGCGGCGGCAGCATGGTTCGCAATGCTACGACGGCATTCAGGAAATCCGGCTGCTCGACCAGGCCGACCGGCGCGGTTTCGTAGAACGAAGAAATCGCTTCGACGGAACCAAGCTGTCGCAGCGCGGCGATGGCAGAACGAAGTGTTCCTTCGCGATCGCCCAGGTTCGAACCCAATGCGATGTACGCTGCTGTGTTCGCGTCATGCTCCGAAGATTCGCGGCTCATCGAGCTCCTGGAAACCATTCAACGTATTCGTCGCCATTGCGGGCAACATAGATGGCGCGCTTGCCTGTGAGATACACCCAGTAGTTGGCGACGCCTGCGGATAAGATTCCGCGCAGAAATTGCTGATAGTCGATTTCCTTGTGCTGGATCTGGCGCAGCGCTTGCTTCACGCCGTTCGGATTCAGCTCTTTTGCAACCGCACCCGCGTTGAATACGTTTGGGTCGAGACCGCCCTCGGATTCCACATGGTTGTCGCCGTTGGCAGCATAATAGGTTTTCTCGCGGCGATAGAGATCCGCGTGGTACGACTCGATACCGGCTGCCATCAGTTTTCCGACAACTTCAGGAAAGGTGATATTTCCGGCAACAGAACGCTCGCTGCATTCGTGCAGCACTGCAATGGTTTCTTGAGAAAACATGATTTTTCCATTCCTCAATGAACAAGATTGATTTTTTCGTGCCTAGTCGGCGGCACTTCTGCTACCGTCAGTCCACAGGCACTTGCGTGAGGCGATACTGTTTGGCGATATCTTGCATGACTGCGATCATCGCCACGCGAGCATTCATCGTCAGATGCCCAAAGAACGCTTCATCGTTTTCGTCGGCAATGGCGGCCAGTTTAGGAACCAATTTCTGTCCGGCGGAGCTGAGCCAAATCTGTTGCGCGCGGCCATCGTCGCGGCTGTCCTGGCGCTCAATCAGCTTTTTCTGCACCAGTCGCTCGACCAGCCGCGACACCGGAGCCTTGGTCATTCCCATTTGCTCGGCAAGTGCGCTGATGGAAATTGCGGCGGGCTGATCAAAAAGCTTTCGCAGCGCAACCCACTCGGAAACGCTGACGTCGAGCGCTTCCAGGCGTCGCGCGAACGCGGCTGATACGTTGTTGGAAACGAGCCGCAGCCAGTATCCAAGGTGTTTTTCGAGACTACTGACGGATCGGGAATGCGATTTCGCAGCGCTCATTTGGCCCCTGAGAGAAATAGCAGAACTAGTTGCCTTAGCAACCATATTGACGAATATAGTTGCCTTAGCAACTAAATGTCAAGCGCAGTTTTGAATGCAGGAAAAAATAATTGGAAAGTGTGGCGTAGTTCTGGATTTATGCGGAGAGTTGTGCCGGATGCAACAACGAAGGGATGCTAATTTCTTCTTCCTGTACCGGGAGATGGACCAGCTCCCACGCCGAACGATCCTGCAATAAACGCGCGACCAGAGCGGTATGCATGGCATGGCCGGCTCGCTCGGCAACCACCCTGCCCTGGATGCGTTTGCCTGCCAGCGCGAGATCGCCGATCAGATCGAGAATTTTATGGCGGACAAATTCATTGGGAAAACGAAGCGGGCCATTTTGCACGCCCTTATTGGTCAGAATGATTGCATTCTTGGGAGACGCGCCTCGAATGAGGCCCATATTGCGAAGCTTTTCTTCATCCTCGCGAAAACCAAAAGTACGCGCGGCGGCAAGCTGAGTCGCGTAGGCGCCGGTATTCAGATCCAGCTGAAACGATTCTTTGCCGATGGGCGCCGGAAAATCGATGGCGTAAGAAACGCTGTAGCCTTCGCCGGGATAGACGCCGATGAATTTGCTGGAATCATGCACTTCAATGGTTTTACGAATGCGGAGATATTCTCGACGACGGCGCTGGGTTTGTAGACCGACGGACTGGAAGGCGGCAATATACGGAAGCGCACTGCCATCCAGGATGGGCAGTTCCAGATTATCGAGCTCGACGATGAGGTTATCGATGCCGTAGCCGACCAGCGCCGAGAGCAGATGCTCCGTGGTGGAAATTAAAACGCCCTGCCGCATCAGGCTGGTGGCGTAGCTGACTTTGGCGACGTTGCGGCCGGTGGCGGGAATTTCAAAATTGTCGAGATCGGTGCGGCGGAATAAAATGCCAGCACCGCCGGGCGCAGGCAGCAATCGCAAATGCACCGGTGCACCACTGTGCAGGCCGATTCCAGAGAACTCGACAGAGCCGCCGATGGTCTGTTCGAATTGCAGGTTGCGCGCGATCGCGTAGCTCCAATCTTGTAAACGCTTATCCTATAAGGAGTCGCGCCGAGATGGATGTGGCAAAAATACCACATATTGTGTCATGGCTGCACTCTGAAGGATGCGAAAACGGCGCAATTGTGGACGGAATAAGAAGATCGAAAGGACACGCTGCATGAGTCATCCATACGAAATTGAACCCAGACAATTGCTGAAAGACGCGGAAGAGCGGCAAAGACGCATGTTGGAGCAGTTGAGGGAGCTGGTTTCCATTGAATCGCCCAGCGAAGACAAGGCTGCGGTCGACCGTGCCGGCGGCCTGATCGCGGGGTGGTTCGAGGAGTTGGGCGCAAAAATTCGTTTGCACCGGCAGAAAAAATTTGGTGATTTGCTGGAAGTGCGATTCGGCGCGATGGCTCGGGGCGCGGGTGGGCGAGAAAAGCCCATTTTGTTGCTAGGCCATCTCGACACCGTGTGGCCGATGGGAACATTGGCGAAGATGCCGTTTCGAATTGCAAAAGGAAAGGCGTTCGGGCCGGGCGTATACGACATGAAGGCGGGCGTGGTGATGGCGCTGCATGCGGTGGCGATGTTGCGCGAGCGGCAGGCGCAGAGGACGCCGGTGGTGGTGCTTCTCGTCAGTGATGAAGAAATTGGCAGCCCGGTGTCGCGCGCGGTGACGGAGAAAATTGCGCGCGAATGTTCGGCGGTGTTTGTGCTGGAGCCGGCGCAGGGGCCGCAGGGCGCGTACAAAACAGCGCGCAAAGGCGTTGGGAATTATTCCGTGCATGTGCGTGGTGTGGCCGCGCATAGCGGCGTCGATTTTGAAAAAGGCCATTCGGCGGTGCTGGAATTGGCTCGACAGATTGAAAAGATTTCGCGGTTTACGGATTTGAAGACGGGGCTGACGGTGAATCCGGGGACAATCTGCGGCGGCACGCGCACCAACGTGATTGCGGCGGAAGCGCAGGCGGAGGTGGATGTGCGGATTGCGCGGATGCGAGATGCGGCGCGGGTGGAGAAGCTGTTTCGCGGCCTGCGCGCGACCGACCGCGCCTGCACGCTGACGATTACGGGGGGCATGAATCGTCCGCCGATGGAGCGCAGTCGAGGCACGGTGGCGCTATTTCAGCGGGCGAAGGGATTCGCGCACGCGATGGGATTTGCGTTGGAGGAAGCCAGCACCGGCGGCGGCTCGGATGGAAACTTTACCGCTGCGCTGGGAATTCCGACGTTGGATGGCATGGGCGCAGTGGGCGAAGGCGCGCACGCGAAGCATGAGTCGATTGTGCTGGGCGAGCTGGCAAAGCGCACAGCCCTGCTGGCGGCAATGATTGCGGGATGATTGATGAGGCGCTATTCCATCCCCAAGGCGCGCTTCTCGGCCAGAATATCTGTATACGGCGGAGCTTGCGCCGGAATTACCCAATCGGCTGCATCGCGGAGACCTTCATGAACTCGGCTGCTATTTTTTGATCCGCAAATGAGCCCATGAGAAAGATTGTCATTTAGTGGATCAGGATCACGACAAACGGTTTGATGATGTTGCCTTGCCGCTCCGGCAGTAAGCGACACCAACTTATTCGCCGGATTACCCTTCAGACACGCGCTAGCAGTTTTGCCTTCACTCTGTAGGACTGATTCGATGTTTATGGAAAGTTCCTTATGCCGAAATGCGCCAGAGGAAACACGGGCAAAACCAGTGTCGTCATCTGGGACCAATTGCGTAAGGTGGACGCGATGAAATAGCCGTTCTTCATTCGTTATTGTCGGATCGTCCGGATGAGCGGGCTTACACATTATCTAATGTCTAGGCGAGACCGATTAACAAGTGGATCAGCTTTTCCGTGTCATAAACAGAACCCTCATCAACGGTGGCTGTTGATCTGTTCCGATAATAGAATTGCGGCGCATCATCTGCAGGAAATACGATTTCTAAATCCTGCAGTTTTCTATGCCACTCAAGCTGAATCCCTCCGTCCCCTAAAGGAACGACTGCAGGAGCAGGGGAATCCCCTTTCATGATCAGGACCAGGATATCCAGGGACTGCTTTATCAAATCGCGGTTGATTGGCTTCCCGCCATAGGAATCCCAATTCTCAGAGAGGTTCTGAATCCCGACAAAGGCGGATATCGTCGGCCTTACCCACGCTGGAAGTGTGTTCATTGAGGCAACAAAATCCCTGACCCAAACTCGGTATGAGCCGACTGGCGCAGAGAAGGTGAATTCCTGTTCGTTTAGATCTGGAAAAGCCGCTGAACTCATTACCGGATATTCCCATCGCGATTTAAACTGGCTCCTTGTCAAAGCGATGGTTGCTAGCGGGTTACGTAGAGGCAGTGTCGCCATGCCTAGCTCCTTAGTCCCCAGATTTTATGCATTTCTGGTGTTGTTAATTCCTTGAAAGAACGGACGATCCACTCTCGACCCAGATCAAAGAATGCCGTACCCTCTCCAACTTGCCCTCTTGCGGTCAAATCCAATACGAACATCGGCGCCCCGTCGGGCAAGCGCATGACAGACTGTACAGTAGCGTGAAGCCGTCCAACAAAGACTCCACTGTGATCCAATATCGGAAATCCGGCATGAAACATGAGATCCTGAGCAGGCCCCGGATAAACAGCCTCAGGCTGTCGCCAGACGCTAAAAACCTCACTGACATCAACGTGTGAATTCCGCCCCTGATCGCTAGCAATGTGGTTGATATATGTCACCTCACATTGATTGATGCGAATTGCGCCCAATTGGTGCCGAGACACAAAATCGCGAAAGGCAGAGAAATCTCGCTCAAACCCGGCCTTAACACGCTCATACCGCGGATACTCGTCTCCCTCGCCTGTTTTACGCCAGTTCGTGACAAAACGATCTCTCTGCAACTGGATGAGTTCCGTACCACTCTCGTTTGTGAACCAGAAGCGCGGTGTAGGAGGGGCTTGCAACGCTTCAAACTGGATGCCAACTCCCGGTGGCGCTAGACCTGGAGGCGGTTCCACAACTTGTGGGAGTTCACCACGCTCTTCGGTCTTTGGGAAGCGGTCGCGTATCTCGCCCCAATAGAGTCCAAAATGGGCAGTTCGTGCGGCAGAGAGACGATCAAACTGCACAGACAGAACTGTCTCAACTACCGGCGGGTTGCTGAAGTCTGGCAGACCGGATGGCCTGGTGGTCATCGAGAGCGCTCTATGGTGATGTTCAACATCTTAATATTGAACCCGTTCTTCTCCGTTTGCAATGGCTCTGATAGTTCGATCTTGGAGACTCGTTGTTAATATACCCCACCGTTGGATTCACAATGGGCTGGCAATCCTTGATGATCAAACTTTCGTGTTTGAAAAATCTAATCGCAAGCAGCGATCGGCAGGGTCCACGGTTACTGGTGGCCGATGGAGTCTAGGCGCTGCTTGATGGCGAGGGAGCCGAGCGAGGCCAGCGGCAGGGATAGCAGCAGGGAGATGCGGCGATCCAGGGTGGCGAAGGCTTGCGCGTAGGCGCGTTCGATTTCCTGCGGGGTGCCGCGGACGGCGGCGGGATCGGGCACTCCCCAATGCGCGGTGATCGGCTGACCGGGCCAGATGGGGCACACTTCTTTGGCCGCGTTATCGCACACCGTAAAGACGAAGTCGAGGTGAGGCGCGCCGGGTTGGGCAAACTCATCCCAGGACTTGCTGCGCAGGCCGGCGGTGCTGAGGCCGGCGGATTCGATTTGCCGCAGGGCTTCGGGCCGCACCATTCCGGAGGGGTGACTGCCGGCGCTGTAGGCGGTGAAGGTGGGCGCTCCCTTGGTGTTGAGAATCGCTTCCGCCAAAATGGAGCGCGCGGAATTTCCGGTGCAGAGAAATAAAACATTGTAGTGTGGCATGCGATCTCACTTTCAGCGCTGGTTAGCAAACCGGACTGCAATTGTCGTGATGCGAGCGTCGTTTTATCCCACCCTAGACTTCTCCTGACTATGAGCAGCAGGCGGGACCGCAGCAGGATTTCGCGGCCGCCGTTCGCGGTTTAATGGCGTAGACCTTGACGCTGGCGGCAGCGTCGTTGACGTCGAATTGCGATAGCAGCGAGGCGAGCTCATCGTGCAACGACGAGGGCGCAAGGGTGGTCGGCGTGCAGCACGAAGATTCAATCACGGTGAGCGGATCGGCGACGGCCTTCGCAGTTGTGGGGGCGAGGGCGCGGTCGGCGTCCATCGAGGGCGAGCAGCATCCGGACTGATTCTCGACCTTCGCGTAGGCGTTCAGATCGCGACCGCTGTCGACAATTTCAACATGCTCGAAACCGGCGGCGAGCAGCCCACTGCGGTACTCGTCAATGCGAATGGCGCCAGCAATGCAGCCGACATAGGCGGCGATGCTGTTGGCGAGGGCCTGCGGCAGATCGTGCTTGAGAGCGATATCGCTGACGGCGAGACGGCCGCCTGGCTTGAGGACGCGTGCGATTTCGCGGAAGACGGCGGGCTTGTCGGGCGCGAGATTGAGAACGCAGTTGGAAATGACGCAATCGACGGAGGCATCGGGCAGAGGAATTTGGTCGATGGTGGAGAGATGGAATTCGACGTTGGTGTAGCCGCCGGAGGCTGCGTTGGCGCGGGCGCGATCGATCATGGCGGGCGTCATATCGATGCCGATGGCGCGACCAGTGGGGCCGACCATCTTGGACGCGAGGAAGACATCGAGACCGCCGCCGGAGCCGAGATCGACGACGACCTCGCCGGGTCTGAGGTGCGCGGTGGCGGTGGGATTGCCGCAGGAGAGGCCCATGTTGGCGGCCGCGGGGATGGAAGTCAGCTCCTCGGCGGTGTAGCCGAAGGCTTCCGCGACGGCCTTGACGCCCGCATGATCGCTGGACAGTGTGCTTTCCGCGACGGCGGCGTACTTTGACTTGACGGAATCCAGAATTTGCTCGGCCATACGATTCTCCTTCAAAACATATCTTCTAAAGCGAATATATTCGTTGCCAACATATTCGTCAAGGCGTATAAGTAAAGAACGATGAAACAGCGCGGAATTCAATGCGGAACGTTTCTTTCAGGCGCTGGGCGACAACACGCGCCTGCGGCTGCTGAACCTGATGGGAGAGCAGGAAATCTGCGTCTGCTACCTGGTGGAGATCCTGGGGCAGTCGCAGCCGAAGATTTCGCGGCATCTGGCGTATCTGCGCCGCGCGGGAATCGTCGCAGCGCGGCGCGAAGGCAAGTGGATGCACTATCGGATCGTGATGCCGCCGGAGATTGGTGCAGCGCAGGTGCTGCGCCAGACGCTGGCGTGGCTGCGAGACGATCGCAAGATGCAGGCGGACCGCGCTCGGCTGTCGAAGGCGTGCTGCAGCCCGAAGAAATTTGCCGCGCTCGAAGGCGCGCCAGTGCCTGTTCCCGTGAAGATTGCTTGCGCGGTCGAGGCGAGATAGCGGTGGCAAACACACCTTGCGACCGAGGGACAGGTTTGCGCTCCGCAGCAGCGCAAGAAGCTATCGTTTCTGGATCGCTGTCTGACGCTGTGGATTTTTCTGGCCATGGCAATTGGGGTGGGTATCGGGCACTTTGTTCCCGGGTGCGCCGCCTTTGTGAATCGCTTTCAGGTGGGGACCACCAATATTCCCATCGCCATCGGCCTGATCATTGATGATGTATCCGCCGCTGGCGAAAGTGCGCTACGAAAAACTGCGCGAGGTCTTCCGCAACAAGCGCGTGCTGATGCTGTCACTCGTGCAGAACTGGATCATCGGTCCGGTGCTGATGTTTCTGCTGGCGATCGTATTCCTTCGCGGCGAGCCGGCGTACATGCGGGGTCTGATCCTGATCGGCATCGCGCGATGCATTGCGATGGTGCTGGTGTGGAACGAACTTGCCGGACGGCGACACGGACTACGTGGCGGGACTGGTGGCGCTCAACAGCATTTTTCAGGTGCTGTTTTACAGCGTGTATGCCTGGGTGTTTATCACCGTGCTGCCAAAGTGGTTTGGTCTGGAGGGCAGCGTCGTTCACATTGGCATCGAGCAGATCGCGAAGAGTGTGGGAATCTACCTTGGCGTACCGTTTGCTGCGGGGCTGCTGACGAGGGTGATTCTGTTGCGCCTTCGCGGGGAGGAGTGGTACCGGACGCGGTTCATTCCCCGCATCAGCCCGCTAACGCTGGTCGCGCTGCTGTTCACGATTCTGGTGATGTTTTCGTTGAAGGGCGACCTGATCGTGCGGCTGCCGCTTGATGTGATCCGCATCGCAATTCCGCTGGTGATTTATTTCCTGGTGATGTTTCTTGTGAGTTTCTGGATGGGAAAGCGATTGGGCGCGAACTATGCGCAGTCCGCAACACTGTCATTCACCGCGGCTGGAAATAATTTTGAGCTGGCGATTGCGGTGGCGGTGGCGGTGTTCGGGTTGAACTCGGGCGAGGCGTTTGTGGGAGTCGTGGGTCCACTGATTGAAGTGCCGGCGCTGATCAGTCTGGTGAACGTGGCCTTCTGGATGCGCAAACGTTATTTTGCGGCATAGGAACCTCAGCGCCTGAAGGCTTAATCCAACGGCTCCTCATCCCCGGACTAAAAGTCCGGGGTCTACCTTGTGTTGCGGCGGTCCTCATCTCCGAACTGTCGCCGCGGCGACCTTCGCTCGGGATGAAACTTTTTCATCCCCATGGATAGGCCGGTGTGACACCCGGGTCGCCACCGCGACCAAGGATGACAGTTTTTCGCTTAGGCATGGGCACAGATGCGGCAGATTTCTTCGCCGAATTTCTCCGCCTTCGATGGACCGATTCCGCTGACGCTCCGCAACTCTTCCAGAGTGATGGGCCGTTGCTGCGCGATGGCCCGCATGGTTTTGTTGCCGAGGACATGGAAGGCGGGGACGCCATGTTTTCTTGCCTCCGCCAGCCGCCATGCGCGCAGCTTATCCTCGATCGCTGCGGCGTGCGCCGACATTTCCGCCGTCTCCGGCGGGCGAGCGGGAGTCGTTGCGGTTTTCGAAGAGATGCTTTTTCCACTTCGCTTACCATCTTTTTTTCTGGGTGCCGTGGTCGCACGGTCAGAGCTATCCGGCAAAACAAAATCCAGCGGATCTGACGGCGGCAGTTCTTCGCCTTCCTGGGTGAGGCTCGCCTTGCGGTAGGCGATGCTGCGTCCGTCTTTTTCAAATGTCAGATCTTCCAATCGAACAAGTCCCGCGCCGGCCAAGGCTTGCAGCAGTTTTTCAAAGTCGTCACGGGAGACCTGTTCGCGCGGAAACATATCTTTGTGCAGCCTGCCAGTGGAGCCTGCCAAACTTTTCTTTAGCGCATGAATGACTGCCCAGGCGGTTTGTTTCTCGGATTCGCTGGGCTCGCGGAATCGTCGGGCAATGCAGTCCTGCGGCGCGCACACGTCGCAATGTCCGCAGGGACGCCGTGCATCCGCCAAATCTCCAAAGTGGCGAATCAGCGAAGTCATGCGGCATTGGCTGGATTCGGCATACTGCATTGCCAGGTCGAGTTGCGCTTTTCGGCGTTGCGACTCGGCGGCATAGGAATCGCGCCATGCCTGAGCGCCGCGGACGGCATTTTCGTCGAAGTCCACCGCGCCGCCGCCATGGATGACGAGTTTCTCCAGCACCTTGTCGAACAGGTCGGACTCCATGCGCAGCTTGGCGCGTAGTGATTCTTTCTCCAACGGCTCGTCTCCAAGGCGGCGATAGACTCGATCCAATTCATCGACTGGCGGGTAGTCGCGCTCAAAGAAAAACTCATGCATCTTGCGGTCTGCGTAGGAGTAGAGCAGGATTGCGCGACTGGGCAGTCCATCGCGCCCGGCGCGGCCAATCTCCTGGTAATACGCCTCCAGCGTGCCGGGAAGCGAGGTGTGAACAATGGTGCGCACGTCAGCCTTGTCGATTCCCATTCCAAAGGCGACCGTCGCCACCACCGCGTGGAGACGGCCCTGTTGAAATTCCTGTTGTACAGTTTCACGACGCCGCGCATCGAGACCGGCGTGGTAGGCGGCGGATGGAAATTTCGAAGAAAGCTCCGCCGCCAGGCCTTCTGCCTGTTTGCGCGTCGGCGCATACACGATCGCAGGCCGCCGTGCCTTGTCATCCAACAGGCCGGTAACAAAGGCTGGTCGCAGCGAAGGCGACATCTCCACCACTTCGATGCCAAGGTTTTCGCGGCGGAAGCCATAAATGAATCTGGACGCATCGGCCATTCCCAACTGGGCGGCGATGTCGTCCTGCACGCGAGGGGTTGCAGTGGCTGTCAGCGCAATTACCGGTGCAGGCCGCAATGCCGGCACAAACTGGCCGAGCATACGGTAGTCCGGTCGAAAATCATGCCCCCATTGCGAGATGCAGTGAGCCTCGTCGATGGCAATCAACGACGGTTTCCGTTTCGCCAGCATATCGATAAAGCCGGGAACGCGCAGCCGCTCCGGGGCGATGAATAAAAACTGGAGAGCGCCGGCCAGATAGTCCGCGCAGGCTTGCCGGGAAAGCGCGCGGTCGAGACCGGAGTGAATGCGCGCCACCGAGAGACCAAGCGATGCCAGCTTTGCCGCCTGGTCCTCCATCAGCGCGATCAGCGGGCTGATAACGAGCGTGGTGCCGCCGCGCGCAATTCCCGGTAGTTGGAAGCAGAGGGACTTGCCTGCGCCTGTCGGCATCACCAACAGCACATCTCTGCCCTGAATGGCAGCCCGGCAAACGACTTCTTGATTCACCCGGAAAGAGGAGAGGCCGAATGCGCGCTGAAGCAGATGAAGAAGCGTTTCGCTGGGTGGAGGAAGGATCGTTGCCACAGTGGTGAGGATAACAAATGGATCTCAAGCCCACGGGCGACGGTCGCGGCTGCGCGCTACCGAGCTTGAATGATCAAGCAAATGGGCCTTCCTTGTGGAAGGCCCATTTCTATTTGGTTGAAGCGATGTGCAGCAGGATCAGTGGCCGTGACCGTGGTCGCCATGGTCACCGTGGTCTCCATGACCGCCGCCGTGTCCGTGGTCTCCACCGTGTTCATAATCTCCGCCATGTCCATGATCGCCGCCGTGGTTATCATAGCCGCCGCGCACTTCGTTGCCGTGAAATGAGTGGCCGTGGTTATAGCCGTGGAAGTTTCCGTGCTCTCCGTGATGCGGAAATTCGCCATGATATCCATGGCGCGGGTCATAGCGATTGTCGACATGGCCGTGCCATCCGTGCGGACCGTGGTACCAAGGACCCGCTCCGATGAAAATGCCGTTGGAGAACCACCCCGGACCATAGTAGCCATAGGGAGCGCAATTGTATGGAGCGTAATCGAAATATCCATAGGGACAGACAGGCGCCGATCCCACGTTCACGCCGAAACTGAGTGACACCTGGGCCTTTGCCGGTGACGGGGCAAAAAAGGAAAGCCCGGCGGCTACAGCCACGATTGCAAAATATTCCATTACTCGCATTTGTTCACCTCGGAAAATTGGAACGGCAAGCGTTAAAAATAGTTGCGCGAAACGAGTGGTATTCGGACCAACGAATTAGGTTGCCCGCGAAGAAATATTCCTAGGGTACGAAAGTGCGGCCGACCCACAGCTTTAGAAGCGTGCGGGCGGGCCGGGAAAATTGGTTCTGCAAGCATTTGCTCGAATCATTTCCGCTTAACGCGAAGCAGTCAAGACACAACTTGCAATTGTGCGCGCAACAGGGCTTCGAAGTATAAACATTTGTGCAGCGGTGGATGCAGAACTCGAACGGATCAATCGGACGTGTTCATCAACGAGTTGTCGCAATCAAGAAAAGGCACCCGAAAAGAAGCCCCACACATACCCAAGCGAACCAATTCCCCAATCTTGAATAGAGTGTGCTGTCGTGGCGCACCGGAATATTAGCCACGGCGGTCGCAAAGACGGGACCGATGGTGTTGCGCTCTGCCAGAACGCGGCCGCGATCGTCGGATGCGGTAAGAATGCCTAATTTGGCCGAACGGGCAACGCTGAATCCGCTTTCGACGCCGCGAAGGATGGCCATGCGCCCATGCAGCCAGCCATCGTCGACGAAATCCGATGCGGGCACGATCAGCAAAGCCACGCCATCGCGAGAGTATTGACGGCTTAAGGCTGGGAAGTCCAGGTCTTTGCAAATTTCCAAGCCCCACTTTCCGGATATACCAGAAACAACAGCGCGTCGGGTGCCAGGGGTGAAGCGGTTTTCTCCGGGAGGCAGAAGATGGTGCTTGTTGTAGGTGGCCATCAACGTTGCTTGCGGCGAGTACAAACGCTCCTGATTCCAGGCGCGCGAAGGCAGGATACGAGCGATGCCAACCTCAATGTAGGCGCCGGATTCTATTGCGAGCTTGCCGAAGAAACTATCGAAATCCGCCTGGGATGCGTCGTCAACAGCACCAGTACCTTCGGGCAAAACGAACAACTGAATTCCCTGGCCCCCCAGAAGTTTTATCTGGTCTGCGTACCGTTGGAAGACTTGTTGGACTTCCGCCGCCGAGCCTGGATTGAGGTTTTCCGGGGCGTCAGAGGCGATGAGGGCAACCTTCACAGTGGGTGAATTGGGCGTCGAGGCAAGCCGCCACGCACCAAAGGCGACCACACCCGCAATCAAAACGAAACTGCCGGTCAGTAAAGGAAGCTTGGTCGAGCGGGGAGCGGGGACGAGCAGCACAGCCATCGTGGAGGCAAACAGAAAAATCGTGAAGCTGATACCCCAAATGCCGGTGACCGAGGCAATCTGCAGAATCGGCAGAAAATTCATTTGCGAATAACTGATGTTGAAAAACGTACCGTGAATCGAGAGGCTGGCAATCGCAAATTCAACGCTTGCCCAGTACGTGGGAAACACCAGGGCTGCCAACCAAAGTTTTCCGCGCACAATGCCTCTGCGAAAGAGCAATACACCGACGGCGAAGAGGCAAGCGATCACTATGAGAAAAGAGAGCACAATCCAGCTTGCCAGGACCGCGCATAAGTAGCTCCACTGATTCAGGAAGCCGAGGGCGAAAGCAGCCGCCGCGACAATAAACGCCCGCCTGGCTGAGAGGCACGAAGCAGCCCAGAGCACTGGAATGGGGGCGAGCCAGATGAGCGGCCAGAGGGGAGCAAGGCCGGTGCCGACGAAAAATAAGGCCGCAGAAATGGCTAGGCAGGGCGCGGCCACAAAGGCATTGCTAGGCTTTGAGTCCATCGAGAAATCTCCTGATCGAGCGACGTAGAAGTTTGCGAAATTCTTTTTCGGACAAGGCGACGCGGCCAGCGCGGTACAACATGATGTACCCGTGTACGTGAGCCCAGAGGGCGAACGCAACTTCCCAGACATCTTCTTTTTTGAGAGAGCCTTGCTTCATTTCGGTCGCAAGCAGGTCTGCGATGAGATTCAGCGTGGGAGAACGGCGAGCCCGAAAATCTTTTGGAAACTGACGCGCGCCCGGACGCGGACGGGAAAAAACGAAGTCGAATATGCGCGGCTGGGCAAGAGCGTAATCGACGTAGACTGCCATGACCGCAAGCAGGCGATCTTCGAGGGTGCCTTGGAGCGGGCGTGCCTGCATGGACGAGAGCAACCAGTCAAATTCACGGTCAGTGATGGTGTTGAGCAGAGATTCCCGCGAAGGAAAGTGATGATAGATAGCCATGGGGGTAATGCCTACAGCTTCGGCGACACGGCGCATGGAGACGGCTTCGGGGCCTTCTTTCTCGAGGATGGCGAGAGCCACGGAAGCGATGCGATCGGCAGTGTTGGGGATACCCATGACCTATACAGTGTATAGTATACAGCGTATAGGACGCAAGAATATCGCCCTTCTGTTTTTGCAGGTGGGTAGCTATTGCGACGTGGGCGAAGCGGTTTTGCTGTTTTGAATGGCGGCATTCCATTCATCGTCGGAAGCGAGGCTGACGGCGCCAGCACCCATCGCCCACTCGACAAAACCGGGCGGAGGATTTTTTACGTCTTTAATATTGGCGAGGCGAATGGAGAGGATATCTCGCCACACGATTGCATGCAGGTCTGCATTGCGAAGATCGGCGCGACTGAGATCGGCGCGATCCAGGTTGGCACTGGTGAGATTGGCTGCGGTGAAATCGGCATCCTGCAGATCGGCGTCGGTGAGATCGGCGTTGGTGAGCGACGCTCCGCGGAAGTTGGCGGATTGCAGATTGCAGAAGGTAAGAGTGGCGCGGTCGAAAACGCTGTTGCGAAGATCGGAAGAATCCATGTCGCAGCGGTCCAGCTGGCCACCCTTGAGGAGGATTCCAAAGAGAAATGCGTTGTCCGCCTGAATGCCGACAAGGGAGACGCCGTCATGATTCAACTGCTGCATGGCCTCAATGCGGCCGCCGTTGCCGCCCTTGCCCTGCGCGGCGTCGATGACCTGCCAGGCCTGGTAGTGCCGCTGCATGGTTCGGACACCGGTTTCGGAGAAATAGAAAATCACGGCGACTAAAACGGAGAACATGCTGAGGTATTCGAGAACCTCAAGCAATACCCAGCCGCCGAGGCACCAGGCGATCCACTCAAGAATCCAATTCGATGTGCGAATTGGAAAAGCCCAGCGCGGCGATTTGTGCTGGCAATGTTCTCGCCAGGGCTTGGGTTTGGGGCGCTGCTCTCGCATGACAAGAGATCTCCTGGTGGAGTGGAGTACTTCGAACTAGAAGTATATTGGTGCAGCGGATAAGTGGCGCGATCTTTTCGGTGGAGGATTGGACACGGAAGTGGGTTCGAGAGTCCCATGTCTAAAAGGCGAGAGGGGGGCACCCAAATATCAGGAAACGGAATGCAGGGCTAGCTTGTGGCGGGCGGACTCAATCATAGTGTTGACCAGCGCGACGGGCAGGCCGACCACGTTGAAGTAGCAGCCGACAATGCGCGGAATCCAGCGGCTGGCGCGGCCCTGGATGGCGTACGCGCCGGCCTTGTCCATGGGCTCGCGAGTGGCGACGTAGGCAAGGATTTCTTCGTCGGACAGAGTGAGCATGGTGACGCGAGTGGTTTCAGCGGCGACTTCGACGCCAAGCGGCGAGATGAGACAGACCCCGGTGATGACCTGATGGGTGCGGCCGGCGAGCAGGCGCAACATGCGGGCTGCATCCGCGTCGTCGATGGGCTTGTTGAGGATTTCGTGATCGCAGACGACGACCGTGTCGGCACCGAGGACGAACAGCGGATCGTCGGAGCGTTGGGATTTCGGCTGGGCATGGAAAACCGCTTCGGCTTTCTCGCGGGCGAGACGTTTCACCAAATGGATGGGATCTTCACCGGGACGAGGGTCTTCGCGGATCGGAATGGATTGCACTTGGAACGAGAAGCCCGCCTGGGTGAGAAGTTCGCGACGTCGCGGCGATGCGGAGGCAAGAATGAGCATGGGTTCCCTACAAAGATTTCATCGTGAGTGCGGATGGATGTCAAAAAAAGGCTAGCGGACGAAGACGTCCATGCCACGGGCGGTGCGGGTACCCCAGGCCATGCGCGGCGTATTGTGGGCAGCACCGAAACGGCCCGCGGGGCCGAGCAGGATGATGCCGCCGTGACCGCCGAGCCGGTGGAAGAGGTAGGCGATGGCTTCCTCCGCGGCCTGCGTGGGAGGAGTGCCTTGCTGGACGCGATCGACGGCCCACTTGCCCAGCACCAATTTCATCATGGGCTCTCCCCAGCCGGTGAGCGAGACCGCTGCGGATAGGTTGTCGGCGTAGCAGCCGCAGCCGATCAGCGAAGAATCTCCGACGCGTCCGGGAGATTTATTCAACATGCCGCCGGTGGAAGTAGCGGCGGCAAGGTTGCCGCGACCATCCAGGGCGACGGCGCCGACTGTGTCGTGCGAGGTGGCGGCCTGCACGGCGCCCAGTGAGGCTGCAGCGGTGGCGGCGGGCGGTGTGACTGACGCGTCGCGTAGTTTCTGCTGCGCGTCGGCCAGGTGACGGCGTTCGCGATCGATGACCAACTCTGAATTGTCGATGAGGGGCATACCGTGTTCCGCAGCGAAGGCCTCCGCACCTGCGCCCACAAAATACACATGCGGGCTACGATCCATCACCAGGCGCGCCGCGTGGATGGGGTTGCGAAGCCGCTCCACACAGGCCACTCCACCGGCACGCAGCGTGGCACCGTCCATCAATAATGCGTCCAACTGCACATGGCCATCGCTGTTAAGAAAGCTGCCTCGTCCAGCATCGAACGCTTCATCATCTTCCATGACGGCAACGGCAGCCTCGACGGCATCGACCGCGGACGCGCCTTTTTCCAAACGCGCGTAACCGGCAGCAAGGGCATTGGCTAGGCCTTGTCGATGCGGCTCGACCAGATCGTCGGGGATGTCCCATGCGCCGCCATGAACGGCGAGAACGGGTGCAACTTTGATGCTCACGGAATCTATTGTAGTGGCTGAATCGGCGGAGGAAATTTTCAAAATTGTGGAAGAGTTTGGTTGCTCGGGGACAGCAGATTTCGTTCCATATAGCTGCAAGTTTTGGGAGTTGCGCAACAATGGGTTTTTGGTCAACCGGGCAGGGGCTAAAGCTCAAGCATGTTTTCGACCATCTACGGCACGGCTAAAGCCCTGCCCTGATACAAAGCCACTGCGAGCCGCAGTCGGGTCCGCAGGTGGCCGGAATGACATTTGTTCGACTCCACCGCTAGACCAGAATTGGAGGGAGTCAGCACGGCTAGGCCAGGGCGGTTGCCAGATCAGGATCGATGATCAGGATCGAGTCGGTACAGGTGAGCCTAAAGACATCCAGCAGTTGCTTGCGGGGCGCAACCAGACGCAGTTGACCGCCAACGGTCTTCATCCGGCCATAGAGCAGCATCAGCAGGCCGAGGCCGGCACTGTCGGCATACTCCACCCCGGACAGGTCGAGGATCAGCTTGCGGGTACCATCCCAGGCCAGCTTATTGATGGTGGATTCAACCTCGTGCAAGCGCATACCAAGATTCATTCGCCCGGTGAGTTTGACGACAACGGTGGTGGCATCGATTCGCTCGACTTCCGCGTCCAGATTCATGGTAATCGGCCCTCTTTCCTGCAAAGTGTTGCCAAAGTATGCGTTCTGGTGCAACGTCAGCGGACGGGGGCGAGGCGACGTGTCTGCTCATATGTATAGCGGATGCGATGAATGACTGTAATGGTCGAAAGAACGGCCAGCACCCAGAGGACGGGCGCCATAGCTCCCCAGCGGTTGAACAGTGCGCCCAGAATAATGAGCACAACGCGCTCCGGGCGCTCCATAAAACCGACCTTGCAGGAGCCGATGAGGGCTTCTGCGCGGGCGCGTGTGTAGCTGACCATCAGGGAGGTGACCATGACGAAGGCGGCGAGAAAGACGTAGAACAGGCGGTCGGCGCGGGCATAGTAGACCAGCAGGCCGAAGAACAGGGCGACGTCCGAATAGCGGTCGATGACGGAGTCGAAAAAAGCGCCGAAGACGGTGACCTGCTGGGTCTGGCGGGCGACGCGGCCATCCACCATGTCGAAAATGCCTGCCCCAATGATGACCAGGCCGGCGTAAATGAACATGCGGACATTATTATGGGGCCGGGCGAAGCCGAACAGGAAGGCGGCGCCGGTGTTGATGACCAGGCCCATGAAGGTGAGGACATTGGGCGAGATGCGCGTCAGGGCCAGACCATCCACGATCTTCTGCAGGATGAAGCCGCAACCTCTTCCGAACGCGCTTGTCCAGGTCATTTCAAACCGCCATAAATACGCTGCCGCCGCACGACCAGACTATCCTTTGGCGTCGTGGATGGTGAGGAGTTTGAGAATCTCCAGCTCGCGGTTGCCGTTGGGGGTAACGACCGTGGCGACATCGCCGACCCGCTTCCCCACCAGGCTGCGCCCGATGGGCGAAGTGGTTGAGATAAGGCCTTTGCTGACGTCGGACTCTTCACTGGTGACCAGCTTGTACTCGATCTTCTCCTCTTTGGAAGAATCATAAACCAGCACGGTGGAGCCGAAGGCGGCGCGATCGCGGGGAATGTTCGCCAGATTGACAAGAGCAAGCTCTGACATGCGCTGCTTGAGCTGGCCGAGGCGGGCGTTGACGAACACCTGGCGCTGCTTGGCCATGTGGTACTCGGCGTTCTCGCTGAGGTCGCCAAGGGACGCGGCCTTCTTGATTTCCAGGGGAAGCTCGTGCGTCAGCTCATGCTCCAACTGACGAATTTCTGTTTCCAATAGCTTTTTAATATGTTCCGTCATGGGATTATCCGGGACCGCATAGATACAACAGTAGATACGCGAAATCCCCTGACACCGGGATGCCACGGCATCGGCTTATTGCAATTTAACCATTATACCGGTCAAGCCAGCCGGATTTGAACCTGCCCGTGGACTGTGACGCGAGCTGAAAGATCGAGCAAGGGGCGGAGAGCAAGCATCGCGGCCATGGATTGGGGTTATGTGGCGTGTTGCGCGTGAAAAATCTCCGCCACGCGCTCGAGCGTGTCGGTTTCTTCGACTGGTTTGTCGGGGCGCAGACGGAGGATGCGGGGAAAGCGGAGCGAATAGCCGCTGTCGTGGCGATCACCTTGCATCACGTTATTAAAGGCGACTTCGATGACGATCTTCGGCTCGACGATCAACTGGCTGCGGTTGGATTCGACGGTGTGGTCGAGAAACCACTTGGTCATGGTGAGGATTTCTTCATCCGTGAGGCCACTGTAGGCTTTGCCGACGTTTCGCAGACGCGCGCCATCGCGCACGGCAAAAGTGTAATCGCTCAAGACGGCGGCGCGGCGACCGTGGCCGTATTCGACGGCGGTTACGACCACATCGAGCGTGGCCAGTTCGCGCTTGAGTTTGATCCATGCGGAGCCGCGACGGCCCGGTTGATAGGTCGAGGCGAGCGATTTGAGCATGAGGCCTTCATTGCCGCGCGCCTGGGCTGCGGTGAAGGCTTGCTCGATCTGCTGCGGGGAGGCTGCGTGGGAAATTGGGGACAGTTTCACCCGTGCGGGGATGTTTTCGCTATCTGTAACAGTGTCGGTAACAAATAGAGAGGATTGCGGCGAGGCTGCGATGGCGTGCAGTGATTTCGCATCGACCGATGCGAGGGCCGCGGAGGTCCACGCCTGCAATCGCTGGCGTCGATCTCGGAGGGGAGCGTCGAGAAGCAGCTCGTCTCCGGCTAAAAGCAGGTCGAACGCCATATAGATGACGGGCGCTTCTGCGCGCATGGCATCGGTGACACGCTTGCGGCTGAGTCGAGGCTGGAGAGAAGTAAACGGCAGAGCGCGATTGGACTCGTAATCCCAGGCGAGGATTTCTCCGTCAAGAATCGCAGAACTTTTGACGGCGGAAAACCATTCGGCCAATTCTGGAAAGCTGGCAGTGACGTCCTCGCGGGTGCGGGAAAAGATGCGCACACGACCGGGCTGCTGGGAGTCGCCGCAATGGACCTGGGCACGCATGCCATCGTACTTGTCTTCTATCTGAGCTGAGAATTCCGCGTGTGGTGAAGTTTGTAGCGGCCCTGCGGATACGCTTTCCTCCGCAACTCCAGTTTGCTCCGTCGAAAATTCCGTCCGGGTTGGGCTCGTCACGGTCAATTCATCCCGCACTTCGGCGGCGAAGCGGGCGTACGCTTCTTCAGCGTTTGCGGCGGGGGTGGCGAGCATAAATCCCAGCGGATGGAACATTTGAAAACGCGCCGTCGACAGTGCGTCCTGACGGGCGAGATCGATGACTTGGGCCAGGTCGCCCAGCAGCATGCCGGCGTGGCGGACCGCCGAGAGCTCCCGATCTGTCGCCGCGGCAATCGCTTCTTCGACGAGGCTCTGCTTCACCCCTGTGCGCATGTCGCCGGTCATCAGCTTGATGAGATATTTCGCTTCGAATGGAGAAACCGACCGCAGCATGTCGACCAACTGTGCCGACTTTGCGGCTTGCGTTCGCGCGGTTGCCTGTGAGTCAAGACGCGCGGCGATGTCTGGCAAGCTGAGATTCTTCGACGCGACATTGGCGGTCTGCAGAAGTTCTTCCGCCGCTGCCCCCAGATCACCATACTTTCGATAGACCATATGGAAGCGGTCACCATCTGCGTGGGTTACAGTTTCGAGCGCGCGCACAATCAACTGTCCGCCGACCTGCAGTTTGCGGGCGTCCGTCTCAGGAAAAACCGCGCCGGTGAGATATTGGACGGCGAGGCCGGCGCTGGCAGTATCGAGGGCACGCAAATATTGCGACATGGCGGCGCGCTTGGCAAGCTTGCTGCGCGTCGCGGTCAGCGTGTCGCATAGCTCCGCAAACCTCAGCCATGTGGTTTCCGCTGCAGCCATCGAACCGGCTTCCTTTCTTCCAGCCTGCGTTGTTTCAAAACGCGCTACCATAGAACAGACAGGCACCCTATGCGGCAGACAGACATCTTTTCGCGAAACCTAACGCGCACAATCCGCACCCCTGGTGAGACGCACTATTAGCGGCTCCCGCCGCCTTATGATGTTTTCAGCTCGCCTTTCGCTGCTCAAATGCTCACTTAATTTTCGCTGAACCGGCCGGATTCGGCGCATGACACATTCGGCCATGGACATGGAACATGCTTGAACGACTGGAACAAATCGAAGCGCGCTATGACGACCTTTCTGCCCAGATGGCCGACCCGGCGCTGGTCTCTGATCAGCAGCAATATCAGAAAGTCACCAAGCAACATCGCGATTTGCAAGCGGTAGTGGAAAGCATTCGCGAGCTGAAGCGCATTGAGCACGGTATCAGCGATGCCAAGGCGATGCTGACCGAGCCAGACCCGGACATGCGCGCCATGGCGGAAGATGAACTGGCGCAACTGGAAGCGGAGCAGCCAGCGGTGGAAGAGAGGATCCGCGTGCTGTTGCTGCCGAAAGATCCGAACGATGAAAAGAATGTGATTCTGGAAATCCGCGCCGGCACCGGCGGCGATGAAGCCTCGCTGTTCGCGGCGGAGCTTTTCCGCATGTATACGCGCTTTGCGGAACTGCATCGCTGGAAGGTGGAAGTGCTCTCCATGTCGGAGTCGGGCGTGCGCGGCATGAAAGAAGTGATCGCCATTATTGAAGGCGACCGCGTCTTTTCGCAGATGAAATATGAAGGCGGCGTGCACCGCGTGCAGCGCGTTCCGCAGACGGAAACACAAGGGCGCGTGCATACTTCCGCGGTGACGGTGGCGGTACTGCCCGAGGCGGAAGATGTCGACATCAAAATTGAGGCGAAGGACCTGCGCATCGACACTTTTTGCTCCTCCGGGCCCGGTGGGCAGTCGGTGAACACTACGTATTCCGCAGTGCGGATCACGCACTTGCCGACGGGAACCGTGGTGAGTTGTCAGGACGAAAAATCGCAGATCAAGAACCGCGAAAAGGGAATGCGGGTGCTGCGATCGCGGCTGTATGAAGTGGAAATGGAGAAGCAGCAGCAGGCGCTGGCGAAGGAACGCAAGCAGATGGTGGGAAGCGGCGACCGCAGCGAAAAAATCCGCACGTACAATTTTCCGCAGAACCGGCTGACGGATCATCGCGTCGGCCTGACCATTCATCAGCTGGCCGAAGTGATGGAAGGCAAGCTGCAGCCCGTGGTCGACGCCTTGATTTCGCACGACCAGGCGGAGCGGCTGAAGCACGACGCGGCGACTGTATGAGAGGCATGTTCGCGGAGTCGATGACCATCGGCGATGCGATTGCGTGGGGGACTTCTCTGCTGGACCAGTCCGACTCTATTCCCGCGGCGCGCGGCCGCTCGGACGCGATATTTCTGCTGCGTCATGTGCTTGGAATTCCGCACGCGGAAATGTATGCCTATCGTGAGCGGCCCTTGACGGCGGTGCAGACGGAGGCCTTCAACGCACGGCTGCAGCAACGTTTGCGCGGCGTGCCCGTCCAGTACATTGTCGGTGAGCAGGAATTTTTAGGGTTGCCATTTCACGTCACCCGGGATGTCCTGATCCCGCGCCCTGAAACCGAGCATCTGGTGGAAGCTGCAATCGCTCGCCTGAAAGATCTACCAGTCGCCCGGGTAGTCGATGTTGGCACCGGCTCCGGCGCGATTGCGGTTGCATTGGCGCATTCGTTGCCAACAGCTGAAGTTGTCGCGCTGGATGTCAGCGTGGCGGCATTGGCTGTCGCGGCGGAAAATGCAAAACGTAACGGAGTGGCCGCGCGCATTCGCTTTATCGAGTCGGATTTGCTACATGCGATTGCGGATGAGCGGTTCGATGCCATTGTGTCGAACCCGCCGTATGTCGCCGAGTCCGAACGCAAGTCTTTGCCAGCGGAAGTGCGCGAATATGAACCGACGCAGGCGCTGTTTGCCGGCCCTACGGGGTTGGAAGTGTATCGACGTCTAATCCCCGATGCGCTTCCACTGCTTGTATCCGGCGGATGGCTGATGATGGAAATTGGCCAGGGCCAGCGGGATGCGGTGCGTGGGCTGCTGAACGACGCCGATTGGGACGGAGTGGAGTTTATCGCTGATTTGCAAGGGATTGCGCGGGTAGCCGTCGCGCGAAAGCGGTAATATACTGCGCTGAAACGCGGGTGCACTACAGCTGCAGATGCTGCACTTATGATCGAACAACATTCTTGCGAGGGTCGCTATGAACGACGAACGACGCGACAGCAAACGAATCTCACCGCTGGAGATGAGCGGTAAAGAGTTTCGATCTCTAGGCCATGGGCTGGTGGATCGCATCGCCAGCTTTCTCGATTCGCTTCCACAGAGAAAAGTAACGACCGGGGAATCGCCGACGGAAATCCGCGAGGCTCTGGATGCAAATCGCTCATTGCCGCAGCGGGGCAGCAGATCCAGCGCAGCTGCTGGAACATGCGGCCGATCTGCTGATGGGGCATTCGCTGTTCAATGGGCATCCGCGTTTCTGGGGATACATCACATCTTCTGCCGCGCCGCTGGGAGCACTGGGCGACTTGCTGGCGGCGGCTGTGAATCCCAACGTGGGCGCGTGGCTGCTGTCGCCGATGGCCAGCGAAATTGAGGCGCAGACCATTCGCTGGGTGGCGGAAATGATCGGTTATCCCGTGACGTGCGCCGGTCTGTTTGTGAGCGGCGGCAACATGGCGAATTTTGTGTGCTTTCTTGCTGCGCGACAGGCGCATGCGGAGAAGAACGTGCGGGTACACGGAATGGAAGGCACGCGGCTGCGCGCCTACTGCTCAAAAGACACGCATACGTGGATTCAAAAAGCCGCGGACATCGCGGGCCTGGGCACGGACGCAATTCGCTGGATTGCGACAGACGGCAAAATGCGGATGGACGTTGTGGCGCTGCGGGAACAGATTTCGCAGGACGGGGCCGCGGGTGACACTCCGTTTCTGGTGATCGGCAATGCGGGTTCCGTCAGTACAGGTGCAATTGATCCGCTGCCGGATCTGGCGGAAGTGTGCCGCGAGTTCGGTTTGTGGTTCCACGTCGACGGCGCATACGGCGGCCTGGCGGCGGTCTTGCCGGATGCGCCAAAAGAGTTTGCGGGCCTGCGGCTGGCAGACTCGGTGGCGGTTGATCCCCACAAGTGGCTCTACGCGCCGATCGAAGCCGGGTGCGCGCTGGTTCGCGATGCAGAGAAGTTGCGCGCCGCGTTTGCCTATCATCCGCCCTATTATCATTTCGGCACGGAGGCGATCAATTACTTTGACCTGGGGCCGCAGAATTCGCGCGGGTTTCGCGCGTTGAAGGTGTGGCTGGCGCTGCAGCAGGTGGGCCGCGAGGGGTATATCCGGATGATCGCCGAAGATATCCGGCTGTCGCAGGAAATGTTTCGGCGGATTCCGAAATATGCGGCACTCGAAGCGCTGACGCAGTCGCTGAGCATCACCACGCTTCGTTATGTACCGCCGGACCTGAAAGGCGGCGGCGAGAGGGTGGACCGTTATCTTGACGAGTTGAACGAGGCGCTGCTGACGCAACTGCAGAATGGCGGCGAGGCCTATTTATCGAATGCGGTGATCGGGGGACGGTTTGCGTTGCGCGCGTGCATTGTCAACTTCCGCACATCCATTGAAGATGTGGAGGCGCTGCTGCCGATTGTGGTGCGGATTGGCGATGCGCTGGATGCAACCATGCGGCCGCGGTTGTAGCGGGACGATGGAATTTTCCGGAGAAGGTTGGAGGATGAACAGTGATTGTGCATGCATTCTTGTTTCAATGGAAACCGCAGGCCACGGAGCAGGATAAGCAACAGGCGGCGGAAAGAATTCGCGCGCTTCAGGCGCAAATCCCGGGTTTGATCGAAACCAGCTATGACGCGAATACGTCGCCGCGTTCGCAGGGATTTACCCATGGCGGAGTGATGAAGTTTCGCGATGAGGCGGCGCTAGAAGCCTACTTCACGCATCCTGTACACCAGAAGCTGGTGGATTGGCTGATGCCGCTGCTGGCTGTGGCTGCGGAACTGGACTATGAGGCGTGATGTGCGCCATCGCGAAAGAGCCTTAGAACCTGTTTAAAAACTACGCAAGCCTTCGCAAGAGCAGATGAGCGAAGGCAACGTAGGTCATGGTTTCGGCCGTGGCGTGAAGCAGTTCATAGTCCTTGGACAAGCGGCGGAACCAGTTCAGCCAAGCCAAGCTGCGTTCCACGATCCAGCGCTTGGGCAGAACTTTGAATTGATACAACTCCCTGCGTTTGACCACTTCAACGGTCGAGCCGAACAATTGTTTGGCCCATTCGATCAGGGTGCCGGGGTAACCGCCGTCCACGAACACCTTGGCGATGCATAGCGAATTCCGATAGATCATTTGCAAGCTGCGATTGACAGTAAAGTGCCTGTATTTAAAAGGTCTATACGGGGCAAGAGATTTTCGAGGGCTTGACAACGATTTCCGGTGTTGCCAGTGTTTTGGGATCACCAAAATAGGAATGGCGACGGAGCCGCTGCCCGCCGCCGGATGATTGGTTTTGTGCTAGCATCGGGCTGGCGATTTCTCCACCGCCCAAAGGTGAAATCAAGATCCCGCGTGGCAAAGAAGAAAGGATCTTTTCCATGCCGAGGTCTTTCGCCATGCGAAGGACGAGACTCAACAGGGCACTTGGCGCGCGTCGGATGATAGCCAGATCATCTCGACGAAGCTGAATTGGGTTTATCGCCGACCGGAGCTGCTAGAGGCAGCTTGGAAAGGCGGCCTGGATCAATGACTTCAGCAGCACGACACTCTCTCACCGGAACCGTCCAGCTATTTTGGTGCGACCTCAAGTGCACAAACTCTGTGTCCCTTCCTGGCTTCGCAAGAAACACAGTGGAAACGGCAGGCGGTGGAAGAACCGGTCGAACATCTTTGATTGAGTAAATCAAAGAAAGGAGAAGCCTTTCCATGAAACAGCTGAGAATCGCAACCGTAATCGGACTGTTAGCGCTCGCACTTCCTGCACTAGCGGCTAGGCCCACCATTACATTGGTCCCGTTTACGCCCGTCACCATTACGGGCGGAACCGCCAACGGCGCCTGCGCCTTTGACGTGTCCCTGGTACCCGCACCCAACCGGCCCAACGGCGAAAGGCAAATTCTGTTTGCCAGCTCTGAGATTATTGCCGGGCCCCTCTTTCTGACATTCACGAACCTTAGCGATCCCGCAAAGACTCTGACCCTGAATATAAGCGGACCGGGAGTGATCAGCTTTTCTGCTAACGAGGAGACGCTCTTGGGTCCAGCGGTCATTTTCAACTTTCCGCCGAATGTGACGGAGGCGGCCGGCCTGCCGTCTGTGGCCGTTCTTACTGGACGAACCATATTGACGTTTGACAGCCAGGAGAACCTCACTTCCATCACCCACACTGGCAAAGTGCAAGACATATGTCAGGCCTTGCAATAGCGGCTACGAGACCGTGGGCATAAGTAAGAAGGATGATCGGCCATAGCTGGTAGTCGTCGAGATAGCAGACTTAATGACTTAATGAGTGGAGCGGGGGTACCCTTACTCCCACTCCGCTCTCAACTCTTCCATTCGCCGGATCAGGGACGCGACCATATGCGCAAGCGGATGATGAGCTTGTGGAGCGCATGGTAAGCGATGAGGCCAGAGGCGAGGCCGCTGCCGACGGTGATGCCGATGTTGCCGCGTGCCCCAAGTCTCGCTTCTAAGACCTGGGTTGAATATCGTCAGTTTCCATTCGTAGAACCGCGTTCTACTTATTTTCGCAGCAGTTTGAAGGCGTGGTTCCATTGGTTGCGTGCGAATCCAGGGATGCACCAGAGCATGCAGAGCGGTTCGATGGCGCGCGCAGCCTCTGCCATGCCCATGTCGGCGGTCTCCCAACCAAATTGGTCGAGAATCTTCTGCACCGTGGCTTTGGCCGATTCGTTATTACCGCAGATGAACATGGTGGGTTTGCCTGCATCAAACTGCGGATTGACGAACAGCTGATTTCCGACGGAATTAAACGCCTTCACAAAATGAGCAGCGGGAAACTGCTGCTGCAGGGATTCCATCAACGACTCATTGGGGCCGGTAAAGAATTTGAGGACGCCATGATCGGGCGGCGCGTCGGCAATGGGATTGACGGCGTCGATGACGACCTTGCCGGCAATGTTTTCGCTACCGGCACCGCGCAGGGCCTCCGCCGCGACCAAGCCTTTGACCGCGAGAACGACGATCTCTCCGAAAGCAGCCGTTTCGGCAAAGTTGCCCACACGGCCCTTGGGATTTTTCCGCTGCCAGTCGGCAAGCTTGGCTGCGTCCCGCGTGCCCAGCATAGTTTCATGTCCGTGCGCGAGGAGGCCATCTCCCAACGCCTTCGCCACGTCTCCAGAACCGATGATTCCGACCTTCATGATGGTTTCTCCTTTTGCGGTTGCGCTTGGCATGGGTCAGGCCTTCCGCTAGGGCGAAAGGCCTGCGGATTCTGCTAGCCGAGATTCACTTCGGTGCGGGCGAGCACTTTGATCTCCAACTGATTGTGGAGCGGATCAGCATCGAGCAGCACGTGATCGCCGTGCACCACTTCGCCATCGAGAATCTTGATGGCGAGCGGATCCTGAATGAGCCGCTGAATCGCGCGCTTCAGCGGGCGAGCTCCGTAGGCGCGATCGTAGCCGGTCAAGAACAGCTGACGTTTCGCGGCCTCGGTCATATCGACGGTGATGCGGCGATCGGCCAGCATGCGATTCAGATCTGCGATGCGCAGCGTCAGGATGCTCTCCAACTCCTCCTCGCCGAGCGGACGGAAGATGACGATGTCGTCAACACGGTTGAGAAACTCCGGACGAAAACTTTGCCGCACCACCTGCATGACCTGTTCGCGGGCGGCGTCGAAGGACGCTTCATCCTGCAGCGCTTCGGTGTTTAGAAATTGTGCGCCGAGGTTGGAGGTCATAATCAGCACCGTATTCTTGAAGTCGACGGTACGGCCGCGCGAATCGGTGAGGCGGCCATCGTCAAGCACCTGCAGCAGGACGTTGAAGACGTCAGGGTGCGCTTTTTCGATTTCGTCGAACAGCACGACGGAATACGGACGACGACGCACAGCTTCAGTGAGCTGTCCGCCCTCGTCGTAGCCGACATAGCCCGGAGGCGCGCCAATCAAGCGCGAGACCGCATGCTTCTCCATGTACTCCGACATGTCGATGCGGGTCATGGCCTGCTCGTCGTCAAACAGAAACTCCGCCAGAGCGCGTGCTGTTTCGGTTTTGCCGACGCCGGTGGGTCCCAGGAAAATAAAGGAGCCGATAGGGCGATTGGGATCGCTGAGGCCGGCACGGGAACGGCGAATCGCATTTGCGACGACGCGCAGCGCTTCGTCCTGACCGATGACGCGTTCGCGCAGGCGGTCTTCCATCTGCACCAGCTTTTGGACTTCGCCTTCCAGCATTTTGGAGATGGGAATTCCAGTCCACTTGCTGACAATTTGCGCAATGTCTTCTTCGTCGACTTCTTCTTTCAACATGCGCGGGCCGCCGGCAGCGCCTTCCTGCGCGGCGTTCAGCTTCTTCAGCTCGGCCTCCAGCTTGGGCAGCTCGCCGTACTGGATTTGCGCGACACGCTCGAAATTGCCGCGGCGCGTCTGCTCCTCCGCATCCTGACGCATGGCTTCCACCTGCTTCTTCAGCTCTGCCAGACGAGTGATGTCGCCGCGTTCCTTTTGCCAATGGGCGCGCAAAGCGGCGATTTCCTCATGCAGCGTCGCCAGCTCCTTGGTGACTTCTTTCAGACGCTCTTTGGAGTTTTCATCTTTCTCCCGCTTCAACGCGGTGCGCTCAATTTCAAGCGAGGTGGCGCGGCGTTCCAGCTGATCGATTTCCGTGGGGACGGAACCAATCTGGATGGCGAGCGATGCGGCTGCCTCATCCACCAGGTCGATGGCCTTGTCCGGCAGAAAGCGGTCGGAAATATAGCGATGCGACAAGGTTGCCGCGGCGACAATGGCGGAATCTTTGATGCGCACATTGTGGTGCGCTTCGTAGCGATCCTTCAGTCCGCGAAGAATCGCGATGGTGTCTTCGACATTGGGCTCGCCCACGTAGACGATCTGAAAGCGCCGCTCGAGGGCGGCATCCTTTTCGATGTACTTGCGATATTCATTCAGCGTGGTCGCGCCAATGGCCCGCAGCTCGCCGCGCGCGAGAGCCGGCTTGAGCATGTTGCTGGCGTCAATCGCGCCTTCTGCCGCGCCCGCGCCGACCAGCGTATGCAACTCGTCAATGAAAAGAATGATGCCACCTTGGGCATCTTCAATATCTTTCAATACGGCCTTGAGGCGATCTTCAAACTCTCCGCGATACTTTGCGCCGGCCAGCATGGCGCCCAGGTCGAGCGAGATGACGCGCTTGTCGCGCAGCACATCCGGCACATCGCCAGAAACGATGCGGCGCGCGAGGCCTTCGACGATGGCAGTTTTGCCGACGCCGGGCTCGCCAATCAGCACGGGATTGTTTTTTGTGCGACGCGACAGCACCTGTATCACGCGACGAATTTCCTCATCGCGGCCAATCACGGGATCGAGTTTGCCGCGACGAGCCAGTTCGGTCAGATCGCGAGCGTAACGTTCCAGCGCCTGAAATTTCGCTTCAGGATTTTGATCGGTCACGCGCTGTGTTCCGCGCACCGTGGTCAGCGCTCGCAGAATGGCGTCATGAGTTGCGCCTTCCGCGGCCAATGCCATTTGCGCAGGATCATTTTTCTGTTGCGCGATGGCGAGAAGCAGGTGCTCGGTTGAGACATATTCATCTTTAAAGTTGGCAGCTTCCTGGAAGGCCTGCTCGACAACCTTGAGGAAGGCCTTCGAGGGCTGCGCCTGGTTGGAGTCGCCGGAAACTTTTGGAAATGTGGCGAGGGCTTTTTCAAGTCGGGCGCGCAGGGCTTCCGGATTGGCGCCGGCTTTCTGCAGCACGGGGGTGACGATGCCCTCTTTATCCTGCAGCAACGCCAACAGCAAATGGGTCGGCTGCAATTCCGGGTTGCCGTTGTCGCTGGCCAGATTGGTGGCCGTCTGTACGGCGTCCTGCGCTTTTACGGTAAGTTTGTCCCAGCGAACGGCCATGGTACTGTTCCTGCTTTCGTGTGAAATTCCTGAAGCGATCCAATTGTATGGATGGAGAAAAACGGGCAGGAGTCGCGTTTTTCTGCGAATGCCCTGCCCTGTTTCAGATAAACGAGTTCATCCGAACCTGCCTCGAAGCTATTATGCCGCCGGCTTGGACTCGGTCGATTTGGAGTCGACGGTTTTTGGACCTGTTGGGGCGGCGGCGCTGACCGAAACCTTAATCTGCTTCGGCTTGGCTTCGGCGCGCTTGCCCAGCTCGACGGTCAAGACACCGGCGTCATAGTTCGCCTTCACGCTCTCCGGGTCCAGCGTGTTTGGCAGCGTGAACACGCGGGCAAAGCTGCCATAGCGACGCTCGACGCGGTGATAGTTCTCTTCCTTGGTTTCCTTCTCGAAGCGACGCTCGCCGCGAACCGTCAGCGCATTGTTTTCCAGCTGAATGTTGAAATCCTCGAGCTTCATGCCGGGAACTTCCAGCTTGAGCACAATGTGATTCGCATCCTCATAGATGTCGACGGGCGGAACAAACGCGCTCGAGGTGAGGGATTCATCCTCGCCGCGATTCACTTCGCGCAGAAAGGAGTTGAGGCTGTTCTGCAGGGTGTACATGTCTTGAAACGGTGTCCAACGTGTGATGGCCATGGGTTTTCCTCCTGGATGTTTTGGAATAGGTGGGGACTCGGCGGGCGAGGTTCGACAGCCCAACCGGTACGCCTGGAAATACTATAGCACAAACAGGAAGATAATATGAGTGTATTTACATCAAATTAATACTTCCTGCAACTCATTGAAATATTAAGATTTGTCGCAAGGTCTAGCTGGGAGTGCCAGGCTCCATCTCGTCAATAGCTTCGACGACGTTGCTTTTGGTAGCGGGCCGACCGTCGCGAACGCTCTCCGCACCCAGGGAGTTTTCGGCTTCCAGCGGGGGCATCGCGATCGATGGCGGGGTGGGATTCGGTGGTGGGGGCTGGCTTAGAATCTGTGTCGACTGGTTTGCGTGTTTTTCCTGGAATTGGAGTCATGGTTCCCTCTCCTTACGCTACAGCGTAGGATGCAGGAAGGCAGATGTGAGCCGCCGCAGCGGTTGCAGTGTGGCTGCAATTGCGATGGAGAGGGCTGGCTTTTTCCACAAGATGAACAGTCTGACTCACCGTCATCACCGGCGGTTCTGTCGGCATCCTACCTGTGACAGGAGAAAAACGAATGAAGCGCCAAGCCTGGATACCGCTTGCTCTCGGAATCGTCGCTACCTATATCTTTCTCGATCGCCGTGCAGCCCGATATGCCGCAGAGTACGACGAGATGAAGAGCGCCGCGGACAGAACCGATCTGTGGGGCAGCAAGCAGCGCGTTGCGGGAGCTGGGCGAGATCTCCTGGGAAAAGTGAAGGAACGGGTGGGTCGCATCACGGGCGACGATGATCTGGCCAATCGAGGTGTGGTCGATCAAGTTGCGGGCGCGGTGCAGGATACAGCCGGTAAAGCCGCCAATGTCGCCAGCGACGCCATTCGCGATATCAACCGCTACTAGCGACGATTGCGAATCTTACGAGCATCTGCAAAATGCAGGCAGCGTCACATGCAAGAGCGTGATCTGCGAACTTCGCGCTAGTCTGCGATTGGCGAGGCTGCACGAGCCCGCAGATCAGTTTCTCTGTCAGCAAACCCACGATCCTACTTCACTGCCGCGCTGACGGCGCTCTCCCATTTCTGGCCTGCTGTGTTTGATGGCAACCACGGCGAAGCGGTGAGTGCCGGCTGCCACGCTGAGGGTCGTTTTCAGCGTGGTGCTGCTGGTTTCGGCGTATTTCTTCACGCCGTCGATCCAGACCTCCATACGGGCGAACGTGCCGGTCACCTTGGCGGCGGCCTGGATCGCTACCGGCGACGACACGCTGGCCCCGCTGGCCGGAGTGCAGATATGAACGCCGGCCGAGCTAGGCGCGGAGCAGGATGTGCCGCCGCTGACGGTCAGGGTAAACTTCTTTTCCTGGATTGTGCCGTCCCAGCCAGTGCCGAGGACAGCAATGCGATGGCTGCCCGCCGCGATCGGAACGGAAGTATCGAGGAAGGAATAATTCGAGAATGCGTGCGTAAGCTGTTCGGCAGCTTTCTTGCCGTCTACCCATACCTGCGCCGTGCGCATCGGCGTTGGTCCGGCCGCGCCGACGGAGAATTTTACCGGCGAGGTTGCGGTTGCGCTGGGAGCGCAAACTTTGACGCCCTCAGCGAAGCCGCTCGCCCCGCAGCCGGGGAATGCGCCGTCGCTGCTGTTGATGAGCAGGTCGATCGAGGAAGGACTGTCGGGAATTGTTGTGTCGTTCCTCATGCTGAAGGCGATGTCGGGCCTGGTGCCAATGCTGGTGCGGACCGCGTAGATTGCGGTTACACCGGAAGAGTTCTGATACACGGTCTGTTCCGGGCCGAAGCTGCCGGGGCCTTTGCCCAGCCTAACGACTAGATCAGTACTAAAAAAGTAGGGGGTGTAGTTGCAGTCGGTGTCGTTATAGAGGATGTCGTTCAGCCCGTCGCCATTGAAGTCGGCTACGGCTACGCCATCCACGCAGTTGCTGGTGGCAATCGTACTGTAGCTAAGGGTGCGATTGGCGTTTCCGCGAAAAACCGCCACTGCCTCAACGCCTAAGTTACCCGGGGAGGTGTAGGGGGTCGCGATGATATCGCTGCGGCCATCGTTGTTGAGATCGGCGGCGAAGGCGTACTCATCGTAGTATTTTTTTGGATCGGTGGTGGTGTAGAGAGAACCGAGGTGGCCGGCTCCGTCGCCATACACGATCTGCACTATCGTGCCCAGTGGATTTACTTCGCCACTAACAAAAGCGATGTCCGGATTGCCGTCTCCATCGAAGTCGCCGGTGATCGCGTTGAAGTCGTCGGACGCCCCCTTAATCGGTACGGAGGTAGTCTGGCCTTTGCTGAAGGTCCCGTCGCCATTGCTGATCCAAATCTGCAGCGCGCTTGATTTACCGCCAAGAAGCCCGACAAGATCGGTCTTGCCGTCGTGATTCATGTCCGTCGCGGCGACAATGCTGGTATTTGAACTGGTTGTGGTCGTTTTGGGGCTCTGGAACGTGCCATCGCCCTTGCCTAAATAGACAGAGAACGCCTGGTAACCAGCCGAAACGAAATCGAGATTGCCGTCACCGTTGAAGTCTCCCATGAGGCCCACATTCGCGGACGCGGGAAGCGTGACCGGCGCTTGATAGCTGCCGTCTCCGTTCGAGAGATAGAGCTGAAGGATGGCGGAGTCTTCGGAGAGGACTTTATAAGCGACCAGGTCTTCTCGGCCGTCGTTGTTGAAATCACCGTGGGCGGTAACATTGAAGAGATATGGGTTCTTCGCGATCTGCTGAGATTCGAAAGAAACCTGGGCGAAAGAACCGGCTGGCAGAAGAGCGCAACCGACAAGAAGCGCTGAAAGTTGTGTGACGAATTGTTTGACTGACATAGGACCCCCTATGGTGGAAAGTGGATGTTGAGGAGCTCCGAAACGGAAGGGCTCCGCATTGGGCGAGTGCGACGAATCACTCTATTTCCACGGGGCGAATGGCTTTCTCTCGCCTGGGGAACGCGGAGTGAACGGATTTATACATACAGTCCATTCAAGTCGGCTTTTTCCATGGCGACAGATTGCCTCCGAACCAGTCCGCGCCGCCGTGCACTTCTGCAAAGGAAAGCCCTCGGTGTTTGGCGAGGGCCTTTCCTTGTGTTGCGCGTTACTTCACTATCGCGTTGACGGCGCTCTCCCACTTTTGTCCAGCTGTATTGATGGCGAGCACCGCAAAGCGGTGGGTGCCGGCCGCAAGACTGATCGAAGTGTTGAGTGTGGCGCCGGAAGCAGTGAACTTTTTCACTCCGTCCACCCACAGTTGCATTTGAGCAATGGTTCCGTTCACTTTCGCGGCTGCTTCGACCTGCACGGGCGAGCTGACGGTCGACCCGCTGGCGGGAGAACAAATATGGACTCCGGCGGTGGAAGGTATGATGCAAGCCGCTCCTCCGACGGTGAAGTTGAAGACGGTCTGCTGCTGGCGATTGTCAATGTCCGCAGCAATGATGACGCCGCGGTGGGTTCCCGACGCGAGGGTGGTTCCGGTGAGATTGAACCAAGCACGCGGTCCCCAGGTGTGGTGCTGCTCAGCGACCTTCTTGCCGTCCACCCACAGCTCTATCTTGCGGAGTTGCCCAAACGAGTTTGCGGAAGCATTAAATGTCACCGGCGACGCCGTCGAACTGGCGGGCATGCAGACGTGGATTCCCATGCCGGCCCTCGGGTAGGCGCAGCCACCCCAGTTCCCGCCTGCGGTGGTGTTCAGGAGATCGGCGATCACCGTCGTGGTAATCGTACCTTCCACCAAAGACAAAGCGTCAGGCCTGACATCAAAATTGAAGTCGCCAACGATCGGAGCACCGCCAGACCCACTCGCGGGTAATCCACCGGGCTGAGGGGTGAATGTCCCTTCGCCGCTGCCCGCAAGTAAAAACAGGATCTCATCGCCTGGGACGGCAGCGGTCGGGATTCCAACCAGATCCATTCTGGTGTCGCCATTGAAATCGGCCATGGCGAGTGGCACATTATTCAGCATGGGAACGGCCGGGGTATAAGTATGGAACGTTCGGTCGGCCTGGCCATACAGCACTTCCAGTTGATTGGCGGGATCGTTGTCTGCGCTTGTGACGCCGAAGATATCCGTCCGACCGTCGCTGTTCAGGTCTCCCGCGGAGAATGAGAGTTCATTGGCTAGCGAGGACAATACGGTGGTGTCGGTAAATTGTGAATTGCCGTCGTTATACAAGACGTGCAAGGCATTGAAGCAGTTACCCTTGTCGCAGTCGTAATGATCCAGGAATGCAACGTCCGCCCTGCCGTCGCCGTCGAAATCTCCCGCAGCGACGTAGCTGCCGATAGAGTTGTTCGCAGGAGACGTATAGAGCACGGCCGGAGTGCCAAAGGTCCCCGTGCCGTTGCCCGGGATCAGGTAAAGCCATCCCGAGAAATTCACCGATGCGGAAGACACTGTGTCTGCCACCAAATCCAGCTTGCCGTCGCCGGTGAAATCTTCTGCGAGAAGGAGAGATCCGAACTTCTGGCCGGACGGCAGAGCGACAGTGATGGATTTCGGCGCCTGCAACGTGCCATCGCCGTTGCCCAGAAACAATATGAGTTGATTGCCTCCGTCAGGAATGAAGGCCAGGTCAACTTTGCCGTCGCGATTGAAGTCGCCGGCAGCCATCCCCGCGGTAGGGTATTGGACTGTCGATGGAAAGGAATAGACCACGGGAGCGCGGAACGAGCCATCTCCATTCGCTACCCTCACCGAAAAGGCAACAGTGGATAGAGTAGCGCGCGATGTCGGCAGGATCTGAACCAGGTCTAACAATCCGTCGTTGTTTACGTCGAGCGCAAAAGGGCTATCCGAAGGGCGTTCGGTGTAGGTCTGGGTATGGAAAGTGGCGGGGGTTGTCTGGCCGATGCAGCTTGCGGAGCAGGCGGCTAAGACGAGGAAGGCTGAGGATACACTACGAACTTTGAACATATGCGACCCTGGGCTCCGCTAGCTAGGAGTCGGCGGATCGGTCCAGAGTTGCAACGGAAAACGGCTATAGTTAATTCGCGGCTGATGAGAGAGCCGCCTAATCAACTAAGCACAATAGGTAACGGGAGCCGGCGTGCGGCTCCCGTGCCTGCATCCATCAAACGACTCGTACCTACTTGACTGTTGCGATGACAGCGCTTTCCCACTTTTGGCCGGTGGTGTTGGTGGCGATAACGGCGAAGCGATGGGTGCCCGCCGCCAGGCTGATCGAGGTGTTAAGTGATCTCGACGCGGTGGAATACTTTTTTACCCCATCAATCCACAGTTGTGTACTGGCGATGGTCCCGGAGACCGTTGCGGTTGCCTGCACCTTCACCGGTGAGCTGACGCTGGAACCGCTTGCCGGGCTGCAGATGTGAACACCGGTAGAAGACGGTGCGCTGCAGGACGATGATGCGGTTACGTTGAGCGTGGACACCTTCGATATCTGCGAATTGTCCCAGCCGTAGGCGATGACACTCACCCTATGCGAACCGGCGGCGAGGGGCAGCGAATCATTGAGGAACCCGTAATTGGAAAAAAATGCACCCGCAAACTGCTCGACCTGCTTCTTACGATCCACCCAGACATCGATTTTGCGTAGGGGCACATCGCTTGCCGCTCCGACGGCAAAGTTGACCGGCGAGCTTACAGTGCTGCCGGACGCTGGACTGCACTGAGCGATCCCGACAGCGGCGTTGGGTGCGGCACAGGTTGGAAAATTGCCCGTTGTTGAGTTCAGCAGGGTGAAGAAGGTGGTGCTATTGGATGTCGGTGCGTTGCTGTAAACCAGGTCTGCCTTGGTGTCGCGATTGCCGCGCAGGGCGAACGGCGATCCTGGATTGCTCTGCAGGCTGGAAGCGGTATTCTCGTCCGCGAACGCGCCATCACCCATGCCGGATACGATGTGCAGCGTCGCAGCCGAGGTAATGGTGCAACCATCCAAAAGACTGCCGCAATCGGTTTCAAAGGCGGCGATGTCGGGAATACCATCGCCGTTGAAATCCGCGACGGCAACCTGCCCCACGCCATATTTTTCGAGTGTAATATATGCTTGCACAAAGCCGTTACTGCTTCCGTAAAAGACTTTGAGCTGGGAGAGCTTCTCGTGCTCGTCGTCGCTAAAGGCCCCGGCGGTGCCAACCAGGTCGGATATCCCATCTCCGTTCACGTCGGCGGCTGACAAGTCTAGTATGTCATCATCTTGGTCGTTGGACGTCAGGGTAAAGTTGCCATTGGCGTCGCCGGAAAAAAGGCGCACCCTGGTACCGTAATATTCCACATAGGACCCCCCCCAGCCCGAAGCAAACACCGCGTCGACATTGCCGTCTCCGTTGAAGTCGCCGATGAGGAACTGAGGAAAGACACAACATCCATCTTCACTATTGTCGATCATGATTTCGGGGCCGGTCGTAAAGCTTCCGGCGCCGTTTCCAAAAAGTACCTGAATCGAGGCTCCGCCAGCCGTCAGAATAACTAAATCTAACTTACCGTCATGGTTCACGTCGGCCGCGGCGGTGGCTACAGAGCCCGCGAGAAGGGAGATGGCGCCAGCACTGTGGAAGGTCCCGTCGCCGCGCCCGAGATATATGTGATTCCCCGCGATCAGGTCAAGCTTGCCATCCCCGTTGAAGTCCCCAAGCAACGTAGGCGAAGCGCTAACCGAGGCGGAGAGTTCGGTGTAGGCGCCATTGCCCTTCGACAAAAAGACGCGGGCGGTGGACTGATTGGTGCCGATAATCAGATCTTCGTAGCCGTCGTTGTTTAGATCCCCATGCAGGACCACTGAATTGTTGACGGCAGAAGAAAACGAGTGCGCGGAAAAGCTCGGGGTTTGGGAAAAGCCGGTGAATGGGAGAAAAAGCAACAAGCTGAAAACCGTTGCCGCGGGAAGAACGGCGAGGCAGAAGGTGAGTATTCGGGTCCTGATGGCGTGCGTCATGGTGTGTTGCTCCCTGCAATGTTGCCGGTTATGGGGGGATGTGAGTTTCCCTTCTTCCGTATTTACTTGACTGTTGCGTTGACGGCGCTCTCCCACTTTTGGCCGGAGGTGTTGGTGGCGATGACGGCGAAGCGATGAGTGCCGGCAGTCAGGCTGACGGACGTGTTGAGTGTGCTGGAGGCGACGGTGAACTTCTTCACCCCGTCCACCCACAATTGCGTACTCGCGATGGTTCCTGTGACCTTCGCGGTCGCCTGCACCTGCACCGGCGAGCTGACAGTGGAACCACTGACAGGGGTGCAGATGTGAACCCCGGCAGAAGACGGTGCGCTGCACGATGATGAGGCGGTGACGTTGAGCGTGGATACCTTTGATATCTGCGAATTGTCCCAGCCGTAGGCGATGACACTCACCCGGTGCGAACCGGCGGCGAGGGGCAGCGAGGCATTGAGGAAAGCGTAATTGGAGAATGCACCGGCAAACTGCTCGAACTGCTTTTTACGATCCACCCAGACGTCGACTTTGCGGATGGGCTTGTCGGCTGCCGCACCGATGGTAAAGTTGACCGGCGAGCTTACAGTGCTGCCTACCGCTGGACTGCACTGTGCGATGCCTACGGCAGAGTTGGGCGGGGCGCAGGTTGGAAAGTTTCCGGTAGTTGTGTTCAAGAGGGTGACGATCGCGGTTTTAGTCGATGTTGAAGTTTGGAAGGCCAGGTCCGCTTTGGTGTCGCGATTGCCACGCAGACCAAAAACTAACGGGAAGATGGATGTGGCGCTAAAAACAGGAATGTCGAATCCGAACTGGTTGTTTCCTTTGCCGGGTAGTATGGTGATCCTCGTGGCATTCTGTCCGCCGCATTCGGAATCAGCAAACGCGATGTCCGGAATATGGTCGCCGTTGAAGTCGGCAACAGCAACCGTGTTTGAGAAATTCTTGGGAGCACAACGTTCAGTTGGAATCTGGGCGAATTGCATCGCTCTATTCGGCGCTCCGTAGAAAATCGTCAGACCAGGCTCCCCGAGCTGGGTCGGGGAGATCAGGTCGGATATACCATCGCCGTTCACATCGGCGGCAATCAGGCCGAAATAGGTTCCGCCGCTGTAGACCGCATAGGTGATTGCGAAGTTGCCTGTGCCGTCGCCGGAAAGGACGTCAAACTGCGTACCGCCTCCGCCCGCCGGGCCGTCCGCCGGCGGCCCGGACGGCCAAACCGCTGCGACGTCCACATTGCCGTCTCCGTCGAAGTCGCCCGTGAGAATAGTATCGACTTCGTAAATATCAAAGGCACTAACGGGTCCGAGAGTAAAACTTCCATCACCGTTGCCAAACAGTACCTGCAGGCTGGCGGAGCCGCGCGCGGTGACCACCAGGAGATCCAGCTTACCGTCATGATTTACGTCGGCGGCGGCCATCGTGTAGCCGAGATATTCTACGGTCGAATTGATGGGAGCGCGAAAAGTCCCGTCGCCGTTTCCGAGATAGGTAGAAAAGCCGAAGGGCCCACCCCCCCCCGCCGCTCCAGCCTCCACGACCAAGTCGAGCTTGCCGTCCCCATTGAAGTCCCCAAACAAAGGGAGAGCGTTCGAACACATACCATTCGGGAGAGTGTAGGAAATGGGCGCGCGATAGCTCCCATTGCCTTTCGACAAATAGACCTTGAAGACGGTGGGGGCGCATCCGGCGACGGAACTACCATTATCGAAGGCAATCAGGTCCTCGTAGCCGTCATTGTTCAAATCTGCATGCAGGGCCGGCAAGTTATAGGTACCGTAAGTAAACGAGTGCGTGGTGAAAGTGGGTGTTTGGGACAGGCCGCTGAGCGGGGCGAGGAGTAGCAGACTGAAAACTATTCCCGCCGGAAAGACGGCGAGGCAGAGGGTGAGTATTCGGGTCCTGATGGCGTGCGTCATGGTGTGTTGCTCCTAGCAATGGTGCCGGTTATGGGGGGGATGTGAGTTTCCCTTCTTCCGTATTTACTTGACTGTCGCGTTGACGGCGCTCTCCCACTTTTGGCCGGAGGTGTTGACAGCGATGACGGCGAACCGATGAGTGCCGGCGGCCAGGCTGACGGAGGTGGTGAGTGTGGTGCTGCCGGGGGCGTTATAGTTCTTTACGCCATCCACCCACAATTGTGTACTGACGATGGTTCCGGTGACTTTCGAGGTCGCCTCGACCAGCACTGGCGAGCTGACGCTGGAACCGCTGGCCGGAAGGCAGATATGGACACCGTCGGAAGAGGGAGCGCTGCACAAATTCGAGACAACCACCAGGCCGTTGGGACTCGCGATGGTGTAGGGCGAGCCGGGAGCTGCTGCGATGCTGGTCGGCGTCACCGTGTACACGTACAGCTTGTTGGTGGAGTCGCTGAGCGCATACAGATGGTTGTTATTGTCCCAAAGGATCTGGTCGATCGAGGTTGATGTCAGCGGTTCGCTATACAACGTAATCGGATCGGCTCCGTTGAAATGGAACAGCTCTAAGCCCGCCGTTGGTGGAGGGGTCGTGATCGTCGCCTCCGGGTGGTTCGCATCTCCGCCGACGGCGAGCAAGTCTCCCGATGGAGAGATATTCATCACCGTGGGATAGACATTCAGGGTCGGCATGTTCTGCCAAGTACTGGTTGTGGTAAGGTCGCCGTTGGACTCCTGGGTATAGGTGGCGAGTTGAAGAGCCGGGCCAACGCAACCTATTGGGCTTTCATCTTGCACCGGAATGGCCAAATGACCGGTTGGATCGGCGGCCAGAGCTGTCAGCTGGACATATTCTTCGAATCCCGGCTGGGCGACGATGCCAAAGACGTCGGCTTGAAAGCCATACTGAAGCGCGCCGCTGCTCTGGCGCTCAAATACATTGGTGATCTCGGCGCAAGCGCCGGAGGGCGTGCCGGTGTAAGCGAAGAGTTCATTCGGCGTGATGGCAGGCGGGCTGGGCGGAGGATAACTTGTTCCTCCCTCAGGGTAGGGGTAGTTAGTGGAACCGATGAAAGCCAGGGAACCAGCGCTGGAGATTTTATAACTCTGCAGCGCAGCGCATTCTCCGATTCCTATCGGCGCATATATATAGAGGCCGGTGTGGTCGAACACCGCACCCGCCGTTGTCCCGCAGCCATCACCGGAGCTGGTGAGGTATTTTTGCGTATCGATCTGCGAGACTTGCCGTTGGATGGCTCCGTTCGATGCGACGGAATAGGAATGCATGTAAGCCGTGCCAAGGCTGATCATGTATTTCCCGTTGCTACCGGCTATCGTGCCTGCAACCTTAAACGGTGATCCGGACACCAACGTAAGCTGCCCATTGGCGGCGGCGTGATAGAGATAGACTCCCTTGCTGGTACCGACGTACACAAGGGACACGTCGGCCGCGCTAACGGTGGCGGCCGGGATGGCTTCGGAAGATGGGGTCTGGGTGAAAGCTAGTCCCGCCGATAGAATGGCAAGACAGAAAGTGACTATGCAACCAGCGGCTGCGTGTCTCATGACGTACGCCTCCCAAATGTATTGCTGATGATGGGCGGATGGACCTTTCGCGTTTCCTGGGAGGGTAGGGTGCGGTCCAGCGGAGTTCTGCCATGCTTCGTTGGCTGGCCTCTTAGAATACATTTGCGGTGGGTGAGTTGCCTATCGAGGTTGCGAAAGAATTTTGTCGCGAAAGTCTTTGCTGCAAGATGCGCGTCGGAAGCAGCTGCGGAGATTTTCCTCAGCCGCAAAAAAAGAGCAGGCCCCAGGGCTAAAGTCGGGGACCTGCACTGTGCAGACTGTCAGCCATTACTTGACAGTTGCGTTGACGACGCTCTCCCACTTCTGGCCGGTGGTGTTGGTGGCGATGACGGCGAAGCGGTGACTGCCGGCGGCCACGCTGATCGAGGTCGTTAGTGTGCTGCTTGCGGTGGAGAACTTCTTCACTCCGTCCACCCACAGTTGCGTGCTCGCGATGGTTCCGGTGACCTTCGCGGTCGCCTGCACCTTCACCGGCGAGCTGGCGCTGGCCCCATTCGCAGGGCTGCAGATGTGCACACCCGGCGAACTCGGCACCGAGCAGGACGATGCGCTGACATTCAGCGTGAACGTCTTCGATTCCAGCGAATTATCCATACCGGCCCCGAAGATCGTGATCCTGTGCGACCCGGCAGCAAGAGGCAGCGACGCATTGAGGAAGGAGTAGTTCGAAAATGCACCTGCGAACTGTTGCGCCGCCTTCTTCCCGTCCGCCCAGACCTCGACCTTGCGCATCGGCGTGTCGCCTGCCGCTCCAATCGCGAAATTGACAGGAGAACTGGCGCTACTGCCCGGACTGCATACATTTATGCCGACCGCCGCGTTCGGCGCGTTGCACGTCGGGAAATTGCCGGAAGTCTGATTCAACAGAGTGACGACTTCGTCTGCGAAGTTGGACGAACTAAAATCCGTGTAGACCAGGTCCGCCTTGGTGTCGGTATTGCCACGCACGGCAAACGGTCCCGCCTCGAAGCCATATGGGGTAGTGGAAACCGACGTCTGCGGTCCGAACTGCTTGTTCCCCTTCCCGGACAGAACGGCAATGTTGCTGCCATCCGAGTGGGTGCAATTGTCGTTTTGAGTAAATGCGATATCCGGAATACCGTCGCCGTTGAAGTCCGCGACGGCAATCTGGTCGCCGCCCTGAGCCGAGGGGCAGCCGCTGGTTGGAATCTGGGCATATTGCATCTTGCGATTCGTTGCCCCGTAGAAGACGATGAGAAACGGCTGCTCATCCATGCAGCCCGGAGCGTCACAAAAGAGGGTGGCTGTGCTGATCAGGTCGGTGATGCCATCTCCGTTCACATCGGCGGCTTCAAGAAGTCCGCCGGCGGTGCTGTCGGTGTACGTCACAGTAAAGTTTCCGGCGCCGTCGCCGCTCAGGACCTCAACCGCGTAGCTTCCGTCGAAGCCTCCGCCGCCCTCCACCCACAGCGCGACGTCAGCTTTGCCATCTCCATCGAAGTCGCCGGTCTGAAGCTTCACGGGTTCGTCTCCCGTCTCTATTCCTGGAAGCCCGTGAGTTGCCGGTCCGGTGCGGAAACTTCCGTCCCCATTTGCGAAGAAGACCTCCAGGTTGGTGCTGCCGCGGCCATCGGCGTCGCTGGCGGTCAGCACCAGAAGATCGGTTTTACCGTCATGGTTGACGTCGGCGGCGGCCAGGGCCTCCACTGGCTCGGTGCCAGTGTAATGGATCACACGAGCACGAAAAGTTCCATCCCCGTTCCCGAAATAGAGATAAAACCTCGGTTGGGTAAGAACAGGGACCGCCAGATCGAGCTTTCCGTCCCCGTTGAAATCCGCCAGCACTGCTGGTATGCCGCCGTAGACGCTGGGAAAGGTGTACGTAACGGGAGCACGGTAGCTCCCATCGCCGTTGGACAGAGCCGAACTGAAGGAGCCGGTGCTGCCGTCCTCCGACTGTGGCCTAAATATAGTGATCAAATCTTCACGGCCGTCGGCGTTCAGATCGCCGTGCAGGACTACAGTATCGTTCTGATTTACGTGAGCCTTATGGACCGTGAAACTGGGCGTTTGAGAGATGGCGGGGAGAGAGAAAAGCAGCAACAAACTGAAAACCGTTGCCGCAGGAAGAACGTCGAGGCAGAAGTTGAGTATGCGGGTTCTGATTGCGTAAATCATGGTGTGTTGCTCCTTGCAAATGTTGCCGGTTATGGGGGAAGTGAGTTTCCCTTCTTCCGTGCTTACTTGACGGTTGCGTTGACGGCGCTTTCCCACTTTTGCCCAGCCGTATTTCTGGCGACAACGGCGAAACGGTGGATGCCGGCAGACAAGCTGATGGAGGTAGTAAGCGTGAGGCTACCGGCGGAGTTATACTTCTTCACTCCATCCACCCACAGCTGCGTATTTGCAATGGTTCCCGTGATCTTCGCTGCCGCCTCCACCAGCACAGGCGAGCTGACGCTGGAACCGCTGGCCGGTAGGCAGATGTGGACGCCATCGGAAGCGGGAGCGGGACACGAATTCGAGACAACTACCAAGGCATTCAGGCCGTTGGGACTCGCGATGGTGTAGGGCGAGCCGGGAGCCTCTGCAATGGTGGTGGGCGTGACGGTGTACACGTGGAGCTTCTTGCTGGAGTCGCTGAGTGCATACAGGTGATCGTTATTGTCCCATTGGACTTGATCAATCAGGTCGTTCGTGAGGTTTGCCGAATAAGGCGTGATCGGGTTGGCTCCATTGAAATGGAAGAGCTGCAGGGGCGGGTAATTATCGTTACATCCAATCGCCAGAAGCTTGCCCGATGGGGACAGTTGCATCGCATTTGCAAACACCAATGAAATCTCATAATTGTTCACTGTGTTCGTGGAAGCAATGTTCCCCTCGGAGTCCACCGTATAGCTGGCGAGAATTAAGTTCTCAAAGCCTGGGTCCGCAAGACCAACGGCAAGATGATTGGTGGAATCCGCAGTCAGAATGAAAGCTTGGTTGGGACCTGCGCCTTGATAGGGGGGCGGAGGATCTGTTTCGCTGATGTTCGTGAATTGAAGCGTGCCGTCGCTTTCGCGGTGAAGTGCGCTCAGAGTCGTCGGGGCTCCATCGAAGGAGTTCGGGGCGTAGACAAACTGATTGTTTCCGGTAATTGCAAAGCCCAAACCTTGCTTAAAGAAATCAGTATCGTGGACCGCGGCGCCATTAAACGTCAGCGTGCCTGAGGCTTTCGCGATGTCAAACGTCTGGTATGCAACACATACGCCAACCGTCCGAGTTTTGTTCAACTGCACATATAGATTCTGGCCTGTGCGGTCGAAGATGGCGGCGGTTGGGGAGCCGCAGTCGGAGCCGGTGTAATTCTGCGTGTTGATTTGGGACATCTGCTCCCCGATGGCTCCGTTCGGTGCGATTGCATAGGAGTGGACGTAGTCCGTGCCTAGGGTGATGAAGTACTTCCCGTTGCTTCCGATCGCCATTCCAGTGGTCTTGAAGGGGGAGCCGGATACGAGGGTAAGCTTCCCATTCGAGGCAGCGTCGTAGAGGTAGACGCCCTTGGCGGTGCCTACGTAGACATGGGCCACATCGGATGCGGAAACAGTCGCCTCTGGGCTGGCTTCAGAAGATGGGTTCTGGGTGAAAGCTATTCCCGCCGGAAGAACGGCGAGGCAAAAGGTGAGTATGCGGGTCCTGACAGCGTGCGTCATCGTGAGTTGCTTTCTGGGGATGTTGCCGGTTATGGGGGGATGTGAGTTTGCCTTCTTCCGTGTTTACTTGACTGTCGCGTTGACGGCGCTCTCCCACTTTTTGCCAGCCGTATTGCTGGTGACAATGGCGAAACGATGAGCGCCGGCCGACAGGCTGATCGACGCGTCGAGTGAATTCGACGCGGTGGAATCCAGCTTTAGTCCATCCACCCACAGTTGAGTACTGGCAATAGTTCCAGTGATCTTGAAGGCCGAACCGGACACCAGGGTCAGCTTCCCATTCGAGGCAGCATGGTAGAGATAGACTCCCTTGTGTGTGCCGACGTAGACATGAGCCACGTCGGAGGCGGCGGCGGTTGCCGCTGAGCTGACCGCAGAAGATGCGTTCTGGGAAAAGGCTGGCCCCGCAGGAAGAACGGCGAGACAGAGGGTGAGCATGCAACCAGCGGCTGCGTGTCTCATGGGTACGCCTCCCGAAATATATTGCTGGTTATGGGCGGACGGGCTTTTCGCTTTTCCCGGGGAGGGGTTGGGTGCGGTCCAGCGGAGTTCTGCCGCGCTTCGTTGGTCAATTTTTAAGAGTACGACCGTTACTCCGTGAGTTGCCTTACGACATTGCAGAATCTTTGCCCCAATGAGTTTTCGCTGCGCCGTGCGGGACAAAGCTTACGCGGGATTCTCCTCAGCCGCAAAAAGAACATGTCCCCGCCTCTTGAGTCGAGGACATGCGATCTTCGGGGGTCTCGGGCCTTACTTCACCGTTGCGTTGGCGGCGCTCCTCCACTTTTGCCACGCCGTATTTCTGGCGACAACAGCGAAACGGTGAGTGCCGGCAGACAAGCTGATGGAGGTATTGAGTGAAGTGGAGGCGGTGGAGTATTTCTTCACCCCATCGACCCAGAGTTGTCGGTGCTTGCGGTGGGCGATTGTGCGAAGCAGGTTGCGAAGGTGGCGCCGAAGAAGAGGTTTGCTATAAGCAGGCGTCGAGCAGCGAGCATGGGAAACTCCTGGACTCCAAATGTTCAGAGACGCCGGTTTGTTCGCGAGTTGCCAATCCTGGTTCAAATTTGAGCATTGAGGCCGCTCGTTCGTAGTTTTGGATCACTGAGGATCGGAGCACAGCAATTCGAAGCTTCTGCAAACTACAATCCATCCAACATCCTGATACAACAAGACAAGGCATTTCATTCACGCATGAGTTCATTGGCACTATTTCTATTGCAGATCGCCGTCATTGTGTTGGTGACAGGCATCTGCGGTGTGTTGCTTGGCAAGCTGGGCCAACCGCGAGTGGTGGGAGAAATGCTGGGGGGCATTCTTCTTGGACGCTCCGTCTTTGGCTACGCCATGCCGCACCTGATTGCCAACCTGTTTCCAATCGGTTCTCTGCCTCAATTGTCGCTGGTCAGTGAACTGGGCATGGTCCTCTATTTGTTTCTGGAAGGGATGAACCTCGATTTCGAGTCGGTGTGGAAGCAGCGGCACACGGCGATGAAGATCAGCCTACTCTCCATGGTGATTCCATTTACGCTGGGCTGCGGGCTGGGCTTGATTATGTACCGCAACTTTCATGGGACCAACCCGAACTTTGCGGCCTTCCTGTTATTTGCTGGCGTTGGACTGAGCACCACCGCGTTTCCAGTGCTGGCGCGCATGCTGCGAGATAACGGGACCGGCGATGCCAAACTGAACATGTTGGCGCTGGTGTGCGCTGCGATTGCCGATGTGCTCGGCTGGATTCTGCTGGCAGTGGCATTGATGATTGATTCCGACAACGCTTCTGTGTGGACTTTGCTGTTCAAGATGCTTCTGCTGGTGTTGTTCGGAGCGTTTCTGCTGGGCCTGGTTCGCCCTGCGTTGGCCAGGCTGGTCCGCTGGAAGGGCGCGCCCAACATTTCCAATGTGCTGCTGACGGTTTTTCTGGTATTTATCCTGGGGTGCGCGTTCGTCACCGAGCGGCTGGGCGTGCATGCGCTCTTCGGCGCATTTCTTGCGGGGATGTGCGTTCCTCGCCTGCACCACTGGCATCGCCAGTTGGAGCGAACGATTCATCCGCTGGTTTCGGTGTTGCTGTTGCCGGTATTTTTTGCGGTGACCGGCATCCATACGGAGTTTCGTGACCTGGGCGGCAAGAATGTGCTGCTTTGGTTTCTGTTATTGCTGGCGATCGCCATTGCCGGCAAAGTGGGCGGCACCTATTATGGCGCGCGGAAATCAAATCTGCCGCCTCGAGAATCGATCTTGCTGGGCTTCCTGATGAATACCCGCGGCTTGATCGACCTGGTCGTGGTGAACCTGGCGCTGCAGGCCGGCGCGATCGATACGCAGCTCTTCACAATTCTGGTGCTGGTCGCGTTGATCACGACCGCGATGACCGCACCCGCGTTGAAGCTGCTGCGGAAAAAGCCCGAGCTAGCGGCACCGGCGACCGTCTAAGCTCCCCCGAATCTGTAAAGCGAAACAAAGGTCTATCACTTCTGACGCGGCATGTCCAACTATGCACGCCTGGTGCCATAGGAACATTTCTCCGTTGCCAAAAACTGGCTTGACTGATATTTGTGGAGTGCCCGCCTATGCGAAAAATCTGGCTCATGCTGTTGATGTGGCCGTTGATTGTGTTGCCCATTAGTGCGCAGCGTGCACCCGGTATCTCCCAAAATCTTCCCGCTGCGTCAGCATCCTCCGCCGCGCCTGTCGCGCACATCACTCTTGGGCAGGCGACGTTTGCGCTGAACGGACCGTGGAAATTCCACATCGGCGACAATCCGCGCTGGGCCGCTCCAGACTTCGACGATTCCGCCTGGGGCACGATGGACCTGACGCCGCCCCCGGGATCATATGACCCGATCACCGGCAACAGCGGGTTTGTGCCGGGGTGGACCACGCGCGGATTTCCAGGCTACTCCGGTTATGCGTGGTATCGACTGCGGGTCGACATTCAAGACAATGTACAGCGTGGCGAGAATGGCGAGCTGGCTTTTAAGATGCCGGAAAATGTCGATGATATTTACCAGGTGTTTGTGAACGGCCGGATGGTTGGGGAGTTTGGCCGATTCGCACCAAAGGGGAACACGCTGTACATGACCCAGCCGCGGGCCTTCTCGCTTCCGGCGGATCTGGGAAATGGCCCCATGACGATTGCAGTCCGCATGTGGATGTCCGCTGCCACGCCGATCTTTGATCCGGACACGGGCGGCATGCATGGAGCGCCTGTGTTGGGGCGGGCCTCGGTGGTGCAGGCATTGCTGCGCCTGGACTGGGACGTGCTGGACCGGGCGAACGAAAGCGACTTCCTGGAAATATGGATTTTGCTGACGGCCATGCTGGTGGCTTTGACGCTGTTCTGGATGGACAGGGGTGAAAAAGCCTATCTTGTGCTGGCATTCACCTGCCTATCTCTCGCCGTGTACCCGCTTTTGATTGTCGCGGGGTACTACACCACGTGGATCGACTCGACGGCGGAAGTGTTGCTTCGAGATTTGATTCCCGGACCCTTGGCGATGGGATTGTGGGTGCTGTTCTGGGCATATTGGTTCCGGTTGGATCGCACCGGCCACATCTCGCGAGTACATCGGACAGTGTGGACGCTCGTGGGTTTGCTACTACTGGGGACTTGCATGTTGCGAGCGCCTCTGTATGGCAGCGTGGTCCCGATCCATGCCATCGTCTGGCTCTCGCCGCTCACGCTGGTGTTGAAGCTGCTGATGGGAGCCCTGCTGCTCTGGGTGACCTACGAAGGCATTCGCAGAGATCGCACCGAGGGATGGCTGGCGCTGCCGGTGGTGTTGCTGGTGATTGTTTCGCTGTATCAGAGTGAGTTGCTGGTGCTGCTGGTTCCGGTGTTCTTTTTCCCGTTTGGATTCGCGATCGATATCAGCCAGATTGCGATTGTACTTTCGCTGGGCATCATTACCGTGCTGTTGCTGCGGCGATTCCTGCGATCGCAAAGAGAGCGGGAGCAGTGGAAGCTGGATATCAAACAGGCGCAGGAGGTGCAACAGGTCTTGATTCCCGACGAGCTGCCGCATGTTCCGGGACTGACGATTGAGAGTGAATACCGTCCGGCGCGACAAGTTGGCGGCGACTTTTTCCAGATTCTTCCCGACCCCACCGATGGCAGCGTCCTGATTGTGGTGGGCGATGTGACCGGCCATGGACTACAGGCCGGGATGCTGGTGGCGCTGATTGTGGGAGCAATCCGAAACCAGACCGACACAAGTTTCGATCCGCTGAGCATGATGCAGTCGCTGAATAAGCGGTTGTGTGGGCGAGGACAAGCCCACGCGACCGCGCTGGCGCTGCGGATTGCCGCGGACGGTTCGGCGACGCTGGCGAATGCCGGGCATCTGCCGCCATATCTCAACGGAAAAGAATTGCCGATGGAAGGTGCGCTGCCGCTGGGCATGGTCGAGGGCGCGGAGTTTTCCCTGATGCACTTTCAACTGGCGCCCGCCGACAGGCTGCTGTTGCTGTCTGACGGCGTAGTGGAGGCGCAGGACAAGGAGGGGCAACTATTCGGATTCGAGCGCGTCAACAACTTGCTGCGGAAGCCGATCACTGCGGCGCAAGTTGCCGCGGCCGCTCAAGCCTTCGGCCAGGAAGACGATATTTCCGTACTATCAGTGACACGTACGATACGTCTGGAAACGGTGCTCGCATGAAGAAGACGGTTGCAGTGGTGCTGTGGATTGCTTTGGCGGCGGTCGGGTTGCGTGCGGCGAACGCGGCGACCTCGGATACGGCAACGGCGACCGAAGTGACGCTGGGAAGCTCGTTGGTGCCGCTGACCGGACCATGGAAATTTCAAATTGGCGACGATGCCAAATGGGCAGGCCCAGGCTTCGATGACGCCAGCTGGGAGAACGTAGACCTGGGAGCCAAGAAGGAATCGATCGACCCAGCAATGGGATTCGAAGGATTTTCTCCCGGCTGGACAGGAAAAGGACACGCCGGATACGCGGGATATGCGTGGTATCGCATGCGGATTCGCGTGACCGGAGCGGACCAACCGTTGGCGCTGCTTGCGCCGACAGATGTTGACGACAGTTATCAGCTGTTTATCAACGGACGATTCATCGGCGAATTTGGAAGCTTCTCAGCGTTCGGTGCCGACGATCTACTACTCCCGGCCAGTGAAGTACCTGATTCCGGCCGACGTTCTGCAACAGAGTCCGGACGGAACGATGGTGCTTGCGTTCCGGTTTTATATGGCTCCCCGCACGCTGCTGCAAACTCTGCCTGGAGGCATGCATGCGCCGCCGATCTTCGGATTTGCCAGCGCAATCACGGCGGCCTATCACGTGGCGTGGGAAGAACAGTTGCGCGCTGTATCGAGCATACTAGCAACTTCGATTTTGTACTTCGCATTCGGATTCTTAATCCTGATGCTGTACTTTTTCGACCGGTCCGAGGAAGTCCTGCTGTGGCCGATCAGCGCATGTTTTGCTACGGCGCTGTTCCTTGCGATACTTTTCTCCTCATTGACGACGCAATGGATGTCGGCGTTGCTGCAAGCCATCGTTCTCTCAGTGCTTCGCCCAATTGGCATAGGCCTGTGGTTGATGACATGGTTGGTGTACTTCGGACTGGCAAGCAAGAAGTGGCTACGGAATGTTATCGTCGCCCTGATGCTCTGGTTGGGGTTGACTGGGCTGGTTTTCCAGTTACTTCTGTTGCGTGGAACTGTATCGCCTGGCGTATTTGGCGCCAACTCCATCAATCAGTTCTCATCCACCGCCGCAGCCTGGGCGTTAGCCATTATGATCGCCGTGCTCGGTTGGAGGCGTCCAAACCGGGAACGACCCGCACTTTTTCTGGCGCTGTTCTTTTATGTTCTGCCCACGCTCGATCCGGTGCTGCGGTTTCTACACGTACGCACCCAGTGGTTTCCATACGGCATCCCGCTGGTGCTTTCCAATTTTACCGACATTGCGCTGCTGATCTGCTTCTCAGTGGTTTTGCTGCGCCGCTTCCGCAGTTCGCAGCGGCGACAGCAAGCGATGGAGCAGGACGTGAAGCAGGCGCAGGAAGTGCAGCAGGTGCTGATTCCTGAAGATCTGCCGCGTATTGCGGGACTGACGATTGAGAGTGAATATCGTCCAGCGCGGGAAGTGGGTGGAGACTTTTTCCAGATCATTCCGCATGCTAGTGACGGCAGCGTACTAATCGTAGTGGGAGACGTAACCGGCAAAGGTTTGCAGGCGGGGATGCTGGTGGCCTTGATTGTCGGTGCGATTCGCGCCGAGGCTGCACATAACAACGATCCGCTGACCACATTGGAAGCGCTGAATCAGAGGCTCTGCGGACGTGGCCAGGCCCCCGCCACTGGGCTGGCGCTGCGTGTCGCGTTCGATGGAGCGGTTACGCTGGCGAATGCCGGACATCTACCGCCATATCTGAATGGAAAAGAATTGCCGATGGAAGGTGCATTACCGCTAGGCATGACGCCGATGCCGAATTTCTCTGTTATGCATTTTCCGCTGGCGCCAGGAGACAGGCTGCTTTTGATGTCGGATGGAGTGGTGGAAGCGCAGGACAAGGATGGCCAGTTGTTCGGGTTCGATCGCGTCAACAAGTTGGTGCAGCAGCCCATCAGCGCAGCGGATATCGCTGCGGCGGCGCAGGTGTTTGGCCAAGAGGATGACATCCTGGTGCTGCGCATTACACGCGAAGCGAGTAGTGTGGGTCAGATTCCAGAGGAACCCGCACTGGTGACGGCGTGACCCCTTTTAGAGCTGGTGGCGGTCGCTTGCATCCTCCTACAGCAAAGTCAAAATTTCCTGGAATGTGGACAGAGAAGCAGTCCCTCCGCTACGCGCGATGACAACTCTTTTTCCAAACCAATGCTGGGTTTGCGCTACGGCAGCTTCTGGATCTTTGTTCCTGCGGGAATTTTCAATTCAAATTGATCGTTGGCCAAAGGACGATTGAATGTCAGCTTCTCGATCGTCAGTGTGAGTTGATATTCGTCGATTGGGCGGTTGATGCTGATTTTCGTCGGATACGGAATGCCGTCGAAGGTGCGGTAGCTACTGTACAGCGTGCGGGTCACCAGGATTCCGTGAGAATCATACTCGTCCTGCTGAAACGGCAGCAGATTTGTGCGACTGATATGGACGACCCGCTCCGGCATCAGCTGCTGGCTGTTTCCGATGCGCCGCAGAATGCCAAGCTCGTAGTCCGGCTCGGCCATCAGGTGATGCGATTTTGGATCGCGCACGATTCCGGTATCGCTGGTGACGTAGACCAGGTCTTCCGGTTCCACTTTTTTAATCAACATCGAATCGTAAAAAACCGCCGGCCGCAGGTTCATCAACGGATTGGAAGATGGCGTGGTGACCGTACCCGTGCCGGTGATGGCGAGACTCTTGGGCGGAATCAGCAGGGTAAAGCGATTTCCGGTGCTGACCATATCGAAAGCTCGCGTATCGATAACGGGCAGCAACCCGAGAACACGCAAATTGGAAGGCTGCCGCAGCCGAATGTAGCCGCGGATCGAGGTGTAATCCGTCTCCTTACCTTTGGCGGCGGAGCCGACGGAGGCGCGAATCATCACGGTGGCGCTCATCGAATGAATCGCATCGAAGCGCTCATCCAGCTGCTGGATCAGTTGCTGAGGGCTGGCTGTTAAAACTACGGCAGGTGTTTGAGGTCGTTCCAGAAGGCGCGTATGTTTCAGGCAACCGGTCAAGACCAACATGGGCAGACAGGCCAGCACGCCCCGGCACGCAGCTGACGCGCGGTTGGAGAGGTTGCCAGATCCCGGAGCCGGGAAGCACTTACGAAGATTAGCCAGCATTCGCTGCAAAATTATTTACCGTCCCCTGGCTGTTGCGCGGGCTGCGCCTTGCGATATGCCGCCACGTTCTTCTCGTGTTGCTCCAACGTGGCCGCAAAACGGGAATGGCCCGGATTTTGGGGATCGCTGACGAAGTAAAGGAAATTTGTCTTAGCTGGGTGCATCGCAGCCTCCAATGAGGGAATTCCTGGATTGCAGATTGGCCCGGGAGGCAATCCCGTATGCGTGTATGTGTTATATGGCGACTGGGCCTTTAGATCAGATGCATAGATTGTTCCGCGGTAGCGCTTTTCTAACAGCGCCGCGTAAATTATGGAAGGATCGGTGTCGAGCGGCATGTTCTGAGCCAGCCGATTTTGAAACACGCTGGCAACCATGGGACGATCGCTGCCCACTGGCGTTTCCCGTTCCACCAGCGAGGCCAGGGTCACCGTCGCGGGAATAGTTTGCGTCAAGCCCAATCGCTGCGCCTCCTGGCGAAAATGTGCCACCATCTCTCCTAAAATCTGCTCCGGCGTCATATTCGGCGCCAGTTTGTACGTGTCCGGAAAAAGATATCCCTCCAGACTTGGCGCCTTGGGGTCCAGATCACGAATCAGCCCGGTGTCTTGTTCTTCGGCCGTCAAGAATACTTCACGAGAGCCCAGGCCAGCTTTCTCCATGGCAGCGGCCACGTCGAACATGTTGTAGCCCTCTGGAATGGTCAGCGCGATGGTATAGACATCACCAATGCGCAGGCGACGATACACATCCAGCAGCGGCGCAGGATGATCGAAGCGGTAGACGCCTGCCTTCAGCGTGCGCCGCTCCACCCGCGCCACCAGATCGAAGGCAAACCGGTTGCGAATAATACCGTTCTTCTGGAGTGTCCACCCAATGCCATGCACCGAAGTTCCCGGCGCGATGGTCACCAAGGTGCCCGTCGACGGGCCAAAGGGCAGGATCAGCAGGAAGTATGCGCCTGCGGTGGCGAGTATCAGAACTAGAACAAACACCAGGAATGCACGCACGGCAGACACGAACTCCAGAGAATTCCAAACTCCTCCCTGTATTGTAGGTGGTAGGAGCGACTTCGGTGCCTGTTCGCGCCATTTCCGGTACTATCACCCTCGTGGAAACCCCGCCAAGTTCGCCGCCGTCATCCGATGAAACCCTCATTCCGCAGCCGGTGCCGCGCATCCTGGGGCTGGATCATGGGGCGCGAAGAATCGGCGTCGCCATTTCCGATGAGCTGGGCATGACGGCGCAACCGCTGCTGACCATCATTCATTCCAATGCGCGCAATGATTTGCGTTCGATCGGGCGACTGTTGCGGCGCTATGCCTGTGCGGGGATTGTTATTGGATGGCCGATTCACCTATCCGGCGATCGCAGCCCAAGAGCCATTGCGGCGGAGAAATTTGCCGGCAACCTGCGGGAAGAATTCAACCTGCCGGTGCATTTGTGGGATGAGCGGATGAGCACGGCGGAAGCGCATCGCCACCTGGACGCGGTCGGCCGAGGCGCACGGGACAGGAAAGACGTGATCGACCAGATTGCCGCGGTGCTGATCCTGCAAAGCTGGCTCGATGCCCAGCGGAAAACGCCGGCTTCCACGCAACAGCAGGCTTGAGTGGACCATTAGTCATTTACGACCGCTATATAATCAGCCAGTAATAAATTTCCAAGGAGCACCGTTTGGCGATCAAGGTTACCCGCGGGAATGTGCGTTTCAATAACCTGAATAAGGCGCACAATGCGCGGTACCCGGCGATGTTGTCGGAGTCCGTCGCGGACATTGCAGAGATCTTTCGCTCCACTCAGGATGACGGGTCTTTTTTATCCCTCTACACGAATAGGAGAACCGCCTTAATGCCCATGCAAGGACTGCGAAAGCGCGATGAGGTTGACGGGATGCATGCGAATCATGCCTCCACGCGGGCTGTCGATATCCGCGATCAGCAGAAACGAGATTGACACGAGAAACGGGAGCACAAGCAGCAGAGTATTTGTCCGCGGGCCCTCTGCGCCAAAACCCATCAGCAGACTGGAATAAAGGGCGATGGCAATCATTAGAAGCCATGCTTCCCTGGGAATGCGGTACCACCATGCAGCCTGGGTATATCCCTGGGAATTGAGAACGTCGTTCATTCCTGCGATGGTCAGGGCAGAGACGGGAGTCGGTTGCGCAGACGCGGGAACTTCCACGGCCCGCCATAACTGATCCTGCAGCTGTGCCGTATCAGCGTTGATGCGGGTCAATTGCGTCCAATTCCCCGCCTCATAGAACAAAATTCGCTTATCAGTGTATTTTGACAGAAGGCTTTTTATTTTCGCAGCGTCGGCTGCGGGCAGCACATCCACTCGAAGATATTCCGTCCCAATGGCGTTAGCCTCGGCTTCCTCATAGTTCCTGCGCTGATCATATCGACCCATTGCCATCGAGAAACTGAATCCGATGATGAGTGCCAGCAGGGTCAAGGTCGCGCTGAGGGCAATGTTGAAATCCGCAATCTGTGCGCCTTCCTTGCCCGCGCGCCTGCGACGAATGTTTCTCCCGATTCGACCCGCGAGCCACATTGCGAGTAGAGAAAGCACGGCCAGAACTAATGGGAAGTTCGAAATCCTGATCACAATTTACCCGCCGATCGGCTTTTTCGGGTACGCCTTCGCTGAATTCAGTTCATGGAAAGTCGCCGTGGGGGTCGGCGGTTCGCGGATACAGTGTAGCAACAGGGTGGTCGGCAGACAGAAAATAATTCTTCGATACCGACCCGAGGAGCAAAGGTATTCCGAATGGCGGAAATCTCAGATTTTGATGAATACGCCGCGCCGGTAGAGCGAGTAAGTGAAGAGCCAGCACACGGCCACATAGACGAGCGAGTAAAGCAGTGAGGCGAAGGGCGCATTGGGAACGGTGTGAAGAATCGACAGGTACAGAGTCTCCTGCAGATTGATTCCGGGATGAGTGGGGATGCTGCTGAGTCCCGAGGCCAAAAGTTCTGAGAAGACATAGGCGGTGATGGCGTTGGTGCCAAAGACCAGCAGCGCGGTGACCAGCGGTGATCGAGCCCGGCCCGAGGCAGCGGCAGGAATGCGATCGAAAATCCACATGAACAGCGCCAACAGCAGCATGCTGATGCCGCCCGCGAACAGGACGAAGGAGCTTGTCCAGAGTTCCTTGTTTATGGGGAAAGTAAAATTCCACAAGCCGCCGAGCAGAACGGCGGCGATGCCGGCGAGGGCGATGTTCCTGACCTTTCTTGTGAAGCTGTGCGATGTGCGCAGCCATTGTCCGGTGAGAACCCCGAGCAAGGTTGTCGCGATGGAAGGCAGCGTGCTGCCCAGGCCGGTGATGTCGTGCGTTCCGTCGGACAGATGAGACGCCGAGAATAAGCTGCGATCGACCCAGAAGGCGAGGTTATGCAGCGGGTCCATGAAAGCAACGCCATGCGTAGGGACGCCGTAGCCCGGTACCGGCACAAAGCGCAGGAGTATCCAGTAGCCGATCAGAATTGCGATGAACAGCGCCACCTTGTCACGCCAGCCCTGGCTGAACAGATAAAGAGTGGCGACGACGAAGTAGCAGACGGCAATCCGCGGAAGAATCCCGAAGAACCGCATGGTGTGCAGGTTGAAGAAGGGGAAACTGTTGACCAGGATGCCGAGCAAAAACAAAATGACGGTGCGCCGGACAATTTGCAGAAAGAGTCGCTGCTTGGGTACGCCGCGCGAGAGTCTCGACGACGTCGAAATGACGGTCGTGATTCCGATGATGAAGAGAAATGTAGGGAAGACGATATCCGTCGGGGTGCAACCGTTCCATCGAGAGTGAAGCAGCGGCCAGTAGGCAGAATCAAAATTGCCGGCGTCGTTGACAAGAATCATGAACGCGATGGTGAGGCCGCGGAGAAGGTCGAGCGAGAGGAGGCGATTGGATGCCTGCGGCAACGAGGGTGCAAAGTAGGTTCGCGCATCCGGCAAATGGGTTTGCAGTTTCGAACTCAAGGCTGTGCGATCCTCATTTCTTTCGAAATGTCCCCAATTGCACTTTCTTTTGGTGGTGATTATAAGCGGTTCCACGCGGATCTCGACAATCCTATTTTTTTATTCGTAGCGAACCCCATCGACTGGATGCGGGATGCTTGAGACCTCAGCGATCGAGCAGCTCGGTGGCAGGTTCTGAAGATAGAAATTCGTGTCAACGGGCCCTAGTGCGAGTGGGTGTGAGCGGCGGCCAAGGCTTCATCGGTGGGCAGGCAGCCGTCTTCGACCGCGCAGCCGATGTCGTCGCGCGTTTCAAACTGAATGGTGGTGTGGTGGATGTTGAAACTCTCGCTCAGCCGATGATTGATGTCGGCCAGAATGCGGCGACTTTCCGAGGGCGGGATGTCGGAAATGGCCACATGGCAGGCGAGCGCGTTCAGGTGCGAGCCGAGGCACCAGACATGCAGATCGTGGACGCCGCAGACACCGGGAATCACCTGCATGGCATCGCGAATGTCGGTCAGGGAAAGATCGGCCGGCGCTCCTTCCAGCAGAATATTCAGCGTCTCGCGCATGATGGAAAGCGAAGACCAGAAGATGAGCACCGCAATCAGAAGCGACAGCAGCGGGTCGACCCACTGGATGCCGGTCAGCGCGATGGCCAATCCGCCGAGAATGACGGCCGCGGTGGAAAGCGTATCGCCGAGCATGTGGATGAAAGCGCCGCGGATGTTGACATCGTTGCTCACCCGCGACAGCATCCAGGCAAGGATGCCGTTCATGATGACGCCGACGGCGGCGGTGGCCATCATCAGCCGGGGCTCGACAACTTGTGGATGCATGAACCGGTCCACCGCAGCGACTGCCAGCCAGATTGCAATGCCGATCAGGGCAAGTGCATTGACGAATGCAGCCAGCACGCCGGCGCGGCGATAGCCAAAGGTTTTTTTGTCGGTGGCCGGACGGCTATGAAAATAGACGGCGACGAAGGACAGCAGCAGCGCCAGAAAGTCGGAAGTATTATGGCCGGCTTCAGAGATCAGCGCCAGGCTGTGGGCGCGCAATCCGACTACAAGCGTAAGCAGGATGTAGCTGAAGGTGAGCACCAGCGAAATTCGGAGGATGCGCTTGGTCTGATCGTTGGCTGGCGCATGCACATGCATACGTTTATTTTACCGCTGGAGGTGCAGGCGAAAGCGTGCCGGGGACCTCGATCGGTTCGGGGACGAGGATGCGATTGGGCTGCTGCAATCCGCTCCAGCCTTCGGCGATGATGATGCTGTTGGCGGGATTTTTAGGATCGTAGCGAACGGAAGCGGGTTGACCGAGGCAGGTGGCATCAATCAACGCGGTGCCCTTGAGAAATGTGAGGTCCTGGGCACACTCATAACTGACACCAGAGATGTAGTAGCGATACATCAGCGTTCCCAGATCAGTGGAGTTGGGCTGCTCTGACCAGTCGAGTACGGAACCGTCGATGATGCGGCCGTGGAGAACCAGGTGTTCGCGGCGCAGACGCTCGCGCTCCTCGGCGGACTTGCGATGCGAAAGGACCCACCAGAGGGCGACGCCGCCCACAGCAGCGACAGTAGCCGCAGTAGTTGCGATGAGGGGTGCGTGATGCGATAACCAAGGTTGCATACGGTGCTCGTCGAATGTATTTGTGCTGATGCGAGCTAACTATGAGGATAGCGGAAGTGGCCGGTGGGAGGGTAGAGCTTTGACCATAAGTGGTAAACAATTGCCTTATAATCGTACTTGACGATGTTCGAACCTAATTTGCACCCGGATGTGCGCCCCGACGCTGCCGGTTCTTCCGTCTCCCGCCGCAGAAGTGCTTCCAGCCAGCGAACTGGGCCTGAACGAACGAGAATTCGTTCGACCACGGTGTTGTGCGTGCGCCGCAACGATCGCGTTGTGATGGCAGCCGACGGCCAGGTCACGCTTGGCGAGAGCGTGATTAAACATACGGCGCGAAAGATTCGCCGCTTGTACCAGGACAAGGTGCTTGCCGGGTTTGCCGGATCGACGGCTGATGCGTTTTCCTTATTCAGCCGGTTTGAGGCCAAGCTGGAGCAATATGCCGGCAATCTGGGCCGGTCCGCGGTGGAATTGGCGAAGGATTGGCGTACTGATAAGATGTTGCGCAACCTGGAAGCACTGCTGGTGGTCGCGGATGTGCATCAGACGTATTTGATCAGCGGCGCGGGCGACGTGATTGAGCCGGACGAAGGCATTACGGCAATCGGCAGCGGAGGTTCCTATGCGCTGGCTGCGGCGCGCGCGTTAATCCAGAACACGGAACTGCCGGCGCGCGAGATTGCGGAGAAGTCTTTGCGCATCGCAGGCCAGATCTGCATCTACACCAACGATCAAATCACCATCGAAGAACTATAGGCCTGTCTGGCCGCGGCCGCGCAGGCTGTGGCACAGAACGAGGAGTGGAAATGGCCATTTATTTACCTGGAGTGGAAGAAGACCAGGCGCTGTCGCTGGATGAAATGACGCCGCGACAAATTGTGGCGGAGCTGGACAAATATGTGGTGGGCCAACACGCTGCCAAGCGCGCGGTGGCCATCGCGCTGCGCAATCGCATGCGTCGCCAGAAGCTGGGGCCGGAGCTGGCAGACGACATCATGCCAAAAAACATCATCATGATTGGGCCAACCGGCGTCGGCAAAACAGAGATTGCAAGACGGCTGGCGAAGCTGACGAATTCCCCATTCCTGAAAGTGGAAGCTTCGAAGTTTACTGAGGTGGGATACGTAGGCCGCGATGTGGAATCGATGATTCGCGACTTGGTTGAGATTGCCATCGACATGCTGCGCGAAGAGAAGCTGGAAGAGGTAGAGGACAAGGCGGAGTTGAATGCAGAGGAGCGGCTGCTGGACCTGCTGCTGCCGCCCGTGGCCGCGCCTGCTCCCATGCCTGGACCGGCGCCCACGCCGATCTCCGGCGTGGATGAGACCAGCGATAACACAATTGTGTTTCCCAGCCCGGTACCGCCGCCGCCGAACGACTCCCACCAGCGCACACGAGAAAAGCTGCGCACGCAGTTTCGCGAGGGCAAGCTGGATGAGCGCATGGTCGAGATCGACGTGCGCGAACGCAGCACGCCGTCGCTGGAAATCATCTCCAACCAGGGTATGGAGGAGATGGACATCAACCTGAAGGACATTCTGCCCAACATCTTTGGACAGCGCACCAAGAAGCGCAAGATGAAGTTAGGCGAGGCGTTTGAGTACCTGGTGCAGGAAGAAGAACAGCGCCTGATTGATATGGACCAGGTGACTCGCATTGCGGTCGAGCGCGTGGAAAATTCCGGCATCGTTTTTCTGGATGAGATCGACAAGATTGCCGGCCGCGAAGGCGGTCACGGGCCGGATGTTTCGCGCGAAGGCGTGCAGCGCGACATTCTTCCTATCGTCGAAGGCACGACGGTGAATACGCGCTATGGCATGGTGAGCACCGACCATATTCTGTTCATCGCGGCGGGAGCGTTTCACGTGTCGAAGCCGAGCGATTTGATTCCGGAGCTGCAAGGGCGTTTCCCGATCCGTGTTGAACTGCAATCGCTGACGGTGGAGGACTTCATCAAGATTCTTACGGAGCCCAAGTCCTCGCTGGTGAAACAGTCGACGGCGCTGCTGGAGACAGAGGGTTTGAAGCTGGAGTTTTCGCCAGAGTCGCTGGCGGAAATCGCGAACTTTGCATTCCGTGTGAATGAAGCGACGGAAAATATCGGCGCACGACGCCTGCACACCATCATGGAGCGGGTGCTGGATGAAATCAGCTTCGACGCGCCCGACCTGGCTCGCCAGAACCGCGGCAGCATCGACGGAAAAGGCGAAGCGATCGGAGCTGACGCGACGGTAAACCTTGCTGCTAGCGCGGAGACCAAAACGTCACCGACGATTCCGATGGTGGAACGTGAAGGCGCTAACGGCACGGAAAAAGTGATCGCCATCGACGCGGCCTATGTGCAGCACATGGTGGCCTCGATCGTGAAGGACCAGGATCTGTCGCGCTACATCCTGTAATTTTTCTTTAAGGCGTTCGCGCATGCCCGATTCCCGCAGACGTCAGATTCAGGCCGCGATTCCGCTGGTGGCCACGTTGTGCATGATCGCCGGCGCCATCGACGTGATAGCGTACATCCTCTTCGGCAAAATCTTTATCGCAAATATGACCGGCAACACGGTGCTGTTTGCCGCGTCCGTGGCGGTGCGTGACTGGAGTGAGGCGGCACTCCGGATCGGGGTCGTGTTCGCTTTTCTGGCGGGAGTTTTTATTGCGGAGGCGGCGCTGCGACGGCTGACTGCCGGACGCGAACGTCACAGACAACTGACGACGCTGGCCATTGAATGGATCGTTCTGAGTTGGCTGGCACTGACGCCGCATCCGGACACGCTGCGCATCGTGTTGCTGTTGGCTCTGGCCTTCGCGATGGGGCTGCAGAACAATGCATTTCAGCGGATTGGCCCGATCAAGCTGAATACGGTTTTCATCACCGGAAATCTGGAAAATCTGGGCGAGGCGATTGCCGAGTCCGAAGAGCCGGAGAAGAGGGCGGAAGGCCGCAGAAAGTTTGCCGTCTTTTTCACTACGATGATTGCCTACGGCGTTGGCGCCCTGATCGGCGCGTACGGGGCGCTGGACCTGAAAGAGAAAGCATTGTGGATTCCAGCCGGGCTTGTGGTTGTGGCAGCGGTCATGGTGATGCGGTCGCGACCCCAACCCCTGCAAAAGTGAAGATTCGAGTGGGGCGCGAGTGTTCAACCTTATCTCATCGCAACAGCAGAGCTCTAGAAGTGGCGGCCGAAAAAGCCGTTGAGGCCATGTCCCGGCTTCGAACCCCAGGTTTGATACAGGCCGAGGTAGGCGTAGTTCTCGGTCTGTCCGGCGACGGAATGCCCATAACAAAACAGGACTTGCAGGCCCGGATTCTTGATGTAGTAGAAGCCACCCAGGTCCACCATGGTCGAGGATTGGATCTGCGGCGTGGCCACGCCTTCGCTGGCGTGGGAAAAGATTTCGCCGCCCAGGGTCAACTTCTTTCCGATGTCGCGCTGCAGCAGCCATCCGCCAAAAGAAAAGCTGCGATAGCCGGTCTGATGGACGATTTGATATCCGGCGCCGCCGTAGCTGGTCCATGGCCCCCAACTTTTTTGCACCCACACCGGCAGCTTGTACCAGACGCGGCCAACGCCGAGGCCTCGGTTGACGTCGCCAGTCGGAAGCTCCAGCATGGTGAAGCTGCCAACTTCCGGACGATGCTTGGTCTCTTTGACGAAGCGGATTTTTGCGCCCAGCTCCATGTCGGTCAGGCCGTACGCGCTGGGGCCGACGGCGCTGGGGTAATAGACAGGATTGTTGGAAGGAATGATCGCTCCCCAAGGCAGAATGACATGGAGTTGCACATTGGGAACGGCGCCCCAGTTGAATTCAAACGCGGGGCCGACCGGATCGGTTTCAACTGGAGTGCTGGCAACCGTGCCGAATTGATAAAACTCGTAGTGGCGAAAATCAACCGGCTCAGGATCGTCGGTCTGAAAAGGCGGACCAGCCCACAGGTTCGCGACGGCGAGCAAAAACAGCAGCAGAACTAGCCATCGGGCACGAGAAAGCTTCATCATGCAGAACGATCATTTCTTACGTATTCAAATGAAGTTCGAGAGGATTTTGACGCTGAAAGATCGCATCGACGCTTATCGAGCCGCCGCCCACCCCGAGTAGAAAGAGTAGTCCCAGCAGCATACTGATATCTGTTCGGGCCTCGTGGAGAGCGGCCCAGACTCCATGCTCCTCCAGAAAGGGAAGCTTCGTGATAAGCAATGCAACCACGATATCGATGAGCAGGGGCAGCGTGGCCAACCGGGTGAAGAGTCCCAGCAGAATCGCCGCGCCAAAGAGGACTTCAACGCCACCTACGAAGGGAGCGGCGATCTGCGGCGCGGGAATGCCGATTTGCGCAAATCTCCCGATTCCAAGCGAGACGGGGAACAGAAATTTCTGGATGCCCTCCGACATGAACACCCAGCCTACCAGGATGCGGATCAGCACGACGAATCTTTGACAGCGATCCATGCGGTTTCCTGCCTTGCGCCGTTTGATCAGTCCCTCTGATTCCAAATCCGAGCAGTCAGAACAACGGCACTCGGAACGCGGACATGCTAGCTATACTGCCGAGTATATGTATACGTCGGATGAATTTTCAATTTCTCGATATCGGAAGGCGTTCTGCCTGCCATGGCCTTACATCAATAGCTTTGGCGGCGGGGTGGAGTTAGGGTGCGGCAATAGGCGGCGGCGATCCAGCTCTTTTCGCACCTGCATCAGTCCCTCGGCGCAGGCATCGAAAGCGTCGGCCAGGCGCGCGAACAGCGGCGCTTCCTGCTCAAACTCAAACACATTGAACTGGGAAACGATGTAATAGCTTTCTTTTCCGGCACGCTTGAGCGCCTGCAGGCTTTCCTGCTGATTGCGGCGTAGCCACTGGGCCGACTCAGGAAACATACCGGCGAAGAAGAGGCTGAAATCCCCGATGTGCTTGCGAACTTCACGCTCGCGCGGAAACGAATAGGCATCGCCGTACACCGGATCAGAGGCTACGAGCATGTCGCTGACTTCGCGCAGGGGGCGGCCGCGACGGTCGCGGATGCGATAGAGCTGTTCGGTTTCGGCGAAGTCGGTCAGGATGCCGGCGACGTAGTTCGACATCTCGGCATCATTCAGTTCGGAGGTCTGGCTATAGCAGCCGAACACGATTTCCTCAAACAATTTCCGCAGCGGATTCTCCGCCGGGACCGCATTTGTAGACATGGCGTGCTCCTATCCTTTTAGAAACTTCAGATGGTGCCGTGCAAGTCGTTGGACGTCGTGCTGTCGTGTTTTCATGCGCCACGCGTGCAGCGGCGCCGGTCCGATCCTCTCCGATTTCTGATGCCAGGCAAGTTGCAAGTACTGTACAAATTTCCACAACAAATTCAAAGAAAATTCGCATATGGGAACGCAATTGGTTAGCAGTCCCGGCGCGCGAGTGCGATGCGCCAAAAGGAAAAAGCCGAATCTCCGGAGCGCTGCATGGCTCGGAGAGATTCGGCTTTTTCCTTTGGATGGTGAATCGTGCGCTGGCTATTTTGCTGCGCCAACTGTCTGCTGCTGATTGGCGCCCAGTTCTGACAGGCGCTTGGCCAGCAACTGCTCCAGATTCTCGAGGGCCTTGGTGAAGCCCTCAATGCCTTCCTTCAACTTGTCGTGGGCCATGCGATTTTCCGCATGCATCTTGTCGAAGGTCGCCTTGTCCATGGTCAATCTTTCGATCTGCATGTCCTTCGCCTTGGCCGGATCCAGTTTGCGCGGGAGCGGTTCGGATTTCTGGTCGAGTTCCTCGAGGAATTTTGGCGCGATGGTCAACAGATCGCATCCCGCCAACTCTTCAATCTCACCCAGGTTGCGGAAGCTGGCGCCCATGACCACGGTCTTATATCCAAATTTCTTGAAGTAGTTATAGATGCTGGTCACGGACTGCACCCCGGGATCGTCCGCGCCTTGATATTCCTTGCCGGTATCTTTCTTGTACCAATCGAGAATGCGGCCGACGAAGGGCGAGATAAGAGTTGCGTTCGCCTCAGCGGAAGCCACAGCCTGATGCATACCAAACAGCAAGGTCATGTTGCAGTGGATTCCTTCTTTTTCCAGGATCTCGGCCGCGCGGATGCCTTCCCAAGTCGAGGCCAGTTTGATCAGCACGCGCTCGCGGGACACGCCGCCGGCTTCATATTGCTGAATAATCTCGCGCGCCTGCTGGATTGAGCCCTGTGTGTCATAGGACAAGCGAGCATCCACTTCGGTGGAGACGCGGCCGGGAATCACGTTCAGGATGCGCTTGCCGAATTCGACAGCGAGGCCTTTGAAGGCAAGGTTGGCCACATCTTTGTCCTTGGCGTTGTTGCCAAGCTTTTTTTTCGCCGCCAGCAGCACTTTGTCCATGATGGGCTGATATTGCGGCATCTGAACGGCGGAGGTGATCAGCGAGGGATTGGTGGTGGAATCCTGCGGTTTGACCTTTTCAATCTCTTCAATCTCACCGGAATCCGAGACAATCACGGTCATGGCGCGAAGTTGTTCAAGCATTGATTTTGGCATTGTTTCCTCCTGGCTGCTGCATTTCCTGTGGAGCGGGTCGGCCTGCGTGCGCCTACTGTATACGATGCGGCAGATCCCAAATGGAATTCAACTTCCGGCAATTCAAAGGAAAATTCATTGACCCGCATCGAAAAAGGGGGCAACGGTGACGCACCTCTTTTTCTAGTGTAGCCCGACCGCTAATTCGACGTGGAAGCGTTGAAATGGTCCGCCAGCACCTTCAAAATGGCTTGCGGCTCATGGCTGGGGATCACATAATTCACACCCTCAAGCGCGATGTTGCCGATTGGGGACAAGGCGATGATGGGAATGTGGGGCCGGATCTCTCGAATTTGCCGCACCACCTCAACAAACGGTTGATCCTGCACATCGAGATGGACGACCACCGCATCGACATCGGGGAAGCGCTTGAAAAGCTTGATACCCATTGCACCACCGTAGGCGGTGATGACGTTGTGCTTGGAAGTCTCGAGGACCAGCTTCCGCGCCGATAGTCCTTCCGGCTGCTCAATCTCAATCATCAATACGATTACGCGCATGTAAATTTCCTTACCCGAAGCGGGATGCGAAGATCTCGGCATTTGAGTGTCTGCTCTGCCCATGATACCGGCGGAAGCCAAGGGAAAGCGAAGACGCTGCCGCTCAAACGCTGTCCATCTGGACTGGATTGCGGAGTACACCGAGACCGTCGATTTCGACCTCCACCACATCGCCGGACTGCATAGGGCCAACGCCGGCGGGGGTGCCGGTAGGTATCAAGTCGCCTGGATTCAAGGTCATTGCGCCGGATATATAGCGCAAAAGCGTTGCAATGTTGAAGATGAAATCCGTGGTATTGCCCTGCTGTTTGACTGCACCATTGAGCCGCGTCGTGACGGTGACGCCGGCTTCCGGATCGACCTGATCAGAAACGATCGGCCCGACGGGGCAGAAGGTGTCGAAGCCCTTGGCGCGGGACCATTGGCCGTCGGTCTTTTGCAGATCGCGGGCAGTGACGTCGTTCACAACCACATAGCCGCGGATGTAGGGCCGGACGTCTTCCCCAGGTTTCAACTTGTAGCAGCTGCGACCGATGACGATGCCGAGCTCGCCTTCGAAGTCGACGCGCTGGGATTGGGCGGGCAGGCGAATGACGCCGCCGGGTGGAAGCAACGATGACGGCGCTTTGAGAAACAGCAGCGGCTCTTTTGGAGCTTCATTGCCGAGCTCGGCGGCGTGCTCGCGATAGTTGCGGCCGATGCAGACAATCTTCGAAGGCGTTACCGGAGTCAGCAGTGTGAGCGCAGACAGCGACTGTGCGGGATGAGGCTCGATGACGCGAGAGCCTGCTCGATCTTCCGGTGGCGCTGGGATGGTGCGCTCCATCCACCACTCGCCCTGGCGCTGGCTGACTTCACCATATTGCGGACCTTGCTCGGTTTGAAAACGGCAATACTGCACGATGCTTCTCCTTGTGTCTATCTATCTATAGAGGCGACAGGTTTGTTAGGAGGTGGGGACGGTGACTGTGACCTCCGCCGAGCGACGGCTTTCATTACCCGATATGTCGACGGCGGTGACCGCGTAGGTATAGGTCTGGCCGGCCTCTACGTGGACGTCACGGTAGGCTGGGGCAACAATGATTTCGGCGGTGGGTCCGCCTCCCGGGCCGATGCGGCGCATGGGTCGATTCCCTGTGACATCGCTGCGATAGATGCGGTACTGCGCCAGATCAGGTTCCGTATTCGCGGACCAGGAAAGGTCGACTTCCGGAATGCCGTTATTCATGACTGCCGAAACCGGAACAGCGACAAGGCCTGAAGGAGCAGCGGGCGGGAACGTATCGCGCGTGGCCACCTGAACTGCGGGGCTCTGAGAACTGTCGAGCTGGAGCTTCTGTTGACCGAACTGTTGCTGCACGACGCGACTGGCACTATATCTATATTGATGACCGAACTGGGCAGTCGCATCGAGAGCGATTCCGGGATCGGTGGCAGCGGTGTGCTGCGAGTTCGGAGGGATCAGGCGGACGCGAAGTTTTTGTTCCACGGGTTCGGTCGATCGCGGCAGGGGATTGAAAGTTTTTGGTTTGGCCGGATTGGGCGCTGCCGCAGGCGTGACCAATGTGCGGTCAATCTCAATACTGGCGTCCGGTGGCAGATTGGGCACCGGCTGCCAATGCAAGACAACGCCGCGTTCAACCACCTGGGCGGAAAGATCGCGCACCTCGGGCGGTGCTTCCCCCGCAAGCACGGTGGCTACATTCGATGGCCCTGCGGCCTTGCCGTGTTTGTTGATGCCGAAGACGCGATAGGTGACAGGGCGAACCGGACCCGAAGCGAGCGCGGGCGGCAGCACATCTGTATAGGTCGCGGGCTTGTCGGGGACCGCGGAAATGGTCGCAATGGTATCGCAGGGCGAGTCCGCCGCCTGCGGCGTTCGACAAAGGCGAAGCTGCACGTTGCCCTTCAGCTTCAGATGATCGGTATTTTCCCTGGGCGTGGTCCATGCCAGATGCACCTGGTTGCCTGTGCGGTTGGCGCTTAGGTCTTCAATCGTCTTCGGCAGGTTCAGCGACGGAGGTTGGGGAGCGGCTTCCATGCCACACCCCGCCAGCACAAGTGACGAGGCCGCGATCGACACCGACGCGATGACTGCCGCTCGACACAGGAGCGATAGCGTGCGAGCCGCGAGTCGCGAAAAACAGAACGGATTGCTGCCTGGACCGATCGAGATGCCCTCCAAGTAGGGAAGAAAACGCTTGCGATTTTCAGCCTAGCAGAGTTGAAGGGTCACGAGGGGGAGCCTACCTCAGGCGGGCAGGAGATGCTGAAATGCGTCCTGCAAGGTGGGAAGGTGAAAGACAAAACCCGCCTGCAACAGCTTGGCGGGGATGGCGCGGGTGCTGGAGAGCAGTGCTGCGTCCGCCATTTCTCCAACGGCCATTCGCAGGGCAAAGGCCGGTGCGGGCATGACGGCCAACCGATGCAAATGGTGCGCCAAAACCGTGGTGAATTCCGCATTGGTGACTGGATTGGCGACAACGTTGACCGGGCCCTGCACCTGGTGTTGATTCATACAAAACTCGACAATTTCGACCAGCGTGGGCAGCGCAATCCAGCTCATCCATTGACGTCCACGCCGAGATTGCCGCCCAGACCGAATCGAAACAGCGGAAGCATTTTGGCAAGGGCCCCGCCTTCTCGCGCGAGGACCACCCCGAAACGCAGATGGACAACGCGAATTCCCAGATCGGTCGCGGCATCGGCAGCCGCCTCCCACTCGCGACATAGATCAGCGAGAAAGCCACTCCCGGCAGCAGAATCTTCCGCGAGGATTTCATCTCCACGATCGCCATAGAAGCCTACAGCGGAGGCGGCGAGCAGCACTTCCGGACGGTGCTCCATGTGCGATAACAACTGGACCATGGACTGGGTTGTGCGGATGCGGCTCTCGCGAATTCGTTGCTTTTTCGCGGGCGTCCATCGACCCTGCATAAGATTATCGCCGGATAGAACAATGGCGGCGCGAATGCCGCTGAGCCGGCGCATATCCTCGCGAAATTGAAAGCGGTACGGATCCCAGAAATATTCGGCGCTGCCGGGCTGGGCGGTATGCCGTGTCAGGGTCGCGCAGGAAACCGCGTTGGCGAGGAAGTGCCGGTGCAACGATTGACCCACGAGACCGGACGCCCCGGCAATCACTACTTGAGGAAAGATTTCCATGACCACCCGGACGCTTGCCTATCTGAGTCAATGCAGCGTTGGATGCCGAAATTGTTGCGACCGGAAATAGTGGTTGTCTATGGAGCAGTCGATGAGTCAACAACATGCTTCGTGCGATAGACATAACTTGCAGAAATATGAACAAGCGCGCAGCCAGAGAATCTGCTGTCTCCGCCGAAATGCATCCCAAGAGGTATAAGAATTATTCACATTAGTGAATTCTCTTTTAGTGACATGAAAAGCGGCACGAATCGAAAGCGAAGCATCTAATTTGTTATGGAAGCACCTGAGATGGAAAAAACAACCTCCTCTGTAATCCCCGCGCAACAGATCGATCCCGAAACCGCCGAATCTTTCATCGGGGAAAAGAAAATTGGCGAACGGATCAAGCGGCTTCGCCTGAAGAAATCCATGGGTCTGGTCGAACTGGGAAAGCATACCGGTCTTTCCGCCAGCTTTTTATCGCAGTTGGAAACCGGTCGGGTCGTGCCGACGCTGCGTAACCTGGCACGGATCGCGATGGTGTTCAGCAAGGATCTTTCCTATTTCTTCGATCCCGAACCGCGCACGCTGTTTCGCGTGCATCGGCAATCGGAGCGCGTGCGGCTGCCGCAGAGCGGTGTCGACGATCCAACGTATTTTTTTGAGAGCCTGGGATATCTGGTGCCGGACCGCACGCTGGATCCCTATCTCGCGGAATTTATTCCACTCAAAAAAGGCGTGGAAGTGCGCTCGCATGTGCACCCCGGGTTTGAGTTTCTGTACGTGCTGAGCGGAGAAATGGATATTCGGCACGGATCGCAGAATTACATTTTGGCGCCCGGCGATTCGGTGTATTTCGACGCGAGCACGCCCCACAGCTATCACTGTGCCGGCACAGAAAACGCGCGCGTCATTATCGTCACGCAGCATCAGGCAGTGTTGGCGCAGCCATCGATGAATCTGCGGCCGCTGGGAAGTTCGCTGAACGGTGCGTTTCGAAGCGGCGCATCTGCACCGCACCATCGCGCACCTGGAAAGCAAGAGCCTCCGACAACACAGCGTGCCGTAATCACGCGAGGGAAAACGCCGCGCAATGCCGAGATGGAATCTCCCATCTAGCGCGGATGGTGCCCTTGGTGGACATAGACCTGGCCTTTTGGTCAGGTCGTTTTTTTGATACCACGACCGGCCAGCAATGCGTTTGTCATGGTGGCCTGAAAATTCTCCAGCCCTTCTGGACCCGCAGGCATAAACACCATCGTGGAGTTGGTTGAACCACCCACCACGCGCAACATATCTGTCCAGTTGGTGAAAAGCAGCAGGAAGCTCGCACCCACATCGTCGAGGTCGGTTCCCTGCTTCACCTTGGTGATGGCCTGTTCCCATCCTTCAGCAATGGCGGAGCGCTCCTGCGCAACACCTACGCCCTCCAGCCGCTTCACTTCAGCGTCCGCCTGCGCCTGGCGCACTCTCAGAATGTACTCGGCATCACCCTGCGCCTGATTGGCAACAGCTAAGCGCGTCTGCTCGTTGATGCGGTTCATTGCGGTCTTTACACCCTCGTTGGGAATGATGTCCGTGATCAAAACTTTGACGATTTCGTAGCCGAAATCCTTCATCTCTGCTGACAGTTCGGCGGTAGCGCGCTGGGCAATCGCCGGCTGATTCGAGAAAACGTCGTCCAGCGTGGTCTCTGGAATGTGCCCCAGCAGAATGTTATACAGATAGGATTCGATCTGGCTTTTCGGGTTCGCCAGCTTGTAGTAGGCGTCCCTAATGGACTGCGGCGTGTCGATGATACGGTATTGCACCTTCACCGGTAATTGAACAAACACATTGTCCTTGGTTTTGGTTTCAATCGACCCTTCCAACTGAAAGGTGACCAGGCTCACTTGGTTTTTCGTTTCGACAAATGGCAGCTTGAAGTTTAATCCTGGCTGAGCCACGCGATTGAATTTTCCGAATCTTTCAATCACCGCGGCCGTCTGAGTACGTACGGAGAAAAACGAACCGAGGATGGTGGAAAGGATGAGAATCGCCAGGACTGCAAAGAATGCGTACAACAAATAATCGACCATCGTGGTTCCTCCTGAGTGGGTTAACCGTGCCAGCTATTTTAGCGAGTGTACCCGGAAACGGGGAGGAAAGTTGGGTGCGGCAGGATCACTTGGCCGCGGGACAGACGCACGCAGCATAGCCCTCGGGGGTGGCATTCGCCATCGCGCATACATATTGCGGCCAGAAGGGCTTGAGTTGGGCGGATCGATCCCCAATGAAATAGTGGCGAATATATTGCTGGCTGACCTGGGCGTTCGCGTCGGGGTCAGCGGCGAATTCTGCGATGAGCACTCGCACGGTCGTTGGCGAGAATTGCTGCTGATGAAAGGTCTGGGCAAAGTCGTACTCCACCGACCACCTTGTAGCGATGCCCGTATGGTTGGAAGCCGCGACGACCTTGTAATCCCGCAAAGTTGCGGTCGACCGGATCAATCCGTGCAATCGTGAACGAAGGATCGTTTCCATCCACTGGCGAAATGGACGGAACCATTTTGATGACGACGCCGGGTGAAGCAGAATCCGGCGCATCGTGTCCCGTCTGCAGCAAGCGGATTTCATCCATGTGAGTGTGCGCGAAAACTCCCAGGCGGACAATATCGACGTACTCGATCAGCAAATCCGCCAGCTTTGTGGATGACAGAAACAGCACCGGGTGCACGTGGCCACACATGGCGCCCAGTCTTCGGGCGGTGGAGTAGGGATCGATCCCGGTAGGAATGTGGCCCATGATCCAGACCGTCTGACCGGCTTGTCGCGCCCGTGCAAGTTGATTCCGCAACCAGGCGATTTCCGTGTCTGCCGGGGTGGAGTCACTCTCGCCGGTGCAGGAGCGATAATCCGTCGATAAAAACAGATCGTCGAGGACAATGAGGCGCGTGTGCTGCATGGGCGGACCCATGGTCAGGCTGTAATTTCCGGCTTGCGAGAAGTCCTGAATCTCCACAGCGCGATCGGATGCAGGTAAGCCGGTCGCAACGATGCGCGCGGTATCGGCGAGAAAGTTGCTTCCAGCGTTCAGGCGGTAATCGTCGCAGGCGCTGTCGTTGTTGCCGAGTGCCACGTAGATCGGAATTCTCGGGAAGGACGAGCGCAGCTGGCCCACCACGTAGCGGATGGTTTTCTCGACAAAGCTTTGATAGTCGGCGGGCGTGGCGTGAGGGAACAGCGTTGTGTACCGACAGGAAAACTCGTGGGCGACCAGGTCGCCGCTGACCAACATAAATTTCGCGTCAGGTTGCCGTGCACGCATGGCGCGCAGGCTGGAACGAAGCAGGTTTTCGGACGTATCGACTCCGCGGGCTTGGCACGTTTGCTGCAGCGCCGTGAATGCCTGCGGCTGATTCGGCGACGACGGACGCGACAGAATGGAGCTCCATTGACCGACCGGAGCGCTGACAAGTTGGCGCACTCTGGCTGGATCGTGGAAGGGATCGAAGTGAACGTCGCTGACGAAAAGCGCGGGAATCGTCGCATCCTGTGCGCGAGCGGCGTGTTTTTGAGCGGGAGCGGTTGTCGGCTGCGTCGCAGCCACGTTGGGCAGAGAGGCAAAGACGAGCACAATCGAACATAACCAGAATGAGAAATGCCCCAAGCGACGGGCGCGAATTGACTTCACTTGCATTCCCCTTGGGTTGTGGACTCGCAATCCACCGTAGCGGCAGTTATGGGCAACATCTCGACGCGCCTTTCTTCTATCGAGCATAACTGAGGGGTTAATCTCCGGCCTCAGCAGGGTTTCGGTTCACGAGAAACCGTCAGGCCTATCTGACTGCGGGCTTGCGGCTGGAGACGATCCAGGTGAGAGCCGCTACGCCGATCGCTGCTACCAGCGGAATCACAAGAACTCTAGCCGGATTAAAGGTGGCCGCCCAGCTACCTAGCACCGGCCCAGCAACACCGCCGACCAGACCGACTGCGATGATGGCGCCAAACACAGTTCCGGTTTCGCTCGGGAAGCGATCTCCCGCCATTCCCAGCACGGTAGGAAAGATGGCAGAGAGCCCAAAGCCGATGACGCAGAAGCCTGTTGCGACGCCGAGAAATGTTGTGGAACTGAGAACTGCGATCGCTCCCGCAATCGTGAAGACCGCCGAGAGCGAAACGGTGTTGCGGTCGCCGATCCATTTGAGCCAGAGCACGGCGAACAGGCGCCCTACGCCCATCGAGGCACTCAGTCCGAGCAGCACCAGTTCCGCCCGCTGTGCCGATGTATGCAGCAGATCCTGCGCAACTTTGCCGGCCCACACGAACATGCAGTTTTCATTGCACGACTCAAAGAAAAGCAGCGCGCCAAACAGCCAGACGAGAGGGTGGCGAAGGACTCTCAGTAGGCTACGGAGCGGAGTGCTCGCCTGTGTCGGGGCGGGAAATTTCTGCGGCAGGACCGATAGAAGAATCGCGACAGAGGTCGCCGCCAAAATATACAACACAGTCGCGGACGAGAACCTTCCCCGCGTGAGGGACATAAGCAGCGGCACCGCCAGCGCGCCCAGGCTGAAGGAAAATCCGAGCAGGTTTAACGCCGTGCCTCGCCCGGATGCGCTGAGTCCGGAGACGAGCGTGTTCGTTGCAGCATTCAGTACGCCGGCTCCCAGGCCATACACCAATGCGGCAAAGGCAATCAAGGCATAACTCCCAAGCGAAGGAATAGCGGCGAGCGCGGAGGCGATGAGTGCCAGGGCCACAGCCAGTGCAGCCTTCGCGCCGAGCTTGTCCAGGACCGGGCCAACCAGCGCCGTGGCAACCAGGATTCCAACGAGCGGAAATGAGCCGAGGCTGCCGGAGCGCGCGTTGCCGAATTTCAGAGTTGGAAGGAGAGAGCCGATCAGCAGCAGGACAATGCCGAAAACAAACATGCAGGCGTTGATTGTGATCAGTAGGATCGCGCGCCGAATGGTCCCATTTTTTTTGTTTCGCGATGTCATGGCGCACTCGGAAATTTCATGGCACTTCTTTTCGTCCATCGTGAATGCTGACGATCACATTAGGCGATCACTCAGGGTGCAGCGAGGTCGAAGGCCATCTTTGCCATCCCCAGCAACGCCGCTCGCTCGCCCAAGCGAGAACGTACAATCCGCACCTGCTTGGCCGCCAGCGGCTGGGCCCACTGTCGCATTGTGTCACGCGCGGGAGACAACAACAGATTTCCCGCCGCCGTCACGCCGCCGCCGACGACGATCATCTCAGGATTCAGGATGCTGACCAGGTTCGCCAGAGCGAGACCGAGGTATTCTCCGGTTTGCGCGATCACTTTTTTTGCCGCCGGGTCGCCTTGCCGGGCCAGTTGAATCAGCTCGCGGGTGGTGGTCGCGGTTTTTCGGATTCGGCTGGCCTCCCGCGCAATTCCCGGGCCTGCCAGGTGCGATTCCAGGCAGCCGATGTCCTTATATTTGGGAAGAAAGCGAGAACCCGTTGCCATCCAGCCGAGGCAGCCAGCCAGTTCATTCGATCCGCGCAGAAGGCGTCCACCGCTGATAATTCCCGCGCCGATTCCCGTGCCGATGGCGAGGAACACAACATCGCGGCAGTTCCGCGCAGCGCCTTGCCAAGCCTCGCCAGTCACAAACGCATTGCGGTCGCTTTCAACCAACACGGGCAGCTGAAAATGCACGTTCAGCATGGCCCCCAGGGGCATGCGTTTCCAGCCGGAAAGATTCGGCGCCCACACGCTTCCGTCCGTATAAGCCAAGCCCGGCACATCGACACCCAGCGCACAGACGCCTTGTTGCGGCAGTCGCTGGAGGATGTCGATCACCGCGACAACGACGGCCTTGCCGCCCTCGGGCGGTGTCGGAGCTACATAATGGTGCGTGATTTTGCCCGCAGTATCCACGCGCGCCGCCGCAATCTTTGTGCCTCCAAGATCGACCACCAGCGCGAACGGACCTACGGCTTCTCCTGGTTGATGTGCGGCGCGAATTGGCACGCGAACCGATGCCGTCATTTTCTGTCCAGCCGAACGACCCAGATCGCCTTGGGCGCGAGGTCTTTTTGCAGCACCGTATCTTCGCTATTCGCCGACGACTGGACTTCAGACGAAGTCAGTTTTTCACCGCTGACAAGATCGCGCGCGTTCTGTACCTGCCATGACAGCCGCAAAAAAATGGTGGCGTTGGCAGTGATTGGTGGCATGGTTGAAAACGAAAATGAATTGTTCGTTCTCGCTGATGAGCCGGCGAACTTCCAGCTTCGATGTTCCCGGACCGGAGACGCGAACTTGTGGCGTGACACCGGCAGCATTGGCCAGCGACACGAGAAATTTGCCGGTCACGACGCCCTGCTTCTGCTGATACGCCAGGCCGACGAAGGAGCCGACGAGGATGGCCTTGCCTCGGCCGAAGGAATTCTCCACAATGGCGGGTTGGCCGTCGGAAAATTTTGCCAGCACGGAAGCGGTTGCGAGCGGCTGCAGGTCTTCTTGAAACGCAGCACCGTCGATGGCGTCGGCGGCCTTCAGGCCGGGCAATGCTGCCGAAGACTCAAGAATCAGACGCGGCTCGGCCTCGGGATGGATGGATGTCTCGCGCGCGCCAAATACTTGGTCCAGACCGAAGCCGGGAATGACTGGACTTGCGTATCCGCGCGCGTCGTTCCAGGCCAGACGCGCTTCGGCGACAGCAGTACCTCCCTGAGCGACGTATTCCTTTACGGCATCGGCGACCTGTTTCGACAGCATCACGGGATACGGCAGGAAGACAATTTTATACGGGCGCAGGTCTGCGAGCGTGAGCGTAGGGGCGTTCAGGAAATCGACGGGAATCTGTTCTTTCCAGAAGGCGCGATAGACGCCGTAGAGCGAATCTCGTTCGGCGTTGCCAAGGACCACGTTGCTCGGTTCAGTGCCTCCCACCATATAGGAAAGACGGTCGTACAAAATCGCAACATGGGCTGCGGCCGGTTGCGCCCGGTTGATTTCTGCGGCGTTCTGTTCCACAGCGCGCGCCACTGCCCCCGCGGCCCTGGCTCGATCCGTCACCGAGCCATCGAGATTGACTAGGCCGTAGCCGCCTGATTCATATCCGGAGCTCATCGGATACCACGCATACACGGCAACTTCCCGCGCGCCGTGAGCGAGCACCTGCCACAGCCAGAACTGCTCGTTTTGCGCCGTCACCGGCTGGGCGATTCTCATGCCGCTGACACCCTGGCCAGCCTGCAATTCGCCAATCCAGAAACCTTTGCTGTAGCTGTGGCCGGCGGATCGAATGAAGTCCAGCCCGGAGGCCAGCATCCAGTCCGGCCACATGTGCACCATATTGGGGTAGATCGAAGTGCCGAAAAAATCCGCAGCCTTTGACATCTTCCAATCGTCCGGCTGCCCGTAGCCATCGGTGGGAGAAATGAAAAGTCCGGGATCGTCGGCATGGCTGGTAATCGGATGACTGGGATCGGCGCTGCGAATCGCGACAACGCGCGTGTGCAAATCTTCCGCTAGCTTGTCATCGATGAAAGCGCGCCAATCCAGATAATCCGCGTAGGAAAGGATGGTGGAAAATCGCGGCGGCGACACCTGGTCCCAGCTGGTAAAGCGCCGATACCACGCGGCGTTCAACGCATCGAGGGTTTTATATTTGGCCTGCAGCCATTCACGGAATCGCTCTTGACTATAGCGGCAATAGCAGAATTCCGGATCCTTCAGATAAGAAATTTCCGCCCAGTTGATGATGTGGGGCTCGCTCCACACATCCCATCCGTAGAGCGCGGGGAACCGGTTGGCGTCCTTGGAAAGGGCCAGGTAGAAGTCCACCATTTTCGCGCGCACTGCCCTGTCGTCGACGCAATACCCAGGGGCGGATTGAGACGTAATCACCGCGCCGCTTCGATCAACAAAACGCGCGTCGGGAAAGCGCTGGCCTACCCAGTCCGGCGCGGAGTCCATATAAATTTGTACGATTACGCGCAGACCGCGCTGGTGTGCGAGCTTCATCAGCAGGTTCAGATTCTTGAAATCGAAAACGTCCGGAGCAGGCTCCGCAGTGGACCAGTCGATCCAGGTCTTCACGGTGTTGAAACCCATCCGTTTGATCTGGTCCAGGTCCTGTCCCCATTGCTGAACTGAGTTCGCATCCATGGGGCCCAGCATGGGAGCCCGCGCTTTGCCTCCGCTGTACCAGACCGCCATGGGAAAAAATGCGGTGGAGGCAGGAGAGGCGTGCGTGCCCGTTGCAGCCGCTGCGCTTCCTGCGTGGGACTGCGCGAGCGTGGCCCCGGCCATCACAAAGACCGCGAGAGCCCCGGCGAAAATGCGATTCATTGTGCCCCCACGAATTGACAGTCGAGGTATGGGTTCCGTCAAAGATCAGACGCCTTAGCGGCCGCGCACGAAGCGCTCGTAGGCGCGGAAGACGTTTTGGTTGTGGTCGGCCGGCAATCCGACGTTGGGGGAAACAAACGTGGGCGGCTTCGCTCCGGAACGGACCAGCCGCACGCCTGTTTCCGCCACGATCGCCATGGCAATGGAAACAGCGGCGACGGTAGAACCGGCCGCGAACTTTTCTTTGATCCCTTCCACGTCCACTAAAGCGTCTTCCGGGGGCACGCAATTGTCAATCGCGATGTCGGAAGCATCGGCGAGGTCTTTGCCGCTGGAATGGGTAGGCTTCGCCTGTTTGTGATTTTGGTGAGAAGAGACAGAGACCACCGTCAGACCGCTTTTCTTTGCCTCGAGCGCCATTTCGATCGGTGCGGCGTTCAGGCCGCCGTGCGAGAAGATCAGGATGGAATCGTGCGACTCCAGCTGATAACTCTGCAGCACCACCGAAGCATAGCCTTCCGTTCTTTCCAGCCAGAGCAGTTCTCTTGCACCGCCGGGTCCGACGACGTTAAACCACATCAGGCGAGGATCGTAGATTGGGTGGAACCCGACGAAGCTGCCGTAGCGGGGAAAAATATCCAGCACGGGAATGACGGAGTGTCCGCTTCCAAACAAGTAGACCTTGCCGCCGGCCTGGATGGAGGTGGCAAAAACTGCCGCAGCTTCCTCGATTTTTTTTGTTTGTGTTTGCCGGATGGCAGCGATGGTTTTTTCAGCACGAACCAGGTAAGTTTCCGCGGACATATATATTTTCCCTCCAACAAAGAATGGATCAATATTGTTTGAAACAATTTGTATCACTGAAATATAATTCTCGTCTACTAGTCTTCTAGATGACTTGCTCCGACCACTAATTTCAGCAGGTATGGCATCGCCGAACATTTACAGTCAGGGTTATATTCCTGAAACGAGCGCGGTTTGTGTTGCTGGATGCCCGAGACGCACGTCTGATCTACAGACACAGTTGCAATCCACCGCCGGTTCGCACCGGAAAATAAGGAGGAAGCTGAGGCATGACAGGCTCCACGCGGAGGAATTTTCTGAAAGAGGCCGGGGCCAGCATGGCTGCGCTTTCCATTGGCTCCAACCCACTGCAGGCTGCGGTTATGCCGGGGCGTCCAGCGAACGAGACTTCCGGTGGCGAAGCTAAGCTCTCCAACGTCATGGCCATTGCCGCGCATCCGGGAGACGCATTTTTCGCCATGGGCGCGCCTGTAGCACTCGCGACCCATCAGGGAGGGAAAGGCTCATTGCTGAGTCTCTCATCCGGCGAGAACGGGTCTGCGACGATTGCACCCAAACAATATGGAGAGGCGCAGCGTGAGGCGGCTCGGAAAGCTGCGGCCTCGATCGGCGCAGAGGCCCTGTTTCTCGCGTATCCCGATGGAGCAATCCCGGTCAACGACGAGGCGAAATTTGCCGTTTGCGATTTTATTCGCCAGTACAAGCCGGATGTCATCGTGACCCACTGGCGAGGAAGCTGGCACAAGGATCATCAGGCCTGTTACGACATCGTCCAAGACGCAATTTTCTATGCCGCACTTCCCGCCATCGCTCGGAAGCTGCCCGCCCACTCTGTCGCGAAGCTGTATTTCGATGACAACTGGGAAGACGCCACCGGCTTCGTTCCAGACACGTATTTGGACATCACTCCCGTGTTCGAACGTTGGATGGACGCCTGCGCGATCTTTCCCATGTGGCGCGGCGAAACGGGCTTCCGCTACAACGATTACTACAGCAGCCTGGCGGTGGTGCGCGGTTGCGTTTCCAACTTTAAAAAAGCGGTTGCGATGATGTCGTCGCCGGAGCAGCGTGTGCGGCATGTTCGCTCACTCTAAAGCCGCCTCCCCCCTGCGAACCAATTCGCGCCCACAGCCATGACACGGGGCATGCAGAACCGCGTAAGTCTTTGACAGGCTCTCGGCACTTTGCTTAGATAGATAGTCAGCTAGATGAATAGAATAATGTCCTCCCTACCTCAGCTTACCCATGGCAGCTTTATCCCCCTCTATCGTCAAATTCAGGAGCGTCTGCTGGACCAAATCCGATCCGGAGCGCTGAAGCCGGGTGAGTCCATCCCTTCCGCGCAGGAAATTGCCGCGACCCTGGGAGTGAGCCAGATGACTGTTCGCCAGGCGATCAAGTCGCTTTGCGAGCTTGGCGTCGTTTACAGCCGGCAAGGGAAAGGTACTTTCGTTTCAGGAATCAAACTGGAGAAGGACTTCCGCCAGGTGCTGTCGTTCAGTGAAGACATGAAGGCCCGCGGAACGGTGCCGCGATCCAAGGTGCTTGCGTTTGAGATACAGCAACCCAGCGCGGAAGTGGTCCAGGCCCTTCGACTTCGAGTCGGCGAAAAGATCATCCATCTGAAGCGTATTCGACTCGCGAACAACGTACCCATGGGCATAGAAACCAGTTCACTGCCTCTGCGCGCATGCCCGGATCTGCTGGAAAACTTCGATCCTCGACACTCGCTGTATGAGTTCCTCTCGGAACGGTATGGCATCAACATGTTTGTTGCGGATGAAGTTGCGGAGGCGGCCTTGGCGAATGCGGAAGTCGCCCGGCTGCTGCGAATTGCCGAGGGCAGTCCCGTCTTCTTATTTACCAGAATCTCCTATCTGCAAGACGGTCAGCCCGTCGAGCACGTGCAATCGACGTATCGAGGAGATCGCTACAAAATTGTGAATCGGCTGACGCGCCATAATCGCGAGTGGCTTGGACTGCGACCGACTTCTCGCGATCACCGAGCTTCCGGTGAACCATAGCTGCGGCTGGGTTCCTTACCTGATTGACGAGCTAAAAAGGCCCGCGAAAACCAGTCCGCGGCAAGTTGAGCCACCTTCTCCAATGCGCCAGCTTCCTCAAAAAGATGAGTTGCTCCGGGGACAATGATGAGTTGCTTGTCCGGAACGGTCAGCTCACGGAAGGCCTGCCGGTTTAATCCAACCACCATCTCATCCTTTCCCCCCACAATCAGAAGCACAGGAGCACCCACCAGGTTGAGGGCGTTGCCCGCAAGATCGGGCCTGCCTCCACGAGAGACGACAGCGGCAATCAGACTGGGCAATCGCCCGGCGGCGACGAGGGCAGCGGCGGCCCCGGTACTTGCACCAAAATAGCCAATAGCTAGCTTTTGAGCGATTGGATGTCGCGTGATCCACTGCGTTACGCCGACCAGGCGATTCGTCAATAGCTCGATATCGAAGCGGAGTTTGGCGTTTGCCCGGTCATACAACTCCTCTTCATTCGTCAGCAGGTCGAACAGCAGCGTCGCAATTCCATGCGCCTGCAGCGCTCGAGCCACGTAGAGATTGCGCGAGCTGTGGCGACTGCTCCCGCTGCCATGAACGAACAATACAATTCCCTTTGGATCGTCAGGAATGTTCAAGATTCCCTTAAGCTGCACATCCTCCAGATCAATCGAGACTTCCTCCTGGTTTCCAGACGAAACGGATTCAGTCGTCGAGCTTTTTGGCGCGGCCAATCTCCCGGCGAGCTCTAACAGATCCTGAACTTCCTCATCCTCAACTTGAGAAAACACCTCGTAGAATTGACCGACTGCGTAAAACCGTTCTGGCGCGTACACGCAAATCAACTCATCTACCTCGTTCTTGAGCCATTCGCAAGTTGCGGCAGGCCCCACCGGAACAGCCAACACAACAATGGCCGGCTTCATTTGCCGCAGCGCCTGGATAGCGGCGTAAACACTGGCTCCCGTAGCGATCCCGTCATCCACCAGAATGACCGTCTTTCCTTTCACCTGGAGCGGAGGACGGTTGCCCCGATACAACAGAGCGCGTTCTTGCAGCGTCTTCGTTACCTCTTCAGTAACGCGTGCAATTTCCTGTTCGGAAATGTCCGTAGCCTGAATCACTCGCGGATCGAGATATCGCCCATCGCCGGCAGCAATCGCGCCAAATGCGAGTTCCTCTTGTCCCGGAACACCTAGCTTTCTGGAAAGAAGTATGTCCAAGGGGGCATTCAAGGCTCGAGCAACTTCGTATGCGACCGTCACCCCGCCGCGAGGAATTCCCAATACGATTACATCGCCAAGGTTCGTATAACTGCTGAGTCGTTTTGCTAAGTGATGTCCCGCGTCCACTCGATCCCTGAATATCATGGCATGATCCATGTGGGTCTGGAATATTCGGCAGCCGCGAGACTTACCGCTTGGCGGTACCCAATGCGCGAGAGAGGGATTGCATCGCCCTGCCGAAATCCGCCCAATTTCCCTGTTGCATGGCCTTCTGCGCCGCCGTCAATTGCTTTCGCGCCTCATCCAACTCTGGCTGCGCCTTCAGCTGCGGCGGGGCGCTGACGGAGGACCCTCCCACGGCGTTTTGCGGTTGCTGCGCTCCAAACAGGTCAGAGATGGCCTCATCGAGCGTCGGCTCCATGACGACGCGGTCCGCAGTGATCGCGATAATGCGCTTGAGCTGCGGGAAATTTGTGCCCGCCGCTTTCAGGTACACAGGCACTACGTACAAGAAGGAGTTTTCGATGGGGATGACGACCAGCTTGCCGCGAATGACTTGGGATCCTTTCTGATCCCAGAGTGTCAACTGCTGCGAAATGGTTGTGTTTTGGTCGATCATGGCCTCAATCTGGTTGGGGCCGTAAATCAACTTCTCTTTGGGAAGCTCGTAAAAAATCATCTTGCCGTATTCCGGAAAATCGCATCGCGCCGCCACCCATGCGATCATGTTGTCTCGGTTCTGCGGGGTGAAGGGAGTCATCAGCAGATACTCCAGAGTGCTGCTTCCGGGAAGCTTCATCAGGATGTAATACGGGTCCATCGCAAGCACATTGCCGTTGTACTCTTCCTGCGGAGAATCCCACAGATCCTCGCGGTTGTAGAAGACCTGCGGGTCCGTCATGTGGAAGGTCTTGTACTCATGGGTCTGGATGGTGAACAGATCCTCGGGATAGCGGAGATGGCTTTTCAAATCTTGGGACATCTGGCTGAGATCTTTGAACACTCCGGGGAAGGCGCGCCGATAGACTGCCAGGACGGGATCTTTGGGATCCATCATGTAAAAAGAAACGGTGCCGTCGTACATGTCCACGACGATCTTGACCGAGTTACGGATATAGTTCAGGTCCGACCCAGCGTCTCCAGAATAGGCAGCGGAATAGGGAAATCGATCCGACGTTGTGTAGGCATCCTGAATCCAATACAGTTTGCCGTCGCTGACGACGGCATACGGGTCTCGATCGAGGGTGAGGAATGGAGCGATTTTGGATACTCGCTCCTGAACATTTCTCCATATCTGGATTTTGCTCTGCGGCCGGAGATACGAGGTGAACAGGATGTTGGCATCTTCCTGCGTCCAGGCGAACAATAGCCGTTTCCAAACACTATCCAGCGGAATGCCCCCGGTTCCGGCGTAACTGGTATAGACATTCTGATTGCCCTTTGGATAGTCGAACTCCTTAATGCCGGTATCGACGATGCGATATCCCGGTGTGGCTTCACCATAGTAGATACCGGGTTCGGTGATCTTCAAGCCATAGTCGGATTGAGGCGGAATATTCTGCAAAAGATATTTCGGGAACCCTCCGCCGACCGTCTGAGAGGCGAAGCTCATGACCAGACCGTAGCCATGAGTGAACTGCAGATTCTGATTCACCCAGGTTTGCGCCTCCTCCGGCAGTTTGGGAGACAACTCGCGCGTCGAAAGCATCACCTGGTGATACCCATCGGCTAAATGGTAGCGGCCAACATCGACGTTATAGAACTGGTAATACAGCCGGATTGCCTGGGTCTGCTGATAGGTCTGCAGCAGCGGCCGCGGGTCCCAGAGGCGAATGTTCTGGATGGTGTCCTGGTTCCGCGCAATCACATTGGGAGTGAGATCGGGGAGCGCCGGGTAAGAAGTTTCCTGAATGGCATCCAGGCCATACGCCTTGCGGGTGAAACCAATGTAGCTTTTCAGGTAAGGCAGTTCCAGGCTGAATTCGCTGGGCTGCACCACAAACTTCTGGAACAGCTGCGGCAGCGCGATCATCCCCGCAACATACACCACCACATAGACAACCGCGCCATAGACGACAGCTCTGAAACGCGGACGAAAGAAATTGATGGCGAGAAGCACTGCCGCCGCCGCCGACAGGCCCAGCATGATCCACAACATGGTCATGGTCACGTGGGCGGTCGTATAGCCGGCCCCATAAACGACTCCCAGGGTCGAGTAGACGAGATCGTAGCGGTCCAGATAAAAACCCCAGCCCAGGACAACCGCCAGCACAAACAGAAGGGCGGACACATGCTGCCCGATGTTCCTCCGGACAACGACTTTGCCGCCGGGGCTGAATCGCAGCAGTCCCAGCGTGCTGTAGACGAGCACGATCAGCGCGAGAGCAATCAATGTCAGCAAGAGAAAGCTGCCCTGCAGCAGCTCGTAAAAGGGAAGACGGAAAAGATAAAAACCCACGTCGATGCGGAAGAGAGGATCCAGCAATCCAAAATGCCCGCCGTAGCGGAAGCGCAGATACGTGTCCCATTGAGCAGACACCCCCAGCGCGAAGAGCAGAGCAACGACGGCGGCCGCTGCCGCGATGGCAAGCGCCAGAATTCTGCCGCTTAGGTCGAGGTTGATTCTTCTCGGGTTCGGCGGCGCATCAACGAACGCAACCCGGTCCAGTTGGTTGCTTCGCTGCATGGCTTGAATTGTGTTAGCGGCAAAGCGGAAATTGATCCATAGAAAGCCGAATGCGCAAACAAATGCCACGCCAACCATTGCCCATTGCACGGAGAGAAGCGTCCAGAAGATGCCAAGGAAGTGAAGTTGCCGCATCCAGAGCCACTTCTGGATCAGCCCGGCAATCACCGTCAGAACGATGATCGCCGAGATTGCCACAAACCAGATAATGCTGAACAGGTATCGGCGTCGATGCGGAGGTCTGGGGGGAATGATGAGGTGCTCGTCTACCTCGCGCCGTAACCTCTCGATCGTTCTCTCGTCTAGAGGATCATCATGGATGGACATGATTCTGTTTCTCAGTGTTCCGTGTCCAGACTACTTGAAAATTGCAGAACTGGAATTTCAGTGCAGACGTTTTCCGCGTGAGTCTGCCCCGTGGCCGCATGAGCGCGGAGATCTCCTTTATTCCTCCACTTCAATTTTTCGGTCCTTCTTTTTATTCGGAATGACTTGGGCCCGAGGCGGCCGTCCGATCTTGAGCCGTGCCTGCTCTTTCACCTGTTTTATCTTTTCCAGTTTTCGTTTGGGCATACGCGTGATTATTATCGCCCGGGTTGAAGTTTCGGTGTAGCGATGTCCTGTGGCCCCGGTTTTGCATTTGCATCCCCATGCCACACGCCGCCGCCAAATGTCGTGATGTAGATTTTGCCCGGAGCTGTCGGATCCGGAATCACGCGATGCATCCATTTGAAATTCGGCCCTGCGATACGGCTCCAATGCTCGCCGCGGTCGGAAGATTTCCATGCGGAAGATTCAAAGCCGGCAGCATACAACGCATCGGGATTGCGGGGGGCGATCGTAACATCGTAAACATGCTGGTCGCGGCTTAACACCTGCCGCCAAGTCCTGCCGCCGTCGCTTGAAAGATAAATACCGCCGCCCGACCCATGGACTCCTACGGCACGCGCCCAGGCGGCTAGGTAGAGGCGCTGTGGATTTCGCGGATCGATCGCAAGTCCATTCGGCCCATTCACTCCGTGTGGCAGCGTCACCCTTGTCCAAGACTCCGCTTCATCGGTGGACTTGTAGAGAGCGCCGTCTCCATCGTTGCCGATGCTGCCATCTTCCGATCGCCGCGCCAACACGACATAGAGGTCTCCATTGCTGGCTCGGGCCAGTCGCCATGCAAGCGGGTCGTGCTGCGTTATGCCATTGTTCTTCAGGCTCCATGTGGCGCCGCCGTCGCTGCTCTTGTAGACGCCGCGGCCAAAGCCCGTCACGTACAACACCCTTGCATCGGGAGGGCTCTTGGGGTCCAGCAAAATGTCGGTAGCGGCCGTTTCCTGCATCCCTGCATTGGATTTCTTCCACGTTCGACCTCCATCGTCGCTGCGGCACACTCCACCTTTGTATGTCTCGACGGAGCTGTGACGCCACATCTTGGGCCGCGGCAGATCGTGAGTGCCGCTGTTGACACTCCACATTCTTCCCCGCACTTTTGGATCAAACTCCACCCAGTATGTTGTGTTCGACCACTCCGCTGGGACTCCATTAGTGCTGCGCACCCAGGATTTGCCGGCGTCTTCACTACGGAAGAGACCAATATCCGTATAGGTGATGAACTGCCGTTCACTATCGAATGGATCGAAGTGAATGCCGTAATCCGTGGTTACGTTGAGTCCGGTCGTAGTCCATCCGGCATCCGGCACTTGCCGCGAATATTTCGCGTACCAGTTCTTCCCGCCATCCGTGGTCGCTAATGTGCGTCCAAAGTCGGTGGCATACACCAGATTTGGATCCTGCGCCGCAACCCCCAGCATCAGTGGATTCTCGCCCCAACCTGTCCCCAAGGTCGGCGTAATCCACGCGTCGTGCACATTGGGCGCGGCGGCTACGCTTTCTTTCCATACCAACTTCCATGTGCGTCCGCCATCGACGGTCTTTGCAACTCCGTGCCAGGTCTTCCAGTCGAGATGCAGGTGACTGTAGGAAATGTAGGCGGTCTCCGGATGATGCAGGCTTGTCGCGACGGCACGCACCCTGGCGCCATTGCCCGGTAAAGCGATGGCATGCCACGAAGCGCCGTAATCAGCGGAGACGAAACCACCTGTTTCCGACGTAATGTAGACGACCGATTTGCCAGGGCCGTCGAAGCCTTCTGTCGAGTCCGTCACGCTTGCGGCGGCGGGTACATCCGCCTTCCGAATGCCGGCAGCACTTTTGGTGACGACAAAATGCGTTCCGACGAGGATCAGCGTTCTGGATGTGTGCGGAGAATATGGATCAACCCAGAGATGCTGCGGCACCTCCGGCAATGCCACTTCTTTTTGCCAGCTTTCGCCGTAGTCATGCGAGACGAAAAGTGCGGGTGCATCTTTCTCCCCCGCTGCGGCGTACAGAGTCCGCGAATTCGCTGGGTCGATCGCCAGTGCAGCAATCGTGCCGAGCGGATTGGGTTGGGCGAGAATCTTTTCTTCCGCGTGATCAGAGGACATTTCGATGCCGCGGACCGCGGAAGGTTTTGGATCGAGCAGCTTCCATGTCTCTGCGTCGTCGGTGCTTCGCCATAGCCCAATCCCTTCTGCATATATTGTGTGGGGGGCCAGTGGATCGAAGACGAAGAAGCGCGTCACCCCGCGCAGATTAAACATCCTCCACGAATGGCCGCCATCGTGTGTGATGTAGGACCCCGTCATGTCGCACGAAATCAAAATGGTGTTGGCGTCGTGTGGGCTGATGGTCGGATGGAACATTGCACCACCACCGCCAGGACCGATGACGCGAAAACCTCCGGACCGCTGCGTCGCACTTGCAAGTCCACAAGAAAGCGCCAAAAGTACGATTGTGCGAAATACTGCCCGATACATTGTCTATTCCTTACCTGGCTATTCTTGTAGGCCATTGCAGTATGGGCTCCCCGTTTCTGATATCGGGAGAGTTCAACACCTGGTATGCAGAAATAATCCTGAATCCCAGATGGGCAAAAGAAATCCGGACAGATGGGGGTTAACCTATCCATCCGGATCACGACAGCAAACATTCCCTTTAGAAGGAAATTTGGCCTTTCAACCGAATGACTCGGTTCCCGCTGATGCCTTCCTCTTCGAACGTTTGATAGTTCTGACCGAAATTCCCAAACCGATTCCCCGCGTTGGGTGTCCAGTCGGTGTTAAGCGGCAGCAACGTTGGCTGTTTTCCCGGAGGGGGCGGAGTCTGGTTCACGTCCTGATTGAACGATCCCAATGCCGCATACGAGGGGCCGTTCTCCGAGCCGGAGTACGCGTACCCTTCATCGGGCGAGCGCATGGGATGGTTGAAGACGTTATCAATGTCCGCGCCAATTTCAACCGTAAAGCGGCTGACATTGAAATTCTTATGAACACCCAGGTTCACTCCATACGAGCCCGGGCCCCACAGTGAATTGCGCTTGGAAAGCTGCGGTTGTGTGAACCATCCGGCGCCAATATCAGTCGGCAACGCAAATGCGGCTGGGTTCCACTGGTAGCCGCTCGGTACGTTCTTCCTGGGATCGCTGATAATCAACGGACGTATGCTGGTGCTGTTGAAGTTGCCAATTGCATCCATGGAACCTGTCCCAACATTGCCCGGCACGACCGGATCGCAGTCGGTGCAGTCCAGATACGGCGTGAACGGCACGCCCGATTTTGCAAACATGTTGGAAGTGAGCTGCCACCCTCCGATGAACGCATTCAACAACGTGGAAGCATCAGATGCGAAGCGTTGTCCACGGCCCACAGGCAGATCGTAGATGGCAAAGGCAACCACCCGATTCCGAGATACCCAGCTGGCCGGCCCGTAATCGCTGTTCGGATTGATTCCGTCGTAGGCCTCTCCGGCGAGACTGCTGTTTCCCATGTCGATGCCCGACGAATCCTCGTGGTCATAGGTATACGCAATGCTGAAGGTGAACTGCGGCGCCTGATGTTGGAACTGTGTTTGAAACGCATTTGTATTGGAGTGGCCGACGTTCCCATAGCCGAGAATGTAATCGCCCAGCAAAGGGAATGGCATGCGTGCCAGATCGGCTTTGGAATACAAGCATTGCAGGCCATCCGCCTGTGCTCCGCTGGGATCGCATGGGGTCTGGCCGTCGCCGACGCCGACAATTCCGGTCGGGTCTCCAGACGTGCCGAATGGATTATCGCTTGGAGTGAGCATGGCGAGATCGATGCCCATGATCAGGCCTGACATATGGGCCCCCAGGTAAGACACCCTGATCGATGACTGCTTGGGGAACTGGCGCTCATAGCTGACGTTCCACTGCTGCATCCGTGGATTCCTCAGGTTGACTGGAATATAGTTGGCGCTGGGTTCGTTGTTCTGCCCAATCTCAACTCCCCCTACGTTTGGACTGACACCCGTCGTTTCCCCGCCCGTGGGCCAGGGAGAGAGTGGACTTTGGGCAGTCGACGAGTGGGTGATCCCCTGGTTGAACGAGTTGGTTCCGATGGCATCCCGATCAGCCTGGGCAGCGGAGGTCGGATAGAACATTCCCCAGCCGCCGCGCACAACACTCCGGTCGTTCACGTTGTACGCGAAGCCGACGCGCGGACCCCAGTCGTTCTTGTCCAGCCGAACCAGACCACGGCCAGTTCCCAATCCGGCCTGGCCAGCGGTCACAACGCCATACGACTTGAGCCCGGGAGAGAGGTACGGAAGGGCCTTGTCGGAAGGAATGACAAAGCGGCCATGATTACCCGAGCCCGGGTTGGTATAGTTCGGATCGAAGTTAACCAGCAGATCGTTTTCCTCGACAAACGGAGTGAAAATGTCGTAGCGCAGGCCGAGGTCCAGGGTGAGTTTTGAATTCACCTTGAAATCATCCTGGACGAAAATACCGTTTTCCCAGTTGTAAACATTCAGCGGGGGGCGTGGATTGTAGACCGACGTGGCGCTGAATGGTGCTTCGCCAAGAACGAAATTTGCGATGCCTTGGGCCCCCTTGCCTTTGTAGGTAAGTGTCCCGAGCGGATTGCTGCGGGTCGAAGCGAAGCCGTCCACAGCCTGGTTGCGGATGAAGTCACCGCCCATCGTCAGAGTGTGCCGGCCAATGTTCCAGGTCAGCGTATCGCCGAAGGTGATCAGATTCTGATCCAGGGGCCGATTCGCGCTGCGACCTCCGTTACCGAATCTCGAATACCCCGTGCCGAAGTTGATTAACGTATTCCCAAAGACGGGAAGTTGAGAACTCCCGACAACACTGGCATAGGCGCCAATATCGGCCGTCGAGAATCCAATGCTCTGCAAGAAACTCTGCAGCGTGGTATTGGCATGCGTGTACAGATGTTGAAGGTTGAAGCCGCCGCGCGCCTCGTTGACCATATTGGGAGAGAAGACGTGCGTATAGGAGAGCGAAACCGTGTTGTTGAGACGAGTGGTCTGGAGCAAGCCAAGACCGGTGAAGGGAGCGCCGACAGGATTTGAACTGATATTTTGTGACGACGCGTGGTAGACGCCATAGAATCGGTTCGAATCATTGATCACGTGATCGATCCGCAAGTCTCCCATCCTCTGGCCGCTTCTCGACGGAACCGTAGTCTGGTAGCCGCTCACTGTACCGGTGTTGGCATTGATGGGCGCGCTGGTGCCGATTTTAGGAAAGTAAACATCGATCAGTTTGGTGGTCACGGGGTTGATGAGTCGTTGCGGGATCGTGATGAACTGCTGTCCAAGCCCACCTACCGTGTCGGTCGCGATCTCTGACGGGGTAAGGGTAATATTGGACGGAACCTGCGGTTTCGCTGAATCTGTGAGCAGCGAGAAGTCGCCGGCTAACAGCGTGGGATGAGCTACGTTGCCGGACTCGGTCGTCGGAGACGTATTCCACTGCTCCTCATAGGCCATAAACATCCAGGTCTTTTTCACCTTCGGCACGGGCCCGCCAAAGGAGAAGGCCATGTCGGTATTGTTGGTCTTGGGCCGTACAAATACCGGCGCAAAAGCCGTGGGCGAGAATGTCTCCTCGTCTAGCTTGTCGGACAGGGCCCAAGCCGACAGGGCCGAATTCACGTTGTCGTAGTACGCGGTCCCGTGATACTTGTCCGTGCCGCTTTGCGTGTTGACACGAATGTTGGCGACGCCGGCGTACTGGGCGCTATATCCGCTGGAGAGAACCTGCAACGAACCCACGGACAAGAGGGAGGGCTGACTTTGGGTTTGAGAGCCGAAGATGCCGCCGTTGCTACGCTGGCCATCTACGGAAAAGCTGGCGCCATAGCTTTGGGCGCCCATGAACTTGAAGTCGCCGGGCTCGTCGCTTGCTTGGATATTCGGGTTGATATATAGGAAGGTGTAAATGTCGCGGCTATCCCGAGGAAGCTGGTTGACATCCGTCGGAGTGAGAGTCTGGCTGATGGTCGAATTCTGGGTATCGATCAGATTCGCTGCTGAGGTTACCTGAACTGTGGTGGTTGTCGTCGAAACGTGCAATACCGGCCGCAAGTTCATGGTCATCGTGGCCTGCAAAATAATCTTGTCGACAACCGCGCTGGCAAAGCCGGGTGCGGTGACAGTGACCTTATAGTGGCCGGGCTGGATAGCGGCGGCGCTGAAGTATCCCTTGCTGTCCGTGGTGAATGGCAACGATTGGTTTGTATCCGTATTCAGAACCTGGACCTTGGCGTTGCTAATGACAGCACCACTTGGATCCGTCACGATGCCCTGGATTGTGCCGAGGTCTGTGCCCTGGGCAAAGAGTGTTGGTGCGCTGCTCCCGAAACAAATGAAAACGACTACTGCGAATAAAATGATGTTTCTTAAGTTCATTGGACGATTTCCTGAATTCATGCAATTGGCCCTCCGGTTCTTGATGTATCAAATTCCAAAACGATAGGCAAGAAAAATTTTCGGAAGAAACAGAAACATTTCTCCGAATGGGTTTCGACACCTTCGAGCTGCCTGCTGCAATGCCCGCGCTTTTCTTTTCTACCTTTAACACCGGCTTGTCCCAGGTGCAGCAGGACATCGATGAATTTTTGCCGGTATGTTATGAAATGTTTCATATAAGGCTAGCAACTTTAAACAATTCTCCGATAGAGTCGAAACATAGAGTTGGCAAGAAAATTGTGCATCCACCCGCTGCTTCACACGATGGGCAAGCGTATCGGATCTCAAGATTGGTTCGCGAGTCATCCTGCTTCTCCACTTCGACGCTTGCTTCAGGAGGGTAATGATGAAAATAAGACGTCGAGAATTTGTGACGGGATTGCTTGCAACTTCACTTGCCGCGCCAGCTTGGATTCGCGCGCAATCGCCTGGGCGAAAACCCAGATTGTTGATTGCGGAGGAAGATCCGTTTACGGGGCTCGCACTGCTCAGAACGCGATACGCCGCTGGATTACGACCTTCCGATGACATGCTGGGCTGGGCACTGAGCTGGCAGCTTACCGGGAAGGACAGCTTTGCTCAACGAGCCTTGACGGAGATGCGTGCCACACAGTTACCAACCGGTGGCAGAGCCTCGCGAAACTGGCTGGATTACACCCGCTGGTCGCTGACGTTCGATTGGCTGTTTGGGCATCCGGATTTCGATTCGGCTTTGAAAGACCGCATTGCGAACCAACTGGTCGAAGGGGCCGTGAAAATCCTGGCTCGCTCGGAGCTTTCCAGACCCGCCCAAATCTCCTACGCGAATTACCCGGTGCGTTATTTGGCGCTGGCCGCTTTTCCGCTTGCTGCCGTCAAAGGATATGCCGACTTCGATCGGCGTTGCGAACCGTTACGCGACCAGGTGCAGCAAGGACTGCTGAATATTTTTCAGCAAACGGAATTCGTGACCCCGAAAGGCAGTTATCACGAATCGATGGATTACATGCGGATCACGTGGGCTTCGCTTCTGCTGATGGTCGAGCTGCAGCGCACCACCACAGGAGTAGATCCGGCCCGCAAGTATTCATTGTTCCGCAATATTGGGGATACGTATCTCTATAAACTGATGCCCAACGGAACGCCTTCGCGAGAAGGAGACAACGAGTATCCGGTGCTGGACACACGAGACACCGCCGTAATCGGTTACGCGGTCAACCGCTTCAAAGACCCTTACAGCGCATGGCTTTTAAGAAACAGCGGCTTTTTCGTTAAAGATTGGCCGCTCCCCGTTTTGCAATTTCTGTGGGACGATCCGGAGGTCATCCCGCAAAACCCTGCTCTCTCAAACGAAAACGATCTGTCGCGCCAACGCTATTTTCCAGGAGTAGGTCACCTGGTTATGCGCGACGGCTGGAAACCCGACTCCACATGGATTGAGTTCGACTGCGGCCCCTATTTCGCCAAGCATCAGCACCTCGATCAAAACCAGCTCACGATTTATCACAATGGATATCTCGCGATCGACAGCGGAGCCGACTACACGGAATCGGAAAGTCCGCATTACCTGAACTACTACCGACGCACAGTCGCGCACAATTCAATGCTGGTGTACGATCCTTCGGAAAAATTCTTCTGGTCCTCAGACATTCTGGAGGCTGCGAACGATGGTGGACAGCGCATGAACTCTTCGCGCTATTGGAATACGATCCGCAGCATCGAAGACTGGAACAACACGCGCGACATTTGGAACCTGGGCAGCATGCGCGTGATCGACCACGTACCGCAGCAATACCATTACGCACTGGGTGATGCAACCAAGGCATATATCGATCGAAAACTGAGCCGGTTTACTCGCGAAGTCGTCTATATTCCAGAAGGCAACTTATTGTTTGTGTTTGACTGCGTCAAGAGTACGGATCCGAATCTCCATAAAGCATGGCTCTTGCACGGAGTAAACCGCCCGAGCGTTGACGACAATGTTGGAAGCGACGCGCAGGACGTCAGCAACTTTCCAGACGCAAAAACATTTGTTTTTAACGAGGGGTCAGGGGAGCTGCGCGTGCATTCGCTTCTACCCAGCAAGCGAAACATCACCCGTCGCGGCGGTCCGGGCAATGAGTTCTACACGCCGGGCGACGATGAGGGCGGAGGCTGGGGGACCGGACAAAATTGGCCTCTCGACCCAGCCAATGGAGGTCCACTGCCTACAGATCCTAAGCTGCACCATATGTGGAAGACATTTTGGGGTCAGGATTATGATCGCATTGAGAAGTCGAACCGTAAGAATGTAGTTCCAGGTGCGTGGCGCATTGAAGTCTCGCCCACCGAACCCTCGGATGAGGACCTTTTCCTTCACGTCTTTGAGATCGGAGATCGCGGCGCTACTGGCGGCAAGCGCGTGGAGTTGGTGAAGGGTGAGAACTTCGCCGGTGCGGCGTTTGAGCACGGCCCGATCGTGCTATTCAGCGTCGCCGCTTCCAGACTCGACGAGGGCGAGGTTTCCCTGCCCGATCTGGCATGCGATTTTCTGCTGATTACAAGTCTCGTGCCGAATGCGGTCTATGAACTGAATTTCACCGGCCTGAATGTTTCCACCTCGGCGACAGCAGTCCCGCCTGGTGCGCCCGCAAAGTTGCTTCGGTTGCGTGCGAATGAAAATGGAATTCTTCGCGATGGACGTGCGACGACTTGGCAATCTTAGCCTTCACATCGAGCGTATCTAAGGAACCCATGGGGTAGGTGAAGGTAACACCATAGGGACAGTGGGAAACTACGATCTATCGACCTGACGGAAGTATGAGCGTATGACGACACGACGAAATTTTCTTGCAGCGAACCTGATTGGTGCAGCAGGATTGGCCGCCAATCCCACCCGAATATTTTCTGCGTCGGCAGAATCGGGTTCAATTCCTCCCGCGTCACATCCGGCGCGTTCCGATCGCGACTTCTGGGTCGATTGGCCAGCTTACCTTACTGCCGAAATGAACCAGGCAAGAAACAGGCGGCTGGCGGAGCTGGCATCCATCCATTCGACGGCACAATGGCAAGAACGCATCACCATGGTCCGCTCGAAGCTGTGGGACTTGCTTGGCGGAATGCCGGAAAGGACGCCACTCAATCCTCGAGTGACCGGCACCATCGATCGCGGTCCATACCGAATTGAGAACGTCATATTTGAGAGCTTTCCAAAGGTGTATGTGACTGCCAATCTTTACATCCCCTGCTGCGGGAAAGCCTCCGTATCCAGCCATTCTGGCGCCGGTTGGCCATTCTGATAACGGCAAGGCATACCACTACTATCAGCACCTGTATCAGAACCTGGCGCGTCAAGGCTATGTGGTATTGAGCTACGATCCTTTCGGTCAGGGGGAGCGCCTCCAGTACATCGATCCCAAAACTGGCAAGTCTCTCCATGGGCCAACCGGGGAGCATTCGCAGGCAGGCAGGCCGATGGTACTGATGGGCGAAAGCTTTGCTTTGTACTGCGCGTGGGACGGCATTCGCGGCGTTGACTATCTGGTGAGTCGTCCGGAGGTAGATGCCACCCGGCTTGGATGTACGGGGCAGTCCGGCGGCGGAACAATGACGATGTACCTGGCTGCTTTGGAGCCGCGTCTCCGGGCGGCTGCCGTGAGCGATGGAAATACAGAAAATGTTGCTGGACCGTTTTTTGATCCTCCCGGAGCGACAGATGATGCGGAGCAAAATATTGTGGGCTCGCTTCCTTTGGGGATCGATCGTGGCGATCTGTTGCTGGCCTTCGCTCCCAAGCCGCTGTTGGTTTGTTACACCACGCATGACGAGGGCGTGACGTATTCCCCGGTGTACCAAGAAGCGACACAGGAAATTTATCGCGACCTGCAACGCGTTTACGGGCTGATGGGAGCAAAAGATCGCGTTGGACTTTTTGCTTCCCATCTTCCTCACGGTCTGAATTTCTTCAACCGAATCGCAATCTATGCATGGTTCAACCGTTGGTTCCAGAACCCGACTGCGGAAACCGGCGAAGCGGAACTGGATCAGGTTCCTGAAGAGCGGCTCCACGCCACCAGCACAGGTCAAGTATTGACATCGATCGGCGGACGCTCCGTCGTTCAACTCAATACCGATCGTGCCCGGTTCGTGATCGAGAAAAGCCGGTTCCAAAACGTTTCAATGAATTCGGCGAACGTTCGCAATCAAGTCAAGAAGGAACTAACCGGATTGCTTGCACTCCCGCAGCAGCGGTCCCCACTGCAGTCCAGAATTCGTTCGACCAATCCGCGCAATAACGTTGTTATCGAAGAGATTCAGTTCGAATCTGAACCGGGGATGCGCGTTCCTGGTTGGTTTTTGCGACCCTCCTCGAAAAGCGGGCGTGGTTCCACTGTTCTCTACCTCACAGATGACGGCAGTGATGGCGTTGTCGCGGAACCAGGATCGATGGATCGCACATTAGCGGATGGGCATGCAGTGTGTGCGATTACCCTGCGGGGGACTGGTTTAACCACGCCGCGCTTCCCTCATGGAGGGCCGGAATATTACGACGGGAGCGTTCATCTGGACGAGAGATTCGCCTGGACCTGCCTAGTGATGGGCCGTCCCGTGATCGGGCAGAGAGTCTGGGACACACTCCGAGCGGTCGATTATCTGTTCAGCCGGCCCGACGTGGACGCATCGCAAATAAGAATCATCGGGGTTGGCAGCTCCGGCTTGGCGGCGATGATGGCGGCGGTACTGGATCGTCGTGTACGTTCGGTCCTTGTAGATCGAACGCTGGCCAGCTACACATCGATCGTTGAGTCCGAAACCTATTCAACCCATCTTGCATATTTTGTGCCCGGCATCTTGCGCAGCTTCGATCTTCCGCAGATTGCGGATGCTATAAGCCCGCGCAGTTGCTGGATTCTGAATGGCGTCGATGCAAATTGGCAGACACTTTCAGAAGCATCCATGCGCAATCTATACACTCCCCACCGAAGCGGTGAAACCCCGGCGAACTCATATGTGCGCATTGTGGTGAAGCCAGAGCGCGATCCGCAGGAAAGCTACCTGGAATGGCTGAAGGGCGAGCAATAAATGAGCAATGAGAGAGGGTCGATCGAAGCAAGCGCTGCGGCAATGATGGTCCTGATGCGCAGCGAATTAATTTGAAGAAATCCCTAGTTGCTCGGACAACCGGCGGCTTTCTCTAACCTTGATCGGAGTTTTCTTTGAGACAAATCAGTTTGGTTCTCGTTTTTCTGCTCGCGGCTCTAGTTTCCGCCCTGGGACAGGCTCCTCGCTTTGACGCTTGGAAGATCGTCGGTCCGGGCGGAGGCGGCACCATGATCGCCCCTACCATAAGTCCGCACGATCCCAGCCTGGTGCTCGAACACTGCGACATGACCGGCGGCTACATTACCCATGACAATGGCAATTCCTGGCGCATGTTCAATCTGCTGACAGGACTCGACAGCTTCTGCTTTCGATCCCAACGACAAGAATGTAATCTATGCCGCCAACGCCGCGCTGTGGCGTAGCGAAAATCGCGGCAAGTCGTGGACGCATGGTCTTTCCCGGACCCGCGCAAGAACACGGTCGAACACCAAGTTGGCGACCACGCAGACGTTTTTCTAACCACGGACGATGCTAGTTATCCGGGTGCAGGCGGAATCTCTGCCGTTGCGATTGACCCGAATGACTCCAAGCGGCTCTACATCGCTTTCACGAAAGAGCATTCGGCGTCGACCGCTCACGTCTCTCGCTCACTTTTCAGTGTGCCTGCGACAGCCGCCACGAAAGCCAATTCAAATTCGTTGATCCTGGTCTCAGACGATCACGGAAATTCCTGGAAGCGACTCGCGCCGATTCCCGAAAGCGCTCTCCTGTTGACTTTTGATCACGGCAGCCTTGTCGTTATAGCGGGAAACGGCGCCTACAGCGTGAGCCGCGATGGTATTGTTTCGGAACTAGGCCAACTGCAGAGCGGCATCTTCGCCGCCAGCGCAGCGCATGCGAACAACGCAGCCTGGCTGTACGCAACGACCAAGGCAGGCAAGTTATATGTTTCGGAGAATGGCGGTCGCAGCTGGCGCGACATCACGCCCCGTCTCGGTCAAAGTGCCGGAAAGTTTGAAGCCATTGCTGCGAGTGAAGACCACCCCAAGATAGCCTACGTCGGCTTTCGAAGCTTACAAGTCGGGACAGGGTGCCGAGAACTTATTCAACGGGATCGCGAAGACGGAGGATGGCGGTCGAAGCTGGCACATCGTGTTCAAGGAATCGACCAAGCCGGCCAAGAACCTGGAGGGAACCTGGATCGAGCAGCGTGCCACTCAGAACGGCGTCTCCATCTTTTTCGACTCGCCTCGCACTCTGGGGGTGGCGCCAACTGATCCCAATATCTGTTATGCGACGGACCTGTTTCGTACCTATCGAACTCTCGACGGCGGCAAGACCTGGAAAGACGTGAGCTCCAGGCGCGTCGATGGAGACCAATGGACGACGCGGGGACTGGATGTGACGACGAACTATGGAATCCAGTTCGATCCATTCAATCCAAAACATATCTATATGGACAACACCGACATTGGATTGTTCCAGAGCGGCAATGGCGGTGCTTCGTGGCAGAGCACCAGCAGCGGTGTTCCCGAAGAATGGCGCAACACTACCTATTGGCTCGCCTTCGATCCTGAAGTCAAGGGACTCATATGGGGAGCTTTCAGCGGAGTCCATGACTTGCCCCGCGCAAAGGACTGGAGACATCGCAATCCGTCCACCTTCACGGGTGGTGTTGCGGTCTCGACAGACGGCGGCTGGCACTGGACGCCAAGCAATCAAGGCATGCCGTCTACATCGGTCACAGATATTCTGATGGATCCGAACAGCCCCGTAGGAAAGCGCACTCTGTATGCCACCGGTTTCGGCCACGGTGTCTATAAGTCAGTCGACAACGGAAAAACCTGGACGCTCAAAAATAACGGCATCACCGAAGCCCAACCCTTTGCATGGCGGCTCACTTTGGCAAAAGCAGGAATTCTTTACCTTGTGGTCGCCCGTAGATCAGAGGGACGAAATCCGCCGGTTCCAGGGCCAGGAGCGCTGTATCGTTCCACAGACAAAGCGGGACATTGGGTCAAAATGAATCTCCCTGCGGGAACCAATGGACCTACAGGATTGACGGTCGATCCGCGCGACCCGCAGCGTCTGTATCTCACGGCCTGGGGTCGAGAAGGAATTGAAGCGGATCACGGTGGCGGCGTCTTTCTTTCCACTAACGCAGGACAAAACTGGACGCCGATTTTTCAGGATTCCCAGCATGTCTACGATCTGACACTGGATCCGAAACATCCGAATGTGCTCTATATTTGCGGCTTCGATTCAGCGGCCTATCGTTCCACGGACGCCGGGAAGCACTGGACTCGGCTCGATGGCTACAACTTCAAATGGGGACATCGCGTCATCCTCGACGCAAACGACCCATCCAAAATCTACATCGACACTTATGGTGGTGGAGTGTGGCACGGGCCGGCTGCGGGCGATCCGAGCGCGCAACCGGATGTGCTGACTCCCGTTGCAATCGCACATTGAACCGCCCTGAATTGAACGCCGTTAGTCGTGCGCACCAGAGTTGCGTTGCGAAGCGGGTATGAACTGCGTCTCCATCCGTCCGCTGATGACAATGGAGAATGTCTGCATATCGACAACTCCATTTTCCCCATTTGCGCGTAATTTCAACTGGAATTCTCCTGGATGGGTGTAGGTATGTCTTACGTTTTCGCCATTGGCAGTCACACCATCTCCGAAGTCCCATTCGCAACAGATAACCGGCTGGCTTTTGTCTTCGCCGCGTGCGGCAAAGCGGAGGCTCTCCCCGGCTCTTCCCTCGCGTGGAACCTGCACACCCAGTTTGATGGGAACGCCGGGGATGCTGGCGTCGACAATCTTAAAAATACGAACGGAGCGTGCCGGCTGGTTTACGGTCAGAGGACCAGAGGTCAACGAAACTCTAGCCCCGGGATCCAGAACATTTGTGATCTGGTACGAATGCGAGGAGGAAAGCCCAAAATCCGGCATGTTGAACGTGTGCGCCCTCGGCTTCTCCGTCCAATCGAAGACCGTGAGAATGCTAGTCCGATTATCTTCCTTCAGCAGGAATATACTCGGTAATTCATCCTCCGGCGCATAGCTCATTAAATCGAGCGGCACCGAAGCGCGTCCCAACTGAGCCATGTGAATCAGGTCACGATTCTTTGCCAGAGCCATGCGGTCGGGATCGGCACCCAGCGTGGTAAGATCATCGCCGATCTCGAACAGTCCGCCGGAAACTGCTGCCAGCGCAATCGATACCTGCGCCTCATTCAATGTGAGGGGTCGAACGCCATCGTTGGCCTGTGGGTCAGGATCAGGATCACTCACCAATTGCCTGGATATCGTAAACGCGTCTGGATCGTTATCGAAAAAGTTCCGATTCATATAGTAACGAGCCGCGATCCCGGGCGCAGCCATTTTAGTCGCATAAAATGTGTGCCCCGTGTCGTTCGAAATACGACCCACGTCCACATATCCGACAGGATTCAGCATCTCGCATCCGTCTTTATCCAGCAGAACCTCGTTACCGACTGTCTGCCGAATGATCCCGAGGCCGATGCGTTGCGCTTCCAGCGCGGTCGTGTTGGGGCGGTAGTAATAGCCTTCAATCGCGCTATTCACCATGAAGTCCATTTTTATGAAACGTATACCCCATTGGTTCACCAGCGTTGAGTAGGTCCAGCGCAAATAATCCTGCGCCTCAGGATTGGTAGTGTCCAGACTGAATACGGGATCGATTCGTCGCAGTACCCAGCCAATCTGGATTGGCGATCCTTTGGCGTTATGTACCAACCAGTCCTTATGGTGCTGATAGATCCAGGAGCGGCTCGAGACCTCAAAAGGAGCTGTCCAGATTCCTGGAATTAGACCTTTCGAGCGCACCTTTTTTTCCAATGACTCCATTCCATCCGGAAATAAATCCGGATTGGCCGTCGTATATTCGCCACGCGCATACTGGTAGCCTTCATCAACAAAAAAATAGTTATATCCGGACGTTTTTAAATGCTGCGCAAGCCAATCAGCATTTGTAAGTGCGGCGCCTTGATTTAAGCCGAAGTAGTATGCCGTCCAACTCCACCATCCCATTGGGTTGGCAGCGGAAACCCTTGCATGATGCAGCTTCTTGATCAACGCCCCGTAGGTCTCAAGCTGCCGATGGTAATCCGAGCCAACACCAAAAAAAAGACGCTCAGAGCTCAGCCTGTCTCCAGGCCTTAGAGGAAGACTTAGCTCGATTTGGTCCTCAGCCGGGGAGGCGCGCAGAGAATGCTCTTTCGCCATTTCAGTAGTTCCCGTCGAGTCCACTTGATAGAAACCAATCCGCGGGTCGCCTGATTTGGCAGCGGAAACTTGAAGGCGAAGGATCGTCAAGAAGCGATTTGATGTTAACGCCCCTAGAAATAAGCTGCGATGGCTTTGCCGGTTGTAGATGAGCTGGCTGCCCACGCCCCGATGCATACCATCTGGAGCATCTTTCAAGTCCAGAATCTGCACCCCATAGCTAAGGGCGTCGGAATAAATTCTGTCGGCGGAACTATCCCCACCCAGATTCACAATATCGTGTCCGTCCGCGGCCACAGGTCGGATTGCCTGGATTTGAAAGGTCTGCGAAGCGGGATTGTCGACTATCACCTGGACATCCCCATATGGAACAGCGCTATAGGCCCGAAGAACCAGCGTAAGGTCCGGCTCATTGCGCAGCCCGTAACATCGCACGATCCATTGTTGAGCCGCGCCCAGATCGTCAGTAACTTCGGAATGACTTATTGCATGTTTTGGATAGTTCCGCGAATAGATCCAGCGATGATCTACCTCGACTGCAAATTGCGACCGCAGTACCGGCTTTGCCAGTCCATTTACGCCTATCGCGTACGAACCGTCTTTCGTATTGGCGTTCACTCGCAGCGCACCGTCCACTTTGATCGCGGACGCTAATTCAACTGCATTTCCCCGTGTAGCAAACAAGAATAAAATCACTGGTAGGAATATCACCGAGCGGAGCAATCTAGAGTGAATAGGCGTCATGGAAATAGCTTTCTGTTTCCTCTCTTGCGCGATAGTGCCGCTTGCGGAAGTACGTGACGGAACGAAGCCGGTTTCAAAGCCGCAACTCCCCTTCGCTATTTTTCAACCGTCAATGACCCCATGTCATACCATCCGTCGGGCTGTCGTCCCTCGATGGCAAATCGTATAGCAGGCTGCTGCGTTCTAGGGTCCAGCATTGCGATTCGGAATGTATATGTTCCCGCGGGTAAGCTGTACGGAATAAATAGCGATTCGTCGACCACCGCATCTCCAGGCAGCCATTTCCGTATATCCGCTGGCACCCGAATGATGATTTTTCCGTTTGCGGATCGCAACTCCACAGCCAACCAGTATTTGCGGTAAATCGGGAGCAACCCCCGCATTCAACCACCACATGTGAACCGGCATCATTTCCCCTGGTCTCACCTCTTTGGGATATTCCAGACGCCGGAGGACAAAACGATATCCCATCTTTTTCTCAAAGTCCTCGAATTGGCTTTGCCATTCCGGTGGAATTGGAGACGACTTCACATTGAGTGAGGTGATATGCCAGCGCAACGCCTGGGCAAGGATATAGGAGACATCGAAGCCATCCTTTTTCCAACTCGATGGCGTGCCACAGCTTTCAAGCGAAACCGGACTGCGCTGCCATACGTTCTGAATTCCGGTACGCACCACTTCTTGCGGATATTGGTTGAGCATTTCCGAAGAACGACCCTCGGGGCGCATGGCGCCGACGCAATCCAGCCGCCACCCGGCGCCATGCTGCGTCCCATATGTCAGGGCCTGCGGCTCATCGAAATTCATCAGCAAAGCTGTGCGATGAAACGCATTGAGCCAGATATCGATCAGCGGTTTCTGAAATGAAAACGGCGGCATGTAGTTGCTCCAGCCTTCTCCCCAATAGCCCACCGACGATATGTCAACGCTATCGAGGTATGGATTTCCGTCATACCGTTTTCCAGCGGCGGCCACAAATTCCCCCCAATATTTCAGGTACAGCGGATCAGTGAAATCAGGCTGCCAGATATCTCCATCCTTATCTGTGGGCATGTTGGCGCGCCGCGCACCCGAGTTTTGATACCAGGCAGGCAAGGGATCTTTATTGGAATACGGCATCAACCGAATGGCGAGTGTCTGTCCGTGATCCCTTGCCTCCCGCAACGCCAGGTCGATGATGTCCCAACGAAATTTTCCCGGTTCCGGCTCAAGTACACTCCAATACCAACGGCAGTAAGCAATCGAAGTCTTTGGAAAATCGGGCGGCGTAGCTGCCTGTGGCAACTTCGTGACCGGCCCGCTCTCCGACCATGTCAGCGGCGGATTGAGTGCCTGTCCGTTAAAACGCTGAAAAGTTGTAATTCCCATGCCTGGATTCACCAGCACGTTCTGTATCTCCACAGGACGGACCACGACCGTGTCCGTCTGCGCATAGCCGCTAATCCCGAGAGCAAGAAAGAGAAAAATCCAAATGTACCAGCGCTTATTCATGTAGCTCCCATTCCTGTTCGTTGAACCCGCATGGTTCCTGGGGAAGACAAAGGATTCCCCTAGCCCATGTTATGCCGTCAGAACCGTTACTTCATTGCAAGCTGGACCTCGCGATTTGCCAGGGAGGCCATGGCTGACTTGTCCGACCGCCATTTTTAAGTCTGGTACCCTGGAAGACCTTGACGCCACATGTGGTGGTTGATCCACTTCAAGAATAATTCGACCGGCCAGTGACACGTAAAGAAAGCAGCTGAACGCAGTTGAAAGCAAGGTCAACTGATACCATTTCGGGGATGTGGTCAATCAGGCCGCAGGAAAGGGCGAAATTCCATGAACCGCAGAGAATTAATCATTGCCGGCACAATGCTCGCCGGCCAGTCACGCTTCGGTCTCGCGCAAGCCGAGCCCAGCGAAGAATCGGTGAGCTCCGAGCCGGCCGGTTCGCCTCCCACGATTCTTCTCAATGATTACCTTCCGCAGTCCATCTACCGGATTCCGGTCACCGAGGTCGCGAAAGCGAAATTCCCGGTCATCGATGCTCACTGCCACGGTCATGGACCACTAACAACCGGCGAGATGCTCCGGATCATGGACAAAGTGGGTGTCGAGAAGACATTCGTTTTTACAGGCGCCGCAACTGCCGACCGCTTCACCGAGATTGCTCATGATTATGCGGATCATCCCGACCGATTCGACCTATGGTGCATGTTTGACCTGCGGGGCGTGGAGCAGCGCGGTTTCGGACCTGACGCCATCCAATCGCTCGAGGAGTGCCGCCGCGCGGGCGCCAAAGGAGTTGGCGAACTTCACGACAAAGGCCGCGGTATCTTCTCGCCCGAATATTCCGAGGCGCACCGCCACGCACCCGGATCCAAAGCTTCCAATCGTGCTTTCGAGTCGGCGTTGAACGGTGGACCAACCTTCACCGCGAATCCCAGGCCGCCCAACCCGAACGCCCCGCTCGGACCTCATGCCGACGACCCGCGTTTGGACATCCTCTGGGACAAAGCCGGCCAGCTAGGTATGCCGATCAGCATCCACGTGTCTGATCCGATCTGGAGCTACCAGCCGATGAACTTCACCAATGACGGGCTGATGAACGGTTGGTCGTGGAGAATCGTTCTCGAACCCGGGACCCTCGATAACGATCAGCTCGTAAACAGCTTGGAGAATACGGTGAAGAAACATCCCAAGACACAGTTCATCGCGTGCCATCTATCCAATCTGGATTATGACCTGACCCGTTTGGGCCAGATGTTCGATCGGAATCCTAACCTCTACGCCGACATAGCGGCGCGCTTCGCGGAAACGGCGACCATACCGCGAGTCGCGCACCGCTTTCTGATGAAATACTCCAATCGCATTGTGTATGGCACCGACGTAACTTATAACGAGCCCTTCTTCGCCACAACGTTTCGCATCCTTGAGAGCGACGACGATCATTTCTATATGCGCGGCAAAGTCGAAAGCGCCAATTTCAACTTCAACTACCATTGGCCGTTGAATGGATTTGGTCTTCCGGACGACGTGCTGAAGAACATCTATCATGACAACGCGGAGCGGATTTTTGCCCGGGCGCAACAGAATCGCGCCTAGCTGAAAAATGTGGGGAGCAGTCTTATCTGAATGCAGTGCACTAACGATGTCCGCAACTTAGTATTGAGATAGCGGACTTTAAGTGGAGATAGTTTGTAGCGCCGACGGGAATCGAACACGTGTTTTAAGATTGAGAATCTAACAGCGTAGCTAAACAGGTCAACAACTTCCAGCCGCTGCATCCATTGTGTATATCGCCTTGTGTACCACAATCGGGGGAACAGGGCGTCTAGTGTCGCGTCCAGACTCACGAGGGTTATACGCTCGATCCGCCCTCATTCTGGAGCCGCGCATTCCCCTTGGTAGTAACAATGGCTCAAATGTGCGTGGAAGCCGAATCTGCCAATTCTTTTTGCTTCAACAACGTTCCATGTGCTACGCCGCCAACGTTGCCCGCCGCTGCCGCCATTAAGACTTCGCCCTGTACTCCCGCAAGCATGAAACTCATGCACCGGAAACTCCACTGGACTCGCAACTAATTTCACCGCGCTAGCAACTAATTCCGCCAGCTTAGCAACTAATTCCACCAGACTAGCAACTGGTTCCATCAAGCTAGCAACTGATTTGATGAGATCGAAGCTCTTGCGGAAATTTTTAGCAGTGTCCTTGTTGCCGAGGTATTATAAGGTCGTTTTCCCCCTCCTCCGCGAAGCTCCCAGATACGGAATTTAATTTTGAATCTATCCCACCTCTGCGTGTACTCGCGCGGAAGTGAGAAGCGCCGGTGAACCGCAATGAAACTCGTCTGTTACCTACTCTCCATACTCATTCCATGCGCGGTTCCCGCGTTCGCAGGTGCCAGTGCCAGCAGCCAGGCAGTTGGAACGGCAGCTAGCTCGCCGACCCCCACTGTCACGATCAGCGCCAATCCCATGTCGATCACCAAGGGAAGCTCCTCTACCGTGACCGTGACTGCCAGCAATGCCACATCAATCACAATCACCGGAACGAATGGCAGCAAACGGACGACGGCGGCAGGTGGCGGATCTATATCGGTCAGCCCCACCTCCACGACCACTTACACCGCGACTGCGACTGGATCTGGAGGCACAGCCACGGCATCTGTGACGATCACGGTCGGATCTGGCGGTACCTCTGGTACACCCACCGTCACGATCAGCGCCAATCCCATGTCGATCACCAAGGGAAGCTCCTCTACCTTGACCGTGACTGCCAGCAATGCCACAGGAATCACGATCACCGGAACCAATGGCAGCAAACGCACACTGGCGGCAGGTGGCGGAGCAATCTCGGTCAGCCCGACCTCCACGACCACTTACACCGCAACGGCGACTGGATCGGGAGGCACAACCTCGGCGAGCGTGACAATCACGGTGGGAAGTGGCGGTACCTCTGGCACACCCACCGTCACGATCACCGGCAATCCCACAACGATCACCAAGGGAAGCTCCACTGTCCTGACAGTGACTGCCCAGAATGCCACAGCAGTCACAATCACGGGAACCAATGGCAGCAAACGTACGACGGGCGCAGGTGGCGGATCAATAACGGCCAGCCCGACCTCCACGACGACATACACCGCGACTGCGACGGGATCTGGAGGTACAGCTTCGGCATCTGTGACGATCACGGTGGGAACGGGAACAGGTTCTCCTGTCCAAGTGACGGTGAATAGTGCAGGTAGCGGCGGAGGAACAGTTACCAGCAGTCCGGCGGGGATCGACTGTCCGGGAAGCTGCACCGCCAGTTTCCCCAATGGAACAGCCGTCGTATTGACGGCGACTCCCGACGGGGGCTCTACCTTTACAGGATGGTCCGGCGGGTGCACGGGTACGGGAACGTGCATGCTGAGTGCCAGTGCTACGGTGACGGCGACCTTCGTGCAAGGGACGGCAGGTATCAATTCGCTCAATCACATCATATTTTTTGCCCAGGAGAATCGCTCGCTCGATAACTACTTCGGCGCGATGCGGGAATACTGGAAGGACAACGGAATTCCCGACCAGTCATTCGACGGCCTGCCTCAGTTCAACCCGACCAGCGGCGCGGCTCCGCTCTATGGTCCGCCTCCCGCCATCCCCGGATGCGATCCCACCAGCCCTTACCCCGGCAGATGCATTTTTGACACAAGTCACACCGTGGCCTCATTCCACATGATTTCGGTGTGCAACGAAAACACCAGCCCTTCGTGGCAGGAGGCCCATAACGACTGGGACTACACGGATCCGGTGGGCACGCGTCCGGCAAAGAATAACGGGTTTGTGCACACTGCCGCCGGCGACGCGCGCGACAACAACGGGCATCCGTTCTACGACACGGACGGCATCCGCGCCATGGGCTACTGGGACGGCAAGGACCTCAACTACGACTACTTTATGGCTACCAATTTCGCCACGTCGGACCGCTTCTTCCACCCCGTAATGTCGCGCACCCAAATCAACCGCGAGTATCTCGATGGAGCGACATCCGGAGGATATGCGTTGCCAATCGGCTCGAACGCTAACGATGAGGCCAAGCTGAAAACAAAGCCGATTTTCCAGGAGCTTCAGGAAGCGGGTATCAGCTGGAAGGTCTACATTGACCCGAAGGGCACCGGTTGTGCCGGGCCGCCCTATCAGGCGTCGTGCCTGATCAAGACAGTTTCCCTTAACAGCTTCACCTATGCAGCAACCATCCTGGCGAACTATCCACAGAAAATCGCCATCACCTCCGATTACTACACCGATCTGAACAACGGTACTCTGCCCCAGGTCGCGGAGATCTACGCTCCATCGGACGCCGGGCTCGACGAACACGGATCCGACTCTGACTCCAGTCCAGAAAATGTTCAGAAGGGAGCGCAATTCAACTCCCAAATCATCAACGCACTCATGCAAAGTAGTTCCTGGAACGATTCGGTGCTTTTCTTTACCTTCGACGAGAGCGGCGGTCTGTACGATCACGTCGCGCCGCAACCGATGCCCAGTCCCGATGGCATCAAGCCCGTCGACCTGCCTGCCGGCTACATCTGTACAGGGAAGACGGGTCCGATATGCGATTTCACATATACCGGCTATCGCATACCCTTGACTGTCATTTCCCCATTTGCCAAGAAGAACTATGTCTCCCACACGGTGATGGACTACACGGCGATCCTGAAGTTCATTGAAACGCGGTTCAGTCTACCTGCCCTCACCAAGCGGGATGCGGCCCAGCCGTCGATGACGGAGTTTTTCGATTTCAACAATCCGCCGTGGATGAATCCGCCCGTACCTCCAACACAAAACCTCAGCAACCCGTGTTACTTGAACAAGCTGCCTTAGGGCTTGTTGACCCTGCGGGGGCGAACAGCGTCAAGCATATGACAGCGTGCTGTTTCGCCCCCGTTGTGGCGCGATGCATGAAAGCCAATCTGTCTGTGTACCATTTGTGCACCATGAAGAGCGCTTCTTGCGGCGGAGATGCTGCAGCAGGTTTGTCGACCAAAAGTAAAACCCGCTGAGTGGGCGGAGTACAAGGCTGGACGAGCAGGCACGCCATCTTTACGCCTCAGGTGTTCTTCCTGCTGCCGCGTGGAAGCAGTCCCGAAGCGTATCCACAATCGTTACGGTAACTTACAGTTGCCCACGAACCCACGGGTCGCCGGAGCAGCATTCTGAAAGATCGCTCCGGTTATCGTTCCAAAGCCGTTGATGCCGGTTCCGCCCTCGCCAGTTTCTCGACAATGCGGTAGTGCGAAATTGTCTGGCCGATCATGCGTCGCAAGCATGCTATGGCGGAAGCATGCCCAAGTCAATGAAGGCCGAAGAGTTGGCGGTACTTCCAAAAGTTGCTGTTGTAACATCTATTACGCTCATCTGGCCTCGCACTGGGCACTTGAGTGTAATCGCCAGTTCTGAACAGGTGATACAGGAGCGGGGCGACAATCTCCTTATCGTGCGGGTAAGTCGATCACCATTGTGTTGTGGTCCTGCATTATCAGCCAGCGTCCGCCACGGTTAACGACGACGAAGGTTCGGATGGATCGCCCTGCGATATGCTTTATTCCGTCAGGCGACGTGAAGGGACTCCCGATGCTAGTCACAGTTCCCACTGCCACATTCTGATCCGCAAATCGGATGTCCATATTCTCGATGGTTTCGGTTGTGCCTTTCAGGAATGTTTGATGCACTTCGCGCACCGTTTTGAGTGTTGCTTCGCGGCCCCGATCACGACCTCCGAAAGGATTGATGTGGTTCCAGTCCTCGGTCGCGTAGTCGGCCGGGCCCACGAAACCATCATCGAACCCCTTATAAAATGACTGGATCGCAGTGCGAACGGCTGCCTCTCTGTCGTCGCTCAGCGCCGCACACGGTACCATGAGGAAAAGACCAAGGATGACGATGCCTATCGGCTTCATGGCGACCTCACTTTATCTCCATCGATTATCCATCATCAGCCCTTTAGTCGGCGATAAATCGCCTTAGCTCTCATCGACCGGTGGCGAGCCCAATTGAGGAACTTCGCACGAACCATCGTCAACCGTGCAGGTTCTCTGACGCTCGCAGTTCGACAGTTATCCGCCTTCAGAGAGCCCGTTCGATAACGGAGGATACGTCATCGTTCAATTCACCCGCTCTCTGCAATGCTCCTTTGATCCTGGCAATTTCCATCTCGCGTGCCGCGATCTGCCCGGCAGGTTCGCTATGACCTCCCGCCACCACCAGGCTGCGCTTGTGGCTGGCCAGCATTCGTCGAAAGATCGGCACCGCACTTTTCTTCGGCTGCGCATGCTCACAGCCGAGGCATAGCAATCCCAATGGTACCTGCCCCATTGCCAGGCAATTAAGGCATTGACGTCAGAGGCTGTGCTAGCCACCGCGCCGGCGCCGCGCTGAATGTATTACCGCTGATCAGCAGTAGCAGACCGGTTTCGATCCGGTCTGAAGACGTAAGCCCTGGGGCGTGCGCCGGCTGAAAAGCGACTGCAGCGGGTGCCGGTCTGGATAGGCTTGTATGCCTCTCAGTGCGAGTACAAGGCTGGACGAGCAGGCACGCCGTCTTTACGCCTCAGGTGTTCTTCCTCCTGCCGCGTGGAAGCAGTCCCGAAGGGTATCCACGATCGGCACTTACGGTAACTTACAGTTGCCCACGAACCCACGGGCCGCCGGAGCAGCATTCTGAAAGATCGCTCCGGTTATCGTTCCAAAGCCGTTGATGCCGGTAACAGTACCTGCCCCATTGCCCGGCAATTTGACGGTGAAGAATTTCCCCCCGCTGTAAATGTAATGTCCTACGCCGGCCGTCCCGCCACCGAAATCGCCCACGATCTGACCCAAGGCATTGACGTCAGAGGCTGTCGTAGCCACCGCGCCGGGGAATACGAAGTCTAAGAATTGACCGTTGAGGGATGCAAAACCATGGTCAACCACCGCGTTGGGATTTTCGGGGTCCGGCACTTCGTAAGTGCCGACGATCAAGCCGCCATCGCTGATGGCTTGTGGCGACGCCGATGTGTTAGTACCAAACGGGAGCACGATCGTCTTTCCATTCTTGATCTCGATCGCAACAGAAAACGATCCCGGCGCGCTGGCATTGCCAACCGCGGAGCCGTACTTATTGATACCGCTAAGGCTCGTATGCGTAGCGCCGGGAAAATCAACGATGACCCTTTGATTCCCGTTCTCGATGAAACCATGAGTGTGGTTATCCTGCGTCGAGAATTGGCCGACCATGGTGCCCTTGCTGTTCCGTTTGCCCACAAAGCCGAAGGGGAGGCTCTGGATTCGCCCGTCGCTATACCGAATGAAGGGGCCCATTGCGCTGTTGCCCACCACGTTGCCCCAACGATTGATCCCGCTTGGCTGCGGGCCGCCGGGCCCGCCAAAGTCAAAAAAGGTGAAAGTACAGGAAGCGGGCGTCTGAGCCAGCGCCAGCGTGGATGCCGCGGACAACACGGCCAGGATCACCAATCGCCCCAGGCTTAGGTACATAATGCCTCTGTCCAACAGCTAAGGAAACCCACAGTGAGATGCATGCGCCGGCTGAATGGATTACTGCTGATCAGCCTAGCAGACCGGTTTCGTTCCGGTCTGAATACCAGCCCTGAATGCCACTTGCGCTGTTTCCATTCGGAGCAGTATGCGTGCTGGGCATTCCCTCCAGCGATATGCTTCCCCCCGATTAAAGTGGCCCGATGGCTTGTGCCACACGTTGTTCAACAGATTTCCCACTAGGAAGGGTTTATAAGCGCCAGCAGGTTTGTCCGCCAAAGACAAAACCCGCTGGGATAGCGGGCTTTAGCGGAAGATAGTTGGTAGCGCTAACGGGGATCAACCCGTGTTTTAGATTGAGAATCTAATCGCCTAATCAATGTGCTCAATCGTTTGAAAGCAATCCTCAGAAGCGTGTGCCACGACGTGCCCTCACTATGGACGAGGCGAATCCCGGCATGCTCTGGCATCGACGCAAAGTGTGGGATTAACGATCTGCTGCTTCTAACCGAGCGAGCTACACTCTTCAATTGAAGGGCAAGTTCAGCCCCTGAAGTGGATTTTCTAATCCCCGTCTCTTTGAAGGAGCATCATGGCAAGTTGGCAGCGGAGAATTCTACGGGTCACCATGGGATGTGTAACTCTCTTGGCGATTGTCACGGTATCTCTCGCTCTTGAACAGCGTTATCGGTATTTTCGTGTGGGGAACTCGCGCGACGCGCAAGTGAAAACCCGAGGCGGATTCGCGCTGATAGGGGGCGGCAAAGACTTGGATGCAGCCTTTCAATGGATGTGCCAGCGCTCCGGCGAGGGAGATTTCCTGATACTGCGCGCCACGGGGACGGACGCCTACAATCCATATGTCGACCAGATCTGCCGGGTGAACTCTGTCGCCACCCTGGTGATCCCCAATCGGCCTGCGGCCAACGATCCAGCCGTCGCGAAAAAGATTGCAGCAGCGTCAGCCATCTTCTTTTCTGGCGGAGATCAGGCCAACTACATCAACTTCTGGCAAGGTACGCCGGTTCAGGCAAGTGTCAATGGCGCCATCGCGCGGGGAGTACCTGTCGGGGGGACCAGCGCCGGACTGGCCATTCAGGGCCAGTTTATCTATTCCGCGCAGAATGACGCTCCGGATGGCCCCGATCTGACTTCGGAGGTGTCCCTGGATGACCCATACAATCGGCAGGTTGTCATCGCAGCCGGTTTCCTCAAGAACCCCGCTCTTCGAGACGTCATTACAGAAACTCACTTTGTCACTCGCGATCGCATGGGCAGGCTGCTGACGTTCATGGCTCGAATCCTAACTGATGGAAAGGCACATACCATCCACGCCATCGGGATCGACGAGCACACGGCTGTGCTGTTGGACCCGGATGGTACGGCTGTGGTGCGTGGATCCAGCCGGGCTTACTTTCTATCGGCGACCGTCAGGCCTTCCGTCTGCCGCCCGGGCATGCCGCTGTCGTTTTCAAATATCGCAGTCCAGCGACTGACTGCGGGTGATGCCTTCAACGTCAAGTCATGGACACGCAACGGCGGGTCTTTCTACACGCTCAACGTCAACTCAGGCGTCGTGCATTCCACTCAGTCGAACGGGATGATCTACTGAGCTACGTCCCGAGATTCGCAGCCGTAATAACTACCAGGTCAATTTCGCGCCGAGTTGTATGTGGCGGGAGCCCCCGGAACCCACTACGGGGTTGGAAGCCGCTATGTCCGGGGTGTAGAAAGCCTGTCCAACCGTCGAATACCCCGGCAAGGCCGCCCCTCCTGTAGGACTGTCTTCGTAATACCAGTCGTAAAGGTCTCCGTCGACGCCTGCGAAGTTCGGATGGTTGAGGATGTTGAAGAATTCTCCGCGAAGCTCAAGATTCAACCTATTTTTAAGGGTGAATGTCTTAATCACCGAAAAGTCGAGATTTACGAAATCCGGTCCGCGGACCACATTGCGGCCCATATTTCCAAACTGTCCCGGTTCCGGGGGTGTAATGACCCAGCCCGGACCGGCATAGCACCCGTAGTTGTACAGCTGATCGTAGGACGCAAAGTTTTCACAAGTCGTGTTGATTGTGCCTGGATAGTCTGAATTGAACTCATACCAGGGCAGGCCATGGTGGCGATTCCAGTGAATGTTGGCCGCGTCGCCATGCAGGTTCCAGCGGTCATTCAGCTCGCCGGTGCCACTGATGTCGTCGCCGTCGTCATAGAAGTTTACCGGTTCTCCGCCCTGGGCCGTAAAAATACCATTGAACCGCCATTTCGAGAGTAGTTGCGCGAAGCCGGGCTTGCTGATCGGCTCATAAGTAACGGCCAGGGTAAAGCGATTGCGAATGTCGAAATCAGAGTTGCCGCGCTCGGCCGCCAGGTCATAGCTGTTCTGGACGCTTGCGCTTCTATTGCTGCTGCCATTGTCTATGGAGCGCGCCCAGGTATAGCCGGCCACGAAGAACAATCCCCTGGTCGCTTGCTGCTTCAAAGTCGCCTGCAAGCTGTGATAGATGGAAAAATCCAGGTTTTGCAGCATATCGATATAGCTGAGATAGGGAAACTTGTCGAAGAACGGACGCCCTGACTGCTCGTCGCCCGCAGTGTCGTTCGCATAGATGTTCTGATTGATGTCGCGAATGCTGTAAAGCTTATTTCCTTTGTTTCCGACATAGGCGAGAGTGAGTCCTGTGTTCTTCCACAGAACCTGCTCGATGTTTGCATTCCAGTTATAGACATACGGCACGCGAATATTTCGATCGACGCCAAGGATGGGGCATGGCTGGTCCGGGGAACAGCTTAGGGCGCTGGGATCCAGATTGCCAAAAACCGGGCCACCCGCCTGCCAGTTCGTGGTGATAGTACTTCCGCTGAGTTGAAGGAAACTGGCGCGGATGGTACCACCGCCCGGGGTGACTCCAGCCGCACCAGTGGGAATCACTCCTAGACCCTCCGCTTCCGCGCCGCTCTGTCCTACAAATACTGATAGATGGGGAACTTCAGAGATAACTCCGCCACCTGCGCGAAGAATGGTTCGTCCGTTGCCGTACAGGTCGTAAATAACCGAGAAACGGGGAGCTATATTGTTCCAGTCGGTGTTATAGGGGCGGCTGATCTGCTTGCCGACCTGCACAAGCCCAAGATTGGCATCAAAGTTGCCCAGCAGGTCGTGTTGTTCAGTGATAGGAAAGCTGACATCGTATCGAACACCCATACTGACGATCAGCTTATCGGTCGCTCTCCAGTTATCCTGGAGATACAAGCCGAACGTTTTCTGCGAAACCAGACGGCGACTGTCTCCAATCCATGCGTACCCGCGTCGCGCATCACCTGTCGTAAAGCTGGGCAGGTCGCTGAATTGCACTTCCCCAGGTCCATAATCGTCGCGGGTGTAATCGCTGCCGCCCACTCGATACTCCCCGCCGAACCGCAAAGTATGCTTGCCGACGAGATAGTTTGCGTTATCGCTGACAATCCACGTCTGGTTTGGTGTGGTCAGTAACGGATAATCGAGATTGCCTCCAAGCGTGTGATTTACAAAACCGGCAATCCGGATCTCCGGCATGCCGAAATCAAGTGGGTTGGTCACACCGGTGTTGATGCCGTAGCTGGTGGGGTTCACGGTATGGTCGCCCTGGAAGAGCCGTTGCGACAATCTGTTGTAGCCAAGGTGCAACTGGTTTGTAAATCGCGTGCTGCCTAAGAAGAGCCAGGATCCACCCACCAATTGCGCGCGCGTATTGGCGACCGTGAGCCAGCGCTGGTTTGTATATACGGAGTCTTCTTCCACCTGGTCGCTGTCGCCGATAAAATAGGTGCCATTAAAGCTATTCCTTGCCGATGCATGGAAGTCGACTTTGGTGATTCCGTTATCTTCGCGGTTTTGATTATTGAAGTCGGTGAAGACGAGAGTTGGGTCGATGGAGCTCGCCGTAAATCCTGGATTCGGCAGGAAGTATTGCACCAGGTTCCCGCTGATTTGGCTGCATGTGGCAGCGCACTGCTGCATGGCCACAGCGAGATTATCCTCCGGGTTTTGGTCCTCAGAGGTCAATGTTGTGATCGGCGTATTCAACGTCAGCGGATTCCCTACTACATCCCGAACGCCTTCATAGTTTGCAAAGATGAATAGCCTGTCCTTCAGAATCGGTCCGCCGGCGGAGGCGCCAAACTGATTCAGCCTAAGAGCCGAGAAGGGCTGGCCGACCGGATTGTAATAGTTACGGGCGTCATATGCGCTGCTCCGGTTGAAGTAATAGGCGCTGCCGTGGAATTGATTTGTTCCCGATTTAATGCCGAGATTGATAATCGCGCCGGGCTTATCGCCATAGTCCGCTTGCGGACTGGACTGGACATTGAATTGCTGGATGGCATCGATCGGAAGGTGAGTCGCCGGCGTGCCTGTCACTCCGGGCTCGTTGAGTACGGTCTCTCCGTAGAATGCATCGTTGTCATCGACACCGTCCACGAGGAAGTTATTGTCGGTCGCGCGATTTCCATTGGCGGTAATGGTGAGAAATCCGCCTCCCGGCGTGCGCTGGATCCCCGGCTGCAACGTTACTATGTTCTGGAAGTCCCGGCCCTGCAGAGGAAGCTCATTGATCGCGGTGGTGGAGAAAGTGGTGCCAAGAACGTCGTTTGTGGTGTCGATGACGGGCGCCGCTCCGGTGACGGTGACCGTTGTGGCGACCGATCCGGGCTGCAGTTTGGCGTCGACGCGAATGTCGCGACCAACCTCCAATTCCAGACCGGTGCGCACCAGTGAATTGAACCCCTTCGCTTCTACCTGGACCGAGTAGGGGCCAGGCTCAAGGTCCGGAGCAATGTACTCTCCGGATTTTGAGGAAGAAAGGACGCGGCTCACGCCTGTTGCGGTGTCGGTGATAGTAATGCGGGCGCCACTAATGACGGCCCCGCTCATATCTGTGACGAACCCTGTAACCCTGCCTTGGCTCGATTGGGCCGAAAGCCCCGCAACCAAAGAGACGATCGAGAGGAATACTGTGACCGACGGGTAGAATTTTCTCACGCGAGGCTACCTCACGACTATTTGGTTTGAGAACGTGCAATGCTCTGCTGAAATCTCAAGGAGTGTAGCCCGACCTGCTGGGGATAGGCAAATGAAAACAGACACTGTTGCGGAAGCCTGTCTAGATGCTCTTAGATTCGGTCAGGGGCAAATCCAACGAACACTGACGGGCACGTTTTCAGCCTCCGTCGAGCTATATGCTTCTGCAGTTCTAAGCGGCCAGATCGCACGTGCCACAGGTTGTGCCACAGATTTACCGCTATGACGGGTTAGAGAGCGTCAGCGGCCTTTGCGGCAAAAAGCAAAACCCGCTGAGATAGCGGGCTTTAGCGGAAGATAGTTGGTAGCGCTAACGGGAATCGAACCCGTGTTTTAAGATTGAGAATCTCACGTCCTAACCCCTAGACGATAGCGCCCTGTGCCCTTCTCACTATAACGAACTGCGTGAGCGGTCACAACCGGAGTTAGGACAGAACTGCACTGCGCATCGCTCGATGGAGAGATACGTTGGCCATTCCTCGACAGGCAGGCGGGAAACGCCGCGCGCTGTCGAGGGGTTGAATGCAACAGATCAGGTGACCGTTCTTACTGTTGCGGCAGAGTCCAAATCAGCAGCACACTGGCGTTGTCGTCGACCGCAGCGAATGTGGCAACGTAGTTGACAGTCTGGACATTCAAGCCAAACGAACCGCCCTGCGCCGGATCTACGGAGAGTTGCTTGACGAAGTGGCCTCCCAGGGTAAATTCGACAAGTTCGCTGGGGTGCGCCGGGTCAGAATTGATCGCATCGTTACTGCTGACCACTAAATGACCATTTGGCGCCATGGTCATTCCCAGCGGACCATGCAGGTGGGTATTGTCTTCGTAGAGCACGCGGCCCGTTCCCTGATCTTTGTCTGTGGTCGCGGCGTCATGGAGGGCAAAGACTTTATTGTCCGCCGTGGAGGCAACGTAGAGATCGCCAGTTTTGGGATTGTAGACAAGACCGGTTGGGGCATCCACGAACGTAACCGGGTCACATTGGTGCGCGTAGCCCGAACCGATCTGGACGCCTTTCTGCACGACCTTCGCGCTGGTCCACGAAAGGTCCAAACGGGTGACGGTGCCGCTTAATCCATTTGCAACAAAAAGTTTCGCGCTGCTTCCATTGTCAATGATGGCGGAGTCCCATGGACCATCAATGTACTTGTTCGCGATACGGCCAAGCAGTTTGCCCCATGGGCTGATAACAAGAATGGATCCTGAACGAGCGGTTGCGCAGGTCCCGTCGCTGGAGGGGAAATTACCTACCAGGACAACACCGGACTTAAGAACATGCAATGCGGTTGAGAGCCCGATATTGGGCGGCCCTTGAAAGAACAGCGTTGGCTTGCCTTTGGCGGGCACACGAACAATGGTGGTTCCCGTTCCCTGCAGGTTTTTGCTGTTGTTGAAGTTGGAAACCAGGATGTCTCCGGGATGAAGCAGTCCAATGGTCAGGTTAGCCGGCACAAATGCGACACCGTAGGGATTCACATCCCCATTTGCGGGAACTGTGGAAACGCTGCGAACTGGATTGGGGAGGAAGGGCTGAGTATCATCGCTGTTCTGGGCGGACAATGCGGCGGCGGCGAATATCAGCATTGCGCCGATACCAAGTGCCGTGACGAGAGCGGCCCTGCGATTGGCGAGGATGCGAGTGGACGTATGTGAAGCCTTGATCATTCGAATGTTTTTCACGGAATTTTCCTTTCGTGCAGAGCTGAACTGCTGAAGGATCATTCGGGGGAGCGACACGTAGCGGCACGTCGCGAAGAGTGAGGCTACGCGCATCCGGAAAGGTGCAGATCGCTATCCATCACTGCCAATCCGGAGACGATCCTGTGCCATCATACGGATTCAGCCGCATGCACAATGTCACTCAATTGTCACTTTGAAGTATTTCAATTCGCATCGGCGGCTGGAATACGCGAAGCTGTCTTGCACCAGACTTGCATAATGCCATCTGAAATTTGCAGGTCGCGCTTGCTATCGCAAGTCGATAGGCCAATAATTTCTTCTTGGCATCCTTCCAGACCAAATAAATCAGCGGAAAAAGAATTGGGCTCCACAAACATGCGAAGAGTTTTCAGTGAAATTGTGCTGCTGTTTTCCGGTTTTCTTCTGCTGGGTACCGTTCCTGCCTCAGCGCAACTGTCCAACAATCTAGGCCCGCAACCCATTACACCCGCGATGGAGCAAAAGGTGGATGCGATGGTGCAGAAGCTGACGCTGGAGCAGAAGATCGCGCTAATCGGCGGCGAAGACAACATGTACATTCGCAGCGAACCGAGCATTGGATTTCCGCGGCTGAAAATGTCGGACGGCCCGGTAGGAGTGCGTACCTGGGGACCCTCGACCGCATATGCGGCGGGCATTGGATTGGCGGCCAGTTGGGACCGTTCGCTGGCGGAAAAAGTAGGCGTCGGCCTGGGCCAGGATGCGCGGGCGCGCGGTGTGAATTTTCTGCTGGGACCGGGCGTGAACATCTATCGCGAGCCCATGAATGGACGCAACTTCGAATATTTTGGAGAAGACCCGTTCCTGGCGGGACAAATTGCAGCCAACTATATTGACGGCGTTCAGAGCCAGGGCGTCAGCGCCACGGTGAAGCATTTCGACGCCAACAATTCCGAATATGATCGGCAGCGGTCGAACTCCGTAATCGACGAACGCACGCTGCATGAGATTTATCTGCCAGCGTTTGAAGCTGCGGTGAAGCAGGGTCACGTTGGCGCCGTCATGGATTCCTACAATCTGATCAACGGCGAACATGCCACGCAAAATGCGTATCTGAATATCCAAGTGCTGCGCAAGGAGTGGGGGTTTCGCGGAATCCTGATGTCGGACTGGGGTGCTGCGCATGAGGGAATTGCGGACGCGAATGGCGGGCTTGACCTGGAAATGCCGGACGCCCAGTACATGACAACTGCAACGTTGCTGCCGGCGATCAAGAGCGGCCAGGTCACGGTGGCCACGGTCGATCAGAAGGTTCGGCGGATCATTCGCACCGCCATGCAGTTTGGATTTCTGGATCGCGATCAGCTTGATCCCGGCATGTCTCTTTATAACCAGCACGGCGATGCAATTGCGCTGCAGTCGGCGGAAGAGGGTGCCGTTCTGCTGAAGAATCAGAATCACCTGTTGCCGCTGGATCGCCAGAAAATCCACACGTCTGGCGGTGCCTGGGTCCGGACGCCTATCCGGCGGTGCCCGGCGGCGGGGGCAGCTCTGAAGTGACGGCGTTTGCGCCGGTGAGTTTTATGGCCGGGTTGAGCAATGGCCTGCATCCCGATGTAAATGTGCTTTGGAATTCCGGTGTGGTAAAACCCGAAGATGTCTTCAAGAACACTAAGTGGTGTACTGATGCTGCGTGCCAGCATACCGGCCTGAAGCGGGATGAATACATTTTGTCGGCCAACGAAAGGCTGTTTTCCACCGTGGATGAAACTGTGGATCATGTGGCCAGTTCCTGGTTGAGCCAGCAGACAAAGACACCGCGTCGCGTGGAATGGCATGCATATTTCATTCCGCAAAGTTCGGGAGTTTATACCGTCGTGGCGGAAGACCAGCGCGGAGACCATGATGAGATTTTGATCAATGGCAAGAATCTTTTCTCTGAAGTTCAGGGCGAAGGCGGCTCGGTCCAGTCGGCAAATGTGACGATGGAGGCCGAGAAACCCGTCTTGGTGCAGTTCAATTATTTTCCGGGAAGACCGACCAATACTCCATCGCTCGGCATCATCGCGCAGGACAAACTCGTCGATCCAGCAGCGATCCGCCTGGCGAAAATGGCGGACGCGGTGGTGCTGTCGGTGGGCTTTAGTCCCGCGACAGAGTCGGAGGGGCGGGATCGCACCTATCAGCTTCCCTTCGGGCAGGAAGAGTTGATCCAGGAGGTAACCGCAGCCAATCCTAAAACAGTTGTGGTGTTGACAGCGGGTGGCAGCGTGGCCACGCAGGACTGGATCGACCGCACACCTGCGCTGCTGCAGACCTGGTACGGGGGACAGGAGGCCGGAACGGCGCTGGTGAAGCTTTTATTCGGAGACGTGAATCCGTCGGGCAAACTGCCGATCAGTTGGGAGAAGCGGATTGAAGATAATCCGACCTACAAAACGTATTACGAGCTGCCCGGCACGCGCGACATCAAATATAGCGAGGGAGTTTTTGTCGGGTATCGCTACTACGAAACCGACGCGGTGAAGCCACTGTTTCCTTTTGGATTTGGCCTGTCATACACCAATTTCGCGTTCAGCAATCTTTCGGTGTCGCCTCAATCAGCTTCTTCGAATGGACCGATTGAGGTTGGGTTCGACGTGAAAAATATCGGCCAGCTCGCGGGTGCGGAGGTCGCGCAGGTATATGTCGGCGATCCATCCGCGACGGTGAAGCGTCCACAAATGGAGCTGAAGGGATTTTCGCGAGTCATGCTGCAGCCCGGAGAAGTACACCACGTCACCGTCACGCTGGACAAGCGCTCGCTAGCCTACTGGGACACGACAACCCACGCTTGGAAAGAGGATCCGGGAAAATTTGTTGTATACGTCGGGGATTCGTCGGAGAATGTTCCGCTACAACAAGCCTTCACTGTGCAGTAGCGGATTACGGCATGACCAACCCGCTTTCCACAACAGATAGGGGGTTGGAATTATTTCGCTGCGCTCTTCGCCAGCGCTTCTACAGCGCCCAGCGCGGCGGCTAAGTCCTGCGGCAACGCATGTCGCTTCTGCAGATACTCCGGCGTGTTGTAGGAGATCCGGACTTGTCCGCTGGCATCTTCCCACACCAGCAATTTCATTGGGAGATCGATCGCGATGCTTGGCGCCGCCAGCATCAATGGTGTTCCGGCTTTGGGATTGCCGAAAATCAGAAGCTTAGTGGGACGCATCTCGATACCGGCGCGTTTCGCCTCTCCGCTGTGATCAATCAGCGCGAAGATCTGGACGCCTTTTTCCTGGAGCATCGATTGGAGATGGGTGATGGTTTCATCGACAGAAGAATGGGTCGGCATATTGATCATGCCTTCCACTGGATCGCTCATGGAAGACCTCCGGAGAGAGGATTCTATCCGATTCGAATGACGGGAAGTCAAAGGCTAGGTGCCGCCAGCGGGTGAAACGACTATAGCCCGAGCTTCTTTACTTCTTCCTGGTAATACTTGCGGTAGAGGATTTCCCACTCCTGGCTGCCTTCAGGAATATTTTTCTTGTGGGAGGAGACCTTCAGGCGCGCGGCCTGATCGATTTTCATCTCTTCGGCAAACAGCTTTTCCAGCATCTTGCGCGATTCCTGGCGAATGGTATTGCGGTCTTCGTGGAATTCGCACTCGTCGGTTTCCGCCAGCGTATCGGCGATCACGTGGGCCAGCTTGTTGAGCTTGTCGTGGGAAACTCTCATAGCACCGCCTTGTATTTGCGGGCGAGTTCCTGCTTGATTTTCTTGAACATTTCCTGGTAGCTGGCGCCGGTGCGGCGCATTTCTTCCTGATAAGCCTCGAGGATCAGACGAACCTCGTCGTTGATGCGATCCTCCAGCATCAATTCATCAATCAGGGCAGCCTGTACGCGGGCATTCAAGACCTCAACTTTCTCGGTCTGGATCATCTTGACATCGATCAGATGCTTGATGGTGCGCCGGCCTAAATATCCAACATAATCTCTTGAGAAATTCATTGTTCCCCTCGGAATATAGCACAGCGAGCGGCTCGAGACGCCACCCGCAATTGTTTTCAGGTTTTCACGGGCCGATGCTCGCAGCCTCCGGTGTTGATGCAGCCTTCGGCAAGCAACAGTCGTTCTACAGGACGCCCCGCCACCAGATGCGAGGCGACAATTTCATCTACATCGGATTCAGAGACATGCCCATACCAAACGGCTTCCGGATAGACGACCACGGTTGGCCCATGTTCGCACTGGTCCAGGCAGCCAGCCTTATTAACGCGGACGGTCCCCTTCAGGCCGGCAACATCCACAGCCTGCTTGAACCGCGCCTGCAATTGCGATTTGCCGTTGGCATTACAGCTGGGGCGCGCGCTGCCGGGTTCGCGCTGGTTGATGCAGACAAATACGTGCCGCTGATACTTTGCCAAGAAATCTCGCTCCCGAAAAATTCAGTCGTTATCTTTCATCATAAAGGTTCGCAACGCCAGACCCACTTTGCGGCAGATGTAGACGGACCGAACCCAAGCACTCGCATCCAATTCCGTCAAGAACGGGTGCATATTCTGTCGGCCGGCAGTCTATCGCTGCGGGAAAACTGGTCTAGGATGGAAAAGATGGATTCCAACAACCTGACTTCGCTGAAAGATGACATGATCGCCTTTATTGAAGGCCATGGCATGCGACATTTTCCTGCATTGATTCCGGAGGACACTCCGCGCGTGTGGTGGAGCGACCCGGAAATGACGGCCGACAACGCCACAATCGCCAAGGAGAGCTGGAAGGACTTTGTAGAAATGGCGAAGACCGCGGGCGCGCCGCTGGTATGCATCGGCGAGGACTCCGTCGACCGCACCACGCTGGAGCTGCTGTCCAGCGAACTGCAGGACATGTCGAGCACAGAAGCGCCGGCCCCGGAGATGGATAAGCTGAATCGGCTATTCCTTCAAATTGGCAAGGTCGGCCACCTTGAGCTGGCGTTCGCGCACCAGGGGATACTGTTTGTGCATGAGACGCAGACGGAGTGGTACCGGGAGTATCGCGCCATGGTGAACACCGTCGATAGCCTGCAGGAGCTAATTGAAAACGCACTCGAAGACGACGATGAGGATGACGAGTGAACGATGATCCCGCGGCCCTGGCCGTCGAAGCTTGCATTTCGGTGCCTCCCGGCAACGAGCTGACCGCGGAGCTTGTTGCTGTCGAGGAAGAATCCCCGCTCTGGAAATTGCCTCCAAAAGCCCTGGTGGAACGACCCTGTAACGCGGAGGTTCGCGATGCCTATTTGCGAGCCGGAATGGCCCCGTCTATTGCGAACTTCCTGGGACGGCGACTGGATCACTTCATCGAGTGGGAATCGCTGACCGCTGCAAAACTTTCAGACATTGTCGATCCAGGCGCCATTCCTTCTATGGATCGCGCCGTGGAGCGCATTGTGCGCGCCATCGTGCAGCAGGAGCGTATTGCGCTGGCCTGCGATCACGACATGGACGGTACCGCATCGGCGGCGGTGCTGTGGACGGCGATGGTCGATGCCTTTGGAGTTGCCCCCGAACGCATCTGCGTCGTCACCAGCCATCGCCTGAGAGAAGGCTACGGGATCGGCGAGGGTGTGGTTTCGCGGATCCAGGAATTCGGCGCGCAGCTGGTCATCTCCGCGGATAAGGGCAGCAGTGACGAGCCGCGAATCGCCACGCTGGCTGCCGCCGGGATTGATGTCGTTGTCACAGATCATCACGTGATTCCGCCGGACGGGCCACCGCGATCCGCCTATGCGGTGGTGAATCCGTCCCGGCTGGGCTCAGATTATGACAAGCATGTGTGCGGCGCCGGGGTTGCGTTCCTGGTGATGGCGAAGGTACGGAGCGCATTGCTGGAGCAGGGCGTGTTCGCCGAGTTGCCATCGCTCGCCAGCCTGCTGGACTTTGTTGCCGTCGCGACCATTGCGGACTGCGTCTCGTTATCTCCGGGCGCGAGCTTGATCAATCGCGCCTTCCTGCGTCGTGGCATGCAACGGGTTCGCTCTGGATGCCGGCCGTGCTGGAAGGTTTTTGCTGCGGAGGTGGATGGCGAAATCGACGCCGAAACCATTGCGTTTCGCCTGGTCCCCGCCATTGCGGCCTCTGGACGGCTGGATTGGGCGGAGGTGGGCTTTCGATTTCTGATTGCAAAAACGGAAGTGGACGCCGCAGCATGCTGGAGTCACCTGAAGCGCGAGAATTCTGAGCGGCAATCGATTGAGCGTCGACTGCGGGCGCAGGCGTTTCCGCAAGCGGCACGGGTTTCAGGACCGGCGATCGTTTTATTCCTGGAAGACGGCCACTCCGGCGTCCACGGGATCACGGCCAGCCGCGTCGTGGAGGCATTCGGAAAGCCCTGTGCCATTTTCGCACCACAGGGACAAGGCGCGCGGGCGACTGCGCCGGCGTTAGCAACGGAAACTGAATCCGGCAAAGCTACTGGACTCGCGAGCGGATCTTTTCGCTCAGTGACCGGGATCGACGTGCAACGCGCGCTGAAAGAGATCGCGAGTTCCTATCCCGATTTGTTGGTGGCCTTCGGCGGTCACCAGGCAGCGGCGGGCGCAACCATTCGCGTGGTCGACATGGAACGGTTCCGGCAGGCTTTCACATTCGCAATTGCGGAGCAAACGGGAGGAGCGGTGGCGACGGGACCTACTCTCTGGACAGATGGCGAACTCGATGCCAATGCACACGACCTGAAAAGCATTCAGGCGCTGGAGGCGATGGGGCCGTTTGGGCGTGGATTTGAAGCGCCGCTCTATTCGGGGACGTTTCGCGTCGCTGCCTATCGCGCGCTGACCAATGGCCGGCACGGACGATTGCGTTTGGAACGCGACACCCTGACGCTGGAGGCAGTTTGGTTTTCAATTGATACCGCGCTGGATCGGCCACCGGTCGTGGGCGAAGCGATAGACATTGCGTATCGATTGACGCGACACGAATTCCGCGGACATGTGGAAGTGCAGGCTACGATTGTCGCCGGAACGCTGCAATCATCTTCACGCTGAAATTCTTAGCGATCCAGCGGGCTGGAAGTAGAAACACTGGCGTGAACCACGGCCTGCAGACTGGCGATGGGATGGAAGTTCAATGGCCGCACGCAGAACAGAGTTCCCACCACTAACAGCAACGCGGCCAGTGCAACCCGCAGTTGGCGATTCGGCAACCTCGGTGCAACTCCGCAGCCCGCCACGGCCCCAAAAAATCCGCCAAGCACAAGCTTCACCAAAAGCGCGCTGTCATAGCTACCGCTGAACACGTGCATGCCGCCGCCGACCAGCGAAAGGCAAAGACCAAAGACAAGGTCCGTGCCTACCACCTGCGATGCGTCCAGCGTGGTCATACTGAGCAATGCAAGCGTCCCCAGTGCACCGGCTCCCGAAGAGGAAAAGCCCACCTCAGTCCCGATCGGCAACATCAGTGCCGCAATCCACGCGGGATGTGTTTTTCTCGCCCGGGTCGCGGTTGGTGGACGAAGGTTTCGATACAGGTGCCAGGCTGAGGACGCAATAATGATGCTGCCCAGCGCGACATACAAAATATTCTGCTGGCCGTGCCGCACCACGCGGTGAAACAGCACCACGCCCAGAATCACTCCGGGAAGACCGCCTAACAACATCCAGCCAACCACGCGATAGACCACCTGCTTGCGCCAAATCTGGACCGGCACAACGATCATTTTTACGATGGCGGAATAGGCCAGGGCTGTGCCGACGCTGAGCTCAATGGGAATATGCAAAAACAGGATCAGCAGCGGCGCGGTAATGGTCCCCGCACCGACGCCGGTGACTGCAATTGCAAACGCGATGACAAATCCAATCGCCAATTCCATCGTGAGCCCGATCTAACAAGTTTTGCGGTGAAATGGAATGCGAGACAGGCAGGAAAGAACCCACGCTCGCAAGAGGTGCGACCGCAGGGTTTTAGATTTCTAGGAGACTGAAGCGGAAATCGTGGAACTATCGACAGTGCTCAAACCCTGGGCCGGCAACGCTGCGACAACAACAACAGCGAACCTGGAACCGACACATCTGGGTACAGAGCTGGATAGCCATTACTCTTCTAGAATGTCGGATGCGGGCCAACATGTCAATTCGCGAGTCGCGCGAAACTTTGAGGTTGACGCCGCATGAACATCCGGATACATTCTGAGAACATGATTTCTTGGGCGACAAATTCGTGTTGTTGGGATGCTTCAGGTTGCACTCCGTGTCAGGAATTGTGCCCTTGAACTGACCTTCGCTCGCCCTTGCGCAATCAACGCCGCCGGGTCAGCCCGAGCGGCTTTTCTATTTGCGGCCGAGATTGCCATCAACCACCAGCATCGTCGAGTTCAGTCGAAACCATGATTTCTTCCCGCCATTTTCGCCGGTCAATTTGTGCTCCCCGCACATCGCTCTGTTGTTGTTGATCGACCGTCCGTTCCTTTTCCGATCTTGATTTCATTCTGATTTTTCTACAAATCTCGAAGGAGCCCTTCGTCCATGCAGCGTTTTCATCGCAACTCTGTTTCTATTTTGCTTCTATCCTTTGTCATTTTCGCAGGCATATTCTCGCTGCCCCTAGCTCGCTCACAAGTGGTGGGTGCAACCGTTTCCGGCACGGTCCACGACCCATCCGGGGCAGCCGTCGTCGGAGCCCATGTCACAGTCACGAACCAAGAGACCGGCGCGGTTCGCAACCTGGTGAGCGACTCGGCAGGAGCTTATTCCGCGCCTTCGCTCCCGGTTGGCCGGTACACAGTCACTGTCGAGAAATCAGGCTTCAGCACGCGGTCAGAAACTGGAATCAACCTGGTCGTGGGACAAAGCACCGTAATTGATCTTTCGCTCTCTGTCGGCAAGTTGCAGCAACAAGTCTCGGTCACCGATGTGCCACTAGCCATTAACACGACGACTCAGCCAACCTCCGGGCTGGTAAGCGCGCGGCAGGTGAAAGAAATGCCGCTGAACGGACGCAGTTACGATGAACTGATCACTCTGAATCCTGCGTCCGTCAATTACACGGGAGAGCGCTCCGGCGCCGTGGGCACATCGAATTCCTCCCCGGGCAATATGTTTTCCGTGGCCGGACATCGTCCGCAAGACAACTTGTACCTGCTGAACGGAATTGAATATACGGGCGCTTCAGAGATCAACGTGACACCCGGAGGTGTAAGCGGAGAGCTTCTCGGGGTGGATGCGGTGCGCGAATTCAACGTGGTCTCCGACACCTACGGGGCTGAATACGGAAAACGAGTCGGTGCCCAGATCAGCATTGATACCGAGTCTGGCACCAACCAACTGCACGGCAGCGCGTTTGAATTTCTGCGAAACAGCGCTCTGGACGCCCGCAATTACTTCGACCGGGGAGATATTCCGATTTTTCAGAGAAACCAGTTTGGCGGCGCGCTCGGTGGACCGCTGGTGAAGAATAAACTTCTGCTCTTCGGCAATTACGAAGGCTTTCGGCAGAACCTGGGCCTGTCGGATGTGACCTTGGTCCCCGACAACGCTTCCCGTGCCGCGGCTGTTCCTGACGTGCAACCGTTGCTGGACTTGTGGCCGGTGCAGAATGGCCCGGAACTGGGCGGCGGCATCGCGGAAGCGTATAGTCATCCACTGCAGCGCATTCGAGAAGACTTCGGCACAACCCGAGTCGACTACAACATCTCTGCGGCAGATACTGCAGCCGCCGTCTATACGATTGACGACAGCACCGCCAATACTCCGACCGTCAATCCGCTCAGTACGGATTACGAAACGCTTCGCGAGCAGGTTTTGAGCGCGCAGGAGGGGCATGTCTTTTCCTCGAGCACATTAAATACTTTTCGCGTCGGTTTTTCCCGCGCGAGCTTTTACTTCACTGGGGAAACGCCCATCCGCCTGCCGGGCTGGGTCGAAGGCAAGCCCATCGGGGCCGTAGTTGTGGGCGGAGGTACAGCGCTCAACGGCGCGTCACAGATCAGCGGAGCGGGCACAAACGCCGGCAGCAACCTGCATGTCGCGCGCAATCTGTTCACGCTCGCCGATCATGTCTATGTCTCCCGCGGAAGAAATCAGCTGGAGGCGGGAGTGTGGCTGCAGCGTATCCAGTCCAACAGCAACCTTGCACAGGTTCAATATGGCCAGGCATCCTTCGGCAGCCTCAACGCATTTCTGCTCGGCAATGTCTCCACCTTCACCGTTGTGCCATCACCCACCGCGCTTGGCTGGCGCTCACTGGAGGGCTGCTGGGTTTGTGCAGGACACAGTGCACTTAATGCCGAATCTGGAGTTGCGCGCCGGGTTCCGGTTCGAGTCCACCGACGGCTGGAATGAGGCCCAGGGCCGCGCTTCGAACTATATTTTCGACTCGCAGGGAGTGCTGGAGACTGCGCCCAGGGTGGCCGACTCAGCGTTCACAATCAATCGCGCCAAATTCCTGCCGGAGCCTCGCGTCGGAATCGCCTGGCAACCAAAACTAAATGGAAACACGGTGATTCACGCCGGCGTCGGCATTTACGATTCATTGCTGGATAGTCTCGATTATCGGCTGGATCAGAATGCTCCGTTCAACACGACCCAGATACTGAAGAACGTGGCGGTTTCTGCCCTCCACTTTGTTCCCGGTGCGCCGCCACCCCCGGGCAGCAAGGTTTCGCCCAGTGGAATTCAACCGGACGCGTATACGCCGACGTCGCTCTCGTACTCGGCGAGTTTTGAGCAGAAACTCGCGTCCGATACTTCTCTCATCCTGGGTTACATCGGATACCACGGTTCCCATCAGATACTTTCAGAAGATGTGAATGAGCCTATCCCGACCATTTGCCCCGCATCACCATGCCCCCATACTTTGCCTGCGGGAACTGTCTACTATCCCGCAAAGTCTCCGAACGCAAATCCCCACTTAGGCGCCAGCACCACCTGGATTTCCGACGGCATCAGCAACTACAACGCGTTGACGGTCGACCTGAATCGCCACTTCCAACGCGGTTTCCAGGTGCGCGGCGTCTATACCTGGTCGAAAAGCCTGGACGATGGAACTGCATGGAACAGCAGCGTAGGCGCCAATGCACCCGGATTTGTGATGTATCCAACCGATCCGAAATTAGACTACGGACGAGCGAACACCGACGTCCGCAATGTTGCCGTGATCAACTCCACGTATGAACTGCCTTTCGGCGAAGGCAAACGATTCCTGACTGACGCGCGTGGCTGGCAGCAGAAAACCATCGGCGGATGGACAGCTAGCGAAATTGCCACGTTGCAGTCCGGCTTCCCATTCACCCCGCAGCTGGGCTTCAATCCGAGCAACAATGGAGACAGCCGCAATCCGGTTCGCCCATCGGTCAATCCGGAGTTTCGTGGCAATGTGATTCAAGGTGGGCCAACACAGTACTTCGATCCAAATGCGTTCGTGGTGCCTTTTCCAGGCACCTATGGAAACCTGGGACGCAACACTCTGACCGGTCCTGGAATTGCTGAGCTGGATCTTTCGCTGCGAAAGAATACGGCGCTGACGCAAAAACTCAATCTGCAATTTCGCGCTGAATTCTTCAACATTCTCAATCGAACAAACTTTGGCACTCCGAACACTGTGGTGTACGCCTCCGATACCATCACTCCATCGCCGACGGCCGGGTTGATCACCACAACTTCGACGACGTCGCGGCAGATTCAGTTCGGCGCAAAGCTGTTGTTTTAGTGGGTGGGCTGCTGCGCAGCGGGTTGCATTGGGTCTGCTGCGCAGGTTCGCTCCCACTCTACGAACTTGATTTCCCGTGGGCATCCAGCAAAAACGCCGCCACCGTCGATCGGCAGCGGCGTTATTGGCAAAAATGCGGTATCTACTTCTTGGAACGCACCGGCAGCGGTTGCAATATTTGATTCAGCAGATCGGGTTTGGAGTCGACCCGCTCCAGATGCGGATAGCGTTCGCCTCCGTGGTAATCGATCTTGACGTCGCGGAAGTAGGACGTATTCTCGACTATCAATTCAATCGGCGCCTGCGCGGTTTTGGAATTGCGAATGGCATCGTGCATCAAGGCATCGGTGTACGCACGCCCGTTCACCGCGACGATCTTCATTCCCGGACCTAAGCCTGCCTTGTATGCCGGTGAAAAGAACAGCACGTCGTGCAGCACACCCTCGTGAGAGATATGCACTCCGAGCGAGTACCAGGCATCGACGCCGCGCAGCGCCTCCTCGGATTGCTCCATCGAGTTCGGCGTATCCGAATATGTCAGGCGATAGCCGCCGTTTTCGATTCCGCCCAGCGGCGCGTGAGCCTCTTTGGTCGTCAACTTCTCGGTCAGGAATCCTGCCCAATCGTACGGCTGAACCGTGTTCAGATCGCTCACCAAGTTTTCAAACGTGTAAGGAACGGTGATCGGACCCGTATTGCCATTCAGGCCGAGAAAACCCACGCAGAAGTTATTCAGCGATTTTTTGCCGTGGCTCTGCTGACGAATGATGGTGTCGACCTGCAGCCAGAGCAACTCGCCCTCAGGATAATAATCGACGCCGCGACGCCAATTTCCCCACTGGCCATTGGCTTCATACAAAGTTTGCGCAGCCGTGGCCGTATCCTGCAGGTCGCGCCAGGTGCGCCCCGGGCGATTGTCGAGATCCGCAGCCGAGTCTGCGAGGGCCTCGCGATATTGATCTTCCGTCCACAAACCGCTGCGCGCTGTCAGCACGTCGCCCAGGTATTCTGTCAGGCCTTCATACACCCACAGCAGATTGCCCTTCATCGGGGTTTGGAAATCCGGCGACAACAATCCCTCAGGGCGCCGATATTTTCCATTCCAGGAGTGGGTGAATTCATGCGGCAGCAGTCCAGCTTCCAGCACATCCAGATTGGAATCGAGGAAGGTCTTCTCCGGCACGCGGTCGTCGTTGGACTGATGATGCTCCAGCCCGAAATGCGCCACCTGGTCGCTGAGCGTCATCAGGAAGTGGTAGCTGTGATAGTGATGCGACTGATAGAGCGCGCTGGCTTGTCGCACCAGATCGTTGAACCCAGAGAGCATTTGCGGTGGAACTTCCAGGTCTTCGGGTCCATCGGCCGCGAGGTCGAGATAATGCTTGGGAGAAATCTCCGTCGCTAATGGAATTTCTCGAAAATAGCGGCCAGAAAGTACCGGCGAGTCCACGAGCTCATTCAGCGGAACAGTGGCAAAGTGAGTCGTCGTTCCTTCTGTGCTGGTGGTTGTCAGCGCGGTGCCAAACTTCCAGCCGGTCGGCAGAATGATGCTGGGCGTCACCTGTACGTCTTTCGCGGAAGCCGCCTGGGGCCACAACATCACCTCATTCCAGCTGATCATCGCGAGATTTTCACTGGTGGAAGCACCGGAGGAAAAGCCAACTGGCGCCGCGGTCGCCAGAAAATCATCATGCACGTGCAGCTCCGTCACGCCCTGCGGCACATGCACGTGGAACTTGAACATATCGACGCTGTCACGCACCCAGGGCAGCGTCTGGCCATTGGCCTTGATGACGATGCCTGCAAGGTTGTCGATGGGGCCGGAGGCTTCGTGCTCGCCAGGAATCCATTTCGCGTACACCAGGGTCAGGTCGCCGGGCTGCACCGGGATCACCAGATCCGCGTGCAACATTTTGCGGGGCGCATCGGTGGCATCCAAAGTGATGGTAATGGGTGTCGTCGAGGCAGGCTGCGTGGAGGCGGCGGCGGCTTGGGCAACGGTGTGGTGCGGAAATACTGCCGCAAGGGCAACAGCGGCTAAGGCGACAGAGATGTTAAGGCGCATAGAACTCCTGAAATGATTGAGCTGCAGACGAAGCAACAGTGTAATGCAACGCGCACGGACAAGGCACAAAATGCGTCTAACGCTGGCTGGCTTCGCGTGCCCGTACCTTCGCGTTAAATTCCTCGGACTTGCCTCTCGGTACCGTCAGCGAAGTCCATTGAGCGTGCTGGAAATGTTTGGCCAGCAGAACAATCTGGCCGCAATGGTAGGCATAATGCGCAATCTGCCGATTGAGAGCCTGCATGACGGAATGGGCTTCGCCGCGAATGGGCACGGAGCGGCTTAAGTCCGCGTCCGTCAGGGATTCAAGCGTCTGAAACACGGAGTCCCAGCCCTCTTCCCACAGCTGCAACAGGGCCTGCCTGGTGGCAGGGGGCTGCTCAAATTCGCGGTCGCGATGGCGCCATGGTTTTTCGCCGTCCTCTGTTAGAAAGTTCGTCCAGCGGGACTTCATGTTGCCCGCCATGTGCTGCATAACGATGGCGATAGAGTTCGCATCCTCATCGAGGAGTTGATATAGCTGCGAATCTGTCGCTTGCGAGATGGCGCGCTCCGCGAGTTTCTTGTAATAGCGCAGCAGGCGGATTGAATCTTCAAGGTAGGAGGTGGTGAATTCCAGTGCCATGATGCAATTTTCTCAGAGGGGAGTGACTGGCGACCGCTCCTGCCCATCCATCGCGCCAGCGGTGATACCCTACCGCCATGCCGCGCGGTTTTTTTATCACGTTTGAAGGGTTGGATGGCTCCGGCAAATCTACCCAGCTTCGCCTGCTGGCGCGCAGGTTGCAGGCGCAGGGTCGAGCTGTCACGACCACTCGCCAACCGGGCGGAACGGAATTGGGCGACCAGATTCGCGCGGTTTTGCTGCATTCCGCAACGCACAATGTTGCGCCACTGGCGGAGATGGCGCTGATGTTTGCCGACCGCGCCCAATCCATCCATGAAATTATTCTGCCGGCTTTGGCGGAAGGAAAGATCGTCTTGTGCGATCGATTTACCGACTCCACTGAGGCGTACCAGGGCGGTGGGCGCAGCCTGGGCAGTGCGCCGGTGCTGGAATTGCATCGCGCTGTTTGCGGAGATCTGTGGCCCGACCTGACAATTTTATTGCTCCCGAGCCTGGAGGCTTCGCTTGCCCGTGCGCGGCGGCGAAACGGAAGACAACTCGCCCAGGGGACGGATGAAAATCGATTTGAAACCGAAGGCCGCGACTTCTACCAGCGCGTGTTTTTGAAGTATCAGGAGATTGCCGCGCGGGACACTTTGCGTGTGGTCACAATCGCAGAAGATGCGTCGGTCGACGTCACTGAAAAGCGTATCGTGGAAATTGTCGACGAACGATTGGCGCGCGCTGCTGCCTCTGCCTGATTGAGCTTGCGCGCGCGTTGTTTTGCATTTCCCTTCATGGCTATCCCATCTCAATCTGCAACTTCGGCACAAACCGATCCCGGTCGCAAGCCTGAGTCGTTCCGTTTCCCGCCGGGGCTACAACGCAACCTGCCGCTCTACTTGTTTCGGCGTTTTTTCCGGCCAGGAAATCCAATCCTGCTGTTTGAACACCTGGCGAAGACCTTTGGACCCGTTTCCCACTACAAGCTGGGCGGCAGCAACATTGTCTTCATTAATGATCCGGAAATGATCCGCGAGATTCTCGTGACGCAGGCTTCGTCCTTCATCAAGGAGCGCACCCAGAACCGCATGAAGATCCTCCTGGGCGAAGGATTGATCACCAGCGAAGGCGAGTTCCACATGCGGCAACGTCGCATTGCAGCGCCCGCCTTTCATCGCCACCGCATACAGGCCTACGCCGGCATGATGGTGGAACGCGGGGCGGCCATGCGCGCCATGTGGCAACCGGGCCAGACCTTCGACATGTCCGCCGCGATGATGGAGCTGACGCTGGAAATTGTCGCGCGCACACTGTTTGCCACCGACGTGACGGCCGCCATTCGCGAGATCAATGATGAGGTCAACGTGATCATGCGCCTCTACAATTACCTGGTCGCGCTGCCGAGAGCCGAGAGTTATCTTCGTTGGCCCATCCCCGGCCTCATCCGGTTTCGCAGAGCGCGTGCCCGGCTGGATGCCCAGGTATACCGCATGATTTCGGAGCGACGGCGCTCGAGCGAAGACCGTGGCGACCTGCTCTCCATGCTGATGGCGGCGCGGGATGACGGCGAAGCACCCGCCGACGCGGGGCGCAAGGCGTCCACGCCGTCAACGGGGATGAGCGATCGGCAGCTGCGCGATGAAGTGATCACGATTTTTCTTGCAGGATATGAAACCGTCGCCAACGCCCTGACCTGGACATGGTATCTGCTATCGGAAAATCCGACGGCAGCGGAACGAATGCAACGTGAAATCGACGAGGCGCTGCAAGGCAGGCTGGCGACGCTCGAAGACCTGCCGCAGCTGCCCTACACGGAGATGGTCTTCGCGGAGTCGATGCGGCTCTATCCGCCGGCCTGGGCCATGGGAAGGCAATCCACCCAGATTGTCGAGCTGGGACCGTATCGACTGCCCGCAGGGACCTATTTTTTCTTCAGCCAATACATTCTGCAGCGCAGTGAACAGTTTTACCCGGAACCATTGCTGTTCGATCCTGAGCGTTTCACGCCAGAGCAGAAAGCAGTGCGCCCGCGGTTCACCTATTTTCCCTTTGGCGGCGGTTCGCGCCAGTGCATCGGCGAGGCATTCGCGTGGATGGAGGGCGTATTGATTCTGGCGACGCTGGCACAGCAATGGAGCTTCCACATGGTTCCCGGCCAGACCGTCGACGTGCAGCCCAAAATCACCTTGCGCCCAAAGTATCCGATGATGATGACCGCGGAGGAGCGCAGTTCCAATTCTGCTAGGCTCAAAATGTGAACTTTCGCAGCTTTATCGGCAATGAAGCGACCGTGCGGCAACTGCAGGAATCCGCCGCATCCGGCCGTCTGCCGCATGCGATTCTGCTTTCCGGGCCTCGCGGCGCGGGCAAGTATTCGCTGGCCATTGCGCTGGCGCAGACGCTGAACTGCCTCGATCCGCAAACCTTCAACGGCCTGCCGGACGCCTGCGATGTCTGCCACAACTGCACCCGAATCGCCGCCGCGCTCGACCTGGATGCGCGCGTCGCCGAAGCCGTTGAGGCGCGGGAAGACCTTCGCGATGCCGACCGCAAAGATACCCGCATCCTGATCCAGACGCATCCGGATGTGCTGGTAGTGCCGCCCGACCCGCCCCAGAATCTGGTCAAGGTGGGCCAGGTACGCTCGCTGATCCACAACGCGCAGCGGGCGCCGTCGGAAGTCAAAGACAAAATCTACATTTTCCCAACCGCAAAGTTCATGAACGAGGCCGCTAATTCCCTGCTGAAAGTGTTGGAGGAGCCGCCGGAATACGTTCATTTGCTGCTGCTGGCGGAAAATCCGTCGGACCTGCTGCCGACCATTCGCTCCCGCTGCAGCCAGGTGCGGCTGCACGCCGTGCCGATGGAGACGCTGGAAAAAATCCTGGCCGAGCGGCACCCGGAATGGCCCCCGGCTCGACGCACCCTGGTGGCGCGGTTGTCTGAAGGAACCATTGGCCGCACAATCTCATTCAACGCTGACAGCTATCTCGCCAGCCGAAAAGACGCCTTGTTGTTGCTGCGAACAGCGACGGCTGAACCGGACCACTCGGCGCTGTTTCGCGTGACGGAAACCTATCGCGCCGGAGCCGAGGGCCAGCAGAAGACTCAGGATTTGCTGCGCAGCCTGTACCTGTTGCTGGAAGACATGATGTTGCTGCAGGCAGGGCAGCCGAAGATGGCGCGAAACATCGACATTCTGCCGGAGCTTCGCCGGCTGGCCGACAGCGTTTCGTTCGACTGGATTGAACGAGCGGTGCGGCGCATTGCAGAGGTTGAGTCGGGTATGCGACGCAACTTGCTTCGTTCGCTGTCTTTGGACGCCATGACAGCGGCCCTCGAGCAACGGTAATCCCAAATCGAAATTGCTCGAAAATGAAAAAACAAACACTGCGGTTGGAAAACGTTCGGTCTTCGACTAGCATCGTATTCATTCAGCAGAATCAATTGGGTTGAAGATCTCTCCTCCAGCACAATCTGGGAGGATGAAAAACCTGGCCCATCTGTCCGTTCGAATGAAATCCATGTCATTGCCCAAGCCCAAACCGGTCGAACGCACCGCTGTCGTCGTAGCTGTGCCCTCGCCTTCGCTGCCGGCGAGCGACTTTTCCGGGCAACGGCGCCTGATCAGGCCGAATCTCGCGTTACGGTCCGCTCCGGCCCGCCAGCCCACGATTTTTGGCCATGGACCAGCATTGACAGCCCGCGCCATGCCAGACGGCACCATTGAAGATAGCTCGCATGCCGAGGTCTTTTACTTCCAGAAACAGATTCAGGCACAGACGCGAATGATCGTGATGCTTGAAAACGGCGAGGAGTTGGAAGGCGTGATCGAGTGGTACGACCGTTATGCCATCAAGCTGCGTAATGTTGGCCACGGCGGAATGCAGAATGGCGCCCGAACTCGCGTGCTGGTCTACAAAGACGGCGTCCGCTACATCTACAAAGCCGGCGAAAACCTTCCCCAAACCATGTCGTAGGTGCTGCGAAGCACGAGCAGATTATCGCGCGCGCGCGGCTTTCAGCAGACGGTCCCGAATGGCCGCTCCCAGGCCGGAATCCGGCGGCAAGGGGCACAGAATGACATCCGCCCCCATCGCATCCAGCGTTCGCAGTCCGGCGAATAGTCGATGCGCCAATTCCTGATCATCCTCCCAGCTACCCCACGCAAAATGAATGCCGTGAAATCCCTCCGGCAGCGGCCATACCGCGGGCAGCAGAACGCCAAGCTTGTGCGCAACGTTCGACTGCTGCTGCACCGCATCCAGCCATCGCGCCTGGCGCTCATCCCCCGTGTGCTCGCTCATTTCCAGCGGGATCACACGGGCATTGGGGGCGTAATGGCGCATGTCCACGCCTGGCGAAGGCAAGGATTCCGGCGGGTGTGACGGCGTCCCACTAGTTGCCGGGGATTGGTAGCGAGCTATCGGCCCGGCAATCGCCTCAATCTCCTCGGCAGGGATGGCGCCCGGGCGATAGAGAATGGTTTCCTGATCGCGCACTTCAATCACCGTCGACTCAACGCCACACCATGCCGGGCCGCCATCGAGCACCAGATCAATGCGGCCGTCGAGATCCTCCAGCACATGTTGTGCGGTCGTGGGGCTGGTATGGCCGAAGCGATTGGCGCTGGGGGCTGCGATGGGAAGGTTGGCCGCCGCGATCAGCGCCAGCGCCACCGGATGCGCGGGCATGCGAACGCCGACCAGTTCGCGCCCCGCGGTCACGCTTGACGGCACCGTCGGCCGCTTTGGCAACAGCAGCGTCAACGGGCCAGGCCAGAATTGATCCATGAGTGCATCGATTTTTTGCTGCGCAATTCGAGGCGTGCGAGCCGCAACCTTCGCCAACATTTCGCGGTCGGCGATGTGGACGATTATCGGGTCCCACGCCGGCCGCTGCTTGGCACGAAAAATCTTCTCCACTGCGGCTGGATCGAGCGCGTTCGCGCCCAGGCCATAGACTGTCTCCGTAGGAAACGCCACGGTACCACCGCGACAAATCACTTTTGCAGCCTGGGAAAGGCGGGTCCGCGCCTCTTCCGACGAAATGCACTCGGCAGAAATCGCCAGGCGGACTGTATTGCTTGCGGTCATGGGTCTGCGCAGGCCGCGTGCACTACGCAGGCCTTGCGTCTTTCATCCTAATCTGTCGAGAGCCGTCGCACAGTTCCGGAATGTAGTCAGGTCGTTTCCATGGAGCCGTCGCTCGATACCAAGGCTGCGCAAACATCGGTTTCCTGGCCGCACCCACGGCGCGGGGCTCGATCAGAGTTATTCTGAGTTTCTGGGCTACCGGTATCTGAGAAACTAATGCAATGAGCGGCGAAATGGCGACAAGCAAGATGGAAACTGAAGTGAAAGTTCGACTGAAAGATCGCGTCGGATTCACAACGACGCTGTCATCGCTGGGGTTTCATCTGCAGACCGCGGAAACGATGGAGCGCAATGTGCTGTTTGACACACCGGACGGCAAGTTGCGCCAACGTGGCGAATTGCTGCGTATCCGTCAGTATGGCGACCGCTGGATCCTGACCCATAAAGGGCCGGCGGAAGGCTCTGCGAACAGCGCGCATAAAGTTCGCGCCGAAACCGAAACAGAAATTGAGGATGGCCGCCCATTGGCCGCGATATTCGAGCGCCTGGGCTTCGCCCCAATGTTTGTGTACGAGAAGCTTCGCACCGAATGGGCCGATAACGAAGGCCACGTCGTCGTGGACGTGACTCCCATTGGAGATTTCGCCGAACTGGAGGGCAACTCGGAGTGGATTGATCGAATCGCCGCGAAGCTTGGCATTTCTCCTGCAAATTACCTGAAGGCAAGTTATGGCCAGCTGTTTCAAGACTGGAAGCGTGCGACCGGCCACCCGGCGATCAATATGACCTTCGCGGAGATTGATCATCCGGCGGTCAGGCCAGCCGCAGGCTAACTGGCATGGCGGAATTTCTCAGATTTTTCTGACGCGCAGGCGAGTTTGGTTTAACGTCTCATGTGGAGCGGATGTTCCGCCGATATTATCGGGAAGAAATTCCGGCTGAGACGAACACTGCGAAAGGAACTGGATGCGATCTGGGCAGAAAACATCGTTGAAGACAGCAGAGAAAGCAAAGCGCGGCAAGTCACCAAGCAAAACTCAAAAAAATCGAGTGTCTGAAAAGAAACTTGCGCCCCGCAAGAAAATGGCAGCCACCGCAAACTCCGGCACATCGAAATCCACTTCTTCCAGTCCCGCCCTGCACGGGAATAAAGGCGGAAAGGTCGCGCTGGTTTCCTCCAAGCTCGCATACCACGGGCCTCTGTTCGATGTGTACACGGATTATGTGCGCGAACCGGAAGGTGACACAGCTCGTCGCGATGTCATCCGGCACTCGGGTTCAGTTGTGATTCTCGCGGTGGATGACACGCACAATCCGGCCGATCCGATGATCGTCGTCGAGCGCCAATATCGTCACGCCGCCGGACAGTACATGTGGGAGATTCCCGCAGGCCGCAAGGAGCCCGAAGAAGCGGTGCTGCCCGGCGCAAAGCGCGAACTGCTGGAAGAGACCGGATACATCGCCAAGCGCTGGAGCAAGATCGCGCGATTCTACGTGAGTCCAGGATTTCTGGGTGAGTGGATGCAGGTGTACCTGGCCGAAGGATTGAGTTGCGGACAGTCCGCGCCGGATGAGGACGAATATATTCAGCACCAGCAGATTCCGCTATCGCAGGCGCTCGAGTGGATCGACAGCGGAAAAATTATCGACGCCAAATCCATCATCGCCATTCTGATGTACGTGCGCCACCGCGCCACCGGAATTTCCTAAGACATGTTAACAACAAGGTAGACCCCGGACTTCAACGTAGACCCCGGACTCTAGTCCGGGGATGAGAGCCCGCCGAAGTACCCCTTCAGGGCCGCCTTGAATTCGAACTTGGGTCCCTGGACTAAAGTCCACGGTCTACCCGCGAATTCGCCTTCATTTTTTCCACAGCAGCCATCGTGTATGAGCCCGAAAAACCTGAATGAGAGTAATTTTTCGCCATTTCTTCTGTGACCGCAGTCATCTTTTTTTCATTCTCTGCATAACAATTTGGTGCTTCCCGCGTCTATATCGGCAGGATCCCTTGGCGGTTCCCGATCTGTAGATTCGAGGTGCGGTTCCGTGTCTCAGCACAAAGGCAAAGTGAAGTGGTTCAATAATGCAAAAGGGTTCGGATTCATTGGGCGCGATGATGGTCCCGATGTGTTCGTACATTACACGGCGATTCAGACGGACGGGTATAAGAGCCTCAAGGAAGGCGATCCCGTCGAGTTCGACATCGTGCAGGGAGATAAAGGACCGCAGGCGGACCAGGTCATGCGCTTGCAAGACGCGGTCCATGAGATGCACACCTAAGGCTCGTCCTCGACAGCGGTTTCCTTGAGTTGCAAGAGATTTGCAATGGAGGGAGTTCGTGTGCGCCTACCCGCGTCTCACGCATTCGAAACAATCCAGAACGTAGTGGTGGTGTGACTGCGTTCAATATAGGTTTTCACTTCAGGATGCTTTCCTGACCCGGCCTTTGCGCCGGGTTTTCATTTTTCCCGGCTGAGTGCGATGATGCCTTCGAGGGCTCGGAATTTCCGCTCTGCTTCGTCGCTATGGAAAATCGCCAGATTGCACAAATATTGTCGGAGACGGCCGACCTGCTGGAAGTGGGCGCGGCCGACTCGTTTCGCATTCGTTCCTACCGGCGCGCGGCAGAAGTGGTGGAGCAGAGCACCATTGCCTTGGGTGCGCTGGCGTCGGAACCAAAGCGATTGCTGGAGATTCCCGGCATCGGCAAAGGAATGGCGGCGAACATTGTCGAGCTGGAGCGGACAGGCACCCTGGGTTTGCACCAGGAATTGCTAAGCAAATACAAGCCATCGATGCTGGAGTTGTTGCGACTGCCTGGCATGGGGCCAAAAACGGTCGCGCTGTTTTGGGACGCCGCGCAAATTGCTAGCGTCGATGAATTGGAAGCCGCGTGCAAAGAGGGTCGCCTGGATAACCTGCCGCGGTGTGGCCCCAAACAGGTCGCGAAGCTGCTGCAAGGCATCGCCGAATACCGCAAGAACATTGGGCGCTTCCATCTGGATGACGCCGAGTTGGCGGCGGAAAAATTGACGGAATATTTGCGCAATTGTCCCGGCATTGACCGAGTGACGCCCGCCGGATCGTTGCGCCGTGGCCGGGAAACGGTGGGCGACCTGGATTTTCTGATCACCGGCCCAGCCTGCGAAGAGGACAAGGTCGCGGCGGTCGTGGAATACGTCGCCGCCTATCCTCCCATCGCCGACATGATTGGCAAGGGGCAGAACAAAGTGAGCTTTCGGCTGCGTCAAGGTTTGCAGGTGGATGTGCGCATGTTGCCGGAAAAGAGTTATGGAGCCGCGCTGCAATACTTTACCGGCTCCAAGCTGCACAACGTATCGGTGCGGCAGCGGGCGCTGAAGATGGGCTACACGCTGAATGAATACGCATTGGCGCGACTGGATGACGGCACCTCGCTGCCTAGCAAGACGGAGGAAGAAATTTACGCCGCGCTCGGCCTCGACTGGATTCCCCCGGAATTGCGCGAAGATCTGGGCGAAATTGAAGCAGCAGCGGAGCACAGGCTTCCCAGACTGATCGAGCAATCTGACATTCGTGGCGATCTGCATATGCACACGAATGAGACCGACGGAAAAAACACAATCCGCGAAATGGCCGACGCAGCACTAGCCCGCGGCTATGAATATATTGCGATCACCGATCACTCGAAAAACCTCGCGATGACGAACGGCCTGGACGATACGCGCGCCCTGCAGCACGTCGCACGCATTCTCGCCGTAGATCGCGAGATGGCGGGGCGGATGCGAGTGTTTCCCGGCATTGAGGTCGATATTCTCGCGGACGGAGCGCTCGATCTTTCTGACAATGTTCTGGCCCAGATGGATGTCGTCATCGCCAGCGTGCATTCACATTTCGGTCAGCCGTCCGCACAGATGACGGAGCGAATGCTGCGCGCCATTGAGAATCCTTTTGTGCGAATCCTTGGGCATCCAACCGGACGCTTGTTGCTGCGGCGCGAGGCATACGCTCTCGACCTGGACGCCATTCTGAAGCGCTGCGCCGAGTTGGGAGTGGCCGTCGAACACAATGCCTATCCCGACCGGCTGGACCTGAATGATCGCAACCTGCGTCGCGCCCGCGAGCTGGGATGCAAGATTGTCGCGAACACGGATTCCCACCATACCTCACACCTGGAAAAGATGCGCTATGGCATCCGCCAGCTCCGTCGGGCCGGCCTGACGGCGGAAGATGTTCTAAACACGCGGTCGGCTGAGGAGGTGCTCATTCAATTTCGCCCCCGAATTCTGTAAAACTTTGTATGCTGATTACCTCGGATTCCGAGTAAACTGCTTGCAACTATGATTACCCCCGAATCTTCAGTTCCAGAGACGTCGCAAGAAGAGTCGACCCTACCCCCTTCCGCGCGGACCCCGAATGTGGGTGGGCTCGAGATGGATGAGATTGAGCCGGTCGAGCCCTGGCGTCCGCTTGTGGTTCCCGCGATCATCGTCGTAATTGGTCTGTGCATCGCGTGGGCATTTTTTGCATACTTCGGGCGCTCGAAACCGGATGCCTCCGCCAGCTTGCTGCGCCAATACGCATATCAGGTGCAAGTGGACTCGGGCGAGTCGCCGCAAGGGCCGGGAATGCCGGGAGCGCTGCCGGAACAGGATGAGACTGTGCTGCTGGTGCAGGCGCGAGTCACCAATATCAGCCAAAACCCGCTCACCCTCTTCGACCTGGTTTCCGATGTGAAGATGCCGGGGCAATCCTCTGGAGACCAAAGCTCCGCAGCTTTACCTGGGGATATTGACCGCTTCATGCAGCGCTTTCCGCAATTAACCTCCATGAGTATGGCGCCGTTGGCGCGCCACACAGTCATTCCGCCCGGTGGTTCAGCGGAGGGTTTGATGGTGTTCGCCTATCCATGGACCAAGGCGCAGTGGACCTCGCGCAAGAGCGGCCAGATCATCATCAGCTTCCAACATGGAAGATCCGTGGCGCTGCCGCTGCAGTAAGACGATCGAATTTCGGGTAGACCCCCGACCACAGTCCGGGGAACCGATTGCGAATCGATGGCGGGCCTTCAACCGCTAGGTAGGCTACCGCCGCCCCGATTGGGACCGAGCGCGTTCTACAACTTGCCGGAACAAATTCGAATCTTCAATCTCAGCGCCTTCTATGAGAGGGTTTCTTTTCCCCGGACTAAGTCCGGGGCCTAGCTCGGCGTGAACAGGTCCTGGCGCAGTTCTGTTACCCGTACTGTGCAGATTCCACCGCTCCACACCAACAGGAAATCCGCTATGGAACAAACGGCTTGGGCGCATTCTTGGGCGCTGACAAATATCCGGAAACCTCGTTCTTGCCGATTTGATTGATCACCACTTCAAACATCATGGGAGTCTTTCCGGTGTAGAACTGCAGCGGCTCGTCGAGATCGCGATTCTTCTTTTCGATTTTCTTATCGTTGGAATAAATGAGCAGCGTGTATCGCGAATGTTTGACGTCGGCTTTCTTCAACTGCAATTTCACGATGGAAATTGAAGTCGCCCCCTGCCCCTTGTGCAGCGTAAATTGGGAGTAGTCGCGATCTCCCAGATGTCTCAGATAATTCAGCTGCTGAGAATTGGTCGCAATCAGGCCGCTCTGCACTCCTAAGTCGCCGACGACCGCATGGAGTTTCTGTTCGGTGCTGGCCAGCTCCTTCTGCGTGCTCACCACATCTTTCTTAACGCCGCCCACATCCGTCTGCACGTTGGAGACGGCGTGCGACACATCCGTCACGTTTTGCTGGGTGGCCGCCTGTTGCTTGGCCATGCGCGCGTTCGCCACTTCCTGTTGGTGCAGAATGTTTCGCGCCCGCCGCTCGATCTGCTGCTGCGTAATGCCTATCTTGGCTCCAAACTCGTCGTTCGTGGCCCGCATCTGCCGCCATATTTCCGCATGTTGCGCCGAAAGATAATCGATGTGCTCCTGGGCCTGAGTCAACCTTGCTTGGGTAGTTTCCAATCGGGTCTGCAAAAAATAACTCCACGCGAGCGCGCCGATGGCCAATAGAAAGGAGAGCCCGGCGATCAATATCAGCAGGCCTGGGGAATGTCTCTCCTCCCCAAATGGGTCTTCATCTTCAAACATTTCGCAAGAACTCCTCGCATCCAGCGATGCGTCTGCAGCGGAACAAGTGATTCAGGACACTTTGAATGCGGCCAAACGGCACACCCTAGACTTTCATAAAACCAAAGTCTGACACAAATGTTAGCCAGGGCGAACCGAACCGCTGGAGCCATAACTGCGGCGCGACTCCCTGCGTGCCCAGGGAAAAAAGCTAACAATATCGTGTGAGAGATGCTTCAGAGACTGCCTGGAATGACGAACCTTCGGCCTGCATTGTAGTATCGAGTTAGGAGTGTAGGGCGGACTGGCACCGGATTCTGCACAGAGAAAAACTTGTCTGGAGAACACGAACATGGCTATGACTGCCGCGGCGCGCGGGTTGGAAGACATAGTAGCTTCTGACTCAGGAATTTGTTTGATCGACGGAGATGCGGGTCTCTTGGCCTACCGCGGCATTGACATCCATGAACTGGCCGAGAAATCCACATTCCCCGAAACAGCCTACCTATTGTGGTTTGGTCGTCTCCCTACCAAGTCGGAACTTGCGGACTTCAATCAAAAACTGACCGCCGGGCGTGTGCTACCGCCGGAAATCGTGCGCCTGCTGCAGGAATTGCCGAAGGATGCCTTGCCGATGGCGGCCCTTCGCACCGCGGTTTCCGCGTTGAGCATGTATGACCCCGACCAGGAAGGCCTGTCCCACGAAGCAAATGTACGCAAGGCATTTCGCCTGACCGCTCAAATCCCCATGATCGTCGCGATTCTTGATCGCGTGCGCAAGGGAAAATCGATCGCCGAGCCCGATTCCACGCTGAGCCACGCCGGGAATTTCTTATGGATGTTAAACGGGGAAAAGCCTTCTGCAACGGCAGAACGCGCACTGGATGTCGCCCTGATTCTGCACGCCGATCATGAATTCAATGCGTCTACCTTCGCTGCTCGGGTCATCGTCGCCACGCTGTCCGACATGCACTCTGCGATTACCGGCGCTATCGGCGCATTGAAGGGATCGCTGCACGGCGGCGCGAATGAGGCGGTGATGCGCATCCTGTTCGCCATCGATCAGGCGGGTGCCGATCCGGTGGAATATGTGCGGCAGATGCTGGCCTCTAAGAAGAAAGTCCCCGGCTTCGGACATCGCGTGTATCGCACCGAAGATCCACGAGCGACGCATTTACGCCGCATGTCGCAGGACCTGGGACGCGCCGACGGCAATCCAAAATGGTTCGATATGTCGCGCAAAATTGAATTGTTCGTGAAGGAAGACAAGAAACTGAACGCCAACGTGGATTTCTATTCCGCCTCGACCTACACCACGCTGGGCATTGATGTTGATTTGTTCACGCCCATTTTTGCGGTCAGCCGCATCGCCGGATGGTCAGCGCATGTGATCGAGCAGTTTGAGGACAACCGACTGATCCGTCCGCGCGCCGAATATACAGGGCCAGCTTATCCGAACAAGTACGTGGCCATCGAGAACCGCTAAACCTCTCCGGAAACTTGCGTGCAACCGGCAAACCTCGCGGGCATCCGCGAGGTTTTAATTTCCGGGCCTGTCAAACACGCGAAAGACCCATCGCACAGCGGCGTTCGCTACTCTTGTGACACAATAGAGGGTTTGCTCGAGGCTCCGATTCAATGACAACGAACCCGCTACGCTCTGCGCTGATTGCGCTGTCGCAGAACAAATCTTTGCGCTCGTTTGCGGAGCAGTCTCGCATGGGCCAGAAAATGTCTGGCCGCTTTATCGCCGGCATGCACGTGTCCGACGCGCTGCGCGTGGCCGCGACGCTGAATCGCGAAGGTATCCCGGTCTCGCTCGACAGCCTGGGAGAAAATGTTTCAACCGAAGAAGAGGCGCGCCGCGCCGCCGACATCTATCACCAACTGCTGGATGCGATTCAGCAGCGCGGCTTGCAGGCCAACGTCAGCGCGAAGCTGACGCAGATGGGCATGAACATCAGCCCCGCGATTGCGCGTCAAATTACCAGCGAGCTGGTCGACCATGCCGCCGCCACCGACAACTTTTTGCGCGTCGACATGGAAGGCAGCGATCTGACCCAGGCGACCATCGACATGACCCGCGAAATCCACGCCATGCCCAACCACGCGGGTCGCGTCGGGACCGTGCTGCAATCGTATCTGTATCGATGTGAACAAGACGTTCAACTGCTGCTGGCCGATCGCATACGCATTCGGCTATGCAAAGGCGCATATAAGGAACCGCCGTCGGTGGCGTTTCCAGACAAAGCGGATGTCGATGCCAACTATCTGAAACTCACGAGAATTCTGTTGACCAGCGGCGTGTATCACGGGTTGGCGACCCACGATGAAGCAATCATTCGCGCGACAAAGAAGTTTGTGGAGCACGAAGGAATCGACAAACGCAGCTTCGAGTTTCAAATGCTCTACGGAGTACGCCGCGATCTGCAAACTTCGCTGGCGAAGCAAGGCTACGGCATGCGCGTGTACATTCCGTTCGGCACGGAATGGTATCCATACTTCATGCGCCGCCTGGCGGAACGTCCGGCGAATGTTTTGTTCATGGCAAAAAACCTATTGAAGTAGACTTCTGCGTGCGGAGGGAAGCACCGGCGGAGCTACGGGTAGACCGTGGACTTCAATCCAGGATACCGAGTCGGATCTGTGGGACGCCTTAGGCGCTGAGGTAGCGAGCCAGGTTAGTAGTCTTCGTCGTATCGGCGGGTTCTGCGATCGCTGCGGCGGTCTCCGCCACCGCGCATCAGGTCCAGGGTGGCGCGAATGGTGTTCATCCATCCGCCAATTTGCCGCAGCGGCGCCATAATATTGTCCTGAATGGTGCGGGTCCCGCGAGCAATTCCATCGAGCGTGTCCGTCACCATGCTGTCAATGCGGGACACCTGGGAGCGTGTTTTCCCGGTTACGTCTGTGACCACACCGTCAATGTGGTTCACTTGATTGCGCAGCGTCTCCGTAGCGTTCTGCACATTTTCAGTGATGGCGCGCACGCGCGGACTCAACTCCTCAACCGTCTCCAGAATGTCTGCGCCGGCTTGGACGATGGTATGCACGTCGGCTTGCAGCCGATCTGCCTGCTCCATGATTTTGGCTTGAGCCGCCTTAGCAGCGACGGCAAATACCACCAAAACAATCGTCTGCAAGACCACGGCAAACGTAACTACCCCAGTAAATACAAGGAAAACCGTCGATCCGGTTGGCATGAAGCCCCCTCATTACGAAATTTGCACTAGCAGACTCCGACCGTGGCTCTGATCCCATCGGGCGAAATCCGCTGAAAGGGAGCCGAAGTCAGTGGCCTGAGCATGAGTGTAGAACCGCCCGCCGCAGCGGGCACATCGATACACCAACGGCACTAACGGCGGCAGGAACCGCACGGCGCACCTGCCTTTGAGATGCATTAATAGCGATTTTCGGCTGCACCGCCATGAAAGGGTTGTTCGTCATCATCGGAGTGGCCTTCGGCGTCAGACCGGCTGCCGGAAACACGATCCACGATGCCGCTCCAGCGTTCGCGGCCTTTTTCGGCAGCTTCCTTGCCACGCTCGGCAAAATCGTTGACCTGCTCGCGGCCTCTGTCAACCACGGAGTTGATCTGCTCTCGCGCTTCTCGGCTGCGGGCAGTGACGTACTCCTTCTTGTCCTTGGCGCTGGTCATCAAACCATCCCGAAGTTCTTTGCCTGCCTTGGGGGCAAACAAGATACCGAGCAACGCACCCAGGCCAAGGCCCGCGACAAACCATCCAATTCCTGTTGTTTCATGTTCTGGCATTTGCTTATCTCCTTCGCGCAGTGGGAGGAATTGCGCGATCATCTGGATAGTAGCAAATGGATATTGGCCCCGCAATGCGCACTTAGGTTCCCCGTTTGTCGCATAAACGTGGCCATGGTCGGCTGCAAAACAGAGATCTCGTCCTGCCTTGATCGCTCAACAACTCAGGCTCACAGCGATGCATCCGATTCAACGCCCGGCCCAAACGCCATTTCGCGGACAAGATCCTCATCAGATTTTCATGCCGACAAGACTACTATAGTAAGAAGAAGAGCCTGCTTTTCTCTCGATCAGGGTCTACTCTGTCCGGGTGCTCGCCCAGATCTTCAGCGCGCCGGATTCTCGTTCTTCCCCCATCTGCATCTAACGTAACGTTAAAGGGGAATTCATGATCGACACGCCTCACGACCGTCCTTCTGCATACCTGACATTTACTTTGCACGCACATTTGCCGTATGTGGTGAACCATGGAACCTGGCCGCATGGGTTGGAGTGGTTGCTGGAGGCCGCCGCTGAGACCTATCTTCCGCTGTTGCGCGTGATTGCCAACCTGGAGCGCGACGGAATCGCCTTGCGCGCCAATTTGAATCTTTCTCCCATTCTGCTGGAACAGCTGGCGCATCCAGTGTTCCGCTCGGAGTTCCCGCAGTATCTGAAGCGAAAGATTACCGCCGCCCGCGAAGATGAGGCCTACTTCGGCCAGAACGGCGAGCCGCAGCTGGCCGAGACGGCGCGATACTGGCGAGCCTATTTCCAGCAGGCGCTGGATGACTTTGACGCGCTCGGCGGCGACATCATCCGCGGATTTCGTGAGGCTGCCAGCCGCGGACTGATCGACATCATCACCTGCGGCGCGACCCATGGATATTTTCCGCTGCTGGGAACCGATGAGTCGATCCGGGCCCAGGTGCAAACCGGCGTGGCGACACACGAACGGCATATTGGCGCTCATCCGCGCGGCATTTGGCTGCCGGAGTGCGCCTATCGCCCGGCAGGAATGTGGAGTTACCCAGTTGTCCCGCACGGCAGCAGCCACCCCTGGCATCCCTTCAATCGCAGAGGCGTGGAAGAGCCGCTGGAAGATGCCAAGATCGATTACTTCTTTGTCGATACTCACCTGGTGGAAGAGTCCGTCCTGTTTACGCCCTATGAATTGCGAGCAGGCGGGGCGGTGGGCGTCGCCGCATCGCTGGCCGTGGAAACCTGCGAGCCAAAACACTCCCTCTACAAGCCTTATTACGTGGATGGGCCTCGCGCTCACATTAGACCCGTCACGATTTTTCCGCGCGATCCTCGCACTGGCCTTCAGGTCTGGAGCGGAGACGCCGGATATCCGGGCGATGGCAATTATCTCGACTTCCACAAAAAGCGCTTTCCCGGCGGCCATCGCTACTGGCAGGTGACTGGCTCCAAAATCGACATGGCGTTCAAGACGCCGTATTTTCCCGAGAAGGCAGCGGCAAGGACCAAGTCGCACGCCGAACATTATGTCAACCTGGTCGTTGACTCGTTACGTTCTGGATTCAAAGATCCCGTGCCCGCCATTCTAACCTCTCCATTTGACGCCGAACTGTTCGGCCACTGGTGGTATGAAGGACCGCTGTGGCTGGAACATGTGGCCCGAATTATGGCGCGGGAAGAAGTTCCAGTCGCGCTGACAAGTTGTGCCGCCTATCTTGATCGCCATCCGCCCGACAGTTTTCTTGCGCTGCCGGAAGGCTCCTGGGGAAAGAACGGAACGCATGAAGTGTGGCTGAGCCCGGACACTCGCTGGACGTGGGAATATCTGTATCCGGCAGAGGTCGCGGTACGGGATGCCGCCACGTCCGATCACTGGAGAGATAATCCCGTGGGAGAGCGCATTCTGAAGCAGTTATGCCGTGAGTTGTTATTGCTGGAGTCTTCCGACTGGCAGTTCTTGATTACGACGGAAGCCGCGCGCGATTACGCGGAAGATCGTTTCAATGAACACTTGGCATCCTTCCGCGCGATTGAGAAAATGTGGCAGGCGCACGCCGGCGGCGGCACACTCAGTGCAGAAGAGGGAGAGGCGTTGCGAAAAATTGAAGTGCAGGACAGCGTGTTTCCGCACGTCGATCCCAGCCTGTGGGTGGCGATGAAGTAGGCTTGCTGTTGATCAATCTTCCGCAGCGAGCCGCGCCACGTGCTGGGCGATCATTCGATCCTCGTCCGCCGGCAGAACATAGACAGCGACCTTCGAGTCCGGCCGGCTGATGGCCTTCGGCGCCCCGTGTGTCGCATCGTTCGCCTCCGAATCGAGCGTCAGACCCAAAACATCCATGCCCCCGCACACCTGAGTGCGCGTCAGCGGATCGCGTTCGCCGATGCCACCGGAAAAAACCAGGGCATCCAGACCTCCCATCAATGCGATGTAGCCGCCAATCATTTTTTTGACTGACAACGCGAAAACCTCAATCGCCAATGCGGCCTGCTGGTTTCCTTTTTTTTCGGCGTCGCGCAGAAGACGCATGTCGTTGGAGAGACCGGAAAGTGCCAGCATGCCGGAACGCTTGTTCAGCAACTGCTCCACAGCGCTGGTCGCATCGACCGCGCTGCCGCCTTGCATGCGCATCAGATAGAAAACCAGTCCTGGATCGAGATCTCCCGGACGAGTGCCCATAATGACGCCGCCGCAAGGCGTAAGGCCCATGGAGCAGTCGAGCGCTTTCCCATCGCGGATTGCGATCACGCTGGCGCCGCTGCCCAGGTGGGCATAGATCACTCGCCTGGGAATCTTTTTGGGCGGATTCAGGTTCGGCACTCGACCATCTTGAAACTGCTCCATGATCGATTCGCAAGACAAACCGTGAAAGCCGTAACGATGCACACCCTGGTCGCGAATTTCCCTTGGCAAAGGATAGATCGATGCGACCTCCGGCAAATCCTGAAGGAAAATCGTATCGAAGCAGGCGTAATTTTCCACACCGGGAAAACTCTCCTTTGCTTCACGAATGATTTCTAGTCCGATTGGTTGATGCAGCGGAGCGAAACGGGTCGCCTTTTCAATTTCCAACAGCACCGCCGGCGTGATCTGTTGATGCGCGTGCAGATTTGGTCCCGTGTGGACAATGCGATGACCGATGGCGCCCGGCCGGGTAAGTCCCGGCTGGTGCAGCAGCGCTGCGATCTTTCGCACCGCATCGCGGATTGAGTCCAAGTCTCTCGGTTCAGCCTCAGACACAAGAGTTTCGCGTTTTCCGTCGCGAAAAGCGTAAAAACTGAACTCTGGCTTCGGGGTTCCGATTCCCTCCGCTTCTCCCTCATTCAGCTTCGTCAGCTGTTTGCCATCCGAAATGTAAATGGAAAATTTGATCGACGACGATCCGCCATTAAAAACCAGGATCGGCAAATGGTCTAAGTCAGTTCTCATCCAAGGGGCCATTTCCACTCTCGAATTTCCTTGCGGTCGATGCCGTTTTCGTGCGCGTAAGCGATCGCGTCGGTGATTTGGTCTTTCAGCCATTCTTTGACATGCGCCACGGTCGCGCGCAGTTTCGGCACACGGTCAATCACATCGATCGCCAGATTGAATCTGTCCACCTGATTCAGGATCGCGAGTTCCAAGGGCGTATTGATGTTGCCTTTTTCCTTGTAGCCGCGCACATGCATGTTGTCGTGGTTGGTGCGGCGATACGTCAGCTTATGGATCAAGGACGCATAGCCATGGAAGTTAAAGATGACGGGCTTGTCCAGCGTAAACAGCGAATCGAAGTCGCGATCAGGCAAACCATGCGGATGTTCCGTGTCCGGTTGCAGCTTGAACAAATCCACCACGTTGACAAAGCGAATCTTCAATCCGGGACAACGTTCGCGCAGAATCGCAACAGCCGCGAGCGATTCCATGGTGGCAATATCGCCGGCGGTGGCCATCACCACATCTGGCTCCGCATCCTTATCGTTGCTCGCCCAGTTCCAGATGCCGATGCCCTTGGTGCAGTGCCGTACCGCTTCCTCAATATTCAGGTACTGCAGATGATGCTGCTTGTCGGCGACAATCACATTGACGTAATTAGTGCTGCGCAAACAATGATCGCCAACGCTCAACAGACAATTGGCATCCGGCGGCAGATAAATGCGCGTGACAGCAGCGCTTTTATTGGTGACAATGTCGAGAAATCCCGGGTCCTGATGGGTGAACCCGTTATGATCCTGTCGCCAGACCAGAGAGGTAATCAGGATGTTCACCGAAGAAATCGGAACGCGCCATTTTACTTCGGTCTTACACTTCTCCAGCCATTTCGCATGCTGGTTGAACATGGAATCGATGACGTGGACGAACGCTTCATAGCTGGCAAACAGGCCGTGGCGGCCGGTGAGGACATAGCCCTCGAACCATCCCTCCAGTGTGTGCTCGCTCAGCATTTCCATGACGCGGCCGTCCAAGGCAAGCTCGCCGCCATCCTGATCTTCCGGCAAATATTCGGCGAGCCAGGTCTTCTTGCTGGCCTCGTAGATTGCCTGCAATTTGTTTGAGGCAGTTTCGTCCGGACCGAAGACGCGAAAATTCTCCATGTTCCTGCGCATGACTTCAGCAAGAAAATGCGCGAGCACTTCAGTCGGGCCCACTTCACTTGTGCCCGGTTTCGTCACCGTAAAAGCGAAGTCTCGAAAATCCGGCATACGCAAGGCCTTCCGCAGCAAGCCGCCATTGGCGTGGGGATTGGCGCTCATACGACGAGTGCCGTTGGGCGGCAATTCTTTTAACTCCGGGATCAGCGCGCCCGTCTCATCGAACAGTTCTTCCGGCTTGTAGCTCTTCATCCAGTCTTCCAGCAACCGCATGTGCGCCGGATTGGTTGTCACATCCAGGATCGGAATCTGATGGGCGCGCCAGAATCCCTCAATCTTGTGGCCATCCAGTTCTTTTGGCCCGGTCCAGCCCTTAGGGCTGCGCAGAACGATCATGGGCCATCGAGGCCGATCAGCGGTGTTGGTGCTGCGCGCATGCTTCTGGATGGAGCGGATTTCCTGAACGCAATGCTCCAACGTCGCTGCCATCTGCTGATGCATGATGTGCGGATCGTCGCCTTCTACAAAATAGGGGGTCCATCCGTAGCCAAGCATCAACTGCTCCAACTCTTTCGCAGTAATGCGCGCCAGCAGAGTTGGATTGGCGATCTTGTATCCATTCAGGTGCAGGATTGGAAGCACCGCGCCATCGCGAATGGGATTGAGAAATTTATTGGAGTGCCAGGATGTTGCCAAGGGTCCGGTTTCCGCTTCACCGTCGCCGACAACCACGGTGGCGATCAGGTTCGGGTTATCGAACGCGGCTCCAAACGCGTGCGAAATGCTGTAGCCGAGTTCGCCGCCTTCATGGATTGAGCCGGGCGTTTCCGGGGTGCAGTGGCTTCCAACTCCACCTGGAAAAGAAAACTCCTTGAAGAATTTCTGCATTCCTTCTTCATCTTCACTCTTATCGGGATAGACCTCAGAATATCTGCCCTCAAGATATGCGTTGGATAAAGTCGCAGGAGCGCCGTGGCCTGGACCGGAAATATAGATCATGTCCAGGTCGTACTTTTTGATCAGGCGGTTCAGATGAACCCAGACAAATGTCTGACCGGGGTCCGATCCCCAGTGGCCAAGCAGGCGCTGCTTGATGTGTTCCGGGCGCAGAGGCTCGCGCAGCAGCGGATTTTTCTGCAGGTACAGCATGCCGACGCACAAATAATTGCAGGCGCGCCAATAGGCATCCATCTTATTCAGTTCGTCAGCCGCAAGCGGCTTGCGTGAAGCGACCTTGTTGGCGGCTGAGGCAGAGCGGCGGGTGGAGGAGGTACGAGCGTCAGATTTCACGGAAACCTCTCAATCGGCGATGCTCGTATGTTAGATGAGTGTTCCGACGCGAGGTCGTCGGAGACCGCAACATTTGACATCCCTCTCACTTCGGAAGCGCGACCTCATGGTCGTTCAATTGCCATGGGCGTCGGCGGTCTCGGCCACTTTGCCTCGAAACATGCGATATACGAAGATGAAATATCCAATCGCCAGCAGGATGCCAAAGCCCCACCAGACCAGCCCAACCGCCAATCCGTGATGGCCGGAGAGCGCTTTCGAGATGGTGATGTCCTGGGCAGCATTGCGGCTCGACGGCAACAGAACTGGACAAAGGCCCACAGCGGCTCCCGCCAGCATCAGCGCCAGATAAAGGCAGGAGTTCAAGAAGGCCGGAAAATCCTTGTCCTTGCGGGAGTAGAGCAGGATGCCGAACAGGCTGCCCAGCACGCCGGCGGGAATAAGGAACGCGATCGGATAGTGGAAATAACTTTGCAGTACGGCAGGCCGCACCAGCATGGTGGCCGTCAGGCTAAGAATGGTGAGAATCAGCAAGACAATCCACGCGCGTTGCACCAGATCGCGCGCCCGTTGCTGCAGTTCACCGCCGGTTTTAATCGCCAGATACAGGCTGCCGTGAATGCCAAGAGCAACCAGCGCCACCAGACCGCCGATGACTGTATACCAATCCAGAATGCCGGGATTGGGGCCGACTCTCCAATTCGTCCACAGGGGAGCGAAGAAATATCCGTCGGCGTTCAGCGGCACACCGCGAATCACATTGGCCAGCGCAGCGCCAAGAAAAATGGCCAGCAGGATGCTGGAGATGGCGAATGATCCGTCGAAAAATCCGCGCCAGACGACGGTGCCGAAATGCGACCGCAATTCAATGCCGATGCCGCGCAGGATTAGAAGCCACAACACGATCATCAGCGGCAGATAGAAGCCACTGAACGACGACGCGTACAGCAACGGGAATGCGAAGTACAGCGTGCCGCCGCCGGCCACCAGCCACACTTCATTCCCGTCCCAAACAGGCCCGATGGAACGCAAAATCGTGTCGCGGTCCTGGTGCGAACGCGCGATCAGAAAATGCGCAATGCCGGCTCCAATGTCAAAGCCGTCGAGCACCACATACGCCACCAGCATCAGTGCGACAATCCAGAACCAGATCAAACCCATCATGCTATCTCCTGTATCTCCTATGCAGCGCTGACTGGCTCGCCGGTGTGGATGCCGGAGGAGGGGCTGCGCTTCGGCCCACGCACAAGTTCGGCATAAATCAGGAAGACAAACAGGATCGACAAGATCGCGTACAGCCCCATGAAGCCGAGCAAGGTGAAGAGCGTGTTCCCTGTCGAAACAAATTGGGAATATCCCTGCGTGGTACGCATCAGCCCATACACCAGCCACGGTTGTCTGCCGACTTCGGCGGTTAACCAGCCGGCAATATTGGCGACATATGGCAGCGGAAAACTCAACATCAAGAACCACAGCAGCCACTTCGCGTGAAACAATGTTCCGCGCCACAGCCAGATGATGGCCAGCAACATCAAAACGACGAAGTAGGTGCCCAGGCCCGCCATGATGTGATACGCGAAGAACAACAAGGGAATGTTCGTGGGCCACTGATCTTTGGGAAACGTATTCAGCCCCCTCACTTCCGCCGAGGTGGTGCCATAGACCAGATAACTGAGTACTTTATTAACGACGAGCGGATTGTCGATCCGCTGATTCTCAACGTTTGGCTGTCCCAACAGCACCATGGGAGCGCCTTTTTGCGTCGTGAAAAGTCCCTCCATGGCGGCGGTGGTGGCGGGTTGATGGTGCGCCAGGTATTTTCCGTGCAGATCGCCGCTTGGAAAAATCTGGAAGACGCAGGCGATCACGCCGACGATGACGCCGACCCGGAGAAACGCGCGGGCATAGTCGGAGAATTTATCTTCCAACAGATAGAACGCGCCGACGGAGCACATGACGAAGGCTCCCGTGATGACTGCGCCGCTCATATTGTGGGCGTACTGCAACAGTGCCCAGGGATTCAGCAACAGCTTCCAGAAGCTGGTCACTTCATAGGATCCATTGGCCAGCACCCGATATGCCACCGGATGCTGCATCCACGCGTCGGTGACGATAATGAAGAAGCCGGAGATCCACGAACCGGCAAACACCAGAAATGCTGCCCACCAATGTTGCCAGCGGGAGAGGCGTTTTTCTCCATAGAGAAACAACCCGAGAAATGCAGACTCAAGAAAGAACGAAAAGACGCCCTCCATAGCGAGTGGCTGGCCGATCACGCCTCCGGTCATGCGGGAGAACTGGGCCCAGTTGGTTCCAAACTGAAACTCCATCGGAATTCCCGTGACCACACCCATGACGAAATTGATCCCGAAAATGCGTGCCCAGAAGCGAGCGGCATCGTCGTAAACATGGTTATTTTTGCGAATGGCAATCGTCTTCAAAATGACGATCAGCAACGCCAATCCCATGGTCAACTGCGGAAACAGGTAGTGGTATGTGATCGTGAATGCGAAGTGAATGCGGTGGAGCAATAGAGCATCAGACATGCGGCCCTTCTTCCTTAACAATAGGAAGGAAGCATCGAAAACATCTGTGACAAACGTAACAGATGTCACACCGACCATAGGATTTGAAGGCCTTACTAGCGGTTCGCCTATAAAGAACTGCCCTCAACGAGCAGCTCGAGCGCAGATTTGCGCGGGATGGTAAGCGACGTTCCCTTGATGGAAATGATCTCTTTGCGCTTCAGCCCACTCACCACGCGTGTGCCTGGCAATTCGCACCAGCAGAGCCTTGATATCTTTCACGGAGGTGGTCAGCTTTACATGGCCGCCGCACGCAGGCGAATCTTTTTAGATGCCTTCGCCCATGCTCACATAATCTGACCGCGGATATTGCTGGCTGCGATAACGCGCACGCTCTTCTTCTTCCACCTCCAGCGCGCTTTCCGGATCCGTTAGCAACGATTGCTGCAGTTGGCCATCCAACCGCTCCAAACGGGACTTCAGACGCTTCACCTCGTCACAGAGCCCAACGATCACATCGGACAATGGATCGTTGATCTCGCGAGGATCGGTAATCAGCACGCGTTTGCCGCCCTGATAGACGATGTGCGCTGGAACACCCACGACCGTCGAGTTCGGAGGCACATCGCGCAGCACCACGGAGCCTGCGCCCACTCGCGAACGTTCTCCAATCGTGATGTCTCCCAGAATATTGGCGTTGTTGCCGACAAACACTCCATCGCGCAGCGTGGGATGTCGTTTTCCCGTGCCCTTTCCGGTTCCCCCGAGCGTCACACCCTGGTAGAGGGTCACGTCATCGCCAATGATTGTCGTCTGACCAATGACCACGCCGATCCCGTGATCGATAAACAATCGTCGACCGATTTGCGCCTCGGGATGGATTTCAATTCCTGTCCAGAAGCGTGTCGTTTGCGACAGCAAGCGAGGCAACAGCCGCCAGCCATGCGACCACAGCCAGTGATGGATGCGATGGGCCCACACAGCGTGCAGGCCCGGATAGCAAAGCAGCACCACCGCTTTCGAGGTGGCGGCAGGGTCGCGCTCGAATACGCATCGAACGTCTTCGCGAATCAGTTGCACCAGGTTCATAGAAGTGGTCCCATCGATCCTTTCGCCACTTCGGCTTGCCGCGGCGACAGACCCGCAGTCGGGCGGGTCTCATCCTCCGTATCGCGATATACAGCAGACTTATTAGAGCGCTTCATACCGGCACTGCGGAAGTCTTGGTCTCCATGGCCTCTTTGCGAAACCCGTCGAACAAGAGGGTCGAAAGATACCGCTCGCCACCGCTGGGAACGATGGCGACAATCAACTTTCCCTCGTTCTTCGGGTTCTTTGCCAGTTGCAGCGCGGCATGCACGGCCGCTCCAGAAGAGATGCCAACCAGCAGGCCTTCTTCCTTGGGCAACCGCCGCGCCATGGCGATGGCATCGTCATTGGTTACGGTGATCACTTCGTCAATCAGATCCGTCTTCAAAATCTTTGGCACAAAACCAGCCCCGAGCCCCTGAATCTTGTGCGGTCCCGGTTTGCCGCCGGAAAGCACGGCGCTATCCGCAGGCTCAACCGCAACCGACCAAAAACCGGGCTTCCGGGCCTTGATGTATTCGCTCACGCCGGTCAGGGTGCCACCCGTGCCAATGCCCGACACCAGAATGTCCGCCTTGCCATCCGTATCGTTCCAGATTTCCGGCCCTGTGGTATCGAAGTGGATCTTAGGATTGGCAAGATTATTGAACTGCTGCAACATAAAGCTATTCGGCGTCTCTTTCAGGATCTCTTCCGCCTTGGCAATGGCGCCGTTGACGCCGTTCGGGCCCGGCGTCAGAACGATTTTGGCTCCCAAGGCCAACAGCAGGATTCTGCGTTCCATGCTCATCGTATCCGGCATGGTCAGGATAATGTCGTAACCCTTGACCGCCGCAACAAATGCCAGCGCAATCCCGGTATTGCCGCTAGTAGGCTCAACCAGCACGGTTTTACCGGGAGCGATTTTCCCTTCGCGCTCGGCTGCCTCAATCATGGCCAGCCCAATGCGGTCTTTCACGCTGCTCAGCGGATTTTGGCTCTCCAGCTTTACCACCACTCTCGCCTTGCAACCTTCCGTCACATGATGCAACTCCACCAGAGGAGTCCGTCCAATCAGTTCCGTTACGTTTGCGGCAATATTCATGACCGGTCCTTTCTAAAATCAAAGATACGGAAAGCATACCGTTTTTTGCACTGGACCGTGATGCACGCCACAGAGGAATGTGCGCTGGAGTGAGGCGATATTCCCGATTACCTGCTTTTGGAGATTTGGTGTGACCGATCTCCACTCGGGACAGACCGGTCCCTTTCCGCGGAATTTATTCGTGCGCGATGGCCATGTTCGAGAGCGATCGCTCGGCCGACCGGCAGGATTACCGACGAAAAAATTCGCCTGAAAGCCCTCTCGCTAGGATCGAAAACGAGTCGGCGCCTGGGGTTGCATATCTGTTCTAGCAGACATGTCAAAATTGGGAAATCGTCGGCTAGAATAGTCCGGAAGGATCAGCCCCTCTCCGACTTAAACTTATGCAGAATTTCTATAAACGCGCCGGAGTAAACAAACGCGTTCGCGATCAGGATAAGCAGCAATAAGACAAAGCCAGTCAGCGCCAGCGATCGCAGCGGAAGGAGCTTCCGCCTGAGTTCCGCTTTTGCTCCTCGCGCACAGCCACGGTCGGAACTTTACCGATACGATTGGATGGCGTGATCGAGATCGGCCAGCAAATCTTCCTCGTCCTCAATCCCAACAGAAATGCGAACCAGGTCTTTCGGCAGATCGCGCTGCGACATCAACTCAACGGGAACGCTGGCGTGCGACATGTTCCCCGGCACGCTGATGGAAGAGTTGACGCTGCCAAAGCTGACCGTGATGCGGAACAGCTTGGCGTTTTCCGCAATGGCTTTTGAGAGCGCAACGGAACCGGTCGTGAAGCTGAGCACAGCGCCCGCGCCGCGTGCCTGAGAACGATGCAGCTCATACCCGGCATCGCTTTTCAACCCGGGATAGCGGACCCTTTGAATTGCTTTATGCTGACTGAGATACTCCGCAATAGCCTGCGCATTTTTTTGCTGGCAATCCAGTCGCAGCTTCAATGTCTTCATGCCGCGCAGCAGTAGGTAGCAATCGAACGGCGCGAGCGCGTTGCCTTCCGCGTTCTGCACAAAATAAATCTGTTCGGCAAGCGCTTTGTCTTTCACGACAATGCTTCCGGCGGTTACGTCATGGTGTCCACCGAGAAACTTGGTCCCGGAATGCAGTACGACATCCGCGCCCAGGTCAAGTGGGTTCTGCAGGTAGGGCGACATGCTGCTGTTGTCCACACAGAGCAGCGCACCATGCGCATGCGTCATGGCAGCCAGTTTGCGCAGATCCACCACGCGTAGCAACGGATTGGTCGGCGACTCAACATAGATCATTTTGGTTTTGGGAGTGATCTGTCGCTCGAAATTTTCGAGGTCGCACGCATCCGCGTATTTCGCGGAGATTCCGGTACGCTTCAGCACTTTGGTAAACAAACGGCAGGTGCCACCATACAAATCGTTATCGGCTAAAATTTCTTCGCCGTTCTGCAGCAATTTGGTCGCGGTCGTAATGGCGGCCATGCCACTGGAAAAGCAATATCCGTGGGTTCCATTTTCGAGCGACGCAATCTGCTTTTCGACCACCGTACGGGTTGGGTTGCCGCTTCTGGAGTAATCGTACTCGCCAAACTGATCGGAAAATTCCTGCTCGAAAGTCGCGGTCTGGTAAATCGGGGTGGAGATGGGGCGGAAGCGATCTCCCGGTGCGGGATCGAAACTGACCAGGCGGCTAGCGATTTTCATGGCCAACCTCCTTCTCCTGAACATTACATCCGGCGGCTGCGAGCGCCTGTTCCAGATCACGAATGATATCCTGCGGCGCTTCCAGTCCGACAGAAAGCCGAACCAAGCCATCGCTGATGCCAAGGTTGCGGCGCAACTCAGGATCCAGATCGGCGTGCGTTGTTGAAGACGGATGCGTGATCAGAGTTTCCAATCCGCCCAAACTTTCGGCGCGCGAGCAAAGCTGCACTTGATTCAGCATGCGAATTGTAGCGTCGTAGCCCGCTTTCAACTCGAAAGCGACCATGCCGCCGGCCGCGCCCTGCTGTTTTTCTGCCAAAACTTTTTGCGGACACGACCGAAGCCCCGGATAATACACCCGCGCCACTGCGGGATTGCTCTCCAGCCATTCCGCGATAACCTGCGCATTCTCGCAATGCAGCTTCAACCGCGTCGGCAGTGTCTTCATTCCCTGCAGCACCAGCCATGCTTCGAACGGAGCTTGCGTGGTGCCGATGGTCTTGCGAATCAAACGAAATCGTTCCAGCAGCTTCTCATCCTGTGTGGCCAGTGAGCCGCCAACGGTTGCGTTATGGCCGTCGATATATTTCGTTGTCGATAACAGAGAAATATCCGCGCCCAGTTGAAGCACGTTCTGCAAAATCGGCGTCAGAAATGTGTTATCGACTGCCAGCAAAATCGAATGACGCTTGGTAATCTCCGCGACTGCCGCAATATCACTTAGCTTCAGCGTCGGATTGCCCGGCGTCTCCAGGAAAACGATGCGCGTTGCGGGAGTGATCGCCGCTTCAACATTGGCCGGATCGGATGTGTCCACGAAGGACGCGCTGATGCCGAGATGATCCAGAACTTCGCGAAACAGGCGCATGGTGCCGCCATACACAACATCGGTCAGGACAGCGTGATCGCCGGCTTTCAGCACGGAAAGAAACAGGGTGGTCACCGCGGCCATGCCGGTGCGAAAACAAACCACCGGCGGCGTTCCTTCCAGCGCGCCAATTGCTTTTTCCAGCGCGTCCACGGTAGGGTTCGACACGCGCGAGTAGCTGAAGCCTTTGTCGACGCCGACCGCATCGTGCACAAACGTGCTGGTCTGATAGAGAGGAAACAGGATCGAGCTGGCGTGGGAATCCAGTGATCGTCCGCCATGAATCGCGACGGTAGAAATGTCCAAATCTGGTGAGCTCAAAACGCAATCTCCATTCGGGCTATGCAATGGTTCCTGGGAGAAACTGGCCGTGGCGGGAACTCCCCAGGCGGCTGCCAGAATGAAGATTGAGCGGGATAACTCAGACTTCTGAAGCTGGCCTGCGACCGCCTGGGGCACGCATGGCCATATACATTCGAGAAGGTTGAATCGTAGTCACTCGGCAGAACTCCAGCACCAAAGAAGTTGCTAAATTGTAGCATAGGAAGAGCGCGATTCAGGCGGCTGCGCTGACCTGGAGATCGCAAGAATTGCAGGAAACATGCTGCTAAAGATTGTTGCTGTTGGACATCCCGTATTGCGGCAAACGCCGCGCCCGCTTACGCCCAAAGAGATTCGCAGCCCAGAAATTAAAGACTTGGTCGATCACATGCGAGAGACGCTGCGCGACGCGCCCGGAGTTGGATTGGCAGCGCCGCAGATCGGCCAATCCTTGAACGTGGCGGTGATTGAGGATCGCGCGGAATATCACAAAGCCGCGACCGAAGCCGAGTTGAAGGAAAGAGAACGCGTGCCCGTGGACTTCCACGTGCTGATCAATCCGCAGATTGAATTGCTTTCCGACTCGCAGGTTTCCTTCTTTGAAGGCTGCCTGAGCCTTCCAGGATTTATCGCGGAGGTTCCGCGGTCGCGCTCGGTCCGTGTCACCTGCCTCGATCATCACGGCAAGCCTCGAGTGATTGAAGCCAAGGGATGGTACGCGCGCATTCTGCAGCATGAGATCGATCATTTGCAGGGGAAGATCTACATCGATCGCATGCAGAGCCAGACGTTTTCAACCCTGGACAATTACCAGCGCCACTGGAAGAATCGCGCACCCGACCGCTAAAAGTTTCGCGCGATCGCTATGGCGAAACCCGCGTCGAGCATCAGCATTCGGCTGAAAAGGATGGCGTGATCATTTGACAGCAATTTGCCGCAAGCACTATCCTCAAAATTCAAGAAGCTGCTCGTCGCTTCTTTTTGCAACATGCTGAACATCGCTCCAACCCGCTGCTGTCTGTGCTGTTGCCGCAGCTGTGCGCGGGTGTGCCCAGGAGCGAGTTGAACTAAGACAATTTCGCTTGAACCATGGAAACCCACCCGCAGCCGATTGGCCGAGTGGGTTTTTCGCTTTTTAATGGTTCAACCAAGAGCACCGGTGGTGAAGTGGCTAACGCGCTGGTCTGCAAAACCAGTATTCGCGGGTTCGATTCCCGCCCGGTGCTCCAAACATTGCAAGCAGCCAAAACTCCGAATAGTGATTGCCTTGGGCAGTTTTCAACGTTAGCCTGAGTCGGAGGGGCTAACGAATGCGCTTTCATTTCCGCAGATTTCTGTTTCCAGTTTTGCTCGGCTTCATTCTCATCGCCGCCAACTCTCCGATCGCCGAGGCACAATCGCAGTCCACGCCTCCGGATTTGCACGGTGCATACCGCTTCGAACGCGCCAATTGGGTCTATGTCCATCTGCAGGGCACGCCCCGCCAGATCGGTTTCGGCAACGGATATTTGCTGGCCCCTGAAATCGAGGATGGCTTTCATGCCATCCGGCTGGAAGACACGCACAGTACCCATCGCAGCTGGGACTTTTATCGGGCGACCGCGAAGAATGTCTACTGGCCGCATATTGAAGCCGAGTATCGCCAGGAACTGCAAGGCATCGCGGACGGTCTGAAGGCCAATGGCATCACCGATATGGACATTTGGGATGTAGTCGCGGTGAACGGCTTCAATGAGACCGACGAATACTACGTACCGTATCTAAAAAGCAAAGAACATCCAACCGCCCTCGCAAGCTTAAGCCCACGCGGTCGCTGCAGCGCCTTTGTCGCCACAGGAGATTGGACGCGCGATCACAAGCCGGTCATCGCCCACAGCCTGTGGAGCCCCTTTCTTGAAGCCGAGCGCTGGCGCATTATGTATGACATTGTGCCGCAGCACGGCTATCGCATTTTGATGGACGGCTGGCCCGGCAAGATCGACAGCGGCGACGATTTCGGAATCAACTCCGCCGGCATTGCCATCACAGAGACGACCATCAGCGGATTCCACGGTTTTGATCCCAATGGCGTGCCGGAATTTGTTCGTGCGCGCAAGGCCATGCAGTATGCGGCGAACATCGACGACTTTCAACGCCTGATGGTAAAAGGAAATAACGGCGGATACGCGAACGATTGGCTGATCGCCGACAACCACACCGGCGAAATCGCCCGCCTGGAATTGGGACTGAAAAACCATCGCCTCTGGCGCACCAAGAACGGCTACTTTGTTGGATCCAACTTTCCAAGCGATCCCACGCTCACCAAAGAAGAGACCACCTTCGATCCCGACGACGCCGGCAACACGGCCAACGCGCGGCACAAACGCTGGAAAGAGTTGATGGCGCAATATAAGGGCCAGATTGATGCTCCGCTTGCGCAAAAGTTTCTGGCCGATCATCTCGATGCGTACACCGGAAAAATCGGAGCGACTGAGCGCACCCTGTGCGGACATGAAGAGGTCTCCCCGCGTGGCATTCCAATCTGGGGCGACCCTCCTTTTGAACCGGGAGGCGCGGGCAATGCCAAAGCGGCCGACAGTTCGATGATCAGCAAAATGTCATTTATGGCGCGCACCAATCGCCCTTGCGGCGAGCCGTTTCTGGTGGGACCCTTCCTGGCGAAGCACCCTGAATTCGCATGGGAAAAGCCTGTGCTGCGAGACATGCAGGGTACCCCCTGGGCCATGTTTCGGGTGAACGATCATGCTTCCCCTTCTGCCGCAAGAGCGAGAACGACCAGCCCAAACCTCGGCGCAAATTAATCCTGAGACCTGGATGATGGGCTGAAGATTATCTTCAGCCCAGATGGCAACAGCGGTCGCGAAGCCTCCGCAATGGGCTGGGTCCAGCCCGGCCGGGAGATGCGATCGCCCGCGCAAACAGAAAGTTTCCGCCCTGAATGCAGCTTGGGCAGCAGATGTGTACATCTCATTCAATGTGCTAATTTGTTTTGCTCTTTTGCTCGCAAATCGATTCCGCCCGATTCTCCCTGAGAAACGGTAATGGCTCGAAAGGACATTTTCCTCGCGCCCGTACTGGAAGCGGCACTCATTGTGATTCATGCGGTGGTGCGTTGGCTCGGCCATACGCCAACAGCATCGTTGGAAATCTAATCGCCGTTCTGGCCGCATTCGCGGCGCTGTAGTTGACCGGCGCCGGAGAGCGCCGAGGGTTTCCGCACACAGCGTTCCATTGGATCACGTGTAAGCTGCCACCCTTGCCGCAGTGCTGACTGTCCTCGGTACGCTACTGGCGTGCCACACAACCTGCCGCCCTTTCCACAACATTGTCGATCGCGCTCGGAATTATGCAGACCGTAAGGGACGGTGTCATCATCATGCTCGCCGTTCTTCTGATCACTGCAATCGGCGAGCCGCTTCGACGCTGGCGCATCAAACATGCGCCGCCCGCAAACCCTTAGTGGCCGCATCGTATTCTGGTAGCGGGAGCTACACTGAAGCAACCTGCCAACCCCGCCGTTATTCCTATGACAGTATTCTCTCGCGCAATCCAACTCTTGAGCCTGCTGGCGATCGGCATGGCCTGGAGTTTACTGGCCCAGGTGAATACGGGCGAACTCCGGGTCATCGTCACCGATGCGGCGGGACCGGCTGCACATGTGGCTGTCACGGTCAGCAGCGAGGGAACGCATTATCGCAACACCCTCACGACAAATTCCTCGGGCGCGATCGACTGCAAAGAACTTCCCTTCGGCATGTATTCCGCCCAGGTCGACCGACCCGGCTTTGCGCCCGCCTCCATCAGCGCCGACATACACTCCGCGATTCCGGTTCAGCGCAGTCTGCATCTCGGGCTCGCCCCAATTACAACGGTCGTCAAGGTGTCTGCGCCGGATACGCTCATCGATCCCTACATGCCATCCTCTGTGATACAGATCGGTTCGCGACAAATCCAAAATCGCGTGGCATCGCTACCGGGTCGATCTGTGCAGGCGCTGGTGAATTCGCAACCCGGCTGGCTGTACGAGGGCAATGCCGTACTGCATCCGCGCGGATCTGAATATCAAACGCAATTTGTGATCAACGGCATTCCACTCACAGAGAATCGTTCACCCAGCTTTGGCCCGGAAATCGAAGCGAACGATCTCTCGTCCATGAGCGTTTACACCGCCGGGTTTCCAGCAGAATACGGTCGCAAAATGGGCGGCGTCGTGGAGTTGCACACGATTCGCGACACCAATCCAGGGCTGCATGGCCAGGTGGTGCTATCCGGCGGCAGTTACGATACCGCCTCAGCCTACGCGGAGTTGCAATACCTGCGCGGAAAGAATACTTTAGGCGCCACCGGCGCAGGCAGCATGACCGATCACTATTTGAACCCCGTCGTTCCCGAAAATTACACCAACACTGGCACGACCGGCGACTTTTCTGGTCGCTATGAACGCGATTTTTCCGCTGCCGATCGACTTAGCTTCGGCCTTCGCCATGAGTTGTCGCGGTTTCAGATTCCAAATGAGCTGGTGCAGCAGCAGGCAGGTCAGCGCCAGAACGGAGACAACTTTGAAACCATGGGCACGGTCCACGATCAGCACACCTTTTCTGCCAACAGCATCGCCACGCTGGCGGGGATGGTGCGCGACAACTCCAACGACCTCACCTCCAATGCAGCTTCAACGCCGATCATCGTCTTTCAGCATAATCACTTCCGCGAGGGCTACTTCAAGGGCACGTATTCTCTGCACCACGGCAATCAGGAGGTCAAAGCCGGCGTCGAGTCCGACAACATTTTTCTCGACGAGAATTTTCACGACGTCATCACCGACCCATCCCAGTTTGATCCGGACACTCCGCCGACCTTCAGCTTTGTCGCGAGTCGTCCGGATCTTGAGCAATCCGCCTTCATTGAGGATCTACTGCGCCTCAATAAGTGGACGATCAGCGCCGGTCTGCGCTACGACCACTATCAACTCCTGTTGAATGAGTTTGCGTTCAGTCCGCGGCTTTCCGTCGGGCGCTATTTTCCCTCGGCCAACCTGATGCTGCACTTTTCCTACGACCGTGTGTTTCAAACGCCATCGTTTGAGAACATTCTGCTTTCCAGCTCGCCCGAGGTGGATGCCCTCAGCAATCAATTCCTGCGGCTTCCGGTGCAGCCCTCTCGCGGAAATTATTACGAAGGCGGCATGTCGAAGGCGTTCCTTGCGCGCATGCGGGTCGATGCAAATGTGTACCGCCGCGACGAGAGCAACTTCGCCGACGACGACCAATTGCTGAACACCGGCATCAGCTATCCAATTGCGTTCAACCATGCCATTATCTACGGCGCGGAAGGCAAGCTTGAATTGATTCGCCTCGGCACTTTCAGCGGATTCGTCAGCTATTCCTACATGGTCGGCAATGTCTGGCTACCCGTCACCGGAGGTCTTTTTCTCGGCCCGGACGCGAGCAGCGCAGCGAGCCAACTCTCCGGACACTTCGCGAATACACAAGATCAGCGAAACACCGTCAGAACGCGCTTTCGCGATCAACTGATGCCGCGCTTCTGGATTGCTGCCGGGGCAGAATACAACTCCGGCTTGCCTTTCGACTACACCGGTACGGAAGCGGATGCGATCACGCAATATGGCCGCGCCGTGGTGGGGCGTCTGAACTTTGCCCGTGGGCGGGTGCGGCCGGCGCTGTTGTTCGATGCCACCGCCGCGGCGGAACTCTACCAAAACAAGCGCGTCACGGTGAACCTGCAGGCCGACGGCGCAAACCTGAGCAACCAGCTCGACGTCATCGATTTTGGCGGACTGTTTTCCGGCAACGCCATCGGCCCGGCCCGCAGCTTCAATCTCCGCCTGAACACCACGTTCTGAGTCAAGCGAAAGATCGAACTGCTTGCGCACCGGCAATCTGGGCTATAGCAGTTCTCCATTTGGTATAGAGGGGAAGGTCGTCATTCTGAGGTCGCCCTGCGATCGAAGAATCTGGGCATTGGCTTTCCTTGGGAATGCAGAGATCCTTCGCTTCGCTCAGGATGACGGATCATTTTTCATCCGTCTACACCCATAGGAGAACCGCCTCAACCCACCGATGCAGCGGGTCTACGAACTCGTCCGTGCGAACGACGCAATCTGTGCGGCGATTAGGTCGGAAACAGCCGCTCCTGACGTGATCGATCCGAATGTAAATCCATTGCATGGTTGCCGCGTTCGCCGGACGGAATCATTTTCTTGCGCGCGGCTACATGGCGAGACGGTTGATTCCGAGTTCGTGGACCGTTCGCATGCGATTCCTTTTCGGGTGCGATTGCCGGCGACTCCGACTCTGACCTTCCGTCGCGATAGCTGACAACCCGCCCGGATATCGCGGATGGCCGCTTGCCGGGAACAATAATGTCGACAAGATTCATCGGATCCGCAGCTGCAACGGCGATGGTTGTCGCGTTGGTTGCATCCGCACCACGCGTGCGAGCCAGTCGCAGCGATTCAACAGCCTCCGGCAACGCATACTGCTCTCCGCTGAAACCGCTGACGAACCTTCCGCCGCGCACTTCTCCGCGCGCTTCCAGTCGTCGCAACACTCCCAACAATTGCCGCCACGTCGGCATTGTTGTCTCGCGTTTCAGCAGGTCGCGAAACAAAACTCCATAGCGTCGCAGCAAAACCCAGGCTGCTGACTCAATCGCCTGATCGTCCATTCTGGCTTGTTGCGAAGCGGCTGTATTCAATATGGCGGCATTGCGTAGCAGATACCACCGTCCCGCCGCACTGCGCAGCCGCGTGCCAGGATTTTTCATGCGCTGCACATGCGCTGCCGACTTGCGCTTGGAATCCATGATGACGCGCAGTTGATCGAACCCATCCGCTGCGGCCAGACCGGCTGCCGTCAATTCCCAAAGCGCGTGTTCGACTTGCTCTGTGGTCAGATCGATGGTTCGCTGCAGCTCTTCCACAAAGCACGCGCCACGATCTTCCAGCCGCGTGCGAATTTGTTGTGCTTCCTGGCTCAGAGACTGGCGCAATTTCGCTTCGTCGACAGACTGATTTTCAAGTACCGCGTCCAGCCACAGTGCCGTCTCGCGGATATAAAACGTAATCGGCGACATGCCCGTGGGCACCACTTTACGCGGAGCACCGCCTTCTGTCGCGGACCAGGCCGGATGCGGCGAAACGCGTCCCCAGCCGACTGCTCCCGACAGGCACAACTGATCGAGCCAGCGAGGATCGTAGCCGGTCACTCGTTGCGCCAGCAGCGACTGTTCCCATTCAACCGCCGGCGCTTCAAATCCTTCCAGCTGCGACAGCGCCTGCAGCACGCCCTGCTCTCCGCTCAGTTGCGACTGCGGTGCCAGGTGCTGCCAGCCAAGCACCCACTGCATGTAGACGACCGCTGAAGCCGGCTCAATCTGTTTGCGCAGATTGCCGATTGTCAGCCGGTGAATGCGCTGTAACAGGCGGCGTTCGCACCATTCGATATCGAAATCCGTGGAAGGCAGTGTCGCGGCATTCTCAAAGGTCCCGCGCAGAATTGTTCCTTTCATCTCCAGCTGCAGCAGCTTCTGGAAAATATCGGAAGCGGGCACATCCAGCAGCGACGCCAGCGAATTTGCCGTCATCGGCCCAAGGATTTGAAGCCATCCCTGCACCAGCTTCATCGCCGCATCGCCATATGTAACCGTATCGGTTACATATCCTGTTTGAGGCCAAAGCGAGGCCGCCGCCGCAAGATTTTCTGTTGCAACCCAAAGCCCACCGGTCTGGCTTTCCAACACGCTCGCCCGCCCGCTTCGCTCAAGCCGCTCCAACAGAGATGCCCACGGATATGCTTCCTGCTGCTGCAACATGGCCGCGGGTAGCGCCACCACTTGAAACAGCAAATCATGCATTTCATGCTCGTCCCGCAGATCCGGCCAGCACTCCGACCGTACAGCAGCGATGGCAGCGGGATCGAGCTGACCCGCATCCCCCTGCATGCTGGCAGGTAATGTGCGGCGCATCGAGACAGCGCGGGCGCGACGCTCCTCCAGGGGCGCATCATCCAGAAACGCGTACGGATTTGCGTTCAGCAATTCATGGGCGAACTGCGAAGGCGCGGTCGTGTCGATGGCGACACAGTGGATGGTCCCGTCAGCGATCCCTTCGAGCACCCGTTTCAGGCCGACCAGATCCATCGCCTCGCCCAGCACGTCTTTCATCACTTCGCGCACCAGCGGATGATCTGGGATTTCACGGTCGCCCTGAATATTTTCAATGCAGGCTGCCACCTGGGGAAAAACGCTCGCCAGAAGATCGTCGGAGCGCGTGCGAAGAATCTGCGGCGCGACCTTCTTTCCCTTTTGGAACCGTAACAGTTGCAAACTCCGTCCCGCTGCCCAGGTCCAGCGCGATTTAAAGATGGGAGAATCCAACGACGCCTGCTCCAGTAGTTCTTGCACCGTCTGTATCGTGAGGAATTGAAAGACGTCGCTCAGCGGAAAGCTGTGCTGTTCCGCCAGCGAAATGCACAGCCCGTTGTCGGTCGCTGCGGCCTGCAACTCAAAATTGAAACCCCGGCAAAAGCGCTTGCGCAACGCCAGGCCCCAGGCTTTGTTGATACGTCCGCCGAAGGGCGCATGCAAGATCAGCTGCATGCCTCCGCCTTCATCAAAAAACCGTTCGGCAACAATGGTTGTCAGAGACGGAACCACGCCCAGCGCCGCACGACCCGCCGCGATATAGCCAATCATCTGCTCCGCGCCGCCATCGCAAACGCTGCACTCCTGTTTTAGCCAGGTTGCAGCTTCCGCCACGCCGGCATGGGCCTGCGAAACGTGGCCGGGCAGCACTTTCGAGGTGCGAGCCGAAATGCCTTCCCGCAGACGCGCCACATAGCCGCTCAACACTTCTGTGCGCTGCGGCGCTTCCCCAGCCCAGAACGGCAGGTTCGGCGGCTGTCCGTGCGCATCCTCGACAAACACTCGCCCCGTTTCGATACGTTGAATTCGCCAGCTTGTGTTGCCCAGCAGAATTACATCTCCTGCGGACGAATCGATCGCAAAATGCTCGTCGAGAGTCGCGATCTGTAATCCTTCCGGCTGCATAATGACGGCGTATTGTGCTGTGTCGGGAATCGTTCCGCCATTGCAAACCGCGGCGAGCCTTGCGCCCCGGCGAGCGTGCAATTCACCATGCACGGCATCGCGCATCACGAAGGCTCCGTAGCGACCGCGATTGGATTCAATGCCGCGATGAAGAATCTCGATCAGTTCGTCAAACTCATCCCGCGTTAGTTTCCGATACGGATAGGCGCGACGCAGCACAGAAAAAAGCGCGTCTTCGTTCCACGATTCAGCAGCGCAGGCGGCGACCATTTGCTGCATCAGCACATCGAGTGGCTGCGGCGGAATTTCGAGCCGATCCAGATCGCCGGCGCGCATCGCCTGCACCAGAGCGGCGCATTCGATCAGATCATCGCGCGTGGTGGCGAAGAAGCGGCCCTTCGGAATTGCACCTCGCCAGTGGCCGGCGCGGCCAATTCTCTGCATTCCCGCCGCAACTGCACGCGCGGAACCAACTTGGCAGACAAGATCGATGGCGCCGATATCGATACCCAGTTCCAGCGACGCCGTCGCCACCAGCAATTTGATTTCGCCATTCTTCAATCGCGTTTCCGCGTCCAGGCGCAGCTTGCGCGAAAGGCTGCCGTGATGCGCGGCCACATTTTCCGCGCCAATGCGCTCACCGATTGCATGAGAGAGCCGCTCGACCATGCGGCGCGTGTTCACAAACACCAGCGTCGAGCAATGCTCGTGCGCCAGCCCAGCCAGGCGATCGTAGATTTCATCCCACATGACGTTCGTCGTCACGGAACCCAGCTCTTCGCAGGTTGGAACCTCAACCGCAAGGTCCATCGTGCGCCGCCGCCCCACCTGGACAATCTTCGCTGGCTGGCGATCCCTCGAGCAGCCCACAAGAAACTGCCCTACCAGCTCAATTGGATTTTGCGTTGCGGACAATCCAATCCGCTGCGGCGGTTTCAGCGGGGGTGCCAAACGGCCGCCCCGACCCACGCGATTTTCGCCGCACACCAGCGCTTCCAGCCGCTCCAGCGACAACGCCAGGTGTGAGCCGCGCTTGTCATCCGCGACCGCGTGGATTTCATCCACAATCACGGTGCGCACGTGGCGTAGATTTTCCCGGCTGTTTTTTGAGGTCAACAATATGTACAGGGACTCTGGCGTCGTCACCAAAATGTGCGGCGGCTTCTTCAGCATGGCCGCGCGTTCTGATGCCAGCGTGTCGCCGGTGCGCACCGCCGTGCGAATTTCACCGTACAGATAACCGCGTTCCAGCGCCAGCCGTTGAATCTCCCGCAGCGGCTGATCGAGGTTCTTCTGAATATCGTTCGAAAGCGCCTTCAGCGGCGAAATGTACACCACCTCCGTGTGCGGAAACAGCGTGCCCGCAATTGCCTTACGCAGCAATTGATCGATGCACACTAAGAAAGCCGCGAGCGTTTTGCCAGACCCTGTAGGGGCGGAGATCAACGTCGGATGACCCGCCTGGATATGGGGCCAACCTTCAATCTGCGGTTCGGTGGGCGTGCCGAATCGCCCAACAAACCACTCCTGCGTGATGGGGTGAGCCCATTCGAGACTCGCAGGAATCTCGAGCTCGGCATCGGTCTGTAGCGTCGGGGGCATGTTGAGGATTGTACCGGATCGATTCGTTTTTTATTCGCCGCAAAACATGCGAGAATCCTCAGGCATAACAAGGCGGCACGAAATACATTGAAAGCCGCCCGATGCCGTCCAGTGCAAGCGGGTCGCTGGCTCATTCACGCAGTCGCGCATCTCAATGAAAGATGCCGCCGGTTGCTCACAAACAGTTTTCCGCACTGCCGTTTATCCCCGATAGTCGTAGCCTTTCTAGGTTGCGAAACGCTGCGAAGGATTGCGAGGGTTGCCCACTGTTCCAACGGGCTACGCAAACTGTCTTCGGCGAGGGTGCTGTCCACGCCACAATACTTTTGGTGGGCGAGCAGCCGGGCGACCAGGAAGATATCGCCGGCAAACCCTTTGTTGGACCCGCGGGAAAACTGTTGGATAAATGCCTGGCGGAGGCCGGCATTGACCGCAGGCAGACCTATATTACGAACATGGTGAAGCATTTCAAATGGGAACCGCGGGGAAAACGCCGTCTCCACGAAAAGCCAAACCAGATGGAAATTTCTGCTTGTAAACCCTGGCTGCGGCGTGAGATCGACGTGGTGCAGCCGAAAATGGTCGTCGCGCTAGGAGCGACAGCCGCGCAAGGATTGCTGGGAGCCTCGTTTCGCGTCACGAAACAACGCGGCACGGTCGTGCGAATCGAGGGCTATCCGCCCATTCTCGCAACTGTACATCCATCCTCTTTGCTACGGCAAATCTCCCATGAAGACCGCGAACGAGAGACGCAAAAATTCGTCGCAGACTTGAAGAAGTGCGCCGAATTTATCTTGGGCAAAGCCGACTAGAAACGCCGGATCAGTCGCGACTCCGGACCTTTGCCAGCAAATTCAGTATTTCGATGTAGAGCCACACCAGCGTCACCATCAACCCGAACGCGCCATACCACTCCATATACTTGGGCGCCTGGGCGCGCACGCCGCTCTCGATGAAGTCGAAATCCAGCACCAGATTCAACGCCGCGATGATCACAACCACCACGCTGAAACCAATGCCAATCATTCCGTTGCCGTTGATGGAGGCGAAGTGAATTCCGAAAAATCCCAGCACAATTTCTGCGATATAAAGCAGCATAATGGCGCCCGTAGCCGCCACAATTCCCAGGCGGAATTTTTGCGTCACGGGAATCAATCCGGACCGATACGCCAGCAATAAAACCAGCAGCGTTCCGAAAGTGAGACCCACCGATTGCATGGCGATGCCTGGATATCGCAGCTCGAGAACCGCGGAAATGCTGCCCAGCGCCAAGCCTTCCAGCAGGGAATACACGGGCGCGGTCACCGGGGCCCAGGTCTTTTTAAAAATCGTGATCATCGCGAACACCAAACCGCCAAGCAGACCGATCCACATCAACGGAAGCACGCTCGCAGCCGACCGGGTCTGCATAAATACATGCCACGCCCAAGCCCCGGACGCACCCGCACACACCAGCAAAATGCCGGTTTTGTTCACTGTGCCGTCCAACGTCATCGATTCGCCGAAGGCAGCATGCTCCCTTTGAAATACCTGGGAATTCAACGCCGGATTCGACGTCTTCATCAGTTGCGCCATAGTTCTCCTCTGCTACTACCATTCGTACCACGTGGGGATTGTTGCATGCATCGCGCCCGGGCGCAGGATTGCCGCAACAAAAACGCGCCGCTACAAATCGCTGCATGCAGAGACGTGCCAGAGCGCGGACTGAAGTCGTATCATGGCTCATTGCGTGCAGCTGAGACTTTTTCTGAAGGATCGCTACAGTGATTCCGAAACTGAAGATATTTTCGTGCGCGTGTCTCTTGATCTGCGTTGCCACCTGCCTGCAGCCCGCCGCGGCTCAGCCGAGTCGCGAGCAGTCCCGCTCCATGGTGATGACGCAGTATGGGATTGTAGCCACCAGCCAGGCCATCGCATCGCAGGCCGGTGCAGCCATTCTGGCGCGTGGCGGCAATGCCGTAGATGCTGCCATTGCCGCCAACGCTGCGCTCGGCGTGATTGAACCGATGATGAATGGAGTCGGCGGCGATCTGTTCGCGATTGTCTATGACGCAAAGACGAAAAAGCTGTATGGCCTGAACTCCAGCGGCTGGGCGCCGAAAGCCATGAGCATCGAGAACTTGAAAGCCAAGGGCATCGTGAAAGAGATTCCCGAAACCGGCATCCTTTCAGTCGACGTCCCTGGCGCGGTTGCAGGATGGGATGCACTCCGTCAGAAATTCGGCAAGCTTTCCATGGCGGAAGACCTTGCCCCGGCGGCCGCACTCGCACAGCAGGGAATCGCTGTCACCGAGACAGACGCCGAAAACTGGCAGCAATTTGGGCCGCAGTTCGCCGCCAGTCCAGGCTTTGCGCACGTTTTTCTGCCGAATGGAAAATCTCCGGCAGCCGGCCAACTATTTCGCAATCCCGATCTGGCCGCAACGCTGCGACGCATTGGCCAAAACGGTCGCGATGGTTTTTACAAGGGTCAGACGGCAGCCGCAATCCTGAAGCTTTCGCACGAATTGCACGGATTCTTGCAGGCGGATGATCTCGCGGATTTTCAGCCCCAATGGGTCGACCCCGTCAGCACCACCTATCACGGCTGGACGGTTTGGGAGATGCCGCCGAACGGCCAGGGCATTGCCGCGCTCTCCATGCTGAACATCATGGAGCAATTTCCCATCGCGCAATGGGGACACAACAGCCAAAAGTCGCTGCATGTCGAGATTGAGGCGAAGAAACTAGCCTATGCGGATATGCGATATTACGTCGGCGACCCGCGCACCACACACATCCCGGTGCAGCAACTCATCTCAAAAAAGCTGGCCGTTCGCCGAGCGGCGCAGATTAGTGACCGCGCGAACTGCAGCGTCCTGCCCTCGGACCTGACCGGACAACTCTCGCATTTGTCGAGCGATACGACATATCTGGCGGCGGTGGATCGAGATGGGAATGAGGTCTCGCTCATCCAAAGCAACGCGGGAGCCTTCGGCAGCGGGTTGGTCGCCGATGGAACTGGATTTGTACTGCAAAACCGCGGGTCGGCCTTCACCCTGAAGCCGAACCAGCCCAACACGCTGCGTCCGCACACACGTCCGCTGCACACCATCATTCCTGCCTTTATGCAAAAGGGCGATGAACGCATCGCCTTCGGCATCATGGGCGGATTCAACCAGGCCCAGGCGCATGCGCAATTCGTTTCCAACATTGCGGACTTCCACATGAACATTCAGTCGGCGCTGGAGGCCGCTCGCTTTACCATGCCTTCGTTCTCCGGTTGCAGCCTCTTGATGGAAAACGGCATCGCGCCGCAAGTGATTGATGGTCTGCGGCAACAGGGTCACGACATTAAGGTTCTGCCGCGATATTCGCAGCATATGGGGCGCGGCAATGCCGTGCAGCACAACCAGCAGAGTGGGGTGAATTTCGGCGCCACCGATCCCCGCGCCGATGGAGAAGCGGTTCCCGAGCAGATGCCGTTCCAACCCTGATTGTGACGGGGAACACCGCGATGCTGTGCTACGATGAGACGCGGCGACGAGCCGCGCACGGCTCAAAGCCTTCCTCAATTTTCTGGCCGATCCCCAAGGCCACGTGATAACGTTCGCCTATTACCCGCCGGTAATAGATAGCTTTCTCCTGGGGATTCCATTCATGGCACTGACCATCACCAATATTTCCAAGGTTTATCCCAACGGCGTGCGAGCGCTGAAGAATCTTTCGCTCACCATCGGCACCAATATGTTCGGACTTCTCGGGCCAAACGGCGCAGGAAAAAGTTCCTTGATGCGCACCATCGCCACTCTGCAGGATCCCGATTCCGGCTCCATCGATCTTGACGGTGTGAACGTGCTGACGCAGAAGGATTCAGTACGGAAGATCCTCGGCTATCTGCCCCAGGAATTCGGTGTCTATCCCAGGATGTCTGCGGTCGACATGCTCAACCATCTCGCGATTCTGAAGGGTGTTACCGTGGCAAGCGAGCGCAAGCAGATGGTGGATGGGCTGTTGCAGCAGACCAATCTGTGGGATGTGCGGAAGAAGGCTTTGTCCACGTACTCCGGTGGAATGAAGCAGCGATTCGGCATCGCGCAGGCATTGCTCGCCAACCCGCGGCTGATTATCGTCGACGAGCCCACGGCCGGCCTTGATCCCGCAGAACGCAATCGCTTTCTGAATCTTCTTTCCTCTATCGGCCGCGATGTCATTGTGATTCTGTCCACCCACATCGTCGACGATGTGCGTGAACTTTGCCCGCGCATGGCCATCATCGCGTCCGGCGAGGTGCTGCTGGAAGGCTCGCCCAGTGAAGCTCTGGCTGCGCTGGAAGGTCAAATCTGGTCCAAGGTTGTCGCGACCGATGAAGAACTGCGCGCCATCGAGGCCGAACTTCAGGTGATCAGTACGCACCTGGCCGGCGGTCAGCACGAGATTCGCGTGTTTGCGTCGGCCTCGCCGGGCTCCGGTTTCCGGGCTGTCCCCTCGGGACTTGAGGATGTGTACTTCCTCAACCTATCCCGCCACGCGGTCAACTAAATTCCGCCACAAGGATCAAGCCATGGCAATGTTCTGGGAGTTTTTTACATTCGAACTTCGTTTCCGCCTCAAGAGCATCTCGACGTACGTCTACTTTCTGTTGTGGTTTACCTTCTCGTTTCTGTGCGTGGCGTCAGAAAGCTTCGGCCCTATAGGATTTTCCAACGGCAAAGTGCTGCTGAACGGCCCCTACGCCAACAGCTTTAACGATCTCTACTCGTGCCTGTTTGGGGTGATTATCATCGCCGCAATCTTTGGTACGTCGATTCTGCGAGACTTCCAGCGCGACACCTATCAGATACTATTCACCAAGCCGATCACGAAGTTTGCCTACCTGGGCGGCCGATGGGCCGGCTCACTCGTGACAACGGTGCTGGTTTTTACTGGAATGATGTTCGGAACCTTCGCGGGCACGTTCGCTCCCTGGGCCGATCACACGCGGATCGCGCCGAACCATCTGTGGTGGTATCTGCAGCCGTTTCTTTCCATCATAGTCATTCAGATCTTCTTTCTCGGCTCGCTCTTTTTCACCATCGCCGCCCTGACGCGCAAGCTTTTCATCGTGTACCTGCAGGGCGTGGCCCTGTTCATGCTCTACATCATCGGCATCACCGTCTATTCGGCGACGCGCTCGCTGGAACATTTCTGGTCGGGAATTCTGGATCCCATTGGGTTGATCCTAAACGACAACGTCACTCGCTACTGGACAGTGATTGAGAAGAATACGCTGCTGCTCCCGTGGAATTTTTCCGGCGACTCACCCGGCGTTTTCCTATACAACCGGCTCTTATGGACGGCTGTGGGCCTGCTGGCGCTGGCAGCCGCTTGGCGCTTCTTTCCCATCTCCATCGAGGCGCTCACGGCTCAATCGCAAAGTCGCCGCGCGGCCAAAGCCCGTCTTCAGGATGAGGAAGACCAGCGTCCGGCCCGGTCGCGTGTCGTCGCGCAATTGCCGCGCGTGAGGCAGATTTTCGGCGCCCGCACCTCCTGGATCCAGTATTTGTCACTGACGCGGTTACGTATTCGAACCATCCGGCGCGAAGTTTCTTTTTGGGCCATCGTCGGCCTGATGATTGTATTCGCGATCAACAATGGGCACTTCGCCGGGCATCTCGGCGACCAAAATGTCTGGCCCGTGACATACCTAATGCTGCAGGCAGTGGAAGGCGGCGCGACCCTATTCTTCTACATTGTCGCCGTCCTCTACTCGGCGGAACTGATCTGGCGCGAAAGGGATAACCACTTCGACGGCATCCACGATGCTCTGCCCATTTCAGAAACCACCGATTGGCTTTCGAAACTCACGGCCATCGCCTTTGTGGAACTGGTTCTGCTGACGGTCACGATGCTGGTCGGCGTTCTGATGCAAACCATCGCCGGCTACTACCATTACGAGTTCCTGCAGTACTTCAAGGAACTGTACCTGATCACATTTGCGCAGGTCATGGCCATCGCCCTGCTGTCGATGTTCGTTCAGACCATCGTCTCCAACAAGTTCATCGGCTATGGAATTGTGATCGGAATCGTGGTACTGCAGCCGATTCTGTTCAACTTTGGATGGGAAAACATGCTCTACCTTGTCGGCTGGGTTCCGCAGTATACCTACTCCGACATGAACGGCTATGGGCATTTTGTTCCCATTATTTTCTGGGCCGTCACGTATTGGTTCGCGATTTTTGCCGTATTGGGAGTCATCTCCATCGCATACGCCCGCCGCGGAACGGAAGACTCCCTCGCCGCGCGAACTCGACTCGCATTCGCGAGAGCGCCACGGCTCGCCCCAGCGGCAATCGTGTTTCTCCTGCTCGCCATCGGCTCCGGAGCCTGGTACTTTTACAACGCTCACGTGTTGAATGAATTTCTGACGGCGAAAGATCGGCGGAATATCCAGGCTGGATACGAGCGCGACTTCAAGAAGTATCAGTTGTTCCCGCAACCCAAAGTCACCGCTGTCGATACCGACATCAACATCTATCCAGCGCGCAGATCGTTCGATGGTACGGCCCGAATCACGCTGCAAAACAAGACGGACCAGCCGATTTCTCAGATTCACATCACCGACGAGCAACAGTCCGTTTCCAACGTAAAGTTTGATCGCCCGTTCCATCTGGTCAGCCGGGCGCCGCGCGATCTCTATTCCATCTACGCGCTGGACCAGCCGCTGGCGCCAGGGGATGTCGTTACACTCACGTGCACTGTGTCGCACACCACGCGCGGGTTTCGCGACGGCAACGAGCTCCCGGAATTTGCCTACAACGGAACATTCTTCGACGCGAGTTTCTTTCCAACGATTGGATACGATCAGGGCTATGAACTTGATGACCCGCGCCGACGGCGAGAAGAACACCTTGGCAAGCTGCAGGAAATGGCGCAGCGCGGAGATGCGGTCTATTCTCGCAGAAATCTTTTCGTTCCCAGTTCCGACTGGATTACTTTCCACACGATCGTCAGCACCTCCGCGGATCAAATGGCGATCGCTCCGGGATATTTACAGCGCACCTGGAAGCAGAACCATCGGAACTACTACGAATACAGCATGGGATCCACACACATCGCCGACTTCTTCGCATGCCTGTCGGCTCGCTACGCTACGCGGAAAGAGGTCTACAAAGGCCCCAATGGGCCGGTGAATCTCGAGATCTACTACTACCCCACGCACACCTACGATGTCGATGACATGCTTGCCAGCAGCCGCGCCGGCCTCGATTATTACCAGACCCATTACAGTCCGTATCAGTTCACGCAATATCGCATCATGGAGTTTCCGCGCTATCGTGGGTTCGCGCAATCTTTTCCAAATACCGTGCCATTTTCAGAAGGGATTGGTTTCATCGGCCGCATGCTGCACAAGAATGATATCGACCTGACGTATTTCGTCACGGCACATGAGCTAGGTCATCAATGGTGGGGCCATCAGCTGATCGGCGGCCAGGTGCAAGGGTCGAACATGATGTCGGAGACGCTGGCGCAATACTCCGCCTACATGGTGGTGCAGCATAAGTACGGCAAGGACTATATGCACCGAGTTCTGCGCCACTTTCTCGATCGCTATCTGCGTGGCCGCGCAGGCGAAATTCGTCACGAACCGCCACTGGCATTAGTGCAACGCGAACCATATGTCTGGTATGAAAAAGGCGGCCAGATCATGTACACACTCGCCGACTACATTGGCGAGGACAAGATGGATCTGGCGCTGCACAACTTCCTGATGCAGTACCGCTACGCCAACGCCAACAACCAGGCGGATGCAGCGGACAGCACCCGCGGCGCCGGGACGCAAGACCAGCCATATCCGGACACGCGCATGCTAGTCGCTGCCATTCGCGCCCAGACGCCGCCGGAGCTGCAATACATGGTCGACGACGGCTTCAATCGCATCGTGATCTACGACAACAAAACCCTGTCGGCGACTTCGCAGAAGACCGCCGATGGCAAATACAAAGTCACGCTGAACGTTCAGGCGCGCAAGTTCCAGGCCGATGGCAATGGAGTTGAAACGCCCATGCCGCTTGCGGACTACATTGAAGTCGGCGTCTTCACCGGCAAGAAGGATGAGGAAAAGCCCCTGTATATGAAGAAAGAAAAAATGACACAGGAGCACCAGACCTACACCATCGTCGTGGATCAGCAGCCCACACGCGCCGGTATTGATCCGTATAACAAACTGATCGACCGCATTGCCGACGACAACATGATCGACGTGACTCATGAATAAACTTCTGCGCGCAGTTTATTTTGGCAAGTATTTTTGCGGAATTGGATATTCAGGAGATTCGGCGGCCCAGAAGATATTCACAATCCAATAGCGCTTGCCATCATTCAACAATTGAAAGCTGTTAATGCCGCGGGCAAACGGTTTTGGATCATTGGCGTTGTGGCGGGACTCGTACGTGCTCCAAATCTGGACGATATTGCCGAATTGTTCCACTTCATTATGGATTGAATGCTCAAAGAAGCCGCTTGCAGTCATTCTTCCGCTGCTGCGCGCAATGTAATCATCAATCGTCAGCAAGACGGCATCTGTGTGAGCGGGCTCGCCAGCAGTCGCAGCGACGGTGACGGCAGGGATAAGGCGAGCGTCTGGGATGAACAGAGAGCGCATGCGATTCCAATCGCGCGCCTGTCCTTTGCCGCCGGAAATGACGTCGTACACCGCGTTCAGAATGGCTTCGGGAGATTTCACATCTTCCGGTTTGGCAGCCGGCCAACCGGGATGTCCGGCAATGGACCCGACCAGCGGTGGTAATGACGGCGGCGCGGCAGGGCTGGTGGTTTGCGCGGTCACCGCTAGACTGAAAAACGTGAGGACGAGCGACGATAGGTATCTTGCATGCATGCTGGGTTCTCCCTCCAATGCCAAGAATTACTCTACTGGCCGGTCGTGACACATGGTAGATAAAAGTGTGAGGCGCGTAGGTATTGGGCCGCAGTCCTGGGTGCAATCCTATAGAGAGCGCTCGCTTCTTGAACGCTATACTGTGTTTCTTGAAGGCGGCGCGCCGCGAGCGCCTGCGCTTACGACGCTTTTCTGCGTGCACAAGAATTCCCCGGCATCGTGGTTCGTTGCCGGCGAGGGTCGATGAATATGTATTGGGTGTACGATCTGCCGAACTGGCTTTTTGAGCTAATCACAATTGTTCTGTTTGTCGCCTTCGGCGTGGCAGGACTGCTCGCCACCCGGAGAATGATTCATCGCGTTCACCTGCAGCATTCCTACAACGACATCGTCGGATTTTATCTGGCCGGCACCACCGTTCTCTACGGAGTCACGCTGGGTCTGCTGGCGATCGGGGCCTGGACAACCTATACCGAAACGGAAGCCAAAGTGGCCCGAGAGGCGGCGGCCGTCGCCAGTCTCTATCGCACCGTCGGAAGCATGAAAGAGCCGATGCGAAGCGCGCTGCAACAGGATATACGCGACTACACAAACAGCGTCATTCAGGTTGGCTGGCCGCAACAGGAGCGAGGAATTGTCCCCATCGAAAACCGCTTGTCGCTGGACAAATTTCGCCAGGATTTTCGCAAGTGGGAACCGAAAACCGAGGCAGAAGCAATTCTTGAACAGGATGTCTCGCGAGAATTCGACGCTCTGGAAACCTCTCGCAGCATCCGTCTGGACAGCGTGACGGACGAATTGCCCTCGCCTCTGTGGGCCTTGATCATCGTAGGCGCGGTCATTTGCATCATCTCCACATGGTTCTTTCACATGCAGAGTTTGGAGATGCATCTCTGGATGACCGTGTTTTTCTCCGCCCTCATCGGGCTGATGGTTTTTATGGTGGCGGCGCTGGATAATCCCTATCGCGGAAATATCAGCGTCAGCCCCGAGCCGCTGGAGCGCGTTTACCGGCAAATGGTCAATCCTCATCCATATGCGGGGCTAAGGAAATGAAACTGGACCATCGCACCGCGTTAGTTACCGGCGCCAGCAAAGGCGTCGGCAAAGGCATTGCCCTCGCTCTGGGGCAAGCCGGGTGCAACGTGGCCGTAAATTATTTCTCCGATGCGCGCGGAGCTGAGAATACCGTCTCCGAGCTGCAGAGAATGGGCGTGGATGCGTTTGCCGTTTACGCGAACGTCGGCAGTGCTGGCGAGGTGAAGGCAATGTTTGCGGCGGTCGACGAGCAGTTTCAGCACATCGATATTCTGGTGAACAATGCCGGCATCCAAACCTGGGGACCGTTGCTGGATCTAGAAGAAGCGGAATGGGACAGAGTCATCGATACAAATTTGAAGGGATGCTTTCTTTGTACGCAGGCGGCCGGAAGAAGAATGCGAACCCGGTCGAGTGGTGTCATCGTCAACATCGGTTCCGGAAGCAACAAAGTTCCTTTCCTAAACCTGGCTTCCTACACGACCAGCAAAGGCGGAATTGAGATGTTGACGAAGGCCGCCGCCGTCGAACTGGGCCCCTACGGAATTCGCGTGAACTGCGTCGCTCCGGGTGCCATCGCCATTGAACGTACGGAGTTGGAAGCGCCCGCATATAGTGATGCATGGGCGCAGATCACGCCGTTGCGACGCATCGGAACTCCGCAGGACGTGGGCGATCTTGTCGTTTTTCTGGCGACGGAACAAGCCTCGTTCATTACCGGGCAAACAATCTGGGTGGATGGAGCCGCCTTCACGCAGCCGCGCTGGCCGCACGAGAAATATAAGGATTGAATGACCTCACCCTCTCATTCCGATGACTAAGACATCTCTTCTGTCGGTGCTGGAGACCCCGGATCGCGGCCTGTTGGACGTCGCCACGCATGCTCCCGGACCCGCAGGACAATTGCCGCTAACTCCGGAAATGTTGCTGCAGCTGCCCTCAGGGAATCTTTTCGGCCTCAGCCAGAATGTCGGCATGGGTTGGTCGCCGCGGGAATTGTCAGGGCCTGAAGTCCTGCTGTTGAGCACCCATGGAGGAATTCGCGCAGAAAACGGCACACCCGTTGCGCTCGGCTTTCATACCGGCCATTGGGAAGTAGGATTGCTGGTCGCGGAAGCGGCCCGTGCGCTCAAGTCTGCCGGCGCGGTGCCCTTCGCCGCCTATTGCACCGACCCTTGCGACGGCCGAACTCAGGGCACAACCGGGATGTTCGATTCCTTGCCCTTTCGCAATGACGCGGCGACGGTATTTCGGCGACTCATGCGGTCACTGCCCACCAGAAAAGGCGTGGTGGGATTCGCCACATGCGACAAGGGTCTGCCCGCAATGATGATGGCCCTCGCCTCAGCGCAATCGTTCCCCACCGTGCTGGTACCGGGAGGCGTGACGCTGTTGCCGGAACAAGGCGAGGACGCCGGCATCGTGCAGACCATCGGCGCGCGCTTCGCTCATGGAGAAATCGCACTCGACTACGCTGCGGAAGTGGGGTGCCGGACCTGCGCCACGCCCGGCGGAGGCTGCCAGTTCTTAGGCACGGCCGCGACCGCGCAGGTAATTGGCGAAGCGCTTGGACTGTCCCTTCCTCACACCGCCTTGGCGCCGTCCGGGCATGCCATCTGGCTGGATGCGGCAAACCGCTCTGCGAAAGCATTGCTGCGGCTGCTTGAATTGGGCCTGGGAACTCGCGATTTCCTTCGTCAGGAATCCGTCCACAACGCAATGGTGTTGCATGCTGCGTTCGGCGGATCGACGAATCTGCTGCTGCATCTTCCTGCGATTGCCTTCCATGCGGGCTTGCAACGGCCGAGCGCGGCGGATTGGGTTCGCGTGAATCGCTCCGTGCCGCGCCTGGTGGATGCATTGCCGAATGGTCCCAGAAACTTCGCCACCGTCCAGGTGTTTCTCGCCGGCGGCGTTCCTGAAGTGATGTTGCATTTGCGTCACGCCGGTTTGATCGACACCCGCGTGTTGACTGCCTCGGGATCCACGCTGGGCGAGAGTCTCGACTGGTGGCAGCAAAGCGAACGGCGCCACGCGCTGCATGCGCGACTGAAAAGTCTGGATGGCATCGATCCAGACGATGTCATCATGAGCCCCGATCGCGCCAGGGCCCGCGGGCTGACACCGACTCTTTGCTTCCCGGTTGGAAACATCGCCGTCGAAGGTTCAGTGATCAAGAGTACCGCGATCGATCCTTCCCTGGTCGACGCATCCGGCGTCTTTCGAGCCACGGGACCTGCCAGAGTTTTCATTTCCGAATCGTCCGCCATCGAAGCCATCAAGAACGACACGATACTACCCGGCGATATCCTCGTGCTAATCTGCGGCGGCCCCTCCGGCTCCGGCATGCAGGAGATTTATCAAGTCACCTCCGCGTTGAAGCATCTTCCCTTCGGAAAACATGTCGCTGTCATTACCGACGCCCGCTTCAGCGGCGTTTCCACGGGCGCCTGCATCGGCCACGTTTCTCCCGAGGCACTGGCCGGTGGCAGCGTCGGCAAAATCCTCGACGGCGACATGATTGAACTTGTGATCGACCGGATCAAGCTGGAAGGCTCGGTCAATTTTATCGGTGAAGCTGCGGAAAGTTTCGATGCGGAAGAAGGCTCGCGTCGGCTGGCTCTACGTCCGTTGCGCGACGATATAGCGCCCGAGCCAAACCTTCCCGACGACACGCGTCTCTGGGCTGCGCTGGTTCACGCCAGCGGCGGAGTGTGGGGTGGCTGCGTTTACGACCCCGACGCCATCATTCGCGCGCTGGATGTCACACGTTGAGCGTCTTCGATTTCGGATCATTCTCGGCAACTCCCGGCTCATCTTGCAGTGGATAAGCGTATCGGCGTCAATTGCAGATGTATTGGCTGCGTCGATTGTCGCTGTATCCAGATCACCAGGTCGGTCCCATCCAGTCGATGAACATATCCCATCCGAAAATCTTTTCCCCAGGGCGCTGACTTGCCGTCGATCTCCAGCCGAGCCATTCCTTCTCCCCAGTTCCGAATCACGATCGCGGGATCAACAACGGGGGACGCATCGCTGGCTTCAAACGTGAGCGTCAGTCGAGCGGGAGCTTGCGCAGCTGTACGCGTCACCACATACTCCCGCTGCGATGGATCGTATCCATCGTTTCGACAGCTCGAGCCTTCCACGTGCATGTTCGGCGGACTGAGCCATGATTTCGCCAGCGGAAGTAGTTCGGCGGGTGACTTCGTCGTCAAGCCATCCATCAGGATCTTCGTCGCTGTATTCTCGCCCTTCGAATAAAGCTTCCAATAAAGATGCGACAGTGAAGAGTGAGAAGCTCGGTCGTCGGTAACGCACGGCCTGTCACTGGAAGCGATCTGTGCCACCGGCCAGTGATTCCAGCAGAGAAAGTTGAAGTAGCTATTTTCGTTGTTGTAAATGTCGGCGCTCGCACCATCCGACGGCACCACCTGAAACGGCTTCCACTGGGACTTCATGTTGACCACCTGTATATTGGGATTCGGCGGTCCTGTCACCGGGCCCGGCCCAATCGGATTTGCCAAAACTCCGGCAGCCTTCTGCCCCCACGTATACGTTTTGGTGGCGCCTTGCATATTTTCCAACGTGATCGCGTCCAGGTTAATGTCGTCCTCCGGCGTGCTTCCGGGTTGATGCAGCACGATCGTTTCCTGCCATTCATGCAGCCGGTTTGCTTCTGTGCTATGCAGCACTTGCTTGCGAATGGCCACACCGTCCGGATAGACGGTCCAATATTCGTCGGCCCAATCTGTCCAGCCTGTTTGCGGATCCGGCCATGCGCCCTTGTATTTCTCCACCTCAGCCAGGGCATATCGCCAGTGAACGACGACGCGGGCATCATTGCTTTCCAGAATATTCACGCGCGAGTAGCGGCTCTGTTTGTCCGACATCGGCTCACAATCGCCTCCGCCGGGACAGCCCGATTCCCACGTTTCCAGAAATTCATCGGTGTACCATTTGTCGTTCTCCGTCACCCACGCCGGAATATAGTTGGTGCCTTGCCAGAACACCAGCCGCACCGGAGATTGATCGAATCGCACCACCACGTCAGAGTCCGGCCCGAGGCGTCGCATCCGGTCCCATGTGTCCTGATACCGCAGCGTCGCGTAGTAGGCGCCAAATCTATCCGCGCCCTTCGGTCCTGACGGCATCTTTGGCCAGGGCAACACATCGCCCGTAGGAGCTTTTGCAGCCGCATAGGCGCGCGCAATTTCGCCGGCGCTCAGGCCTCGATCGAAAATCGCCACCTCGTCCAGATTTCCGTCGAGGGAATACCAGATGGGATATTGCGGGCGAATGGACGCCTCAGGAAACGGCAATGTCGCGTTGCGAACTCGCCCGATCAGAATGTCCGTGGCGGCGGGCGAAAACTCACCCTTCACAACTAACTGACCGACAGGCGCCCCGTTCACGTAGATTCGCAGCCATCGCTGGCCCTCAGACGTTTCGAGGGTCCCGGCGATGTGAACCCACTTCTTCAAGGGAAGCGTCGCCTTGGTGATCAGCGTCTGCCACTGCCCGTTGATCGCAGCTTCCAGGCCGACGTGGCCAAACGCGTCGATCCCCAGAAAATATCCCGCCTGTTGCTGCTCTTCCTGATCGACCACCGGAACCCAATTCCAGGGGTAGGTATTCAGCGCCACCCAGGCTTCGATCGTGAAACCATTTTTCCCGATGACGGGCGCATCGTGAAAAGGAAATGTCATGCCGCTCGTGTAGCCATCGAATCTCAGAGCATCCCCGGAAACCCCGGGAACATAACTGTAGAAGCCGTCCAGCTTGCCCTTGGCGCCTCGAACGTTGTCGGCGGGCGTTGCGCCTCCGCTGCGAGCGAACGACCATTGAGCGGCAGGCGCCTCGCTTTGCCCGAACGCCGCGCAGCCGAGCACAGCGCACACCCAAAGCGCAAAGATTCGGCGGCGCACAAAGATGCACTTCAGCATAGTGATGATCGGCAGCTCGAAAGTTTCCTTATTGAAACGTTTCATATTTGGACCGTGCTGAATATACGTCTCGTAAGATTTCGATGTCAAGGCGGTCCGCGCCTGGTTGGAGCCTCGCATGTGCCAAGCGGCATGCATTTTGCGCTTTATCGGGGATTTTGCACTCTCAGTCCGTGAAAAAGGAGTGCAATATCGACCAGAAAGCGCTACCATGAGTCGATCACTTGAATCGATTCAAATCCACGTCAAATTGAACCAAAGTGCCTCTACTGATTGTTGCCGGCAAATTTCGAATTTATGCGCTGGAGGACGCCAGATGATATTCGGTACAAAGCAAATGACTTGGGGCTTCGTCCTCAACCACCGCGGGATAGCGCGGCAGCTTGTCGAGAAAGAAATTGTCGGTGTCGTCATTATTCAGAGAGGAGACTTCTCCAATCAACGCATCGCCATCGATCGCGTAGAACGTGTGATACAGAAATGGCGGCAGCGTCACCGACTGGCCGGGACCCAGCGTAACGGCTCCGCCTGCCTCGACGCGACGCCGAACTCCATCGCAGGACACAAAGACCGGCGTCTCCGCGAGTCGGCCATCTTCCGTCGAATTGTGCAGCCGAACGACCAGCGAGCCCGTTCCTTTGCTGCCCCGATTAATGATGTCTTCCATCTTGCTGGCGTGATAGTGAAAGGGCGTAATCTGGCCATCCCGAACGTAGATAATTTTTTCCGCATACACTTTGGAAGGCTCGCCATCCGGCGACAAGCCATTTCGCAGCGTGAACACCGTCAGACCGGTCTGGCGAAAATCTCCCGACGCAAAATCTGTCACGTCCCAACCCAGTCGCTGCGTGCGGATTTCATTGGCCTCAGGGCCCTGACGTTCCCAGTCTTGCGGGCTCCACTGCGCAAATGGGGGCAGCGCAAAATGATTCTTCGCAAAAAAATCGTCCGCTTCGGAGATGTAGCGATTCAATTCCGACCGTTTCATTTCAAATCCCTCACTGGGACGGTATCAGATCGTGAACTGCCGCTCAACCATATAGAGCCTTCAATGCGTGAGATCGAAATTTTGAATCGAGCTTCATCTGCACTCCAGTTTATGGCGGGAATGATTTTAGTTTCCACTGTCGAAACGATTGCGGATTGCCTCCGCATTTCAACACGGAATCAACTGGAACTTCCAGTTACAACACTCCGGAAAGCTGCATAGAAGACACCGCGCGGTGCTCGCATGTACGCTGTAGGCGGAGAAACAAGGAGATGGGCCATGGCCAAAGGTGGTATCAGCGATCAGGATTTTCGTTCGTACCAGGAAGACGGCTTCGTCGTCGTTAAAAGTTTCCTGGACGCAGAGGAAATTGAGTTGTTGGGCAGGGCGGCGCGCGAGGATCGCGTGCTCGATCAACATTCCTTCGGCCGCGCCGATGGAGAAGGCGGCACCGTGCGCCTGTCGGTGTGGAATCATCCAACCGACACAATTTACGGGGCAGTCGCGCGCTCGGAATCCGTCGTCAATTCCGCGGAAAAGCTGCTTGGGGGCGAGGTGTACCACTATCACTCCAAAATGATTATGAAGGATGCAAAGGTTGGCGGCGCCTGGACCTGGCATCAGGACTACGGCTACTGGTATCAAAACGGAATATTGTTTCCGCTGCTGGCCAGCGTTTTTATCGCCATCGATCGCGCGACAAAAGAGAACGGCTGCATGCAGGTGATCCGCAAATCCCACGAGCTGGGCCGCATCAACCACATAACGACCGGCGACCAGGCCGGCGCGGAGATGGAGCATGTCAATGAGGCTCTGAAAAGGCTCGAGCTCGTTTACGTTGAAATGGAACCAGGCGACGCACTATTTTTCCATTGCAACCTGCTGCATCGGTCCGATCAGAACCGCTCCGACAATCCTCGCTGGTCGATGATTTGCTGCTACAACGCGGCTCGCAACGATCCGTATAAGGAATCTCAGCATCCGCGCTATACGCCGCTGGTCAAGGTGCCGGACGCCGAGATTCTCAACGCCGGAAGAAAGCGTTTTGCAGATTCCAGCGGAGACGCCGCATGGCTGGATCCGTCGAAGGGTATCACCGGTGACCGACTGCACAAGAGCGCTTCCTGAAGAACGGCGCTCCTAAATGCGAAAATTGCGAATCAGAGTTATTTTCGATCGCGGCATCATCGCCACAATTGTTTTGCGGAGGTGATGCCTCTGGTTTTGCTGCGCAACATCGCGATATCTAACTGCAGTTGTTCTGCTTCCGAATCAGCTCGGCGACGCGGTGCATGGTGTCCACCTGGTCTTGAGGCAGTCGGCCGGTATTATCCGGCGCAAGGTTTAGAAGCAAGTTGGCATTGCCGCGCATGCAGTCTTGATAGGCTTGCGCAATTACATCGGCGCTCTGCGGCTTGTACCAGGGATGCCAGAACCACGTGTGCATGGTCGGCATCGGCGGGTAGATGGGACCAGTTGGAAACCAGGTTTCGAAGGGCATGTAGTAGTGCTTGTTGTCATAGACCACGTGCGGATCGTGGCCTTCGAGCGGCGGCAGCGTGTCTTCTCCGTTGATTACATCCGTCGGCCAGCTGGCAGCTTCGCACATGCGCCCTTGATTCACCCGGCTCTGCTTGAAACCCTGGTTATCCACGATGATGCAGTTGGGACTATATGACTTCACCAGGCGGTACAGTTCCCAACGCTGCGCGGGTGTCAGCTTCCACGTGATATCGAAGAGTTGGTAGAACGTGTTCGGATAGGTCGAGTGCAACTCCGTGATGTGATGTTTGATCAGGTCGAAGTATTTGTCTGAGATCAGCGAGTTCCAGTCGAACTTGCCTTCATTGTGGGGATCTAGGATGCAGTAATAGAATCCCGGCTGCAGACCATACTCCTCGCAGGCCGCAACAAACGCCGCCACCACATCAGTTTTGTTTCCGCTCGCAGCGACATCGTAGTCGTACCCCTTTGAGTCCCACAGGCAAAATCCCGACATATACTTTGCGGTCAGTACCGCGTACTTGGCGCCCATGTCGTGAGCCGTGCGAATCCACTGACGCACGTCCAGATGAGTCGGGTTGTAAACCGTCGCCGGAACTTTCCCCACATCGTAGTCATCACCGGTGAATGTAGGGATGTTGAAGTGGAACGAACATCCAAAACGAAGCCGCTGATACTTCGCCAACGCGGGTGTCTCCTCTGTCGCGGGTCCGACCGGGGAAACCGCGGCAAACAACGGATCGGTGAATACGTTCCCAACAGCGCCCACCACCGGGGCAGCAGCCATGTACTTCAATAAGCGACGTCGATTCATCTTCTCTCTTCCTTGGTCAGCATGATTTGCTGTTGCACTCCGATAACCGGGAAATGCATGGTGGATTCTTGCGCGTTACTTCTCATCCTGCAGCGGCGCCAGGGGGATTCTTTTACCAACAACATAATCGAAAGCTCCCAATTTGGCGGACACGCGCCCGGAATATAACTGAAACCATGTCTCGCCGGGCGATAGCAAATTCTGGACCTTGTAATCGTCCATCACCGGCAGATCGACCGTGACATTCACATCCCGATTTGACAGATTCAAGATCACCAGAATCTCCGAGTTTCCTTTCTTGCGCATGAAACTCAAAACGCTGTTGGGCTCGGTGTTGTTAATCCAGATAACGCTTCCGGAAGTCAGCGCCGGCTCCGACGCGCGCATCGCGAATAGTTTCTTGTACTGCTCCAGAGTTGTTTCGATCGTCTTTTCTTCCGACGGGCTTCCGGAATCGGACCAGCGAATGGGCGAGAGTTTTCTCCACGAGGTCGCAGACGGATCGGCGACCTCCTGCCCGTTATACAGAAACGGAATTCCATCCAGCGTGAAATCCAGCACGGACGCCGCCATAGCGCCCTTTTGCCCGAACTGAACAAGAGACCTTGGCCAATCGTGATTATCGGTGTAATGCAACTCTCTTGCGCCGCGTGGCATGGTGGCATGGGTCTCTTCCCAGTTTTCGCGCAGCTTGATTGCGGGTGCGCCGTCGCGCACGACGGAGACGAGCGCTAAATAGTACTGAAAGTTGTAGTTGATATCGAACGCCTGCAGCTGATCATCCGGACGATCCGATTCGGACAACATAATCACATCTGGATTTACTTTGTCCAACGCTTTTCTGGCTTCATCCCAGAACGATACCGGCACACCGCCGCCCACATCGCAACGAAACCCATCCACGTGATAATCGCGAACCCAGTGCACCAGGCTATCGACCAGATATTTTCGCACCTGCGGGTTTTTGTAATCCGGCAACGGCTGAGGCCAGAAGCCTCGAGCAATCTTGCCATCTTGGGTCTTGACGAAGAAGGACGGATTGTCCTTCATCATGATGTTGTCTGGCGCTGTGTGGTAGTACACAATATCAAGCATCACCTTCAAGTGCAGCTTATGCGCGGCCTCGACAAAATCGCGGAGATCCTGGGGCGTCCCCGCCGACGGATCGATTGCGTTGTAATCAGCGACGCTGTAGGGCGATGCATCGGGGCTGGCAGAATACTTCGCGATCGGCCCCAGATACACGATATTCGCGCCTAAGTCGGCGATGTGCTTCAGACCCGGAATTGCCCCCCGCAGATTTCCTTCTTTGCTAAACCCGGTCAGCCAAAGTTCATAAATACTGGAGGTGTTGAGCCATTGCGGTACTGGCCGGGCTTCCTGCGATCCAAATGAAAGGTTCTGCGCGGAGGACGCTCCCACGCTAAGGATCAGAAATAAGGCGAGAGCGATTTGCGTTCTGGCGACCATGCATCTGTATCGCTTCAGCCCGACAGCTCTCATTTGGCTCCTTGCGACACAACGGCAACCGCGAATGGAGCCAGCGTAATCTGCTTGCCAGCCACGCGATCCCTTCGCGGAGGCTGCTCGCCGGAAGTTTCATCGACGACCTCCGCTCGAAGTCCGGCTCCGTTGTATGCCCCCGTCAGATCCACCTTGACCGATTCGTCGCTCGTATTCACCAGCAAAATTTTGCGCCCAGCCGGCGTACTGGATGCCTGAGCAACAATATTGGGCGAAGACGATCGCGTTGCGACCAGCTTATCTCCGGGGCCGAAGTTATCGTGAATCAGGCTCAACACCCAGTAGTGTGCGTTCGGATGCGCCGTATCCCAATTGACCATCGTGATGGAAAGACACTGCGTCGGATAGCCAAGCATTTGCGACATGCTGAAGATGGGAATGTCAGAATTCTCGGCGGTAATAAAGTTGGCCGCCCAGTTGCCTCCCACCGCAACCCAATAGAGCGGCTTATACGCTTGATAGGGCTCGACAGCTTTGCAGGCGTCCTCTTTCGGCTTGATCAAGTTGAACGTGCCCAGCTCGTCGATGATGAGCTTCGTCTTCGGCGACAACTCGTCGCGTATTTTCATCACCTGATGAACCCGATCGACGAAAGCTCTCGCCGAAGCGCCGTCCATGGGATTGGTTGGAGGTGGGCCAGTGAAATAGCGACTCTGCCATGTCGCAGGATCGTTCGGCGCGTCGACATAATTATGAAAGGTAAAGTATTTGACGGGCGGCGCTTTTGGGTCATGATTCTTCGTGTCCAGGAAGTATCGCGCCCACGGAATCTCGGCGCCGGAGACCTCTGGACCAAAAAATTGAACGTTGGGGTCGACTTTGTGGATCGCGGTAGCCACCGCGTCATAGATCTTCGTATATTGCTGGACGTTGATCTTATTTTCAAAATCCGGCTCGTTCAAAATTCCCCAATAGGTGATTTTGTAGTGGTGTCCGGACTTGTGGTACTTGCCAATTTCATCGGTAAATCCGCCCTTGGTGTACCACTCGTAAATGCGAACCTGGTAGTCGGCAAACTGCTTGCCGCTTGGGTCTTTCAGCAATGCGCCCGTCGTCCCGTCCGTGTAGGGATGAAACGAAGCCCCCGGATCGCTAGGAATTTTAATATCGGGAACCTTGAACATCCATCGCGGAATGGTGCCGACGTTGACGTGGCGCTGGCCAGAAGTATTCGCGAAAAAGTCGCTGAACAACGGATCGATGTACTCGAAATTCCAGAATGTCTCCGTGGCCGTCGGCTCTTTCAGTTCCGCCACCGCTTGCCGCGGAACAGTAAACCACAGCTGCAACCGCGTGTCGTTAGTGTGCAGATCGCGGACTGCCTTCAGCAGCGGCTTGTTCAGCGGATTGCTCCGCAGCGTGTAGGCGCTGGCCAGATGTTGTGTTGTCGGAATGGTCTCGGAAACGCCGGTCGTGTTGTTCCACTGGGCGCCGACCTTCACTGTAGTCGTCTCTGTCGGCGGCAATGCAACTAGGGCTTCTGTGCCGACCAAAGCCATGAAAAGTGCTGCAACGATACCCAAACTGAATCGCATCTCTCTCCCGATTTCTCCAGATCACCCGACCTGGTTGCGATAATCCGATGACGCCGGTCATGCGCGCTGACGATGCGCTCAGTCCGCGTTCGGCGGAAACACGACGCCTTTTTTGATAAGAATGCAGCCGTAGGTACGCGCCTCGCCGGTGATGACAACCGCGTACGCACTACGAGCGCGCTCATAAAATGCCTCGCGAGAGATTCCAGCGAGTTTCTGATGCTTGCCCTCGGACTCGTCAATGATTTCCTGGCAAATCTGTTGCACTTCGGGAATCTCATCTGGAGCGTGTACTTGCATCATGCGCACCGCGGGCTCTTTTACGAAGGTGTCCAGGGGAAACAGGCGCAGGCAGGCTTCCAAAGCTGATGGCAGATCCGCCCCGTCCAGTCGCACTAGCCGTCGCGCGATGGATGCCGCGGGAAAATTGGAATCCACAAGGGCCAGCTCATCGCCATGCCCCATCGAAGCCAGAGTGTGCAAAAGCTCCGGCGTGTGCAGAACACTTAAGGTCTTCAACATACTCTCACTTCCTTAGACATCATTGATTGCGACGGAGGCACAACCGCATTCCTCCAGCGCTTCGAAACTTTTCTCCCATGCGGCATACATCAAACATATCGGTCGTGAGCGGACTCACGCGGGTTTGCGGTTTCCTGGGATGCCGTCGCGCAGACGCCCGGCCCAGGAACACGTACTCCACAGTTGGCTTCAGCCGTGTCGCAATGTCTGGCGAGGTGGAAAGGCCGGTCGACAAATGTCCAGTGTTAGCGTCGATGTATTCAGGCACGATCTTGGCAATCACGTCGGGAGCCACCGCAATGCTGGTTTTTTCCTGCGGGCTCTTCTGAACTGGGGCCTCGCCGGAACCTTCTTCCGACCCATCGGACGGCGACTCGATCCGAGCCCGTCTTGAATCGTTTCAAATACCGTACTGAATAATACTGCTGAGAGAACTTTGCGTCAACTTTTTTTGTCGTGATTTTCGCCGAGCCGGTTTCCACCGGAAAATCCAATCTGCAATTTTAAATTCCCGCTGAAATCTGGACCGGTTTCAACTTTCTTGCCGGGTTTTTGAGAGGCGACAGCGCTCTTGGCGGTGGCGCGACCGACCCCCTGACTTTCAATTCAGTCTTGAGAATAATGTGACGTACGGGCCCGGAACTGTTTGCGACTCGGTCGAGTGCCAGTTGAGCTGCGGCAGCCCCCATCTGATAAGAAGACTGATACACCGAGGACAACTGCGGCGTCGTCATCTCCGTCAGATCCAGCCCGTCAAAGCCGATCAGCGAAATATCTTCCGGGCAACGCAGGTTCACATCGCGAATCGCCAATAGCGCGCCCAGGGCGATCATGTCGTTGCAGGCCAGGATCGCTGTGGGCCGGGGAGACATCTGCAACAGGAGCCTGGTCTTGGCATAGCCTCCCGCGCTGTCGAAAGTAGTTTCCTGCAGATAATCCGGCACAATCTCCAGACCGGCCTGGCGTACGGCGCGCTTGAACCCTTTCAACCGATCCTGCGAATTGGTCAAATCCAGTGGTCCGGTGATGGCCGCCAAACGGCGATGGCCGATTTCGATCAGGTAGGATGTCGCATGAAAAGCTCCCGCGGCATTGTTGATGGTAACGCTGTCGCCGTCCCAATCGCGCGGCAAACGATCAATACACACGACGGCCGAACCTGATTTTCGAAAAGCCGCGGTCTGTGCAGTCAGATCGCTAAAGCTGGATGGAATCACAATCAGTCCGGAGGGAAGATACGTCCGCAACGCATTCAAATGCTCCACTTCCTTTTCATGGACATTATCCGTGTTGCACAGCACAAGTCGATATCCATTGGCGAAGGCCACATCTTCCACTCCGCGCACCACACCCGGAAAGAAGGGATTCAGGATGTCGGGAATCACCATGCCAACGATATTTGTCTTGTCTCGGCGCAATCCTCGGCCCAGTTGACTCGGCATGTAGCCGGTGATCTGGATCGCCTCCAGAACCCTCTTGCGCAATGGTTCACGCACTTTGGCCGAATCGTTTAAGACATGGGAGACAGTCCCCAGAGAGACTCCGGCAAGCGCTGCAATCTGCTTCATGTTTGCCATCGTTGCACCTTATTCCCAGCCGATGCCGCATGCGCCGGCCCGCATTCACCTGCAAGCGGAACACGTTCCCAGAGTGGTCCGCGATAGGCCTTTGGCCGCACTCTTGAAATGTATTTTCGCATCATGTGCGCAATAGATAACTGTTTCGACCAGAATATCAGTGTTTACCGGCGAACTCCCGCGCTGTGCAGCGTGCCGTGTCCCTCTTAATGACTCACACCACCTGCAAACATCAGCTCTCGCCATCGCTTGGCCCCCGCCCTTGACAAGATCAGAACGCGAACCTATGCTCCGTTTGGAAGCCCCTTTTGAAAGGTTTAAAAAATTAGCCGTTTCCCGGCTACCTTGCCGGAATCGCATTGCTGATACTTCCAGGCGGAGCGTGAGTCGACCCATGCTCACACTGCAGCGTCGTTTCCGAATCCAGACTAACCGCTGAACGATTGCGAAAGGCATAAAGCCAGCCATGATGATCGTCCATTCCTACCCGATTGCTGTAGCCCTGTGTATGTTGACCATGGTGTGCTGGGGCTCCTGGGCCAACACGCTGAAAATGGAACCGCCCTCCTACGGATTTTCGCTTTTCTACTGGGACCAGGCGATCGGCTATTTGCTGCTGCCTCTGCTCATCGGACTTACCTTCGGTTCAGTCGGCACAGACGGAAGGAGCCTGATTGCCGATCTGCTGCAGGGCAGCGCCAGCAGTTACGAATGGGCTCTGCTGGGAGGCGTGGTGTTCAACCTCGCCAACATCCTGTTCATGTCCGCCCTCGACGTTGCCGGCATGGCGGTAGCCTATCCAATCGGCATCGGCATTGCCCTTGTCGAAGGCGTGCTCATCAACTACATTGCCCAGCCGCGCGGCAATCCCGTTTTGATTTTCACCGGAGTCGGATTCATCATGACCGCCATCATTCTGGATGGTCTGGCCTATCGTAACCAGCAGTGCCGCACCAGCCAGCCCGGTGAGGTGCGCAAAGGAGTTTCTCTCGCGCTTGCCGGCGGCATTCTGATGGGGCTTTTTTACTATCTTGTGCTCCGATCGGTTTCGCCGGACTTCAACCATCTTGTTCCGGGAAAATTTGGCCCATACGCTGCCGTGTTGATGTATTCCGCAGGTTCCCTGGTTTCCAACCTGGTTTTCAATCGCTATTTAATGTCCCACCCGTTCAAGGGTGCGAAGGTCTCGTACTCGGATTACTTCCGCTCTGGGACGATGAAATACCACGCCATCGGCGCTCTCGGAGGAGTCATCAACGGAATTGGCGTCACAGCCAGCTTTGTGGCTTCCAAGGCAGCCAGTCCCGCAATCGCCTACGGCCTGGGACAAGGCGGAACGATGATTGCCGCGATCTGGGGCGTCTTCGTGTGGAAGGAGTGCAGGGGCGCGACCACAGCCACCAAATGGATGATCGCGTTCATGTTCGTTTTCTTTCTCTCCGGACTCATTTTGCTCGTAAGAGCCATGCTTTAACAAATGGTGGGTTAAATGGCGAATGCCGCGACGAACCATAGCATCATTGACGTCTGCGCATATTTGAATCCTTAGCGGGATTGCGAGGCACCCACGAATCCGCGGACTACGCAGTGCACAAGTCGGTCGATTTGCTGCGAACTCAACTGGCTTCCGAATGCGGGCATGCCCCCCTCAGTACCCTTGGTCACCGCACCCAACAACGCTTCGTCACTTTTTGTCGCCTGCCAGGCAGGGTCCGCGAAGTTCGGCGTGCGTGACACAGCGCCTCTGCCATCCGGCCCATGACACATCGCGCAGCGCTGCTTGAAAATCGCGCTGGCTTCGCCGCACTCTGGAATTTTTGGGGTTGCAGCGGAATTTCGAGCGTGAGTTGCAACTGCTGTGCGCGGCGGCGCAGGAACCACCGTCACGCGGGGAACTCCTGCCCCAGGACCGCGCAATCCAAAGGCATAGATCGCGCCATCACGCGTGGTCGCAAAAATCTTTCCGTCACCGATGGCAAGCCCGGAAAAATGCGTCCATCCCGTCATGGTGTCGGCGCTGGACCAAAGTTGCTTCCCGGTGCGGGCATCGAGCGCATACAGAATTGCGTGCCCGGTGGCCCGGGATTGCCGATCTTCTAGCAGCTGCCCGATATTGCCATTCAATACTTGCTGAGTATTCTCACCCGTGCCCAGAACAAAAAGAACTCCCCCTGCAATCGCGGCCGGAGTCGGTACGGCGATGTCAGAAGAAATCCATGCCGGTTGAAGAATCGGTTTGTGATCCGCGCCTGCCACCACTTTGAACGCCATCATGCTGCCATTTTTTACGGCACCGTAGGAGATGGGAAATTTCGCCGCTTCCGTGGGCTCTCCCCACGAAGGAACGTACAGCCAGGTCTGGCCGGCCGCATCTTTCCAGACGTTCATCTCTCCCCAGATACCATTGCTTTCGAAAGTTTGCTTGGGATTCGTATAGCGGGGCGAGATATACGCCGCCGTGTGATGATCGGCGCCAGACATGGTCGCCGTATCGGCTACATAGATCGCTCCCTCCTTGCCGCCGACCACTGTTAGCACACGTCCCTTCCAGCGAAAAATCACCGAAGTCGAAGCGCCCATATCCAGATCATGTCGTGTCAGATACTGCCATGTTGCTGGAGTGTAGTACCCCTTCAGTTGGAGAGTATGGGGAGCCAGCTTCAAGATCGTACTTCCAAATTCGTTCGCCGCCGGATCAAACGCCGCATCTCCCGTAGCACCATAAACAAATCCAGAAAAGTCGACGGCTGGTCCACCCAAACCCCAGACGCCCGCGCCACCATTGACTGCGCTGTAAAAACGGACGACGGGTCTGCCGGGTTCATCCGGATCAAGCGCAACTACCCCGGAAAGGCTGTGATTGCAGCCCTGCGAAATAGATGTGTACAGCACTCCGCCTGCATAGTTCAGACTCCACGTCTTGGCGTACGCCGGAACAAACTGGGCCGGCGGCATGGCGGGCTGGCCGTTTGCGAGATTCAGAATGTGCAGCCGGCCGTCGCTGGCGATCACAAATACCCTCAATTTAGCGTGATCAATGACGGGCGTATCGTTTAATGCAAACGGGCAAAGCCAATCGCCGCCCTCGGGCCGCGCCTGATTCGCAGAGAAATCCCTCTTCCAAGCCAAAGCTCCCGTTTCTGCATCCAGAGCGAAGATGTGGTCGGAACTTCCAGCGACAATGACCAGGTTCCGGGTGCCGTTTTCGGATGTGACTCCGCGCACTACCAGCGGCGCTGTCAATCCCGTCAGGACCAGCGGCTCATTGGGAACAATCGTCTTCCATTCCAAGCCAAGGCTCGACACGTTGGACAGCGAAAAGGCGTGCTCGTCAGCCGCGAAGCCAGACCGTTGCGGATCATGGCCGTAGGTCGTCCATTGACCGGATTGAGCGGATGCCGCGGATACACATAAAAAAAGGGAAAGTAAAAGCCCAGAAACCTTGGTCGCCACTCGTGATCTGCTCCTGAAATTCGCGAAGAATCACTTCACGCCGATGTCGCACTGCTATTTGTTGAGAACGAAAGTGAATCAAGTCCGAAGGTCGTGAAATAGATTGGTTCCTTCCACCTGGCGGAAGGGCTGCGCCATTGAAGTTCGCAAAAATGACCACAACGAATTCGAATAACCAGGCAATTCACATATCTGCAGCCATCTTCCTAATCAAAGCTATGGCGGATTGGAGTCGTGGGCAGATTGAGGAACTGGACCCTGGGAGCGATCATCTGGACGCGCATCGTTATCCTCCTTGCTGAGCCCTGGCGGCTGAGTTTTTGTGTGCTGCTCCGACTTCCGCTTGAGAGCAGCGTACTGCGCAAGCGCAGCCTTCGAGTCCGCCGGCCGACTCAAAGCACGATAGACAACCGAGAGCTGATAGTACGCACGCTGCACCAAATAATCAGATGGGTGAGCCTCCACTGCCTTGTTGAGATACTTCAAAGCTGCATCGTAATTCCCCAGTTTTTGCTCTCCCCATCCCAGGTAATAGTAGGCGCGGACCAGAGATGCATCCCCCGCAAGCGCCTTACGCAAAGATTCCACGCCCTCTTTTGTGTTATTGGTTTCCACTTGCACAACTCCCAGGCTGTACATCGCCCGATAGTTTGTGGGCGCCACTGCCAGTTCGGCGGAATACGCTTTCATCGCCTCGGTGGTATTGGATGTCGCGAGATATTCATCACCGAGCCATTCATGCAACTCGGGTTCTTGCGGGGCGAGTTTGATTGCGGCCAGATATTCGGTAATCGCCTGCTGATAGTGATCCGAATCGGAATAAGACTGCGCCAGCACTTCATGGACGCGCCAGGAATTTGGATCGGTGTTGTACATCTTGTCGTACGCTTCTTTTGACGCCAGCATGTGGGCTCGGCCACAAAAATACAATGTGTCGATGTTGTGCGGATCCAGGGCCACCGCCTTATCCAGAATGTCAGCCGCCTTGGACGGCTCATTCAGCGCGATCTCAGTCCGCCCCAGCCACTCCATCGCCGCCGCATCTTTGGGATCACCGGCAAGCTCGCGCTCGAACGCCAGTTTTGCCGCGCCAAATTGATTCCTGGCATACAGCGTGATTCCCAGAAATAGATTCCCGCCTCGAAGATTGGGCTTCAGCTTCAGAGCGGTACGAAATTCTCGGCCCGCGGCCAGTGTATCTCCTTGCCGCAGTAATACCAGGCCCAGGTTGAAGTGCCCCTCGGCAAATTGCGGTTCCATCTGCGTGACGCGATGGAATGACTGCGCCGCAGTGGGCAAGTCTCCTTCGCTAAATGCCTGGGTGCCTTGACGAAAAATGGTTTGCCATTCCTCGTCCGCCTGCGACTGCGCCTGTAGTCCGGATGTCGCGAGCAGAGCGACAGCCATCAGGAACGCCGCGAATTTGCAAACGGTAATCCATCGGCCGGCTTGCGCTGTACGTATCGCTGCCAATAACGGGTATTTGCCGCGCGGATCCAGGGTTCGCAGCCTGATTCCAATCTGCTGCGGAGCGAAGTGCAGACCCTCGTGCTCACCGGAGGAATCTCCGATCATGTTTGCAAGCTGCATTCGGTACCCTCCCCGCGCTCACTGAGGCACGTCGTTATACTCCAGGTACACAGAAAGTTCTGCTTTGCCGACGACTGTCCCACCTTGGGTTGCGGTCCAACTCAACTGTTGCGGCGCTTTTTCTTTGGAATCGGATGGCGCATTGAGAAAGATCTCAATCGGATAGGTACTGCCGGCTTCCAGATGATATTGGCGGTCTTCGGTGTTCCCGGTCCATCCGGCCGGCAGATCGCCATGGAGTGTGATGTCGGCCGATGCATTTGAATTGTTGTGCAGCAGCAGTGGCACCCACAATTCGCGGTTCGCGCTCAATGCGCTTTGCGGCGGCACCAGCGTTTCCAGAGAAGTCAGACGATGTGCCGCATAAAACTTTCGATAGAAGGCCCACGGACCGCCGAGCTCAAGACTGATCCCGCTGACAGCAGCCGGTGTATATGGAGGCATGGGAACATAGGCAATCGGCTTCTCTGCAATCCCGGCCCACACATCAGCGTCTACCGGCGCGGAAACCAGCGACTTCCCCAGAACAAGATATTCCGGCATGTTGACGAAGTAGTTGAGCACTTGCTCGTCAAAATCCACCTGGGTTGCATACTGCTTCCACATCTGGCGAGTGATCTCTGCATAAGGCACTTTTTTCGCGGGAGAGATTTCACTGGCGAGATAAGTTGGGCCGTGACCTTTCAGGAAATCCGGATGGCTTGCATCGGAGAAGTAGTATAGTTTTTTCGCCTGCCACGGATGCAGTCCTTCGCCCCAGTTGGTAATGCCGGCATGCTGTCGTGGTGCCTCCAACTGTTCTGGAAATACAACCGGATTTCCTGCCAGATCAAAGCCTTCCGTGGCCATCACGCCAGAGGCTTGATGGTCGCCATGGTTTTCACCTGCAACATAGGCGGGCATCCAGGTCAGAACCACCTCCGGCCGCGTAAGCCGGATGATTCGCACCACCTCTTCCAAGGCCGCGCCATGTCCCACCGTCTCCAGCGAATGCAGCACGTCTTGAGTCGGCGTGTCCTGACCGCGCAAAAACCATACGTTGGTGATGCCGAGGATGGCGAGCGCATGCCGTGCTTCCATTTCCCGTACATCGGCCAACGCCTTGCTCTGCTCCATGCCCACCGCATTAGGTCCGGAATTTCCGCGCGTAGTGAAAATCACAGCGACGCGCTTATGCTCGTCAAAAACAGCCTTCGCAAGATACGTAGAGGCTGCGGTGTCATCGTCAGGATGAGCAACGATCAGCAGGATATCTGCCTTATAGCGGCTGTCAGGAACGGGAATTGGCGGCTGCACTTGCGAGCGAAGCTGCACGCAGCTGACAATGAGCAGACCGAATATCGCCATCCACTTATACTGAAACACCCTCATTCTTCTTCTCCGCGTTTCGGCAGCGTGGCGTACTGGCACAAGACCAAACGCGAGCGCAGCGATTTCCCGTCGCTTCTCCCGTCGCCATCAACATCATATGGATTGTATGTCAGCACGATCCACGGATTGGCAATCCGTTGAAACATGCGATGGGTTCCGGCGCCGCGCTGCGGCCGAACCCATCGCATTCTAGAAGTGGGCGCTAGAACATTATCTTTGCGGCCACCTGGATGAATCGTGGATCGTTGCGTGTGCCGAATACCTGTCCAACGTCCCCGTAATCAAGCGTGTTCCCAATGTTGCCCGGCCCTCCATAAATTGGATGGTTGAACACGTTCAGGAAATCTGCCCGAATCAGAGTACGTACTCTCTGCGGACCGAACTCCTTGGCAATACTTAAATCCAGGTTCTTGGTTTCCGCCTCGCGAAGTGTTGAATACCGCTGCGGCTCGTTGCCGTACTGGAACAAGAACGGGGAACACTCGTTGTTTTGATATTGCTGAGTGCACTGCACCCCGTTCTGCCCTGAGAAAGCGGCCGCGTTAAACCATTGTCGGGAATTGCGATTTCTCGGAATCGGACTGACTCCGGGGATCATGTTCGGCAATCCAGATCCAGGAAACCCGTAATTGCCAATTGGGTTGTAAGAAAACTGAATCGGATTGGCCAGCGGGTATCCACTTGTCAAACGGACTGCTCCGGAAAGACTCCAATTTCCCAAGGTTTGTTTCAGCACCTGGGGTGCGCTTCCACCCCACTTCTTGCCGCTTCCGTACGGCAGCTGATACGTCCACGCTAAGGCAAAGCTTTGCGGAACATCATGGGTACTGATCGCATAATCGAGCTTCGGATGGTAGGCATCGCGCCACATATCGTTGATCGTCCACCCCAGCAAGGCCTCGGAACCATCGTCCATGTTTTTGGACCACTGGTACGTGGCCAATAGACTCAGTCCATTGCTGAAGGCGTGATTGTACTTGGCATAGAGTGCGTCGAATTGCGAACTTGCTCCGGGCAAAGACCGCGTCTGCTGCAGATAGGTATATTCCGGATAAGGGCGCAGTAGCGAGTTATAGGCGATCATCGGGCTGCTCAGGTAGCTGTTCGGATCCGTGATCACACCGTAGAACGGGTTAGGAACCAGGTTGTTCAACTTATTGCCCAGAGAAAGATCCTGGGTGGGAAGCTGATCGAGGTCGAAATTTGGATTTCCATACAATAGCTTCCTTCCGCGCACGCCTGTATACCCGAGTTCGGCCGCCGAATGGGAGCTGACCTGGTATTGAAAATCCATACTCCATTCATAGATTTCGCCGATCGGATGCGGACCCTTTGGCCACATTTGGCCTGCTCCGAATCCCACTTCCGTCAGCCCTCCTTGCGAATTTCCCGTAGGTTGGTTGAGCCCGTTCGGAAACGGATTGCTCACGAGATTGGAAGGAATGTATCCATTCCCACCTTGAGTTCCGATCCAGTTCGTCTGCGAGGTATACCCGAGAAACTGCCCCGGACTGTCATAGCCGAGCATGGCGGATGCCGGTCCGTAAAATATTCCGCCACCTGCCCGCGCTACCACCTTGTTTGACACCTGGTAGGCGAGTCCGAGTCGAGGCGCGAAATTAGTGTTGTCTGGTTCCCAAGCATAGCGGCCTCTTCCGTCCACACCGGCGTATTCGAATTGACCATTCAAGGGGGATCCAAACGCTGCACTGATGGGATTCACCGCCGTCTTGTCGAAATAGACCAACCGGTTGTGACGTTCCGTTGCCGGCCGCTGGTTCTCATAGCGGAGCCCGGCCGAAACCGTCAAGCGCGGAGTGGCCCGCCAGGTGTCCTGCACATACATTCCAAACGTATGCAGGCTCAATGCCGGATCCATATTGATGTTGGAGCCACCATCCCCGGTACCCATCATGATGGCGGCGATCGCATTGCCGGTCACGTCAGAACCAGTTACCGAAGCCATGCACGGTCCTCCGCCCGGATCCTGGTTGGGATCGCATGTAGTAAGATTTCTACTGAAATTAAACGTCCCCGGCGCATCCTGGCGGATATTCATCATGTTGACGTCAAAATTGAATCCGAACTTCAGGCTGTGATCGTGCAGCTGTTTCGTAACGTTGATGATGCCGGTCGACAAGTAGCGGATATAGCGGTTGTAGCTGGAATAGGTGCTGCCCAGCGTCATGTAATTATCGGCATTGATAAGCGGCAGCAAGTCGGCTTGAAACAGACTTGGCGATAGACCGATTGTGCTGGCATTCGCTACCCCGTAGCCGATCGAGGTCTGGCCCTCAAACCAACGCGTATAAGCGCCATAGGCGTCAATCACCCACGACGGACTCGGCGTAAAGGTATCGTTAAGGACGACCTGAACACCGTGATCGTCATTAGTGGCGGATTGATCCGCGCCGTTGCAAAGAAAACACGCGGGAGTATTATTTTGGCGAACCCGCTCCGTCATGCGGGCGAAAAGTCGGTTTTTATCGCTTTGCGCCCAATCAATACGCCAGTCATACTTGTCATTGTCCGTCGATCCTGGGCCTTGCTTGAAGTAGTTTCCGTTGTCGTTGGGACCCGGACCTAAATTGGCACGGTTGGGTAGTGGGTATAGAGCAAGGATCTTCTGCCCCACAGGGTCCATCAGGTTGGCCGGCACTTTGTTCCCGGGAAATGGATCGCGAGTATAGTAGGTGTTTCCCGCGCTATCGGTTACCAGATGAGTGGAATACGGATTGTAGATCACATCCAGCGTTCCATTGGCATTGTAGGTTTGCGAAAAGTCGCCAGACTTCTCCAGCGCAGTCGGAACTGTTTGCAATCCGCTGTTATCCGTTTCCGGCTGGCGCAATCCTTCGTACGCCCCAAAGAAGTAAAGATGATGACTCCGCCACAGAGGGCCACCGAAGGTAGCCCCAAATTGATTGCGATGCAGCTTTCCTTTTGGAGCTCCGTTGAAATCGTTTCCCCACGTATTTGCGTTCAAAGAAGAATTCATCAGGAAGTCGTACACCTCTCCGTGGTACCGGTCGGTTCCTCCCTTGGTGATCAAATTCACAACACCTTCCGCGCCTCTTTCGTATTCCGCATCGTAGGTGTTCATCACCACTTGCTGTTCCTGAACAGAGTCCTGAATTGGCGAAACCATCAATCCGCCCCAATCGACAGCGGTCGAGGGAGCGCCGTCGATCAGAATTTCGGATTCTGCCGTGCGTCCGCCGTTAATGCCGAAAGTACTGCCGTACTGGTCGTACGTTTGCGAGCGGCTCGTCATCCCTTGCGACTCCGTAGTCCCGGCTACGTCATAGACAAAGTTGAGAGGATTCAGCGTCGCGTTCGGCAGCGACTGAATCAGCTGCTCGTCCATGGTGACGGAGTTGTTCGCGGTCTGGGTATCGAGCAGCACCGCCTCGCTTGAGACCACCACTTGCTGCTGCGCCGCACCCATTTGCAACGCGACATTCACCGTCGCGGAGGTATTGGCACGCAGAATCATGTTGGTTCGCACAAAATCCTTGAACCCGGTCGCCGTAGCCGAAATCTGGTACGTCCCCGGCAGCAGGTTCGTGAAAATGTACTCGCCGTTCGAACCCGAAGTCCCCAGTCGAGTGTCCTTAGTGGCGACGTTCTGGAGCTGCAACTGCGCTCCCCTGACGACTGCGCCGCTGGGATCCGTCACCGTACCGGCAATCGTCGCGGAAAAGGTTTGCGCCATGGCGGCGCCGCTTGTGAGCGCCGCAAGCAGAACCCCGAAGAGACTTCGATATAAGAATCGAATTGACGCTCTATTTCTTGTTGTTTCGCGGAATTTCATCGACTGCCTCCTGAATAAAAAACAAAGTAGAGCCACGTTCCTGGCCTACTTTGCCCGTTTCCACCGCCCCCATTAACACCCTCTCGCCTGGCGTGGGCCGCCGGCGGAGAGAAAGCATCCGCAACCCCAGACAACGAAACTTGCCCTTTTACGGCACGTCCGTGTTGCCCCGACTTTCGCTCGCCCCCATGATGTCGGAAGGTTGCCAGCTGCGAGGGTCGGCGGAAGATCTCCTATGCCTTGCAAAAAGTAGAGCTCGGCTCGGCGACAGGGGTCATGGGCATGAACAATGGCACGAAAACTTCCTTTTGATCTTTTGAAACGATTCCTTGAAACGTTTCATATGGAATCGAACCGAATATACCGCCTCTAAACTTCTCTGTCAATCCCCCGCCGTTCTCTTCAGATTTGTCGGCCGTTTTCGGTCAGAATCGCTCGCCTCTAAGGCGGCTCTCCTCTTGATGTAGAGAGATGAAAAAAAGACCCGTCATCCTGAGCGAAGCGAAGGATCTATGTATCTCCAAGGGAAGCCAATGCCCAGATTCTTCGATCGCCGCGGCGACCTCAGAATGACGACCTTTCCCTCTATACCAACTCATCCTTGGGGAACTCAACCCTGGTCCAAGCCGATTCTCGGCTTCGTTACTTGCTTGAGCGCGCCGGCTTCTTCTTCGACTGCCCACTCAAAAACTTCTTCACTTCGCCGGCAGTGGGCATGGCAGGTTGAGCTCCAGCCCGGGTGACGGATAATGCGCCCACGGCTGCGGCAAAGCGAACCGCCTCCTCCAATCCCAGCCCTTGCATCAACGCCACTGCCAGGCCGCCGTTGAATGCATCTCCAGCTGCGGTGGAGTCCACAACGCGCACCTTGAATGGCGCCACCATCCGCCGCAAGTTGTTCGATCCAGCAACAAACGCGCCATGCTTCCCCATCTTTATGATCACGTTTGCCGGGCCACTCGCTTGCAAAGTTTGGGCCAGCTCTGCCACTGTGTCCAGATTCAAATCGCCAGGCGAGGTCGCACACAGCGCACATGTTTCCGTTTCATTGGGAGTGAGGTACGCCACCCGTCGCAGCATCCCGCGGGAAAGCGCCCGGGCCGGTGCTGGATCCAGCATCAACGGCACCTGAAACCGCCCGGCAAAGGTGCACAGATACTCCACCGTCTCCATCGGAATTTCCAACTGCGTCAGAATCATTCCAGCAGCACGCAATTGCGGCAGCGATTTCTCCAGGTCGCGCGGAAGCAATTGCGCATTGGCGCCGGGTATCACGGTGATGCTGTTTTGTCCGCTCCCATCCACCGTAATGAGCGCCACACCGGAGGCCGTGGCCTTGGCTGTGCCCACCGCGCGCACGTTGACGGTGGCCGCACGCAGCGCCCGCCGCAGCCGCAGTCCAAACTGGTCATCGCCCACCTTTGCAATCATGCTGACGGGGAATCCAAGGCGCCCCACGGCGACCGCTTGATTAGCGCCCTTTCCCCCATGAAAGGTTTCAAACGTTTCGCCCGTTACTGTCTCTCCAGGCGCGGGTATTCGCTTTCCAGTGCAGACCAGGTCAAGATTGACACTTCCAACCACTACAATCGGTCGACGCATTCAGACACCTGAAATGGATAATGGCAGCTACAAAGATACCGCTGAACCTCAACAACGAAAAGTAAACCATCATGAAAACTTGAACACACCACGATAACAACGGTCTAGTGGCATGTCGCAGAACAACGCTACTGCGGATGCGGCGGGTCGCATCGGAATATTTCCACTCGACCTGCCCGAGTTGCTCCATGATTTGCCCGACTCGCGCTAACAAGCCTAACGGCTATCTTCTCGGCTCATACCGCATTGCCACCGGCCCCGAGCCGAACTCCAGCCGGCTCACGAGCCCCAAGTCGACATGCTTCGATAGCCCCGCAAACAGAGTCGGCCCGTGGCCCGCTACCCTGGGCTGCACCACGAACTCGTATTCATCGATCAATCCCAGCTCCGCCAATGCCAGCGGGAGCTTCACGCCTCCCACAAGCAATCCCTTACCCGACTCTCGCTTGAGTTGCTGAACGGGTTTCTCCAGATCCCCGCGCACCAGCTCCGCGTTCCAATCGACCCGATCCAGGGTGCTCGACACAACGTACTTCTTTGCCGCGTCGATCGTCCGGGCGAACGGTTCCATCCAATCAGTCCTCGCTACTGCCTGCACCGGCGGCCGGAACGCTGACTCCATCATTTCGTAAGTCACCCGGCCAAGGAGGAGGGCATCTGCCTGGTCGAGGTTCTTGGTCGCGTTACGATGCGATTCTTCGTCCGGGATAATCGCACGATGATCGCAGCACCCGTCCAATGTGATGTTGATGGAATGGCGAAGAGGCCGCATTACGCAAGATTACCGCCGATGGGGTAGACCAGCAAGGTAGCCTGCTTCAGGGCTATGAGCTACTCGCGTAACGCATGACGATAACTAGTTGAGAGCTGCCTTTGGCATGTTGCAGAGACCAGTTACAGCGGATGCAACGGGGCAGATCGGAATATTTCCACTGGATCGGCTTAGCCTTCGCTGAACTGCGTTGATATAGCGGCGAAGCTTGCGACATGCCACTTGTGCACCGCACCAGTCTTTGCAACATAGACATCAGGTGCAATGCCAAGGTAAAAGTCTCCTGCGTCGATACGGTGACTGATCATTGTGGACCATAGAGATGGGGTGAGGCAACGCTAAAGGACTCCCGCCCTCGTGGTTTATAAACCGATATCGAATGTTCCGTGCTGGCGAGCAGCTTCACGCCAGAACACTTCGGCGGTGCATAAAGCCTGGGGCATTCACGCTTCAAACTTGGATCAAGCCTTTTTGGGGCAATCATCGGGAAGCGCATCTGCTGCTGCTGGCAAGCGATATGAAGCGTTACGATCCTCCGCGCCACGACACTGAGTTTCGTCTCTGCCACATCGAAAAATCGGCGCACCGTAATACTGAACCCCACACTTGATGAACATGTCGGGATGTACGTCGTCACCCGCTTTCAAATTACGTTCGACGATCTTCAATACGCTTTCAGTCCTCGCAGTTCGCCATTTCATATAAAAATTCTCTCATCCCCTTAGGCTGCGCTGTCAGTAATCTGGGATTCTAACTTGCCGAAAATCCGACTTATCAGGAACTACGCTTCTCGTATGTTTGCTTCCCGCAAAACGGTTTTGTTGGCCCATCTGCTTCAGTTCTCCGACGGGGCCGGGGAATGACGTGGCGGATTGCTGTACCTATTGCACGGTTGCGTTGACGAAGCTCTCCCACTTCTGGCCGGAGGTGTTGGTGGCGATGACGGCGAAGCGATGAGTGCCGGCGGCTAGGCCAACGGAAGTGGTCAGAGTATTGCTGCCAGGAGCGCTATAGGTCTTCACCCCGTCGATCCACAACTGTGTGCTCCCGATGGTGCCGGTAACTTTAGCGGTGGCCTGCACCATTACCGGCGAGTTAACCGTGGAACCGGCGGCGGGAGAGCAAATATGAACTCCGGCCGATGTTGGCGCACTGCAGGATCCACTCATTCCGAAGGTAAAGGTAGCGCTGGACACTCCGCTCTGTATGTAACCGGTGGCACTTGCAATCGCATTTACCGTGGTGTTCGTGGCGATGGTGATTGGACCGCTATAGAGGGTCGACGACGAAGTTGGGGTCGTTCCGTTCAGCGTGTAGTGGATTTCCGCGGACGCGGTCGTGCTGGAAAGAGTCACGCTCTGGCTCGAGGAGAAGTTGCCCCCGTCCGGGGAAATCAGCGGCGCGGCCGCAGTCGGCTCTGCATTCAAAAGCCCGTAGACGGCCACTTGTTTGTTGGCGGAGACGTACACTTTGCCATTGGTCACCACCGGAATCGTAAAACGATTGGCAACACCGCCGGCATCGCGCTTGGGATCGGTGTCGCTCTCATAGATGGTGTTCGTCAGGTCGTTCGCGTCCCACGCATACAGCACGTTAGGCCCATTTGTCTTGACTTGGTCCGACCGCACCGCCCAGGCAATGCCGTCCTGCGTGCCGTTGGAAGAGATGGAAAAGGATGCGCCGGGAAATCCCGAAGTCACGCTTGACTGGGAGGATGGTTCGGTCCCCAATACGCCTTCGTCTAATTTGAACGCCTTAGCTACATCTTTCGCGGCCCAGATATACACATTCTCGTTCCAATAGGCCGGGGTGCTCCATAAACCTCCGATCTGGCCGGGAATATCCTGCAGGGCATTCGTGTTGGATGTGCCACCTGGAGCGTAGCCGCCCAGATCGTCGCGGTTGAGCACGACGATCCGGCCCTCCTTGCCGGCCTGCACCAGAAGATGGGGATGGTCCCCCGGCTGGTCAGGCAACATCAGAACGCCGCCTGATCCTAAATCCTCGTCGGCACTGTTCAGCTTCGAGTAGTTGAAGGAGGTAAATTCATCGGTCGTGGTCAGCCCGCCGTTCGCCAGGTTGAAATCGACGACACTTTCGCCCATTCCGAGGCTGCCGGTGTAAGGGAATTTCGGGTAGGTGGTGTGCGTGCCGTTGCCGGTTACGACAAACATCCGGCCGCCGGTGCGCACCTGATCAATCGGCATGCCTGCACCCGAACTCCATATCCCGCCACCAACACCGTTCGGCGAAAGACAGACTGCCGCAGTTTGCGCCAGCGTCGTGCCGTTATAGGCGAGCAGCCATCCGTGCCACGGTCCCAGATCGCCATGCGCGGCGAAGCCGACGTAAACATAGCCGTTGTAGTAATTCAGCGCCGGCCGCTGGTTCTCCCACAATGGACTGAACGAAAGTTTTCCGCCGGAGCTGCCGTTGCCCGTACCAGTCACGGTTGCCTTGACCGCAACCGGGCTATTCGTCCGCTCCGCGCCGGTAAGGATGTTAATCGCGTGCAGCCGGATAAAATATGCGCCTCCCTCCTCCGTGGCGCCCACCACATACATCGTGTTTGTTGCGGGATTAATCGCGGGAGTGCCGGTGATACCGATTACCGGACCGATGTCATTTTCACCTGTGGACGCCGGTGCCTGCGGCGTTGCCCCTGCTGTCGCTCCATGCGCGGCATTGAGCAGAGTGATCTGCCAGATGGGCTTTGCGTTCGCGCCGCCGTTCGAGTCGGCGTCGAAGGCATAAATCGAATCGTTTTCCGTCGCCACGAACAGGACATTATGTACCTTGCCGTCGCTCATCTTCAGGCCCGGTACGTACAAAGGCTGGGCGTATACGTTGCCGTCCACCTTCAGCCCGAACAGCTTGCCAAACGAGTTCACGTTCACGTTGGCTGGCGTCAACGCAGTCTCGTGCGTGTTCTCCCCGGCATGCGTCAGGTCATAGCGCCAGGTCGGCACCGTCACCGGTGTTGGCGCCTGGGCGAACAGGCTTGCCGCGAGCGCGCAAAATAATGCCAACGCGAGCGATGCGAGCGCGATTTGCCGGGTCAAAGACGAATGGACACTGGGATTCTGCATACGACGCACCTCAAACCTGAGAATCAGGTACAAGCTATCCGTGGGCCTAGGCAAAGATGAGCGAGAACAACCGTGGACAAGATTTATGTCGAACGAAAGGTCACTAAGTTCGTAGGCCGGCTTCTCTGTGTTTCTTACAATGGACGGATGGGGAACCCGTCGCTGCGGAACTGTGCGGCCTGGTCTTATAAGCTCAGGTTGCGAAGACGCAGTGAAACAAAGAAAACTCTACCGGGCACAAACATGAAACCATCACTTAGATGGCATTCAACATGACCGGGTTATTGTGGACAGATTCATCGACTTACAGACTAGGGCAGAATATGCGTTATGTATATAAAGTTCTAAACGCAGGTGGTGTCCTCATTTGGATATTGTGGTTAGTTTGCTTCGTTGCAGTAAATCAGATCCGTGCGAATCCCAATGACTCCAGAATGCATGCTTTACAGAAAATTAGGTTTCACGTCATACCACTCAAGCCTCGCCCAAAAACTGACTCGGATGCGAATGTCATCGGGATGGGACCTCCTGCCGCTCCATAAGCACAGCTCCGATTCGGCCGGGATGCAGAACGTGCCGGTGGAAGATCTGATAGCCACATCCTGCAATATCCTGGCTTGGGACAAGCTGCTCGATACGAGAAACTGACGCAATACTCTCTTTCCGGTTACCGTGCACCGTTCCAGCTCGCTAGGAAATACTTTTTTCCCGGTGACCTCGCACGCCTGCAAAACTCCTGGCCGCACTGCTTTCCCGTGAACTCGCAGCGTTCGGTTTCAGAAATCGCGATCGAATCGCCCGTTTGACAGCAGATTGTGAATTCCTGGCGGTGGCCGGTCTTCCCTGAAACTACGGAGCGGACCTGCTCATCAATGCGATAGCGCTTTTCAGAAATCTCGCTCACTGCCAATTCGTCCTTCAAGACCTCCACGCCGGTAAATTGGCAGACCGATAAGTATTCAGCATCGCGATTTCAATCCCATTGCTGACGGAAATACGTCGTCTGAAACATAGGGCGAATCGTCGACAACGTCGCCGCCGGACACATTTCCGTGTATCCGCCGCAACCCGAATGAGCGCACTCGTCATGGGCGAGTGCGCTCCTCCAGTAGGCCGGTATTTTCAATAGGCGGTGCGTGCGCTGCACAATCGCCACATGGGTATCATCACACCCGACTTCGCTGGAACTCTCTACCCCTTTGGCGATCTCCCACTCTTACGCATCTCCGGAAACCATCGCACTGCATTGTCGTGATACAGTTTGCGCAACACCGATGGTGGCAGCCCAAGGCCTTGGATCTTCTTTCCCTGATATTCGAATATTTTGTCGGTCGCAAAATATTTCCAATCCCGCGCATAAGTATTCCTCAATTGATTGAGGGAGACTTCCACATGACTACCGGGCAAGATCTCGATGTCGGTTCCATATAGGACGCGATCTTGATACTTAATTAAAAATGAGCGAACTTTCTCTCGAGGCTGAAACATTAAGTATGGAACCCGCGCGGCTGTATCCACAGCAAAATTCGGATAGAGATCAAACCGCTTTGCAATTTCGTTAACATCGAGTTCCATGCTGCCTAGATGTGCCCCGACAACTCGAAGCTTGGGATTCTCAGCCAACATATGGTCTCGCGCCGTTAGAATAGCCGCCTTGCTTGGCCATTCAGGATGTTTGTAGGCATACTCTCCAGGATGTTGCCGATAATATTCATAATCCACACTCGCCGGGTCGGGCGGAAGCCAGCACGAAGTTGGCTCGGCTAAATGAGCGATAACTGTGCGGTTATGAGCAGCAATATCCCGATAAATCGGCTCGAAAACTGGGTCATCTGGCATTAAGTAGCCATCCCCTGTCTTTTTGATTTCCATGCCGATTGTCTTGTAAATCTTTACTGCTACGGCACCTTCGGAGAAATTCTCATTCAGCTGGCGAATCACTCGCTGGCTGAATCCCGGTTTCTCGAAATCATAAGGACTGAATGTTGTGCATAAAGAAGTATGCCCTCCGCTGCTGTGGACCAGCGCCAGAACATCCTGCAGCTGTGGCTCTAACGCCTTGTAGAATGGGTCACGATCGTCGACTACGGCAATATCTACAAAATGCAAGTTGTATTGCTTCAGAAAAGCATTCACGCGGAGATCGTCCGTATATACGTGGACGTGTGCGTCGATGGGATCGACCGCAGCAAAGGACACCAGCAATGTATTCGCGCTGCTACTTTTAGGCGACGCAGATGGTTGTGCAGCAAGGAGAGCAGGTTCGAGCGTAGGACCGGTCAACTGCAGTCCACTCGCAATTATCACTATTAGCGAAAGAAGTCTAAATGCTTTCATCACTATCCTTTTCGTTCCATGCTATTACTGCGCCACGCCTCAAGTTCGGCTTGTAATTTCATCGACGTCTGTTTGTTGGCTAACTGCGCGTCACAAGCTTCCGCATCGCCATGCTTTCCGGTGTTTTGAGCTTCGCTAGCTCTTCTGCAACAGCTTTGCGATCTCTTTCGCTCTTGTTCTGGCTTACTTTCCACTTTCCTTCTAGACGTCGGATTGGTATCTCCAGTCCAATAATTCCGTCCAGTTGCTGTGCAATAAATTCTGCAGGCGCATTGCTAACCTTCCATGGAACCTCGGAGCCTGCCTCATGAGTTTCGGTCAGTTTCTCCAGGTGGGCGAGCAGCCAGCTCGGATCCTCAATCACATTCAACGGCCCATATGCATGCACGACTGCGTAATTCCAGGTCGGAACTTCTTTACCGTGTTCCCTGGTCCCGGGGTACCAGGAGGGAGAAATGTAGTGGTGATCGCCTGAAAAAATCGCGAGTGCATCGACGGATGGGGTGAGATCGCTCCATTGTTTGTTCGCTCGCGAAATGTGGGCCTTCAGGGTTCCAAACTGGGACCCGTCCTGCTCCAGCAGCATGGGGATGTGTGATGCGAACAGTCCGACGGCTCCCAGCGTAACTAAGCATCCGAATGGATGAGAGGAAATCAACTCGTGTAGTACAGGAATCCGTTTCTCTTCATTCGCTTTTGGAATATACATCTGCCGCCTCTTTCAACAGCCTAAACGAAGGGCGATGATGATCGATTTCTTTAATTTCTCTTATTAAGGAACGAGCGAGGTTTGGAGACTCGCTACCGTTGTCCGACACCTCTGACGTAGCCACTCACGTTGCCCCTCCTCGTGTTCCCGGTTTTGGCCCGCTTGCGCGCTCATTTCAGATCGGACCCGGCATTTCTTTATCCTTGGAGTATGCTTCCTGTAATTGTTGTATGCGCTACGAAAGAGTTCAAGCCTGAACGTGTCTATGGGCGCGCGGGAGCAATACCCAGTCAACCCCGCTTTTTTACCATGCTCAGCGCCGCCAAGATTACGGCATTGCTTGCGATCACAGGTCCGATATCGTTATTAAAGTCGTCCGTTCCGCCTCGGAAACCGGTTGTACCTTTCAAGCGAATCTCTCGAATGACTTTGCCTAGCCGAAGATTTGTCCACTCGTAAGCAAAAAATGTGACGCGATTACTCGCCTTGAGTCCAACGGTAATTGGGTCGGCATTGTAACAATAGTCGTCTTGAGAGACTCGCTGGTCCCAGTTCCACTCCAGTATATTCACGCCGTAACGGATTGGAATCGTAGAAACAAAGTCGTCTTCATATACGACCTCATACCATCCCAAAAGGTCTGCCGTATCGTGCTGGTCCCAGATTAGTCTCACGCTATCTCTATTCAAGGCGCGTCTTGCCGACGCATGGAGAAAGATAAGACTTGTAGGAGCTTCTCCGACTGGAATGCCTGCGACCGCTCGAGATAGACCAGTGTGTCCTATTCCTTGCGTCCCAGCGATAATCGCGCGCAAGTTTGTGGGACGCTTCAAAGCAAATGGAACATTGTTATAGTGGATTGTTTCGGTCGTCATTCCGTCGAGGTTCACACCGAGGGCTGGGACAGTATTCCCCATGTTAAATTTGCTCGAAATATCTACTGGAACAATCGACGTTTCTGTCCGGCTTGGAGGAGTGGCTCCACTTAGGCGAACGCGAATAGAGGGCAACAACGATTGAACTCGAGCCGATAAGACCTTATTTGGCATGGTATGGCCGGTCCACAGAATACTGCTACAACCTAGGAAAAGGGACATCATGTCCTTCCCGAAGCCGAACTCATTCGTGGCAAACCAGGCAGATGGCGCCCCACCAAGCAGAGTCGGGCGTTGTTTGCGCGTTTCATAGTGCTCGATATCCGGTTCGAAGTTACCATAAATCTGCTTGAACCCCATCTTATCTAGATAGGCTTCATTGAGCTCCGCTGACCCATGTTTCTGGCCCGGGTCATCTTTCCAAAACCAGTTATAGATCAAACAGTCTTTCGGTATCAGACGCTCTACCTGCTCGGGAGTCAGACCGCCGGGTGAAAAGTAGGTCCACCCGTCAGCGGTTGTATTTTTCTGCAATCCGACGCCTCGGACTGACTGCAGTAGCATGTCACCCCAAAGTGCGGTCTTGATGCCCTTCGATGCGAGGTGATCATGAATGTTCTTAACGTCCTGTCCGTAGAGTTCTCCAATATCCTTGTCATCACACTGGGGTGACACCCCGACTGGTAAAAATAACTCATCGTGACCGATATGAACGGTCTGCGGCTTCAGAACGTCGATGTATTCGTCATACACCTCGAATACCAGCGAGTAAGACTTCGGATTCGATGGGCAGTAGATATCCGGCCACTTATTTTGTGGGACTGCCGCTAGCTCTCGGTGCTCCGTCAGCAGGTAATAACTGTGCGTAAACGAAGGGAGCTGCGGAACAAGGTCTATGTGATACCTGTTAATCCAACGAACTAGATCGGCGACCTCATCCTTTTCTAAAAATCCTCCGTCGGCACAGTCCTGATGTGAGGAGTTCTGCTGCATATCGTGGATCGGTTGTAGAGGATAGTTGCGACAGCTATAGTTAACGTCTCGCGCAAACTGTACCCATCCGTAGTTCAACTCAGGATGACTTTCCAGGCGCATGCACGCGTTCATTTCCATGATTAGTGTGTTGAATTTATACATTGCGACAAAGTCGCTTACAAACCGTTTAAAAAATGGAATATTATCGCGTCCCGGCAGGTACAGACTGATCCCGCGATAGTGTTTGTCAGGCCAGTCGCGAATTATAGCGCCGCAAAGCCGCGGCACTCCCTTTTCTTTTGTGAGCAGTTGCCGGAGAGATTGTAGCCCATAGAAAGCACCGCGGTCGTCGAACCCAGCAACTAAAACATGGTTGTGGTTTGTTTGAAGTGTGTAGCCCTCTGGCCCAATTCGTTGCGCACTCGGTAACAGGTCCCTTTCACTGCAGTACTGCTGAACCAATGGGTTCTTGATCGATCCGATCAGAATTATCCGCCCATTGGGACTCAGGTTCCGGCTGCGTGCGATCTTTAAGTGCAGACCACACTTGTCACTCAGTTCATTCAACAGCAAACGTGCTAACAAGAGGTCCTGTTCCGAAGGGTCCGCGGGCACAACGACTGACACTTGATCGTCTAGGACGAAATCGCTGCCTGAGCTAGAGATCTCTTGTGGTGTAGGAAAGATCAAAGACTGGATCGATGGAGACTCTCCGTCACCTGAGTCATTGGTGCCGTCATAAGCTTCGAAGCTCTCGCCGCGGAGAAAGTCGTCGCTGCCAACAAGCGCACCGCTTGCCGCCGCTCCCGCCACCGTGTGCAAAAATTGCCGGCGCGTTAGGTCCTTCATGAAGTCAAGCCCTTTCGGTGACGCGGAATCGATAACTACCTCTGGCGCAATGCTTAATGATACTGTCGCGCAACTCGATTCATTCGGGAGCGACGATTCTCGCTCCGGGCTCGAGATACATAGTTTTTGCCGTCAGAGTATCTACCATAATAGTTTCAATGCGAACTGAAGTTGTCGTCCTGTTTGGGACACGGTGGACTGTATTTGTCCAAAACCGCCAGAAGTTACAGTGGAGTTTGGATTCGCAAAGTTCACTTGGTTGAAGGTATTGAACGACTCCATCCGGAACTGAAGCTTGAATGTTTTCGGCAGTGTAAAATCCTTCAATAGTGACGCGTCGGTGTTCGCGTATGCAGGCCCGTTGATCATGCCTTTGGTGGAATTACCGTAGATTCCCAGCGGCTCGTTGCTTGTCGGTACGAAGGCTTCGGTGTTAAAGAACTTGGCTACTTCAGCGGCTCGATTTGGATGGCTTATGCGAATGGTGCTGGAGTTTGCGCCTGGGACGAGTTGCGCATATTGATTCTCGTTTGTACCGTCCAGCGCAACGTCCTGTCCGGCAAAGAACGTAATCGGAAGCCCGCTTTCGACCGTCTGTATCGCCGTGACTGACCATCCACCCAACAAGCTGTTGGCGATCGGATTGTGGAACTGAATGGGGATTTGATAGAGCCAGGAAACCACGAACGAATCCCTCCGATCGAAATCGGATGGTCCGTAGCCAGCGGAAAGACGGAAAGGGTTCGGAACGTTCGCATTGTTATTGTTTGTGGAGTTCATGTCAAACGATCTGGCCCGCGTGTAATTCGCAAGGATAGTCGAACCATGGCCAAATCGCTTGGTACCTTGAATTTCTAGCGCATTGAAATTGCTATGCGCAAAGTTCTCCATGGTTCGGTTTGTAGGACCGAGGATGCCGGGCTCATAGATCACCCGATCGTTGACATTGGATTCCGAAGGCGGCAGGCCAGTTTGTGGATCGTTGATGAATTGAGCCGGATTGAACGGCACGCGTCCATGAATATCGTTTCCGAAATTTCCCACGTAGGAGATCTCGATCATGGCGGTTGGAGTAATTTGTCTCTGGATCGACAAACTATATTCTTGATAAATCGGCAGGCGCAGTTTTGTACTTATGCCAAGCATCCCCTGAATCGGCAGCGGAAAGAGTGAGCAGCTATAGAAAGGATAGGTTGGTATCGGTACGCATCCAAATTGACCTGTCAAAGTGGCAGGTGGGTTCGCTTGCCCAGTAGAGGTGAAGGGATTCGAGATGTCGCCGCGATTTGCACTTCCAGTGCCTGCATACGGAGGATTTTCCTGCGCCACTTCGTTGGCATTAATCGAGTTGTAAAAAACCCCGTAGCCTCCGCGGACGCTTGTTTTCCCATCGCCGAAGACATCCCACGCAAAACCGACCCGTGGGGCGAAGTTACTTAGATTTGCTGGAGCGATGCCTTTGTGAATGCCCTTGTCACCAATGAACAAGATGCCTGGAGGTGCGCTCGTGTCGACCGTCGACTGCTGTCCGGGCACGATAGTATCGAGCTTTCCATGTCCATCCTTCCATTGCAGAAACGGCTCGTAACGCAGCCCATAGTTTAAAGTAAAGCGCGGGTTGACTCGGAATACATCTTGAGCAAAGAAAGAGTTGTAGGCGGAATAGTCGTCGTTGACGCGCAGTCCGAAATCTATAGTGATGTTGTCGTAGGCACCTAACATGAAGTCAGCCAGCGGATTTCCGCTGGGCGGCGCATTGGGAGCAGGATTTGTGTTTTGAGTTCGGACGCCGCTGAATGTGAAGTTTGACGGAGCAATATACGATTGATAGAAATGAAGCTTTAGCGTTTGATAGCCGAACTGAAAGCTATGTCGCCCCCTGGTCCAGGACAGATTGTCACCCCATTGGTAATTAACTCCCGAGAATACAATTGCGTATCCGGAGTCTAAGACGAAATTGTTTCCGACGCTTGCCACGATTGAACCAGTGGGGGTGTATTGCGGCATATTGATGCCGAGGGAGGAATTCGAATAAGTCTGATTATTTGCCTCGTTGGTATAGCTGTTCAAAACGGAAAACATGGCTTGGTTCAGGATCGTCGGTGAAAAGGTATAAAAATCGTTGATTACACCGTTCTGCGTTTTAATCGAGGTAGTGTTACTTACGTATCCCGCTATGTTTCCCCCGTCGTAACCCGAAAATGGCGATTGAAAATTAGTGTTGTCCTGGTAGTAATGTCCGAAGATCAGGTTTTTCGCACTTTGGTTCCAATCCAATCGCACCATCCCCATATCATCTGTAGTCGGGCTCGGACCGATATCCGTAACCGTTCCGGTAGGCGATTGTGGGACGAACTTGAGCAGGTTCACCGCGACGGGGCTGATGCATCCCGGAGAGATGATGTTGTTCGCTACGCATGGAGCACCGTTCGAAGGATCCGTAAGAGGAAGGCCGGTGATAGGATCTGTGGGGTTGAACAAAACGTTTTCGCCCGGCGCGGTAAAATCTCCGCTTCTTTCAGCCGCACTGGGAACAATGGCCTGGCTTCCTTCTGCGTTCCCATTTACCGATAGCCTCTGGAACGAACCAAAAAAGAATGCCTTGCGTCTGATGATCGGGCCCCCGATCGCCACGCCATACTGATTTTGTTTTAAAGATGGGACGCTTCCAAGGAAGTAGTCTTTTGCATCAAAGGCATCATTGCGCAGAAATTCCCATGCTGATCCATGAAACGAATCGGTACCAGCCCGTGAAACAACCTCTACCTGCGCACCCGAACTATGACCATATTCTGCCGAGAAATTTGCGGTCAGCATTCGGAATTGCGCAATTGCATCCGGCGGGGGAAAGTTCAACCCGGTGTTTCGCGAGGGATTATTGAAATAAGCTCCATCGAAGGTGTAGACGGTCGCGTTCGGTAAGCTGCCATTCACATTCATTTCTGGGCCGCCACGAGCGTCGCTCATTGTTTGCGGGGCGCTGACATTGGTGACCCCGGGAAGAAGGCTGGCCAGGCTCATAATATTGCGGCCGTTCAGGGGTAGATCTACCACCCGGCGATCATCCACGAGGCCGGACAACGTATTCGAAGTGGTATCGACCAAGGGAACTGTACTGGACACATTTACCTGGCTTTGTACCGCTCCAATGGTCAGTTGTCCATCGGCCCTGGCATTCTGCGATACAGTCAGTTCGATATCCGTCCGCACTAATTTTTTAAACCCCTTGGCTTCGAAGGTGACGGTGTAGTGGCCGGAAGGCAGAGCGACGAAATTGTAAAAGCCCTGCGCATCGGTCTGCACCGTGCGCGATGTTGACTGTTCGGTCATCACTGCCGTAACGGTTGCACCCGACAATGCTGCGCCGGAGGCATCCCGGACATAACCTGAAATGGTCCCGGTACCTTGTGCGAATGCCGTCGGAACAATTGCCAGAATGAAAGCAAGCAACCATGCACCTGCCGCCGACGCGGCGTGCCGCGAATTTAGCCCGGATTCAGGTCTTTTGGAAACTGCTTCCCGAAGAAGGATAGCGCCGTCCATTTAGTGAGTCCCCCATTTAAGCTTCAAAATTACTACTTGGCGATGTTCCATTTTTCTCGCAGGCTAGCAGGGTTGCGAATACCGGTTAATCGTTTTACCAGTCTAGAGAGCTTTTTTACACGGTTAAGCCAACCTTGTCAAGGTCATTTGGCGCGGTAAGCACTCCCGCCTTCTCGCGCCCACTAAAATGAGAGGTTTAGTTGGAGATAAGCAATTCCAATTTGTGACGATAAATGTGGCGAAACGGTTTCAGCGAGGGGCGCTCGAATTTGCGCAGCATCGCGTTGACGAATACCGTACGATCGATAGCGCATTTCTGACGTTCCCGACGAATCGGGCCAGCGTACAACAAATGATGCTATGCGTCTGAACATACTGGGGTCTGCTTCTGGGGTGGAGCGCTGGGGGAACTTGTCCATACCGATCAAATTTTTAAGAAATCATAGCGGCGTCACTCGCAACCAAGCACCTTAGGACATCGACTTGGACCCTTTCGCGACTGGAATTTCGTCCGCAGCGCTAGCCGCACAAATCACAGTAGATCGTCTTAGACCACTGGCTTTGTGCGTTCTGCAAACATGTACTGCTGCCAATATGGATAAATCGGCGTCACTGCGCTCGCCGCGTCGAGCATCGCTATCTGTTCTTTCGTTAGCTTCCAGCCGACGGCCCCAAGGTTTTGCTTGAGCTGCGCTTCGTTGCGTGCACCCACGATGGCGCTGGCAACCGTCGGCCGTTGCAGCAGCCAATTGAGCGCGACCTGCGAAATACTCTTACCCGTGTCCTTAGCGACCAAGTCGAGAGCATCGATAACCTTGTAAAGATATTCATCTACGATTGGCGGCCCGTTTACGGCGGTTTTATGAAGGCGGCTGAGTTCCGGAAGTGGCTGGTTCCGACGAATTTTTCCGGTTAGACGGCCCCATCCCAGCGGACTCCAAACCAGCGCGGAGACGGACTCCTCAATACCCAGCGGCATCAATTCCCACTCATAATCACGGCCAACTAGCGAATAGTAGACCTGGTGCGCCACATAGCGCTGCCAGCCGTATTTTTCCGAGATCGCCATGGACTTCATCAGATGCCATCCAGAGAAGTTGGAGCAGGCAATATACCGAACCTTGCCCTGATGCACGAAATTATTAAGCGTATCGAGGGTTTCGTCCAGTGGCGTTTGCGCGTCGTATGTGTGGATGTGGTAGATGTCAATGTAATCCGTACCCAAGCGTCGCAGGCTGGCATCCAGCTGATCCGTCAAGTGGTAGCGAGAGGAGCCAAGATTATTCGGCCCCTCGCCCATGCGGACTGTACCTTTGGTTGAGATAAGAACCTTATCGCGGCGTCCACGGACCGCCTTTCCCAGGATCTCTTCTGATATACCGGCGGAATAGATGTTTGCCGTATCGAATAGGTTCACGCCTGCATCCACACAGATGCTGACTAAGCGCGTGGCCTCCGTTAGATCGGATTCGCCCCAGGCTTTGAAGAATTCACCGGAACCGCCGAAAGTCGCAGCGCCGAAGCTCAACGAGGATACCTTAAGTCCCGAACGGCCAAGTTGTCTGTATTCCATGTGCCTACTTTCCCTCGCAAGAGATTGTCACGTGTCGCGGCATCATTACACGCGCAACATGGACCGAGTTATATCATGGGTGCTTGTCAGCCGATAAACGCCATTCATAGGAGAACTGCGTGCCGCAATCATCCACGATTCGAAATGCGAAGCTCGCGCGGCGACTCATTCGTCCATTGCGCTCGGAATTGCTTCAACTTGTGATGGACATGGTTCGCGCAAACACTGTTGCCGTTCCACCGGAGGGGAATGAGACACCTGGCCAACTCGTTCTTCAACGATTCCTTCGCAAACGCGGGCTGCCATCCGAACTCTACGAAACGGATTTCGTCACTGCCTCCGATAGTCCATGGAAGCATGCGGATCGCCACTATCAGGGCCGTAAAAATTTAGTTGCTAGGCTGTTGGGTTCGGGCGGCGGACGTAGCTTGTTGTTGAACGGGCACATGGACACAGTGCCGACCCGAGCGGAAGCGTGGAAGGCCTCTCCCTGGTTGCCTGATATGCGTCGAGGTCGGCTCTACGGTCTGGGCACCTTCGATATGAAAGCGGGTTTGGCAGCGCAAGCGGTGGTACTGTGCGCATTGCGCGTAGGCGGGGTGAGATTGCGCGGTGATGTTATCTTCGAATCGGTCGTTGACGAGGAGTGGGGAGGGGGGGGCGGTACCCTCGCTGGTCGTTTGCGCGGTGACTCTGCGGATGCGTGTGTAATCTCCGAAGGTACACAACTCGATGTCTTTCGAGCAACGCGCGGCGGATTTTTCGTGGACCTTTCGGTCAGCGCAGGCGATGCCTCTGCTTACTTTTCGTCATCACCGGTTGTCAGTCCAGCTATTCCGTTGGGCCGATTGTTGCGGTGGGTTGAGGGCTGGGTGAAACGTCGAAGCCGCAAAGCAACGCGGGGCGCCTACAAGTCGATTTCAGACCCCACACCAGTACAGGTCTTTGCCGTTGAAGCCAATCGGTTGGATGCAGATGTGCCCTTTAGCGTTCCGCTCAAAGCGGCGGTCCGGCTCTACTTCCAGTTCCTTCCGCATGAAGACGTCGACGTCACCATCGCTGCGATTCTTGATTCGTTGCGGCGATTTGAGAACGCAGATCCATTTTTTCGGGAACATCCGATTTCATGGCGACCCGTCGTCGAGCCTCCATTACTTGGCCATGAATTGCCTCGTGATCATCCTTGGACGGAGTGCCTTTTCAAGAGTGCCTCAGCGTCCCTAGGCAAATCACCGGCCGTCACTGCCGCGCCATACCCTTGCGATGCTTTTTTAATGCAGCGGGTATATGGGATTCCAACGCTTCTATTTGGCCCGCGCGGTGGGGGTGCACACAATCCGGACGAGTACGTCGAGCCCCGCTCTGTTCTTCAAACGGCGGAAGTACTTCTGACAACCGCGCTTGAATGGAGCGAATGAGCGCGTCCACCGGTTTGTTTTAAAGATTTGAAAAGAGTCGTAACTCTGCGCGAGAACAACTTGATTTCTGGTGGCTGAATCGATCTGATGCTGGTCTAATGGGCGAACAAACTGAGATCTATGCTGTCTGCCATCGCTTTCAATCCGGCAGCGTTGGGGTGCAGATGGTCACCGCTGTCGTACATATCTAAAAAGCGAGTTGGGTGGTTGGGATCGCGGACAACCTCGTCGAAGTCCGCAACGCCGTCGAAACTCTGAGTCGCGCGAATCCAATCGTTGACCGCTTCCCGCATCTTCTCGCCGTCGGGCGAAGCGTATTTGCAATTCTCATAGGGCAAGATAGTAGCGCCAATCACTCGTATCCCATGTGCGTGGGCCCTCACAGCAATTTGCTGAAGGGCACGGATTAGGTTTCGGGCCGTCTCCGCCGGATCACTGGGCGTCGCGGAGACATTATGGCCGATGTCATTGATGCCTTCCAACACAATCAGATATTTAATCCCGGCCTGCGCTAGAACATCGCGGTCCAGGCGTCGCAGCGCGCTTTGGTCGCCATCCCCGTCGCGTAGAAGACGGTTTCCGTTAATACCTGCATTCAAGACTGCAATCCCTGACATCGATTCGTTTGCCTGAATGCGACTGGCCAAATCATCAGGCCATCGGCCGTTCGTATTCTGAATGCTGGCGGCCCCATCCGTGATGCTGTCACCCAGCGTCACGATGGCTCCGGATGTGGTCGCCCGATCTGCCTTCACCTCCACTCCCTTGAGAAAGTACCAGGAGGGAGTCTCCACGGCAGAATGCAGCGTCGCCGCACCGATCGCATTGCCTGCTGATTGGTAGTTGGTTTGCAAGGCGTAGGAATGTACGGACGCCCGACTTATCGGCTGCGCAGGAATGAAGAGACTGACCGTAACATTGGCAAGCGCAGGCAGTCTCATTTCAACTGGATCGCTTACCATCATCGCGCCTGCCGGTACGGTCACCGATAATTGATCGCCGAACTTTAGTGTCTTAGCAGTCGACAGTTCAATCGTGCTGCCTCCTCCGCTAATTGCGATTTCTGCCGCACCAATTGTCAGCGGTTCCCGTCCGAACTCATTCGTCACAACAATGCGTACGGCCGAACCTCCAGCCGAGATGTGAACGATCTCACGATATGTCGTCCCGTCGCTTCTAAGGGGTAAAGTCGTATCTGGCTCGGCTTCTGGAGACGCAGCCCATGTGCCTATCCAATGCTCGCTCGGTGGTGTCGCGGCGGACGAAGCGGGCGCAAGCCCGAGGGCGAAAAACAACATAACCAGGCAACTTCGGAACGCACAAAACTTCTTCATTTCTAACCCTCTCTTGTTAAGTTATGATCGATGCGCTTCATTCTCTTCAAGCATCCGGCTCAGTCCAGTCAGCGACCGTAGGAACGATCAAAATATTTCTCAATCTCTTCAAGCGTCTTGCCTTTGGTCTCTGGCAAGAAGACCGCGGCGGCGATGAAGTAGAGTACCGTGAATGCCGCCCACGCCAGAAACATCGCCGAATAGCCATACTTGCCCACCACTGTAAGAAATATGGCGGCAATCAATGTTGCAGTTCCTTGGTTGAGCAGTAGCGCGATCCCCATGCCGGTCGATCGTATGCGCGTCGGCATTAATTCGGAGAGGGTAAGCCAAACGACCACCCCAGGCCCAACCGCGTAGAAAGCGATGAATAGGCAGAGACAAGCAGCAATCATCCATCCGCTCTTCTTTGTCGGAACTGGACCGTAAAGCGCGCTTTTGATAACGAGTGGATGCTTTAACCCTGTATCCGGCGCAATGGAGAGCATCGGAGAGGTATCGCTGCTCAGAACGTCAACGACTTTGTCACCCGTCCCGTAGGAGTACAGAACCGTCAGATCCGTTGTCCGTCCGTCTTTGCTCGGCACAAAAATTCCCGAATGGGTCGACATCTTTACCGAATCACCACGTATTGCTGCGCGAATTACATTGGTGACGTCGATACGCTGATGCTCGCCTCCGAGAAAGATTAGGCCTGCGGTTGCCAGCGCGACAACAACGCCTCCTGTCCCGATTTTTAAGAGGAACTTGCGACCCTTCTTATCAACGAGCGTGATCGCAACTGCAGTCATCACGCACATCAGAAGCTTGACGGTTACATCGGCCCCTGTAGCCTGGCCTGCGCTTAAACCCGCCTGCTTCAGAATGATTACTAGAAAACCGAGTATCGAATTGATCCCCGTCGCCTGATTGCACGCCAGAATGGTACATGCCAGTACAAATGGAACCACATATTTCCGCTGCCACAGTGAGTCACTGGAGGCGGGCGAGTCAAGCTGATGCTGTGTGAGCGCAATCTGACGCATTTCCTCCATCTCCCGCTGTGCCTCCTCTTCCGGGACGGAGCGGCGGAGGGCGACCAGTGCATCCGTCGGGCGTCCTTGACGGTAGAGCCAACGCGGCGTTTCGCTCAGTAAAAACCCTCCAAGGAAGAAAGCTAGACCTGGGTAAATTACGGATAAGAACATTCCCCTCCACGCATGATCCTCAGCGGCGCGTATCAGGCCGTAGTTTCCTGCGGCTATTCTGATTGCCGTCTCCGCTTGATGCGTATAAAACCATCCAGTGGCTGCAGCGATCACAATGCCGAACGTGAGCATGAGTTGAAAAAATGCCGTCCCCCTCCCGCGATTCTGGGCGCTGAGACACTCGGCTAAATACAGCGGAACGACGACGGCAATCATGCCGCCGCTCGCTCCTTGCAGCAGCCGGCCAGCCATGAGCGGAACGAAACCGTGCGAAGGTACGATCAGGCACACACTTGCGATGAATAGGAATCCGCTGGCGATCACTATTTTCTTGCGGCCGAAGCAGTCGGCAAGTACTCCCGCACCCAACGAAGACACCATGCTTCCTCCAAGCACTGCCGCGACGATGAAGGAGGTCTGTTCCACTGTCAGGTTTACTGTCTTGCTGAGATAAAGGAGGGCGGCAGCAATGATGCCGATATCGATTCCATAGAGAAGACCACCGAGACCGGTGATAAAAATCAAGAAGTATCCATACCGAATCGGATTGTGTGCGAGATCTCTCATAGTGTGGCAATCTTGTGAGTGTAATTGGCTGAGGCTAAGGTTGCGGTCGATGGCTTTTCAAGCTTCTCAAGATATTTACGAACAAAATAATCCGCTACGACCGATTGCTATCTTCAATCGATTACTCCTGTCAAGTTGCTTGTAGGGCATCTCAAACGTACTCGGGATAAGCTGCAAGCACAAAGAAAGCAGTATGCGACGGCGCTTCTGGTCATTGCATACGTCCGCGAGCGAAACGGCGAAAACAGCCGGGCGGTGTGGCATAATTGTTCGCAGCCTATATATCCAAGCAGTTGGAGCTTCTCAAATTCGGAGGCGCGAACGCGTGGTAACACTCCGCGATATAGCCGAGGCAACCGGACTTTCGATCGCTACGGTTTCAATGGTTTTGAATAAATCCGCGCGGCGAATTCCGCCTGCGACGCAGCGCCTGGTAGAGAAAACAGCAAGGGAACTAGGCTATTTCCCAAATCTTCAAGCGCGTTCACTTCGCAGCAAGCGAACTCACAGCGTCGGTGTGCTGATATTCGATATTACCGATCCGTATTGCACGCTCATCCTCCGAGGTGTAGAAAAATCGCTTGGCGATGCAAAATATATGTCTGTGCTGGCAGACCTCCAGAACAATCCCCAGCGTCTTCGACAATGCGCCCAAATGCTGATGGAACGGCGCGTCGAGGGCCTCATCGCCATAGCAAATCCCTTGCGCTTGGGTACAGAACTGTCAAGGGCCATACAACTATTTAACATTCCTGCTGTCGTCATTGGGACTGAGTCAGCAGGCAGACGCTATGCGTCAGTCGTGGTCGATAATAGGGCTGGCACGTGGGCCGCGGTCGAACACCTATACGATCTCGGCCATCGGGAGATCGCTGTCATCAAGGGTCCGAGGGGGATGAGCGACAGTGCACCTCGCTGGGATGGAATTCAGAACTGTGCTCGCGCCAAGGGTATTCAGATCGAACGATCACTTGTGGTTGAAATTCAAGGTCGGAATTCAACTTATGAGGAAGGGTATCAACTTACGGAACAGTTGCTGCGCAAAGGAAAGCAATTTAGCGGACTTATCGCTTTCGATGATTTGACGGCGTTCGCAGCAATTGGTGCGCTCAGCAACACGGGGCGCCGCGTACCGGAAGACTGTTCGGTAATTGGATTCGATGATGTACCCGGCGCGGCGTTCTATAACCCGCCTCTTACTACGATTTGCCAATATATGGAAAAACAAGGCGTCATTGGCGCGGAGATGATGCTCAAGCTACTCTCCGCCGATGCCATGCCTTCGAACAAAAAGATGTACGCGAAAGTTCAGCCCCAATTGATAGTGCGGAAAAGTACCGCACGGGCCAAGCAGTAAAGAGGGTGGACCCGCGTTTTCCCGCTTCAAGCGACGAGCCTAGGATTTCGCTTGACAGCTCCGATTCCTTTAGTTAAACATTTAACCTGTCATGAAGTCTGACGTTCTGGATTAGGATTGCCTGCATTCTTAACGTCGGTAATCGGGGCGACGAACTTGGACGAGCTATCGTAAACGCGCAGAAGATTACCGGGGTTTTTATTTGCCAGCCGCGGCGTTCATCTCCGCTGGGGTCGCGAAAGCAGCTTTCTAGGGATCGGTGATGGCGGAGAATGTAAAAAAGACCTGCCATCTTGGTCTTTTCTTGTGGGGAACAGGTGGCGTTGCTACCCGCTGACGGCAAGAGATGGCGCAAGCCCGCCCATACTGACTTCGGCTAGGAAAGGTAATTCTTTGGATACTGGGATGTCATACATTTTGCTTTTTGTGCAGCAGTATCAGCCATCCGCCGCTCAGATGTTTCTCAAATTGGAAGCAGAATTCAAAGAGTTGGAACGCCGTTCGCCGGAATTTCCTCAAGGCAAGCGATATCAATTGTTGTCTGAGGGGAAACCCACTAATACACTTGTCTGGGAAGCTGAGTTTGCTTCCCTTGACGATGTGCAAAATGCGTTGAATAAAATGGCCGACGATCCGACACATACGGCACTTTTTAAGAAGCAGCTTCCATACATCATCACGATGCGTACCGAGATTTATAAGGTACTCGATCTATAAGCATATGAACAACCGCGTAACCCGAACCACGTATCGAAGCGACTTCGTAGATCGCCGCCAGCTATTGGAATGGTGCAGGATTCCCGCGGAAGAGTTGCCCGGCCATCCTGGGCTGCGGATTCCATACCGGCAGGTCCGTGACTCGGAAGAGATGGGTCGGCTGATGGCCGAAGAATTGGCCGCAGTAATCGAAGCAAATAATCGCGAGGGTAAATCGACACGGGCCATCATTCCATGCGGGCCGAAATGCTGGTACACCCCGTTTGCCGATCTCGTGAATACAAAGGCGATTTCTCTTCACAACTTGCACGTTTTTCACATGGATGAATGCCTAGATTGGCAAGCCCAGTTACTTCCCGCCAATCATCCATACAATTTTCGCAGTTTTATGGAACAGCATTTTTACGGCGGCATACAGCCGGAACTATCTGTTCCAGAAGGGCAGCGGTACTGGCTTTCCCCAGCCAGCCTTGCGGCTGTGAAAGCTGCGATTGACGCGGCTCCAATCGATATTACGCTTGGAGGTTGGGGTCAGGACGGTCACGTGGCCTACAACCAGGCCCGGCGCCATCCGTTCCATCACCCCACGATCGATGAACTAGCGAACAGCACTATACGCGTTCAAGACAATAACATCGACACTATCATCGCTCTCGCGCAGCGCAGCTTCGGCACAGCGTATCAATTCGTCCCTCCGATGTCGATTACGTTGGGAATGCGCGAATGCCTCTCCGCGAAAAAAGTGCGTCTCTACAGCGACACAGGTTCATGGAAACAGACCGCCTTACGCGTCGCCCTGTTTGCCGAGCCAGTCACCGAGTACCCAATCACGTTGTTGCAGAGACATCCTGACGCACGCGTCACGGCGACACTTGAAACCGCGCGCCACCCAATCAGCGAAAACCCGAGCTGGGAGCTATTATGAGTGGCCTTGCGCTGCGCGCCGACCCGACGAAAGGATTCAAGCAGGTGGTCGGAATAGGCGGCATTGGCACAGGGACGATCTTCGCATTGCAGGGAAACCAAACTCTTGGCCGTAATGAGAGCCGAATGGGGCAGCTGCTCGATGCCCGCGACTATTGCAAGTTACATATTGTGGAGCATTACGTCGCTGTTTTACTGGGCTCTAAATACGACCCAGACCTGTTTCGCGTTTTCGCCGTCGGCAACGTGGGAGATGATGCTGCCGGCGCGACATTGATCCATAAGATGGCTGACGCCGGCATTGATACTCGCCATGTGAAAATCAACTCCGAATGCAGAACCTTGTTTAGCGTTAGTTTTCTCTATCCAGACAAGTCCGGAGGGAATATTACCGCTTCAAATTCGGCCGCAAGCGCGTTGAACAGCGGTCAACTTAACGAGTGCCGCCCAGATCTGGCTGCGGCCGCGGATCGGGGCATCGCGCTCTGCCTCCCGGAGGTTCCAATCGAGGCGCGCCAGGAATTTCTCCGCATCTCTACTGAGGCCGGGAGCTATCGCGTTGCGTCCTTTACATCCGAAGAAATGCAAACTGCGCGTCAACTGAACCTACTTTCGCAGGTAGATTTGTTGGCGCTCAATGGCGATGAGGCGGCCGCACTCGCAGGCGGCGCCTTCATCGGAGCCAGCGAAGAGCGCCTCCTCGAAGCATGTTCCGCAATCGCAATGGCTGCAAATCCAAGAATGAGGATTCTCGCAAGCGCGGGAGCCAACGGCGCCTATATTTTCGAGCAAGGTGCGTGGTCCCACTCTGCAGCCGTTTCGTCAGAAGTGGTTTCGACCGCGGGAGCAGGTGATGCATTGCTTGCGGGCACCATTGCGGGTTTGTCAGCGGGATTACCGCTGACAAATCCCAAGAATGTGCATTTATACGAAACCACCCAGATTGGCTCGGCGGTTGGTATAGGGCTCGCTCTTGCTGCCTTCAGCATCACATCGCCCCACACGATTCATCCTGGCATCAATTTGGAGGCACTGTTCGCCTTCGTGAGAGAACACGGAATCGAATTGTCGACGGAGCTGCAAAATATAGCGTGCCCTTTGGCATAAGGATTCCTCGGAAATCTCAGGCCAGTTGGTGCTAAGACAGCCCCAAGTTACTCCGATGCAAAAGGTGGACCGGGCACGAATCGTAGATGTCCTTGGGGTCCCAGACATTGCATATCTACTGGAGACCTGGATACTTAAATGCACCAGTTTGGATGAGAGCGGCTCTACTGCAAAACTTATTGTGCCCATTTAGCAAACGTGCGTGCGAAGAGGAATGCGCTCCGCAAGTCCGCAGACGTGCCAACAAAGAAAGCACCGCATAAAGCAAAGCCTAAACGCTAGGCGGTGCTCCCGCCGAAATTACCCACAATCACCTTGGACTCATTCACAATGCTGTCCACATAGTCGGCCCACCATTGCAGCATCTTCTTTCGCTCTGGTGCGTGTTCGGCCAGGATGTAGACGGCGCGAATGCCTTGCTTCTCATGGCTCATCGCTTTTTCGATCACATCGCGATTGAATCCCTTTTCCGTCAGCAGCGTTGCGCCGGTACGCCTCAGATCGTGGATGGTGAGCGGGTCCATGTCGAACGTCAGCCCCTCCAGCGCCTTGTTGAGCGCATTGCGTGCGAATGGCTTCCGAGTGCTTCCCCGGCCCGGTAGCACCAACTCAGACTCGCCAGCAAGCGCCTTCAGTTCGCGGAACATGTCCGCAACCTGCGTGGAGAGGTAGACGATGTGCGGCTTGCCCGTCTTCGCGTTTGCTTCCGGTATGAGCCACTCGCCCGTTTCAAAATTCACATGCTCCCAGCGGGCCAGCAATAGCTCCGACTTGCGGGAGAGCGTCAGCAGCAGGATATGCAGCGCCAGTTTGAATTGACGCCGGATGTTCGATTGGTAGATGGTGCGAAGATACAGGCGAATCTCTTGCGGAGTGAGAACACGAGAACGCTTGCGGGCTTTCCCGATGTATCGGGTTGCGACCATCGCTGCGGGATTCATCGTCACGCGATGCACTTCCAGCGCATAGCCGAACATCCGTTTCATTACGCCACGGAGCTGCATGGCGGCTGCGACTTGGCCATTGTCGCGCTTGCGATAGACGATTGCCTGTATGTCCAGGGCGGTGATGTCCTTCAGCAGCTTGTTTCCCAATGCTGGATAAATCTCGTTGTCGAGATAGCGCCGAATGCTCGAGGGATCTTTCCAGATTTTTTCTACTTGCTCGCGAAAATAGCGCTCGCCAAATTCCCGGACAGTTGGATTTGCAGGATTTCCTCTTCGCGCCAGCTTTCGCTCGTCTGCCGGAGACTTTCCCTGAGCAACTTGCGCAGCCAGATCGTCGCGCTTGGCCCGCGCAGCCTTCAGGCTCAAATCCGGGTACCGGCCCAGAGTCACCTTGAGTTGCTTGCCGTTGTGCCGGTAGCGATATGTCCAGGTCGTGACCGCGCTCGGCAGTACATCGAGCGATAGTCCCCGGCCATCGCTCACCAGATAGCGGGACGCTTTCGGCTTCAAGGCCCTAATTTGCGTGTCCGTCAGTGCCATTTTGTCCTTTCGTGAGTCCCCAGATTCGGTCTGGAGACTCAGCGCCTTCTGGAGACTCACTGGAGACTCAAAACTGTTCGGCTTCCCTGAGCCTCCGATGGACAGTACAGGACACTAGTTATCGTGTTTACAAAGATTTAATTGCTGTTTCTCCATTTCTCTGGATGCTATTGGAAGCTGCTCTACTTTCCGATGCAGAAGGTGGAGAAGATCAGGTTCAGGATGTCGTCGGCGGTCGTGGCGCCGGTCAATGCATCCAGGCTGCGCAGTGCCGAATGAAGGTCGATCAGCAGCATTTCGTGGGGAACGTCAGCGATGATCGCCTGCTCGGCGGCCTGCAGAGCTTGCAGCGTATCCGATACCGCCTGCTGTTGGCGAAGATTGGTCATCAGGCCAGTTTCGACTTCTTTGCCCTCTCCACGGATTAACGTAAGGATCGCATCGCGCAGCTCGGTGATCCCTTCGCCCGTCAGCGCCGAGGTCTCAATCGTCCCGCTCGATCCCTCCGCATGACGGACGATTTCGTTTGCAGATTTTCCGCGGGCCAGATCCATCTTGTTCAGCACCGCCAGCGCGCGGCGCGTGCGCATCTGTTCCAGCAGCGAGATTTCTTCCGGCGTCAGCGCTTCTGCCGTGGCGTCCAGCACCAGCAGCACCACGTCGGCATCGGCCAAAGCCTCGCGCGATTTTTGAATGCCGATGCTTTCAGCTTCATCCTGCGCGGTTCGCAACCCTGCCGTATCGATCAAGTCGAGCGGAATTCCAGCGAGCGATACCCGCTCCGTCACCAGATCTCGCGTGGTTCCGGGTGTCGCCGTCACGATGGCGCGTTCGCGCTGAACCAGTCGATTGAAGAGGGAAGATTTGCCTGCGTTGGGGCGCCCCACGATCGAAAGTGAAATCCCGTCGCGCACCACTCGGCCGTACGCGAATGATGCCGCCAGCGCCTGCAACGGTTCCATGATCGCCGCCACCCGGCTTGCAATCGCATTCGCCGGCATCACGTCAACATCATCTTCCGCAAAGTCGATGCCCGCTTCCAACTCCGCGATGAGATGCACCAGCGCCTGCTTGATCGGATGGATGCGGCGCGACAGCGTACCTTCCATCTGTTCCGAAGCAATTTTCGCCTGGTACAGAGTTTGTGCCTCGATCAGATCGCGCACGGCTTCGGCCTGGGTCAGGTCGATGCGCCCGGAAAGAAAAGCGCGCTCGGTGAATTCTCCGGGGCGCGCCAGTCGAGCGCCGCGCGCGATGGCAGCGCGCACCAGCGACTCCAGCACCACCGGCGAGCCATGCGCGGCAATTTCCACCACATTTTCCCGGGTGTAGGAGTGGGGTGCCTGAAAAAAAGTGACGACAGCTTCGTCGATTCGGCTTGCATGTTCCGCGTCCGTCACTCTCGGGATCGAGAATGTCGGCGAGTTGCGCCTGGGTTGGCACCAGAGGCCCCGAAAGGCGCAGCAGACTCGAAGCAATCGCAACTGCATCGGCGCCAGAGAGACGCACGATGCCAATGCCGCCGCGACCCGGCGGTGTCGAAATGGCTACGATGGTATCGCGCTGATTTTCCCCATGCAGCTGTCGCGGCACAGTAGCAGGTTGGGCTAGCTCGGTCACGGGTCGATTCTTCTGTGCGCGGACTTCTTCATTGAAGGCTCGCAAGCGTACTGCCGCGAATCGCCTCGCGTTATCCTCGCCCAAAGGTGCGTGCCCGCCCGGCTCCCGCGGAAGGCGTTCTGGGCTGCCAGTTTTTTGGGTAGACCACGACGGAGCGCCGCATACCTTCTCCGCTGCTTTCGCTGCGCAGCTCTTCATAGTTCTTCAAAGCCAGATGCAGCATCCGCCGCTCGCGGGAATTCATCGGCGCGAATTGATACGGCTCACCGGTACGCCGCACCTGCTCCGCGGCAGTATCGGCGGCGAGTTTCAGCTCCTGCGCACGTAGCGCTTTATAGCCTCGCGCGTCAAAGCTGATCACGTCGTGCTCAGAAGGCTCCAGCCGCAGCGACTTCGCCGCGATGTGCTCTAAAGAACGCAACAGCTCTGCATTGTGTTCCAGCACCAGGTCCACATCCGGGCCCGCGATCTCCACGTAGATTTCGCGTGACTCGAACTTGTGTGGGTCGGCTGCGCCTGCGCCTGCGGTAATCCTGTATTTCAGGCGCAAACCGCCTTTGCCGACCACCATTTTCAAAAATGCATCGACCGTTTTTACGGCAGACTGATAGTTTTCAATGGGCATTGGTACTCCATAATCTCGCTGCTGCAGGTTTGTCAACGCCGGGCAACAGCAGCCGGTCGTCCGCCTTTCTTTTTCAACGCTCGCTTCGCCTGGATCTCCCGCAACTCTTTGCCTAATTTGGTGCGGTTAATGACCATTTGCTGACCGATGCCGATCAGGTTACTCCCCGCCCAGTAGAGCGCCAACCCGGAAGCGTAATGCCAGCATATGAATCCGCTGAATAGCGGCATGGTATATGCCATCATCTTCTGCTGTGCCGCGTCGACTCCCGGAGACGGTGTAAACAATTGGAAGAAGAACTGAGAAAACACCATCACAATAGGAAGAATGTGATACGGATCGGCGGCCGACAAGTCGTGCAGCCAGAACCAATGCGCGTGTCGCAGTTCAATGGCGTTTTCCAGCATTTCATAAAATGCGAAAATCAGCGGCATCTGGATCAGCATCGGCAGGCAGCCGCCAAACATGTTGACGCCTTCCTTCTTGTATAGCTCCTGCATCTCCCGGTTCATGTCCTGCTTGCGCGGATCGTCGAACTTATACTTCTTGTATTTCTCCTTGATGTAGTTCATCTGCGGCTGAATACGCTGCATCTTGATGGACGATTTCATCATGGTGAAGCGGGTCGGGAACATCGCCAGTGTCAAAAACACTGTCAGCAGCAGAATCGCCCAGCCCCAGTTATGCACTACGTGGTTGTAGACCCAGCGCAGAAAATAAAACAGCGGCTTGGCGATGATGGACATCATGCCGTAGTGCACGATCGGCACCAGGTTCGGTCCGTTCGGTTTGCCGTCCGCCCCTGTGGCCCGGACCGACGATAAAACGCTCAACATCTTGGGGCCGGCAAAAATCCGCACCGTCGTAGGACCGTTGGCCGCACCCACCGCCGCACCTAACACCAGCTCCTGCTCGGTCTCGCTCGTCTTTGGTTCGTCCGGATTTTTTGGAATATCCAGCGTATGGCGCAGCGCGACAAAGGTGCTGTTGCCCGGCGTTTCCGGCAGAAACATCGCGGCAAAATACAAATCGGTGATGCCGCCCCAGTCCAGCGGTCCGGTCTGCGTCTCGCCATCCGTCACCTTTTTGGGCGCGATGCTCTCCACTTTGCCGCTATTCGAGCGATCGATCTTCTGGTAGGTCGAGTAATCCCTGGCTTCGCGTTGATCGCCCAACCCCGCAGGCCATGCCAGCAGCGCCTCGACCGGCGCGCCATTCTGGGTCACGCTCACATCCGCCGTGACCACGTAGCTGTCGTCGAAATGGAACGTCTTGCGAACCACCAGTCCAGCGGCGGAATACTCAAACGTCAATTGATTCGGCGCGGTCAGGTCGCCAGTCGCCGAAGGCACATACAGCGCCTGCGCCAGCCGCTGCCGCAAACCCGCGTCATAGGTATAGAGCGATAACGGATGGCCGAATTGTCTCGCCGCCGCCGCACTCACCAGGTCGAGCGGCTTGCCCTGGTTGTCGGTGTACTTTTTCAAAACCCAGGAGACGACTTGCCCGCCACGGTTGCTGAATGTAATCCGATAGAGCTCATTCTCGACGACCGTCGTGGTCTGGGTTGCGGCCGCTACCTTCGGTGTCGCCGTCGCTGGGGTCGCTTTCTCGCCTGCCGCGTTCGCCGTTGCGCCTGGAGCATTGTTGCCGACGGGCGCGGCTGCGCCGTTTGGCTCGGTCGTATTCGTTTTCGAAGCGGTAGTGGGGGCTGGAGCCGGAGTCGCCGGGTGCTTCGGCCGGAAAAATTGCATGCCCAGCAGAATTGCCGCAAACACAATGCTAAACACCAGCAGGGAATTCGTATCCTGCTTTCCGCCGTGCTGGTTAGGATTTTTATATTCGGCCAAGAGACTTCCTGTAGCGTTCAATTTCCGCACTGCAATTTCAGCGCAAGCACTTCCACAGCCAGGTTGTGCCTGCGGTGGATGCTGGATTTTCTGCTGTCTCGATCGTTCCTCGACGCTTCTGGGGTTCGACGTGCCGGGACGGTTCGCGCAGATGCGGGTATACCTATCCTACCCGTTTTTATCTCTCACTTGCAGGCTGTTAAGCAGGGCCAACGCGCCTGCGCCAGCCGAGACAGTGAGATAGGAAGAAAATAATCCTGATGAAGCACTTACGGCACCGGGTCGAATCCCCCATGCCGGCCCTTGCGGCTCAGCGGATGACAGCGCGAAATTCGCCGCAGCGCCATGCCGGACCCGCGGAACCAGCCATAACGCGCCACCGCGATCGCCGCATACTCCGAACACGTCGGCTGAAAACGGCATCCGCCGGGCATCGGCAGCAGCGAACCCGACAGGGCATGCAGGCCAGGAGAAATCCATCTCTGATAGGAGCGGGCCATCCGCTCCACACGCGCCGCGCGACGCTCCTGACTAGTCGCCATGTCTCGAATTTGCATCGCAGCGCCGCTTCAGCGCCAGTTGTACGGCGCGAAACGCCCGCAGCACATCCCGCTCAATCTCGGAAAATTCGGCTTCCAGCACTGTCCGCCGCGGGTGAAGCACCACGTCGACGTCGGCGGTCAGTTCCGTCTGCACCTGTCGGATCGCTTGCCGCATGCGCCGCTTGATCCGATTGCGTTCGACCGCATTCCCCAGTACCCGGCCAGCCGTCAGGCCAACCCGGGATCCCGCGGGAACTTCAATTGCATCGGCGACGCGTTGGCTTCTCTGCGCTGCCATGCTCGGTCGGATCCTGTGGCTTGCGAGCCGCGAAAAAATACGTCATCAACGGCAGCGACTGCCGTTTTCCCTCGCGATAGACCCGCTGATAATCGGCATGCTTGCGCAGCCTGGATTCCTGTCGCGTCGCGGCGATGGGTTTCGGAACTCGAACTGGAGATGGGGCTGGCATCGCTCACTCACCGTTGGTCCTATTGTCGCGCCAGACGCATGTGGGTGCCCCAGGTCTCGATTCTGAGACCTGGGAATCCTCAAAATCAACGCAAATCACGCGGTGAGAGCCAAGGACGGGAGTAGAAATTAGTAGAGTAACCGGGGCTGACAGACACGCCGGGGTGCACCACCCTTCGCGTTCTTGGCGAAGGGTGGGATTAGAAATTAGTCGCGGAAACCCGGGCTGACGGACACGCGCTTACGGCCCTTGGCGCGACGGCGCGACAGCACGGCCTGCCCAGCCTTGCTCTTCATGCGGGCTCGGAAGCCATGCGTCTTGGCGCGGTGGCGGCGATTCGGTTGAAATGTGCGCTTCGGCATCGGAGTGCGCTCCTAAACAGAAAATCTTATATAGACAGCAAACCTCGAGTATACCGGAGAACAGGCTCCCATACAAAGCCATTCGCCTCCGGCACAAGGCCAATTGCTCACTTTGGATGGGTATACATTGGCGATAATCTGCTCCTTGAGCTCCGAAGATTAATGTGGCGAAACCGTCCGACGCGCCCGTCTTATAATGGGGCCGTCCGATTCCGGCTCGTACCTTAGCACGCGTGACCGCCATCGACGCCGCAAACCGGGAGCTTAACTCCGGTACGCGAACCATTATCTGAGGACCAGCATGAGACTCACTTGCCCACCCTGCGGGGAAGTCTTCACCGCCGACACCGAAGACGCCCTCGTGGCGATGGCGGTGGAGCATGCGCGCAAGCTCCACGATATGAATCTCCTTGAGGAGTATCAACCTGAAGAGTTTCGCGCCCTCGTGCGGCGCGAGAACGAATCGTATTGGGCCCGGATCGCCCACCTGATCCCCGACGGACAGCTCAAAACCATCCTCGATGAGAAGCTCTGCGAACGCGAGCGCGAGATCGTCAGCTACGTCGTCCATGGTTTTGCGAACCGCGAGATCGCCACCCGGCTCTGCATCAGCCAACGGACGGTGTCCACGCACCTCGTGAATATCTATGAGAAGCTGAGCGTCCACTCCCGCTCCGAGCTGGCTGCTCTGGTCCGTGCCACCGACCGCATCATCGAAGCGGCCCTGCGCGGCGAGACGAAGCAGGAGTACGGGCCGTTCGTGCACGCCAACGGCCCGAAGTCGCGATAACCAGTGACATGTCGCGCGCGGAGGCCAGAGCCTCCGCGACCATCAGTGCGCCGGCGTCTGAAGCAACTCCATGTTGTACTTTTCAACCAGGCGCCGGAAGACTTCCGGATTCGGCGGACCCGACGGCGCCTGATCAAGTGGAGAGCCGCCCTCGGCAAAGAACATTTCGAATCCGGGCCGCGAGAATAGCAACAGCACACGCGCCCCCGTATCGCCGGCAACGGTGTATTGATGCGGCACGTCTTTAGGTGAGTAGATGAAGTCGCCGGCATGCGCCGTGACGGTTTGGGAGCCGCAGGTCAGCTCGATCGTCCCTTCCAGAACGTAGAATGCTTCAGCCTCGCCGTGATGCACATGTAGAGGCGCGCCGCCGCCCGCTGGCTCCGTCGCCTCGACGATGCTGAACGACCGGTCAGTGGAGCTGGCGCCGGCAATGATGCGGATCGTGCCCTCCGGCCCCCAGCGGAGCATTTGTCCCTCGCCGGATCGCACCACGACGGCTTCGGCAGTGATCGCTGTATCCGAATGGGTGTTGGTCATGATAATTCCTCCCTGTTTGCTGTTCCTGATGTGTGTGACCGCTTGGGCCGCTGACGAGAACTATAGAGAGCCGCCTTCACCCGGACAATCGAGTGAATGACGTATTTTCGCATCGAACATTTACTGCGAGGGGAGCTGCTATTCAGAGATTTGCCCACGCTCGTCTATCGATTGCATACAGGCCAAAGCACTCATGAAGAACCCGACTTGGTAAGATTTCCCGTCTCTTTATCAGTGACTCAACGATTTCGCGCGAATGGAAAATCGAGAATGCCTGGCTCGGCGATTCGCCAGGTGCACGTTTTTCCAGCCTTGGCACGGACAGTTCCAGCGCAGTTTTCGACGGACCGACACGTTCTTCGCTGTCTATGGGAGTGGCAAAAGAAGCGCGCGGATTCCCATGGCCAGGGAAGCCGCGACGGCGGCGACCCGTACCCAGTTCAGCGCCACCCAGCGGCGCGCTTCGGTGGCCAGGGCTTCCGGGGTGCGGCCGGCTCCGTGGTTGACGACCATTCCGATGATGGCCGGGCGAAAATAAGCCAGAGTCGCGATGAAACCAGGAGTAGCAGCCCAGTGGCCGAAACGCGCCAAACCATATGGCGCGGCGGCGTCCCGAAGCTGGTGGCCAGCGCAAGCAGAGAGATGAGACCGAGAGCTGGCGTGAAGAACGGCCAGAAAACCTGCCCGGCGCGCATGGGCACGCGCAGCAGCGGGTTCCCCTCCGCAAGCGACGCCGGGGCTCCGGCCGACCAAAACGGCACCACCACAAGGGCTTCATATAGACCGGCGCCGAGGATGAATGCTGTTCCAATAACGAAGATCCACAAGGTAAGCGACGCGATAAGCCGCATGGAGTTGCCTCCTCATATTCATTAGTGTGAAACTATATTGAATTAGGACGAATGATGCAAGCTAAGCTACCCAGACGCGCTTATGACGCGAGTCGACGCCGCGCCTCCGCCCAGCAGCGGCGAGGACAAATTGTTGCAGCCGCACGTCACCTCTTCGGGCGCTACGGCTATGGTGCAACCTCGATTGAACGAATCGCACGGGAAGCTGGTGTGGCTGTGCCGACGATCTATGCCACATATCGATCGAAGCGAGCCCTGCTGATTGCGCTGCTCGATCAGGCGGAAGCGCAGGCTGATGTCGCCGGTCTGCAACGGGATCTGCGGGCGGCAGCAGGAGATGCGCGAAAGCAATTGCGCCGGTTGGTCTCCTTCGCATGCCGCTTCTATGCGCAGGCGGCAGACATTGTGGAGATTGCGCGAGGAGCTGGAAGTACTGACGAGGATCTGCTCGCATTGTGGAAAGTCGGGGAGCAGCGACGCCTCCGCAGCCAGGCGCCCCTGACGGATGCATGGGGGCGCGCTGGCGCACTCCGCAAAGGCCTCAGCCCAGGGGAGGCGCTGGACATGTTATGGGCAATGACGGGTGCCGATCACTACCGGCTTTTTGTCGTGGAGCGCAACTGGTCGGCCGACCACTATGAGGCGTGGCTGGGACAATCGCTGCAGCGGCTTTTGCTTCGATAAAGGGCTGAGAGGTTCCACTCATCGATGACAATCGGTCCACCTCCCGGAGTTGTCCCTGAGTTTCTGATGGTTGATTTCAGCCCATAGCACCCGTCCAGAGTGGTGAACAGTTTGAGATCCGGATTCAGGATGATGAGTGGCGATGAACGCCCTTGCGTGGAGACTGAGATCCATCGCTTCCGTGCGGTCGGTAAGGTTGAAGCCGACCAGCAATTGACGCGCGGCTTCAACAACGAAAAAAGGCAGGAACCGCATCGGCCTGTGGGTGCCCATGCAAATTCCTGCCAATTTTCTGTCTTGTCTTCTGCTCAGATCACTCGCAATAGCAACAGGATGATAACGATCAGCAGAATTAGCCCGAGCCCCCCGCCACCGTAGTAGCCAATGCCGGGTCCCATTCGATATCCACCAAAAGCCACAATTATAAGTAGAACGATCAAAATAATTAGCATTCTGTCTCCCCTGCGGCGAACGCCTGTCGCCATGTGTTAGCCCATTGGATGCAAACCCCGCGCAACCGTCCATCTAGCAAATTCTTTTTTTGGGAACACGCCTCAATGGACAACACTAAAATCCGGGTTCGCCATCGTGCCGGTCAGCTTGATTGGAAACTCCAGGCGTCCGTTTTTTTCTTTGCCATGTTTGAACCAGCGCGCGAACGTGGTGGTAAGGATGTTTTGCTTCTTTTCGATGGTGGCCGTTCCTTGGTAATGGACTGGACCGCCAGTCAGCGACATGCTCCCGCTGACATCCACATCGATGCCGTAAAAGTCCACCGCCACGCGCTTGCTATACATCCGCTGCTTTTTCAGTTCCATGTCTCCGCCAAAGCTGGAGAATGCCGATGGCGGCTTTCCTGCCGCATCCTTCTCCCTGAACCGCTCGACCTCCTTCATGCTGGGGTCCTGGTTCAGGCCCGGCAGCTCTCCCTGGCGCACTGTCAGCATGCCCGTTCCATACATGTCGTCCAGCGGGTTTGCAGAGTATGCAATCACTCCGCCCGCGTCCAGGCTGGCCTCCAACATTCCCGTCATCTTCGCCGGTCCATTTTCAAATTCAGCCAGCAGATACGGCATGCCGACGCCGGTAACATGCATCTTCACGTGGAACGTCGTCTTCTGCCCCTGAAAATTGAAGCTGAAATCGCCCTTGGCATCCCCGCGATAGGTCTTGCCTTGAAAGTTCTTGAAAACCAGTTCCAGCGGCCGAATCTGAACGTCGGAACGCAAGTCTCGCGTATGGATGGAGCCAAAGCCGGCGTTCGACGCCGTCAGGTGACCTTGAATCGCCTGCAGCGGCGCGCCCTGGCCATGCGGGTGAAACTGGATCTGTTTCAAATCGCCGTTCACATTTCGCAGCTCCAGAATCACCGGGCCCGGCCTGTCCCGTGGTTCCGTCAGGACTGATCCCATCAGCACCCCGTCCTGCACTTCAAGGTTTGCAATCGACCCGGTAGAAAAACGGGTCGGTTGATCTTTCGGGCCGGCTGGATTCTGAAAGTTCCATAGGCCGTCGGGATCGGAGATGAAATCGACCGCCGGTTGATGCAGCACCAGCGAGCGAATCACAATCTTCCTCTGGGCCAGCAACGGCGTCCATTCAACGGAAGCCTCCAGCATGGGAACCCTCAGGAAATCTCGTTCCGGAAACGGCTTTGGATTTTTAACTTCCAGCCCATACACCCGCACCCGCAAAGGGAAATAGCGAATTTCCAGATGCCGGACGGTGATCTGCAGCCCGGTTCTCTTCTCGGCATTCGCAATCGCCATGGGAAGGTAACGATCGGGATTGTGCAGCCAGTACCAGGCCGCCGCAATCGCCACCACGACGACTCCGGCAAAAATAACCAATGCGATTTTAAGGTAAGACCTAATGCGAGACTTCATCGAACTCCCACAGCGCGGGACTTGAAGCTGTCTCACAACTCGAAATCGCTCGATACGTCCGACCTGAGACCCGCATCAAAGCGGTTCTCCGCTCGTTGGCCGGAGTCGCGACTATATATGAGATTTGAGGGCAGCTTCCAACGTGACCTGGGCGCCACGAAATTTAGATGCAGCCTGTCGCCTCTGTCCGGAGCCGAATCTCGACCTGCGACTACTTTTTTTCCACCGGCGCCGAGCAACCCGGATTCGCGCCCCCCATGCCAAGCCTCTGCTCCATCAACCGCGGCAAAAGAAACTGGAAAAAGCGGTCCGAGTCGGAATGCAGGCACACCATCGCGTTCGTCTTTCCTGGTTTCGGGCGCGTGTACCCGGCATCGTCCACTTCGATATGCATGGGTTGCGACGGACACAGGTCCCCTTCGATCGCGGCCTCCACTGCCATCACGTCAAACAGTGTCGGCGTGGCGGAATTTCCGCCGCCCCACTCCTGCGTCAGCACCTCAAGCGAGTCCGTCAACGGCGTGCTCTTATGAAACAGAATCGATCGCATCACCTCATCCAGCTTCAGCTGGGTCGAATCGAGCGGCGCCATCGTGATGGGCACACCTGCGGCAAACAGTTTTTTCGCGGCAGCCACATCCATCGCAATGTTGTATTCCGCGGACGGACCATGATCCGGAGCGTAGCCCAGGTCCCCGTAACCGCGATGAATCGAGCCTCCCATCATCACCACCCGCTTCAGCATGCGGAAGGCGGCGGGGTCTCGATCGATCAGCGCCCCAACATTGCTCAGCGGCGCAATTTCAATCAGCGTGATCTGCCCCGGATTGGCGCGAATCGTCTTCGCCATCCATGCGATCGCGTCTGTGTCCGTAGTTGCAGGGGGCGGAAAACGGCTGGCCCAGGACGCCTGGGTAAATACGTTATTGGCTTTCGTCGCAACTCCAACGAACACCGGAATATTTTCCTGTCCCGTCTTGCACAACAGCCCGTCCACCAGCTGCGCGCGCAAAGCGGTATTACCCCAGGCGGTGGTCACGCCCAGCAGCTTCAGTTCCGGGCTGGTCAACACCAGGGCCAGCGCATACGCATCATCGATGTCGTCGCCAATATCGGTATCGAGAATCACCTTTTGTGGAGCGGGCAATGGCTTTTGCGCCCACCCAAATTTCGTGCCCGCGGCCAGCAGGCAAATGAGAATTGTTGTCCAACACTTCACGCGCATATGCAGCCATTCTAGAGCGGAATGTCGATTCCAATGTGCCGCCCTGCATCGCGGTCAAATTCTGGCAAGCCGAAAACCTTTTCCCCGATCCATCTGTCCTATTGTTTATATGGAGGCGTATGCTTCCAGAGTCGCTGTTCTCGCATCTTTCATAAGGAGGACCGTCGAACCGATGACTACCGCCTGCGCGCTTCCGACCATGCACTCCCGCGGATTTCAGCTGGACGAAGGAGAGGATGCCATTGGTTTTCTGGAGTCCCGCTGCGACCCGCACGATAATCCCAGCCGCCTGCAACGATCGATGTCCGAAGACGGCTATTTGTTCCTGCATGGATGTCTTGACAGGGAAGAAGTGCTTGCGGCCCGGCGACATGTCCTGGCGCAACTTTCAGCCGAGGGCCAGCTGGATCCTGCAGCACCGTTGATGATGGGCAAGCCGAAGCCCGGCATTCACCTCTTTTTTCAGCCTGAACTGGCGCAGAAGAACAATCCGCCGCTGCAGCACCTTCTGTACGCGCGGCAGGGAAACCTGATGAGCTTTTTCTCCTCCTTCCTGGGCGGTGAAATTCTTCATTTCGACTTCACCTGGCTGCGTTGCATTTCGCCCGGCCTGGGCACTCCCAGCCATTGCGACATTGTCTACATGGGTCGCGGAACCCACCGCCTCTACACCGCATGGGTTCCGTTAGGAGATATCGATTTTCAGATGGGCGGCCTGATGGTGCTGGAAAACAGCCATAAGAACACGCGACTGCAGGCAACGTATGGTCAGCGCGATGTCGATTCGTATTGCTCCAACCGGCCGGACGATCCAGCGCGCACCGCGGCTGGCCTGAACGGATGGCTCTCTGAAGATCCCAACCACATTCGGCACGCCTTAGGCGGTCGCTGGCTGACGGCGGAATACAAAACGGGCGATGTTGTCATCTTCTGCATGGATTTGGTGCATGGAGGCATGGACAATCGCACCGACCGGCTGCGCATTTCCTCCGACTCCCGCTACCAGCTGGCGAGTGAGCCTGCGGACGGGCGCTGGATTGGCGAAAATCCTCCGGGCCACAGCGCCGCTGGCAAACGCGGCCGCATCTGCTGAGTTCCAATCTCCTGCTGTTTCTAGTGTGTGTAAGCGCGTTTAAGCGTAACCATTTGGTTAGCAGCGAGACCATTTTCACTCTGACCTTAGCCCTTTTGGGCGACGCGCTTCCTCGAGTCTCGAACCTCACTTATCTGCGTATGGTTTCGATAAAAAATGCTCAAATTTCCGGCGGAACTGTCTCCGTTCCCAATTCGTATCCTCATCCATGAGAAAGCAGCTCGCCTTCGGCATCGTTAGCGTGATCCTCGTCGGTGTGGCAGCATTTTTTGTCGGCTTCAGGTTTAATCTTCAACCAGAGAAGCAGAAGCCCGGAAAATTCCCGGAACAGTTGGTCTATGTACGCTCGGTAGACGATGTTGTGGACGCCGGTGTCCTCTTTACTTCTCCGAGGCAACAACCGGAGCCTCTCGCGATCATTTGGGTTCACGGCTGGGGAGCGAATTTCTATACTCCGAGTTACGTGGGAATCGGACGGGCGCTGGCAGAGCGTGGGTTCCCAACGATCTCGGTCAATACGCGCATGCACGACATAGGAAACGTGGAGAAGTACACGCTTCTGGGAAAGCGAGTGCGCGGCGGCGGGTATTGGGGCGTGACCAGCGAGGACGCGCGCGATATCACCGCGTGGATTGATTATGCTGAGAAGCTCGGGTACAGCCGGGTCATCCTAGTGGGTCACAGCGCCGGCTGGGCAAGTGTTGCGCGCTATGAGGCCGACTCGCAAGATCGCCGCGTTGCCGGGTTGATCTTCGCTTCCCCGGGGGTAGGATACTCGCCCCGACCAGATGACCCACAACTGCTTGCCCAGGCAAAGAAGCTCGTGGATGAAGGCAAAGGCGACGCCCTGATCCCGCTGCCGCACCGCTTTTATCCGTCGTATGTCAGTGCGGCGACGCAACTTGACATTGACAACACTCCGCGTCAATACAAGGACTTCTTTGGCACACAGACTCCCGGTGCTGCCATCGCGAGGGTCATGTGCCCGGTACTGGCTTTTTTCGGATCGAAGGACGACATCGGGGGCGAAAAAGAGCTGGCTCTGCTGACATCTTCGGTTCAGCGGCTGCCCCAAGGCCCATCCAGTGTAGATACAGCCATGATTGCTGGCGGCAATCACGAATACGTCGGAGAAGAAGCGCAGGTTGCCCAAGTGATAACGCGGTGGATTGAAACAAAAGTTTTGAAGCATTGAGTGGATTTTGTACACAAAACAGGAGGGCAGGAGATGACCGTCGCGAGTCAAGCCCAATCTGAATTTGTGTTTCCCTTGACTGGACGATTGACACATTTTGGGTGCCTATGTGCGCAGTCCAAGCCCGAAACATAGCATGCAAACCTGCGGCGGGAACATTCTGACGCATCAGCGCCAGAGTGTTCCCGCCGAGGCTTCTTATCGACCAACGGCAAAGTCGGCGCGACAGCCGCGATCTACCCAGATTCCCCGGCCATCAAATCCCCATGTCCGGCCCTCAATACAGGGTGAGCCGCTGCGTTGATTCACCAATCGCACGCCTCCTCGGGTATCCGCTGACAAAAATCGCCGGCCGCCATCGTTTGAAGAGCAGGTGATCATGTATCCCCTGGGCGGCGGCGGCGGACGATATCCGGCAGGCCGAACCTCAAAGTCAGCGCGACAACCGCGATCTACCCAGATACCATTTCTGTCGTAGCCCCACGTCCTTCCCAGGATGCAGGGCGAACCGCTGCGCTGGTTCGTCATCCGTGCCTCGCCCCCGGTGTCGATGGGGCAAAAGTGCCGCCGGCCGTCGTCCGAGGCGCAGGTAATATGCCGGCCCCACCGCGCTGTGGTGCCGCTCTGCGCCCGCAGGTGTGAGCTTGAACAGCAAACAAGAGCCAGAACCATCGCTACAAAAAAAATCTTGGATTTCGTCATGGTAGCCTTTCGCGTTTGTGTCGTATGCTGCGTGGGACAGCATATCGTTCTCTTTCACGGTCGGCAAGCTCCAGTACTGTGCTTGATATGTCCCGTCTATGTCGCTCGGTGTTGTTTCCACTCGGTTAGGAGATCAATATATGAAACCTGCCGCACTTGTGTTGCTTGGGATGATTGCCTGTGCACCGTTGACCGCTCAGAATGCAGCCACTGTTGCCCAGCAATTCCAGAATCCCCCGAAAGCCTATCGCCCCATGGTGCGCTGGTGGTGGCCCGGCGGCGATGTCACAGATGTGGAATTGCGCCGGGAAGTTGATCTGCTGGACCAGGCAAATTTCGGCGGCGGCGAGATTCAGCCATTTGTGATCGGACTGCACACCGATATGCCGACGGATGCTCGCAAGCGCGTCGATGACTATCTGACGCCGACCTTCTACTCTCACGTGCAGGCCGCTCTCGAAGCAGCGCGCGACCATGGCATGTGGATGGATTACACGTTCGGTTCGGGCTGGCCGTTCGGCGGCGCTGGAGTCATTACTCCGGAGCTTTCCGCCGTCGAGCTGCAATCGACCCATACAAGCATTCGCGGCCCTGTCCACTTCCACGCCGTCCTGCCGATGCCCCAACTGGGCGAAGATATTCAGACAAGTCATGACCTGCCGGCCGGCTGGCTGCAACGCTTTCAGCAACGGGAAAAGCTGGTTGCCGTCGTCGCCATTCGTGGCGATGTGCCGCAATATTTTCAGAGCCAATCGCCGAACCAACACCAGGGCGAGCGGTTCCCCGGCCACCTTGATCCCGGAACCTCCGTAATACTGACGAGTCATCTCGGCCAGGACGGAAAGCTCGACTGGGATGTGCCTCCCGGAACCTGGCAGGTCTTCGTCTTTAAAGAAATGCCGACCGGGCAGCAAGTGACGGGCGGCACCGGCGCGGGAACGCAACTGGTTCTCGACCACATGAGCCGTCAGGCCTTTGATGCCTATGCGAATCGTGTCGGAGGAACCGCAAAACAATACGATGGCCAGTTCTTCGGCCAGGGATTACGCGCCATCTTCTGCGACAGCCTGGAGGTGCAGGCGAACCTGTACTGGAACGATGATTTCCTGAATGAGTTTCGCAAACGCCGCGGCTACGACCTCACTCCGTATCTGCCCATTCTGAAGGTGGCTGGCTTCAGCGTGCCCTACGGCGCCTCGCCGGTCGACCTGCCGGTGTATGACATCTCCGGGATCGGCAATCGTGTTCGTCAGGATTATTGGCAAACCGTCTCCGATCTGATGATTCAGAATTTCTACTCGCCCTTTATTCAGTGGGCTGCGAACAACGATCTGCTGTCGCGCGTGCAGGCGCACGGATCGCCGACCGACCTGCTTCGCGTCTATGGCGAGTCCAGCATTCCAGAGACAGAGGACCTGTATGACAACGGACGCTACGACTTTTTGAAAATGTCATCGTCCGCCGCCGATTTATACGGACGAAAGATCGTATCGAGCGAGAGTTTTGTCTGGCGCGGCAAAGCATATCAGAATACGCCTGAAAAAATTAAACGATATGCGGACGAGTTGCTGACCGCCGGCATTAACGAAATTATTTATCACGGCTTTCCGTACGAATACATGGACCGCCCTGAACCCGGCTGGCATCCTTTCGCCGCCAATGGTTCGTATTCCTCCCACATGAATCAGCACAATGCCTTCTGGCCGTATCTTCCGCGCCTGAATGCATACATCACCCGCGTGCAATACATTTCGCAAACCGGCAAAACGGTTGTGCCGGTCGCGCTCTATCGCGGTCTGCTTGCCTACGACTCCATCGAGCCCGCTCCGCCGGAACCGGAAATTGCTGTCCGCATGATGGCCGCTGGATATAACTACGACCACATCGATGCCTACGTGCTGCTGCATTCCAAGGTGGTCGGCGGCAAGCTGATCTCTCCCGGCGGCGAAGCCTACAGCGTTCTCGTTCTTCCCAACCAGAAAACCGTCACCACCCCAGTCGCCGATCAACTGGCAACATTCGCCCAACAGGGCCTTCCCATCGTGTTCGTTGGCAGCACTCCTCTCACGGAACCCGTCGTGACCGATGGAAAACTTCCCACCGCAGCCCCGACAGATTCGCTGGCGAAACTTCAAACGGAGAAAAATGTCCACACAACTCCCAATGCATCCGTCGCGGTAAAAATTCTTGCAGCCAACATTCAGCCCAATCTGCAATTCGATGGCGCCTCTGTCCCGTTCATTGAAAAGCGCATTGGCTCGCTGGATATATTTTTTCTGCGCAATCCATCCAGCGCAGAAAAGATTGTGACCGCGAACTTCCACGCCAAGGGCGCTCCGGAAATCTGGGATCCCTGGACCGGCAAACATCATCCCTTCACGCAGTTCCAGCAGCGTGGGGGCACATTGCAGGCGCGCCTCGATATGGATCCGTATGGATCAGCGCTGCTGGTCTTCGATCCCGCCGCCAAGCCGGTGCACCCCACCGCACTCGTTTCGGAGACTATCTCTTCCGCCGCACAAATTGATATCGGTCAGAATGGCTGGAAATTTCACGGCGTTGGCATCGGTCCCGGCAGTCAGCCCGAAACCGTCGACCTGGATTTGCCGACACTCGTCGACTGGACATCGATCGACAAGCTGAAGAATTTCTCCGGGCGCGGCCAGTACACGACCACGTTCGACGTTCCCTCAAATTACCTCGCCAGTCATCCTCACATTTTGCTCGACCTGGGCGATGTGAAAGATGTGGCCGAAATCTCCATCAACGGAAAACCCGGACCGGTTCTGCTGCTGCGGCCCTATCGCGCCGACGTTACTGGGCTGTTGCATGCAGGAGAAAATACCTTACAGGTGACCGTCGTCAACACGCAGTACAACGCGCTTTCCGCACGCGGGCCAGACCGCAACTTTATTCCCGGCCCGACCGATACGGCAAACAGGCTTAATGCCCTCCGGCCTCATCGGACCCGTGCGATTGGAAGCTGCAACCCAACAGTAAGGAAATCCAGGAAGGCGGAAGCGTCCCGCCACAGCCAAGCAAAAGAATTCGACGCTGTCCGTAACTTTCGAGATAGCATGATTTGTAACATCCATTTTCCCGACCGGAAACGGCACGCCTTCCGACTGGACTAAAAATCAGCCGAACCAAAGGAGATCTTTCTTGTCCAATTCCCACGATCCCAGCCGGAGGGGTTTCCTCCGTTCCGCCGTTGCTTCTGTCGCGCTGACTCCTGCCCTGATGGGGATGGGCCCCCATGCCGTTGCCCAGGAAGCCGGCGCCGCTGGCCCTGACTCTGCGCTGCTTTCCCAAATTGATCTTGATCGCGAATTGTACGAGCAGGACGGAGTGGTCAACGGAACTCTTCGCTTTGTTCGGCCGGTCACTTCTCCGGTCCAGGTGGAATGGGCCGACAGCTTCGGCAGGGTGGCCGCGCGAACCACGCTTCCCCCGTCCGGACCCGCCACCGTGGCGAGTCCCTTTTCCTTCAATCTGCGCTTCGGGTTGACCTATGTGAATTGGGTGCGAGTCAAGATCAACGGTGTTCCGCAGTCGCCCACAGCGAAATTTCTTATGTCTCCGCAGTGGACGCCGTGGAACGATTATCACAACATCATGTGGGCTCACTATCCGGATGGTTTTTACGATTTGCTGCGCAAATCTGGTGTCGACGCCACCATTACGGCCGGCGATAACGGGCTCTCTCCCATTTTGAACAACAATTTCGACTTCTACGTGGAACAAATGGCGTGGGAGGTCTTCTCCATCTATCACAAGGACCAGACGCTGTGGAGAGGCCTGATTGAGAAGATCAGCCTGGACCGCGAGAATCTCGATCTGTGGGTCCGGCGCCCCTGCATCAACGACCCGGAAACCGACAAGTACGTTCGCGAGCGTTTGTCTCGTTTCGCCCGCGAACGGCGCGCATTTCGGCCTCTCTACTACAACATCGCCGATGAGCTTGGGCAGGCCGACCAGATCCGGCCGAATGATTTTTGCCACTCGAAATTCTGCGCGGAAAAATTCACGGAGTATCTCAACCGCCAAAGCGGCGCCGGCCTTCGTCCCCATGGAACCGCAACTGTTGCCGACCTGACGAACACCACTACGGATCGGGCCTTTGAAGCGATCGGATTGGCTGCCCTCCGCACAAGATATCAAACCATCGAACAACTCAACCAGGAGTGGGGTACCAGCTTCCCCGGACCCGCGCACTATGGCGATCCCATGGGGATGGTGTTCAGCCCCATCCTTGGCATGGCGCGTGAATCTTTGTCGCTTCCGTCTCTGGACGATGCATCGCTCGAGAAAGCCATGGGTCCGCTCGATCAGGCGAACGCACGCTGGGGCGGGATGCCTGGATTTTTCGCGCCCGACAAGCCGACAAAGTTCCAGAATTGGAGCCAGGTACGCACGGTAATCGAGCGGTTCTACAAGGAACTGGGAGAGGTCGCCTCCACGCGCGATTGGGACGTCTCCTCCTGGTGCGTCTTCCGCAATTTCATGGATGAAACTTATGCCGACGCCGTCAAGCGCGCCGCCGACGCCTGCAAAGCGGAAGATCCGCACGCGCTTTGCGCGACGGAAGGCGGTCAGGCTCCGTTCGCTTTCGGCTGGTACAACTACGAGCAAGTCGTGCGCGCTGTCGACGTAATTGAGCCCTATAACATCGGCAATTGCGTGGAAGTCATCCGCTCGCTGAAGCCGGAAATGATCATGCTGCAGACCAGCGGTACCGGATACAAGCCCGGCCAGCCGCTGACAGCCGCGGAACGCCTGCGCCAGAAACAAGTAGGTCGCTCCATCTGGTGGGGCTTGTTCCACAACCACAACGGAACCATCATCTGGGACGATAACGAAAAGGGCCTCTCCTTTGTGGATGAAGCCACGGGCAAGGCTACCCCGGCTGCGGACGCATTTTCTGCAACCATGCTGGAATTGCGTGCCGGCATCGGCAAACTGATGATCAATTCCCCGCGGCAACCGGCGACGATCGCCATCCACTATTCGCAGCCATCGATTCAGATTCACTGGCTGCTGGACAATCTGAAATATGCACGCGAATGGATGCAGCACAGCGGCGGCACCGGCGACAGCCTCTGCATCGCCGTCCGCAACAGTTGGACCAAACTGATTGAAGACCTGTCGTTCCAATACAACTTTGTCGGCGGCAAGCAACTGGAAGCCGGAATGCTGAACGGCGGTCAGTACAAGGTGCTTGTCCTGCCTCAATCGATTGCGATGAGCGCCAAGGAAGCGCAACAGATTCGTACCTTCGTTCAGAACGGCGGCACAGTGCTGGCAGATATGCGCATCGCCCAGCTCAGCGAGCATGGCCGTGACATCCGGCGCGGACACGGCGGAGAAGGCGGACAGCTGGACGATCTGTTCGGCATCGCGCACGGTCCGGCCCAGACGATCGCGAAGTCTGTCCAGGGAGTGGGCAGCGTTGGCGATCTGAAATTGGAAGGCAAAGCACTGCGCGAAATTCGACCCGGCGATGCAACCGTCGTCACCACCACCGGCAAAGCGCTGGCAAGCAGCGGCAACGTGCCCATGGTGATTGTGAACCAGGTTGGCTCCGGCCGCGCCATTTTCCTCAACATGGAAATTGCCGATTATGCCTACCTGCGTTTGCAGCCTAATTCCAACTCAAGCCTTCCCGATCTATCTAGGCGATATCCTTCGGACCGCCCAAGTCGATCCTCCTGTACGCGTGCTGTCGGCGGACGGGAAACGGTTGCCAGGAACCGAGGTCGTCACCTTCGCGAATGGATCGTGCGAGCACGTTGCCATCTTTCGAAATCCTCAGACCGATAGTGGTGGGTGGGGCAGTTATCCCAGACTGGCTGCCGTCGGCTCCGCTCCTGTCATCGATCCTGCGATTGTGGGGAACATCGACAATTCGCTGCTGGAGAAAGAAGCGGCAGTTACGATCGAGTGGCCCGCCGAAATCCAGACCTACGATGTACGCGGCCGCAAAGATCTGGGCAAGATTCGCACCTTGAAGACCACCCTGGATCCCTGGAGTCCACTGGTTTTCACTCGTTCCCCGCAACCCATCTCCGCATTGCGAACCGAGGTGGCTTCCGGCGCGCGAGCTGGAGAAATGGTGGAACTCAGGCTGACCGACGAAAGCCCTGTTCCAGAGGGAACCGTGCGCACGGTGCATCTTGAATTCAAAACGCCCGCCGGTGATGTCTACGAATTGTATTCGCGCAATGTGTTGATTCACGCCATGCCTCATGTGGAGCGATTCCCATTCGCGGTCAGCGATCCCAAGGGTCAATGGCGCGTCACTTCGCACGATCTGATGACGGGTCAGGTGATCGATACGCCTTTCGATCTGGCATAGATGTTTCCTGGGTCGCATCCTCTACAGCGGTGCGACTCAGGGATTCGCGGCTGGCTATTCTCGATACGCAGTTCCCGATGCGTGTCCTCTTGGTTCTTTGTTACGCTCAGGCAAGCACACCTCGCTTCGCGGGCGGCAAACGTTCACACATATTCCCAATCCAGATTTACTCATGCGCGATGGAGAGCTCCTCGTTCCATGCGGCGGCTGCGGCTGCTCCCTTTGGTCGCGGCCACGTACTTCATGGTGTCTGGTGGTCCCTATGGACTGGAAGACATCGTCGGCCAGGCGGGCTACGGACGCGCGCTGCTGCTGCTCCTCATCGTGCCCGTCATTTGGAGCCTGCCGACCGCTCTCATGGTGGGCGAGCTGGCCAGCGCGCTTCCTGAAGATGGCGGCTTCTACATCTGGGTCAGCCGCGCTCTCGGCCGCTTCTGGGGATTTCAGGAAGCCTGGCTCTCTCTTTCCGCCAGCATTTTCGACATGGCGATTTATCCCGCGCTGGCCGTCGCCTATCTCGGTCAACTGGATCCTGCACTGACAGCCGGCCACCGAGGCGTTGCCTGGTCGTTGGCCGTGGTGGTGATTTGCGTTGCGTGGAATTTGCGCGGCGCCTACTCCGTCGGCCAAGGTTCGCTGTGGATGCTGGGGCTGCTGCTGACGCCCTTCCTCGGCATCATCGGCCTGGGCATTTGGAGAAGTGGGTTGTTCCACGTCGCCGGGCATTCCGTGCAACACGCCAGCATGGCGCGCACACCGCACGGCAGCATGGTGACTGCGTTGCTCTTCGTCGTGTGGAACTACATGGGCTGGGACAACGCATCCACCATTGCGGCGGAGGTGGAAGATCCGCAGCGCAATTACATCCGTTCCATGCTGGCTTCCGTTCTGCTCGTCGCCGGCAGTTATGTGCTGCCCATCGCCGTCGTCGCGTTGACCGGAATTCCCGCGTCCATGTTTGTCACCGGTTCTTGGGTGGAGGCAGCGCGGATTCTAGGCACGCACGTCGGCCCGCGCTTCGCCGACTGGCTTGCCATCGCCGTGGTTGCCGGTGGCGCGCTGACCGGCATTGCCATGTTCAATGCCCTCATGCTTTCCTACGCCCGCGTTCCCGCAGCGATGGCAAGCGACGGCCTTCTTCCAAAAGCATTGGAAAGACGCATGGCCAACGGCGTTCCCTGGATGGCCGTGCTGGTGTGTGGAGTTGCATGGGCGCTGGCGCTTGGATTCAATCTGACACGCCTGCTCGAGCTCGACATCCTGCTGTATGGATTAAGCCTGGTTCTGGAATTTGTCGCGCTCGCGGTTTTACGCTGGCGAGAACCATCGCTTGCCCGACCCTTCCGCGTGCCCTTCGGTCGCTTCGGCGCGGTGGCAATTGGCATCGCTCCCACGGCCTTAGTTTTCTTCACCATCTTCGCTGCCAGCTCCGATCGCATTACCGCAAGGTTACCAGCGATTTTTTTCGGAACTTTCCTCGCGGCTGTGGGTCCACTATTCTATCTGTGCACGCTTCGTCAAAAACGCTCGGCGGATGATACAACTTCGTGATGCCGTCGTACACGAAAATGATGTACTCGCAAACCAGATTTCGAGCGAGAAAATTTCCCAGTTTCAATCCAAATCGGGCATTTGATATTCCCTTTCACCAGCCTTGGTGCAGTTTCGAAAAGAAATGATTTTGCAACAAAAAACACAGCTGCCTACCGGCACTTGAATGTGCTAGTATCGGCTTTCGCTAATGTCATCCGAACAACCCGTTCCGTGTGCTCTGACCGCCCCAGGCCAACCACTTTTCAGCGAGTATCGGACAAACCGTAGCCAACATTTCTCACGACCTTTGGCAATTTCAAGTTCGTCGCATGAACATGGAATTGGCCGTATTGTTTAGCTTCGAATGAGCAAGCTCCGCTGCAGATATTTCATTTGCACCGCAGACGCGCCCCAACGTTGAAAGTGAAAACAGCATGTCATTTCTCGCTACAGCTTCCACGACCGTCAATCCCTGGCTTCGCATCCTGACCGCGCTTGAGAAAAAGATCAATCACCAGTCCTTCGAAACCTGGTTCAAGCCCACGCGCTTTAGCCGCATTGAAGGCCGTGTTCTGGTCGTCACCGTACCCACTCGCGAGTTTGAACACATCGGCGAACGGTATAACGATCACATCCTGGAAGCCGTCGACCAGCTGGGCCTCGAAGTCGACGAAGTTTCCTTTGAAGCTCTGCAGGAAGAGGCCCCTCCGCCGCGCGTACGTCAGGATGGCGGATTTGCGCCGCAGCCGACGCGCTCTTCCAGCCCGGGTCGCAATCGATACAACACCAACGCAGCTCCGGCGCCGCAGCAATCCCGCTTTGATTGGGATACCGCCGCGCAACTGAATCCTCGTTACACTTTCGACGCCTTCGTCATCGGCAACGGAAATCAGTTTGCCCGCGCCGCCGCCGAAGCTGTCGCCGAACGTCCTTCGAAGGCGTACAACCCGTTGTTCCTCTATGGCTCTGTCGGCAACGGTAAAACGCACCTGATGCATGCCATTGGACATGAAGTGAAACGTCATCAGCCGCAGGCCTCCATCTGCTATGTGTCGAGCGAAAAATTTACTAACGAGATGATCAATTCGCTGCGCTACGATCGCATGTCCAGCTTCCGCGACAAGTATCGCTCCGTCGATGTGCTGTTGATCGACGACATCCAGTTCCTGGCGCAGAAGGAGCGCACTCAGGAAGAGTTCTTCCATACCTTCAACGCGCTGCATGAAAGCATGAAGCAGATCGTGATCGCCAGCGATCGCCCGCCGAAAGAGTTGGCAGAGATTGAAGACCGCCTGCGCAATCGCTTCGAGTGGGGCTTGATTGCCGATATTCAGCCGCCCGATCTGGAAACGAAGGTCGCGATTCTGCAGAAGAAAGCCGAGAGCGAGCATGTCACGCTGCCGGTCGATGTGGCGCTGTTCGTCGCCTCCAACGTGCGCACCAACGTCCGCGAGCTGGAAGGCGCGCTGGTTCGCCTGCTGGCGTGGTGCAGTCTGCATGGCGTGGAAATCAGCCTCGCCGTCACCCAGCAGTGCCTGAAGCAATTCATCGACACGCAGGTGCGCAAAGTCACCATTGAAGTGATTCAGCGCGCTGTCGCCGATCAGTTCGGCATGAAGATCATGGAGCTGAAGCAGAAAAATAATTCTCGCTCCATCGTTGTCCCGCGGCAGATCGCCATGTACCTCGCCAAGCAATTGACGGAAGCATCGCTGCCGGAAATCGGCCGCCACTTCGGCGACAAGCACCACACCACCGTCATGCACTCGATCGCCAAGATCGACGAACTGCGCCACACCGACACCGATCTGAATCGCATGATCAACAACCTGATGGAGCAGCTCAACAGGTAAAAGCGTCGCACCCGCCAGGCCGCCGTATTCTTCGCGCCCTAGGTCGCACCTCTCCGCCCTCCCACCGCATATCGAGCCCCTCGGTATGCAATGCCTTTTTATCGCCGAGCGCTGTAAGCTTCGGCAATATCGACATTTACGAACCCCATTTTTCTCGGCGAGGCAACTTTAACTTCCGGTTTATTCTCTACATGGAGTGGTAGACCATTGATCCCGCAGTCTTTTGGCTCATAGCTTTGAGTCCTCGCTTCTGCTATGCGCCGATTCGGTCGAACAGAACGGGGGAATCATGCTTTCGGCTTCGAACCAGACGCAACGCACGCAGCTTTTCGGAGACCTTTTCCGCGATTATTCCGGCCCGTGTTTGGCCATTCGCAGCGCGGACGGATGGTCCTGGTGCTCATCGCAGAACCAGCCGCCCCAATGCACGTTTGTCATCAAATCCTCTGCCGCCTGGCACGCGCTACTGAAAGATCCAACCGACCGCACGCTGGGCGAAGCCTTCATCAATCAGGATCTGGATGTCGAAGGCGACTTGTTCGCCGCATTCCCGGCGGTTCGTCATCTGTACCAGCATGTTGGCGAAGCCGGCCACCACATCTTGCGCACCCTCTGGCGTTCTTCCTCCGACCTGGCGCAGTGGTTTCGCTACGGAAGGCAGCACTCCATAAACAGGGACCGAAGCGCGATCTCGTACCATTACGATCTTCCCGTCGACTTCTATCGAACCTGGCTCGGCCCCACCCTGGCTTATTCCTGCGCCTATTTCCGCGAGCCCGGTGAGGGATTGGAGAACGCCCAGGCCAACAAGCTGGAGCTGATCTGCCGCAAGCTCGCGCTTGCACCCAAGGAGCGCTTCCTCGATATCGGCTGCGGCTGGGGCAGTCTTCTGCTGCACGCCTCCTCCCGCTATGGGACGGACACTTACGGCATCACCCTCAGCCAGGAACAGGCTGCCGTGACCGCCAAAAGAATCAGCCACGCCCAGCTCGACGACAAGTGCCGCGTCGAGTTGCGGGACTATCGCACCATCCCCGAGCTGCAGACGCCCTTCGACAAAATCGCCAGCGTCGGCATGTTTGAGCATGTCGGGCTGAAGAATCTGCGCGAGTATTTCACCATTGCGATGCGTATGCTCTCTCCGGACGGCCTGTTTCTCAATCACGGCATCGGCCGGTCCGCGAGCTGTCCTCCCGCAAAAGATTCCTTTATGGATAAGTATGTGTTTCCCGACGGCGAGTTGGTCACCCTGGGCGAGGTCTTGGAAGTAGCCGAATCTGTCGGCTTTGAAGTGCGTGACGTCGACAATCTTCGCATCCATTATGAGCACACGCTGCGACTTTGGGTGACAAACCTGCAACAGAATGTCCAAAGCGTTCTGAAAACCGTCTCCGAAAAAACCTATCGCATCTGGCTGCTCTACATGGCGGGCTCAGCCTACGCCTTCCAGCAGGGCAACATCGAACTGTACCAGGTGCTGTTGGCGCGACCCGGCAAGACCCTACCGGCCTTCACCATGCGAGAGAATTGGTATCGAGGCTGGACAACGGACGCATCGAAAGCCGCTGTCTGGTAGTGACGAAGAAAAGGAAGAGGTCTGCGTGCAAGTTTCCAATGGATGGAATACTTTTCAAGCCTCGGTTTCCGAGGCAAGAATTTCCCGGCGTGTAATTATGGCCTTGCTCCCGGGTTTTCTGTTGATAGCGTTCTGCGGAATATCCGCCGCGCAAAAACCTTCTGCGCAGCAACTGGTCCAGCAGGTTGTCACTAACGAATTGCAGGCCAACCAAAACGACCATACTCACTGGATGTATCGCGATTCCGACACTGTGCCCGCAAAAAGCACGGTCAAGCTGGTCGTGCAAACGCCGGATGGCACTGTCTCCAAGGTGATCCTGCTGAACCGCCAACCATTGACACCGCAGCAGCGAGCCCAGGACGATGCCCGCGTGGAGAGTATCCTCACCGATCCTTCGGTGCTGGCCAAACAACGCAAGAGCGGCGCCCACGACGATCAGCAGGCTGTTTCCCTGATGAAAATGTTGCCGGACGGCTTTCTCTGGAGCTACGCCGGAGAATCGAATGGCGAAATTACGCTGAATTTCAAGCCGAATCCAGCCTTCCAGCCTCCCACCTACGCCTCCCGTGTGTTTGCCGCAATGGCGGGCAATATGGTCGTAGACGCGGGCCAGAAACGCCTGAAGGTGCTGAGCGGAAAGCTGATTCAAACCGTCGATTTTGGCTGGGGAATCTTTGGAAGAATGGATAAAGGAGGCACGTTCCGCGTCGTCCGTTCCCAACTCGCCCCCGGCATCTGGGAGATTACGGAAACCCACGTGCACATCCAGGGTCACATGTTGATTTTCAAAAGCATCAACGAGCAGGAGGACGAGATCAGCAGCGATTACAAGAAAACTCCCGCGTCGATGACTCTTCGCCAGGCCATCGACAAACTGAAAAACGGCGACATCGCCAAAGAGTTGGGCGTTGAACCGGAAAAATGATCGTTGTGCATCGCGTTGGCGGCTGGAGGCCCCGTGATTCTTGATCGGGGATGAGCTTTGCACATGGGTTGCGAGATATAAACATGGGCTGGCGCCTTGCCTGTGGAGAGTGTGGAGATTAAGGCAGCCAAATCCTACTGCGACCCGGGCAGGTCATCGCTTTTCCCGGTTTTACTTTTTCTCCATGTCCAGTTTTAGAAAACAGGGCATAGCCCACATCCCGGCTTTTATTGGCGATGGTCTCCTTATCCTGATTTCCACCGCCATCTGCTACTACTACTGTCTTTGTATTTCTATTTAAATTTTTCTAACAGTACTTGCCAGTCGGCCTTTTCGACTGCGCCAACAGACCTCTCAGAAACGTGTAAGTACAAACCTCCTGTAGCAGCCCTGTCCGACACCGTCTTTTCATCGTCCGTACCCCATTTTCCGCAGCCGATTTCCGCACCAAACGGCAGTTTTGTTCTCTACAATGAAGGCAACCTCAACAGTGGGTTCGCAGCGGGATGCTCCCGTGGTATATAAGGTTGAAAAGAGAGACGTTCTGAATGCCAAGTCTGGAAGTCCAGCCGGAGAAGCCAGTGGTCGAGAGTACTGCGATGGAAATCAGCGTAAATCGGCAGCTGTTGCTGCGCGAATTAACAGCCACTCAAGGCGTCGTCGAACGCAAGACGACGATTCCGATCTTATCGAACTTCTTGCTGGAAGCGGACCAGGATCGGCTGACGATCACGGCCACCGATCTCGATCAAAGCATCCGCACTTCCTGCGTCGCCAAGGTCAAAAAACCGGGTTCCTGCACCATTCCAGCACGCAAATTGTTCGACTACATCAAGCTGCTGCCGGATGGGGAGATCAGCATCAAGCTGATGGAAAATCACTGGGTGCAGATTCGCCTCGGCCGCTCCAACACGAAAATGGTGGGTATGGCGCGCGCGAATTTTCCGCAGGTGCTGCCATTTCCAAGCGCCGGCGCAATCCGTCTGCCCGCCTCCGTGCTGCGCAACATGATTGGCAAGACTATCTTCTCGGTCGCCAATGAAGAGTCGCGCTATACGTTGAACGGTGCATTATTGCTGGTCAAAGCCGGCAGCCTCACCATGGTGGCCACCGACGGCCATCGTCTCGCGCACATTGAAAAGACAAACGAAAATCTTGCCGTCAGTGGAGAGAAGAAGCTTCTCATTCCGCGCAAAGCGCTCTCCGAACTGCAATCGCTGCTGGCAAATACGGAAGAAGAATTCATCGACTTCTCTGACGATGAGCAAACGCTCTATTTCCAGGTGGGCAATCGCGTTCTCACGTCGCGCAAACTCACCGGGCAGTTTCCGAATTACGAGGCGGTTCTGCCGCGCGACAACAATCGCTTTGTAATCGTCCGCACCATCGACCTGCTGGCATCGATTCAGCGCGTGGCGCAATTTGCAGATGAACGTTCCGGCGCGGTCAAGGTGCGCCTGGAACAGAACGAGATGAAGATTTCTTCCTCCTCCACCGAGGCCGGCGAATCGGAAGACACCATCGAGACGCCCTACAACATGGACCCCCTCGTCATTGGGTTCAACTCTACCTACATGGTCGATTTTCTAAAAGCCGTAGGAGATGTCAGCGAGGTGCGCCTGGAATTCAAGGACGCCCAGACGGCCGGCCAGGTGCGCCCAGAAGATGCCAAGGACGATTTCCGCTATCGCTACATCATCATGCCCATGCGCATCTGACCTCTTGTCCTAGGTGTCCAGTCCTGGCATTTGACGGTGCATACTTTTCTGATCTTGAGAAGGAGGCACTATAGGACAGGTTTTACACCGGAGCGCCACAACGACAGAGGGCGGCGGAATGCACATCGTGATGGTGACGGAGACCGTCCGATGAGCTTCTGGGAACGCTACAACAGCGCTCTCTCGACCCGTTCGGGATCATCGTGCTCAATGTCGACAGCGCTGGCAAAGGAACGGGAACACTCGCCCCCCGTATGCAAGATCAAGTTCAACAAGAAGAATGAACTGGAAATTGAACACTACGGACAGAAGACACTTCGACTGGCCAACGTGCGGATGGAGAAGTCGGGCAAATCCGAATGAAGCAGGCCTGAGAAGGCGTGGGACATAAGCCGAACCACTTTGCCGGGAGTTCTATGCAAGCGATCATGACGGCAATCTCCTGCAATCGATAGATATGCCGCTTGGCCTGTCCAGTTCCGTTCCAGCGAACGGCGGAATGATTCTCTCCGGAGGCAGGACGTGGTTCCAAATCAAGCGATGACGACGCGACGCATAATCTGTGTCCTGGGACTCCTGTGCAGTTGCTTGCTGGCGATCCCGGCCAGGGCGCAGCAACAACCGAAGCCTGAGGATCCAGAGGACGAGAAGCGCATAGGCCTCTGGCTCGATCAGGGAATTGCCACTCCCCTTTCAGACAATAAATCTCTGGATGTCGAATTCCACGAACGGCTGGATGAGGGAGCTTCGAACCTGTTCGAGTACTTCGTTCTTGGCGGCGTCGCTTTTCGTCTGCGGCCGTGGTTCACGTTGATACCGATTTACCGTTATCAGCGCTTTCCTGGAAATCCCGCCATTACTTACGAGAATCGACTACAGCTCAATCTCACCCTCAGCACATCCCGTGGCCCGTGGCGGCCGATGCTCCGCACGCTCATCGAGGGACGCTTTCCTGACGACCAGCCCGCTTCAGGACGCCTTCGATTTCGTCCGGGCGTTGAGTACACCTTACCCCTTCGCATGACGCGGCGTCCGGTGCTCGTCGTGAACAATGAGTTCTTCATTGTTCCCGGATACAACCCCTTCGCCAACGGCGGCAGCAGCTACACTCAAAACCGCTTCCACGTGGGAGTCCGATTCTCCATCGCCGATTCATTTTCTGTTCGCCCTTACTACTTACTACAATCGGTTGACCTGCCCCCTGGGTGGGACACAAATGAAATTTTTGGTATCTCGCTCGCCTATAAGATTCCACGCAAAACCAGGTGAGGATCGCCGTTAACCCGCAATCTCGCGCAGCCGGAAAAGCTGGACCAGCGCAAACATAAGCAACGCCAGCGACAACCAGGCGAACCAGTCTCCCCATAACAAATACAGGGTGCGGTCATGCGCGACGGGTGCCTGCGCAATCAGCGTCGCAAAAGGTGCCGAGTCGCTCCTGGTTTGCGCCAGAATGCGGCCGCGGTTATCACTCACCGTCAGGTATCCGTTTTTCGCCGCGTGCGCAATACTGAAGCCGCTCTCAACCCCGCGCATGATCGCAATATGGCCATGCCATCCGCGGTCGAGGCCGAAATCCCATCCCGGTACCAGCATTAATCCCACTCCGGCGTTTCCGTACAGACGCGACGGCGCGGAGAAGTCCATGTCCTTGCAGATGGCAACGCCCCACGTCCCGGAAGGTCTTTGCAGCAGCGTCAGCGACGTTCCCGGGGTGAACATCGATTCCACCGGCGGCAGCATGTGCTGCTTATCGTAGAGCGAAATTGGCGTTTCAGGCTCATACACGCGAGCCTGGTTGTACTCGACAGGCGAGGCAATATCCACCAGACCGACCACGATCGTGGCCCCGGTTTTGTCGGCCAAAGATTGAAAGATGGCATCGGTCGATGTAATCCCTCGCCCCACAATCGTGCCCAGTTTTTCCGGCAGAACAATCACCTTCGCACCGCTCGCGGCCAGCGTTTCCGCTGCTGCAGCATAATTGCGAAACAAGCGCTCCGTATTCGCTCCCGGATCTGCCACGTACACGTTGCCTCTCGCGTCCGAGGCGATGAGCCCCATGCGTACCTGCGGGTCGTGCAGCGGCATCGCCAGCCGCACCATCCCAAACACCAGCACCATCGCGATGCTCGCAATCCCCGCAATCACAATCTGCGCCGCCTTCTTCGGCGCGGTGGTATGCAGATGCCATCCAATCGCCAGCGCCGTCGGAAACAACAGCAGGAAAAAAGTCATGCCCCACGGCCCGGTCAGGAATGCCAGCTGCAGGAAAGGTAGAAAACTCAGCTGCGAATACGCGAAGCTCCCCGCTGTGCCGCCCGACGTCGTCACATTGCGCACGAATTCATACACAACCCACGCCGCCGGAAAGGCGATCAGCGCGCTCCACAGCACTCCCCGCAACAGCAGCGCGCGAAACAGCAACACCGCCGCCATGAACACCAGCGCCGCAATTGTAAAAATGACTAGCCACGCAGCCGGTGGCGCCCCCAGTATGCGCAGATACTGCCAAAGATTCAGACTGCCAAGCCACATCGAGAAAAATGCGGTCACCGCGGTCGCGCGCCAGGGGTTCCGTGTGGCAAATACCAGCACCGGCAGCGGCGCAATCCACATCAGCGGCCAGATCGGGTTGAGCCCATCGCCGAACCAGAACAGCGTCGCCGAAACAATAATGGTCAACAACGCCACTGCGAACCGCGGATAGTTATTTGCAGATGCCATGAATATATCTCCTGAAGGAGCGCCGATACGCAGCGCGAAATCGTTCCGCGGAAACGCCCATGCGGCCGCCGAGGTACAGCATGATCAGCCCGTGCGACAGAGCTCCCATTTCAAACACAATCTCCCACGCATCATCTTCACGGAAATAGCCGTTCTGCATGCCTTCTTCAATCACCTTCACCATCAGGTTGGCTGTGGGAGAAAGGCCAGCCTTGAAATCCTGCGGAAACTTGCGAGCACCTTCGCGTGGTTGCAGAAACATCAGCTCAAACAGCCGCGGGTTTTCAAGCGCATGGTCCAGATAAACATCCGCCATCTCCGTCAGCCGCTTCTCAATATTGCCGGAGAAGCGCCTCGCCGCCAGCTCATGCGGTCAATTCCGCGAATCCCTCGTCTGCCAGTGCATTCAACAGGCTCGCCCGGTCCCTGTAGTGTCGATAGACCGCCATCGGGGTAATGCCGACAGCTTTGGCGATTCGCCGCATCGTCAGGGCATCGGCGCCTTCTCGATCGAGCAAGCGGCGGCCAGCGGCAGCGATCTTTTGCGAGGTGGAAGTGGCCCTCATGTATACGCTGTATACCTCAGAAGAAAAACAATATCACTAAAGTAGAAAATAGGAAAATTTCTCCGATACGCCCCGGCAAGTTATTCTGGAATCGGCCATCGCAGGACCCGAGTATGGATGCTCCGCAGCAGCTCGTAAAAGTCTCCTGGTACCGTTCGCCGGTCAGCCGCGAGCAGCTGCAGGCCCTCAATCAGCGTAGCGATTTCAGAGGGTTGCTCCAGACTGGCGGCTATTTGGGGCTGCTCGCATTCACAGGAACCGTTGCTTTCCTCTCCGCCGGCCGGCTGCCGTGGGCCGTCGTGGTGCTGCTATGTTTCGCTCATGGAATGTTCTGGGCATTCCTCATCAACGGCTTTCATGAGTTTGTCCACAACTCCGTGTTTGAAACCAAATCTCTCAATTGGTTTTTCGCGCGGGTCTTCGCGTTTCTGGGCTGGCATAATCCGTATGGGTTCTGGGCCAGTCACACCGAACATCACAAGTACACGCTGCATCCGCCCGACGATTTGGAAGTGGTGCTTCCCGTGGACCTATCGCTGAAAGGCTTTCTCAAAACCGGATTCATCAATCCGGTTGGGCTATGGCAGACGCTCTCGAAAACGATCCGCATCGCTCGCGGCAAGCTCCAGGGTCCGTGGGAGAATTCTCTTTTTCCAGATTCGGCTGTGAAAGAAAAACGCAGCCTGGTGCGGTGGGCACGCCTGCTGCTCGCGGGTCACGCGACCATCGTTGTGGTCTCAATTGCGATGCATTGGTGGATGCTGCCGGTTGTCGTTACATTGACGCCGTTCTATGGAGGGTGGCTGCATTATCTCTGTAACAACAGCCAACACGCCGGCTTGCAGGATAACGTGCCCGACTTTCGCCTGTGCTGTCGCACCATCACGTTAAACCCGTTCCTCAGTTTTCTCTATTGGCACATGCATTACCACACGGAGCATCATATGTATGCCGCCGTTCCCTGCTATCGGCTCGCAAAGTTGCACGTGCTGATTCGCCATGATCTGCCGCCCACGGCGCACGGCCTGTACGCCACCTGGAAACAGATCGCCGGCATCCTGCGCAGGCAACGTAGCGATCCCGCCTATCAATATGTTCAGGAGTTGCCGGCACACGCGGTCGCTGCGAACAATCTACTCTAGGCATGGCGGCTGGACCAGTTTTCCTGTCGGTGTACGCCAATGAAAGAAATTCGACGCATCCGTTCCTCAAAGAACGGATGCACGTAGTGACTGGTGGCACCCCACAGTGACAGGAAAACTGATCTGATCACTCCCTTACTTGTTGGCGCTCTCTCGCCGATACATTACTCTGCCCCCAACGATCGTTTGAAGCGCTTCAATATCTTTGATTTCATCTTCCGGGCAGGTTGCGAAATTCTTACTGATCACCACCATATCGGCCAGTTTACCTGGCTCGATTGAGCCTGTCTCTTTTTCCCAAAATTCGAGGTACGCATTATTCCAGGTCCACATCTTCAATGCTTCAAACCTGGAAATGCGTTGTTCGGGATTCAGAACGTTCCCGTCCGTCATCTTCCGTGTGATCGCCATCCACATTTCGAAGAAGGGGTCGTAGGGGTTTGTAGAGAGTCGCGGGTCGAAGCGAATCATATGGTCGGAGCCTCCCCCTACCACGATCCCGGCGTCGATCAAGGACCGCAGCGGCAGGAAATTCTTCATGCGCTCAGGTCCGAAGACATCCTTGAGCGCTGGACCATCGAAATATAACCACGCCGGCTGCACGTCGAAAGCGACACCCAATTTCTTGGCGCGTTCGATCGCGCGTTCGTCGGGAAAATTCCCGTGCGTGACAACAAACCGCCGACCCGCGATCGGCTTGATTCGGTTGGCCGCTTCGTAGGCATCGAGCAGGATATCCAACGAGCCGCCTCCCGTGACATGCGCAGTCATTTGCCAGCCCAGGTCATCGGCAGCCTGCGCCATCGCGACGACGTTCTCACGCGGCACATAGAGCACTCCGCGATAGCCAGGCTCCACGAATCCGTAAATCTGAGTGTGCGGTCCATATGGCTGACGCAGGTAAGCAGTCCCGATCAGTATGCCGCCGTCAACGATAGTTTTCAGCGAGCCTACGCGAAGCCATTTGTCTCCCCATCCTGTGACAAATGGGATTTCTTCGATCTCCTTCCGTACGTCGGCGGGCGTTCCCTGCGCTTGTATGATGTACGTGACGTAGCTGCGTACGGTCAGTTCTCCGGCATCGTGCAGAGTCTGGTAAGCGCGGAAACCTTCAGGACCTTCCAGGCGGTCGTCAATGCCGGTGAACCCAACCGCGTTGTAATGCTGCAACATGCTTTTCAGCGCCCATAGCCGCTCCTTTGGGGTGACGGGCCGAGATTCGCGCACTGTACCGAGAAGTTGCGGAGCGCCGAGGACCAAACCCGTTGGCTCGCCGTTCTGGTCCTTTACGATTCGGCCATTTGAAGGCTGCGGCGTGTCGCGCGTAATGCCCAAGTGCTTCAGCAGAGGCGAATTGAGGACAGACGCATAGCCGTTGTCCACGGCTGCTTCGCGTCCGCCTGCTGCAGCGTCAATCTCTTGCCGGGTTGGGTAGCGGTGTTCAACCAGCCGTGTCGAATACACCTTTGGAACCAGGATGATCTGACCGGAGGGCAATTTCTTAGCCTGTTCGCGAATGTAAGTCTGTATTTCCGGAATGGAGTGAAAAACCGGTATGGGACCGTCGATCTCACTGAGGGCAGCCATGATGGGGTGGACATGACCCGCAATCAAGCCCGGAATGACACATTGCCCATGGAGATCAATCTTTTGAGTACCGGGTCCTGCCGTCTTCAGCACGTCGGAATCTGTGCCGACAGCAACAAATCGATCGCCCCGAATCGCAACCGCCTGTGCGTTCGGATGCCGATCCCACATGGTGATGACGTGCCCGTTGAAATATATCGTGTCCGCCTTCGACGGATTGTCTGCAGCAAAGCAGCAGGACAGTCCCAGGAAACAGAAAGAATATGCAATTGTGCGACATAAAGATAAATACGATCGTCTCTTCACTCTTTATCTGTCTCTCTTGCGAAGGGTGGAATTGAAACTTTCTATACGCCCGTGGCCTCAATGGTCGCGCCGATCATCGCGTCGAACCCCATGCAGGAATTCAACATCAGGTGATAAATGCGATAGTCGTTCCACACATTGTGATAAAAATGTTCGACGTACTCGGCGCGCCGTTGGTCCGTGGCCATCAGTTCTCGCTCCGCAATCTCTTTTTTGTCGGGAAATGCCTGTTCAAACCAGCGAACTTTCCTGGCCGTCGAGGCATACACAAAGGTGTGAAAGCATCCGGGAATTCCATACAGCGCGCAGGCCGCCCCGCGTCCCACAATCACGCATTTACCGGCCCGCGCCTTCTCCACCATCACTTCCTGCGCCAGTTTGGAGATCCGCGTCGCGTCCAGAATTTCTTTCTCTACCGTGATGTCCGCCCGCTCGTTGCTGCCGTGCCAGAAGGCCCGTCCTACCTTGCTATACCAGGGGTCTAAACGTTCATCCCGGCGCTTGGCTTCCGCTGGCGATATGCCGGCGCGCTTGGCCACTTCTTCGATCAAGGATTGATCGAGCAAATTCCACTTCAAATGTTCCGCCAAAAGCCGGGCAAACTCTCCGCCGAGGCTTCCGTATTCGCGTTCCACCGTAATCACTTGGATCATCGTTCTCTCTCGCGCCAATTTTTAGATGCAGCGTATCCCGGTCGCGGAGATGGTAGCACCGAAAGTCTCTGTTTTCCAGAACCTACTGCCGCAACTCCACCACCGTCGCGCCCGCTCCGCCCTCATTCTGCGGTGGTTCGCTCACCTTGTCGACCTGTGGGTGTTTCCCCAGGTAATTCCGCAGCGCCTTGCGCAGAATTCCCATGCCCACACCGTGCACAATGCGAACCTGCGGTACGCCTTCAAGAAATGCCTGATCCAGGAACTTCTCCACCGCGTCCGTCGCCTCTTCCACCGTGCGGCCGATCACGTTGATCTCGGTCGCCCCCGAATTCATTTCCGCTGCACGCTCGCGATTCAGCGAAATCCGGATGCCCTTGCTGCGCGCCGCCGCAACCGGTGTCAGCTGGCGCGCCCGGTCCGCCGCGGATGTCACAACCTCGGCAATATCGTTGCGGCGAATCCGCATTTTCAGCTGCCCGACGGAGACCTCAAAGTTCTCACCATCCACCTGCCTCTCCACCAACGCGGTTTTCCCAAGTGACCGCAGCTTCACCGTGTCTCCCACACTCACGTTGCGCACGATGTGCGGCTGCGCGTTCGGATCTCCGCGGTCCGCACCGGTTTGATGCGCCACCACTGTCGCATCCACCTGTTCGCGGAATTCGCGCCGCAATTTTGCCAGCCCGCGCTCCGCCTGCTTTGCCATCTTTTGCTGCGCGCTTCGATCTTCAATGCCGCGCAGCACCTCCCGCACCTGCGCCTCAAACGCTTTCAACAGCGAGGACAACTTCCCTTCCATCTCCTGCACCTTGCGCTGCTGTTCCTGCCGTCCCTCGCGCTCCAGCCGCTGGCGCTCTTTGGCGATCTCCTGCTCGCGCCGCTGCAGCTGCGCCCGCTCTGTATTTACCGCCAACAGGTCCGCATGCAGCCGATCGAGAAATCGCCCAATCTCCACCGCCTGGCTTCCCAGCCGTTGCTGTGCATTCGCCAGGATGCTCCGCATCCATCCCCAGCCGCTCCGCAATGTGGATGCCGGCCGATACCCCCGGCACGCCGACGCGAATGTGATATGTCGGCGCGAAGGTTTCTTCTTCAAATCCGGCAGCGGCATTCTGCACACTCGGAGTGTTGGCCGCGTAGACCTTCAGCGAAGTGTGATGGGTGGAAATCAAACACCAGGCCTGCCGCGCGGAAAAGTGCGCCGCAATCGCAGCCGCCAGCGCCGCGCCTTCCTCCGGATCGGTGGCCGAACCCAGCTCATCCAGCAGCACCAGGGAATTCGCCGTCGCCAGCTTCGATATTTCGTTCAGGCGCGTAATGTGCGCCGAAAAACTGGAAAGGTCTTGCTCGATCGATTGCGCGTCACCAATGTCCGCCAGCACCGCGTCAAACAACGGCAGCTCAACCGCCTCCGCCGGAACAGGAATCCCGGACTGCGCCATCAAGGCCAGTAATCCAACGGTTTTCAGCGCCACAGTTTTGCCGCCAGTGTTGGGTCCGCTGATGATCAACTGCGGCGTCGCCGCAGGCAACTCCAAGTCGAGCGGCACAATCGTTTTCGGCTCGGGATCCTGTTCGTTGCGTGATGATCGTCGTGACAGGGCTTCTCCGCGCAAACGTTTTTCCAGCAGCGGATGCCGCGCCGCTTTCAGAGAAAATTCTCGCCGACTCCTTCGGAGAAAACACGGGCGCTACGCACTGAAAGTCCGCCGCAAATCTCGCCCGCGCAAACAGAGACTCCACCTCGGTCAGAATCGCGGCGCAGGCTCGAATCGCTTCCGCGTGCTCCCCGACCTGCCGCGTCATGGCCGCCAGGATACGGCGCTCTTCCTCCTGCTCCTCTTCCAGCAGCCGCTGCAGCTCATTGTTTTGCTCGATAGTTTCGATCGGCTCAATAAAATACGTCTGCCCGCTGGAACTGGCCCCATGCATTACGCCGGGAACGCGCCGCTTCCACTCCGCTTTTACCGGCAGCACAAACCGCTCGCCTCGCACGGTAATCAAGTCTTCCTGCAAGGAGCCTTCCGGGCCCAGCCGCCGCAGCATCGATCGCAGGCTTTCTTCAATCGCGCGTTGTTGCCGCTCCATCTGGCGGCGAATCCGCGCCAGCTCCGGCGACGCATGATCCGAAATCGATCCGTCCGCTTCAAATTTCCCATCCAGCGCCTGCACCAATCCCGCGAATCGGCTCTCGGCCAAAGGCATCGTCAACTGGCGGAGCGAATCGATGTATATGGGTGCCCCAGGTCTCGATTCTGAGACCTGGGATATATCGGCGACGCGTAGAACAGAATCCCTTGGCCACTCTGCCATCCACTCCTGAAACGCGCGAATTCGTCCGACCAGCGCCGACAACGCCCGCAGTTCATCCACCTCCAGCACCGCTCCGTGGATGCGAGCGCGATCCAGCCAGTCACCCGGATCGATCAGTCCGTGAAAATCGAAACTGGGCCCGGCGCGCAGCAATCGCAGCGCTTCACTCACTCGCTGCTGCTCTATGCTCGCCCAGGCAGCATCGCCCGAAGGCTCCAGTGCCAGCGTCCACGCTCGGCCGGGGTCAGTCGTGGCGTATCCCGCGACCATCTCTCGCAGGCGCGCAAACTCCAGCATCTCCGCGCTGGTATGCGCCAGCGGCGAAGGCACATTGGGGAACATAGTCACGCTCCCATGGTAGCCGCTTTCCCCATCGCCACGTCAGCCGGTGAGCGCACGCGATTGTGACAAAGGTTTCCACGGCATCAACGGATGTAAATAGGCGTGGCCTTCAGGTGGTATTTCTTGACAGTAAGCAGCTTCCTGGATTGCAATCGCTTTGCCCTCTCCAGCAACGGGAGACCAAGATGACCTTAAATCCAATAGTCAAAAAGCTCGGACTCAAACCTGGAATGCGAGCGCTTGTCATGGCAGCGCCCGATGGCTACCTATCCCGACTCAGCCCATTGCCCGAAGGCGTAGAAATTGCCACCAAGCCGACCGGCACATATGAGTTTGTCCAGTTCTTCGCGACCCGCATGGCACAGATCGAAAAATCCGTGCCCGGACTGCTACAGCGCGCCGCTCCAGGAGCAGTGGTCTGGATTACCTACCCGAAAAAGACCTCAGGGATCGGCAGCGATCTGGGCCGCGACATTCTTGCCGCCGCGATGACTGCCAAAGGATGGCGGCCGGTTTCCATTTTCGCGCTGGATGACGTCTGGTCCGCGCTCCGTTTCCGGCCGATTGCGGATGTGAAGAGCAGGAAGAAGTGAAGCGGGCACTCCGACGCGATTTTCCTCACGAAAAAATTGCCTCCCTGCCCAAAAGGATGCCAGTGGCGAGCCACGCATCGGCAAGACTCGCCTCTGCCCTATTAGCTCTGGATGAACGCAAGCACGTCTGCGTTGATAACATCCGCGTGAATCTGGCACATCCCGTGCGGATAGCCCGGATACACTTTCAGCTTCGCATTTTTCACCAGCTTGGAGGACATGAGCGCCGAAGCGCCGATTGGCACAATCTGATCGTCATCCCCATGGAGCATTAGCGTCGGAATATCGATCTTCTTCAGGTCTTCGCTGAAGTCGGTTTCAGAGAATGCCTTCACGGTGTCGTATTCGCTCTTCACGGATCCCATCATTCCCTGGAGCCAGAAGTTTTCTCGCATGCCTTCGGAGACTTTGGCATTCGGCCGGTTGTAGCCATAAAACGGCAGCGTCAGGTCTTTGTAGAATTGCGACCGATCTGCCGCAACACCCGCTCGAATGCCGTCGAACGCCGACATAGGCAATCCGCCCGGATTTTTCTCCGTCTTTAGCATCAATGGCGGAACGGCCCCTGCCAGTATCGCTTTGGCAACGCGTTTTGTCCCATGACGCCCGAGGTAGCGTGCCACTTCACCGCCGCCCGTGGAATGTCCCATCATAACGGCGTTCTTCAGGTCGAGCTTCTCAAACAGCGCCGCCAAATCATCCGCGTAGGTATCCATATCGTTGCCGTCCCACGGCTGGCTGGACCGTCCATTGCCTCGCCGATCATGCGCTATCACCCGATAGCCACGTTGTCCGAAGAAGAGCATCTGTGCGTCCCACGCGTCCGCAGTTAACGGCCAGCCATGTGAGAAGACGATGGGCTGCCCTGTTCCCCAGTCTTTGAAATAAATCGTTGTCCCGTCTTTTACGGTGATGGTGTTCATCGAAATTTCCCCCCTGGTTGTGATGGTGTGCGCACGATATCCGCGGGAAGCTTACCGCCCGCCTGCGAATCAGCAGGCCTACCAGTCTAAGCCCGTTTCGTTGCAAAATGGTCAAGCGAGCCGTCCGATAGAAATTCACCCAGAAATGCCGAATGGCTACTCTTCTCACCCCGGAGGGTGGGCACGAGTAGCCATTGGTTTGTTGCCGGCGCGCTTGGTCTTGAACCGTTATACAAGAGCAGAACCGCCAGCAAGCCTTAGGTCGGTCTCCAACTGCATTCCGCTAACGAGCAACCACCTTGGATGGGACGGTAGCAACAACCGCCGGCTCAGTTTGAGGCCCTTTGGTGGGGCTGTCGCTCCCAATGCGCATGCCGTAAAACGACCGGTGTACGAAATAGAACGAGATGAGGAAGAAAACCCCCGCCAGCACGTGGGTTAGCATCGGGCTGGTAGCCGAAAGCTCAACCGCCAGCTCGACCGCCAGCAAGCCAAACAGCGTGGTGAACTTGATGACCGGGTTGAGTGCCACCGCGGCTGTGTCCTTGAACGGATCGCCCACCAGGTCTCCGACCACTGTCGCCTCATGCAATGCCGTTCCTTTTTCATGCAAGTCCACTTCGACAATCTTCTTTGCGTTATCCCAGGCTCCTCCCGCGTTCGCCATAAAGATGGCCTGGTAGAGCCCGAACATGGCAATCGAGATCAGATAGCCGATGAAGAAGAATGGATCCAGAAAGGCAAACGCCAATGCCACAAAAAACAGTGAGATGAAGATGGTCAGCATGCCTTTTTGCGCGTAACGGGTGCAAATGGCCACCACCATCTTGCTGTCTTCCGTGGAGGCTTTTTCGGCTCCCTCGATCTTCATATTTTTCTTGATGTACTCCACAGCACGGTAGGCGCCCGTAGTCACAGCCTGGGTAGAAGCGCCGCTGAACCAATAAATCACCGCGCCTCCACTGATCAGGCCCAGCAGAAACGGAGCGTGCAGAAGCGACAGCTTGTCTACATTTTGGGTGAGCGAGTTGGTCAGCGCCATAATGGTCGCGAAGATCAGCGTGGTGGCGCCCACCACGGCCGTGCCAATCAGCACCGGCTTGGAGCTGGCTTTGAACGTATTCCCTGCGCCGTCGCCCGCCTCCAGCATCCTCTTGGCGCGCTCGAAATCGACATCGACTCCGAACTGCTTTTTCACTTGCTCACGCACATCCGGCTCGTTCTCGATCAGCGAAAGCTCGTAGATGGACTGAGCGTTGTCTGTCACCGGTCCAAAAGAGTCGACCGCAATGGTGACAGGTCCCATACCCAGGAAGCCGAATGCAACCAGGCCAAAGGCGAACATCGGCGCAGCCAGAACCACATTCTGGAATCCCAGCGTGCTCACGCCGTAGCCAACCGCCATTAAGACCGTAACCGCCAGTCCCAGGTAATAGGCAGAAAAATTTCCGGAGACAAATCCCGACAGCAGACCGAGAGCGGCTCCGCCCTCCCTTGCCGACGCCACCACTTCTTTCACGTGGCGGGCTTCCGTAGAAGTGAACACCTTCACAAGCTCCGGAATCAGAGCGCCCGCTACAGTCCCGCAGGAGGTGATGGTCGCCAGTTTCCACCACAGGGTGGGATCTCCACCCACAACGGGAAGCAGTACATAGGTCACCGGGTAAGTGACGGCAATCGTCACGATCGACGTGATCCACACCAGCGAAGTGAGCGGGGATTCGAAGTTGAAGTCCTGAGCCCGGCCGAACCGCGCTTTGGAGATCAGCTCGTTGATGTAATAGCCCGCAACGGCCGCCACCAGCATGGCCACGCGAACCGCAAACAGCCAGACCAGCAATTCCACGCCGACGGTAGCGCTCTTCGCCCCCAGCATCAGGAAAGCAATCAGGGCGACCTGGACCACGCCGTAAGTCTCAAAACCGTCGGCAGTCGGCCCGACCGAGTCGCCGGCATTGTCACCGGTGCAATCGGCGATTACGCCCGGATTGCGGGCATCGTCCTCTTTGACATGGAAAACAATTTTCATCAGATCGGCGCCGATGTCGGCAATCTTGGTGAAAATGCCCCCGGCCAATCGCAGTGTGGCGGCGCCAAGCGATTCGCCAATGGCAAAGCCGATGAAACACGGCCCGGCATAGCTGCCCGGAACGAAGAGAATGATGCTGAACATCAGCAGCAGCTCGATTGAGATCAGCATCATGCCGATGCTCATGCCCGCCTTCAATGGAACATCAAAGGCGCGATATGGATTGCCTCCCAGCGCGGCATAGGCGGCGCGCGAATTCGCCAGCGTATTTACCCGGATACCGAACCACGCCACAAAGTAGCTGCCGGCCATTCCCAGCACGCTGAACGCAAGGATAATGATCACCCGCACCGCGCTGAAGTGAAGCAGCACAGCGAAATACACCAGAATGACGACCGCGATGAAGGACCACAGAAGCAGCAGGAATTTACCCTGGTGGATGAGATAGGTTTTGCAGGTCTCCCAGATCAGCTGCGACACTTCGCTCATCGATCGATGCACCGGCAAGTTCTTCAGGTGAACGTACATGAACAGGCCGAAGATCATTCCCAGGACGCAAAACAAAGGTCCGTACATCAGCAGGCTGTGTCCATTGATCCCGAGAAATTGCACCTGAGTCAGGTCCGGTAGCTGCAGATTGGCTTCGCCTCCCACCTGGGTAGCAGGTTGTGCGAATGCTGCGCTTTTCCCCAGCAGGATCACTGTGGCAAGTACGCTCGAGAATCTTCCCCAGCGCGAGGATAGAAAACTGCTCTTCATACTTCCTCCCGTGCTCGCTCGTCGGATTTGTAAAGCGATGGGCCGCATCGCCGGTATGCCAGTATCGGTAGACAGGACCCGGCGCTCCAAAAGCCAAACCGCGACAAGCGACAGCGCGCTCACGGCGGAGACAAACCACACCCACGCAATTACAGTCACTAAATCCTCCTCTAGGACGGCCGAACTGAATCCTGCTGCAAGCGCTTAGCTTGATACATCCGATATTTCTGAAGGAACCACGAAGTGTACCACCAGGCTTCATAGAGCGACTGTGATGTGTCCCACATGCACCCCGGAGGATATTCATTGTTCTGACCTACAAGTGTCAACAGAAAACGAACCTTGTCAATACAGGGGTTCGTGGTGACCCTTGGGGTAGGATGCCACCAAAAACCTGCTCGCCAGTGCCCGGCTGTCGCCGAAACCGGCCCGACTTTTCTTGCCATCGAATTCGGCGAACCTCCGCGGCCCGATGCAACGTCAACCCATCAATTGGGCTCAGATGGCTGGAAGGTGAGCTGAGATGGCTGGAAAAAAGCGGGAACAAATTTGGCGCCAGCGGCGTATCTTCAAGGGAACCGGGCAAGAGACCAGGGAAAGGAAGGGGTCGGACATGTATTGCAGTCAATGTGGCACACCCGTTGGGACAGAGCCGCACTGCCCGAAGTGTGGTGCACCGAATGCTATGGCGCGAACGACGCCGCCAGCCGTTCCAGGCCCCGTGCCGACCGGCTTCCCCCGCATGGTTCCGCTTGCGTATTCGCGCGTCGCCCGCCATTTGCAGACCCTTGGCATTCTCTGGATCGTTTTCGCCGCCTACTCCGTCCTCAGCTGGCTGATGGTGCTGCCCTTCCTGCACATGGCATTCGGCGGAAGGAATTGGATGCGAGGCTCCGACGCGTGGATGATGTCCTTCCATCCCGGCGGCTGGCTCCTGCACTTCATCGCCATCGTTGTGTTCGGCCGAGCCATCCTCTCGCTGGCTGTGGGTTTTGCCTTGCTGACCCGCCAGCCCTGGGGCCGCATTTTTGCCATCGTTGTGGCTGTTCTGACCTTAATCAAGCCCCTCCTGGGTACGATCCTCGCAATCTATACCCTCTGGGTGCTGCTGGAGAGTTCGGCGGATCAGAACTACGCGCAACTCTCCGCCGAGCGCCACGCGTTCCCGGCACCGCCACCCATGTAGCCCCAGCTTCGGTTGCCGCGACACCGAACTTGGGTTCCACCACTATGACGCCAGCCCAAAGCGCTCGTGCAGCACGCACATGCTCACAAGCAGCATCAGCACCTGGTCATTGGCGGTTCGCGCGCCCTCATCCATCTCCGGCAGACGGTCCAGCAGTTGCACCACCTGCTTCTGGTCGAAGAACGGCATCGACTTCATCACCGAGCCGCGCAGCGTGTCCTGCACATACATGCTGAAGGTTTCATCGGGATTCAGGGTCGCCGGCGGACTCAGGAACGGGTGTTTCTGGCGTTGATAGACCGTGTCGGTAATCACGTCCTTCACCGCTTCACGCAACACGTATTTCTCCGTCATTCCGCGAATCTTTTGATTCACCGGCTGCGAGCGAATCAACTCGACCAGCTTGTGATCCAGAAACGGCACTCGACCTTCGATCGAGTGCGCCATCTCCATGCGATCGCCCAGCATGGTAAGGATGTAGCCGGCCATCACCGTTTTTGACCACAGGTAGAGTGACTGGTTCAATGGATCTCTGCCCGTCAGCTGGTTCCGCGTGTCGACTTCATCCAGAATTCCGTACATACCTTCGCTGCAGCCGAACTTTTCACTGAAGGCGCTGTCCAGCAAGGGGCGCATCTTCACCGCTCGCGATGAAAAAGTCTCAATCCACGAAGGCACATAGCCGAGGATTCGCCGAACGCAGTCCAACGGCCCCGTATCTCCGTCGGGGAGGAGCAATCCGCGGGAGACGGTGTTGGTGTCATCCAGCCAATTCAGCAGCTCCTTGATCGCTTCCGGGTCCTGGCCCTCCCGGTTGTACAGCAACATGTCGCGCCGGAAATGCGGGTAGCCGCCTAAAATCTCGTCCGATCCCTCCCCGGTGATCACCACCTTGTATCCGGCATCTCGCACGGCGCAGCTCAGCAGGAACTTGGCGACTCCGTGGGCATTGATGCAAAGGGTTTCCGTCTGGGCAATCGCGTCAGCGAAATTCTCGGCGAGGTCCTGCTGACGGATAGGGATCGGATTGAACTCCGCGCCGGCTTTGGCTGCCATCTCTTTGGCGATAGGTCCCTCGTCATACGCGGCCTGTTCAAAGGTCAGGGTGAAGGCGCGTATCGGCTCTGGATGATGCTTTGCCGCCAGCCCCAGTACCGAGCAGGAATCCAATCCTCCGCTGAGATACACGCCTACCGGCACATCGGCTCGCAGGCGAATCCGTACCGCTTCTTCCAGCTCGTAGCGAAACTCAGCCGCATAATCGGCGTCGGAGCGACGAGGAACCGCATCCGCCGCCTTGGGATAGTCGAAATCCCAGTATTGATTCACCTGTACATGTTTCTCGGTTGCCAGCAGAAAGTGCCCCGGTGGAATCTGGTAAACGCCGTCATACAGGGTTCGCATCTGCATCGCGCCAAACGCTACCGAGTGGTAGACGCTCTCTTCATCCCATCGCGCAGGAACGCCTGCGGCAAATAGCGCCTTCACCTCCGATGCGAAATAAAGCGTGTCGAGGTGCCACGCATAAAACAATGGCTTGATGCCGAACCGGTCCCGCGCGGCGAAAATTCTTCGCCTGTTCTGATCCCAAAGCACCAGCGCAAACTCGCCCCGCAGATGCTGCAGGCATTGCGTCCCGAAATCCTCATACAAATGCAATGCAATCTCGCTGTCAGAGCGCGTGCGCAGATGATGGCCGCGACCTTCCAGTTCCCGCTGGATCGCTTCATAGCCATAAAACTCGCCATTCACGACGATCCGTGTGCGCTCGTCCTCGCTGGCGATGGGCTGATCGCCAGTGGAAAGATCGATGATGCTCAGCCGGGCATGGCCCAATCCCACCTTCCGGTCCGATGAAATCCAGATCCGCTGTCCGTCCGGCCCGCGATGGTACAGGCTATGGGTGGCGCGTTCCAGTGTCGTCGCGCTGACTGGATCGCGACGGGAATACAAAGCAACGATTCCACACATGCTTGCATGGTCCTAGTCTTGAGACTCAAATTTTGTTCGTCTGGTAACGTGCTCTGGGGGGTCGGAGCTGCGATTATATACACCGGCACCATGGAATGGCACGCACAGCTTTGCATCCAGTCATTTGCTGTCTGTAGCCGCAGGAAAACTGGTCTAGAATCAGACCCAGCATGGATTTCCCCATGATTCGTATGCGGCGTCTGCGCCGTTCCGAGCCGATGCGCGCCCTGGTGCGCGAAACCCGGCTGCATCCCGGCGCGTTGATCGCCCCCATGTTTATCTGCCCCGGCGAAGGCGTGCGCCGCGCCATCTCCTCCATGCCCGGCGTGTTCAATCTGTCGATCGATCAAGCCATTCAGGATGCAACCGAAGCCGCCAAGCTCGGCATTGGCGGATTTTTGCTCTTCGGTCTGCCCGCCGCCAAAGATGAGGAAGCCACCGGCGCGTGGGATCAGAACGGCATCGTCCAGCAGGCCCTGCGAGCCATGAAGCGCGAGCGTGCTCTCGATTCCACCCTGCTGATTGCCGATGTCTGCCTCTGCGAATACATGTCGCACGGTCATTGCGGCATTGTTCGCGAAACCGCCAACGGCGGCCACGAAATTGAAAATGACTCCAGCGTCGAGCTGATCGCCCGCACTGCCGCTTCGCTGGCCCGCGCCGGTGCCGATATCGTCGCACCCTCCGACATGATGGATGGCCGCGTCGCCGCCATCCGCGATGCCTTGGACGAGGACGAGCTGGCCGACACCCCGATCCTGTCTTACGCGTCCAAATTTGCCTCCGCATTTTATGGCCCGTTTCGCGAAGCTGCCGATTCCGCTCCGCAATTCGGCGACCGCCGCAGCTATCAGATGGATGGCGCCAATCGCCGCGAAGCCATGCGCGAAATCGAGCTCGACCTTTCCGAAGGTGCCGACATGATCCTGATGAAGCCGGCCATGCCCTATCTCGACATCATCCGCGACGCCCGCGACCGCTTCGACGTTCCCCTCGGCGCCTATCAGGTCTCCGGCGAATACTCCATGCTGCGCGCTGCCATCGACCGCGGCTGGCTCGACCGCGACCGCTCCATCCTAGAGTCTTTAGTCTCCATCCGCCGCGCCGGCGCCGACTTCGTCGTCACCTACTTCGCCCAAACCGCCGCCAAGTTGTTGTAGGGCTGATGGACAAAGCCAAGGTGCCCCTCGATAACGACGAAGGTGGGAGATGTCGGAGTAGTAGGCAAAATCGTCTTTGCATCAAGCACTACAGGATCCTGATTACTTTGGCCTGCTCTTCAGAACGAGGGTGCCATCTGGAGTAATCTCACTTCCGGAGCAGCCTCCGTTGTTGACCTCATAGTAGGCATCGCACCTCCCGGCGGGGAAGTCACTCTGCTTCCATTTGAGAAATCCCGAAGGACCTTCAAATCGCCAGAGCATAATGTAGTGGTCTGGAAAGAGAAGCCAGTACACGTAACCGATCTTCAGCAGTGCAATCTCGGATTGTTGAGAGCGAACTGCAGGCAGCAGATCCTCGCGGCCACACGCCTTCATGTCGAGGGCGAAGCTCTGCATCGCATGATCGCCGAAGGATGCACGATGCACATACATCAGCGTCATCCTCTCTAGTGGATGTTCCTGAAGATAGTGGTTCAGCCACGGGACGGAAAGTGCAAGGGCTTCGTATTTCTGGCCCATCCTGAGGAATTCGTCCAGATCGTCCACTCTGCCATGCTCGTACTGCAAAACAAGATGCTCCTGAACGTTCGCCGGGAAGGTTCGCTTATGGAGAACCACCTGCAAATTTTTCTCATGCGGCCCGTTCGCTTCCCATCGCTTCCCGAAGTACACGTCGTGATATGGATTTATATCTGCTTGCGTTATCGTGTAAAAGCGCCGCAGGGTCGCGAGAGCCACACCTGCACGACCTTCGGCGCCCAACATGTTCCACTGCGCTTCGGTCTGACTCATCAGCGCTTCAGCCAGGCTGGAATCGAAGCCAGCTCCAATGAGCCGCTCCTTGTTTGGGCTCTCCGCAGGTAACAGGGCCGATATCGCACGTGATATTGCCCGGTTGAAGGTGTTTGACTTGAGGCTCCCCGTCACAGCCCACGGAATCATGTATGGGTAGTACGAGTGCGATGCAGCTGAAAGCCTCGAGCCGTCATTGAAGACAACCTCGACCTTTGCATATGGGTAGTCGTCGACGCTCGTGTAGTTGTAAAGATCGGGTAGAACTTTGGCCATCGTCCCCGGATTGGTGAAGGAGGTTTCGAAGAACTGTCTTTGCGATGGCAACGCATCACTAAGCTTGCCCCGTATCGACTTTTCGGCTTCAGATAGATTTCCCGAAAGCCAGGCCTTGGTGATCCCGAGGTTCGTCATTTCTGGTTTAGCGATAGGTTGTGCCCGGAGCGCCGCCACGAGCGCTTGTACAAGCATGGCATCAACCGGCCTGCCGTCGCGAATGAATCGGCCGTTTTCTTGGAGGATTGTCACATTTGCATGTTGGGAAGCGCCGAGACCTCCCCAGGCCGACTCAATCTGGATTGAACGGAGGTTGTTTTGAGCCGAAGCCGAGAGCGACAAGCTTCCACAAGCAAGCACGAGCATAAAACCGGAGCACACGACACGATTGCTCAATGGCATGGTCCTCATTATCCACCCGAGAGACACGCAGCCGTCCAGACTCGCCTTTCGCCAGAGACGCCTCCAGTTCCTATAGTGGTCTGTAGCGGCGCCAGCCGCTGATGGAGGTTGATCCATGAGCACGCTCACCCATCCTGAGACCAAGTCACCCGCAACGCCAGCCATAGAAAGCAGCGCCGAGCAAAACGCGCTGATGTTCGAATACAGTTCGGCCGCCGACCCGGTCTCCTCCGGCAGCGTTCCGCCAATTCCCTATGCGGAGTTTGCCGCCGACCTGTACGCGACCGGTCCCAGCCGCATCATCCCGCTGGATCTGTCGAAGGCGCTCAAGTGCGCCGCCCCGGCCAGCACGCCATCGCTCGCAGCCAGCTTTCTGCGTATCGAGGCCGATGGCTCGCTGGAGACCTCCGCCAACTCCACCTCGGAACTGTTTTATGTCATCCGAGGCAGCGGCCTATCCTCTGTCGGCGATCAGGAGATCCACGGGTCCGAGGGAGATTTTTTTACGCTGCCCGGCAGCACCGCGCGGCATCGGGCACAGGAGACCTCCGCGCTCTATTGGGTCAACGATCAGCCGCTGCTCGGCTATCTTGGCGTGCAACGCAGCCATCCGCGCTTTGCCGCGGCCCACTACACCCGCAGCGAATTGACGAAGGCGCTGGAGCAGGCCGCCAACGATCCTCAGGCAGCTACTCGCAGCCGCGTCAGCCTGATTCTCGGCAACCCCGGTTGCATGCAATCCATGACCGTGACCCACGTGCTGTGGGCGATGTACGGCCTGATCGAGCCCAACACCCGCCAGCTGCCGCACCGCCATCAGTCGGTCGCGCTGGACCTGATCATCGACGCCAAGCCCGGCTGCTACACCCTGGTCGGCACGGAACTAGGCTCCGACGGCCACATCAAGAATCCAACTCGCGTCGACTGGAAATCCGGCGCGGCCTTCGTCACCCCACCGGGCTACTGGCATGAGCATCGCAATGAGTCGGGCGAGCGCGCCTACCTCACTCCGATCCAGGATGCCGGCCTGCACACCTACCTGCGCACCCTCGACATCACCTTTTTCAAGGACGCCGACTAGAGCCTTTCCACAGATAGTGGAATGTCATGGGTGCCCCATCCTTCGCAGGGTGAAGTCGCGTTTTTTGCGAAGGGTGGGATGAGAAAACTCCGCACCTCACCGATTCCGATTCAACCGAAGAATTCCCAGGTTCAACACGGTTGCGAAGGTGACCCACGCCAGATACGGCACCATCAGCCAGCCGGCCAGCGGGTGAACCTCCCAGAACATCACCATGGTCGCCAGAATCGCCAGCCATAGAAAGCCCAGCTCTCCCAGCGCGCCGGCAATCGCGTGCCAGCGAAAGAAAATCATGCTCCACAGAAAATTCAGACCAAGTTGAATCGCAAACCAGATCAGCGCGTAAGTCCGCAGTTGCGATGCCGGCTGGTTCCAAACCGTCCACGCGGCCACGCCCATCAAGATGTACAGCGCAGTCCACACTGGCCCGAAAACCCAGTTCGGCGGATTGAACGATGGCTTTTTCAGCCCCGCATACCAGCCGGAAATGTCTCTTCTCGTTAGCAGACCGGAAATCAAGCCGACGAGAATGCAAAGCCCAACCCAAAAGATCAGCGCCGCCACTGGCGCTCTCACCCCGGAAATATCATGCATGGAACACCTCACCCAGGAATCGGGGCACTCGCTCGACGGACACCGCAAAAACCACCTATCCTGATATCTGCGATCATTTAGGAACCATTATGAACATAGATGCAAGATCAATTCAGGTGCAGCTGCCCGATGGAAGCGCCCGCACCGTGCCCGCCGGAACCACTCCCCTGTCGATTGCCACGGAAATTTCGCCCCGTCTGGCCGCGGCCGCGGTCGTCGCCCAGGTCTCTCCGCTTCAGGCTCGTCCCGTCCATACCGTCTCCGTCGCTTCCGACGAGGAGAAATCTGCCAGTGAATCTTCCATGTACTCGGCCGAAGATGCTGCCAGCGAGCGCCTGGTCGACCTGACCACGCCGCTGACGGAAGACGTTTCCCTGCGCCTGTTGACTGAAAAGGATGTCGAGGCGCTCAAAGTCGTGCGTCATTCCGCCGCCCACGTCATGGCGACGGCCGTCTTGGAATTGTTTCCGGAAACCAAGCTGGGCCACGGCCCGGCGACCGACAGCGGTTTCTTTTATGACTTCTACCGTCCCACGCCGTTCACCCCGGAGGATCTCAAAGCCATAGAAGATCGCATGGCTGTAATTGTCGCTCGCGATGAGAAATTTGTTCGCGAGTGGGAGCCGCGCGACGAGGGCTTGCTGCGCTTCAAAGCGGAAAACGACTTTATGAAGATGCATTTCATTGAGCGCTTCACCAAGCCCGGCGAAAAAATCTCTCTCTATCGCAATGGCGCGTTTGTCGACTTTTGCCGTGGCCCGCATGTGCCTTCCACGAGCCGCGTCAAAGCCTTTAAGGTGATGAGCATCGCCGGAGCATACTGGCTCGGCGACGAGAAAAATCCGCAGCTGCAGCGCATTTATGGCACCGCCTTTTTCTCCAGGAAAGAGATGGAGGAGCATTTCGCCCGCCTGGAAGAAGCGCAGCGCCGCGATCATCGCGTGCTGGGCAAGCAACTCGACCTCTTCTCTATTCAGGATATCGCCGGTCCCGGCCTCGTCTTCTGGCATCCCAAGGGCGGCATCATTCGCAAGCTGATGGAAGACTGGATGCGCGACGAATGTATCCGTCGCGGTTACGATATGGTCTTTACTCCGCACGTGATGCGTCACGAATTGTGGAAGATCAGTGGACATGCGGGTTTCTACGCCCAGAACATGTACACCCCGATCGAGCTGGACGATGCCGATTATCAGTTGAAGCCGATGAACTGCCCCGGCCACATTCTCATCTACAAGAACACACCCAAGAGCTACCGTGATCTGCCCATACGTTTGGCGGAGCTTGGCAACGTCTATCGCTACGAGCGCAGCGGCACCATGCACGGCCTGCTGCGTGTGCGCGGCTTTACCCAGGACGATGCTCATATTTTCTGCACTCCCGCACAGATTGAAGATGAGGTCTCTGCGTGCATCGACTTTGCTGAAGCAGTGCTGAAGATGTTTGGCTTTTCGGAGTTCAAGGTCGAGCTTTCCATTTGGGATCCCAAGGACAAAGCCAGCTTTGTCGGCTCGGAAGACAACTGGTCGCTCGCGATCGGCTCGCTCGAGCGCGTGCTGCAGCGCAAAGCCATTCCCTACAAAACCATTGTTGGCGAAGCGGCATTTTACGGTCCCAAGATCGACATCAAGCTGGTCGATGCGCTGGGCCGTCTCTGGCAGCTTTCCACCGTGCAGTTCGACTTCAACTCTGCCCGCTCGGTTTGAGCTGGAATATGTCGGTGAAGACGGCGAGCGTCACCAGCCCGTCATGGTCCATCGCGCCCTGTTCGGTTCCGTCGAGCGATTTTTCGGTGTACTGATCGAACACTATGCCGGGAGCATTCCCGCTGTGGCTCGCTCCAGTGCAGGTCGGCCTGGTGCCCATCAGCGAAAAGCACATCGACTACGCGAAAAAAGTTCAGCAGCAGTTACAAGCTGGCCGGGCTACGAGTAGAACTCGATGACCGCAACGAAAAAATGAACGCCAAAATTCGCGACTTGACGATGCAGAAGATTCCCTACCTGCTGGTCATGGGCGACAAAGAAGCCGCCGCCGCCGCCGTGAGCGTTCGCACCCGTGGCAAAGGCGATCAAGGCTCCATTCCGCTGGATCAATTTATCGCCAACGCAAAAAAGCTCGTGGCCGAGAAGTCCACCGAGTTGTAGTTCCTTTCAAGCAAGCCGCTGGGAGGTCCCCCTCGTTATCGAGCGTGGGATTAAAGGCTGAGCTCCTGCTTTGCATCTTCATGACCATGGTCATATACTATGGTCATGAAGGCCGTCAAACCTAAAGTGATTGCCGCGGGCGCTTTCAAAGCGCAATGCCTGCACCTGATGGACGAGGTGCAGGAAACTCGTGTCCCCTTGGTCATCACCAAGCGCGGCAAGCCCGTGGTGAAATTGGTTCCAGCCACTCCGGAAATCAAACCATTTCGATCTCTCTATGGGCGTACCAAAGGAAGCATAAAAATTCTGGGAGATATCATCTCGCCATTGCCCAATGAATGGGAAGCCGATCAGGATTGATGGACAATTTCTTGCTCGATACCCATGTGTGGATTTGGATGCAGGAGGCCGATAGGCAATTGCCGTTGCTCGCGATCCGCATGTTGGAGGCGGCGCAACGAGAACGCAGACTGTTTGCGTCCGTGATTTCTGTTCTGGAAATTGCGCAATTGGAGAGCAAGGGTAGAGTGCAGCTCACCCTCAATATCCACGGTTGGCTGGAACAGAGTTTTGCCGACCAGGGAATCCAGTTGCTCCCTGTCACACCGGAGATTGCTGTGGCGTCCACGCGCCTGCCTGGTAATTTGCATCGCGACCCGGCGGATCGCATTCTCGCCGCCACCGCACGTACCGAAGGGCTGACGCTGCTAACTCGCGATGTCCGCTTGCTCGACTATGGACGCAAGGGGCATCTGCGCACCCGCAAAATATAGAAGTAGCCCAAAAGTTTCGTTCTGGGATTTTCCTTCTTCCGCTCGCTTGCGTTAGCATTTCCGTTAGCTACACGATTAGGTCTTAAATACCTAAGAAACGCGGTTGCCTACGATGCGAAAACTGATCACTGCATGCTGCATATTTGCCGCGGCTACGCTGTGCGCCGTCGGCCAGGCGCTGCCGTCGCAACCAGCCCTGACCCGCCAGCAAACCTACAAGCTGGTGCGCGTTTCCAGTTCCGACCCCACGGGGAGAAATGGCGATGCCCGCACCGTTCCCCCCGGTACCACGTTCACGGTGCTGGATGCGGATGGGCCCGCGATGATCACGCACATCTGGTTCACCATTGCCGACGTCGAGCCGTACAACCTGAAGCGCATCGTGCTTCGCATCTATTGGGACAATGAAAACACTCCCAGTGTGGAAGCCCCCATTGGCGACTTTTTCGGCCTCGGCCTCGGCGAATATCATAACTGGCATTCGAAGTATCTCTCCGTCGCCAGTGTCAAAGCTCTGAACTGCTTTTTCCCCATGCCGTTCGCCAGACACGCGCGCATCACCGTGACCAATGAAGGCCACCAGGCCATCGATTCGCTCTATTACAACATCGACTATCAAATGTATTCTCATCCGCTTCAGCCGGGCACCATTTATTTCCATGCTCAATATCGCCAGGCCCAGCCCAATCACGGCTGGACCAACAAGTGGATCAGTAATGGCGAATCCCTCGTCAACGGAAAGGTGAATCTCGATGGCAAGGATAACTATGTCTGGATGACCGCCACCGGTCACGGGCAATTTATAGGCGTCACCATGTCGGTGCTGCAGAATCAGGATGGCTGGTGGGGAGAAGGCGACGACATGTTCTTTGTCGACGGAGCCAAACTTCCTTCCATCGCTGGAACCGGCTCCGAGGACTATATTCTGGGCGCGTGGGATTTTGGCGGCAAGCCATTCTCGTACGAACTCTACGGCGCACCGGTAGTCGGCAAGGAGTTAGCCGGTAGCGGCTCCAGCGTCTACCGCTTTCATCTCGACTCTCCCATCCCATTCAGAAAATCTTTTAAAGCCACCATCGAGCATGGTCACGCCAACGCGCGCTCCGACAATTATTATTCGGTTGCGTACTGGTATCAGTCAGAGCCGCACGCGCCCTTTCCTCCGTTGCCGCCGGTGAAAGATAGAATCCCGCGTCTGCAGAATGTCGGCGGCCCGGGGAATGCCGCCGCTCTTGCAGCCCACAAATAATTTCGCTCAGAATTCAAATCGCGCCGCCAGCTGAAATTCCCGCGGCGTATAAGTGCCCGTGCTGTTCGCGTTCGTAGTCACTCCATACGTAGGATTGAATTCCAGATACGGATGAGCGGATGTCGAGTCCGACGGACAACCCTGCGTCAACGGTGTCGAACACGCGTTATAGCCAAATGTATCTATGGAAGTTACGTTTTCTGTATTCGTCATGTTGTAAGTTTCCACCATCAACTCCAGGACTGCGCGATCGCGCAGGGGAATTCGTCGAGTCACGCGCAGACTTGTGGTTTGCGTGGACGGGAAACGATAGGCGTTGCGTTGGATGATATTCAGACGCGAAGGTCCGCCCTCCCCGTTGACTCCGAAGAAAGCGCCTCCCGGCGCGCTGCCGCCCACGCCCAGCGTATAGGGCAGCCCCGTTTGCCATGCCACCACAGGCGCAAGTCCCCAGTCATTCAGCAAATAGCCTTTCCAACCTTGCTTGTGCCAGGTGGTAAATATGCTGGCGTGCACCACCAGTCGCTGCCGCACATCTGAATTGGAGTTGCCGTATTCCAGCGCCATATTGTTCGGCTCCAGAATATTGCTCGGCGACTTATACAAAAATATATTCTGGTTAAAGTCCAGCGCGTGGGCAAAGGTATAGTTCACTCCGAAGCTGATCCCATTGGAAGTTCGGTGAGTGATCGCCAATACACCCGCGTTGTAATTGGAACTCACGTTGCTCACTAGCTCGGTGATATTTCCGTACAGATGGTTCGGCCGCACAGAAGTAAACAGCGGCGTGGTATAGATGGCGCCTTGCGACAGCGGGCTTTTCTTTCCCAGCGCCGGCCCCGGGATGTCGACGGTATACCGCAACTGGCCGACTGTCGCCTTGTCAACGTTGGTGTCGATGTAATTCGGCAGGTCGCGGCCCTGGCTACTCATAAAGCTCGCCGACACAATCGTCTTCCAGCCGACTTTTTGCTCCAGAGTCAACTCTCCCTGTACGGTTTCTGGCGCTTGATAATTGGGCGCGAAATAGTACGCGCTGGGCAGCGCTCCTCGCGCCGCACCCGTCGGCACGCTGAAAAAAATGCTGGGAAACTGCGGCGCTCCATACTCCGTGGAAGACGAGTAGCGATAGGTCCGCTGCGACGCGGCCGATCCGGAAGAGGTCAGCGCAGAATGCAGCGTTCCGTTCGCAATGCGCCCGTAGAAGAGGCCATACCCCGCGCGCAGAATTGTCTTTCCGTTGCCGAACAGGTCCCACGCGACTCCGGCCCGAGGAGCAAAATTGTTGTGGTCATCCGGATAATTTTCCGTTTGCGGCAGCTGCGGATTCGGCAGAAAGGGTCGCGGCACCCGCTCATATTCATAGCGAACGCCGGCCGTCACCGTCAGGCGAGAAAACGTTCGCCACTCATCATCGATAAATCCAGCCCAGTCGTTGGTGGTGATAAAAAATCCGCCGGGTCCAAAGCTCTGCGAAAATCCCGCGTAATTATTGACGAAATAGCTGTGCGGCGGACCCAGTCCATCGACCGCGTGATAATAATCCGCCAGAAAGCTGCCGAAGGAAGTGTAGTTGTAGTGCCCCACTCCGTTGTATAGGTTGTCCAGCAGGTCTTGGTTGCGGTCCCAATTGCCGCCGAATTTCAGCGTATGATTTCCCAGCACCCAGGAGACGGTGTCGGAGATCTCCGCGCGATGTTCATCCGGATATTCCGGGCGCGGCAGTTTCGCAGGATTTCCCAGCACCATGCCTTCGCCGGAAGATCCGCCGGCAATGCTGATCTCCGGCGCCAGGCCGAATTGATTGTTCCCCAGCGGAACTTCTGCCCCGGCCGGAGCGGGACTGGTCTCGCGATCCAGTTCGCGCCCCAGCTGCAGCCGTAATTCATTGCCGATGTTTTCCGTCACGAACGTCGTTAGATGGAGGATGCCCCAATCCAGGCTCACGTAGTCGTTGCCCAGGCTGTTGACGCCATATTGCGTGGAGCTTTGCGTTTGCACTCCGTTGGGTGAACTTCTCCGCATGCGGTTGTAAGAAAACGTCGCGTGGTTGCGATCGTTCACCAGCCAGTCCAGCTTGGGAAAGTTCAGTGTCTGCTCTCCCGTCCGCGGCGCTGGCCCGGTCAGCGTGTTCACTAACTGCAGCCCCTGCTGGTACTGCTTCACGCCCGCGTCGTACGAAGCCAGGTCTAGCTTGTCGTACAGCTCGCATGCGCCTTGCGTCGCTTCAAATTGAAACACGCTCGCATAGATTCCGTTGCTGGCGTTGTACGGCGGCAAGTTGGCACAGGTGATGCGATAACCCAGGTAATTTCCAGTTGGAAGAATCGGACTTGGCTGCGCGTAGATCGCCGTGGGATAGCCGACGCGGGACACCGCCGGAAAAGTTCGAGTGTTGTAGTCGAAGGAATAAAACCAAAACAATTTATCGTGAACGATCGGGCCGCCGACAGAAAATCCCATTTGCCGCCTTACGTCGGTCGGCTGATATGGGTTGGTAACAAAGTTGTTCGCGCTGCTGTCGAAGTTGGTCAGCGTGGTGTACGCGTTCAGCGCCGAAAACTTGCTGTTGCGTTCAAAGAAGAAGGCCTCTCCGTGATATTGATTGGTGCCGCTTTTGGTCACCGTATTGATCACGCCACCCGCCGAGCGTCCATATTCCGCGGAGTAGTCAGCCGTGTTCACCTGGAATTGCTCCACCGCTGCCATGCTGATGGAGTAAGGCGCCTTGTTCCGGCCGCGTTCTTCAGAGAAGAAAGCCTGGTTATTGTCGGCGCCATCGATCGTGTTGTTATTCAGCAGTCCGCTGATGCCGCGGAAACTCAACAGCCCATGCCCCTCTGGATCGCTCACCACTCCCGGAGTCAACAGCGCAAAACTGCTCCAGCGGCGGCTGTTGGAAGGCAAGTTCTGCAATTGTGACTGCGTAATATTCGTCGCCACCGAAGGATATGTTGACTGAAACGGCACGATCGCTCCCACCTGGATCGTGCTGGAAGTGGCTCCAATGTGCAGCGTAGTCGTCAGCGGAGTTCGCCGGCCCAGCTCCACCACGACGTGTGTTGCCGTGAAGGCGGTGAACGCATCTCCCGTGATGTCGACGGAATATGTGCCGGGTGGCAGATCGGCCAAAGTATAGTTGCCGCTTTTGTCGGTGTAGGCGCGAAACTCCGCGCCGGTCTCCTCGTTCAAGGCAACAATGCGCGCGTTCAGGATGACCGCGTGCTGCGGGTCATACACAGTTCCGCCGATCACGCCCGTAGTCGACTGACCGTGGAGCATGGGTAGCATCGGCAGAAAAAACAGCATCACAAGGCACACCGCGCATAAAGCGCGTGGGGGAGGCAAGCGCAGCATGAACGATCTCCCGAATCTTTTATGCCCGTTTCGGCAACGACAGGGTGCCTGCGCGGACGACACTGAAAGCGATGCAATGAAGGCAATAGCCCGCTAAGACTCCGAGCTCGTGCCACGCTCTCCATGTTTCCGTCGTACCGTCCATCACTTTGCGAACGATACTTTCCCGCGCGAATGGCACTACGCAGGTTAGAGCTCGCGTCCGGTCGCGGACATTGCGGGACGGGAACTATGGTCGTGAGCGTTACACTGAGAGTAACGCGATTCCCGGGCTGCAGGAAGACTATTCACACCTATGTTTATTGATGAAGCAAGGATCAAGGTGAAGGCGGGCGACGGCGGGAATGGCTGTATGGCCTTCCGGCGCGAGAAATTTGTCCCCCGCGGCGGGCCTTCCGGCGGCGATGGCGGTCGCGGCGGCGACGTGATTCTTGAAGCCAGCCAGAGCCATAACACGCTGATCCACTTCCGCTTCAATCCCGAGCATAAGGGGGAGCGAGGCCGTCACGGCGAAGGCTCCAATTGCTCCGGCCGCGATGGCGAAGATACCGTGCTCAAGGTTCCTGTCGGCACTGTTGTCTACGACGACACCACCGGCGAGCTGATTCATGACTTCCGCCACCCCGACGAGCGCATGGTGTTGGCCAAAGGCGGCCGCGGCGGTCGCGGAAATCAGCATTTCGCCACCTCGACTCATCAGGCCCCGCGCGAACATGAACTTGGCCACGCTGGCGAGGAACGCCTGCTTCGGTTGGAGTTGAAGTTGCTCGCCGATGTCGGCCTGGTCGGCCATCCCAACGTTGGCAAGTCCACGCTGATTGCCCGCATCTCCGCCGCGCGACCCAAAATTGCCGATTATCCATTCACGACGCTGGAGCCCAATCTCGGCGTCGTGACCGTGGGCGAGTGGCCGAACGAAGAAAGTTTTGTCGTTGCCGATATCCCCGGCCTGATTGAAGGCGCGCACCTCGGCGCCGGCCTGGGGGCACAATTCTTACGTCACATTGAACGCACCCGCCTGCTGGCCCACATTGTCGACGTGTCCGATGGCAGCGGCCGTCCCAACCCGGTGGAAGATTACAACATCATCGAAGCCGAGTTGAAGAACTTCGGTCACGGCCTGGAAGAGAAGCCGCGCGTGGTAGTGGCCAGCAAGTGCGACGTCGCCAATCCAGACAAGCTGAAGAAGCTGCAATCAATGGCGAAGCGAAAAAAGCTGCCCTTTTACGCAATTTCCGCAGTCACCGGAGAGGGAATCGACGCGCTGAAATATGGCCTGGCGGAAAAGGTTCGATCCCTTCGCGTCCCACTCCCCGAAGCCGGCTGAGGCATATCCGTATATGCAGGTATCAAAATTCGCCCGTCATTCTGAGCGAAGCGAAGAACCCAGAGAATTCCGAATCAGACAAGAATCCGCGTGAAACAAGAATCTGGGTCAGACAAGAATTTGGGTGCCCCAGGTCTCGCACCTGAGACCTGGGTTTACTGTCCGGGATGCCAGCGAGAGGAATCAGATGAGGCGCATCGCTTTTTTCGGCGGCAGTTTTGATCCCCCGCACCGGGGACATCTCGCCATCGCCACGGCGGCTGCGGACCTCTTCGCGCTTGACCGGGTGCTGTTCGCTCCCGCGGCCCAGCAGCCTTTTAAGAGCAAATTTCCGGCTACCGAATTTCTGCATCGCTATACCATGACGGCGCTCGCCACCCAGGCCGATCCGCGCTTCATTCCGTCTTTGCTGGACGCTCCGCATCGCGAAGCGGCAAACCCACCGCGCCCCAACTATACGGTCGAAACTCTCAGTCGTCTGCGCGCATCACTCGTTGCAGAACCGGAGCCGACGCAGCTGTTTACGCTGCTGGGAGCCGATAGCTGGCTGGACATTGGCCAGTGGTTCCAGGCGCCTCGATTGCTGGCGCTTTCCGACTGGATTGTCGCCGCTCGGCCAGGTTTTTCGCTGCTCGGCGCAGAAGCCGCGCTTCCTTCCGAAACCAAGTTCGAGCGGGGTTCGGGCAACATCGACACTGCGAACCATGCCTCCGGCAGCCTTCCCCGCCTGCGATCTGACGCTGCACCACCCCGACGCCGCCTCGACTCGCGTCTGGTTTTTACCCGACCTGCAGCAAGATATTTCCGCCACGGAGCTGCGCGCCGCGCTCGACCGCGGCCAGCCCGACCTCGATCTGTTGCCCGCGCCAGTGCGGAACTATATCGCCAAGACCAGGATCTATCACTCGTGGAGTGTTCTGGGTGCCCCATCCTAGCGCAGCTAGGGTGGGATAGTAGGGGCTTGCACGACGAAATGCATTACGATGAGAGGGCGAACACAATTCAACGCGCACCAGGGAGATTGCACGATCGCATGATGAAAACAGAAATCCGCCGCATGGTTGCGGCCGCCGCTGCCGCCTGTGAAGACAAGAAAGCCGAGCAGATTCGCATCCTGGAACTGGACCCCGCGGACTCCGGCTTCACAGACTATTTCCTGATCTGCAGCGGCACCAACGACCGCCAGAACCAGGCCATCGCCACCGCGGTCGAGGAGCGAATGGAGCGCGACTTCAACACTCGCCCCAACTCAATCGAAGGCTATCGCCAGGGAGAATGGATTCTCCTCGACTACGTCGATTTTGTCGTCCACATCTTTTCAGAGGAGAAGCGCGATTTCTATCACATTGAGCGGCTCCGCAAGACTGCGACCACACTCGATCTGGAAGAACTGAAGGCCTCATTGACCAGGCGCGTCTCAGCGGTCCGCAAGAAGCAGGCTGCCAAAAAAGTCGCCGCCAGGAAGGCCCCAGCAAAAAAGATCGCCACAAAGAAGGCAGTCAAGAAACGCTGCGGTAAAAACAGTCGCCGCGAAGAAGGTCAGCAAGACGACTCCCGCGAAGCCGTCCAAAGGAAAAGCAACCAAGGCTACCGCTAAAATCGTTTCGAGATCGAAGCCGCGCAAAGCCGCTTCGAAACGCAAAAAACGTCTTTGACAGCGATGATGCAATGCCAGATACTCGAGTGGAAACTTGGAGTCATCTCAAAGCAGAGAGTGAACCTCAGAGGGGCCCACATGAGAAAAGTTCAACTTTTGGCCTTGGTCGCAGCCACCATAATTGGCACTGGTGTTGTCGCGCTCCAGCGTTTGCATTGCAAGCGGGCAATTCTGCGTATCCGACCGCAAGCGGCACTCTTTCCGCGGAGATCACCAGCAAGCTCGACACAAAAAAAGCAACCGTAGGCGAGGCAGTCGCAGCCAAAACCCTGGCAGATACAACGCTTGCGAACGGGAGCACGGTTCCCAGAGGCGCGATTCTCAATGGAAAAGTGACCGCCGTGCAGTCCAAGTCGTCGGGTGGAGGAACCGCCTCAGTGACGATCTCCTTTGACCAGGTGATGCCGAGCAAGAAGGCGTCTCCCATTGCCATTCACGGAGTCGTGGTCGGCGTCGCTCCCAAGCCCTACATTTCAGGCGGCGGCGCAAGCGCGGCCAACCTGCCTTCCGCATCCACGAAAAATACGATGATGACTGCTGGCGAGACCGGGCAGAGCATCGACAATACCGGAGGAGCGGGTGAGACCGTGGACACGGGCAGCAGCATGAAGGATGTTTCGCTGGAATCGGGAACCCTGCGATCCAGCCACAGCGACATCAAGCTCGATCACGGAACCCGCATCGCCGTCGCCTTGCAGGCAAATTAGGGCAAGAAGATAGCTGACCGCGAAAATACCCCGTCATTTCGAGCAAACATCCGCACGACAGAGTGGAGGAGCCTGCAGTCTGTCAGCCGATCCAGCAGCAACCGCAGGTCTCTCGACGGAGCCTGCCCTGAGCGAAGTCGAAGGGCTCGGGATGGACAACGCTGTGAATATGGCAATCATGGATGTCTCTTCAAGCCGCTCGAATCTTACCAGAAAATAAAGAGGAAGCCCGAAGGCTTCCTCTTTTTCAATTGCTGCCGGGTTCGTCCCTAGAAATTGAACTCACCCTTGATCTGAATCAATCGAGGCGATGCATCGCCACCCAGGCCGGAACCCAGAATGCTGGTCGGAGTGTTGACCGTCGCGGTGATGAAGCCTGCGGTGGAGTTGCTCGAGTCGATGTCAGAACTCGGGCTGGCGAAGTTCGGGTGGTTGAAACAGATTGAAGAACTGTACGCCGACCAAGAACTTCGCCGACTCCCAGTTTCGGAATGGCGAAGCTCTTCAAAATCGCCATATCGGTATCGGTGTAGGCAGGCGCAAACACCTGGTTACGTTCCTGCTGCCCAAAGGCGGTTGGTGTCGTGTAGTTGGCTGGATTTGTAAATGCGCACGGCGTTCCGCTGAAGGTGACTGTGTTCAATACTGCGCTCGATCCGCAGCTATGTACGTTGTTTAACTGGTGGGCGTAAATCGTAAAGCCAGCGTAATTCACAATCTGGTTGCTTACATCGGTGTCGGTGATAGTGAACGGAAAACCCGTGTGATGGAAGACAGTGCCAGTAATCTGCCAGCCGTCGGTGATGGCATGCGGACCACGCCAGTAGGGAACGGTATAGACATAGCTTGCAGTGATGTTGTGGCGAACATCGTAGTCTGCGTTGCCATAGTTGTACGATAGGTTGAACGGATCTGTCTGATCAAGCTGGCTTTGGCCGGCATTGAACGGCAACTGACCCCCGTTGGAAATTTCATCCAGCGCGTGGCTCCAGGTGTAATTGAGTTGCAGCAACAGTGATTTCGACCGGTGAACGACTCGACGCCGTGATGCCGTTGTAGTTAGATACGGCGTTGCTGTACACCTCGGTGACCTGGCTGAACGAGGGATTGGGCGCAGTTGCGCCGTCAATACCGCTAAAGCCCGTCGGAGCGCCATACGCGTTCACTCCGTCGTTCAAGTTTGGCGCGTGATAGCCCCTGTCTCCCACGTAGTTAATGTCGAGCACGGTGCTGCGTCCGAACTGGCGCTGCACTTCCAGGTTCCACTCCTCATACGTCGGGTAGTCCAGCTTGTGGTAGGGATTGGTGAAGCTGGGCGCCCCAAAACCAACAACGGTAGTCGACAGCGTGGAGTAGCTGGCACCATTTGCAAATCCGGCTTGCAGAGCCGCATTCGAGCCAGAGGTCACAGTCTCGCCGCTGGTCGGGTCGGCGGGATTTACGCCGATCGCACTCGGGGTCGGGTAGTTGTAAGCCGGACCAAAGATCGTAAAGCCATTGTTGACCGGAGTATTGTTTAGCACGGCGTCCGCAACGGTCGCCGGGAAAGCATCGGTGAACATGCCGAAGCCGCCGCGAATCACTGTAGAGGTTCCGTCTCCCATTGGCGACCACGCAAAGCCGATACGCGGTTGAATGGAGAACTTCTGGAAGCTGCGGAAGGCTTGATGTTTATCAGAGACAATCATCGAGTTGTACGCAGTCGTCGGATCTGTGCTGACCGCGGCGAAATCGCTGCCGAAGGTCGCAAAGCAATTCGTCTGGCAGACGGGATTGGAATTTTGTTCGACACGCACCGCCGCGGTGACAGTCAGGTTTGGCACCGGCTTCCATTCATCCTGGAAATACCCTGCCTCGTTGTACAGGGCTACAGGCTGGGTCGGCCGCTGTGGGTAGAACTGTTTATAACGGTCAAACGACGGTGGGATGGCCACTGGCGGCGGGGCATCCGGTCCGCCGTACGGGCTGACGCCGGCGAAGCTCGCCTCGGTCGCATAGATTTCTGGCGTAGTTTCTATCCCCGGGCTGTAGTCGGTCACGTCGTCTCGGCGGAAGTAGTATCCGAATTTGAAGCTGTTCCTGCCCTTGATGATGCTGACGTCATCAATGAACTGATAGTTGGTGACGTTGCGACCTTGGGGCCAGAGGTAATTCAAACCACCAAGAAGATTAAACGATCCATCGATCCACGCCACCGTCCCCGGAACCAGCGCTTTGGACGCGTCGAGATTCTGATTGGTAAAGATCGCGGAGTAGTAGAGCGCGGCAAAGGTGAACTGGTTGGTAATGTTTGGGGTGAAGACGTGCGTTTCACCCAACTGGCCGGAATATTGCGGTTGAACACTGAAGGCATTGAAGATCGGGTTGAGAGGATCCGTGTAGGTGGCCTGCAGGCCCCGATCCATGTCATAAGTGCCATACAAGGAATCCTTTTCGCCAATGTGCTGGTCGATACGTCCTTCAAAGAGCCACTCATGAGTAAAGTTGCCGGCGTTCGTGCTGAAGGTGACGACATTTGGATCGTTTGGTGAAACGGCTGCTGTGCTGTATCCGGGTGTCGCTTGATACACGCCCAGAATCTGCTTATAGATTGGAATTTCACTTGCCGGTGCTTGCGGTATGCCGAACGGAAAACTTTTCGCGTTAATGGGATTTGGAACGTTGCAGGGCGTTCCGGTGGCAGGTGTAGGCTGCCCGGTCGTTAAGCAGCTTATGTAATTTGGGCTGGGAGCAGTCACGACGTTGGTGACCGGAATGACGACTCGCAGGCCTTCATAATCGCCGAAGAAGAACGTCTTGTTCTTGATGATAGGACCACCGACCGACGCGGCATACTGGTTCACATTGTCGAATGGCCGCGGGGTACCAGTCTGGTTGTTGAAATATCCGTTCGCGTTCATCGCGCGGCCGTTCCACCAATACACTGCGTTTCCGTGGAATTGATTGGTTCCCGACTTGGTGATTTCATTCACCTGCGCGCCGCCCAGACCGCCATACTGCGCTCCGTAGGCATTGCTGACCACCGTGACCGAGGCAATCATATTATTGCCCAGCAGCAGGTTGGTTGCACCGGAGTTGTTCAGGTTCAGGAAGGGGTCATTCTCATACATGCCGTTGACCGTGAAGGTGTTCGACGTGGCCGGCAGACCGAACGAAGAAAAATTTCCGTAACCGAAGAAGGCGCCATTGCTGTTCGTCGTGGTGTTCATGACAGAACCAGGAGCGGTCTGTGCGACGAAGGTCAGATCGTTGCCCGGATTCGGCAGCCTCTGGACCTGCTCTGTATTGAATGTTGTGGTGATGTCGGCATTTTCCGTGTTCAGCAGCGGTTCCGCTGCCGTGACCGTCACAGTCTGGGTGGATTTACCCAGCGTCATCTTGACGTCGCCGTTCGCTACCGCGCCGGTAGAAACGTGCGTGGTGGTCGCAGCGGTTTGAAAACCCGCGCTGGTCACAGTAATGGAATACGTACCGGGCTGCAGCAGGGCCGTATGGTAGCCGCCGCCTGCGTTTGTCGTGCTGGTATAGGTCGCGCCCGTCCCCTCGTTCTTCAGGACGACTGTCGCACCCGGAATCGCCGCCCCGGTCGGGTCCGTCACGTGGCCGGAAATATCGCCCGCGGTGAGCGATTGGGCGAATGCGATCGGTTGAAAACTTTGAATCAACACCGCTGCTCCCAGCAGCATTGCGAAAGTGACCGCGGTGTGGATCCAGCCATTGTGTCGAAATTGCATTGAATTCCCTCTCTTGCTTCGTTAGTTCGCGAGCCGGAAACCGGTCCCGCGCCTATCTTCGTGAAACACTTGGACGCCCTTGCGGGCGTCGTTTATCAACGGCACTTCATCTTTCCTGAAATACTGTGATGCGGCTCCTACCCATTCAAGTCTTAAAACACACGGTGGACTCGAGGAAGAAGTCGGCGGAAGGTCGTGGACACGACAAACTGTCGGATTTCCCCCTGAAGCGTAAAATAAGCAATTCTTAGGCCAGACATAATAAATTTTAAAATCAATCGGTTACGCCCTCGATTACCACTGACCATCAATGAGATTTATGGTATTAAAGAAATAAGAATATGAAAAATAATAGAAAGCTCGATTTTGCTCCTGCAAAATGTTCCGTCGGGTAGACAACATAATGATAACTATCGGTTAGCGCCCACTGCGGCACCCGCAAACTTCCCATCCTCAACTCCATCGTCATCATGTCCAAATTGCCACGCGTTGCCGCGGTTTTACCCTTTCCTGCAGCCTGCCCGCCGGTCGCAATCTCGCCATTTCCCCAACGGACCTTTCGCATCCAGACACAAAACTCCAGTAAAGTATCGGAAGGATGGAAATTCAGCTGGTCACACTCGGGCGGCGCACCACCGGCAAGCAGGCCGCCGCTGACGAAATGTATTCCGCCTATTGCCAGCGCATTGCGCGCCACTGCGGTTGCCGCACAGAACATTACCCCACCGAAGAAAAGTTTTTTGCCGCTTGGAATCGCGGCAATCGCGCCCGCTCCATGCTGATTCTGCTGGATCATCGCGGGCGCACCTGGTCATCGGAAACATTTGCGCAATGGCTGCAGCGCGAACAGGATCGCGGCATTCAATTGTTCACCTTTGCCGTTGGACCGGCGGATGGCTGGTCGGAAGCAGTGCTGCAGGAAGCCACTACGCGTCGCGACTGGCTGGTGTTGTCGCTGGGGCCGATGACCTTGCCGCATGAGCTGGCTGCGGTCGTGCTCGCGGAACAAATCTATCGCGCCTTCACCATCGTCGAAGGACATCCCTATCACTTAGGACATTAAGACGCGAAGGTCATGGGTGCCCCATTCAAGACCTCTTTTTGCTTGAGTGGGATGAGGGCATTGATTGTATGACGGACGAAAGACGGGGACTGATTCTGATCAACACAGGTCCCGGCAAAGGGAAAACAACCGCCGCCATGGGCACCGGCTTGCGCGCTGTCGGCAATGGCATGCGCGTGTTGATGCTGCAATTCCTGAAAGGCTCCTGGCATTATGGCGAGCTCGATGCCGTCCAGGCCTTCGGCGGCAACTGGGTTATGAAGCAGATGGGCCGCGGCTTCGTAAAAATTGGCGGCGCGGAGACCGATCCGGAAGATATCCGCATGGTGGACGCCGCATGGGAAGAGGCTCGCCAGGCCATTTTTTCCGGCGATTGGGATATGGTGATCCTCGACGAAATTAACTATGCCATTGGCTACAACATGCTGGATCCGGCGCGGGTCGTGGAAGCGTTGAAGCAAAAGCCGGAGATGGTGCACGTCATCCTCACCGGTCGCAACGCGCATCCAAGCCTGATTGAAATTGCCGACACCGTGACCGAGATGCGCGAAGTGAAGCACGCCTATCAGAAGGGAATTCTCGCCCAGCGCGGCATCGAATATTAGCGAGCCGGATGCGGGATCAGAAAACACGGGTGCCCCAGATCTCGATTTTGAGACCTGAGTTTCTGCTACGCAGTTTAGGATGGATGCAATATGTCCTGGTTTAAACGCAACGAGAACGAAAACGAAATCGAGACCACGTCGGAGAAGAGTGTCCGCACCGAGGGTCTGTGGACCAAGTGCGACGGCTGCGGCCAAACCATATGGAAGGCCGACCTGGAAGCCAATCTGAACGTCTGCCCAAAATGCGGCAAGCACTTCAAACTTTCAGCGCGCGCTCGCATCGCCAGCCTGCTGGAGCCTGGCTACCGCCTGATCGATACCGAGTTGCGCTCCACCGATCCGCTCCAATTTACCGATCTGAAATCGTATAAGGATCGTCTGAATAAAGCGCGGCGCGATACCGGAATGAATGACGCCATCCTGACCGCGCTCGGCAACATGGGGCATCATCCCGTCGTCCTGAGTGCGATGGAGTATGCCTTCATTGGCGGCAGCATGGGCGCTGTCGTCGGAGAAACCATCAGCCGCGCCGCCGACCATTCGCTTGAAACCCGCCATCCGCTCATCATCGTCGCCACATCGGGTGGCGCTCGCATGATGGAGGGCATCGTCAGCCTGATGCAGTTGCCGAAGATTTCCGCGCGTCTGGCGCTGATGGACGATGCGAAAATCCCTTACATCTCTGTGCTCACCGATCCAACCTTCGGCGGCGTCACCGCCAGCTTCGCCATGCTCGGGGATCTCAACGTCGCCGAGCCCGATGCGCTGATCGGTTTTGCCGGTCCGCGCGTGATTGAGCAAACCATTCGCCAGAAATTGCCGGAGGGTTTTCAGCGATCGGAATTTTTGCTGGAACACGGAATGCTCGACGCCGTCGTTCCCCGCAGAGAGATGAAGCAGTACCTCATCCGCGCCCTCGACTTCATGCAGCCGTCAACCGACGTAGCCGTCAACGTCTAGGCTGCAGCGGATCGCGATTGCCAACTCAGCGGATGGTTTCGCGCTGGCGCAGGTACCATCGCCGCACAAAGAAGTAGGCGATGGAGAGTGCCAGCGTTCCCGATAGCGCACTCACTTCCAGCTTGGTCGAGTGCGACAGTAGCCAGATCACCACCATGGAACCCAGAATTCCAATCAACGGGCCGCCCGGTGCGCGGAAGGCTCCGGGCACTCGCTTGCGCGTATAGCGCAGCTTCAGCGCGCCCAGGCAAATGGCCAGGTAGACGCACAAAATCGACGCGCTGGAAAGAATCGCGAGTCGCTTGAATCCGCCTGATGCCGCCAGCAGAAACATCAATGTAGCCACGGTGATGATCGCGACGTGGGGCGTGCGAAACCGCGGATGAACTCGCGCCAGGGCCCGCGGAAGTGCCCCGTCCTCCGCAGCCAGAAAAAATGCGCGCGGCGTCGACAACATTCCGCCGGCCAGCGATCCAAAAATCGACACTGCGACGCCGATCGTCACCAGTGTGCTTCCTGCCACGCCGACAATTCTTTCGGCCACAGCCGCCAGGGGTGCGGTCGTCTGGCGCGCCAGCTCATCGCCCAACACTCCCTGGCTTACCAGTTGCATCGCGACATACAGCAGAATCACCGTGCCGGTTGCGCCAAACATGGCTCGCGGCACGGTGCGTGCCGGATCGCGAATTTCAGCACTGGGCGCGAGCGCTTCTTCAATGCCCTGAAAAGCAAAAAACAGAATCAGCGATGCCTCGCCCAGCTTTGCCGCCGGTGGCCATTCTGCCCAACGCAGTTGATGCCAGTGCACAAAAAATATTCCCGCGACAATGGCGAGCAGCAATGGGATCAGCTTGGCAATTGTCGACGCGACAGCGACGCGCAATCCCTGGCGAACGCCAATGATGTTGATCGTGGCCAGCCCGCCGAATATCACAAGCAACGTCAGAACCCGAGGCACGCCATGACCCAGCGCCGGCGCCCAGATCGCCAATGAACCGATCAGCGCAACAGCCAGCGCGGCGCACGCAATCACCTCATACCCCACCGAGTACATCACCCAGGCAAGGAACCCCATCAGCGGCCCGAACGCCTCTTCGACATAGGCCACGCCGCCCCCGGAACGCTGCACGAAGCTTCCAATTTCGATGTAGCAGGTCAGCACCAGCGCCACGGCGATTCCGCAAACGAAATAAGCCACGATCGCGGCCGGCCCTAGAATGGCGGCCACAAACGCAGGGACGACAAAGATTCCTGCTCCCACCGCGACGTTGACGGCAGTAGCTCCCAGCCCCCAAGGCCCAATCACGCGCTTCAGTTTGGCGTCCGCGTGGAACGCGGCGTCGGGTGCCTCGGCGAGAAGTCTCTCTGGCATCATCGAATGACTCGACTGCGATTCAAAATGTTTGGGCGAATGAAGTCCCGCTCCATCCGCCCAAATGCTTCTTTCTCTGCGATTGAGTTTACTGCTTACCCCAGAAATCCGGCGATGCAGTCTTCCACCGCTCGGGAGGGTAGCTCATCTTCGGGTCCATCGAGTACAGGTTGGTGTGGATGGAGGCGAAAGCAGAAGTCTCCAGATCGTCCATCTTCTTTTTCTTGTCCGCACTGACAGCCGCCCAGGTCTTCTCTGCGGCCGCATCATGCGCATCGACCCCCGCCAGGCTCTTTATGGGTACGGTCACGATGTAAACGCCGCCTTCATTACCGAAAACTTCCTCCCACATGGCGAAATGCGTATCGGCGTCTTTTCCGAATACCTCATTGTGAAGTTTTGCCAGCTCCGTCCACTCCGCCTCATGCCCCGGTTTAATGGTGATCACCGTAATCACCACATAGCGCATCTGCGCCAGATCCACGTTCGCAGAGACGCTCATGTCAGGCCGATAGCGAAACACCAACGTGCTAAAAGATGTGAGCAATTTGCCGTCAGCCTCCATCGCGCTGTCGAAGTCCGAAGCCAGTGAGGAATCGCCCATCATCGCCGCATTCGACCTCTCCCAGTCCGCGAATGAATCGTATGGAAGAAAGAACAGCGCCCGGCTGGGGCCGGACATGGAGGTGGCCGCGAAATAATGGTCGGGCGACTTTGCCTTCTGCATCGCCTGCACAAACGCGCTTTCCGACTTCTGGTGCGCCATGCCGGCCATTCCCGGCTTTAACATTTCACTTTGCACAACCAACACATTTGGCGGCGCCAGGTTTGAGTTCGAATCTTGCGCGGTTGCTATTCCCGATCCTGCCAAACCGATTCCTGTACAAAGCAAACACAGTCCTGCGAAAGTTCCAAATTGCTTTTTCATGATTGCTCGCCTCCCTGGCGTAGTGAAGTTTTGGTTATCCAGGAATGTCGTGCGATAGGGGGCCCGGCCAGACGCCTGAGGGAGAAACGTAGTATCTGGGCGATACCGTCGTTCGTTCGTGGGTGACTGTGAACTTACCGCATCGCGGTAACGATCGGCAATTAGAAACTGCAAACGCATCTTCTGCGAGGCCCCGCAATACGAATACAGATACAAATGGAAGGCCGCGCGGGCGATGGCGCGGCCTTCTTTGTTTTGCCGTGTTGGCTTGGATTATTTTGAGGCCCCGATGGCGTTCACAACGTTGTAGAGGACGGTGTGTTCGATGGTGGCGACCTTGTTTGCCTGATCCATTCCCTGATTGAAGGGGACGTCAGGATGGATTTTCTTCCAACGGTCATTGAAATTCGGTCCGAAGAAGGTAAAGAGCGCGTTCCAGCTAGGATAGATGTCGACCGTGTATGTGGTGCCCTGGTCTTTGGCGCCGCGGGGCAGGAACTGCTCCACGACGGACCACCCGTCCATCGAGCCGTCCTTGACTCCATCTTCAAAGATCGGCTGCCACAGTTTCTTTTCGTTGGCGATCCATGCTCCCACGTCCGGGACGCTCATTTGGTTGACTACGATGTAGTCGCCTTTTTTGGCTCCGCCGACGTGCACGGCGGTGCGGCTGATGCTGTTGTAGACCAGATAGCCCACGGCCTCCTCTTGTTGTTGCATCTGCTCAAGCGAGGTGCTGATGCCGGCTTTTTGCAGAGCGTCGTTCATTTCTTTATCGCCCATGGGGGCGTTGGGCAGGCCGGAGTAGAAGCTGACGAATGCGTAATCGCAGGTGGCGTCGTGCCCGGCAGGGATGACGGTGCGCAATACAATCCAGGCGGAGAGGGCTCCTGAATCAACCCGGGACTGCTCGTACTTTAGGAAGTTTCCATTCACGAGCGTCTTGAAATCTGCCCTTTTGCCGCGTCTTACCTTGACACAGGCTACGCTGTGGAATCCGGACGACCCCGGTTGTTCCTGTGCGGTAGCCGTACGCGATCCGGCAAAACATAGTCCTGCCAACACAAGACATAGTGCTGCTGTACATCCAAATTGCTTTCTCATGGATTGCTCGCCTCCTGGGCGTAATAAATTCAAGTTTGAATATCCAGGAATGTCGTGCGATAGGGGGCTCGACCAGATATACGCAGGAAAAACCAGACGATCTGGCCCATACCGTCGTTCGTTCGTGGCGAGCATGACAATACCCTAACGCTGCAACAGCTTGCAACAACTAAATTTAGTCGCCATAGAATCTCGAAATGCCCAATGTTCGAGCTCTTCTTGTTATGCCCGACGAGTTCCCGTGGCATTTTTCATGTCGGCCCTGTCCAGCCAGGTGACCGCGCCAAATGCGCCCAGCCACGACCCCGCCGCGGCGAACAGCACATACACCGCATTGCCGGTGTAGCTGATGACGGCGAACGCCGCCAGCAGATACCAAAGGCTGCTCCAGCTGGCCGCCACGCCGCGCCGTCGCGCTGTCACTGCGGCGTTGAACATCACATACACCGCATCCGTGGCTGCGGTGGATGCCAGAACTCCAAAGGCGATGAACAGATTGGGTGCGTGGATATGCAGCATCATTGCGGCGGCTCCCGGGTGCAACGGCTTGCTTGCAATCCTACGGGAACCGCGCCGGTTTTATTCCTGTACTCGCGCGCAGGCGTAGGGTCCGTCGGGAATCACAGCCACACGAGCATTCTTCGCCAGCCGCGGCAGTAACGCGGCCACCGCCGCTGATGCGCTATCGAATGCGTTCGACCGCAGCGCTCCTAAATCCTCGCTGGCGATTCCCGGGGTGTACAACAGAACATCATGCTTCAATCCCACCAGCGCCAGCTTTTCCAGCTGCCATTGATCCACTTGTACCGGAGCGTTCTCAATCGCCTCCAGAAATGCTCGCGGACCTTGATATCGGCGCACCATCGCCGCAAACTCCGGCGAGCCCACGCCCTCCGCACATTCGCCCAAAATCAGGATGGTGCCTTCCGGCTTCAAAATGTGCTGCACCGCGGTGACGCCCTTGATGGCTTGATAGAAAGTCAGGTCCAGGGGATAGCCGGCTCCCGACGTGATGACCGCATCCACCGGCTGCGGCAGATATTCGATGGACGAGTTCCGCATAAATTCCACGCCGGCGGCATGGGCGGCGACAGGCTCGCCCGCAAACACGCCGGAGATTTCCCGCGTCTTCGTCAAGGTCACGTCCAGCATAAAGTCGTGACCCGCCATGCGCGCCACTTCCAGCAGCTCCGCATGCAGCGGGTTGTCGCGGATGGATCCTTCCGTCGCGCGCTTCTCCCGCATAAATCGCGGCGAGTGAAGCACCTGAATGGTTTCCTTCGCCGCCAGCCCCGGCGCCACCAGCTTGCGTCCGCCAGAAAATCCCAGCATCAGGTGCTGCTCAATAAATCCCAGGGTAATGTGCAGATCCGCCGCCATGAAGCGTTCATCAATATAGACCGGGGTTCCCTGCTGCGTCGTGCCGACGAAGCGATGGAGCTTCCGATTCTTGGCGTCGTGATTGGCGATATTGTAGGTCGCCGCAATCTTCGGCCCCAGGATGGTCCTCAGCTCGTCTTCCGTCGCGCCGCGATGCAGGCCCGTCGCGATGCAAATCGTCACATTCTCCGGTGGAATGCCGGCACGATGCAGCCGTTCAAGCACAGGAGGCAGAGTGATCGGATTGGGAGCCGGACGGGTGATGTCGCAAACGGAAATGGCCGCGGACTTTTTTCCGCGCGCCAACTCCAGCAGCGGCAGTCCCGCCACGGGAGCATCCAGCGCTGCCGCCAATGCCTTCTCCACATCCGCCAGCGGAGGTGCGGAATGTACCTTCACCACGTGATAGTCAGGACCATCGGGAAGATCGAGCTCCAGGCCCCGCTTGCCGAATGCGATTTGAACCTTCATCCGCGCTCCTCCCAACGAAACATGGGTGCCCCAGGTCTCGATTTTGAGACCCGGGCGAACCGCAGCAATCCTGGCTGCTATAGAAGCTGCCCGTTCGTTATCCGGTGACGGCTCTCGGGCTGCGCAGCGTGATCATCGTCAGCTCCGGCCTGCAATCAAACCGAAACGGCACCCCGACAGCGCCGATACCGCGATTGACATACAACTGCAAATCATTCCGCAGGTGGAAGTGTCCCTCAATATACTTGCGGCCCAGCGGAGGCAAATAGAGAGCGCCAATCATCGGTACTCGCACCTGCCCCCCGTGCGTGTGGCCGGCGAGCATCAGATCCACTCCGCCGTGTTTCATCACGTCGTTGGCATAATCCGGTTCGTGCCCCATCAGAATCACCGGTTCGTTGGCGGTTTGCAGCGTATGCGGGGCGGCCAGATGCAGGTCCGGATCGCTTTCACCAATGTCCTTCACTCCGCCGATCCAAAGCCGCGCTCCCTCGCGCTCATATGGCACATAGGCGTTTGCCAGCACCGGCAGGCCGTGGGTTACGAGCGCATCCGTCACAATTTTTTCGCTGACTACCACATCGTGGTTGCCCAGCACGCACCATCGCTCCGGACATTGGATCGTGGACAGAATTTCCGCGCACGGGATAGCTGCTCCTGGCGCCGAAGGCATGCGGCAGCGGCCCGGTGCTGACATAATCTCCCGTCAACAGGACTATATCCGGCGCCAGGCGATTCACTTCCGCCACAACATGCCGGGCAAACGACGGTTCCGTGTATTGCCCGTAGTGGATATCGGAAATCTGGGCAATCCGCAGCCCGTCCAAGGCCGGGGAGAGCCGTTTCAACTCAATCGTGCGCTGCGTGATCTGCAGATCGTGGCGCTCGAACGCCCCAGAATAGGCCAGCAGGCCCGCGGCTGCACCCGCGCCCGAGAGCTGAAGAAAGCGCCGCCTCGTGACGAGATGTTTGGATTCTTCAGCCACACGTTCAGGATAATGCATCCCGCGCGCATCGCCATTGGCCCGCACATATTGTCATCTAGCCGAAATGGGCATTGCCGGGTGGCCCACATCTCGATTCTGAGATGTGGGATCGCAGGAAGCTCGCACCACGAATCAGCAGGGTGCCCCATCCTTCGCGGCTTCATCGCGAAGGATGGGAGGAAACTACTCCTGACCCGATGGCAACTCCAGCGGCCGGGTGCCCGCCATCTCGATTCTGAGAGTGGGTTGTAACGGCAAAACCATTCGCAAAGAACTGTGCAGCACGAATCCCATCCTGCTACTAAAATCGAGCCATGTCGTATGCTCAGGCGATTGAGAGTCTGTATGCGCGCGGACATGAACTGGCGCAGGCCGGTTCTTCCACTGCCATCGGTACGTCTCCGCGAAAGTTCGATCTCGCCGAGATGCGCATGCTCACCGCCGCGCTGGGCTCGCCGGAATTAAAATTTCCCAGCATCCTGATCGCCGGCACCAACGGCAAAGGTTCCACCGCCGCCATGCTGGCCAACATTCTGCGCGTGGCCGGCTATCGCGTCGGACTCTATACTTCCCCGCATCTCGCGCGCGTTAATGAGCGCGTGCAGATCAACGGCGCAACCATCTCCGATGACGATTTCGCGCGCCTCTATTTTCGCGTGGATGAAACCGGATCGCGCCTGCTAAGCGAAGGAAGGCTTCCGCAGGACCCCAGTTTTTTTGAGTCCGTCACCGCCGTGGCCTTTCTCTATTTTGCGGAGCAGGCGGTCGACATCGCTGTGCTGGAAGTGGGCATGGGCGGCCGCCTCGACGCCACCAACATCGTCGAGCCGTTGCTCTCCGTCATCACCGACATCTCGCTCGACCATACAGAATGGCTGGGCGGAACCATCGATGCCATCGCGCGCGAGAAAGCCGGCATCCTGCGGCCCAATGGAATTCTGGTAACGTTGCCGCAGCATCCCGCCGCGAACCAGGCACTGGGAGAAGTCGCGGTCGATCTGAATGTGCGCGGCGTCAGCGCGGTTGAGTTTATGCCGCCGCGTCGCTCCCTGGAGGAAGAAGCCACCGAATTCTACGCCGAACCCTATTCTGTAACCGTGGCAGGCACGTTGGTGGAACTGCGGCCTGCTTTGGCGGGAACGCATCAACATCGCAACGCCGCGTTGGCCGTGGCGGCTGCCAATGAATTATGTAACAGTCACAGTTACAATATATCGCCGCAGCAAATTGCAGAAGGAATCAGCACCGCCCGCTGGCCAGGCCGCCTGGAACTGTTTCCCCGCACCGATGCTCGCCCCGCCGTTCTGCTGGATGTCGCTCACAATCCCGCGGGCGCCTGGACGCTTCGCTCCGCGCTCAGCACCTGGCCTGGATTGGCCACGCAGCTTCCGACACAGCGAACGCTGTTGTTCGGATGTCTACGCGAAAAGGCAGTCGAGGAAATGGCGCAGATTCTTTTCCCTGTTTTTGATCGCGTCATTTTGACTCCCGTCAATTCGCCGCGCACCGCATCCGTGGAAGAATTGCAGGCGGTTGCTCGAACCCTCGGCGTGGAAGCGGAGACTGCGTCCTCCGCAGCCGCCGGAATGGAACTGGCTCAGGCCGAAACCGCCGCCAATGGGTTGATCGTCTGTGCCGGATCTGTCTACCTGGTGGGCGCGCTGCGGGAATCGCTGTTGAACCCCGAAGGCAAGGGCTAGCCCATGTCGAGCGCTCCAGAGGAACTGGAGACTGATCTCGTGGATTCGCCGTCCCGGACAGCAGATACGTCCGGCAGTCCCGATACCGCCCCGCCGCGCCATCCCGGATTTTTCCGCTGGCTCACCTATCTGATCCTGTTCCCGCTGTTTTTCGTAGTTACCACGATCTTCGGCAGCATCTCCCTGGTTGCGTCCTTGTTTGATGGCACTGGGCGCGTGCAGCACTCCATCGCGCAAGCCTGGGGAGGAGTCGTTCTGCGCATCGCGCTTTCTCCCGTGCGGGTGATTGGCGCGGAGAATTTCCAGCGCGGCCGGGCGGCGGTGTACGTGTCGAATCACCTGTCGTATATGGATACCCCCGTGGTTCTGAAGAAGCTGCCCTTTCAGTTTCGGATTCTGGCGCGGCACGACCTGTTCAAAATTCCCTTCATCGGATGGTATCTGCAACGGTCCGGCCAGATTCCCGTTGACAGCACCAGCCTGCGTTCCACCCTGGCTAGCCTTAATCGCGGAGTGAAGGCGCTCCAGGCTGGCATGCCGCTGGTGATTTTTCCCGAGGGCGGCCGTTCCCTCGACGGTCAGCTGCAGGATTTTCTCAGCGGACCGGCCTACATGGCCATCCGCGCCAAGGTTCCCATCGTGCCTATGGCGCTGATCGGCACCTACGAGATGATGCCGATGCACACCTACCATCTGACTCCCCGGCCATTGCTGCTAGTGGTTGGCGCGCCCATTTCGACCGTTGGCTATACCAGCAAAACCGCCGATGAGCTCACGCTTCGGATTCGCGATACGATAACGGAGATGTATTTGCGGCACGTTGGCGGAAACAGCGCCTAGGCATAGAGATACCAACATTGAGCATCCTGTGACACACATATGAAGCGTCCCCGGATTGGCATTCCGACGCCAACATTTGCCCAAACGGAGTATAACCAGCGAACTTGGCCGCAATATGCTGCCGCCGTGGCGCAGTCAGGCGGAGAACCGGTAGAAATCCCGCTGACGCTGGATCCGGCGGCAATTGCCAGGCTGTGCACGAGCTGCCAGGGAATTCTGCTGCCCGGGAGCCACGCCGATGTGAATCCGGCGAAGTATGGCGAGCAGCGCTTGCCCGAAACTGCCGAACCGGACCCGGCCAGGGAAAATGTGGATGAATTGCTGCTGCAAGATGCCCACAATCTGCATAAACCTCTGCTGACCATCTGTTATGGATCACAATCGCTGAATTGCTGGCGCACCGGAACACTGGTGCAGGATCTGGTGCAGATCCCGGTGAATCACCGAGCCGGCGGCAGCGTAGCCGTGGCACATTCGGTGCTCATCGAGCCCGGTTCGCAGCTGGCGCGCATCGTGGGCGAGAGCCCGGAGGTGATGCACACGCCGGATTTTCTGCGGCTGCCGGTCAACTCCAGCCACCATCAGGCGATTGGAATTGTAGGAGATGGCTTACGCGTGACCGCTCGCTGTCCGCAGGATGCAGTCGTCGAGTCGGTCGAGGGTACCCAGCCGGGTCATTTTGTCCTGGGGGTGCAATGGCACCCGGAGCGAAGCCTGGAAACTAGTCCAGCCAGCCGCCTTCTGTTTCAGCGATTTATCGAGGCCGCGGCTGCGTGGGAACCTCGCCCGATTGCCGATTCTCTCGGGTAAAGCATTTTCCCTATAGGTGTAGGCCGCAGCGGGATGTCGGCGCAGCTTTTCCGTTAAGAAATGCTGCACTGGGTTGAGCTCGGAAGCGTCATAGGAATAGGGGAAATGCTCTAAACTCTCCATCATGGGAGCAAACGCCGAACACCTGCGCGCCTTCAGCCCGTCAGAGATCGAAGCGGCGGTCGCGCCCATGCTGCTGCAGCCTTTATCTGCAGCCGCATATCCCCTGCTGACGCGCTATCTGCAGCTGCTAACCCATTGGAATCAAAAGATGAACCTGACCGCAGTGCGCAATCCGGATGTTCTGGTTCGGCTGCATCTGGGGGAATGTTTACGTGCGGCCCAGGCAATCCCTCCCGAGGTAGAAACGGTGCTCGATTTCGGCTCAGGGGCCGGTTTCCCGGGAATTCCGATCCAGATTGCTCGACCGGAACTGCGGGTGACGCTGGCGGAGTCGCAAAGGAAAAAGTCAAGTTTCCTGCGAGCAGTGGTGCGGGAATTGGGTCTGAATGGCGCGTCGATCTATCCGGGGCGAGTCGAGGAGATGCTGGCGTCTGCGGTCTTCGACCTGGTGACGCTGCGGGCCGTGGACAAGATGGGTGAGGCGATGCAAGCGACGCTTCCCCGCATTCGTCGCCCGCACGGCCAATGCATGATACTGACGTCGCTTTCGGAGATGCCAGCGATCATGGCAGCCAGCGGCTCGCCCGAACCGGCCCCTAAGGTTAGTATGCATTGGCTGCCGCCCCAAGCCGTGCCGGGCACCGACCAGAGAATTATCCTCCTCGGGTCGCGAACCCCATAAGTCGAGAGAACTGCCAATTTCGCGGCCGCGTCTCCGATGTTCCACGTGGAACATTGGCGGTTTTCAGCTTCCCAGCCAGGCCCAATTGTTCCACGTGGAACACACCTGTCAACCGATCCAGCCGAAAAGTTTTCCACCGTGAGCCCGATGAGGTCCCCCTTTCAGCGCGACCGCAAGCGACGGGCTAACTCCTACAAGATAAGAGACCTACAGGCGCCCGGCAACCCGCCTGCAATCGTTCTCCACAGATTTGTCCCGGAATTGCACAGCGTTGCCAATTGCGCGATGCTCCCGCGTTCGGTACCCTACCGACTCAGCCCATGCGAAAAATTATTGCGGTGGTGAATCAAAAAGGCGGAGTGGGCAAGACAACCACGGCGATCAATCTTTCTGCCGGATTTGCTCTCGAAGGCGTTCCCTCCATGCTCATCGACTGCGACCCGCAGTCAAATTCGACCGGTGGTCTGGGCTTTGCCCGCGACGAAGATCGCCCCTCCACGTACACCGTACTCATCAATGAGTCCAGCCTGGCCGAAGCCGCCCTCGAGACTGGCATCGAACATCTCAAGCTGCTTCCCAGCAGCAAGCACCTCATTGGCGCCAATGTCGAGCTAGTGGGCGCGGAAGATCGCGCTTTCCGCCTGCAGAAGGCCCTTGAGAAGTATGAGGGGCCGGAACAGTTATTCGTTCTCGATTGCCCGCCCGCGCTCGATTTGTTGACGCTGAATGCCCTGGTGGCCGCCGATTCCCTCCTGATCCCCATGCAAGCGGAGTATTTTGCCCTGGAAGGTGTCAGCGAGCTGGTTCAGACCCTGGATCGCGTGCGCGATGGGTTCAAACCGGAGCTGGCGATCGAAGGCGTCGTTTTGACCATGTATGACGAGCGCACCAATCTGGCGCAGCAGGTCACCGAGAACCTGAAGGAGTTTTTCGGCGACAAGCTGTTGAAGACCAATATTCCCCGCAACGTCCGCCTGGCCGAGGCCCCCAGCCATGGCAAACCGGTGCAGCTGTATGACCCGCGTTCCCGCGGCGCCGAGAGTTATATGGAGCTCGCCAGGGAAATCCTGTTGCGCAACAACGTTGAAAGCCCGCGCGAGCTGGCCCGAAAGGCCGAATCGAAGCGCGCCAAAGATGGAGCCAAAGTTCGCTTCTGGCCCTACACCTGATGCCTTAGCGCACCGCCTCCAATCAGCCGCAAGCCCCCAATTGCGTTTCTGCCATGATTTTTACGGATTAAGTAAGGGAGAACTTCGCTGTATGTCTAGAAATGAAGGAAAAACCCAAGGCAAAGTTGAGCCCCCCAAGCGTCGGGCTCTCGGCAAGGGCCTGGAGTCGTTGTTATCGGCTCCCGCTCCGCCGGAGGTAGTTGCCCGTTCCCAAGCCTACGTTGCCGCCCGCCTTGCAGGCACGCCTGAGCGTCACCACGGAGATGACCCGTTTGAGGCCCACGCGAGCGGCACCCCGCGAGAAGTTCCAACGGACAAGATTGACCCCAATCCCTACCAGACGCGCATGCAGGTCGACGAGCAAAAGCTGGATGAGCTGTCGCGGTCGATCGTCGCCAATGGCGTGGTCCAGCCGATCATCGTGCGGCCACTGCCGAATGGCCGCTTCCAGTTGATCGCCGGCGAGCGTCGCTGGCGCGCTTCCATCAAGGCGGGCAAGGAGACTGTCCCAGCCATTCTTCGCCAGGTGAGCGACGAGCAGGCGATGGAGATGACGATCGTCGAAAATCTCCAGCGTGCCGACTTGAACCCGATGGAACAGGCCCGCGCCTATGATCGGCTGAGCCGCGATTTTCACATGACCCAGGAACAGGTGGCCCAGCGCACCGGCAAAGATCGCGCCACGGTGGCGAATTTCCTTCGCCTGCTGCGCCTTCCGGTTCCAGTTCAAGCCAAGGTGGAATCCGGCGAACTCAGCTTTGGACATGCGCGAGCGCTGCTCTCGCTTGACGCCGCAGAAGAGATTCTGAAGGCGATGACCAAAGTGGTCGCGCTTTCAATGTCGGTTCGGCAGACAGAAACATACGTTCAAGGGCTGATGGATCCCGAACGAAAGCGCAATAAAGGCGAAGAAAAGGCGAAGGAGCAAGTCGATCCCAATGTCCGCGAGGCGCAGGAGCGTCTGCAGCGTCAACTTGGCCTGAAGGTGCGCATTGAAGACAAAAACGGACGCGGTCGCGTGATGATCGAATATTCCGGCCTGGAAGACTTCGACGCCCTGATGGCGGCTCTGGGAGCGGCGGTATAGGGACTGCATGACTTCAAACCTTCCCGTTATCGCGCGTGAGGATCGCCCTGCTTTCATGAAACTCGCAGATTTCCTGTTTCGTTTTCGACGCATGGCTCTAATTGCGGTTTTTGCGGTTGCGTTCTGGGCTCCATGGGAACGCATGGGCGGCGCGCATCCTGGTTCCACTTGGCTCTGGCTGGCCGGCACTCTTCAAACCATGGGCTTTTTCCCCATCGCCACTTCCACCATAGTTGTGATCGCGACTGCCACGCTGGCGCTGTTGCTGGCGGCTCTGGTGCGCACCTGGGCGTCCGCGTATCTGGGATCCGACGTGGTGTATGACAGAGACCTTCACTCCGAGCGAGTAGTGGCCGACGGACCGTATCGCTATGTGCGCAACCCACTCTACATTGGGACCTGGTTGCTGACTGCGGGGATTTCCATCCTGATGCCGCCAGGCGGCGCGCTGTTCGCACTGGTGGCGGTGACGCTGCTGATCGTGGCATGGGTTATGGCTGAGGAACGAACGCTGACCATCGAACGCGGCGGCGCCTACACCGCGTATCTAAAAAAAGTTCCGCGTTTTTTCCCGGCGATTCTGCCCAGGCTTCCTTCAGGCGCAGCGCGGCCCCAATGGTTGCAGGCTGTTCTGGGGGAAATTCATCTTTGGGGAATGACGCTCACATACCTGATCTTTGCGCATCGCTACAACGTGACCATCCTGGAGCAGGGAGTGTTGATCTCGATTGGCATCACGTTCCTGATGCGCGCGATCTGGCGACCGGCAATACCAGCAAATTCTTAGGCTCGCTACGCGAATGCGCGATGGTTTTCAGCCGCGTCCAGCGGGCACTTCCTGCATCGCCGGCTGCTTGCACAATCTGGCGCAGGGTGGGTGAGTGAATCCCTATTCCTGCGCCGTGGCAGCATCGGGGCCAGATGTAGTCTCGCGGCCCATGCAGCGGATTGCGTGAAACATCAGTACTGGCCCGACCTACTTCTTGGCAGGCGCGATTGCATCCTTGGCGGCCTTGGCCACGCGGAACTTGACCACGGTCTTGGCCTTGATCTTGATCGCTTCCCCGGTCTGCGGATTGCGGCCGATGCGGGCTTTCCGCTCTGCCTTCACCAGACGGCCCAGTCCTGGGATTACAAAGAGTCCGTTCTTCTTGGTTTCCTTGACGGCGGTATCCGCCAGCAGATCCAGAAATCCTGCTACCTGCTTGTTCGTCAATTCGAGTTTCTCGGCCAGATGCCGAACGAGTGCTGTTTTGGTCATACCTGCTGCCATAATTTGTCTTCCTCCTGATACCGGCAGTGGTTGTGCCACTGCGGCTTTTGTTTTGACTTCTGTCGACCGCATCGCTGCTCTTGCAGCCTTGCACAAAATGCGAGGAACGCAAGCATTGATGCGGGTCTAAAGAAACCCTTCCGCCGTTTACCTTGCGGCTTTCCGGAGGATTTGTCAACGGAAAACAGCCCATTTCCACAGGTTTTCTTTGGTTTTTATCGGTTTTCTTTGGAAATTGGCTGCTTTTCGCCGGTTTTCGCCTGAGGACGCGCGTGAAACCCGCTTGGTTGCGTGCTTTCGTTGCGTAATGAGAGTAGACAAATTCTACCTCGTTTTGTCGTGCAGGCAACGACATTCTGGCGTGCAAAAGCAGTGTCGGACAGGGTTCTCGCTATACTAGCCGAAGCGAGTTCATCCAAAGGGAACAAAGACAATGCAGTCCACATCGCAGACGCCGGAGAAAGTTCAGAGTGCGGCGAAACCGGAGCCCGTGCCGTTGGAGCAGGTGCTGCGGGTCGCGGAACTGGCGCAATTGGAACTCCGCGAAGACGAGCAGCAGGAGATGCTGCGCGACCTGAATGCCATCCTGGGCCACGTCGCGCAGTTGAACGAGCTGGATACCCGCGAGGTTCCGCCGATGACGCAGGTGAATGCCGTGATGCGTGCCGATCCCGGTGACGCAGGCACGGTGGATGCCGGCAACGTGCTGCGCGTCGATTCGGTGCGTCCCTCACTCGACCGCGCCAAGGTGATGGCGACGGCGCCGGAAACTGATGGCACGTACTTTAAAGTTCCCAAGGTGATTGAACGGTAAAGCTGGACGGGCGCGCGCCCAACCCGCAGCAAGAAATTTTCGTAAGGGACAAGAATGGCAGAACTGAAATCCACGTCCAACAGCGCTTCGCAGGTTGCGCCGCGTACCATCCGCTCCGCACGTCATGCGATTGTCAGCGGCGAAATAAGTGCAGTCGCGCTGGCCGATTCGTACTACGACACCATTGCGGCGGAGGACCCGAAGATTCACGCATGGCTGGCGATCAGCCGCGAGCGCGCCACGGCACAGGCGTATCGCATCGATGAGTTGGCCAAGAGCGGCGAACTGGCGAACGAAGAAGCGCTGCCGCTGGCCGGTGTTCCCATCGGCATTAAAGATGTTCTGGTAATGCAGGGCGCGCCCGCAACCGCAGGCTCGAAAATTTTAGAAAACTATCGCCCTCCCTACGATGCCACGACAGTAGCCAAGCTGGCTGCGGCAGGCGCGGTGCTGTTGGGGAAGTTGAATTGCGACGAATTCGCCATGGGCTCGTCGAATGAAAATTCCGCGTATGGGCCCGTCCACAATCCGCGCGCGCTGGATCGAGTACCCGGCGGCTCCAGCGGCGGCTCCGCAGCGGCCGTTGCCGCCAACATGGCGGTGGCCACATTGGGCACAGATACTGGCGGCTCCATTCGTCAGCCTGCCTCATTCTGCGGCGTGGTGGGCCTGTTGCCGACCTATGGCCGCGTGTCGCGCTACGGATTGATTGCGTTCGCCTCGTCGCTGGATCGCGTGGGTCCGTTCACGCACACGGTGGAAGACGCAGCCATTCTTCTGGGTGTGCTCGCGGGTCCCGATCCGATGGATGCGACCAGCGCGCATCAGCCGGTGCCGAATTATGCGGCTGCATTGGATACTCCCGTGAAAGGTCTGCGCATCGGCATTCCGGATGAGTATTTTGCCGAGGGCCTCGACCAAGAAGTACGTGCCGCCGTCGAGAAAACTGCGGACGCATTGCGCGCCGCTGGATGCACGCTACACAAAGTCTCGCTGCCACATACGCGCTACGCTGTTGCGACGTACTACGTGCTCGCCACCGCCGAGGCCAGCTCCAACCTGGCGCGATTCGACGGCGTGCGCTATGGGCTGCGCGCGGAAGATGCATCCACGTTGAGCAGCATGTATCGCCGCACGCGCGACCAGGGTTTTGGCAAAGAAGTGAAGCGCCGCATCCTGCTGGGCACGTATGTGTTGAGTGCGGGATATTACGATGCCTACTATCGCAAGGCGCAGCAGGTGCGCACGCTGCTGACGCGCGATTTTCTTGAGGCATTCACGCAGGTCGATGCGATTCTGACGCCGACGGCTCCGACGCCGGCGTTTCGTCTCGGCGAAAAAACCGACAATCCGCTGGAGATGTATTTGGCGGACATCTACACCGTGACCGCGAATCTGGCGGGAATTTGCGGCATCTCAGTTCCCTGCGGCAACTCCTCCGCGGGCTTGCCGATTGGCGCGCAAATTCTTGGCAAGCATTTCGACGAAGCCACGGTGCTTCGCGTCGCGCACGCCGTGGAGCAGTCGCGGCGATGAACGCCGACGCGAAAGATCGATTGATCGTCGCGCTGGATGTTCCCTCGGCGGCGCAGGCGAGAGAACTCGCGGCGCAACTTCGCGGAACGTGTCGCTGGGTGAAAGTCGGCCTGGAGTTATATCTCGCCGCAGGGACGGCGATGGTGGAAGAACTGACCGCGCAAGGCTTCTCCGTGTTTCTCGACCTGAAGTTTCATGACATCCCGAACACGGTCGCGGGAGCAGTTCGTTCCGCGGCATCGATGGGCGCATCGTTGCTGACGGTCCATGCCGCAGGCGGTCCCGCGATGCTGCGCGCGGCGGCAGAGGCAGCGGCCGCGACGAAGAATGCTCCGCAACTGCTGGCCGTTACGGTGTTGACCAGCATGGATCGAGCGCAATTAGCCGCCATTGGCATCGAAGCCACGGCCGCGCAGCAGGTTCTGCGGCTGACACGCATTGCGATCGATGCAGATGTTCGTGGCCTGGTATGTTCGCCGGAAGAAGTTGCGCTCCTGCGCCGGGAACTGGGCACGCAACCAAGGTTGGTTGTTCCTGGCATCCGTCCGGCTGGGGCCGCGGTTGGGGACCAAAAACGCATCGCCACTCCAGCCGATGCAATTCGAGCGGGCGCCAGTCAACTCGTTGTGGGCAGGCCTGTTACCCGGGCGGCGAATCCAGCGAAGGCGGCGCAATCCATCCTGGACGAAATCGCCAGCGCGGTGTAGAACCAGACTTTTGCAATGCTGTCGCAGCCGGTGAACACCATGTTCGGCGGGCAACGCGAAATCTGCGCCCTGGCATCCAATTTCCATTCGTTGTGCGATTTTTGTCTCGTGGACACGCCGATGAAGTAGTATGTAGACCAATTTCTGTAGTGAGCACACTTCTCCCATGGAAAATTTGACAGACGCCTGTAGAGCGTCGCACAGGCTCCCGGGTTTCTATACCCCAACCGTGTTCTCGAGGCTACTCAAGTGAAGAATCCATTGTTCGTCCGAACGGCTGCCCGCTGTCTTGGTATCAGCCCCGCATTGATACTACTCGCTCTCTCCCTGCCTGCCATGGGTATTTCCGCCCAGAAGAAGGCGCTCCCTGGGCTGATTACTCTGCCCGGCAATGTTCGTCCGGATGTGAGAACCGCAACCGATGAAGGCGCGGTGGATGGCAGCATGCAACTGGATCATATGCTGCTGCAGTTGCAGCGACCGGCGGCACAGGAAGCCGCGCTGGAAGCAAGAATCGAAGCGATGCACCAACCCGGCAGCCCGGATTTTCATCACTGGCTGACGGCCGAAGAATTAGGGCAACAGTATGGCCCGGACGCGGCGGACATTCAGAGGATCACCGAGTGGCTGCAGAGTAACGGCTTGCAGGTGAACGGCGTTTCCAAGAGCGGGCTGGTGATCGATTTTTCCGGGACGGCCGCGCAGGTGACCTCGGCGATGCACGTGGCCTTGCGCAAGGTGATCGTCCGAGGCAACCACCACTTCGCAAATGTCCAGAATCCGCAGGTCCCGGCGGACTTATCCAATTTGATTGTGGGAGTGTCCTCACTGAACGATTTTCGCCCCCGGCCGGCGCATACCGGGATCAGTGCGGGGCGGATTGATTCGATCTCGAGAACGGTTGTGCCGCGTGCAGCGCAGGCAACAAATGCCGCAGCGACGCCGTCGGGCGTTACGCCGGGGTTCACCGAAAGCTCCGGCGATCAGGCGGTCGTTCCCAACGATCTGCATACGATTTACAACTTCGATGGGGTCTACGGCAAAGGGATCACCGGCAAAAAGCAGGAAGTGGTTGTGATCGAAGACAGCAACGTCTACTCGTCGGCGGACTGGAACAAGTTTCGCAGTACCTTCGGGCTGAGCAAATACAACCAAGGCTCGTTCAGCCAAATTCACCCTGGCGGCTGCAAGAACCCAGGAGTGGTGGTTGGCGACGATGGCGAGGCCACTCTCGATGCAGAGTACGCGAGCGCCGCAGCACCGGACGCGGCCATCGTGCTGGCTTCCTGCGCCAATACGAAAACTACCTTCGGCGGACTTTTGGCCCTGCAGTCGCTGATTGACAGTAAGACGCCTCCCCCAATTATCAGCATGAGTTTTAGCGAGTGTGAGGCGGCGCTGGGTGCGGCAGGCAACACCACCTATCGACATTTGTATCAACAGGCCGCGGCGGAAGGTATCTCGGTGTTTATTTCTACCGGCGATGAGGGGGCGGCCAGCTGCGACGCCAACCAGCCAGCCGCGAAATTCGGAATCGCGGTGAGCGGATTTGCTTCAACACAGTATGACGTGGCTGTCGGCGGCAGCGACTTCGGCGACAGCTTTGCCGGGACCAATTCGCAGTACTGGAAAGCAACCAACAACTCCATCTTCGGATCGGCGAAATCCTACGTTCCGGAGATCCCCTGGAACGATTCCTGCGCCAGCAAATTGATCAGCACGATTGAAGGCTACAGCGAGCCATACGGAAAGAATGGCTTCTGCAACTCCCCAATGGGAGAGCAGTTCTTTCTGACGACGGCAGCCGCAGGCGGCGGTCCCAGCGGCTGTGCTCATGGCGAGACTTCTCCCAAGGCAAACACCGCTGCGGTCAGTGGCACCTGCCAGGGCTATGCAAAGCCGTCGTACCAGACTGGGTTGTTCGGAAATCCAAATGATCATGTGCGAGATTTGCCGGACGTTTCTCTGTTCTCCGGCAATGGCGTTTGGGGGCACTATTATGTGTTCTGCTATAGCGATCCGGCGAAGGGTGCAGGTGGCACGCCGTGCACCGGCAATCCTGCAGGCTGGTCAGGGGCGGGCGGCACATCGTTCGCGGCTCCAATCGTTGCTGGTGTGCAGGCGCTGGTGAATCAATCGCGAGGCTCTCGCCAGGGCAACCCCAACTACGTGTACTACGCGCTGGCGAAGATGGAATTCGGCGGAACCGGCAAAAATTCCTGCATCGCCACGCTGGGTAAAGCCAGCGAGTCGTCCTGCACATTCCACGATGTTGCCCAGGGCGACATAGACGTAAATTGCCTGGGCAAATTCAGCTGCTTTACGCCTTCCGGAACCAACGGCGTGTTGTCGACAACGAGCAAGGCATACTTCAAAGCCTACGGCAGTAAAGAGGGCTGGGATTTTGCAACCGGGATCGGCACGCTGAATGTCGGCAACCTGGTGAATAACTGGAAATACGGGCTCCAATAGTTGGCTGGCAATTTCACTGTGACGCAACAAGGGCAGGCGCGAAGCCTGCCCTTGTTTTTTGGCCAATCCTGGCGGCTGACAATCCCAGGTCTCAACGTCGAGACCTGGGGCACCCGAGTTTCGCTGACAATGAACGTTCCCTAGCGCGGAAGAATCTTCTTCCCCGCGACCTTCACTGTGGTCGACACTCCGTTGGCATCGGCACCGGGCTGGCTGCCGCCGACGAACAACGTATAGCGTCCCGGCAGAATCACACGGGTGCCATTATCCAACACCTGGCTCCACTGCCGCGGGTCCACTTTGATTTGCACGGGAACGGTCGCGCCGGCGGCCACATGCACACGCGAAAATCCGGCGAGCGCGTGAATGGGGCTGGTCTTAGTTTTCGGATAGGTAAGATACAACTCCGCCACTTGGTCGCCATCGACCTTCGACGTGTTGGTGACGTCGACATTCACCGTGAGAGCGTCGCCTGCCTTCAGTTTTTCCGTCGAGACATGCAGCTTGTCGAATTTGAATTGTGAATAGCTCAGGCCATATCCAAAGCCATACAAGGTTGCGCCGTGGAAGTAGCGATACGTGCGGTCCGACATTGAATAATCCGTAAAAGGCGGCAGATCGTTGGTCGAGCGATAGAACGTAATCGGCAATCGGCCGGCTGGATTATTCTTGCCGAGCAGCGTGTCGACGATCGCCTGGCCGCCGCGAGCGCCGGGATACCACGCTTCAAGAATGGCGTTGGCATGCTGCGCGGACCAGTTCACCGCCAGCGCTGAACCATTCATCAGGACCACGATCAGCGGCTTGCCGGTCGCGGCGACGGCCTGCAGCATCTGTTGCTGCACACCGGGAAGATCGATGGAGGTGCGATCGCCGCCAGAAAATCCTGGAATGTGAACCGGCATCTCTTCCCCTTCCAGCCGCGGAGAGATTCCTACGAATGCCACCACGGCATCGGCTTGTCTGGCGGCGTCGACCGCTTGTTGACGCAGCGTGTCCACCGGTGGTTTCCAATTGAAGCTGACGCCGGCTCCGAACAGCGCTGATTGATGGGAATATTCCATGCGGAATTCGAGGGGCTTAGTATCGGCAAAGTTCACTTTGAACTCCGCCTTATTCGCCTGCCCATTTTTGCCATGGAAAGTGGCCGACGAAACTTGCTTGCCGTCCACCCAGACACTGTAGCTTGCAATTCTGTCGCAGGAATCGCAGCTGGCCAGCTTCACCTGGAACGTAATATCGCCGGCGGCCGGCGGAGTCAACGTGCCGGTCCAGCGAACGGAAAATGACGTGTGCGGAATGCGGTTGGGATGCGGGCTCGCGACATCCCAGTCGGTTTCGATGTTGTCCGACGTCGAGGTGATGCCGGGTCCGGAAAATTTTGGATTCGGAAACACAGTCTCTGTCAGGCCTTCGGCGCCGTCGGCAGTGTGGAAGACATTCGGCGGTACGGGCAACAACATCTGCTCCACGTACGGCGCACCCTGCACATCGAGAATGCGAAATCGTTTTTGCGCGGCCAGCGTTTTGAACGCAGCCAGCGGCGTTTCGGGATCGATGGGCGTTCCGTTGTAATTGCCTTCGAGCGCTGCGAGAGAGGCTGCGTTCGGCCCAATCACCGCGATGGTCTTCACGTTCTCGCCAAGCGGCAACGCGCCATCATTCTTCAGCAGCACCATCGACTCATCGGCAGCTTTCAAATCCAGCCGCGCGTGCGTGGGCGCAAATACCACAGAGCGATTCAGCGCTTTCATGGGCTGGTCCGCCAGCGGCGCAAGAATTCCCATGCGCATGCGCGCGGTCATCAGGCGCTTGACGGCTGTGTCGATTTCGCTTTCCTTGATGAGTCCGTCATGAACCGCTTTGACCAGCGTGGCATATTCGTCGCCGCAACTTAGATCGGTTCCGGCGCGCACGGCGACCACGGAGGCTTGCTCAATCGACGGCGCATATTTGTGTCCGTTGGCAATGTCGCCGATGGCGCCGCAGTCAGAAACCACATAGCCGTTGAACTTCCAGTCATTGCGCAGAGTCTTTTGCAGCAGCATGGTGTTGGCGCAGGCCGGCGCGCCATCGATGGCGTTATAAGCGCACATGATAGAGTCGGCATGACCGTCGACGATGGTGGCGCGAAACGCGGGCAGATAGGTGTCTTCCAGATCGTGCGCGGAGACATCGACGTTGAAGCGATGCCGCTCGGATTCCGGACCGCTATGCACGTCGAAGTGCTTGGGCGTCGCAATGGCCAGATAGGTGTCGGGATCATTGCCCTGCAGGCCGGTCACAAACTGAATGCCAAGTTGTCCGGTCAGGAAAGGATCTTCACCATACGTTTCCTGCCCGCGGCCCCAGCGGGGATCGCGAAAGATGTTCACGTTCGGCGACCAGAAATCCATTCCAAAATAAATGGCGTGATTGTCTTCACGCATCGCGGAGTTGTATCGTCCGCGCGCCTCGATGCCGATCAGGTGGGCTTCCTCGTGGATCAGCGGAGCATCCCACGTTGCCGCCATGCCGATGGCCTGTGGAAACACAGTGGCATATCCGGAACGCGCGACGCCGTGCAGGGCTTCGCTCCACCAGTCGTATTCAGCCACGCCGAGCCGCGGAATCGCAGCCGCGTGATTCTGCATCTGCGAAACTTTTTCCTGCAGCGTCATCTTCGATACCAGATCGTCCACGCGTTTCTCGATCGGCACTGTCGGATTCAAATACGGGGCGGTTTTATCGGCCGTCGCCTGCGCAAAACAGCCGGGCATCAGGATCAGCAAGGCACCCGCGGCAGCGATCGCCGCAGCCAAGCAGGGTTTGATTCGGCTATGAGCGCAAGCGAGCAAAAACGATTTAGACATCAGCTTTCTCCTTCTTTCATGTCGAGAAAATCGCTATTAAACAGGCGTCTATCAATCTACTGTGCATCGCTCAGCATGACAAACTGAAGATGGATCGCGGATTCGATTTGGTGTGCGGGGTTGCCCGGAGATGACGAAATTTTTGGCCCGAAAACGCGTTCCAACGCGGTTGCAAGCGGGAGCGAACCTGCATCATACATGCCGGGAGAATATATCGAAATGAACCCGCACAAAAAATCGGCCTTTCTGGCGATGCTTTCCGTTGTACTTCTTTTGGGTGTGGCGGCTTGCCACGGAAAACAGAACCCCAACGCGGCTGCGCAAACCTCCGCCAGCCAGAACGAAGCAGCTGATCCTTCCGCCGCCAACAACGCGCCGGTCAATGGCACCGCAGCGGCCAACGACAGCGGCGGCGCGCCCACTGCGACGCAACCGCAGGCTGCGTCCAACCAGTCCTATGCCTCGCAGCCAGCCGCGCCGCAGCAGTACAGCGAGAATCAGCCGCCGCCACCGCCGCAGGATCAGTCTGGTTACGATCAAGGAGGATACGATCAAACTCCGTACGCCCAGGGCTATAACGACGACGAGGATCAGCAGCAAGTTTATGCTCCCGACCCGCCGCCACCGATGCCTGAGTACGATCAACCCTACTGCCCGGGCGCTAACTACATCTGGACGCCGGGATATTGGTATTGGTCGCCGGCCGGATATTACTGGGTGCCGGGAGCGTGGGTGCTTGCGCCCTACGTCGGTGCGCTGTGGACGCCGGGATACTGGGGTTTCGGGGGAGGCCGCTATGGCTGGCACTATGGCTATTGGGGCTCGGCCATCGGGTTCTATGGCGGTGTCAATTACGGCCACGGCTATTTCGGAGACGGTTATCAAGGCGGCTACTGGAATCATGGCGCGTTCTATTACAACCGCTCGATTACCCGGGTGAATAACAACGTTACCAACGTGTATGTGCGTAATGTCACCTACATCAATCGCACCAACGTCAGCTACAACGGTGGACGCGGCGGACTGAATGCTCGTCCGAATCAATCGCAACTGAATGCGGCGAAGGCACGTCGCTTCGGCGCGATTCCGGCCCAGCGCCAGCTGGTCCACCAGGCGCAGCAAAATCACTCGCAGTTCGCCAAGGTCAACAAGGGCAGACCCGCCCAAGTAGCCTATACGCGTCCTTTGAACGGGGGGCGCAAAGCACCGGCGGCGCGACCGGAAGATTTTCACCCAGCGGCCGGCCCGCATGCAGCGAACGGCGGGCGTCCTGGAAACAATGCGCATCCAGCGAACAATGCGCATCCAGCGAACAATGCTCGAGCTGCGAACGGCGCGCACCCCACGACAGGCGGAAAGCCAGCCAACGGTGGGCATCCTGAAAACAATGCGCATCCAGCGAACAATGCTCATCCGGCAAACAATGCACGCCCTGAGAACGGAGCGCATCCTACGACGGGCGGACATGCAGCCAACGGCGGGCATCCAGCAAACAATGCTCATCCGTCGAACAATGCTCATCCGTCGAACAATGCACGCCCTGAGAACGAAGCGCATCCCACGACGGGCGGACATGCAGCCAACGGCGGGCATCCTGTAAACAATGCTCATCCAGCAAACAATGCACATCCGTCGAACAATGCTCATCCGACAAACGGAGCGCATCCTACGACGGGCGGACACGCAGCGAATGGCAAGCCAACCCCGGAACGGTCGACGACCCACCCGGCACAGCCCCATCCAGCGCAGCCCCATCCAGAATCGCGACCGGCATCGGAACACCAGCCGGAGTCGCATCCTGCGCCGCAACACGAGCAGCATCCTCAGGCGCGCCAGGAATCGCGGCCCGCGCCGCATCGGCAGGAATCTCATCCTGCGCCGCAGCATCAGCAACAGGAGAGCCACCGCCCAGGATAACGAATTGCTCTAGAACAGTTCTCCAGTTGGTATAGAGGGAAAGGTTGTCATTCTGAGCGTAGCGAAGAATCTGGGCATTGGCTTTCCTTGGAAATACAGAGATCCTTCGCTTCGCTCGGGACGACGAGTCTTTTTTTCTACTCCAAATAGGAGAACCGCGTTAGAACAGATCAGGGATGGTGTGGAAGGCGATGCGGGTTGGCGCGGCGGCCTTCGCCAAATGCATGCTGGCGAAGTAGAGCGTCTCCGTCCCGTATTTGTGATTCAGCTGATCCATGGTCGCGGCGAGTTGGTCGCGGCTGGCTTCCCGATCCAGAGCGCTGAACAGGCTCAGGGTGTGCAGGTCTTCCGGCACCAGGTGGATCAAGGTGACGCTGACCAGGAACGGCTTTTCATACAGTGGGCCTGTCGGCCGCATCGACCATAATTTTCGCAGCCCCTCGATCAGCGTCTGCGAATCCTGGCACTCGACCAGCCGTAGTTGCCCGGTCCATGTTTGCTGCGGAATGCCAGATCCGTGCTTGCCGGTGGCCGCGTCTTTCGGCACTGTAAACCGCAGTGAAAGCGACATGCCCGCAGCCCATAGTTTCTGCATGCGCAAACGCATCGCAGCCTTATGCAACAGCTTGTGCGCAGTGGCATAGGTGCCTTCCAGGTTACGCAGTTCCGGCCCAAGAACATGTTCGTGGCCAATGGATTTCGGGTGCTCCAGGTCGGCATCGTGGAAGTCTTCTCCGCGCAGCCAGTGCCACAGGCGCTCGCCCTGCACGCCGCCCCAGGCCTGCCCCAATTGCTCCGCGTTCAAGGCCAGTAAATCGTCCATGGTTTTTACACCGCGCGTGTTCAGGCGTCGTTCCATCCGGCCGCCGATGCCGACCAGATCGCGCAATTTCAGGCGCAGTAACGTATGCGGCAGCAGATCGTGCGTCAACGCGATCAGGCCGTCCGGCTTTTCCATATCGGAGGCGACCTTGGCCAGATAACGATTCGGCGCCAGGCCAATCGAACAGCAGAGAGTGGACCCAACCTGCTCGCGAATGGAAGTTTTGATCCGTCGCGCAAGATCCAGGGCGGATAGTAGCGGTTGCTCGCGACCGATCAGCTCGCAGGCCATTTCATCAATCGATCGTACAGAGGAGACCGGGACGCAGCTTTCGACGGCTTCGACGACGCGTCGATGATAGTCCACGTAAAGCTCGTGCCGCGCCTCGATCAGGACCAACTCCGGGCACATCCGCTTGGCCTCCCCGACCTGCGTGCCGGTTTTAACGCCGAAGGCCTTGGCCTGATAGCTGGCTGCGATGCAGCAGGTGGTGTCGGCCATCAACGGAACGACAGCCACCGGACGATTGCGAAGATCCGGCTGCATTTCCTGCTCAACCGAGGCGAAGTAGGAGTTCAGGTCGAGAAAAAGCCAGCGTACGCGCGGCGGCTGGGGCCCGCGCGTGAAGGCCAGGTTTTCGGTCGAGGACGGCATGGGAGTTTCGCCACTCCTTCGCCTTATTGTGCGCTTGCGACATGGCGTAGCGCAATTCCGCCCTTGAATTGCATCTTTGGCTGCAAGGTTTTACAGGAAATTAAATTTAGATTCATTTTTTTCAATCCCAAGTCAACCTAAGTTCGTAATATGGAATCTATCGAGACGAAGGTACCTACTTCGGCATGGGGTGTAGCGCTATGACTCTGGCAAGCCTGGCAATGTTTCGCGAAGGATGGCAGTTTCTCGAGCCGACGTTCCCGCTGGTAATGGGTGGTGCGAGCGTTCTGATCCTTGTGGGTTGTGCTGTGGCCAGCTGGGTGTGCCCCTCGAGAAAAGAAGATTGCCTGTTCCATCGCGAAGTGATGTAGTCGACGCCGTTGCGAGTTGCTGTGGCTTCGCAAAGGCAGAGGCTCCCGCTGTACATTTTCTGATCCGACCCGTATCAACCTTCAATTTCTTGAGTCCCTCTCCTGTTGAGGCATGTCCCGTCGTGCCAATCTCTCTATAATCCAGTCGTGACCGTACAAGCAAAACTCAAGGAACTGGAACGCCGCAACGCTCTTGCCGAGGAGAGTGGAGGCGCGGCTCGACGCGAGCGTCAACATCGCGAGGGCAAGCTGTCGGCTCGGGAGCGCATGGAACTGCTGCTGGATCAGGGAACGTTTGAAGAGATGGATCGCCTGGTCACTCACCGCTGTACCGACTTCGGCATGGATGAGCAGAAGATTCCGGGCGACGGCTTCATCACCGGCTATGGACGCATTCACGGGCGAGTCGTGTTTGTTTTCGCTCAGGACTTTACGGTCTTCGGCGGATCGCTCTCCGAAACGAATGCGGCCAAAATCATCAAGCTGATGGATACGGCCATGCGCGTGGGCGCGCCCATCCTTGGGTTGAACGATTCCGGAGGCGCACGCATCCAGGAGGGCGTCGTGTCGCTGGCCGGTTATGCGGATATTTTTCTGCGCAACGTGCAGGCCTCGGGAGTGGTGCCGCAGATTTCCGCCATCATGGGACCATGCGCAGGCGGCGCCGTGTATTCGCCGGCCATCACGGACTTTACTTTGATGGTCGATCAAACCTCCTACATGTTTGTGACCGGCCCGGACGTGATAAAAACCGTGACGCATGAAGAGGTAACCAAGGAGGCGCTGGGGGGAGCGACCACGCATAATGAGAAGTCCGGCGTCGCCCACATGATGGCGCACGATGACGCGGAATGCCTGGCGATGATTCGCGAGCTGCTGACATTTCTGCCGCAGAATAATCTGGAAGATCCGCCGCGCAAATCGACGGACGATCCCATCGATCGCGCAGATGCGGAGCTCGACACTCTGATTCCGGATCAGCCGACGCAAGCGTATGACGCAAAGCTTGCCATTCAGCACATCGTCGACGAAGGATATTTTTTTGAGATTCACGAGCGCTATGCGCGGAATATCGTCGTAGGATTTGCGCGGATGAACGGGCGTGCGGTGGGCATTGTGGCGAATCAGCCATCGGTTCTGGCTGGAGTGCTCGACATTAATGCCAGCGACAAGGCGGCGCGTTTTGTGCGTTTCTGCGACGCGTTCAACATTCCGCTGATTACGCTGGAAGATGTTCCCGGATTCCTGCCTGGCACGCAACAGGAGCACGGCGGCATCATTCGCCACGGAGCGAAACTGCTGTATGCCTATGCGGAGGCCACGGTTCCCAAACTGACCGTGATCATGCGCAAGGCCTATGGTGGCGCCTATTGCGTGATGAGCTCGAAACATCTGCGCACGGACCTGAACCTGGCATGGCCGACGGCGGAGATTGCCGTGATGGGTGCGGAAGCGGCCGTCAATGTTGTGTATCGGCGCGACATGGAAGAGAGCGTTCGGCAGGCGCAGGCGGTGTGGCCGTCTGGCCGCGCGTTCACTGAAAAAGACAAGACGAAAATTCTTGCCGACACGCGGCAGGAAAAAGTCCACGAGTTTCGCGAGCGCTTTGCCAATCCGTATCTAGCCGCGGAGCGCGGTTATGTGGACGCGGTGATTCGTCCAAGCGAAACGCGATTGCGCCTGATTCGTGCGCTGGAGATGCTGGACACGAAACGCGAAAAAAATCCGCCGAAAAAACACGGCAACATCCCGCTATAGGCTGCCGTTAGTGTGCGAGAAGATGGGAGAAGAAGGCTTCGACTTACGCCGACTCAGCCAGATGCGGGAATGGTTTCACCTTGGGTCGCTTCTGTTTTCTTGCCTGCCACAGATCATAGTTCAGCTGCATTTTCGCCCAGAAATCCGGGCTGGTGCCCAAGGCCGCGCCCAGCCGCAGACTCATGCCGGCGGTCACGCCGGCGTGTCCATTCAAAATGCGGGATAAGTGTGCGCGTGTGACTCTCAGCCGCGAAGCGGCTTCCGCAACGGTCATATCCCCCAGATAGTCGCGCAGCACTTCGCCAGGATGCGCAGGGTTATGAATCATGATTTTCTCCATCAGTGATAATCCTGGTAGTCGAGCAAGATTACGTCTTCCTGCTCAAATGCAAACGTCAGTCTCCAATTGCCATCCACCTTCACGGCCCATTGACCGGAGAGATTTCCGCTCAACGCGTGCAGATTATATCCCGGGGCCGCCATGTCTTGTGGTGCTGCCGCGACATCCAGCGCTGTCAGGAGCCTCCGAAGTCTTTCCGCGTGCCTGGGCTGTATGCCTGCCTTCGATCCAGATTCCGCAAACGCTCTCAGACCTTTATGTCTGTAGCTTTTGATCACCCATATAGTGTAGCTATACGGTATACGCAGAGCAAGCGGAAATCAGGAAATGTTCGCGAGCGCTTCGCGCTCTGGAAATGCTGGATTTCAAGCGAGAAAAATCCGCCGAAAAAACACGTGAACATCCCGCTATAGGAGCGCCGGTCCACCTTTGTGCGGACAACAACGCCCCCAAAAAGGGTCTGCACTATTCTTTCAGGCTGAATGTGTACATCATTCCGCTGGAAGCGAGATTTTTTGAAGCAAACGCACCCGGCGGCAAAAAGCCGTAGTCTCCGGGCGCCAACGGCGCAGTGAGGGTGATTTTGTATGTCAGCGGAGCGACCTTGACAGATTGGAAATCAACCAAATCGCGAGATGCACCTGTAGAGGCATGGAACACTCCGCCTGTCACCGACCGAAACTCGCGGTATTTAGATTTCGCGTGAAGGTGTAGCAACTCATACTCAGCGGGGGCATCTCCGTCTCGCACGACAATTAAAAAATCCAGCGGCGTGGTGAGAGAGGTTGCACTATGCTCGCCGTTGATGTGTCCGTTGATGTCTCCTTTGACGATTCCATCCGTCGCAAGGGATTTCATAAATCCACCGGTTTTGGTGTTCACAACTTCCGCCTGAAGGTTGGTATAGACACCTTTGGACCCGTAGTAGACGCCGATATCCTTCGGGTATTCACTTCGATATGTGCTCGGCGCCGGCGCAGCGGCGGGCGCATTTTTGGCGATCATCGCGGCCATGACTGCGTCGGAGACGCCGGCTTGCTTGAGAGCTATCAGGTCATTGGCGGACAGAGAAAAGTGGGAAGGCTGCGAATCGATAGAAGAGATGAGGATCGAATCGCTCATCCCAGCCTTCACCATTTTGATGACGGAATCGTTGGTGTTGCTAAATTGCTGCGCGGAGGCGATGCCAAGGCAAAGAGCGAGAACCACAAAAAGTACGCGAATCTTCATGTTTTCATTTCCTTGAGCTCAGTAGGTTGAAAATCGCTCAAGTCTAGCATTCACAAAGAATGTCGTCATTATGATTTCCCGCTGACGGTCCACGGTGGAAATCGAAGAGGTCCTCCGGGGATCAACCCTATCGCGCCGGAATTGCATCTCTACAATAAGGAATCCAAGACTGGAGGCACCCCCAATGCAGCCCTCTTCCTCTTCTTCGCCGCGAGTTTCACTTCCCTTTACCGATCGCAAACTTCCTGCCGCTGCGCGCGTGGTGGGGGCGATGCCGCCGGACGAAGTGATGCGCGTCTCTGTAATCGTCAAGCGCAAGCAGCCGCTCGACCTCGCCGGCCTAGGCGGTCGACATGTATCGCGCACGGAATTCAACAGCAAGTATGCCGCCAGTGCGGAGGCGTTCGATGAGCTGCGCCGTTTTGCAGAGCAGCATGGCTTGTCAGTCGACGCCAATGCATCGAGTCTTGATCGCCGCACCCTGGTGCTGACGGGGACAGCAGCGCAGATGCAGCAGGCTTTTGGAGTGGAACTGCAGCAGGTGGAACATGGAGGTCTCCGCTATCGCATTCACAAGCAGCCTGCGACTATGCCGCGGGAATGCGCCTCGATGGTGGATGCGGTGCTGGGGCTTGGACACGCGGCCGCAGGCGCGATCGCATCTTCGAAAGCTGAAAGATTTGCGGCCGGCGGCGGCAGCCGCGCAAAGCTATCTGCCGCGACAGGTGGCGGAGATTTACAGCTTTCCAACCGACGTGAACGGAAGCGGCGAGACGATCGGCATTGTGGAGCTGGGAGGCGGTTTTACGACGACTGATATTCAGCAATATTTTCAGAATCAGAACATCACCCCACCGCAGGTGGTTGCGGTTTCCGTGGATGGAGCCACAAACTCGCCAACGGATCCCAACGGCCCCGACAGCGAAGTGATGCTCGACATTGAGGTGGCCGGGAGCGTTGCTCCGGCGGCGAACATTGCGGTGTATTTCGCCCCGAATACGGATCAGGGATTTATCGATGCGTTGACCACAGCGGTCCACGACACCACCAATCATCCTTCCGTGATTTCGATTAGTTGGGGCGGACCGGAATCCAACTGGACGCAACAGGCCATGACGGCGATGGACGATGCATGCCAGTCGGCGGCGGCGCTTGGAGTGAGCATCGCAGTCGCGTGCGGTGACAACGGGTCGACAGACGGCGTCGGCGATGGCGCGAATCATGTCGATTTTCCTGCGTCGAGCCCGCACGTGCTGGCCTGCGGCGGCACCAAGATTACAGCGAGCGGAACCAAGTTGACCAACGAAGTAGTTTGGAATGACGACGCACAGAGCGGCGGCGCCACGGGCGGCGGCGTCAGCGCTGTGTTTGCGCTGCCCACCTGGCAGCAGAATGCGAATGTTTCGGGCGCAACCAATGGCGGCAACGGGCGCGGCGTACCGGACGTTGCGGGAGATGCAGCGCCGGAGTCAGGCTACTCCATCGAGGTGGACGGACAGACAGAGGTGGTTGGCGGCACGAGCGCGGTTGCGCCGTTGTGGGCTGGGTTGATTGCGCTGTTGAATCAGAAGCTGGGAAAGCCGGTGGGATTTTTGAATCCGCAGATTTATCCCTTGCTGGGAACCGCAGCGTTTCGCGACATCACGTCGGGAACGAATGGCACATACAAGGCTGGCGCCGGGTGGGACGCATGCACAGGCCTGGGGTCTCCTGTGGGAACTGCGCTGGAGACGGAGCTGTGAGCTGGATAATGTAACTTAAATAGTTACATTATGCGATTTTCTGCTGTGACTGCGGTGCGGGGCTTGGTTCTGTCCTGGCATCGCCAGGATGGGACACCCACGGCGTTCCACTGCCGATGAAAATGCTTTACTCGTCGAGCGGGCGCAGGATGGGTTTTCCCTTTTGGTCGATGTGAATTCTGCCCATGGGATGATCGTGGTCGTGGGTAAAAAGGACCAGCCACTTCTCTGGAATGGCATGGCGATAAAAGCGCTTGCGCTCTTCTATGCAGGTCAGCGGATATAGATCGTAGCCCATCACCCAGGTGCTATCCAGGTGCGCGCTGGTCGGAATTAAATCTGAAATGTAGGTGGCGCGCTTGCCGGCGGAGTTGATATGAACGGCCATGAGCTGCGCGGTGTGGCCGGGAAATAATTCGCACGTTATGCCTGGAACAATTTGAAAGATCTTTCCCGGGGTCGAGCCTGAGAGAAGCGTCATCTGTCCGGAGGCAATCAGGGGATCGTAATTGTCGCTGATGTAGCTGATGCGGTCGCGATCCAATTGACGATGGCCATGCTCCACCTCGCCCTGATGGGCGAAGTAATGGGCGTTGGGAAACATGGGGACAATCTGGCCGGAGTCGCTGCAAACTGTGTTCCATCCGCAGTGATCGAAATGCAGATGCGAGTTGATGACGATGTTGACTTCCTCTGGCCGCACGCCCGCGGCCTCCAGGCTCTTGGGCAGCAACTGGCTGGACTTGTAGATGTCTCGCAGTTTGGGAGACAGCTTATTGCCCAGGCCAGTCTCGATGGCTACGGTGTGGCGTCCGGTTCGCACGATCACGGTGTTCGCGCCTAACAGGATTCGGTTTTTTTCGTCGGCGGGAGCGCGCTTCTCCCACATTGGCTTGGGGACGACGCCAAACATGGCGCCGCCGTCCAATAGGTAAGTACCGTCGGTGCAGATGGTGAGTTCAAAGTCGCCGACGGTGGTGCGGCCGCGCACTAAATCATGGGTGTGCGGGCCTTCCGCGGGATGAGGCATATGCAGGTAGCTCCTATCTAATGACCGGCTGCGGAGGGATGCAAGCCGGTTTCAAATTGTTGCAGAATTGCATCGAACAAATGGGTCCGCGCAGGTGATCCTGCAATCGAGTGAGTCTTGCGCGGATACAACAAGAGCCTATATGGAACATTTGCAGTTACAAATTGCTGAATCATCTGGATGGTGTTCTGCATGTGGACATTGTCATCGCCGGTTCCCTGCACCATCAACAGACTTCCATGTAAATGGGATGCGTTGGTGATGACTGAGTCGCTTTGATAGACGTTCTGATTTTCATCCGGTAAACCCAGATAGCGCTCGGTATAGATGGAGTCGTACAACCGCCAGTTGGTGACCGGGGCGACGCAAACGCCGGTGACAAAGCGATCGGAGTGGGACATGGCATACAGGGTGAAGGTGCCGCCCCAGCTCCAACCCCACCATCCCAATCTTTTGGAATCGAGCTGCGGATATTGCTGCAGCACCTGATCGATCATGGTCAGCTGATCCTGCAGTTGGACCGGACCAAAATCGCGATACGCGGCTTCCTGAAAGGTTCGATCCCGATTGCCCATGCCGCGGTTATCGACATGCAGCACCGCGAAACCGTGCTGCATCAAGAGCTGATCGAACAAGAAGCCCTGCTCGCCGAACTGGTTACGCACAGTCTGGGCGTGCGGGCCGCCGTAGGGATTCACAATCAGCGGAACGCTGGCGGCTGCGTGCAGATCGGGCGGCAAAAGCAGTTCTCCATATAAGGTGGTGCCGTCGGCTGCTTTGCCGGTAAACATGATGGGCGCGACCAGATTGTATCCATCCAGCGGACGCGAATTCCAGAAGGGCGTGCAGGTGCCGCTAATGCTGCAGGTGCTGACCACGGGCGGCTGCAGCAGGCTGGAGGCAGAGTCAACGTAATGGGTGGCGTCGGGTGACAGCGTAATGTGATGCACGCCATGCATGGTGCTGATTAGTTTTTTCCCGGTGCCGTCGAGGCCGATCTGCCACAGCATTTCTTCTCGCGGATCGCTTTCGTTGGAGGTGTAGTAGACGATTCCTTTTTTCTGATCGATGCCGGCGACGCCGAGGACTTCCCAGTCGCCGTGCGTCAGTTGGCGGACCACAGTGGCGTTAGATGAGGTCGGATCGGCAGCGTTGTAACGATAGAGGTAGAGATGAGTGTTGCCGTCGCGCCAGCTGCTCCACAGGAACTGGCCATTGTTCAGGAACCAGACATCGTAGGCTTCATCGAAGAATTTATTGGCGGTTTCCTGCAGCGCGCTATGAACTGCGCCGGTTTCTGTGTTGGCAAAAAACAATTCGAAGTGGCGATGGTCGCGGCGCAGCACCTCAATCCACAGGTGGTTGCTGTCGAGCCAGCCGAAGCGAGGAATGTAGTCGTTGTGCTGGCTGACGGGTATGCGCAGCCACAGGGTGTCGCCGCCATCAGCGCCCACAATGCCGACGCGCACGCCAGGGTTGGGATCGCCCGGCTGGGGATAGCGTTGCTGGTCGACGGTGCTGTGGGTCGGAATCCAGTCGGTAATGGGATAGGTGGGGACGGCGGCTTCATCCATCTGCAGATAGGCGATGTGCGTGGAGTCCGGCGACCAGAAATAGTTGCTGTGAGTGTCGAGCTCCTCTTCATACACCCAATCGACTTCGCCGTTGAGCAGGGTTGCTTCGGTGGTCTTGGTGAGCGCGGCATCGTGCTTGCTTGCCAGCGACAGCACATGCAGATTGTGGTCGCGAATAAACGAGATGGATTTGCCGTCGGGGGAAAATTTGGGATCGTCGCCGCTGCCTGCGCCGGTACTGCCGACGTTGACGGCGGTATCGTTGGCCATGTCATACATCCACAGGGTGCCGGTGTTGTCGAACAGGAGATGCTTGGAGTCCGGCGACCAGTGATAGCTGGAGACATGGTAGCGGGAGCGATGGTCGCGATCGCGCTCGTCATTCTTTGCGCCATAGATGGCGGCCAGGCGAGTTTCGGGTACCAATACGGAGGCCGCGCCGTTGGCGGCGTTGACGCTGATGACGTCGTTAGGCTGGCCGTGTTGGGAGTCGCTGGAGAGATAGGTGACGCTGTCGCCGTCGGGCCGCCACAGAAATTCCTGCGGGGCGCGTCCGAGAGGGCCACCGGGTTGCCAGATATCGGCGTTGGTCCAAGCTTTGCCTTGCCCCTGGGAGGTTGTTTGGGCAATGGCGCTGAATGCGGTACAACACAAGGCCACCAGCAAAAGCGCTTTTCGCATGTAGGTCAAAACTCCAGCGTCTATTGTATCGATGTCGCTGATTTAGGCGCTTTGCGGCGGGAGTGCGACCTGCCGGGCGAAGAGCGCGCGGAATTTGACGGGCATTTTGTGCCGGAGGCGATGTGATGGGGAGCGGTAGCGGTGGCGTCCGTGCTAGACTGCGTTTTTAGCCTTCCTCCTATGCACGAAAAGCTGGAAAAACTCGTTGAACTGCAGGAGCTGGAGCAGCAGGCACAGGCAATGAGCCTGCAGATCGGGCAATATACCGGGCGAGTGGAGGTGCGCGAAGCGGCGCTCTACGATACCGGGCGCCTGCTGGAACAAGTGGCGACGGCGCTTGCCAAAGAGGCGTCGCTGCGACGCCGGCTGGAACTGGATGCGGCTGATATGCGCGAGAAAAGCGCGCGCTATCGTGTCCAGCTAAACGATGCCAAGAGCGATGGGCAGGTAAAAGCGCTGGAGCATCAGCTGAAGTTCTGCAAGAAAGAAATCGATCGCATTGACGAGCTGGAATTTGCCAGCCTGATGGAAACCGAAGCGCTGGAAGTGAAGCAGCGGTTACTGCATGAAACGCGCGCCAATCAAACGCAGCTGATGGAGACAGAGAAGGCGAAGTCGCAGCTGGGACGCGACCGCGACAAGGTGAAACTGGCGGAGCTGCATCGGCAACGCGATGAGGCGCGCCAGGCAGCAGACCCGGAATTGCTGGCGCAATACGACCGCATGGCGCGGGCGCACAAGGTACCGATTGCGAGGGTTGAGCAGCAGCGTTGTTCTGCCTGTCAGATGATGGTTCGGCCGCAGCGATGGAATGAAATTCGCCAGGGAGCGATACACTTTTGCGAATCCTGCGGAAGATTTCTCTACTTCAATCCTGCGATCGATTTGAGTGACGCCATGCATTTGCCGTCGGCGCCGAAGAAACCGGCCGGCCTGGCGAAGGATGCGGCGCACCCCCAGCCCACCGGCTCCGACCGTCCACAGCGAGAGGAGTAACGGCTGATCCGTATGCAGCGAATCGCCGTGGACATGGATGAGGTGATGGCGGATACGCTGGGCGAATTGCTGGCCCGCTACAGCCGCGAACAAAAGACCTCCATCACAAAACAGGACATTCAAGGCAAGTGGCTGTGGCAGGTGCTTCCGCCGAAGGGTCAGGAGCTGATCGATTCTTACCTGCTGAGCGATGGGTTCTTTGAGGACATTCCGGTCATCGAAGGCAGCCAGGAAGTGCTGTTGCGGATGAGCCGCCGCTACCAGATTTTTGTTGCGACAGCCGCCATGGCGTTTCCTGGCTCATTCAATTCAAAATACCGATGGCTTCGCCGCCACTACGATTTTCTTTCTCCGCAAAATTTCGTCTTCTGCGGGGATAAGAGCATTCTTCATGCGGATTTTCTGATCGACGATATGCCCGGCAACCTGGCTTCCTTCCAGGGCGAAGGCATTCTTTTCACTGCGCCGCACAACGTGAACACCACTGGATATCGTCGCGTGAGTACCTGGCAAGACGTGGATGCGATGTTCCTGGGTTGATGTGTGGGTAGGCGCAAACAGCTATGCCTGAGAGGAGCGCGGCCTTTCTCCTATTGGTATAGAGTGCTTATTTCTGAGGTCTCAGCGTTGACCGAAGGATCGCTGCCTTGCTGAGGAAAGCCAATGCAAAGATTCTTCGCCTGCTGCCCAGAATGACGAGCCTGCTCACTTTCGCCGAGGTGCCTGCAAATATGCATAGGCTACTGAGAATTAACCTCGTTCAATACCGGTGTCCAGGAGAGATCTGGATTGAACAGCTCCATCTTTGTGAACACATCGATCGTCTTTGGCCCCAGATTTTTCTGATACACGACTCCATCGTCACTTACGATGAATGTTTGTACCCCGGTGACGCCGTATTCAGCAGGCGCCGCGACCAGCGCGAATCCCCCAATCATCAATCCTTTCACTACAAAATTCATCTGGCCGAACGGCGCGGCAGGGCCTTGCCCGGTGAGAATCTTGAAAAAGTAGCCATGGTACGGCTCTGAGCGCAGGTTGTATCCCTGCTCGATGGCCTGCGCTATCTTTTGTCCGATCGGTCCCTCCCAAGATCCGTTGTCATTCTGCCAGGCCAGACCGTCGCGTTTTCCGGGGGTGCTGATGATGCGCTGCGCGTACTGGTTGACGGCGTAGTCGGTGCGCGCCTGCCAGGCGTACGCTTCCTGCGCTTCCACATAACCGCGGCAAATATCAATCGCGTCCAGCTCATTGGCGCCGATGCGACGGTAGAGCAATTCCTGGCGGCCGGCTTTGGCGTCGAAGTACCACTTGTTTCCCGACTTCACTAGCGGTACAGGAAAAGGCCAGCCACCGGTCCCTACCAGCAGAAATGCGCGCGTACCCGTCTTCGGGTCTACGGTTACTGTAAGGTTCTCTCGAGCTTGCGCTGCAAAATCGGTGGCATGCTTCCTGTCGAGTGCAGTTTCACCCGTAAATGCGACGTCGATGCCGTTTGGGCCGAAAATGGTAAACAGGGCAGCTTCATCGAATGTTCCGGCAGCCTTCACGAGCGCGGCCGCGGCCGCTTGCGGAGTATCGAAGGCTTGACTGGCCGGGGACGCGGGAGGCTTACTGGTCGAGACCGACGTCGGTGAACTAGGCGGCGCAGCGGAGATACTGCCGGCGAATGAAAATGCCCACCCAGTCGCGCAGATCACGAGAACTACTACGAGGGGATTTCTGCCATGCATCGCTGATTTCATGTTGACGCTCCTGTGATCTGGTATGCCTGAGTTTGCCGGATTACCTACGTCGCCCGCCGCCGCCTGCCGCGGCTGGAGCCGCCACCTCCGCGAGAGGAGAAGCTTGAGGAACCGCGGCTGCTGCTGCTGCGCGCGTTCGAGCCGCTATATCCCCTGGAACCCCCGCCGAATGCATCGCGATTTCCGCCCCCCGAGCGGGCGAGATCACGGCTGCCGATGCGATCCGGTCCACCGCCGAGCGATCTGTTACCGGCGCCAGACCCGGCGCGATTACTCATCCCCGCGCCACCGGAGCGGTTTCCGAGGCCGCCAGAGGCGCGGTTGCTGGGCAGGTTGCCGCCTTGCCGGGCAATCTGCTGGCGTGCGCTTGACTGGCGCCTGGCGAGAGAATCACCGCGCGCCGATCCACCGAATCGGTCTGCTGTGGCGCGGTCGCGATAGGGTGCGCCGCCGCGATGCTGGGGATTATGCTGCCAGTTGCCGCGATTTCCTCCGCCGGGAAGATCATTGTTGACGCGATTGCCGCCATTGCCGCGGTTTCCACCGGGAAGATCGTTATTGACTCCGTTGCCCCCATTGACGCGGTTGCCGCCGTTTCCAAGATCTCCGCGATTTCCATTGTTCCCGCGACCGGGAAGGTCGTTGTTGACGCGGTTGCCGCCGTTGATATTGGAATTGCGATTAAAGTTGTTGTTGTTGTTGATGTAGACGTTGTTTCCGCCCCAACCGCATCCCCATCCCCATCCTCCGCTCCAGAAAGCGCCCATCATCATGCCCACGCCGAAGGAGATGGCGAGTCCAGTAGGGTAATACCAAGCCGGTGGGTAATAGATCGGCGGGTAGGGATAGACGGGCGCGCCGTACACGACAACGGGGTCATAAGTAGGCACATACACTACGTCAGGGCTAGCGGGCTGGATAATGATGACTTGTTTTTTTTCGATGACGGTCGTTTCCACTTTCTGCTGTTCCGTCGATTTCAGGTTTCCTTTTTCCTGCGCCTTCTTCCGCATCCGCTGAACCGCTTCCATCACGTCTGCTTGCTGCGCGAGGAAAGCATTGCCGAGATCGGTGGTCCAGCCGATGTCATTGGCCAGGCGATTTGCCACTTCAGGCAATGCGGCAAGCGCCTGAATACTGGGGTCCCACGGCTGCTTCGACACTGCGTCAGCAAGTGCCTTGTCCTTCAAGGTTTTGTTCTTCGCCAGCCACTGCTGCAGCTGAACGATCTCCAGCGGATATGTAGAAGCCGCAAGGACCTGTGCCAACACAGGGTCAGGATAGAGCGCGATCGGCGCAACCAGAGAATCCAGTTGATCGGGCGGGGTCCTGGTGGCTTGGGTAGCTGGCGAGGCTTGCGGCGAGGTTTGCGTAGCTGCCGAAGGCTGCGTCTGTGCTTGAGACAACGCATAGGCCCACACGTCGCCGGGCACAGTAATAAGAAGGACGCATAGGATCGCCACTGACGAGTGGAAGAACGCCGGCCATTCGAAAGGCTTCATGGCTACCCTCGTTTGCTCGTTCGCGATGTGGTGCCGCAACCTCGGGCGCATCCCGCCGATTCATTCGAAGGGCAGTTGCCCCACTGCAACACGAACCCAGCTAACCTTTAGCGCGCACATCCGCGGCGGTCATCTAGCAAAACTTCGAGCAACGTGCGGCAATTCCTGCCGTTCAGGGTTTTCTGCTTGAATGGCCGGAGGAACGGCGCGCGAGCCCTTCCGCGATATGGCGCAGGTTTCAGGACGTTCGTCATGCGCCAAAAACTAGCCATAACGGTGACCAACGCCCGAGCCGGCGCCATTCGCAATCGCTGTGCGGCGAAAGGCAAGGAGAGCAGAAGTCCCGGAGACGACAGCTAGCACTTTTCACAGTTACACTCCATCGGCCGGCTTTCTATGCTTTGTGCTTGGAATGCAGACATTTAGACGCCACCGTTCCCATGAGTGCGGAGCGGGAGATGCATACCCTAACGAATAGATACAGCTGCGGGATGATTTGGAAGGAGCAAGTATGATGGCGCGCGCAGGTGAAAAGACAATCCCTTTGACGTATGTGGAATGCGTAGAGCAGAAACGGCTCAATGAAGCCCGTGAATTGGCCACTCCCTGGAAGAAGTGGGGACCGTATCTCAGCGAGCGCCAGTGGGGCACAGTGAGAGAGGACTATAGCGATGATGGCAATGCATGGGATTACTTCACTCATGACCAGGCGCGTTCGCGTGCGTATCGCTGGGGTGAGGACGGCATGGCCGGAATCTCGGACGATCAGCAGCAATTGTGCTTTGGGCTGGCGCTGTGGAACGGGCGCGATCCCATCTTGAAGGAGCGCATGTTTGGGTTGACAAACAGCGAGTCCAATCACGGTGAGGATGTCAAGGAATACTACTTTTATCTGGACAGCACGCCCACACACTCCTACATGAAGTATCTCTACAAGTATCCGCAGCGCGAGTTCCCATACATGGACCTGGTGGAGACCAATCGGCGCCGCTCGAGGGAAGAGTTTGAATACGAATTGATGGATACGGGCATCTTCGACGACGACCGATACTTCGATGTGTTTGTGGAGTATGCGAAGGCGGATCCCGAAGACCTGCTGGTGAAGATCACGGTTCACAACCGCGGCCCGGAAACAGCTGAGATTCACGTGCTGCCAAATTTGTGGTTCCGAAACACGTGGTTCTCTGAAGCGGATTCGCAAAAAAAGCCGAACCTGAAGCTGATCGCCGACGGAGTAATACGCGCGTGTCACCCAACAATGGTTGACTATACGTTGCACTGCGAAGGAACGCCGGAGCTCCTTTTCACGGAGAACGAAACCAATGTCAGCCGGCTTTGGGGACAACCGAATACGTCACCGTATGTGAAGGACGCGTTCCACCAGTATGTAGTGAATGGGAACAAGGCAGCCGTGAATCCCGAAATGACGGGCACGAAGGCGGCCGCGCATTATGTTCTGCAGATTCCTGGTGGAAAAAGCAAGACAGTTCGCTTGCGCCTGAGTGCAACCTTAAAAAAGGATGCGTTCGGGGATTTCGAGGGCATCTTCGAGTCGCGGGTCGGCGACGCGGATGAGTTTTACGACCGCATCACCCCCGGCTCCCTTAGTGAAGACGAGCGCCGAGTGCATCGCCAGGCGTTGGCAGGAATGCTGTGGAGCAAGCAGTTCTATTATTTCGACCTGGATAAATGGCTGTCGGAGCATGACGCGCACCCGATGACCGGCGGAAAGCGCCGCGGCTTGCGCAATACTGAATGGTTCCACATGCTCAATCGCGACATCATCTCCATGCCGGATAAATGGGAGTACCCATGGTATGCGGCATGGGATCTTGCGTTCCACACGATTTCGCTGTCATTGGTCGACTTTGACTTTGCGAAGGATCAACTGTTGCTTATGCTGCGCAATCTCTATGCGCATCCGAATGGGCAGATTCCAGCGTACGAATGGAACTTCAGCGATGTGAACCCACCGGTCCATGCGTGGGCAACGTTGTTCCTCTACAACGTCGAGAAAGAACTGGGCCGTGCCGATCTTCGCTTTCTGGAGCGTTCGTTCCAGGGACTGATGATGAATTTTAACTGGTGGGTGAATCGCAAGGATCCAGAAGGACGGAATGTATTCGCCGGCGGCTTCCTGGGACTGGACAATATCGGGGTCTTCGACCGGAGCGCGAAACTGCCCACCGGCGGCTATCTCGACCAGGCTGATGGCACCGCGTGGATGGCATTCTACTGCCAGAACATGCTGGAGATTGCCGTAATTCTGATGGATTACGACCCGATGTATGAAGAGATAGCGTTCCGGTTTCTCGAGCAGACTGTCTGGATCACATATGCGATGCACAGCATGGGCGAGGGCCAGGAGGGAATGTGGGACGAAGAGGATGGCTTCTTCTACGACCTGCTTCACCTGCCGGATGGTACTTCCAAGCGGCTGAAGGTGCGTTCTCTGGTAGGCCTGCTGCCGCTGTGCGCAGCGACTGTGTTCGAGGCGGGGACCGTAGAGCGGCATCCCAGGATGCTGGAGCTGGTGGAACTGTTCAAGCAAAGGCATCCGGACATCGTTGCTCGTCTCAGGAATACCGACGACCCCAATGGCGGGTACGGAGGACGACGGCTTCTGTCCGTGCTGAACAGGCCGCAGCTGAAACGGGTTCTGGCATACATGCTGGATGAGGAAGAGTTCCTGAGCCCTTACGGGATCCGTTCGTTATCGCGGAAACATGCTGCGAATCCGTTTGTGTTTTACGTGGAGGGGCAGGAGTTCAGGGTGGATTATCTGCCTGCCGAATCGAACACCGGTATGTTCGGGGGAAATTCCAATTGGCGGGGTCCCATCTGGATGCCGGTGAATGGGCTGATCATCCGGGCTCTTGTGAACCTGTACCAGTTCTACGGAGACGAATTCAAGGTAGAGTGTCCCACGCGGTCTGGAAATTACATGACCTTGTTTGAAGTTGCGCACGAGATCGAGCGCCGCCTGGCGAAGATTTTCCTTCGCGATGAAGAAGGGAAGCGGGCTGTGTACGGCGGCAACAGGAAGTTCCAGGACGACCCACACTGGCGGGATTACATACTTTTCTACGAGTACTTCCATGGGGATAATGGAGCGGGCCTTGGCGCCAGCCACCAGACAGGATGGACGGGGTCGATAGCGCGACTGCTGGACTTGTTTGCGCGGATCGATTCTCAAACTCTTCTGGCGAAGTCGAAGTTTGACTTGGTAGCACAGATGACCCACGAGCAAGTTGCCGGACGCTGAATGCTCTAATGCACGCGCGCCCGCGTCAAGGGACGACTTGATGCGGCGAACAGCGGGATGGCAGTTCGACGCGGTGCCGGAAACGAAATAGAAACATCTGGAAGCTTGTCCCGCCCGCGGGCACTGGCGCACTGGAGAGTGCGCCAGATACCTTGCCACGCCTCGATGAGAATCGCAGTGCGCGAGAAGTGATGATCCATATTCGTGAACAGGTCGTGCTCGCCTCCTGAATTTGGTGGTGCATGGCTAGCAGTTTTTACAGTGTTTGCAAAGCGAGTCGGCGCGTAGATTTCGCAGATAGGGGAAGCCCTCACTCTGAATCCAGGATGCTGATATGGCTCGCATGACAGGCTCGCTTCAAGCCCTTTGCCTTGGTTTGGTGATGGGGTTTGCTTTTCCGGGATATTCACAACAAACCAGTCCCAATCCAGACACGGCCGCCTCGAACGCAAGCAAGGCCCGCGATCTTCAGAAGCAACTGGATGATCTGAAGCTGCAGATGCAGAAGATTGAGGAACAGATTCGCGAAATGTCGAATGCTCCGGCGGCGCCAAATGCAGCCCCGGCGCAGGCAGCTACCCCGGCGCCGGCGGCCACGACAACGCCAGCGACGGCAGCTCTGCCCAGCCAAACGAATGGAGCGGTGCTGGCCCAGCAACTCGGTCTGGTGCCCAAGCGCCGGGAGGTCGGCAAGGCCACGTCATCCTATCAAATCGACTCCGAGGACCCGATTTCTGCACCACGCATCGATAACGCGCCTCTGGATCCGCGTTATCCCGGTTACTTCAGACTGGCAGACACGCAGACGCTGTTGCGGATCGGCGGATATTTCAAGACGGACTTTATTTACGACCTTAAGCCTGCGGGCAACGCCGACAGCTTCATTCCTGCTACGTTTCCCATCCCCGCTCCAGCGGCAGTGAATAACACGACCATTTCGGTACGCCCTACCCGAGTCAATCTGGATTTTCTGACTCCGGTTGGCGACACCAGCGTTCGGTTCTTCCTGGAAATGGACTTCTTCGGTACGAATGCGACGACGCCGCGACTACGGCATGCCTATGCACAGGTGAACAATTTTCTGCTCGGGCAGAGCTTTTCTAATTTTATGGATCCCGATGCCGGGCCGGACACGCTTGACTTCCAGGGGCCGGCGGCCCAGGTATCCATCCGCAACCCCCAGTTTCGCTATAGCGTTCCGCTTGCCGATAAGAACAGCTTGAGCTTTTCGATTGAAAAGGCATCTTCGGATGTCTCATTCACGACTCCCCTGTTCAGCTCGCTGCCCAACACCCCAACGCCCGACGGGGCCATCAAATTCCGTCATGGATTTACGAAAGGACACGTGCAGCTCGCGGTGTTGATGCGTAGTCCGTCCGCCTATCTTCCCGATGGGCGACACGATTCGGTATTCGGATGGGGATTGAATCTCACCGGAGCCTGGCAGGTGGTCGGCAAAGACACACTCGTATACCAAGCTGCTTATGGCGCGGGTTATGAGCGATATGTGAACGATACCTCAGGACTGGGCATCGACGCCGCGCCCAAGAGCAGTACGCAACTTGAGGCCGTGCCTCTGACTGCTGTTTACGGTGCATATCAGCACTACTGGACGAGTCGCCTGCGGTCCTCCGCGGTATACAGCTTTGACCAAGTGGCGAACACTCCTTTGGAGCCCGGCTCTACCTATCATCAGGGCAATTACTCGGCGGCCAACTTGATTTGGAATCCATTCGGTTCACTCCATCTAGGCACCGAATTTCTTTATGGCCGGCGGGTGGACGAGGACAAGCAAAGCGCCAATGCGCCGCGGTTCATGTTCAGCGCCAAGTACAGCTTCATCAAGACAAACGATGAGAAGAAGTAGCGTCCCGCAACCGTTGTGGCCGTGGACGAACCGGAAGGAAAGGATGCAATTTCTATGAGCAATACAGCAAAGCCGCAAGTCGATCGATTTTTTACCGGAACCGAAGCGAGGTACGACAGGTGGCGTGGCTTACTGGAATTGGCCAGGAAGTGGGAGATCGCCGCCACGAACCGTCAGCCGGACGATGCCATTCGTGCGGAGCTGATCAAGAATTTCGCGGACCTGCGACCGTGGGAGGATTTCTATGCCTACCCTGGCCCTTCGCTGCTCAACACGCTGAACGAGCGGATAAATTCCGGGGATGCTGCGGGCACGGCGCGTCTGGCGCGCTCCATCAGCGCGGCCGTGGTGACGCATTCCTACCGCACGAATATCGGAGATTGGGAAAAGGATGAGGACAGCACGTTAAACCTGGCTGATAGGTTTCCGTTGGCCGGAGAACAGGGCATGCCGCATCGGCCCTATTTTGAAGTATTGGTGGTGAGCCCCGCGCGTCAGTCGACGTGGAGAGAACTGGCGCAGGACCTCCGCCAATTTCGCCGCTCCGCAAGACAAGTTCGCCTACGAGACCGTGTTCGTGGGCAGTTTTGAAGACGCGATCGTCGCAACGTATTCTGAATGGCGCGCTGGAAGCGGTCGTCATATACGACGATGTGCCCTTCGCGTCGACGCACAATAATCCGCTTCTCCGCGAGTTCCTGACCTCGTATTTGAGTGCGACCGGCGCCGATGCTGAGGCATTGCATAAGGGACTCACGCTAGCTCAGGCTCTCAAGCTTGTGCGGCCGGAACTGGACATCTATGCGTTGTCTGATCGCGAAGTCGAAAAGACGGCGGGAAGCGCCGAAGCGGCCTGTGTGCGACGGATCTTCTACCAGGTTGAGGAGCCGCTGGAACTGCATCTGAGCATTCTGGATGGCATCGCCGACCGGTATTCCACTCCATATTTCGACAACCTTCAGGCGTACGCGCAGAGGCCGATTGGAACCTTCCATGCGCTTCCTATTGCCCGCGGCAAATCGATCTTCAAGTCCAACTGGATTCGCGACATGGGCGAGTTCTACGGGATGAACCTGTTCCTCGCCGAGTCATCCGCGACCACCGGCGGATCTGGACAGCCTGCTGGAACCAACCGGAAACATCAAGGTCGCGCAGGAATATGCTGCCCGCGCGTTTGGCGCCGATCGCGTCTTCTTTGTGACCAACGGCACCTCGACCTCGAACAAGATGGTCGAGCAGGCGCTGCTGGCTCCCGGCGACATTATGCTGGTGGATCGCAACTGCCACAAGTCGCACCACTACGGCGCGGTGCTCTCGGGCGCGCTGCCGCTTTATGTCGAGGCCTATCCGCTGACCGCAGTATTCGATGTATGGCGCGGTCCCGCTGCGGACCATCAAAAAAGCCCTGCTCGACCTGAAGGCCGAAGGCAAAGCTCGACCGGGCGCGCATGCTGGTGCTCACCAACTGCACGTTCGACGGCCATATCTACAACGTCGAGCGGGTGATGGAAGAGTGCCTTGCGATCAAGCCCGATCTCATCTTCCTGTGGGACGAAGCGTGGTTCGGATTTGCACGCTGGAGCCCGTTCTATCGCCGGCGCACGGCAATGGGAGCGGCGGCATCGCTGGAAACAAAGCTTCCGATCCTGCCTACCGGGCGGCGTATCAGGAGCAGGCAAAGACAACTCGGCGAGGATCTCGATCCCGCAGACGCAAGGCTGCTGGAGACACGCCTGGTTGCCGAATCCGGATAAGGTGCACCTGCGCGTGTATCAGACCAACTCAACTCACAAATCGATGTCGTGCCTGCGGCAGGGATCGATGGTGCTGGTGAAGGATCAGGACTATCACACGGTGGAAGAGCAATTCCACGAGGCGATCTTCACGCATGCCTCCACCTCTCCTAACCTTCAGATCATCGCCTCCATCGATGTTGCACGGCGTCAGATGGAACTGGAAGGCTACGAACTGGTGAACCGCGCCATCCAGTTGGCTCTGGACCTACGACATGAAGTGAACAGCCATCCGCTGGTCTCCAAGTACTTCCGCATTCTCGGAGCGGACGAGCTGATTCCGGCGGAATTCCGGAATTCGGGTTTCGTGGACTACCTGACTGCCGGGCGTGAATTGGACCACGGTGGTGAAGGCCTGCGCGAAGATGAAATCGCGCTGGACGTCACGCGGCTGACGCTAGTATGCGGATCTGCCGGCTTCGACGGAACGCAATTCAAGAATCTGCTGGCTGCCGAGTATGACATTCAACTGAACAAGACATCGCGGAACAGCGTTCTTCTGCAGACCAACATCAACAACACGCGCAGCGATATTGCGCACCTGATGAAGGTGCTGGTGACGATTTCGCAGAAGATCGAAAAGAGGCTTGCCCAGGGCGGCGCGAGGGAGAAGAAGGCATTTGCGGCACGGGTACAGTCGCTGATGCACGATGTGCCGAACCTTCCCAATTTCAGTTGCTTCCACGATAGCTTCCGCGAGAACGCCAAGAGCGGGACGAGCGAAGGCGATATGCGCACGGCCTTCTTTGGCGCCTATCGCGAGGAGCAATGCGAACACCTGAAACTGGCGAGCCCCGAGATCGACAAGCGGCTAGCAGGAAGGGCCGCGAGCTGGTATCTGCGAATTTTGTCATTCCTTATCCGCCGGGATTCCCGATCATGGTTCCGGGGCAGGTGATCAACGCGGAGACGATCGAATTTATGCGAAAGCTGGATGTGAAGGAGATTCATGGTTACGAAGCGGGGCTCGGATTAAAGCTTTTGAAGCCATCCTTCCTTTCTTCCATCAAGGCCACGCCTGTCGGTGGGAAGCCAGAAGCCAAGCACGAACTGGCACATGCATGACCGTTTCGGGCAGCCGAAAAGGAGGCACTCGGCAGCCCGCCCCAGATCTGCGAATGCAGCTGTCAGAGAAGACGGTTGCCAGTCGCGGTTATGGGATATGACCAGATTGAACGATGAAGAAGCGGAGAGAGACATATGTTTACATGGTTCGCAACAACGCTCCGGCAGTACCCGGAGATCGCCATATTCCTGGTGCTTGCCCTCGGGTACTACTTCGGCAAATTTACCTTCAAGGGCATCGGGCTTGGTTCCGTAACCGCGACATTGATCGCGGGTGTTCGTGATAGGGCAAATCGGAATCACGATCTCTGCGCCCCTGAAGGCCACAGTATTTCTCATGTTTCTGTTTGCGGTGGGCTACGCGGTGGGGCCGCAGTTTGTTCGCGGCGTAGCCAAGGACGGATTGCCACAAGCCATGTTTGCGGCGGTGCAGTGTGCGTTCTGCCTGCTGGTTCCGTTTGCCATTGCAAAGGTGGCGGGCTACGATCTGGGCTATTCCGCGGGACTCTACTCGGGGTCCCAGACAATCTCGGCTGCCATGGGCCTTTCGACCGACGCGATCAACCGCGCGGGCATGGCGCCGGAGCAAACCAAGGCCATGCTCGAACGCGATGCCGATTGCGTATGCCGTGACGTATATGTTCGGCACGGTGGGATCGGCGCTGGTGATCGCGTTGCTGGGCCCCTGGCTGCTGCGCATCGATTTGCCGGCCGCCTGCAAGGAGTACGAAGAAAGGCAAGGCGGTACCAAGGAATACGGCGGCGCAGGATCGGCCTGGCACCGCTGGGAAGCACGCGCATTCGAGGTGCAACCGGACGGGTTGGTTGTGGGAAAACGGGCGGTCGAGGCTGAAGCGCTTTTCCCGATTCGCGCGTGTTTGTTCTGCGGGTGCGTCGCACTGACGGCACTATTGAAGAGGCGACGGCAGATACGGTGCTGCTGCGACGCACGACGTGGTTGCGGTTGTGGGTGCGCGCGAGGTGCTGGTAAAGGAATTTGGTTCCCGCTCACGAGTGATGGTCACCACGGGCGGCGGAGGACGCGAGGAAGTCGTTGAGGTCAGCCCGAAGGAAGTGGATGATCGCGAACTGCTGAGCATGACGTCGAAGGCGTCGACCTTTACGTCACCAATAAGGAAGTGGACGGCAAAACGCTGGCCGAAATTGCCCAGCTGCCCGCGGCCCGTGGAGTGTTCCTGAGGAAGATCACGCGGGGCGCTGTGGCAACGTCGATTCCGATACTCCCCAATACCCAAATCAATCGCGGCGACATCCTGAACGTCGTCGGCCGTACGTCGGACATTTCCGCAGTTACCAAATTGCTGGGCGTGGCGGACCGTCCCACCGATGTGGCCGATGTTGCTTTCATCGGGGCCTGCATCACGGTGGGCGCGCTCATCGGCGCGCTGGTGTGGAAGGTTGGCGGGGTGCCGATCACGTTATCGACAGCAGGCGGCGCGCTCATCGCCGGTCTGGTGGCGGGTTGGTACCGCTCGGTGCAACCCATGTTTGGACGCATTCCGAGGCCCACGGTCTGGTTCATGAATTCGGTGGGCCTCAACATCTTCATCGCTGTCGTCGGGATCTCGGCGGGGCCGGGATTCGTGAACGGGCTGAAGACGCAGGGCGTCGGCCTGTTCCTTTGGGGCGCGCTTGCCACCACGGTCCCGCTGGTTCTGGGTATGTTTGTGGCCAAGTACCTCTTCCGGTTCCACGACGCGCTTACGCTGGGGATCGTTTCAGGGTCGCGGACAACCACCGCTTCCCTTGGCCTGGTGTGCGATATCGGAAAGAGCCAGGTGCCCGCACTTGGTTACACAGTCACCTATGCGGTAGGTAACACGCTTCTCACCATCTGGGGCATGATACTTATCCTGCTCCTGCAGTAAGTAACGGGACATATCAAGGAGACAAGATCATGGCAGTTATGGACTTTCAGAAATTTGAGACGCTAAGCCCGTTCGAGATCAAGGATGAGCTGATCCATCTCGCCAAGAAGACGTCCAGGACAACGCAGTCGGCGTTTCTTAAATGCCGGCCGCGGCAACCCGAACTGGATTGCGACCACGCCGCGAGAAGGATTTTTCCTTCTCGGCCAGTTTGCGGTTACGGAAAGCAAGCGAGTGATGGAGCATGCTGCAGGTTTGGGCGGAATGCCGCAGGCTCAGGGGATCGCTCAGCGCGCTTGAGGCATGGCTCGCCGAACACTCTGACATGCCGGGAGCATCATTTCTTTCCGAAATGGTGCCGTTCGCCGTGGAGAAGTTCGACTTCGAGCCAGATGCGTTTGTGCACGAGCTGGTGGATTCGATCATCGGCGACAACTATCCGGTTCCCGATCGCATGCTGTCCACAACGAGCGCATTACGCACGAATACCTGATGTGGGCGATGTGCGGAGAACCAAAACCCGCCGGCAAGTTCGACCTGTACGCCGTAGAGGGCGGCACAGCGGCCATGTGTTACATCTTCAAGTCGCTGAAGGCGAATCGCCTGCTGCACCCCGGCGACACCATTGCCCTGGCCACACCAATCTTCACGCCTTATATCGAAATGACGCATCTGGAGGACTACGACTTAAAAGTGGTCAACATCGAGTGTCCCCAGGAGAATCGGTTCCAGCCCACCCGACGATGAAATCAAGAAGCTGGCAGATCCAAAGATCAAGGCTTTCTTTGTTGTGAATCCGGGGAATCCGACGGGAATGGCGCTGAGCCACGAGTCCATTGGCTACCTTGCGGATCTGGTGAAGAACAAGCGGCCTGATTTGATTCTGCTTACCGACGATGTGTACGGCACGTTCGTTCCCGAATTTCGATCTTTGCTTGGCGAGCTGCCGTACAACACCATCGGCGTGTACTCGTACTCAAAGTATTTCGGCGCCACCGGCTGGCGTCTTGGGGTCATTGCGGTTCACCAGGACAACATCTTCGACCGCAAGATCGCCGAGCTGCCGGATGCCGATCTGAAGGCTCTGGACAAGCGATACGGGGCATTGACGCTGGAACCGCGCAAGATCAAGTTCATCGATCGCATTGTTGCCGACAGCCGTGATGTAGCGCTCAATCACACGGCCGGGCTTTCGCTGCCGCAGCAGGTAATGATGAGCCTGTTTTCGTTGTCGGAGTTGATGGACAACGAAAAGCGTTACCAGACGGCGTGCCGGGAGATCGTGTATCGCCGCATCTATGCGCTGCTGGATGGGCTGGGATTGGAGCTTCCGCCCAACCCGCTTTACGACGCATATTACGGCTTGATCGATTTTGAATTCTGGGCACGGAAGAACATCGGTGAGGAAGCGGTCGACTATCTCAAGAAGCATGTGCACCCGCTCGATCTCGCCTTCCGGCTTGCCGAGGATCATGGAATTGTATTGCTGAACGGCGGCGGCTTCGATGCTCCGGATTGGTCTCTGCGGGTATCGCTGGCCAACCTGGGCGATGACGTCTACGAAGATATCGGGCGCGGCGTGCGTGCCATCGCCAGAGGCTATCGCTCTGCGTATGAAGCATCGAAGGAGAAGCAGGAGGAGTTGGCTGGAGCGCCGGCCGGGGACTAAGTGTGCTGAGTCGGTTGGCAGTATTGCCGGCGTATCTCTCCTTTGCAGGCGAGTACGCCGGTTGCTTCTTCGTAGCCGATGCATAGAGCACCGCTACATGGGAATTTGCATCTGCCCGCTTGTCAGTGGATGAGCGAACCGGGAACTGATGCCGTGACAGCAATCGATGTGTCAGTTAGGACGCTTCTATGGAGTGGATGGCGAAGTTATTCGAGAAATATCCGGAGATGGGAGTCTATCTGGCGGTCGGTCTTGGCTATATCTTTGGCCAGGTTAAATACCGCGGATTCGGACTTGGCGTTGTTACTTCGTCGCTGTTGGCCGGGATCCTGCTGGGCAATCTGTTCCATGTGCCAGTTTCCGACCAGGCGAAAGCGCTGGTCTTCCTGCTATTCCTGTTCGGGATCGGCTTCTCAGTAGGCCCGAGTTTTTTCCGCAATCTCAAGGGAGAAGGATGGCGCTGGGCAGTGCTGGCTATCTTTGTGCCTGTCGTGGGGCTGATAACGGCTTACATTATGGCGCGTGTTCTTGGCCTCGATCTCGGCTATTCCGCCGGCATGCTTTCGGGGGCGCTCACCGAGTCTCCGGCGATTGGCACTGCGAGCGAGGCCATTCGCGGGCTGGCGATGAGTGATGCGCAAAAGCAACTCCTGATCGGGCACATCGCGGTGGCCGATGCGATTTGTTATATCTTCGGCACCCTAGGCGTGATCGTGTGCTGCGCTTCGATTGGACCCAAGCTTCTAGGCATCGACCTGAAAGAACAGGCAAAAGTGGAAGAGAAGCAGCTGGGGATACGGCAGTCCAAGAAGGGCGTCAGCTCGGGATGGCAGCCCATTGGATTTCGCGCCTACACGGTTCAACAAAATGCGCCGATCGTCGGCAAGACCGTTCTGGCTGCGGAAAAGTCTGTGACGGATGGACGCTTGTTTCTGCAACGGATTCGCCGGAAGGGCGAGCTCATGTGGCCGTCACAGGAAACGGTGATCGAGGCCGGGGATACGTTGGCGATTCTGGGGCGGACGGAGGTGCTGGTGAAAGTGCTGGGGCCGAAGTCAGCGGAGACTGCGGATCCTGACCTGCTGGACATTCCGATTGGCTCCTACGACTTATATGTCACTTCGAAACGCATCGCGGGCAAGACACTGCAGCAGATTGTTGACAGCGTAGAGCAGGCGCGTGGGGTGCTGCTTCGGGGGATCACTCGAGGAGGACGCTCGCTGCCAGTGGGAGCGAACGTGGTTGTGGACCGGGGTGACGTTCTGCAGGTCACGGGGCCTGACTATGACCTTGAAAAACTGGCGCCGATTGTGGGACGAAAGATCCAGCCCAACGAAGACAGCGATCTGGGAGTGCTGGGAATTGCGGTGTTCCTCGGGGTGTTGATGGGAGCCACGATCGCCTTTCCGATCGGAGGACTCCACATTACGCTGGGGACGAGCGTGGGCACGTTGCTGGCAGGGTTGTTGGTGGGCTGGGCACGATCGACGCGTCCGTGGTTCGCGAGGATTCCGGATGGGGCGATTTTGTTTATGCGGGCCATGGGCCTGGCTGCATTCGTCGCGATGATCGGACTGAAGGCGGGTCCGATTTTTGTGCAGGCCGTGAAGGAGTCGGGCTACTTGCTATTCGCCGGTGGAATCGTGGTGACGCTCGACTCCGCTGATTACTGGAATTCTGTTCGGTCGTCATGTGCTTCGGCTGGATCCAGTCCAGTTACTGGGAGGCATTGCCGGCGCACAGACGATGATTGCGGGGGCGGCGGCCGTGCAGGAAAAATCGGACAGCCCGATTGCGACTCTAGGCTATTCCTATACTGCCGCGATTGGACACATCCTGCTGACGACGTGGGGGAGCATCCTCGTATTTTTGCTGGCGTGACGCGGCGGAAATATACAACAGCCACTTGTCTCGTTTTTTAAAAACCATCGAAGTAATCCTTTGACATGCTCATGATCTCCCGTCAGATTGAAGCCCATACGTTCAACCGCGTCTCCAAGCCTATGAGTGAACCCGACTATGAGTGTTGCTAGTGGCACCGGAACCGGCGAAAGCCTAAAACATGTTTTGATCCTTCTTCGATGCTGAGAGCAATTCGCGCGAGGAACAGGAGTAACTCATGGGAATCCGACATGCGTGTGAAAACAAAAGGGGGGGCAGCCGGGCACAACTCTGTCTGCAGGCGCTGTTCGTCAGTGCGATAGTCCTGCTGTCAGCCGGCTGCGCGAACAAGGAAGCCGCCGCTCCGCCAAGCCCGCCCCTTGTCAAAGTGGTGCCTGTTATGCAAGAGAACGTCCCAGAGTACTCGGAGTGGGTTGCGCAGCTCAACGGCGATACCAATGCGCAGATCGTGCCGAAGGTGCAGGGATATTTGCTGAAGCAAGACTACAAGGAAGGTTCCTTCGTAAAGAAGGGCCAGCTTCTTTTTGAGATCGATGCGCGTCCATTCGAAGCAGCTCTGAACCAGGCGCAGGCGCAGATTGCGGTCGCGAAGGCTGAACTGTCGAAGGCAGAGACGGATCGGGTTCGCGACACACCGCTGGCCGCACAGAATGCGATTCCGCAGAAACAGCTGGACAACGATATGGCGGCTGAAGCCGCGGCGAAGGCGCAAGTAGACGCGGCCCAGGCCATGATGGAACAAGCGCAATTGAACCTGGCGTGGACCAAGGTCTATTGCCCGATTGATGGCATCGCGGGACTGGCGACGGCGCAGGTTGGCGACCTGGTGGGACCCACCACAAAAATGACGACTGTTTCCAAGGTGAATCCGATTCGGGCGTACTTCTCTATCAGCGAGAACGCATACCTGGCGAATGCTGCCCGAGTGTCCGCTGTAATCTCCGGCGCAGCGAAAGGCCGCGCGTTGCCGGTCGAATACATCCAGGCAGACGAGACTGTTTATCACAGCGTAGGCCGTATCATTCTGGTGAATCGCGAAGTAAGTTCGCAAACCGGAACGATTCAGTTTGCCGCGGAATTTGCCAATCCGAAATCCACTCTGCGGCCGGGAGGCTTCGGTCGTGTGCGAATCAAGACCGGCGAACTCAAAGACGCGTTGCTTGTTCCGCAAGAAGCCGTCATTGAAGTGCAGTCAGCATTCCAGGTGGTTGTGGTGGGCGCTGACAACAAGGCCAGCTTCCGTCCGGTAAAGGTGGGCGACAAGGTTGGGAACAATTGGGTGATCACCGAAGGCCTGAAGCCCGGAGAAAAAGTGGTTGCTGAGGGATTCCAGAAGGTCCGCGATGGCATGACCGTCAAGGTTGAACCGCTCGCAGCAGGTGGCTGCGGCGGAAGGTAGGTAACCGTGTCTAAATTCTTCATCAATCGTCCGATCGTGGCGATGGTCATCTCGATTCTGATGGTCCTCGCGGGCATCGTTGCGATGCTGAGCCTTCCCACAGCACAGTTTCCGAAGATCGCGCCGCCGGAAATTCAGGTGCAAACCGACCTACCTCGGGCGCCGATGCCGAAACGGTTGCGCAATCGGTGGCCACGCCCATCGAGCAGCAGATGGCCGGCGTCGACAACATGCAGTACATGTATTCGCTGAACGGCAGTGACGGATCGCTGAAGCTCACCGTCAACTTCGACATCGCCACGGAGACGAATACCGACCAGATTCTGTCGCAGATGCGCACCAACCAGGCGAACTCGCAGCTTCCGAGTTCGGTGACCCAGTATGGCGTGACGGTGCAGAAATCCACGGCGACGCCGCTTGATGCTGGTCGCGCTCTATTCTCCTCACGAACCTCTACGACAATATCTTCCTGGCGAACTACGGGATCATCAACATCAATGACGCGCTGACGCGCGTTCCGGGTGTGGCGTCGGTGACGGTATTCGGCGCGGGTCAGTACGCGATGCGGTGCTGGGTGAATCCCGACAAGCTGGCGAGCCTGGGCATCACCGTTCCGGAAATCACAAACGCAATCCAGACCCAGAACACGGTGAACCCCGCGGGGCAAATCGGCAGCGAGCCGGTCCCAAGCGGACAGGACTTTACGTACACGGTTCGCGCGCCGGGGCGCCTGCCTTCTGCGGAAGAATTTGGCCAGATCATTGTGCGCGCTCAGCCCGACGGAGGCATTCTTCGCCTGAAGGATGTGGCAAGAATCGAACTGGGTGCGCAGACCTATGCACTTCAGGGCCGCCTGAATGGAAAGCCGGCCGCCCTTCTGGCTATCTATCAGCTGCCTGGAACCAATGCTGTCAAGACCGCGCAGGGCGTACGCAAACTGATGGCAGGAAGCGAAGACACGCTTCCCGCAGGGGCTCGACTATGTCATTCCACTGGATACGACGCTGGCAGTCACGGAAGGCCTGAAGGAGATAAAGACACACGCTGCTTGAAGCGATCGGGCTGGTCATTCTGGTGGTGTTTATCTTCCTGCAGGGTTGGCGCGCCACTCTCATTCCGCTGCTGGCAGTTCCGGTTTCACTCATCGGCACATTCATCCTGTTTCCGATGCTTGGGTTTTCTATCAACACGCTCTCGCTGTTCGGACTTGGTCCTGGCCATTGGACTTGGTGGTCGACGACGCCATTGTGGTGGTGGAGGCCGTCGAGCATCACATCGAGCATGGAATGACGCCGAAAGAGGCGACAGTCAGGGCCATGGAAGAAGTGTCCGGCCCGGTAGTCGCCATTGCGCTGATCCTGTCAGCAGTATTCATACCTACGGCGTTCATTCCTGGAATCACCGGGACGGATGTATCAGCAATTTGCGGTCACCATCGCGGTCTCGGTCATCTATCTCCGCATTCAACGCGCTCACGCTGAGCCCGGCGCTGTCGGCGATGTTATTGAAACCGCGGAAACAGGGCCGCGGTCCGCTGGCAATCTTCTTTCGGTGGTTCAACAAGGTGTTTGGCAGAGCCACGGATGGGTACGTCACTGCATGCGATCACTTGATCCGCAAAGTCCGGATTCGCTTTTCTTCTTCTGCTGATTGTTACGCTGGCGGCCGGATGGTTCGGCAAGAAGATTCCGACCAGCTTCCTTCCCGATGAAGACCAGGGATTCGTCTACGCCGGTCTTCAGCTCCCGGATGCTTCTTCACTGCAGCGAACTTCGGAAGCCGCCAAGCAGGTGGAGAAGCTGATCATGGACACGCCCGGGAGTCGCGCATGTGAGCACGGTGGTGGGATACAACATGTTGAGCGGCGTGAACAGCACGTTCAACGCGTTCTTCTTCGTGAGCTTCAAGCCATGGGAAGAACGGAAAAGCGAAGACGAAAGTTACGACGCCATCAAGAAAAACATCAACAAGGCACTCTCGACAGTCACATCGGGCATCGCGTTCTCATTTCCGCCGCCCGCAATCCCTGGCGTGGGCACATCGGGAGGCGTGACCTTCATTTTGCAGGACCGATCGGGAAAGGACATCAGCTTTTCTCGCGAAAAACCTGCAGATCTATTCCTGGCCGCGGCGCGCAAGCGGCCGGAGCTTGCCAGCGTCACGACGACAGCGTTGTTTGGCGTTCCGCAGGTGGGCGTCACGGTCGACAAGGCCAAGGTGCTTACCCAGCAGGTCAATCTCGCCAACGTGTATCAGACGCTGCAGGCGTTCATGGGCGGGTCGCTGGTGAACTATTTCAACCGCTTCGGCCGGCAGTGGCAGGTCTACGTCCAGGCAGACGGCGAGTATCGCACCGACGCCAAGAATCTCGGCAAGTTCTATGTGAAGAACACTACGGGCGAGATGGTGCCATTGAGCACGCTCACGGGCATCCAGAACCTCGCAGCGGTCCCGGGTTCACCATGCGCTTCAATCAATTCCAATCGGTGCAGCTGAATGCAGCCACCGCGCCGGGGTACAGTTCCGGCCAGGCGATTGCCGCTTTGGAGGACACGTTCAAGCAGACGATGCCGGCGGAGATGGGGTTCGACTACATGGGCATGTCGTACCAGGAGAAGAAGGCTGCTCAAGGAGTCAGTCCCGTCGGTGGTGTTCGCGCTGGCCTTCTTCATCGTGTTCCTGATCATGGCTGCGCAGTATGAAAGCTGGACATTGCCGTTCGCGGTTCTTGCTTGGAACTCCCATCGCGGTATTCGGAGCATTTCTGGCGCTATTCGGCCGTCACCTGGAAAACGATGTGTATGCGCAGATCGGACTGGTGATGCTGATCGGACTGGCCGCGAAGAACGCCATCCTGATTGTCGAATTCGCCAAGATGGAGTACGACAAGGGCAAGCCTCTGGTTGAAGCCTCGTTAACAGGCGCGAAGCTGAGGTTCAGGCCGATTCTGATGACTGCATTCGCATTCATCCTGGGGTGCGTGCCGCTGTGGACAGCCAGCGGGGCCGGCGGCATTTCGCGCCAGGTGCTTGGAACGGTTGTGATCGGCGGAATGCTGGCTGCGTCGGTGCTGGCCATCTTCTTCATTCCCGTGTCGTTCGTGGTCATCGAGAGGTTCGGTCGTCGGATTGGCCTGGGGAAAGTGCCGGAAGCTCAACCAGCTGAAAGAAGAGAAGGGAGTGCACGTATGATTTCCGCTCGATCATTGGCCGCATCCGTGTTGTTGCTTTCGCTCTGTAGCTGCAAGGTTGGACCCAACTACAAGCGGCCGCAACTCGCACAGCCGGATCAGTATCGTGGGCTGGCGCCTGCTATAGCAGCCCCGCACCCGCGGCGGCACCGGCGTCATTCGGCGAAATGAAATGGTGGACAGTATTTCAGGACAAGGTGCTGGAAGACCTGATCCACGAAGCTCTTGTCCACAACTATGATATGCAAATTGCGGCTGCGCGCGTGATGCAGGCCCGAGCGATTGTGGGTGTCACGCGGGCTGACCAGTTGCCCACCTTAGGTGTGTCTGCCGGAATTGAGCACACAAAGTCTCAGATATACCCTGGCGGACCAACCTTCGATACCATCGCCGCGCAGGCGAGCTACATGGTCGATTTCTGGGGGCAATACCGCCGCGCCACCGAAGCCGCCCGCGCGAACCTGGTGGCCAGTGAATACGGGCAGGACGTGGTTCGAACAACTCTGGTATCGGATCTTGCCAGCGCATATTTTCGACCTGCGGCAGTACGACACCCAGCTCGATTATTCCGAACAGACGCTAGCGGCCGACCAGGACATGTTGAAGCTGAACACCATCAACTTCAAGGGCGGAGAGAGCGCGAAGACAGATGTTCTGCAGGCGCAGTTACTGGTGGAGCAGGCCGAGGCGCAGATCATCAGCCTGCATACCTCGATTGAGCAGACAGAGAATGCCATAAGTATGCTGGTGGGCAGGAATCCGGGGCCGATTGATCGCGGCATTAGCCTGACGGAGCAGCCGCACATGCCGGAGGTTCCCGTCGGGCTTCCTTCGACCTTGTTGACGCGACGGCCGGACGTGCACCAGGCGGAGATGCTCCTGGTTGCCGCAAACGCCAACGTCGGCGTGGCCAAGGCCGCATTCTTCCCGCAATTTCCGCTTACTGGTGAATTCGGCGCGCATGAGCACGTCGGTCACCAGCTTTCTGAAGGGACCGGCGCACATTCTGGACCCTGGCCGCAGCGGCGCTGCAGCCCCTGTATCGAGGGCGGCCGCATTCGCTCCAATTACAGGCTGGCACTGGGCAAAGCACGATGAGGCAGAACTGGCGTACAGGCAATCCGTCCAGTTAGCGGTTGAAGATGTTTCCAACAGCCTGGTGGGTTACTCGCAATCGCGACGGTACCGGTCAAAGATTCAGGAACAGACCGACACGTACTATGAGACTGCGCGACTGGCGAACGTGCGCTTTAACGGCGGATCGACCAGCTTTCTGGAAGTGCTGGTTACGCAACAGCAATACTTTACATCGCAGTTGGCGCTGGCGCAGGCCTGGGATGACGAGCTGCAGAATTATGTTCAGTTGTACCGGGCTCTAGGTGGTGGATGGGAACAGTAAAGACAAGCAAACGCGCAAGGAGCGCAATGCCGATGGCTAGCAAGGAACATGCGAAAAGCAAAAACGGCTCCGGCATGTCCGGCAAGGAATATGAGAGCGAATTGCGCCGGCTTCAGGGTGAGTTGTGCCTATTGCAGGATTGGGTGAAGCATGCGGGCCTGCGCGTGGTCGTGGTATTCGAAGGACGCGATGCGGCAGGAAAAGGCGGCACCATCCGCGCCATCACGGAAAGAGTCAGCCCTCGTATATTCCGGGTGGTAGCTCTCCCGGCTCCCTCCGACCGCGAGAAGAGCCAGATGTATCTGCAGCGGTATATTCCGCATTTTCCGGCTGCGGGCGAGGTTGTCATCTTCGATCGCAGCTGGTACAACCGCGCCGGCGTCGAGTACGTGATGGGCTTCTGCACCAAGGAGCAACACCAGAGGTTCCTTCAGCTTTGTCCTCTATTCGAAAGGCAGATGCTGAACTCGGGCATCATTCTCATCAAGTATTGGATGGAAGTTGGGCAGAAGGAGCAGGCGCGCCGCTTTGAAGCGCGACTGAGGGATCCGCTACGGCAGTGGAAGCTGAGCCCGATGGATGTGGAATCCTGGAAGCGCTGGTATGAATATTCGCTGGCTCGCGACCTGATGTTTGAATCCACGGATATCAAGGAAGTGCCGTGGAATATCATTCGCTCTGACGATAAGAAGAGCGCCCGGCTCAATTGCATTACCCACCTTCTGAGCACGATCCCATACAAGAAAGTTCCGCATGAACGTATTGAGTTGGGGGCGCGCAGCAACAAGCGCCGCTATGACGATCAGGCTACTTTGAAGGGTCGCCATTTCATCCCGGAAGTGTATCCAGCGCGAGCTTAGGTCCTGGAATTCCTCGGCGACAGGAAGACCATGTACCTTAAGCAGGAGAGTTGCGTTCGGGTAATCTCATGAGCATCCAGCAGCAAAATCTAATGCGCACCGCCCGGACGCCTTGGATTCCCGCCGCCGGCTGGCTGCAATCCTATCAGCGGGAGTGGGTATCCCAGGATGTTATTGCCGGCCTGACTGCAGCCGCGGTGGTAGTGCCGCAGTCGGTGGCGTACGCCGCCATTGCCGGGCTTCCACTGGTCGTGGGCCTCTACACAGCTTTTGTTCCGCTGGTGGTGTATGCCTTGATGGGCACATCGCGTCCCCTGAGTGTAACCACCACTTCGACGATCGCGCTTCTGACAGCCGCCGCGCTCCGGCCGGTGGCGTCCGTCGGTTCCGATGCACAGTTATTGGCCGCCGCCGGCACCTTGACTTGCCTGGTGGGCGGCATCCTGCTGGTGGCGGCGGTATTGCGGCTGGGAGTTATCGCCAGTCTCATCTCTGATCCGGTGCTGGTGGGGTTCAAGGCGGGCGTGGGAGCCACCATCGTTGTTGACCAGATTCCCAAGTTGCTTGGCCTGCAGATTCCGAAAAGCAATCTGCTTCGCAACGTCCTTGCCATCGCGCATCATCTGCCGCAGGTGTCGATACCGACTGTGCTGCTGGCTGTGGCGTTGTTGTCGCTTCAGCTTGGATTGCAGCGATCTCGGCCCCGCGCGCCGGCCGCGCTCGTCACCGTCTGCGTCGGCATTGCAGCGTCCGCGCTGGTTGGACTGAAAAATTATGGGATTGCTCTGGTGGGAGAAGTGCACCGCGGCTTGCCGAGTTTTGCCCTGCCGAACCTGTCTCTGATCGATCAATTGTGGCCAGCGGCAGTGGGCATCGCGTTGATGAGCTTTGTTGAAACCATTGCTGCCGGCGCGGCGTTCCGCGATCCTTCTGAACCGCGACCTGAGCCAAACAGGGAATTGCTCGCGATCGGGCTAACGAACCTGCTGGGAGGATGTTTCCACAACCAGCCTTCCGGCGGCGGCACGTCTCAGACAGCTGTCAATCGCCGGGCAGGTGCTCGCAGCCAGATCGCCGGCCTTGTCACGGCGGCTGTCGTGATAGGGGTGCTGTTGTTTCTTGCGCCGGTTGTACAGCTGATGCCGCAAGCAGCGTTGGCGGTGGTGGTGGTGGTGCCATGCGCTGGCATGATTAAGCTGCCGGAGTTTAGCGCCATACTCCAGAACCGCGCGATGGAGTTCAGCTGGGCAGTGGCCGCGCTGGCCGGGGTGCTGCTTTTGGGTACGCTGCGCGGCATCGTCGTGGCTGTATTGCTGTCGTTCTTTGCACTCGCGTTTCATGGAAGCCGGCGGCCGGTATTCGTGCTGGCGCGCAAGCCGGGCACGAACATCTTCCGCCCACGCAGTCCGGAGCACCCCGAGGATGAGATATTCCCCGGGCTGCTGTTGCTCAAGACGGAAGGTATGCTCCACTTTGCCAATGTGCAGCGGGTTGCAGACCTGATGTGGCCGTTCATCGATGAATACCAGCCGCGGGTGATCGTACTCGACTGCAGCGCAATCCCCGACCTGGAATACTCTGCGCTGAAGAGATTGGCTGAGGCGCAGCGCAAGATGGGGCAGTTGGGCATCAGCGTGTGGCTGGCAGGCCTGAATCCCGAACCATTGCGGCTGATTCAGAAATCGCTTCTGGGCCAAACGCTGGGGCGTGCCGGCATGTACCATGACCTGGAGCAGGCAGTCTCAAGCTATCTGAGACGGCAATCCGACGAGACAATCCTGCAGCCCATCTTATAAAGCTGCTTTACGCGATATGCAATCGCGGATCGCGCTCACGCCTCACGATCAACTGACGGATTCTGAGCGCCAATGAGGCGCGCGACGGTGATGGCAATATAGAGGACCCCAGCCGCGGCTTCGAGCGTCGTGACCATGCGAGCAACAGGCTTAATTGCGGTTATGTCTCCATAGCCGAGGGTGGTCAGCGTGACAAGGCTGAAATAGAGCATCGTGCTCCAGTGGGGGATACCGGTCAATGGTTTTCCAGCCTCTGCGAAGGATCCCGGCTGGACCAGGTTGATGACGTTGTACAGCGCAAACCAGGTGAGCCCCAGAAGGAAATAGAGGCTTACGGAGATCAGGATGCGGTCCGCCGTAACCTGTTGTCGCCCGCCCAAATAGACGAACAGGCTGGCCGAAACGAGCGCCAGGAAAACTGCCAGCATCAGATAATTTGCGAAGGCCAAGGACCGTGCAGTGTAATAATGACTGGCCAGCGAGAGAGTCCCCGAGGCTATCGCGATAGGAATGGCGATCCCGAGGACGCGCTTGTCTGCCAATTCACTGGTTGCCGTTACCAGCGCGATATAGAGGTTCAGAATCAGCAGCAGCCCGCCTGTCGGCTGCACTTCGAGAATGGGCGCCAGAGCAAAGAAGAGCACAAGAGAGGCCAGTAACAGAATGGACCGATTGTGGCGAGTCATGCGCGGAAGCCGATTCTTGAGGGATGTGATCATCTAGACGGCTCGGGAGATCTTCTGTCGCGCGAAATGATCAAGCATCAGCCGCAAGCTTCGCTCGACCGGCGCCGGATACAGCTATCTATATAGTTAAGAAAAAAAATCGGGGATCTGCGAGGCGATCGGTCGATCCCCGATTGGAGAATTCGCAAATACAGGGCCCATGTTTCCTCAGTTGCTAGCCACGTCGGTGTTAGAGGCCGAGGGCCAACCGTCATCCGTGGCCTGCCACGTCTTGTCCGGGTTGTACAGCTTAATTTCTTTCGCGATCTTCAGCGTGTCGGGTCCAAGGTCCTTCTGGTAGACGATGCCGTTGGGTCCGACGATGAATGTCTTGACGCCGGTGACCCGATATTCGGCAGGTGCAGCAATCAGGGCGAAGCCGCCGATCATGACGCCCTGAATGACGTAATTGATTTTGCCCGACGGTGCGGCAGGTCCCTGGCCCGTGAGGATCTTGTAATAGTAGCCGTGATAGGCGCTACGCTGGGCGACGCTGTAGCCTTCGGCGATAGCCTTTGCAACCGGTTCGCTGATGGGACCACCCGGCGTGCCGTCGGCGTTTACCCAGTACAGACCGTCCTGCTTTCCGGGCGTACTGATGATCTTTTGCGCGTACTGATTTATGCCGGAATTGTCGTGAATGGTCTGAGCGTATTCATCCTGCGCCTCAACGTATCCGCGACACACCTGGATGGCATCGAGTTCATTGGTGCCGATGCGCCGGTAGAGGATTTCTGAACGCCCTGCGGCTGAGTCGAAGTGCCACTTCCCGCCCTTTTTCACGAGTGGAACCGGGAACGGCCAATCGTCGTCGCCAATCACAAGAATCGCACGATTGGGATTCTTGGGATCATCTTGTATCACATTCTTTGTGCGGGCACTCTCCGCAAACGCAACTGCTTTGCTCTTGTCGCGAACCGGATCGGCTGAACTTATAAAACTCTTTCCCGCCGGGCCAAAGATCTTCATTAGCGCCGGCACATCGTAATCTCCGGCAGCTTGGATGAGGGCATCGACGGCTGCTTGCGGCGTGGAGAACGTCATCTGTGCAGAGGAACTCGGCGCGGGGGCAGGACTAGCTTGCGCCTGCACCCTGGCGGGCAGGATGATCAGCACGGAAGCAACCATACAAATTACAAGCAGCGTGCGTCTCATTGTCTTTAGTCCTTTCGCGATCATGGGCTTCATCTCCATCCTGGCTGCTTATCGGCGCCGTCCACCACCGCCGGAACGACCGCCGCCGGATCGTCCGCCGCCACCACCGCTAAAGCTGGATGAGCCGCGCGAACTGCTCGCCTTGGCGGAACTGCCACTGCCACCGCCAAAGGCGCTGCTGCTGCCGCCGCCCCGCGATGAGTTGCTTGGGACACTGCGGTCGCCGACGCGATCTCCGCCGCCAGTTCCCGAGTTGCGGTCCATCGTTCCAGCGGATGGGCCAGAGCCACGATTGCCTCCGCCGTCTCTGTTTCCGGCGGATGCACCAGCGCCACGATTGCTTGCAGGATCCCTGTTCCCAGCAGAGGAACCATTGCCGTTGCGCGCGTTGTTCTGGCGCGCATTTGCCTGGCGGTTCTGCAGGGAGTCGCCGCGCGCTGTGCCGCCGTACTGGTTTGCCGTGGAGCGATTCGAATACGGCGCCGCTCCGCGGTGCTGCGGATTATGCTGCCAGCTGTTGCCGTTGCCGTTGGCGTTGACGCGGTTGCCGCCCTGTATGTTCGAATTTTTTACGAAGTTATTGTTGTTATTGATGTACACATTGTTGTTGCCGCCCCAGCCGCAGCCCCAGCCGCCTCCGCCCCACGCCGCACCCATCATCATGCCCACGCCGAACGAAATCGCCACGCCTGCGGCGTAGTAACCGGGGGGCGGAGGAGGCGGATAGACGACGGGCGGATAAGGATAAACAGGCGCGCCGTAGACAACGGTGGGATTGTAGCTGGGC